>NZ_MSCO01000001.1:2154864-2365970 GCF_002954705.1 Aliivibrio sifiae
CTAACCAGCTACAACATCGTAAGGCTGGAAATGGCTGAAATGGCTAAACAGCACGAAGTTGAGCCCCTGCGGAGCAGCTTTATCAATGCACTATTTTTAATTATGGACGAGATGATTTGGGCGAGTGATACACGCAGCCCAGGAGCGATACCAAAAACTTAAAGGCTCTCAAGGAAAGTGGGAAACAGCTTATTCTCCCCAAGAAACGGAATAGGAAACCATACCCCCGAACAATTTTAAAAAAGTCAGTCAAATATCCTAATAAACATGCCACTCGCTCCTAAGCGAGGGGCATTAATCATATGATCGGCTTTTTATTATATAGAGAGGCATCAATACTAATTAATTTGTTTGATCCAAACCTGAGGAAACTGTAGGTCATTACTTTGAATTTCTAACTTTTAAAATTATCATTCTCAACCACAGCTCTAATTAACCCTTCTGTTTTACCAAATGAACACGAATTACTCTTAATCTTAAAAAAAGCGGCTTGTTCTTCAAGAATTAAATTAATCAATGCTTTATCCTTACAATGATTAGATGTAATCTCTAACTTGCCATCATCTAATATCACCAGATTTAAAATATCATCGTCAATTTGTGCACTATAATATCCTGCAAGCTGTGATAAATCTATTGGCTCACCTTTATTCAAATTCAATTCAAACTCACCACTATAAGATGAACAGAGCCATACCTTATCTTCAGGAGTACAAGTATATTCTCCATTGTTAAATGCAACCACATTCAATTTATTATCCAACTTTCCTGAATGGCTACTTTGACGATCACGAGCATCCCACAATGTCATCAATATCTCTTCAGATTCACTCGCGGTGACTTCTAAAATGCTCTAGCCGTGAGTGTTGATGCCCTAATCAAACGAAAAGATAGAAGTCTTAAATAAATTGTAATAGCATAGTGATATTAAAAATAATATTGTGAGGCTAAGGAATGCCAATAACATTTGCAAAGTTCCTCGAGTACGTAAGAACAGACAGAATTTTGACACAACAAGAAATGGTTGATCTACTTAGCTCATCAGATCCTGCGCTTTCTAAGCTTGATCTTACTACTTTTAGCCGTTGGGAGCGCGGCGTCACCTCTCCAAAACTATCGAAACAGCTACTTATAGCACGAGTGATGGAAGAAGATGTAGTACAACTTATAGACCCTAACGTTAAAGCAAAAGAAAAGAACAAACGACATTTCGATAAAATGACCAACCGTATTCTCTACCCTTACACCGCCACGCCGAGTACATTTTCCCATTATCACCATGGTTCATTGCTTAAACAGCAGGGTCTATGTGAACAATTGAGCGGGTTCCACCATGATTATATGGGCATATCCATCAATGCCGAGGATCTACAAACAAGCGAGTTGGTTGCAAATACATTCAGTGATTCTGCTGGCATGTTAGTCGGTCATCTACTTTATGGCTTTATACCAGTGAATCAACCTGCTGCTGCCATTTCCCCAGACCAGCTATCGGCCTGCCCTTTCATTGGCTATGACAATAGTTCAGAAAAAATAGCCGATATGTATGTAGTCTCTACCTATGGTTCACTACCTGCACCTAGGATGGTGAGCATTTTGTTGATGCTAGATATACTTTGTGCCAACACTCAAGTAAAACACTTAGTTTTGAATTGCCATGACCAAGAGGCTTTTGCACTATTTGAAACCAGTACCGAATGTGAAATACTTGCAAAAGGAAGTGAAGTGCCGTTTGGTGGGATTAAGGTATTCGGAAAAAACTATAGGTACGTACAGCTTAGGATAAAAGCTGAAACAATACTTGCATTAAAGGTCATCTCAAGCCTTATTCCTTTTGCTAGAGAATACATTCAAAGCTTGTTAGGAAGCAGTGGGACTAAATAAGTAGGAACTAGGGTTGTAGTAGATATCTCCTAGTTTGTAGTGGTACATTGAATTTTATCACTTATCAAAACTACCCGGTAATTGAACCTCGGCACGAAAGCCATTATTAAATCTCAGCACCACAATATTCGACTGCTCTTGTACTGGCTCTGTTACGATAATGGGATGAATTTTTGTTGTAAATTCTGACTCGCAGAGCTTCTTTGACAAATAATAAAGGGTTTAGTAGCTTATTTCATTATCAATACAAAATTTCTTGATAGATTACTATCTTAAAATATTAGCCCAATGGCCGCGCTTACTTTGCTAATTCATAATACCTCCGATTAAAAAGATACTATAGCAAAATATGCTTAATATTGATGTGTGTGGTTAGCCAGGCACTTACGCCAATAATATAGGCTTGCCTGTTAATACCTTCCTATTTGAAACTTCAGATACTGGGATGGAATATGCTGCTAGAGGCTCTTTAATACAGCTTCTTTTCTCTCGGTAGAATATTGCTCCAAAATGATCCCTAAACTGTCTCGTCCTAAAATACGTTGACGATTTTTAATTGAAAGCTAAGTGCGCATGCACTTGACTTTTTTATGTACTTGATTTGGTGTACTCATTCCCAAACTTAAATGCGGTCGCATTTCATTATAAATAAAAATAGATTCTTCAACTAGGCATCACATCAGCATCTGCATCTGCAGCTATCTGTACCATTTCTAGTCACACTAAGTTTATGCTAGCCCCCCCCAGAGCTCTTGCTTTACTCCTGATGGGAACCGACTCCTCAGAGTAACTTCGCTTTGCAACTGAGTTTGTTTTATTTCACCAAAGCCTTCCTCGATCTCCCAGCGCAGCCAGTAGATACGCAGTAGCTCTTCGAGTGGGTATTGATTTGGGTCAGCCAAAGAGGTAATAAAACCTTCAATTTCACCCGCAGGATCTTTGTGCAGTACAAGCCTTGCCTGCCAGGTGGCAGGCAGCTCAGAGTTCTTCTTTCACGCCTGCGGGGATATTGGCATATCGTTGTCAACGTATTCCTCAATGACTTCATAGCGAAGCTTACGTTTTATTGGTGTTAACCAGTAACTGTTAGATGCTGCTTTTTGCCAGTTAATCAGTAAATCTGCAGAGAAATAGCAACGATCGAATAAGGTTAGTGAGTTAGCGGGAACGTCAGTTAGCAGGCGATGTGCTAATGTCGCTTCACCAACATTACACGCATCAAACGATGCGCCCAGCATCATGCGAGTTTCAGCTGCCATTAATCCAACTAATCGAAGCTGAGGATAAGGTTTATAGTTCTTAGAAATGAAGCCAAATGATTCAGCATTTTCTTCTGAATTTGGACATCGAAAAGTCGTACCGTCAACAGCAAGAACATTGAGATTTAGTACGCTGTTTAGCTGAAGCGCATCGGTTTCCCACGCCGAAACAACTGTTTTAAAAAGTGCAGCTAAGGGAGCCTCATCCAATCGACGTCGACTGTCCGTGAGCACACTAGGCGCAACTCTAGACCAACTATTTTCTGGTTGAGGTTGAAGAGCTAAGTCTAGAGAGCTGCATACTTCCTTGATTGACTTGTTGCGTTGTAAACCCATCCAAATAACGAGCCATACGGCTTGTTGAGCTGGTAATCGGCGACGCCGAATACTTGTTTTGTTAGTATGATGAAGAGCCTGTTCAATCCATTCCATCTCAATAGCATTAACAACAGACTCATAGTTACTACTGTTTTCTATCGTTTCATGCGCTTGGTTTAACTCATCAACTAACATATAAAAATCCCTACCAACAAAAGTTAGTAGGGATTATCACGTGATCTTAGGATCGTTCAAGTACCTTAAACGATCGGCATTAAGAGTATATGCTCTGGCCTTTTTATTCTACTTATTTTGGGCTTTATTTATTTAAATTAACAACTAACTTTAAATAAATAATCTCTTCAATAGATAAGTAATCAATACTGCTATTATTCATACCCAATAAGCCACAGCAAATTAAAGAACTTATTTGTGCACCCTTATTCTTTGTTAACATTTCGTTAAAAGCAGCTTCTAGCATTACTTTTTGCTTATCCAAAATATCGCCCTCTTCAATAATTGACAGAAGTATATTTAATAAATGGCATTAGTGCAAATTTTATAAAAAAGCAAACGTTAATTTTAGAACAAATGTAACAGAATGAAAAAATACGAACAAAAAAAACACTATTCTGCGGTTTTTTATTATTTTTGTATTACCTCAAGTAAAGTTAGACTTTAGGTGGTGGTGGCATAGATAGTTTTTCTGATTTTGGCGCCGCTGCTTTCAATTGTCTCATTGCATTAACTTTTTTCCAACCAAAGATAGCCCCAAAAATAAGAACAATAATCAGTAGATTTCCAAGCACTACATAAATCCAAAACCACTTACGAGCTTCTGCTCGTTCTTCTTCTAATTTCTTTTGCGCATCAATTTTACGCTGTTCAGCTTCAGCCTTAATTCGAGCTTCATAAGCGGCTTTTAAGTCAATTGGTTCTGTCACACCATAACTGTGCTTACCAAGAAAAAACTGAAGAGGACGATCTGTTGCCATATCAGTTGCATACACCCAACCTGACCATGTATTTTTACCCGACATATAGCTGTTTGGTAAGTCAAAATACAATTTTTCATCATCTTTATTAGATTGTGCTTGAGTTACTCTTGTTACTTTATTTGGATTAATCTGTTCTATATGAGCCGCAAGTGAACCTGCTTTTATTACTCCCGCCTCGGTATCAATAGTCATTGAATGACTTTGATTTTCATTACGAGCTTGAGTAAAGCTTGCTCTGATTGGTGATGGATAAACCAGAACATCTTGCTCTACCGTTCTTAAAAACACCCCATTACGAGATTGAATTCGGACCCAATATTTACCCGGCTTAATATTAATAGGTAAATTAACCGTAAAGATTCCATCCGCCGCCACTTCATCAAGATCTTCGCCATTATCTTCAAAAGTACCTAATACTTCGGCTAACGGACGAGCTTCTTTTACAAGATCTTTTTCATTCGCAAGGTAGGGAGTAAACGTCACATTTAATTTAATACGATTCAAAAAATCACGTAAAACAAGAGGTTTGCCATCTTGCAGCAACCGAGCAGTAAATTTTAAACTTTCCGATTGATAGAGTTTTTTCGGTAACGAATCCACATTAAGTGTTAGATTCGATAAAATTTTAACTTTATTTTCAGGTGTTATTTTACCTATAGCTTGCCAAGGACCCGGCATTGGATTCTCAATGGAAATAATATCCATTCCATTTTCTTCATACCAAGCAACATTTTCTGGGTGCTCCCAAGCATAATATTTTGTTCCATCAGGACGAACTAAGGTTACTGCTTGAGATGCCTTTTCTCTGTAAACCAAAAAAGAAACTTGCTTTATAGTTGGATCGACACGAAAACGATTATCCAACCACGACATTTCAGTGCTCTTTGCCCAAGAAAACATTGGGACAAACAGCACAATCATCAATAACCGCCACATACTATACTCCTAACTACGCCACAAACAGGCATCACCAACTATATCCAAACGCTTTTCATGCGCTTCTATTTCATCGGCCGTAGCACGCAAAACCTTTAATCCTTTTCTTCCTGAATTTAATCTTTTGATACTTTCTTCTGAGGAATCTGACTGATTTTCAGAATTAAAGCTCAAACTCGTTTGCCCGCCCGTCATTAACAGGTAAACATCTGCCAAAATCTCAGCATCGAGTAAAGCGCCGTGAAGCGTTCGATGAGAGTTATCTATGCCATAGCGTTCACATAAAATATCCAGATTGTTACGCTTACCTGGGAATATTTTTTTCGCCATTGCCAAGGTATCAGTAATTTTACAATACTGATCCGTTGTACCAATAAGCTTATTAACTTTACTGAATTCATAATCCATAAAGCCAACATCAAAGGGTGCATTATGAGCAACTAGCTCTGCACCTTTAATAAAAGCTAAAAACTCATCATGAATGTCTTTATATTCAGGTTTATCATACAAAAATTCATCAGTAATACCGTGAACATCAATCGCTTCAAGATCAATAAGGCGATCTGGTTTGATATAAACATGAAAGTGATTACCGGTTAATTTTCGGTTGATAATCTCAACCGCACCAATCTCAACAATACGGTGACCTTCATAGACAGGTCCACCCGAAAAGTTCATACCTGTGGTTTCTGTATCGAGAACAATAATTCGATTAAGGGAATTGTCGCTAGTATTCATAGGCTCATTTGTGTCAGACTATTTCTAAATTCTTCTAATGATAACAGAGATAATGAAGCAGGTTGAAATTTTCACAGATGGTTCTTGTTTAGGAAATCCAGGTCCTGGTGGTTACGGTATTGTAATGCGCTATAAAGGCACAGAAAAAACGTTTTCTGAGGGGTTTAATCAAACGACTAATAATCGTATGGAAATGCTTGCTGCCGTGGTTGCTCTACGTAATCTAAAAGAGCCATGCTCTGTCGTACTAACTACAGACAGCCAATACGTTCGCCAAGGGATCACTCAATGGATCCACGGGTGGAAAAAAAGAGGTTGGAAGAAAGCAGATAAGAAGCCCGTGGTAAACGCCGATCTTTGGAAACAATTAGACGCAGAAGCGGAGCGCCACACTGTTGATTGGCGCTGGGTGAAAGGTCATGCAGGTCATCGTGAAAATGAAATGTGTGATGAATTAGCAAGAACTGCAGCAGAAAACCCGACTCAAGACGATACGGGTTATCCCGGCTAGTTTTATGAACATCGTGCTATTTTGACTCAGTTTTACCTTGATGGGTCTGCACCACTGAAATAGGAGCCAATTTAGGCTTCTTTTTCCACGCCGACTTTATAGGCCTTAATGGGTAAGTCCTTTTTCTTGCCACAAGAAAATAAATCCCACTAATTGGCTTTACTGACTCTCCACCTAAATTCTCAAACCATGTCCATATGGTTCGATAGCGAGTTAAAGGCGCTAACGCAAAGCAATCACTGTAGACCACTTCAAAATTTAATACGCTAAGCCAATCTTTAATTCTGTGTGGCGTAAACATTCGGCCACTCCATGGAAGGTTATTTTTTCTCCATGGGAATAAACTCGCTAACCCTATTGCACTCATCGGATTAAAGCCAGTTAAAATAACATAGCCATCATTAATTAAAACTCTATCGACTTCTCTTAATAATTGGTGAGGGTCTGACGAATAATCAAGTTGATGAGCAAGTACACACGCATCAATACTTTTTTCTAAAAAAGGCAATTGAGGCAATTCAGAGACAATATTTTTTAATGAATTTTTGTTATCTAGGTTAACTTGGTGTTTAATATTACAGAAGCGACTATCAAGCTCAGCACTGAGCCCACCAATTTTAAGCATATGGTAACCAAACAGTTTAGGGCACCATTCATCCAGACGTGATTGAATTAGCTCTCCTATCCACTCTCCGTGAGGGATATCAGACCATGAATGCGGTTTTTCAATTTTTTTATCAAGCAGTGCTGGCTTAATCAATATCGTTACCTATTTACGCTACAAAATTTGGAGAAAGGTTAATGCTATCAATAAAAAGCATACCTGCATTTAATGATAATTACATTTGGTTAATTCACAACAATGATAATCATTGTGTTGTTGTTGATCCCGGTGACGCGACACCTGTTTTAGAGTGTATTAAAGCGAATAATTTTATTTTAGATGCTATTTTGATTACTCACCACCACCATGATCATATTGGAGGGGTTCCTGAGCTTGTTCGTCAATTCCCTGGAATCAATGTTGTTGGCCCAGAGAGCGAACCCATCCCAACGTTAACTCACCCAGTAAGTGATGGTGATTTTGTTGAACTATTCAATGAACAATTCATGATTCTTGGTGTTGAAGGGCATACAAAAGGCCATATTGCTTATGTTGGCGATGAAAAGCTTTTTTGTGGTGATGCATTGTTTTCTGCTGGTTGCGGTCGCTTATTTGAAGGTACTGCTGAGCAAATGTTTCATTCACTACAAAAACTCACCGCTCTGCCTGATGAAACAGAAGTATATTGTGCACATGAATATACTGCATCCAACTTAGCATTTGCATTAGCAGTAGAGCCAGATAATGATTACCTGCAACAATACCGTGAAAAAGTATTACATCTTCGAGCGAATGGAAAGTCGACTATTCCATCAACAATACAACGCGAGAAATTAATTAATCCTTTTTTACGAACAAATGAAAATAGTGTAAAAAAAGCGGTTGTGAATAAAGTCTCAGAAAGTACCGAACTTGAGACCTTTACCGCATTAAGAAGATGGAAAGATGAGTTTTAAGTATGAAACTTGTTTGATGTGTGGTTGCAACGTATTATCCGTGTCCAAATAAAAAATATGAATGCCAATATCATGCTGTGATGTTGGCATAAGCACACTGAAGGCAATACACAATGAAACTGAAATTCCATTGGATTGGATTAGCGCTATTAGCAGGCTGCCAAACCGCACCTCCTCCAGAGCAGACTCAGACTGAAACCACCTCAACGGTTACAACTCCTTCAAAAACAGACTCGACACCTTCTGAAGTAAAGCCAGTTGAAAAACCAACTTTAACGCCTCAAGAACAAGAAGATGTTTGGCAACGTATTGCAATGCAATTAGAGATGCCAATTCCAGACCAAAAGTCAGTTGATTATTATCGTAACTGGTACATAAAACATCCAAGTCATTTACGAACAGTGGCAAAACGAGCACAACCTTTCTTGTATATGATCACGGTTGAGATTGAAAAACGGGGCTTACCTATGGAATTAGTCCTTCTTCCGGTTGTAGAAAGTGCGTTTGACCCATTTGCTTATTCACATGGCAGTGCAGCAGGTCTATGGCAATTCGTTCCAGGTACTGCTGATCGCTTTAAATTAGAGCGCAACTGGTGGTATGACGGTCGCCGCGATGTCCCTGCGGCAACAAATGCTGCTTTAGATTATATGGAATATTTTGATAGCCGCTTCGATGGTGACTGGCAAAATTCAATTGCATCTTACAACAGCGGTGCTGGTCGAGTATCAAGAGCCATGACTAAGAATAGAAAGCTAGGTAAGCCAACCGATTTCTTTTCATTAGATTTACCAGAAGAAACCAGTGGTTATGTTCCTAAATTACTTGCTCTTGCTGATATTATAAAAAATCATGAAAAATACGGTGTAGAACTGCCACCAATCCCAAATAAACCCGTTCTTGAAATGGTAGCTCCTAAACAACAATTAGATCTTGCTATTGCGGCAGAGTTTGCTGGTATTTCAATCACTGAATTACAAGGTTACAACCCTGCTTATAATCAATGGGCTACCTCTCCAGATGGTCCTTACCATTTATTACTACCGATTGAGCATGTTGACCAGTTCAATGCCAACTTGAAAAAGAACGCGAATAAAACAATGAAAGTTGTTCGCTATAAAGTTCAACCAGGCGATACCATCAGTCAATTAGCTGTTAAGCACAACACGACAACGAATATTATTGAACAAACCAATGATTTGAATGGTTCTAGTATTCGCGTTGGACAATACTTGTTAATCCCAACAGCATCTCAAGGGAATAAAACGTATGCATTAAGTGCTCCACAACGTTTAAAAAAGACTCAAGCTAAAGCAAAAGGGAAATACAAATTAGCTCATAAAGTTAAAGACGGTGAAAGCTTATGGAGTATTGCTCGTGACAACTCGATTTCATACCGAGATCTAGCAAAATGGAACGGCATGGCACCAAAAGATTCATTACGTGTAGGTCAAAATTTAGTTATTTGGAAAAACAGCTCTGATGGTGCAATCATCCGAACTGTAAATTATCAAATCAGACAAGGTGACAACCTAAGCTCTATCGCACAGAAATTCAGTGTCTCTGTGACAGATATCATGAAATGGAATAACATCGAACGTGGCTCTTATATTAAGCCAGGACAAAAATTAAAACTTTACGTTGATGTTACTAAGGTAAACGTATGACACCTTCTTCAAATCCATTAATTTTATTGATCGATATATTTCGCTCTCCCGCTGATTGTTTTGCCGCGTTATATGAACGAGGTAAATGGGCTTGGCTACCTTATGTTTTACTTATCTTTGCACCATTTATGTTCTGGGGAACCTATTTTGACCTAGTCAATTTTGAATGGGTAACTACGAACTTAACCGCTCAAATAGAAAGTGTTGGCGGCCAAGTTCAAGGTGAATGGCTAACCAAAGAAATTTTGTTAGCTGGTGAGGTAATTAATGATGTTATGGGACGAACAGCAACCATCTTATTATTAGCGCTATGGTTTAAATTGGCTACAAAGCAAAACCAATACCAACACAGCTATTTTAAATGGATTGCAGGTAGCACCATTGTTATGTTCCCTGCACTGATTGGTGACATTGCTAGTTACGCTAGTCTTTTATTAAATCATGCGAATATCATGCCTTACGCTGCTGACTTGAATAGTCTAAATGGTTTAATTAAACTGCCTATGACAGACCACTGGTCTGCTTATGCAAGTTCTTTCCCACTGCTTATGCCGTGGTATATAGCACTAAGCTATGCTGTCTTGGGCGCATGGACAGATTTAGAGCGTTCTAAAGCATTAATAATAGCAATCCTTCCTTGGGTTACTTGTTTTACGTTGTGGGGCTTTATAACTGCGTTTTCAGGCTAAAACTGACCTGTAGCGGATTATGATCAGAAGCGTTACTCTTCATAGAGTGCGCTTCTGTTACTTCTAGGCCACGATAAAAAATATGATCTAACGGTAAACCTGTAATAAAACGCATACGATCATCAGGAGTAAATAACACTTCTTTTAAATCTAATGTCTTCACCTGTTGTTGCAACGTTTCCAACCTATCATTACTCCATGAATTAAAATCACCAGCAATAATCAAAGGGCCATCATGCTGCTTTACCTCTTGTGATAATGCTTCAATTTGATTTTTATAATCTTCAGTTCCTAATGTAAAATTAATGGCATGAATATTTACTACCATTAACGTCTGTTTATCTGACAAAGGGTACTCAGAGAGAAGTGCTGATTTAGGTAATCGTAACCAAGGTTCTATCGCAGTATGAGCACACACTTTTTCTGCCGACTCTTTTGCTAATGTTAAAACGCCAGCACTCGTATCAAACACATCAAAAGCTCGTACTAACTCAGCTGAATACGATTTATCCACTACAAATTGTTTTAATTCTGTCGTAAAACTAGCTTCTTGTAATAAAACCAGATCAGAAGAAACCGTTAATGACTTTAATGCAGGTTCCCAACTCTCTTTTTGCTGTTTGTAAATATTCCAAACTAAAACATTCAATTGACCATTACGATCGATTGGTGCTGAGGTCTTAAATTGGGTACAACCAGACTGATAAGTTAACGATGCATCTGGAGTATCTTTAGACAGTTCAATAAATTCAGGTTCTAGAGGAACAGTAAATACAATTGACTTAGCAACGAGAGTTAGCCCTACCAATAACGCAGAGCCAGATAAAAATAGAGTTCTCTTTTTCATAAACAAAAAAAGGAGTGAATCATCACTCCTTCCTTAAATAGTAATAATGCTAACTAGATTAGCAGATACTCATGTTTATGTGGGTATTAAATCGCGTCTTCGTCTTCTTCACCCGTACGGATACGAATAACTCGACTAACATCAGTGATAAAAATCTTACCATCACCAATTTTCCCTGTTTGAGCCGTTTCAATAATAGCATCAACACATTGATCGACAACATCATCAGTAACTACGATCTCAAGTTTTACTTTTGGTAAAAAATCGACCATGTATTCAGCACCACGGTACAGCTCAGTATGCCCTTTTTGACGACCAAACCCTTTTACTTCAGATACTGTCATGCCTGTGATACCAACATCAGCAAGGCTTTCACGCACATCATCAAGCTTAAATGGTTTAATGATCGCTTCAATCTTTTTCATATTAGTCCTTTAACATTCATAAATACTATTAGCCTATTATCCTTGAGCCAAAGCGAACATACAACCTAGGAATAACATTACTTAATTGATGCTTACTTCATTGTCGAATAATAAGCAGCTAAGTTAGCGATATCTGCATCGTTCAACATCGCAGCCATCGGTTGCATTATTGCAGAGTTACCACCACTACGTTCTTTATTTTTATACGCTTTTAATGATGATTCGATATATTGAGCATTTTGCCCTTTCAAGTTTGGATAACCAGGGATAACGGCAATACCATCGGCTCCATGACAAGAGGCACAAATCGCTGATTTCGCTTGTCCAGCAGCGGCATCACCCGCTGCAAATGTTGGCGCTGAAGCCATTAATACGATCATTGCTAGTCCAATTGTTTTTTTCATAATATTGCTCCATTCATATTTATAATCATTTTGACAAGTTCATACTAAATGTCTATTTCAAGCCTAATTTCTTCCAGATCAGCTCACATTCTTCACCTGAAAATGCTTTACATACAAACAGATCAGCAACAGCGGCAAGTTCTTCATTATAAAAAATCATTGGTAACCTTGCTCTCTGCCAACTTGGGATACCATACTCTTGATATAATTTTTTCATTTTACGGCGATGAGAGCGAGTCTCAGGGTGAGGGGAAAGCCCTTGAACATTAAAACGCACTTCCACTCTTTCATGTTTTAAAGGCGCTCTAAGTAATAATATTTTTTCTCTCTCCACTTCGTTACCCATTATTCCTACAGCCTGGTGCTCGAATACGAGTCTTCCAAGTTTGTCTGGCAATTCCATAGACTGGTGTAACTCACATCTCCACGATGAAAGATCTTTGTACTGGGGCAAACAATATAAATTGTCTTGAAAACGTCTTAATTGAATTGAACCTAATGCTAAAGAAGGATTCGCATCTTCTTTTGCTTTTGCTACTTCGGTCCATAATACTTTTAATTGGATTTGGCTAGGTAAAGGAATTGAAAATTGCTTCAACCACAACCTCAATAACATATTACGAGCAAGTTCAGATTCTTTATCTAATTGCGAAATAGAAATAGCATAATATGAATTTTGAAACGCGATTAGCTTAGGTTGAAGTAATTCAGTAAGTAAGCGTTCTTGTTCTGCACATAACTGAGCACTACGTGATACAGCAGAGCCAAAATTAGGCCAACGTTTAACTAAATTAGGCACAACTTGGTGTCGTAAAAAATTACGATCAAAGCGCGTATCTTTATTGCTCTCATCTTCAACCCACTCCAATTTATTATTATGAGCATATGCTTCAATATCAGAGCGAAGTTGCATTAATAACGGGCGGCATTTATACCCTTTTAATAACGGAATAATTGATGGCATTGAGGATAACCCCGTCGGGCCACTGCCTCTTTTCAATGCAAGAAAAAAAGTTTCGACCTGATCATCCTGATGCTGGCCTGTAAGTAATAAACTATTAGTTTGTATATGCTTATCTAACGCTTTATAACGAGCCTCTCTTGCTACTTCTTCTAAACTATCTTGAGCACTAACAGTAACCTGTACCCGTTCAATATGCAGTTCAATCCATAAAGAATCACAATGCCTCTGGCACACCTTTTCCCAATCAAATGCATACTGACTTAATCCATGATTAACATGAACAGCAATACATTCAAGCCCCCTTTCTTTGGCGTAAATTGAAGAAAGACGAAGCAGAACCATAGAGTCAACACCACCACTTAAAGCAACAATAAGATGTGGTTTAGATACAGGGTAAGAATCTAATTGAGATGAGAATTGAGAATAAAGCATAAACAATATATCCAGATAATAAAAAAGCGAGCACTCAGGCTCGCTTTCACTCTACTCTATCTGACAAAAATTATCAACAGTAACCGTAGTTCATTAAACGCTGGTAACGACGATCAAGCAATGCTTCTTCATCAAAACCAGCCAGCTCATCCAATTGTTCGATTAAACGAGCCTTAATATTTTCAGCCGTTGCTTTATGATCACGATGTGCACCACCTAGAGGCTCATCAATGATCGTATCAATCAATTCAAGCTCTTTTAGACGAGGAGCAACAAGACCCATCGCTTCAGCAGCTTGTGGGGCTTTATCTGAATCACGCCATAAGATTGAAGCACAACCTTCAGGAGAAATTACTGAATAAGTAGAGTACTGAAGCATGTTTACATAGTCACCTACGCCGATTGCTAATGCTCCACCAGAACCCCCCTCACCAACAACATTACAAATCACAGGAACACTTAGTTCTGACATGATCTTTAAGTTCATTGCGATAGCTTCAGACTGGCCACGTTCTTCTGCACCAACACCTGGGTAAGCACCCGCCGTATCGATGAAAGTAATGATAGGCATTTTAAAACGCTCTGCCATTTGCATTAAACGTTTTGCTTTACGGTAACCTTCAGGTTTAGGCATACCAAAGTTACGCAATACTTTTTCTTTTGTACCACGACCTTTTTGGTGACCAATAATCATCACAGGACGACCATCTAAACGCGCCATACCACCTACTAATGCTTTATCATCAGCAAAAGCACGATCACCGGCTAATTCATCAAACTCTGTAAACATATGTTCGATGTAATCTAATACATATGGACGCTCTGGGTGACGAGCAAGCTGTGCCACTTCCCACGCGCCTAGGTCACTAAATGTTTTCTTTTTAAGCTCTAAACATTTATCTTCTAATTGCTTAATTTCTTTTTCTAGATCAAGCGTATTATCTCCACCACGGCGAGAAATATCACGCAGCGCTTCAATTTTTGCTTCTAGTTCTGCAATTGGTTTTTCAAATTCAAGAAAATTTAGGCTCATTAAAGAATCCTTATTAGTTCAAGGCCGCTCAAATTAGCAGCCTTACTTATTCTAGTTAAATTCAAGCTCGACTTGCTGTTCGCCAAGCAACGATTTCAAATCATCCATCAGTTGGTCTGTTGGCGTCACTCGCCACTCTGTCCCTAAGACCAACTTAACACGAGCATTTGCTCGCTGATAATATACATTTACCGGAACAGTCCCTGCCCGATTAGGCTCTAGTATTTGACTAAAGCGCTCAAAAAATTGGTTGTTAATTTGTGCTTCGGTAACAGAAACTGATAATCCACGAGCGTATTTTTCTCGTGCATCACCCAATGACATCACTTCACGGGCAGACATTTTAAGCCCCCCGTTGAAATCATCAAAGCTGACCTGTCCAGAAACCAGCACTATTTTGTCAGTTTCTAGCAAATCAGCGTACCGATCAAGCGCATCAGAGAATAACATGACCTCCATTCGGCCCGATCTGTCATCCAATGTCATTAAACCGATCCGGCTGCCACGCTTTGTGGTCATTACTCTAGCAGCAATAACCAAACCTGCAACCGTTACAGTTTGATCGCGTCTCGTAACGTGAGCGTCATTCAAACGCCACGTAGTATATCGAGATAATTCTTTAATATACGCATTGACTGGATGCCCAGTTAAATAGAGACCTAATGTTTCTCTCTCCCCTTCAAGCCATACTTTTTCTGGCCATCTTGGAACATGTGTATACGCTTGTTCAACCTCTTCAGGTGCTTGAGTTAACACCCCAAACATATCAGACTGACCAAATGATTCCGCTTGATGATGTTGCCCTGCGGCTTTCATTGCATCATCTAATGACGCCATCAATGCTGCACGATGAGGACCAAGTCTGTCTAATGCGCCAGAACGGATCAGTTTCTCCACCACTCGCTTATTGGTTTTTTTTGTATCAATTCGAGAGCAGAAATCAAATAAATCACGGAAATGCCCGCCTTTATTACGCGCCTCTATGATATTTTCAATAGGCGCTTCACCAACCCCTTTAATCGCACCAATACCATAAACAATCGCGCCATCTTCATCGACATTGAAACGATATAAACCGGCATTAACATCTGGTGGAAGCACTTTTAACTTCATACGGAAACATTCATCAACAAGACCTATAATCTTATCGGTGTTATCCATATCAGCGGTCATTACCGCCGCCATAAACTCTGCAGGATAATGCGTTTTTAACCATAATGTCTGATAAGAAACTAAGGCATAAGCGGCTGAGTGAGATTTGTTAAAACCATAACCAGCAAACTTTTCTACCAAGTCGAAGATTTTCATCGACAACTCACCATCTACGCCATTAGCAATCGCACCTTCTTTAAAGGTACCACGCTGCTTTGCCATTTCTTCAGGTTTTTTCTTACCCATTGCACGACGAAGCATGTCGGCACCACCTAGCGTATAACCCGCTAAGATCTGGGCGATTTGCATAACTTGTTCTTGGTATAAAATGATACCGTAAGTTGGTTCTAGTGTTTCTTTAAGTGATTCATGCTGCCAAGTAGCATCAGGATAAGACACTTCTTCTCGACCATGTTTACGGTCTATAAAGTTATCTACCATGCCTGATTGCAATGGACCAGGGCGGAATAGTGCCACTAATGCGATAATATCTTCAAAGCTATCTGGTTGTAGACGCTTGATCAGATCTTTCATACCACGGGATTCCAATTGGAATACCGCGGTAGTTTCTGAGTTTTGTAATAATCTAAATGACGCTTGATCATCCAAAGGAATTGATTCAATACGTACCGGATCTTTACCTTCTTTCTTCAAGCGAGGATTTACTAACCCTAAAGCCCAATCAATAATGGTTAAGGTTCTTAAACCCAAGAAGTCGAACTTAACTAGACCTGCAGTTTCAACGTCATTCTTATCAAACTGTGTTACGGGGAAGTTACCATCCGCATCACAATACAATGGAGCAAAGTCAGTAATTGTCGTTGGTGAAATAACAACACCACCCGCATGTTTACCTGCATTTCGCGTACAACCTTCCAAGATTCGACACATATCAATCAAGGTTTTAACTTCTTCATCGCCATTATAAAGCTCTGGAAGTTGAGGTTCAGCATCAAATGCTTTTGCTAATGTCATACCAGGATCTGGCGGGATTAGTTTTGAAAGACGATCAACAAAACCATAAGGATGCCCAAGAACTCGGCCTACATCTCGAATTACCGCTTTTGCCGCCATGGTACCGAAGGTAATGATTTGAGATACCGCATCACGACCATACATTTCAGCGACATGATCAATTACCTGATCACGTTTATCCATACAGAAATCGATATCGAAATCGGGCATGGAAACACGCTCAGGATTCAAGAATCGTTCAAAAAGGAGATCGTATTCGAGAGGATCAAGATCGGTAATATCCAGGGCGTAAGCAACAAGTGAACCTGCACCAGACCCTCGACCCGGACCAACAGGAATATCATTATCTTTAGACCACTGAATAAATTCCATTACGATAAGGAAGTAACCTGGGAAACCCATTTGGTTAACTACGTCTAATTCAATTTGTAAACGTTCGTCGTATTCAGGTCTTCGTTCTAAACGTACTTTTTCATCAGGGAACAAAAAGGCTAAACGTCGCTCCAAACCTTCTTGAGATTTTTTAACTAAGAAGTCTTCAATTTTCATCCCTTCCGTTGGAAAATTCGGAAGAAAGTACTCCCCAAGACGTACCGTAACATTACAACGTTTTGCAATTTCAACACTGTTTTCTAACGCTTCTGGTATATCAGAAAACAGCTCACACATTTCATCTTCTGAACGTAAATACTGTTGTTCACTATAAAGTCTTGGTCGGCGGGGATCGACTAAAGTAAAGCCATCATGGATAGCTACTCGAATTTCATGCGCTTCAAAATCTTCCGCTTTAATAAAGCGAACATCATTGGTAGCAACAACTGGCAACCCTTCTTTTTCGGCTAACTCTACAGCAAAGTGAAGGTAACTTTCTTCATCAGAACGACCTGTTCGAGTTAATTCAAGATAATAGTGTTCAGGGAAATGGGTTTGATAAAACTCAACACATTCATCAGCAAGTTCTTTATTGCCTTTAAGCAGCGCTTTACCTACATCACCATTCTTGCCGCCAGAAAGAAGAATTAAGCCTTCTCTATGCTCTATCAACCACTCTTTATCCATTACTGGAGTATGTTGAACGTGACCGCGTAGGTATGCTTTTGAGATTAATAACGTAAGGTTTTTATACCCTTCATTATTTTTTGCTAAGACAGTTAGGTTAAACAGTTCATTACCAAATTCTTTTGACTGAACCGTAAAATCTGCACCTATAATCGGTTTAACACCTGCGCCATGGGCAGCAAAATAATACTTAACTAAACCACATAAGTTAGTGAAATCAGTTAATCCCATAGCTGGCATGTTCATTTCAGCAACTTTCTTAACTAATGGTGGGACTTTAGAAAGGCCATCAACAAGTGAGAAATCACTATGAACTCTAAGGTGTACAAATTTAGGGTCAGACATTACTCTATTCCTAACACACGTTTCACGGGTTTAAAGCTACGGCGATGTTCAGAAATCACACCATGCTCTTCAATGGCAGCAAAATGTGCCTTGGTTGGATAACCTTTATGTTTCGCAAAACCAAATTGAGGAAATTCTTTATCTAGAACTTCCATTTCTCTGTCGCGAGTTACTTTTGCAATAATAGATGCAGCACTGATCTCTTGAACTCGTAAATCACCTTTAACAACAGCTAAACTAGCCATTGGTAAATCAGGGACTTTATTACCATCAATTAAGGCAAAATCTGGCGTTATTTTTAATCCTGCAATAGCTCTTTGCATCGCAACCATTGTAGCTTGTAAGATGTTCAACTCATCAATTTCATGAGCTTCACAGCGACCTAGTGACCATGCTAATGCTTTTTCTTGGATTTCTGGAAACAATAAATCACGCTTTTTATCCGTCAATTTTTTAGAATCCGTTAAACCTTCGATTGGATTATTTGGGTCTAAAATAACAGCAGCCGTTACAACTGCACCAACTAATGGTCCACGCCCTACTTCATCAACACCAGCAAATAACTGGTAACCTTGAGGGTATTCAAATGGAGGTAATTCTTTCGAGTCTGTTTTTTTTGTCATAACGTTATTCTGCTGTTTCTTTATTAATTAGACGTAAGACGGCATTAGCGGCTTGCTTGTCCGCATCTTTTTGGATCCATTGATGCATTTCAGTAAACTTTTCAATTAATTCACTGTTATCTTGGCTCAATACTTTTTCCATTGCCGGATAAAGAAAATCAGGGTGACACTCTTCTTGAATAAACTCTTGCACTAATTCTTTTCCTGCTAAGACATTAGGCAAAGAAACAAATTCAGTAATCGAAAGCTTTTGAGCAATCCATCCTGTTAGTTTATTTACTTGATAACCAACAACCATTGGTCTTTTTATTAGCATACATTCAAGTGCTACCGTACCTGATGCTAATAATACAGCATCAGCGGCTGTCATGACATTTCGGGCCGTATCTTGAATAATTGTAAATTCTAATTCAGGGGCCGTTTCTTTCCAGATTGTTTCAAACTGTTCACGGCGTTTTTCGTTAACAGCGGCAACGACAAACCCCATTTTAGGATGTTGTTTATGAATTCGTTGACAGGTTTCAATAAATGGTTTGGCAATTAATGCAACTTCACCACCACGGCTACCTGGTAAAACGGCTAGCCATTGACGATCTTGTTGTAAACCTAATAATTCACGAGCTGAAATTTGATCGCTTTGCATTGGAATTGCATCAGCCAATGTATGGCCAATAAACTCACAAGCTACATTATATTTATCATAAAATGCTTTTTCAAACGGCAAAAAGGCTAAAACAAGATCCGTTGCGGCATCAATTTTAAATATACGCTTTGGACGCCAAGCCCATACAGATGGACTAACATAATGAACTGTTTTTATACCTTTCTCTTTTAGCGTTTTTTCTAAACGTAAATTAAAGTCAGGCGCATCAATACCGATAAAAACATCTGGTGGGTTTTGAGTAAAATGATTAACAAGTTCTGCTTTCACTTTTAATAAACGAGGTAATCGACTCAATACTTCTACCAACCCCATTACGGCCAGTTCTTCCATATCAAATAATGACTCACATCCTTGAGCTATCATTTTAGGTCCGCCGATCCCCACAAATTCAGCACCAGGATATTGTGCTTTTACTGACTTAATAAAGCCTTCACCTAGCGTATCACCAGATAACTCACCAGCGACAATACCAATTCGTAATGGTTTGGTCATTTTTGCTCCAAAATAAAAAAGGCCTACATCAATAGGCCTTTATAATATGCTTATATACTTCTAAACGCCGTTATTAACGAATAATACCGCGCGTCGATTTCTCAAACAAATCTAAGAAGCCTTGAAGTACTGGAAATGCTTCAATTTCTTTATTTATCTCAGCTTTTGCTTCTTCTAATGTATTACCATTACGATAAAGCGCTTTATAAGCTCGACGAATTGCATGAATTTCAGGTTTTTCAAAACCGCGACGCTTTAATCCTTCGATATTAATACCGAAAGGCTTACAGTGATTACCTTGTGCCATAACAAATGGAGGTACATCTTGAACAACAACCGATGCGCCACCAATAAAGCTATGAGCACCAACGGTACAAAACTGATGAACAGGCGATAATGCAGAAACAATCGCATAATCTTCAATGTTCACATGACCAGCTAGTGTTGCATTGTTCCCCATGATTATATTGTCACCAACAACACAATCATGTGCGATATGAACATTTACGCACAATAAGTTATCACTACCAACCGTTGTTACGCCACGATCTTGAGTCGTACCACGGTGGATTTGAACACTTTCACGGATAACATTACGATCGCCAATAACAACGGTTGTAGCTTCACCACTGTATTTTTTATCTTGGCTTTCTTCACCAATAATGGCAAATGCAAAAATACGGTTATCTTTACCTATCGTAGTATCGCCTTTAATGACAACATGCGACATAACCTCAGTACCTTCACCAATCGTGATATTACCTGAAATGTAAGTAAACGGACCAACAGAAGCATTCGCTTCGATCGTCACATTACCTTCAATAACTGCTGACGGGTGAATTTGAGCAGATTCATGAATCATAATTAAAACTCTCGTCTTGCACACTTAAGTTCAGCTGAACACACTACAGCACCATCAACTTTAGCTACACCGTTAAATAGTGCAATACCGCGACGATCTTTAATGAATTCAACTTCAATAATTAATTGATCGCCAGGAACCACTGGCTTACGGAACTTAGCTTTATCAATACTAGCAAAATAGTAAAGCTCATTCTCAGCAGGAGCACCAAATGATTTAAATGCTAATAAACCAGTAGCTTGAGCCATTGCTTCAAGAATCAATACTCCTGGGAAAATTGGCATTTGAGGGAAATGGCCAGTAAATTGAGGTTCATTTACAGACACATTCTTGATCGCGTGTAAGTATTTTTCTTCTTCGAAATCTGTTACTCGGTCAACCAATAAAAATGGGTAACGGTGAGGTAATAACTCTTGGATTTCTGTAATGTTGAGCGTTTTATTTTCACGAGTCAAAATAATATTCCTGTAAAACAATATCGTATCTGAGTAATAGTGTAGCTCAAATAGAGTAATAATAGATAGACAAAGGTCTGCAAAATGCAGACCAATACTTATTAATTAGAATGTTACTAAGTGAGAATTAGTCGACTAACTTTTTCTCTACTGCCTTTAATCGTTTATTCATTTCATCAATTTTGTGAACACGAGTTGCAGTTTTTCGCCATTCTTTATTGGTTTGCAGTGGAATACCTGATGAGTACATGCCTTTTTCGCTAATGCCTCTCATCACCATACCCATACCAGTAATAGTTACACCATCGGTAATTTCAATGTGACCATTTATCACTGAACCACCACCGATAATACAATGCTTACCAATACTTGTGCTGCCAGCGACAATTGTACCACCAGCCATCGCAGAACCAGATCCGATTTGTACGTTATGAGCGATTTGAATTTGGTTATCAATAATAACATTACTTTCAATAACAGTATTATCAATTGCACCACGGTCAATGGCGGTATTGGCACCAATCTCAACATTATCGCCAATGATAACCGATCCTAATTGGGGTATTTTAACCCAAGTTCCACGGTCATTTGCATAACCAAAACCATCAGAACCAATAACAGTACCAGATTGAATCAAGCAAGATTCACCAATTTCTACTCGATGATAAATAGAAACATTTGCCCACAACTTAGTATTCTTACCAATTTTCACTTCTTGGCCAACAAAACAGCCCGCACCAATAATCGCACCATCAGCAATAACGGCTTTTGATTCAATGACTGCATTATGTCCGATAGCAACACCTTCTCCAATTACTGCATCATCAGCAATATATGCAGATGGTGCAATGTCTTTTGCTGGAGTCGGTGTTGTATCTAAAGCTTGAGCAGCTAAAGCAAAGCCTAAATATGGGTCTCGCATTATTAATGCATTAGATTGACAGAACTCAATGTCTGCCTCTTTCACAATCACCGCTGATGCTTGGCAACTAGCCAATTGCTTACGATATTTAGCGTTTGAAAGGAACGTTATATCCCCTTCTCCAGCTTTACTCATCGAAGCGATAGAATGTACAACAACATCACCGTTACCATGAACGGTTGCACCCAGTTTTTTTGCCAATTCAGCAAGCGTAATACGAGTCATGTTCGACCTTATTTAATTTCTTTAATAACTTTTTCAGATAGATTATCTTCTGGTTTTGCCCAAAGTAGTGTTTGTGCATCTACAACCATATCGTAGCCTTCTTTGTTTGCTACTTTTTCTACTGTTTGTTGAACTTGCATGATCAGTTTCTGACGTTCTTCGCCTTGACGACGACGGTTATCTTCATCTAATGCTTGTGCTTTCAGTTTATAATCTGACTGAAGAGATGCAATTTCACGCTCAAGCTTAGTTTTACCTGACGTACCTAAAAGCTCACCATCACGTTTGATAGTTTCTACTTTATCTTTAATTTTTGACTCTAAACCACGTAATTCATCAATACGATCTTTAAACTCAGCACGAAGTTTTTCTGAAATAGCTTCACGTTGTGGCATCTGCTGAACGATTTGAGCCATATTTACATAGCCAATTTTGGTTGCTGCTTCTGCTGCATTAGCAAAAAAAGAACCACTTAATAATACTGTGCCTAAAGCGGCTACTTTTACCAACTTTTTCAAAATCATATCCTTAATTAATTATTATCGACCTAAATTTAATCGGTTTACATTAACACTTTTCTATTAGAGCTATCAATGCTTAGAAAGTTCGTCCAATGGTGAAACTAAAGAATTCTTCATCATCACCCTCATAAATCTTCACTGGTTTCGCAATTGAGAATACTAACGGCCCCATAGGAGACATCCATTGTAAAGCTGCACCATATGAAGAACGGAAATTCGATGGATCAGAATAATCATAGTAATACTGACTGCCATCCATTCCTGGTTTAGGATCTTTATAGTCAAACTCAGTATCCCAAACACTCGCCATATCAAAGAAGACACTGGTACGAATTTGACCTTGTGTCTCTTCACTTGCAAATGGAGTTGGTACAATTAGCTCAATACTTGCTAAAGCTGTTGCATTACCACCAACAGAATCATCCGTTGCTGCGTAAGAGGTATTATTACCTATCCCCCCATTTGAACCTTGAGCATAAACGGCTTTTGGGCCCGCAGAGTTTGAACCAAAACCACGTAATGTTGTGAAACCACCTGCATAGAAGTTTTCATAGAATGGGTACAGGTTATCATTACCGTCAGTTTGACCGTAACCATTACCGTATCCAGCCTTACCACGCATTAATAAAGCAAACTCATGCTTTTTAGTTAATGGGAAATATTGGCGCACTTCATATTGAGCTTTGAAAAACTGTGAATCCGAATTCGGCGTCGTTATCTTATAAGACGCACGCTGGTAGTTACCTGCGGTTGGGAAATAACCTTTATTTAAGTTATTACGAGTCCAAGATAACGTCACATCAAAGTCACTTACGATCAGCGTTTGAGCACCTTCATCATAAGCATCACCTACTGAATTTAAGTATTGTTCAATTTGAACATAACCTTCTAGATTAGAAATTTTGTTATGCGTATAACCCACACCAATTTCGAAGTAGTTTAGCTCATCAAACGGGAAACCCCATGTAAGATTACCACCATAACTTTGGTTGGTGTAATCGACAATACCCGCATCAGATGCTTCAAATTCATTATAGAAAATCTTACCACCTAAGCTGACACCATCAAGGTTCCAGTAAGGGTCTCGATAATCTAAACTGATGTTCTTTTGATAATCGTTCATCATTGCATTGATACCAACACGGTTACCAGAACCGATGAAGTTATCCTGCTGAAGACCAACTTGGAAGCTCACACCCGATTCAGTACCGTACCCGACACCAAAATTAACACTACCTGAGTTTGCTTCTTTTACAGAGTAAACCAGATCAACTTGATCATCAGATCCTGGAACTCGAACCGTTTGTACATCGACCGTTTCGAAGAAACCTAAACGATTTAAACGATTTTTCCCCGTTTCAATCGACTTAGAGTTTAACCAAGAACTTTCCATCTGACGCATTTCACGACGTAACACTTCATCTTTAGTGGAAGTATTACCGACAAATTTAATATCACGAACATAGATACGGTTACCCGCCTCTACATTAATAACTAGCGATACTGTTTGGTTCTCATCATCAAACTCTGGCATGGTACGAACTTGAGGATAAGCGTAACCGGCTTCACCCAAAATTCGTTTAATATTTTCTTCTAAACGAGTAACTTCAGAGCCGTTATAAACTTCGCCATCTTCAAAAGGAACAAGCTTTTTAAATTCGTCTTCTTTACCGATCAACTCACCTTGGAATTTAACGCCACTTACAGTGTAAGGCGCCCCTTCTTCAACGGTTAACGCGATATATACGCCTTTTTTATCTGGAGAAATAGAAACTTGAGTTGAATCTACCTGAAATTTCAAATAACCGCGATCAAGATAATATGAACGTAATGCTTCAATATCACCAGCAAGTACTTGTTTCTGATATTTTTCATCCGCTAAAAAATTCCACCACGCGACATCTACATTAAGATTGAAACGACTGAGGAGTTGCTCATCAGTAAATACTTCATTACCAATAAAGTTAATTTGTTGAATTTTAGCCGAAACGCCTTCAGTAAATACAAATTTTAAATCCGCACGATTTCTAGGTAGTGGCGTTACAACAGCATGAACCGTTGCATTGTACTTACCAACACTGTAATAGAAGTCTTCTAAGCCCTTTTCAATATTACTTAATGTTGTTCGATCTAATGCTTCGCCTACACGAATAGAAGAAGCTTCTAAGTTTTGCTGCATCTGCTCTTCTTTAATGGCTTTATTACCAGAAAAAGAGATATTTGCAATCGTTGGGCGTTCTGTCACTTTAATTAGTAATGCATTCCCATCACGAAATACCTTTACGTCTTCAAAGTTACCAGAAGCAAATAATGCTTGAATTACCTGAGATACGTCTTGCTGGCTCATACTATCACCAACACGAACAGGGGTCTTAAGTAATGCTGCACCTAATGCGACACGCTGTAATCCCTCAAAGCGTATATCATCAATAACAAATGTTTCTGCGCTCTGCGCTGCAACGCTGCCAAAAAGCAGTGAGGCTATCAACAATTTTTTCATCGCCATAATACGTTTTATTATTCCCTTGCTACTACTTAAAGGCGCATAAAGTCGTTAAATAAAGCGACAGCCATTAATGACATAATCATTGCTGTTCCTACTTTATAACCAATTTCTTGAACTCTTTCTGATACAGGCTTACGCGTAATCCCTTCTATTGCAAAGAAGAGTAAATGCCCACCATCCAATACAGGAAGAGGTAATAAATTAATAATACCTAAATTAACACTAATTAAAGCTAAAAATCCTAAAAATGATACTAAACCATATTCAGCTGTAGTACCTGCGCCTTTGGCTATCGAAATAGGACCACTTAAATTATTTAACGCTACATCACCCGTGAATAATTTCTTAGTCATGGTTAATGTTAAATCAATAATATTACCGGTTTTTTCTACTGCTTTTTCAAAAGCAACGATTGGACCATATTGTTTTTCATAGCGATAACCTTCAGGCCATGCTTCAAAAATAGGTGATACTCCAGCAAAACCAATAATTTTACCGTTAGCATTCTCTTTGCTATCAGGAGTTAAGCTTAAAGCCACCTGTTCATTATCACGAAGTACAACTAGCTCCATCGTTTTATTTGGATTGGATTGTATCGCGTCAACCATATCCTGCCATTCTGCTAACTTATTACCATTAACAGAAACTAAGCGATCACCAACCAATAAACCTGATTTTTCAGCTGCACTATTTGCACTTACATTGGCAACATCTAAAGTTAATGTTGGGCGATAAGGAAGAAAACCAAGAGACACCATTGGTGAATCTTTTTCTGGATCAAATTTCCAATCAGATAAATCAAGAGTCGTTGTAACATCTACACCAATATTATTTTCATCGCTATAGGTTACCGTCATCGACTCATCGCCAATATGAGAAACAATCGCCATATTAACCGCTTCCCAATCCGAGGTTTTGATTCCTGAAATCGCTTTTAGTTCCACTCCAGATTCAATTCCTGCTTGAGAAAAAATTGAATTATTATCGATATGTCCAACAACTGGCTTTAATGCAGTCACTCCGATCATAAAAGCAAGCCAACACGCTACCACTGCAAAAATAAAATTCGCGATTGGTCCTGCGGCAACAATGGCACTTCTTTGCCATAAAGGACGGTTATTAAAAGCATGTTGTTTAAGTTCTTCAGGAACCTCATCAACACGTTCATCCAACATTTTTACATAACCCCCAAGTGGGATCATAGATATGTTATATTCCGTGCCGTCTTTGCCTTTTCTGCTCCAGATTGACTTACCAAAACCAATAGAAAATTTCTCAACAATTACACCACAACGGCGAGCTACCCAAAAATGACCATACTCATGAACAGCAACAAGAATACCTAGTGCGATAATAAATGATGATAGATTCCATAGAAGTTCTGACATAGTTAAACCTTTTTAATTGCCTCATCGGCATAATGACGGGCCATTCTATCTAGGTCAATCAGGCTTTCCAAGCTATCTAGCTCAAGGTTTTGGAAGTTTGCGCATACTTTGTCCAAAACCGACTCATTAATTCGAGCTATATCTGTAAATTTAATCTGACCGTTCAAAAAAGCAGCGACTGATTGTTCATTAGCTGCATTTAACCCTGTCGTCGCGTGCTGACCTAAATAACATGCGTCAATAGCTAATTTCAAACATGGGTAACGAGAAAAGTCTGGCTCAAGAAAACTAAACTCTCCCACTTTAGTAAAATCAAGTGGTTCAACTCCAGCATTTACTCTTTTAGGATAAGACATAGTGCAGGCAATTGGGGTTCTCATATCGGGAAGTCCCATTTGCGCTAAGACAGAACCATCCTTGTACTGAACCATAGAGTGGATAACTGATTGAGGATGAATAACAACTTTCAACTGCTCTTTGCTTGCGTTAAACAGCCAACGAGCTTCTATATATTCCAACCCTTTATTCATCATGGTTGCTGAATCAACAGAGATCTTAGGTCCCATTGACCAGTTAGGGTGAGCAATTGCCATTTCAGGTGTTACAGATTCTAATTCTGATATATCGGTATAACGAAATGGACCACCTGAACCAGTTAATAAAATAGAGCTAATGCCATTAGCATCTAAATCACAACGCCCTAAATTGGTTTGAATTCTCTCAGGAAGACATTGAAAAATTGCATTATGTTCACTATCAACTGGCAATAACTCGGCACCATATGTTTCGACAGCATCAATAAATAATTGCCCAGACATGACTAAAGCTTCTTTATTCGCAAGTAATATGCGCTTTCCAGCTTTAACTGCTGACATGGTTGGTAACAGACCAGCTGCCCCAACAATCGCCGCCATGACCGTATCAACATCATCAAGTTGAGCGATGTGACAAAGCCCTTCTTCACCTGAAAACACCTCGATATCAAGATCACGCTCTTTTAGCTTAACCATTAACGAATGTGCTGCGTCAGTACTTGCCATAGCAACATATTTAGGTTGCCATTCACAACAAAGATCCAGCATTTTTTCAACGTTACTTCCTGCACCTAATGCAACAACATCAAATTTATCGGCGTTTTGTTTTGCGACTGAAAGTGTACTACTACCAATAGAGCCAGTAGCACCTAAAATGGTTAACTTGCGCATAATGAATGACCACAATGAAAATTGAATAGAAAAACGGTAGATTATGATATCTACCGTATAAATTAAGTTGATTTAGTTCTTCAAAACAGAAGAGAAACGAACTATAGAAAATACAAGAAAGCAAATACTGGGAATGCAGCCGTTAAGCTATCAATACGATCTAAAATACCACCATGACCAGGAATGATAGTGCCACTGTCTTTAATACCAGATGCTCGCTTAAACATACTTTCAACAAGATCACCTAATACTGAAATAATAATGGTTGCAATGAAAATACCTAACATCGCAATTGTACTTTCAAATCGGATTTCAAAAGCACTTGCAGCAACCCAGCCAACGATAATCGCAGTAATAATCCCACCGATTAAACCTTCGATCGTTTTATTTGGGCTTACTGCTGGTGACATTTTACGCTTACCAAAGGTTTTGCCAGCAAAATAAGCGCCGCTATCTGCAGCCCATACCAATAAACAAACCAATAAAACTAATTTAGCGCCATAAAAACTATCAACCGCATAACTATCGGCACGCAACAATAGAATACTCCACAAAAATGGGATCATTGTTAGCCAACCAAAAATGTGCTTTAAAGGTAGGTGGTTTTGCCATAATGTTTTACTTTTAGGGAAGGTTAAAACCAAACCTGAAGCAACTAGCCACCATATTGAACCAATCAATAAGATTGCTTGATGCCCATCAGTTGGAATCGCAAGTTCCAAAGTTGAGGTTGGCAATAAAAAAAGAGACGCTGCAAGGGCAATTACTGAAGGGACTAAGGCTATATAACGAGATTTAGATTCTGTAAACTGAGTCCACTCCCAAAAGCCTACAAGTGTAATTGCGGTAATCGCAATAAGGAAACCTTGCATTGGCAACATGAAAATGCCTGCAATAACTAGGGGTGCTAAAATAAGAGCGGTAATAATACGCTGTTTCAAACTTTATAGATCCTTTTCGTTCATTAGAGCTTGGATTTGCTCACCTGTACAACCAAATCGTCTTTCTCGACTAACAAACCAAGCAATAGCATCCGCTAAACTTTGTTCATTAAAATCAGGCCAATATTGGTCAGTGAAATAAAACTCAGCATAAGCCATTTGCCACAGCATGAAATTGCTGATGCGACACTCACCGCTGGTTCTAATCATTAAATCCACATCAGGTAAATCTGACATTGTGAGCTTAGAAGCAATCGACGCTTCATCAATATCATCAACCTGTAAATTACCTTGCTCCACTTGATAAGCAAGACGTTTAACTGCTTGGGTAATATCCCACTTGCCGCCATAATTTGCAGCAACATTTAGCACTAACCCTGAATTTTCACAAGTTAATGCCTCAGCATCAACGATCTTCTTTTGAAGACGAGAGCTAAATTGAGAGGTATCACCTATAACGCGTAACTGAATATTATTTTTATGAAGACGCTTAACTTCACGGGAAAGAACCGTAATAAACAACTCCATGAGGACACTAACCTCTTCTTCTGGGCGACGCCAATTCTCGCTACTAAAAGCAAAAAGAGTAATGGCTCTTATCCCTAGTTTGCTGGCTGCTGATATGGTTTTTCTCACCGCATCAACACCGGCTTTATGACCAAATACACGAGGCTTACCCTGAGCTTTCGCCCAACGTCCATTACCATCCATGATTACCGCTATATGATTTGGTAATACTTCAGATGATAAAAACTCGCTGTTAGGTTGACTGGCCATATAACTCCCTTAAAAATAAAAGCGCTAATGTCTACACATAGCGCTTCTTATCGTGTTCATCGCCGACATCATATCATTATTTATATGAAAAAATCAGCCTGAACAATGAGTAATAAAAGTAAATTAGACTTCCATTAACTCTTTTTCTTTTACTGAAAGCACTTCATCAATGCTCTTAACAGCAGAATCTGTCAGTTTTTGAATTTCGTCTTGTGCTCTACGATCATCATCTTCTGAAATTTCTTTCTCTTTAAGAAGACCTTTAAGATCACCATTTGCATCACGACGGATATTACGAACAGCAACACGAGCGCCTTCAGCTTCGCCACGTACAATCTTAACAAGGTCTTTACGACGCTCTTCTGTTAGCGGTGGAAGCGGTACGCGAATTACTGTACCAGCAGACATTGGGTTTAGACCAAGATCTGACATCATGATTGCTTTTTCAACTAAGCCAGCAAGCTCTTTATCAAAAACAGTAATCGCAAGAGTACGAGAATCTTCAGCAATGATGTTTGCTACTTGATTAATTGGAGTTCTTGCACCGTAGTACTCAACAGAAAGACCAGCGAGAAGGCTTGGGTGAGCACGACCTGTACGAATTTTTAACAGGCTGTTTCTCAGTGCTTCTACGCTTTTTTCCATGCGCTCTTGAGCGTCTTTTTTAATTTCGTTAATCACAACTTCACCTTAAATTGTTATTTTATATTGGACGATTTATTCAGCGCTGCTGATTAAAGTACCTTCAGTTTCACCCATTACAACACGACGCAATGCACCCGGCTTATTCATATTGAATACACGGATAGGCATTTTGTGGTCACGAGCAAGAGTAAACGCTGCTAAGTCCATAACTTTTAATTCTTTTTCAAGAACAGTGTTGTAATCCAGTTTATCATATAATTCTGCATCAGGGTTAGATACTGGATCAGCGGTAAATACACCATCTACTTTTGTTGCTTTTAAAACGACATCAGCTTCAATTTCAATGCCACGCAAACACGCAGCAGAATCGGTTGTAAAGAATGGGTTGCCTGTACCTGCAGAGAAAATTACTACACGGCCTTGACGAAGTTGAGCGATTGCATCAGCCCAATTATAATCATCACATACACCTTTTAGAGGGATAGCAGACATTACTCGTGCATTTACATAAGCACGGTGAAGTGCATCACGCATAGCAAGGCCATTCATTACTGTTGCTAGCATACCCATGTGATCGCCTACTACGCGATTCATACCAGCTTCTGCAAGGCCAGCACCACGGAAAAGGTTACCACCACCAATAACAACACCAACTTGAACACCAAGTTCAATCAGTTCTTTTATCTCTTGAGCCATACGCTCAAGTGTTGCTGGGTCAATACCAAAACCCTCTTCGCCTTGAAGTGCTTCACCACTAAGTTTTAATAGAATACGCTGATATACTGGTTTCGGGTTCGTCGTCATGGTTCTTACCTTTTCACTAAGAGTTGTCGAAATAACTGTCGCCATTTGATATTAACTGTTTTCTGTAAAAGCAAATAGCTACAACTATCGTCTTATATTATAAAAGCTTACGTAACTAAGTTGATTCTTTATTCACAAAAAGACCGCAGCATGGCCACGGTCTTTTTTATCAACAATACGAAAGGATTAACCTTTTTGTACTGCAGCTACTTCGTCAGCAAAGCTCATTTCAGCCGCTTTCTCGATACCTTCACCAACTTCTAGACGTACGAAGTTAGATACTGATGCGCCTTTTTCTTTAAGAATTTCAGCAACAGTTTTCTTAGGTTCCATGATGAAAGCTTGACCTGTTAGAGAAACTTCGCCCGTGAATTTCTTCATACGGCCGATAACCATTTTCTCAGCGATTTCTTGAGGCTTGCCTTCGTTCATAGCGATTTCAACTTGAACAGCTTTTTCTTTTTCTACTACTTCAGCAGGTACGTCAGATGGGTTAACGTACTCAGGCTTAGAAGCAGCAACGTGCATAGCGATGTGCTTAAGCGTATCAGCTTCGCCTTCACCAGCAACAACAACACCAATTTTCTCGCCGTGACGGTAAGAAGCAAGTGCTACGCCTTCAACAAGTTGAACGCGACGGATGCTGATGTTTTCGCCGATTTTAGTAACTAGAGCGATACGAGCATCTTCAAATTTTGCTTGAAGAGCTTCGATGTCTAGACGCTCAGCTAAAGCAGCTTCAGCAACTTCGTTAGCGAATGCTAGGAAACCAGCATCTTTAGCTACGAAGTCAGTTTGACAGTTAACTTCAAGAAGAACAGCAACGCCAGCTTCTTCTTTGATAATGATTGTGCCTTCAGCAGCGATGTTACCTGCTTTTTTAGCCGCTTTTGCTGCGCCAGATTTACGCATATTTTCGATTGCTAGCTCGATGTCGCCTTCAGCTTCAACAAGTGCTTTCTTACATTCCATCATACCAGCAGCAGTACGTTCACGAAGTTCTTTAACTAGAGCAGCAGTTACAGTTGCCATTCTCAATTCCTCAATATAAATAGGTATAAAAGTTAAAAATCAGGGGCCAAATTGGGCCCCTGCTAACTATATTTAGTTTACTACGAAACTAAAAGACTCACTAGGAGCAAATAATAATTCGACGAGTCGAAAAATTACTCAGCTTCTACGAAACCGTCTTTTTCAGCTACAGCTGCAACGTCTTGGTTACGACCAGACTTTACAGAATCAGCAGCAGCGTTCAGGTAAAGTTGGATAGCGCGGATTGCGTCATCGTTACCTGGGATAATGTAGTCAACGCCATCTGGGTTTGAGTTAGTATCAACAACAGCAAATACTGGGATACCTAGGTTGTTTGCTTCTTTAACTGCAATGTGCTCATGGTCAGCATCGATAACAAATAACGCGTCTGGAAGACCGTTCATGTTTTTGATACCACCTAGAGATTTCTCTAGTTTTTCCATGCTACGTGTACGCATAAGCGCTTCTTTCTTAGTGATCTTCTCAAAAGTACCGTCTTGAGATTGAACTTCGAATTCTTTTAAACGCTTGATAGACTGACGAACAGTTTTAAAGTTAGTAAGCATGCCGCCTAACCAACGGTTGTTCACGTAGTACTGGTCACTGTTGATTGCAGCTTCTTTAACAGCTTCAGATGCAGCGCGCTTAGTACCAACAAAAAGAACTTTACCTTTTTTGCTACCGATTTTAGCAAGTTCTGCTAAAGCTTCGTTGAACATTGGTACCGTTTTTTCTAAGTTGATGATATGAACTTTATTACGAGCACCAAAGATGAATGGCTTCATTTTTGGGTTCCAGTAACGAGTTTGGTGACCGAAGTGAACACCAGCTTTAAGCATATCGCGCATTGATACAGTTGCCATTTGAGAATTCCTCTATTAAATGGGGTTAAGCCTCCACATACCCCGCTTGTAATCCGACCCTAACCATTTGATTGAAACAATCAAAAAGTTGAGCACCCCGGACAGCGTGACGGTATGTGTGTGATTTAAAATTAAAGTATTGTCGGTATTGAGAACAAATTGTTCATCAATCCGGCGCGCTTTATACCATAAAAACGCCGCTAAAATCTACTATTTTCAAAAAAATCATTCTGACTCCCTTTCAACCAAGAATGATTTTTCACTCTTCTTCATATTGAAAGATAAACATACCCTAGGTAAACTAAGAATAATTATCGTTTAACCAGAACGATTTATTTTTAGATAGAGAAAAGCCCATGTCAGTAAATATTAAAAACGCTGCAGAAATTGAAAAAATGCGCGTTGCCGGCCAATTAGCCGCAGAAGTACTTGAAATGATTGAACCCTTCGTAAAAGCAGGGGTAACAACTGAAGAACTTGACCAAATTTGCCATAAGCATATTACTGAAGTACAAGGTGCGATCCCTGCACCACTAAACTACCATGGTTTTCCTAAATCTATTTGTACCTCAATCAATCACATTGTGTGTCACGGCATTCCAGCTACACAAGATGAGCAATACAATGGTTTCACTAAGCCAGCAGTACTAAAAGATGGTGATATTCTTAACATCGACATTACTGTAATCAAAGATGGTTATCATGGCGATACTTCAAAAATGTTTTTGGTTGGTGACGTTAGCTCTACAGATAAACGTCTATGCTTAATTGCACAAGAAAGCCTGTATGTAGGTATGCGTAAAGTAAAACCTGGTGTAAAACTGGGTGAAATTGGCACTGCAATTCAAAAATACATTAAAGGCACAACACCTAAATGTTCAATTGTTCGTGATTACTGCGGTCATGGTATTGGTTCTCAGTTCCACGAAGAACCACAAGTTGTTCATTACAAAAATAATGACCGCACAGTGTTAAAAGCTGGCATGACATTCACTATCGAGCCAATGATCAACTTAGGTAAATTTGGTTGTCTGCAGGATGATAACGATGGTTGGACAGTTTATACTGGTGACGGTAAAAATACAGCACAATGGGAACATACCATTTTGGTTACCGAAACTGGTTGTGAAGTATTAACACTTCGCGCTGAAGAAACTATTCCTCGACACATGAATAACAAATAATAATGAAATAAACAGAAGACTTCGGTCTTCTGTTTTTTTATCAGCAGGGATTGCTATGAATTATACATCTCCTCTTACCTTATCTGATCAACAACTGACAATTGCTGAATTAAAGCAACAACTCGCTCTCTTCTCTCAATATCAAGTCAACGCATTCCAACACAATGTTCCTGTTTCTGATTTAGTCTTTGAACGCTCTCATTACTTTGACCAATTGCTGTCTCGCTTATGGTCTTTCTTCGGATTTAATCAATTATCAAATACAACGCTAATTGCCGTTGGTGGGTATGGTCGCAGTGAGCTTCACCCTTTATCTGACATTGATATTTTAATTTTAAATAATGACAATCTAAGTGAATCCTTCTGTCAAAAAACCAGCGAATTCGTCACCTTACTTTGGGATTTAAAATTAGAAATTGGTCATAGTGTTCGCTCTTTAGATGAGTGTATTGAAATAGGAAAAAGTGATTTAACCGTTGCAACTAATTTACAGGAAGCACGCTATATTTGTGGTGATAAAGAGTTTGCTCATCAATTAAAGCTGAACATTCATTCAGATAGTTTTTGGCCTAGTGAAGCTTTCTATCAAGCCAAAATAGATGAACAAAAAAAACGTCATAGCCGTTATCACGATACAACATATAACTTAGAACCTGATATCAAATCAAGTCCAGGAGGGTTGCGAGATATTCATACACTCAGTTGGATTGCTCGCCGTCACTTTGGGGCAACCTCTCTTTTAGAAATGAGCCAAGCTGGATTTTTAACGGATGCAGAATACCGAGAATTAGTTGAATGCCAAGAATTTCTATGGCGTGTTCGTTTTGCCTTGCATATTGAATTAAAACGTTACGACAATAGATTAACCTTTGGACATCAACCTCAAGTTGCTGAACGCTTAGGGTTCATTGGTGACGGAAACCGTGGTGTAGAGCGTATGATGAAAGAGTTCTATCGAACGTTACGTCGTGTTGCTGAACTCAATAGCATGCTATTAAAGATTTTTGACGAAGCAATTATCCATCAAGGTGAGCAAGAAGAAGCGATTATTATCAACGATGACTTCCAACGTCGTGGACGCTTAATAGAGGCAAGAAAACCCGCTTTATTTCAAGCTCGCCCTGATACTATTCTTGATATGTTTTTACTTATCGCTAATGATTCAACAATTGATGGTGTCGCACCACCAACAATGCGTCAATTACGTACGGCACGTCGTAGACTCAATCGTTTTTTATGTGAAATACCAGAAGCAAGAGATAAGTTCATCACCTTAACTCAGCATCCTAACGCACTTCATAAAGCATTCAGTGTTATGCATCGATTAGGCGTACTTTCTGCCTATTTACCACAATGGAGTCAGATAGTAGGTCAAATGCAATTTGATTTATTTCACGCGTATACAGTAGATGAACATAGTATGCGATTGCTAAAGCACATTAATACATTTTCAGAACCTGAAAACAGAAAAAAGCACCCTATATGTTGTGAAGTTTATCCAAAAATAATAAAAAAAGAGCTGTTGATTATCGCGGCTATTTTTCATGATATAGCAAAAGGCCGAGGAGGCGATCATTCAGAACTTGGCGCTGTTGATGCCTATGAGTTTTGTATTGAACATGGGTTATCAAAACCAGAAGCAAACCTTGTTGCTTGGCTAGTAAAAAGTCACCTACTCATGTCTGTAACTGCTCAACGCCGTGATATTTATGATCCTGATGTTATTACTGAGTTTGCAAAACACGTTAGAGATGAAGAGCGTTTAGATTATTTAGTGTGCCTTACTGTCGCAGATATCAGTGCAACTAACCCAGATCTTTGGAATAGTTGGAAGCGAACACTTATTGCTGATTTATATAATGCAACACAGCGAGCACTACGTCGTGGTTTAGAAAACCCACCTGATATGCGTGATCGTATCCGCCATAATCAACACATGGCCTCTGCACAACTACGAGCAGAAGGCTTTACCCAATGGCAAGTAGAAGATCTATGGCGCCGATTTAAAGCTGATTATTTCTTACGCCATACACATCAACAGATTACATGGCATGCAAGTAATCTTCTTAATCATTCAGACAAAGAAAAATCGCTGATACTTATCAGTAAAAGTCCAACGCGCGGTGGCACGGAAATTTTCATTTATAGTAAAGATCAGGCACACCTTTTTGCAACCGTCGCTGCAGAATTAGATCGACGAAGCATTACCATTTATGATGCTCAAATTATGTCAAGCAAAGACGGTTATGCTCTTGATACTTTTATGGTTCTTGACCAAAATGACAATCCTATTGATGAGGATAGACAGCAACGTTTAATTGACCAGTTGTACGCTGTAGAACTGGAAACTCAAGAAACACACATCAAGACTCGTCGTCCCCCCCGACAACTACAACATTTTACGGTAAAAACTCGTATGGAGTTTCTTCCAACTAAAACGGGAAAGCGTACTTTAATGGAATTTGTAGCACTAGATACGCCAGGATTATTAGCTACGGTAGGAGCCACTTTTGCACGTTTAGGCGTGAACCTTCATGCTGCAAAGATCACCACTATAGGTGAGCGTGCGGAAGATCTCTTTATTTTAACGTCAGAGACAGGCGGTCGGCTTGATGAAGAAAAACAAGATGAATTAAAAACTGCGCTCATTGAAAATGTTGATAATCTAATAAACTAATATTTAAAGTGCCCTATTTAAACTTAACGGATCTACCCCACAAGTTTCTTTAACGCTATTTGTTATATTCGTTATCTTAGATGAAGATTGAAGCAACAAGATAATAACAATGGAGTAAACCATGTACCCACACTTAGTTAGCCTTGGAATTTCAGAACCCGAAAAAATTGAGCGTTACTCTTTGCGTCAAGAAGCACATAAAGACGTACTTAAAATTTATTTTGGTAAACAGAAAGGTGAATTATTCGCTAAAAGCGTAAAATTTAAATACCCACGCCAAGTAAAAAATGTCTTAGTTGATAGTGGTAGCCATCGTTATAAAGAAACCACCGAGATTAACCGTAACCTAACATTAATCATTGATGAGCTTAATAAAATTACACGCCCAGAAAAAGAAACTCCTGCGGATGTGAAAAAGAAAATCCTTAAAGATCTTCGTCACTTAGAAAAAGTTGTAGCAAGTAAAATTGAAGAAATCGAACGGGATCTAGATAAGCTTTAACACTGCTTTTTATGTGATAAAAAATGGACCAATTAAGGTCCATTTTTTATCAGTAGAATATACACATTACCAGTTAAGGCATTTGCTCAAATTCTTCTTCACCTTCTTTATCAACAGGGGTTGGCATTAGGTGCTCACGAGTGATACCTAATTTAAGAGCAAGCGCAGAAGCGACATAGATAGAAGAATACGTACCAATCGTAATACCCAATAGTAATGCAAGAGCAAAACCATGAATCATTGCACCACCTTGAGTGAACAATGCGATAACTACAAACAGAGTCGTTGCTGATGTTATCAACGTACGGCTTAATGTTTGAGTAATTGAATCATTCATTATGTCTTCAGGTTCACCTTTACGCATCTTCAAGAAGTTTTCACGGATCCGGTCAAATACAACAATAGTATCATTCAAGGAATAACCGACTACCGTTAGTAATGCTGCAATAATCGTTAAATCTACTTCAATCTGTAAGAATGAAAAAATACCTAATGTAATGATAATATCGTGCGCCAATGCCAATACCGCACCCGCGGCTAAACGCCATTGGAAGCGCATTGAAACGTAAGCCAAGATACATAACAAAGAAACAAGGATCGCTAACCCCCCCGCTTCAGTTAGTTCATCACCCACATTTGGACCAACAAACTCAATACGACGCATCTCAACTTGATCGCCAGTACCTTCTTTGATTGCACTGATGATTTGGTTACCTAGTTCTTCTCCTTTAATCCCATCACGAGGTTGAAGACGAACAATGACATCACGAGCAGTACCAAAATTTTGTACCGTTGCATCACCAAAGCCTTTTGCTTCTAGTGCACCGCGAATATCAGTTAATTGAGCAGGTTGCTCAAAACCAACTTCAATTAAAGTACCGCCTGTAAAATCTAACCCCCAATTCAACCACTTTGTTGAAAGTGTCGCAATTGAAGCAACAATCATCAACATTGAAAAGAAAAAGGCAGGCTTAGACCAACGCATAAAGTCGATCGTTTTCTCTGCTTTCATTAATTGAAACATAATAATGAGTCCTTAGATCGACAGCTTGTCTACGCGCTTGCCGCCGTAAACTAAATTAATCACACAACGAGTACCAACAATCGCAGTAAACATTGATGTTAAAATACCAATAGACAGCGTTACCGCGAAGCCTTTAATCGCACCAGTACCCACAGCAAACAGAATAATTGCTGTAATTAGTGTTGTAATATTTGCATCCGCAATCGTACTAAATGCGTTAGCATAACCTTGGTGAATCGCTTGTTGTGGATTACGTCCGTCTCTTAACTCTTCACGGATCCGCTCAAAGATAAGTACGTTTGCATCCACCGCCATACCTACGGTTAATACGATACCGGCAATACCAGGTAAGGTCATTGTCGCACCTGGAATCATCGACATAACACCAATAATTAATACCAAGTTAGCAGCAAGCGCTAAGTTAGCAACCAAACCAAAGCCACGGTAGTAAACCAGAGTAAACAGCATTACTGCAACCATACCCCAGATACATGCCTGAATACCCATATCAATGTTTTGTTGACCCATTGATGGACCGATCGTACGTTCTTCAACAATCGAAATTGGGGCAATTAACGCACCAGCACGAAGTAATAACGCAAGGTTATGAGCTTCAGCTTGAGAATCAATACCAGTAATTCGGAAGCTACGACCTAACGCAGACTGAATCGTCGCTTGGTTAATCACTTCTTCTGTTTTAGATAGAATCACTCGACCTTCAGGCGTACGACGACCACTGTCTTTATACTCTGTAAATACCGTAGCCATTAGCTTACCGATATTTTTACGAGAGAATGCCGTCATCTTGCTACCACCCTCACTGTCTAGTGATATGTTAACTTGTGGACGACCATATTCATCAGCACTTGAGCTTGCATCTGTAATGCTTGCACCGCCAAGAATAATACGTTTTTTCAGAACAACAGGACGACCATTACGATCTTCTTTAATCTCGCTACCCGCTGGCGCACGACCATTTGCTGCCGCAGCTAAATCTGCTTTATCATCCACTTCACGGAATTCAAGCGTTGCTGTTGCACCTAAGATTTCTTTTGCACGAGCAGTATCTTGTACACCAGGTAATTCAACTACGATGCGGCTAGCGCCTTGGCGCTGAACTAGAGGCTCTGCCACACCAAGTTCGTTAACACGGTTACGGATAATCGTAATATTTTGCTCAACGGCATAATTACGAATCTCTTGCAAACGTTGATCTGTAAACTTAGCAACAAGCTTAAATTGACCATTAGATTCTGAATCTACAAAAGTCATATCACGATGAGCATCAGACAATAATTTTTTTGCTTCAGCTAATTGCTCTTCATTACGTAAAACGACTTCAACAGCATCTTTCCCTGATTCACGAATCGCGCGGTAACGAATTTTTGCTTCACGTAAATCGGTACGGAAAGATTCTTCTTGTTGACCAATAAGTTTACTCATTGCCGCGTCCATATCCACTTCCATTAAGAAGTGAACACCGCCACGAAGGTCAAGACCTAGCTTCATTGGAGCAGCACCAATAGAAGTTAGCCAATCAGGAGTTAATGCTGCAAGGTTTAGCGCCACTACGTAATCTTTACCTAGTGATTGATTGATAATATCTCGAGCACTGATTTGAGAATCAGTATCATTAAAGCGAACAAGTACACTGCCATTTTCGAATGCAATCGACTTATAAGCAATGTCATTGTTTTTTAAATTTTCAGCGACAACATCCAGCGTAGAGGTCTGAACCTCAGTACCACGACTACCCGTGATTTGAACGGCTGGATCTTCACCATAAAGGTTTGGAAGTGCATAGAGAGCTGAGATTAGTAATACAGAGATTACCATCAAATACTTCCATAAAGGGAAACGGTTTAGCACAGCGATGTCCTTAACGAAAAATACCCCCTAGCCGAAACTAGGGGGTACAATTTTTATAGTGATTTCAGTGTGCCCTTTGGCAGAACCGCTGAAACAAAATCTTTCTTAATAGTTACTTCGTTATTCGCATTAAGCTCAATTACGATGTAATCATTTTCTTCAGATACTTTAGTGATTTTACCCACTAAACCGCCTGCAGTAAGGACTTCATCACCTTTGCCCATAGAAGACATTAGGTTTTTGTGTTCTTTTTGACGTTTCGCTTGTGGGCGATAGATCATAAAGTAGAAGATAACAGCAAACATACCAAGCATGATAAACATTTGCATACCACCGCCTTGTGGCGCTGCTTCACCAGCTGCATGAGCCTGAGAGAAAAAATTCATTTAATAACGTCCTCGTATCTAATTTTAATGTCCAATTTCTAAAATGTGACCATACACATATCCTTTAGATATATGGGTGATAACTCTGTTTTTAAAGGTCTTTTAATGGTGGAACTTCACGATCGCGACGTGCGTAGAATTCTTCTACGAACTGCTCAAAACGTTCTTCTTCCAGAGCCTTACGGATGCTCGCCATAATACGTTGATAATAACGTAGGTTATGAATCGTATTTAAACGCGCACCTAAAATTTCATTACAGCGATCTAAATGATGTAAGTAAGACTTGCTGTAATTCTGACAAGTATAACAATCACATTCAGGATCTAGTGGTGTTGTATCTGTTTTATGTTTCGCATTACGGATCTTGATCACACCGCCAGTCACAAATAGGTGACCATTACGTGCATTTCGCGTTGGCATAACACAGTCAAACATATCAATACCACGACGAACACCTTCAACCAAATCTTCTGGTTTACCAACACCCATTAGGTATCGTGGCTTATCTTCAGGTAATTGTGGACATGTATGCTCTAAAATGCGGTGCATATCTTCTTTTGGTTCACCTACTGCTAGGCCACCAACAGCATAACCATCAAAACCAATCTTAGTTAACGCTTCAACAGAAACATCACGTAGATCTTCGTATACACCACCTTGAACGATACCAAACAGTGCATTCGGGTTTTCTTGACGATCAAACTCGTTACGACTACGGTCAGCCCAACGAATAGAACGCTCCATTGAGATACGTGCTTCGTCATGCGTTGCAGGGTACGGAGTACATTCATCAAAAATCATAACGACGTCAGAACCAAGATCGTATTGGATTTGCATTGATTTCTCAGCATCCATAAAGACCTTGTCACCGTTTACAGGGCTACGGAAATGAACACCCTCTTCAGTGATCTTACGTGTCTTACCAAGACTAAATACTTGGAAACCGCCTGAATCCGTTAAGATTGGGCCTTTCCAGTTCATGAAATCATGTAAGTCACCGTGTAGCTTCATAATCTCTTGACCAGGACGCAACCATAAATGGAATGTGTTACCCAATAAGATTTCAGCACCTGTATCTTTAACTTCTTCAGGAGTCATGCCTTTAACAGTACCGTAAGTACCTACTGGCATAAATGCTGGAGTTTCAACCGTACCACGGTCAAATTGTAATTGACCACGACGTGCGCGACCTTGTTTTTTCAGTAGTTCGTACTTCACGAAACCTCCGATAAGCCAGAGAAACAATCTGACAATTTATTTAATTTGCATTCACTAATAGGGTTAATGATGCACCGCTAGATTAACAATCGTTCTATTTACTTTACCGCTAACCTAGTTGAAAACATCCAGTTTTCCTATTTCACTGATTCCATGAGTGAAATTTGAATTTATATAATGTATTAGCTTACATTAATTACGCTGTCTTTTTTGTAATAAACATCGCATCACCATAGCTAAAGAAACGATATTTATTATTCACCGCTTGCTCATACGCTTTCATCGTATTTTCATAACCAGCAAAAGCACTTACAAGCATGATAAGTGTAGACTCAGGCAAGTGGAAATTTGTCACCAATGCGTCAACAACTTGGAACTCGTATCCTGGGTAAATAAAAATTTCAGTATCATCAAAAAACGGCGCTAACTCTGTCCCTTGTTTTAATGCATGTTGGGCTGCACTTTCTAAAGAACGCACAGAGGTTGTACCAACAGAAATCACACGGCCACCACGAGCCTTAGTTGCATTAACTGCATCAACGACTTCTTGAGAGACTTCAGCGTATTCAGAATGCATGTGGTGTTCTAAAATATTATCAACACGAACCGGTTGGAATGTACCCGCACCGACATGAAGCGTAACGTAGGCAAATTCTACGCCTTTTGCTTTCATTTTTTCTAAAATGTCTGTATCAAAGTGTAAACCTGCGGTTGGAGCAGCAACAGCACCCGGCTTTTCGTTATAAACCGTTTGGTAGCGTTCTTTATCCGCGTCTTCATCCGGACGATCAATATATGGAGGAAGTGGCATATGACCAATTTCATCCAAAATATCTAATACTTTCTTTTCAGAAGTGAAACGAATTTCAAATAAGGTATCGTGACGAGCAACCATCTCTGCTTCGTATTCTTGGTTCTCACCTAACCACAGTTGGTTTCCAGGTTTTGGTGATTTAGAACAACGAACGTGAGCCAACACTGAATGTTCATCAAGTACACGCTCAACTAATACTTCTAGCTTCCCGCCAGAGGCTTTTACACCAAACATACGCGCAGGAATAACTCGAGTATTATTGAAAACAACAAGATCACCGCTCTGCACTAAATCAAGAACATCAGTAAACTGACCATCAACTAATTCTCCGCTATTACCATTTAAATGTAATAGGCGGCTTGCCGTACGCTCAGGTTGAGGATAACGAGCAATTAGTTCATCGGGTAATTCAAAGTGGAAATCGGATACTTGCATGGTTTAGTTCTTCATCAAAAATGGCAGACAGAGTAGTATATTCACGCCCAGAGCAATAGCAAGGGATGAAGCAATATACCTCTCAAATTTTGAAAAAATTAGCACTTTAATTAATGAATTTGACTTTAAACAGAGAAAGTCGCATCAATATGTTTATCTCTTCAAATCGCTATCTAGTTCGCACTTTTTTATTCGTTCTCATTCTATATTTAAAAAAGAACTTATAGATTGCAGGAGCACGCTATGTTTACCGTTAATGACATGATGACAACTCATCCTCATACTTTGCTTCGTTCCAACTCACTAGAAGATGCCAAAGCATTAATGGATGAGCATGGTATTAGGCATATTCCCATCGTAGATACTGAAGGTGCACTCGTAGGGTTAGTTACTCAGCGTGATTTATTATCAGCTCAAACGTCATGTTTAGAAAAACCAACACTAGAAGAAATATCTGCTTTAAGCATTCCACTTAATGACATCATGCATGAAAACATCATGAGCGTTTCTCCACATGGTGGATTAAAATCTGCAGCATTGTTTATGCAAAAACACAAAGTAGGATGTTTGCCCGTTGTTGACCGAGGGAAGTTGGTAGGAATTATTACTGATTCAGATTTTGTAACTATCGCCATTAACTTATTAGAATTACAAGAAGAAGTTGACCCTATGGAACTTGATGAATAATCAGTTAACTTTCAATATAAGTAGAAAAAGAAAGGGAGACTCCATTCTCCCTAAACGTGATAATACCAACCTTTCTTATTATTTGAATATCTTAAATTAAAACAGTTATGCGTTCGTTTTAAATTGCTCTTCTTCTGTTGAGCCTGTTAGTGCGGTCACTGATGAATTGCCACCTTGAATGGTATTTGTCATCTTATCAAAGTAGCCTGTACCGACCTCTTGTTGGTGTGCAACAAAAGTATAGCCCTTATCCGCTGCTTCAAACTCTTTACGTTGAACCATTTCAACATAATGACGCATTCCCTCACCTTGTGCATAAGAGTGCGCTAGTTCAAACATGTTAAACCACATGTTATGAATACCCGCTAACGTAATAAACTGGTATTTATAGCCCATATCTGCCAGCTCTTGTTGGAACTTAGCAATCGTTTCTGAATCCAGATTTTTCTCCCAGTTAAACGACGGCGAACAGTTATAGGCTAACAGTTGATCTGGATACTCTGCATGAATCGCCTCTGCAAATTTACGCGCTTCTTCTAAACATGGCGTTGCGGTTTCACACCACACTAAATCAGCATAAGGTGAATACGCCAGACCACGAGAAATGGCTTGATCAATACCTGCGGTCACTTTATAGAAACCTTCAGCTGAACGCTCACCTTCGATGAACTCTTGATCATAAGGATCACAATCTGAGGTTAGCAAATCTGCGGCATTAGCATCGGTTCTTGCAATAACCAATGTCGTTGTGCCTGCCACATCGGCTGCTAGTCGTGCAGCTACCAGTTTTTGAACCGCTTCTTGAGTTGGTACTAATACTTTGCCTCCCATGTGACCACATTTTTTTACTGACGCTAACTGATCTTCAAAGTGAACCCCAGCCGCACCTGATTCAATCATATTACGCATCAACTCATAGCCATTAAGTACACCACCAAAACCGGCTTCTGCATCGGCAACAATCGGAAGAAAATAATCAATTCCCTCTTCAGGTGTAGTTCCTGTTGACCATTGAATTTGATCCGCACGACGGAAGGCATTATTAATACGTTTCACTACCGAAGGTACCGAATCTACCGGGTATAGCGATTGGTCTGGGTACATGGTCGACGCGGTGTTGTTATCCGCTGCTACTTGCCAACCTGACAAATAAATAGCTTCAATTCCCGCCTTCGCTTGTTGGACTGCTTGTCCACCCGTTAGAGCGCCAAGACAATTTACATACCCTTTTTTTGATGAGCCATTCACCAGCTCCCATAGCCTGTCAGCCCCTTTTTGTGCAATGGTATTTTCTGGTGCAAAAGATCCTCGAAGGTTAATAACTTCTTCAGCGGTATAAGGACGAGTTACTCCATCCCAACGTGGATTTTCTGCCCAGTCTTTTTCCAATGCATCAATTTGTTGTTGGCGAGTTTGCGGTTTAAATGTCGTCATAATAGTTCCCTCTCTTATAAGTATTCATAGCCAGGTAGTGTTAAAAAGTCTGTTAGTTGATCACTGGTGGTCAATTGCTCCATCAGTTTTGCTGCTTGAGTAAATTGGCCAGAATCAAAGCGTTCTGTTCCCAATTCTTGTTCAATAACTTTCATCTCTTCTAATAACATGGTTCTAAACAAATCAGCCGTTACAACAGCGCCTGTATCTAAGGTTTTCCCATGTTGTATCCATTGCCAAATAGACGTTCGTGATATTTCTGCCGTTGCAGCATCTTCCATTAATCCATAAATAGGCACGCAACCATTTCCAGTTATCCACGCTTCAATATATTGAACTGCCACACGAATGTTATGTCGCATGCCCTCTTCTGTTCTCTCTCCTTCACAAGGTGCTAATAATTCTTCTGCGGTAATTGGATGGTCATTCTCTCGGCTAATATCCAGCTGGTTGATCCGCGAGCCTAAAACCTTGTCAAATTCCGCTCTTGCAGTATCAGCTAGCCCAGGATGAGCAACCCAAGTACCGTCGTGCCCATTATTGACTTCCAGTGATTTATCGGTTTGAATTTTATTTAATACCCAATCATTTTTTACCGGATCTTTCGATGGGATAAAGGCGGCCATTCCTCCCATCGCAAACGCTCCTCTTCGGTGACACGTTCTGATCAGTAATCGTGAATAGGCATTTAAAAACGGTTTTTCCATGGTCACCACTTGGCGATCAGGTAGCACGCGATCTGGATGATTTTTTAAGGTTTTAATGTAGCTAAAAATGTAATCCCATCGGCCACAATTTAAACCAACAATGTGCTCTTTTAAGCTGTATAGGATCTCATCCATTTCAAACACAGCAGGTAAGGTTTCAATCAATACTGTCGCTTTAATCGTACCTTGCTTTAAACCAAACTCACGCTCAGCAAAGGTAAATACATCACTCCACCACGCCGTTTCTTGGTAGGCTTGTAGTTTAGGAAGATAGAAGTACGGGCCACTGCCTTTTTTTAATGACGCCTGGTAGTTGTGATAGAAATAAAGCGCAAAATCAAACAAAGCTCCGGGAATAGCAACACCATTAAACTGTACGTGCTTTTCAGGAAGATGCAGACCACGTACACGACAAATTAATACCGCAGGATCTTGCTTAAGCTGATATACCTTTTGAATTTGAGGGGTGGTGTATTGGATTGTGCCGTTCATTGCATCTCGAAGATTAATCTGACCATTAAGTACCGCCTCCCATGACGGTGCGAGTGAATCTTCAAAATCAGCCATGAATACTTTTACATTTGCATTCAATGCATTAATTACCATCTTTCTGTCTGTTGGGCCTGTGATCTCAACACGTCGGTCTTGAAGATCACTTGGAATACCTTGAATACTCCATTTAGATTCTCGGATTGAACGTGTTTCCGTTAAAAAATCGGGCAGTTGTCCTGCGTCTATTTTTCGCTGTCTTACTTTGCGGGTTTCTAAAAGTTCAGGAACTCGATGCGCAAACTTTTCGACAAGATGGGTAAGAAAGCGAATCGCTCCTGCACTTAATACTTCATCAACTTGAGGAAGACTCGGCCCAATAATGGATAATTCTTGTTCTTTCGTCGTCATGGTATCTGTCATGGTCTGCGCCTCCGGCAAAATTACATTTGTAACTAAAACACTACGAATCAGTATTCATGTTTCATCCTATTTATCGTTCTTGCTGTTTACGTCTATTACATTCTCGAAAGAGCGAATGAATTACAACCCCTACTAAAGGCTAATACTGCCTTGATATTTCAATAAGATGTCGACATAAATCAGAAAGTTGAGTTGTGAGTAAATGCTCTATAAAGAGAATTGTCAAAGTTTAATTATTACAAACTGATAACATAACCATCAGGAAATGATCTGCTATTTACGTTGTAAAATTACACAAATTAAACTTGTAAAATTGAACATGTAAAATTCACAGTTTTAATTTCACAAAGAAAACAGCGGGATAGCATAAAAAAATGATTACACTTGATCTTATTTAGAGAAGAGTAAAAAGAAAGTGGCGATATACAACAAGAAGAGAAGAAATAAACTGGTCAGATCTGTTTGATAAGAAATATAGAAAAGTGAGAATCCGGTCACTAATTGCCCTATTATTCAAAAGTAGAAAGGCACCTATTTAAATCAATAAATAAGTGCCTTAAGTACAAAAATAAAGCTATAAAATATGCTTAACAATATCAGCCAGCTGATGAAAAGCCTGTAAACGAGAAGAGCTTGGGCGCCAAACTAAGCCAATAGCTCTCGACGCTTCTTGACCCGGAGGCTCAACCACCACAAGGTTTTGGTTATCTAATAAACCATGTTTAATCGCCATTTGAGGAATAAAGGTAGTACCTAATCCATTTGCAACCATCTGAACTAAAGTATGCAGACTGGTTGCCGTGAATGGATTAATTTTTTCTTTTTTCGTCAATTTACATGCAGAGACAGCATGTTCCGTTAAACAGTGCTCTTTCTCTAATAAAAAGACGTATTCATCAGGAAGATCATCATAACGAATCGGAGTGGAAATTGAGCGCGCTTGATCTTTACTTATGACCATCTTAAACGGGTCATGCCCTACAATTAGGCTCTCCATCCCACCGATATCAACAGGCAAAGCAAGAATAAGAACATCCAACTGACCTTGTCTCAACGCCGCTAATAAATTGGTTGTGGTGTCCTCTCTTAATAGTAGCGTCAATTGTGGATAGGTTTGATTCACTTCTTGAACTAGGTCGCACAACAAAAATGGGGCAATAGTTGGAATACAACCAACACGTAGTTGCCCTTGCATTGCATCACCTTGGCACAAGGATCCTAATTCGATTAAGTCTTGTCCTTTCGCTAATAACTCTCGTCCTTGTTCAACGACTTTTTCACCAATAGGGGTAAAAACTAATGTCTTTTTATCTCTCTCATACAATGAGCAACCAATTAATTCTTCAAGGTTTTGTATCCCTTTACTTAATGTTGATTGGCTGACAAAGCATCGTTCTGCTGCTTCACCAAAATGGCGAGTCTCATGCAGAGTAATAAAGTAGTGTAACTGTTTTAATGAAGGCCATTTGTTCATCGTTTTTCTCGATTACATCAATCTATTTAATTCGCTTTTTTCAATCATACCTTTTGTACTATAGTTTGTCCTGTTGAAACACAAAGCCAAACACGAAGTTTGGGAAATCTAATTTTTAGGAGATTCAAAAATGGTACTAGTAGGTCGTCAAGCACCAGACTTTACTGCTGCAGCTGTTCTAGGTAACGGTGAAATCGTTGATAACTTCAACTTCGCAGAATTCACTAAAGGTAAGAAAGCGGTAGTATTCTTCTACCCACTAGACTTCACTTTCGTTTGTCCTTCAGAGTTAATCGCTTTTGACAACCGTCTAGCTGATTTCCAAGCTAAAGGCGCTGAAGTAATTGGTATCTCTATCGATTCACAATTCTCTCACAACGCATGGCGTAACACTGCTATCGAAGATGGCGGCATTGGTCAAGTTAAGTACCCTCTAGTTGCTGACGTTAAGCACGAAATCTGTAAAGCATACGACGTTGAGCATCCAGAAGCTGGTGTTGCTTTCCGTGGTTCTTTCCTAATCGATGCTGACGGCCTTGTTCGTCACCAAGTAGTTAACGATCTTCCTTTAGGTCGTAACATCGACGAAATGCTACGTATGGTTGACGCACTAAACTTCCACGAGAAGAATGGTGAAGTTTGTCCAGCACAATGGGAAGAAGGCAAAGCAGGTATGGACGCATCTCCAAAAGGTGTTGCAGCATTCCTATCTGAACACGCTGACGACCTAAGCAAGTAATTGCTAACATAGAGTACTTTGCATAAAAGTACTTGAATGCACCTGATGCTCAACGGTGCATGTGGCTAGAATATTAAAAGCGTATAAACGCAGTAGCCTAAAATCAGAAAGTTTGCCTAATACTAAAAGCCCTGAAGTTATCTTCAGGGCTTTTTCTTTTCTATTGATAAAACTGGAAGCGGGCTCTTTGTTCTAACGCGTAATTCTGACGCCCTCTTCACACATCTAAAACTAAATATTCTTTATACTGAATCATTCTCCATTATTTCTATCTACACATCATGTCTATTAAAATTGAAGTCTGTATCGATAATCTAGAATCTCTGCACAATGCTATTAATGGTGGCGCAGATCGTATTGAGCTTTGCTCCTCTCTTGCATTGGGTGGATTAACACCAAGCTTTGGCTTTATGAAAAAAGCCGCCGCTATTTCTTCTATTCCCGTTTATGCGATGATCCGTCCTCGACAAGGCGATTTTCTTTATGACAACGATGATATATCGGCAATGATTGAAGATATCCACGCCGCAAAATTAGCCGGTCTGCAAGGTGTCGTATTTGGTGTATTAAAAGCAAATGGCGATATTGACATGCCTCTTGCTACTCGTTTAATGAAAATAGCCAGTGACAATGATTTAGGCGTTACTTTTCATCGTGCTGTTGATCAATGTTCTAATTATAAAAAAGCGATTGAAAATATTGCAGAGCTTGGATGCGAACGTATTCTGACATCAGGTCTAGCAGCTAATGCTTATGATGGTATTGATGTCCTATCTGAAATGGTAAAACTCGCCAATGGACGCTTTGACATATTAGCAGGTGCAGGTGTCACTGCTGACAATGCAAAAGAAATTATAGAAAAGACCGGTGTCACTGAAATTCATCTATCCGGTAAATCAACTCGTCCAAGTAAAATGAAATTAGTATTAGATGGCGTGAAGATGGGAGCTGGCGATTTGGATGATTTTATTGTCCCGGTGACGGACTCTAAAAAAATTGATGCGGTAAGACAAAGCATTTAATCAATTTAAAATACGAATAAAAAGGCCTAAGAATTATCTCTGGCCTTTTTGACACTGGGTTCAATCGAAAAATTATTTTGCTAATTGCACAGTATTTACGTCAATAGCAGTGTGTTTCCACTCTTTATCTACTTCACCTTGAATCACTAATTTTATTTCAGGAGTTGCTTCAATACCATTCCAATCACGATGATCAATCTCAACAATCATCTCACCAGTCGCATCTTTAAATTGATATTCTTCATCACCTAATGAAGAAACAATATAACCAGTTAATGTTACTGGAGTGTCATCTTTTGCCTCTTGAGCTACTTGAACTGTATTTACTGTCACCGCACTTGGGCCGGTGAATCCACCTTTAGCAATTTGAGTGTTTTGAGCAGCAAATGCACCTGTTGATACCAATACTAATGCACTTACTAATACGATTTTTTTCATTTTATTATTTCCAAATATGATTAACTTCTATAACTGCATATTAAAAGTAGTAAGCTGAACTCAACATGAACGACGTAGAATTAGCTACGCTATCCGCTTGATAACTTGCTGAAGCACCTAGCGCTAGGTTTGGGATCACCATGTATTCAATACCTACACTTGCAATCACACCTAAAGCACTTTCTGATTTAGAATTACCTGGAACATAATCCGTTGTATACTCATGATCTGTTAAATCATTTTCATATTCAGTATTTGCTGATGAATCAAATTTATATTGAGTATAAGTTAAACCTAAACCCGTTTTTAACTGTAACTTTTCATTAACATTATAGAAATACACAGGTTTAAACGTAAATTGACTTGCATCTAAATCAGCATCCCATTCACGTTCTTTAGTGTAACCAACTTTATCTGATACTAACATTTGACTACGAGAATCATCACTCTCAAATTTCTTATAACCTAATTCTAGACCAAAATCGTTAAAACGATAGCCAACAAAACCACCAAAGGCTGAACTTGAATCATCAGGATTTAATGTCACATTATCTTGTGAAAAAGTAGATGAGTAATCATGGCTCATATTCGTTACGCCATATTCTAAGCCTACGTATGGTGCAGCAAATGCGTTTGTTGATGTTGCAGCCATTAGTAAAAATAAATACTTTTTCATTGTAAATTTAATCCTATCGTTATCGTGTTGGGCTTGGTCTTAATTATCAATGTGAGTACTATAAAGAAGAGATCGTGAAGGAAGTGTGAAGATTCTCTCTATCAATTTGTATCAATTCAATTAAGAATTATTAGACTCGTTCTATAGGTTTTTAAATAGCTGTAATAATTTACAGTATTTAAAAAATACATACTTTTTCATCATAAATTCAATACAATAAGAAGAGTTAACGAAGGATGCGTAAAGAATTATTTAATAATTCAAATTTCAATAAGGAAGTAATTCAATATGGCTAAAGATCTCTTTGCAACATTAGACTTAAACTTACTAAGAACCTTTTTAATTCTTTCTCAAGAGCTCAATATGAGAAAAGCTTCTGAGCGTCTTTTTGTCTCTCAACCGGCCATAAGTCAAGCGCTACAAAAATTACGTAATCATTTTGATGATGAGCTTTTTATAAAAGTTCACCATGGATTAAAAGCAACCCCATTTTCTGAAGAATTAGCAGAAAACATTCACCCTTACCTTGATGGTTTATCTTCAATATTAAATAAATCTGAAAACTTTCAGCCAAGCGAATTGCAACAAACACTAAAAATAGCGTTAGCACCTCAAGTACTAACTTGTTTATCTGGAGCTTTGTTTCATGAAATAAGAGAACAAGCACCAAATGTTGATCTCCAATTATTTAACTGGTCAATCTCAACCTTTGATGAACTAATTAAAGGAAAATTAGATATTGCGATTAATTATGATTATGACAAGGTATCTAAAGAGTTACTCGCTAGTAATTTAATGACCGTGACAGGTTGTGTCATTATTCGAAATGATCACCCCATAAAAAAGCACGTTGCCACTCCTTATGACTTTGAGGGATATGAACTTGCCTCTTTAATAATCCCCGGTTGGAATAGCAATAAAAGTTTAGCTAGTGAAGTGCTACAACACTTAGATATTGAACATAAAGTTGGCTTTCGTTCAGAGTTACCAATGGCACTAATTGATGTTATTCAACATACAGATATGTATTTCCCATCAACTTCGTTGTTCCCAACTCATCAATATTCAGGCTTAAGACGTATTGATCTATCTCTTGGAGATATTCCCTTAAATTATCCTATTTATAGCTATTATCACCAAAGACACAAAAAGAACCCTCTGCACACTTGGCTAAATCAGTTAATTACTGATTTATTATTAGAAGCCCACCACTAATGGCTTATTAATGATCGCAATTATATCCACAATAATAAGGGTTACTTATTATTAATATAATCACAGATGATTAGAAAGTAACCGCTACTCTCCATATTATTCATTCCATCAAACGGAAACAGATTTATCGGTAAGCAAGGATGCTCATTACTAAATCTAATTTATGATTAATATATGAGAGTTATAAAATGAAAAAAACTATTCTAGCGCTATCGTTAACGGCCATCTTTTCTTCTTCTGTTATGGCAGCAACTATTGAGAATCCAACAGAACTACCAAGCATTGATAATTCAGTGCCATCAGTTGCAGATCGACCAAGCCCAGATTTTGGAAATACGCCAAACTGGGGATTAGGCCCAACTCAACCACCGATGGATAATTCTCCTGAGTACGGAAAACCAATGAATCCTACTCAACCACCAATGGATAACAATACACCGGAACGTCCAACACCAGATCATTCACCTGATTGGGGAATTAATCCAGACAAACCTGTTGACCGTCCACAACCAGATGACGCTTCTCCTGATTATGGTAAAGAAATACCTACACAACCACCAGTTGATAATAGCCCAAATCGCCCAAAACCAGACGATGCTTCTCCTGATTATGGTAAAGAAATGCCTACACAACCACCTGTAGATGACAATTCACCAGAACGTCCTGGTCCTGATTTCGGTGATACGCCAGACTGGGGGATTCCACATGTAAGTGATGGTGAACGCATCACTTCATTAGAGAATGATTTTAAAGCAATGGCTGAAGAAAATAATCGTCGCTTTAATGAACAAGATGAAAAAATCGATGGTGTTAGAGCTGGTTTACACGCCGTTGCCAATGCTCGTCCATTTGTAACAAATGGTGAGTTTGCAATCGGTGTTGGTGTTGGTTTTTCTGGCTCTAAGGAAGCATTAGCACTGGGTGGGGCTTATGGTATTAATGAACAATTAAGTGTTTCTGGTACTTTCCATTATGAATCATCAGGCAGCTACTCATCATCAGATGTTGCTGGCGGCGTTGGTCTTCAATACAGCTTTAAATAAATAACTCTCGCCCCACCAAGGATTGGTAGGGCACTTTATTCTATCTATAATTTGACCTTATTTTTAACTACACAATATTCTGTCTTTGACGTGTTATCTTATGATAGCCCTTGCCTCTGCCTCTCATCCAGAGGCTTTTTTTCTTTACCATAATGCAGTTCTCTGCTCCAATGAAATAGTATTCAAAGGAGTGATATCATGGCTAAAGACTTGTTTTCTAATTTAGACCTTAATCTTTTAAGGACTTTTATTATTCTGCATCAAGAACGAAATATGCGTAAGGCCTCTGAACGCTTATTTGTCTCTCAACCAGCAATCAGTAAAGCCCTACAACGTCTACGTGATCACTTTGGTGATGAATTATTTGTAAAAACACATCATGGCCTTCGTGCTACTGAATATGCGAATCAATTAGCAGAAAGCATCTCCCCAATACTTGATGAATTATCGTCAACATTAAATGAAAGTAATGAATTTAATCCACAAGAGCTCGATGGCGTAATTAAGATCGCTTTATCTCCTTTTCTTTTAAGCGCCATTGCCAATAGCTTATTTCAAGCAATTAGAACTGAAGCACCTAACGTTCAAGTGCAATTATTAAATTGGTCTAAATCCACAATGACCGATATCATTAATAACGAAGTTCAATTAGGAGTTAATTATGAAATTAGCCACGCTCCGAAAGAATTAATCCAAAAAGCTATAGCTCAAGACCGTTTTACTGGTTATATACGAAAAGACCATCCTTATAAAGGTAACAATATTGAAGTGAAAGATGGTGTAAATTTCGAACTAGCAACAGTAATTGCTGTTGATTGGAACTCTCACCAATCTTTAGCAGAAAAGATATTAAAGATAAGAGGATACGAAGCAAATATTGGCTTTAGATCTGAATTACCTTCAGCTGTTATTGATGTAGTTAATAACTCTGACATGCTATTCCCTGCATCTAAGTTTTTAGAAATAGAACATAACCACCAATTACGAAGCCTTAAAATTCTTTTTGATAATCAAGACATTAACCCTAAAGTCTGCGCTTATTACCACCATAAAAATCGTAATAACCATACGATGCTATGGTTAAAAAACATTCTTCAATCCTTACTTATTGATAACCAATAGTTATTAGGTCAATTAACCTCAATCATTAATAACTCAAGATTAAAGCCTCTATTCTTTTAAGGGATTGGAGGCTTTTTTGTACATTTCATATACTTCTCTCATCGGCTAGGAACGTGACTCATAACAATAGGTAGGGTAATTATGATTCTTCTTATCATGCTAATAATCCAATTTCTTTTTCTAACCCTTTGTATCAAAGCAATGATAAATGACTCTGAGTGCATTAATTACTCATTAATAAGTTTTGGTTATGAGCAAGATAAATACATGTGATTAGTGACTTACTGTATTTCTTATTACTATCTCCTCATCAAAACAATTAAAGATAAAACAAAGCACGGATGCTTTTTTAAACTATTATGAGAGAGTATCCATTATGAAAAAATCACACCTAGTTCTTGCTATCGCAACTCTATTTAGCGCAAACACTTTTGCTAATGACTTCCACCTTTCTCCTGAAATTAAAATCGGCCCTTACGGCGGCTTTGGTATTCAAGCAGGTGTCACTGACGCACTTGGCTTTGATGCGGCATTTATCAGTTATGGACGTACGGTTTATAGCAGCTCTATGTATGATGAAACTATCGACTCATATCGCTTTGGTGTTCAGCACATGTTTGGTGCTGCAAAAATTCATGGTATGCAACTTGAGGCTGGTATTGCAAATTATGATGGAAAGAAAACAAAAAGTGGTAACACAACAAAAGAAAGTGCACTCGGTTCTAGTATTGGTGCCTCTTATGTTTTCCAAGCTACTGATAATTTAGGGCTCAGAGCAGGAGTTGATTTGAATTACTTCCCAATGAGCGACACTTATATTCCTTATGATTTATCAACTAACTTCAATATTGGTATGACATTCACTTTTTAAGTAATACCATTCTAGATAAGTAGTTGTTCAGATAATTGCGTAGGAAAAATCGATTATAGCAAGGCATAAATTACAGTAACTAGTGGATCTAATTACAAAATTTATAACACTGATATAATCGATTTTAACAAGCAAGAATGATCAAATACTTATGTAGATTGGCATAATACCAATTCAAATATGTAAATGACCAGATACAAAAATGGCGCTGTTTATTTAAACAGCGCCATTTTTATTTAATTAATTTTTAAATCAAATTACATCGCAAAGTTCACGATAGGGAAACAAGGTAGAAAACCATTTTCCGCACAGTTGATCAGACCAACTTGAACACCTTTAATTTCAGATGTCATATTAAAGAAACCCACTTGAACGTGTGAATCGTTTGAAAGGTTTGCAACGCCAACATCAACCATTGTGTAGCCTTCAGAATAGTTAACTGCAGATAGGTTCGCACCTTTAACATTATTAGTAATGTTAACAAAACCTAAGTTAGCACCTAGATCTTCACCTTTGTGCCAGTTAAATAGGCCGAAAGATGCACCTGTCATATTGCCATTAACTTTGTTAGCACCGATAAATAGAGGGAAGTTAACACCGGTTAGGTTATCACTTTCTGACATACCAAGTGCAAAATCGACACCTGTTATATCACCCGTTTTACCATGAAGAGCTGCTAAACGTACGCCAGTTACTTCACTTGCCGCTGGTGCGTTAAAACCATTCAGAGATGAAAACATCACAGGAGTGCTGTCTGCCATAGCGAACGATGAAACCATAGATAACGCCGCGCAAGTACCAACTAAAATTTTCTTCATAATATATTCCTTTATTACTATAATTTATGATTATTAAATGAATCTATTTTTGTATTATCAATCGCATAGTGAATGCAATAGCTCATAATATACTCATATTCATCAATAAATACAGCATAGTTCAAAAAGTTACTCTATGAGTATTATTTTTAAGTCAAATTGTTACTTGATCACATCATCAATGTTTTGATCACCAATATGACGTACGTCTTTACCTTTTACAAAGTAGATAATGTATTCACAAATATTCTGACAACGATCACCCACTCGCTCAATTGCACGAGCAGCCCACATCACTTTCATTACACTTGGAATTGAACTTGGGTCTTCCATCATATACGTCATAAGCTGGCGTACTACCGCTTCATATTCTGCATCGATTTTATCATCAAACTTATATGCCTCGGTTGCAGCTTTAACATCCATTCGGGCGTAAGCATCTAACACGGTATGCATCATTTTAACTGACTGGCGACCTAGTGACTCAAGAGAAACGAGTAAGGAGTGTTGTTTGTTGGTAAAGTTTTCTAATGAAACCTTAGCGATCTGAGATGCAACATCACCAATACGTTCTAGATCAGTAATTGTTTTAATGATTGCCATGACCAAACGTAAATCACTTGCGGTGGGTTGTCGCTTAGCAATAATGCGCGTGCATGCTTCATCAATTGCAACCTCCATCGCGTTAACTTTATGATCTTCATGCATAACACGTTTTGCTAATTCAGCATCATGATTATGCAATGCTTCTAATGCATAGGTAAGTTGCTGTTCCACCATTCCTCCCATGGTTAATACATGAGTTCTAATGGCTTCAAGCTCGGTGTTAAATTGGCCTGAAATATGTCGACCAAGTTGCATGATATATCCTTATTTTATTAGTTGGCCTGCCATAGGTGAATTACCCATAACGGCCTGTGATGTAATCTTCTGTTTGTTTATGCACTGGAGAAGTAAAAATTGTATTTGCATTACCATATTCAACCAATTTACCTTGGTTGATAAACGCAGTATGATCACTTACACGCGCGGCTTGTTGCATATTATGAGTCACAATAACTACGGTATATTTGCTTTTTAATTCATAGATAAGTTCTTCAATCGTCAGCGTCGATATTGGATCCAATGCAGAGGTTGGCTCATCTAATAATAAGACCTCAGGCTCAATTGCAATGGCTCTAGCAATAACAAGACGCTGTTGCTGACCACCTGATAATCCAAACGCATTTTCATGCAAACGGTGTTTTACTTCATCCCATAAAGCTGCAGCTTTCAAGGCTTCTTCTACTGCTTCATCTAATATTCTCGCTTCTTTAATCCCTTGTAAACGTAAACCGTAAACTACGTTCTCATATATTGATTTAGGAAACGGATTTGGCCGTTGAAACACCATTCCAACACGACGACGTAGTGAAGGGATATCAGTATTTGGCTGATAAATATCATCACCAAACAGTTTTATTGACCCTCTGATTTTGCAGTTATCGACCAAATCATTCATTCGGTTAATGCAACGTAGTAACGTAGATTTACCACAACCAGATGGACCAATAAAAGCGGTCACCTGCCCTTTAGGAATACGCATATCGATATTAGATAATGCTGACGTTTTATCATAATGCAAACTGAGATTGTTAATCTCTATCGCTGTATTTTCATCCGATAGCTCGTTGACGTCTATTGACGATAAAAAAGAGAGGTCTGGTGATAATGAATACATATAGCTACAACTCCAATGTTCGATATTTCTCTCGTAAATTATTACGAATAGCAATGGCAGTTAAGTTTAATCCAATAATAACGGTAACTAATAAAAATGCCGTAGCATAAACGATAGGACGAGCTGCTTCTACATTTGGACTTTGGAAACCTACATCATAAATATGATAACCAAGGTGCATGAATTTACGATCTAAGTGTAAATAAGGCGCTACATTATCTACGGGTAAAGAAGGTGCCAGTTTAACGACACCAACCAGCATTAAAGGAGCAACCTCACCCGCCGCCCTTGCAACCGCTAAAATTAATCCGGTCATAATGGCAGGACTTGCCATAGGCAAAACGATTTTCCACAAGGTCTCAAATTGCGTAGCCCCTAGAGCTAATGAGCCATGGCGAACAGAATTAGGTATACGACTTAATCCCTCTTCGGTTGCAACAATAACAACTGGAAGTGTTAAAATCGCGAGAGTTAACGCTGACCACAATAAACCAGGCGTTCCAAACGTTGGTGTTGGTAACTCATTTGAATAAAAAAGTTGATCAAGCGTTCCACCCACCACATACACAAAGAAGCCTAAACCAAACACTCCATATACAATAGATGGTACACCTGCGAGATTTATCACTGCAATTCGAACTAATCTTGTCAGCATATTTGGCTTTGCGTATTCATGTAGATAAATAGCGGCAATGACCCCTAATGGCATCACTATGACCGACATTAAAAGCACTAATAAAATAGTACCAAAAATAGCTGGAAAGACGCCGCCTTCTGAATTTGCTTCTCTTGGATTATCTGACACAAAGTCATACAACTCCCCAACCCAATGCATCGTTTTTTCTTTTAAAGACATCGCATTAGGAAACCAAATATCAACCACATTATCGCTACTTAATTTGTACTTTTCACCCTGACTATCTTGCAAAATCAAGTAACTATGACTGAGTTGATTAACAATCGTTTCAGCTTGTTCATTTAATTCTGTTTCGCGTTTTTTACTTTCATCGCTTAATAATCCTGAATTTGGTAAGGCATCAAGTAATCGATATAACTTACGTTGCTCTTGCTCTAGCAGATCTATTTTGGCTTTTTCACTACGCACCCATGCTTCAACTTGCAATCGAGTTAATTCAAGACCGCTCGAGGTTTCAATAATAGTACCGAAATATTTACCATTTTGAAGTCTATCTACCACAGCTAAATCAACAGGCTGACTTACCGATTTAATTTTGTCTTTATCAATATTAATAAAATCAAAACCATTAATATCTCGATTGCCGACTTTGATAACTAGTCGTTCTTTTTTCTCAGTATTAGTATCATGCAGTTTTTCTACATCATAAAGTTGCCCAACAATAACTTTACCATCAATCGTATGCCATTCTTGCAATGGGGTTGGCCAAAAATAGGAAAGCCCTTTCCAACCAATCAATAATAGAATGCCAAGAACAGCGATCATGCTGATACTTACAGAACCTGCCGTCAACCATATCCAAGGAGATCCTGATTTAATCCAATGTTTCATTATTCACCGTCATATCGACCAACCTATAAACTGCGGTACTTTTCACGTAGCCCTTGGCGTATCCATTCTGCCAATGAGTTAACGAAAAAGGTAAAAACAAATAATAAAAAAGCGGCTAAGAAAAGCATTCTAAAGTGTGTACTGCCCATTTCTGATTCTGGCATTTCAATCGCAATATTTGCAGCCAGAGTTCGCATCCCTTCTAAAATATTGCCATCCATAATTGGGGTGTTACCGGTTGCCATTAATACAATCATTGTTTCGCCTACGGCACGTCCTAATCCCATCATCACCGCAGAAAAAATACCAGGGCTTGCGGTCAACAAAACCACTTTAGTTAAGGTTTGCCACTGTGTCGCTCCCAACGCTAATGAACCTTCAGATAAATGTTTAGGTACTGAAAAAATCGCATCTTCAGCAATAGTATAAATAGTTGGAATAATGGCGGCTCCCATTGCTATCCCAACCACCAATGCATTGCGTTGATCGTAACCAAGCCCCCTATCACCAAGGTAGTGTCGTAAATCACCATCAAATAGCCAACTTTCAATCAAATAACCATATTGAAAAGTAAGATACCCTATCCCAATTAGTGCAGGAATAAGTAAAATGGCATGTTGACCTCTAGGTAATTTCCTCATGATATGAGCAGGTAATATGTGCCAAATAAACGCAATAATAATCATACTCAAAGGGAAAAACACAAATAAACTAAAGACAGCAACTAAATTATTTTCAACAATGGGAGCAAGCCAAATACCCGCTAATAAGCCAATAATCACGGTCGGTAATGCTTCCATTATTTCGATGGTCGGTTTGACGTAACGACGAACATTGGCAGACATAAAATACGCTGTATAAATTGCACTACCAATGGCTATCGGACCTGCAAAAATTAAAGCATAAAAGGCTGCTTTAAGTGTTCCAAATGCCAGTGGCATTAAACTGAATTTAGATTCAAAGTCATCGTTAGCAGCGGTTGATTGCCAAATGTAAGCTGGTTCTGGGTATCCTTCATACCATATTTGTCCAAAGACAGATTGCACACTGACTTCTGGATGAGGATTTGTTACTTCAAAGCATTCCCATCCTTTTGGAGTAAGAACAATAAGCTTTTCTGCATTCGGTGGTTGAGTAACGGCAAGTACATCATCATTAAATAGGTGCTGGCGATAGAGTGTTTTTTCTGTGGTTGTATGAATAAGTGATAGATTCCCTTTTTCATCAATAACACTTACTCCTTTTCGATATACTTCTGGTGATAACTGAGAGATTGGCGCTCCAAAATCAAAAGTACGGATCAGCGTTAATCTGCGTTTTTCATCATTTATCGTATCAAACCATTGGGACAATGTGCCATTTTCAAACTGAACCAAAACAGAGTGTGCACCTGATAATAATGTCAGTTTTTGTGCTGATTTTTTTAACGGAATACGTTCACGTAAATTAGCTTGGTGATCTTTTAGCGTCCACACTTGAAGTTCATGCTGATACAACAAATACAAAAAATCATTATTAGGTGTTATCACCATTGAAAGTAATACATCAATTTTATCTAAGCCAGCTTGTTCAAATGTGATTGGTACTGCTTTCCATACGGTTTCTCCCGTCATCTGGTTAACCACACTATCAAGCTCTACACCCAATAAACGCTCATCTTGTGTTTTAGCTAAAATAACCCCTTCAGTTGCAGTTAAGCTTAATGCCAATTGGGTTAATGCTTGCTGCTTTTCATCAACTTTAATCACAGGGAATGGCGCAAACTTTTCAACCAGAGGAATAAGCTGGCGATTACCTTTTGAATAATTTGTTTGAAACCCAATTTGGGCAAACTGAACCCGTCCTTTATCATCACCAAACGCAAACCAGTCTTGGCTTTCAATCGTTGAAGTAAAGGCCGTCGCATTTTTAATGATCTGCTGCTCGCTCACTAATTTTTTATTAATGAGATCAATAAACTCAACACGTCCAGTATCATCAATCCGATACGCCATTTTCCCTTGCTCATCGGATCCTATTGCTAACGTATTATCATGGTAAGAAACGTTATATTGAGAGAGAGGTTCAACACTCACGGATGTAAAAATAGGAGCAATAACCGCTAATAAATAAAAACAAATAAGCATAAGGGCTGCGATGATCCCTACGCCACTGGATTTCACCCACACACGCATAATCAGATCAACAACACGACGTTGTTTATCTCGAACTCTCTGATTAGGTTTGGCGTATGCCATGATGGGTTAACCTCTGTACTTAATTATTGATAATCGTTTTATATTTCATTATATGAGTGACACTATAATGACAGTTTAGTGTAAATCTAATTTGGATAATTCTTGTAAAACAAACCGCTCAGATAGTGCAATGTACCCGTCTTGCTCTACTCTTTTTTGTCCATTAGCAGAAAGCATATAACGAATAAACTCGGCTTCCAGAGGCTTAAGCTTTGCTGTTGGCGGCTTATTTATGTAGATATATAAGAAACGAGCTAAGGGATATTTACCACTCGTTATATTATCCGTTGTCGGCTCAATGTAATCAGTCCCTTCTTTACTGATAGACAATAATTTAACTCCCGACATTTGATAACCAACGCCAGAATAACCAATACCATTAACAGAAGCAGAAATACCTTGAACTACAGAGGCTGAGCCCGGTTGTTCATTAACATTGACCTTAAAATCTCCATCACACAATGCATTATTTTTAAAATAACCATAAGTACCAGAAACTGAATTACGACCAAACAGTTGAATTTGATGTGTAGCCCAACGAGCTTTGATTCCTAAGTCTTCCCAACGATTTATTGGTTTTAATGCACCACAGCGTAATGTGGCTGAAAATATGGCATCAAGTTGAATAAAATCTAACCCTTTAATTGGGTTATCCTGATGAACAAAAATTCCGAGGGCATCAATAGCGACTCGGATTTCAGTAGGTGGGTAACCAAATTGTCTTTCAAAAGCGGCTTTTTCACTTTGCCGCATTTTTCGACTCATGGGGCCAAACTGTGCTGTACTTTCAATTAATGCTGGAGGAGCTGTAGAAGAACCTGATGCTTGAATTTGAATATTAACTCGGGGATAGATCCGTTGAAAGTCTTCCGCCCAAAGTGTCATCATATTTGCGAGAGTATCAGAGCCGATGGAAGATAAATTGCCAGAGATACCAGATACACGCTCATAATGAGCTAACTTCCCATCGTAGGCCAAACCACTTTGAGCAATGCACAGCCAAAGAAATCCCACAGGAAAAAACACCCGAGACCATCTTTGTATTTTACTATGCATGTTATTCATTATGTCCTTATTTCAAAATCAATCTTTTAGGCAGAATAAATGAAAAAGTACTCCCTTTTCCTAATTTACTCTGTATTTCTAACTGTGAATCATGGTGACTAAGTGCATGTTTTACAATAGCAAGTCCTAATCCACTGCCACCAGTATCTCTTGAACGAGCCTTATCTACACGATAAAAGCGCTCCGTTAAACGAGGAATATGTTGTGGCTCTATTCCTTGACCTGAATCCGTCACTGCCAACATTGCTCCGGACTTCACTTTCTTCCATTCAACAGTAATGTCTGCACCCTCAGTCGTATGTTTAACAGCATTATAAACTAAATTCGAAATCGCACTGCGTAACTGATCTTCATCACCTTGTACTTTAAGGTTATGATCTACATTAAAAGTAATAGCATGATTTCTTTCACCACTTAACGCTACCGCTTCTTTTTCTAAAATATCTAACATAGATGGCACATCAACACGATCTTCTAGCATAGATGTCGCTGCCGCTTCTATCTTAGATAGCGTTAATAGCTGTTCAACTAAATTTTCCATTCGTGATAATTGCTCTGTCATTACGCCGTGAGCTCGATTCCACATTGGCCCAACAAGCATATCAGGATCTTCTGACATCTCTAAATAACCACGCAGTACCGTCATTGGTGTACGTAATTCATGCGACACATTAGCAAAAAAATTACGACGCATTCCTTCTAACTGCTTAATTTGAGTGACATCACGAACCACCATCAAATATTCACCATCACTGTATGTCACGATACGAATTTCAAGCGTTTTATCGGTGTTAATCGGCGACGGCATATCTAATGGAATATCAAAGTTCTGAGTCATTAAATATTGAACAAAATCAGGTGTGCGTATTAAATTCGTGATTGGGTGCCCTGAATCATCAGGCCAACGAAAACCAAGAAGTGATTGCGCTAAGCTGTTACACCAAACGATATTTCCTTCATGACGAAAAACTACCACGGCATCAGGCAGAGCCTCGGCACCTTGCCTAAAACGACGAATTAATGCGGATAACTCTTTGCGACGCTTTTTATGTCTTTTCTGTAAGCGATACGTTTCATCAAAAATCGGTTCCCAACTGCCTGAGGCTGAGGGAGGCGTTGCTTTACGCCCTTCATGTAGCCAGCGAGACATTTTAATCTGGTTATGCAAATGCCAGATTAATAAAATAAACGAGGCAAGAAACAACAATGGCCATATAGCATCAAACAAATACCCTACAATGATCCAAGGTATGTAGAAAAAAGCCAATTCACCGACTAACTTTTTCCAAGAAAGACGTTCAACCATGTATCTTACCTTTTTGTGCTTTTATTGATTATTAATTACGATGCTTGGACAGAGAAACGGTAACCCGCCCCACGAACCGTTTGAACTAGGCGGTCATGACCTTCAAGTTCTAATGCTTTACGAAGACGACGAATATGAACATCAACAGTGCGATCTTCTACATACACATTCGTGCCCCATACATTATTTAATAATTGTTCACGGCTATACACGCGTTCTTGATGCGTCATAAAAAAATGCAGCATTTTAAACTCAGTTGGCCCCATATCTAATGCTTTATTGTTCGCTGTTACGCGATGTGAAACCGGATCTAATTTTAAGCCTTGAACATCTATCAACTCTTCAACTGATGTTGGAGAAACTCGACGGATAACCGCTTTCAAGCGCGCCATTAATTCTTTTGGTGAGAATGGTTTTGTAATGTAATCATCTGCGCCTACTTCAAGGCCACGGACTTTATCTTCTTCTTCACCACGAGCGGTTAGCATTACAACTGGAATTTTTTTCGTGAACTCATCACGCTTAAGGTGCTTGATCAAATTGATGCCTGAGCCACCTGGCAACATCCAATCCAACAAAATTAAATCAGGGTAAGGTTCGCAGAGTAAACCAAGTGCAGTGTCATAATCTTCTGCTTCTATTGGTTCATATCCTTTCTGCTCTAATACAAAACATAGCATCTCACGGATTGGGGCTTCATCTTCTACGACAAGGATCCTTCTAGACATTCTTTTTTACCTAAATTAGCCAACAAAATTTATAACGCTATTATTAAAGGTAATTATGACACTTTTGTGACTATTGAAAAGAAAAGTTCATAAATTCATCATTCGATTTTCAACCTTATGGGTATTTCCCCAAAATCCCGAAAACTCTACAAGCATAATGAATCAAAATCTCCTATCATAAGCGCACTTACAAAAGACAGGAATTCAGCAGCATGATGTGGTTTAAAAATTGTTTAATTTATCGTTTTACTAAAGAAGTGGATCTCAATCCTGAGCAACTTGAAAAACAACTGAACGATTTCCGTTTCACACCTTGTGGTAGCCAAGATATGCAAAAGTTTGGCTGGGTAACTGCAATGGGCCGTCATGGTGATATGCTGACTCACGTAGCAAGCAAAAATATTCTTATCTGTGCTAAGAAAGAAGAAAAAATGTTGCCAGCGTCTGTGATTAAAGAGTCAATGAACGCAAAAATTGATGCGATGGAAATTGAACAGGGTCGCCCTCTTAAGAAAAAAGAGAAAGACTCTATCAAAGATGACATAGTGATTGATCTTCTTCCTCGCGCTTTCAGCAAACACCAACAAACTTACGCATTAATCTTGCCTGAATCAGGTTTTATTATTGTTGATGCTGGCAGCTACAAAAAAGCAGAAGACGTATTAGCGTTACTTCGTAAATCTATCGGCAGCTTACCTGTTGTTCCTCTTACCTCAACTCAACCAATTGAAAATGCATTAACTGAGTGGGTTAAAACTGGCACTTGTCCTCAAGGTTTTGAGATGGGTGAAGAAGCAGAACTAAAAGCTATTTTAGAAGATGGCGGCGTGATTCGTTGTAAGCAACAAGAATTAGTGTGTGATGAGATCCACGCTCATATTGATGCGAACAAAGTTGTGACTAAATTAGCCCTAACTTGGCAAGACCGTTTAGAGTTTATCCTTGCGGATGACCTATCTCTAAAACGCCTAAAATTCAGCGATGAAATTAAAGACCAAAACGAAGATATTGGTTTTGAAGATAAAGCAGCACGTTTTGATGCTGATTTTTCTCTAATGAGTTCAGAGCTTGATGCTCTACTACCTGATCTTTTCAAAGCACTTGGTGGCATTGAAGAGAAAGAGTAAGACGATACGCTTCGCTAACTATAACGCTTCGCGTCTAGAAACTATAAAAGCAATACGCTGTCTACTCTTATAGTTTCTAGTTAGCGTAGCGTATAGCTCCTAGACCAATGCCCCTATAAATTACAAGTTCAATCTTGCTAATCCCTAGCACTTCCCTCACTTTCCATGTAAAATCCGGCCTCCTTCATATCCATGTGATATGACCTGACCTGAGATCAGAATATAAAATTGGGAAGCAATGATGTTTAAACCAGAACTACTTTCGCCTGCGGGCAGCCTTAAAAATATGCGTTATGCGTTTGCCTACGGTGCAGATGCCGTTTATGCAGGCCAACCACGTTACAGCCTTCGTGTTCGTAACAACGAATTCAATCATGAAAACCTAGAAATCGGCATTAACGAAGCGCACGCGCAAGGTAAAAAACTGTATGTGGTATGTAATATCCAACCACATAACTCAAAGTTAAAAACCTTCATTCGTGACTTAGAGCCAATCGTTGCGATGGGACCTGATGCATTAATCATGTCAGATCCTGGTTTAATCATGATGGTTCGTGAAGCATTCCCTGAAGTAGTTATTCACCTGTCAGTTCAAGCTAACGCTGTTAACTGGGCTACAGTGAAATTCTGGTCTACTCAAGGTGTTGAGCGTGTGATCCTATCTCGTGAATTATCACTAGAAGAAATTGAAGAGATCCGTGAACACTGTCCTGATACAGAACTAGAAATTTTTGTACACGGTGCATTATGCATGGCGTACTCTGGTCGCTGCTTACTTTCTGGCTACATGAACAAGCGTGATCCGAACCAAGGTACATGTACTAATGCATGTCGTTGGGAATACAAAGCTGAAGAAGCTAAAGAAGACGAAAACGGTCAGATCGTTGAAGCGAATCCAACCGGTGTTGAGATCCAAGATGTGGAAGTTCAGGACGAGCGTCCAGACAACACACTAGGTTTAGGCAAACCAACTGATGAAGTAGTTCTTCTTTCTGAAGCACACCGCCCTGAAGAAAAAATGGCAGCATTTGAAGACGAGCATGGCACTTACATCATGAACTCTAAAGATCTTCGTGCTATCCAACACGTAGAGCGCCTAACTAAGATGGGTGTACACTCTCTTAAAATCGAAGGTCGTACTAAGTCTTTCTACTACTGTGCTCGTACTGCTCAAGTTTATCGTAAAGCGATTGATGATGCCGTTGCAGGTAAGCCATTCGATGAAAGCCTAATGGGTACGCTAGAAAGCCTAGCTCACCGTGGTTACACAGAAGGTTTCTTACGTCGTCATACACATGACACATACCAAAACTACGATTACGGTTACTCTATCTCAGATTCTCAACAATTTGTTGGTGAGTTTACAGGTAAACGCCGTGGTGATTTAGCGGAAGTTGATGTTAAAAATAAATTCCTAGTGGGTGATTCGGTTGAGATCATGACTCCACAAGGTAACTTAACACTAACGCTAGAAGTAATGGAAAACCGTAAGAGCGAAGCGGTAGATGCAGCAAAAGGCAACGGCCACTTTGTATTCATCCCAGTACCTGCAAACGTTGATTTAGAATACGGTCTTCTAATGCGTAACTTACACACGGGTGAAGATACTCGTAACCCACACGGCAAGTAAGTAATGGCGTTATTGATCAATAAGAAATGCATCAATTGTGATATGTGCGAGCCTGAGTGCCCAAACGAAGCAATCAGCATGGGTGACAATATCTACGAGATTAATCCAGACCTATGCACTGAATGTAAGGGGCATTACGATATCCCTACTTGCCAGTCTGTTTGTCCAATCAACAATTGTGTAGTTTCAGATCCAAACAACATAGAAACAGATGAAGAGTTACTAGAGAAATTCGTTAAGCTTCAAGGCCTAGCGTAAACTAAATACTCTTATCTGATTCAATAAAAATGCCCAGTGATATCATCACCGGGCATTTTTTATTTATAGTGCAAATGACTAACAATACAAAGACGTTAGTTTATTTTCCCACTAAACCATACGGCTTACTTATAAATGCTTTGGGTTCATTTTGAATCGTAGGCGCAGCGTGTGGTGTTTGCCAATCAAGTAGCATAATCGCTAATACATTACGGTGCTCACCATCAGTTAAATCAGTACTATTTGATGTAGATGGCACCATATTCTTCTCACGGTTAATCGCATCTTGAATATGTTTTTGCGTTTTATAAACTACAGGATCATTTTCTAACCCTGCCAGTAAGAAGGTAATTCCGACTTCTGAAATAATATCTTCTTTTGCTCTTTCTAAAATAGTATCAATATTATTACGCAGGTAATCGTATATCCATTGGTGATCAGACTCTTTTAATGGGTATTGATAATATTGAGAATCAGCCAATAAAATATGCGTTAATCCGTAGATCTTATTACCATATTGCTGCTTAGAAAGCGCTGCATCTTTCTCATCTGGGTAGGCTAATTTAAATGCTTCTACAAAATCTTCAACCACATCTTGTTCACCTAATTGACGTAACCAATAAACTTGGTTCGCTAGTTGGGCTGCCCATGCTTTAATCATCGCCTCATCAGTCGCGTATTTTTTAAAATCATAACGACGGATAATTTCTCGCAGCTGTTTGTCATTACGATGCTTTAAACCGTATTCATTAGCACGAGCCATTGAGCCAAGCAAATCAACACCAAGATAGAAGTATTCCGGCATAGTTTTGGTGGCTTGATAACGTAAAATACTACGGATATCTGTATCATCCACGTAGGTGCTTAGCCGTTTATTGGAATACGCTTCAATCTGTTTTGGTGTATGTACTTCAGAAGAAAATTGATTAAGTCGACTTGCCACTCGTGCCATATCAGACCAAACGGCCGCTGAATATTTAGAATCCATCGTTTGGCGATACATACGTAAACCATAATGACCCGCTTTAAATGCAGATAAGGTATAGAGTTGAGTTTCATAGGTATGTCGGATAGAAGCGGCATCTTGCTCAAAACTTGGAACCGTTTTTCCACCTTCTATAATTTCAGCTTGAACAAATGGCACAATAAAAATGACTACCATTAATAGTAACGCTTTCAATCTACACACAAACATATTAGCTCCATCAATTATTTACCGTGTCCTATAGCTTTGCAGGTTCTATAAATATATTTCGTTACATAATAATAACTTCAATTTAATGAACAGTCATGAGAAAGTCAGATGGGCGTAATTTATTGACTAAAATGGGCGGTTTTAAATGGATAAAAAGAGTAGAAAAACAAATACACAAATTCCTGTCGTTCATAATGATGACGTTATGTTTTTCTTAAACCTATGCAAAGATCTAGACGACAACTTCTATAGATTATTAAGAAAAGCATTAATCCCTAATGATATAAAAAATAACAAAACACACTACGTCTACTTACCTGAAACAACCATTAAAAATCTTATTCTTCTATTAGGTGAAAATATGCCAATAGATCAATTTACCGTACTAATTTCTCAGCAATGTCGAGCCTATTACATCCCGCAATTTATCAAGCAGCTAAATCAACCTGATTCATTCCAGTCTGCCATAAAAGAGCTATCTCAAAACTTAAAACTACGATCAAGCCATAGTCAACTTTATACCCAATATGCAGGAGAAAAATGGTGGTTAGTAAGAGAAAAAGAAGGCATTAATGAAGAGTGGTTTGAATACGCTGAAATATTCTCTGTTATTTTTATGTATGAGCTACTAACTCTACTAACAAATGGGAAATGGTCTCCATCAGAAATAGGTATACAAAGTAAAAATGCCGAGAAATTTATCTTCATTCCAGGCTTAGAAAACGCGATTTTTTTTACAGAAAGACCTATAACTGCATTTTATATCCCAGATGACATTATCAATATGCCTATGTCTCTAACAAAAAACTTAACTCCTCCTCTTGTCTCTACTTCTCCTCAAGCTTCTCATGATTTTTTAGATTCTTTTAAATTAGCAATAACACCTTACCTATCTACAGGTAAGTTACCGATAAAAATCGCGTCCGATATTTTAGGTATGAATGTTCGAACATTACAGCGCCGACTAAAAAATGAAGGCGTCATATACAGCGAGGTTATTGAAGAGATAATCTTAGAAAAAACCATTTATCTATTAAAATCACCACACCTTTCTATTATGCAAATAGCTTCTATGATGGGCTATTCAGACTCAGCGCATTTTACACGCGCCTTCAAGCGAACCATGAATATAACGCCAAGTAAGTTTCGCACGACCTTAAATGAATAATTAATCAATGATAAGCATGTCGCCAAATGGCCATTTTAATTATTTGTAAAAATCTACAATACAATCCTACACTGTTAAATGTTGGTTAAATTTATCTATTTAATTAATGAGTCTGTGAGATTAACTACAACCTCAATACTGACATTTAATAGGGAACATTAAGCTTCATTATCTTATGAAGAACTAATTAAGGGTGTGATATATGAAACACGTAGGTTTAAAACTATCTGCAATAGCAATATCTTGTTCAATAGCCTTATCTGCGCAAGCTTCGTCAACACTATTTGCTAATGTTGACGTCTTTAATGGAACGGAAAATAAACTCTATCAAGATCATCACGTTTTAATTGTCGACAATAAAATAGCAAAAGTATCAGCTAAGAATATCGATGCTGCTGATGCCGTAGTTATTGATGGTCAAGGATTAACATTAATGCCTGGGCTTATTGAAGGTCATGGTCACCTTCAAATGAATGGTTCTTCACTACCCGATATTGAAAATAATCGTAATTGGGAAGAATTAGCGGCTCGTTCAGCGGCTCGAGCTGAATCGGCACTCATGTCTGGCTTTACTACATGGCGAGATATGGGAGGAATGGGGGCTGGCCTAAAAAAAACCATTGATAATGGAGAATTAAGAGGTCCAAGGATCTACCCTTCAGGTGCTTTTATTGGGCCTACAGGTTCGCACGCCGACTTCAGAAACTTCACAACCCCAAATGAAACCTTTAACGGACCTCAATCTGCAGGTGCGCGACTTGGTATGTCTTGTACTGCCGATGATGAAGGTGCAATTAAAGCCTGTGCTCGTCAAAACTACATGCAAGGTGCGACACAACTTAAATTAATGTCCAGTGGCGGTGTTGCTTCATCATTTGATCCATGGCAACTCAATGCTTACTCATTAGAAGAGATAAAAGCGGCTGTTGAAGTGGCTGATGCTTATGGCTCTTATGTTGCTTCTCACGCTTACAGCAAAGTATCTTTACTTCGTAATTTAGAAGCCGGAACAAAAACACTAGAACATGCCTTCATGTTTGATGCTGAAGTAAACAAACAGATGAAGCAACACGATGCGTATATGACGACCAACATGACTGCATTTTCACCTTACTTAGGCCAAATTGAAGCGATTAACTCAAACCCGGCGTCTGCTCGTAAAGCAAAAACAGCTCAAGCTGCATTTAAAAATTACATTCCAAACGTTAAAAAACTAAAACCAAAGCTAGGATTCCATGTTGACTGTGTCGGTGGGGTTGCCGCTTGTGAACAACAAGCAGATCACTCTATTTATTTAAGTGGTGAGTTCTTTGGTAATTTCTATACCTTGATTTCAATGACATCAGTCAATGGTGAAATTGTAAAGCTATCTGGGGAAACTCTTGATCCATATATAGATGGTAAATTAGGGGTAATCGAAGAAGGTGCTTACGCTGACTTACTTTTAGTTAAAGGAAATCCTCTTGAAGATCTTAGTGTTATTGGTGCAAACAAAAAATGGTTTGATGCCCCAAAACGAAATGGTATTGAGGCGATGAAGTTAATAATGAAAGACGGAAAAATCTATAAAAACACACTATAACCATTCACCCTTGCCTATGTATCAGAGGCTGGATAGCCAGCCTCTTTTAAGGGATACCTATGAAAAAAATTTTACTGTTATTATCATTGATGTCTTTCTATCTTCATGCAGAAACGCAGCAATTAGCTTGGGAACAACTCAAGCCTGAAGTAAAAACAGAAACCGTGACATTACCTTCGGTAAACGATTCACAAAAAAAATTATTGGCTCAAGTACTGCAACTTCAATATCACAATGATGAATCGTCTCAGGACGAGCAAAAAGAAATTATTGCTACATTAAAATCTCAAGGCATTGATGCTAAAAAAGCATTGGATGCAAGAGAACGCTTTATGGCTTCCGAACAATTAAAAGCAGAAACACTGAACCATAAGATCGATGGAAAAACAGTGCGTATGCCTGGATTTATTGTTCCTATCGAATTCGATGGCTTAAAAGGTACTGATTTCTTACTCGTTCCTTATGCAGGAGCTTGTATACACTTACCTCCTCCTCCGGCTAACCAAATTGTACGCATCTCATACCCTCAAGGGTTTGAAGTAGAGAATATTCAATATCCTGTATGGGTTGAAGGGAAAATAAAAGCCGAAAAACAAACAGAAGATGTTTATCTCGTTGATGGAAAAACGAGGCTCACGATGGGCTATAAAATGGAAGGCGATCTTATTGAGCGCTATTACGAATAATTATGCCATCCAGAAAAAGATAGTCATATGAAGTCCTATTAACGTTTAGAGAATGATAACAATGTCTATGAAAATATATGCACCCTATAGTTTGTGTCTGCTAAGTGTAATCAGTGCATCTTCCGTTTTTGCAGAAACTAATTTCGGAAGTCCAGATACTGTTGATAACACCATCAAAGAAAATCAGCGCCAAAAACAATCATGGCGAGATGATTTAGCCAAACAGAAAAACCTAACTTTTGGTTTGGACTATCAAGTTCTAGCTTTACATGCGAATAATCCACAATCAGGAGGTGATAACAATGCCTCCTCTGGTGTCGCTCGTTTTTATGGTTCTTGGGATCTTATTGGTATCGACTCTAATAACACTGGCGGGTTCGTTTGGAAAATAGAACACCGACATGCATACAGTGATTTATCTCCAAAAGAGTTTTCATTCATCGGCAATGGGGTAGGTTATGCGGGCATGATTGGGCCTGCATACAGCGACCAAGGTACTCGACTCACTAACCTGTATTGGAAACAAAAACTTAATGATGGGAAAACGTCATTCATGGTCGGTTTCTTAGATACAACTGATTATGTTGATGTTTATGCACTAGCTAGCCCATGGACTGGTTTTAGTAACCTCGCTTTTAGCACGGGAGGCGGTGCCATTGGTTTACCTGATGACGGGATATTAGGCATTGCTGCCGGACACATGCTAAATGAAAACCTTTATGTTGTAGCAGGCCTTGCTGATGGCAAAGGGGATTCAAGTGAACCAATGGAAGGCTTTGATACCTTATTTAATGATCATAGGCTGTTTAGCTCATTTGAACTTGGTTGGACGTCATCTCAAGAGCAAATTTATACCGATAATATACACGTTACTTTTTGGAATCTGGATGGAGACACTCGACACAGTAACTCTGCGAAACAAGAAGGTGGACAAGGGGTAAACTTCTCCGCAAGTTATTTTGCAACACCAATGATAATGCCTTTCTTACGAGGAGGAATATCTGACGGAGATGTTGCTTTATATGAGAAATCCCTGACTGCTGGTGTAGGTTATTTTGGCTTACTTAGTGACAAAAACACGTTAGGGTTTGCAGTAAATTGGAGCGAGGTAAATGAAGACTTATCAGATGCATTTCGTGTTAATCAATCAGACCAAATTACATCAGAAATTTATTATCATATTGCGGTAAATGAGTTTTTCCAGATAACGCCTGATCTTCAATACATTAAAGATCCTGCTTTTTCAGATGAAAGTAGCACATGGATTGTCGGCTTAAGAGCCAGAATAGTGATTTAATTTCTTCATAAAAAAGATAAAAAAATAGCCATCACATGTGATGGCTATTTTTATTTAATAATTAACTTATTTAGTTAAATCATCAAAGAAGTTCTTAACGCCTGATAAGAAACCTTCTGATTTAGGGTTATGCTTCATCGCATCTTTGCCATCAAAAGATTCTTGGAATTCTTGTAGCAATTCTTTTTGACGCTTAGTCAGTTTAACTGGAGTTTCAACAATCAGTTTAACGATTAAGTCACCAGCACTGTGCGTACGAACGCCTTTAACACCCTTACCACGCATACGGAACATACGGCCCGTTTGAGTTTCTAGAGGTACTTTCAAGCTTACGCGACCATCAAGAGTAGGAACTTCAACTTCACCACCTAAAGCAGCCATCGTAAAGCTTACTGGTACTTCACAGTATAAGTTGTTACCGTCACGCTCAAAGATGTTGTGTTCTTTTACGTGAACTTGTACATATAGATCGCCTGCTGGAGCGCCGTGCTCTCCCGCTTCACCTTCGCCAGATAGACGAATACGGTCACCAGTATCAACACCAGATGGGATCTTAACATTAAGTGTTTTTGTCTTTTGAACTCGACCTTCACCATGACAAGAGTTACATGGGTCTTTAATGATCTTACCTTTACCGTGACATGTAGGACAAGCCTGTTGTACAGCAAAGAAACCTTGACGCATTTGAACTTGGCCGTGACCATGACAAGTGCTACAAGTTGATGAAGATGTACCTTTCTTAGCACCAGTTCCTTCACATGGGTCACAAGACACTAATGTTGGTACTTCAATCTCTTTATCACAACCACGAACCGCTTCTTCTAGCGTAAGTTCCATGTTGTAACGTAAATCTGAACCGCGTTGTGCACGTTGCTGACCACCGCCACGACGGCCGCCACCAAAAATATCACCGAACACATCACCAAAGATATCGCCGAAGTCACCTTGACCGCCGCCAAAGCCGCCGCCACCGCCCATACCACCTTGTTCAAAGGCTGCATGACCGTATTGATCATAAGCTGAACGCTTTTGAGCATCCGTTAAGATTTCATACGCCACTTTTACTTCTTTAAACTTTTCTGGCGCTGTTTCATCGCCCTGATTACGGTCAGGGTGGAACTTCATCGCTAGACGTTTATAGGCTTTCTTAATATCACGCTCTGAAGCATCGCGGCTTACACCTAATACTTCATATAAATCACGTTTAGACATGCTTTGGTCACCAATTCTTTGATACCGCGGGTTACAACACCATCGGTATGAGTTCAATCTAGATAATCAGGTTCAAGGTTCGAGAATGATTATCTAGATTGACCTATTAATTACGAATTTGCGGGCGGTAGAGAAAACTCCAACGCCCGCAATATATTTTTTCATTCGAAGCATTCAAGATATAAGGCTTTTGCTCTTCTCTTAAATGACTAAGGCAATGATTTCTTTAAGCTAGAAGTGTTAAGTCCAAGAAGGAAGCGCGGAGTTTGCGAACGCAAATGAGCACTTTCGACGCAGGAATTACCCCTTCTAGCGACAAGAAATTACTTGTCTTTTACTTCTTCGAACTCAGCGTCTACTACATCATCTTCTTGCTTAGGTTGCTCACCCGCTTCAGCACCTTGTTGTGCTTGAGCTTTCTGTTGAGCGATTTCCATTAGCTTTTGTGCTGCTTGCATTAGCTCTTGAGTTTTCGCATCGATTGCTTCTTTATCATCGCCTGACTTAACGTCTTCTAGTGCTTTGATTGCTGCTTCGATTTTTTCTTTCTCGTCAGCTGGAAGTGCATCGCCTGCTTCTTCGATTTGTTTCTTCGTACCGTGGATCATTTGATCCGCTTGGTTACGTGCTGTTACTAGCTCTTCGAACTTTTTGTCCGCGTCTTTGTTAGCTTCAGCTTCTTGTACCATTGCTTCGATTTCTTCGTCTGTTAGACCACCAGAAGCTTGGATTGTGATCTTCTGCTCTTTACCAGTCGATTTGTCTTTAGCAGATACATTTAGGATACCATCAGCATCTAGATCGAATGTTACTTCGATTTGTGGCATGCCACGTGGTGCTGCTTGGATACCTTCTAGGTTAAATTGACCTAGAGATTTGTTGTATGTTGCTTGCTTACGCTCACCTTGAAGTACGTGGATTGTTACCGCACTTTGGTTATCTTCAGCAGTTGAGAACGTTTGGTCCGCTTTAGTTGGGATCGTTGTGTTCTTCTCGATTAGCTTAGTCATTACACCGCCCATCGTTTCGATACCGAAAGACAGAGGAGTAACATCTAGAAGAAGTACATCTTTAACGTCACCAGCTAGTACGCCACCTTGAACTGCAGCACCCATTGCTACTGCTTCATCAGGGTTTACGTCACGGCGAGCTTCTTTGCCGAAGAAATCAGCAACTTTAGCTTGAACCATAGGCATACGTGTTTGACCACCGACTAGGATTACGTCAGTGATTTCGCTTACTGATAAATCAGCATCAGCTAGAGCAACTTTTAGTGGTTCAAGAGTACGAACTACTAGGTCTTCAACTAGAGATTCTAGTTTTGCACGCGTTACTTTAACGTTCATGTGCTTAGGACCAGTCGCATCAGCAGTAACGTAAGGAAGGTTTACGTCAGTTTGTTGAGCTGAAGATAATTCAATCTTCGCTTTTTCTGCTGCTTCTTTAACACGTTGCATTGCTAGAGGATCAGTTTTAAGGTCGATGCCTTGCTCTTTCTTAAACTCATCTACTAGGAAGTTGATCATACGGTTATCAAAATCTTCACCACCTAGGTGAGTATCGCCGTTTGTTGCCAGAACTTCGAAAGTTTGCTCGCCATCAACGTTGTCGATTTCAATGATAGAGATATCGAACGTACCACCACCAAGATCGTATACAGCGATAGTGCGATCGCCGCCTTTTTTGTCTAGACCGTAAGCTAGTGCTGCTGCTGTTGGTTCATTGATGATACGTTTAACATCAAGACCAGCAATACGACCAGCATCTTTAGTTGCTTGACGTTGAGCATCGTTAAAGTAAGCAGGAACAGTAACTACTGCGCCAGTAACTTCTTCGCCTAGGAAATCTTCAGCTGTTTTCTTCATTTTCTTAAGAATTTCAGCAGAAACTTGAGGAGCAGCCATTTTTTGGCCTTGCGCTTCAACCCAAGCATCACCGTTGTCAGCTTTAACGATTTTGTAAGGCATGATTTCGATATCACGTTGAACTTCTTCGTCTTCGAAACGACGACCGATCAGACGCTTAATCGCAAATAATGTGTTTTGTGGGTTAGTAATCGCTTGACGTTTAGCTGGCTGACCTACAAGAGTTTCGCCATCTGTGTATGCAATTACCGATGCCGTTGTACGTTCACCCTCTGCATTCTCTAAAATACGTGGCGTGTCGCCATCTAAAACAGCAACACAAGAGTTAGTTGTACCTAAGTCAATACCAATGATCTTACCCATCAGGTTCTCTCCAATTTATCTATTTAAACTTATCCAAAACAACTTGAATAAGGGTTGGGACTGAATCCCATAATTCATTCTATGACTAATTAATAAGGGCGCTAAATCACAATTCAAGGGAAACAATAAAAAAAATTCAATTTTATTTTCATCTGCACAAAAAAAAGCCTAACAATCATGTCAGGCTTGTCGTTCGGAATACTCTTTGACCACATCGACTTAGTTAGAATCTTGACAATTCATCACATCAAAATCAATTGGCGGCGGGTTTTGCTGCCACTCTTCTTTAGTTAAATAGGTTTTACCACCAGCTTTAACATATGGACTATTGTCATCAACAATCAATAACCCCTCATCAGCGACAGTTCCCATGTAATACCACGTCGGTGTAGTTGTTAAATATTGAAAACGACTACCACCAGCTCCCGGTAAATAATTGGCATTAGATAAGTCACCATGAGAAACCGACGTATTCACCGTTGGGTAATAATCTGCACCGGTACTAATTAATATTTTGGCCTGACTAACATCTTGCTTGCCTTGTGGCTTATCTGGAACCAACCACGCTTTCATTCGAACAAAAGCTGCCAAAACATTTTCACCATCAATGGCAACCTTACTGGTTCCGCCATGCAATGGATAATGATCTGGATGTAAGGCATATTCTTTTAACCCATCATTCGAACGACGATACGGCACATCTTCAATGTATTTAATAATGTTATGAGAATAATAAGCAGCCCAAGATACTGACGCTCTATTTTCCGTCGCATTAACCCATTCAGCAGTCAGTGGGTTCATTGTTCCATCAGTCGATTGAAGCAACCACATATCGGCGTCACCAATAACGACTCGAACATTTTTTGCTGTATTTTTTTGAGCTTCAAAGACAGTAAACCATTGAGTCATTCCACCCCAAGGATCTGAAGTGGTTATGCTTTTATCTATAATTTCATTAGCCCAATATGACGGTGCCGCATCTCCACGCGGTATGCCTTGTACAATCGTCGCACCATGAGCCCAAGCAGATGTCTCTGGGGCATTATATAACTTGGCATCATTTGCTAAAGCCATTGAGCTGTATGTATCAGAAGCGACTACATGCGCAGCAAAACTCAACGGTGTATATAAGCAAAGAACACTACATAGCAGTGATGATATTTTCATATTAATTTCCATTAACCCAACTAAATTTCTTCATCCATGATGAGTAAAATATAATAGAAAACAATGCTAACGTCATAGCAATATGCAACTTATAGATAAACCTTTGAAGTCCATTCCTTATTTATAAGAGTGATTCTAAAAATAAAAACAAAAAAAGCGACATCACTGCTGACATCGCTTTGTTTTTATCATTTAATTAAAAAATAATTATTGAGCAACCATTACCATTGCTGGGCGCAGCACTTGCTCATTTAATGAGTAGCCTTTTTGCATCACAATCATTACCGTATTTGACTCATGGTCAGGGCTTGCTTGCATACCAATCGCTTGATGAAGTTCAGGATTAAATGCTTCGCCAACTGGATTAATCACTGTTAGACCAAACTTTTCAACCGTTGAAATAAACGTTTGTAGTGTTAATTCAACACCTTCAAGCAAGGCTTTCGCCGCTTCATTTTCTTTATCGCCATTCTCAAGAGCACGCTCTAGATTATCGATAACAGGAAGCAGTTCACCAGCAAACTTTTTCAACGCATATTTACGCGCTTTATCAATATCACCTTCAGCACGACGACGAACATTTTGCTCTTCTGCTTTAGCTCGTAAAACCGCATCTTGTTGGTCTTTAAGCTGTGCTTGGCTTGCAAGTAATGCAGCTTCTAGTTCCGCGATTTTTGCTTCTTGGTTATCTTCTGCAGATTCATTCCACTCAACATCAGCCTCTGTACCAACGGCTTCAATGTGATCTTCTACTACTGCTTCTTCGTTAACTTTGTTTTCTTCGTTGTTCATTACTGCTTCTCCAGAATGCTAATGATTAGCTATATAAAGCGATCTTAATACAAACCAAGGCATCGCTCTATAAGCAAATTAAAACTTTGTCATTATTATGGGGACTAAATAAAGCGATTCAAGCATAATAGTACTAATTGTAACATTTGTTGCCCATTTCATGACGGATGATGGATATGAAAACAGCCTTTAACGTTATCGCAATCATTGGTAAACCAAGAGACCCAAGTGCAGTAAAAACACATTTAGCTCTCTACAATTGGCTTACTGGATTAAATTACCCTGTATTGATCGATAGCCGTTTACGTGAAGCCCTACCTGATATTCCCGATGAACACTTTAATCACCTATTAAAATTAGGCGAACAAGCCGACCTTGCTATTGTTGTCGGTGGTGATGGAAATATGCTAGGTGCCGCTCGCGTTCTATCCCGTTTCGATATCTCTGTCATTGGTGTTAATAGAGGCAATCTTGGCTTTCTAACCGACCTTGATCCTGATAATTTTGAAGAGCCACTACAGGCTGTATTAAATGGTGAATTCGTCAAAGAAGAGCGTTTTTTATTAGAAGCTGAAGTTCATCGTCATGGTCAGGTTAAAAGTCACAATACCGCTTTTAACGAGGTCGTTCTTCATCCCGGTCAAGTCGCTCATATGATAGAATTTGAGGTCTATATTGATGAAAGTTTTGCTTTCTCACAACGTTCAGATGGTTTAATCATCTCAACGCCAACAGGATCTACCGCTTATTCTCTTTCTGGTGGCGGTCCCATTCTGTCACCAAACCTAAATGCAATCTCAATAGTCCCAATGTTTCCGCATACTCTTTCAAGCCGACCATTGGTTGTTGAAGGTAAGCGTCACATTAAATTATTCATCTCACCAGAAAATCGTAGTTCATTAGAAGTGAGTTGTGATGGACAAGTATCTTTACCGGTTAGTCCTGGAGATGAAGTTCATATTTTCCAAAGCCCAAGCAAGCTAAAGCTTATTCACCCTAAAGATTATAGCTACTATCATGTACTTAGAAATAAACTTGGTTGGTCAAGTAAACTCTTCTAATCTCTAAATACAGATAAAGATAAGCCACTCACAAAAAGTTAATTTAAACTTTACTGTATAAAGAAACAGTATATACTGTTTCTTTATACAGTGTTTTTAGTGTTTAAATTTCACAGAGAATGGCTTATGTTGGCACATATCAAAATTACTCATTTCGCAATTGTAAAATCATTAGAGCTTGATTTAACCAAAGGCATGACCACTATTACTGGTGAGACTGGTGCAGGTAAATCTATTGCTATTGATGCACTTGGTTTATGTTTAGGCGATCGCGCCGAAGCTTCTATGGTTCGCCAAGGAGAAGAGAAAGCAGAGATCACCGTACTCTTCACATTAGAAAATAACCTAAATGCTAAACGATGGTTAGAAGACAATGAACTCTATGATGGTAATGAGTGTATTTTACGCCGCGTAATCACCAAAGAAGGCCGTTCTCGCGGCTTTATCAATGGTAGCCCTGTTCCTGCAGCACAACTAAAAACACTAGGTCATCTACTGATCAATATTCACGGACAGCATGCTCACCATGAATTAATGAAGCCTGACTATCAACTGAATATGTTAGATCAGTATGCGGGGCATGTTTCTTTACTAAATAAAACTCGTAGCCGCTATCAAGCATGGCGCCAAGCGGATAACTCTCTTAAGCAGTTCATTAAAAATAGTCAACAAAATGAAGCTCAAAAGCAATTAATTGAATATCAAATAAAAGAATTAAACGAATTAGCTTTAGGCGAAGAAGAATTCGTACAGCTAGAAGAAGATCATAAACGCCTTTCTAATTCTGGTGAATTAGTTGATTACTGCCAACAAGCAGTATCTGTTCTATATGAAAATGATGAAGTAAATGCACTTCAATTGCTGCAATATGCGAACAATCATATCCAGCAACTTGGTCAATTAGATCCTCAACTAGCACCATTATCAGAAATGCTTAATGAAGCAATGATTCAAGTTGAAGAAGCTACTCATGAGTTAAAAAACTATTTAGATTGTATCGATGTCGATCCTGAGCAAATAGCATTTGTTGAAGAGCGTTTTAGCCGAGTAATGTCTATGGCTAAAAAACATCACGTACTTGCTGAAGAATTGTATGAACACCATCAACAATTATTAGCAGAATACGATCGTCTTGATTGCTCAGATGAAAAACGTGAGCAACGAGAGCAAGAAGTCGAAGAGCTAAAACTGCACTTTTTAGAAGCAGCCCATAAGCTCACAAAGAGCCGTCAACGTTATGCAAAAGAATTAAACAACAAAATCACCGAAAGTATGCAAACGTTAAGCATGGAAAAAGCGGTATTTGATATCCAAATAGAAAGCGATGGTGTCACTAAAATATCACCGCTTGGTATAGATACCTTATGCTTTAAAGTTTCAACAAACCCAGGTCAACCTTTGCACCCTATCGCAAAAGTAGCCTCTGGTGGTGAGTTATCTCGTATCTCATTAGCAATTCAAGTAATCACCGCTCAAAAAGTCGATACGCCAAGTTTGATTTTTGATGAAGTTGATGTGGGTATTAGTGGGCCAACCGCCGCAGTCGTTGGCAAAATGCTACGAACTCTTGGTGAATCAACCCAAGTACTTTGTGTTACCCATCTGCCTCAGGTTGCAGGTTGCGGACATAACCAATTATTTGTTGCTAAGCACACCAACTCAGGTAAAACAGAAACTCAAATACGAGCATTAAGCACAGAAGAGCGCATCGAAGAGTTAGCTCGTTTACTAGGTGGTACACAAATTACAGACCACACATTAGCGAATGCAAAAGAGTTACTAAATGCCGCTTAATTACAACAATTTACTACTGATATAACCTCAAAAAGCCAATATTGAACTCATGATATTGGTTTTTTTGTCTCCATTTCCCTTTAAAACCCACCATAGAATGCAACTAGATTCAAAATTTAGTGTCAAAACACACCAGAACACGCTTAACCTTTTTACTTATTAGGTCAGCTTGTTTATCATCTAATCATTATTTTAAAGGCTAAGCTGTACGAACTATGCAATTCAAAAAATGGATCATTGCTCTACCCCTTGCTGTTGGGCTTCTGGGTGGTTGCTCGCTATTAGAACCATTGGTGTATCGAATCGATATTGCCCAAGGTAACTACGTCGAACAGGAAGCCGTCGATAAACTGCGATTTGGAATGACAAAACAGCAGGTACAGTTTGTTATGGGTTCTCCAATGCTTGTTGAATCAGGCTACCCAAATACTTGGTACTATATTTATCTATTTACTCATGGTCATGAAGATTCAGTTCAAAAAGATCTTATTGTTCATTTTGATGACAATGGAAATTTAACCAGTCTCGACGGTGTATTTCCTATGAGTGATAATTTCTACGAAAAGATTTAATTTTCTTTTTAAAGATTCGTGTAAAATACAAAAAACCGGAGTACCTAAACGAACTCCGGTTTTTTTATTCACTTTAAAAAGCCATTTAAACTATTTCTTTCTTGCTTCTTTTTTCGCTTGCTCTGCTCGTTTTCGACGAATTTCTTTTGGATCAGCCAATAAAGGACGATAAATTTCAATACGATCTTTATCTCTAATCGTCGCATCCAGTTTTATATTTCGACTGAACACTCCTACCTTATTCACTTTGAGGTCAATATCAGAATAACGCTCTAATACACCAGATTGCCTAATGATCTCTTCTACGGTTTGTTCCGCTTTTACAGCAAGCTTAAAAACCACTTGCTCAGTTGGTAGTGCGTACACTACTTCCACGTGAATCATCTCATTAATTACTGACATAAACCTGCTTCGCTCTTTCAGTAAATGAATTCACCATATTATTGGTTAGTTCTTGAAATACTTTACCAAACGCCATTGCTACTAAAGCATTAGAAAATTCAAACTCAAGCTTCAATTCTACTTTACACGCCGTTTCATCCAACGCAATAAAGTGCCAACCACCAGTAAGAGATTTGAAAGGGCCATCGACTAAATTCATACCAATAACTTGAGAATCAACCAGCGTATTCTTTGTCGTAAATGTTTTCTTTATCCCAGCTTTAGCTACATCAACAGATGCAACCATTGCCCCTTCTGTTTGCTCGATAATCTTTGAGCCAGAGCACCCTGGTAAAAATCGAGGGTATGAAGCAACATCATTGACTAAATCGTACATCTGCTTTGCGCTAAACGGCACTAATGCAGATCGGCTAACCTGTGGCATAAATTATCCTTTACATTATAGAGGTAAGCATCATACCATCTTGATGTTAAGAGCCAAACTACTTCCCCAACTCTCAATTAATAACGTATAATGTGGGCATTATGGCAAAGAAAAAATCTAAAGATAAAGCGGGCAGTAATACCATTGCTATGAACAAGCAAGCTCGCCACGAATATTTCATTGAAGATGAAATCGAAGCTGGGGTTGAACTCCAAGGCTGGGAAGTTAAATCTCTTCGTTCTGGTAAAGTTAATATCGCGGAAAGCTATGTTTACGTTCGCGATGGCGAAATTTTCATTAGTGGTATGAACATCACACCACTACAAGCTGCATCGACTCATGTTGTAGCGAATCCAACTCGTATTCGTAAATTACTAATGAGCCGTAAAGAAATTGATAATCTCATCGGTCGTGTAAACCGTGAGGGTATGACGCTTGTTGCTACAACAATGTACTGGGTTCGCTCTTGGGCGAAAATAAAAGTTGGCGTAGCAAAAGGTAAAAAACTGCACGATAAACGTACAGATTCAAAAGAAAAAGACTGGAACAGAGATAAAGCACGAATTATGAAGAGTAGTTTGCGTTAATTTCAACCAGTTAGATGGATTCTAGCTAGACAGACGCTGTTTTTCTGTTAGTATCATCTGGTAACAACTTTGGGGCTGATTCAGGATTCGACGGGAATTTTGAAACCCGAGGAGCATGTCGTGGGGCGGTTGGCCACGTAAAAAGCCGCAAAAAAATAGTCGCAAACGACGAAAACTACGCACTAGCAGCTTAATAACCTGCTCAGAGCTCTCCTGCCCTAGCTTCCGTTTGTAAGACGGGGAATAACAGGGGATCAAACCCAAACGAACTAGAATGGATTCTCCCACCTGAGAGATGAAGTTCGAATTATAATTCAGGTTAGCCATAAGATAGCGTGTCGGTTCGCAGTTTTACGGTGAAATTAAAGATCGACTAAACATGTAGCGCCAACGGTGAACGGTTCTCGGACGGGGGTTCAAATCCCCCCAGCTCCACCAAATACACATTTAAAGACGTCCTAGGGCGTCTTTTTTTGTATCTAAACAAACAGAAAATCAATAACTTACGTTGTATTACATCATTTTAGCGTCCAATAACATCCAGTTACTTCCATCATTTCATGTATTCCTTTATGTATTCCAAGTCTATAATAGAGATCTGTGGAATACATAATTGAGGGATTGACCATGGCATTAAAGACAACTCGCTTAAATAATAAACAAATTGATAATGCAAAAGAACGAGAGAAAGATTATGTCCTCTCTGATGGTGAAGGTCTTCAATTACGAATTCGTACTAACGGTTCTAAACTATGGAACTTCAACTACATTCATCCTCAAACTAAAAAACGATTGAATATGGGGCTAGGTTCTTACCCTTCACTTAGTCTTGCGAATGCCAGAAAGCTAACAGTGTCAGCAAGAGAGTTAGTTGCTCAAGGGATAGATCCTAAAGAACATCGTGATGAGAAAAAACACCAAGATCAGATAATCCATGAACATACTTTTTTCAATGTTGCTACTGAATGGTTTGAGCGTAAAAAAGATGACATCACTGTAGATTATGCTCAAGACGTATGGAGATCTTTAGAGCTACACATATTCCCTATACTTAAAAGTACACCTGTATCTCAAATTACAGCACCAATGATTATTGAATTACTTCGACCAATTGAAGCGAAAGGAAGTTTAGAAACAGTTAAACGACTGACTCAACGACTAAATGAGATCATGACCTATTCAGTAAACTGTGGGCTTATTCATGCTAACCCTCTTGCTGGGATTAAAGCTGCTTTTAAGAAACCCAAAAAAGAAAACATGGCAGCTCTTAAGCCTGATGAGTTACCAGAACTTATGATAGCCATTGCTAATGCTTCAATTAAGCGTACTACTCGTTGTTTAATTGAATGGCAACTTCATACTATGACTCGACCATCAGAAGCGGCTGGAACACGTTGGGAAGAAATAGATTTAGAGAAAGGAATTTGGACAATTCCACCAGAGAGAATGAAAAAGCGTAGAGAACATCGTATACCTTTAACTGCTCAAGCTCTTTCTTTACTTGAAGTAATGAAGCCTATTAGTGCTCATAGAGAGTTTGTATTCCCTTCAGATAGAGCACCATTAAAATCATCAAATAGCCAAACTGCTAATATGGCATTAAAACGCATGGGATTTACTGGTAGATTAGTAAGTCATGGATTACGCTCAGTAGCCAGTACTACATTAAATGAACAAGGCTTTGAATCAGACCTAATTGAAGCAGCTCTTGCTCACGTAGATGACAGTCAAGTACGTGCGGCTTATAACCGTACTGATTATCTTGAGCGAAGAATACCGATGATGAAGTGGTGGAGTGGACATATTGAGGAAGCAGCGCTAGGTAGCCTCTCTATATCTGGGAGAAAAAATTTTAAAATTATAGCCTAAAATAGATAAGATAAAGCTCGCTTGAGCTTTATCTTATTAAAAATTTATTCAATAACTCGGCAAACACATGTTATTTCTTTAGGATTATTTTTCCAAATATGATCGAACCCACTAGAGATCATAAGCTCAACAGTTCCTTCCGGAGACTCAATTTTGAGATACCTATCATGGCTTCCTTTATATAACTCACATTGTTCAACAGTCCAATCATTATAAATTCCAGAAACAAATGTTTGAGTTATTTTTGAACTGTTTTTTTCACCTATGATATTCTCTGGTGTTTCAACATATTTAATTTTCAACTTATGCCTAGGCAAAATCATAGTAAACAATCGTTGTGTATTATCCCAGTTATTTGCAAAATAATTATCACAAATAGTTACTGTATTTGCTGTAGAACATAGCATTTGTAAATAACCAATTAAATTTGTACGGTCATCAGTTGCTAATAAGTTTATAATTAATTCATTTTTTATCATTCCTGTTTTAAAATTAACATAAGGAAGACTTGGATTAGATTCTTCCGTTAATATAATTTTCAGAATAGTTTTAGATGCTAATCTTTCTAGATCATCGTCTTTATCTGATAAATTAGCTAATTGTGACAATACTCGTTGATAGTCTACAACATTCAAACCTAATGTTTTGGCTTCTACCCATTGTTTTTTGTTTGTTTTATAGGGCAAAGATATCCGTTTCATTAATCTTTTATATTTCTTAGGATTAGACGCTGGCATTTCATATAAAATAAGCAATGATGACGTAAGTACCATTCTTCCTGACATAGTTACCTCATTTCCATCAGTTCAGATAACGTTGCATCGAAGAAACCTTCTGGAAAGCTTACAATTTTATTATTTTCGTTATTAAAATCACCGTTTTCATCAATCATTAACGTTTGAAATTTTTCTCTTAAATTACTTTTATAATGGATTACAACTTCCCCGTCCGATATACAGTCATCATAGACTTGATAAGCAATTTTATTTATTAAATGCTCACTATGTGTTTCGACAATAAGCTGAATACCATTCTTTGCAATAAAACTAAAGAATATACCTAATTGAGCTTGAGCCTTTGGATGTAAATGTATTTCAGGGTTTTCAATAATAATTAAGTCATCTTTTTTTGCAGTTAAGCAAAGAATTATAATTTTAGCAACATAACTCATTCCTGCACCTAAATTTGATGCCGTAATGCCTTCTAATCCATCAGTATCAAATGTAACTTTTACTTGCGACGAATTTATTCTCTCTGTTTTTAATTCTGATACAGTATTTGTTATTTTACTTAACCATTTACCAACCTGATAACTAATTGTTTTAGAACCATTCGTTTCCGTAAAATAAACTAATTCATCAACAAGTGATCTAACTTTTATTTCATCAAAATACCCAAATAAATATTCAGCATTAGGTCCAACTTTCATACTACTAACAGGAGCTATATCTTGGGGGCCAATACGGTTAGCACTCAAATAAAATAATTCATTTACTTTATTTTCTTCTTGTTTTTCATAAAGATAACATTCTGGAGGTGTTGACATATCAAAGTCACCACTTGCGATTCTATGTAACATTTTTTCTGTCGGAGTAACTTTCCCTCTAAATCTAAAAATACCTTTATCTTCTTCTGATACAGACAAACCTAACTCTTTAATATTTTCATTATTACTTATAGGTAATGTTATATTAATATTATCTGTATTATTAAAACGGTTTCTAACCTCTCTAACATTTGAGTACGATCTTGTCACATCTTCCAACGAATATCTATTCGGCATTATAGAAAATCGAAATAATAATAATAATGCTTGAATCACCGTTGACTTACCAGAAGAGTTAACTCCCGTTAATATTGTTAATGAGCATATTTTTAGACTCTCTTTTTCTATACTTTTAAAACCGTCAATATCAATTACTTTCAACATAAATCAACCTTTTTAGCTATTTCAAATGCAATATGAAAACGTAAATCTACTGAATTTTTTGAATCTATACTTCCAGTAAATATATTTTCACCATCAATCCGTTCTTTATAATCATTGGTGATTTTAATTGCACAATCAAAATCAATATTTAATTTATTTATTATAGAAAATGCAAAGGTCAGCATTTCAAAAAGCCCCATATTTACAGGTCTAAGATTACCCGTATTTTTAGGGTTAAATCTAAATGCATTCCCCTCAAATATTTCATATATGCACTTCATTGAAGATATAAATATACCTTTAATCTCTTCTAACAAATCATCTGAAGCCTTACTATTAATAAAGCGCATGATCAATGCTAAGAAAGCATCTATATCTGAGTGATATTCGATATCATTTAATTTACCCATCTTCAAAAGATAAAAACCAATAAACCTCAGCACCAAATAGCGGTCTTTCATTCTTATAGGGTTGACTCCACCACCCGTTGCTAATTTAAATTCTTTTGTGTTCACTAAGTATTCTAATAACCCCGTAACCTTACCTTGATATAAAGCATGCCTTAGCTCCTGCTTATTTCGTTGATGGCCACCTCTATTTATTCTCTCAAATATAATAAACTTAACAATTTCAGGTGTAGGCGGTTGAATAATATATACATTTAAAATGTAATCTTCGAATTTTGCTTGCAGATGTCTAGGCATATCATTAAATGTCATACCATTTAATTCAGGAAATAACGTTAAACCTTTTAGAGTCATAGAACCCGAATAATATCTTTCAATAGCTGTAATACGATTTAGCCCATCAATAACTTGTCGTTGACCCTCTTCATTTTCAAATAAATATATTATTGGTATAGGAATACTAAGTACAATTGATTCAATAAATTCAGAGCAATCATTATCACTCCAAATAAAAAAACCCTGAAAATCAGGTTGTGATATGATTCTTTTTCTCTGTATCTTATGTATCAAATCAAAGATAGGCATTGACTCTTTGGATGTTCGTATCTGCGTGTCCATATTTACATGGTTAGGCATATCAGTAAGCTCAAGTGTATCTTGCCCCTCAAACTCAATGCTCTTTTTATCTAAATTATCAGTCATACACTATCTTCAATCATTTATTTATATTAAGTTTATCAGATTTTTAAACTTAGCAAGTAGTAACAAATTTCATAGTTCCTAAAACCCACCAATAAATGTATCGACAAAACCTTTAAACTTCTCAGTTAAACGCCCTACAATCTTTTTACGTTGCAGTATGGTTGGCTTACTCTCAAGCGTTGCTACAAAATCATCACGCAATGGCATAACTTCACTCGTTTCATACCGACTAACTAAGCTCTCTAACTTACCTTGATTAAGCTTTTCTTCTATTGCCATTTTCTCTAGGGCGAGACGCTTTTCTTTTTCCCAAAAGAACTCAAACTCTTCTTCGACGTTCACTTGAGCTGGTATGCCATCAAGGTGCTCATTCATGAATCGTTCAATCAGTTCTTTCTTACTTAATAACGTTGGGTCGGTACTCACTAAATTAGCAATGACTTGACGTTTTTTCACTTTAGCTTCTTCACTGTCTTCACCATGCAATTCACGCAATAGATGAAGAATATAAGCCACATTGATTTCATCACGGTGCAGTAGTTCTAACTCAAAATCCACATCATCTAAAATAGAGACTTTTTCTTTGGTTGAGCCTTCACGGATTTGACGGCTTAAATCAGCGTACTTACTGGTGAAATCTTGGAACTCTTGCTCATCCATCCCTGTTGAGGCTATATCAAAATCAGCAAAGTTACTCAGCATGTTTTTAAGCTGCATCAGTTTACGAAATTGAAGCACAAACAGCTTTTGTGCATCTTCATCAGGTAAATCATCCACCGAATCAGGGGTTGGGGTTATTACCATTAATGCCCCATACGCTTTATCAAAATCAGCTAATAGCTCATTGTAGGCTGGTGTCTCTATCACCTCTTTAGGTTGCTTATTAGAGAACAGCGTAAATGCCTCATCAGCGGCTTTTTTCAGGTTACGGAAGCACACGATGTTACCGTGGGATTTCTTCTCATCTAGCAAACGATTAGGCCGTGAGAACGCTTGAATTAATCCATGATGTTTGAGGTTCTTATCGACATAAAGTGTATTAAGGCACTTCGCATCAAAGCCTGTTAAAAACATATTCACCACAAGAAGAATATCAATCTCTTTATCTTTCACTCGTTGAGACAAATTTTTGTAATACTTATCGAACGACTGATAATCCTTGGTGGTATAGCTTGAGCCAAACATCGCATTATAATCCGCCATGAATGCTTCTAGCTTATCCCGACTGTGTAGTTTTACTGCATCCGTATTATTTAAGTACTTCGCTGCGGCTTCTTTAATTTCTACTGCATCAGAGCCACCTAATTCATACTCTTCTTCTTCGTTGGCCTCATAACTAAAAATCGTCGCTATTTTTAGTGTATGTTTACCTTCTGCTTTTTTCTTAGCAAACAATTCATAGTACTGAATTAGCTCAGGGATACCCGATACACACAACATGGCGTTGTAAGCGCGGCTGTGAGTCTTGCGATTATGATTGGCAATGATGTAATCGGTTATCTTATCTAGACGCTCTGGTGACGATAACAACTCTTTGGTATCAATGTCTTCCACATCAATATCTAAGGTATTTTTAGAGCCTGTTTTATATTGATAGCGACCAACGTATTCAATCGCAAACTTCAATACGTTTTGGTCACGGATAGCATCAACAATCACATAAGCATGTAGACGCTCATCAAATAAGTCTTTAGTGGTTTTCTTAACTGAGTTCTTAGCTACTGCATTTTCAGCAAAGATAGGCGTACCAGTAAAACCAAATAATTGAGCACCTTTGAAGAACTCAATCAAACTCTTATGGGTATCACCAAATTGACTGCGGTGACATTCATCAAAAATAAATACAATGCGCTTATCTTTTAATGACTCCATCTCTTTTAAATAACGAGACTTAGATATCACACTGTTGAGCTTTTGCAGTGTAGTGACGATTAATTTTGAATTGCGGTACTCATTAATTTTTTTGCCTTTAAGTGGCTTATCAATGAACTGATGAAACAGCATATTGGTGTTTTCAGTACTGTCTACACACCCTTTAGAAAAGGCATTAAATTCTAAAGCGGTTTGATAATCTAAATCTTTTCTGTCCACCACAAACACAACTTTATCTACTCTGGAAAGTGTTGTCATGATTTGCGCGGCTTTGAATGAGGTTAAGGTCTTCCCTGAACCTGTGGTATGCCAGATATACCCATTCTTAGTGGTGTTGTTAACTTGGTTGACTATCGCCTCTACTGCATAGAACTGATAAGGGCGCAATACCATTAGGCATTTTTCAGTTTCATTCAGCACAATGTATTTGCTTAACATTGCGGTTAAATGATCAGGCTGTAAAAACACCTTACTGAAATCAAACAACTGACTAATACGTTTATTGGTTACGTCTGTCCAATCAAAGGTTTGTTTGGCTGACATATCACTGTTATTAGCGAAGTACTGAGTATTAACTCCATTAGAGATAACGAACAACTGAATGAAATTAAATAAACCATGGTTAGAATGATAAGAATGTTTTTGATAACGCTTTACTTGGTTAAAAGCTTCTTTAAGTTCAATACCACGACGCTTTAGTTCGATTTGAACTAACGGCAAGCCATTCACTAAAATAGTCACATCATAGCGATTAGTGTAGATACCTTTAACTGTAATTTGTTGTGCTACTTGGTAAACATTCTTTTGTGCTGATGGATCGATATTTTCAAAGAGTAACGTCAAATGACGGCTATCACCATTATCTAACGTGATATCTAATTGGTCACGCAGTGTTTTGGCTTTAGTGAAGATATTCCCCTTCTCTAACTTGCCTAACACTTGAGTAAACTCACGCTCTGATAAAGTGCAATTATTAACCTTTTCAAGCTGCGTTTTTAAGTTAGCTTCAAGGGCGGTATTATCAGCTAATGTTACCACCTCAAACCCTTGCGTACTCAATTGGACAATTAACTTGTCTTCTAATTGTTGTTCACTTTGATAAGCCATTTGACGTTATTCTCTATAGTAAGGGCAAGCCATCAAGCTCACCCTTTAGTTACTTTTATTGTGTAGCCCTACACAAACATCTGCTGTAATAAGCCTTTTTTAAATAGCTTGGTTTGCTCTACTTGTTGCTCTACTGCGTCTATCTTCTTGTCGATAGATTTTAGGAGTTGAGCAATTTTTTGTTGTTCTTTAAGGCAAGGTATAGACATCTTAATATCATCAAAAAACTCTTTTACACTGACATTAAGTAAGCCATGATTTCTAGCACCTTCTTGTGCAATTTTAGCTATCTCGCTATTAAGCAAACCACCATTAAAGAATTGCTCAAAAAAGAACTCGCAATGATTAGCCTTTGGGCGAAAACAAATATACAACGTAGATACCACACCACTATCGTATTTATTCAGTGGTTTAATCGCCCCCATTGGATAACCTTTTGAATAACTTTTATTGTAAGCAAAATCTCCCCTCTCTAGTAAGTAATAGCCTGTTACGTCTTTTGCTGAAACTGACTTATTAAAATACTCAAGTTGGCTAACTAAACCTTGCTGGGCTGAAATGGTTAATACGTTTAAATTATTATCTTTATTCTTAGTCGTTTTACGATTAAATACATCAGCAAATTGCTTTTCTTCCCATTCAGGAAACGCTTTCCCATCTTCATCTTTAAAGCGAAGCTGCTGACTGAATATCTGCTGCATTACACCTTTTTTGTATTCTTTTAAAAGACGATGCTTTTCTGTTAGTTGACTGATTCTGCTATCAACTGACGTTAGGAAAGAGGCTATTTTTTGTTGTTCTTCTATTGAGGGGATTTCAACAAGAATATCAGAAATATCACTTTGACCAATAGTAGTCATAGTGCTTTGCTTACCTCTTGAAATAAACCGTTTTCTTAACGTCCATGTTTTAAATTTAGCTGACAAATAATAGGGAACTACTAAATTTAGGTCTGGACTCATCTTCATTAAGTGTCCATCAAACGTTATATCATCATCATTTGATAAATTAACATTTGAGTAAGCAATACCACTAGGCACAATTGAAGAACGGGTAAAAAATATATCTCCGTATTTAACCTGATTTCGTTTAAATTCAGGCTCTCCAATATTTAACAGAGTTAGATTTTTAATATCAACTTGGTCACCAACATACATATCTTTAACATTAATTAACTTATAACCACTTCCCACTAATTTCGCGTCATTAAATACTCCATTGGATAAATTATTTTCAGCTAGTTGAATTAACGAAAATGACATTAATGACTTATTAAACTCATTAAATCGTAAGCGAGGTGTTAATACCTGACTCATCCCTTCACCTCAAACGGTGCGTCAATACCCAACTCAGCACAAAAATCAGCTATGGTTTTATCTGTCTCTAGCATGGTTTTATCGTTGTCAACTAACTGTTTGGCTACTGCGGCTAAATCAACAAGTTCCTCTTCTTCAAAGGTATCGACATAACGAGGAATGTTAAGGTTATAATCGTTCTCTTTTAATTCAGCTTGTGTTGCAATATGAGCAAATTTCTTTAACTCTTCTTCTGATAAGTTTTCACGCTTCGTCACTACATTTAAAATGCGTTCTAAATCCGACTCACGAATAACGTTATTGTTTGTGCCTTTCTCAAAGTGATTACTCGCATCAATAAACAACACATTATCATCTTGCTTACGGTTCTTTTTAAGCACCAATACACAGGTAGGGATAGACGTACCAAAGAAGATATTCGCTGGTAGACCAATCACCATATCTAGGTAGTTCTTCTCAGCAATTAAATGCTTACGGATATGCCCTTCTGCTGCCCCTCGAAATAACACACCATGAGGCAATACCACCGCCATTGTGCCGTTGTCATCCAATTGATTAATCATGTGCTGAACAAAAGCAAAATCCGCTTTGCCTTTAGGGGCTAACTTGCCGTAATCAGCAAAACGCACGTTGTTTAAATGCAATGGATTTGCTGACCAATCCGCAGAGAATGGAGGGTTGGCAACAACCGCATCAAAACGCTCATCAATGTGTAATGGCATTTCTAATGTATCGTCGTTTTGAATATCAAAACGGTTGTAATGAACATCGTGCATGATCATATTCATACGAGCTAAGTTGTAGGTACTTGGGTTTTGCTCTTGTCCGTAAAATTTCAAATCTGCGTTGTTGGCTTCTTTCGCTACACGTAAAAGCAATGAGCCTGAGCCACATGTAGGATCATATACTGATTTAATATTAGCGTTATTAAGTGTGACTAATTTTGCGAGTAACTTAGACACCATTTGAGGAGTGTAGAACTCCCCTGCTTTTTTACCTGCACCACTAGCAAACATACCAATCAGGTATTCATACGCATCACCTAGAATATCAATTTCACTGCTTTCTAAGTGGAAATCAATATTGTCTAAATGCTTGAGTACTTGAGAGATAAGCTTGTTACGTGCATCAGGGGTTTTACCTAACTTGTTTGAAGTTAAATCCAAATCATCAAACAAGCCGTTAAAATCTTCGGCACTGTCTGCGCCCATGGTGCTATTTTCAATATTGTTCAGTACTTGGGTAACATCATCAAGAATAAACTCACCGTCTTCACCTGCCTTAGCGATAACGTGGAATAACTCAGACGGTGTAAAGAAATAACCAAGTTTATCTAACGCTTCTTCTTTTACGGCTTCTAAGATTTCTTTACCATCTTCTGTGGTGGCATTCACATTCGCAAAAATAACGCCATCTTCTGACAATATTTCATCTGCGTATTTGTTGAGTTTGTCTGATAGGTATTTGTAGAAGATTAAACCGAGAATGTAATCACGAAAATCATCTGCTGACATATTGCCACGTAAGGTATTGGCAATATTCCAAAGCTGTTTTTTCAGCTCTTGCTGATGTTGTTGTACGTTGGTTTCTGTCATGAGATTTAAGGCTCTTTAATGATAACTCGATGCAATGAATGCTCATTGCTAAATAATGCCGAGATTCTACCAATAAGTAGCCCTTTATAGCTAATGTTCTTCTGTTACGTTGCCGAGGGTTTCGCAATGGCGATAATAAATAAACGACACACACATAAAGGCATGGTTCTTTATTGGTGTCGTTTATCTGTATTGCTTTTTATCTATTCATCATCACTACATGCCGCCATTGATGCTAAATAATCCGCTTCTTCATTTCCTTCAATGCCACTGTGCGCTCTCACCTTAACCACCTCTACATACTTCTCGCTACGCAGTTCATCTACTTGTTGCCATAAATGACGATAAGCTACTGGCTTTTTATTTGCTTTGCGCCATCCCTTTGCTTTCCAACCATCAAGCCATTCGTTGTAACCCTTTACGCAGAATTCACTGTCCGAATAAATGACATCACCATCAGCGGCATATTCTAACCCTTCGACTAATGCCATAAGTTCTAGCTCTGCATTATCCGTTGCTCTATTGACTGTGATTGAGTATGAATCGATTAACTCATTATCTTCATCGTATACCGCAATACCGATACCGCCTTTCATGCAACCACCTTGATTGTTTGGTGCTGCGCCATCGACGTAAATTGAGTAAGTATTTGTGCTCATGGGGTTATTCCTTATTTGGATTTGCTGGCCTTAGTAGTAGACCAGCCTTAATTGTTTTTTTATGTGGTGTGGTGGATTAGTTCTTGGGGAGGGTTGCTTAGGCTTGTTTCTCATCACGCTGACTTAGGCGTTCGTGCATCCATTCTTCAACTTCGCTTTCTACCCATGCTACGGCTCTATCGCCTAACGACACACTTTTAGGAAATCGATTCTCTTCCATGAATTTGTAAATGCTTGAACGGCCTAGTGCAGTAAGTGTCATGACTTCTTTTAGTTTTAAAAAACGCATGATGGTTATCCTTTGAGTTATAAGTTCAAAAGATTCCTCTCCAAAATACTTTTTTATTTTGGGTACGCTTCCCCTATATCTCCTGCCTCTATCCACCACGTTTCCAAATAATTTCAATCACATATTACCTCCTTGTATATACCTATCTATTCTTTCAAGGAGTTCCATTATGCATTCAACCGATTACGTCACTACTGCCCCTATGACGGCCTTACAAGTCTTTGAGAAAGCCGCTGAGTTACTTGAACACCAATACAAGCGTGAGCAGTCATTCACTAACCCTGAGCACACCAAACACTACCTATCCATGAAATTAGGCCACCAAGAGCGTGAAGTGTTTGCAGTACTGTTTTTGGATAACCAACATCAACTCATTAGTTATCAAGAGCTGTTCTATGGGACGGTGGATTCAGCCAGCGTATATCCTCGTGAAGTTGCAAAGGCGGCATTACAAGCCAATGCCGCTGCGGTGATATTTGCGCACAACCACCCTTCAGGTATTGCTGAGCCATCAGAGAGCGACAAACGCATTACCTCTAAATTAGTGGATGCATTAAATCTGCTAGATATACGAGTACTTGACCATGTGGTGGTTGGCTCACCTTGTGTCTCTTTTGCAGAGCGAGGGCTTATCTAATGAAAAGAGAATTAATCGTTCACGGTAAAGATTTAGCCTTACCGAAAAACCTACATCGTCATCTTGAAGTCGTACTTGATAGCTTTTCTCTTCGTACTGACATCAATCGACTTTCTGTGAACTTTAGAGACACCAGCTATTACCATCGACGAGAAGGATTACACCCTGTAGAAATGCGCTTTGAGCGAGACAAAGATAATCGTCATATTTGGAAGTTGGTGTTTATTACCAGCTTTTCTTATCCCGATGAACACAGCCTAAACGTTGCACCTGAGCTGTATTTTAACTTTAAGCGTGGTTGGTTCTATCAACCTGACATTCAAGGCTGTGAGCTTGCAAGGCCGCAAGTCATCGACCTATTTACTTCATGGGCACTCGCCTTTTGTCGTCAACTCAGAAATCAACATTTCGATGATATCTCAGCTAACGAGATACGCACTTAATCCCATTCAACCTTAATTTGTTTCACCAATCCATTATCTTATTTCAATCATAGGAGGACACACCGTGTCTGAATTACAAACCATTATTACCACTACAAATCTTATTCCTACGCTGTTACCAGTATCAAGCAAGCTGAACCAGTGCCTTGTTGATGCACTTAATCAACGCCCTGAATTGCATTCTGGTTTAGAGAAAGAAAACAGTGTCATCTTCAACTTTCGAGATAAAAACTACAGTGCTGAAAACGGTGGCTTTCATCCTGTTGAGATTGCTTTAACCAAAGAAGCCGATAATACATGGCGATACGCCTACATCACTGACTTTGCTTTTGTAGGCAATCACTATCCTGAGTTAGCTAAAGAATTAGATTTTGATTTTCTTAGTGGTGAATGGTTTGCCAGCTACTTAGGGGATTATTCATCCATTAAAAACAATGCGAATGCCGCTGAACTATACCGCTTATGGGAGCATAACTTTCTAGCTTATGCCTCTATGGGGATGTATGACGAAATAGAAATCAACGTATCTTAATCACCTTCCTTTCACTTCAATATCACACACATCATGCCGCAGCCTTTTGGTTGCGGTTTTTTTATGCCTAAAAATCAGGACAACTCACTCATGAATAAACAAATAACACCTACCCTTAATCCCTTCTCTGCCTTAGTCAATTGGTCTGAATCCAATGAGTTCAATGAAGGCCAGTTGTATGACTTTATGGACTTTGAACGTAAAGCATTAGACGTAGCTAAACAAAACCCATTAGGCGGTTACGATAAAACTAATGTAACGGTGACGTTTGAAAATGGGGATGAGCACCAATGCCGATTGGATTTAGGTTGTGGTGGCAATGACGTAGGCTTTGCTGACCACTGCCTTAATACCCTTGAATACCATGAAAAATATCAGCTCGATGCGGATAAGCCGTGGTTACGTAATGATGCTAATCATCAACAATTAATCACACTCATTAGAACCTATCGCTTTGATATCGAGTTTGTAACTGACGCTCGAATTCAAACCATCAAAGCCACTGAACTTGCCAAGCAACAAGAGCGAGATAAAGAGCAAGCCAAACGTGAGCAAGAAGAAAAAGGATGGCAAGCCCACCAAGCCAATGAAAAGGTATTTCAAGCGGCTCTAGTGATCCCAGAATGGGCGAAAGGCGTGATCGTAGCTACTTACACCGAATACGATAAAGAACGCAGTGAGCCGTATTCAGGAGAGCATCATACTAAAACCCTTCAAACTATTATTTTAGCGTGGTCTACCCATACCAGACGATTATTTCCAGAATTGCGTAAAGCCTGTTTGAATTACCCTGATACGGTATTTCTAAACGACAAAGCGCAAAGCTGTGAGCACCGTAATAACTACGGCATAGGGCAAGGCTCAGGCTTAACGGATGTGGATTATCTTTATCATGGTTGGTGCGTGGAGAAAATCACCTTTGGAACGTCTCGCAGTAAATCACAGTACGTGCCATTGGGAGAGATGAGTATTCCTGAATGAAACGCATAAAAACAATGAGGAGGCTAAACGGCCTCCTTTCTAATTTTATCGATTAAAACCGCATTGGACGCTTGATGCCCAATGGCTATTTACACTCTAGGGAAAGTCATTATTTGAGTCATCACTATGCCAGCCATCAATCGAAACACTATCCAAACCAAACTCATCCATGAGCTATTTGAATTAATAAAAACCAGCACATCGACACAAACCAAAGAAATTGCTACGGATGAACTACTCAGACGTGACTACACCCTTGATGACATTACCCTCATTGCTAATTCAGATAATCAGTAATCACTGAGCATTTACCCATGACGAAACAAACACGCTTTAGTACTCAAGAGCACTTGTCTGTTGTGTTTGAGATATATCAGCTCGTTCCTCATCACTTTAAGACCACCACCAGAGAGATTAGAAACCAATTAATCGAAAGGGACATACATCGTGATACACGCACCATACAGCGCAATCTCAACGTATTGGTAGAACTTAATTTAATTGAGAAAGATGACCGCAGCAAACCTTATGGTTATCAAAACAGATTGCACCACCACGCCATACCACCAAGAGACGCACTTATCTTTCAGTTAGCGAATGAGCATTTCATTCACCTAACACCAGCAAGTCTTTTAAAAGCATTACAAAACCGATTTGAAGACGCTCGACGCTCTCTGTCTTCAATAGCGAGTACCACTAAGGAAAGACAATGGCTTAAAAAGATAAGCAGTCAATTACCACACCAAACCCATGAGGAGAACTTTCAAAAAATAAACACGGCTCTTTATCACAATCACTGGCTTACCTTACATCTGCATGAAACCGCAGCCTTGTATGTCATGCCGCTAGGGTTAATTCACCACCACTCACAAATTGAATTAGTCATAGGGCAATACATCAATAAGCAATTAGAAACTCAAGTCATAGCGATTGAACACATCAATACCGTGAGCGTATCAACGTTCACCTTTGAATATCCATCCACCTTCAATGTGAAAACGCATTGGAAAAATAATATAACCAATACCATTAAGGAAGAAACACCATGAAAAAGACACTTATCACACTGGCATTAATCGCAAGCACCTTTACGACTCAAGCATTGGCTGAGTCTGCTCCAATGGATATTTCAGTAGAAACCTTTCCAGCTCAACACAACATTAAGGTAACGGCTCTTGCTAATAATCTAAAGGTGACTGGCATTGTAATGAACCGTGGTAATTGTGATGTGAAGCTGGCTCAAACACGCTTACAACTAATCCAAAACAAACCACGCCCACGTTACCCTGTTTCTCTAAACTATGGACAAAGTACCATTGCTTACGCATTAACGTATAATTGTGATGTTCGTGAAATTACCGTTCAAAGTAATCAAGGTGATTGGACGTGGACATTCAACTAACGAATTTTAAGGGTTCTTAAATCTATTCAGGCAATAAAAAAGCTCGTATCAAAAGGTACGAGCTTTACTATTTGAATCAAAAAACACACTGTTTTTTTTGGTTTAATTCTTTTTTTTGTTTGCTTCTAGCTTGATAGGACATTCCTCTATTGAACTCACATAACGAGAAAAATAGAAATCATCACGGTCAATAAATAAATCACTCTCACATCTAACTAAGTCATACTTTTCAATATAGTAGTTATTAATGAAATATGGAAAAAAGCCAATGATACATGCTATAAATACAGCTCTTTTTTCTAAGCTCGTTTTATACTTATTATGTTTAAATTCTCTATATTTACACCAACGAGAAATGTGCTGGTAAGCGGTAACGCTAGCTAATCCCACCCAAATATGCCCACCAATTATACCAAGAATCGCATAACGAAAACTCACTACATATGTGGCTGAATCATCAAAAAACAAATGATAAGACGCTGTCCATAAAAAATACATTGCCCCGTATGACGTAGTAACGATTAGAAATAAGTGTAACAATAATTTAATCATTTAATAATTCTTCTGGTAAATAATGTTCGATTAATCCTTTACTAAAGGTATCCTCGTTAAATTGCGTATCAATAAAATAAACAGCTGTAGACGCTAGGGTAAAAGTAACCCCAGCTGATGCAGAAGCAACCCAAGTAGGAAACATCACACCAGCTACAAAAACAACACCAGCGGTAGCAAGTAATCGAACAACAATTTGCCACTGTGCAATTTTTAACTCTCTTAACGTCAGCTCATCATTAACTATATAGTTAACCACATTCAAAGCAGAGCCTACAATAATTTCAGTCGGTGCGCTTAGCGTTAAGAATCGACTGGCACCTTTCAGCGCGGTTGAACCAAATGCCCATTTAATGATTTGTGGATTTGATGCTGAAAACAACGTTCCTTTTTCTAAAATAGGAAAGTACGCTTTTATGTGATTTAGAATCACTGACTCTTGTCCATCAACGATACGAACAACACCCGTCATTGATGTATTCTTGATTAAGAAATTAAGTTTATCTTTTACTGTAGGGTATAAACCAACGACGAAATCTTTAGCCGCGATAACATGAGAAGCATTAGTAAAAAACTCATCGAACTCCGCTTTAGATAATGCTGCTAAGGTAGTGATCTCATCAGTGTATTCAACCTCGTCAAAATATCTATCGTCACCCTCTTTAGTAAAATCATACGCAGGCCAATACATGTTCTTAGGGTTTATCCCATGCTTTTTAGCTCGTACATTAATGACTGTTGTATTCTTGGGTATTGAATCCAACTTATGAAGTGTGGCTACCACTGGATGTATCGTTGGTGATTGTGGCTCACTCCATAAATTAGCCCACGAAAATACCTTTTTCTCTTTTGTCACATCAACAGGAGGAAGAGTTTTCCTAGCTTGCTTAGTTTCATTCGCCTTCTCCTTATCTCCAATAAATAGCGTATCACCTATTTTTAATGTGCTTGGGTCTTGCTCATAGATTGAGTTTAGATCCAATAATGCTTTCGCAGCTAATCCGTATTGAGTGGCTATTTCTCCCCACGTTTCACGCACACCTGTTTCAGGATTAATCTTAACGGTATGCTCAGAAGAAATAATATCAGCTTCCTCCTCCTCTAAAACTAATGTATCACCGACTTGAATATGGTCTTCTTTTCCTTGATATTGCGGATTCAAATCGACCAATTGTGGTAATGTTAATCCTTGCTTATATGCAATACCAGATAAGGTATCCCCTGACTGAATGACATAAGTCACTTGACCGTTACTTTCTTTTTCTCGCTCTACAGCCTTTTCTTTTTTGGTTTCAACTATCTCATTTATATCAAGTAAACAGCCATTTTCATCAATCCACTGTACCGTTGACGCTTCAAGTTGTTGTGTGGTCATTTTCTGTGGAAGGTAAAGTAGGTGCTGACGAGCAACAACGGAATTACTTATTTTCCAAGGCAATAGAATAAAACTGTATTGATGCCCTGATAGCAATTCATCAGTTAAATGGTGCTCTGTAGATTGAGTAACTTGAAATGCCCACTTACCATTTCCCATTAACTTATATTCATGCACTAACGCATCATCAATGAAATGATAAAAATACCCTTCAGTAGGCCATCCAAGACGTTCACCCACCTGAACGGCTGGCTTTACTGGAATGAATGATTCTGTAGCATGAGCAACGCCTTGCTTAACAGGCTTTACGTCATCAAATACCATGGCACTGCCACTTGAGATAAAGAACTCTCGACTGAGTGTTTTTGACTCATCAACATCTACACTAGCCGTTAACAGGGTAAAACCTTTCTCATTTTGAGTTTTATTCCATGCGGATATATTCGCTTCTTCTTTAGTTTTACCTAAAGAGAATACACCCACCTGATAGGTATTCAGCTCATCTTGAGCACACGTGATTTCAATCGAATACTCAAAGGCTGCGGTTTTAGTTTGTTTCTCTTTTACTGGCTCATAATGCGGTACATCAACTTTAGTGGCTTTGGCTAATTCTTCATTCCACGGAAAATACGCATTTACAAACTTTGGTGTTGCTTCATCTACCGGCTCAACAAACTTCTCTAATTTCTCATCCCACACTTTCATTCGTTATTATTCTCTCTTTTAATCACGCTCAAATGTTAATCTAAAATACAACCACCTTTTAACTGAATGACTAGGTAAAATAACCAAAGATATTTTTCTTGGTTGTACGTCACGTAATTTGGTTGTGCGTTTTAGATAGCCATAAAAAATGGGAAGCGATTAGGCTTCCCATTGTGTTTAGTTATATGTCAATCGAAATGGCGTTGAGCTGCATTGTGTAGCCGCTATCGCTTGTGCATCACCACTACCTAACACGTAACAGTAGCCACCATTTTGCGCTGATTTAAGGTAGCTGTAGTCACATCCATTAGAGCCGCACAGGTTAGAGTAAGAAATTCGATAAGTAACATCATCAAGCATGGCAACACTAATATACCCTGTCATTGTTGCATCGGTATTCGTGGTATTCAAATACGTTTCTAGCTCAATGGTATTCAAATCCATCCCACCAACTTGAGCATTAGATTGTGGCTGGTAGCTATATGAGTCATTATTATCAAAGTACCCATCACCATGCAAGGCAATAGCCGCAAACGCTATTAAGTTACAAACTAACGATAAAACGATTAGCCCTATCGTCCACTTCCATTGCTTACCCATACGGTCATGAATATAACAAGGAGCAAACAGCCACCACCAAGACCAGCCTGTGTAATTGATTGTCTTCTTAAATCGCCATAAGTCTTCAGCCCATGCAGCAAGGATGATTAATAACGAAATTACAGCCATACCCGATGTTGACCATAACCCAAATGCTTGCCAGCTATTGCCTTCAATCAGATAAGACGCAAGATACGTTGCAATGGCTGCAAAGGTAGGCGCATAGATAAAACGCCAAATACCCCCAAGCTTAGTACTAAAACTTTCTTCATTAGAATTAGGGGTTTGTAACGGTGGTGGTACATCATTGCTGCTTAGTGGTGGTGACACATCTTCTAAGTATTGAGCTAATTCTCTTTTTTCTAGTGTTACCCATTCTGTCATTCCTTTTTTCCACACTTGAGTTCCTTGATGGATAACTCCTTGAGTAATCAATTCAATTATCTCAATGGTGGATATACTCCCCTCCCTTTTGCCTTTAGATTCATAGAACCACATTGCTTGTTCACTCATTTTGTTTACCTAACGTAATAACAATAAAAGAGAAACGTACAATCCGTAGGGGCATCTAGTGTCTCATGCCGTATTAGTGATATGAGTAATGATTTATTTTGTGATAAGTAACGCATAAACAAGGAGATATGGGACTTAGGAAGCTCGCTACGCCTCCTAATGATTTAGATAATATATTATTAACTAAAAGCCCTTTTTACGACGATACGAGGACTAGCACCAAATGACCGTACTCTAGATGAAATGACTTTGGTTTGTTTCTTACACAAGTAACTAGCTCTATACATTAAGCTATCTAGCTGGTCTTCATAATAAGGTGACTTACCATCAATGTAATAACTACCATTCTTAGGGAAGTGTACTAATCCTGATTCACTCGCTACCGCTTCACCTAATGCACTAAACCACGCTTGCTGTATTCGATTGGCTAATGTTCCTACTACACGATAACTTCCTAATAAGTGATAAGCGTCTTTATTAAATAGTAATAATAAATGGTAGTGCTCTAGTTCGTTCTCTGAGCCTGTTTCTCTCGCCCATACATAACGTAGGGTATTAGGGTAAATACGAGTACCTAGCTTACTACGTTTTGATTCATAGGCTTTGAGTTGTGCCTTAAGTGAACTAATAAAACGAGTCATTAATCTAAACTGATTAATTAAGTCATTATCAGGTAAGTGTAAATCTACTCTTAATGCAAATACTCTTCTGTAATCGTCTAGCATATCCTGAACTGTATTATCCAAGGTAGTTAAGTAATTATGATTTAAGTCTTCACCTTGGTTATATAGTGAGTATAGATATGATTGATTAGTCATGTTGTTATTCCTTCAAAGTTAGTCTCAAAGGAATAGTTGAATAGATTATTTTTTATTGGTGATAAGGAGTAACGTTAATCAAATGAGTAATGGATATGTATTAAGAAAGAACATATATAATATTATATCCAACACTACACTAATGTTGTTACCTAAAGGATGTTAAGGGCATTAATCAAAAACACCCTAGACATTCACTGGATAGCAGAAATCAAATCACTCTGACGTTAGGTATATCTTTCCTACTATAAGATTTAACACTGATAACATGACGAATATCATTAGCAACTAGCTTTTGTGAGTCGATTAAGTAAACCTTGAATTGATTCTTAACTAGCAGCGTTACTGTTACATGGTAACTGTCACCAACAGTACCATTCATCCTTGTACGGTTAAAAATTACATTGATACTGTCAGGCTTCTCAAATTTTGTAAAATGATGCACAAACAAACATTTCATTTTTATTGCTATGTATAAAGACTGCTGGATTAAAAAAACAACCAATCGATGAGCTTGAGACTCAAAGGATATATCATCATCTTGATTATCTAACCATTGTTTAAATGATTCAGGGGTAACAATTACTTCCGCCTTAAACTTGTCTTCTGCTTTCTTTTTTTCTTCTATCCCTTTCTTACCTGTAAATGTAGAGTCATCGAAAATAAAATACTCTCGATTAAAAGACATTGAAAAAAGGCTACTCCTTGTCAGTAATAACTCCATTCTTTCTCTCTTCAGAAAATTACATTTCTTTAAGTCTAAGCTATCCACTTCATCCCAGCATTCACTCAAAAGTACAGATATGATACTTTCACATTTATTAATAATTAAATTAGTGATCCCCATCGAAGCATTTACATCATCACCAAATAATGCAAATAGAGCATTCAAATCCTTATCTTTTGTTTTTCCATCAATATGCCTAACATACTGGATATCCCGAATAAAAATTTCCAATTGTTCTAAAACTGATGGGGCAAAAAGAGAAGCACTCGAAGCTTTCTCTTTCTTATCTAGATGGTATTTTTCAGTTTTAATTTCCCCAAGATTTAAAAGATAATTATTAGGTGTTTTACCAAAAAGTTTCCGTCCAGTCCCTCCACTTTGACTAATGAAAACATACTCCATTTCACTTAATTTTTTCAACTGAGATTTTAAACGGTCAGAAGATATTCCACCCATCATTTTTCTAATTTTGGCTTTACTCAACCTCTCAACGGATCCTGAACTATCAGAGTGGATCAATAAAATAATTAAGAGCAATAAATTTGACACACTCAAGTCACATTCATTTTTAACACGGCCTAACTTAGACTTCTTTGTTAACAAATCAACAACTGTAAAACGATGAACATTGCCATACTGTCCGTTATCAAAATCAGAACTAAGCTTACTTAACGAGACAGAATCAAACTCACAATACCGTACTTTTGACCGTCTTATTTGTGCTAATTTATTTTTAGGTAACGACAAAAATTTCGAGACTTCCGAACAAACAGTCTTTGTCACGCCATACTTACTAACAAGCTGTTCTACTGAAATTTCTATTTCTTTACTTTCCACGCTATACTCATAGAGCAAGCACAGCAATAAAAAACGCCCTTCAGGACCAAGCCCCTCTATATTAGATAATACATACCTAACTAAACTAGGATTAAAATCCATATATACACCCTGTTAATCATTAATAATAAAATACTAGTTTTAATAGATACTAGTTAATATCAAAGGCTTGTATAATACCTTAAATAAGTTTTTTAAAAAGGGATATACAACAATGAACAACACGCTAACTGACTTTGATTGGAACGATAAAGGTGATAGAGCATGGTTAACAGAGTACTTCCTAGACAGTACTCGAAAGCTAAAATCTGATATTTCAATACCTAACATAAAAGGAACTAGAGAAGCAAAATCACAAGAACTGTTTGAGCTGTTTTTTGAGAAACTTCAAGGTGGCACTGAACACGATAAGAAGATCAGAAAAAATGTAATGTCTGCTTGGAGGAAGAAACTTAAACAACGTGAAAATCACAAACAGATTAACATAGAACTAACAAGTGACGAGTATGATAAGTTAATCTCTCTAAAAGATCTTAAAGAACTTGAAGGTAAAAAAGCCACAATCAAAGATACAATTCTTGATTTAATTTACAATGAATATGGTGAACATCAAGATATAAGACAGGAATTAGAGAAAGAACTCAGAAAAGAAATAACACAAGAAATGAGAAAGAAAGCACGAGCAGAAGTGCCAAAAAGAAGTGTTAAATCACCTGTAGAAATAGAGTCTATTTCTAATAATCATCAAGCAGAACAAATCGAAGATAAGGCACAAGTAGAAAGCCAGATAATTGCAAAGATAGAGGCTCTTAACAATGACACTAACGCTAGGTTTGAGAAGTTAGAGTCTATGCTATCTGGCCTTATCATACCTCAAGAGCAACATAATATAGATGCTCCATTAAAATTAGAACTCGTAACAAAGACATTTACTGAGTCTAATGCTAACACTGTAATTGATGCTATAAATAGAATACATAAAACAATCAAATATAATAAAATAGACCCTAAATCTCACACAGTATTATCAAGCTGGATTAAAAAAAATGAAATTGACGTATCTGAAGAAGAGGCATTACATGCAAAAAAATGGCATACTGAATGGGTAAATAAATCGCAAGAAACAAAAAATAAATGCAATATTATTGATGAGTTAAAAAACATCAACGCACCAGAATCGGTTAAAGCAATAATAATTACTCATGCCACTAATATTTACAATGAGTTATTAAAGTTCTATCTACAAACAGATGTTCAAATATGCAACATTGCAAATGAATGGGAAAATATCGAATCTCTTGTTCATAAAAGTAAAGGGGATAAATGGCTTAAACCGTTAAGCACAATGAATAATCATTTCAAGCAATTAATGACTTCATATTTCAATACCATTGATGTTTCCACAGAAATAGAATCATATGGTGCATTCTCCATAGGAAGTATTTCCATTACACTTACAGATTATCATATCCTCGCTTTAGTTCCATGGTCTCTAAGTACAATAGGACTGACTTCCTGTGATTTATCTAATACTCTTTCAATAACGAACTCTAAGCACCCAGCGTTAACTGAAGTAGATAAAGTAGTACGAGATATAATGAAGAAAAGTGAAAAAGTGAAAACAAATGATATTCAAATTCTAACAGCCAATGATGAATTAATTAACATTGGTATTTCAATGTTTGAGCCAGAGTCATATTTCCTGTATATAGATCCAGCAATAGATTCTAAGATGAATTAGACCTTATAACACCTACAATTAGATATCGATAATCACAAATAAGGTAACAAAAACGCCTGATGTATTCCATAACGTATTCCAAAAATAAAATCAATACGACTTATCATTTATAAAACAAAATGATACAACATAAAATCAGATGACCCCAGCCCACCAAACGTTTGGAAAAGCCCAGCTTCGAAAGAGGTTGGGCTTTTTTGTGTCTGTACATATAGTCTTTTTTAAAAGAGACTATCTGGCTAATTACTCACACATGATTCTTATTCATTATACCAATCGTAGTAAATCACTGTTCATCCTAACTGGTTAAAATGCTCGATAACTGTGTTGAAATTTTTGATTGTAGAATACCTACTTATCGAAGCTATTTATCGAAAGTACCGCCTTGTTCTCAAGCATTTTTCCTGCGCTATTTCTGATCACTTACTTACTGTGATTGGTATTACTTTTTTGCACTTCCGCACATAATAAAAAATAAATGATTAAATATTAGCGACCTTCTCTACTCATTAAAGAATTAACTACTATGTTAATAGTTCTAGCAAAGTGCTTAACGGTAAGTGAGGGAACATGAAAAAAACATTTGTAAAAGTTGTGGCAATGACCGCTGTAGCCGTCAGTTTATCAGGATGTGTTGGTAGTATGGCAGTGACTGGGAAACTAATGCAATTCAACGTTGAAGTCGTAGATAACCGATACGCTCGAGCGGGAGTGAACTTTTTATTATCACCCGTTTATGCAATTACAACCGCCGCCGATTATATCGTTTTTAACTCGCTTGAATTCTGGACGGGGAAAAACCCAATTAATGGCTCTCCACACATTTTTGATAGTAAAACAGAGACCATGCTAAATATTAATGACGATTTAGATGACTCATTAAAAACAGCACCTGTAGCCCCTATCACCCTGCAAAGAACTTATGAAACAGGTGAATTTCAACAAATCGATGAAAATACGATTCAAATGGATATTACGTACTCAAACGGAGATAAAGCAACGCTTCTTGGTTTAAAAAATGATAACCAAGTAAGTTACTTCATTGATGGCGTACTCGTTGCTGAAACGACGATTGAACAACTGCAAGAACTCGCAGCATCAAAAGCATAGCTTTTTACTAAATCAATACCTACATTAACCATGTAAAAAGCCCAATAATCTTAATATTGGGCTTTTCGTTTTGTCACTTATTAATCCTAAAATTAATTCAACATTTGACCTTTATAATCACCAGTTAATGTCTTCAAGTAAGCACTAATATCCGCGATCTCACTATAACTCAATGTGACCCCGACTTGGTATTCAGCCATTACAGCAACCGCCTCATCCAATGAATTAACACTGCCGTCATGGAAATAAGGCGCAGTAAGTGCAATATTTCGTAACGTTGGGACCTTAAAACGATTCATATCATAGGCTTTATTTGTCACATTAAACCGACCATTATCCACCTCAGATACATTTCCCCTCTGAGTAAAGTAATCTGCTTTTAATCCCATGACTTCAAATGTCTGCCCGCCCATCGCTTGACCAGCATGACACGTCGAGCATTTATTTTTCTTAAATAGCTCATAGCCATTTTTTTCTTGTGCATTCAATGCTAAATCGTCACCTTTTAAGAACTGATCAAAACGACTGTTTGGTGTAATTAGAGTTTTCTCAAACTCAGCAATCGCATCAGTTATATTGTCACCCGTGATGCCATCAGGGTAGATTTTAGCAAAAGCGGCTTTCACTCCCTCATCCAAGCCTAACTTTTGAGTGATTTGCTCCCATGAAGTAGATCCCATTTCAATTGGATTCATAGGAGGGCCTCCTGCTTGTTCTTGTAAGTCACTTGCTCGACCATCCCAGAACTGGTGAATATTATAAGAAGAGTTAAATACTGTTGGTGCATTAATGGGACCTTTAGCCCCATTAATGCCTGTAGATGTTGTTAACCTATCAACCCCACCTGTTGATAAGGAGTGACAACTTGAACACGCAACAGTGTTATCACCCGACAAGCGGGTATCATGATAAAGCACTTCACCTAAAGCCACTTTATTATTATCAACTTTTATAGCGTCATTAATGGGCTGAATCGCTTCATATTTAAATGCTTCGCTTGCTAATGACTGTTTATTTTCTTGCTCTTGTTTAATCCACGTACGTAAAGTCTGCTTTTCATCATCAGATAAACTTGAACGCCAATGCATTGATAAATACGCTTTAGGAGGCATGGATGAATCATTTAATACGCCGCTAATTTTAGCTAAAGCAACATCGGATATTTCATTACCTTCAGAAAAACTAGATAAAACATCATCAAACTGAAAATGACGTAATCCACTTTCAACGTCTTTTTGCATAATTTGTTTCGCGATAGGAAGATTGGCATAAAAAGGCATTTCGCTATTATCTGTATGGCAATAACTACAACCATTTTCAGTTAATACTTTAAAAGCAGCAGAAGATACAGGATCATTTTTACTGTTTGATTGCGCTAATTTGGTGTCACTTAATGTCCGGTCTGACGAATCTACTACATACACCGAGCCAAAATAAGCAATAGCTCCTAAACCTATAATCAATCCTAATTTTTTCATAACTATCTCCTGCTGCATGAATGTCTGCACACGATAGAGAGAAAAAATGCCTCTTTCCAAGGAAGAAATACTATGATAATCATCGCTTTAATCGATAATGTAATCTCACAACACTAAATAGCCTTATTTTTCATAATGATAAATAACTCTCGGCAGGTAGATGTTTTTATAACGTTAAATAACTAACGTTCTATTTATTATCCAAGATCAATTTTATAAACTTGAATTATTTATTAAAAAATATAAAAAAGCCCAATATAACAATAATATTGGGCTCTATATTAGATATAGGTTGTATTAATCAATTAACACCAATGAATCTAAAATCCCTTTACCACTGTGAATTCCACCTTCGTTTTCACTGGCAGGTTTACTGCGAATTAAATATCCCGCATAACCTTCAAATTCAGTCACCGGCTTTCCATTGTAATACGCAGTAAATAAGCCAATCTCACTCACTAAATCGTCCACAATGGTTTGCTCGCCATCACGAACAGCAATGGTTGGAGTATCACGCTCATGGGGATACAAACGCTGCATTAATGCCCATGCATCATATTCTTCAGGATCTAACTTATTTAATTTATTCCTAATATCCTCTCCAAAAACACAATGCCCACCACCTTCACCTTGGTTTTTTAACACCCACTCATTTTGAATCGCTTCTGTATCAAACCATTTAATCGTTTCAACATTAACGGGTTTCATCTCAGCTAAAACACTCTTCACCAATTGCGCTTCTTCAATGCTTAGACCCCAACGTGCATATTCACTTTCTGGCATCATGGTTAATAGCATTTGCATTGTTTTACTGGTCGCTAATTGCTGACTAATTGTTGCATTAACGGCGACATGATGCTGTTCAATAAGCAATCGTGTTTGGCTTAGCGTCTGACAACAGACTTTCTCATTTAATTCAGGTGCAAAATAATCTTCATATTGATAACCCGCACGTAAATAAACAACATCTACAGCCCCGATATTTTCTAATATAAGACGCTTATTTTCGCCACTAGAAAGCTGACAGCTAAGTTGTTCAAACGTACGTCTTACTGTACATATTCCTTGTTTTTGCAACTCAACTTCCAACAGGTGTTGGTCATAAACATTGTCTTCGTTCTTTTGAACCACCATCAAAAACGTAGGTTTTCCTTGGTCACCAAAATCTGTTTTTATCGCTCTTGCCGCTGTTGCAATACCGTAGGCCAATTGCTCTAAGCCATGATTATCCGCAGGTACCGCTGAGCTGTCTTCAATCCATTGATTGTAAGTATCTGGCCATTGATTTTTAATAAATGAGTGGAATTCTGCAGCACGTTGACCAAAAGGCCCCATCCCAGCGGCAATACCATTAAATTCAATCACTTTAGCACCGTGAGTACGGTCATCCATAAAATCAGTTCGCATCAATAGTAAAGATTGACGAGCAGCGACAAGCTTATTGGTTTCATCACCATGCAATTGTTGATGCAGTGACATTAATAAACCAAAAAACGGATCGGCTTTTGCCATGTTACTTAATGACGCTTGTAGAAAATCATGATCTTCAGATACATTATTAATAAGCTTAGTTATCAATGGCGTTACTGCTAACAAATGCTGATATACATCACGCTCAATCGTCATTGGTGCAATACTAAACGGACAGTGTCGCGCAGTACTATCAGCTTGCTTGAATGCCACACCATGCATAATTTCCCATTCACAGGCATCTTCAATAACTTGCTGAGACACAAACGATTTTTTTTCTGTATTCATTTTAATTACTCTCAAATTCAATTACTCAAGCCGCGTTAATGCTAGCTAAACCAAGTGTGCTGTTCTGATGTTCATTTTCTTCTTGTGCTTTTTGCGTCAAATATAACTCTCTATAATCTCCAGCTTGCACAATAAGTTCATCATGTGTACCACTTTGAACCACTTTGCCTTTATTCATGACTAAGATTTGATCGGCATTTTTAATCGTAGATAAACGGTGAGCTACCGTGATAACCGTTCTACCCTCTTGAATATTGGCTAACGCTTCTTTTACGGCTTCTTCCGTTTCACTATCAATATTAGCTGTCGCTTCATCTAATAAGAAAACACTTGATTGATGTGAGATAGCACGAGCTAACGCTAATAACTGTCTTTCACCAACAGAAAGTGACGCTCCACCATGACCTGGGTGGTGATCATAGCCATCAGTAAGACGTTTAATAAAGTGATCAGCGTTAACTTGTTTCGCCGCTAACATCACTTTTTCGTCGTTTGGCCTATCATGAGATAAGTCGATATTGTCTTTTATTGAACCACTAAAAATCGTTGGATCTTGAGAAACCAGACCAAATAATTTACGAAGTTGGACTTCAGGTAAAGATTCAATCGGCTGGCCTCCTATTAAAATAGCCCCTTTTTGGTGTTGGTAGAATCGCATAAGCAGATTAATTACTGAGCTTTTACCACTCCCCGTATGACCAACTATTGCCGTAAACTGCCCGCCTTTAGCCACAAAGTTCACATCAGATAAGACCAAGTTTCCTTCGTCATAACTTAAATCAACATGACGAAACTCAATGTCATGCGGCGCTGATATTTCAACACACTCTTGTGGGTATCGGTTCTGCTCAGATTCTTCATCTAGCAACTCAAATACACGTTTTGATGCAACCGTTGCCACCTGTAACTTACGTAACTCCATTGAAAGTTGGCGGAAAGGGTCAAAAAAGCGTTCAATATAGTTCAAAAATGCATACAGCGTCCCGATTTCAACCACTGTAGCTAATGACGCATTAGCAAACCACGCCACAATACCAGCAGCCGTTAAGTTGGAAACTAAACGTGTTAACGGGATAAGCATGAAACTATCAATTGCGATTGATTTGGTTCTAAACTCAAACCAACGTTGGTTTTCTTGCTCAAATTTTTCTTTAAATGCTTTTTCCTGATTAAACGCTTGAATCAGCGCCATTCCTTGTAGCGATTCATTAATCCGCCCATTGATATTGCTGATCTGCTCTCGAATGCCATTAAACACTGGCATCGATATTTTTCGATATAAATGCATTGTTGTGAGTAATACAGGGATCAGAACCAAGCTTAATAACATCAAGCGCCAATCCAATATCGCTATCGCAATAAATATCGCAATGATACGTAAACTGCCTTGAATTATAGTAGGGATAGTTGAGACAAACATATCACGCATGGATTCTGTATCATTGGTTATATAAGAAACCAACTTACCCGCAGATAATTTATCAAACGTACTGATAGAGAAATTCAACACGTGATTAAACAGTTGTTTTCTCACATCATTAATCACCAACAAGGCACTATGACGAAACGACACTGCTTGTAAATACGTAAATAACGCCGATATCACGTAAAACAGCATCACTAAACTAACAAGCCCAATCAAATGTGGCCATTCAAACTGCTGTGGTACGATAACGTCATCAAGGATGATCTTTGCTAACCATGGAATCGCCATTTCAGCACTTATTGCTACCGTTAACATCATAAAGGCGACAATAAAGCGTGCTTTATGAGGTAAAGAATAGGCTAATAACCGCTTAAATAAGAAAGTATCACTTGGTTGCTGTGCATTGTCTTCACGCATGAGACTCTCCTTCTGACGTTGATTCTTGAATATTATTGCTTGGAATATCGTCAATAATGGTATTTAACTGACTTTGTCTTTGGTAGACCATGGAATACCAACCTTGACTAGCCAATAGCTCATGGTGGGAGCCTTGCTCTTCAATTTGCCCTTCATTTAGCACAAAAATTCGATCTGCTTCGATTAAATTAGGTAGGCGTTGAGTCACTAATAACATGGTTTTATGGCTGTAATGTGCTTTTAGATTTCGACGCACAATCACTTCTGTTTTAATGTCTAACGCACTGAATGGATCATCCAACAACAAAATATCCGCATCAGATAATAAGGCTCTTGCAAGCGTTAATCGCTGGCGCTGCCCTCCTGAAAGGTTACCGCCACCTTCTCGCAATTGAGTACTAAACCCATCAGGCATGGCATCAATTTCATTTTTAATTCCGGCCATTTCTGCAACGTGTTTGATTTGCTCTTCTGTTGCATCCGGTTTAGCCAATGCGATATTTTCAGCAATAGAACCTGAGAATAAGAATGGTTTTTGTGGAACCCACGCCATTTTGTTACGTAGCGAGTGGAACGTTAATGAATCAATCGAATGTCCATCAATACTAATGGTTGAGCTATTTGGTAACTGAAATTGCCTTAATACCAATTGCAACAAGGTACTTTTTCCACTGCCCGTGGGCCCTGTAATACCAACAAAGCCACCTTCTGCTACCGTCATATTAATTTGTTCTAAAGCTCTGCGGTTTGAGTTCTGATAAGAGAATGAGGCGATATTAATATTCAACGTTGCTTTCGCATCAGCAGGCAACATAACCGTCCCCTCTACCACTTCTTCTTTTTCAGAAAAAAGTGCCTCTAATCGTTTCCATGACGTACTGCCTCGTTGGAAAACATTAAACTGCCAACCAAATTGTAAAAACGGTCCCAATAATTGCCCAAGATATAGCGTAAACGTAGTAAATAAACCCACAGAGATCTGCTCATGGCTGATTAGCCATGCGCCATAAGCCAATGAAATAACAAATGACAATCCGTAAATTAATTGGATAGTTGGTGCAAAAGCGGCGTCCACTTTCGCAACAGCTAAGTTAGCTTCCAATGTTTCATCAAGAGTTTTACCAAAGCGTTGTTCTTGTCTTTGCCCAATACCATGAGAGCGAACCGCACGAATACCAGAAACCGTTTCACGCGTCTCTTCATTCAAATTAGCAAAACTCGCTTGCGCACGACCGAACGTTTTATGCAGATTGGTACCATAACGTTTCGTAATTAAAACCAACAGCGGAAACGGCAATAATGCCACAGCAGTAAGTTCACCACTTACGATAAAGATCATACCGAAAATCACGGTCAAACCAGCAATAAAGGAATCAACTAAGGTCATGATCCCCATGCCAGTGGCTTCCTCGACTGCATTCAAGTCATTCGTTGCATGGGCCATTAAATCGCCAGTGCTTCGACGAGAGTAAAACGACGGTGACAACATTGAAAACTTTCGAAATAAGTCTCGACGCAGTACTTTCGCAATAGCGATAGATGCTCCATACAAGTGACTTTGCCATACATAACGTAAGCCATACATAGCAATGGCTGACACAACAATGCCACCAATATGAATCAGCAAATATGACATGGTTAATTCGTTGGCACTGATGCTATCTACGATTCGTCCAATCAACCAAGAAGGTATTAAACTGAGTAATGCCACCACTTGTAATGCAATGATGGCAATGATGTATTGGCGTGAAAACATTTTTATGTAACCACGCAATTTCCACAAAATATTCATTAAATTACGCTACTGCCTCTTCTATTTCACAGTCACACTGTAAATAGTTTTTTTTCTGAATAAACTCATCAAAACTCATGTCTTGTTGTGCTTCCATTTGGTGTTGTTTAACTAAAGACTCTGTCACTAAACGAGTTAGATTACCCATTTCTTCTTCATCAATCTTTGCATCTTGATGCTGTTTAAAATGCACTTCAGATAATCTCTGGGTCGCTAATTTATAAGAGAGTTTTTCATCTTTCATTATTGCTAGCATTTGTGCTGATGGCGTTAAATTACTATCAACAAATTTAACTCGTTCACGCTCAATACCTTGTTTATGCCCTTCGGTAACAAATGCATTATCTAGCCAACTCGCAATAGGCATCATTGCATCAAGTAATTCAAAACCAAGATTGTTAAGTTTAATTTCACCTTGCAGCGTTGGTAATAATAGTCCTTCTTTTCGCCCTTCTGTTGCTACTAACTCTTGGCGACGGGCAATTAATATCCGCTCATCATTTGTTAGTTCAGGGCTTGGTGCTAAGGCGTTATAGGTAAGAAACGCATCCAGAAAATGACTTTGCTCTTCACTGATCCCTAACGGTAATAACGGATTATTATCCAGACTGCGCAATTCAATGTATTGGATACCGTGGTGACACATCGCATACAAAGGACGCAATTGATCATTAACGATTTTAGGCCTTACAGAACCATACAATTCATTTTCTAATTGTAAGACTGAGCCATTTAATTGCTGATCTGCATTTAGGTGCGTATAACGCGCACTTGGGGTCGTTAAGGCGTGACATAAATCCGTTAAGTATTCTTGTTTACTATTAAAGCTCGTTGGGTAAAGAGATTGCTCATTACTGCTATACCCCATATTGCTTAAACGTAACGACGTTGCCCATGGTAAATAGTAAGTATCTTCATCAAAAGTAGCTAAAGGATGCTCTTGATTTACTAAATAACTTTTATCTACCGCTGGCGATGCCCCAAATAAATAAGGAATAACCCAGCCGTTACGAAGAACATTACGGATCAAATGAAAATAACGTTCTGAAATAAAATCGTTTAATGATAATTCACTGCTCATGTGCGTATGCAGTGTTTCCCAAAACGAATCTGGTAATGAAAAGTTATAATGAATACCTGAAATTAACTGCATTCTTTTGCCATAACGGTTTGCCAAGCCTTCACGGTAACGCACCTTATGTTGCCCTGCATTCGATGTTCCATATGCTGCAATCGTAATCTCATCATCACTTGGCAGTACTGGCGGCATACGCCCCCCACATGATTTCATTTTCAGGTAAATGAGTAGCGACAAAATGATGCAAAGAAGCCAACGAATCAAACATTGCCTTTCTTTCTGTCATTGCAGGTGTCACTAACTCTAATTGCGCTTCTGCAAAATCAGTAGTGATGTAAGGGTGCGTTAACGCAGAGCCTAACACTTCTGGATGAGATAAGTTTGAAATACGGCTTTCAGGCGTAGTGCGGATCAGTTCTCTTTCAATTCCACGTCGAATGTCATGCAGTGTACTCATGGCATCTTCATCATTTAAAAAAGAAAGCATGCTAGGTTCTAGGTATTTCACATCTGAGTTTTTCATTTATGTTCTTCATAAGAAATATTTTTAACAAATTGAAGACGCACGAATAGAGAAAAAGACGCAAAAAAATTTAAATAATAGGAATAAAAAAGAGAAAGTAAAATAAACGGAAAATAGAGTGGCTATTTACCGTTTATTTTAAGGAAGAAATGAAATCATTTAGATTGTGAAGCACAACTTTCTTTTTTAGGAGAATACCCCGTTACCGATCCTCCTTCGTTAAGTTCAAAATCACAACATGTCATTAAATGCTCGCGGAACTTTACTCGCCCGCGTTGAATTCGACTTTTTGCTCCCGATAATGAAATGCCTAACTGGTCAGCTATTTCCTGTTGAGGAACCCCTTCTAATTCAGCCAAACGCAAAGGAGTGCTGTATTTTTCAGGAAGATCATCAATAAGCGGACGTAAACATTCAGCTAACTCTTTACGAGCTTCACCCACCGTATCTTCACCTTCTGCGATTAAATCTTCAGGTAACTCATCATAAGGTAACTTGTCGCGATAAAAGTCCATAATAGTGTTATACGCAATTTTGTATAACCACCCCTTCAAACTTCCTTGCGATTTTAATTGATGCAAATTACTGCTGGCTTTTATATAAACATCTTGAAGTATGTCATCTACCGCACTTGCATCATCCACTCGTTTGTAAACGTAATTACGCAATTGCGCTTTGTGATTTTGCCATTCTGACAACATAGAAACAGGCCTCAGATAAATAAAATAATGTGGGGATTAAAGTAAGACGATGCAATACAAAAAAAGACGCAATAAATATAGTTTATTTTTTATCTTTGTTTTTTAAGTGTTTTTTTGCATCTTTTTTTTCTTCAATGCGTCTCTTTGATATTAGCCATTCAAGAAAGTATCTCCTTTGAACACTTTCCTACGATAGGCACATTGGTTACTTAAAACTAGCAGTTACCTTGTTATCGTAACCCAAATTTATTTTTTAAACATCAGGAGTCTCATATGAGCTTCACATTAATTGGCCTCTTCATCGCCTTTTTAGGATTTTACTTCTTACTGTTTCAGCTAAAAAAACACAAGAAAAGTTTCAATTATCGTGTATTAACCGCTTTAATTGGTGGGTTAGTTTTTGGTAGTTTAATTCAGTTAATTCTAGGAAACGGCAACAGCATTAATGGTAACTTTGCTGAAATTATTTCTGTTTTTGGTAGCGGCTACATTAAGCTATTGCAAATGATCGTGATCCCTCTGGTTTTTGTAGCCATGACAGCTTCAATAATGAATGTAGAAGGAAACGGATCATTATCAAAAATTGCACCTAAAGTGATTGGGGTATTAATTTTCACTGTAGCTATAGCTGCTCTTATAGGTATTGCGAGCATTTATTTATTCAATATTGATGCTAACAGTTTAGTTACGATCATTGGTTCTAACGCTGCAATAGAAACTCGAAGTAATAATTTGGTTTCAACTCAAGAATTGATGGCTAACAATGGATTGTCTGAATTAATCCTTTCTATTATTCCTGCCAATATTTTTGAAATGCTGACAGGTTCAGAGAGAACCTCAACCTTATCTACCGTGTTATTTGGTATGTTTTTAGGCTTTAGTGTTCTTCAAGTTAAAAAGCGTAAACCAGAAAAAGTACAAGGCTTCATCGATTTCATTAATTCAGCGAAAGAAGTCGTATTATCAATGGTTCGTGAGATCCTAAAGCTCACCCCTTATGGTGTCTTCGCTTTAATGACTACATTCATGATGACCAACGACCTTTTTGCTTTGGCTGAAATGGGACGATTTTTACTGGCCAGTTATAGCGCGATTATTGTGATGTTTGGTCTTCATCTTGTCTTAGTTTCTTTCTTTGGTTTATCGCCAAAAACCTTCGCGAAGAAAACGTGGCCAGTTCTCGTCTTTGGTTTTGGATCTCGCTCAAGCATGGCGGCGATCCCACTCAATGTAGAAACACAAACACAGCGCCTTGGTGTCGATGAAGAAACAGCAAATATGTCAGCTACGTTTGGAACCAGTATTGGTCAAAATGGATGTGCCGGTATTTACCCTGCAATGCTGGCTATTATGGCAGCACAAGTCATGGGGATTCCTGTTGATTTTAACTTCATCGTTCAACTTGTTGTTGTTATTGCCATTGCCTCTTTTGGTATTGCAGGTGTCGGTGGCGGCGCTACTTTTGCCGCGGTAGCGGTACTGACTATCATGGGATTAGATATTACGATTGTTGCTATTCTTGTCTCAATTGAAGCATTAATCGATATGGCTAGAACCGCACTTAATATCTCAGGTTCAATGCTATCCGGTGTTATCACAGCAAAGCGTAATGGCTCATTAAATACGACGCAATATAACGCTCAAAGCACGATATCAACACAACAAGAGAGTGAAATCTCAGCGTAGTAACGACTCAACTCACCAATTAAAAACTTAATCAATAAGGGCATTATTTATTAATGCCCTTTATTTATCAGAAAAACAGGTAATCCATATTTATGAATATTATTGTTTTAGGTGGCAGCGCTGCCGGTATGAGCTTTGCGGCTAAATACAAAAGAAACCAACCAACCAACAACGTGATCGTAATTGAAAAACGTGACTACATCTCTTTCGGTGCCTGTGGTTTGCCTTATTTTGTAGCGGATAAATTCAGTGATACCGAACGAATGATCTCGAGAACGCCTAAGCAAGCCATCGAATCTGGTTTAGATATTCGTTTAAACACTGAAGTTATAGCTTTGAATCAAAAAGATAACGTTGTCACGGTTCGACATCAGAATGAAGAGCAATCATTACATTATGATCAACTAATTATCGCCACCGGCGCTCGACCAATTATTCCAGATTTAGGTCAATACAATACTAAACAGGTTTATACCTTAACGAGCATGGAAGATGGCATCGCTGTAAAAAAAGCAATGCAAGATCCAAGCAAACCGAAGATAGCGATTATCGGTGCTGGGTTTATTGGCTTAGAGATGTTTGATGCTGCACATGACTTAGGAAAGAACGTAACCTTAATTGAACGTGAAAAGCATATATTGAGTCGTCAATTCAGCTCAGAGATGATACATAACGTAGAAGAAGCAATTCGACAAACAGGTACGAACTTACAACTTAATACTGAAGTAAATGACATTACGGATAATAAAGACGGATACACCATCACCACAAATAATGGTGAGATAACGGCTGATCTTATTATTTTAGCGCTTGGATTCAAACCAAATACTGAATTTGTTGAATTACCTAAAATGGCAAATGGTGCACTCTTAGTTGATCAATTTGGGGCAACTCAAGATCCTAATATTTATGCTGTGGGTGATTGTGCTACCGTGCATCACCTCACATTAGATAAACCTGTTTATATTCCTTTAGCGACAACAGCAAATAAACAAGCTCGAATGATGGCAGATAAATTATCAGGTAAAGACACCTATTTGAGTGGATTTTTAGGCTCATCATCATTAAAAGTTCTTGACTATGAACTCGCGAGTACAGGGATCTCTCAATGGTTAGCAGAACAACACCAACTACCAATAAACACCTCAGTTATTACAGATAAAAACCAAACTGATTACTATCCCGGCCAAGAAGACATAAAGATTAAATTGGTTTATCACCCTGAATCTAATGTTTTATTAGGCGGTGAGATAGTCGGTAAAAAAGGGGCTGTTAGTCGTCTTAATGCGCTAGCGGTTGCCATCACCGCAAAGATGACGACACAGCAACTAGGCTATATTGACTTCAGTTATGCTCCTCCTTTTGCAAGAACGTGGGATGCTCTCAATGTTGCTGGTAACGTGGCTAAATAATAGATAACAACCATACCTCTCTACATAAAAAAACACCGAACATTACCTGTTCGGTGTTTTTTCACAAATATAACCGAATAATTGATTATGAATTTAACTTATCAATTTCACTTTTCAATAAAAGAAAAGACGCTTGAATTTGCTCTAATGGAGACGCGATATTCATGCGATAAAAATTAGCGTTAGGTTCACCAAACCACGAACCTGGTGTTAATCCCATTTTTGCCTTAGTAACGATCAACTCTCTTAACGCCTCTTCATCTAAATTTAACCCAGAGAAATCAAACCATATTTGATTCGTCCCTTCTGGTTTGTAAACCAATACCTGCGATAGTTTTTTTTCAATGAAATCAACAACCCAATTAACGGTTTTTTCGGTATAAGATAAAAATCCATCAAACCACGTTTGTCCTTTTTCATAAGCCGCTATGGTGGCAAATGTAGTAAAAGCATTACCATGGTCTAAAGATAATGAATTTACCGTTGCTTTTATTTGCTCATGCATTTTTTCATTATCGGTATAAATATACCCATTTGAAATGCTATTTAAGCCAAAGTTCTTCGCGGGAGAGCCTATAATCGACACACTTTTTTCATAACCAAATTCCACAATACTCGTGAATTTATGTCCAGAAAATACGATATCAGCATGAATTTCATCGCTGATGATCACTACATCATATTTTTTAGCTATATCGACTAATTGTTGTAATTCACTTTTCTTCCATACTCTGCCCACAGGGTTATGAGGATTACAAAGCAGAACCATTTTTACGTCGCCGTTTTTTAATTTATCTTCGAAATCATCAAAATCCATACGATACTGGCCGTCTTCAATTTTCATCGTATTATTAATCGCCTTTCTACCAGACGACTCAATTAAACGCTTAAATTGATGATAAACAGGCGTTTGAATTAATGCCCCATCGCCCAATTCAGACCATTCACGGATTAATAATGCAATCGCATTTAACACACCAGGCACCTGAACAAATGTTTTAGGATTCAAATCAATATTATGCTGACGCTTGTTCCACTGCGAGATAGCTTTAAATACAGAAGATGAATCAAATTCATAAGCATACACTTCACGATCAACAAGGCGCTGCAACTCTAATGTGATTGGATTAGCTATAGGAAAATCCATATCCGCCACCCAATATGGCGTAACATCTTCTGTTTTATAAATATGGTTTAACATATCAGAATCGTATTTTATGAATTTATTCTGAGCGTCACTATTTTTCGGCGTATCTGTAAACATGTGGTGTTATCCTCAATAAAAAATTTATCTTTACGATAACTTAGACGTTCAGTAAGAAAAAAAGACGCACTAATTTTATCCCTTATTTATATCGTAATTTTTACGTAAAATGAGTAAAAAATAATGCATCTTTTTCTTACCAACGGCGTCTATTCATTAATAACAGTATTGTATTAATGCAAAATGAAGAGAGAAAAACATGTCACAAACAATAATAAAAGGCATTAAAGAGTTAAACGAAGAAGCGCGTTCAACAGTAGATGAAATGTCGATAGCAGAAGCTAAAACATTGTATCAAGATGATAATTATATCTTTGTCGATGTCCGAGAAGCAGCTGAACGAGAAGAGCATGGCGTGATCCCGGGAGCATTTACTTGCCCAAGAGGGATGTTAGAGTTCTTAATTGACCCGAACTGCCCAGCCCACAATAAAATTTTCAATCAAGATAAAACGTATGTTTTCTATTGTGCTCATGGCTTACGTTCACTTTATGCGGCAAAGTTGGCCTCTGAAATGGGATTATCCCCAGTAAAAAACCTGACCGACGGTTTCTTTGGCTGGTTAAAAGGTTAGTCTGTTATCTAAGGGGAAAAATAGCGGTTAGCTGCATAAAACAAAAGCCCAACCTCGAAAGAAGTTGGGCTTTACTGTCTTAAATCCATTCATCAATAAAGGGCGACTAAAAAGGCCTTACCCTATCTCTAATACCGCAGAGGCAATAGAAAAGTAAATCAATACCCCTGAAATATCGGCAATAGAAGTAATCATTGGGGCACTAGCAGAAGCTGGATCTAACTTAAGCTTATGCAAGCCAAAAGGAAGTATAGTGCCAATTAAGCTACCGATTAATACAATGGCAATCATACTTAAACCAACCACCATCCCTATCTCATAACCTCCGCGATATAAACCTAAAAGGTAAACAGCAGCGGCCATACTCAAGCCAAGCCCTAGAGCGACAAAGACTTCTCTACCTAGCATTTTTCCCCAATCATTTGGTTTTACTTCACCAATAGCCAAAGCTCGAACCATTAAGGTTGCAGATTGAGATCCCGCATTACCACCACTATCAATAAGTAAAGGGAGAAAGAAAACTAACGCAACATAAGAGGTAATTATCTCTTCAAAGTAAGCAATACCAGCCCCTGAAAATACATTACCAAAAACAAGCAGCACTAACCAAAATACGCGTTTCTTATAAAGCACGCCAATTGATGCATTTTTTATGCTGATACTAATGTCTTCAACACCAGAACCTTTATGCATATTTTCTGATGTTTTAATATGTTCTGTGTCTGTTTTTTGTTGTACAAATTCCATAATACGTCTCCAGATCTGAAGACATATCACCCTCAGATCATCATGTAGAAAAAGAGTTAGACCACCAACTTGGGGGTTCCTGTTTACTTGTGTTCATGATGTGCTTCCTTATCCGAAACAATGATTAATCGGATTGTTCATAAATGAGCAGAATTAAGACGGACGGACTGTAACGAATAACGCAACTGGATACCATTAAGGACTGTAAGAAAAAGTTGCAAAGCTTGTATATCGTTACACTCACAACTCTATCTTATTAAAAAATAAAGTGATTCATTCTTATACAAATGAGAACGCAATCGATTCATTCATTTGATAAATAACGATGAAAATCATATTCTACAAACATAATTACTCAAAAGTAATCAAATTATATGAAATTACTTTCGCTGTTAGTGCTATGTGCTTCTTTAGCAACTCCGATATCAAGCGTTGCTGCACTTGGCGAGCATCCTGTGATTCTTATTCACGGTTTTCAAGCCAGTCAGCTTCAGACAAAACCAGATCATGATACCGTGATAAAAGAAGGCGCGGATTATTGGCAAGGCTTTTGGTTATCTAAAGCGGATGACCGCATTGATTGGCCTTCACAAGAGCGTATTGCTGACAATGTTTCAACCGATTATATTTGGCCAAAATTACAAGAATTATCAAAAAATAATACCTGTGAGAATGGGTGTATTTTAGTTACTCATTCAACAGGAGATCTTATTGCTCGTTATTTATTAGATAATCAAGAAAACTGGTTAACTAATGCCGGATTAACACCTCTTAATTTTATTGCGACATTTGATTTTGCAGGAGCAGGAGGCGGTTCTGAACTGGGTGATATTGCGATTAATATTTCAGAAGGTAATGGATATTTAAATGCACCTTTAAAGTACGCGATGAAAAAATGGCTTGGTGAAATTCCTAATAGTCAAAACACTGGTGTGCTAAATGATTTGAAAGTAGCAAATGCACGTCAATTAGCTCCTCTTCCTGATAATCGCATACCTCGCATTCGCTTTGTTGGCAAAGGAAGTGACTATCTGGAGTCCACAAGCCCTTTTCTACCGGGTGAAGATGATGGAGTAGTTTCAAGTCATTCTTCTTGTGGTTCAAGCCAATCAGGTTCATTTAGTGGATGTTCTTCAACCATTGCATTCAATGGAAATGTGGCTCCCCAAGCAAAAGCGGTCACCAGTTTTATGCCCTACCATTATCCATTATTAATGGGGGGTGATTATAGCCACAGTGGTTTAATTGGTTCTGATATCCAAGGTCGTGTTGTGGCTGCAAATAAATACGCGACCTTACTAAATGGAACACCCATTGAGGTAACGACCAAATTTGTAACCTACCCAATGACTGGAACAACTTATCGATATGTCGATAAATCCAATACAAAAACCATATCTGAACTTGCTAGTGATTTACTGTTATGAATAAAAATATATTATTTATTGGCGTGCTGTTAATGCTCTCAGCCACCACTTTTCATTGGATCATGCGTGACAACTCATCATCAATAATAAAGGGAGCGTCTACCTTAAATAGTCACATACCTAAAGCAAATACCACCTTACAACCAGCTTTAAAAGAAAACATTAATCATGTGGTATCAACATCATTAAATGAACTAAAACCAAAAGAAATAAAACAAGAATTTCCTCAAAAATTGACCGAACAATTTAGCTTACTATCTCAAGCTTATGTTGACGACATCAGTTACCCATCTTATTCAATACCTCTATTGAGTTCGAATATTAATTACTTAAAACCTAATCATTTTAGCGTGGTTAATATTCCGGTATTAGATGGCTCACATACCGTAGCTTTATCTTTAGAAAAATATCGATTTGATTACCCGGAACCAATTATCGTTACTCTTACTTCAGAATTGCCGATTGACCATATCGATTATGAATTACTTGATCCTGAAACCAGAAAGTCACTTACCTCAAAATATACTCAAGAACTAACTACTGAATTTTCACCGCAAGAAGATTGGCCTCAAGAGGTCAGAATAAAAGCAGCCATCTCTTTTTTAGAAGGGAAAGATACGCTCATTGCTGATATCCAATTTTCAAATCCAGTTGCATATGTAGACTCCCTATCCCCTGTTTATTCTTCAGGTGATGATATGATATTACCGTTAAATATGGATATAAAAGAATCAGGCAATTACCGTATTAGAGCAAATCTATATCAAGAAAATGGGGATCCTATTGCCTCATTAAGTAATAAAGCAAAGCTCTCTCAAGGCGTTGGTATTTTTGAGCTAAAAGCACATAGTTCAGTGTTAAAAGGGAAAGGTGATAATTTTGAATTACGCACGATTACAGTAGAAAGAATGTCGGATTTTCCAGGAGAAAAAACACGTTATGGAGCGAGTAAAGAAACAGTTTTTCCTATCTCCTCATTTGATACGTCAAGCTTAACTGACGAACCCTATCAAATGTCAGAACAAGAGAAAGAGCGTCTTCAATTTTTAAATGATATTGCTCAACAATAATTAAACTAGATGATCTTAAAGGTCGTTCAATCATGATTCATGCTGGCGAAGATAACCATTCTGATCACCCTGCAAAACTAGGTGGTGGCGGATCACGATTAGTATGCGGTGTAATTAAATAATCTAATAAAGAAAAAGCCCACGATCCGCAATATTACAAATCGTGGGCTATGCATTTTATCTATTAAATATCAAGTTCAGTATTAACCGAATTACGCAACTTTTTCAGCTTTTTCGATAATGTCAGGTGTATTAAAACATTCTTGTGATGCGATAAGTTGCAGTTCATACGATCCACGATTGAAGGTTTCTTGCATTACCGAATCAACCGCAGCATTAGTACGTTCAAACGCATCAATTGCAGAGTAACCCGCCATTAAGTTGGCAAGCATTACACCACTGATTAAATCCCCTGCCCCTACTGGCTGACGCTTAGCATCAAAGTCATATAAAGGACGAGAAACGTGGTAGCTACCTTCTTTGGTGGTTAATAGCATTTCAAAGCGATCTTTTTTAATACCCGCACGACTTAAGTGTTTTACCACTACCATCTTAACGCCTTGCTCAAGCAGTTGATTATTCGCTTCAATCACTTGCTCTAAAGTGTTAATTGTCATGCCAGATAAACTTTCTAATTCAAGTAAGTTAGGCGCAATAATATCTGCTGATGCGAGTGCAGACTCTTTAAAAAAAGTAGTCACTTCTGGTGCAACAATACAGCCTTTCTCAGGATGCCCCATCACTGGATCACAAAAGTAAATTGCGTTTGGATTGTCTTGTTTTATTTTCTGAACCGCTGTGATGATCTCTTGACCTTGCGCTGCTGATCCTAAGTAACCACTTAACACCGCATCACAAACATGAGTTGCTTCAATCGCTGATAGACCATCAACCAATTCTGAAATATGGCCAGCAGGCATCGCAATGCCTTTCCAGCCTTGTTGATATTGTGTGTGATTTGAAAACTGTACCGTATTAATAGGCCATACTTCCATTCCCATTCTTCGCATTGGAAAAACCGCAGCACTGTTGCCTGCGCAACCAAATACCACATGAGACTGAATGGAAAGAATACGTTTCATAACATCACCATAATTTTAAATAGAGTAAGGGCTTCCGTGCCCTAAAATAAACGATATTCCTTCAAAACCCTAGGCCTTAATCTTCTTTTAGAACTTTCACTGTGTAACTGCCATCTTTTTGAGCATATACACCGTGAATATCAGTTTCAAAACCTGGGTAATGTGCACCGATAGCACATAACATTTCTAAGAAATCAAGTACTGGACGAGACTCTGTTGTTACCATTTCACCAGGAAGAACTAGTGGAACGCCTGGAGGATAAGGAAGGATCATATTGGCACTGACGCGACCAACCATTTCTTCCAGTTTCACTTCTTCCACATTACCGCGTAGCTCTTCTTGCCATGCTGCGTGTGGGGTTACTTTAAGCTCAGGTAATACATCAAACGCTTTAAACATTAGTTCTGGTAAACGGTATTGACGAGTTAGATCGTGAATACCTTGTGCCAGTTCTTGAATACGCATACCTTCGTAAAAGCTTGGATCTTCGTTGTACAGTGAAGGAAGGAAGTTTTTCACTGTTAAGTTTAGATCAAAGCCACGTTTAAAGTCAGTTAGCGCACGTAGCAATTGCATTGCTTTTGATTTATCAATACCGATAGAGAATAGGAACAATAGGTTATATGGACCTGTTTTCTCTACTACGATACCGTGTTCATCTAAGTATTTAGCAACAATTGATGCAGGAATACCTGTATCGCTCATTTCGCTATTTTCGTTCATTCCTGGAGTTAATAGCGTGACTTTGATTGGATCAAGGTACATGTGATCATCATCAATATCCTTGAAGCCGTGCCATGAATCTTTAGGATCCAGTTTCCAACATTCTGTTGTATCGATGTTTTCAGGTTGCCATACATCGAAGAACCAGCTATCACTTTCGCCTTGTAGACGTTTGATCTCTTTACGGAAACGAATCGCACGATCAATTGAATCTTGAATTAGTTTCTTACCAGTATTACCACGCATCATTGCCGCAGCGGTTTCAGTTGATGCAACAATACCGTATTGAGGTGATGTTGATGTGTGCATCATAAACGCTTCGTTAAATGACTCTTTATCAAACTCCCCTTTTACATGGATCATTGATGCTTGAGAGAACGCAGCCAATAATTTATGAGTTGATTGTGTTTCATAGAACACTTTACCCGGCATCGCTTCACCACTCATACCACATTTACCTTCGTAAATAGAGTTGAAGTTAGTGTAAGGAACCCAAGCACTGTCAAAGTGAATGAACTTAGTTTCTAGCGTTTCTTTGATGTATTGAGTGTTGTACAACAGACCATCATAAGTAGAGTTAGTAATAACCGCATAACCTGGCATTGTTGCGTTTGGTGTTGCTGCTACTTTTTGCTCAATCACTTCACGAGTGAATTCACTTTGTGGGATGCCACCTAAAATACCGTAAGCGTTACGCGTTGGACGGAAGTAGATAGGTGTTACATCACTCATCATCATCATATGAGTCAGAGATTTATGACAGTTACGGTCAACAAGTACTGTGCTGCCTGCTGGTGCAGAGAACATACCTACAATCTTGTTTGATGTAGAAGTACCGTTAGTTACGATGTAAGAGCTGTCGGCATTAAAGGTACGAGCGATGTACTCTTCAGCTTCTTTATGAGGACCTGAGTGATCAAGTAATGAACCCAGTTCAGGCATTGAGATTGATACGTCGGCTTTAAATGCGTTTGGACCGTAGAAATCATAGAAGATACTGCCTGCAGGACTTTTTTGGAAAGCCGTACCGCCCATGTGACCCGGAGTACAGAACGTATATTTACCTTCTTCAACGTATTTAAATAATGCCTTAGTAAAAGGAGGCATTATTTGATCTTTATATTCTTCAGTCGCTTGATTAATTTTCAAAGCGATATCATCAGCCATATCTAGAGCATATTCGAAGAAGTGTAAATTTAGACGTAAATCAGTTAGTGAAATATCTAATGTTGAATGTTGGTTTGCAAATGCATACAAAGGCAATTTTTCATTCAAGGTATTAATTTCAGTGCATAGGTCTAGTGAGTATTTATCCCAGTCAAATAGCACACCACAAATACGTGGGTTCATTTCGATCATTTTGTATAAATCTTGCGCGTCTACTGGGTAAACAACTTTGTAGCCTGCTTTTTCTAAAGAAGCATGTAATTCGCGTACTGGCTCTTCTTTAAAGAAAACACCTGAGTGATTTAGGATAGCAAAAATATTCATTTTATATCTCCAAGACGAAACAAGGCGCTCCCCATCTTTTTGATGGTGAGGTAGTGGAGCGCCTGAGGGTAAAATTATTAAGTAGGTAGCGTTAAGTGTTTACGCTATCGAGTGACATTAATGGGCAGCAGCTTCAGTGCTTACGTGTTGCTCTGATTGTTTCAGGCCCACTTTTTTTGCGTAGAACATAAGGATAACAAGTGACACGATAAAGGTTGCAGTCAGTGTTGCGCCTTCTGCACCAGCAAGTGCAATCATACAGAACACACAAGCAATACCAGAGAAGAACATGGTGAAGCCGCTGCGTGTTGTCATACCTTCGAATCGAATTAAGTTAATGCTTGAATAGAAGTAAGGAAGCATTGTTAGTAGTACGGCATCAGTCGTTAACTGGTTAAATAAGTCAGCAGTATGTGCAGATTGAGAACTGAAGACGGTTAATACAACCATTAACGCTGTCATTTTTAACGAGGCAAGTACAAGACCTTTTTTCGCAACACCGTTTTTATCAGTCTCACCGTAGATTTTAGGGAAGTTACCATCGTGAGCGGCACGTTTACCAGCTTCACCAACTAACATCATCCAAGAACCCAGCGATGTGAAACATGCTAGGGCTGTAAATGCCGCAACAAATGGAGCCGACCAGCCTCCGAAGATCTCAGTGGTTGCTAGAGCAAATGGCGCGCCTGATGCCGCGACTTCTGCTGCTGGAAACATGCCGCTGATCACTTGAGTTGATAGGATATAAATCACACCCGCAATCGCAGTACCAAGCATTGTTGCTAGAGGAACGGTGCGTTTTGGATTTTTAACCATACCAGATGATACCGCTGCTGATTCAACACCAACGAATGACCATAGACAGATAAGAACCGCACTAATTACAGCATGATTATTTGTACCTGAAGATACATTCCAGTTTTGAGTATATAAAGCAGGATCGAAATGAGTCCAACCTACTACACCAGTACCAACAACAGGGATAAGGATAAGACCTAAGCCTAAAGTACAAAGACGACTTACCCAGCTACCACCTAGTAAGTTAACTAGAGTAAATAACCATACTGATGCAATCGTCGCGGCAGCTGCCGGGATAGGGTCATTCAAAGCAGGGAAGAAAACAGATAAATAAGAAACACCAGTAATGGCGATTGCTAAGTTACCAATCCAGTTTGCGTGATAGTAAAGAACACCAGTTTGGAAACCAAACACAGGTGATACTTCACCAGCATAAGCAATTGGGCCACCTTCTTGCGGATTCTTAGTTGCCAAGCGGGCAAAAACAAACGCCAAACTTAATGCACCCACTAAACAGATGATCCAACTAAAGATGGATACTGAGCCGACTGCCGCTAATGAAGAAGGTAATAGTGCGATACCACTCCCCATCATGTTGCCGGCAACAACACCCGTACAGGCAATTAAGCCAATTTTTTTTGTATTCGATTCCATAACATCTCCAGGAATTATCGAATGGACCATTTTTAGCCCGTCATACGAAATTATTTATTTAAGGGGGCAAGATGTTATTTGGATAGGTCATGCAAACTCTATCGGAGTAAATAAACAACATCTTGCTCGAATGTTGAGATGAAGATTACGCCCAAAGAATCTAAAAAAAATAAGGATAAAATTATCAATAAAATAATGATAAAAAAATAAGGAAAGAGACTGAAAAAAGATAAGGATAAAAATAAAAAACACTACACTTTCAATAGATTAAAGTGATCAATTTAGATTTAACGGGGAAAACATAAAAAATATAAATTTATCAATATCATTAAAATAAGGAAGAGATAAAAAAGTTTATCTCTTCATGATATTCAAAATATCTATTCATTATGCTGATTAAAACTAAGAGACTTAAAAGATAAAAAATGGAAACTAAAATTTGTAAACCTTTATGTCCATACGTAAAAAAAATACGACATATTGTTTCATTATTATTGACTATCCAAAGCTGACTGAACTATATTAATCGCCGCAAATCCTTAACAAACGATATTTTATACAACTTTACAACAAAGTTACTTATATTTCTTAAAGATTGGCGCTTCGTTATCCATTATTTAAGAAAAGTAAATTAACGATTAATAATAAGGAAATTTCATGACAAACACAGATTCAACGCTCATTGAGTTAATGAACGAGGCGTTAATGTCCGTTATTGGCACGATCAATGGCCTTCTTTGGGGACAAGTCCTCGTTTATCTTCTTGTTGGTGTGGGTGTTTACTTCACCCTACGTCTTGGCTTCATTCAACTTCGCCAACTTGGGCATTCAATTAAAATCTTACGCAGCGGCCAAGAAATCGAAAATGGCATCAGCTCTTATCAAGTATTTTGTACCTCTATGGCAGCTCGAGTGGGAACGGGTAACATGGCAGGTGTGGCTGTTGCATTAACTGTTGGTGGCCCTGGCGCTATCTTTTGGATGTGGATTATTGCTCTATTTGGTATGGCCACAGCATTTATCGAATCAACACTCGCTCAAGTCTACAAAGTAAAAGACGTTGATGGTCAATACCGTGGTGGTCCAGCTTACTACATGGAAAAAGGTCTGGGTCAGCGTTGGATGGGAACTCTTTTCTCTATCTTCTTAATTATTGCTTTTGGCTTAGTGTTTAACGCGGTTCAAGCAAACACAATTACTGATGCGTTAAACCACTCATTTGGTTTTGATAAAACTATTATGGGCATGGTGATTGTTGCTGTTTCTGCTTTCTTCATTATGGGTGGTTTACGTCGTGTAGCTAACGCATCATCAAAAATAGTTCCTGTAATGGCAATTGGTTACCTTGCTATTGCCTTAATTATTGTTGTAATGAACATTACTGAAGTTCCTGCCGTATTAACACTTATCGTTAAAAGTGCATTCGGTTGGCAAGAAGCGGCAGCGGGTGGTGTTGCATACACTATCGCTCAAGCAATGCAATCAGGTATCGCTCGTGGTCTTTTCTCGAACGAAGCGGGGATGGGTTCTGCGGCTAATATCGCAGCAAGTGCTACACCAAACCCTAACCACCCTGCATCACAAGGTTTTGTGCAAATGCTAGGTGTGTTTGTTGATACGCTAGTTATTTGTACTGCTTCTGCGGCAATGATTATGCTTTCAGGCGTAATGGACCAACCTGATGCAGCTACAGGTATCAGTCTTCTTCAACAAGCGCTAACCAATGAGTTAGGCGGTTGGACAAGCTACTTTATGGCACTGGCTATTCTTCTGTTCTGTTTCACCTCAATCATTGCAAACTACAGCTACGCTGAAACGAACGTAATGTTCTTAAACGGCAACTCTAAGAAAGGTCTGTTTGGTTTCCGTTTGTGTGTTCTAGCTATGGTTATGTTTGGTTCAGTAGCTTCACTACCTGTTGTGTGGAACCTAGCTGATGCCTCTATGGGTATGATGGCATTAATCAACATTATTGCATTAATCCTTCTTTCTAAGCTGGCTATCAAAATCATTAAAGATTACGAAGTTCAACTTAAAGCGGGTAAAACACCAGAGTTTGACCGTACTAAATTTCCAGAACTTGATGACTTAGACGGTGCATGGCACCCAAAGAAAAAGAAAGCATAGATATTTTCTCTAGCTAATTATTTCTTAGCCACAAACTAAAAAAAACCCGTCGAACTAATGCTCGACGGGCTTTTTATTAATTACTGCTGATTTACATTAATCGAATTTCACTCGGGGTTACCGCTTTATACATGAAATAAGCGACTGTTTCTAAGTCACTATAAAAAGCTATATTTTCACTTAACATGTACGTTTCTAATGATGTATCCATAAAAAATGCTCGACTATAAGCATCACCAGCCTGATCTAAATTACCATTCAATTCCGCAAGTTTTCCTTGAAGAATATAAGAAAGAGTCGATTCTCTTCTCTCAAAAGCAAGATCCAGATATTGCTGCGCTTTTTCTTTTTCATCTTGTTTAATGGCATTCATCGCTAATGCTTCATAAATACGTGTCGGTAATACCTTATCCATGTTATTCGTATAAGAAGTAACGAGCTCCTCACTTAATTTCTCTGTTTTTAACGTATTATCCGTTAATTCCAGTTCAGGATTTAATGCAGAAAAGGCATTATAAGCAATATATAACTCAGCCAAAATGTAAGCATTGTCAGGTTCTTGCTCTGATATTTTCTCCAATAATCGAATACCTTGTTCAAATCGCTTAGGATCCGGTTGATTAATATAATGATTTGCCTGAACCAGCATCTCAAGTAACCCTTTTTCTTTAGGTAAACCAAGCATTAAAATATCAATTTGTTCTTCAGAGACTGAAACACCAAGTGCTCTCATTAGATCCAAAGAGGATTGACGCAATACATGCTCTAAATTTGCATTCGTCATTCTATATTGACGGCTAAAAAGAACCTTATTTGAAGTATTACTACGATACTCAATATCTAAATAGGTTTTACTCTGTTGCTCTTCTACCCGAACATTAACTACTTTTCCCGGTAATATCCCTGTAGTAAATGCTGTTTTATCTAACTGCACACGGTACTCTCCTACGCTAGCGAGATCTGACATTAATTTTTGGCTGATCCCATCAGCTAAAAATTCAGTATCATCTTTTTGATTTCTGCTTTCACTGTAAGTGAATTGGATCAGGTCAATATCAATGGCTTTCGTAATATGAGTCGCGGATTGCTGATATGCTGTAGACACAATCACAGCAATTAATATACAGACGAGAAAAGCATCAAAGGCGAGTAACTTCCATCGATGAAAAAAATTAAAACCTGAGCCTTGTTTCTTTTTCTCTTTCTCTACATCTTTAGATATCGTCGCTATTGCTCGTGTTAATGGCCCAGATGGAAAAGAAAGATCTGGCTTTACATCTTCCCCTTTATTATCAATCATTTGATTACAATCATTTTGTGGTTTTAATTCAGAATTAGCCGAAGGTGTTGCTGATACAAAACGATCAGAAGGCTTCCAGAATTCAGTGTCCTCAAGATTCACTAACTTGGTCTCTGCCACCAACTTGTAACCACGTTTTGGCACTGTCACAAGATATCTTGCGTTATCTAATCGACCGTCTCTTAAAATCTTGCGTAACTCAAAAATGGATTGTGTGACTACTTGGTCTGTAACAAATGCGCCATCCCAAACGTGTTGAATAAGCTCATCACGACAAAAAACCTCACCTGAATGCTGAGCAAGAAAACGTAATAAATTGACTAAACGTGGCTCAACAGAGACTTCCCTATCTTGGCGATATAATTTATTTTCCTCAATGACAAGAGTCCAGTCATTAATTTGAAAACATAATCCGACCATAAGATACTCATTAGTGTTAAATCGTTATTAATATAAATAGTCTATACATCTCAAAAAATAAAGATTCACGATTAATTAAAATACTATTTATAAAAGAGGTAGGGATTATAAATAAACTATGTATTCGTGGATATATCATTCCCTTCTCAAAAATGGAATCTTAGGATCCAACAAGAAACGCCCTATAAGCAGCATCAAAGAAATGCTGCATACTATTGATATATAAATACTAAACATAAAAACAAGATAGAATTGATAACATAAAATCATCATTTTCAGCATGAACAATCTCATTTTTAATATTAATGGAACGTTCTGATTATGAACGCAACATAAATAGAATATAAACAGATCAAGTTTTATCAATTCATAACCTTAAATAAAGCATGGACAATAAAGATAAATAAAACCTAAAACTACAAATAATATATCCATCATTAAGTTTTTATATTAAACATATCTGATTATATAAATAGTTCATTGTGCCTTAAATTAATGATTGACCTAATCTTAACTTGAGGTTTTAAAGTGTGCATAACTTAAGCAATAAATAGACAAGGAGTCACCATGACACAATTTGAACACGCAAATATCACCGTTCCAAATATTGATGCTGCTCTCGCTTTTCTTCTAAATGCAGCACCTGATTTTCGAATAAAAGCAGATCAAACGCCTGAAAATAGCTATCGATGGGTTCATGTTGGAAATGAGAGTTGTTACTTTGCTCTGCAAGAACCAAACGATCCCTTAACAGCAAAAGACACACGTAGGCCATACCAAAACATTTCGATTAATCATATTGGTATGATCGTTGACGATTTAGATAATATCCAGCTCAAACTACTCGCGTTAGGCTATGAACAAAATGGTAACATTACCCAAGAAAAACATGGACGCCGAATCTACTTTTACGATAAATCCGGTTTTGAATGGGAGCTAATTGAGTACGATACTAAAAATCTAAGTGATCGTTATAACTACACTAACTAACCTCTATATTTGCTAACCAAATATAAAAAGGCGCTCATTTTTATTATGAACGCCTTGTTTTACAAATGAACTGCTATGATTTTATTTTCGCAGGCTCACTTTATGTGTAATAGCTAACCCTGCCATCATGGCAATGAAGAAAACAATGACATCCATATTACCTAAAGCAAGACTAGATACTGCAGGCCCTGGACATACACCAGCAATCCCCCAACCTAAACCAAAAATAGCAGCACCAATAACTAATCGTTTATCTATTTGAGTATTGGTTGATAAACAAAATTCTTCTGCATTTATTGGTTTCTCTTTAGATTTTATCAGTAAAAAATACGCAGGCATAAAGATGAGTAATGCACCGCCCATCACAAACATTAAGCTTGGATCCCATAGCCCTGTAATATCAAGAAAGCCAGTCACTTTTTGAGGATCCGCCATACCAGATATCACCATACCTGTACCAAATAAAAGCCCTGAAAATAACGAAACGATACGAAATAATAAAGTAGTCATAATCTGCCTTATTTAAAGAAGATGGAGGCGAATAAAGACAGTAATCGCCGCAACACACATAAAGATAGCTGTCGCCGTTATAGAACGTATCGACAACCGTCCAATACCACAAATTCCATGACCACTTGTACAACCGTTACCTAATCTTGTTCCAATGCCTACGAGTATTCCTGCAATAATTAGCAATCCGGTTGTCGTTGAATATTCACTTGGCACTTCTGCACCGAGAAAATAAGTTCCAATCACACCACCACAGATCATTCCAACAATGAATAATACACGCCATACATAATCCTGATTCTTAGGCATGATCACACCAGTTAATACACCACTGATCCCTGCTATTTTACCATTGAGTAAAAGCAGTAAAGTCGCCGATACACCTAACAGCATACCGCCAAATAAGGACTCCCATGGAATTACTATCCCCATTACAAACCTCTACCTTCATTGATAATTAAAAGATAAGCATACTAAAAACAGTACATTAGTCAATAGTTATTTAGAATTAGCTAATTTAACAAATACAAATTTAGAAAGAGCTAATTAAACAAGGGGTAAAAATAACATATAGAAATCGTAAAGCAGTAATAAGAGAAAAATTTTCTATAAAAAGACAATTATAAGATTCAAATGAGTAAGTTATCCTCCGGTGAAGCACGTATATTCCACTTTCATCTTGTTGCGATAGCACACATAAAAAATAGATACATATTAATAATATATAATGGAAATACATATGGATAAGAAATACCTTTCTCTGCTTCTTTTTTGCTCGGTGTGCTTCATCTGGGGAACGACATGGCTTGCTATGGAAATCGCGGTAGAGAGTATCCCACCAATTTTTTCGACGGCTTTACGTTTTTTAATTGCCTCTCCAATTCTGATTTTACTCTCAAAAATATTTAACCAACCGCTGTTCTTTCCCAAAGGAAAAAATAAATGGATGGTTATTGTCGCCGTTTTCTATTTCGCAATCCCATTTACATTAATGATTGCTGGTGAGATGTATATATCTTCAGGTTTAGCGTCTATCATTTTTGCTAACATGCCTATTGCAGTGATGATCACATCAACCCTATTTTTAGGGCTTAGACTATCACCACACCAGTTTGCTGGCTTATTTATTTCGGTAGCAAGTTTGTATCTCATCTTATCGAATGAATTGAGTATTGGAGGTAATAATTTATTAATCGGTTCAGGAGCATTGGCTTTAGCCGTCATTATTCATGCAATCATGTATGTCATGGTTCAGAAACACTGCAAAGATATTCAAGTAATTACTTACAACGCTATCCCTAGCTTTATTGCTTCATTACTACTATTTATCACTTCATTTGCATTTGAAAATATTACGGTACAAGCATTTTCACCATCATCGCTGATTGCCGTCGCCTATTTAGGTGTCTTTGCTAGCGTTGGTGGCATTGTTGCTTATTTCAAATTAGGTCAGCTTTCAACACCATTTGCGGCTTCAATCTGCTTCTTAATTTTTCCATTAGTCGCTTTAAGCCTATCGGCACTTACCTCTGGCACTGTGATTTCAGATCAATCATTAATGATGTTGTTTCCACTACTTAGCGGTATTTTACTGGCTAAGCTTCCACGAAATAAACTCTCATTAAATTTATTTAAAATGCGTTATAAGTCAGCGTAGTTGTATCAAAGAAGAGTTCTTTACACTCAGTAAAAACGCTCTCTCCTTATTAAAGAAAGAGAAAAGGGCACATTGGTGCCCTTTCTTGTATCGACACTCTATTCATAATAAGGTAGTTTAGGTGTATAGACGTATAGAATGCTACAGATTAAAAATAACTTAAGGATAAGTTGTGCCGATAAAAATACCAGACCAACTCCCCGCCGCTGAAGTATTGCGTGAAGAAAACATTTTCATCATGCAAGAATCCCGTGCCACGACACAGGCCATTCGTCCTCTTAAAGTCATTATCCTAAATTTAATGCCAAAGAAGATTGAAACAGAAACTCAATTTTTGCGCTTACTGTCTAATAGCCCACTACAAGTAGATGTTGAGCTATTACGAATTGATAACCGCACCAGTAAAAATACACCTACAGAACATTTAGATACTTTCTATCGCCAATTTGAAGGTATTAGAAACCGCAATTTTGATGGATTAATTATTACAGGGGCACCGCTAGGTTTAGTCCAGTTTGAAGATGTGATTTATTGGGATCACTTACAAACGATTATGACATGGGCAAAAGATCATGTGACTTCAAGTTTATATGTCTGTTGGGCTGCACAAGCAGGATTAAAGTTACTTTATGACTTACCAAAACGTACTCGTAAAGAAAAATTATCCGGTGTGTATAAGCATGATAACCTTGAACAACACCATCCTATTTTACGTGGTTTTGATGATCAATTTTTAGCACCTCACTCTCGTTACGCTGATTTCTCAGCCAAATATTTGAGCGAACATACTGACTTAGATATTCTAGCAACGTCTGAACAAGCAGGTGTCTACTTAGCCTCAACCAAAGACAAACGAAATGTTTTTGTAACAGGTCACCCTGAATACGACTCTTTCACTCTACATAATGAATACATTCGTGATTTAGGTGAAGGTATGGAACCAACTATTCCAGTAAATTACTATCCTAATGACAACCCAGAGATCTCGCCAAAAGCAACGTGGCGCAGTCATGGCCATTTACTGTTTTCTAATTGGCTAAACTACTGTGTTTACCAACAAACACCATACGATCTTGACCATTTCTCAGAACAAAACTTCACTCGAGATTAATCTAATTTTGGGTATTAGCTCTTAGTTAATACCCAAACCCCAACATATGATAGCTAATACAATCCGATAGATAGCGCCCATTTTTTCTTTTTTTGATAAAAAATGACCTTTCATTTAATTCAGATCAACCAAGCCTCTATTTATAAAACCAACAACAATCTAAATGAGAACTCGCTCAATTAAACCCCATGAAATATAAGGTATTAATGTCTGTAGTTAATTTTAATTATAATTGCATTAATGCAGGTGGTTCTATGTTGTATTTTGAATTTCTCTTTTTGTTACTCGTACTCTATATCGGGTCTCGATTTGGTGGGATAGGCTTAGGGGTCGTCTCTGGAATTGGTTTAGTTATTGAAGTCTTTATCTTCAAAATGCCTCCAACCTCTCCTCCCGTCACCGTAATGTTAATCATTTTAGCCGTTGTTACTTGTGCCTCTATATTAGAAGCCGCAGGTGGTTTGAAATACATGCTACAAGTGGCTGAACGGATCTTAAGAAAGAACCCTAAACGCGTTACCATCATTGCACCATTTGTTACTTATGCAATGACATTTCTACTAGGTACAGGCCATGCAGTGTATTCAATTATGCCAATCATTGGTGATGTGGCACTAAAAAATGGTATCCGCCCCGAGCGTCCAATGGCAGCGGCATCTGTCGCTTCTCAAATTGCAATTACGGCTTCTCCACTTTCAGCTGCAGTAGTTTACTATCTTGCACAATTAGTCGATATTGACGCATCAATTACCTTAATGTCGATTTTAATGGTAACTGTGCCTTCTACCTTGTTTGGTACATTAATGTTGGCACTTTACAGCTTGCGTCGTGGTAAAGAACTGGAAGATGATGAAGAATACCAAGCACGCTTAAAAGATCCTGCTTGGCGTGAAAAAATCTTAAATACAACATCAACCTCTTTAGATGAACAACTACCAACTAAAGCACGTAATGCGGTACTTATCTTCCTAGGGGCAATTGTTTCTATTGTCGTTATCGCGATGTGGCCAGAAGTAAGAACTATCACTGAAGGTGGCGCTCCGATCAAAATGTCTGTTGTGATCCAAATGATGATGTTAGCGTTTGGTGGTGTGATTCTATTAGCGACGAAAACTGATCCTCGTGACGTGCCTAATGGTGTGGTATTTAAATCAGGTATGGTGGCAGCGATAGCTATCTTCGGTATCGCTTGGATGTCTGATACTTACTTCCAATATGCGATGCCTCAATTTAGGGCGGGCATTGTCGATATGGTGACACTTCACCCATGGACATTTGCTTTGGCACTATTCATTGTATCGGTAGTTGTAAACTCTCAAGCAGCAACGGCTCGTATGATGCTACCTGTTGGTCTGGCTTTAGGGTTAGAGCCAGCCTTAGTAATTGGTTTAATGCCTGCCGTTTATGGTTACTTCTTTATTCCAAATTACCCATCAGACATTGCAACAGTTAACTTTGATAACTCAGGAACCACCAAGATTGGTAAGTACTACTTTAACCATTCATTTATGTCTGTCGGTTTAATCGGAGTCATTTCTGCCTGTATGGTTGGTTATGTATTAGGCCAAATTGTCATCGGCTAATTTGACCTCATATTTTTAAACGCTAAATAAACAAAAGCCCATGCGTATTTTCATACAGCATGGGCTTTTTATTTTTAACTTGAAGTTAAATGATTACAACGACAAGCTAAAGAATAATCCCGCTAAACATGCACTCATAAGGTTTGCTAACGTACCTGCCAGTACCGCTTTAAAACCCATATTTGCAACTTCAGCACGACGCTCTGGTGCCATAACACCAATTGAGCCTAACTGAACCGCGATAGAACTTACGTTCGCAAAACCACATAGTGCAAATGTGATAATCACTTGACTGTATGCTGATAGTTGATCTTTATGTTGAACAAAATCAATAAATGCAACGAACTCGTTCAATATTACTTTTTGACCGATATAAGAACCAGCCATCACCATTTCAGCTTTTGGAATACCAATAATCCAAGCTACTGGTGCAAACAAGTAACCAAAAACAGTTTGTAATGTTACGCCAGCAAAACCAAACCATTCAGCAACCATTTCTAAGCCGCTGTTTAGCATAGCAATCACACTAACAAATGCGATCAACATAGTACCTACCGCTACTGCGATTTTCATACCATTCATTGCACCACTTGCTAATGCATCAATAACGTTACTTTGTTCACTTCTATCAATAGTTAATTCATGTTGATCAACTGGCGTTTCTTGTTCTGGGACTAAAATCTTAGCCATCAATAAACTGCCTGGTGCAGCCATAAAGCTTGCTGCAATTAAATATTTAAGCTCAACACCTAAACCTGCATAACCACCAAGTACACTACCTGCAACCGATGCCATACCACCCGCCATTACTGCAAACAATTCTGAGCGAGTCATTTGAGGTAAGAATGGACGAATAAGTAGAGGAGATTCACCTTGAGATAAAAAGATATTACCAGTAGCAACTAATGACTCAACTTTACTTGTACCCAGGAATTTTTGAATTGCACCACCTAAAACAGCAATGACTTTTTGCATGATGCCTAAATAATATAAAGCAGAAATTAAAGCACTAAAGAAGATGATGATTGGTAGGACACGAATTGCGAAGATAAAACCATTTGAAGCTAAGTCACCGAATAAAAATGCAATACCTTCATCCGCAAAACCTAATAAACTAGAAACCCCACTACTAAGAGCTGCTAGCGCTGCTTGTCCCCAAGGAAAATAAAGAACAAGAGCAGCGAAAGAGAGTTGTAAAAAAAGAGCTCTTAGAACGGTTTTCCAATTGATAGCTGAACGCTTCTCTGAAAATACCCATGCACAAAAGATAAGCGCACACATGCCTATAAGGCTAAATAAAATGGTCATAATAATGCCTATTTAATAGATTGAGGTAAAGGTGAAGAAACGAAAGGACTCGCCATAGAGGATGACGATAAAGGTATAAAGTAGTTACTCCAAGAGGAAGGAATAACATTATATAAAAAGATGTTCATTTGGGTTCCTTTACAAGCTGTTTAACAGTAGCTGGTCCTAATCCTTGGGGTCATTCACTGTTCCATGTGACGGCTTGTATTGGGGGAAGGAGTATACATAGCGCAGATTTAAAATCATCTTTTATGTGATACAAATCACTAATTTTTACTTCCTAGAAAAATATTGACAGCAAATAATTACAAACATGAAAAGTAACCCCTTACGAGCAACATTAAAATTAAACATTTACAACGAAATTCACACAATAAACATTCACTAAGCATGCTAAAGTTAATAATAGAATATCTACCTTGAGTACTTAAATATGGCAAATACAGAACATATTGAGATATTAGATTCTCTAGATAAAATCAGCGTTATTACCTACCGATTGGGCATTACGTTATTTTCTCTAACTCTATTTCTAAGTAGCCTTGCTATTACCGATGATATTTCGTTGGTATTAATTGATGGCTCATTAAAAGAATTTACTTTTATAACTCTTGCTCTTTCCGCCGCAATGAGTGCTGCAAATTTACATGTTTATGATAAGAAAATAAGAATGCTCATTACCTGGTCAGCTTGGATAGGATTAGTACTATTAAGCTTATTAGATGACAGCCGTTTCTTTTGGCTTCCTGTTGGGTTTATTTTTGTTACTTTTTCTGGCATAGCCTTAAAGGAATCATTCTGTTTTAAAGTGATGGGATTAAGGCTTGTACCATTTCTATTATGTATCGCTACACTGATGTTAGCGATGGAGGTATGGCTTATTGCATTAATATGCTTAGCTCTATCTGGTGTGATTTTTCTTTTTTTAGCCATTCAGAAATGGAGAATGCCTCTTCATTTTGATATTGGTAATAAAGGGAATTATCAAAACTAGCACCTCACTAAAAATGAACTAATTAGTTTACTTTTTGTCTTATTCAATACATTATCAGTGATAGTACATAATCTTATTTCACTACTATTCGCTTATTTTTAATTAAGGTATTACTAACAAGACCATGATATTACCATTTTTTTATATTTTACTTATCATGGTTTGCATTCTTCCGCTCCTTCCTGGGATGCTCGGAATTTTAAGTGCATCTTTAAGCTATATGCCCCCAATTGGTCTAGATACCTTATCTTTCAATGGATATATATCTGTCTTTGAATGGAGTGGTATTTGGCACTCCATCTCCTTAACAATAAGCAGTGCCTTTATCAGTACGCTTATCTCTTGTTTGATTACTTTTATAATTCTACAAAGTACATGGCAATTATCTGTTTGGAAAAAAATAGAACCTTTACTATCTCCACTTCTTGCTATGCCTCATGTCGCTTTTGCTATTGGGTTCGCTTTTCTCTTTTCACCAACAGGAATAGTTGCAAGACTACTTAACCCTGTCGGAGATTTTAATTTTCCCGTAATTATTAATGACGCCATTAATGTCGGACTTATTTTAGTTTTGATTATTAAAGAAGTGCCTTTTCTTCTTTTAATGAGCATTTCTATTATGCAACAACTCAATGTCGATCAAACGGCAAAAATAGCAGCAAGCCTAGGGTATCAACGTCACCAAATATGGTGGAAATGTATATTTCCACAATGGCTTAAAAAAATACGATTTCCGCTATTAGCGGTGATTGCCTATAGCGTATCAGTGGTTGATGTAAGCTTAATTATAGGGGCAACTAACCCACCAACATTTGCAGTATTAGTGTGGCAATGGTTTAGTGATCCTGATATTCAATTACAGCCTAGAGCAGGTGCAGGGGCTATCATACTCCTTGTTATTTGCTTTTTACTCATAGCTTTTCATCGTTTTCTAGAGTGGGGAATTACAACCTACTGTCGTCACTGGCAAATATCTGGACGCATGGGACTTCGCCTCCCTGGCTTAGCTTTTTTTACTGCTGGTGCAAGTATCGTCGCTCTATCATTACCTGTAATGGTACTTTGGAGTGTTGCACAACGTTGGCGCTTCCCAGATCTCTTACCAAGCACATTTACTTTTCGTTTTTGGAATAGTGAATGGGGAACTCTACTGCCAGTTATTACAGACAGCGTTATTATCGCAATTATCTCTGCCACAATAGCTCTTGCCTTTGCCTTACTTGGGCATGAGTTTAAAATTAAATACAAATGGCATATTCCTTCTCTATTAATCGCTATTCCAATGTTAGTCCCTCAACTCTCATTATTATTTGGTCTTCAGGTCAGTGCACTCTATTTCTCGAGTGATTCTTATTGGTTTTGGGTTATTTGGGCGCATGTGTTTTTTTCTTTCCCTTATATATTTCTCGCATTAGATGGGCCATGGCGCAGTTTTGATCAACGACTGACCCAAACAGGGTTAAGTCTTGGAAAATCACCATGGCATTGCTGGATAAAAATAAAACTGCCTTTATTATTGCCCGCAATGTTATATGCATGGGCTATAGGCATAAGTGTTAGCCTCGCACAATATTTACCAACACAAATGCTAGGAGCAGGCCGAATAATGACATTAACGACAGAAGCCGTCGCTCTTTCAAGCGGATTTGATCGTCGAATTACTGCACTCTATGGGTTATGGCAGGCACTATTGCCATTTATTTTCTTCAGCTTGACGATCTTCATTGGTCGATTCTATTCTTATCGTCCTCATCTAAACCTAACAACAAGGAAAGTGGCGGGTAATGAGCCTATCAATACAAAATCTCAGCATTCTCACTCATAACGGCACGCCTTTACTAAGTAATTGTTCTCTATCTGTCAATAAAGGAGAAATACTTAGTGTTATGGGACCAAGTGGTTGTGGTAAATCGACCTTATTAAACGTGATTGCAGGCCATTTAAGCGGTGACTTTAACTATTCAGGTAGCATTGAAGTTAACAATAAAACAATTAATAAAATCGCTTCTCACGAACGAAAAGTCGGGATTTTATTTCAAGAGGATCTTCTTTTTCCTCATTTATGTATTTGGGAAAACCTTGCCTTTGCATTACCAGATAAAATAAAAGGATCTCAACGTAAGGTTGATGCAATCAATGCGCTTAAAAATGTTCAATTAGACTCATTAGCCAATGTATTTCCAGACCAAATATCTGGTGGGCAACGTGCTAGGATCAGTTTAGTTAGAATGTTATTAGCTAAACCTGATGTCGCTTTATTGGATGAACCTTTTAGTAAGCTAGATAAAGCATTGCGCATTCAGTTTCGAGATTGGGTCTTTGAACAATTAATAGAAGCCAACATTCCAACACTACTAGTAACTCATGATATTGACGATATTCCAAAAGAGAGCCAAACATTCCTTTGGCCTATGGAGATAAACCATGCTTGATAAATTCAGCATTCAAATAATAAAAAAGCCCCTATCAATAGCGGCAACTGGCTTACATAAATTAGGGGTAACAGCGAATCAAACGACCCTATTTGGTTTTGCTTTAGGGCTTTTAGCTTTTCCTGCATTACTATTTCAAGAATATAATATCGCACTGGTTTTTATTTTGTTAAATCGGATTTGCGATGGCTTAGATGGGGCTTTAGCTCGAATCACAGGAATAACAGATTCTGGTGGTTTTTTAGATATCAGTCTGGATTTTCTTTTTTACTCCCTTATTCCATTTGGTTTTATTCTGGCCAATCCAGAGCAGAATGCCATTGCAGGTGCGTTATTAATATTTTCTTTCATAGGGACAGGAAGTAGTTTTTTGGCTTTTGCAATCATGGCTGGAAAACGAAATATCGATAATCCCGTCTATAAAAACAAATCTCTCTACTACATGAGCGGCTTAACCGAGGGAACTGAAACCATTGGTTGCTTTGTTTTATTTTGCTTATTCCCTACTCACTTTATCATCATTGCATATGTATATTCGACTTTATGTTGGATAACCACATTTAACCGAATTTGGTCAGGATTTCATACTTTACAAGAAAATGAAAAACGAGATTAAACGACGTTATTAAAAGAAAAGCCCCAACACTTATATTGCTGGGGCTTTATTATTTATTACGCTGAGTTATTTCTATGAGGTAATTAATACTCTTCAACTGCAAATAAGGTTTCCATGTTCAATCCTTGCTGCGTCATTATCTCTCTTAAACGTCGTAATCCTTCTACTTGAATTTGTCTTACTCGCTCACGTGTTAATCCAATCTCTTTACCTACTTGCTCTAACGTTGCAGTTTCATATCCTAATAAACCAAAACGACGCGCAACGACTTCTTTTTGTTTTGGGTTAAGCTGACCAAGCCAACCAACCAAAGAGGCATTAATATCGTCTTTTTGAGTTTCTGACTCAGGATCTGCATGTTTAGTATCAGGTAAGATATCAAGCAGAGCTTTATCAGATTCACCAGCCACCATAGAATCAACAGAAGCGACTCGTTCATTTAAACGCAGCATACGACTTACATCACTCACTGGTTTATCAAGCTTTTCTGCAATTTCTTCAGGTGTTGGTTCATGATCAAGTTTTTGTGATAATTCACGAGCTGCACGTAAGTAAACATTCAGTTCTTTAACGACATGAATAGGCAAGCGGATAGTTCGAGTTTGATTCATGATGGCACGTTCAATGGTTTGACGTATCCACCAAGTAGCGTAGGTAGAAAAGCGAAATCCTCTCTCTGGATCAAATTTTTCAACCGCACGGATTAAGCCAAGATTACCCTCTTCAACTAAATCCAATAACGCAAGACCACGGTGATTATAACGACGAGCTATTTTCACTACCAATCGAAGATTACTTTCAATCATTCGAGATCGCGCGGCAACATCACCTTTTAAAGCTAAGCGGCTAAAGTAAACTTCTTCTTCAGCAGTTAGTAGTGGAGAAAAACCAATTTCACCTAAGTAAAGTTGCGTAGCATCCATTACCTTCTGTGAACTGGTGACCTCTAAACGTTCCGACTCATCAGCAGCAACAACGTCACTGTCATTTACTGTATCTAAATCGAACTCTTCAATTTCTTTAGTTACTGCATTGCTTTTACTCATAGCGCCTCCCCATGGCGAGCCAGCAAGACATTACAACTCAGCTATGTCATCCCTGTTACGGTAAATACCGTTGTGGATTTACCGATTTCCCTCTAAAGCGGATCTCAAAGTGCAAACGAACACTGCTCGTACTTGAGCTACCCATTGATGCAATTTTTTGTCCCGCGGTAATATTTTGACCTTCTTTAACAAACAGTGATTCATTATGAGCATAAGCACTTAAGTAATCGTCGTTATGTTTAATAATGATTAAATTACCATAACCTCTTAATGCATTACCTGCATATACCACTGTTCCTTTAGCGGTAGAGATGATGTCTTGGCCTCGTTGACCTGCGATATCTATCCCTTTATTTCCTTGATCTCCTGTTGAAAACTTAGCGATTATTCGCCCTTTTGTTGGCCATAACCAGGAACCTACCTTTTCCGATTTTTTTTCTACTGATTTAGGTTTAGATACTGGTTTTGGTTTAACTGCCGGTTTTGCTTTAGCAACTGGTTTCGACTTAGCAGTTGTTACCGGTTTGTTAGTTTTAACATACTCCTTCGATTTGGTGTTTTCAACCTTTTTTGTGCTTTGTTTTTGTACAGATGGTGATTTTGTGCTACTCGACACTGTTGGTGTAGCCTTGGTAACAGGTTTATTATTAGCCACTGGTACAACTGCTACAGCAGCAGTATTCGTGGTTTTAGAGGTGCTATTGTTACTAACTAAATAACCATCATCGCCATACGCAGGAGCGATATATTTAGGCCCCCATAATTTAAGCTTTTGACCTGGATGAATCACATAAGGTGCTTTTAATTCATTATGTGCGATCAATTCTTTAACATCTTTATTGGTTACATAAGAAATAAAATATAAAGTGTCACCTTTCTCAACTTGGTAGTAACTACCACGATAACTGCCACGCTCAGCGCCGCCATACGATGAAGAACTCTTATTTACACTAGATACAGGAGCAGGACGATGAGGCCCCATAGAGCAGCCTGAAAGTAATAGAATAAAAGTAGCGGCAATAAGCCACAAACGAGAAGGAGTCACGGTTATTTTTTTCATTATGATTATGCTAATTCACCTGCAATTAATGGGACGAAACGAACTTCTTCTATCGCCTCTGAATGAAATTCATCACCATGACGAATAATTCGAAGTAACTGCTGCTCTGTCTCCCCTACGGGTATAACCAACCTCCCACCATCTTTTAATTGCAATAATAGATCATCAGGAATGGATTCTGCGGCAGCGGTAACAATGATGGCATCAAATGGCGATTTACTGGCCCATCCTTTCCACCCATCAGCATGTTTTGTTGATATGTTATATATGTCTAATCGCTTCAATAATCGCTTTGCATTCCATTGAAGTGATTTAATTCGTTCAACTGAATTAACGTGATCTATCAATTGCGCTAATACTGCAGTTTGATAACCCGAACCGGTTCCTATTTCTAGAACATTAGACTCTCGCTGTAACATGAGTAGCTCAGTCATTTTAGCGACAATATAAGGCTGAGAGATCGTTTGTCCTTCACCAATAGGCAATGCATTGTTTTGATAGGCCTGATGAGCTAATGCCTCAGAAACAAAACGTTCACGCGGCAATAAACGAATAGCTGATAAAACCGCTTCGTCTTTGATGCCTTGTTGACGCAAAAATTGATCAAGTAATTCAGTTCGAGAATGAAGCATTAGTTAGTACTCTCAATTGATAGCCAATCGCTCATCATTGTTAATGAATCATGAGCGGTTAAATCAACTTGTAATGGCGTTACAGACACACAATTATGTTTAATTGCGTAGAAATCGGTACCTTGGCCTGCATCCTGCTTTTTCCCAGGAGGACCTAACCAATAAATAATTTCTCCGCGAGGATCAGTCTCTTTTATCATACTTTCAGAGTGGTGCCTTGCGCCTAATCGAGTGACTTCCCACTTAGTTATTTCAGAATACTCACAATCCGGCACATTAACATTCAACACCCTTTTGGTTGTTAGCGGATTCTTTAAATGTGTTTTTACTAATTCTAATGCAACTCGAGCTGCAGTATCAAAATGTGTGCGACCAACTAAAGACATTGCAATAGCGGGTAATCCAAGAAAATGCCCCTCTGTTGCAGCAGCAACCGTGCCTGAATATAAAGTATCGTCCCCTAAATTTGCGCCATGGTTTATACCAGCAATAATCAAATCAGGAAGATCATCTTTCATTAATTCATTCAATGCAAAATGCACGCAATCTGTTGGTGTCCCTTGCACTGAATGAATATTTGTTTCAATTTGACGAACTCGAAGTGGAGATTCAAGAGTTAATGAATTTGATGCACCAGAACGATTACGATCAGGAGCAACAATAGTAATATCCGCAATATCTGATAATACGACCGCGAGGGTATTTATCCCTTCAGCAAAGACACCATCATCATTACTTAACAATATGCGCAACTTATTCACTCTTATCTCCATTCCTTTCTTTAAAATTGAATTACTCGTATGTACGTTCTACTTCAATTTCTTGCAATAGCTCACGCATAATTACGGTTGCAAAACTGCCCGATGTTAAAGAGAAATTAAGCGTTAACGTATCACCTTCAGCTGACCAACTAAGATTCTCTGGGTGTAACTCAATAGCACGACGCTCATGGCGCATACGGTTACCACGGATCAAGGCCATTAAATCTGGTTCAGCATCAAGTTGTGGTTGCTCTAGAGTTAATGCAGTTTCACTTGTTGGTAATTGATTATCACCCGCTAATGCAGCACTAATTGACCAGTCACCATCTTGAACTTTTTGAACATTCTCTTCCGAGGTTACATTCTCATTAACCGTACGACCATTTTGATCAAGTAGAATATCACCATCAACAGGTTGAGTGAAGTAACCCTCTGTTATTCTTTGAGAAACAATATGATTGAAAATCCATGAACGAGCCGCTGATAAATAGAAGCTACGTTTTGTATTATCACGAGTGCGTACGTTTTCACGACCCCAACGACGAGCTTCTGTTACGTTATTGCCTTCATGACCAAAACGTTGAGAGCCAAAGTAATTAGGAACCCCTGATACTTTTACTTTGTCCAAGCGAGACAGAACATCATCCATATCCGTCACTTCAGTCGCTATTAACTGGAAGCTATTCCCTAGAAGATCACCTGGACGCAATTTTTTGTTATGGCGCGTCATTTCTAAAATTTCAACACCTGGGTGCGTCGCTTCAAACAAAGCAAATTTAAAGTGATCACTTTTTGGTAAATGAACACTCAACCATTGCTCTGTTATTGCATGACGGTCTTTAAGGCCCGCCCAACTAATATCTTTTGATTTTACACCACAAAACTTTGCTAGCTCGTTTGCTACATACTTAGTGTTTTCACCCGTTTTACGGATCTTAACCATTAAGTGTTCACCCTTTCCTGTGAACGTAAAACCTAATACTTCTTTAACGATAAAATGCTCAGGTAATTGTTTTAATTTACCTGTAGCCACTGGCTTTCCGTATAACCACGAAAAATTAGACATAATGTCTGACATAGAATGTATCTCTAATTAAGATGCGTTAACTAACAGCACTACTGCTTCACAAGCAATGCCTTCTTTTCTTCCTGTAAAACCGAGACGTTCGGACGTTGTCGCTTTTACATTAACATTACCAAGTTCTGTTTCTAAATCTTCTGCAATTGCTGCGCACATTGCTTGAATATGTGGTGCCATTTTAGGAGCTTGTGCAATAATAGTGACGTCAGCATTACCTAAAACTAATCCTTTTTCTTTTACACGACGGTAGACATCACGCAATAAAGCTCTGCTGTCTGCACCTTTCCATTTATCATCAGTATCAGGAAAATGACGACCAATATCCCCCTCAGCAATCGCTCCAAGTAGAGCATCACTCAATGCATGCAATGCGACATCGCCATCAGAGTGCGCTATCAAACCTTGCTCATAAGGAACACTGACACCACCAATAATGACAGGGCCTTCACCACCAAATTTATGTACATCAAATCCGTGTCCAATTCTCATTATTTGGTTTCCTTTTTCATTTTTTTAAGATAAAACTCAGCCAAATCAAGATCTTCTGGCTGGGTGATCTTTAGGTTATCGGCACGACCTTGAACCAATTTAGGTTGATATCCCATTAATTCAATCGCTGACGATTCATCAGTGATTAAGAATGACTTCTCTAATCCTGTTTTTAAGGCTGTATATAAAAGATCTGTGGTAAAAAGTTGAGGTGTTAATGCATGCCATAGCACACTACGATCAATGGTTGTATCAATCTTATTTTCAGGTGTCGCTTGCTTCATAGTGTCTCGGACAGGAGAAGCAAGAATCCCCCCCACATGATGGGGTACTACTTCTTCAATCAGTTTTTCAATATCAGTATGACGGATACAAGGACGAGCGGCATCATGAACCATGCTCCATTCACTCAGCTGATTATTTTTTACATAAGTTAATCCAGAAAGTACAGAATCGGCTCGCTCTGCCCCACCAGAAACTCGAATAACCCGTTTATCTTTAGCTATCGCTAATTCACCAAAATACGGGTCAGTATCACTAACTGCAACAATGACAGTATCAATTAAAGGGTAAGACAGTAATTGTTCAAGCGTGTGCTCTAAGACCGTTTTTCCATTCAATAATAAATATTGCTTAGGACGATCTGCTTTCATACGACTGCCGACACCAGCAGCAGGAACGATAGCAGTAATAGAAGGTAAAGAGATCATGACTTATTCTTCACTATTTTCATCAATGATTCGATAAAATGTTTCACCTTTTTTTATCATTCCCAACTCATGTCGAGCACGCTCTTCAATTGCTTCTGAGCCTTTTTTCAAATCATCGATTTCAGCAAACATTTGTTCATTTCGATTGCGTAAACCTTGATTGACCTCTTCTTGCAATGTGACATCGTTTGAGACCTGTGCGTAATCTGACATCCCATTTTTTCCAAACCATAAGGTATATTGAAGCCAACCTAATGTGACCAATAATAAAATGGCAAATGTACGCATAGTTACTCCGAAAATTGACAATGATAAAAAGCTACCCTTAACTATATCAACCCCTCATTAGAACTTCACTAGCTGTCTAGCTGAAATAAAAAAAACCGCCTCAAATGAGACGGTTTTTATATCTAAATTCTAATCGAACGATTAAAGAATTAAGGCATTTTCTCAAAAATTGAGATTATTGACCTTTAACTTCTTTAAGACCGTTGAATGGCGCTAGTTCACCTAGAGCTTCTTCGATACGGATTAGTTGGTTGTACTTAGCAACACGGTCAGAACGGCTCATAGAACCAGTTTTGATTTGACCTGCAGCTGTACCAACTGCTAGATCAGCAATTGTTGCATCTTCAGTTTCGCCAGAACGGTGAGAGATAACTGCTGTGAAACCAGCATCTTTAGCCATCTTGATTGCAGCTAGAGTCTCTGTAAGTGAACCGATTTGGTTGAACTTGATAAGAATTGAGTTAGTGATGCCTTCTTCGATACCACGAGCAAGAATCTTAGTGTTTGTAACGAATAGATCGTCACCAACTAGTTGGATTTTATCGCCTAGAAGTTCAGTTTGGTGTTTGAAACCAGTCCAATCAGACTCATCAAGACCATCTTCGATAGATACGATAGGGAATTGCTCAACAAGACCAGCTAGGTAATGGTTGAATTCTTCAGCCGTAAATTTCTTACCTTCGCCTTTAAGGTCGTAGATACCGTCTTCTTTGTTGAAGAACTCAGAAGCAGCACAGTCCATAGCAAGAGTAACGTCTTTACCTAGCTCGTAACCAGCAGCTGCAACAGCTTCTGCGATAACTTCTAGCGCTTCAGCGTTAGATTTAAGGTTAGGAGCGAAACCACCTTCATCACCAACTGCAGTGCTGTAGCCTTTAGACTTAAGAACTTTAGCTAGGTTGTGGAAAACTTCTGCGCCGATGCGTAGAGCTTCTTTAAGTGTTTTAGCGCCAACAGGTTGAATCATGAATTCTTGAATATCAACGTTGTTATCAGCGTGCTCGCCACCGTTGATGATGTTCATCATTGGTAGAGGCATAGAGAATACGCCTGCAGTGCCGTTTAGTTCAGCAATGTGAGCGTAAAGAGGAATAGATTTAGCAGCTGCAGCAGCTTTAGCATTTGCTAGAGAAACAGCAAGGATTGCGTTAGCACCGAAGTTTGCTTTGTTTTCTGTACCATCTAAATCGATCATGATTTGGTCGATTTCAGCTTGGTTTTTCGCGTCTTTGCCGATTAGAGCTTCTGCGATTGGACCATTTACAGCTGCGATAGCTTTAAGAACACCTTTACCTAGGAAACGAGATTTGTCGCCATCACGTAGCTCAAGAGCTTCACGAGAACCTGTAGATGCGCCAGATGGAGCAGCAGCCATACCTACAAAACCACTTTCTAGGTGAACTTCAGCTTCAACTGTTGGGTTACCACGAGAATCGATGATTTCACGACCTAGAACTTTAACGATCTTAGACATTGTGTTTCCTCTACTTTATCTTTAATTTAAAAGCTAAAAATAGCTGCTACAACATTGAGCAGCCATCCGTAAATCCTATTACTTTTCGAATTCACCGCGAGCATTTTCGCCTGCTGCTTTAACAAAACCTTCAAATAATGGGTGACCATCACGAGGTGTTGATGTGAATTCTGGGTGGAATTGAGCAGCCACAAACCATGGGTGGTTAGGAAGTTCAATGATTTCCACAAGCTTCTTATCAGCTGATAGACCAGAAATTTTAAGACCGGCTTTTTCAAGCTGAGGAAGTAAATTGTTGTTTACTTCATAACGGTGACGGTGACGCTCTTCAACAGTTGCGTTACCGTAAAGCTCACGAGCTTTAGAACCTTTCGCAAGGTGACATAGCTGAGAACCTAGGCGCATAGTGCCTCCTAAATCTGACTTCTCAGTACGCTCTTCAACATTACCTTCGCCATCAATCCACTCAGTAATTAGACCAACAACTGGGAATTTCGTGTCTTTAGAGAATTCAGAAGAGTGAGCCCCTTCCATATTAGCAACGTTACGCGCATATTCAATTAACGCAACTTGCATACCAAGACAGATTCCTAAATATGGTACTGCATTTTCACGAGCGTATTGAGCAGCAAGGATCTTGCCTTCAACACCGCGGTCACCGAAACCGCCAGGGACTAGAATTGCATCTAGACCTTCTAGGATCTCTGTACCTTTAGACTCAACATCTTGCGAGTCTACATATTTAATAGTGACGTTTAGACGGTTTTTCAAGCCCGCATGTTTTAATGCTTCGTTTACTGACTTATAAGCGTCTGGTAATTCTATGTATTTACCAACCATACCGATAGTAACTTCACCAGTTGGGTTCGCTTCTTCATAAATTACTTGTTCCCACTCAGACAGGTCCGCTTCTGGAGCTGTGATTCCAAAACGTTGACATACTAAATCATCAGTACCTTGCGCTCGGATTAATTGTGGGATTTTGTAGATTGAATCTACGTCTTTCATTGAGATAACTGCTTTTTCTTGTACGTTACAGAAAAGAGCAATTTTCTTACGTTCGTTTGCTGGAATAACACGATCAGAACGGCAAACTAGGATATCTGGTTGGATACCAATAGATAGAAGTTCTTTTACTGAGTGTTGAGTCGGCTTAGTTTTAAGCTCACCCGCTGCACCTAAATAAGGAACAAGAGTTAAGTGCATAAACATTGTGTGTTCACGGCCTAGCTCAACAGCAAGTTGACGAATCGCTTCCATGAATGGTAGAGATTCAATATCACCAACAGTGCCACCAACTTCTACGATTGCGATATCATGGCCATCAGCGCCAGAAATAACACGTTCTTTAATCGCATTCGTAATATGAGGGATAACTTGAATAGTTGCACCTAAGTAGTCGCCACGACGTTCTTTACGTAGAACATCTGCGTATACTCGACCCGCTGTAAAGTTATTACGTTTAGTCATTTTGGTGCGAATGAAGCGCTCGTAGTGACCTAAATCTAGATCAGTTTCTGCGCCGTCTTCCGTGACGAATACTTCACCGTGTTGAGTTGGGCTCATAGTGCCTGGATCAACGTTGATGTATGGGTCAAGCTTCATCATAGTGACTTTTAAGCCACGAGCTTCAAGAATAGCTGCTAATGATGCTGCTGCAATACCTTTACCTAGTGAGGATACAACCCCGCCAGTTACAAAAATGTAATTCGTCGTCATACGTTACCTGAAATTGGTGTAATGAGGAATAAAATGGATTTTATCTGGACGGGAAATGAATATACCAGAACCGCTTTATCGCCACAACGTGAAAAGTATCACAGTTAATTGATTTATTTTTTGCTCCAAATCAATTCTGCTCACTTCGCTTCACATTTTCCCATTCTGAGTCTAGTTCATTTAAATCACATTGCTGTATAGTTTTGTGTTTTTTGGCGACGTTCACTTCAATTTGACGAAAACGGCGTTCAAATTTATCATTTGCCTTGCATAACGCTTGCTCTGGATTTTTTCCTAAATGACGAGAAAAATTTACTGTCGCAAAAAGTAAATCGCCTAACTCTTCTTCTAATTTATCTTCATCTCTTGGTATTTTTAAAGCTTCCTCTAATACCTCTGCAACCTCTTCATTTACTTTATCAGCAACCGGTTTTAGTTCATCCCAATCAAAACCAACTTTTGCACACTGTTTTTGAATTTTATTTGCTCGTAATAACCCAGGTAAAGCACTTGGAATTGAATCTAAAATACTCTGTTGAGAAGATGAATATTGCTTCAATAATCCTTTATCCAAGCGTTCTTTCTGCTTCACTTTATCCCAATTCGCTGCAATTTCTTCTTCTGATGAAAATACATCACTTCCAAAGACGTGTGGATGGCGACGAACCAACTTTTCATTTAGTGTCTCTACTACATCATTAAAATCGAATAACCCCTCTTCTTTCGTCATTTGCGCATAGAAAATGACTTGGAATAATAAATCACCTAACTCTTCTTTTAAGTTCTCCCAGTCCTTCTTATGAATTGCATCCACTACTTCATAAGTCTCTTCTATAGTATGTGGGATAATAGAATCAAACGTCTGCTTTCTATCCCATGGACAACCTGATTCTTTATCTCTTAATTGAGCCATTATTAAGAGTAACTGTTCAATGCTATTTTGAGCGGTCATATCTATCCCTTCGATTTAAAAACAAAAAAAAGCGGTGACCATTATAGTCACCGCTTTTTTAAAAATACATTCGCCTTAAATTAAGAAGGCTTTTTGTTAACTTAACCTAACAAACTCATTGCCATGCTTGGTGCTTGTTTTGCTTGTGCCAAAATTGACGAACTTGATTGACTTAAAATTTGCGTCTTCGTTAAGTTCGTTGTTTCTTTAGCAAAGTCTGTATCTTTAATTTGGCTATTTGAATCAGTTATATTTTCATTGATGTTCGTTAAATTTTTAACGGCACTTTCAAAACGGTTTTGGAATGCACCTAATGAAGCACGATTGCCATCAACATACTCTAGAGCAGCATCAATCACATCAATAGAGCGCTGAGCGCCACCAACAGTTGTTAAGTCCATTGACGCAACAGTATCGTCTGACTCACCACCCATCTTTAATTCGTTTGCTAAAGAACCATTAAACTCTAATGGTGAAGAAATATTTTCACCTGACATGAACACTTGAAGTACACCATCTTCAGTCACAGAAGCGCTTAGCTCATTTGTTTGACCATTAATGTACGTCGCTAATTCTTCGATGTCATCTCCTGCCTTTGCAGAGATTTGGATCTCTTGAGGGCTGCCGTTTTTATCATTGTATGTCACATTAAACTGCGTATTTTCTTTACCTACAGTCCAATTGATATCGCGACCTTCTTCTGCGAAGTACGATTTACCACCCATTGTTGCTGCGTCAGCACGCATGCTGTTTAGTGTCATTGCGACTGCTTCACCAGAATCAGCACCAATTTGGAAAGATTTTGTGCCAAATTCGCCATTAATTAAACGAGTACCAGCAAAAGAGGTTGTTTCTGCAATACGGTTTAACTCATCTGTCAGTGAGCTTGCTTCTTCTTGCATCGCTTGACGATCAGCATCAGTATTTGAGCCGTTTGAAGATTGTAATGATAGATCACGTAAACGCTGCAGTACGTTTGTTGTTTCTTTCATTGCACCTTCAGCCGTTTGTGCAATAGACATACCATCATTGGCGTTTCGAACTGCTACGTTCAAGCCACGAGTTTGTGCTGTCATACGATTTGAAATTTGCAGACCAGAAGCATCATCAGCTGCGCTGTTGATTTTTGAACCTGAAGACAATTTCTCCATTGAATCAGCTTGAGCAGCCGTTGCATTGTTCATGTAACGTTGTGCTGTCATTGCTGAGATATTTGTATTTACTGAAATTGACATAATGTTTGCTCCGGTCGGCTTCACTTATTGTTATAGGATAAGAAGCCTATAATTCATCGTTGATACACATATTTACGGCCTGAGTTTTCAGAACTTGAGATCTTTTTTCAATAAAAAAGCCGAATGTCATAAATAACATTCGGCTTAAAAAACATAATTATCAACAATCAACAACTTAACGTTAACAATTCATTTTTTTATCATTACGATAATCGAATCGCTTCTATTACGTCTTTTACTTGTTCAACTCTAGTAATTAATCGGCCAAGAATATCCGCATTAAATACTTCCAAATCAAAATCCATGATAGTTAGTTGTTTCTTATAATCATTTCGGCTTTTCATGCCTGACACTTTTACTTTTTCATTAGCAAATAAACTTGTCAGATCTTTCAATAAACCAGAACGATCCATTGCAGTGATCCGCAATGTCAAAATATAAGAACCGACAAAACCACTGCCCCACACGGTATCAATAATACGCTCTGCCGCATGGTGGCGTAATTCATTTAATTGATCACAGTCACTGCGATGAACCGATATACCACGACCTTGTGTTATATATCCAGCAATGGGGTCACCAGGGATCGGTTGACAACAACGAGCAAGGTGAGTCATTAAATTATCAACACCTTCAACGACAACCGCGTCATTACGTTTCTTATTTTGTGCTTGGGCATGAGCTTGAGCTTTCGCCTCTGACTCTTGCAGTTGCTCTAAAGCTTTTTGATCTTCTTGTGCTGCAGTTGGTTTATTAACAAGCGCATTAATATGATTAATCACTTGGTTAATACGTAAATCACCACTCCCAACACCCGCATATAATTCGTCAGGGGTATTAACATTAAAGCGCTTTAAAGCATATCTCTCCGCATCTTTTAATGTACCGCCAATCTTAGCAAGTTCAACTTCTAAGATCTCTTTACCTGCATCAAGATTCTTTTCACGACTCTGTTTTCTAAACCACGCATTAATCTTAGCCCGAGCGCGACCTGAGTTAACAAACCCAAGTGTTGGGTTTAACCAATCTCGTGATGGGTTAGGCTCTTTTTGGGTGATAATCTCAACTTGATCCCCCATTGTCAGCTGATGTGTAAATGGAACGATTCGTCCACCTACTTTAGCTCCAATACAACGATGACCTACTTCTGAGTGAATGTGATAAGCGAAGTCTAGCGGTGTTGCCCCCATTGGTAAGTCGACCACATCACCACGTGGCGTAAAGGCATAAACGCGATCATCAAATACTTGGCTTCGAAGTTCATCAAGCATTTCACCAGAATCAGACATCTCTTCTTGCCAATCAAGCAGCTTACGTAACCACGTAATTTTTTCATCATAGCCACTACGGCTGCTGTTTGATGAACCTTCTTTATATTTCCAATGCGCTGCAACCCCTAACTCAGAGTCTTCATGCATATCCTTGGTACGGATCTGGATTTCAATCGTCTTCCCTTCAGGGCCTAATACCACTGTATGAATAGATTGATATCCATTTGGTTTAGGATTTGCTACATAATCATCAAATTCACTTGGCAAATGCTTAAATTTAGTATGAACAACACCAAGAGCCGCATAACAATCTTGGAGTTTGTCAGCAATAATACGAACCGCACGCACATCAAATAGCTCGTCAAATTCCAAGCTCTTTTTCTGCATCTTACGCCAAATGCTGTAGATGTGTTTAGGGCGTCCACTCACCTCTGCATTGATATTATATTCATGCATTTCATCACTCAATCCGGTGACGAAATCCTCAATATATTGCTCACGAACAATACGGCGCTCCGATAATTGTTTAGCAATTTTCTTATAAGTATCAGGATGCTGATAGCGGAAAGAATAATCTTCAATTTCCCATTTCAACTGACCAATACCTAGGCGATTTGCTAATGGTGCATATAAGTTATTACACTCTTTTGCTGCAGCTCGGCGTACTTCATCTGGTTCGTTTTTTACTTCACGTAGATTACAAATACGCTCTGCCAATTTAATGATCACACAACGGAAATCGTCTACCATCGCCAGTAACATTCGACGGATATTATCCACTTGAGAAGACGCTGATTTTGCACCTACAGATGCATTCAGTTGACCAATCGCGTCCATCTCTTCAACGCCATCGATCAATTTTTCAATTTCTTTATTGTAGTTCTCAGTTAACGTTTCTCTGCCTAAAACACCAGAGGAAACTAAAGGAAATAACTGAGCGGCAATAAGGGTTGGCTTGTCCATGCTTAAGGTGATCAATATTTCGATCATCTCACGACCACGCCATAGCAAGAGCTGTCCTTCTTCATGAGAAGCGACTAACTCTTCACATTGTTTATACACCTCTGTTAATTTTTTTGAGGTGTTTTTATCTTGTTCAAGGCTGGTGATCCATTCACCTAACTCGAACTCTTCATTTTCCTTAAGATGTGCTCCGCGAACTGCGACCATGTCCGTTTCCTATAATCCAATTTTATAATGATTCTGTTTGGCTCCATTTAGCGTTTCTGATATTTTTTTACTACCAGTTATCGCTCAAACAAGGCCATAGATTCTAAATGTCCTGTCTGTGGGAACATGTCAAGCATTCCTAGCCTCGTCAGCTTGTAACCGTGTTGAATAAGTAATTGGCTATCGCGTGCAAGCGTTGCAGGATTGCACGATACATAAACCACGGTTTGAGGTTTCAATTTTGCCACAGTTTGCATCACTCCTGCAGCCCCTGCTCTAGCAGGATCGAGTAAAATCTTTGTAAACTTTGTGCTAGCCCACACTTGATAATCAATGCTTTCTTCTAAATTTGCTTGATAAAACGTCACATTGTCTAGTGCATTTCTTTTTGCATTCGATTGAGCGCGTTGAACCATCTCATCCACACCTTCAATCCCAATCACCTTTTGTACTTGTTGAGCAAGAGGTAAACTGAAATTCCCTAATCCACAGAATAGATCAAGTACGCTATCGTCAGCATTAAGATCTAACCAATTCAGGGCTTGGTTTACCATGCTTTCATTTATTGACGCATTTACTTGAATAAAATCTTTAGGTGTAAAATAAATTTTAGCGCCATTAATAAGATAATACGGTTCTTCTCCACGCACATGATTCAATACATCTGATTCAGGCATTAGGTATAGAATCAAATTGCGTTCTTCACAATAATTAACTAACGCTTGATTGTCTTTTTCATTAAAGTCAGCCATATGTCGAATAAGTAATACGCTGCCATTATCAGCTTGTACTAACTCTACATGTCCTAAGTTCTTTTTACCTTTGAGTTGATTCAATAAGACATAAAGTGACTCTAGATGCTGGTCAAGTTCATTAACTAAAACTGGACAATGGCGAACATTAACAATGGCTTTGCTCTGTTTTTTTCTGAATCCAAAATCAAGCTGATGCGTTTGTTTGTTAACCATTAAACTAATACGAGCTCTACGGCGGTAACTTTTTTCGTTACCAACAATAGGGGCAACCATATCACAACATTCAACCCCTTGTTTTTGCATTAACTCTTGTAGCTTATTATTTTTAGCTACAATTTGTTCATCATGTTGTAAGTGTTGTAAATTACAACCACCACACTCATGATAATGATGACAAATTGGCTCTTGGCGTTTACTGCTTTCTTGTGTCAGCTTAATTAAGGCTGCACGAGAATACTGTTTTTTCTGTTCTGTAAATTGAATGATGGCCTTTTCTTCAGGTAAAGCGCCCTCAATAAACACTGGCTTCTTATCCACAAAAGCGATACCGGCGCCGTTATGATCTAATCGAACCACATCAACAGATTGATGCTTACTGTTTACTGAAGCTTTCTTTTTAGCTTTGAAGAATTGAGCCATGATTATTGCCTGATTTACTGAAATTAGCGCCATTATACCGAAACCACATTAAGATGTAGCGCTGATTAGTAATTCATTTACGTTTCAGTTTACGATTTCCGCATAGAATAATTGAGGTTACTCTCTAACTTGATTAAGCTACGCGCTCAAGGAAGTTAATCAGAACGAATAAATATGACAAAATACGGTTTGCGCGCGCGAGTCATCACCCTGACATTGGCACCAACATTAATTATCGGTTTACTACTTAGTGGTTTCTTTACTATGAACCGATACAATGATTTGGAAGCTCAACTAATCTCTAGCGGTACAAGTATCATTGAACCACTAGCGATTTCGAGTGAATACGGCATGACGGGTAAAAACCGAGAAGCGGTCCGACGCTTGATCAGCTACGCTCATCGAAAACACTCTAAGATTGTGCGTAGTATTGCCGTATTTGATGAAAAACATGAACTGTTTGTAACCTCCAACTTCCATCCTAACTTTGAAAGCTTAACGTTTCCTAAAGACAAACCTATTCCTCTATTACTTGATATTTCATTTCAAGATGAATCATTAATATTAAGAACCCCTATCCTTCCTGAGGGGCAATTTTCAGCAAACTTTGACTCATCACATATGAATGAGCCTTTGGGCTACATCGCTATAGAACTCGATTTATCTAGCTTACGATTACAACAATACCAAGAAATATTTTCCGCTTTAATTGTTTTGATTCTCGGGCTTAGTTTGTCAGGTGTTTTTGCTTATCGCTTAATGCAAGATGTAACCCAACCGATTTCGCATATGGTTAGTGTGGTTGACCGGATCCGTCGTGGCCATTTAAATGTACGTATTGAGAACAAATTGCATGGTGAACTAGATACCCTTAAGAATGGTATCAATGCCATGGCGATTTCTTTATCTGAATATCATGTTGAGATGCAACAAAGTATCGATCAAGCGACGTCTGACTTGCGTGAAACCTTAGAGCAATTAGAGATTCAAAACGTAGAGTTAGATATTGCGAAAAAACGAGCTCAAGAAGCAGCTCGTGTTAAATCTGAATTCTTAGCCAACATGTCTCACGAATTAAGAACACCACTTAATGGTGTGATTGGCTTTACGCGCCAAATGCTAAAAACCTCTCTTTCAGCACACCAGCAAGATTACCTACAAACAATTGAACGCTCAGCAAATAACCTATTAACCATCATTAATGACATTCTTGATTTCTCAAAACTAGAAGCTGGTAAGTTACTGCTTGAGAACCTGCCATTTAATGTTCAAGACAGCCTTGATGAAGTGGTTAGTCTTCTTGCTCCAAGCGCCCATGAGAAAGGGTTGGAAATAACCCTTAAAATTGATCAACGTGTCCCATCAGGCCTCATTGGTGATCCATTACGTATTCAACAAGTGCTTAATAATCTAGTGGGTAATTCCATTAAATTTACCGAAAAAGGCAATATTGATATCTCTGTTGATCTGAAACATTTGCATGATGACAGCATTGATCTTCAGTTTGTTGTTCGAGATACCGGGATTGGTATTTCTGAGCGCCAACAAGCTCAACTTTTCCAAGCATTCAGTCAAGCTGATGCGAGTATTTCTCGACGCTATGGTGGTACAGGTCTAGGGCTTGTGATTACACAAAAACTAGTGGCTCAAATGGGAGGCGAGATTGGTTTAAGCAGCCGCCTACACCAAGGGTCTACCTTCTGGTTTACCGTTAAAATGACTCAAACTGAATTACCAATGATTGATGAACGTGACGTTCAACAGTTAGATAAGAAAAAGCTGCTATTAATAGAGCCAAATATGCAGTCGGCTTCTATTTTACAACAGCAGTTCATTCATCATGGTGTGTTTGTTACCTATCGCTCAACTCTGCCTGAAAACATTGAACCCCATGATTTTGCATTGATCAGCTTAAGTTCTAACGCAAAGCCAAGTGCAGAATTATTGAAAGTCATCTCAGATAAATTATCACCTTATTGTCCAAAGATTGTCATTGGCTTACCAAGCACTGAACTTGCCCTAACAGAAAAACTGAATCAGCTGCCACATATAACATGTTTATCAAAACCATTTGCTAAGAAAAAATTATTAGATGCGCTCTTAATACAAAATCAGTTTGAGCAGGTTCCTGCTCTGCCTGATCTAATGGCATCCCATGATGCAGCGCAGCGTTTACCTATTAAAGTGATGGCTGTTGATGACAACCCAGCAAACCTCAAACTCATTTCAGCTCTTTTACATGAACAAGTTGAGACGGTAGTTACTTGTAAAAATGGCATCGATGCAGTTCAACAAGCCACAGAACAAACATTTGATATCATATTAATGGATATCCAAATGCCTAAAATGGATGGTGTAATGGCCTGTAAAGAGATCCGTAAAACAGTTTTAAATGCTCAAACACCAATTGTGGCGGTGACTGCTCATGCAATGGAAGGCGAACGAGAACGCCTGATCAATGAAGGAATGGATGATTACTTAACAAAACCAATTGAAGAACATGTATTACAACAAGTTATCATTCATTGGAGCCCACTTACTGACAATAGCGATGTCGAAAAAATAACTATCCTTCCTGACGTTATTCCGGAGGCGTCGATGAAGGAAGTTCAAGATAATATTGCCGAAAGCATAGATTGGACTATCGCTTTAAAACAGTCAGCAGGAAAAGAAGATCTCGCAAAAGAGATGCTACAAATGCTTATTGAGTTCATTCCTGAAGTTAATGGATGGATAGAGAAAGCACTCGAAGGAGATTCTTCAGCAGAAGAATTATGTCAGTATATCCATAAATTACACGGCAGTAGTTCTTATTGCGGTGTACCACGATTAAAACAATTATGTAATTTAATCGAGACATCACTCAGACAAGAGCAATTAATCGCAGATATTGAGCCTGAATTATTTGAACTTCAAGATGAAATGGAAAAAGTAACCAAAGATGCACAACAATGGCTAAGTTGAGCAGAGGTCAACTCACTTAGCACAAAGTATTAGCACGCTTAAGATTCAAGAATCACGGTTGCTACCGCGTAATGACGCTCATCAGAAATAGTCAGGTGAATATGAGAGACACTCTTTTGTTGTGATAAAGCAAGCGCCTTACCTGAGAGTGTTAATAGTGGTTTACCATTCTCATCATTAGAGATGGTAAAATCATGAAAGGTAACACCGTGTGCAATACCGGTCCCTAACGCTTTAGAAGCGGCTTCTTTTGCTGCAAAACGTTTAGCTAAGAAGCGTCCTTTTTGCTTTAATGATTGATATTTATTAAATTCAGATGTGCTTAAGATGCGCTCAGCGAACGTATCTCCTGAACGAGAAAGGGCTTTCTCAACCCTTTCTATTTCAGCTATATCAGTCCCAAGACCAACAATTGCCATTATTTACGAGCACCTAGCATTATTTTATGCATATCAGCGACCGCCTTCTCTAATCCATCAAACATAGCTCTTCCCATAATAGAGTGGCCAATATTTAATTCATAGATTTCTGGCAATGCAGCAATAGCTTCAACATTATGATACGTCAAACCATGACCAGCATTAACGATAAGACCTTTACTCGCAGCATAACTTGCGCCTGCGGCAATTTTTTTAAGTTCTTTATGTTGTGCTTCTTCGGTTTCAGCATCGGCATAAGCACCAGTGTGCAACTCAATAAATGGCGCACCACAAGCGACAGCAGCATCAATTTGTTCGTTATCTGCATCAATGAATAAAGAGACTTTAATACCAGCCTCTGATAACGTTTGAGTCGCAGCTTTGACTTTTTCAAGCTGACCAGAAACATTCAAACCACCTTCAGTCGTCAACTCTTCACGCTTTTCTGGCACAAGGCAAACGAATTCAGGTTGTGTATCTAATGCAATTGCAACCATTTCATCCGTCACTGCCATTTCTAAATTCATTCGTGTTTGTAGCGTTTCACGTAAAATACGCACATCACGATCTTTTATGTGGCGACGATCTTCACGTAAGTGAATCGTAATACCAGCAGCACCAGCACGCTCTGCGATCTCTGCAGCATGTACAGGATCTGGGTATTTAGTCCCTCGCGCATTTCGAAGGGTTGCTACATGATCGATATTAACGCCAAGTAAAATTGAACTCATTTTAGAATACTCCTTGTTCTTGGAAGAAATAGCTCCCTACTTTTGAGGGGCTTTCCGCCAAGATAAGGCTTTAAGGCTATGCGTGTAAAGCGTTTTGCTGCTTTTAATTGTTCAGGAGTAACAAATCGACGTTCACTAATCGCAATTAATTCATTCCCTTTAAAGCTCATTAAAGGATCATGTCTAATAGATGCCATAAAGCCTTTCTGCTCTCGATAACGATACGTCATCTCAGGAGAAACCATTTCACCACTACCAGCACAGTGTAAAAAATCTACACCGTAGCCCATTGAAGATAACAAGGCTAATTCAAAACGACGCAAAGCTGGTTCAGGATTCTTAGTTTGAGCTAATTCTGTTAATGCGGTGAGATAATCAAGGAAAAGAGCTGGATATGGCGTTTCTTGTTCAATCACGCGTACAACAAGTTCGTTGATATACATGGCTGAGTATAAATTTATTCCAGTTAATGGGATTGCTAAGCTGATGCTTTCAGCTTGACGCAGTGTCCGCATCGAACCCTTACCTGACCATTTCATTAACAGTGGAGTAAATGCTTGCAGTACACCTTTTAAATTAGAACGCTTACTTCGCGCTCCTTTGGAGATAATAGATAAACGCCCATACTCTTCGCTAAACACATCTAAAATTAGACTGCTTTCACTATATGGTCTTCGGTGCAGGACAAAACAGCGTTGTAAGCCTTCTTCCACGTTTTTTACCTATTTAATTAATATACGCTCGCTAACAATAAAGCTTCGCTTCTAGAGACTATAAAAGATCTCTTTCGTTATAACAAAAAAATCCCAAACAACTTAAATTAATTCACTTAAGTTATTCAGGATCTAGCTCTTATAGTTTCTAGTTTCTAGAAATTATAAATCGTCGATATAACCTAGAGAACGAAGTGCTCGCTCATCATCAGCCCAACCAGATTTAACTTTAACCCAAAGCTCTAAATACACTTTGCGATCAAATAATTCTTCCATATCAATACGAGCTTCACGACCAATAACTTTGATCTTCTCGCCATTTTTACCAACAACCATTTTCTTCTGACCTAAACGCTCAACAAGAATTAGGCCATTAATATGGAAGCCATCCATCTTAGGGTTGTAATCAAAACGTTCAATTTCAACGGTTACTGAATATGGAAGCTCTTCACCCGTAAAACGCATTAGCTTTTCACGAATAATTTCAGACGCCATAAAACGTTGAGAACGGTCAGTCACGTACTCTTCTGGGAAGTGATGTACTGCTTTTGGTAAATGCTGACGAACCAACTTTTGTACAAAATCAACGTTTGAGCCTGATTTTGCCGAGATTGGCACAACATCAACAAAGTCCATTTTCTCAGTCATGGTTTGAAGATGCTGCATAACGTCATTTTTATCTTTAACGTTATCTACTTTGTTTACTAATAAAACCGTAGGGAACTCTGCTTTTTTCAGCTTGTTCAATACCATCTCATCATCTGGAGTCCAGTGTGTACCATCAACCAAGAATAAAACCAAGTTAACATCGCTCAATGATGAGTTTGCAGCTCGGTTCATTAAACGGTTAATCGCACGTTTTTCTTCAATGTGAAGCCCTGGAGTATCCACGTAAATTGCTTGGAAATCCCCATCTGTATCAACACCCATAATACGGTGACGAGTCGTTTGAGGTTTACGAGATGTTATTGAAATTTTCTGACCCAAGATTTGGTTCAGAAGCGTAGATTTACCTACGTTTGGACGGCCAACAATAGCAATGAAGCCACAGTGCTGGTTGTCACTTGTTTCTGTTTTTTCTTCTGATGCGAAGTATGCATCTAGATCAAATTCTTTGTCATCTGACATTAGTTTAGTTGTCCTAATGCTATGTCGGCAGCCGACTGTTCTGCCTTGCGGCGGCTGCTTCCTTTGCCGATAACAGGCTCATCCAAGCCTGCTACGATACATTCAATAGTGAACTCTTGATTATGAGCTTCACCTTTAATTTTTGTTACCGTGTACGTTGGTAATGGTTTGCGACGACCTTGCAGATATTCTTGAAGACGGGTTTTAGGGTCTTTTTGAGAAACTCCAGGCTCAATAGAATCAAGACGGGTTTTGTACCACGCTAAAATAATTTCACGAATGACTTCAGTATCACTGTCTAAATAAATCGCACCAATAATTGCTTCAACGGCATCAGCTAAAATTGAATCACGGCGGAAACCACCACTTTTCAATTCACCTGGACCTAAAAATAGGTAATCACCCAGTTGAAACTCACGACCTAATTCTGCCAATGTATGGCCACGAACTAAGGTTGCACGCATGCGGCTCATGTCACCTTCGTCCACTTTAGGGAATCGGTGGTAAAGTTCATCAGCAACAACGAAGCTCAAAATTGAATCACCAAGAAACTCTAAGCGTTCATTATGAGTACCATTAGCACTACGGTGTGTCAGTGCTAATTTTAGAAAATTTTCATCATTAAATTGATAGCCTATTTTCTTTTCTAGGCGTTGTAGTGGAGAATTCATATTAGTTCAATCAGTCTATGCCACCGATGCGGTTAAAACGCACACCAGTAGGAATAAAGGAAGGTAGCACGCTATCGCTACCACGTTCAAATTCAAAGCTGATCCAGATCCCGACCGCTTTACCCACTAAGTTCGCTTCAGGTACAAAACCCCAATAACGACTGTCGGCACTGTTGTCACGATTATCGCCCATTACAAAGTAGTTTCCTTCCGGAACAACCCATTCGTTGTAACCTGGTCTTGGTTGATACATAGACACACGATCAGATCTCATTGGGTTAACCAAAATATTATGCGTAGTATCTTTCGCTAACTGTTCGGTATATTGAACTAAATTAGTGCGATCTTGCATAAATTCACTGTCTTTCATGTTCGTTAACGGGATGATATTACACTTGCTTTCACCCTTTGGTTTTATACATAACTGCTTCGAAGAGCTATAGATAACAGTATCACCTGGTTCACCTACTACACGTTTAATATAGTCGATATTTGGTTGAGGTGGATATTTAAAAACAACAACATCACCACGCTCAGGCTTACCCATGTCTACAAGTTGTGTACGCCAAACAGGATCTTTAATTCCATAAGAGAATTTTTCGACCAAGATAAAATCACCGACTAAAAGCGTCGGCATCATCGAACCGGATGGGATCTGGAACGGCTCATAAATAAATGAGCGCAACACTAAAACAAGGCCAATCACTGGAAAAATAGAAACAGATTGCTCTATCCACGCAGGTTGTGGAGCAACTTTTGCAAGTGTTGCTTCGTCAACTTGTCCATTCGCTTGCGCACTTGCTGCTGCAATTTTTTGCTTGCGCTTTCGTGCCAATACGAATTTATCAATAGCCCAAATAACACCAGTAAATAGAGTTACAAGAACTAAAATCAGTGAAAAAGTGTTCGCCATTTCATTCCCTTAAGTTAAGTGTTGCAATAACAAAGAAAGCGAAGACCATTGATCATCGCTTTCTTTGAGCTGTAATAAAGCTTAGTTTACTTCACTCTGAAGCATCAGGTGTTGTAAATTAATCTTTACCTACATGAAGAATCGCAAGGAAAGCTTCTTGAGGTAATTCAACATTACCAATCTGCTTCATACGTTTCTTACCTTCTTTTTGCTTCTTCAACAGCTTCTTCTTACGGCTGATATCGCCACCGTAACATTTTGCGATTACGTTTTTACGTAATTGCTTAACTGTTGAACGCGCAATAATATGAGCACCAATCGCAGCTTGAATAGCAATATCAAACATTTGACGAGGGATGAATTCTTTCATCTTCTCAACCAACAAACGGCCACGGCTTTGTGCATTTTCATGGTGAGTAATGATCGCTAATGCGTCAACTCTATCACCATTGATCAATACATCTACACGCACCATGTTAGATACTTCATAGCGTTGGAAATTATAATCAAGTGATGCATAACCACGAGAGGTCGACTTCAAGCGGTCAAAGAAATCTAAGACTACTTCAGACATAGGAACATCATAGGTCAATGCAACTTGATTGCCGTGATATACCATATCAACTTGAACACCACGTTTTTCAACACACAGTGTAATTACATTACCTAAGTACTCAGCTGGAACTAGAATATTACAACGAGCGATAGGTTCACGAATTTCTTCTAAGTCGTTTACTGCTGGTAATTTTGATGGACTATCTACGTACAGTAAATCACCGTTATTCAAAACAACTTCATAAACAACCGTTGGTGCTGTTGTGATTAGATCCAGATCGTACTCACGCTCTAGACGTTCTTGGATAATCTCCATGTGAAGCATTCCAAGGAAGCCACAACGGAAACCAAAACCAAGTGCTGCTGAGCTTTCTGGTTCATAGAAAAGCGACGCATCATTTAGACTTAATTTACCTAGTGCATCACGGAAGTTTTCATAATCATCAGAAGAAACAGGGAACAGACCTGCATATACCTGTGGTTTCACTTTTTGGAAACCCGGTAGGCGTTCTTCACACCCGCCTTTAGCGTGTGTTAGCGTATCACCTACTGGTGCGCCTAGGATGTCTTTAATACCACAAACCACCCAGCCAACTTCACCGGTATTTAGTCCATCAGTATCAATTTGTTTTGGCGTAAAGATACCAATGCGATCAATACCCCAAACTTGGCCTGTACTCATTACTTTGATTTTGTCATTTTTCTTTAGTGAGCCGTGTTTAACTCGAACTAAAGAAACAACACCTAAGTAGTTATCAAACCATGAATCAATAATCAGGGCTTGTGTTGGGCCTTCAGGATCACCTTCTGGTGCTGGAATTGACTTAACGATAGTTTCAAGAACTTCATCAACGCCTAAACCTGTTTTTGCAGAACAACGCGTTGCTTCCATCGCGTCAATGCCCACAATTTCTTCAATTTCTTCTGCAACACGCTCTGGATCAGCAGCAGGTAAATCAATCTTATTTAAGATTGGCACTACTTCTAGGTCCATTTCGATTGCTGTATAACAGTTTGCTAGCGTTTGAGCTTCAACGCCTTGGCCTGCATCGACTACCAATAATGCGCCTTCACAAGCAGCAAGTGAACGCGATACTTCGTATGAGAAGTCAACATGTCCAGGAGTATCGATGAAGTTTAGTTGATAGGTTTCACCATCTTTTGCCGTATAGTCTAGAGTTACACTCTGGGCTTTAATAGTAATACCACGTTCACGTTCTAGATCCATTGAATCAAGAACTTGTGCGGCCATTTCACGGTCTGACAGGCCACCACAAACTTGGATTAGGCGGTCAGATAGTGTTGATTTACCGTGATCGATATGGGCAATAATAGAAAAATTACGAATATGCTTCATGAATGACGTGACAAACTCAATTAGTTAATGGGATTGGATCGTGAGATCAAGTAATGGGATTCTACCCAATTTCCTCGCAAGTCGCTATCTTATCCTGCAGCATTTACTGAGATAGTGTCAGAAATGGTCTCACCAAGGACTCGGACTAGGCTAACTTGTTGTTCTGTGTTCTGTTCAATACGATGAGAAAGACGTTTTGCAAAAAAATACCCTCCCCATGCTGAGAGTCCAGAAATCATAATGGTAATGGCTTCTCCCATTCCAATTAATGGAGAGATTAACCATTCTGAAAACAACGCGCCGAACAAAAGAAAAAACAGAGGTACTAAATAAACAATTGCGGCAGATTGCAGTAAATTTTTTTCTGGCAATCCAATTTCAACCATTTGCCCTACTGTCAATTTTTTATCCGTATGAAAAGCCCAGTGATGAACTTTTCCCGGAAGTACCTTAGAAACGATACCTGTGCCGCATGAATCTTTCGATGAGCAATGGTTACAGCTGCTTTTTTTTTGGCAACCAACCACTACTATATCGTCTTGAATATCAAGTACCGTTGCTAGTGCTGTCATCATAAGCGCTACTTACTCTCACTTTTTAGTACTGGCATGTTAAATACCACAGACTCTGCAATGCGCTTTGCCGTTAATGGTGGAATATCACCAACGACGCTAATTTCATAATCACCCTGAATATAGCTGTAGAGTGAACGTCTGCCTTGACGGATTGACTGCTCTTTATTACTTAACTTATCGGCCTCAGAAATATAGACAGAAAAATTAAATAAGCCATCAGAATACATATTACTCTCAACTGAACGTTGATTCATTGCTAAGCGATAGCGATTAAAATGAACATCTTTAAATCCATTAGGAAGCCAGTTTACCTCCCATGCAGACTTCTCTCCGGTCACAGCAGGAAGAGGCAGTACTTTAGGTAATTCAGCATCACCCAAGCGTTGCTTCATATATTCTGCTATTTGCTCATTCACCGTATATGAAATAACGCGATACTGTTCAATAATATCCCCTTCACGACTCACTAAGTCAGTTCGTAATGGTAATTTACTGCGTTCATCAATCCAGACAATGTAGGAATAACGATTGCCATCTCGTGAAACAATACGAACAACCTGAGCCGGTGCCCCTGCTTCTCTCGCTCTACCCATTGAGACAAAATCATAATATTCCTTTAGTAAAGCAACGTCTTTATGTAACAAAGGAATAACTGGAGCAACAATCGCTTCAGACTTAATCGTAAAAGGTTTATTACCTTGCTCTAAATAGGTAATTTCATCATTCCTACGGATAACCTCCCTCATAGAACCACTCAAATAAACAAGATGAGAAAGGGTCATTTTGTCTAAATGAGAGTGACGATACATAAATGGTTCTATGCTATTTTGCTTAACTCTAATATAGGAAAGCTCATAGTTTAACTTGTGGCTTGCCTCTCCCATTTGATGCAACAAAGCCTCAGCAGAAGGCGCATCTTCGGCTGAGGCTAATATTGGGAGGAAGCTGACCAAGGCAATAAAGCTGATCAGGATACGTTTCATTATTCTGCCAATAGTGTATTTGTCTCTAATAGATTGCGATCAATCGAACCATCGTGAGCATTCAAACGAAGTTGCAATTCATAATCTTGCAGCATCGCATTGATACGTTTACGCTGTTCCATTACATCAGCTTCTGTTGATGTTTTCTTAACTAAAGAATCACGCGTTAAGCTCACTGGTTCAGCCGTTCCACTAAAGGGAATGGTATCGAGAACTTGTATATCACCACTAGTAGCAGGAATCACACCAGAGTCAGCACCGTTATATTGTTGAACACCAACAATAACAACTAAAGAAAAACAGGCTGCCATCGCTACTTGGCTAAATTGTGTCATCCAACTTGGTAATGTCTTCTTTGCTTCACTAGGTGTTGGTTGTGAAGGCATGAAATCCGTCACAGTATCATTCATTTGATGAACAGGTTCATCTTCAAGAGCAAGTGCGACATTTGCTGCAATATTCCATTCATTGCTAGCAGGTGCATCCCCCCTCATTACATCACCAATTAAATGGTAATTTTTCCAGGCTTCTGCATTTTCAGGTTGCGATAACGATTCGATGAACGCATTGTCCATCTCTTCATTATCAATAAAAGCAGAAATTTGTTCTTTATCAGTCATTGTCTTCACCGTTTGACCGTTGGAAAATAATTAACGCTGCACTAGCGGTTGGATCTTTTTCTCAACAACTTCACGAGCTCGGAAGATACGAGAACGAACCGTACCAACCGGACACTCCATTACAGCAGCAATTTCTTCATAACTTAAACCTTCTAGTTCTCGTAACGTAATTGCTGTTTTTAAATCTTCAGGTAAACCATCAATTGTCGAAAATACAATTTGTCGTAATTCTTCCGTCAATGATAAGTTTTCTGGATTAGTGATCTCTTTTAATGCACTATCGCCGTCATAATATTCGGCTTCTTCAGCATCAACATCCGATGCTGGCGGTCTACGTCCTTGGGCGACAAGATAGTTCTTAGCTGTATTTACTGCTATACGATACAACCAAGTGTAAAATGCACTGTCCCCTCGAAAGGTTGGTAACGCACGATACGCTTTAATAAACGCCTCTTGCGCCACATCTGGCACATCACCACTATTTTTCACGTAACGAGCAACAAGGTTGCATACTTTGTTTTGGTACTTAATCACCAAATGATTAAACGCTTGCTTATCGCCACGCTGAACACGCTCAATTAAAACCTGATCTGTTAACTGCTCACTCATTGGAGCGGGTACTCCCATGTTATTCTTCTTAGATGCGCATTAAGTTTACATTACGCAATAGCTAATCACTTAAATTTAGCTATATCACAATTAACTTGAGCACTATGTATGAGTTTCTAATATCTAGAAAGTTCCTTTATTATTACATTTTTTTATCAATTTAATAGTTCCATGATTAACTTTAAGACTTCTATACGGTTTTTATGGCCTATTTTCTATTTTTTATTCTTGATATTTAAGATTCCACCTCAAAATATGACGCAATCTCATAGATTCTGGTAAAATACTCAGATAATCACAGGATAATGATGAATATATGAACATAACCAATGAACACAGTTGTGACGTTTTAGTCATAGGTAGTGGTGCTGCTGGTCTTTCACTTGCACTTAGAGTCGCACCACATGGAAAGGTGATCGTTTTAAGTAAGGGGCCTCGTAATGAAGGCTCGACCTATTACGCTCAAGGGGGCATTGCTGCCGTATTTGATGAAAGCGATACGGTTGAATCTCATGTTAATGACACTCTTGTCGCTGGCGCACACATCTGCGATAAAGACGTAGTTACCTTCATTGCTGAAAATGCAAAGCATTGCGTTCAATGGTTAATCGATGGTGGTGTTCCTTTTGATCATGATGATGAAAAAGAAATCGACATCTCAGATCCTAAATTTCATTTAACTCGTGAAGGCGGCCATAGCCATCGTCGTATTCTGCATGCTGCAGATGCAACGGGTAAAGCGATGCAAACCTCGCTACAAGATAATGTTGTGAATCACCCTAATATCTCTATCTTTGAGCGCCATAATGCGCTTGATTTAATCACTGAAGATAAAATTGGCGGTGATGCAGATAAAGTCGTTGGTGCCTATATTTGGAACCGTGATGCCGAGCATGTTGAAACCGTTCGCGCTAAATTTGTTATTTTAGCCACAGGTGGGGCTTCTAAGGTTTACCAATATACCTCTAATCCTGACGTATCTTCAGGTGATGGCATAGCAATGGCATGGCGTGCAGGTTGTCGAGTTGCAAATTTAGAATTTAATCAGTTCCACCCGACTTGCTTATTCCATCCAGACGCTCGTAACTTCTTAATGACAGAAGCATTACGTGGTGAAGGCGCTTATTTACGTCGCCCTGACGGTACTTGCTTTATGCCTGATTTTGATGAGCGTGGTGAATTAGCTCCTCGTGATGTTGTAGCGCGCGCAATCGACTTTGAGATGAAACGTTTAGGCGCTGACTGCATGTATTTAGACATCAGCCACAAGCCAGTCGATTTTATTCATCATCATTTTCCTACCATTAATGAAAAATTACTTTCATTTGGTATTGATATGACGAAAGAGCCAATCCCAATTGTTCCTGCAGCCCATTACACTTGTGGCGGTGTCATGGTTGATAAACAAGGCCAAACGGATATTGATGGCTTATTTGCGATTGGGGAAGTAAGTTACACAGGTCTTCACGGAGCCAACCGATTAGCATCAAATTCATTGTTAGAGTGCGTTGTTTATGCGTGGTCTGCTGCTGAATACATCATCAAAGACATGGAAAATCGAGAACTACCACCGTCATTACCAGCATGGGATGAGAGTCAGGTTGAATGCTCAGATGAAGAAGTAGTAATTCAGCATAACTGGCATGAATTACGCTTATTTATGTGGGATTACATGGGAATAGTTCGTACAGACAAGCGTCTAGAGCGAGCACTTCGCCGTATTCAACTACTGAAGCAAGAAACACACGATTATTATAGTAACTTCCGTGTATCTAATAACTTAATTGAATTACGTAATTTATTAGACGTCTCTGAATTGATGGTTCGTTGTGCGATGGAGCGTAAAGAAAGTTGTGGTCTTCATTACACTCTAGATTACCCAGAAGCTTTAGAAGAATCAGGCCCTACGATTTTAGCGCCAAAAGACTTTAAATAGAGTATTTGAATAAACAATATCAACACTAGCTATTGTTTAATTACCTTAAAAGCACCATTAATTGATGGTGCTTTTTTGTATCTATTGCATCGCTAAACAGATAAAAATAATGACCCGCATACGCATTTTTCGCGTAAATAACACTCAAACATCGACTTAACCAAAATACCCTAATAACAACCCAATCACGGTGGTCATCAGATTCTTTATCGGTAAATGTATATGTACCTTGCAACTCTAAAAGAGAATGATAAATAAGAGTAAGATGTTCGCAGCTATAATAGAAAAGGTAAGGCAATAAAGGGAATGGAATAATATCTAACAATAACATCGCCCACCCAGCGCACAGATAACAACCATGCAAAGTAAGATAGGCGACATTAGAAAAGTTAAGGGTTACCTTAACGGAGTTTACTGAGGTTATGCTCAACAATCTTATCTATAATTGCAGCGTGAGCAAGGTTATCACTTCGACCATGACCCATGACCCAAGTAAACAAATCAGGATCATCACATTCTAATAAAGAAACAAAACCTTGCTGTTCTGCTTCGGTAAGCTCTTCAAAACATTCATCAAAAAATGGCATTATTACCACATCTAATTCCAGCATCCCACGACGGCAAGCCCACTTGACTCGTGCTTTTTCTTCGACACTGTACATACTGTCCCCTAGATAAAAATAGAAATAACTGGCCTGAGTTTATCAGTCTCTCTCTATGACAACCATGATCTAAAGTCACAAGATGAAGAAGATGAGACATAAAACTACTTGTTTCTTTTTACTGACATTTAAAATGTAGGCATTTACTATAAAGGAAATAATCTAACCAAATAAGAATTTTATGATGAGCACTCTATTCCCAGCGTTATCAATAAAAAAAGGCGACACACTTCCAAGCTTTGCGATTTCTGAACTGAATGATTGGGCGTTAATTACTATGGTTGGTAACGATAAAAAATCGTACTTACATGGTCAAGTAACCTGTGATGTGGTTGCTTTAGCTCAAAATGAAATTACTTTTGGTGGACATTGTGATGCAAAAGGCAAGTTATGGAGCATATTCCATCTTTTCCACCACAATAAAGGCTATGCTTTATTTCAACGCAGAAGCTCTGTAGAAACTGAACTTACTGAAATAAAAAAATACTCAGTATTCTCTAAAGTAGAGATCGCGATTAGTGATGAAATATTACTTGGTTTTACAGGAGAAGAAGCCCAGACCTGGATTAATAATAATACCGACTCACAAGAAGATGTACGTGTCTCTGCATTTGGTACTTTTGCAAAAATCGGAGCTTTGCAATGGTTACTTGTTACCACTATAGCTCAAAAAGAAGAGCTACTTTCTTCTGTAACTGAAGCGACATTATGCGACAAAGAATTGTGGACTCTTTACCAGCTACAGCAAGCTTTCCCTCAACTTGATTCAGCATTAAGCAATGAACATATTCCTCAAGCCATGAATCTTCAGGCTCTTGGTGGCATCAGCTTTAAAAAAGGGTGTTATACAGGTCAAGAAACGGTAGCAAGAGCTAAATATCGCGGAATGAATAAACGAGCGATGTATTTATTATCAGGACATTCAGAACAAACTCCAGCAGCTGGAGATGCTATTGAACGTAGTGTCGGGGATAACTGGCGTAAAGGTGGCGTGATCGTATCAGCCTTCCGTTTTGCTGGCGGTGAAACGCTCGCTCTCGCTATTCTTCCAAATGATCTTGATGAAGATTCTCAATTTAGGCTTCAAGATTCAATCTGGGAAAAACAGTCTCTTCCTTACTCACTAGATGAAGAGTAAAAGCAATCAACAGTCTATAAATAATTAACTGCTCTTAATTGTTTCGAGAATAGGATTAAATTACATCATTACATTCTAAAGTTGATCTTAAACGCACAATTAAATGATAAGAACTGAATTGTTATTTGTTTATTATGAATAAGTAGCAATTTGGTAATTCATTAGCTATCTTAATTATGTTCTTTTCTTACGAAAGAACGCATAAATTGTTTAACTCCAAACAATTTACTCCAATATACCTATATATATTGGAAATGCATCTGTGACTGTTTGCCCGAATTTATTTCGGGCTTTTTTTTATCTATTTCTAATTCCCCCCCTCAGAAATACTATTTAATACCGAATAAAGATCAAATTTAAGAATATAAAAACACAAAAAATAATACCTTCATCACTCTATCCTATTTTTTGTAACACTATCGTCACCTTTTCTGTTTTATAATAACTCTGAAAGTAATATCGATAATGCTAATTAAAATTTATTTATTAGCATAATAGGTATAAAGGAAATGCTTTTATAGTATTAATCACTAAAGGATAATGTGATGCGATTTTTTAAGCACTATGCCCCAGGTATGATTGCTAAACATATTAGTCGACTGTTTAACGGAAAGATTCATATTCATGGTATTGGAGAGTTTAGGTTTGAAGCGGGAAAACTAATTGTTCCTTCTCAAGCTGAACGTGAACAATATAGAATGATAAAAGAGATTAACTTGGAAGTAGCTCGATTAAGACTTTCTTATTAGACTCATATGTAAAATCGATACAACTAAAAAGGTAGCTTAGGCTACCTTTTTATTTCTTAAGTTCTAAAAAATCACTTTTTCATCGCCATCTTAGGTAACCGACCAGATAAACCTAACGCTCTTTTTAAGCATTCATCTTTTACTGGGGACATCTCATTAGTCAGAGACATTCCAATCCCTCTAACCAATTTTTTAATCGGATTGGAGCCTGAAAACAACGTTTTAAACCCTTGCATTGAAGCGATCATCTGTGCAGCTTCTGCTTTTCTCCAACGCTCAAAAGGCCTCAAGTTAGTCTTCAAACCAATATCTTTACCTTCTAGGTGCAATTCCATAATAGTTTCCGCTAATGCTGCTGCATCGGCTAAACCTAAATTGACCCCTTGCCCAGCTAATGGATGAATTGTATGAGCAGCATCACCGACTAATACAACACGCTCTTTTACAAAATCTTTTGCGTAACGCATTTTCAAAGGAAAGGCTTGGCGCTCCCCTTCAACCTCACACAAACCAAGTTGATTATCAAAGGCTGCGGTTAATTGCTTATTAAACTCTTCTTTTGGCATTGAAACTAAATCTTCGGCATGAAGAGGATCTAATGACCATACTATTGAACTTAAATCACTTTCACCTAAAGGAAGAAATGCTAATGGCCCTTCAGGTCTAAATATTTGACGTGCGGTTTTATTGTGCGGCTCAACAGTTCTAATATTTGCCACAAGCGCGCTATGTCCGTAGTCCCAATGCGTTAACGGAATATCTAATTGCTGACGTAACCATGAGTTAGCACCATCAGCACCAACCACTAACTTAGCGGTAATGGCCTTACCCGACTCTAAATTGATCCAAGCTTCACTTTCACCAAATAGAATTTTACTGCAACGCTCTGGGGCAAGTAGAGTCACATTATCTTGCTTCTCTATTGTTTCAAGTAATGATAATTGAATAACGCGATTTTCAACAATATGCCCTAGATTACGCTGTGCAATCTGTTCTGCTTCAAAATCAATATGAGCGAAACTGTCTTGTTCCCACACTTTCATTGACGTATATGGGGCTGCTCGACGAGAAACAATACCTTGCCACGCTCCAACATAATCAAGAATATTTTCACTGGCTCGGCTAATGGCTGATACACGAACATCAGGTAAATTATCTAACTGAGTATCAGGTAATTTACTTTCGATCACCGCCACTCTTAATCCACTTTTTTCTAATGCCGCAGCCACCGTCAAACCGACCATGCCACCACCAATAATTGCAACATCTACACTTTGCATCATAATTATCTATTCACTCTGCCCATTGCTCGTAATGTCAGGGGCTTTAAAAAAGAACGGAACATATCAACAGCACGCAAACTTACGTTTCTTCCAATAACCATTGGAAATGAATTATTTGCGAAAATAGAAACCAATCCTGCTGTCATTGTAATTGTCTGTATTTGATCTGACTGGCGTCGTTTTTGATATTCAGAAAGTACACGATATTCACCAATATCACCCTCAGAACGATGCGCTTTAGTTAAGCATTCTGCCAATGAAAATACATCTCGAATTCCCAAGTTAAAACCTTGTCCTGCAATTGGGTGCAATGTTTGTGCTGCATTACCAATGGCAGCAAAACGATGAGAGATGTATTGTTTCTGGCGACGTAACCATAATGGATAATGCGCTCGTTTACCTGTTTTAATAAACTGCCCTAAACGCCACCCAAAAGCACGCTGCAGGTGCTCTAAAAAAGCGTCATCATCATATGCGAGTATCTGTTGTGATTCTTCAGGGCTCACGCACCACACTAATGAACTTCGCCCCAGAGACATAGGAAGCAAAGCTAATGGCCCATGCTCAGTAAAGCGTTCAAATGCCTTACCTTGAGGATGGATGCTTGTCGTTACATTCGCAATAATCGCAACTTGTTGAAAGTCATCATTCTCACTTTCAATATTCATTATGTTACAAGTCTTTGATTCTGCCCCATCAGCCGCCACAATGAGAGAAGTTGAAATGACTTCTCCCGTCGAGAGCGTTAGTGTTGATAACGAGATATCACGTTTTATATCAATAACAGAATCAGGGCAAAGCAGCTCTATATTATGAGAGTTCATTAGCTTTTGATGATAAAAACGACCAACATCAGCTAACTCAACCACATAACCTAGAGCATCAACATTCAGCTCTTTAGAGGTTAATTCGGTAAGCCCCATATGATGTCGATCTGACACATGAATATGATTAATGGGCGTCGAAAATGAGTCAATACCAGACCAAAGATCAATATCTTGTAATAATTGAGACGTCCCACTAGATAATGCAATACTTCTTGAATCATAGCCAGGATGTTGATCCAACTTAGGCTCTACTGCCTCTATCACGGCAATAGATAATGTATCTTGATTCATTTTTTCTAGCGCCAACGCTAAAGTGGCACCTGACATGGCCCCACCCACGATCACTACATCATAATGTGTCATAGCGTTACCTATTATTAATGCACTGTTTTAGATGCTTCGCTGTGTACTTTTTGGCCTAATTCAGCATGGATAGTAAGTACACAAATACGAGTATGTTCAACCACTTGTTCAAATAGATTTTCTTGTTCTTCAAGATCATCTTCTTCATCAATCCCTAAACGAGCTATTTCCTCTAAATCTAATAATGCTTCTTTTAGTGATTCAGACGCTTTATCTAATTTTAATTCCACCAAACCCAATCCAGAAATAAAGTGATTAACCCATTCGCTTAATCCATCAGCTCGGTTCATTAACGTTTCAGTTTCATCAGGGATAAGCATATCCAAAGCAAAGTTATCTGTACTCAGTTCCGCAACGGTGCATTGGAAAATCGCGCTTCCCACTTGAAGGGCACTATCTGGCCATCCCATTCCATCATTTGTGTAATCAAAAATAAGGGGTTTCCACGTTTTATCGTCTAGTGGTAAACCACCACTTATCATCCCCACAAGCAAACCATGTAATTCTGCTGGAGTTACTGCTAATCCACTGTCTTTTAAAGCTGATTCTACGGTCAGGAAGGTTGGCATTTTAATTACGCTCATGGAGTGGTCTCTGATTTTATGAATAGTGCCACCATGCTACCACTTTGCGCATTTTCAGAAAACTCACGATCTCTCGCAATTGGGTATCTTTTCATCAGATTGTTGTTTTATTAAGAATATAGTTAACCACCATCAACAAAGAGAGGGGAAATACTTGAATCTTATTCACGCATTTCTTATAGTTTCATTCACTTATCACTGATGTATTTTTAAATCGGTGTATTCTTCTAGTTTAACGATGAGTAATGTATTGATGACAAGCCAAGCCGTGCAAGTCCAAATCTTAGGACGAGCCATCAAGGTTAACTGCCCTGCTGGTCAAGAAGCTGCGTTGAAAGAAGCAGCAAAAGATTTAGATAATAGAGTAAATGAATTATCTGAGCGAACTAAGGTAACCAATACTGAGCAATTATTAACTATTACATCGTTAAATATCTGCTATGAGCTACATATGGCGAAGAAAGAAGCAAGCCAACATTCATCTGATGTTTATGAGCGAATGGGGCTGCTTGCTAGCGCACTAGAAGCTGCAATTTCTACCGTAAAGCCTAGCCAAATAGAAGAAAATACGGCAGAATAGAGCTGTCGCTAAGGATAGCAAAAGAATTAAATTTACCCTGGAGTGTTTGTAGGCGGATCTATGTCCCTGAGCCGATAAGCACAAATTAGGGTTAGTATTTATTTACTATTGAGCATGCTCGGCTTGTACTGAGAAGCCTACGGTAAATGTTGCTGATCCGCCTTGAACCTAGGGTTCAAGGGCTACGACCACTACGGCACTTTGGGGTATTCCATGACATCTCGTCGACACATTCGACAATTGATTCGCCAGAATCGCAACGCTTTATCTCCTCAAGAACAAACTCAAGCCGCTGAAGACCTTGTCTTGCAATGCGCTAACGATCCTTATATTCAAAACGCAAAATCTATCGCTGTTTATCTATCTGTAGACGGTGAAATCGACACATCACTATTGATCAAATGGTTTTGGCAACAAGGTAAATCCGTTTCTTTGCCTGTTGTTCACCCTTTTAGTAAAGGGCATCTACTTTTTCTTCAATACAATTCAAATACCCAACTGCTCCTAAATAAATACCAGATCCCTGAACCAAAATTAGACAAAAATCAAGTCGTTCCCGTTAATGAACTTGATATCATCATTACGCCCCTTGTCGCTTTTGATCAAACAGGTAATCGATTAGGTATGGGAGGCGGTTATTACGATCGCACTCTAGTTAATTGGCATCACTATCAAACAGGCCCAATACCACTTGGTATTGCCCACACTTGTCAACAAGTTAAGTTATTACCCATCGAATCTTGGGATGTACCACTACCTCGAATTATTACTCCGAATCAAACATGGTATTGGTAGAACCAAGTAACACGCAACTATAAATTACCTACCAAATTGAAACGTTAGTCAACTTTCTGCGGCATCAAAACGAAAACGTTTGCATTAATCCTATTTTTTCTCGTTTATTAACTTATTTTTTCTGACGAAGAAAAATCGGTACGTTATAATCGAGCCGTTTTATTTGAACTCTATTATTTCTAGGAGAAGGTCATGACTCAAGACGAGATGAAAAAAGCAGCTGGTTGGGCAGCGTTAGAATACGTAAAACCGGGCAGTATTGTTGGTGTAGGTACAGGATCAACAGTAAATCATTTCATCGACGCACTTGCGACCATGAAGGGTAAGATCAAAGGCGCAGTATCAAGCTCTGTAGCATCAACTGAAAAACTAAAAGAATTGGGTATTGAAGTATTTGATTGTAATGATGTTGCTGGTCTTGATGTTTATGTCGATGGCGCAGATGAAATCAACGGTAAAAATGAAATGATTAAAGGCGGCGGCGCTGCACTTACTCGTGAAAAAATCGTTGCAGCTATCTCTGAAAAATTCATTTGTATTGTTGATGATACAAAACAAGTGGAAGTATTAGGCCAATTCCCTCTTCCTGTTGAAGTTATTCCAATGGCTCGCTCTTACGTCGCTCGCGAGCTAGTTAAACTCGGTGGCGATCCTGAATACCGCCATGGTGTAACAACGGATAACGGTAACGTTATTTTAGATGTTCACAATATGAAAATTACTAACGCAAAAGAGCTTGAAGATAAAATCAATGCACTTCCTGGTGTAGTAACGGTTGGCTTATTTGCTCATCGTGGTGCAGATGCACTATTAGTCGGCTCTCCTGACGGTGTAAAAAAGTTCGTTTAATCCAATAAGCGCACTTCTTATCCCTTAAGTCTAAGGGATAAAATGTCATTTGATTACAAACGGTACTCATTAGTGCCGTTTTTTATTAACTATTCCGTAATTTTCTTACCCAAACTGGTTATTTTTTGATACTTTATAATCATCAATAAATAATCACTTCCCATCAATCACTATTGATTTTGTTTTTAAGGATAAGAACGCCATGGCAAAAGTATCTCTGGAAAAAGAAAAAATTAAAATTCTTCTTTTAGAAGGATTGCATCCATCTTGTGTTGAAGTCTTTCAAGCTGACGGCTACACCAACATTGAATACCATAAAGGCTCACTATCAGAAGAAGAGTTACTTGAAGCAGTAAAAGATGTTCACTTCATCGGCTTGCGTTCGCGTACTCAACTGACTCAAGAAGTGTTTGATGCTGCTAATAAATTAGTGGCTGTGGGCTGTTTCTGTATTGGCACTAACCAAGTTAACTTAACAGCAGCAGCAAAGCGCGGTATTCCTGTGTTTAATGCCCCTTTCTCGAACACCCGTAGTGTTGCTGAATTAGTTTTAGGGCAAATTCTATTATTACTTCGTGGTATTCCAGAAAAAAATGCCCAAGCTCACCGTGGCATCTGGAAAAAAAGTGCGGACGCTTCTTTTGAAGCAAGAGGCAAACGTTTGGGTATTATAGGTTATGGACATATCGGTACACAGTTAGGTATTTTAGCTGAAAACCTTGGTATGCGTGTTTACTACTACGATATCGAAAGCAAGCTTTCATTAGGCAATGCAACTCAAATTCAAACCATGAGTGAATTATTAAATAAGTGTGATGTTATCTCCCTTCATGTGCCAGAAACAGCGGGTACAAAAGATATGATGGGAGCTGATGAATTTGCTCGTATGAAGCCAGGTTCAATCTTCATCAACGCAGCTCGTGGTACTGTCGTTAAAATTCAAGATCTTTGTGATGCGCTTGAATCTAGTCATTTAGGTGGTGCTGCTGTAGATGTATTCCCTGTTGAACCAAAAACGAATGCAGACCCATTTGAATCTCCATTACAAAAATTTGATAACGTCATCCTGACACCTCATGTTGGTGGCTCAACGCAAGAAGCTCAAGAAAACATTGGGGTAGAAGTGGCTGGTAAATTAACTAAGTACTCAGATAACGGCTCAACCTTATCATCAGTTAATTTCCCTGAAGTATCTCTTCCACTACATACCGATACCTCTCGCCTATTACATATTCATGAAAACCGCCCTGGTATCTTAACTAAAATTAACACCATTTTTGCAGATGAAGGGATTAACATTGCAGCCCAGTACCTACAAACATCGGCAGAGATGGGTTATGTTGTCATTGATGTGGAAACGGCTCGTTCAGAAGAAGCACTTGTTCAGCTTAAAGCGATTGACGGTACAATTCGAGCGCGTATTCTCCACTAAGATTTATACGCTTTAATCCCACAGTCAAAATAAAAAATGGGTTACCTTTACGGGTAACCCATTTTTACATTCAATTTCTTTTAGAGGTTAATCTTTAAGACGATATACGACAGACACAGAATCAGTAATAACCATTTGGTTATCTTGGTAGCTTTCTGAGATATCTGACGCCGCCTCCATTCTCATACTTTTCATTAAAACAGGTTGGCTATAGTTATTATGATAAGAGACTTTCCAAACACCTTTTACTGCTGTACCAAAACCTTTCGCTAATGATGCTGCTTTATCGTTAGCATCTTTAATGGCCTCTAAACGTGCAGCCTCAATATATTCTTTTTCTTTACTGGTTTTTAATTCAATATGATTAATACGGTTAATTCCATCGCCTAACGCTTTATCTAGGTAGCTATTCAATTTATTTAAATCCATTACCGTAACCGTAATATTACGAATAGCTTTATACCCAACAAGCTCTGGTTTTTTCCCTTTTGGGTAACGATACTCTGGTGTTAAGCGAATATTTCCACTGTTAATATTTTCACGTTTCACGCCTTGTACTTCTAAACGTGCAAGGAAACTCGTCACGGCTTTATCTGCTGCTTGCTTTGCTTTTTCTGCGGTTGCTTTACTTTCTACCACATCAACTGAAAACTGCGCCATATCTGGCACAACAAGCACCTCTCCTGTACCTAATACTTCAAGATGAGGAAAATCGGGTGATGAAGCAAAAGCCATTGGTGTTAAACAAGCCGATAAACATAAAGCACTGATTATTTTTTTCATGGTTAATATCTCAAAGTAACATCATAGAGTTATGACTATAGGAACAATAAATAATTCCCTTAGCCAACCAAAGTTCCATTCAAAAAAAATGCTACCCGAAGGCAGCATTTCATGTATTGATTTAAGTAAACCTTAGTCTACTTTATTTAAATGCACATCCATTTGTGGGAATGGGATCTCAATACCTTCATTATCAAGACCCTCTTTAATCGCTTGAAGCGTATCAAAGTAAACATCCCAGTATTGCTCTGTTTTACACCAAGGGCGAACAACAAAGTTTACTGATGAATCAGCAAGAGCAACAACACCAACCGTTGGTGCTGGAGTTTTAAGAACACGCTCATCAGACTCAAGTACCTTAGTGATTACTTCTTTCGTTTTCTTCAGATCAGCACTGTAAGAAACACCAATTACATGATCAACACGACGAGTCGCATGACGAGAATAGTTTGTGATTGGGCTACCAATTACACCCCCATTTGGTACAACAACCATTTTGTTGTCTGGCGTTGTTAAAATAGTTTGGAAAATTTGAATTGAATCTACAGAACCTGCAACGCCACCAATCTCTACGTAATCGCCAGATTTGAATGGACGGAAAGCAACAATCAATACACCTGCTGCAAAGTTTGATAAAGAACCTTGAAGTGCAAGACCAACCGCTAAACCAGCCGCACCGATAACCGCAACTACAGAAGCCGTTTGAACGCCGACTTTACCTAGCGCTGCAATTAATACGATGATAAATAGAAGGTAACGAACTAGTGTATGAACAAAGTTAACAACCGCTTTGTCCATTTTCTTTTTCTCAAGAGCTTTGCCAACACCGTTTGCAATTTTCTTAACGATAATATTACCGATAAAAAGAATTGCTAATGCTGAAATAATATTTACACCATAAGTAATAAATAACTCTGAATTATCTGTTAGCCAAGTTTCTAAATTTGCTACTCCAGTAGTAGCTAAATCAGTTACTGCGCCTTGATCTGCCATTTGATTTGTCCTTTATAGTTATTCTCAGTATAAATTGAGATGATTGCCATTATGTTGACGATTTATACCAATTCTAACACCGCCAGTGTCAGTTTGATCTAAAATCCTTTTTAAAATCTATTTATTTAATTAAATTCTCTCTGGTAAGAAAAGAAAAAAAATACTAATTACAATAACCTATCTCATACTATCAGATCAAACAATTATCGATACATTTTAATTACATTAAAAACACATTTTATCCATCAAGTACGGTTATTTCTTCTGTTCTTCTCTTTTGAAGATAAGCTCACTATCTGATGATTCAGCATCAACAAAATAGTATCCATCCACCGTAAAGCTTTTTAGCTCTTCTATTGTTGAAATTCTATTTTCAATAATAAAGCGAGCCATCAAACCTCTGGCTTTTTTGGCATAAAAACTAATAATTTTATACTGCCCATTTTTACAATCTTTAAAAATGGGCGTAATAATTTTAGCTGATAATTCTTTTGTTTTAACGGCTTTAAAATATTCATTAGATGCAAGATTAATCAATACATCCTCTCCTTGCTCAGTAATAACGTGATTCAATTTTTGTGTAATCGCACTCCCCCAAAACTGATACAAGTTTGTTCCACGCTTGTTCGCTAACTTTGTCCCCATTTCTAACCGATAAGGCTGCATTAAATCCAATGGCTTTAAAAGGCCATATAATCCAGAAAGGATGCGTAAGTGTGTTTGAGCATATTCGATATCGCTATTCGTTAAGCTATTTGCATCTAATCCGGTGTAAACATCACCTTTAAAAGCATAAAGAGCCTGACGTGCATTATCATGAGTAAACGTCGTTGACCACTCTTCAAAACGAACCGCATTTAAACTTGCGATCTTATCGCTGACTTTCATTAATTTAGAGATATCAAGAGGTGTTAAGGTCTTACATACCTTAATTAACTCAGCAGAATCTGAAATAAAATCAGGTTGAGTAAACGTATCTATTGGCAATGGTGCTTCATAATCAAGAGTTTTCGCTGGAGAAACGACGATAAGCATGAGCAAGATATCCCTGTATATTTTTATATATAAAGATAGTAACGATTAAGATAAAAAAAAGCCACGCTAGGTTGCGTGGCTTTATCTATTTATTTAATGGGTAAAAGCAATGATCATTTTTGCTCTTTGACATTATCCCAAATACCTTCTTCAAGTTGAGAATGTAATTCTGGATAATCTTTACTATCGAATGTAGGGACCTTACCTTCACTTAGCTGTTTATTATAATCTTTTGCAAGCTTAATAACCGTACCTGATAATAAAGAGATAGCGATTAAATTAACTATCGCCATTAACCCCATAGAGACGTCAGCAAGAGCCCATACCGTTGGTAGCGAAGATAGTGCTCCAAACATTACCATACCCAATACAACAATACGGAAAATACCAATCCCAGCCTTATGGTTATGTTCTAAGAATATAAGGTTTGTCTCTGCATAAGAATAATTTGCGATAATAGAAGTAAAAGCAAAAAAGAAAATAGCGACAGCAACAAAAATACCGCCCCAATCACCAACTTGGCTTGTTAACGCAAGTTGAGTTAATTCAATACCTGTCACCTCACCATGAGGTACATATTCACCAGACATCAAAATGATTGCCACTGTTGCAGAACAAATTACAATCGTATCCATAAAAACACCTAGCATTTGGACATAACCTTGTGATGCTGGGTGTGGTGGATATGGTGTAGCTGATGCTGCTGCATTGGGTGCTGAGCCCATACCTGCTTCGTTAGAAAACAAGCCACGCTTAATACCATTAATCATCGCTTGTGCAATTGCATAGCCTAAACCACCTGCTGCTGCCTCTTGAAGACCAAAAGCACTCTTAAAGATCAAAGTAATCACACCTGGTAGCTTTTCAATATTCGTGATCATAATGAACATGGCAATTGCTAGGTAAGCTAATGCCATCACTGGCACTATAATTTCAGCAGTACGAGCAATGGTTCTAAAACCACCAAAAATAACAATTGCTGAAATAATAACAATCGCGATACCGACATAAAGAGGTTCCCAACCAAATGCCGTTTGCATTGCTCCAACAATAGAGTTGGCTTGAACTGCATTGAAAACTAAACCAAAAGCAATAATCAAAAAGACAGAGAACAATACACCCATCCAGCGCATTCCCAACCCCTTCTCCATATAATAGGCTGGACCTCCACGATAATTACCTTCATCATCTCTAGTTTTATATAATTGAGCTAACGTACTTTCTGCAAAAGACGTTGCCATGCCTAACATGGCAATCAACCACATCCAAAAGATAGAACCAGGACCACCAGCAGTTAACGCTACTGCGACACCAGCCATGTTACCTGTGCCAACACGAGCAGCAAGACTCGTACATAATGCTTGGAATGATGAAATACCCGATGGATCTGATTTTCTACTGTTCTTCAATACCGAAAACATATGACCAAAATGGCGGAATTGAATAAAACCTAATCGAATAGTGAAATAGATACCAATGGCAACCAGTAGATATACAAGTACTGAACCCCATAATAAGTCATTCAGTAAATTAATAAGACTTGTCACTTTTCCCTCTCCGTTACACTAATATTTCCTACACTTAGTTTTACTAAGTGTCCCTACTAATCTTGTATTCATTTTCTATTATTTATTCAGGAATGCTTGAGTTATCTTTTTTATTGCAACTCTATTCATTTATTTGCAGTAAATGTAAATACTTACTCACCTAGTAAGATTAGCGAGCTGAATGATGCTCAGTATTTACTAAAAAATCAATAGAAAACAGAGACTCCGCCAATGACATTTTGTCTACAAAACTAGAAATTCAACCTCACAAGAGCAACAATAAAACACCACAACGATAACATCCAAACCGTAATATAAGTGCAAAAATAAACTCGTCGTCCTCTTTGTTTATAAAAGATCCATATCTCTGGCTCTATAAAAAACAGAGAGATATAAGTTTAAATACACTAATTTTGTTTTTACTCTCTAATTTTTATTAATAAATAATGTGAATAGAATTCGTACCGCCAGATCTTATAAGAACCAATATTCTAGTTAACAAAAATTAAACATGAAAATATATTAATCCTTTCTTATAAATCCACCAAAACCGCGGTAATTAATTCATTTAGGCTATATTTAAATCAGTTAAGTGATCACTATCTCATAAAAAATTCACCAAAAAGAAAAAAATGCGAAACAGTTCAAGGTCATAATCGTTACTCTGTGATACTTAATAACATGCTAAATAAATACTTTACTCTTTGTAATAACTAATTAATTTATAAAAAACGAGGTGCTTATGGATGGGTACACATTAAATGATTTATTAGCTACGAAAACATCGACAACGAAGAAGAAACAAACAAAGCGTTTATGGCGTGAAATAGAAGAACTTCAAGATCGTCGTCAACTATTACAGGAGTTAAAAGAGTTAGACCCTTTCTTTAAAGGAAATATCGATTCCGCAATTTTTAAATAAAACTTATACCAATAACAGTAAATAAGTGCTCAGAAATAGCCCAGTAAAATGTTTGAGAACAAGGCGAAATTATCGAGTATTTTAACCAGCTAGGGTAATCAGTTATTTACTACGGTTGATATTACATGCCGAAAGATATAAAAAAGGAGAGCAGTAGCTCTCCTTTTATTTACTTAAAAAACCATCTATCGAACTTTTTCTGCAAGCTCTAAGAAACGCTTATCAGCTTTACTTCCAAAAACTGGGTCCTCTTCCTCGCTCCAATTTCGTTCTAACGTTTTCCAATCATCAAGCGTTAAATGCGCTTTTAAAAAAGGAAAGATTTCTTTTTCTTCAAGCTCCAAATGTTGCTCTATCCTATGAGTAAATGCTTTTAACTTAGACTTAAACACTTCTTTTGGAACAATGGAATCATTTAAAATCATCGTAATCGCTATAGAGAATTCTTCAGTTTCATTCGACAGCGTATCATGCTCTTTCAATAAATTTGTTAACCCTTGATGCTCACCATAACGGTTAATATAATATTGATAAATCATATCCTCTTTTGGGTGATGAATTTTTTCAGCTACTGACGATAAATAATCTACACTCTCACGAATCACATTATAATTGATGTTTTTTTCACCATCCAGTCGAGCCAGTTTATTATCTAACAACTGAATAATACGATTAATATAGCCGTGCTCTTTATAAATACTTTCTATAAGCATTCTGTCCTCCCTTACCATTCCAGTAATTACCTTATTTACTATAAGTGTATATGACTGGAATAAGAGAACAGGATTAAGTTCAAATTTTATACAGTGATTCTATGTAACTGAATGCCAGTTGATCTCTGATAAGTTCTTTATTCTAAGTAATTCATTGGTTTGTGAAAAATGTTTGCAACCAAAGAAACCACGATGAGCAGAAAGAGGTGAAGGGTGCGGAGCTCTTAGAATAGAATGACGATACTCATCTATATTTGCCCCTTTCTTCTGAGCATGTGCTCCCCACAACAAGAAAATCACATCATCATTATGCTCATTAATATATTGAATAATTGCGTCAGTAAAAAGCTCCCAACCTAATTTCGCATGAGAATGAGCTTTTCCTTCTTCAACAGTCAACACTGTATTTAGCAATAAGACCCCTTGCTTAGCCCAACTCTCTAAATTACCATGGTCTGGAATAGTAAATCCCTCAATGTCTTGCGCTAATTCTTTATACATATTACGTAAAGAAGGTGGGATTTTAATACCAGGCAATACAGAGAAAGAAAGACCATGAGCTTGCCCTGCACCATGGTATGGGTCTTGTCCGAGAATCACTACTTTTACATCATCAAAAGCAGTTAAATCAAATGCGGTAAAAACATCCTCTGGTTGAGGAAAAATTATTTTCCCCGCCCCTCTTTCACTCTCAATTTTGGTCATCATCGATTGATAGTATACTTTCTCCTTTTCAGCCGATAACACCGGTTCCCAAGTCATTGTCATTATTAGTTCTCGCTTAATTTTCTTAATTGAGCTATTTCATCTTTCCAGATTTCAGGATCAATGGTTTCTAAAACTAAAGGAATATTATTAAATCGCTTATCTTGCATAATATATTCAAAGCAATCCCAACCAATCGTACCTTCTCCTAGAGACTGATGACGATCAACTCGGCTACCTAGTTCAATTTTTGCGTCATTAATATGCATACCACGTAAATATTGAAAACCGACAATACGTTCGAATTCAGAGAAAGTATGTTCACACGCCTCTTTACTGCTTAAGTCATAGCCTGCAGCAAAAGTATGGCAAGTATCAATACAAATACCAACCCGTGTTTTATCTTCTACTTGATCAATAATTTGTGCTAAATGCTCAAACTTCCATCCTAAATTTGTTCCTTGCCCTGCAGTATTTTCAATAACAGCAATAACATTAGGAACCGCTTGGTGCGCTAAATTAATTGACTCAGCAATTAGAGCTAAGCATTCATCTTCTGAGATTTTCTTTAGATGACTTCCGGGATGGAAATTAAGTAAGGTTAATCCAAGTTGATTGCAGCGTTCCATCTCATCAATAAATGCTGCACGAGATTTTTCTAATTTTTCAGTTTCAGGAGCCCCTAAATTTATTAAATAAGAGTCATGAGGTAATATTTGATCACTAGAAAAACCAAAACGCTTACAGTTTGCTTTAAAATCAGAGATGACCTTATTTGTTAATGGTTTTGCAGCCCATTGACGTTGATTTTTAGTAAATAGAGCAAAGGCATTAGCCCCTATTTGATAAGCTCTTTTAGGTGCTTGACCAACCCCTCCTGCCGCAGACACATGAGCGCCAATATATTTCATCTCAGTACTTTCCCTTCAAAATTATCTTCACGCTATTATTACGGTAAACGCTTTATTTGTCAGTATTTCTCTAAATTACTATCCTTAAAATCAATAAAATAGAGATAAACAAAATACGTTATTTTGTAGTAAGTTTACTACAAAATAACGTAATACCAACAAAGTAGTAATCCGCATTTATCGTGCTACAGGCTAGCTATATGGTGCTTTATTGATTTAGAACAACCTTTTTAAGATGAATTAATTATCACTTTTTGTTGTTTTTTGACTTATATCAATATACAAAGTAAGGGTATCATGTATATAATGTGACCCATAAGATATTTACAAAATAACCACAAAGTGGACTAGGAGAAAGTAAAATGATCACAGGTATCCAAATTACTAAAGCTGCAAATGACGATCTTCTTAACTCAATCTGGCTACTAGATAGTGAGAAAAATGAAGCGCGTTGTGTTGTTGCAACTTCAGGCTTTGAAGCTGATCAAGTAATTGCAGCAAACGAGCTGGGCGAGTATGAAAGCCGTGACGTTGCAATTGAAAAAGCACCAAAAATTGAAGGTGGCCAACACCTAAATGTTAACGTTTTACAACGTGACACATTAGAAGACGCTGTTAAGCACCCAGAGAACTACCCACAACTGACTATCCGTGTTTCTGGTTATGCTGTGCGTTTCAACTCTCTAACTACTGAACAACAAAAAGACGTTATCGCACGTACATTCACTGAAACTCTATAATTTTAGAGTTAATTGAATTCAATAAAAACGGCACTCATTGCTCATGAGTGCCGTTTTTTTTATATTTGTAGCTATATGAATCTAAATAAAAGCCCCTGACTTTAAGGTTAAGTCAGGGGCTTTTTTATCTCAACAGTATTATTGAACTTTACGTAATACCGCTTTTAATGCATCAAAGTCATTAGCAAGATCTTCAGATAACAGCTCCATTGCATTATGTTTCGCTAATGGTTCTGGCAATCCCAGATCACCACCTAAGATATCATCCACAACTTCTTTAAATTTTGCCGGATGTGCAGTACATAAGAAAAGCCCGGTTTCACCTTCATTAAGTTGCTCTTCAAGAATACGATAAGCAATCGCACCATGAGGCTCACATAAATAACCTTCAGCATTCATTACTTTTAGCGTTTCAGCACTTTGTTCATCCGTTACCGCTCCTTTACCAAGCGTTTCTAGCCCCCAACCTAAACGCTGACATAATTCTTCGATTCGAGGCCAGTTATTTGGTTGGCTCACGTCCATTGCATTTGAGATTGTTGGAATCGTCGTTTTTGGCTCCCACTTACCCGTTTCAAGATAGCGCGGTACCGTATCATTAACATTAGTTGCAGCAATAAAGCGCTTAACTGGTAAGCCTAATGATTTAGCTAACAGACCTGCAGTTAAATTACCAAAATTACCACTTGGTACTGAGATAACGACATCACTACGTTTTTCTTTTGGCAGTTGAGATACCGCTTCAAAGTAGTAACAAATTTGCGCCATTAGTCGGCTGATGTTAATTGAGTTCGCTGAATTCAGTCCAACTTCTTTACGTAGCTCAGCATCATCAAACGATTGTTTAACTAATGCCTGACAGTCATCAAAGTCACCATCAACGGCAACGGTATGAATATTCTTGCCTAGTGTACAAAATAACTTTTCTTGCAGTGGGCTGATCTTTCCTTTTGGATAAAGAATAACAACTTTAATGTTATCCATACCATAGAATGCGTGAGCAACGGCGGCACCTGTATCACCTGATGTCGCCGTTAGAATCGTAATTTGTTCATTACCTTCTGTCACCGCAGCTAGAGATTGCGCCATAAAACGACCACCAAAATCTTTAAACGCTAATGTCGGGCCATGAAATAATTCAAGCGCATAAACGCCCTCTTTTACTGCATGAATTGGCGCTGGGAATTGAAACGCATTTTCGACCATGCTTTTCACTGTATCTTGTGATAATTCCTCACCAATAAACGCAGATAAAATCTTAGTGCTACGAGGAATAAAATCTTCAGCTAGAAGCGTATCAACATCATCAAACTTAGGCAATTCTGATGGAAAAAATAGTCCTTGATTACGGCCTAACCCTTGGCGAACCGCTTGACCAAAAGAGACCTGTTCATCATTTTCTTTTATGTTATACAGCTTCATAGTTTACTTCCTGTTACTTGTGAGCCTTGCTTATCCAAACGACAAACATGGACAAATCCTTCATCATTTTGTACATAATTTTCTTGTAGCCAACGAGATACTCGCTCAGCGACATCTTTATCTTTACAGATGCTAAACAGCGTTGGACCAGAGCCAGAGATCCCAGTTGTCAGTGCTCCTGCTGAAGCAGCATATTCACGCGCTTTCGCAAAGTTAGGTAATAAGCGTTCACGATAGGGTTCAGCCACCACATCTTTAATCATTTTCGCAGCTAATTCAGGCTGCTTTGAATAACATGCATGAATAAAACCTGCTAAATTACGACCATGTGCTATCACATCTTGACGGCGGTATTGAGAAGGTAAAATCTCCCGCGCTTCTGCTGTTGATACTTTAATTCCTGGGTATGCCATCACCCAATACCATTCATCAAAACACGGAACTTCTTGGCTAATAATACCTAACTCTTCAACCATTAATTGCAGACCACCAAGATAACAAGGAGCAACATTATCATAATGAATACCACCTGATATCTGCCCTTCCATCTCACCCATTAATGCCAACACTTCCATGTCTGTTAATGGTTTATCATGAAATAAATTCAACGCATCTAATGCGGCTACAATCGAACAGGCGCTAGAACCAAGTCCAGAGCCAATTGGCATGTTCTTCTCAAGTACCATATGAATCGGTTTAAGTTCAGTGCCTTTTTTTACAAGCTCTCTTGCAAATACACGCCAGCAATCATAAACAATATTTTCTTTTGGGTTCTCAGGTAACTTATCTACAAAGCTACCTGCGGTTGCTAAAGTGAAAGCTTCGGTTCCTAATTCAACTAAAACACGATCACCTAGTAATGTGCCATCAACAGGAGAAACTGCGGCACCTAATACATCAAAGCCAACACTTACATTACCAATTGATGCTGGAGCATAAACAACAACACTCATTTTTATACTCCTAATTTCCAACCAAGGGTACGCATTAAGTCCGAGAATACACCAGCTGCGGTAACTTCAGTACCAGCACCATAACCACGTAATACTAATGGAATTGGTTGGTAATAGCGGCTATAAAAAGCCAACGCATTCTCACCATCCTTGATTTTAAACATAGGATCATCACCATCAACAGCAGCAATACGTACCTTACATTTACCTTCTAGGATTTCACCAACATAGCGCAACACTTTACCTTCTTCTGCTGCTTTTGCAGATTCTTGTGCAAAATAAGCATCCGCTTCAGGAAGGCGAGCCATAAACTCATCAACAGTGCCAGAATCATCAAAACCTGGTGGCAGAGCTTGCTCAACTTCTACATCATCTAGCTCTATTTCAAGGCCGGATTCACGAGCAAGAATAAGCAACTTACGAGCGACATCCATACCTGAAAGATCATCACGAGGATCAGGTTCAGTAAAGCCATTTTGCTTAGCCACATTTGTTGCTTCACTTAATGACATGCCTTCATCTAGCTTACCAAAAATATAAGAAAGAGAACCTGATAATATACCGTTAAACTTCTCTAGCTCATCACCAGCGGCAATTAGGTTTTGTAAATTTTCGATAACAGGTAGACCTGCACCTACTGTTGTTTCATACATAAATTTACGACGAGTACCGCGTGCAGCATTACGTAACTGATGGTAATACGCCATTGAGTCAGTATTGGCTTTTTTATTTGGTGTAATAACATGGAAGCCAGCAGATAAGAAATCAACATATTGAGCCGCAATGCCGTGATCAGAAGTACAATCAATAATCACTGGATTAATAATGTGATTACGTTGAACCAGTGCAATAAGACGAGCAAGGCTAAAGCTTTCAGTTGTGTTATTCATACGGTCGCGCCAATGCTCTAATGGAATACCTTTACTATCTAGTAATAATCCACGGCTATTTGCTAGACCACAAACACGGATCTCAATGCCTTTTTCTGCAAGTTTTGGTTGTTGACGCTGAATTTGATCAACTAACTCGCCACCAACACCACCAACTCCAACAACAAATACGTCTAAGAAGTGTTTACTGTTAAATAGATTTTCATGACATGCTTTAATAGATTCAGAGATTTTATCTTCTGGGATAACTGCTGAAATTGCTCGCTCTGAAGAACCTTGTGCAATAGCAATAATATTAACGTTTACTTCTGTTAATGAAGTAAAGAATTGAGATGCCACACCTTTAGATGTACGCATACCATCACCGACTAACGTTACAATCGCTACATTATCAGTAAATTCAACAGGTTCTAATAGCCCATCTTTTAATTCAAGTTCAAACGCTTCTCTTAATACTTGCTCCGCTTGAGACTTATCTTCTGCTTCAATACAAAAGCTGATGCTGTACTCTGAAGAAGATTGCGTAATAAGAACAATAGAGATACCAGAAGTAGACATCGCACCAAATACACGGCTTGCCATGCCAACCATGCCTTTCATACCTGGACCACTAACATTAACCATTGTTAAGCTATTTAATGTAGTAATACCTTTAATAGCAAGATTATCTTCACCTGTATCTTGACCAATTAATGTACCTGGGCCTTGAGGGTTAAAGCTGTTTTTAATTAAACAAGGAATATGGAATTGTGCGATAGGTGCGATAGTTTTTGGATGCAAAACTGATGCGCCAAAATAAGACAGTTCCATTGCTTCTTGATAGCTTAATGATTTTAATAAACGAGCATCATCAACTAAACGAGGGTCACAGTTATAAACACCATCAACATCAGTCCAGATCTCACAACACTCAGCACGAAGACATGCGGCAAGTACTGCCGCTGAATAATCAGAACCATTACGACCTAATGTAACCAATTCACCTTTTGCGTTACCCGCCGTAAAGCCAGGCATAATGTTTACATGACCAGAGGGTAAAGGTTCATTTTTAAAATTCAGCGTAGAAATGTCTACATCAACAGCGCCTTCAAGAAAGTCACCGCGAGCGTATAGATATTTAACAGGATCAATCAGGCTAGCTGGTTGCCCTTTTGCTTCAAGAACCGCTTTCATTGTAACGATTGAAATGCGTTCGCCTTTGCTAATAATTTTGGCATACACGTTATCTGGACACATGCCCAACAGGGTAATCCCATGAACGTATTGACGAAGTTGAGAGAGTGAATCTTTTAGCTTATTTTCAAGCGCTTTAAGATCAACTTGCGGAAGTGCTGTAGAAATACCATTAAATAGCTCAAAAAATACAGATTCTAATTCTGAGATCTGTAATTCAGCCTCTCCATTAGTTAAAACGTTATCAACGACAGAAACTAATTTATTTGTGACTTTACCTGGTGCCGATAAAACAACTGAGACTTCTTGCTGTTGTGCGTTATTGGCAATGATATCTGCGGCGCGCAAAAAACGATCTGCATCGGCTAATGACGAACCACCAAACTTTAATACTCGCATTTCTATCCTCCCTAAAAACGAGTGTTACTGCAATATCCTTACTGCATACCTAGCATCATAACCTTTTCAGTTGATAATAAAAGAATGTAGTTAAGAATTAGTAACAAAATTACAAAAAAAAGCCCGCTCTGATAATCAGTGCGGGCTTCTTTAAAATACTTATGCGTATCAGCCCACCCCAGCAACCATGGTGCCGGTAATTGTTGTGGTAATAATCATTGAGCTGATAGTGAACATGTAATAAAAAACTCTAAATAAATGTTTGCGATATACAATAACTACCTTACTTTCCTCTAACAAGTCAATGAAAATATTATTCATTCAGTTAACAAAAGAAGAATATACCGCCTCAAGTTTTTGAGTTTTAAATATTAAATATGTATTTTAAATTTAACTTTGTTATTAGATTAATAACTCTTTACTCATCAATACACCATTAAGGTCGGCATAAATATAATCACCAGGAGAAATTATCTGAGTATTAATGGTGACTGATATTTGTAGCTCTCCAGCCCCTCTTTTCTCTGTTTTAAAAGGGGAAGTATTCAAGGCTTTCAATCCTAATGGCATACTCTGTATGGCGCCGACATCTCGTACCGCACCATAAACGACGACACCCTCCCATTGGTTATTAACCGCAAGCATCGCGACCTGATCGCCTAATAGCGCTTTTTGGCAAGAACCATTACCATCAATCACTAATACTTTGCCTTTGCCATTGGTTTGCAAAACCTCCCTTACTAATGAATTATCTTGGTAGCAACGTACCGTTACAATTTCACCATAAAAGCAAACTTTTCCACCATAATTTTTAAACTCAACATCAATGAGTTGTACTTTATCTTCAAATTGGTCACAAATATCAGGTAATAAATCCATTTTATTTTCTCCTTGTTTGTAAAATTGATTCGACTATAACAACATTTGTTAAAGTACTTAGCTATAACTAGCATAAATATTTACAATTTTAATATAGATATGTCCCTATATTTATAACTACACTGTATTGATATCGGTTGCTATTGACCTAAATCAATAAAATGTATGGAAATAAAAATCGCTTATTGTTAGAGTGGTGTTAAGGGATTAAAATCTCCCTTCTAATGGAGTTTCAGCTAGGAGCTCACAAAATTAGAGCTTTATCATGTTGTTGAGTATATATTCAATAACGACCACCAAGGATGGCGTACCGTTTAGGTTTCTATTCTTCAATTGACATTTTAGTCTATGATTGAAGAATCTATTCCTATTTGTAAATTTTTTATTATAGAATTAACATTCTTAATTCTACTTTTGACTTTAATCAGTTAGTTAGGTACCGCCCATGCAAACCCCTCAGATCCTAATCGTTGAAGATGAACATGTAACTCGTAATACACTTAAAAGCATTTTTGAAGCTGAAGGCTACAATGTTTTTGAAGCGAGCGATGGTGAAGAAATGCACACTGTGCTTTCTGAGCAACAGCTTAATCTTGTGATTATGGATATCAACCTTCCAGGTAAAAATGGTCTTCTTCTTGCTCGTGAACTTCGCGAACGTGGAGATATGGCCCTTATGTTCCTAACAGGCCGTGATAACGAAGTTGATAAGATTTTAGGTTTAGAAATCGGTGCTGATGATTACATCACAAAACCATTTAACCCACGTGAACTTACTATTCGTGCGCGTAACTTATTAACTCGTTCAATGAATCAAAGCACAACTGTTGAAGATAAAAAAACGGTTGAACGCTATGTATTCAATGGCTGGACAGTTGAAATTAATAGCCGTTCTCTTGTTAGTCCAAGCGGTGAAAGCTACAAGCTTCCTCGTTCAGAGTTCCGTGCTCTTCTTCACTTCTGTGAAAACCCAGGTAAGATCCAAACTCGTGCAGATCTGCTGAAGAAAATGACAGGTCGTGAGCTTAAGCCGCATGACCGTACTGTTGATGTGACAATTCGTCGTATCCGTAAGCATTTTGAATCAGTAACAGATACACCTGAGATCATTGCTACAATTCACGGGGAAGGTTACCGCTTCTGTGGTGATTTAGAAGAGTTATAATATTTCTTCTTAATTCATAAGATTAAAATGCCCAGCTATCACTAGCTGGGCATTTTTTTATTGAAGTAATAGTAACAAATCAATAAACAGTATCAATCTGTACATCACTTTCAATAATCCACTCATCATTTGCTTGAACCGCAATATCAATTAATTGATCTGCTGTAATATTGTGAAATGATTGACCTGAAATTTCCCACGTATGATTATCATGAACTCGTACTTCAAATTCATCATCAGTTAATAACCATGAATCATCACCTTGACGAATAACTACTTTTTCAATCGCTAACTCAGGTGCAATCATTTGTTTTGATGTTAATGTCAGGGCCATATTCAACTTACTTTCGTCTTCTTCTGCGCCTATCGTCGGCATTTGATCAATCCATACCGCCGAATTAAGTTGTATATGAGTATTCATTATTTCTATTTTATTATCTTGCTGCCAATCAACTTGTGATTGTGAGGTCATTTGACAACCAGAAAGCGCAATCATAATTACAGAAGCAAATAGTGCCTTTTTCATAGTCTTCCTTATTTAGCTTGCTGTTCTAACCAGCTTTTTAATATTTGAATATCATTTTCATATTCATTTTTAATTTCTTCAACCCAATCATCTATATTTTCCCACCATGCTGGTAAATCAGGTGATTGAGCTTTTTGAGCGACTTGTTGAATATGCTTAAGACCAATAGAGCCAGCAGCCCCTTTCATTTTATGGGTTTCAAACACAATACCGTCTTGATCTCTTGCTGTCATATTAGTATCTAAGATTTGAATGTATTCTTTCATACTTTTTTCAAACATCTCAATACTTGCATATACAGGCTTGGTTCCAACAATCTCAATATATGACTCTAACATTTCTATATCTAACAAACGATCAATCAATTGTTCATTATCTAATTGCTCTTGTGTTTTTATTGGCTTCTGTCTTTTCTTTTGTCCCTCTTTTGTATCTGACATCGAGAACAATTCAAGCACCTCAGTTAACGCCTTCACACTTAATGGTTTACTGATCGCCTCATCCATGCCTTTTTCAAAATACTCATCTTTCTCTTTTAATAAATTAGCGGTGAGTGCGACTAATGGAGGCAGGTTATCAAACTTTTCACGTAGGGCTTGAGCAACATCAAATCCAGTCATATCAGGCAATTGAATATCAAGTAAAGCTAAATCATATTTACTTGGATCAAACAGTTTTAACGCATCCTCTCCACACATTGCGACATCAACAGTATGACCAAGGCTTTCAAGTAATGAACAGGCCACCGTTACATTCAATTCAATATCCTCTAGCATAAATATACGTAATGATTTCGCACTTTTCGCTTCAGGCATTGCCTCTTCTTCTTCAGCATGATCCACCAAAGGCACGTTAATCGTTACGATGAAGGTACTCCCAAAACCAATATCACTGGTTACTGTAATATCCCCACCCATTAAATTAATTAGCTCTTTAGATACAGCAAGTCCAATTCCTGTGCCTACCGCATGTAGATTATCTTTGCCTTGTTTTACTTGATAATACATTGCAAAAACATTCTCTAATTCTGATTCAGGGATCCCGATCCCCGTGTCTTCAATCTCAAAAGTAATTTCAGCGTTATCTTTGTAAATATCAGCACTGACAGACATAACCACACTGCCTTCTTTAGTGAATTTAGTCGCATTACCAATTAGATTCCAAAGCACTTGGCGTAGGCGTGTACTATCAACACTAATATTTGCAGGTAAATCAGTGAGCCTTTCAAGATCAAAACGCAACCCTTTCTGCTCGGCCATTAAACCTGAAATATTCTCCATCTCAGTAACAAAGCTTATAAAATCAAGCGGCTTTGGAAGTAATTCTAATTTACGACGATCAAACTTATCCATATCAATAATGTCGTTAAAGATATTACCAAGAGTAATCGCACTGACATTAATGGTTCGCATATAATTATGCTGTTCATCATCAAGACGGGTATCTAATAACATACGGCTTAAACCGACAATACCATTTAGCGGAGTACGTAATTCATGACTAATGGTAGAGATGAACGTTGTTTTATCACGACTCGCTTTCTCTAGCGCATCTTCATACTCTTTACGTTCTGTGATATTTCGGCCAAAACCAACCAAACCAAGATGACGGCCGCCCTTGCTATAAAATGGGATCTTACTCAGCTCAAAACACGCTTTTCGTCCATCAGGATAATCAAGCCATTGTTCGTAAGTTAATGCTTTATTGTCTCTTAGTACTTGTCTATCAGTATCAATTACTTTTGCTGCTACTTCAGCGTTATAAACATCTTTAGGGGATAAACCAATCAGCTCTTTTTCTGTTTTTCCGGTTAGATCTTCCATCGCTTGGTTACAACCCGAAAAAAGACCTAACTCATTACGATAATAAATAATATCAGGGGAGGTATCTAAGTAAGAACGAAGTAGAGCCGTTTGCTCTGCCAATTCTAATTGTGCTTTTTCACGTTGGAACACTTCGTTTTCAAGGTCTTCCATCGCTTCTTGGCGAGCGTCTTCTGCTTTTTCACGCTCTTCAATTTCTTGATTCAATTTTTTTACATTACCTTGTAATTTTTTGTTCAAATCTAAATCACGAGCACGCATCTCTTCCATCTTAGTTACTAACTTAGAAAGACGCTGACGCGAATCTTCTAAATGTTCTACAACAACCGATAAGAAAAAAACAGCCCAAGGCGTAATTAATAAACCAAAGAAAACGGAGCGAACGATATCTAAATCATTCACTTCACCGCTTAAAAAAAGAGTAACACCAACTTGAACGATAACGGCCAGCGCCACTAAAGCAATGGCAAGTAAGAGACTAAAACGAACAATTCCGAGTCTAACCATAAGATCGACATAAAATTGCGCGAGAATTTTTAACTGTTTCATAACCACACCCTGATAATATTCAACCAAATAATATCAGGGTTATGTCGATTTGAGTTATTTTTTCAATATTGGTTGGGTATATTTGAAAGGTTGATCAATCAGGGAGCCTTGTGCCCCTTTTTCATTAAGAGCCATACCTACATTAGTTAATCCTAACCAACGCGGCTCACACCATAAAGGCGATAATAAGGTTGGCCTTCTCGCAGTTGCTGAAACTCGATGATAAACCACTTCTGGTGGCGTTAAACGAATGAGTTCACAAGCAACATCGACGTAATCATCCATTTCTGGCGCTTCGATTTTTCCTGCTCGCCATGCCTTTGCCATTGTACTGCCCTCAACGATATGTAGAGGATGTAATTTAAGTCCGTCCGTTCCGGTTTCTAAGACTTTAGCTAGCGTTATACGGTGATCATCTCTGGTATCGCCAGGTAAACCAATAATTAAATGAGTGCACACTTTAATACCAAGCGCTCTTGCTTTACGGGTAATCGCATCATAACAAGAAAAATCATGACCTCGGTTAATACGCTTTAAGGTTTTATCATTGGCCGTTTGTAATCCAAGTTCTAGCCAAACTTCATAGCCCTCATCAACATAGCTTTTCAATAAATCTAATACGGCATCAGGTACACAATCAGGGCGTGTACCAACACATAATCCAACAATATTGGCCGACTTAAGCGCTTCTTCGTACATATTTTTAAGTACTTGAACTTCAGCGAAAGTATTTGTATACGCTTGAAAATAAGCAAGATACTTTTTAGCTCGTTGAACTTCACCGGCCCTATCGGTCAGTTGATCATAAATTGATTTAAACTGTTCTTTCTCATCAGAAAATGAGGCTACATTACAGAAAGTACAGCCACCTTTGCTTATGGTGCCATCTCTATTTGGGCAACTAAAACCTCCATGAAGCGTCAGTTTATGTACTTTTTCACCATAACGACGCTGTAGATCTTGGCCAAATGTATTTGCTAGTTCATGAAGTTGCATTGCGATAACCAATAATAAATCAAAGACTTAGTTCATAAATTAAAAGAAGTCTCACTTCTATTTATGAAAGTTGCTAACTCGTTTGTAAAAAAAAGACCGTAAATAATACCGAAACAAACCAACCTTAACTCTAATTTATATCAATAAAAGGCGCATAAAGTGGCAATTTAATAGCAAAAAAGCCGAATTATTATAAATACTTATTCATTTTGAGTAAAAAAAGTGAAAATTACGTGCAACTTTAGTTGGTATTTAATATGACAAAAATGTAGGATAGTTACATCGTTAAATAGATTAATTTGCCATCAACAAGAATGTTGTGGTGTTTCAATAGTGGTATCTACCCTCAGACAACAAATACAATGGATAAAAATGTATTTGATAGGTATCACAATGGATTGGGTTCGTTTGCACGTCATATTAAGTGATGCCAGCAAGCGCCAGAATGGATTCAAACTTGCTACCTCTTGAGACTAACTCACAGCAAGTTCGATTAAAATTTAGCAAAGGACTAGACAGAAACTTACGTAGAGAAGTTGTGTCTGCAAAATACTGGAAGGATGTATCTATGGTAGATAGAGAGCAGAATACACAAGGCATGTATACTCCCGAGTTGGAGCATGATGCGTGTGGTATCGGTTTTGTCGCTCACCTCAAAAACCGTAAATCTCATGATGTTGTTACTCAAGCACTTGATATGCTTGCTCGTATGGAACACCGTGGTGGTCAAGGCTGTGATCCATGCAGTGGCGATGGCGCGGGTATTCTTTTACAAAAACCTCATGAGTTCTTATTAGAAGAAGCCGTAAAACTTGGTATTAAACTGCCATCTTTTGAGAAATACGGTGTTGGTGTTGTCTTATTCCCTAAAGATGAATACAAACGTCAACAATGTAGAGATATTTTAGAGCGTAATGCTCAGCGTCTTGATTTAGAAATCATTGGTTATCGTGTTCTGCCTGTTGATAATTCAATGCTAGGCGACGATCCCCTAAGTACAGAGCCTCAATTTGAGCATGTATTTATTTCTGGTGGCCCATCAATGACCCCAGAAGAACTTGAGCGTAAATTGTATGTTCTACGTAACTACACTGTTCGTGTGTGCTTAGAAAGTATTTCTAATATTGGTGATGATTTCTACATCAACTCTCTATCGTACAAAACACTTGTTTATAAAGGTCAATTAACGACTGAACAAGTTCCACAGTACTTCCTAGATTTACAAAATCCAACGATGGTAACGGCATTAGCATTAGTTCACTCTCGTTTCTCTACCAATACCTTCCCTCGTTGGCGTCTGGCTCAACCGTTCCGTTATATTGCTCATAATGGTGAGATCAACACTGTTCGTGGCAACTTGAACTGGATGAAAGCGCGTGAAGCGATTATAGAGTCCGACCTATTTAGCCAACAAGAAATGGATATGCTGCTTCCGATTTGTCAGGAAGGCAGCTCTGATTCATCGAACTTTGATATGGCGCTAGAACTGCTTGTTCTTTCTGGCCGTAGCTTGCCACATGCATTAATGATGATGATCCCTGAAGCGTGGCAAGAAAATAAAAATATGGATCCTACACGTCGTGCGTTCTATCAGTACCACGCTAACGTTATGGAACCTTGGGATGGCCCTGCCTCTGTTTGTTTCACCGATGGGGTTCAAGTAGGTGCTACACTTGATCGTAACGGTCTTCGTCCTTCTCGTTATACCGTGACAAAAGATGACTTCCTGGTGATGGCATCAGAATCTGGCGTTGTAAAAATAGCACCAGAAAACATTGAGTTCCGTGGTCGTCTACAACCAGGACGTATCTTTGTTGCTGATTTAGAACAAGGCCGTATTATTTCTGATGAAGAAGTAAAAGATGGTATTGCGAAATCACAACCTTATGAAAAATGGGTTGAAGAGAACCTATTAAGCTTAAATAAGCTACCTGAAGCAACCAACCAATACAGTCAACCTTCTCCAGATCGCCTACTCAATCGTCAACAAGCGTTTGGTGTTACCTCTGAAGAAGTGAATGAGATCATCCTACCATTAGCAAAAACGGCCTATGAGCCATTGACTGCAATGGGTGCCGATTGGCCACTAGCGATTCTTTCTCATCAATCTCAGCATTTATCTAACTATTTTAAGCAGTTGTTTGCCCAAGTAACTAACCCACCGATCGATCCGATCCGTGAGCGTATGGTTATGTCGCTAAACACCTACTTAGGTAAAGACCAAAACTTACTTGCAGAAACGCCTGAGCACTGTCAGAAAGTTGAACTTGAATCACCGGTTCTTTCTAACTCTGAGCTAGAAAAACTGCGTGCTATTGATAACGAACATCTACAAGCTAAAACGCTAGATATCGTATTCCAAGCCAATGAAGATGCAGGCAAACTTGAGCGTGCACTTAAACGTATCTGCCAGTATGCAGAAGATGCCGTCGTTGATGGCTACTCTATCATTCTACTAACAGACCGCGCAGTAAACTCAAACCACGCAGCAATTCCAGCAATGCTTGCAGTTGGTGCGGTTCATCACCACCTAATTCGTAAAGGGTTACGTGCTAAATGTGACATCGTAATTGAAACGGGTGATGCTCGTGAAACTCATCACTTTGCAACATTGGTTGGTTACGGCGCAAACGCAGTAAACCCATACCTAGTGATTGAAACCATTGTTGAACTTCAACGAATTAAGAAGCTAGACCCAACAGTACATCCAAAAGTATTGTTTGATAACTACCGTAAAGGGGTTAACGGCGGCCTGCTCAAGATCTTCTCTAAGATGGGTATTTCAACACTGCAGTCATACCATGGTGCCCAAATCTTTGAAGCGCTTGGTATCAGTAAATCAGTGGTTGATAAATACTTCACAGGTACCGTTTCTCGTATCCAAGGTCTAACGATTGATGATATCGCAAAAGAAGTGTTAATCCGTCACCGTGTTGGCTATCCAACTCGTGAGATCCCAGTTCAAGTACTTGATGTAGGTGGTGTATACCAGTGGAAACAACGTGGTGAAAAACACCTGTTTAACCCTGAAACTATCTCTCTACTTCAAGAGTCGACTCGTAATAAAGATTATGGTCAATTTAAGAAATACGCGAAAGCGGTTGATAACCAAGGTGATGATGCAGCAACACTGCGTAGCCAATTAGATTTCATCAAAAATCCAGCAGGATCTATTCCTTTAGAAGAAGTAGAGCCAATTGAGAATATTCTAAAACGCTTTGCGACTGGTGCAATGTCGTTTGGTTCTATCTCACACGAAGCTCACTCAACACTTGCTGTTGCAATGAACCGTATCGGCGCTAAATCTAACTCAGGCGAAGGTGGTGAAGACCCTATTCGTTTTGAGAAAAAAGACAACGGTGACTGGGAACGTTCAGCAATCAAACAAGTAGCTTCTGGTCGTTTTGGTGTTACTTCTTACTATCTAACTAACGCTGATGAGTTACAAATTAAGATGGCTCAAGGTGCTAAACCTGGCGAAGGTGGTCAACTACCTGGTGATAAAGTCGATGATTGGATCGGTGCTACACGTCACTCAACTCCTGGAGTTGGTCTGATTTCACCACCGCCACACCATGATATTTATTCAATCGAAGATTTAGCACAGCTTATTTACGATCTGAAAAACGCCAACCGTAAAGGTCGCGTTAACGTTAAGTTAGTATCTGAGGCGGGTGTTGGTACTATCGCCTCAGGTGTAGCTAAAGCAAAAGCAGACGTCGTTCTTATCGCTGGTTTTGATGGTGGTACGGGTGCATCGCCAATGTCATCTATCCGTCATACAGGCCTTCCGTGGGAACTTGGTCTAGCAGAAACACACCAAACACTACTGAAAAATGGGTTACGTAACCGTATCGTTGTTCAGTCTGATGGCCAAATGAAAACACCTCGAGATCTTGCAGTAGCAACACTTCTTGGTGCCGAAGAGTGGGGTGTAGCAACTGCAGCTCTTGTTGTTGAAGGCTGTATCATGATGCGTAAATGTCATAAGAATACTTGTCCTGTAGGCATCGCAACACAAAACAAAACACTACGTGAACGCTTTGACGGTCGTGTAGAAGACGTTATTACTTTCTTCCAGTACATGGCTGAAGGTCTACGTGAAGTAATGGCAGAGCTTGGATTCCGCTCTATTGATGAAATGGTTGGGCAATCTCATAAACTGAAAGTTCGTGATGATATCGGCCACTGGAAATACAAAAACTTAGATTTATCACCAGTACTACACGTTGAACAACCTCGTGCTGAAGATGGTATTTATAACCAAATTAAACAGCAGCATAATCTAGAAGACGTATTGGATCGTAAACTTATTCAAGTCGCTACTCCTGCACTTGAAAAAGGTGAAGCGGTTACTGCTGAATTCGATATCCTAAATACCGACCGAAGTGTAGGTACTATGCTGTCGAATGAGATTTCAAAAATCTATAAAGACCAAGGTTTACCGCAACCAATGAACGTGAAGTTCAACGGTTCTGCTGGTCAAAGTCTAGGTGCTTTCCTTGCTAAAGGGGTGAAATTTGAAGTCGAAGGCGATGCGAATGATTACTGGGGTAAAGGCTTATCTGGCGGTACGCTAGTGCTTTATCCAAACCTAAAATCAACGATTGTTGCTGAAGATAATATTATTGTAGGTAACGTTTGTTTCTACGGCGCAACTTCTGGCGAATCTTATATTCGTGGTATGGCCGGTGAGCGTTTCTGTGTACGTAACTCAGGTGCAAAAGTTGTCGTAGAAGGTGTTGGTGACCACGGTTGTGAATACATGACTGGCGGTGTTGCCCTAATCCTTGGCTCTACAGGTCGTAACTTTGCGGCGGGTATGAGTGGTGGTGTTGCCTATGTTTGGGATAAGTCTGGTGATTTTGAATCGAAACTAAATGCTGAACTTGTTGACCTAGACCCTATTGAACAAGAAGATAAAGATCTTCTATTAGAAATGCTAACTAAGCATGTTGAATTCACAGGAAGTGAAGTTGCTCAGTCTTTCCTAGATAACTTTGAAGCAAACTTAGCCTCACTGGCTAAAGTAATGCCGCGTGATTACAAAGCGGTTCTTCAAAAGCGAAAAGCTGAAGCACAACAGGCACAAACGGAAGAAATGGAGGCAGTATAATGGGTAAGCCTACTGGATTTTTAGAGCATGGTCGTGAGCTACCAAAGAAACTCGACCCAACAGTTCGAATTCAAGACAATAAAGAATTTGTACTGAATGACGAATTTTCTGACAAGATTGGTACACAAGCCTCTCGTTGTATGGATTGTGGTGTACCGTTTTGTCATAACGGTTGCCCAATTGGTAACATCATTCCAGAATTTAATGATGCGGTATATCGTGATAGCTGGGAAGAAGCATGGAAGATCTTAAGTTCGACTAACAACTTTCCAGAGTTCACTGGTCGAGTATGTCCGGCACCATGTGAAAGTGCTTGTGTACTTGGTATTAATCAAGACCCAATCACTATCTGTAATATCGAAAAAACAATTGTAGAAACTGCGTATCGTGAAGGGTACGCACAACCAAAGAAACCTCGTTCTCGTACAGGTAAAACGGTTGCTATCATCGGTTCAGGTCCTGCAGGTTTAGCCGCAGCAGAACAACTAAACAGTGCAGGACACTCTGTAACTGTCTATGAACGAGATGAAAAAGTTGGTGGTCTACTACGCTTTGGTATTCCTGACTTCAAGTTAGGCATGGACATCATTGATCGTAAAATCAATCTAATGGCTGATGCCGGTATCAAGTTTGAAGTAAATGCGCATATTGGTGTTGATATTAATGCTCAGCAGCTTCGCCAAGATTTTGATGTAGTGCTACTTACTGGTGGTTCTACTGTTCCACGAGATCTACCAATCCCAGGTCGTGAACTCAATGGCGTTCACTTTGCGATGGAGTTCCTAGGTCAAAACAATCGCCGTGCTAATAATATGGATCTTAAAACTAAAGAGATCCATGCTAAAGGTAAGCATGTTGTTGTCATTGGTGGTGGCGATACAGGTTCTGACTGTGTAGGTACATCGAATCGTCATGGCGCAGCAAGTATTACTCAGGTTGAGATCATGCCGATCCCACCAGAGAAACGCCCTGCAAATATGCCTTGGCCTCAATACCCAATGATCATGAAAACAACCACTTCTCACGAAGAAGGCTGTGAGCGTCATTGGAATATCCTAACCAAAGAATTTATCTCTGATGATGCAGGTAATGTGAAAGGCCTACGTATTGCTGATATTGTTTGGAAAGATGCGAAGCCAGGTGAACGTCCAGGGTTTGATGAGGTCGCAGGTAGTGAACGAGTGATCCCTTGTGATCAAGCATTTTTAGCGATGGGCTTCTTACACCCAGAACCAACAGGTGTATTAGCTCAATTAGATATTAAACTGGATGATCGCGGTAACGTAGCAACTGATGGTTATGCTACTAATCAAAAAGGTGTTTTTGCCGCGGGTGATATGCGTACTGGTCAATCCCTGATTGTACGTTGTATTAATGAAGGCCGTGAATGCTCTAGAGAAATAGATGCTTACCTAATGGGTAACTCGAACCTAGAAGCAAAAGCGGATTCACTAATGCTATCAGCATCGTAGTTTTTGGAATAGATTAATTCAGGTTTCCTTCCAAACCTTTGGCCAACATTCCGATGTTGGCCTTTTTTATTCTATACTGATAATGCCTATTCAAAATAATGAACAGCCCTATGATAAAAATAATCTCCATCTTTTCAATATTGCTAACACTTACCGCCTGCAGTAAAGGAGTCGATAATATGCCTGATAAATCAAAAATGATGTGTGCTGATAAACCTAACTGCATCTCGACATTAGAGACTAGAGCTGACTTCAGCGCCTCCCCTTTCACACTTAATAACCCCGACACAACAATAGAGACTATCGCTCAAATAGCAGAACAACTGAAAGGTGCAAAAATAGCGGTAATTAAAGAAAACTACGCCAGAATTGAATCGACAAGTACTGTCTTTCGCTTTGTTGATGATTTAGAGCTCAGAATAGAAGGTAGCAACCTTATTGTTCGTTCAGAGTCTCGTACAGGACACTCTGACTTTGGTGTAAATAAAAAGCGCGTTGAAAAATTAAGAACAATGTTACTAGAACAAAACATAATTTCTCAATAAAAAACCTAACCAACTGAACTACCACTCTGCAGTATCTATTCAGCATCATTTTACTTTTAGACAAACGTAAAAAAGCCCTAATCTTTCGATTAGGGCTTTTTTGGTAT
>NZ_MSCO01000001.1:2371817-2392906 GCF_002954705.1 Aliivibrio sifiae
TAACAAGGGAAACTGTGATTTGAATCACTCGCTCCGTGTCAGTGGATGCGCAGTATAGGCAAATCAGATTTTCCTGCAAGCCTTTTTATTAAAAAAAATACCGTTCGAACAAAAATTAAACGATATGGTTGCATATAATGCTAAAAATGGTGTTTTATTGCCAATTCACTTAATGACTCTTAGTCTCCTCACTCCTTAATAGCTATGTTACAATCCCCTCCTATTCAAACTTTTATCGAGATATATACATGAAAATCGGCATTATCGGTGCAATGGAACAAGAAGTTGCCATTCTAAAAGAGCAGATTGAAGGATTAACAACAACTGTAAAAGCTGGCTGTACTTTCCATATTGGTACACTTTCAGGAACTGATGTTGTTTTATTGCAATCAGGTATTGGTAAAGTTGCAGCAGCAGTTGGAACAACCTTGCTTATTTCTGATCATAATGTAGAACTTGTACTAAACACAGGTTCAGCTGGTGGGTTTGATTCATCACTAAATCTTGGTGATGTCGTAATTTCAACAGAAGTACGTCACCATGATGCAGACGTAACAGCTTTTGGTTACGAAATGGGGCAAATGGCACAGCAACCAGCTGCTTTCAAAGCCGACGAGAAATTAATGTCTGTGGCAGAGCAAGCATTAACACAAATGGAAAATAAACACGCTGTACGTGGCTTAATCTGTACTGGTGATGCTTTTGTATGTACTCCAGAGCGTCAAGCATTTATCCGCACTCACTTCCCAGCAGTTATCGCTGTTGAAATGGAAGCATCAGCAATTGCTCAAACTTGCCACCAGTTTGAAACTCCATTTGTTGTTGTTCGTGCAATTTCAGATGTTGCTGATAAAGAGTCACCAATGAGCTTTGAGGAGTTTTTACCTCTTGCAGCGCAAAGTTCATCAGAAATGGTGACTAAAATGGTCGCATTGCTAAAATAATTGCAACATAATTGAGCTAGCAAATTAGTTAGCTCAATTCTTTCCCTCTATATAGTAAACATATATGTCTGAAAAATTATCTTTACTCATTGCTGATTACTCTCTATTGGTTTTATGGGGAGCGTTATTATTCCATTTACTTCTGCCTATTCCTGTTCATGCTCATCCTATGACTATTTGGCGAAAATTCGCTGAATTATTATCTACAAAAGTAAATACAGCTCGCTCCTATAAACAGCGTCTAATTTCAGGCTCGCTTGCTTGGACGTTAATGATTATCCCCGCTATTATTGTTTATGTTGCTGCATTGCCTCTTATTTGGAATCTGCCTTTATTTAATCTAGGATTACTTTTAATCTCTTTAGAATGGCGAGCGGTCGAAAAACTTTGTAAAGATACGATACAAGCAATCAACCAAGAAGATAAAAAAGAAGCCAAAACGGTTTTAATACCTTGGTTAAATAGAGATGTAGAACCACTTTCTCTTTTAGGTTTAGGGAAAGCAAGTGCTGAAACAATGGTATTAGGCTATGCACGAACCGTAATTGGCGTGCTGTTCTGGTATGGTATTGCTGGAGGAGTTGGGGCTTTTATTTATCGTTTATCTTTAGAATTAGCTCGGGCTTGGTCACCTTCAAGAGACTCATTTAGGCCATTTGGTATTCCTGCATTAACCATTCAAACTGTTCTAGATTTCATTCCTTTAAAGATTTTCAGTATCCTATGCCTTTTAGGCAAACATTTTCAAATCACCCTATCTACACTCAAACAACAAAAGAAAAGTTGGCCAAATAAAAATAATGCATGGCTACTTATCATTATTGGCAAAAAATTTGAGCTTTCTATGGGCGGTCCTGTTATTTATCAAGGCAATAAAATCACTAGATCAAAGCTTGGAGGTAAAATAGCTCCTTCTGCTATTCATTTAGCGCAAATACATCGTTTTTTAAGTTGGAGAATAGCTATCTGGCTAATCCTTCAAAGCACTCTAATGGTTATAATCAAACATGGTTTATAACTGTACTCTTAACAACATCATGCAGTAAGTCATAGAGGACAAGATGTTAATCTATATAATTGATATGTTCGGCACCGCCATCTTTGCTATTTCGGGAGTGTTATTAGCAGGACGGTTAAAAATGGACCCTTTCGGCGTCACAGTACTTGCGAGTGTGACCGCTATCGGTGGAGGCACTATTCGAGATATGGCACTTGGTGCTACCCCTGTTTTCTGGATTACTGATACTAACTATTTATTAGTCATTTTTATTACCTGCATTTTAACCATGTTAATCATTAGAAAACCTAAACGCCTCCCTTGGTATGTTTTGCCAGTGTCCGATGCTATTGGATTAGCAGTCTTTGTCGGTATCGGCGTTGAGAAAGCATTAAAATATAATGCAGATCCTATGGTGGCTGTAATTATGGGAGTAATTACTGGTTGTGGCGGTGGAATAATTAGAGATGTGCTTGCACGTGAAGTACCAATGGTACTAAGAAGTGAGGTATATGCTACAGCTTGTATTGCAGGAGGTATCGTTCATACCTCAGCACTCGAATGCAATGTTCAGAGTTCAACCGCTATGCTGATGGGGGTCGCCACCACCTTAGTTATTCGATTAGCAGCAATTCGATGGCACCTTTCATTACCAACATTTGCATTGAACAAGTAATAGCGAAATAGGCAGGATATCAACTGCCTATTTATTTACTTACCTTAAGCTTGACGATTTATTGAACTTTTATGAGAAAAAAGGTGACCAAGCTTTAACTATAACCTCGTTTCATAGTAGTTAACTGCAAAACAGGCTACACTTCTATGTTGTTATTTGTATTCAATATTTACTACCTAATCGAATGATATTATCTAAATTAACTCGCATTCCTGTAATTCATCGCATTCTTATTGGTATTTGTAGTGCTGGTATAGCGGCAACCATTGCCACGATTCCCGATACTGTTGCACCCGATTCTGGGTTTTACAAACTATCAATTGGCCAAAGCTATCCTGTAGAGATCCGTCAGGAATCTCTTGTTTCGCATGAACTAACCGAAAAAAACAAACAACTTTCTTGGGAAACCTACACTGTTAAGCCGGGAGAAAGTGCGTCCGTCTTATTTAGTCGGGTTGGCTTAACCGCTCGCCAACTTTATAATTTAACTAGCAGTGATAAAGAAATTGAGACACAGCTGACTCGTCTTCGTCCCGGAGATAAATTAAAGTTTGGTTTTAATCAAGATCAAGAAATCATTCAGCTTATTCGTCCTATCAGTAAATTTGAAACCTACCGTATTAATAAAATAGGCGATAATTACCTTGGTCTATTTGAAAAACAAGAAATAGAAACTCAACTGAATTACACCAAAGCAACCATTACCTCCAACTTTTGGAATGCTTCTATTGGTGCAAGCTTAAATGCAAATCAAATTATGGAACTGGCTGGTATTTTTGGATGGGATATAGACTTTGCACTAGATATTCGAGAAGGCGATAACTTTAAAGTTCTTTATGAAGAAAAGTATGTCGAAGGCGAATACGCCGGAAAAGGTAATATCATCGCCGCCTCATTTACCAATCGTGGAGATACTTTTACTGCTATCCGTAATGATAAAAATGGAAATTTCTACGAACCAAATGGTCGAGCCATGAAAAAAGCCTTTTTACGCTCACCAATCAATTTTCGTTATGTTAGCTCTAACTTTAATCCTCGTCGATTACACCCAGTAACGGGGCAAAGAAAAGCACACCGAGGAACCGATTATGTAGCTCCAGTCGGTACTCCTATTTGGGCCGCAGGTGATGGTGTTGTAGATAAAGCAGGTTATAACCAATTTAATGGTAACTATGTATTCATTCGTCACAGTAATACTTACATTACTAAATACCTACACATGACTAAGCGTTATGTTAAAGCTGGCCAACGAGTGAAACAAGGCGACACAGTTGGTACGCTTGGTGGTACTGGGCGAGTCACGGGCCCCCACTTACATTATGAATTTTTGGTAAATGGCGTTCATAAAGATGCAAGAACCGTCTCTTTACCTCAATCAAAATCGTTAACAGGTAACGATAAAAAAGAGTTTGAAGTTGTTGCTAAAGAGCGCTTAAAGCAGTTAGAACAATACAGCGAATTTATTGTAGGTAACCACCCAGTAATCACTCACTAAACAATAAATCACCATCATCATAATTGCCCTAATGATCGTAATATTCATTAGGGCATCTTTTTAATGGTTTCTATCTATATCTTTATCTCTACCAAGCATTAATAAACACGGTGTTAATACCAAAGTTAATACTGTAGCAAATGCTAACCCTCCAGCAACTGCTGTTGCTAATTGAGACCACCACTGTGTACTTGGCGCTCCAAATTCAACTTTTTGATTAACTAAATCAATATTCATTTCAAGAACCATGGGCATTAAACCTAAGATAGTTGTTACCGTTGTTAGCAGTACAGGTCTTAAACGCTGAATTCCAGTACGTAAAATTGCATCAACTTTTTCAAGACCGTCTTTACGTAAAGTGTTGTAAGTATCAATAAGTACAATATTATTATTAACGACGATTCCCGCTAAGGATATAACCCCTATCCCTGACATAATTATACCAAAAGGACGTTGGAATATAAGTAAACCAGCAAACACTCCAACCGTGGAGAATAGAACCGCACTTAAAATTAAAAAGGCCTGATAAAAACTATTAAATTGAGTGACTAGAATTATTGCCATTACCGCTAAAGCAACAATAAAAGCATTCTGAAGAAATGCTGCAGAATTATTTTGCTCTTCATTCTGCCCCCTTAATTTAAACTCAACACCTTCAGGTAAATCTAAAGCAACAAGAGCCGATTCAATTTTAGGTAACTCAATACTTAAATTATACCCCTCACTCATATCAGCTTTAACCGTTAGGATTCTATGGCCGTCAATACGATGAATTGTATCTTGTTTGTGAGTAGGGATAATTCGAGCAAAATTAGTAATAGGCACTAATCCCAATACCGTTTTTACTCTTAATTCATCAAAGCGTCCAATGTCTCGATGCTCTTCAGGGAAACGAACTAAAATATCAACCTGCTCATCATTATCATCTGGTAAATAGTCACCAATCTTCAGACCATTAGTAACAAATTGAACCGTATTACCGACAAGAGTTGCATCAGCGCCAAAACGTGCGGCATCATCTCGACGAATATCAATTTTCCAATCAATACCTTGCTTGTTTGAAGTATCACTAATATTAGTAAAAGCAATATTCCCATCAAGCCAAGACCTAACTTGCTTGACTGCTTGATTTAAGTCATTCCCATTACGAGCACTCATTTCTATCACTAAATCATGCTCACTTGGAGGACCAGCATTCGGTGTACTGAACTCTAAATCAATTCCCGCAACATCCTTTGTTTTTAACCTTAAATCTTCAATAATCTCTTTTACTGATCTGCGGTATTGCCAATCCACTGGTGTGATTTGTATTTGTCCAATATCATCATCCCCCCCCGTTCGAGTATAAACACTGTCTAACTCATCCATTCCTAGAATTTGTTCCTGAACTTCAACCATTAATTTATCTTTTTCATTAATAGAAAGATCCCCATAAGATCGAACTTTAACGGTTAAAAAAGGCGGATCAACATCAGGAAAGAAAACCACACCTAAGCCTGCTTTAGCATAAGTAAATCCGATACCAATAGAGAATATAATAGCAAGAAATAAGATCTTAAATGGGTGCTTTAATGCAATGGAAAGAGTTTGAAAGTAAACCTTCGTAATCCCTTCAGCCTTATTATAATCACCATGACTCAAGGCATATAATGTCTCTTTTTTCTCAGGACGTATTTGTTGAGGTTTTCCGAATAAACTCCCTAATACAGGAACAAATAAAAGTGCCATAAACAAGGAGGCACTTAATGTTGCTATCAAAGTGAGCGGCAGATATTTCATAAATTCGCCAGTGATATCTGGCCAGAATAATAAAGGAGCAAAAGCTGCTAATGTTGTCGCTGTAGATGCCGTAATTGGCCATGCCATTCGCTGAGCCGCTTCTCGATAAGCTTCTACTCTATGCGCGCCTTCTTGCATTCTTCTATCTGCATACTCGGTAACAACAATAGCGCCATCAACCAGCATCCCAACGGCCATTATAAGTGAAAATAACACTACAATATTGATCGTTAAACCAAATAAAGCCAATACCAACAATCCAGTCAAAAAAGAGCCAGGAATAGAGATCCCAACAAGTAAAGCCGTTCTTACCCCCAAAATAGCAATAATCACAATCACGACTAATAAGATGGCTGAAAGGATATTATTTTGAAGATCATTAAGCATGATCTTAACGTCTTTTGACTCATCCCACGTGTATTTAACTAATAAATTATTTGGCCATGAATCAAGCTCTTGAGCACCAGCTAAAACCGCTTTTACTATCTCAACAGTTTCAATAATGTTTTCACCAGAGCGTTTTTTGATGTCTAAAACAATCGCTTTTTCACCATTCAGCCGAGCGTAACTGTTTGGATCCCTAAAGGCTTTTCGAACCGTTGCAATATCCCCAAAAGTAACAACTTGCTTACCATCCACTTTAATCGGTAGCTCAAGGACATCTTTTAATGAATCAAAAACAGAAGGAACTTTAACTGAAAATCGTCCATAACCAGTATCAACAAACCCTGCGGCTACTACACGATTATTCAGTGCAATAAGATTATAAATAGCGGCTTGATCTAATCCGTAACTTTCTAATAAAAGAGGATCGACAATAATTTCAACGACATCCTCTCGATCACCGGCAATATCAACCTCTAAAATTTGTTTATAGCTTTCTAACTTATCTCGTAATTGACGAGCTATTTGAACGGTCGTACGCTCTGGTACCGTGCCATATAACACCACAGAAAGAACCGCTTGCTCGGCAGCTAAAGTGACTTCATTTACCGTTGGCTCATCACTTTCCTCTGGTAAATCTGGTTTTACCAAATCAACGGCATCTCTAACGTCTGTTAACGCCTTATCTAAATCCGTTCCTACGCTAAACTCCAGAGTTACCGAACCATGCCCCTCACCAGCGACTGCCGTCATTTCCTTAATACCTTCAATAGAGCGTAATTCTTGCTCCATAGGACGAACAAGCAAACGCTCTGAATCTTCAGGGGAAATCCCCTGATGACTCATGGACACATAAATAATAGGTATAGTGATGTCAGGATTTGACTCTTTTGGGATGATAATATAGGTAGAGATACCAGCAATAAACAATAATACCAATAGCATTAACATAGTTCGAGAGCGACTCAATGCTGCATTAATAATAGCTAACATATGACTTCCCTATTTTCGTTGAGCGTGAATAAAATCACCATCACGGACAAATCCTTGTCCTACCGTAATGATATCAACATCATTACCAAGCCCTGTTAGCCAAATACCATCATCTTCTGCTTTTACTAATTGAATAGGAATAAATTTAACACGTAGTTCGCTCTCTGAGTTCCCCTCACTTTGAACCACAGTTTTAACCCCTAAATCCCCACCTTCATTCAATGCGAGCATTGCAGGAGAAACCTTTATTGCTGGTTGAAGAGCAAGGTTTATAACCACTTCAGCACTCATTCCAGCAAAGATCTGAGCGCCCGTGTTAGGAATTTCTATTTCGACAGCAAATGTATTCGTTGATAAAGAAGACACCCTTGAGATATATCGAATATCCCCTTCTATAGAAGTATCATTAATAAAAATCACTTCGGCTTTTTGATGTTTCACTAGCTGTTCGATATGCCTTTCACTGACATTGACTTCAATAACAAGAGGATCTAAAACAACCAATTTTGCAACGGGATCACCACGACTAACAAAATCACCGACTTCAACAAAAAGGTGCTCAACAACACCATCAAATGGTGCCGTAATCGTAGTATTTTTAAGAATGAGTTCAGCATTTCTAACTCTCGCTTTAGCTTCAGCTAACGACGCTTGGGCCTTGCTAAAAGCAACATCTCCTTGCAAACCTTTACTACGAAGCTGTTTCGCTGCATTAAATTCTTTTAAACGAACTGAATAAATCGCCTTTACTTGGCTCAATTGTAAATCTAGATCTGCCATATCTAAGAGAGCAATAGGTTGTTCTTTTTTTACTCGCTCCCCTTTTTTTACTAGAAATGTTTCAATTTGAGCGGCAACTTGAGCACCTAAGGTCGTTTGACGATCAGGAGCAGTTCGGCCATAAAGAGAAATAGTTTTATGAGTAGGTATTGATTGAAAGTGCTCAACAATGACGTTAGCCAAAGGAACATTAAGTGTTGGGCTCGTTTGTTTTACTTCTGAATTTTCAGCATGAGAAGGGCCGCTCATTATCCATAAAAATAAGCTGAGAAATAAAAAAGATGAGATTATCCATGGTCGATGAATAAGATAGGAAAAAAAAGCAGGTGCGTATTTACCCATAGCAACAATCCTTAGTGCTTTAGAGGTAGATAAACAGTAATACACCCTAATTTACTGTGAAACTAATAAACCTTTATACATAAATTAAATAAAAAAGGGAAGTGAGAAAACCTCCACTTACCCTTCTATATCAGCAGTTAAACGCTGAATGACGCCCCGCAACCACATGTTGTCGTTGCATTAGGGTTATTGATGAAGAAACGAGACCCTTCTAAGCCTTCTGTATAATCAACAACGCCGCCAATTAGGTATTGTAAACTCATAGGGTCAACTACCAATGTAACGCCGTCATTTACAAGTGTCATATCACCTTCGTTTACGTCTTCATCGAAAGTAAATCCGTATTGGAAACCACTACAACCACCACCTGTAATATAAACACGTAGTTTTAGATTTGGATTTTCTTCTTCTGCTATTAACGTTTTTACTTTTGCTGCTGCAACATCAGAAAACGTTAACGGCACAGATACATCACTCATTTAAACCTCTCAAGATTGGTTTCCAATTCTATTTTAATTCTGATTATCTAATACCTGACTGTTTCATTCAAGTATTCAATACTTCCATCGTACCAAACAGCGCTAGTCATCTCTCATTCAACACGATTATTTACTTATTAGATGGGGATTAATACGATCAACTCAAGCATTCTGATTCAATTTAGGTACAATAACCGCCAACTGGTCCAATTAATTACTATGAGGATATAAGTAATGACCAAATCAGCAGAACTATTTACAAAGGCACAAGAAAAAATCCCTGGTGGTGTTAACTCTCCTGTTCGTGCTTTTGCTGGCGTTGGTGGTTCACCAATTTTTGTTGAGCGTGCCGATGGCCCGTTAATTTTTGATGCCGATGGTAAAGCTTATATTGATTATGTTGGCTCTTGGGGCCCAATGATCCTTGGTCATAACCATGCAGCTATTCGTGAAGCTGTTATCTCAGCAGCGCAGCGTGGTTTAAGTTTCGGTGCTCCAACAGAGACTGAAATTGACATGGCTGAACTTGTTTCTGAACTAGTTCCATCAATGGAACAAGTTCGTATGGTAAGTTCTGGTACAGAAGCAACCATGAGCGCTATTCGCCTTGCTCGTGGTTATACTAGCCGTGACAAGATCATGAAATTTGAAGGTTGTTACCACGGCCATGCAGACAGCTTATTAGTAAAAGCAGGCTCTGGTGCACTAACTCTTGGCCAACCAAGTTCTCCTGGCGTACCTGCTGATTTTGCAAAATATACACTAACAGCAACGTTCAATAACTTGGACTCTGTGCGTGAAATGTTTGCCGCTAACAAAGATGAAATTGCTTGTATTATTGTTGAACCAGTCGCAGGAAACATGAATTGTATTCCACCTGTTGAAGGATTCCATGAAGGTCTTCGTGAAATCTGTAACGCAGAAGGCGCCCTATTAATCTTTGATGAAGTAATGACTGGTTTCCGTGTTGCAGAGAATTGTGCTCAAGGCTATTACAATATTAAGCCTGACCTAACTTGTTTAGGTAAAGTTATCGGTGGCGGTATGCCAGTTGGGGCTTTTGGTGGCCGTAAAGATGTTATGCAATACATCGCACCTACTGGTCCAGTTTACCAAGCAGGTACACTTTCTGGTAACCCTGTAGCAATGGCAGCTGGTTTTGCTTGTTTAAAAGTGCTAACAGAAGAAGGCAATGAAAAGCGCCTTGCAACTACAACCAAACAATTAGCGCTAGGCTTAAAAGAGCTAGCAAATAAACACGGTATCCCAATGGTGGTAAATTACGTTGGCGGCATGTTTGGTTTCTTCTTTACAGATCAAGAGACAGTAACCACTTACGAAGACGTAACCAAATGTGATATCGATCAATTCAAGCGTTTTTTCAATCTAATGCTAACACATGGCGTCTACCTTGCTCCTTCAGCTTTTGAAGCTGGCTTTACCTCTTTAGCTCACGGGCCAAAAGAAATAGAAGCAACGTTAGAAGCAGCAGATCGTAGCTTTGCAAAAATGGCTTCCAAAGCGAAATAAACACAAAGTAATTAAATAATGGCTTATCTATCCCTTAGAGAGGCCATTTTTATTGCCAAAAATACATCACTAATATTCCTAACCCCACAACAATAATTGGTATAATTGGTATAATTGGTAATGTTCTTTTTTTATTACTACTGCACGTATCTTTCCCACAACAGCCCATAATTACTCTCCATTATATTCTTGCTAAGCTAGCCAAGTATCTATATAACTTAACTTACCATCATTACTTATAAATAGCTTACAGCATCATAAGGGAAGAATGTGTCTCATTTCAATAAACTAAATTCTAGCCATTGGGTTTTAATTGCAGCCTTACTCGCATCTGGTTATGCGTGTTTCCTATTAATACAACCTTATTTAAACCCGATTGTTCTCGCATTTATTATGTCTCTTTTATTTGCACCTCTACATAATAAAATCAGCGAAAAATTACCAAATAGCCCTAATACAGCTGCAATTTTATCTTGTACCGCTTTAACTTTTATTATCGCTATTCCTTTATTTTTTGTCTTTGTAGCCCTTGTTCAACAAGGTGCTACATTTTCAAAAGATGCTTATCATTGGGTTACTGAAGGTGGTGTTCAAACCTTATTTGAGCACCCTATTGTTTCTCAAGTCTTAGCCTTTATTAATAAACATTTACCTTTTGACGCTATTGACCCTGCTGAAATTACTCAAAAAATCGCTCAACTTGCTTCACAAGTAGGAACAAAAGTTGTTGGCGTCAGTGCTCAAATATTAGGAGATGTGACTAATGTCCTAATGAATTTCTTCTTAATGTTATTTGTTCTTTTCTTCTTATTACGAGATCAAGATAAAATCATTTCAGCTTTTCGCCATGTACTTCCTCTTTCAAGAAGTCAAGAAGACCGCTTACTTGACGAAATTGAAGAAGTGTCAAAGTCAGCAATTCTTGGATCTTTCTTGACCGCGATAGCTCAAGGCTTAGCTGGTGGCTTTGCGATGTGGTTAGCAGGATTTCCTGGTCTATTTTGGGGAACAATGATGGGATTTGCTTCCTTTATCCCTGTTGTTGGAACCGCTCTTATTTGGGTACCAGCAACAATTTATCTGCTATTAACGAACCAATGGGAATGGGCAATTTTCTTAACCGCTTGGGGAGTATTGGTCGTAGGTTCAATTGATAACATCGTTCGACCATTATTAATGCAAGGTAACTCAGGTATGAATACGTTGCTTATTTTCTTCTCCTTATTAGGTGGTATTCACCTGTATGGCTTAATTGGCTTAATTTATGGCCCTATAATTTTTGCGTTAACTCTAGTTCTATTTAATATGTATGAAACTGAATTTAAATCATTTTTAGACCAACAAGATAAAAATTAACACCTTAAGCTCTATTAGGTAGAGGCTGTATTTATTTACTCACGTAAACAGCCTCTTACTTTTCTTTTCCTTCCCCTTTCTTTGTGGGACAATCTCGCCAGTTTTTGTATTCTTTCGAGGCCATTATGTCTTACTCTGCTCCAAGTCAAATCACTCAGCGTCAACTTGCCTATTTTGAAGGTAAGCATGTTCTTATTGCCGGTGAGCTCATTGATGATTTTCCTATTGAGCTAGATAAGCATTGTGCTTCTACATCTATCTTTACCACCAATTACGCTTACTATCAGCAATTTTCAGAACATCAATCTATCAAGTGCCATTTCGGCGCAGAGTTAGTAGAAGACACCAATGCTGATATGATTTTACTTTATTGGCCAAAAGCAAAAGCTGAGGCTGAATATTTACTTACAATGCTACTAGCAAAACTAGGTAAAGATACCGAAATCGTTGTTGTCGGTGAAAACAGAAGTGGTGTGAAAAGCATTGAAAAAATGTTTGCCGATTTAGGGCCTATCAATAAATTTGATTCAGCTCGTCGTTGCAGTTTTTATTGGGGAGAATGTACAAAAAACGTTCCTACATTCACCCTACAAGATTGGTTTAAAGAGTATCAAGTTCAATTTAAAGAGCACACAATTGAAGTAAGAAGCCTACCTGGTGTATTTAGTCATGGTGAATTTGATAAGGGTTCTGAATTACTACTACAAACACTACCATCATTGCGTGGACACGTACTTGATTTTGGTTGTGGTGCAGGTGTTTTAGGTTCAGTAATGAAAACGTTAAATCCTAAAATTCATTTAGATATGGTTGATATAAGTGCTCTAGCGATTGCATCTTCGATTGAAACATTAAAAGCAAATGGCATAGAAGGTAATGTATTTGCGAGTGATGTGTACTCTAATACCAAAGAAAACTATCAATTTATTGTAAGTAATCCACCTTTTCATGCAGGGTTAAAAACTCACTACTCTTCAACCGAAGAATTACTTAAGAAAGCACCACAAAATCTCACTCATCAAGGACAACTTATTTTAGTTGCTAATAGTTTTTTACAATACCCTCCAATTATTGAAAATGCATTTGGGCATTGTGAAACTTTAGCGAAGAATAATAAATTCAAAATCTATTCAGCTCAAAAATAATTATTGTCTACCGTCGCACTTTAATGCTCTGTTGCTTGATTTTTAACGTAATTTACGTATAAGAGGCAACAGAGCTTCTCGTTAAAATCCCCAAACACATGTTTACTGACATGTTAATTGTGTCAATTTCGCTGAATGGATAACAGTGCAGACTAGGCCTTAAAATGGAAAAAAAACAACACTTTAAACGTCTTCAAAATACGTTAATGCTAGCATTCCTCGTGTTAAGTATTACGCCACTTTCAATTATTGCTATTTTCTTTCTTCACTCTCATAGCCAAGATCTAGCAACACAAAGTACCGCTCACCTTGTTTCATTACGAGACAATAAAGAACAACAAGTTAGTAATTACTTTAAAGCCAGAGAATCTGAAGTCTTAGGTTTTGCTCGTTCAGAATTAGCGAATGCAAGCGGTGGCCGATTCTATGGTTTAATCAGCGCATTCCCTAGCTTAGGAACATCGATAGAGAACGCAAGAAAAAATGCTCAATTACGATATATCGAAGGTTCTGGAGATAAAGTTCGAACCAGTATTTTACCTGAATCAGATTCATATATTGGCAGTGAACGTTATCGCCTTCTACATAAACGTTATCATTGGGCTTATCAAGAGTTACTCAAACGTTCTGATTTTACAGATATATTACTTGTTGATATTAATGGTAATGTCGTCTATTCAACTAAAAAAGAAGATAACTACGGTACCAACTTACTGACAGGTAAATATAAAGGAACCACATTAGAAAAGACTTATAGCCACGTGCGAACTATGGTTGAAAACTCTAAAAACAAAGACAACATACCCGTTATATTTTCAGACTTTTCTTATGTAAATGGTGAAAGTATCTCGTGGTTTGCAGCTCCTATTGTCCAGCAAGGTTATTTACATAGTTTCGTATTATTTAAGCTACCAAATACAGGACTTGCAAACCTCTTAGATAACACTCAAGAAAATACATCAATTAAAACCTACTTCGTTGGTGAAGACTCTTATTCGCGTATTAATACAAGCGATACAGATAAAAATTTATCTAAAAACATGGCGGCTGCATTATCAGGAAAAACCGATGTCGGTAGCTTCATGGATAAAAACGAGCAAAAAGTGCTGGCAGCTTTCACTGCAATACATATAGATGATCACACATGGGGCTTATCTATAGAGCTACCAGAGAAAGAAGCTTTTGCTCGCATACAACAACTAGAACAGATTTTTATTATTGCTATGATTATCGCGATAGTCAGCGTTGTTATTGCCTCTCATTTTTTATCAAACTCAATAACCGCCCCTTTATTAAGATTAACATGGGCAGCAGAACGAGTATCTGCAGGAGATTTAGAGCAAGATATGATCAGCACTGACAGAAAAGATGAAATTGGTCGCCTTGCGGTAAGCTTTGCCCGTATGCAACGTTCTATCAGAGAGAAAATCCAATTGATTAAAGCTCAAAATGAGGAGCTTGAAGCAAACTTAACGGTTATCCAAAATAAAAATAACGAATTAGAAGCTGCTGATAAATTAAAAGATGAATTCCTAGCCACTACATCTCATGAATTAAGAACCCCTTTACATGGCATGGTCGGTATTGCTGAAGCACTTTACACAGGTGCTAATGGGCCGATATCTGCATCTCATAAGCACCAATTAGAGATCATAATTAATAGCGGCCAACGATTAACAAACCTTGTTAATGATTTACTGGATTACCATAAGATGCGCCATGGTAATTTAGATATTAATCGACATGTGGCCGATCTTTCTTCAGCAACAAGCTTAGTTCTTGAATTATCACAACATTTATTAGGCCACAAATCGATTCGTATCATTAATCAAGTCGATAAATCATTACCTTCGGTTTACGCCGATGAACAACGACTTGAACAAGTTTTATATAACTTAATTGGTAATGCGATTAAGTACACTTCAGAGGGTAAAATAGTTATATCTGCAAGTGCTATTGACCAATTTTTACGAGTTCAAGTCGTTGATACTGGACATGGGATCCCTGCGGATGAATTAGAGCATATCTTTGAACCTTTAATACAAGCAGGACATGACTCTAACCGTTATCGTCAAGGCTCAGGACTTGGTTTATCCATTAGTCGTCAATTAATCGAGTTAATGGGAGGTTCTTTATATGTAAGTAGTCAGCCTATGGTTGGAGCGACATTTAGCTTCACAATCCCTTTAGCAACAAAAGAACAAATCCAGCAACACAAACAATTTTCTAAAGAAGATATTGCTCATTATCAAACGCCTGAAATATTAGAATATAATTTAGATGAATTAGCTGAAAAATCACCAGAAAATCCTGACGGTCCTTTATTACTTGTTGCGGATGATGAACCAGTAAATCTTCAAGTATTAAGCAGTTTTTTAAGGTTAGAAGGCTACCGAGTTAAAACTGCAAATGATGGACCTGAGACTTTACAGGTACTACAAGAAGAAAAACCAGAATTGCTTCTTCTCGATGTTATGATGCCTGGAATGAGTGGTTATGAAGTATGTCAATCATTAAGACAACAATATGACCACTCACAGCTTCCAATCATAATGCTGACGGCATTAAATCAAACCCAAGATCGCATTAGAGGATTTGAGTCAGGGGCAAATGATTATTTAAGTAAACCATTTAATAAACAAGAATTAGCCGCTCGAATTAAAGCACACCTTCAAGCAAGTCAGGCTGAAGTCTTCCTTAACGAGAATGGGCGCTTACAGCAAGAAATTCGTCACAGAGAGAAAATTGAAGCCAGTTTATTAGAAACTCAAGCTCACATACTCGAACAACTAAATCATGCTCATGAAGCAATTGTGTGTGCAAAGAATGATGGATACATTCAATACGTAAACCAATCCGCTGCCAAGTTATTTCAAAGAACCGAAGAGCAATTGTCTCGTTATACTATTGATGAGCTTATTGCCAAAAGAAGCTTAATTGAAAATAAACAAAATTACAGAGGCAACATTGATGTATACATTGACGGCAGTATCGAACAGATAAATGCTGATCTTTTGCATTTACCAGCAGAATCAGGGCTCTCATTAATGCTTATCGTTAGTCACACACATGAAGCCAGTGAGCAACGTATTCATGACTTAGAAAGCGCCGTAGAGGCACTCTCAGCCTTCGCATTTGAAGGAGATAAACAAAAGCTAGATTCTTTATCATTGGTTGGAGGCGATATCGCTCAACTTGCTAATAAAGCAAATGAGAACAAAGAAGATAAAGGCATCATTATGAGAGAACTTATTGTTGATGGTATGACATCAGGATTAACATATTGGGAAGAAGGTACAGGGCAAACAAAGTACACTCTCGCAGAAGAGAGTGGATTATGGCGAGTTTATTTAGATAGAAGTACCTTACAAACACGAACTCTTGATAAATACCTACGAGTTGAGACCTTACCAAAGACACCAAGATGGCGCACAGTCATTAATACTCTTGAGTATATACTTGACCATTGTGAACTGCATAATCCTCAGCGAGATAAGCTAATTCGAATAAAAGATAAGCTAAAAATACTTATCTCATCCAACTAACGCCTTACACTCTAAGTATAAAAAAGCCTACATTTATTGCTAATGCCAGTCAGTTAAGCGAACATCAATAAAAACAAGGGCTTCAGACGAATTTATTACAATCATTCTGGAGCCCTTGTTGTATCTATCTTTCACTCTCTTAACGGGTACTTTGCCATATCTATTAGACATTGAATAAATAGTGCATAATTACTCAATAAAGTGACTAACTGATCGGCATTAACATTTATTGCAGGCTTTTTTATTTTCCGTTGAAATTTTACGAGCCAAAATAAGATTAAAATAGCTGTAAAAATATCTATTATTTAAGGAAAAAAATCATCTAATAACACAGTCTTAATACTTTTGTCATGATAATGAGAAGCCACTCACAACAAATCTAAAGTGATAATTTTAGCAAAAAAATTAACGATACAGATCACAAGTGATCACTGTCACTATCTATTCAGAAGAAAAGTAATGACTATAAAACAAAGAACAACAAGGTAAGCACCCACTAACAATGCACCATAAAAAATGGTATTAACGGGAGCAATATCACATTGAAAATAGCGAACAAAAAACAACCAACATTATCAATAATGACGTTTTTAACGTTATAAAAAGAGATTTTTCCGTTTTTAACGGGAATCGAAATTGACGTTTTAGTGATAAAACTGTTTCCTATACATGCCCAAGGCCTACAGACCACTCAACAACTGTTTAGGATGTTCTGGAAAAACTGGATTTGAGGTAGGCCTCAATGTGTATTTATCAAATTGTTAAATACGTATATATAGTGAAACATAAAGCAAAGAGTAAGGAACAGCTATGCTTGCCAATATTAAAAAAACTACACTAGCTGCTGCAGTGCTTGCAGCAACAACGGGTTTTGCAGCTACGGATGCAGCTGCACGAAGTGAGCTAACAGTAGTACCTGATTTCTACCCTACAATGATTCAAAACTTTAACCCATACCTTGCAACTAACCTTCGTACAACAACAGATTTTGTTTACGAACCACTAGTTATCTTTAATGAAATGCACGGTAATGAGCCAGTAATGCGTCTTGCAGAAGACTTCCGCATGTCTGACGACCTAATGAGTGTTACTTTTGACATTCGTAAAGGCGTTAAATGGTCTGACGGCGAAAAATTTACTGCTGACGATGTTATGTATTCTTATCAGTTACTAAAAGACAAGCCTGAGCTTGATCAACGTGGTATCAATAAGTGGGTAACAAAAGTTGAACGCCTAAATGAATACCAAGTAAAATTCAGCCTATCAGAAGCTAACTCAAACGTACCTTATGAAATTTCTCTAGTACCAATCGTTGCAGAACATGTTTGGTCTAAAGTAGAAAATCCAACAACGTTCACCAATGAAAATCCAGTTGGTACAGGTCCGTTCACTGAAATTGATACATTTACACCACAACTTTACATTCAGTGTCGTAACCCTAACTATTGGGATAATGATAACCTAGATGTTGACTGTCTACGTGTTCCTCAAATTGCGAACAATGACCAACTACTTGGTAAAATCGTAAACTCTGAGCTGGATTGGACTTCATCTTTCATTCCTGACATCGACCGTACTTACGCATCAGCAAGCCCTAGCCACCAATACTGGTACCCGCCATCAGGTACACAAGCATTAATGGTTAACTTCAAAAACCCAGATGCAGCTAAAAATGAAGCGTTAACAAACGTTGAATTCCGTCGAGCTATGGGTATGGCTCTTGACCGTCAAACTATCATCGACATCGCATTCTACGGTGGTGGTACAGTGAATGATTTCGCATCAGGTCTTGGTTATGCATTTGAAGCATGGTCTGATGAAGCGATTCATAATAAGTATAAGAAATTTAATACTTACAATGTTGAAGGCGCTAAGAAGCAATTAGCTAAAGCTGGCTTTAAAGATGTGAATGGCGATGGTTATGTTGATACTCCATCAGGTAAATCATTTGAACTTCTAATTCAATCTCCAAACGGTTGGACTGACTTCAACAACACAGTACAACTTGCTGTTGAGCAGCTAGATGAAGTTGGCATTAAAGCAAAAGCTCGTACACCTGAATTCGCAGTTTATAACCAAGCGATGTTAGAAGGTACATACGACCTAGCTTACACTAACTACTTCCACGGTGCGGATCCACACCTATACTGGAACAGTGCATACAACTCAGCACTACAAGAAGGTGATGGTATGCCTCGTTTCGCAATGCATTACTTCAAAGATGCGAAACTAGATGCACTACTTGATAGCTTCTACAAGACAGCAGACAAAGAAGAGCAAATTGAAATCGCTCATGGTATTCAGAAAATCATCGCTGAAAACCAAGTAACACTTCCTATTATGTCTGGTGCTTACATGTACCAATATAATACAAAACGCTTCACTGGTTGGTGGAACGAGAAGAATCCTAAGGGCCGTCCAAACATCTGGGCTGGTATTCCTGAGCGTCTTCTACACGTTCTTGACCTAAAACCTGTTAAGTAATATGTAAGCCTTGCGGTGCATATCTTGTGCACCGCGTATTCTCCCCTTCCCTACTAGCTAAAGGATTGGCGCTTGTCGTCAGGGGATTTTGCGTCCTGATTTCCAGGTCAGGCAAATAATATCTGGATGAGTAAGGTGTGAGTTATGGGATTTTTTCTAAGACGTTTATCGTTCTATTTTATTGCGTTGGTCGTTGCTGCAACAATTAACTTTATCATTCCGCGAGCAATGCCAGGTGACCCTGTTGTCATGATGTTTGCGAATGCCACAACTCAGGTAACTCCTGAGCGTATCGAAGCTATGAAACAACTGCTTGGTTTTGTTGATGGTCCACTTTATCAACAATACTTTATCTACATTAAAAACATTCTAACTTGGGAATTAGGTACATCTATCAAATTCTACCCTCTAAGTGTAAATACACTATTAGGTGGCGCATTTGGTTGGTCTCTTTTCTTAGCTGGTACTGCAGTTATTATCTCTTTCTCTTTAGGTTCAATCTTAGGTATTTTTGCAGCTTGGAAACGCGGCAGTGCATATGACACATTTATCTCTCCAGGGATGCTAGTTATTCAAGCGGTACCACAAGTGGTTATCGCGATGCTTGCCATGTTTACTTTTGCGGTTGGATTAAAATGGTTCCCAACAGGGTATGCGTATACTCCTGGTGTCGTTCCTGACTGGACGAGCTGGGTATTCATAAAAGATGTTGCTTACCATGCAATTCTCCCACTGATCTGTGCTTCAATTGTTCAAATTGGTGGTTTCTTAATCAACATGCGTAACAATATGATTAACCTTTTAGGTGAAGATTACATCACTATGGCTAAAGGTAAGGGATTAAGCGAAAACCGAGTTGTATTTAACTACGCAGCACGTAACGCAATGCTTCCAAGTGTTACCGCTCTTTCTATGTCTCTTGGTATGGCTATTGGTGGCCAACTTATCGTAGAAATTATCTTTAACTATCCAGGTCTAGGCTCAGTATTGTTTAATGCAATTACGTCTCGTGACTACCAAGTTCTTCAAGGTCAGCTACTTATCATGACTCTGTTCATGTTGTTCTTTAACCTTCTCGCTGACATGTTATATGTTGTTCTAGACCCTCGCCTACGCAAGGGAGGTAAATAATAATGAAAGGCTTAATTAAACTTCTTTCTGGTAACCCTAAATCACTGTTTGGCTTAGGTATCCTATTCATGTTTATCTTTGTTGCTGTCTTCGCCCCATTTCTTAGCGACCACGCTCCAGATAAACGAACAGGTAAACCACATGAATACCCTAGCTTCGTTGTAAACGCAGCTGAAAATAACCCTGACGGTTGGGTTTCTGAAAACTTAGCGACCGACCGTCGTACATTACTAATGTCTAAAAAAGCAGACCACGTAATGGGAACAACCCGTATGGGTCGTGACGTTTGGTCTCAACTTGCTCATGGTGCTCGTGTATCACTAGCGGTTGGCTTTAGTGCAGGTTTAGTTGTGTGTTTCTTAGCAACGGTTATCGGGATCTCTGCTGGTTACTTCGGAGGCAAAGTTGATGACATATTAACGGCTGCGATGAACATCATGCTGGTTATTCCTCAGTATCCATTACTGTTCGTTCTTGCCGCCTTTATTGGTGAAGCTGGACCTATGACCATAGCCCTCATAATCGGGTGTACATCCTGGGCTTGGGGCGCACGTGTAATTCGCTCTCAAACCTTAGCATTACGTGAAAAAGAATTTGTAAGAGCTGCTGAGGTACTAGGTGAATCATCATGGCGCATCATCTTTGTTGAGATTCTTCCAAACCTTATCTCAATTGTAGGTGCAAGTTTCATCGGTTCAGTAATGTACGCAATCATGATGGAAGCAACAATTTCATTCTTAGGTCTAGGTGACCCAAGTACGATTAGTTGGGGCATCATGCTGTACAACGTACAAACGTCTTCATCTATCTTAATTGGCGCATGGTGGGAATTAATCGCTCCTTGTATGGCACTGACTATTCTAGCTGTAGGCCTTGCAATGCTTAACTTTGCAGTAGATGAAATTGCTAACCCACAACTTCGTTCTCACAAAGGAATGAAACGCTGGAAAAAATTAGCAACCCAAGATACGAATGAACGTAAACCAGATTTAGCTAAACCAGTATTAAATTGGAACAGGGAAGATTGAT
>NZ_MSCO01000001.1:2394012-2419400 GCF_002954705.1 Aliivibrio sifiae
TGCGCTTAAAGAAGAGTTTGGTTTCTCAATCTTATTCATTACGCACGATTTATCACTAATGGTTGAGTTTTCTGATCGCATTGGGATCATGTACTCAGGTGAATTGATAGAGGTTGCTTCTTCAAAAGAGATCTTAACCTCTCCTTACCACCCATATACAAAAGGGCTGGGTAGTTCATTCCCACCACTAACGGGGCCAAAAACAAAATTAACAGGTATCCCAGGAAATCCTCTTAATTTATTAGAAATACCGCAAGGTTGTCGCTTCCAGTCTCGTTGTGATCGTGTACATGAAGCATGTCGTACGATTCCTACACAGCTTCGTCAGATTGAGCCTGGTCACTTGTCAAATTGCCACCTTTACGGTGAGACAATTGCACAAGCAAAAGCATAAAACGGATTTTCTGGAGTAAATTATGAGCAAAGCATTTGGCGAACTACTGATTGAAGGCAAAAATCTAGTTAAAGATTTCCCTGTAAGTAGCAACGCACTTAAAAACCCAATGATGCGAGCGATCAACGACGTATCATTCAAAATGTACAAAAGCCGTGGTCTTTCCGTTGTTGGTGAGTCGGGTTCGGGAAAATCCACCACAGCAAAAATGATCGCAAAAATGTACGCACCGACAGACGGCGTAATCGAATACAAAGGCCGTGATATTCAAGATATCGTTAAGAAAAATGATCTCATGAAATATCGTGAAGGCGTACAAATGGTATGGCAAGACCCGTTTGGTTCTTTAAACCCTACCCATAACATTTTCCATCACATTGCTCGTCCTCTTCTTATTCACAAGAAAGTGGCTCCGGGTAATAAAAAAGAGTTAGAAGAGCGTGTGTATGATCTTCTTGAGCAAGTAGGTCTAATTCCACCAAAAGAGACTGCGGCTAAATTCCCGCATCAACTTTCAGGTGGTCAACGTCAGCGTGTAAACCTTGCTCGAAATATTGCTGTAGGTGCCGAAGTAGTACTTGCTGATGAGCCAACATCCATGCTTGATGTATCTATCCGTGCAGGGGTTCTAAACCTAATGGAAGAGATGAAGTTTGAGAAAGAAATGTCTCTACTTTACATCACACACGATATCGCAACTGCTCGTTACATCGCAGAAGATCTCGCGGTAATGTATGTTGGGCACATGGTTGAGTGGGGAGACACTGATGAGATCATCCATGATCCTCAGCACCCGTATACTCAATTATTAGTATCAGCAGTGCCAGATCCAAGCAAATCGATCCATACCAAGTTGAAAGGTAACAAAGGGGAAATTCCTCTTTGGACACCAGAATCAGCAGGTTGTCCATTTGCCGGCCGTTGTACTCACGTAACAGAAAAATGTAAAGAACGTATGCCTGACGTAACAAAACTGTCAGACAACCATTTTGTTCGTTGTTACTTATACGAAAATTAATTTCATTAGTAATATCGAACAGCAGCAATTGGTATTTTGGAGAAATAGATGCAACTGTTAACTAACCATATTGGATATGAAACAAACGGACCGAAATCAGCGGTATTATTGGCTACCACTGCCTTAACACAGCCAATATCAGGTCAAATTGTTTGTACTCAAACACAAGAGGTAAAACACCGTTTTTCTATTTCTTCATCAAACCAAGTTGCTCATTGGCATCAAGGTTACTTTGCTGAGATCTCATTTAATGAATTCTCAGAACAGGGAGAATTCATTCTTGTTATCGAAGGAGCGATTTCTCACCCTTTTATTATCAAAACCAACCTATTAATGAGTCATACATTTTCTGATGTTATGCACTACTTTAAATCACAACGTTGTGGCGGCATTTTTGATAAGCAAGATAAGCAAGCCCCTTTATTAAACAGTAATGAAACCGTCGATGTTCATGGTGGTTGGTACGATGCGTCTGGTGACGTAAGTAAATACCTCAGTCATTTGTCTTATGCAAATTATCTTAACCCTCAGCAAATTCCGATGGTTGTTTGGAATATGCTAAAAGGATTAGAACTAACACAAAACCTATCGGATTTTGCCGCGTTCTCTCGCACCCGTCTTACGGAAGAGGCGTTATTTGGTGCTGACTTCCTAGTTAGAATGCAAAGTCCGGAAGGTTTCTTTTACATGACGGTATTTGACAAGTGGAGCAAGGATATCAATCAACGTGATATCTGTGCTTATGCTACCCAAGATGGTCTAAAATCTGATGACTATCAAGCAGGATTCCGCCAAGGTGGTGGCGTTTCTATCGCCGCATTGGCCGCAGCATCTCGCTTAGCAATAGATGGTGAGTATACTCAAGAAAAATACCTCGCAACAGCAGTAAAAGGTTACTGGCATTTAAAAGAAAACAACCTTAGTTATTTAAATAATGGCGAAGAGAATATTATTGATGAATATTGTGCACTACTTGCCGTTATTGAGCTTTTCAAAACAACTCAAGACAACACTTTCTTAATTGAAGCTCGAACTTGGGCAGATAAGCTATCAGCTCGTCAACAAAGTGATGATAATTTCTCACACTTCTGGTCAGCGACTGATAATGGCGAACGTCCATATTTTCACGCAGCAGAAGCCGGCCTTCCAGTTATTGCGCTATCTCAATACTTAGAAGTAGAAACGGATAATAGCCGTAAAGCGCATACTCAACTAATTATCAACCAAGCGGTTGAATTTGAATTAACTGTCTCTTCTGAAGTATTCAATCCGTTTGGTTACCCAAGACAATATGTAAAACCCGTTAATGGTGAAAAACACAGTGCTTTCTTTGTTGCTCACGACAATGAGTCAGGTTATTGGTGGCAAGGAGAAAACGCACGACTCGGCTCTCTTACTAGCATGAGTTACCTTGTTCTACCCCACTTGGTATCAACGAATGTAAAACAAAAACTCACTGAATTTGCTCAGCATAATTTGAACTGGGTATTAGGCCTAAATCCTTATGACATGTGTATGTTAGACGGTCATGGACACAACAATCCTGATTACTTACCTCATTTAGGCTTCTTTAATGCTAAAGGTGGTGTTTGTAACGGTATTACAGGCGGGTTTGACGATGAAGAAGACATCGCATTTAATCCAGCACCACATGGCGATGATATGTTGCAAAACTGGCGTTGGGGTGAGCAATGGATCCCTCACGGAGCATGGTATTTATTAGCCATTATGTCTCAATCTGCTTATTACTCAGAGCAAGGAGCATAATCATGACGCATTTATACGTAGGTATTGATGGTGGTGGTACTTCTTGTCGCGCTCGTATTCGCAATCCACAAGGTGAATTACTTGGTGAAGCGAAAAGTGGCAGCGCCAACATATTGCTTGGTATTAATGTCGCTATGGATTCGATCATTACTGCTATCACTCAAGCCGCAGCGCAAAGTAAATTATCAGAAAGTGACTTTTCAGCAATGCATGTGGGCCTTGCCCTTGCTGGTGCAGAGCAAAAGTCAGCTTGGCATAACTTTATGCAATTACCACATCCTTTTGCCTCACTGACACTAAATACTGACGCATATGGCGCTTGTTTAGGTGCTCATAAAGGTGAAAATGGTGCGATCATGATTGCAGGTACTGGCTCTTGCGGTATTTATATTCAAGATGGGCAACAACATGTGGTTGGTGGTCGAGAGTTCCCTATATCAGATCAAGGCGGCGGCGCTATTATGGGGCTTCGTTTAATTCAATATACCCTATTGGCCTCCGATGAGATAAAACCAGCAACAGCACTTACCGAACATGTATTAGCACACTTTAATCATGACATCGACAGCATTGTGGATTGGTCAAAAACAGCTCGTCCATGTGATTATGGTCAATTTTCTCCTGCAATTTTCTCATTCGCATTACAAGGGGATGACCTTGCTATTGAAATGCTACAACAAACCGCAGCTGATATTGAAATGTTTTTAACTGCATTAAATAAGAGAGGCGCAACAAAGATTGCGCTTATGGGAAGTATTGGTGAGCGCATTGTTGAGTGGTTATCCCCTTCTATTCGCCAATATTTAGTTCAGCCACAATTTGATGCTATTGAAGGTGGCATCATGATGGCAGGAAAAACAGAACATAATTTGTTCTAGCATTCATAAGGATAAAAGATGATGGATTATCGTGTAGACCTCGTAGTCTTATCTGAAAAAGATAATTTAAGTCGCTTTGGCTTAACATTGCATAATTTAAGCGATGTGGATCTTCATCATTGGCAATTTCATTTTACGATTGATCGCTTTATTGCACCAAATAGCAATACTCAAGGCACTTTGGAACAAGTGGGTAGTTTCTGCAAACTCATTCCAAATGATAACAAAGTACTAAAAGCGAACAACCATTACTACGTAGAATTCAGCATTGGTACCGCTCCTTTCCGTTTTATTTCTGATGGTTTTGATGATGCAACGATATTCATTGCTGATAGCGAAAAACCTCAATTTTTAGAGGTTTCAATCTCTCCAATAGTATTAGCATCACCACACACTGAACGCACTCAAATACCAAGAGTTGCACCTGCTGAATTATCATTAATTCCAAAACCAGAATCAGTACAACGCCTTGATGGATTATTTAATTTAACGAACTCCTCACTTGAAATTCAAACTCACTTAGCAGATGGTGCTGCAACTTGGTTAAGTGAAGAGCTTGAAGCTATTACATCAAAAAAACATCCTATCAATACAAATGGTAAAGTTCTATTTATAGCAAATCCAACATTAGATAGAGGTGCTTACCAACTCAGTATTTCAACAGATATAATAAAGATTAAAGCAGGATCAAATGAAGGCTTTGTTCATGCTTGTGCTACTTTATTACAGCTAGTAAATGAGCAAACATATTTAATTCCATGCGTTAAAATCAAAGATCAACCACGCTTTCATTATCGCGGTATGATGCTTGATTGTGCTCGTCACTTTCACCCTCTTGAACGAGTAAAACGTCTAATCAATCAATTAGCTCAATACAAATTTAATGTATTCCATTGGCACCTTACCGATGACGAAGGCTGGCGTGTTGAGATAAAAGCATTTCCAGAATTAACTGACATCGGAGCGTGGCGTGGACCAGAAGAAATTCTAGAACCTCAATATACTCACGTAGCCAAAAAACACGGTGGTTTTTATTCTCAGAAAGAAATAAAAGAAGTCATCGCTTATGCAGAAATCCGCGGTATTACTATTATTCCTGAGATTGATATTCCTGGACATTGTCGTGCGGCTATTAAAGCACTACCTCATTTATTAGTTGATACCGACGATCACTCAAATTATCGCAGTATCCAACATTACACAGACAATGTACTTTCTCCTGCATTAGAAGGAACTTACACCTTTATTGATACGGTACTTGAAGAAGTTGCTGCTCTTTTCCCTGCTCCATATGTTCATATCGGAGCTGATGAAGTTCCAAAAGACGTTTGGACAGACAGCTCAAAATGCCAAGAACTAATGGAACAACAAGGATATAGCAATCCCGTAGAGCTTCAAGGTCACCTACTTCGTCACGCTGAAACAAAATTGAAGCAGCTTGGTAAAAGAATGCTTGGATGGGAAGAGGCTCAACATGGCAATAAAGTGAGTAAAGACACGGTTATTTATTCTTGGTTAAGCGAAGAAGCGGCACTTAACTGTGCTAAACAAGGCTTTGATGTAGTACTTCAACCCGGTCAGACCACATACTTAGATATGGTTCAAGATTATGCTCCTGAAGAACCAGGAGTAGATTGGGCTAATGTACTTCCTCTTAAAGATGCATATAACTATGAACCATTAGCAGAACTTGCTGATAACGACCTTATTCGTAAACGAATTCTTGGTATTCAATGCGCGCTTTGGTGTGAAATCATCAATAACCAAGAGCGTATGGACTACATGATTTTCCCACGCCTTTTAGCTATGTCTGAAGGTATGTGGACACAAAAACAACACAGAAACTGGACAGACTTTTTATCAAGGTTAAATGGACGATTACCAACCCTAACACGTCAGGGTATTAATTTCCGTCAACCATAAGTCACCCAATTATTAGTATTTTAGTTAAGGATAAAACAATGAAATACGGCTTTTTTGATAACGATAACCGTGAATATGTAATCACTCGCCCTGACGTACCAGCACCATGGACTAACTATTTAGGTACGGAAAAATTCTGTACGGTTATTTCTCACAATGCTGGCGGTTACTCTTTTTATAACTCTCCTGAGTATAATCGTGTTACTAAATTCCGTCCAAACGGCACATTTGATCGCCCTGGACATTATGTTTACCTTCGTGATGATGAAACTGGCGATTACTGGTCAATCTCATGGCAGCCTGTAGCAAAAAGTTTAGATGAAGCAAACTACGAAGTTCGTCACGGCCTGTCTTACTCTAAATTCAAATGTGATTACAACGGCATTGAAGCAACTAAAACTTTATTTGTTCCAAAGGGTGAAGATGCTGAAGTGTGGGATGTGGTTATTAAGAATACCAGCGATAAGCCTCGTGTTATCTCTGCATTCTCTTTTGTTGAATTCTCATTCAGCCATATCCAATCAGATAACCAAAACCATCAAATGTCATTGTACTCTGCAGGTACCTCTTACAATGAAGGCGTGATCGAGTACGATCTTTACTACAACACCAATGATTTTGAAGGCTTCTACTACTTAGCATCTACTTTTGACCCAGACTCATACGACGGTCAGCTTGATAGCTTCTTAGGTGCATACCGTGATGAAGCAAATCCGATTGCTGTAGAAAAAGGCCAATGCTCTAACTCAGCACAAACCTGTTACAACCACTGTGGTTCTCTTCATAAGCAATTTACTATTCAACCGGGTGAAGAGATACGCTTTGCTTACGTACTTGGTCTAGGTAAAGGCAACGGCGAACGTCTACGTCAAAAATACCAAGACGTTGCTAATGTTGATAATGCTTTCCAAGAGATTAAAGATCATTGGAGTGAGCGTTGCGATAAATTCCAAGTTAAATCACCAAACGAAGGTTTGGATACAATGATCAATACTTGGACACTGTATCAAGCTGAAACTTGTGTGGTTTGGTCTCGTTTTGCTTCATTCATCGAAGTGGGTGGACGTACAGGTCTTGGTTACCGTGATACAGCTCAAGATGCGATTTCAGTACCTCATGCTAACCCAAAAATGACGCGTAAACGTATCGTTGACTTATTACGTGGCCAAGTTAAAGCGGGTTACGGTCTACACCTATTTGATCCTGACTGGTTTGATCCTGAAAAAGCAGACGTTGTTCCGTCAAAATCACCGACTGTGGTCCCTACTCCATCGGATGACGATAAGATCCACGGCATTGAAGATACCTGTTCTGATGACCATTTATGGATCGTACCAACGATCATTAAATATGTAATGGAAACCGGTGAACACTCTTTCTTCGACGAAGTGATCCCATACGCTGATGGTGGTAACGCAACAGTTTATGAACACATGAAAGCGGCGTTAGATTTCTCTGCAGAATACGTTGGCCGTACTGGTATTTGTAAAGGTTTACGTGCTGACTGGAATGACTGTCTGAACTTAGGTGGTGGCGAATCATCAATGGTTTCATTCTTACACTTCTGGGCATTAGAAGAATTCTTAGATTTAGCTAAGTTCCGTAATAATGATGCTGATATCTCTAAATACTCTGAAATGGCGGCTAACGTACGCGAAGCATGTGAAACTCACCTTTGGGATGAAGAAGGTGGTTGGTACATTCGTGGCCTAACTAAAGACGGCGACAAAATTGGTACAGCACAACAAACTGAAGGCCGAGTTCACCTTGAATCAAACACGCTAGCTGTTTTATCTGGCGCTGTATCTCAAGAACGTGGCGAAAAAGCAATGGACGCGGTTGATGAGAACTTATTCTCTGAATACGGATTACACCTAAACTCACCTTCATTCTCAACACCAAACGATGATATTGGTTTTGTTACTCGTGTTTACCAAGGCGTAAAAGAGAATGGCGCAATCTTCTCTCATCCAAACCCATGGGCTTGGGTAGCTGAAGCGAAGCTAGGTCGTGGTGACCGCGCAATGAAATTCTATGATGCACTAAATCCATACAACCAAAATGACATGATTGAAAAGCGTATTGCAGAACCATACTCATATGTACAGTTTATCATGGGTAAAGATCATCAAGATCATGGTCGTGCTAATCACCCTTGGCTAACAGGTACATCTGGTTGGGCTTACTTCGCGGTAACTAACTTTATTCTAGGTGTCCGTGCTGGCTTTGAAGGATTAACGATTGACCCTTGTATCCCAACAAATTGGCCAGAGTTCTCTGTAACTCGCCAATGGCGTGGAGCAACATACAATATCCAAGTTAAGAACCCTAACTCAGTAAGTAAAGGCGTTCAATCAATCACGATTAATGGCAAAGAAGTTAACGGTGCTGTTCCTGTACAAGCAGAAGGCAGTGTTAACGACGTTATCGTAATCATGGGTTAAGTACGCTTAATTTAAATGATAAAAGTAAGGAGCTTAGAGCAAGCTCCTTACTCTAAAAGGAATTTACAATGATTCAATTTGGTACTGGCGGATGGCGCGCTTTTATTGGTGAAGAGTTCACTAAAGATAATGTACGTCTTGTTGCTCAAGCGCTATCAAACATTATGATCAATGAACAAGCACAAGAAAAAGGCTTTGTTGTTGGCTATGACCGTCGTTTCCTTTCTGACAAAGCTGGGAAATGGTTTGCTGAAGTCGTCGCAGCAAATGGCATTAAAGTAAGCTTTATTGACCGATTCGTTCCAACGCCTATTGTTATGTTTCAAGCAAAAGAGATGGGATGTATTTACTCAGCTTGTATTACCGCGTCTCATAATCCGGCAGATTATAACGGCATTAAAGTCTTCATTGAAGGTGGTCGTGATGCAGATGAAATCATCACTCAAAAGATTGAACAACAAGTTGCTCACCTAACGCAACAAGATGTTAGCAGTGTCGATTTTGAAGAAGCATTAAACGACGGTTGTATTGAAATCATCAATCCAATGAACGACTTTGTTGATTCCATCATCGATAAAATTGACATGGATTCAATTAAAAAAGCCAACTTACGTGTATTAATCGATCCTATGTTTGGGGTTGCAAAAAATGCCTTACAAACCGTATTAATCAGTGCTCGTTGTGATGTTGATGTCATCAATGATGGTGAAAACCCTTCTTTTGGTGGTCTGATGCCATCCCCAAATGCAGCTACGCTATATCGCTTAAAACACTTAGTTGCTCATGATGGCTATGATATTGGTATCGGTACTGATGGTGATGCTGACCGCTTAGGTATCATTGATGAAAAAGGTCACTTTATTCATCCAAATGAAGTGTTATTGCTGCTTTATTATTACCTACTTGAGTACAAAGGTTGGAAAGGTTCTGTTGTTCGTAATATTGCTACGACTCACTTATTAGATAAAGTTGCAGCTGATCACGGCGAGAAAAGCTTTGAGGTTCCGGTAGGCTTTAAACATATAAGCTCACAAATGGAAGCTGACGATTCTTTATTGGGTGGTGAAAGTTCGGGTGGTTTAACTATTCGTGGTCACATTAAAGGTAAAGATGGTGTATTCGCTTCAAGCCTATTAGTTGAAATGATCAGTGTTACTGGCAAGAAACTGTCTGAAATGCTTGATGAAATCTACGCTAAATATGGTTATGCCTATACCGCTGAAGGCGACTGTACATTTAAAGCGAGCGGAAAAGAAGCACTGTACAATAAGATTTATATCGAAAAACAACTGCCAGAATTTGAATACGAAATAGATAAAGTGAGCTATGAAGATGGCGCTAAAGTCTATTTTAAAAATGGCGGTTGGGTGATTGCTCGTTTCTCAGGAACTGAACCATTACTGCGCATTTTTGCTGAAATGGAAGACCAATTGACAGCAGAAAAAGTACTGAATCAAATGAAAGCTTTCCTTTCTCTTTAGTTTCCTGCGTATTTTAAATAAAAATACGTTTCTAAAGACTTAACCCAGCTAATACTTGAGTCGATTCGCTGGGTTCTTTTTATCTCTAGGTTTAATTATTATCTTGAAGAAATACAATTGGGCAATGAGGTTTAATTTCTACTCTTACCTTTTCTCCATTCGATAAAGAATCATTAGATACACCAATCAGTTGCGTACCATTATCTTCAATCACATATCGGCACGTATCACCCATAAATTGTAATTCTTTAACAATAGCGCTACCTGATGAATCTCTATATAACGTAATGTTTTGTGGACGAAGTAACACATCTGCTTTTTTATTCGTATCTTCAGTACTACGACCACAAGAAATCAAACCTACGGCGCTATCAATATTTCCATCTTGTTGAATCGTTCCTGATACATACGATCCACCACCTAAAAAGTCAGCGACAAAACGACTGTTTGGTGAATAATATAAATCATTAGCACTACCGAATTGCTCAATCACACCATGATTCATTACCGCTAATTTATCAGAAAAAGCGAATGCTTCTTCACGGCTATGAGTAACGAAAATAGCCGTTACACCTTGCGCTTTAAAGATACGGCGGATCTCTTTGATTAGATCGTGACGAACCTGTGTATCGATATTAGAAAATGGTTCATCTAATAACAGAAGATCAGGTTCACTTGCGAGTGCTCTTGCAATCGCGACACGCTGCTGCTGACCACCCGATAGTTGATGAGGATAACGATCACCAAAGCCACTTAAGTGCACAAGATGAAGCATAGATTCTACTTTATCTATTGCTCGCTGCTTTTCCCATTTTTTTAAGCCAAATCCGATATTTTCACTTACCGTAAGATGTGGAAACAACGCATAATCTTGAAAGATCATACCTATATTTCGCTGCTCTGGCGGTAACCAAGTATTATTATCAGTAATCACTTTACCATTAAGGTTCATCTCACCTTCAGACAGAGGCAAGAGACCTGCAATCGCTTTTAGAAGAGTGGTTTTTCCGCAGCCACTCGCACCTAGCAAACAAACAATTTCACCCGATTCAACGTCTAAAGAGAGCTGAGATAAAATATCCTGATCATGATAGCGACAGGTTAAATTAGATATAGATAATGCAGAATTCATTAATGCTGTTGCTCCAAAGAACGGTTAACAATGATCAATGGGATCAATCCAACCAATACCAATAATACCGCAGGCATTGCTGCAATTTCTAATTGCTCGTCAGAAGCAAAGTTAAATACATACGTTGCAAGCGTTTCAAAGTTAAATGGGCGCAATAGCAATGCTGCATTTAACTCTTTCATTGTTTCTATAAACACTAACAAACCAGCAATTAAACACCCACGACGTATTAATGGAAAATGCACTCGACGCAACATAGACCATGTTCCACAGCCTAAAGTGCGTGATGCCATATCTAGTGACGGTGGAATTTTATTTAAGTTACTTTCAATCGACCCAATGGCGACCGCAGAGAAACGCGTCACTGAAGCAAAGATTAACGCAAAGATTGAACCCGAGAAAATTAAGCCAACCATTCCAAAACCTAATTGTTTTGAAATATCATTAACAAGGTGGTCCAGCCCAATCATTGGTAGCATTACCCCAATAGCAAGTACGGTTCCTGGAACTGCATAGCCAAGAGATGCCAAACGCATTGGCATTACACTCCATTTATTATTTGGTTGTAAACGATGTAAAAAATTCACCACCAAAGCAATAATTACAGCGATAACGGCAGCAATAGAAGATACATATAAACTATTTACTGCATACTCTTGGAACTCAGCGGTCCAACTCTCTTCAAAATAATGAAAAGAGTAATTAATTAACTGTAATAGTGGAAAAGTAAAAGCAATCGATACTAATCCCCAGCACCAAGTGAATGCGCCCCACTTTTTCCAACCATGAAGTTCATATTGAAACTCTTCGTTGGTATTGAACTTCTCTTGGAACATTTTCTGCTTACGACGGCTATATCGCTCACCGCTGATCAACAATAAAATACCCATCAGCATAAATGCAGACACCTTAGCTGCAGCATTCAAATTCGAATAGCCCAACCAAGTATCATAAACCGCTGTCGTTAATGTATTTACTGCAAAATAGCTAACCGTACCAAAGTCTCCTAACGCTTCCATCGCTACAAGAGATAAAGCCACCGCAATAGAAGGTCTTGCAAGAGGCAAAGATATACGTTTAAAACTTTTCCAAGGTGTACATTTCAGTAGACGAGCAGATTGCAACAAACTGATGTTTTGTTCCATAAATGCAGCACGAGCAAGTAAATATACGTAAGGATAAAGCACCAAAGACATCACAAGAATAGCACCAGTTAAGGTACGAATATCAGGGAACCAATAATCCCCGTAGGATTGCCATCCGGTAATATCGCGAAGTAATACTTGAATAGGGCCTGCAAAATCTAACCAATCGGTATAGATATATCCCACAATATAAGCAGGCATTGCTAGAGGAAGCACTAACGCCCATTGTAAAACTGATGAGGAAGGTACACGACACATGGCCATAAACCATGCAGAAGGGACCCCTAAAATTAAGGAAAAGAACATCGCACCAAAGACTAATAACACAGTATTTAACGTATAAGTTGGTAAAACCGTATTAAACAGATGAGTAAAGATATCATCAGTATTACCTAGTGCGGTATATAGGATCGCTAAGATCGGCAAAACCAGCAGTAGAGATACACTCCAACTACTGGTTTTCCAGAATAATAATTTTTCTTTCATTGCCTAAACTGCAAGGCTCTTTTTAAATGGTGAGGTATTGTTACCTCCCCAATAGGAAATATCAAATTAAAGATCAAACTTCACTTCATCTAGAAGCTTGATTGCTTTTGTATGGTTATCTGCAATTGCATCTAAAGATAAAGTATCGGCTTTAAAATCCCCCCAAGAAGCCACTAATTCAGAACGCTTAACACCCGGTTTTACTGGGTATTCATAGTTCACTTCAGCGTACATACCTTGTGCAACATCACCCGTTAAGAATTCCATTAGTTTTAATGCATTGTCTTTATTTGGTGCGTATTTAGCCATTGCCATACCACTGATATTTACGTGAGTACCATCTGTGTTTTGGTTAGGGAAGTTAATATATACAGATTCAGCCCATGATACTTGTTTAGGATCATTTACCATTTTTCCTAGGTAGTAACTATTACCTAAAGCGACATCACAAAGACCTTCTTTAATGGCTTTAACTTGTGCACGATCATTACCTTGAGGCTTACGAGCTAGGTTTGCTTTTACACCTTCTAACCATGTTTTTGCTTCTGCTTCACCATGATGAGCAATCATAGAAGACACTAGAGATACATTGTAAGGGTGCTTACCACTACGAGTACAGATTTTACCTTTCCACTCAGGGTTTGCTAAATCAGCATAATCAAAATCAGCACCTAACTTACCAACACGGTCACGAGATGAATATACGTTACGAGCACGTAGAGTTAGTGCGAACCACTCATCATCAGAATCACGGTATTGAGCAGGAACGTTAGCATCAATCGTTTTGCTATCTACTGGTTGAACTAGATTTTTATTTGTTAACTCAGCAAGACGACTAATATCCGTTGTTAAGATAACATCAGCAGGGCTTAATTCACCTTCTTGAGCTAGCTTTTCAGCCAAACCTTTTTTAGCAAATTTCACGTTAACTTTAATACCAGTCTCTTTGGTAAACTCTTTAAACATTGGCTCAACTAAGAAAGGTTGACGGTAAGAGTAAACATTAACTTCTTCAGCAGCCATAACACTTGGTGCAAACATACCTGCGATTAGTGCAGAAACTGATAATAACTTTTTCATGATATTCCTTTAAAATCTCTAGTTACAAATGGTAATAAGAATACTTATCAATATCGCTATTATACGAATCAATCTAAAAATGACAATGATCTCAGCCATTTTTTTATAGAGAAAAGCCTCAATACCAAGGCATTAAGGCTTAAAATATGTAACAAATTATTTACGTACTCTTTTATTTTACACTAACGAACTCTGGATAAGCATCAATACCACAATCATGGACATCCATTCCTTCAAGTTCTTCATCTTCTGTAACTCTAATTCCCATAGTTGTTTTTAATATTGACCAAACAACAAGACTCGATCCAAATACCCAAGCAAAGATAACCACAGCTCCGAACAATTGAGCCCCAAAAGTTGCATCAGGATTATTAAATGGAACAACCATCAAACCAAATAATCCACATACGCCATGAACTGAAATTGCACCAACCGGATCATCAATCTTAATTTTATCAAAAGCAACAATACTAAAGACAACTATTCCACCAGCAAGCGCACCAATGCTTACAGCCGCTAAAGGTGATGGTGATAAAGGATCCGCAGTTATAGCAACTAAACCAGCTAATGCCCCATTAAGAATCATGGTTAAATCCGCTTTACCCCATGTTGTTTTACAGACAAATAACGCTGTGATTGCACCAGCTGCTGCTGCGGCATTGGTATTCAAAAAGATTTGACCAACTGCGGTTGCATTCTCAAAATCTGAAATCATTAATTGAGAACCTCCGTTAAATCCGAACCAACCAAACCATAAAATAAAGGTACCTAATGTTGCCAGTGGCATATTAGAACCTGGAATTGGATAAATTTGACCTTTCTTACCGTACTTACCTTTACGAGCACCAAGTAATAGTACGCCAGCTAATGCGGCCGAAGCACCAGCCATATGAACAATACCAGAACCAGCAAAATCACTAAATCCTGCTTCAGATAAGAAACCACCACCCCATGTCCAATACCCTTCCATTGGATAAATAAAGGCAGTTAAAATGACAGAGAACACAAGGAAAGACCAAAGTTTCATACGTTCAGCCACTGCACCAGATACTACTGACATTGCTGTTGCAACAAAAACCACTTGGAAAAAGAAGTCAGACTCTAGTGAATGATCGGCCCCTTCTGATTGAGTTCCAATTAAAGCGCCAATAGAGGGCATGATCCCACCCGCCGTATTATCGACATACATGATGTTATAGCCGACAACTAAATACGTGGTGCAAGCAATCGCATATAAGCACAAGTTCTTAGTTAATATTTCCGTGGTATTCTTTGAGCGAACTAAGCCCGCCTCTAACATGGCAAAACCTGCTGCCATCCACATAACCAAAGCACCTGACATTAAAAAGAAAAAGGTATCTAGGGCATAACGAAGTTCTGATACGGTTGTTGAAAGTTCCATAATTGTTTCCTCTATCCTTAAAGTGCTTCAGTGTCAGTTTCGCCAGTACGAATACGCACCGCTTGCTGAAGGTCATAAACAAAAATCTTACCATCACCTATTTTTCCGGTATGCGCAGCTTTTGTAATCGCCTCAATAATATTGTCTACATGTTCTGCTTGAACGGCAATTTCAAGTTTTACCTTTGGCAAAAAATCGACTTGATATTCAGCGCCACGATACAGTTCTGTATGACCCTTCTGACGACCAAACCCTTTTACTTCTGATACCGTCATTCCATCGACGCCAGCATCAGCAAGCGCTTCACGTACATCATCTAATTTAAATGGCTTTATAATGGCATTGATTATTTTCATGCTTCAGTCCTTGAATTATTTGCAACTTATATTTAACAATTCAATTCATATGCCAACTTTAAAAATGCAATAATTTCAATTCGTTAGTGTTATCTAATTCCAATAACAAAAAAGACTGCACTAAATAAGTGCAGCCTTTCCCTAATATTGATCAATTATGGCTCAGATCAGAAACGTCGGATAAACGCCTCCCAACTTTGAAGCATGATTTCAAAATCCTCTAATCCACATACTGAAATACATTCATCGTCATACATATGAATATCTTCTTCAAACTCTTCTTCTGAGTTTTCAAATAACGCATTTTCTTGTACGATAACTTCTTGGTCGTTCAAAATTAGAGTCATTACCTGACCAGCTCGTTTCCATTCATCTTGAGTGTTTTTTACTGCAGCTATCTGCTGGTATAGCTCCGCTAATAATTCGGTATCTTTTGCGACATCCTCAACGAGCCACCGCCCCATCGCTTCATGACCCATAGAGAAGTTGGCGTGATAAGTACCATCAAGTGTATTTTTCTTAAATTCGTAATCCATCGGATATCCTACGATTAACTGGTATTAGCTCACACGTTTTTAATCAAAGACAATGCCGAGCTATTTTCCTTAAGTATAATCCCATCGCTACTATTTTTATAGCAAACCACCTACGATAAACAGAGACAATATAATGCAGTTAACTACCGTAATAGCGAAACAGATTGTTGAACGCTCAATGAAAATCATTAAACATTCCGTAAATGTCATGGATGAATATGGTGTCATTATTGGTTCTGGCGATCCATCTCGTCTTAACTGCCGTCATGAAGGTGCAATTCTAGCTATTAATGAAAATAGAATCGTGGAAATCGATCATGCGACAGCGCAACAATTACGCGGCGTTAAGGCAGGGATCAATCTGCCAATCATTTTTCAAAATAATGTTATCGGTGTCGTTGGCATTTCCGGAAAACCAGTTGATATCCAACAATACGGCGAGCTAGTAAAAATGACTGCTGAGCTGATTATTGAACAAGCTGCTCTAATGACAGAAATACAATGGAGTAAACGACACAAAGAAGAATTAGTACTGCAACTGATCCAACCCTCAGATCTTAATACAGAACAATTGTATTCTATTGCAGAGCGATTAGAGTTAGATCTTAATCAGCCTCGAATTGCGACCATCATTAAAGTCGATTCATTTAATGGAGAAAACCTTTCTCTTACTCACTTACAAAAGTTAGTTCATTTACTTGAATACCCTGAGCGCGATAATTTGGTCGCGATCAGTTCAGTGACATTAAATGAAGTTGTGGTGTTGAAACCAATTACATGACGGATAACGGTTGGAATAGATCGCACGAAGAAAAACGTATTCGCCAACTTTTCCAAAGGATCTCTCATGATGAAAAGTTCACGATAAAAATAGCGCTTGGTGATTACTTTCCAAATCTAGAAGGACTGGCGCAATCTTATATGACAGCCAAAGCAACCATGAATACTGCCAATTCAAAAAGTCGTATTCTTTTTTATCAAGATAATGTCTTGCCTGTTTTAATTGATGGCTTACAAACCGATGCATGGCGTTCAGAACAACTCGCCCTTCCAATCCAAAAATTAATGGCCAGCGATACAAAAGGTATTTTAATTAAAACGCTTCGAGCTTTTTTTAGTCATAATTGTGATTCAGCTCAAACCTGCAATGCGCTTCATATTCATCGAAATACTCTTCGCTATCGAATCGACAAAATAAAACAAGAAACATCCTTAGATATCAACAAGATAAATGAACGCACTTATTTGTATTTATCAACACTATCAAGCTGTACATAATACACATTTGTGCAGTTGCACAATCAAATGTCTACCCAGACGATAAAATTTGTTCATTCGTCTAAAGCTTATTTCCACACTTAAAGATAGATTACTGACATCTTAATTATTAAATGGAACGTTAATATGATCGAAGTATCGACTTTAGGTGCACTCGCCGCCTTAACCGTTGCAATAACACTCATTTTGAAAAAAGTACCGCCAGCTTATGGCATGATCATTGGTGCTTTAATCGGTGGTGTTATTGGTGGTGTATCACTGACAGATACCGTTAACTTAATGATCGGTGGCGCTCAAGGCATTGTTACTGCTGTGCTTCGTATTCTAGCCGCTGGTGTTCTTGCTGGTGTTCTAATCGAATCTGGTGCTGCAACCTCTATTGCTGAAACGATTGTAAAGAAAGTCGGAGAAACTCGAGCTTTACTGGCTTTAGCGGTAGCAACAATGATCTTAACCGCCGTTGGGGTTTTTGTTGATGTTGCTGTTATCACTGTAGCTCCTATTGCACTGGCCATTGCTCGTCGTGCTGATCTTTCCAAAATGGCGATTCTATTAGCTATGGTTGGTGGTGGTAAAGCAGGTAACGTTATGTCTCCGAATCCAAACGCCATTGCGGCTGCTGATGCCTTTAATGTTCCTTTAACGTCAGTAATGGCTGCGGGTGTGATCCCTGGCTTATTCGGCTTAGTTTTCGCTTACTTCATCGCTAAGAAATTAGTGAACAAAGGCAGCAAAGTTCAAGATCACGAAGTCGTAGCAGTTGATCATTCTCGCTTACCAACTTTTGTTACTTCAATCGTCGCTCCTCTTGTTGCTATCAGCCTTCTCGCTTTACGTCCAATAGCAGGGATCAACGTTGATCCGCTAATAGCACTCCCACTTGGTGGCTTATTAGGTGCTGTCGCTATGGGCCGTTTTAGAGACACAAATCACTTTGCAGTATCTGGTCTTTCTCGTATGGCTCCAGTTGCAGTAATGCTACTTGGTACAGGTACTCTTGCAGGAATTATTGCAAACTCAGGACTTAAATCAGGGCTGATTGATGTATTAACCGCCTCAGGTCTTCCTTCTTATTTATTAGCGCCAATTTCAGGTGCAATGATGTCACTCGCGACGGCATCAACGACCGCGGGTACCGCAGTTGCAGCCAGTGTCTTTAGTCATACTATTTTAGAGCTTGGTGTTCCCGCTCTTGCTGGTGCTGCAATGATCCACGCAGGTGCAACAGTATTAGATCACATGCCACACGGCAGCTTCTTTCATGCAACAGGTGGCGCAGTTCACATGGATATGAAAGAACGTTTAAAGCTTATCCCATATGAATCAGCAGTAGGTCTTATGATCGCTACTGTTTCTACTCTTATTTTTGGTGTTTTCGGTTTATTTGTTTAATAAGGCTTTATTATGAAAATTGTTATTGCTCCTGACTCATACAAAGAAAGTTTAACGGCGATGGAAGTCGCTACGGCAATTGAAGCTGGATTTAAACAAGTATTACCTAACGCTGAATATATTAAGTTACCGATGGCCGATGGCGGTGAAGGGACAGTTCAATCTCTAATTGACGCTACTGGTGGGTCTATAATTGAACATGCGGTTACAGCTCCTCTTGGTGAAAAAGTAACTGGATTCTATGGGTTATTTGGCGATGGTCAAACAGCTATTATTGAAATGGCAGCCGCTTCTGGTCTTCATCTTGTTGCATCGGAACTGCGTAATCCATTACATACCACAACCTATGGCACTGGCGAGTTAATTAAAGCGGCTCTCGATAAAGGTGTAAAACATATTATTGTCGGGATTGGTGGCAGTGCAACTAACGATGGCGGCATTGGTATGGCTCAAGCTCTTGGTATCAAACTTCTGGATAAAGATGGTAATGATCTTGCTTTTGGTGGCGGTTCATTAGAGCACCTTGCAACGATCGATACTTCAAATAAAGATCCTCGTCTTAAGAATATTACCCTTGAAGTCGCGTGCGATGTTGATAATCCATTATGCGGTTCTAAAGGCGCTTCTTATGTTTTTGGTCCACAAAAAGGCGCGACACCAGAAATGATCAAAACATTAGATGCAAACCTTAGTCATTACGCTGATGTAATGAAATCACAATTGAACAAAGACGTAAAAGACACTGCCGGTGCCGGTGCGGCTGGTGGTCTTGGTGCCGCGCTACTTGGTTTATTTGATGCGACACTTCGCCCTGGTATTGAAATAGTAATGGATGCTGTAAATCTAAGTGATGTTGTCTCTGATGCAGATCTAGTTATTACCGGTGAGGGGCGAATAGACAGCCAAACTATCTATGGTAAAACGCCTATGGGAGTTGCAAAAACAGCGAAGAAATTTAACTTACCAGTTATAGGGATTGCTGGGTGTTTGTCTGAAGATTGTGCTGTTGTTCATGAATATGGTATTGATGCGGTATTCAGTGTGGTTCCGCGTTCTGTTTCATTAGAAATCGCATTAAAAGAAGCTGCGATTAATGTTGAAAATACAGCAAGAAACGTCGCTGCAATTTATTCGATGCATATTAAAAATAATTAACTTAAGATTCAACGCAATAAAAAAGCAGCCGAACTGGCTAATGCCGATCAGTTAGTCACTTTATTGAGTAATTATGCACTATTTATTCAATGTCTAATAGATATGGCAAAGTACCCGTTAAGAGAGTGAAAGATAGATACAACAAGGGCTCCAGAATAATTGTAATAAATTCGTCTGAAGCCCTTGTTTTTATTGATGTTCGCTTAACTGACTGGCATTAGCCGAACTGGCTGCTTTTTTCATTTATAAACAAAGATTAAGCGGGTTCTTGAAAAATAACCGTATCTGCTTTTTCTGTATACTGACCCATTTTATGGAAGTTCAAGTAACGGTATGTATCGGCAGCGGTTGCATTGATCTTCTCAGCGTACGCTAAGTACTCTTCTTTCGTTGGAATACGACCTAGAATCGCGCCAACAGCAGAAAGCTCAGCAGAAGCTAGGTAAACATTCGCGCCAGTACCTAAACGGTTCGGGAAGTTACGAGTAGACGTAGACATTACTGTCGACTTGTCAGCAACACGAGCTTGGTTACCCATACATAATGAACAACCCGGAGTTTCGATACGAACCCCAGCACGACCAAAGATACCGTAGTAGCCTTCTTCTGTCAGTTGGTCTTTATCCATTTTAGTTGGCGGAGCAACCCATAGGCGAGTATTCAAAGAGCCATTAAACTCTTCAAGCATCTTACCTGCTGCACGGAAGTGGCCGATATTAGTCATACAAGAACCGATGAATACCTCTTGAATCTCAGTGCCTTGAACATCAGAAAGAAGACGAGCATCATCTGGATCGTTTGGTGCACATAGGATTGGTTGATCTATATCAGCAAGATCAATCTCAATAACATGAGCGTATTCCGCATCTGAATCAGCAGCAAGTAACTCAGGATTTGCTAACCACTCTTCCATTGCCGTAATACGACGCTCAATCGTACGAACATCACCGTAACCTTCAGCAATCATCCACTTAAGCATAACGATATTCGAGTTTAAGTACTCATCGATAGACTCTTGAGATAGCTTAACCGTACAACCTGCAGCAGAACGCTCAGCCGATGCATCAGAAAGCTCAAATGCTTGCTCAACAGATAGGTGTTCAACACCTTCTATTTCTAGTACTCGACCAGAGAATTCGTTGATCTTACCGGCTTTTTCAACGGTCAGTAGACCTTGCTTAATACCATAAAGTGGAATGGCATGTACTAGGTCACGTAACGTAATACCCGGTTGCATTTCACCTTTAAAGCGAACCAAGATTGATTCAGGCATATCAAGAGGCATAACACCCGTTGCCGCAGCAAATGCGACCAAACCTGATCCCGCAGGGAACGAAATGCCTAGAGGGAAACGAGTATGCGAGTCACCACCAGTACCTACGGTATCAGGCAAAAGCATACGGTTTAGCCATGAGTGGATAACACCATCACCTGGACGCAACGAAACACCCGCACGGTTCATGATGAAATCAGGTAGCGTATGGTGAGTGTTTACATCAACTGGTTTAGGGTATGCCGATGTGTGACAGAAAGATTGCATAACTAGGTCTGCTGAGAAACCAAGACACGCCAGATCTTTAAGCTCATCACGAGTCATAGGACCAGTAGTATCTTGCGAGCCTACGGTTGTCATTTTAGGTTCGCAGTACTGACCCGCACGCACACCTTCAACGCCACACGCTTTACCTACCATCTTCTGAGCTAACGTGTAGCCTTTATCAGAAGCAGAAGGGTCGATTGGTTTAGCAAACAGATCCGTTTCAGCTAGACCTAGAGCGTCACGAGCGCGACTTGTTAAACCACGACCGATGATCAATGGAATACGACCACCAGCACGAACTTCATCGAGAAGTACTTTACTTAGTTCAAAGTTTGAAATCACAGAACCGTTTTTATGTACCACACCTTCATACGGGTAGATATCAATGATATCACCCATGTTCATGTCTTGTACGTTCAGCTCAATTGGTAGCGCGCCTGAGTCTTCCATTGTGTTGTAGAAGATCGGAGCAATTTTACCACCAAGACAAACACCGCCAGTACGCTTATTTGGTACGAATGGGATATCTTCGCCCATGAACCAAAGCACTGAGTTTGTCGCTGATTTACGTGAAGAACCGGTACCAACAACATCACCAACGTAAGCCAGTGGAATGCCGTCTTTTTGCATTTCTTCAATTTGAGTAATTGGACCAACGCTACCCTGCTCATCAGGAGTAATGCCATCGCGTTCCATCTTCAGCATCGCTTTTGCGTGTACTGGGATATCAGGACGTGACCATGCATCTGGCGCTGGAGATAGGTCATCGGTGTTTGTTTCACCAGTGACTTTGAATACTTTAACGGTAATTTTTTCCGCTACTTTCTCTTTAGCTGTAAACCACTCAGCATCAGACCAAGACTGAAGAACTTGCTGAGCAGAAGCATTGCCAACTTTTGCTTTTTCTTCTACGTCGTAGAATGCGTCAAACATCAATAGAGTATGAGAAAGCGCTTTAACAGCGATAGGAGCAAGCTCTGCATCATCCAGTAAAGAAACTAGAGATTCGATGTTGTAACCACCTTGCATAGTGCCAAGCAGTTGAGTCGCTTTTGCTTTGCTAACTAATGGAGACGCCACTTCACCTTTTGTGATTGCAGTTAAGAAACCCGCTTTTACATAAGCCGCTTCATCAACACCCGGTGGAATGCGATTTTCTAGCAAATCAAGAATAAATTCTTCTTCACCTTGCGGTGGATTTTTTACTAATTCAACTAATGCTGCTACTTGCTCAGCATCTAATGGTCTTGGGACCACCCCCTCTGAAGCACGCTCTTCGACGTGTTTACGATAAGCTTCAAGCACGACTTAATTCCTCACTTTCTGGTCTACTCTTAATGAGTAAACATCCTTGGAAACAATTCAGTTTATATCCATTAACTTTTTAATTCTGTTATAAATCTCAATAAAACAAGAGAATATGTATCGGAATAGACTAAAAATGTGGCGAGATGATATCAAATTTAACTCAAAATTAAAATCTCACCACATCAAACAACATACGACTTATGGCGCACTTTTAAACATTATAAAGTCGCACCAATACTTAAATATATTGATTCATGATTTTGCTCTGTTCTACCATAAGCCAAAATAATAGGGCCTACTGGTGAATCGATACCTGCAAAGATAGAGCCAGCTGTATACATAGGGGCATCACTAAAATGTTCATCATTCCAGACACTTCCTTGCTCAAGAGATCCACCTAAATATATAGGCGACTGGAATAATCCAAAATCATTGTCCATTAAACGATAACGATAAACTAAACTTGCAAATGCTAAATTCTCACCAGATAAACTATCTTTTGATATCCCTGATAAATGTAGAAAGCCCCCCAGAGATTTAGGCTCAAGAGGAATACCTCCATTTTTATTTTCTACAACACCATACTCACCGTGCACGACTAAAGTATGACGCTTTATTGTATAAGCAAATCGCCCATTAACGGTTAACTCTACAATTGAATCATCAATCGTATCGCTACTACTAATTTCGCCTAATGTATCTTCGCTATATAAATACTCAGTAAATAAATAAAAACCTTTAGTCGGAAAAGTAAAATTATCCAACGTATCTAAACGATATTGTGCAAATATTCCTTGTCTCTCATAATCACTATTATAATCTGGAATAATATTTAAAACTAAATCACCCGTTGTATATCTCCCCCCGATCCTAAAATCACTCCAAAGCGCGGGTTGTATACCTAGAGATGCTTCAAATTCAAGTTCGTTATATTCAGTTGGTAGGTAGTTATCTATATTATCAAGAGTAGGAGTTGGCCTAAATTGAGTTTGAGTAACGCTATAAGTCCCTTTTAAAGAAGAAAACAATAATTGATTACTAAGAAAAGGCGTATATAGCTCTGCTTGCATCAACTTATCTGTACCTAATTCAAAATTTGTCCTTAACTCAGAACTGTTTTCAGATAAACCAATTATATTAATATCTGTAAAATTGATAGAAAAACCAAGCGAGTATTTACTTTGATTATAAAAGTCATCTTCTAATGAAAAACGAAAATCTAAATAATTTGGTCCCCAACTTTTTTCATTTACATCAACAACAAGTTCTGTAGTTCCATCATTGGTTGTCTGATAAAAATAATCAATTCTTTCAAACCTATCAATCGTATACAGCGCTCTAACTTTAGCTTCTAATTGTTCTGAAGTATAAGTTTTACCCTCATCTATTTGAAGATATTCAAATAACATACGTTCACTGTATGAACTGTTATTATTTAACGTTACATGATCTATTTTAAGATTATCACCACGTTTTAACTGACTGGTTTTTTGTTCTTTTTCTTTTAAATAAGTTTGATATTCAGCAGTAGGTAATGCCAATTTATCTAACTCTAAATGCTGTTCATAAGCGATATCATAACCTTTTCCATACGCAAAAGGCATCTTACTAAACTCTGCCGTTTCCATTTTCCCAACATTTGGAGAAAGAAGTATATCGTCATTAGTTAATAATTTTTCTTGCTCTTTTGTGCTATTTTTTACGATGTAATTTGTTAATTGGCTCATTACTGATAAATAACTTGAGATATCTTTTGCTTCTAAATAATCAGAACCAATATCTACTGCGATGATGATATCTGCTCCCATATCCCTAGCAACATCTACAGGCATATTATTTACACTTCCGCCATCAACGAGTAAACGCCCTTCGTATTCAACTGGGGGTAAAGCACCAGGTACTGACATACTTGCCATCATTGCCTCTGCCAAATTGCCTTTATCTAAAACTACGGGTTCTAATTTTTCAATATCAGTAGCGACTGCTCTAAATGGTATAGGAAGATCATCAAATGATTGTAAGTAAGAGACATTCCCCGACGTTGTACGAAGAATCTTTGCCATGTTTTGGCCTTGAACAAGACCTTTTGGAGCCTTTAACTCTGTGAATGAAAAACCTATATCAGTACCTATTTGATAACGATCTTCATACTCTTTATCTCTAATTTCTCTTTCACTTCTCTCTACTTTATCAACAAAACCACTATTCCAATCAACCGTATCAATAAACTCTTCTATTTCATCAGCACTCATTCCTGAAGCATATAAACCACCAATATAAGCTCCCATACTTGTACCAGTAATATAATCAATAGGAATATGCATTTCTTCTAATGCTTTTAATACACCAATATGCGCAGCCCCTTTAGCCCCGCCCCCAGCAAGTACAAGACCAATTTTAAGGCGAGTTTCAGCTGCTAAGACTGTTGAAGAAGATATACATAAAAAAATAGAAGAAAGTAGAAGAGACTTGAAACACATAAGATCATCCTTGAAATATTGATATAAAAAGAATACAGGATGAGAGAGGAGATAAAAAGCTTAATCAACTGAACTGCCACTTCGCAGTGTCTATTCAGCATCATTTTACTTTTATACAGACGTAAAAAAGCCCTAATCTTTCGATTAGGGCTTTCTTGGTATAGTGGTTACGTTAACGGGACTTTCGATTAAT
>NZ_MSCO01000001.1:2425775-2504440 GCF_002954705.1 Aliivibrio sifiae
AATAGGTTTTAAATTGTTAAAGAGCTTTTCTTCTACTTTCAAAGCGTTTTCGCTTTTCTGTGAAGAGGACGGCCATTTTATCGATTTAAGTCTCAGTGTCAAGCACTTATTTGAAACTTAATTTCTAAACCATCTTACTAACTCTGATTACAAACCCCTTATGGGATGGGCTCTCCGTGTCAGTGAGGTCGCATTATAGAGAGTTCGAACACATTGGCAAGCTCTTTTATTAAATTAAAACTATTTTCCAATTCAAATGATGAAAAAACCACCAAAACATGAAATTTCTGTATATATAACGTTCAAATAATCTCAGTTTAAAACAAAAACAATTAAAACTAAGTATTTTATAAAGATATCTTTTATTTCTACAACCAACGGAAATCATGATTTAGATCTACCCCCCCCCTTTTTTTTAGTGTTATATAACCACAATCTATCAAGAATTCAAAAATCATTCCTTAAAGTTATTCATCAGCCGATTTAGTAGTTTAAGGATAACCATTATATTTAGGACAAACGACATGAAGTTGAAAACACAATCATATGTTCTTGCTGCTATTATTTTATTTTCGCTGATAACAATGACTGCGACTGGCTTATGGACGCTACGAGTAGCGAGTACTATAGACAATAAAGCTCGAGTCACAGAAATCTTTCAAACAACTTATAATTTAATTACCAACATGGAAGAAATGGTAAGAGAAGGAAAGATTGAAGAAAATAAAGCAAAAGAACTCACCATAGCTATCTTACGTAATAATATTTATAAAGATAATGAATATGTTTACGTCGCTGATGATAATTTAATGTTCTTAGCCGCCCCTCTTGATCCTCAGCTTCATGGCACAAGCTTTCATGAATTTAGAGATAGTAAAGGCCAAAGTGTTGGACAAATCTTAGATGATGCCATTTCTAAAACTCCAAATGGTATCGCTGAATATACTTGGTCATTAAAAATGCCTGACGGCAGTATTGATAAAAAGCTATCTATTGCAGAAAAAACAAAAGACTGGAATTGGATTGTAGGTACAGGAATCGGTGAAACAGAAGTAAATGCTCGTTTTTGGTCTACCGCCCAATGGCAATTTGGATTAGCTTTTATTATTGCTAGTTTAATTTTTAGTATTCTGATGATATCTATGAAGCGTATGATATCTTTATTAGGCGGAGAACCAAAGGATGTACATGCTGCAATCCAAACTGTTGCGGCTGGAGAGATAGTTACTCAATTTGATACAAAAGCAACTGAAGGCAGTATTTATTACGCAGTACAAACGATGAATCTTTCATTAGCTGAATTAGTTCAACACTTAACTCAATCAATGTTAGCTTTAAAAGCAGAATTAGCAGATGTACATTCAAGATCAGGAGCTGTAAGTCAATTAACGGAAAGCCAGCATCAATCAACCGAAATGATCGCCACAGCAATAACAGAAATGGCTTCCTCTGCAAATAATGTAGCAGAATCAGCACAGCAGACGGCAATGAATACGGATGAAGCAGATAAACAAAGTGTTCTTACTCAAACGTTAATTACTGCAACTGTCAATAATATAGAAGGACTAGCAGAACAACTAAGCACTGCGAGCACAGCAGTAGCCGAATTAGATAGTGAAGTTAATAACATTGTTAAAGTGCTTGATGTTATTGGTGATATTGCAGAGCAAACTAACCTACTTGCTTTAAATGCAGCGATTGAAGCCGCTCGAGCAGGAGAACAAGGGCGTGGTTTTGCAGTGGTAGCAGATGAAGTTCGCAACCTTGCCGGAAGAACCCAAGGCAGCACTAAAGAAATACAGCAAATGATATCTAACTTACAAGAAGGTTCTCGTAACGCCATTTCAACAATGGAAATTTGTGCTGAAACAAGCAAAAGTACTGTATCAGGATCTCAAAATGCTTCTGATGCTCTACAACAAATAGTTACTGCTCTTGAATCTATATCAAGCATGAGTCATCAAATTGCAACGGCTTCTGAAGAGCAGAGGCATGTTAGTGAAGACATTACTCAACGAGTAAATATGATTGAAGAAAGTGGTCAGAAGTTAGCAAATGTTGTTGCTGAAAGTAAAGACAGTACTCATACATTAACGGAACTAGCTGATGACCTAGAGACCTGGCTAAATAAGTTTCGCGTCAAAAACTAGTTAACTGCTGAATAAATTATAAATGGCATGCCACTTTGGTGTGCCTTTTTTATATCGGAAGATACATCAATTAATATATGGCGTAATTTAAAACGAGTATATTTTACTATAACAAGAACGAAAAAAACCTCGTCATTTCTGACGAGGCTTTAAATGTGGCTCCCTTTGCTGGACTTGAACCAGCGACATACGGATTAACAGTCCGGCGTTCTACCAACTGAACTAAAAGGGAACAGGTGTTACATCTCACTAGGAGAATTAATGGTGCCGACTACCGGAGTCGAACTGGTGACCTACTGATTACAAGTCAGTTGCTCTACCTACTGAGCTAAGTCGGCACACTAATTTTTTTATTGCTCGTGTTAATAAATTACTAAGCACCAACAATTTAATATGGTGCCCGGAGGCGGAATCGAACCACCGACACGAGGATTTTCAATCCTCTGCTCTACCGACTGAGCTATCCGGGCAACGAGGTGTATTAAACGGCTTTTACACCTTTAGGTCAACCTATAATTACAAATAAAAGTTCGTTTGATGAAAATACGTACTGAATGCTTGTTTTTATAACGTTTCATTAAACAAAACACTGATAGATAAGATCAAACATCACTTTCATTCGTAATTAGCATTATGGTATCAATCATAATTAGACGTTATTTATAGCCCCAAAATATCTGTTAACCAAGCCGCTGGGCTGTTTTTTCTATCACACTCTGCTTTATATTGACCACTTTTATCCCATATAGGTAACTTTACGCTTCCTCTGCAATTTGGTTCTAGCGTTTTATTTCTTTCCAAATCAAATCCAGCGGTTGTTACGTCATTAGGCCATGGCAATTGATATGCTTCTGGCGTTCGCAAATCAAGATAATCAGCATAAACTCTTAATGCACCACTTGAACCGGTTAATTTCATCGGTTTATTATCATCACGACCAAGCCAAGTAATAACAACTTCTCGTCCATCAATCCCAGCATACCAACTATCTCGAGAGTCATTACTCGTCCCAGTCTTGCCCGCCAAACCTGCCCAGCTGTATTTACTATTCAAAAATCTTGCTGTCCCTTCACTCACTGTTTTTTTCATACCATAAATAGTCAACCAAGTTGCCTGTTCAGGAGCGACACTAGAAGAGCGTGGAAAGTTTTCATATAGTAAGTTACCATCATTATCTACAACCGCCTTTAATGCTGTTAACTTTGCCTTCTTTCCTCCATTACCAAGAGTCTGATACATCTGAGCAACTTGATATGGCGATAAGTTAAGTGACCCTAACAGCATACTTGGTACTTGATTAATCTCTTGCGCATCTACACCTAATTTAACCAAGGTATCAGTCACCTTACTCAAACCAACCATCAAGCCTAAATTTACAGTGGGTATATTCAACGAGCGAGAGAGCGCGTAATATAAAGGAACTTGCCCTCTGAATTTACGATCAAAGTTTCGAGGGGTCCAAGTTGTCCCTTTACTCCCTTTTAATGAAATAGCCTTATCATCTAAAGTCGTAGCTAAAGAAAACTTATCTGGACTTTCTAGTGCAGACAAATAAATAGCAGGCTTCACTAAAGAGCCAATTGGACGCTTAGCATTAATCGCACGGTTGAACCCATCAAATCCAGTACGACTTCCACCGATCATAGCTCTGATCTCTCCACTTTGACGATCAACGATCACCATAGCAGCTTCTAAGCCTTTACCCGCTCGTTTCTCTAATTGAGGGATCCTCTTCTCTACCGCTTGCTCTGCCTTTTGTTGAGATAAAGGATCAAGAGTAGTGAACACTCGTAAACCCTCTCCTTTTTGATATGCAGCTCCTGCCTTCTCTTTCAATTCCCATTTGAGTTGTTGGAAATATGCTGGTTGTCTGGTCGCAATCGTTGCTCGTTTTTTTACATCTAAAGAACGACCCGCGGCCATCTCATATTGACGAGGGGATAAAATATCTTCTTGCATCATAAGACGTAATACTAAATCTCGGCGCTCTTTTACTCTTTCAGGAAAACGCATTGGATTGTAATAAGAAGGTCCCTTTACCATGCCAACTAACATAGCAAGTTGGTCAATACGTAACTCTTCAATTGGACGTCCGAAATACACTTGAGCAGCCAACCCAAAACCATGAATAGCCTCTCCACCAGTTTGCCCTAGATACACTTCATTTAAATATGCTTCTAAAATACGGTCTTTGCTATAACGATAATCAAGTATTAAAGCAATATAGGCTTCGCGAACTTTACGCCATAAGGTTCGCTCTCTAGATAGAAATAAGTTTTTAGCTAATTGCTGAGTTAGAGTACTTCCACCTTGAACTGTTCTTCCTGCTTTTGCATTGACTAATGCAGCACGAGCAATTGCCAACGGTGATACACCATCATGCTGATAAAAATCTCTATCTTCTGTCGCTAATAACGCATCAACCATCACTTCAGGAAACTGTTCTCTTCGTAAGAACAAACGCTGTTGATCATCATCCGCATCTAACATTCCTAAAAATTGAGGCTCTATCTGTAAAAAACCCATTTGTTTTTTTGCAGTTCTATTCTCAATCTTTTGTAACCCGTCAACATTAAAATACAACATGACATGACGATCTGGCTCAGGCCCTTGTTGAAACTCAAAAGGGCGGCGGATCAATTCAATTTTTGTTGATGATGATGAATACTCACCAGATCGTTGAGGTTGACTCACTTTTTGGTACTTTAATAAATCCAATTCTTTTTTAACTGACTGCAGGCTAATACTTTGTCCAGGAGATAATGTCAGAACACGGCTATAAACCACCGTCGGCAAGCTAAATAATTGTCCATCAAACCGCTTTTTAACCACGGTATCTAGGTAAATACCAGCGATAACGAGAATAGCTAGCAAAATTAAACCTAGCTTAAAGCACAGCACCAATAACCCTTTCCAAAATGAACGAGAGGATTGTACTTTCTTTTTAGTTGTCGTTTTCTTTTTGGTTGCCGCTTTCTTTTTTGTCGTCGCCTTTTTCGGCGCAGCCTTTACTGGTGTTTTTTTCTTTTCAGCCATGAGAGATCTTTTAAATTGAGAAATTAATTAAAGTGACGTTTTGTTTTTTTTGTCGCTTGATGAGTTGCGGGATCATCAGGCCAAATATGCTTGGGATACCGTCCTTTCATTTCTTTTTGTACTTCTTTGTATGAACCACTCCAAAACCCTGCTAAATCACTGGTCGTTTGCAGCGGCCTTTTAGCTGGAGATAATAACTCCATCACTAATTTCTTTGTTCCTTTCGCTAATAACGGCGTTTGAGCTTCACCGTAGACTTCTTGCATTCTAACTGAAATTTTAGGATCAGATTGCAACTCATAACAGATCTTTGCCTTTGTCCCTGTAGGTAATAAATAATGTGTTGGAAAATACTCATTAATCAGCTTTATCTTATCCCAACCAACATACGCTTCTAACGCATCAATCAGATTAAGGCTCTTAAGTTGCTTATCGCTTTTAATCCCATTCATAAAAGGCAACAGCCATTCATCAACCTTCTCAAGCAGGTCACTTTCCCGCATAGCAGGGAGAGAAATTTCGGGCAACCACTCACAACAACACAATAAACGGGAATGTAACGCTTGAACGTCTTTATTCCAATCCAAACACATCAAGCTTTTTCGTTTGAGCATACTAAGTAATGCGAAAGATATTTTGTCAGGATCAGGTGAACTTATGCTTTTCCTTTCAAGAATTAGTCTCCCTAGATAACGTCTATTTTCAGCCACCATCCTGCTTGATTTTTCATCCCAATCAACATATTCATTTTCGGTGATTAAATGAGATGCGGCGTTCATTAATGATGATTTAGATAATGGTGCCGCAAGAAATACATAACTTCGATTTTGATTGCCTTTTAACAAATCCACCACGACTAGATAATCACTTTGTGCAATAGACTCAATTTCATCCATTTGAACGCCATGACCATTTGCTAATTGAAATTGCCCTATAGAACCTTTAGCCATCGCTAATCGTTCTGGAAACCCAACAGCAAGAACTTCGCCAATAATATCTATAGACGCAAGTTTGGCCTCTTCTTTTACGGATAATAATTTTGCTAAACGTTGAATACGCTGTTGATAATAAGCTTGCTTTGGATACTTACCATCAATCAATAAAGAAAGATGAAAGCTCAAATCTTTCGAAGAAATCGATTTTGCAGGTTCTTCAATAATAGGAAGTAAATACAAAGCAGTATGCAAGTATTCAATTGAATGCTGTTGAGCTTGTAAAATAATAGCCGCAAGTCTAGGTTCAAGGCCTAATCGTTGTGATTGCTCACCAAGTGCAGTCAATTGACCCTGTAAATCAATAAATCCCAATTGACATAATAAAGAACGAGCCTGTTCCGTATTTACAGTTGGCGGTGGTGTTAACCACTGTAAATCGAGTGGATTCGTCACCCCCCACTTAGCAAGCTCTAATACCAAAGAAGATAAATCTGAAGATTCAATTTCTGGTGATTGCAGTAAAGCTTGTTGCAAGTATTGCGACTCACTGTATAAACGAATGCAAATACCCGCTTCTAAACGTCCTGCGCGCCCTTTTCTTTGCTCTGCAGATGACTGTGCTATACGTCTCTGCTCTAACTTTGTAATGCCAGTTTTAACATCAAATGTGGCTTTACGTTCATAGCCACTGTCAATAACAATCCTTATCCCTTCAATCGTCAAACTGGTTTCAGCAACATTGGTCGCTAACACCACTTTACGTTGCCCTTTAGCCGCAGGTTTTAGAGCTTGCTGTTGCTTTCTAGGAGCAAGCTGACCATACAGGGGGGCAATCACGATATCAGAAGGAAGATCGCTTAATCGCTCTTCTAACTGCTTTATTTCACCAACACCAGAAAGAAACACAAGTATCGAACCTCGCTCATCGCTAAGAGCTCGACGAATTGTAGATTCAACCGCTTCGACTATTCTTTGGTTTACTTTCAAGGGTGCATAGAAGGTCTCAACAGGAAATAATCGACCGTCAGACTCAAGATAGAGAGCCATAGGTAATAAACTTTTTAGTGATTCTTGATCTAACGTTGCCGACATGACTACTATTTTTAAGTCATCCCTTAAGGCTTCTTGAACCTCAAGAGAAAAAGCCAAAGAAGTATCAGCATGTAAACTACGTTCATGGTATTCATCAAATATTAGTAGCCCTACCCCCGATAATTCAGGGTCAGCTTGGATCATTCGAGTCATCACACCTTCAGTTACGATCTCTAAACGAGTCTTTGAACTGACTTTAGTCTCTCCTCTCACTCTAAAACCAACTTGCTCCCCCACTGACTCACCTAGTTGAGATGCCAAATAATTAGCTATATTTCGCGCAGCCAACCGTCTAGGTTCCAACATAATGATTTTACCCTCAATCACATTTTCTTTTAACAGCATTAAAGGCAGATACGTAGATTTACCTGCGCCTGTAGATGCTTTTAAAATAATTTGAGAATGGTGACATAACCCTTCAATTAATGACGGGATCACTCTTTCAATAGGTAACTGTGACAATCGTTTCGCCTTATGGCATTATCTCGAATTAAACCATTGTACAAAAAAACAGTAGTTAAATGAAATTTGAACCTGAATTAGAATCTGGAGTGTTAATAAAACGCTATAAACGCTTTTTAACCGACATTGAATTACCAGATAAAAGCGAGCGAACTATCCATTGTGCCAATACTGGTGCGATGACTGGCTGTGCAACCCCTGGCAATACGGTGTTTTTTTCGACATCCAGTAACCTAAAGCGCAAATATCCTAATAGTTGGGAGTTAAGCGTCACAGAAAAGAATCACACAATATGCGTTAATACCATTAGAGCGAATCAACTCGTCGTTGAAGCAATTCAAAATAAACAAGTTGATGAGCTAAATGAATACAACACACTTAAGACAGAAGTGAAATATGGTTCAGAAAATAGCCGTATTGATATTCTTCTTAGTGAAGATTCATTACCTGACTGCTATATTGAAGTGAAGAGCGTTACTTTATTAGGTAGGGAAGGTCAGGGTTATTTTCCTGACGCAGTGACCACTCGAGGACAAAAACACCTACGAGAACTGAGTGAAATGGCATTAAATGGAAAAAAATCCGTTTTATTTTTCGCTGTTTTACATTCAGGTATTGAAAAAGTATCAATCGCACACCATATAGACCAAAAATATAATTCTTTATTAATAGATGCGATTGAAAGTGGGGTTACGGTTCTCTGTTACCAAGCAGAGATGTCACCAAAAGAGATGAAGATCGTGCGTAAGCTACCTTTTAGTATTTAGTTGCTTTAATAAGCAATCATTACATTCTTTTTAAGAAAAGTGCTACGTTCTTGCTACTAGATCTCAATTGGTGTATTCAATATTTGATTGCCCCTTTTCTTTCTGTTATAGATAGCGGCCTCATTGGCTGGTGAAAGTCAAAGACGTTTAGGAGAAGCTGTAATGCCTGAGAGCAATACAAAAAGAACGCTAGGTATTCTAGCTATCGCTGGTGTTGAACCTTACCAAGAAAAAACTGGTGAAGAGTACATGGGCCAAGCTCAAGTTGAACACTTTACTAAGATTCTAGAAGCTTGGCGTAATCAACTTAGGGATGAAGTTGCACGCACAGTAAATCACATGAAAGACGAAGCAGCGAATTTCCCAGATCCAGTAGATCGCGCCGCTCAAGAAGAAGAATTTAGTTTAGAACTGCGTAATCGTGATCGTGAACGCCGTCTAATTAAAAAAATTGAAAAAACACTAAACAAAATTGAAGAAGAAGATTTCGGCTTCTGTGATTCTTGTGGTGTTGAAATCGGTATTCGTCGCCTAGAAGCACGCCCAACCGCTGATCTTTGTATTGACTGTAAAACACTTGCAGAAATCAAAGAAAAGCAAATGGCTGGCTAATACCAATCAAAATAATAAAAAGGGAGCGCTGGCTCCCTTTTTTACGTTTATACAGTGATATACGATGACTACTCAATACATAGGTCGCTTTGCACCATCTCCATCAGGCCCATTGCATTTTGGTTCTCTTGTTGCTGCTTTAGGCAGTTATTTACAAGCAAAGTCTCAACAAGGCCAGTGGCTAGTTCGTATTGAAGATTTGGACCCACCTAGAGAAATCGCAGGTGCGTCAAGTCTAATTATCGAAACCCTAGCAAGCTATGGATTTGAATGGGATGGTGAGATTGTTTATCAGAGCCAAAGACATGATCTTTATCAATCTCAAATCGACCAATGGGTTAAAGAGCATAACGCGTATTTCTGTCAATGTACTCGTAAACAAATCAAGGAGGATGGTGGATTTTATTTAGGGCATTGCAAACATAAGCAACATCCAAAAGAAAGCGCTTCCGTCCGTCTTGTTATGCAACACCCTGTTGAATCATTTTCTGATATGAAACATGGCACTATTCAAATACCATCTCAATTAGCTCAAGAAGATTTTATTATCAAACGTCGGGATGGCTTGTTTGCTTATAATCTAGCAGTTGTATTGGATGATATTGAACAAGGAATAACAGAAGTCGTTCGAGGGGCAGATTTAATTGAACCTACAGGACGTCAAATCTCTCTTTATCGTCAATTAGGTAAAAAAGAAGTCAGTTATCTTCACTTACCACTTGCTGTTGATGATTCTGGGAATAAACTATCAAAACAAAACTATGCTCCTGCTATTGATAACGCGGATCCAAAACCAACGTTACTTGCTGCGTTACAATTCTTAGGTTTTTCCTTACCAAAGGACATAGAAACCGCCACATTGAATGAAATTTTTCAATGGGCAATCAAAAATTGGCAACTAAAACAGCTTCCAACTGGGCTTGAGATCACTACCCCATTCTCAAAACCTGCAATTTAAGCTATAATGTGCGCCTATTTTTGACTGCTCACTTGAATATCGAGGTAAATTATCTTTAATCAAGTTGCCCGTTTTTGTCGTAATTTACTCAAAAACAACAGTGATATTTGCTCTACAGAGGATTTGAAACTGAACGTAATCACACGCCAAGAACATAATATTTCACGTAAAGACCTTAGCGATAATGCGCTAAAAGTACTTTACCGTTTGAGCAATGCTGGATATGACGCCTATCTAGTAGGCGGAGGTGTACGCGATATTCTTCTAGGCCAAGAACCTAAAGACTTCGACATCGCTACAAATGCCACACCAGAGCAAATCAAAAAACTATTCAGAAACTGTCGATTAATTGGTCGCCGATTTCGTCTAGCTCATATTCTTTTTGGTAGAGATGTCATTGAAGTGGCGACTTTCCGTGGTCACCATAAAGAAGAAGAGTCAGAGAAAAAAAACATATCATCTCAATCTAAAGAAGGCATGCTATTACGTGATAACGTATATGGCACAGTTGAAGAAGATGCACAGCGTCGTGATTTCACAATAAATGCAATGTATTACAACATTGCTGACTACTCGATTCACGATTATGCCAACGGTATTGAAGATCTAAATAACGGCATTGTACGTTTAATTGGTGATCCTGAAACGCGTTACCGTGAAGACCCAGTTCGTATGCTTCGAGCGGTGCGATTCGCTGCTAAATTAGATATGACGATTTGCGATAAAACGGCAGAACCAATGGTTGAGTTATCACCACTATTGCGTGATATCCCTGCCGCTCGTTTATTTGAAGAGTCACTAAAATTACTGCAAGCAGGTAAGGGGCTAAACACCTACTACATGCTACGTAAGTTTAATTTATTTCAGCAATTGTTCCCTGCGCTTACTCCTTTCTTAACTGAAGAAGGTAATAGCCCAACAGAGCAAATGATCGAACTAGTATTACGCTCAACAGACAAGCGTATTAATAGTGGCAAGCGTGTTAACCCAGCCTTTATGTTTGCAGCAATGTTGTGGTATCCATTAACAGCTAAAGCGCAAGAAGTGCAAGATGAGAATCCAAAGTATGATCACTACGAATCCATTATGGAAGCGTCTAATATCATGCTTGATATTCAAGTTAAAAGTACTGCGATTCCACGCAGACTAACCGCGACTATTCGTGACGTTTGGCAACTTCAGCTTCGACTTCCTCGTCGTAATGGAAAACGCGCCTTTGTTCTTATTGAACAGCAAAAGTTCCGAGCTGCCTATGACTTCTTAGAAATGCGTGGGGCGGTCGAAGGTGGGGAAGTGAAAACTTTAGCTGATTGGTGGACTGAATTCCAAGATGCCCCAGCCCCACATCGTAATAACATGATTCAAGGTTTACATGGCGGTCGTTCTACAGGTACACGCAAGCGTCGTAGTCCATATCGTAAGAAAAAAAGAGCAAATAACGACTCATGATCAAAGTAATTATTGCAATTGGGAGTAATCTTGGAAACCCAGTAGAACAGGCGAAAGTTGCGATTGAAGCACTTCATCACCTGCCAAACTCTAAAGTGACTGCAACCTCTTCACTTTATAGTAGCTCTCCAATGGGCCCTAAAGATCAACCCGATTACATTAATGCCGTTGTTGAACTTGAAACTAACCTTGAACCATTAGACCTACTTGACCTCACTCAAAAAATTGAACTTGAGCAAGGTCGTGTGCGTAAAGATGAACGTTGGGGACCAAGAACCCTCGATCTCGATATTATTTTATTTGGCGATCAAATGATCGACAATGAGCGATTAACTGTGCCCCACTACGGCATGAAAGAACGTGAATTTGTTCTATATCCGCTCTCAGAAATTTATAACGATTTTACCTTTCCTGATGGCGTAACACTTTCTCAGCTACTCACAAAAGTAGATAGAAATGGCTTAACTATCTGGCAAGCGTAATCGCTTTTAGTAAGGATGTTTTATGAAAAAAATCTCTATTAATGACTTAATGAAATGGAAGCAAGAAGGCCGAAAATTTGCAACAGTAACGGCTTATGATGCTAGCTTCTCTCAACTGTTTGAACAGCAAGAAATGCCTGTTTTACTTGTTGGTGATTCATTAGGTATGGTTTTACAGGGTAAAAATGACACATTACCTGTAACAACAGAAGAGATCGCTTACCATACTCGCTGTGTTCGTGCAGGGAGCCCAAATAGCTTAGTAATGGCTGATATGCCATTCATGAGCTATGCAACCCCTCAACAAGCCTGTGAAAACGCTGCTAAATTAATGCAAGCTGGCGCTAATATGGTGAAAATTGAAGGTGGTGAATGGATAGCAGAAACGATTAGCATCCTTGCTGAACGTGCAGTACCTGTTTGTGCACATCTTGGTTTAACGCCTCAATCAGTTAATATTTTTGGTGGTTTCAAAATCCAAGGCCGTAATCAAGAAAAAGCAGATCAAATGGTAAAAGATGCATTAACGCTTGAAAAAGCAGGGGCTCAAATTATTTTACTAGAATGCGTTCCGGCTTCACTTGCTGACCGCATCACTAAAGCATGTAAAGTTCCAGTAATTGGTATTGGCGCAGGTAACGGCACTGATGGTCAAATCCTAGTTATGCACGATATGTTTGGTATCTCTGCGAACTACATGCCTAAATTCTCTAAGAACTTCTTAGCTGAAACCGGTGATATGCGCACCGCGGTAACTAAATATATTCAAGATGTTGAGCAAGGGCTATTCCCTGCTGCTGAACATACATTTAATTAAGGAACGTAATGGACATTTTTTCTGAAATTCTGCCATTACGTGAGCAGATTAAAACATGGAAACGTGAAGGAAAGCGCATTGCTTTTGTTCCTACCATGGGCAATCTGCATGAAGGTCACCTTACCCTTGTTCGTACTGCACGCGAACACGCAGATATTGTTATTGCGAGTATTTTTGTTAATCCAATGCAATTTAACAATGTTGATGATTTAACGAACTATCCTCGTACCCTTGATGATGATGTAGAGAAACTAACGGCTGAAAAAGTAGATTTAGTTTTTACTCCTACTCCTGAAATCATGTATCCAGAAGGATTAGATAAACAAACAACGGTTGACGTTCCTTTTATCTCGACTATCTTAGAAGGCGCTTCTCGTCCTGGGCACTTTAAAGGTGTTTCTACTGTTGTAAATAAGTTGTTTAATATCGTTCAACCTGACGTTGCTTGTTTTGGAGAAAAAGACTTCCAACAACTCGCTCTTATTCGTCAAATGGTTATTGATATGGCCTTAGATATTGAGATTGTAGGCGTTGCTACGGTGCGTGAAGCTGATAGCTTAGCTATGAGCTCACGTAATAACCTTCTGACATTAAATGAACGTCAGCGAGCCCCAGTTCTAGCGCGTACAATGCGCTGGATCAGCAGCCAGATGCGTGGCGGTCGTACTGATTATGAATCGTTAATAGAAGATGCCAATGATCAATTACGTGCGGCTGATTTGCAACCTGATGAAATCTTCATTCGTGATGCAAGAACACTTCAAGAACCAACAGAAGAAACAACTCAAGCTGTAATCTTAATGGCCGCCTTTCTTGGTCAAGTTCGATTAATCGATAACTTGGTTGTTGAACTTCATATTGCAGCAAGCGAAGAAGAGACAGAAGAGTAACTCTTACTCTATCTCCATATTAAAAAAGGGCTGATGATTCATAATCATCAGCCCTTTTTTTAAAAGTTCTACTTTAGCTTCTTAAGCCGGTTCCCTTTGATATTAAACGAAAAGCAATAGCGTACAAAGCAAGAATAAAAACCGTTAACACAGAAAAAGCCGTTCCAATTCCTACATCCGAAACGCCTAAAAATCCATAGCGGAAAGCATTTACCATATAAACGATTGGGTTTAATTTAGAAACCTCTTGCCAAAATTCAGGCAACAAACTAATCGAGTAAAAAACGCCACCCAAATACGTTAATGGCGTTAATATAAAGGTTGGAATAATACTAATATCATCAAATGTTCTCGCAAAAACGGCATTAATTAGCCCGCCCAAAGAGAACACAATGGATGTCATTAATACTGTTAGCATTATCACACCAAAATGAGCAATTTGAATATCAACAAAAAACAGTGATACACAAGTAACTAAGGCACCAACCAATAGTCCACGAACAACACCACCGCCAACAAAACCTGCAATAATGATGTAATTAGGTACAGGTGCTACTAATAGCTCTTCTATATTCTTTTGAAACTTAGCACTAAAGAATGAAGAAGCCACATTAGAGTAAGAATTCGTAATAACAGACATCATGATCAAGCCTGGAACAATATATTCCATATAACTAAAGCCACTCATTTCACCAATGCGAGATCCAATCAAGTTACCAAAAATAATAAAATAAAGGGTCATGGTAATCGCTGGTGGTACAAGGGTTTGTACCCAGATACGAGTAAATCGATTTATCTCTTTAGATATAAGACTTTTAAACGCAGTCCAATATAGATCCATCATTATTTAGTTTCCCCATTACGAACAATACTTACGAATAACTCTTCTAATCGGTTCGCTTTATTTCTCATAGAAAGCACATTGACACCTTGATGATTCAATTGCTCAAAAAGGTAATTCAATCCTTGAGACTTATCGATTTCAACCTCTATAGATCCTTCTTTACTGCTTGTTACTTTCGCGCCTTCTAGCTGAGGAATAGGGCTACCTTCAGCAAAATCTAAAATAAAGGTCTCAACTTGAAGCTTATTAAGCAGCAGTTTCATTGAGGTATTTTCAATGACTTCCCCTTTATTAATAATCCCGATATTCCTACATAGCATTTCCGCTTCTTCAAGGTAATGCGTTGTTAAAATAATCGTAACGCCTTGTTCGTTAATCTGCTTTAAAAACTCCCACATAGAACGGCGCAGTTCAATATCAACACCAGCGGTAGGCTCATCAAGAATTAATAACTTTGGCTCATGCATTAATGCGCGAGCAATCATTAAGCGGCGCTTCATACCACCAGATAAATTACGTGCTCGATCATCTTTTTTATCCCAAAGATCGAGTTGAGATAAGTATTTTTTAGCTCGCTCTTTGGCAAGAGTTCGAGATACACCATAATAGCCCGCTTGTTGTATGACTATCTGCTGCACCGTTTCAAATGGATTAAAATTAAATTCTTGAGGTACTAATCCAATCTGTTGTTTTGCTTGAACCAAATGGGTATCAATGTCATGACCAAATACTTTCACTCGACCAGAGGTTTTATTTACAAGTGAGCTGATAACGCCAATGGTTGTTGATTTACCTGCTCCATTTGGTCCTAGCAAAGCATAAAAATCACCTTGTTCAACGGTTAAATCAACCCCCTTTAGAGCTTCAAAGCCGCCGGCATAGGTTTTTCTTAATTGTTCTATTTCTAATGCGTACATATATTTACCCATCGCCTAGATTAAGCATTTATTAATATATCTAGCTTATCGTTGAATTACGATGAATGCAATTGCATGCTTGCGATTAATCAAAGCAATCTAATGTTAAGCACAGCCAAGCATCAAAAATAAATCGTATAAATAAAAATGGCTGAATATAATATTCAGCCATTTTTAAGACTTAATGCACAAGCTTAGTTCATACTAAGTGAGACTTGCTTTACTGCAGACTTGAGTGCTTCATAACGGAAAGAATAAGTTTTTTGCTCCGGGATTAAATCTAATATGTGGAATTTTTCTAACTGCATTCTTGTATTCTCGTTAGGACATAGTAAGTACACTTGGCAATCTGTATCCAACGCATCTTTAATTGCATTCTCTAAGGCTAAACCAACAGTAACATCAATCATCGGTACATCCGTTAAATCTAAGATCATCACCTCATAGTCAGAAATACTACTATGTTGACGTGAGATCGCCTTTGACACACTAAAGATCATCGGGCCAGATAGATAGAAGAACAATACTTTTCCGTTTGCCTTATCAAGCAGCGCTCTTTCACTATCTGTTAAAGGTACGTCGTCTTCATCAGCATCACTAATTGCTTTAACTTGTCTTGCTTGTTCACGACTCAACCTTTCGATAATAATAATGTTTGAAATAAAAACACCAAGACCAACCGCAACAATCAAATCAACAAATACCGTCAGTAGCATTACGCCATACATGATCGCCATACCTGCAAAACTTACTTTATGCGCTCGTTGGATAAAACTCCAATCCAGAATATTAAAACCAACATATACAGCAATGCCTGCCAATACAGCCATTGGAATAGGTTCAGTTAACCCACCAGCGACTAATACGACTAAAGCAAGTACTGCAGCTCTAAATACACCTGATAAAGGAGAACGAGCGCCAACCTGAATATTCGTTACCGTTCCCATTGTTGCGCCCGCCCCCGGTAAAGCACCAAATAGCCCAGAGATCATATTAGCCAAACCTTGACCTCGTAATTCTTTATCTGAATCATGCTCTTTACGAGTTAAAGAATCGCCTATAACTGCGGTTAACAACGTATCAATACACCCTAATGTCCCCAAAACAAGTGCATCAATCACCATGGTCATAAACATATCACTGTTAACCGTAGGAATAACGATAGAAGGTAATCCTGCAGGGATCTCTCCAATTCGACGAATAGACCCCATATCAAAAATGATGACAGAAATGAGAGTGACTGCGACTAAAGCAACTAATTGAGAAGGAACATATTTACGATAATGTTGGGGAAAAAGAAACAGAACTGCGAGCGTCAGTAAGCCAAGAAATAATTCTTTAATGTCTAAGTTAGCTAATGTATCAGGTAAAGCAGTAAGCGTACCCATGACACCACCAGATGGCGCCGCATGACCCAGTAAAGGTGAAAGCTGTAAGATAATGAGAATAACGCCAATCCCAGACATAAAGCCTGAAATTACACTGTAAGGCATTAATGTAATGTATTTCCCTAGCTTTAATGTCCCCAATAATATTTGGAAAGCACCCGCCATCATTACGACGGTAAAGGTCATTGCAATTCCAGTCTCAGGGTATTTAGCAACCATACTGGTTAAGACCGCGGTCATAATCACGGTCATTGGCCCGGTAGGTTCCGAGATCAATGTTGAAGATCCACCGAATAAGGACGCAAAAAAACCAACCATTATTGCGCCCCAGAGACCGGCTTCAGCCCCTGCTCCCGAAGCAACACCAAAGGCTAATGCTAAGGGTAGTGATATGATGGCTGTTGTTACCCCACCAAAAAGATCACCTTTTAAATTTATGTTTTCAAATCGTTGCCCAAACACCACTAGCTCCTTGCTATAAACACATTAACTTCATTAATTTAACAAATGTTATTCTTCTCTCATAACAGTTAATTAGAACTAATCAGTTTTGCTTATGTCTTATCTATCTAGTTCATGTTTCAAATCCTACTTTTAAAAGCATCTACTCGTCAGATGAGTGCTTTTAGAGTAACTTTTTAGCAGATTGAAATTGTAACATTGTGTATAGTAAATAAACCTGTTGACGTTTTTAACAGAAAGAAGTTTAGGTAAAACCCCTTCTTCTTATGTATTTAAGGGATGAAAAATTTAAAATGCCAGAGATCAAAGAGCTTTTTGAAAACAATTCTAAATGGGCTAAATCAATTAAAGCTGGACGTCCAGAATATTTTGCCCAACTTGAGGAAGGACAAAGCCCAGGGTTCCTATGGATTGGTTGCTCAGACAGTCGAGTTCCTGCAGAGCGTTTAACAGGACTACATTCAGGTGAGTTATTTGTGCACCGTAATGTAGCCAATCAAGTGATTCATACCGATCTAAATTGCTTATCCGTATTACAATACGCTGTCGATGTATTAAAAATTAAGCACATTATTGTTTGTGGTCATTATGGGTGTGGCGGTGTTAATGCTGCCATCGAAAACCCACCGTTAGGGTTAATCAATAACTGGTTACTTCATATTAGAGACTTATACCTAAAACATAGAACCGTATTTGGTCAAATCCCTCGTGAAAAGTGGGGCGATAAATTATGTGAGATAAATGTTGCTGAGCAAGTTTATAACGTAGGTAATTCAACCGTAATGCAAACCGCTTGGGAACGAGGTCAAGATGTTCAAGTTCACGGCGTTGTTTATGGTATGGGAGATGGTGTATTAAATGATCTTGGCGTTAAAGGCCACAGCCGTGAATCATTAGAAATATCCTATCAAGCTGCTATGTCAGTAATCACTCATGTGAATAATTGATGATAAAAAGCGAATAGTTCTACTTTTTACCATCAAGAAAGTTAGCCAGAGAAAGTATTCACATCTTCTTTCTCTGGCTTTTTATTACGTTGTTATTCGCAAACGTATGAGTCGGCGAAGATGTCGAACTTGACGTTCCGCTTTAATCTCAGTGACTTCAAAATGGCTAATAGTACGCCCATCAATATGTAAGCCAATGTCTTTTAAAAGATATTCATTTCCCCATGGGATTTCATACTGAACTTTACGAACTCTTCGTTTCCACTCGCGTTCTTCTCGTGCAAAATCGGCTTTAATTAATAAAGTAGCTAAATGTAGATATAGTGAATGACGCATAATATTTCTCCAAAATATGGCTAGAAATAACGCGACTAAAATAGTAAAGATGGGAGTATACCTTCTTAGATAGCCGCAATATTCGCAGCCAAGAAAGTTACGAATTAATTATAAATTTTGATCGTTACCAGTAGTAAACGATGTAATGGTGGCACAACACATTTTGTATGAATGAATAACTGTCATGTTGACCTCATAAAACTTAAAATTAACTCTATAAATAGGTAAGTTGTAAATTAGATTTACGGTTAAATTGTAACCGCTAGTGATTAATAATCAAGCACAAAACTTCAACAAAAACAAAACAAAATAAACACACTGATATTCTGAATTAACTTCACTATTTACTTAGTAAATATTTTGTATATATCCAAACCACACTATTATTAGCTATATATTATAATTAGTAGTTCTATAGATAATAAAAAAGCGGAAAATACTTTGTATCCCCCGCCTTTAATAATACGTTGATTTAACTCAATACTTATTATTGAGGTACGACTTTACCAATATAAGGTAAGTTACGGTATTTTTGAGCGTAATCAATACCAACACCAACAACAAACTCATCAGGAATTGAAAAACCAATCCAATCAACCTTAACATCAACTTCACGGCGAGAAGGCTTATCAAGTAAAGTACAAATAGCAATTGAGTTTGGTTCACGAATAGATAAGATCTCGCACACTTTACTCAGAGTATTACCAGTATCAATAATATCCTCAACTAATAAAACATCTTTACCTTTAATATCATCATCAAGATCTTTTAAGATTCGTACATCACGAGTACTTTCCATACTATTGCCATAGCTTGATGCCGTCATGAAATCAACCGTCATTGGTGTTTCAATCGCACGAGCTAAATCAGCCATAAATACAAATGAACCACGTAATAAACCAACCATGACTAAACCTTCTGATGCTTTATAATGCTCAGATATTTGTTGGCCTAACTCTTTAACTCGCTGGCTTACCTCTTGTTCAGAGATCATCACTTCTACTGTATGTTTCATACCATCTCACTTATTCGTTGAACCTACCCACGGTAGGATTTAGACCTATATAGTCTACAACAAAACCACTAATGACATGCGTCGAATTACAAAAGTTTTTCATGCCACTTTATGACTAACCATCTAATTTTATAAAATCAATTAAAATCAAAAGGATTAATACGGTAAACCATTGCAATTTTTTATAAATAACCTTTAAGTACGTCATATTTTTAATTGATTAAGTGAATATTTGTTGAATATATAAGCTGCCTTATGTAAAGTTATTGAGCATAATAATAATAAAACCCTATATAAAATAATAATTTGTTGGCAAGGATATAATAATATGGATACGATCCAAAAAAGGCCTAGAACAAGGCTATCTCCAGAAAAGCGCAAAGAACAACTGCTTGATATTGCAATTGAGGTATTTTCACAACGTGGTATTGGTCGTGGCGGCCATGCTGATGTTGCTGAAATAGCGCAAGTCTCAGTCGCTACTGTATTTAATTATTTCCCAACAAGAGAAGATCTTGTTGATGATGTATTAAATAAAGTAGAAGAGCAATTTCATCAATTCGTTAAAGACTCCATTGATCTTGATGTAGATGTTCGATCAAACCTTCATACATTATTAATGAACATTATTGATACTGTTCAATCTGGTAATAAGTGGATTAAGGTATGGTTTGAGTGGAGTACTTCGACTCGTGAAGAAGTATGGCCTCTTTTCTTAAGTACACATGTGAATAATCAAAAAATTATTCGCACTATGTTTACTGAAGGAATTGAACGTAATGAAGTATGTAATGACCATACTCCTGAAAACCTAGCGAAAATGCTTCATGGCATCTGCTATACTGTATTTATCCAAGCAAACCGTAATCACGCAGCTGAAGAGCTTGAAGATACGGCTAACTGCTTCTTAAATATGCTGTGTATTTATAAATAATATTCAGAACTCAGAAAGTAGATAATAAAAAACCGCTGATTAATCAGCGGTTTTTTTATATTTAAACTCTAATGGTTATTAGGAGAAATTATTTCTTTCTCTTCACTGCTTTTGCATTTGGAAGGTCAGTAATAGAACCTTCATAAATTTCAGCAGCCATACCAATTGATTCATGCAATGTTGGGTGAGCATGGATAGTTAATGCGATATCTTCTGCATCACAACCCATTTCAATTGCAAGACCGATTTCGCCAAGAAGTTCACCAGCGTTAGTACCAACAATTGCACCACCGATAACGCGGTTAGTGTCTTTATCAAAAAGAAGCTTAGTTAGACCATCAGCACAATCTGAAGCGATTGCACGGCCTGATGCAGCCCAAGGGAAGCTTGCAGCTTCGTAGTTAATGCCTTCGGCTTTTGCTTCTTTCTCTGTTTTACCAACCCAAGCGACTTCTGGCTCAGTGTAAGCAATTGAAGGAATCACTTTAGGATCGAAGTAGTGCTTCTTACCAGAGATAACTTCAGCAGCAACGTGACCTTCATGCACACCTTTGTGAGCAAGCATAGGTTGACCTACGATATCACCAATAGCGTGGATATGAGGTACGTTAGTACGCATTTGCTTATCAACATTAATGAAACCACGTTCATCAACAGCAACACCCGCTTTCTCAGCATCTAATAAGCTACCGTTTGGAACACGACCGATAGCAACAAGAACAGCATCATAACGCTCAGCTTCTGCTGGTGCTTTTTTGCCTTCCATTGAAACGTAGATACCATCTTCTTTTGCTTCAACTGCTGTCACTTTCGTTTCAAGCATTAAGTTGAACTTCTTGCTCACACGCTTAGTGTAAACTTTAACGATATCTTTATCTGCTGCAGGAATTACTTGGTCAAACATCTCAACAACGTCAACTTGAGAACCCAGCGCATGATAAACCGTACCCATTTCTAGACCGATGATACCACCGCCCATAATAAGCAGTTTCTTAGGAACTTCTTTAAGCTCAAGCGCATCCGTTGAATCCCAAATACGTGGGTCTTCATGTGGAATGAACGGTAGCTTAATTGGACGAGAACCAGCAGCAACAATCGCATTATCAAAGTTGATTGTTGTGTTGCCATCTTCACCAGTTACTTCAATAGTGTTTGCGCCAGTAAATTTACCAAGGCCATTTACTACTGTGACTTTACGCATCTTAGCCATACCGCCAAGACCGCCAGTCAGTTGAGTAACTACTTTTTCTTTCCATAAACGGATCTTATCGATGTCCGTTTGAGGCTCACCAAATACGATGCCGTGATCTGCCATCGCTTTTGCTTCTTCAATAACTTTAGCTACGTGAAGTAATGCTTTTGATGGGATACAACCAACGTTTAAACATACACCACCAAGCGTGTTGTAACGTTCAACGATAACTGTTTCTAAACCTAAATCTGCACAACGGAATGCTGCAGAGTAACCAGCAGGACCGGCACCAAGTACCACAACTTGGGCTTTAATTTCTTTGCTCATTTTGACCTCGTTATAGTCATTTCCCTAACAGGCTGACCGATGTTCTAGTATTGTTTTCAGACTGACTTTATTTTACATATATGTTAACAGTGTGAAAGCAAGATGGGGTTAGCCTGTGAGCTAGACAACAATTCACGTTAATACACTTCCTATAAAAAGTGTTAAAAAACGCAAATTGTATTTAATTCTAAAAACTGAAGTTAACCTTCAATTTATGAAGCAATAAGGCGGCTTATTTGCCACCTTATTGTTTATTTCAATTACCGCTAATTACAGTACCAAGCGACGAATGTCTGATAATGCACTGTTTAAGAAAGTAATAAAACGAGCGCCTTCTGCACCATCAATCACACGGTGATCGTAAGATAGAGACAGAGGAAGCTGTAGGCGTGGAGCGAACTCTTTGCCATTCCAAACTGGTTTAATTTCAGATTTAGATACACCTAAGATACCTACTTCTGGAGCATTTACGATTGGTGTAAATGCTGTACCACCGATACCGCCAAGGCTTGAGATTGTGAAACAACCGCCTTGCATATCAGAAGCCATTAATTTACCAGCACGTGCTTTCTTAGAAATAGCCATTAGCTCTTCAGATAGCTCGTAAATGCCTTTTTTGTTCACGTCTTTAAATACAGGAACAACAAGACCGTTTGGCGTATCAACTGCGATACCTACGTTTACGTACTTCTTAAGGATGATACTTTCGCCATCATCAGATAATGAAGAGTTAAACGATGGGAATGCTTCAAGTGCTTTCGCAACCGCTTTCATGATGAACACAAGTGGCGTGATCTTCATACCTGTATCATTCTTCGCTTCGATTGCATTCTGTTCTTTACGGAATGCTTCTAGCTCTGTGATATCAGCATTATCCCACTGTGTAACGTGCGGGATCATTACCCAGTTACGGTGCAGGTTAGCGCCAGAAATTTTCTTAATCTTAGAAAGTTTCTTAACTTCTGTTTCACCAAACTTACTGAAATCAATTTTTGGCCACGGAAGTAAACCAAGAGCAGAACCGTCACCGCCTTTACCTGATGCAGCAGCACCAGATTCAAGACGCTTAAGCGCATCTTTCACAAAGCTTTGAACGTCTTCTTTTAGGATACGGTCTTTACGGCCAGTACCTTTAACTTTAGCAAGGTTTACACCAAACTCACGAGCAAGACGGCGAACAACTGGAGACGCGTGTGCGTATTCGTTGTTTGCTTCAAATTCACCCGTAGCTGCTGGAGCAGAAGCCGCTGCAACTGGTGCAGGAGCTGCTTGTGCAACTGGTGCTGCTGTCGCTTGTGCTACAACTGGTGCTGCGCCTTCAACAACAAATGTCATGATTAGAGAGCCAGTTGATACTTTATCGCCAGCTGCAATCTTAATCTCTTTGATAGTACCAGCAAAAGGAGCAGGAACTTCCATTGATGCTTTGTCGCCTTCAACAGTAATTAGAGATTGCTCTTCTTCTACTGTATCGCCAACAGCAACCATGATTTCAGTTACTTCAACTTCATCACCGCCGATATCTGGAACATTTACTTCTTTCTCAGCAGATACTGCTGGAGCCGCTGCAACTGGTGCTGCTGCCGCTTGAGGAGCAGCTACTGGAGCAGAACCTGCAACTTCAAAGATCATAACTAAAGAGCCAGTTGACACTGAATCACCAGAAGCGATTTTGATTTCTTTAACTGTACCAGCGAATGGTGCAGGAACTTCCATTGAAGCTTTGTCGCCTTCAACAGTTAAAAGAGATTGCTCTTCTTCTACTGTATCGCCAACAGAAACCATGATTTCAGTGACTTCAACTTCATCACCGCCGATATCTGGAACATGAACTTCTTTAAGCTCAGCAACAGATGCCGCAGCAGGAGCAGCTACTGGAGCCGCTTCAACTACTGGATCTGCAGGTGCAGCAGCACCCTCAGCTTCAAAGATCATGATTAGAGAACCAGTTGTTACTGAATCGCCTTCAGAAATTTTAATTTCTTTAACGATACCCGCTTGAGACGCAGGAACTTCCATTGAAGCTTTATCGCCTTCAACAGTGATCAGTGACTGCTCTTCTTCAACTCGGTCGCCGACCTTAACTAGAATCTCAGTTACTTCAACCTCATCTGCACCGATGTCAGGTACATTAATTTCGATTGTCATTGTTTTCTACCTTATGCGTATTGCGGGTTAGTTTTTTCAGTATCGATATTGAATTTAGCAATTGCTTCTGCAACAACTGATTTCTCAATATCACCACGTTTTACAAGTTCAGTTAGAGCAGCAACAACTACGTAGCCTGCGTTAACTTCGAAGTGGCGACGTAGATTCTCACGGCTGTCTGAACGACCAAAGCCATCAGTACCAAGTACTTTGTATGATTCAGTTGGCATAAATGCACGTACTTGCTCAGCGTAGTTCTTCATGTAATCTGTCGCAGCGATTGCTGGTTCGTTACCAAGAACTGTTGTGATGTACGGTACTTTAGCTTCTGCTTCTGGGTGTAGCATGTTGTAACGCTCTGCATCTTGACCATCACGAGTTAGCTCGTTGAAAGAAGTAACAGAGAATATGTCCGACGCTACGCCGTAATCTTCACTTAGGATCTGTGCTGCTTTGCGTACTTCATTCATGATAGTACCAGAGCTCATTAACTGAACTTTAGCTTTAGAACCAGCATGAGACTCAAGCTTGTAGATACCTTTACGGATGCCTTCTTCAGCGCCTTCTGGCATTGCTGGCATTGCGTAGTTTTCGTTCATAACCGTTAGGTAGTAGTAAACGTTTTCTTGGTTCTCACCGTACATGCGACGAATACCGTCTTGCATGATTACCGCTAGCTCGTAAGCAAACGTTGGGTCATAAGAAATACAGTTAGGAACTGTGTTTGCCATGATGTGTGAGTGGCCATCTTCGTGTTGTAGACCTTCACCGTTAAGCGTTGTACGACCTGCAGTAGCACCTAATAGGAAACCACGTGCTTGTTGGTCACCCGCTAACCATGCCATGTCACCAATACGTTGGAAACCGAACATTGAGTAGTAGATGTAGAATGGGATCATTGGTAGGTTGTTTGTGCTGTATGATGTTGCAGCTGCAACCCAAGATGCCATTGAACCTAGTTCATTGATACCTTCTTGAAGAACTTGACCAGAAGTTGCTTCTTTGTAGTAAGAAACAATGCCTTTATCTTCAGGAGTGTAATCTTGACCGTGTGGGTTGTAGATACCAACCTGACGGAATAGACCTTCCATACCGAATGTACGTGCTTCATCACAAATGATAGGAACGATGTTCTTACCAATGTTCTTATCTTTAAGTAAGATATTTAGTGTACGTACGTAAGCCATCGTTGTTGAGATATCACGCTTCTGCTCACCTAATAGAGGGGCAAATGCATCAAGCTCTGGCACTTTGAATTCTTGAGTAAACTTAGGCAGACGCTTAGGTGTGTAACCGTGTAGCGCATCACGACGTGCGTGTAAGTAGTTGTACTCTGCAGAACCTTCTTCTAGTTTAAGGTAAGGAAGTTCTTTGATTTTCTCATCAGAAAGAATGTCTTCTAAACCTAAACGATCACGTAGGTGTTGAACATGAGTCATGTCCATTTTCTTAACACCGTGTGCAATGTTCTTACCTTCAGCAGCATCGCCCATGCCGTAACCTTTAACAGTTTTAGCTAGGATAACTGTTGGCTTACCGCCTGTTTCTTTTGCATTGTTGAATGCTGCGAACAGTTTAGATGAATCATGACCACCACGCTTAAGAGCGAAGATTTCGTCATCAGTCATATCAGCAACAAGTGCTGCAGTCTCAGGGTATTTACCAAAGAAGTTCTCACGAACGTAAGCGCCATCTTTAGATTTGAATGTTTGGTAGTCACCGTCGATAGTTTCGTTCATTAATTGAAGAAGTTTACCAGTCGTGTCTTTAGCAAGTAGTGAATCCCAGTTGCTACCCCAAATAACTTTAACAACATTCCAACCAGCACCTTTAAATAGGCCTTCTAGTTCTTGAATGATGCTACCGTTACCCATAACAGGGCCATCTAGACGCTGTAGGTTACAGTTAATTAGAAAACATAGGTTATCCAATTTTTCACGAGCAGCGAAAGAGATCGCACCGCGTGATTCTGGCTCATCCATCTCACCATCACCTAGGAAAGCGTATACACGCTGAGCGCCAGTCTCTTTCATGCCACGGCCTTCAAGGTACTTAAGGAAGCGCGCTTGATAGATAGCAGAAATAGGACCAAGACCCATAGACACTGTAGGGAACTGCCAGAATTCAGGCATCAGTTTAGGGTGAGGGTAAGAAGGAATACCTTTACCATCAACTTCTTGACGGAAGTTATCTAGTTGCTCTTCAGTTAAACGACCTTCAACGAAAGCACGAGAGTAGATACCAGGAGAGATATGACCTTGGTAATAAACTAAATCACCACCATCCGTCTCATTTGGAGCACGGAAGAAATGGTTGAAACATACTTCGTAGAATGCAGCTGCAGATTGGTAAGAAGCCATATGGCCACCTAGATCCAAATCTTTCTTCGAAGCACGTAGAACGATCATGATTGCGTTCCAACGAATAATTGAACGGATACGACGCTCAAGAGTAACATCACCAGGGTACGCAGGTTCTTGCGTTGCTGGAATGGTATTGATGTAGTTAGTATTGATACCTGTAGCCATATCAACACCATCTAAACGAGCTTTATCAAGAACTTGCTCTAATAGATACTGGGCGCGTTCAACACCCTCTTCACGTACAACTGACTCAAGAGCTTCTAACCAATCTTGAGTTTCTAGTGCATCAACGTCATGCTTCATGTCAGACATGCGAGCTATCCTTTTATTTGTTGGTTCAAATAGGGTGACAATGAAATGAATCGAATTAATCCATATCATTACTTTGTTGAATTCGACGAAGCGAGCACTCTCGGCGGCTCTCTTCTTTTGTCAATTCCAACAATGTTTCTTCAATATAGGCAAGATGTGAGTGTGATGCCAAACGCGCCTCTTCAGGCTTTCCTGACACTATCGCCTCTACAATCTCAGCTCTATGCTCTCTTACCTTTTTTACCACCGCTTCACGACGATTTAATAAGGTAAAATTTTGTAATACGTTTTGCTCAAGCAAGGGCTCTAAACTGCGAACCATGTGAAGTAATACCACATTGTGCGCCGATTCTGTGACCGTAATAAGACAATGCATAACCGCAGACGCTTCCGCTTTTAAATCACCATCTTGTTGTGCTTGTTGGATTAATTTATGTGACTCTTTAATCCGTTTAAAATCTTCTTCATTACCACGTAAAGCCGCGTAATAAGCAGAAATACCTTCTAACGCATGACGCGATTCCAATAAATCAAACTGTGTTTCAGGATGCGTTGCTAGTAAATCTAACAACGGCTCTGAGAAACTTTGCCACAGCCCTTTATTAACAAACGTTCCACCACCTTGACGGCGCGTTAATAAATGCTTTGCTTCTAAACGTTGTATTGCTTCCCGTACCGAAGGGCGAGAAACATCAAACTGTTTTGCTAACTCTCTTTCAGCTGGTAATTTTTGCCCAGGAGAAAGGGTTCCTTCTAAAATCAGCCGTTCAAGCTCTTGCTCGATTACATCGGACAGCTTTGGCTGACGTATCCTTTGATATGTCATCGTAGCTCAACCTAATTTAAGTTGATTACTTCCCACATTACCGTGAGTCATTCGTCACTTTAAATAATTGGTAATACCAATTTTATTTGAGGTGCAAGTTATCATAAAAAAAGGGAATTTGTCTAGATAAAAGTTGATTTGAATCATGGAACGGAGTTGGCTTACATTGTTAATTAACAATATAACCACACAATAAATACAATTGGTCTGACCAATTTGATTTATAAATAGAGATTCATGTGCCAAAATCAAGAAATTAGAGTTCATAAATTTAAGAGCTAACCTCTTCTATTTCCTTAACTTATGGTACTTTTCCCAATGAAATGATAACCCCGGATCTGTTTTTCTTAATGGGGCTATGTACTGGTGACCAGTAATGCGCTTATCAACAATCAATGGGTAAGCGTCTTGTAGCACGTTTGTTACAACGGCCAGACTGTCATATTGCTCTTGAGTATAGGCAGTAAAATCAGTCCCTTCCAACTCAATACCAATACTGTAATCATTACACCGCTCTCGTCCTGCAAAGGAGGAGGTTCCTGCATGCCAAGCCCTTGCATTAAAAGGAACAAATTGCACAACGCAGCCATCACGCCTGATCAAACAATGCGCCGATACTCTAAATTGATGGATCACCTTAAAGAATGGATGATCGTCTGGATTTAGCGTGCCCGTAAATAGCTGTTCAATATAAGGACCACCAAATTGCCCCGGCGGTAAACTGATGTTATGCACCACAAGTAAGGAAATATCTTTATCATCAGGACGAGCATCATAAAATGGCGATACCACATGCTTTGCTTCATTAAGCCAATGATCTGTTGATAAAGTGAATTTCATCATCTATTCCTATCTCAATTAAAGTATCTTGTGCAACTTGTATGTATCTTATGATGAAATTCTGCTCTAGCGCGAGTATTATTGTTACCATAATTCTATTTCAAATAATTCAATGGACCTCACCATGATCAAAACCCATGACAGCGCCTCTCGTCTTGAATATTTAAAACAACAGCTTCCAACCGAAATTACTCGTGCCGTTTCAGATACACTACGTGAGGATTTAGGTGGAACTCTCGATATAAGTACGGACATTACCGCAAGCTTAATCGCAGAAGAAACACAATCTGTTGCAACGATCATCACGCGTGAACATGGTGTGTTTTGTGGAAAAATGTGGGCCGATGAAGTTTTTAAGCAACTCGGTGGTACCGTTTCTATCCAATGGCACATAGAAGATGGAGATAAAGTCGAACCAAACCAAACGCTTTGTACTTTAACAGGCCCATCACGCACACTATTGACTGGTGAGCGCAATGCGATGAACTTCATTCAAACACTCTCTGGTTGTTCTACCACCACAGCAATTTACGCTGAAAAAATTGCACACACCAAATGTCGTCTACTTGATACTCGCAAAACCATTCCGGGTTTACGCAGTGCATTAAAATATGCCGTAGCTTGTGGCGGTGGTTTCAATCACCGTATTGGTGTTTTTGATGCTTATCTAATTAAAGAAAATCACATTATTGCCTGTGGCGGTATTGAAAAAGCGATTTCTACAGCTAAAGAGCTAAATCCAGGAAAGCCTGTTGAAGTAGAGACAGAAAGCCTAGAAGAACTGCAACAAGCGATTGATGCAGGTGCTGACATTATTATGTTGGATAACTTCACTACCGACATGATGCGTGAAGCCGTTAAATTAAATGCGGGTCGCGCTGCACTAGAAAACTCAGGCAATGTCACTTTAGATACGATTGCAGAATTCGCTGAAACGGGAGTTGATTACATCTCTGTCGGCGCATTAACTAAGCATCTAAACGCAATGGATTTATCAATGCGTTTTAAGTAACCGCTATCTAACTGATTAAAAAGGCTAACATTACGTTGGCCTTTTTTATTTCTTTGTACATAATCCCCTATAAATAACTTTGACTAACCCCACACTACACAACTTCAATATAGTTAATTAACTCTTTGTTTCTAAATTAAGAATTGCGATCGAACATAAACTAAAAAATGTCATAACTTGAAGTTTATCGTATTTGATTTTGCAAATTTCATTGTCAACATAATAAAGTGGTGCATCACTCGAACCTTCTCTTTTTCTCTCTGCACGCTCTTTTTATTCGATTTATTATTTTGCACATCAAATAAAACATGAATCAGCTTGATTCATCTTGGAGGGAAAAATGAAACAACGTCAAGGACAGAAAGGCTTTACCTTAATTGAGTTAATGATTGTAGTTGCGGTGATTGGGGTGCTGTCGGCAGTTGCAATACCTCAATACCAAAAATATGTAGCTAAAGCTGAAGTTGCATCCGCTTTAATTACTTTATCAGGACTAAAAACTAACGTAGAAGCGTTTACTGTCGAAAATGGAAAATTTCCAACGGGCTCAGGAACAGAAGAACCTGAAAATCTTGGAGCTCCAGCAGAAATGGATTTAGGTGATATTAGTTTTACAGCTCAAGGCACTGGCGTAAGTGGTGCTAGTGGTACTATAAAGTTTGTATTCGCAACCTCAGCAAGTAACAGTGTAAGCTCTTTAATATCAGAAAAAAGCTTTGAATTAACAAGAAATAATAGCGGTACTTGGGATTGCCAAACATCAAGCTCTGATGGTGTAGATGCAGATCTCCTTCCAAAAAATTGTAAGTAACAAATGCATACCAACCTAGCCTCAATCTTGCGTCAAGCTGAACTCATCAGTTCGGCGCAAGAAAACACCATTATCGAACACGTACAATCAGGGGCACACACCGTGCCTTCTGCGCTTTTGGCTGACCGTATTTTTAGCCCAGATGAACTAGTAAGCCATCTTGCTCACATCTTTGGGTTAGATGTTATTAATATCACCCAATATGACTATGCTGATTGTTGCCAAAAGTTGGGCTTACGCGATCTCATCACCAAATATCAAGCGCTGCCTATTTCTAATGATGGTTGCAATATTCAACTTGCCGTCAGCGACCCAAGCATCGCCCAAGTTGAAGACGATTTTCGCTTTACCACAGGAAAACAAATCACTCTCGTTTTAGCCGACCAAGGTCAACTTGAAGCCGCTGTACGTCGTCTGTATGGACGCAGTATTTCAACCTCTGATTCATCGCACCGTAAAGACATCACTCAAGATGAACTCGCCTCATTAGTTGATGTATCACTTGATGAAATGACGTCTACCGAAGATCTCAGTCAAGATGATGCGCCAGTTACTCGCTTTATTAACCAAATTCTATTGGAAGCCGTCCGAAAAGGTGTCTCAGATATTCATTTTGAACCTTACGAAGAGACCTATCGAGTCCGTTTTCGTTGTGATGGGATCTTAATAGAGAACAGTTCACCTTCTTCACATTTAAGTCGTCGCCTTTCTGCTCGCTTAAAGATCATGGCTAAACTTGATATCGCAGAGCGTCGCTTACCACAAGATGGGCGAATTAAATTAAAACTGAACAGTGATATATCGATAGATATGCGAGTTTCTTCCCTTCCCACCTTATGGGGAGAAAAAATCGTTTTACGTTTATTAGACAGCAGTGCCGCAAGTTTAGATATTGATAAATTAGGCTACAGCGACAAACAAAAAGAGCTTTATCTTAACGCATTAAAACGCCCTCAAGGGATGATATTAATGACAGGCCCAACAGGCAGTGGTAAAACCGTCTCTCTCTATTCTGGTTTGAACATTTTAAATACCACAGAAAAAAACATATCCACCGCTGAAGATCCGGTAGAAATAAATCTTAATGGGGTAAACCAAGTACAAGTCGCCCCTAAAATCGGGTTTACTTTCGCCCATGCCCTGCGTTCTTTTTTACGACAAGATCCAGACATCGTCATGGTCGGTGAAATTCGAGATCTCGAAACGGCAGAAATCGCAGTAAAAGCGGCGCAAACAGGGCACTTAGTACTTTCGACACTCCATACCAATTCAGCAGCAGAAACCGTAGTTCGCTTAGGTAATATGGGGATAGAAAACTTCAACCTTGCCTCTTCCCTTAGTTTAATTATCGCCCAACGCTTAGCGAGGAGACTTTGCCCTCACTGTAAAGAAGTTGACCCTCTTAGTTCAGAAACACGAGAAGAATATTGTATCGATTTATTAAGTACTATTTTTAAAGCTCGACTTGAGGGCTGTAATGAATGTACTCATGGTTACTCTGGCCGTATCGGTATTTACGAAGTCATGCCCTTTACGCGTGAATTATCAATCGCCATCCTTAAAGGAGCGACAGTAAGACAAATTGAACAACTCGCCATCAAACAAGGTATGGACAACCTAACTACATCCGGCATTAAACGACTTGAAGATGGCACAACGAGCTTACAAGAACTCACTCGTGTTCTTTATTTTTAATTCTTAAGTAAGTACTCCTATGCTAAAACCAAAAACCAAAATAAAAACGCTTACCCTGCATAACTTCCAATGGCGTGGCATTAATAGCACTGGTAAAAAAGTATCAGGGAAAATCCTTGCGCTTACCGAAGTAGAAGTTAGAGCAAAGCTCAACGAACAAAGCATTCAAATAAAGAAAATTAAAAAGCGCAGCATTTCTAGTTTTGAAAAAATGAAACACGCCGTTAAACGAAAAGACATCACTCTTTTCACTCGTCAATTAGCCACAATGCTTGGTGCAGGTGTGCCCATAGTGCAATCATTACAGCTCATCGCTGAAAACAATATTAAAGCTGAAATGAAATCCATTCTTAGTCAAGTTTGTTTATCAATAGAGGCAGGAACCCAACTTTCAAAAGCACTCTCTACCAGCTGCTCACTCTTTGATTCTTTTTATATTGATTTAGTGGCGACAGGTGAAGAAACAGGCAGTTTATCGCACGCATTTGCTCGTTTAGCTGAATACAGAGAAAAAAGTGAGGCATTACGAGCAAAAGTCGTCAAAGCGATGATCTACCCTACAATGGTTTTTTTAATCGCGATTGCGGTTACCGTTTTAATGCTTATGTTTGTTATCCCTGAATTTGAATCGATTTTTAAAGGGTTTGGGGCCGATCTTCCTTGGTTTACCCAGCAAGTCGTCAATGCTTCCCATTTTTTACAAAATTATGGATTCTCGATTTTATTCATGTTGGGGCTTGCTTCCCTATCGCTGCATTTATTAAAAAAGAAATCTTATTATTTTCGATTTATGCTCAACCGACGCGGTTTGCAACTGCCAATTATTGGAACGGTACTCTCCAAAGCAGCCATTGCGAAATTTAGTCGAACTCTCGCCACCAGTTTTAGCTCGGGGTTACCTATTTTACATAGCTTACAAACCACCAGTAAAACCGCAGGCAATCTTTACTACCAAGAAGCTATCTTATCCGTACAACAAAACACTGCAGCAGGGATGCCTCTTTATTTAGCAATGCGACACACTCAAGCATTCCCTGAAATGGTCTTGCAAATGGTCATGATTGGTGAAGAATCTGGGCAGTTAGATGATATGCTCAATAAAATTGCGTTCGTGTATGAAGACGAAGTTGATAATACCGTCGATAATTTAGGGAAGATCCTTGAACCTTTTATTATTCTATTTTTAGGAGTCATGATTGGTGGTCTTGTTGTCTCTATGTACCTCCCTATTTTCAATTTAATGAATGTTATTGGATAAGCTTAACTCTATTTCGCCAGGAAATACCTGCTCTTACCTACTTCCTTTAGATGAACTCTGATAAAATAAATGCATTAAATTATAATGATCTCGGATACTCTTACATGGCTGTTTTTGATTACTACCCTTGGCTTTTCCCCCTCTTTGCTACTCTTTTTGGTTTACTCGTGGGTAGCTTCCTAAATGTGGTTATTTATCGCCTCCCTATCATGATGGAAAAAGAGTGGAAAAAAGAGTGTGTTGATTGCTTCCCGGACTTACAGCCTCAAAAAAAATCATCCGAAAAAGAAGAGATATTCAATTTAAGTGTTCCTCGTTCTCGCTGCCCAAAATGTAATACACAAATTAAATTCTACGATAATATTCCTGTAATTAGCTGGTTATTACTAAAAGGAAAATGTCGTCAATGCAGTAATCCAATTAGTTTTAGATATCCTGCAATTGAACTGTTATCTGGTGCTATGTGTTTTGCTGTTTCTTATTTATTGCCTTTTTCTTACTTTGCTATTACTGCCGTTCTATTTACCCTCGTTCTCATTGCTCTCACCTTTATTGATATAGATACAATGCTACTGCCCGATCAAATAACCTTGCCACTATTATGGACAGGAATATATCTCGCTTTAGTTGGTTGGAGCTCAGTCTCTTTAATTGATTCTGTTATTGGGGCAATGGCAGGCTATCTTATCTTATGGTCCATCTACTGGGGCTTTAAACTTATAACAGGTAAAGAAGGCATAGGGTATGGTGACTTCAAATTATTAGCCGCTCTTGGGGCTTGGCTTGGCTGGCAACAATTGCCTTTACTTGTTCTACTCTCTTCTGTTGTCGGTGCTATTATTGGTATAGCAATGCTCCGAGCTCAAAAAAATGGCTTTGATAAAGCCATTCCATTTGGTCCATATCTCGCCATTGCCGGTTGGATATGTCTTTTATGGGGGCATGAAATCAGCCATTGGTACTTTACTTCAATATTAGGATTTCCAGTATGAGTTATGTTGTAGCTATTACTGGCGGTATTGGAAGTGGAAAAACCACCGTTGCAGATAATTTCCACTATAATCATAATATTGACCTTGTTGATGCTGATATTATTGCTCGAGAAGTTGTTGAGCCAAACACTATTGGATTAACTAAAATCATCGAACATTTTGGCAATTCTATTTTATTAAATGATGGTCACTTAGACAGAACAGAACTTAGGCAGCGTATTTTTTCAAACCCTGAAGAGAAAAAATGGATAAACGATCTACTCCATCCTCTTATTAGAAAAGAAATGCAACGCCAGCTCTCGTTAGCTACTTCTGATTATGTATTACTTATTGTTCCTTTATTAGTTGAAAACCAATTGCAATATTTAGCAAATCGCATTCTTGTTGTTGATGTTTTGGAGCAAACTCAAATTAATCGAACCATGAATCGTGATAAAGTAAATCAAGAGCAGGCTAAGGCAATATTAATGTCACAAGCTTCACGAGCTGAGCGATTAGCTATCGCTGATGACATTATTAAGAATGATCACAATATTCATGACTTGGACAGTGAAATAGCTCTGCTACATAATAAATATCTGCTATTGTCTCAAGAATCGATAAATGAAGAGAATCAATAACGACTATGAATGGATTGGGCATGCAAAAATTTGAACACCCTTTAAATGAAAGGACTCGAATTTATTTACGAATAGAATCTCTCTTTCGTAAGCTTGGGCATTCTGCAGATTTAACTCAACCGTTTGAATACCAAGTTTTCTTTAGTTCCCTTTTTAATATGCTCGATATTCTAGAGCAAGTTCAAGTTAAAGCGGATTTAGGTAAAGATTTAGAAAAGCTTCGTTTACAATACAGAGCTTGGATGGATATCGAAGGTGTTGATCAATCTGCTTTGCTTTCGGTATTAGAGCAAATTAGTCAAGTTCATCATAATTTGATGCAAACCACTCGCCCTGGTCATTCTTTAAAAGAAGACCGCTTTTTATCGGCCTTAAAACAGCGCTTTTTTATCCCTGGTGGAGATTGTTGTTTTGATCTTCCTGCATTACACCATTGGCTACATCTCCCTTTAGAAGTAAGATGCAGGAATACCCATAATTGGATGTCCCAACTGCTTTCTCTTTCTGATGCATTGTCGTTATGGTTGCGATTAACAAGAGAGACTGCACGCTTTGAACCACAAATAGCACGTAATGGTTTTATGCAAAGCGAAATGGAAAATGCAAATCTATTACGTTTAGAGATCCCAATAGATAGTGGTGTTTATCCAATGATCTCAGGGCATAAAAGTCGTTTTGCGTTACGCTTTATGTCTTTCGAAACTAATAAGAATTGTGAGAAAGACATTGAGTTTATGCTTGCTGTCTGCTGAGGAAAACATGTCAGAATCAAATAACGAACAATCAATAACTAAACCGACTATAGTTAAATGTCCAACTTGCCAATCTGCTGTTATATGGAATACCGAAAGTCCGTTTCGCCCATTCTGCAGTAAAAAATGTCAAATGATTGATTTCGGTGAGTGGGCTGATGAAGAGAAATCAATTCCAGGCGCACCTGACATGTCAGATTCTGATGGTTGGTCTGAAGACCAATACTAATAAAAATAAAAAAGCGATCGTTATGATCGCTTTTTTATACTTATTCATATTAGATTACTACTAACTAAATTGCTCTACGACTTTATTTAATACAGGTACATTCGCTTCTGGAAACTCATACTTTTTAAGCTCGGAAATTGATACCCACAAGCCTTCTTGGCCTTCTTTCCCATAAGGTTGATTATCAAATTGAGTTACAGTAAAAAAATCAAAATAAAGCGATTTATCAGGGTAATCATGGGATAAAGATTCAAATAAATGAAGTTCAGTTGAGTTAATGCCAACCTCTTCATTAAGCTCTCTTATTAATGCTTGCTCTGCACTTTCTTCAGCTTCGACTTTACCACCAGGAAACTCCCAAAAACCACCTTTATATGCTTTATCAGGACGTTTAGTAATAAATACTTTATCTTGTTTAGGGTTCAAAATAATCGCTGCGACAATATGTAATCGTTTCATCAATAATCTTACCTACAATACGTTTTAGTTATAAAAAAACCGCTAAAAATAGCGGCTTTCTATTAATTATAAACAGCCTATATCAACTAGATTTTTCCGTGACACTGCTTGTATTTTTTACCAGAACCGCATGGGCATGACTCATTTCGTCCAACTTTACGTTCATCACGTACTACAGGAGTATGACCATCTTCTGATGTTTCACCATCATCCAATTGGTTTTCTGCATTTTGATGTTGTAATTGTTGACGGCGAGCCGCAGCTTCTGCTTGCTGAAGACGCTTCTCTTCCATACGCTCAACATCTTCTTGTTGTTGTACACGTACTTTACTTAAAATCGAAACCACATCAAACTTCAAGGTATCAAGCAGGCCTTCAAATAACTCAAAAGACTCACGTTTGTATTCTTGTTTTGGGTTCTTCTGAGCATAGCCACGTAAATGAATACCTTGACGAAGATGATCCATTGCTGCTAAATGTTCTTTCCATAAACCATCAAGCGTTTGTAACATAACAGCTTTTTCAAAGTTACGCAGAACAGATTCGCCAACAGACTCTTCTTTATCTTTGTATACTTGAATTGCCGTTTCGATGATTTTTTCACGTAAATTATCTTCGTGGAGTTTATCATCACTGTCTAACCATTCTTGAACAGGAATATCTAAATCAAAATCAGCACGTAGACGTGTAGTTAGCCCTTCGACATCCCACATCTCTTCTAGAGATTGAGGCGGAATATATTGGCCAAATAGACCTTCAAGTACATCTTGACGGTTGTGTGCAATCATGTCGCTAATATCATCAACATTCATTAGTTCATCACGTAACTCATAAACCACTTTACGTTGGTCATTGGCTACATCATCATACTCAAGAAGTTGCTTACGAATATCAAAGTTACGGCCTTCAACTTTACGCTGTGCATTTTCAATGGCTTTAGTTACCCATGGGTGCTCAATTGCTTCGCCTTCTTCCATACCTAACTTCTTCATCATGCTAGATACACGGTCTGAAGCAAAGATACGCATCAATGCATCTTCCATTGATAAATAGAAACGAGAAGAACCAGCATCACCTTGACGACCAGCACGACCGCGTAATTGGTTATCGATACGACGTGATTCATGGCGCTCAGTACCAATAATATGAAGACCACCGGCAGCAAGTACTGCATCGTGAGCTTCTTTCCATTTAGCTTTAGCTTCTTGGATTTGAGCCTCAGTTGGCTCATTTATTTTAGCAAGTTCAGCCTGCCAACTACCGCCAAGTACGATATCCGTACCACGGCCAGCCATGTTAGTAGCAATGGTTACAGCACTCGATGTACCGGCATTTTCAACAATCTCTGCTTCTTTTTCATGAAATTTAGCATTAAGTACATTGTGCTTAATTTTTGCTTTCTTCAATGCATTTGAAAGTAGCTCTGATTTTTCAATCGAAACGGTACCAACCAGTACTGGCTGACCACGTTCAGAACACCCTTTAATATCTTCAATGATAGCTGCAAATTTTTCTGCTTCTGTCATGTAGACTAAATCACCCATATCATTACGAGTCATTGGACGGTTAGTTGGAATAACTACCGTATCAAGACCATAAATAGATTGGAATTCAAAGGCTTCTGTATCAGCAGTACCTGTCATGCCTGACAGTTTGTCGTATAGACGGAAGAAGTTTTGGAAAGTGATTGATGCTAATGTTTGGTTTTCGTTCTGAATTTTCACACCTTCTTTTGCTTCAACCGCTTGGTGTAAACCTTCAGACCAACGACGTCCTGGCATTGTACGGCCAGTATGTTCATCAACGATAATAACTTCATCGTCTTTTACAATATAATCTACGTCTTTTTCAAACAATACATGTGCACGTAATGCAGCATTAATATGATGAAGTAAGCTGATATTAGCAGGAGAATATAAAGTATCATCTGCCTCCATTAAGCCTTCATCTTTTAGTAATTGCTCAACAAACTCTTGACCGTTTTCCGTCAGGTGAGTTTGTTTTCCTTTTTCATCTAATGTGTAGTGACCTTCACCACGATACTCTTCACTGTCTTCTTCATCTTGTTTAACAAGCTGCGGGATCAATGTATTAATTCGAGTATAAAGTTCTGAGCTATCTTCTGCTGGACCAGAAATGATAAGAGGGGTACGAGCTTCATCGATTAAGATTGAATCCACTTCATCGATCACGGCAAAATAGCGTTCACGCTGAACACGGTCTTCAGCACGGAAAGCCATGTTGTCACGTAAGTAGTCAAAACCAAATTCATTATTTGTGCCATACAAAATATCGCATAAATACGCTTGTTTTTTCTCTTGAGGTGGCATATTAGGTACGTTGATACCAACGGTCATACCTAAGAATTCAAACAATTCACGGTTTGTCTCTGCATCACGTTTTGCAAGGTAATCATTCACGGTTACAACGTGTACACCTTTACCTGTTAATGCATTTAAATAACACGGTAAGGTTGCCGTTAGTGTTTTACCTTCACCTGTACGCATTTCAGCAATTTGGCTATCGTTTAGAACCATACCACCAATCATTTGAACATCAAAATGACGCATACCATATAGGCGTTTAGATGCCTCTCGAACTGTTGAAAAGGCTTCTGGCAATAAACTATCTAAATCTTCACCTTGCTCTAAACGTGCACGGAACTCGATTGTTTTCGCTTTTAATTCTTCGCCTTGTAATGATTCGAATTGTGGTTCGAGTTTATTAATTTGATCTACGATTTTACGTAGCTTACGTAATGTACGATCATTACGGCTACCGATAACTTTTGTTAGAATTTTAGAAAACATGATTCCGTTGCTTCTCTTATCTCTATGATCATTTCTGATCGGTTTATCTGAAATGTGAATCAATCACCTAGAGAAATTACTCTAAGAAAAAAACTTCTTTATATACTTACCTTATGGGGATTCGACTTTGATTTTTCAAGGCCAATCATGATTGTTGTGTTGCTAGTCATCATAAGTAATAATTAAGAAAGTATAAGCGATAATGCGAAGCAATCCTAAGCTAAATCCGTAGAGTTTGATTTCAATTCTGAAAAAGTCAGATCTAATTGGCATTTATGACTTTTTTTTGAGAAACCGCAATTAAATAACGTCCTATTAGTGAGAGTTCACAATGATGCGAGACCACAGGCCTCAGCCTGCAAATGATTTTTTTAATAATACTCGCTTCAAAGATCTTCAAGAAAAAGCGATTATTTTATCTAAACTATCTACAGTACTAAAAGATTCATTACCTACGGGCTGTGAAGATCATTGCCGTGTGGCAAATTACCGCCAAGGATCATTAGTGATCGAAGTATCTAGCAGTGTATGGGCGACACGAATTAACTATGAAAGATTAGCTATTTTATCGGCTTTTCGCCGTCACGGCTTACCTGGTTTATCTAATTTAGAAATTAAGATCAACCCAGATCTAGCCCGATCTTTTATTGGCGAGAAACCAGCTGTCTATAAATCAGAGAAACAAGCCAAACGAGAATTATCTGCCGCAGCAGCAAGTGCATTAGAAATGGTAGCAGAAACCGCATCACCAAAATTAAAAAAACGATTAGAAAGTTTAGCGGCTTTAGCAAATAAGAAATAAGAAATACGATAGATACAAAAAAGCCAAGCAATTTGCTTGGCTTTTTTAATTTGATGATGGATTAGGCAAGTACCATTCCTGGCTGCATAAATGCAACTGGTGATTCTTGTTCATCTTCAATGGTTGTCCACTCCCATGCTTCTTGATCAGCAAGAACAGCACGAAGTAACTGATTATTCAGAGCATGACCTGATTTGTAAGCACTTAACTCACCTAAGATACTATGACCACACATATATAGGTCACCAACAGCATCTAGTACTTTATGCGTTACAAATTCATTATCAAAACGTAATCCGTCTTCGTTAAGAATACGGTAATCATCTAGTACGATTGCACAATCAAAACTACCACCTAAACATAGGTTTTGTGATTGTAAGTACTCAATATCACGCATAAACCCGAAAGTACGAGCTCGTGAGATATCTTTGATGAACGATTGGCTTGAAAAATCAAACACTAACTTTTGGTCATCTGATTCAATCGCTGGATGATTGAAGTCGATAGTAAAATCTAGGCGGAAACCGTTATAAGGACGAATTTCGGCCCATTTATCACCATCTTCAATGCGAACAGGTTTCTTAATACGAATGAATTTCTTCGCCGTATTAAGCTCTTCAATACCCGCAGATTGTAAAAGATAAACAAAAGGACTTGCACTGCCATCCATAATTGGAATTTCAGGTGCATCAACTTCAATAACAACGTTATCAATGCCCATGCCCGCTAAAGCAGCATTCAAGTGTTCAACCGTTGAGATTCTGACACCTTCATCATTAACTAACGCTGTACATAGCATCGTATCGCGCACTGACTCTGGATCCGCAGGAAAATCTACCGGTGGATTAAGGTCTGTACGACGATAAATTACACCTGTATTTGATGCTGCTGGACGAAGAGTAAGCGTGACTTTTCGACCTGAGTGTAAACCCACGCCTGTCATTTGTACGATACTTTTCAGTGTACGTTGTCTGATCATATGCTCATCTCAACTATAAATATGCTTGATTTCAAACCAATTATAAGAACTGGTCTGATATTCTAGCACACAACTTTCAATAAAACCAAATCGCTTGATGATTAATTAGTCAGCTTGGCGTCGTAAAAACGCTGGGATATCTAAGTAATCTTCTTTTTGATCTGGCTTAGCTTGCGCTGCACCTGCATTCTGAACACCTGCCGCTGGCGACGTTGATGGTGTAGTTTGCGGTGCTGCTGGCTTAGTCACCTGCACATTTTGTGCCGGTTTTTCTACCGTTGGTTCAACAACTGGTGCTTTCGCTTGTGGCTGAACTGCAGGTTGAGCAACTGGTGCAGGTTGAGTTGGTGCAGCTGCTTTATTTGTCACTAACGTGATTTCAGGCTTTTTTTCTGTACCGATACCTGTAGCAACAACCGTCACTCTAATTTCATCAGTCATATCAGGGTCAAGAGAGGTACCAATAACAACGGTTGCATTATCTGATGCAAATGCTTTTACTGTATTACCTACGGTCTCAAATTCATCAAGACGCATATCAAGACCTGCAGTAATGTTAACAAGAACACCACGAGCTCCAGCTAAATCGATGTCTTCCAGTAAAGGACTTGAAATCGCTTCTTCTGCTGCTTGCTCTGCTCGGTCTTCACCTACTGCGATACCACTACCCATCATTGCATGTCCCATTTCAGACATAACAGTACGAACATCGGCGAAATCGACATTAATCATACCTGGGCGAGTAATCAACTCAGCAATACCTTGAACAGCATTACGTAGAACATCATTTGCTTTTGCAAATGCTTCTAATAATGTGATACCACGGCCTAGTACTTTTAGTAACTTTTCGTTTGGAATCGTAATTAATGAGTCAACATGTTTTGATAACTCTTCAATACCTTGCTCAGCAAAAGCAAGACGTTTACGACCTTCAAAGCTAAACGGTTTTGTCACAACAGCAACAGTTAGAATATTCAATTCTTTTGCTACTTCTGCAATGATAGGAGCTGCACCAGTACCAGTACCGCCGCCCATACCCGCTGCGATAAATACCATATCGGCACCAGCAAGAACTTCTTTAAGGGCTTCACGATCTTCTAGAGCTGCATCACGGCCTACTTGCGGGTTTGCACCTGCACCTAAACCTTTTGTGATGTCTCCACCAATCTGAATAACTGTATTTACACTAGTCTTACGAAGTGCCTGAGCATCAGTATTTACACTGATAAATTCAACACCTTCAATTGACTCACGTACCATGTGCTCGATAGCATTACCGCCACCGCCACCTACACCAACAACTTTAATTACTGCGTCGTCGGACATTTCCATCATCGGCTCAAACATCTGTTCTCTCCGTTTCTTCCTGTTCGCTCAGGTTAAAACTCTTTTAGTATCCAATTTTTAAATTTCTTTATTACGGTAGCAAAAGATTGGTGCTTACTTGGCACATAATCTTCATCGTCATGCAATTGACTTTCTTTACCGTAATGCAAAAGTCCTACCGCTGTTGCTTGATAAGGTTCTTTTACGTAATCTGTCAGGCCTGTCACCTCTAAAGGTTGGCCTATTCTTACTTGAGTTTGAAAAACACGCTCTGCGCAATCTGCCAAACCTTCAATTTGTGCACCACCACCGGTTAACACGATACCAGCAGCAAGATGATGCTTTGTTCCTTCAGCGCGTAATTTATCTTGAATTGCAAGAATACGCTGGTTTACAAGACCTAGCAGTTCAGAATACCTTGGTTCGATAACTTCTGCTAGCATTCTTCGTTGTAAACTTCTAGATGGTCGACCACCAACACTAGGAACATTGACTGTTTCATCGCGATTAATATGCTCGCTAATTGCGCAACCATATTTAACTTTAAGTTTTTCAGCATCATTAAATGGTGTGCCGAACGCATAAGCAATATCACTGGTTACTGCATTACCAGCATAAGGAAGAACCTCTGCATGACGTAAGGAACCATCAGTCCAAATTGCAATATCCATTGTACCTGCGCCGATATCAACTACACAAACACCAAGATCTCGCTCATCTTCTGTGATTACCGCATTACTCGATGCTAAACCAGAGAAAATAATATGTTCGACTTTTAAACCACAGCGTTCAACAGCTTTAACAATATTTCGCGCCATGTCATTATGACATGTAATTAAGTGAACGCTTACTTCCATTCTCATACCCGATAACCCTATTGGATTTCGAATACCTTTTTGCACATCAATAGAGAACTCTTGTGGAATAACATGCAATGTACGCTGTTCATCACCAATCTTAACGGATTTAGCTGTGTGAATAACACTATCCATATCATCTTGAGTCACTTCCTCTTCAGAAATAGACCCCATTCCTTTCTCTATTTGACTAGCAATATGCTTGCCCGATAAAGAAATAAATACAGAGGTAATGGTGCATTCAGCCATAAGCTCAGCTTGATCAATCGCTCTTTGAACTGATTTTACTACCGATTCAAGATCGTTAACGCCGCCTTTATCCATTCCACGAGAGGGACATGATCCAGAGCCAATAACGCTCACTTGGCCATCAGGTAAAACTTCGCCAACTAATGCTGAAACTTTGTTTGTACCTATGTCTAAACCAACAATAATACTGCCTTCTGGCGTTTTACTCATGTCAATTCTCTTCTTTATCTTCTACATTGTCGGATTTCCATCCAACAGCTGCGCCAGTATCGTAACGAAGATCTATATAATCTATCGAATTCTTTTTCTTTTCTAACTGCTTATATAAAGCAATAAATCGTTCTATTCTTTCTTCTCGAGAATCACGACCCAACTCAAGTCGAATACCACTGTCTAAGACGACTTGCCAAGATAAGCGATCAGTTAATGCAACACTATGAACACTTGTATGTAATGGTGCAAATTGCTTTTGTAATTGATGCCAAAAATCCAAGACTTCTTTACTGCTATTTTCTGGACCAAATAATGCAGGTTTTGGCTCCATCAAATCAGTCATTGGTGCATTAAAAACAACACCTTCTGGATTCACGATTACTCGATCATTCCATGTTGCTTCAGGCTGATTCTCAACCACAAAGACCTTAATCGTTTCTGGCCATTGCTTTCTAACTGATACCTGAGCGATCCAAGGTAGTGATAACAATGCGTCTTGCAGTTTATTTACATCTTGAGTCATAAATGTCCCAATGGAATCCATTGAGTCAATCGCTTCACGAATATCATCCGCAGTAATATGCTTTAGCTGCCCTTGAATAATCATATGAGATAAAGGCAACCTGTCTTCATCTGTCATCCAACTTACTGTTGAAATAACTAGCCATAATGAAATGATTACGACTAAAAAAAGAAAAAGACCACCAGGCAGGTGTTTCCTTACTCCTTCTTTATCAAATGAAGTATTCATTTTGACCGTTTTTATCATATTATTTTCACAACAGTACTAGAAACTAACATCAACATTAACCAATTATACAAAATAATCGCCTTATGGTGACGTTAAAATGAATTCTACTAATAAGTATAGGGTGCAAAAACACTCTATTCCCAATCTCCAATAGCATATTATTAATACAATGAGGATTCTATCCCATTATTCGTATTTTTATTAGAAGTTCTAACTAATTAAACAATAATTACCCAAACTCTTTCATTGTTTCAATATTTAGTTTCATTGACGCCAGTTGTTTTGCTAGTTTACCAACATCTCCAGCACCTTGAGTCAAAACTAAGTCACCTTCTTGAATAATATTAGCTAATACTGGTGGTAATGCATCAATATTTGGAACAAAGATAGGATCAATCTTCCCTCTACCACGAATAGTTCTACATAATGCTCGCCCATCTGCACCTACAATCGGTGTTTCACCAGCCGAATAAACATCCAACATTATAAGCACATCAACATTATCTAGCACATTCGCAAAATCATCATAAAGATCACGAGTACGGCTATAACGGTGAGGTTGGAAGATCATCACTAAACGCTTTTCAGACCAACCAGCACGAGCAGCTTTAATTGTTACATCAACTTCTGTTGGATGGTGTCCATAATCGTCCACTAACATCGCATGACCATTACCGGTTTCAAATTCACCTAATTGATCAAAGCGGCGACCCGCTCCTTCAAAATTAAGTAATGCAGAAAGAATAGCACTGTCTTCAACATCTTCTTCTGTAGCAACAGCGATAGCTGCCGTTGCATTCAACGCATTATGCTTGCCAGGGATATTAAGAATAATGTCTAAATCAGCGCGATCTTTTCTTTGAACTGTAAAGAAGCTTTGTTGACCAACTTGACGGTAATTAATTAAACGTACGTCTGCGTCTTCTGAGAAACCATAAGTAATAACTTGACGGCTAACACGAGGAAGTAATTCTCTAACTACCTCATCATCAATACACATAATAGCTTGACCATAAAATGGCAAATTATGAAGAAAATCAATGAAGGTTTGTTTTAATACTTCAAAGTCACCGCCATAGGTATCCATGTGGTCAGCTTCGATATTAGTAACAATACTAACCATCGGTTGAAGGTGCAAAAATGAAGCATCGCTTTCATCAGCTTCTGCAATCAGAAAACGGCTAGAGCCTAAACGTGCATTAGTACCTGCATTTTTAACTAAACCACCATTTACAAATGTTGGGTCTAATCCTGCTTCTGAATAGATTTGAGTCGTTAATGCTGTTGTTGTTGTTTTGCCGTGTGTACCAGCAACAGCAATACCATGTCGGTAGCGCATCAGCTCTGCTAGCATTTCTGCACGACGAATAACAGGAATTCGGTTTTCTTTTGCTGCAACAATTTCAGGGTTTGTTGGATCAATTGCTGTAGATACAACGACTACACTGGCTTTTTCTACATTGCTAGCGTGGTGACCAAAGAATATTTTTGCACCTTTTTGAGCTAAACGCACCGTAACTGTATTCTCAGCCAGGTCTGAACCACTGATGTGATAACCTTCGTTTAATAACACTTCAGCTATCCCACTCATACCCGCACCGCCAATACCGACAAAGTGAATACATTCAACGCGGCGCATTTCAGGGATCATGGTTCTAATTTCAGCTAATTGCAATTTCTGTTCTTTTATCATTTTAAATCTCAATTCTTTTATTTTGCGAGTTCTTTTATCGCATTGGCAACGCGTACATCAGCATCGATAATTGCGGCTTTACGAGCATTACATGCCATTTCTAATAATTCTTTTCGCTCTAATCTATTAAGTGTAGCAACCAAACTCTGAACTGTTAAATCTTGTTGTTCAATCATTTGCGCTGCCCCACACTGTACAAGATGATCAGCATTTAATGCTTGTTGACGATCTTTATGCATAAAGGGAATAAACACACAACCAACGCCAGCGGCTGACACTTCAGATACCGTTAATGCACCTGAACGACATACCAATACATCGGCCCACGCATAAGCTTCAGCTACGTTATCAATAAACTCCGTTACGTTTGCATTTGTAATTCCATTATCACAATATGCTTGATTAACAGTCTCTTGATTTCCTTTACCTGCTTGATGCCAGATTTCAACAACGTGATTCAGCTTTGGTAATGCTTCTGGCAATGTCGTATTAAGAATACGGGCACCTTGACTGCCACCCATGATTAACACACGGATAGGACCGCTACGTTCAGCAAATCGTTCACTTGGATGAGGCAATCGGCATACATCTTCTCTTACTGGATTACCGACGACGTCTGCATTTGGAAACGCACCCGGAAACGCTTGAAATACACGTTTAGCAATTTTAGATAACCACTGATTGGTTAAGCCAGCAACGGCGTTTTGTTCATGTAATACAACCGGGATACCAGATAACCAAGCAGCAATGCCACCAGGACCACTTACATAACCACCCATGCCTAATACAACATCTGGCTGCCATGCTTGAATGTGTTTCTTTGCTTGGAAAATCGCACCTAAAATTTGAAAAGGTGCGGCCAGTAGTTTCTTAATACCTTGACCACGCAACCCTTTTACTTTGATAAAATCAATTTCAATACCATGCTTTGGTACTAAATCCGCTTCCATTCTATCTTCTGTACCTAACCAACGAATTTCCCAGCCTTCATTCTGTAGTTGTTTTGCTACTGCTAACCCTGGAAATACGTGACCGCCAGTACCACCAGCCATCACTAATAAACGTTTATTTCTGTTCTTCATTTTCGCTCCGTGGAGGCTCGTTTTCTAAAAAAATACGACACTCATGATCAATACGAATAAGGAGAGATACTGCGACTGACATGATAATTAAACTGGAACCACCATAACTAATCAGTGGTAATGTCAGCCCTTTTGTTGGAACAATACCTGCAGCAGCACCAACGTTAACTAAAGTTTGGAAGGCAAACCAAATACCAATACCAAACGCTAAAAAACCACCAAAACGCTGGTCATGTTGCAAACATTTTCGGCCAATAAACAGAGCTTTTAATACCAAAGAAAATATCAAAATAAGGACTAAAGATACCCCTATGAATCCTAATTCTTCTGCAACAACAGCAAACACAAAGTCGGTATGAGCTTCAGGTAAGTACTCTAATTTTTGAATTGAATTACCAAGACCTTCCCCAAGCCAACTTCCTCGACCAAACGCCATAAGAGACTGTGTTAATTGGTAACCACTACCAAATGGATCTTGCCATGGGTCTAGGAAGGAGGTCACTCGACGCATACGATAAGGTTCAGCAATAATCAGAACTATAACGAGTGAAATACCACTCATCACCAACGCTATGAACTGCCATAATTTAGCGCCAGCAATAAATAACATACCGATAGTCGTAACAAACATTACGATAGTTGTACCTAAGTCTGGTTGTAATAATAAGAAAAAAGCAAGACCAATAAGCACGACTAAGGGTTTAACAAATCCTTTAAAACTATCTCTTACTTCGCCATGGCGACGAACAAGATAACCAGAGATAAATACAAATAAAGAGAGTTTTGCAACTTCTGCTGGTTGTAAGTTAAAGATCCCTAACGGCAGCCAACGTGCTGCACCGTTTACCGATTTACCGATAACTAAAACAGCAGCGAGTAATAAAAAAGAAATCAACAATAGGTGACTACTGTATTTCAACCAGGTATCCAATTTTATACGTAATACAATAGAGGAAGCTCCAAGTGCTAAGCAGACAAATAGCATATGACGCATCATAAAATGGAATGGCTGCCCAGTCAGGCGAGTACTGATTGGAAATGATGCAGAACCAACCATAACAAGGCCAGTTAACATTAATCCTAAAGCAATCCAGATTAACTGGCGATCAAACATCACTTTAGGGGATGGTGTCAAACACCAATCCTGAGCTGATAATGTCCATTTTTTAATGCGGTCAAATATCAAAATTAACTCTCAGTTGAATACTGTCTTGCTAGTTGAGTGAATGCATCACCTCTAGCCATAAAATTTGCATACTGGTCAAAACTAGCACACGCAGGAGATAACATAACCATATCTCCTTCGGTTAAGGTAGGAAATAGAATATCTATAGCTTCATCCATTGTTTGGCATTGCAGAGAACGAGGGTCTAAAGAAAGAAACTGCTCACCATCCTCACCAAAACAATACATCATTAAGTTCAAATCATGTAATGCAGGAGATAACTCAGAAAAATCTGCGCCTTTACCTACACCACCAACTAACAAATGCAATTTACCATCAATCTTTAGACCAGATAACGCAGCAAGCGTACTTGCAACATTTGTAGCTTTTGAGTCATTGACCCAACGAATACCTTTATTATCAGCTACCACTTGGCATCGATGTGTCAACCCATTGTAAGTTCTTAATATTTCTAATGCTGAAGCAATTTTAATTCCTACGGCATCTAGTAATGCAATCGCAACTAAACTATTCGCAATATTATGTTTACCAACAAGTCCTAATTCACTCGCAGCAATGATAGGTGTTGAGTTAATCGCTAAATAATTAACCCCATTTTGAATAACACAACCATAGTTACCTTCATCAAAACCAAAACTTTTTACTGGTTTTTCTTTGGTCTCTGGGTGCGTTTCTTTGTCATCACGGTTAACAATACATACGTCTGCATTATCAAAAATACGCAACTTTGCTTGACGATAATCAGCCATACCTTGATATCTATCCATATGGTCTTCGGATAAATTCAAGAATGCAGCTGCTTTTAAGTTTAACGATGAAGTTGTTTCTAATTGAAAACTGGATAGCTCAAGTACATAAAGCTCTGCGTCTTGTTCTAATAGATCAAGCGCAGCAAAACCTATGTTGCCACCAACAGCTGTTTTAACGCCAGCAGCATTCGCCATTTCACTAGTTAAGTCAGTGACTGTACTTTTACCATTAGACCCTGTAATTGCAATCACAGGAGCAGTTACTGCCCAAGCAAAAAGTTCGATATCACCAACAATTGGCGTACCCTTTTTAATCGCTGGCTGCAATTGAGGAGAAGCAAGAGCAATACCAGGATTGGTAACAATGAGATCCGCTTCTAAGAGCCACTCTTGTTGCCAACCACCTGAATATAACTCAACATTCTCAGGAAGTTGTTCTTGGCCTGGTGGCGTTTCACGAGTATCAATAACTTTGACTATTAACGCTTCTGGTTGTCTAAGTAAATGCTTAACAACAGATAATCCTGTCATTCCTAACCCAACGACAACAACGCTTTTCACACCACCAAAACCAGTCATATTAACGTACCTTCAACGTCGCTAATGCAATAAGAACCAATAACATAGAAATAATCCAGAAACGTACAATAACACGAGGCTCTGGCCAACCTTTTAATTCGTAATGATGATGAATTGGTGCCATACGGAAAATACGTTGTCCACGTAATTTGTATGAACCAACCTGTAAGATTACCGATAATGTTTCAACAACAAATACACCACCCATGATCACTAATAAGAACTCTTGTCGAACTAATACCGCAATCGTACCTAATGCTCCACCGAGTGCTAATGAACCTACATCGCCCATGAATACTTGCGCAGGGTAAGTGTTAAACCATAAGAAACCAAAACCAGCACCAACAATAGCTGCACACACAACAACCAACTCACTTGCTTGTGGAATATGTGGAATATGTAGGTAATTCGCAAATTGCACATTACCTGTTGCCCATGCAATAAAGGCAAAACCTGCTGCAACGAATACCGTAGGCATAATAGCTAAACCATCTAAACCATCTGTTAGGTTTACAGCATTACTTGTACCCACAATAACGAAATAAGTCAGAAGGATATAAGCAAGACCAAGTTGAGGCATTATTTCTTTAAAGAAAGGAACGACTAACTGTGTTGCTGCCGTATCTTTGCCGTAAGCATATAAAGCAAAAGCAACCACTAACGCAATTGCTGACTGCCAAAAATACTTCCAACGAGCAATCAAACCATCAGTATTTTTACGAACAACTTTACGATAATCATCAACAAAACCGACCGCTCCATAACCTAGCAATACAAACATAACTGCCCATACATAAGGGTTAGTAAGGTCTGCCCACAAAAATACAGTCGCTGTAATCGCAGTAAGAATCATGATACCGCCCATTGTTGGCGTACCACGCTTACTAAAATGTGACTCAGGACCATCATCACGAACTACTTGACCTATTTGTAGGTTCTGTAACCATCGAATTAATTTTGGTCCCATCCATAGCGAAATAGATAATGCAGTGATAATACTTAAAATAGCTCGAAAACTAAGGTATTCGAATAAACGAAAAAACGGGAAATATTGCTCTAGAAAGTTAGATAACCAGATAATCATTACTGACACTCCTTAAGAGCAGAAACCACTTCGCTCATACGTGAACTATTGGCACCTTTTACTAACACGGTAACCTCATTATTTTTAATTAATTGTAATTCTTTCAGTAAGTATTTATTTAAAGCATTACGAGTTTCAAAATGGTGACCATTGCATAATTCACTGATCACTTTGGTATCGTCACCAAAAGTAAGTACTTGCTCGAATTGATATGGGGCAGCATATTCACCAACTTCTCGGTGAAGTGCAAGGCTTTCTTCGCCAAGCTCAGCCATATTACCTAAAACAAGCCAACGCTGAGCATTAAACTCACCAAGGAGATCGATTGCGGCTTTAACTGCTGGAACACTGGCATTGTAAGTATCGTCAATAACTTTCAAACCTGACGCTAACACCTCAACAGCCACTCGGCCTTTGACGTTATTTAGCCCTTGGAGCCCTTGTTGAATATCTTTTAATGAACAATTTGCTTGAAGTGCTAATGCAGTCGCAGCAACCGCATTTGCAATATTGTGCTTGCCAATAACAGCCAGAGATACGCTAATACCACCAATCGGAGTATTCAGCATGAAAGTTGACTCACCAATAGAGTTCACCTCAATATTTGATGCATAAAAGTCTGCTGTAACATTATCCATAGAGAAAGATAATACCGTCTTACCATCAAATAATGATGACCACTCTGGTAAGCCATTACTTTCTAAATTGTAAATAGCAACGCCATCTTCTTGTAAACCTTCAAAGATCTCACCTTTAGCCTTCGCAACTCCTTTTAAAGAGCCAAAACCTTCTAAATGTGCAGCTGCAACATTGTTTACTAATGCGACATTTGGGCGAGCTAATTGAGTCGTATATGAAATTTCGTTTTGATGGTTAGCGCCTAACTCGATAACAGCAAAATCATCACTTGGACGAGATCGTAATAACGTCAGCGGTACACCAATTTCGTTATTAAAATTTCCGGCAGTAGCTAATACATTACCAGAACGCTGTAAGATCGAAGCCAGCATTTCCTTAACTGTTGTTTTGCCACAACTCCCTGTTAATGCGAACGTAAAGGTATCACATTGCTTATGAGCATTAGCTGCAATCAAACCAAGTGCCTTTTGTGTATTTTTAACAATAACTTGAGGTAGTTCACTGTCTAATTGACGAGAAACAAGAAGCGCAACAGCACCTTGCTCTTGAGCTGTCTTTGCAAAATTATGAGCATCAAAACGCTCACCAATTAATGCAACGAAAAGTCCATTTTCATCTATATTTCGACTGTCTGTAGATACCGATACAACTTGGCAGTCTGTACCTATTAGCTGACCGTCGCATAGTGCCACAATCTGATTTAATGTCATTTCTATCATGATAGTAGTCCTAATAATGTCTGTGCACTTTCACGATCTGAGTAGTGAATAGTGTTATTAGCAAGCACTTGATAGTCTTCATGCCCTTTGCCTGCTAGCAAAATAATATCGTTTTCTCTTGCTTGAGATAACGCATACTTACAAGCTTCGAAGCGATCATGGATAACTTTTACAGCTTCTGGTTTATTTAATCCTGCTAACATATCTTTAATTATTAAACTTGGTTCTTCAGAGCGAGGATTGTCATCACTTAGAATAATAACATCAGCTTGCTGCTCAGCAATACTGGCCATCATTGGTCGCTTACCTGTATCTCTATCGCCACCACAACCAAAAATACACCAAAGCTGACCTTCACAATGTACTCGTAACGCTTGTAATGCCTTATCAAGAGCATCTGGTGTATGAGCATAATCAACAACAACTTTCGCCTTTCCTGTTGCTGTAAATAACTCCATTCGTCCGATAACGGCTGTTAATTTAGGGGCTGTTTTTTCTAGAGAATGAATGTCATAACCTAGAGAAAGTAGAGTTGCACAAGCGACAAGCACGTTGCTCGCATTAAATGCACCGATTAACGGAACAGATAAATCAGCCTTTCCCCAATCGGAATCAAGGGATAGCTGAATCCCCTCAGAAGAATAAGCGACAGAGGTAGCAAAAACTTTTTTACCAGAATGATTTTCAACACTTTCTTCATTTAAGGACACTGCAATCGCATAAGGAATCTCTTTTAACCAAGAAGCACCAACGATATCATCTGCATTGATAATTGAATATTTAGGATGATGGGAGGTAAAGAGTAACTTCTTAGCTTCAGCGTAGTTGACCATATCACCATGATAATCCAAATGGTCACGGCTTAAATTGGTAAATACAGCAGCATCAAAGTTCAGTGCGTTTACTCGTCCTTGCACCAACCCATGAGAAGAGATCTCTAATGCGGTTAATTCAGCACCAACCCCCTCAAGCTCACTTAATGTTTGCTGAATTTCAATAGGGCTACCAGTCGTATTTAATGCTGGTTTTAAATCCGATAATAAACCGTTGCCAGTGGTTCCCATAACGCCTGCAGGGGTATCCAATAGGGTTGCCCATTGTGCAATAATTTGAGAAATGGTTGTTTTACCATTACTGCCAGTAATACCGACTAGTTTCATTTTTCGCTTATCAGCTTGATAAAAGCGACCAGCAAGCGCACTTAATTCTATTGATAACTCATTAATATATATAATAGGTACTTGATCAACGTAATTAATCGTACCTTCAATATTAAGTTCATCACTTTGGGCTAAAACCGCTGAAGCACCACTCTCAATCGCAGTAGAAATAAACTGTCGACCATCAATAGCGTGACCTTTAATTGCAACAAATAGACTACCAACAGATACTTGGCGACTGTCCAATGTTATGGATGATATTTCAACGGTTTGATTTAATTCACACCAAGGTAATACTAATTCAGATAACTGCATCATCCCTTTCCTAATTCAATACATCGATATGTTTTACGGTACTTTCGTCTGGCGCTACATTTAGTATTTGTAGTGCATCTTTCATTACTTGACCAAAAATCGGCGCCGCAACTTGACCTGCATAATACTCATCGCCTTGCGGTTGGTTAACAATGGTAACTAATGCAATTCTAGGATTACTCACAGGAGCAACGCCCGCCGTAACCGTCATATATTCATCACTATAACCACCACGAACCGCTTTACGAGACGTACCCGTTTTCGCCGCCACTCGATACCCAGGAACGGCAGCCTTAGTTGCTGTACCGCCAGGTTGAGTTACGGTTTCCATCATTTCTAATACGGCTTTAGCATGTTGACGATTAACCACTTGCTTACCGGGTGTCGGTCCTGTGGTTTTTAAAATAGATAACGGACGATACTCTCCATAAGCACCTAGCGTGGCATATGCGTGAGCTAATTGAATAGGAGTAACAGAAAGACCATATCCAAAGGCTAATGTAGCGATTTCAAAATCAGACCAACGACGACGATCAGGGAAAATTCCTGTAGCCTCGCCGATAAGATTCAGCCCTGATGGATCAGCAAGGCCAACAGCGCTGTATTCACCTAAAAGTTCTTGTAAAGGCATACCGAGAGCCAGATGAGCAACACCTATGTTACTTGATTTCTTTAATATCGTAGTTAAATCGGCTTTACCTACTTTAGAACTATCACGAACACGACTACCACCAATTCGCATAATGCCATTGCCCGTATCTACGATGGTATTTAAATTTGCAGTCCCACCATCTAGAGCGGCTAATACGACAAAAGGCTTAACCGTTGAGCCTGGTTCTAACGTATCGGTAATCACTCGATTTCGCATTCTAAAGCTTTGTAATTGGCTTCTGTCATTTGGGTTATACGATGGTGCATTCACCATAGCTAACACTTCACCAGTTTTAATATCGATCATAACAACAGAGCCTGACATGGCACGATAATCTGCAACAGCTTGTTTAATAGATCGGTAAGCAATCGCTTGTAAGCGCTGATCAATACTAAGAGTAAGCGGTTTACCTTCTTGCTTTTCTTTTAGCGAAATATTCTCAACCACTCGCCCATAACGATCCTTTCGTACAGTTCGTCGACCTGGCTCACCAGTTAACCATCCATCATAACTGCTTTCAATGCCTTCTAAACCATGACTATCAATCCCCGTTACACCAATAACATGAGCACTGATCTCACCAGTTGGATAGTAACGACGAGATTCCGCTTTCAGACCAATGCCTGATAATTTTAATTTGCGAATATAAGAGGCAACTGCTGGCGAGATTTGACGTTGAAGATAAATAAAACGACGTTTTTTATTTTTCTCAATTTTACTCAATAGCTCTTTACGTTTGAGACCTAACACATCAGCTAAAGCATACCAACGTTCGACTTCAACCAAACCTCCTGCTTTATAAATGGCAACAGGATCAGCCCAAACCGCATCAACAGGAACACTCACAGCTAGTTGTTCGTCATTTCGATCTGAAATAATGCCACGAGCAGAAGGAAGGGATTTAACTCGAATTGAACGCATATCACCTTGCTTAATCAAGTTATCAGGTTCAATAACTTGGATATAAGCAGCCCTTGCAATTAGGATAGCTAATGCGACAAAAACAAAGAAAACAATAACGCCAAAGCGCCACTGAATAAGAGTCGGCGGCGCTTTGGTGATTCGTTTATTATTTTTTTTTCTATTTGGTAATTTCATCGTAGTTTAATTATGACTTCTTTATCCGGTGCCGGTCGTTCCATATTCAGTTCATCAACAGAGCGAGACTGCACTCTACTGTGTTCCGCTAATGCACTTTCTTCTAAAATCAAATTACGCCATTCACCATCTAAAATGTCTTTTTCAAGTAACAAATTCTCTCGTTTAACAGCCATTTGACGGGTATTGTGTGTAGCTAAAACAACACAAATAGCACTAAAAAATATGCATATTAATAAGATAGTATGAAACCGACCTACACCAAAAAGGTCTAGGCCAATCATTTTTGTTAAATTAGACTGTGGTGAGGTATTTTGACTCATAAGCGCTCAGCGATACGCAATACAGAGCTGCGTGAACGAACATTAACGTCAACTTCATTATCGGTGGGTTTAATTGCTTTACCAACAGCTTTCATTTTTGCGCTGCCTAACGCTTTAATTTGCGCTTCTGTTAATGGTAAACCATGAGGAACTTGTGGCCCTCGACTTTCTTTACGAATGAAATGCTTAACCATACGATCTTCCAATGAATGGAAACTGATTACTGATAAGCGACCGCCAGGAGAAAAAACATCAAGGGCACCATTTAACGCGGTATCAATCTCATCCAACTCACTATTAATATAAATACGGAAAGCTTGGAAAGTACGTGTTGCTGGGTGTTTTTTTTCTTTATAGCTCTTAGGAGCAACATCTGAAATTAATTTAGCTAATTGGCTTGTGCGTGTTAACGGCTCGTTTTCTTCATTCTCACGATAAGCAACAATAGCTTTTGCAATGCGCCACGCGTGCTTATCTTCACCAAATTCACGAATAACCCACGTAATATCTTCCACATCAGCATCCAGTAACCACTGAGATACAGGCATACCTGATGTCGGGTCCATTCGCATATCCAAAGGACCGTCTTTCATAAAACTAAAGCCACGGTCAGCATCATCTAATTGAGGAGACGACACACCTAAATCAAGCAGAACACCATCAATCTGACCAACTAAATCTAACTCTTCAATATATTGTTTTAAACCTGAGAATGGACCATGAATAATATTGAATCGAGGATCAGTAATTGTTTTCGCTTCAGCTATCGCTTGAGGATCTCGGTCAATACTGTACAAACGTCCGTTTTCACCTAATCGCGATAAAATTTGACGACTGTGACCACCACGACCAAAAGTACCATCAATATAGATACCATCAGGTTTAATAGCTAAGCCATCAATAGATTCATGAAGAAGAACGGATACGTGTTGAAATTGTTCAGACATAGTGAGTATTTACTACCGTAATTATGAGAATAAGCGACTGAATTTTAGTTGGAAGTGTAAACTAAAAATGCAGAGATGTGTGTCAAATTAGTGATAATTCTAAACCAATGTAGCAGAAAGCACAAAGCCCACCATAACACTACCGAAATAGTACTATGGTGGGCTAAGTTAGGAGCCGACATATAAGCCGGGTTCTGTCCCGCTTGCGCGGTGGTAACCATTCGTCTAGGCCTGCAATCGCTCACAGGCTCAAGCAATCTACCCGCCCCCAAACACGAGCAATGCTATGTGAGGGCCTATTTGATCTTGCTCCGGGTGGAGTTTACCTTGCAACGCACTATTACTAGACGCCCGGTGCGCTCTTACCGCACCCTTTCACCCTTACCTGTGCTTACTTCCTATTCCGAAGAATAAAGAAGATTAAGCCATCGGCGGTTTTCTCTCTGCTGCACTTGTCGTAGGCTTGCGCCCCCCAGGCGTTACCTGGCACCCTGCTCTATGGAGCCCGGACTTTCCTCCCCTTCATCAGTCTCCCGAAGGACATCAATGAAGCAGCGATTACCGAGTCAGCTCCTGACGCGAATGATATAAGAGTCAGTTATAAGTTACCACCTCTTTTTAGCAATTATCTTAATCTAAATGCTCTAAACCCCATTTATATAGGGCATTTTTCTTCACACCATGAATTTCAGCGGCCATTGCTGCTGCTTTTTTAAGCGGAAGTTCTTTTACTAGAATAGAAACTGAGCGTGTCGCTTCAAATAGAAGCTCATCTTTTTCTTCACTTCTGAAGCCATGAATTAATAAAACCATTTCTCCACGCTTACGATTTGAATCTTCTTTTATCCACTCGATCAATTCGCCTAGCGGTGCGCCATAAATCGTTTCATAGGTTTTAGTTAACTCTCGAGCCAAAACCACTTGTCTTTCAGCACCAAGAACCGTCAACATATCTTCTAATGAATCCATAATACGATGTGGCGACTCATAAAAAATACACGTACGTTCTGCTTGTGCTATTTCTTCAAATTTATCACGACGACCTTTACTTTTTGGCGGTAAAAACCCTTCAAAGCTAAAACGATCAGAAGGTAAACCTGCCGCTGATAATGCTGTTATAACAGCACAAGCACCAGGTAATGGCACAACATTGACATTTGCTTGACGACAACGGTTCACCAAATGGTAACCTGGATCACTAATTAATGGAGTTCCCGCATCTGAGACAAGGGCAATAGATTTACCTTGTTGTAATTTACTGATCAACAGGTCTGCTTTATGCTGTTCGTTATGATCATGTAATGCAAATGTTTGACTAGAAATACCAAAGTGAGACAATAATTTGCCTGTATGTCGAGTATCTTCAGCAGCAATTAAATCAACGGACTTTAAAACTTCCAAAGCTCGTTGCGTTATATCTCCTAAATTACCGATTGGTGTAGGAACAATGTACAAAGTTGCAGTCTCTACCACAGATAAATTGTGATCTGTCATTTGTTTACTATCTCTTCTGCGATTAATATAGGGAATATGAGTAGACATCACTATAATGAAAATAATATTTTAGCTGTTCGGGTGATTAGCATCCATAGTAACAACAGCCCTTTTTAGTAGGACCAGTATATTACCCATGGCAAATATGACCCTTAGAAAGAACAGTGTAACACGCCTTATAGCTCCTGTAGCCTTAGCGCTAACATTAGCTGCATGTTCAAGTTCACCAAAAGCACCTGAACGTCTCGATATTACACAATCACCATCAGAAACTAGCTCTGCATACATTTTAAAAGCGGATAAAAAACAAAGTACGCTTCAAGCTGATTTCCTGATCATGGGATTAAAAGCATCAGTGCAAGAACAAAATTTTGAGCTAGCAAATAAATTACTGACGCGATTAGCAGGCTTGCAACTGTCTCCCTCTCAAACAGCTGAAGTTCAATTAAGCCGAGCAACAATGCTTAAAACACAGAATAAGTACGAAGAAGCTCTTCAAGTTCTTAACTTTCAAGCATGGTGGAAAGTTGAAGACAGCCAATGGATTCAATACTACAAGTTACGCCATGAATTATACTTATTTAACGGCGATAACCTTAATGCAGCAAGAGAATTAATTAACCTTGACCGCTATACTCCAGAGGATCAAAAGCAACAATTATGGTCTCAAGTTTGGACAAATATATCGTCATTAAACACTGTAAACCTTCAAGATATTAAATTAGATGATAACGAAATCATTTTGCATGGCTGGGTTCAATTAGCGACATACCTTGATACTCTAAAGCGCTCTCCAACTCGTCTTCAAGAAGCATTAAATGAATGGTTATTAGCTAATCCAGCTCATCCTGCCGCGATTTACACCCCACAAGAAGTTCTAGATATCCTTGCGGTTGAAATTACTCGCCCTGAAAATGTTGCGTTACTTTTACCTCTATCAGGGCGCTTTGGTCCTCAAGGTATTCGTGTCCGTGATGGCTTCATCAATATGATGATGGAAGATAAAGAACGTGGTGAATTTACAACTCTAAAAATCATTGATACTGAAATCACATCGATGGAAGATATCATAGCTACCTTAGAGCAAGAAAAAATTCAATTTGTTGTCGGTCCTTTAGTTCGCAGCAAAATAGAAGAATTTCAGTCATTAAATAACTCAAACATAGCTCAACTTGCTCTTAATATTCCAAGTGACATTGATGTAGATAAAAACAGCTGTTATTTCACTCTATCTCCAGAGCAAGAGGCTGAACAGGCTGCGATCCATCTTTTTAAACAAGGTCATAAACATCCATTATTTCTCGCACCACAAGGAACAATGGGTGAACGCCTAAGCGAAGCATTCAGTGATAAATGGTACCAATTAACAGCCAAAAAGCCGTCTATAAGTTATTTTGGTTCAAAATCGCAACTACAACAAAAAGTGAATAGCGTATTTGGTATTGAAAGTAGCCAAGCTCGAATTTACCAAATGAATGCATTAGCAGGGATGGAATTAGAGTCTCAGCCACGCAGCCGTCGAGATATTGATGCTGTTTATATGGTAGCAAAAAGCAGTGAACTGGTATTACTCAAACCATTCATCGATGTAGCGATAAATCCAGGAATTACACCGCCAAAACTTTACGCTAGCTCACGAAGTAACAGCGGACGCCAAACTCAATTAGTCGAAATTCATGGCATTGAATTTAGTGATATCCCACTACTAATAAATGAAGATAATAGTTTCAAAAATCAATACGATGAACTTTGGCCAAAAAGCAGTAATGGCGAAACTCGACTTCATGCACTTGGTATGGACGCCTACCAATTGATCACTGAACTACCACAAATGAAAGCAGTAGATAACTATGAAATGGATGGTAAAACAGGTGAACTCAGCATTAATAAAGAGTGCGTAATTCAACGACAAATGAGCTGGGCTATTCATGGAGAGAAATCAGAATAAGCGAGCAAAAGGTGAATATTATGAGTTGGTGGCTCAGCGTCATCTAGAGCAACACCAACTTATATTCATTGCTCGAAATTTCCATTCTAAAACAGGGGAACTCGATCTTATTATGCGAGATCGAGATACCTTCGTCTTTGTCGAAGTTAAATATCGCACATCTTCAAATTACGGTTCTGCTCAAGAAATGGTAACATGGCAGAAACAGCGCAAATTACAACGAACAGCTCTCTTTTGGCTCATGAAAAATGGGCTCTCTGTTGAACATACATCTTTTAGATTTGATGTAGTTGCTATCCACTCTCAAGGTAAGGAAATCAACTGGATCAAAAATGCAATTGTTGAAGGGTAAACAATGCTAGAACACATCAAAGAAAGCTTTACTGAAAGTATTCAAATTCAAATCGCGGCGGCAGAAGCGCTTCCTGATCATATTATGCATGCTTCTCAAGCAATGGTGGCAACTTTATTAAATGGCAATAAGATTTTATGTTGCGGTAATGGTGGTTCAGCATCAAATGCACAGCAATTCGCATCATGTTTATTAAATCGCTTTGAAACGGAGCGACCTAGCTTACCAGCAATGGCACTAACCGCAGACACTTCGACACTGACAGCAATCGCCAATGATTATAACTACGATGAAATTTTCTCTAAGCAAGTAAGAGCGTTAGGCCAACCTGGTGATATCTTACTTGTCTTATCGACAAGTGGAAACAGTCAAGATATCCTAAAGGCAATGGAAGCAGCGGTAAGTCGTGATATGACTATTATCGCCCTCACTGGCATGGACGGGGGCGTAATGGCTGGTCTATTAGGTGAATCTGATGTAGAGATCCGGATCCCTTCTCATCGAGTCGCTCGTATCCAGGAGGTTCACCTTTTAACTTTACATTGTATTTGCGATCTTGTTGATCAAGTTCTCTTCCCACAACATTCTGAGTAATCATATGAAATTAGTTAGATTAAGTGCGCTTTTACTTTCTGCCGCTTTATTACAAGGGTGTGCTGGTTTATTTATTGCAGGGGCAGCAACAACTGCTTCCGTAGTAACAGACAACCGCTCAATGAAAGAACAGTTGTCAGATAAAAACCGATCATTAGAAGCAACAGGCTTAGCGAACAAATCTCCTTATCAATATAATATGCGAGTCAACGCTATTTCCTATGATGGTAAAATACTTTTAATGGGACAAGCTAAAGATGCTCAAATAAATCAAAAATTTGAGAAGCAAATTAAAGCAATGAATGGGGTTAATATTGTTTATAACCAAATTCGAATTCGTCCTTTGTTAACCTTTACACAAGTGAATAACGACAGTTGGATTACCACAAAGGTAAAATCATCTTTACTTGCTAAATCTGAATTAAATGGCATTAAGGTTAGTGTATTTACCGAGGCCCAAGAAGTCTTCTTAGTGGGATTTGTGACAGAAGAGCAAGGTGACATTGCTGCAGATATCGCTCGTAATATCAAAGGAGTCAAAGGTGTAATAAAAGCCTTTGAATATGGCCAAGGTGGCAGTGTAGAAAAATAATATCTTTAAATAAGATAGAACAAATAAAAAAGCCTGCGTAATGCAGGCTTTTTAATACAATTAATTTAATAGCATCATACTATTTAACTACTCGTAAACTTGGACGACCAGTAGGACGTGGTGACTCAGGTTTATCTTCTGATGAAGGATGTTGTTCTGAAACTGAACTTAATGTCTCTTCTTCAAAAATGCCTTCATCAGATGTTAATTCATAAGCCTCTTCAGGTTCAAACATAGTTCCAGCGCCATTCTCACGGGCATAGATAGCTTGAATAGCATAAAGAGGTAGAATTAATGAGTGTGGACGACCACCGAAGCGAGCATTAAATGTTACCGCTTCATTACCCATTTCTAGATTACCAACAGAGTGCGGTGCTACGTTTAAAACGATTTGACCATCTTGAACAAACTCTTCTGGTACTCGAACACCGTTCATTGTTGCATCAACAACAAGATGAGGCGTTAACTCATTATCTACAATCCATTCATAGAAAGCTCGTAATAAGTATGGGCGACGCGGCATCATTGAACTCATATCCATTAGTTAGTTAAACGCAGTTCACGCTCAGCTTCTGTTAACGAAGCTAGGAATGAATCACGTTCAAATACACGGCTCATATAAACTTTAAGTTCTTTTGCACCAGGACCTGATAATTCAATTCCCATTGATGGCAAACGCCATAATAACGGAGCTAAATAACAGTCAACTAGGCTAAACTCATCACTCATAAAGTAAGTATATTCAGCAAAAATTGGACCTAACATTAATAAGTCATTGCGCAGTTTTGCACGAGCCGCTTCAGCTTCTTCAAAAGAACCACCTTCAACAATCTTCGCTAATGAATACCAGTTAGTTTCAACACGGTGCATCATTAGACGGCTGTTACCACGAGCGACAGGGTAAACAGGCATCAATGGCGGATGAGGAAAACGCTCATCTAAATATTCCATGATGATATTTGAGTTGTATAAAGCAAGCTCACGATCAACTAGTGTAGGTACAGTTTTGTAAGGGTTTAATTCTACAAGTTCTGCAGGTAAGTTGGATGGTTCAACCAATTCAACTTCAACACTTACTCCTTTCTCAGCAAGTACAATACGTACTTGATGACTGTACATGTCAGAAGCGTCTGAAAAAAGCGTCATTACTGAGCGTTTGTTGGCAGCAACAGCCATTGAGCCCTCCGGTATTTATCTAGGAGCAAAAAGCACCGCATTTTTGGTGCTTGTCATCTATTATTCATTCTTAAAATAATAGTGACACAAAAACAATGGAGGCTAAGCCTCCATTGCGTACAATTAACGATCTAGAATATCACGATTAGTGGACATCGCGCCAATATTCTTTCTTAAGCAAGTAAGAAACAAAGGCAAATATTACTAAAAAGCCCATCACCCACCAACCTAAACGGTGACGTTCAAGCTGCACTGGATCTCCTGAGTATTCTAGGAAGTTAACTAAATCACGAACCGCTACGTCATACTCACCAGAACTGAGCTCTCCAGTTCCATCGGACTCTACCCCAACAACAACTTTATGCTCAACACCATTTACGGTTGTTGTTTCATAAACAGGAGTAGTTACCCCTTGAAGCTCTTGAAGAACATGGGGCATACCTACACTTGGAAACACCATATTATTTACACCAAATGGTCGTGTTGGATCAGCATAAAACGTACGTAAGTAAGTATATAACCAATCCGTTCCTCGAACACGAGCTACAAGTGTGAGATCCGGTGGTGGAGCACCAAACCAATTAGCCGCCTGTTTTTCTGGAATCGCATTTTCCATCAAATCACCAATTTTGGCATTTGGATCAAAAACAAGATTATCCATCATTAAGTCTACAGGGATCCCAAGATCCTCAGCCACCCTGCCATAACGTTGGTATTGAGTTGAATGACAACCTGCACAATAATTCATAAATAACTTCGCGCCATTTTGTAGTGATGCTTGATCGCGAATATCATTATTTGCTTTATCTAATGGGATGTTAGCTCCAGCAGCCATTGCCATTGATGGCAACAAAGCAAAAAGCACTAAAATCAACTTTCTCATTTGAATGTCACCCTCTCTGGTAATGGTTTTGTTGCTTCATTTTTGCTGTAAACAAATAGCAGAACAAAGAACATAAAATAAGTCAGACTGAAGATTTGAGCCAATAGTGTGTACAACGTTGTAGCTGGTAATGCACCTAAGATACCAAGAGCAATAAAGCTCACTGTAAACTGTGCAATATTCAATAAATGCAGCTTACTACGGTAACGATATGAACGAACTTTACAACGGTCTAACCATGGAAGAAGGAAAAGTACGACAATTGATGCTCCCATAGCAGCAACACCAATTAACTTATCAGGTACCGCACGCAAAATGGCATAAAACGGAGTGAAATACCAAACTGGAGCAATATGTTCAGGTGTTTTCAATGGGTTTGCTGCTTCAAAGTTAGGTCCTTCAAGGAAGTAGCCACCCATTTCAGGGTTAAAAAACAGCACATAACAGAAGAAGAATAAGAAACCTGCCACACCGATCATATCTTTCACTGTCCCATACGGATGGAAAGGAACTGAATCAATAATGTTATATTTCTTAGTGTAATATTCGTGAAATTTAAACTGTGTTGTATGATCGCCTTTATCATCTTTTCCTTTTGGTAATTTAGTTTCAATACCATCAGGGTTATTTGAACCTACTTCATGTAGAGCAAGTACATGCAGTACAACTAAAAGCAGTAATACAATAGGCAATGCTATAACATGTAAAGCAAAGAAACGGTTTAATGTTGCTCCTGAAATTACATAATCACCACGGATCCATAACGTCAAATCATCGCCAATAACTGGAATTGCACCAAATAATGAAATAATAACCTGAGCGCCCCAATAAGACATTTGTCCCCATGGAAGTAAATACCCCATGAAAGCTTCAGCCATTAGAACTAAAAATATCAACATGCCGAACAGCCATAATAACTCACGAGGCTTTTGGTAGGACGCGTAAATTAAACCTCTGAACATGTGAAGATATACAACAACAAAAAATGCTGATGCACCCGTTGAGTGCATATAACGTAATAGCCAACCATAATCAACATCACGCATGATGTATTCAACAGAAGCAAACGCACCTTCACCAGAAGGAACGTAATTCATGGTTAACCAAATTCCAGTAATAAGTTGATTAACAAGAACTAACATGGCCAATGAGCCAAAGAAATACCAAAAATTAAAGTTTTTTGGCATTGGATATTCAGATAAATGCTTTTTATATGCATTCATCGCAGGTAGACGTTTCTCTACCCAATCAAGTAATGGTTGCATTAGGCTTCCCCTCCTTCATCAACCCCAACTAGGATACGAGTATCGCTAAGGTACATATGCTTAGGAACCACAAGGTTCAATGGCGCCGGTACACCTTGGAATACTCGACCAGCCATATCAAACTTAGAGCCATGACATGGACAAAAGAAACCAGAATTAACCCCTTCAACTTGTTCACTAAAACTGTCAGGTAAATAGGTAGGTGAACAGCCAAGGTGAGTACAAATACCAACGGCTAAAAATATTTCAGGCTTAATCGAACGATATGCATTTTGTGCATATTCAGGTTGTTGCTCTTCCCCTGAAGACGGATCTCGAAGTTGACCATCAATTTCAGTTAATGACTGTAAAAGAGCGTCTGAACGACGAACAACCCATACAGGCTTTCCTCTCCATTCAACACGAACCATTTGCCCATCTTCAAGTTTACTGATATCGACTTCAACCGGAGCACCGGCAGCTTTCGCTCTTGCGCTCGGATTCCACGATTTAATAAAAGGTACGGCCACCGCCACTGCCCCTAAACCACCAACAACAGCTGTTGTTGCAGTCAAGAAACGACGTCGACCATTACTCACTGGCGCATTGCTCATCCAACTTTCTCCCATTTGCTCTTTATATAGTTTTTATTATGTCCATACATTTTCGAGCTGCGGCTAACTTTTAAGGTTTGATACAACAGAATTCCAAGACTAAAAACTCCCAATAAAACCAAAGAGTTTGTTCATACTTAGTTACACTGCTGTTTTAACCCATAAATGATAAAGAAAACCTTACTTTTTGACAAGGTAAAGCTACTTTTTTGCAACATTTGTGAACTAGGTAGGCTTTTTTTAGCGAGGAGGAAGAAAAGATAAGAAAAGATAGAAAAGTTCAAGCAATGAAGATAATTTCACCTCACAAAAACAACAAAAGCCCAGCATTTCTGCTGGGCTTTTGACCACAATAACCAAAGTAGTTTTGAAACAAAACCACTTGGCAAAGTAAGCGTAATATTAACGCTTAGAGAATTGTGGTTTACGACGTGCTTTACGTAGACCAACTTTCTTACGTTCAACGCAACGAGCGTCACGCGTAACATAGCCAGCAGCACGTAGTGCAGGACGTAGTGATTCATCGTATTGCATAAGAGCGCGTGTGATACCGTGACGGATCGCACCAGCTTGACCAGAAATACCACCACCAGAAACAGTGATGAATAGGTCTAGTTTGTCAGTCATTTCAACTAGCTCTAGAGGTTGGTTAACAACCATACGTGCTGTTGGACGACCGAAGTAAACTTCAAGGCTACGCTTGTTGATTACGATGTTGCCAGTACCCGGTTTAATAAAAACGCGAGCTGCTGAGCTTTTACGGCGACCAGTGCCGTAGTATTGATTCTCTGCCATTGCCATAATCCCCGATTAAATGTCTAGTACTTGTGGTTGTTGAGCAGTGTGGTTATGCTCAGCGCCAGCGTAAACTTTAAGTTTACGGTACATAGCACGACCAAGAGGACCACGTGGTAGCATACCTTTAACAGCTAATTCAATAACCATTTCAGGTTTACGATCGATCAGTTTCTCGAAAGAAATAGATTTTAGACCGCCTGGGAACTCAGAGTGGCGGTAGTAGATCTTGCCAGCTGCTTTGTTACCAGTTACGCGTACTTTCTCTGCGTTGATAACGATGATGTAATCACCAGTATCTACGTGAGGAGTGTATTCTGCTTTATGCTTGCCACGTAGGCGAGATGCGATTTCAGTTGCGATACGACCAAGAGTTTTACCTTCAGCGTCTACAACATACCAGTCACGCTTTACAGCGGCTGGTTTAGCAACGAAAGTTTTCATGCTAATGATACCCGTTATTAAATAATTTCACTGATTAGGAGCTTTCGCTCCCACTGTATATTTTTGAGCCCAGTCATCACCCCTTCGAGTGGTTGGCACTCTTGGCAATTACGCCAGTACAGTAACGGTGGGTCGGAGGATTATAGTGAAGCGTGAAGAAAAAATCATCTTTTTTTTGAAGATATTTCACATATTAGGTAAAAAGCACAAAAAAAATGAAATTTGAACCTCATCACATCAAATAAATACCTTAAATTATCGTAATAAAGGAATTAATGATTAAGATAAATGTTCTTTCGCTAGATATTCATGGCTTTGCATTTCAACTAACCGAGACTGACAACGTTTAAATTCAAACGTTAAGCGTCCTTTTTCATAAATAGAGCTCAAATCTGCTTCTGCAGAGATGATTAATTTGACGTTTCGCTCATAAAACTCATCAATCATGGCAATAAAACGACGAGCGGCATCATCATTAAGCTCTCCCATTATTTTAACATTGGAAAGTAAAACAGTATGATATAGGCGAGACAACTCTATGTAGTCATTCTGACTACGAGCACTTTCACATAATGCTGAAAACTCAAAATGAACAACCCCATCACCTTCTGCTTTCACGCTTAATTGGCGATGGTTAATTTCTATCTTCTTCTTTTGATATTCACTGTCCACTGTCAATTTTTCAAAATACATTCTCATGTTATTTTCCGCTTTATCATCTAAAGGAAAATGAAAAATCTCAGCTTGCTCTAATGTCCTTAAGCGATAGTCAACACCACTATCTACATTTACTATTTGACAATGAGTTTCAATTAATACGATAGCAGGAAGAAAACGTGCTCGCTGTAAGCCATTTCGATAAAGCTCTTGTGGGATGATATTCGATGTTGCGACTAAGGTAATACCTCGTTCAAACAATGCTTCTAGTAGTGTAGCTAAAATCATTGCGTCTGTTATATCTGAAACAAAAAACTCATCAAAGCAGATAATATCAGTTTCTTGCTTAAATTTATCAGCAACCACAAGTAATGGATCTGATTGATGTTTTAGTTCCCTAAGCTCATCATGGACACGCTGCATAAAACGATGAAAATGAACTCTCATTTTTCTCTTTGTTGGTAAAGCGTCATAAAAAGTATCAACTAAATAAGTTTTACCACGACCAACGCCTCCCCAGAAATACAACCCTTTGATTGGAGTTAACTTTTGAGGCTTCGCTTTTTTGAAAAAATGTTTCCACGATTTTTTTACTTCCTTTTCAGGAACTTTTGTTTCTAATATGCGTCGATATAAAGCATCTAGTTGTTCTACAGCATATTGTTGAGCATTATCATGATGAAATCCGTCCTGTTGAAGGTCGAGATGATATTTTTCTAATGGTGTCATCAGTTTTAATCTTTTCTTTTGTTGATTGACTCTCTTCATAGTAGCATGATCTCAACATACTCAATGAGTGGGCTAACTCACAGTTATGCCGACCCATATTAATAAATATGATAAGGAGCACTTCATGGCTTGGACCTACGCCTTAATTGGCTTAGCCGTTGGTATAATTATTGGCTTTTTAATTTCTCGCATTACCGTACCTGGTATTAAACAACAAAAATCATTAAAACAAGATTTAGAAAAATCCAAATATGAGCTAGAGCAATACCGTCAAGAGTTAGTTGATCACTTTGCTACAAGCGCTACTATGCTAGAAGCTTTGGCAAAAGACTTTAATAAGATGTATGACCATATGGCTTCAACATCAAAAGAACTTATGCCTAATCTACCAGAGCAAGATAATCCATTTTCAGCCCGTTTAGATGAAATGACACTTTCACCTGAATTAAATAAAAAAGTGGCTCACATAAAAGAAGAAGTGAATAAGCAACCAAAAGATTACGCAAATGGTGCGACAGGCTTATTAAATGATGAACCAATAATTGATATCAACGCAAAAAAAGAAGATAAGATCGCATAGCACCAAAATTTATAATTAACACTTTAAGGGTTTCTTAATCATACATGTGCCTTGACAACAAAATGCCTTCTGATTCTGAAACTCTTGTTCGTTTAAACGTATTAACGTCACCAATTAATAGCGCCTCCCTCCTTTATTCAATCTCTACTTTTTATGAACATTCAATGTTATCCTAACTAATTATTTTTAGATTTTTAAAGGTTAGGAAGGCAATGCTTTCATTCTTATTGCGCTCAGCTATTATAGGTACAGTAACTGCTGCTGTATTATTACTTGCATTCCCTAATCTACGTTCCTCAATTAACACGAAAAAAATCCCAACAGAACAAGCTTCTCAACAAATAAGTAATCAAATTTCATTTAATTATGCAGTACGCCGTTCAGCCCCCGCTGTTGTTAATATTTATAGCAGAAAATATAACGATAAAGACCGATTACGTTTAGATACTGAAGGCTTAGGTTCAGGGGTTATCGTTAGTGATAAAGGTTATATCATCACCAATTATCATGTGGTTGCTGATGCGGACCAAGTCATTGTAGCCCTTCAAGATGGTCGATTATTTAACTCTCAATTGATTGGCAAAGACAAACGCACCGATCTCGCTGTACTGCAAATTAAAGATACAAACCTTCCTGTCATTCCATTAAATCCGAATTATCAAGCAGACATTGGTGACGTGGTATTGGCAATAGGTAATCCTTATAACTTAGGACAAACCACCACATTCGGGATCATTTCAGCAACTGGACGAGCTGCGCTAAGTGCCGATGGGACGCAAGGCTTAATACAAACGGATGCTGCAATTAACCGCGGTAACTCAGGAGGAGCGTTAGTCAATACTCGAGGAGAGTTAGTTGGCATCAATACGGCCTCTTTCCAACAAGCAACCGAATTAGAAACCTATGGAATATCTTTTGCTATTCCTTATGCTCTTGCTGATAAAATAATGCGTCGTTTAATTGCTGATGGGCAAGTGATCCGAGGCTATATTGGTATTGATGGCAGGGATATTAACCCAGCAATGGCTCGTCTTATGAATGCTGATAATATCAATGGCATCCTAGTTCTAGGGGTTTCACCAAATAGTCCAGCAGAAAAGAGTGGCATAATTACTCAAGATATAATTACGAGCATTGATGGTAAGAGTGTTATTAATAGACAAAATGTCACTGATATTGTTACAGAATTACGCCCAGGGACAGAAGTCGATGTCGATGTAATTCGCAAAGGGGTCGCTCAAACTATCAAAGTAACCATTGCTGAAGATCCTTCAAATTAGTTTTCATACCAATGGTATTAATTAATACGGCCTGTTTTTTTACGTAGAATATCGTTTAATAGATAAAAAAATAGCGCATTTATTATGCGCTATTTTTATATTTAATTTACAAAGCTAATATCATTGACCATCTTCTGTTGATGCATTTTCACCATTAACATCAATGCGAGTCACTCGCTGTAAACCTCTAGGTAATAAAGAACCACGACGGCCTCGTTCACCTCTGAAGTTATCAAGATCACTCGGTTTTAAACCTAACTTGCGCTTACCCGCATATAAGGTAATAGTTGCACCTTGTGGTAATGGCAGTAAGTGAGATAAGAACTCTTCACGAGACTTAGAGCGTGCTGCTGGAATGTTGATGATCTTGTTCCCTTTACCTTTACCTAACTGTGGTAAATCTTTAATTGGGAACAGTAGCATTCTTCCTTCATTTGTAATCGCTAAAATTTCATCATTGTCTAAATCAGAAACTACTTCTGGATTCATTACCAATGAATTTTCTGGTAGCGTCAATAACGTCTTACCATTCTTATTCTTCGATAATAAATCACTTCCCTTACAAACAAAACCATAACCCGCATCTGAGCTGATTAACCACGCTTGATCTTCTTCACCCATAACAACATGAGTAATTTGGCTGCCTGCTGTTATATTCAATCGGCCTGTAATTGGCTCACCTTGGCTTCTTGCTGAAGGCAACGTATGTGATTCCAATGCGTAACTTCGACCGTTACTGCCCATAAAGACGGCTGGAGCATTACTCTTACCGCGCGCATGAGCTAGGTATTTATCACCCGACTTATAGTTTAACGTGGTTGGGTCAACTTCATGCCCTTTCGCGTGACGGATCCAACCTTTATCAGAAAGAACAACAGTAATCGTTTCGCTTGGAATTAAATCACGCTCTGTTAATGCTTTCGCTTCTTCACGCTCAACTAATGGAGAACGACGATCATCACCAAACTTCTCTGCATCCGCTAATATTTCTTTCTTAATTAACGTATTTAGACGACGCTCTGAGCCTAATAACTTCTCAATTTGATCTCGCTCTTTCGCTAACTCATCTTGCTCACCACGGATCTTAATCTCTTCCAGCTTTGCTAACTGACGAAGTTTAATCTCTAAGATGGCTTCCGCTTGAATTTCAGTTAAGTCAAAGCGCGTCATTAGCTCGTGTTTTGGATCATCTTCGGTACGAATGATTTCGATAACTTCATCGATATTCAAATACGCAGCCAGTAGACCATCTAAAATATGCAAACGAGCTAAGATTTTATCAAGACGATGCTGTAAACGCTTACGAACGGTCGTGCGACGGAATTCAATCCACTCATTAAGAATGCTAACTAAGCCTTTAACTTGTGGGCGTAAGTCCAAACCAATCATATTTAGGTTCACACGGAAGCTTTTTTCAAGATCCGTAGAAGCAAATAGATGATTCATTAACGGCTCAGCTTCAATACGATTTGAGCGTGGAACAATCACGATACGCGTCGGATTTTCATGATCCGATTCATCACGAAGATCGTCTACCATTGGTAGCTTTTTCGCTCGCATTTGACTTGCAATTTGTTCTAATAACTTACTGCCTGACACTTGGTGTGGTAATGCAGTAATAACGATATCACTGCCTTCTTTATGCCACACTGCACGCATTTTAATGCTGCCACGACCAGTACGGTAGATCTTCTTAATATCGGTATGAGATGAAATGATTTCAGCTTCAGTTGGATAATCTGGCCCCTGAATGAAATCCATAACTTGATCTAAATCTGCTTTTGGATTATCCAATAAATGCACTGTCGCATTCGCAACTTCACGCACATTATGAGGAGGAATATCCGTCGCCATACCAACCGCGATACCCATGATACCATTCAGTAATATATGGGGAAGACGAGCAGGTAAGATCTTAGGCTCTTTCATCGTACCATCAAAGTTTGGCTGCCATTCAACCGTACCTTGGCTTATTTCACCAAGTAATACGTCAGCAAACTTCGATAATTTTGATTCGGTATAACGCATTGCTGCGAACGATTTCGGATCATCTGGAGCACCCCAGTTACCCTGACCATCTACCAATGGGTATCGGTAAGAGAAAGGCTGAGCCATTAGTACCATCGCTTCATAACAAGCAGAGTCACCGTGTGGGTGATATTTACCTAATACATCACCAACCGTACGTGCCGACTTTTTGTATTTTGCATTCGCAGATAAACCAAGTTCTGACATCGCATAAATAATACGACGTTGAACGGGTTTCAAACCATCACCAATATAAGGCAATGCGCGATCCATGATTACATACATGGAGTAATTTAGATAAGCGTCTTCTGTAAACTTGCGCAGCGGCAGCTGTTCAACACCTTCCAAGGACATTTCTGAACTCATATCTTATACCTCTGCCTGATCGCCATTAGATTGTAGCCAAGCACGACGATCGTCTGCACGTTTTTTGCCTAAAAGCATATCCATCATTTCATTGGTCTTTTCATCATCATCAATGGTTAATTGCACCAAGCGACGAGTGTTTGGATCCATCGTTGTTTCACGAAGTTGAAGTGGGTTCATCTCACCCAATCCTTTAAATCGTTGCACGTTAATTTTTGCACGCTTATTACTTAAACGATCTAACACGCCTTCTTTTTCTGCTTCATCAAGGGCATAAAAGACCTCTTTACCACAGTCAATACGATACAGCGGTGGCATTGCCACATAGACATGTCCAGCACGAACCAAAGAAGAGAAGTGTTTTAGATATAAAGCACATAGCAGCGTTGCGATGTGAAGACCATCTGAATCGGCATCGGCAAGAATACATACTTTACCGTAACGTAAGCCTGATAAATCATCTGAGTCAGGGTCAATGCCTAACGCAACAGAAATATTGTGAACTTCTTGAGAAGCCAATACTTGGTCTGCTGATACTTCCCATGTATTTAGAATTTTACCACGCAGTGGCATTACCGCTTGGAATTCACGATCACGCGCTTGTTTCGCAGAACCACCCGCCGAGTCCCCTTCCACTAAGAAAAGTTCGGTACGAGCTAAATCTTGAATTGAACAGTCTGTCAATTTACCTGGTAATGTAGGGCCTGATGCAATCTTCTTACGAACGACTTTCTTAGCTGCTCGCATACGACGGTGCGCATTAGCAATACAAGCTTCAGCAATCAGTTCTGCTATTTGTGGTTTTTCGTTCAGCCATAAACTAAAGGCATCTTTTACAACACCAGAAACAAATGCTGCGCATTGACGTGAAGATAAACGCTCTTTAGTTTGGCCAGCAAACTGAGGGTCTTGCATTTTAACGGATAAAACATAAGCACAGCGATCCCAAATATCATCCGCAGTTAATTTCACACCACGTGGTAATAAGTTTCGGAACTCACAGAATTCACGCATGGCATCAAGTAAACCTTGACGCATACCATTTACGTGCGTACCTCCTTGAGCCGTAGGGATCAGGTTTACGTAACTTTCAGAAACAAGCTCTCCACCTTCTGGTAACCAGGTTACGGCCCAGTCTGCGGCTTCACCTTTACCTAAGAATGCACCAGTAAATGGTTCTTCTGGTAACAGCGTGTAACCTGTAACACCTTCTAAAAGATAATCTTTCAAACCATCTTCATAACACCACTTGTGCTCTTTATCATTTACTTTATCTTTAAACACAATTTCCAAGCCAGGGCATAATACCGCCTTGGCTTTTAAATTGTTAATAAGACGAGTAACAGAGAACTTTGGTGAATCAAAGTAGCTTGTATCTGGCCAAAAATGAACGCTTGTACCGCGATTACGGCGACCACAAGTACCTACAACGGTTAAATCTGATACTTTTTCACCGTGTTCAAATGCGATTTCATAAATCTCACCATCACGACGAACAGTTACTTCTACGCGTTTTGATAAGGCATTTACTACCGAGATACCAACCCCGTGTAAACCACCTGAAAATTCATAGTTTTTACCTGAGAATTTACCACCCGCGTGTAACTTACATAAAATAAGTTCAACACCTGATACTTTTTCTACTGGATGGATATCAACAGGCATACCACGCCCATCATCAATAACTTCAAGTGATTGATCGGCATGTAAAATTACTTCAACTTTTTTCGCGTGTCCGGCTAACGCTTCATCAACACTGTTATCAATTACTTCTTGGCCCAAATGGTTTGGACGAACAGTGTCGGTATACATACCAGGACGGCGACGAACGGGCTCAAGGCCATTTAGAACCTCAATGGCTCCTGCATTATATTGTTCAGTCATATCTCGGAAGGCTTCTTAAAATTTGTCACATAGTCTGAAAGGGAGAGAGGAAAGTCAAGCAAACGCCCCTATTCCACTCTAAATATGTGGCTTTGTATTAAAGATTGTATAGATACTGTGTCTCTATCGTAGAGAAACGGTAACTATAAATTTAGAAATTGAATAATTTGTTCAGGATAACGCTCAAAATCAACAAAACTATGGTCACCCTCTTTTTCTATTGTTTGCTTGCAATTTAAATATTTTTCGACAGCTTGGCGATAATCAAGAACTTCATCCCCTTCTTGCTGCAATAACCATAAGCTTTCAGGAGTGGTTACGGTTTTAACTAATAAATCCTGCAGTTCTATCATATGATGGCTTTCAAGAAAGTAATCTTCACCAGTATAAGGGTTCGTTTGTTTCCCTAAATAATCAGCAAGTAATTCATAAGGTTTAACAGCAGGGTTAACAAGAACAGCTTTATAACCGTATTGTTCACTTAGCCACGTAGATAAGTATCCACCTAATGAACTTCCAACCAATCCGATAGTAAATTCAGTTTTATGTTTTTCAATAAGATAAATTAAAAATTCAGCCGCCTCTTGAGGATAAGAAGGCAAACGGGGAACAATAACCTTAATATCTGGACGATTTTCTTTACAGTATTGCACCATTACTTGAGCTTTATGGGAAAAAGGAGAGCTGTTAAAGCCATGAATATATAGCAATAAGCTTGGCTTCTTCATTTTAATACCCTCCGGCTTCAGCATCTGCTGAAAAATCACAATCCTCTAGACGATATACTTTTGTATCAATATCTCCATTTGGCAGCAAGTCTAAAGTTCGCCAACCTGGAGATTTAGCATCTAATGCAAAATCATCAGAATCAGGGAGAAATTGCACGCAGGTTGATGGCGTAGCAAGTAAGCGAACACCATTAATCATCCGATCAAGCTCTTGATGAATGTGACCACACACGATCCCTTTTACATTACTGTGTTTAGAAATAACATTCCAAAAATGCTCATTATCTTTCAATTGGTGCTGATCGAGCCATGCACTACCTGCTGGTAATGGATGATGGTGTAATAAAACTAGTGAATGGCGAGTTCTATATTGAGTAAGAGCTTTATTCAAGAGATCTAATTGCTCTATAGATAAAGCACCATGAGGAACTCCTACAACCTGACTATCTAAAATTATTAACTGCCAGTGCTTACCAATAAGAAGGTGCTCAGAAGATCTTATTTGAGGAGAAGGTAACACGCCTCCCATGCTTGGCTTATAGTCATGATTACCTGGTAACCAATAACATGGTTTTTCTAAGGGTTTAATACCATTGACAAAATGCTGGTAGGATTCAACAGTGTGATCTTGAGATATATCACCAGTAGCTAAGATTGCACTAAAACCTGATGTACGCTGTTGCACTTGCTCTATTACGCTTTGAAAGCTGTATAAGGTAGGCACACCAAGTAGCGCTCCTTCTATTGGCGCAAATAAGTGAGTATCTGTTATCTGTAACAACCGTATTGGGCCGTTTTCATTCTTTAGTAGTGTTTCAGAGAGCAAAATAGCTACAACCTTTATATATTCTTTTTTAGAAAATGGGTTCTTGGCTTATCCCATTTTTTAAACAAAACGTCAGCCAGTCATTTAAAAACTGGTTTAATTGGTGTTTCTCATCTTTTTGAAGCATTTTTCCATTTGGATAATCATATTTTGCTTTTATACGAGAAAGTTGCTGACTGGCACAAACTTCTGCCACTCTAGCGTCATGATAAAGTCTAACCGTTAATTTAGGAAGTGGATATATTGGTTTATTATCTATCTGATAAACTTCAACTAACGTTGTATATACAGTTACTTCCAATATTCTAATTTGATATTCTTGTTGACATACTTTATAGCTAACAAGTTCACCGATTATTTCATTTTTAGGTAAAAGTGACACTAATTTGGCATAATTAGTTTCATAAACACGCATAAGAGTTGATAAATCAACGTGATATTTACGCATGTTATTGCATATTCCACAGTAACCGTAACCTCGAAACATTTAACTCTAGCCATTGTAGCGCAATAATTGAGGCTGCATTCTCAATTCTACCATTAACAACTAGAGCATATGCATTTTCTCGAGTAACAACATGAACTCTAATATCTTCATCTTCTTCTTTTAAACCATGTACGCCTTCTGCTGTAGATGTATCAACACAGCCTACAAATACATCAAGTTGTTCAGAGCAGCCTCCTGAGGAAGGATAAAAATGCGATATTTTTTGTAATCGAGAAACAATAATTCCAGCTTCTTCATTTGCCTCTCTAATAGCAACTTGTTCAGACGATTGACCTTTATCAATCATCCCTGCAACAATTTCATACTGCCATGGAGATTTTGATTCTAAAGCTCCAACACGAACTTGCTCAACTAAAACAACCTCATCAGTAACAGGATCATAGGGTAAAAGTGCTACAGCATGCCCTCGTTCAAAAAGTTCACGTTCGATCAGTTCACTCCACCCACCATTAAATAATTGATGTCGAAATGTAATTTTCGTCATGTTAAAAAAACCATGATAAAGTGACTCTTTTGATAAAATATCAATGTCATTAGAAGTAAATTGATTATTGAAGCATTTATTTGATGATGAACTCATTTAGTTCTCCTAAATTTAGCTTTCTTTTTTATCATTCATTGATAGCTGCAACAATTAATTAACTGAACATTTTTGATGATGCTTACATTTTTTTTAGAACCTTTCCACACTATTGCAACGAGTTAAATCGATAAAACGTAAAAAAACGTAATCTTTACAGCTATAGTATAAGGAGATAAGGTACACTCTATGAACTATATTATATAAAACAATTTTTGCAGGACAAACCACCATGAGAAAACTGCTTCCACTCTTTATTGGAATGGCATTGGGTAGTTTCAGCTCTTTAGCTGCTGCCGATGACCTTGCGCAAGTATACAACCAAGCTAAAGAAAATGATCCTCAATTACTAAGAGCTGCAGCAACAAAAGATGCAGCCTTTGAAGCGGTAAACTCTTCGCAAAGCTCTCTATTACCACAAATTGATTTAAGTGCCGGCTACAATATTTTACGTAGTGATGAAGATACTCGTGAGAATGATCGTTTAACTGCTGGTATTAATTTATCTCAAGAACTTTACCAACAATCAAGTTGGGTTAGTTTAGATATAGCAGAAAAAAGTGCACGCCAAGCTGACTCAGCTTATGCCGCAGAGCAACAAGGTGTTATTTTACGAGTAGCACAAGCTTATTTTGATGTATTACGTGCAAACGATAATTTAGAATTTGTTCGTTCAGAGAAAGCAGCTGTGGGCCGCCAGCTTGAACAAACAAAACAACGTTTTGATGTAGGTTTATCTGCAATTACCGATGTACATGACGCTCAAGCTGAATACGATAGCGTATTAGCTAATGAAGTATTAACTGAAAACCAATTAGTAAACAGCTATGAAGATCTTCGTGTTATTACAGGTCAAGGCCATACTGAGCTAAGTGTATTAGATACAAAGCGCTTCTCAGCAAGCCCATCAGAGCAAACATCGGACAGCCTAATTGATGAAGCTCAACAAAAAAACCTGAGTCTATTAGCTGCTCGTATCAGCGCAGATGTTGCAAAAGATAATATATCTCTTGCAAGCTCTGGCCATATGCCATCTCTAACTTTTGATGCGGGTTATAATTACACCGACCAAAGTAATTCTGGTGACTCTCGACAAGATGGTAATTACGGTGACATCAATGCAGGTATCAACCTTAATATCCCGCTATATACTGGTGGTAATACAAGTTCATTAACAAGCCAAGCAGAATTTCAATATGTTGCTGCAAGCCAAGATTTAGAAGCTACATATCGAGAAGTTACTAAAGATGTTAGAGCTTATAACAATAATATCAACGCATCTATCGGAGCACTAAAGGCTTACGAACAAACTGTAATCTCAGCTAACTCAGCACTAGAAGCAACAGAAGCGGGCTTTGATGTTGGTACACGTACTATTGTTGATGTTTTAGATTCAACACGTCGTTTATATGATGCGAATCGTAACCTAGCAAATGCTCGCTATGATTACATTTTAAGTGTACTTCAGTTAAAACAAGCTGTTGGCACATTAAGCGAACAAGATATCATAGATATCAATATGGGCTTAAAAACAGGAAAAACAACTCAAGCTAAATAACATTTGATTAAACTGAATATAATTACTAAACGCTCGATATAATTATCGAGCGTTTTTTTATAAGCAAGACAATATCTAACATATTCCTTAAAGAGGATAGATTAGAACTTTTTAACTAAGGCTCCAATCTGAAAAATAACGATTTCATGATGTCTATTTTCATTTTTCTATAAATATAAAAGTTTTAATCTTTCAGTTAGGGATTTTTTGGTATTGTAGCGGAGTTAACGGGACTTTCTATTAATACCAATTCCGTTAATTTT
>NZ_MSCO01000002.1:0-4638 GCF_002954705.1 Aliivibrio sifiae
ACTGACTATCAAACCACGGTTGATGAAAACGGCAATTGGAGTGTGGATGTTGCGGGCAATGATCTCGCGAATGACACCGAGTTCGAGGTTGTCGTAACCTCAACGGACGTGGCGGGTAACACGATTAACAGCACTGCGACATCAATCCATACGGTAGATACCCAAGTTATCGGATTGACTTCTGATATTACGAACGCGACCAATACTGGCTCAAACGCGGATACTGTTACTAATATTCATACACCAGATATAACCGGTGTTACGGAAGCGGGTGCTACTGTAACGATTAATTATACGGATGCGAATAACCAAACGCAGACGGCGACTGGTACAGCGGACATGAACGGTGTATACACCATCGGGATAACAAACTCGCTGAAAGAAGGTTCAAACTCACTATTTATCGTAGCGGAAGATGCGGTAGGTAATACAATATCAACAACGCAGGATGTGACGGTTAATTCTGACCCTATTGCTACAGATTTTGAAATCACGCTAACAGATGATGCAAGTGTTCAATTTACTTTTGAGCCTCATGTTAGTGACATTGAAGATGATGCTAGCAATACAGATGGTAAATCTATTGAAATTCAGATTACAAATCTGCCAGAGTTAGGAACATTGTATCTTGTTGATGGTGATAGCCGTACAGAGATTACCGCAGCAACGGTGTTAACTGAAGATTCTCAAATTGAATATGTGCTTGATGATACGATAAATGATGATCTGAGTTTTAATGCAACAGAAGACTTTGCGCCTAATTATAATAATGGGACGGTGACGTCTTTCACCCTAGCTAGCGGTGTTATTGTTTCTGGTGGTACTTATTCTGGAACAAGACCGGATACAACAAGTACATTAATGACAGACGAACTTTATTATGATTCGGCAACAAACGAAACAGGTCTTGGTGTCGGTAATCGTGAAATAGATGTAAATTCAAAAGATTATATTGAAGTGGATTTCACTCATGTAGGTAATGCGAATACAACAGATGTTGATATTAAAGAAGTTAATATTGATTTTGGTAGTGTCTATGGTCATTATTCAGAAAATAGTAATGCGAATGCTGAAATTCATATCTTATTATTTAAAGATGGGGCTCTTGTTGGAGAAAGCCCTTATATCTTCGATGATGAAACTCATAATGTTTATGATGGCAGCGGTGAGTTTACCGCTAATATTCAACTTGATAGCGGCTTTGACCAAATTCGGGTTTATACCGTTCATGGAGAGGGTTCCACTGCATCAAATTCGAATGTGACATTGCAAGGTGTTGAAGTCGTTGATGCTATGGTGAGTGAAGATATTCCTTATCAAGCAGCAGATAGTGATGATGCTACCGATACTGGTGTTATTACTGTTTCAACTGACAGTACTGAGCGTGCGATAAATAATGCCCCAATCATTGACGATTCAGTATTTAATGCGACGTATGAAGATGTCGCTATCCCATTAAATTTAAACGACTTGCTGATAACAGATCTGGATGGAGATGATATTACGTTAACTAATATTACGGTTGATCCAGCATTTGGTTCTTTAGAGCTTATTTTTAATGGTGATGAAGTTATAGGTGCTCAATTTACGCCTGCAGAAAATGTACATTTTGATAGTAATAATGCAGTTGAATTTGAAATAACAGCGACCGACGGATATCAATCTTCAACAGGAACAGCAACACTGATAGTTAATGCTGTGGCAGACGAACCAACGTTATCTGTTGTGCTAGGCGAGTCAGCCGTTGCTGGTCCAGGCTTTGATACAAGTGATGTAGATTCAATTAAAGACTTCTTTGCTAATGGTGGAACGATACCAGGCATAGGAAATGTTGTTTATAGCGGTGAAATGGTACTTGGTGATGATGGTAATAATCTAATTATTGGTACTGGTGTTGTTAATAATTTGATTGGTGATTCAGTTTCAGGTACTGGCAATGATATTTTTGTTGGAGGAGCAAATAATGATTCAATTTATGGAGGTACAGGGCCTCTAGATTTTGGTATTGATGGTGTTATATACAGTGGTAAAATCAGTGAGTACTTAATTGTAAATCAAGGTGGCGCTCATGGTGGCGGTATTGATCACTGGGTAGTAACTGATACGCTAGGTAGAGATACCGGATATGACCATACTGCACCTGAAGATAATGGTGATCAGTTATATCAAATCGAGCGATTAATCTTCTCTGATGCCATTGTTGAGCTAAATCCTGATGGAACATATACGATTCTACAAGAGACAGAAACGGCTCTCGATTTATCTGCATCTGTAATGGATACCGATGGCAGTGAATATTTAGATGCTATTAATATTTCAGGTCTTCCTGCTGGTGCTCAAATTATTGATAAAGATTCAAATCAGCCTCTTGGAGAGTTTAAAGAGGTTAATGGTGAGCAAGTTTGGGTAATTGATATTATTGGAGAAAATACTCAAACGGTTAATTACGATAATTTAGTTATTCGTTATCCATCGACAGAAACTCTTGATATTGATGTTTCAGCAGTTGCAAAAGAATCTTCAAATAATTCAGAAGCGACAACAACCGTGAATGCGTCACCTAGTCAAGATATAAATGCAGATCAAGGCGGGGAAACGCCGACCACATTGATTTCTTTAGTTCTTGATTCATCCGGTAGTATGAATCATCAACCGTTTAAATCTGATGACTCAAATCCAGATCAAGATAAAACTAGAATGGAGCTCGTTTTAGAAGCATCCATTGCCATGCTTGATAATGTGAATTCTCAAGAAGGCTCTGAAGAGGTTCTCGTTCAGTTAGTCGATTTTGATAACCAAAAGCATCACAGTGAGGATGAAAATGCAGAGTCGCTTGGTTGGTTCACTGTTCAAAGTGCAATTAATACATTAAATGCCGCTTTAGGTGATATCGCGACGGAAGATGGGGATAAAGATTTTTATCCAGACGGAGGAACTGATTACGAAGAAGGCATTTATGCTGTAATTTCGGGCTATCAGGATACTCAAGTTACTAATATTACCGGAGAAACTAATGATGTTGTCTACTTCTTTAGTGATGGTAATAATGACGGTGGTTGGCAAGGTGGTGCTAATGGACCTAAAGATATTTGGGAAAACTTTATTATAGGTAAAGATGTTACAGCTATTGGTATTGTTAGAGACTCAGATACGACATTAAGTGGATTAAATAAAATTTCGGATAAAATTATTTATCTTACGGATGGGCAACTATTTACTGAGTTACCAAAGCTTCGTCCTACAATTGGGCAGGCAGGGGCATTACTTATGGGGATTATTGGTTTAGACGCTGCCGCTATTGTTATTGATGAAACTAAAGCTGAAGTTCCGAGAGTTATCGAGCAAGATGGCGTTATTTCAAATACAACCTATGTAGTTAGTCAAGATAATAATCAATTACTTATTGATACTGAATACGGTGATTTACGTATTGAGGAAGATGGGTCTTATTATTTCCAACCATCATTATCAGCTCCTGAAATTGAAGCAGGAAAATCAGTCGCCTTTGAAGTTTTATATACGACAGTCGATGATAGTGGGATAGAAGATGAGCAGCTTGTAACATTAAATATAAGCCCTAGTGGAGAAGTTAATGCTGCTGTTACCTCTAGTCTGAATGCATCAACAGGTGACGATGTTGTTATCGGCACAGATAATGCAGATATTATTTTAGGCCATGAAGGTAACGATATTCTAATTGGTGGATTAGGTGACGATATTTTAGTTGGTGGTGCAGGGGAAGATATTTTCAAGTGGATTGATCAAGGTGTTGATACAGGTACTGATACAATTAAAGATTTTACTGTTGGTGAGGATTTAATTGATCTAACAGAAGTCATTAGTGGTAATGATAGTGCTGTTGATATGGAAGATTTATTGTCTCATGTTACCGTATCTGAAAGTGGTAATGACTTAACGCTAGCGATTACCGATGATTCTGATAATAATCACACCATTATTGTCGAGGGCGGGGTCGGTTCATTTGGATTAGAGGATGCGAACTTCTCTAATCAATCAGAGATCTTAACTCAGCTATTAGATAATCAACTGTTTAAGTTAGATGATAATAATTAGTTAGTTATATAACGTGAACTAGATAAAGGGCCTATTTGAGGTAATGCCGATCAGTTAAGAAATTTTCCAGATCATTTGACTGATCGTTAAAAACCTTCAAAATCCGATATTGGGTAACCAATATCGGATTTTTTATGCAACTAACTAAAGCTCTAACACTGGCTAATGATTTCGTCCCTGATTCTGATTCTCTCGGAAAACTCAGTGATATATTACCTCCTGAATTTATTAATCAATGTTTAGAAGAGGCTGGGATAGCTACGATCCGTAAGCGCCGATTACCATTAGATATGATGATTTGGGTTGTGTTAGGCATGGCTTTCTACCGAGATGAGTCAGTCTGGGACATTACCAGTAATATGCAGCTTATGCTGCCAGGAAAACGGCCACTAGTGGCTCCGAGTGCAGTAGTTCAAGCTAGACAAAGACTAGGAAGCGAAGCAGTAAGACATATTTTCACATCAACAGCTGAAATCTGGAATACCGAAGCAAACCATCCAACATGGAACGGTTTACAATTATTAGGTGTTGATGGCGTAGTTTGGCGAGCGCCTGACACAAAAG
>NZ_MSCO01000002.1:6052-81316 GCF_002954705.1 Aliivibrio sifiae
CTATTTGAGGCCCTTTTTACTTGTTATACCACCATTAAGAATGGCTCTTGATTAAATGATTTCAAAAGAGCACAATTTAGAAAAAGCAGTTGGAGATACAGTAATGGAATTAGAAGATATTCGTCGGGATTATAGCCTTGGTGGTCTACGTAGAGCGGATTTACCACAGGAACCGATTGAGCTGTTTGAGTTATGGTTAAAACAAGCTGTTGAAGCTAAATTGACAGATCCAACTGCGATGACAGTCGCTACGGTTGACAAGAATGGACAGCCTTTTCAACGTATTGTGTTATTAAAACATTTTGATAAGACAGGCTTTGTGTTCTACACCAATCTTGCTTCTAGAAAGGCGCAGCATTTAGAAGATCATAGTAAAATTTCATTGCATTTCCCGTGGCATCCTCTTGAGCGTCAAGTTCACATAACAGGAACAGCCGAAAAGCTTTCGGCATTGGAGAATATGAAGTATTTCACTTCACGACCAAAAGAAAGTCAGATTGCAGCTTGGGCAAGTAAACAAAGCAGTAGATTGACAACACGCTCTGCATTAGAAGGAAAATTTCTTGAGTTGAAACAAAAATTTGCGAAAGGAGAAATTCCGGTACCAAAATTTTGGGGCGGTTTTAGAATTAAAATCGATTCTATTGAGTTTTGGCAAGGTGGTGATAGCCGTTTGCACGATCGTTTTTTATACAGTAAAGATCAAGATGAATGGGTGATTGACCGATTAGCGCCATGATCTTGACGTAATTGTGGTTTGATCTTAATTATTTCATAAAAATACCGATGATCTATGATCATCGGTATTTTTTATCTCTCTTTTAACCATTCAGTGTTAAGTTTTTCTGTATCACCTAAATAATCTAGTAGCCACTGAATTGCGATGGATTGATTGTTTTTATTCCATGCTAAACAGCAAGGGCTTGGATCTATATTATTTTCGATTTTTTTACTAATTATATGCCCAGAAGATAATAATCGCTTCGCTTTATGGCTCGGCATAACACCAACACCTAGACCATCAATAAAGCACTGTTCAGCACTGTGCCAATTAGGAACAATTAATCGACGTTGATTATCTAACTGCCAAGTTGTTCGTTTTGGTAATATACGAGAAGTATCTTCTAGGCATATTACAGGGTATTTCATTAATTCAGAATCGGGGATTGCACCGTCATAGTTTGCGAGTGGGTGAGTTGTACTCATAACAAAGTCCCATGAAAGCTCCCCCATTGGACGATAAGAGAAGTTACCACCGATAGGTATCGTTGCCGTTGCTCCAATACCAATATCCGCTCTGCCTGTCATTAAGGCGTCCCATACGCCATTAAATACCTCCATTGTCAATTGAAGCTCTATATCTGGGAAGGTTGCATAAAAATCACGAACCAGTTGGTTTACGCTATTTTCACGAACGACGTTATCTAGTGCCACAGAGACACTTTGTTGCCAACCATTAGCGACTCGTTGTGTACTTAAACGTATATCTTCCATCTCTTTAAGCAGTTTTCTTGCTTGTTCTACAAAATATTCACCGGCAGCAGTTAATTCTACTTTACGATGCAAACGAGTAAAAAGAGACACGGTTAAGCGGTCTTCAACAGACTTAATTGTATAGCTAATTGCACTCGGTACTTTGTGCAATTCTTCAGCAGCGTGACTAAAACTGCCAAGACGTGCTACAGACTCAATAGTGATTAATTCGTGATAAGAAAACATAAAAAACCTGATGGTGAATTATTCACATCAAAAATATTGATGCAAAGTGCAAATATTATCGTTTCACAAGAGTAGCAACTAGCAAATAGAATGCAAATCATTCTAGAAATATGTTCATCTTTGGAGAAAGAACATGGATAAGCAAAAACAATCTATTCCTTATATCTGGCTTGCTGGCCTAAGTATGTTGGGCTTTTTAGCTACAGATATGTATTTACCAGCATTCGATATCATTCGTGGTGATCTGGCAACAACAGAAAGCATGATAGGTCTAACGTTAAGTATTTTCTTGTTTGGTATGGCCATTGGTCAACTTTTTTATGGGCGTTTGACTCAAAAATTAGGCACGAAAAAATCATTAATCATTGGTCTAAGCATTTTTGCAATAAGCAGTTTAGTTGCTTCATTTTCAACCAGTGTCGAAATGCTATTAGTTGCTCGTTTCTTCCAAGCGTTAGGTGCTTGCAGTGCAAACGTTATCTGGCAAGCGATGGTGATTCAACGTTATGATGCAAAAACATCTCAACGTATTTTCGCAACGATTATGCCGCTAGTTGCCCTCTCTCCTGCACTGGCTCCTTTACTTGGTGCGGCAATTGAAAAGTTCTATGGCTGGTCGATGATTTTTGTAACATTAACGGTTATTGGTGTTGGTCTAGCGGCAAGAACGTTTGCTGATAAAGAGCCAGCGCAAGCTGCAAATTCGAATGTAAAAACCATTACTTTTCGTGATGTTATTAAGTCAAAAAAATTCACAGGTAACATGCTGATTTACGCTGCAAGCTCTGCTATTTTCTTTGCGTGGTTAACTGGCTCACCTTTTGTCATGACGCAAATGGGTTATTCAGGCGCAGATATTGGTTTGAGCTACATTCCACAAACAATAGCATTCATTGTTGGTGGTTACGGCTGTCGTTGGGCGCTAGAGCGTTTTGAAAGCCAAAAAGTACTTCCTTGGATTTTGAAACTATCTGTTGCAAGTGTAGTTACAGTATTTTTAATCTCGTGGAGAATGGACGTTTCATCAATCATTCCAATGCTAATTCCTTTCTGTTTCTTAGCAGCAGCGAATGGTGCGGTGTATCCGATTGTTGTAAATAACGCATTAATGGATTTTAAAGAAGGCAGCGCAGTTGCTTCAGGTCTATTAAACTTTTTACAAATGCTATTTTGTGTAGCTGCAAGTGCAATGGTATCAAGCATTAGCTATTTAGGTCCTATCTCAATGGGTAGTATTATGCTGCTACAATTGGTGTTCTTATTCATTGGTGCTGTATTGATATTTAAATCAAATAAAGAAGAAAAAATGGTATTAGCTGAGTAGTAATACTCTTTAAATAACATCATAAAAAATAGCATTGAGCGTAACCGCCAATGCTATTTTTTGTCTTTTTAAAGGTGATATTGGATTGGTTTAGTCATGATTTTTTCTTGGTCATGACAGGTTCAATATCTATGTCATAACCAGAGTAGGATATTTTACTTGGGCTATATTCTCTTTTTGTGACTAAATGTTCAGTGTTAAATTGGACATCTACTCTTGGAAATATTTTATTAGTAACAAATACATGATTATCTTTTAAATTTGCATTAAAGATGATCTGTTCTTTGGCTAATTTTGATTTTATAACCTGCAAATCTTGAGTTGATTTTTCTTTTGAGCGCAATATCTTCTCTGCTAATTCTGGAGACTGTCGTTCAATATTTATTTGTGCAATTTTTACAACTTGAGCGCTTACATCATCTAGATGTTTTTGGAGTGAATGCAGGTTTTCTTTTTGCTCATTAAAATTATGAAAAGCATGAACCTTAGTATAAGCCCCTCCTTCAATGCCTAAATTGGCCGTTTTAATCGAGCCATTAGCGGTAAGACTGCCTCCACTGATGGTGCCATTTCTCTCTGTTTTATCTAGAACATAAATAGAGCCTAATGATTCCACTAAACAATGGTTCGCATGAAGAGTAATATGAATGTCGTTATGAGCCATTAAATATGCATTTTGAGCAAGTTTACTGGTTATAGACCCTTCTGCTTTGAGTACGCAAGTTAAGTTATCATCATCGTGTACAGGGCGACCTATAATGCCATTCATTACGGTAATATCATGTTTTGCCGTTACCTCAGCATTTTCAATAAAACCGCCTACGGTAATAGAACCTGTTGCGGTCACTTTCATTCCTGATTCAATATCTTCTTGTACAAAAATACTGCCTTCAAATGAAACGTGTCCAGTCGTTGCATTAACACTTTTTAGTGTTAGCAAATTATCGATACCAACGCCTGCTTTGTGAATCAGTGGTGTACCATCAATATCAGAAATGAGTAATTCAGGATTATTTGGAGAAAGAGAGGAGCCAGAGTAAAGTTGGAATGGGGAATCATTTCCTGGTGTGGCAATTACTATTTTGCCTGTAATCGTTTTACCATTAACTCCTTGTGTTGCAGGGATACGTTTCATTAATGGCGTATTTTTCTTAACACTAATAACTTCCCCTAAATTTCGCATATCCACATGACCATCGTCGGTTTCTTGTGGTTGTAGAATACGTTCTTTTACATTAGGAACTAACGCTTCAAATAGTGTGTCTTGCCCTGGTATAGCTTCTCGACCAATAGCAATGACTTTAGAATAGGTTTCACCAGAAGCAAGATCTTTGCTTTTTAATAATAAGGTTTTAAGGCTTTCTTTCTGTATGCCTTTTAATATTCTATTTTCTGTTAATGCTGTAATAATGGCAGGACCGCGTAGAGGTTGCCCGCCATAAGCACCAGTTACCGTCATAGAGGCTTTCATTTCATCGTCTTGAATGTGGATAGATAATTGAGCATTTAGGCGTTGTGCTATCACAGTATCATCAATAGAACTAAGGCTGCCTTTATTAATTGCAACGATAATTTCTTCTACTTTATTTTCAAAAAGATAAAATTGATCAGCACCAATTGAGTGTAATGCTTGATGAAAATGCATTACCTCAATAGATTGGTTTAATGTTGTATTTTCAGGAACAATAAAACGTATAACAGATTTATTATCTGAAAATACCAAAAAGTGATCGATCATATTCTCTCCCAATAGGTGCTGAATTCTCAGCATTAAGAAAGAACATTATCACTTATAGCGTATGGGGTTTACGAAATATGTAAATAAGTGCCAACACGCTCACATTTTATAAATTATCCATTTAATTTTCCGACTAATTCGAGTACTTCAAAAAATGGTTGAGATTCAAATTTCGCGTATCCTTGCATTTTATTTGCTTTAATTTTTGTCGTTAAAGGTGTTGGTATTCCACATAAAAAACGAGCAAAAACAGCATTGGCAAGAGGTTCTTTACTGCCATTTTGTAATTCTTGGCACCAATTTTTTACTTGTTCGTCATCTGCCACAAAGACAAAATTATTTCTTGGTAAATGAGCGCCTTCAGAACGACAAGCTGAACAATGGCCGCATTGTACTGGTGCGTTAAAATCAGCAAAGTAATTCGCTAAGGAATGGCTTAAACATGTCTTTGTTTCAAAGAAATCGAGCATGGCATGAATACGATTAATTTCACTTTCTTCTTTATTTTTGAACAGCTGATGTTGTTCTTGAGAAAGTACGTGAGTGCTCTCTACTTTATTTAATACTTGGTAAACTTCAGTCATTAACTTACTTTCAAGCTCTATCCAACCTTGTTCGTGAAAGTAATCTAATGCTGCAATGACACGCTTACGTTCAGCTTGGTAACCAATCCAAAGCGCATCAAAATCCACTGTGTGCCATGTTCTTGATTTTGGAGAACACTGAAAAACTGTGGATACAAAATACTGGCGTTCAGTTTGGAATTTACCAATAATATCATTCACTGGAATTAAGGTTTTAAATCGATAATCTGCATAATAACTGTATTTTGCTTGGATTATTTTCTTGAGTTCCAAATAAACTAACAGTGTTTTTAATGGGAGTTGGCGAACATTACTGTCTTTAGATAAGCGTAGTAATTGGGTTTCCCATGTATCAGAAGATTTATAGATATCATCCAGTACATATTGAATCGCTTCTTTATCGGGTGTATCTCCATAAACAAAGTTTTCTAGAACATTCAGTCCAGAAGTATTGGCAAGCACGGTACAAAAAGATGGGTTACCATCTCGACCCGCACGTCCAATTTCTTGTGAATAGTTTTCAATTGATTTAGGTAAATCAAAGTGAATAACTTGACGAATATCCGATTTATCGACACCCATTCCAAATGCTATGGTGGCGACAATACAGTTAAGTTCACCATGCATGAATTTATGTTGAATGTCTTCCCTGATATCGTGTTTCAGACCTGCATGATAGGCTTTGGCTTGAATGCCATTGCTTTGAAGCCATTGAGCCACATTCTCAGCTGTTTGTTGTAGCGTGACATAAACGATACTTGGTTGGTTTGGTCTTTGTTGTAATGTGGCAAATAAAGCAGAACGTTTTTGCTCTTCTTCCACAGGAATAATTGAAATATCTAAATTAGGGCGATAAAAACCAGTAATGACAATATCGTCTTTATCTATTTTGAATTTTTTACTCATATCTTCAATAACTGCAGGCGTTGCCGTTGCCGTTAATAACAAGACGTTTGGGATATTTAATGCTTCTCTGTCTTGAGGTAGTTTAAGATAATCGGGTCTAAAATTGTGGCCCCACTCAGAGATACAGTGTGCTTCATCGACGACCAATAATGAAATATTGATTTGAGCGATAAACTGACGAAAACGCTCGTTCTTTAAGCGCTCTACTGAGATCATCAAAATTTTAATTTCGCCATTTCGTACCCCTTGCAGTATCGCTTGAGTCTCTTCTCTAGTTTGAGTTGAATCAATTGATGCGGCGGCAATGCCTTTGCTTTTTAAAAATGAAATTTGATCTTTCATCAAAGCAAGTAAGGGTGAAATAACCAACGTTAGATTGGGTAATAAAAGTGCAGGCAATTGGTAGCATAATGACTTTCCTGAGCCTGTCGGAAAGATAGCAGCAGACGAATGACCATTGAGTACTTTTTCAATAACGTGTTGCTGGCCACCTCTTAGAGAGTCAAAACCAAATACGTCTTTTAATGTCTGCTGGTATGTCATTAGTAATCTACCTTCTTTCTCATGCTTTTAGTTTGGCCGCGTTGTGTTTTATTATCCACACGTTTACGTTGAGAACTGCGAGTGGGTTTGGTTTCTCGGCGTGCTTTTTGAGTTTCAGCCGCTGATATGATTAAGGTTTTTAAGCGTTCAAGTGCGTCGTCACGGTTTTTTTCTTGCGTTCTAAATTGCTGTGCCTTAATAACGATAATCCCTTCTTTGGTAATACGACTGTCTTTCATTTTCAATAGTCGTTCTTTATAGAAAGGGGGGAGGCTTGAGTTATTGATATCAAAGCGCAAATGAATCGCACTTGAGACTTTATTGACATTTTGACCACCAGCACCTTGTGCTCTAATCGCGGTGAGTTCAATTTCCCAACTGGCCAACTGAACGTAATTTGAAATGGTTAACATGTAATAAACCTATGATCGTTCTTCTATTAGGGGGTATACTACCAGGTAGCGTCGATACGCACCATTTTCAATACAAAGGTAATTTCATGAGTGTAAAAGAAGAACTGCAAAAAATTCATAACCGTTTAGATCGTTGTAAGCATCGTTTAGACGCTGCACAAAAGCGTGACGATCAACCTGTCGTTAAACAGTTTTTGCATGAAATCCAAACGCTAGAAAAGAAAGTAGCAAAATTAAATGGTAAAAAGCAATTTGAAACAGGGAACAAAGGAACTGAAGTTCGTAACCTTGAATTCAAACGTGCGATTACTAAAGCTGAGCAAGCTGACATGGGCAAACTGAAGAAATCAGTACGTGGTCTAGTTGTTGTTCATCCAATGACTGCTTTAGGCAAAGAACTTGGTCTTAAAGAAATGACAGGTTTTGCTCCTCAAGCATTCTAATTAATACGTTTATTTTTTGATAAAAAAGCATCTAATGTCAGTGCACATTTGATGCTTTTTTTATGCATCAAAGAGTATTATTTCACGTAGTTTTATCGACGTTATTTAAAGTAATTATGCTGAAGATAAGCTATTATATCCGCCATTATTTATTACCATTGAGTTCACATGTCTCATTCTCATTTTTCAAAAAATCAATCGGCATCTAAGAATAATAACGAAGCTCCGATTAAAAAATCATTGCACCCGCGTAACAAGCATAATGCAAATTATGATTTTCCAGCACTGATTGCAACTTGTCCTGAACTGAAAGCATTTGTTGAAATGAATCAATATGGTAATGAGTCAATTAACTTTTCAGATCCAATGGCAGTAAAAGCGTTAAACAAAGCCTTATTAGCGCATTTTTACAATGTGCCATTTTGGGATATTCCAGAAGGCTATTTATGCCCACCAATTCCAGGCCGTGCAGATTACATTCATAACATTGCAGATTTACTTGCGATCACGAATGATGGTGAGATCCCAACAGGAAAAAATGTTCGCGGTTTAGACATTGGCATTGGTGCTAACTGTGTTTACCCAATCATTGGGCACCGTGAATATAAGTGGAATTTTGTTGGTTCTGATATCGACCCACAAGCAATCAAGATGGCGTCGTTTATTGCGAATAATAACCCAAGCCTGCATAAAGGCATTGAGTGTCGTGTACAAAAAAATGATGAAAATATCTTCAGAGGTATTATTAAACCTCAAGATGAGTTCGCATTTACTATGTGTAATCCTCCGTTTCATGCATCAGAAGCAGAAGCGACAGCAGGTTCAGAGCGTAAACAACAAAACCTAGCAACGAATAAATCGAAGAAAGGCCACGCTTATAATGAATTAAAAGGCGTTAAAAAACTAAACTTTGGCGGACAAAAAGCAGAGCTTTGGTGTGAAGGCGGTGAATTAGCATTCATTACTCAAATGGCAAAAGAAAGCTGTGAATTTGCACTGCAAGTACAGTGGTTCACAACATTAATTTCTAAGAAAGAAAACGTTGATGCGCTTTATCAAGAATTAGCAAGATTGGGTGTTAAAACTATCAAAACAGTAGATATGGCTCAAGGCCAAAAAATCAGTCGTTTTGTAGCGTGGACATTCCAAGCGAATGTAAATTTGTAAGCTTTTAGAATTAGACGAAATTTATTATATATCAATAAGTTAGTTGTGAACTGTTTCTAAATTTGACTCAACGTAAATTACAGACACATTCAGTAACAATCTCTCTAATTTTAATCGAATAATTTCAATCATTTAACTGTCAGAATACCTGTAATTCGACAGTTAAATGGTTATTTTATGAAATCAAAAACACTTCTTGCTTCTTTAGTTAGCGCTGCCTTATTGGTTGGTTGCAGTGACGAAGCTACCAATAAAAATGCACCTCAAGCCCCTTTAGTTGCTGCTCATACCGTTGAGTCCGTTCAATATCAACAAGGCAAAACCTATATTGGTCGTATCGAAGCAATGGAAGATGCCTCTATTGTTGCTCACGTTTCTGGCTACATTCAGTCTCGTTCGTTCAAAGAAGGCCAAATGGTCAATAAGGGCGATGTTTTATTTCAAATAGATCCTTCTTCTTTCCAAGCCCAAGTTGCTAACGCTAAAGCCGGAATTACTCAAGCTAATGCAGCATTAAAGAAAGCACAGCTTGATTTTAAACGTGGTAAAAATCTGCTACCAAAAGGTAATATTAGCCAAGCTGAATTTGATGGCTTAACGGCTCAACTACTCAGTGGTGAAGCACAAGTTGAATCGGCTAAAGCACAATTAAACCTTGCTGAAGTTAACCTTTCATATACGACTATCGTTGCGCCATTCTCTGGCCGTATCAGCGACAGTAAAGTCAGTATTGGTGATTTAGTTTCCTCTGCTTCTGGTCCATTAACTACCTTAGTTAGTTTAGACCCAATTCAAACTCGTTTTACTATTAGTGAGCGTGAGCGTTTATTGATGGGTATTGATCAAGTTAAAGGCGATGGTGCTGGAGCATCTAATCAAGTGGAAGTGGTACTTAATCTTGAAAATGATCAAGAGTATAAGCACCTAGGTAAGATTGATTACATTGGTAACCGTATTGATCAAACTACGGGTACATTAACACTTAGAGCCTTGGTAGATAATCCTGATTATACGCTTTTACCTGGCCAGCATATCAATGTAAATCTACGTGAAAAAACACCCACTGAAGTTGTTGTGACACCAAGACGAGCAGTACAGAGTGATTTAGAAGGCAGTTTTGTCATGGTATTAACAGAAGGAAATATTGTTGAAAGACGCAATGTTACGCTCGGTAAACAATTACCAGAAGGCGTGATTATTAACTCGGGTTTAGAAGCAAATGAACAAGTGTTAGTGAAAGGATTACAACGTGTAAGAAACGGAGTTCAGGTTCGTCTAGAGAACACGGGGTCTTAATATGTTAAGTCGATTTTTTATACAGCGTCCTAAATTTGCTCTGGTTATTTCTATCATACTCACTCTTGCCGGAGCTATCGCACTCGCTATTCTTCCTGTGGCGGAATACCCAAAAATAAGTCCGCCTTCAGTAAGCGTAAATGCTTACTACACAGGAGCAAGTGCAGAGGTGGTAGAGCAAGCCATTGCCGACCCGATAGAAACCTCGGTCAACGGCGTTGAAAACATGATTTATATGTCTTCTAAAAGTGCCAATGACGGATCGTACTCTCTGAACGTGACCTTTGATGTGGGTACTGACCCAGATATGGCTCAGGTTAACGTTCAGAACCGCGTGGCGCAGATAGAATCTAAACTGCCACAAGAAGTTCGAATGGTTGGCGTGACAGTTAAGAAGCGTTCGCCTGACTTGTTAATGGTGCTGAACTTCTATTCTCCTGATGGAAAATACGATGATCAGTTTTTGGTTAACTATGTAAATTTGAACATTAAAGATCAATTAGCACGTGTTACTGGAATAAGTGAAGTTGGGGTTATTGGTGGTGGTGAATACGCAATGCGTGTTTGGCTAGATCCTGACAAAATGACCAACTTAGGATTAACCACCTCTGATGTTCATGCTTCATTGGCGGAACAAAACGTACAAGTTGCTGCGGGTAAAATTGGTGCTGCACCTTATGCAAGCGCGCAAGATGTGCAGTTTAACTTGGTGACAAAAGGACGTTTAGAGTCGGTTGAAGAGTTTGAAAATGTGGTACTTCGTGCCAATAACGACGGTTCATCAGTTTATCTAAAAGACATTGCACGTGTAGAGTTAGGTAAAAAATTCTACGATGGTAATGGTCAATTTAGAGGTCAAGATGCGTCTATCGTAACGCTTTCTCTGCAATCGGATGCAAACGCATTGGAAAGTGGTAAAGCGGTGATGGAGATGCTAGATAAACTCAGCGTAACCTTCCCTGAAGGAATGTCGTATGAAACCAGTTATGACACCACCTTGTTTGTTGCAGAATCAATTAAAGGGGTTATTAAAACGCTAATTGAAGCGATTTTATTAGTAATAGCGGTAACGTATCTGTTCTTAGGCAGCGCACGTGCAACCTTAATTCCTGTCGTCGCAATCCCAGTCTCGTTAATTGGTACGTTTGCTGTGATGCTAATGACGGGATTCACGATCAATACCGTGACGTTATTTGGTTTGATCCTAGCGATTGGTATCGTGGTGGATGATGCTATTTTGGTTATCGAAAACGTCGATACCATCATGAAGCGTGACCCTTCGTTAAGCCCTAGAAAAGCCACCTTAATGGCAATGAAAGAAGTTACAGGACCGATTGTTACTTCTACATTGGTACTGCTTGCGGTGTTTATTCCTGTCGCTATGCTTCCTGGTATTACAGGTATTATGTATCGTCAGTTCGCATTAACCATCTGTATTGCTGTTGTTATTTCATCAATTAATGCGTTAACGCTTTCTCCTGCATTATGTTCTTTGGTGCTGAAACAGGGCGGAGATAATACGGCTCGTTGGTTTAAAGCGTTCAACCGTGGTTTGGATAATGTAACTAATAAATACGGTGAAATTGCAGGCTTCTTTGTTCGAAAAACAATGATCCTGATGATGTTCTTTGCTGTGGCTCTTGGCTCGGTAACTTACCTTGCAAAAAATACCTCTACTGCCTTTGTTCCTCAAGAAGATAAAGGGATCTTATTGGTTAACGTGCAGTTACCAGATTCAGCATCTCTATCTCGTACTGAAGAAGTGTCTGCAAAATTACTAGAGATTGTAGAGCAAGAGCAAGGCGTTGATGGTGTTACCGTTGCAAATGGCTATGCATTCTTAACTGGTGCTGCTGCATCAAATGGTGCGTCTTTGTTTGTGAAATTAAAACCGTGGGATGCACGTAATGATATGGAAGGGGATAACTCTTCATTTGCTATTACAAATCGTATCAACGGCCGTGCAGCAATGGAACTACCAGAAGCGGTGATCTTTGCAATGGGTGCGCCAGCGGTTCCGGGGATGGGAGCAGCTTCTGGTTTTGAATTTGTCTTAGAAGATACGTTAGGTCGTAATCGTACCGATTTAGCTAACGTAATGAATGAGATGATCCAGACTGCTAATCAGCAGCCTGAAATCCAATATACTTTCAGTACATTCCGTGCCAACGTTCCGCATTACTATGTGGATATTGATCGTGAAAAAGCAAAGCAATTAGGGGTTTCATTAGGTTCTATCTTCCAAACGCTGCAAGGTAATTTGGGGTCAATGTACGTCAATGATTTTACCATGTTTGGTAAGAATTTCCGCGTAACCATGCAAGCGGACAGTGAGTACCGCAGCAGTATGGATGATTTGGATAAATTCCATGTTCGTGCAAGCTCTGGTCAAATGGTGCCACTAAGTACACTGGTTACTTATGACACGGTATTTGAACCTGATGTAGCGTGGCGTTATAACATGTACCGTTCAGCCGTTATTCAAGGCCAACCTGCAGAAGGGTATTCAAGTGGTGATGCAATTGCTGCGATGGAGCGTGTTGCCGCTGAGGTGCTTCCTCACGGTTACCAATATGAGTGGACAGGCATGGCTTACCAAGAAGTAAAAGCGGGTAACCAAGCGATTTATGCGTTCGCCTTAGCGCTGATCTTTATCTATTTGTTTATGGTGGCACAATACGAGAGTTGGAGTATTCCTCTGGCGATTATTCTTGTGGTTCCGGTTGCAACATTAGGCTCTTTTGTGGCTTTGAATTTAGCCGGAATGCCATTGAATCTATACGCTCAAATTGGTCTGGTTCTGTTAATTGCATTAGCTGCTAAAAATGCCATCTTGATTGTTGAGTTTGCTAAGAACGAACGAGAAGAGAAAGAGACTGATTTAGATAGTGCGTCAGTAAATGGTGGGCGTCTACGATTCAGAGCGGTGAACATGACGTCATGGTCATTTATCCTAGGCATTTTTCCTCTGGTATTTGCATCAGGTGCAGGTTATATCAGTCAGAACTCATTAGGAGTGTCACTGATTGGCGGCTTACTGTGCGTGCTACTGGTAGGTACGTTACTTATCCCTGGCTTCTATGCCATGGTACAGAGTCGTCGTGAGAAACTCCATGGCGGCAGCACTAAGCTAGTTTCAATTGATGATGAGTAAATCATTGTCTTAATTAATAGTTATCAAAGGAGCCTTCGTGGCTCCTTTTTGTTTTGGTGCTTCTTGATATTAAGATCTCATTTTGAATGCGATCCGTTCGAAGCAAAGAATACGAAGGTATATACTCGACCTTTCTCATATGACTCCACGCATTTAATTTTCTTTTCTCAGAGTACCCATTAATGTCAAAACACAACGTAAAATTTATTGCTGCCGATATGGATGGCACACTGCTTAATGAACATAGTCAATTAGATCCAAGTTTCTTCGAGATCTATCAACAACTGGAAGATAATAACATCATGTTTGCCGCAGCTTCTGGGCGTCAATATTACAGTTTATTAGAAACCTTCAAGCCAGTGAAAGACCGCATGATGTTTATTGCGGAGAATGGCACGCTAGTAATGCATCAAGGTAAAGAATTATACAGTTGCTCGATGGACACACCGTCGATAATTAACATCATTCAAACAGCACGTTCAATCGAAGGTACGCAGATTGTACTTTGCGGGAAAAACTCAGCCTACATCGAAACTCAAGATCCAAAAGCCTTAGCTGAGTTTTCAAAATACTACCAACGTTGCCAGTATGTAGAAGATCTTCTTGCGGTTGACGATGAGTTTATCAAAGTTGCAATTTGTCATTTTGATGGAACAGAAGAGTTTGTTTTCCCATCTTTTGATGCTAATTTTGGTAGCAGTCATCAAGTAGTAGTCAGTGCTAAGATCTGGCTAGATGTTATGAATGCAGAAGCATCGAAAGGTGCGGCAATTAAGCATCTACAAAATACGCTTGGTTTTAGTTTTGAAGAGACAATGAGTTTTGGTGATTATTTAAATGATTTAGAAATGCTGCAAGAGAGTTACTACTCTTACGCAATGGAAAACGCACATCAAAAAGTGAAAGAGACAGCCCGTTTTATGGCTCCAAGTAATAAAGATGCGGGTGTTTTTAGTGTTATCCGCTCTTATCTTGAAGTATAGATTTACACTTCCAAATAAATAATAAAATATTGTAATGGAGGAGTTTGACTTACGCTTCCTGGATATAAATATATCTAATTTCGATTTGCGCAGTGTTGATTATTAATTAGGTCTAACTGTTTAAATTTGGCGTATTTCTACAATATTACCAGTGTGATTATTCGTATTATTATCGGAAATCACACAGAGGTAACGAAAAATGACAACAATATTTAAAGCCGTATTTATTTTTATTGCACCAGAAACGAATGCAAACTCTAACTCTTCATGGGTGATAACCCCTGAAGTTCATGTTAAAACTCTAGCGGTATCCAGTTACCAAGAAGCATGTGATTCTATAGATGGGCTTGAAAAAGAAGGCATTAAAGCAATTGAATTATGTGGTGGCTTTGGTCATCAAGGAGTCGCTGAAATATCTAAAGTAGTTGCCGGACGTATTCCAATTGGTGTTGTTCGTTTTGATCATCATCCTTGTTTAGATAATGTTAGTGGTGATACGTTATTTATATCTAAATAATAATTGTTCATATTATCATTTATTGTAATGATAATATGAGCTACCATCATTATCATTTCGTATGAATATAATTTGGCTGCTACTATTTTGCATATAAATCGTATTAAACCCAATCAACAACTTTCACCTTTTATTGCGCATTATTGGCTATGGAAAAGTACACATCATCCTTATGTTCCCGATATTCTTCCAGGGACGGGAGCTGAGTTATTAATTAACACTGGTGGTCCATTGGTTATTTCACAACCATTTCATCATTTATTATTAACTGGGCAAAGCGTACTTATTTGTCCACGAAGAACGACGTTTAAATTTAAAAAGATAGGAGAAAGCCAACTTATTTCTATTAGATTTCGTTCTAGTGGTTGCTATTCTATTTTTGGTATTCCTATGGATGAACTATCTGATCAAATAATCGATATGTATCAATTTTTACCAGAAGAATTAATAGAACGCATTATTATTAAGTCTAATTACGCTGAAAAAATACACTTACTTGAATCATGGCTAATGGGAAGAGTTAACCCTAGGATTTTAACTTCGTCTGCGATTACATGGGCTATTGATAGAACTTACTATCAAAATAACTATCGAGGGATCAATGAATTACAGCTAGAGGTAAATATGAGTAAACGAACTTTTCAACGTAAATTCAAATTGTATACAGGAGTTGATGCCAAGTATTTTGAACGTACAGCACGATTTCAATCAACGTTACGTATGCAGTTGAATAATGCAGATAATAATTATGTGGATATTGCCTTAGATAATGGTTATTACGATCAGTCTCATTTTATTAAGGAGTTTCGATACTTTACAGGAACATCACCTAAAAAGTATCTCACAAAAGAAAATTTTATGCTGAATCACTACAATAAATGATAGCTAGCAGTCGTTATTATTTATTTCACTGGGAATACTCCTCTCTATATTTAATTGAAAATATACATTTACTTGGATTTTTATTAAGAATATGAATTTTATTAAAACACTCGTTATTTTAAGCCCACTATTTATAGCTACATTTTCTCAAGCTAACGAGATGCGAAAATTTTATGCTGGTATTGGTGTTGGGTCTACGACACTAAATGATTACGATGATTTGTTTAATACATTATCAGTTGATGAAGACGGAAATACATTTAAATTTATTGCTGGCTATCAGTTTAATCGAATTGTAGCTCTTGAAGCGCAATATACTAAATATGGTGATATAAATGTTACTACGCCTTTATTTGGAGGGGGAAATACATACAGTTGGTCTCCTGAGTCACTCTCTATTGCAGCAAATGTGGGTTATACATTTAATAATGGTTTACGACCTTTTGGCATTGCGGGGTTATCGAGCATTGATATTAATGAATCTAAAAAAGCATTAAATGATGAAAAGTACATCGGGTTTCATTATGGATTTGGGGTTGAATACACGCCCCAGAGGTTAAATTCTCTAAGCTTAAGGGTTGGTTATGAGGCTGATTTGTTCTTTGCAGATGAAGAGGTTACTTACCTTTACTCTGATATCACTATATCTGAAGATCACTTTCTTAATTTAAGTACACTCTATATAAGTGCTGCATATCGATTCTAATTAGTCATAAAACCCTAACAATGCGTTAGGGCTTTTTTGAGATTATTGGATTTAATTCATCAGAGTCATCGGGTAGAATCAAGAAGACGTCGTTTATTGTTAATCTTAGAGAAGAACTTGATTTAACATATGGTTCGTATACAATTCATGTATATTTTATTTATGAGTCGTGTGTAATATGGGTATTGTGAAAATATCAGATGAGCTTCATGAAGAGTTAAGAAAAGCAAGCTCTGTAATGTCGCGTTCTATTAATTCTCAAGCTGAATTTTGGATAAAAATGGGGATGTTAGCTGAGCTTCATCCCCAATTATCTTTTAATCAGATTGTTGCTAATCTTTTGAAATCAGCAGAAGTATCAGCTTCTAAGACTATCGTTACGAAAGAGGATAGTTATGTCCAATAGCATAACTATTAAGACGAAAGAAGAGATTGAGTTAATGCGTAACTCTGGTCGATTATTAGCAAAAGTATTTAAAATGCTAGACTTTTATATGAAACCAGGTCTTTCAACAATGGATATTAATAATCAAGTTGAAGATTTTATTGTAAATGAATTGGAAGCTCGTCCTGCTTGCAAGGGACAGTATGATTATCAATATGTATTAAATTCATCTATTAATGAAGTTGTTTGTCATGGTGTACCCAAAGTAAAAGAGATACTCAAAAGTACAGATATTATTAACTTAGATATTACTTTAGAGAAAGATGGGTTTATAACTGATTCTAGTAAAATGTTTATTATGCCAGATGCTTCACCTCTAGCAAAACAACTTGCTAAGATAACTTATGAAGCTATGTGGGCTGGTATTAGGCAGGTAAAGCCGGGTGCTAGGCTTGGTGATATTGGATATGCAATTCAACGTTATGCTGAGTTTAATGGTTATAGTATCGTAAAAGAATATTGCGGTCATGGCATTGGTCGAGAGATGCATGAAGGGCCACAAATCCTTCATTATGGTTCTCCAAATCGTGGTTTAATACTTGAAGAGGGGATGACCTTTACTATTGAGCCAATGATTAATCAGGGAGCTGCAAAAGTTAAAACTAAAAAAGATGGTTGGACTGTAGTTACGAGAGATAAGAAACTTTCGGCTCAATCTGAGCACACAATATTAGTCACTAACTCTGGTTATGAAATTCTTACATTGCGAGAAGAAGAGACATTACTTTAAGAGTAATTTGTTCTTTTTGTCACCACTTTATTAATATGTTGAAAGCATATTATTTGATATTAAAAGCCCTAACAATGCGTTAGGGCTTTTTTGTTTTTCTAGTGCATTAAAACAATTAAGCGAGAGTTAATTCACCATCATTTTTTCTATATGGAAGAGAATCATCATAAAATTTTTCTTTTACGATTTTAGTTCCTGCTGTTCCATTGAGAGCGTCTAGCGCTAAGTGAAGATCAGTAATGATACCAATAGAAATATCTACATTTTCAACATAGTTGATCATGGCATCAATTTTAGGTTGCATAGACCCTTTATCAAAGGGATAGCCTTTTAGTTCTTCAGTTGTCGCTATGTCTAATTTAACTTGGTTTGGTTTTCCGTAATGAAAAAAGACACCATCGCCATCAGTTAAAATTAAGAAGTAGTCAGCAGATATTTGCTGAGAGAGCAATGAGGCCGTTGAATCTTTATCGATCACACAATCAATATTTGTAGTAATACTGTGTTTGTCTGTACAAATAGGAATACCACCACCGCCACAACAAATTACGATATGATCGTGTTGTAAAGCTAATGAAATTAATTCACTTTCACGGATGTTTTTTGGAGCAGGAGAAGCAACAACACGCCTAAAATAATCACCATCTTGACGGATAGACCAACCAAATTCGGCAGCAAGAGTATTTGCTTCTGTTTCTGAATAGACTTGGCCGATGAATTTCATTGGCTCACTGAATGCAGGGTCTGCATTATCTACATCGACATGGGTAAGAATTGTTGTTACGTTATAATCAACAAGATTACGTAATTCTTGTGCAATCATAGTGGCGATCATTCCTTGAGATTCAGCCACTAAACAACTAAGAGGGTAAGATGGAACTGCGTCAAAAGCATCGTTTTGTTGGCTTAATAAACCAACTTGTGGACCATTTCCATGAACAATAGCAATACGGTAATCTTTACTTAGTTTAGCAATCGATTTTGCCGCAACCTTTACGTTTTCAAGTTGGTTTTCATAAGAAAGCACCTGACCACGACGCAATAGTGCATTGCCGCCTAGGGCAATAACAATTGTTGGTTTCATTGTTGTACGACTCATTTTAAATTTTCTCAATGCCACATCAGTGCTGTTATCACCAAATAGAGATTCATTTTTCTCTGTATTTAGCCAGCGTCTATTTATCACAAATCTACCGTGTTCAGCATCACCTTATTTAGAAAGTAAGGGCTGCGAAGACATAGACTGGACATTGAGCGGGGATTCTATACTGGAAATATCAGCAACGCACCGTATTTATTTTATAAATAGAGAATATATGTAAGTAGGTGTTTCTCGGTTGGATAGGTTATATATGGTAGTTTACTAGTATATTGAGCTATAGTAAGTAGATATACAGATAAATCTTCTTTTCTTTTTTGCTAGGCGTAAACAAGAGCCATAAGTTGAATATAGAGAATGTTAACTCATGGCGTTAATCTTGTGTTTGTTGTTCAAAATTAATATTTAGTGGTTTTACGAATTTAGCTTCATCTTGATAGCGATTTCGAGTGTCCCATAAATCAACCGCATGTTGGATATTAAGCCAAAACTCAGGCGTGTTACCCAGTGCTGCAGCCAGTTTTATCGCAATTGGTGCAGTTAAGATCCCACCGTTGATTAAATTACTCACTGTATTTCGGTGAACCCCCATTGCCTCAGCTAATGTTTTTGATGTGATTTCTAGTGGTTCGAGAAATTCGATTTTCAGCATTTCTCCAACGCTTACTGGGCGACGTTTTGTTTTACGCATACGGCCTACCTTAGTATTTATGAGGGTCTAAATAGGTATCTTTAGCTATACCATCATCCCAGCGAAAAATTAATCGATATTGTTTATTTACTCTGATAGAGCACCATTTGCTTAAGTTACCAGCTAAATGCTCGAAACGATTTCCCGGAGGTATACGTAAATCAAATTCAGAGTGAGCGGCATCTAAGATTTCTAGTTTTCTATATAAAGCGTTTTCAATATTTTTAGGAATTAAACGATGGCGTTTGTCCTGCTCATAAAATTGTTCTAACCATTGTTCTTTAAATTCTAATGACATTTTTATCGCACAATACTATTGTGCGCCTGATAAGTGAAAGATTAGCGCACAATCATGCTGTGCACAAGTTTTGATGTAAATTTAAACAATGAACGAGTGCTCATTGTCTCTAATGGTATTAGATTAGTGGTTTATTTTAAGGAGTGTGTGAAAAGGTACTGGCTTGCGAGTGAGCTAAATTAATCGTGTAACTGTGTTTTCTAAAAGTTGGGTTTGGTGCGAGGGAGTTTAAGGATATAAGGAGTGATGTCGAAAATAAGTGATTGGTTTAGGAAATAAACAAAACGCATTTCAAGGTGGATCTAATGAATTTTAGGAAATAATTTAGCCATTAAATATCTACTAGGTTACCCCCTAATAGTGATAAAATCGCCGTATCAGAATAACCGAGAAACGCTATGTTTATCCATCATGTTAACGATATCGACTGGCTGGTGATTACCGCTTTTGAAGAACTTAAAACGATGTTTATCGAAGAAGCCGGTGTGATCCCCTCTTGCTTTTCTATTGCCAGCGAATTGAGCTTGATTGATCAAGCTAAGCGCACTTATGGGTATTTGCCTACATTTAGTGGCGTAATCACCGATACAGGTATTTTTCAAAGTCAGGATAACGAAGAAGATTTGCTCCCACAGCTTGCTTGCCTAGTTGAGGGGCGCGGTCGAGTATTTATCTATCACGGCGGCTTTGTGGCTTTTGTGGATGACGAGCAAACCTTTATTACCCGAATGGACTGAAAATTATCCAGTAAGTTGAGGGACCTGATTACGCGATTAAATTCTGGAGTGATGTAGAGGGCACTTACTCTACGGAGAATTATATTAAATAAGGCGACCAAGAAGACGCATTAGGCGACCCATAATGGGGTATGGTGACAAGACAGTATTTTGGTCACGAGTAAGGCGTCACTAGAAGTAAGCAAGTGCCATAGGTTGAATATGGAGAATGTTCAACTTATGGCATTAACTTTAATTGTTTTTCAGTGTATCATCTAGTGTAGCTAATCTAATAAGCTTGATTCTTAATTTATAAATTAGCTTTGTATGATTCGCTGTTAAGATATGTATTTATATTATTTACATATTCATCAAGAAACGTGAATACATTAGTTTTTATATCAAAAAGTTCGCTGACTGTGACATCTTGCCCTATGTCAGAAAATGACTTATTTCCATGAGCAAGCCAGTTGCGATAAGTTTTTACATTTTCTAAATGTCTGCCATCTGGTACAACGGGAATTCCATACCTATGGCATACATTACGGATGCCAGCTGCATCCATATTCCCTGAGACACCAGAAATGAAATTATTAAAGTCTAACTCTTGCCCTGAATTTGTTTCACAATAATAATTATATACTGTTTCAATAAGATCTCCTTTTGGCGTTGATGTTAAACTTTCTGTTTTGGAGTGCCACCATACTTTTTTTAATGATTCCATAATAGAGTTAAAGTCTAATCGTTCGTCTTTTATGCGATTATATATGCTTTGAATTCCATTCATAACCGTAGCTTCGACTAAATTATAAATAAGAAGATAGCAAGATGCTTTGCAAACTTTTTGTTGTTGGACCGTAATAATAGCTTCACGATCATCAATATCTATAATTTTTGCACCGTCATTTCCTAAAGCATTAAGTAAATTAATGTATGCATCAATTTCATTTTTACGCCTATTATATTCATCAGTAAAAGCATGCATAATTAGGCTCCAAGCAACCAATCTCTAACATACTCAATACGTCCTCTTAACCTTGGGCCTGAATTGCTAGCGTGTGAGGTTACATGAGTATTGAATTCATTTGTATGTATAAAGCCATCCCCTTTATTTGTAAGTGTTGGTTGAGATTTTAATGCTAAATTAATACCGATAGCTATAGATTCAAATCGCACTCTAGGGGTTGTATTAGATTTCGCTGATTTTCTAAAACCATTTGGTAAATTATTTTCTACATAGTTGAGCATGGCCCTAAAATCATTCTTAAGCTGTTTCTTATCAAAGACTTCTTTGTTTGCGTCACGTAAGTAATCATCTAAAAAATTGAATACTGAATGTTTAAAATCAAGATAGTTCTTTGAATAAGCAAAGAAGCGTAGAATTAATTCTTCTCGTTCACCTCGTTTTGCTGCTTTGTGTGAGACTGGACAAAGTTTATTAAATTGTTCATCTTCTGCTAAAGCGCAAACAAAATCATAAAATGGGCCAGAAAATGATCCTTTTCTAATCTCTGCTTTTTTTAGGTCTTCACTACCAGTATTAATTCGTTCAAACATATCTAATCGTGATTGTTTGGACACTGTTTCGGGTAAAATTACCATTCTCATTGAGCGATCATTAAATTTAATTTGCTGAGATGCTGGTAAGTCAGAAAAGCTTAAGCCATTTAATAAATCAAGGCGTTGTAAGTTTTTCAAAACTAGGCGATTGAGTGCAAACTCCCTCAATGTATTCATACGCTGAGCACCGTCTAAAATTTCAGTTTTTCCTTCAGTGTCTTGAACACCAAAAAGAAAAGGAATTGGTAAACCCATAATGACGGATTCTATAAATTTGCTTTGACGGTCGATCTCCCAAACAAACTTTCTTTGATATTCAGGAATGTAAAAAAAACCTTTTTCAAAGCGTGTAACCATAACTTCGACAACATATTCTTTCGTATCATATGCAATACTTGTTTGAGTTTCTCTCAATTGCTGTTCTAGCTCATCTAAGTCAACTAACGAATCATTATTCATTTTCAGTTTCCAATTTAATTATTAATTCTTTTGATAATATAGGAGGGACAGCATTTCCTATCATTTGATGTAGATCTCCTCGTTTTACTACTTTTGTAAAATCTAAAGAATCTGGTATTCCCTGTATTCTTGCTGCTTCATGCGGGGTAATTACTCTGGGTTGAGAAGGGTGTAAAAAACGTCCTTGCCCCATCGAACCAAAGCCTCCAGTAATTGTTTGTGCTGGTTTATGCCAAGAAAGCCGGCCATACATAGACTTATATGAGTGATTTTTTTGATGACATTTTGGTCGCAAGTGATTTGGGAGGTTATACTCATCGTTATTGTATAAATAATTTGCTCGCTCTTTATTTACAGATGTCATGCGTGAAGGAGTATCAAACATAGTCTTTTGTTTGATATCAATTAAGTCATATATAGCGTCTTGGAGATTTTTTTTCCCAAGCTTGTTATAAATGGAGGTTAAAATACCATCCTCAAAAGGAGTTAAACTACCTAGTAAAATGTGTCTCTTTCGAGTTTGAGCAATTCCCATCAATTCAAAGTCTACAACTAACTCTTTTATATAATATAATGATCCTAACTGTTCTTTTAATTGAGTAACTACACCTTGTTTTGAATGAATTACAGTAGGTACATTTTCGATTAAAAAAACTTTGGGTTTTAGATATTTTATGACTTTAAGTGTCTCTAAATACAAATCATTTCTAGGGTCACTTCGTCTTGATCTATTGTTTAAATCAGAATGACCTTGGCAAGGAGGTCCTGCAAAAAGGTAATCAATTTCTTCGTAAGGAATATTTTCGACGTGCAAACCTTTAATATCCTCGTCATGAAAATATCTGATGTAGTCTTTAAAATTATGTCGATAAAAATCAGAACAACTAGGCTCAATATCGCTGGCGAGAAATATTTCAAAGTCTAAGTTTAAAGCTCTAGCGGCTTCTAGTGCACCGACTGTTAAACCACCTAGTCCCGAAAATAGATCTACAATTCTCATTAAAATTACCTAATTTTTTATTTAGTTTGGCATTCTAACCTTTTACTATAGTAAAAAAAATGTCTATTTACAGAGGCGTATTAAAGTTAGCTTTCTACTTATCGTACCATCAACGACTCATCTCTCGCCATTCTTCTCACCAATACCGCTCTTACATTGTCGTATACCCAGTTAAAGGTGAATGCGTAAATAGTGATAAAAATAGTCACGCCAATATCCATCACAAACGCTTCCCAGATGCCTACGTTTAATAAGTAAGCCATCACAGGTACAGTTACGAACAGTAACCCTAATTCAAACAAAACAACGTGGAAGATGCGTAATGAAAGGGTGCGCTGTGTTTTCTCGCCAGTGAAGAATTGATCGAAAATCCAGTTATAAATAAAGTTCCAGATCATCGCGATAGTGGCAACAACTATCATGGTTCCTGATAGAGCAGTAACGTCGTGACTAGTAAAAATAGCTAATCCAATGATAGACAGAGATACCGCCAATACCTCAAATAATACAGCGTGGAAAATACGTTCGGTTGTTTTCATTGCGATGACTCTTAATGGTTATTGATATATTTAAAAATAATGAATCAGCGATTATAGAGAGGGAATAAAAGAGATAAAGTTAACAGCCATCACGAATCGTGATAGTTTGGGGCCTGAACAATTTATTAAGTCAATGCCATGTACAGTTTTGAGCAATTAAAAATCTTTGTCACCGTGTGTGAGTGCGGTTCATTCTCTGCCGCAGCTCGTCAGTTAAAGCGCGCTCAATCGGGTGTGAGTCAGGCCATTGCCAATTTAGAGATCGCCATTAACCAAGAACTGTTTAATCGTGAGAAGAACACGCCAGTGCTGACAGAGAAAGGCAGAGCGTTATTGCCGATTGCTCAATCTATTTTGCATCAACAAAAATACTTTGACCAAAAATTAGAATCGTTAGAAAGAGAACACGAATATGAGTTAGTTATCGCCATTGATGAGAGCTTAATGAATGACGATGTATTGCAAATATTGGCGGCATTGGCAGATAAGTTTCCTGTGACGGATTTTGAGATCATTACAACTTCAACGTTTGATGTTGAAGAGCTAGTAAAAAAAGGCAAAGCCCAAGTCGGTATTGTCTACGCAGATGGCGAGTTAAAAGTAGACATGGATTTCTTTACTCTAGGCCATGTACGCTTTTTGACGGTTGCTTCTCCAGAACATGAGTTAGCCAGTTTAGCTGTTGTGAATGATGCAGCATTGAAAGGGCATCGACAATTGGTACATCGCAGTTCAAAGCGTAAAGAGTTGTGGTTCAGCTATGGAATTAGCTCAAAGCTGTGGTATGCCAATACGCATCAAACCTTGATGGATTTAGCCTGCAAAGGAGTTGGTTGGGCGATAGTACCAGAACATAGTGTAGCGACATCATTAGAGCAGAATAAGTTAGTGGCGTTGCCTATTGCACATGAATTTGATGGGTGGTTTACCCCTATGGGTTGCTTGGTGTCTCGTAGCCATGTGTTTGGTCCTGTATTAGAAGAGTTATTGTCCTCTTTACAGGCGATTAGCCAAAAAAAACCGCTAGCTAATCACTAACGGTTTATTATTTATTTACACTGTAAAACGGAACTAGGCGACTTGCTCTGTTTTTAATTGTGTTGCCGCTGACTCTTCACAGAACTCGTGGTGGAGCGCTCGGATAGCATTCTGGTAATCTTGATCACTTACTACAAACTGAACGTTCACATTACGCATAGAAGCATGCAGAGCTACAGGGGTGACGTCATTATTCATCAATGATAATACTCCTTTCGCTAATGCTTTGTTGGTATCAATCTGAGAGCCAATCACCGAGATTAACGCCACCATACGACCTTTAATAGAGGCCTTTGGATAGCGTTTTTCTGCTTTGTATAACAGTTTATTAAGGTTTTCAGTGCTACCGCCAAGGTAATAAGTAATTGAATTAGCATTCATTTCTTTACCTATTAAACTCACTTGTGCGTCTGAGATAATCTCCATTAACTCATAGCCGACGTTATCCACTTGGCCTACCATTGCTTGATCAAATAGGTGCAGGGCAAACACTTTTTCTTTACCTGCAATGATCTCGACTTTGTTGGTTTCTGGCTGGTAATCTGATGAGATTAATGTGCCTTTGTGTTCTGGTTCAAAAGTGTTTTTAATCTGGATTTCAATATCACTTTCACGAAGACCTGCCGCAGCATTAGGGTGAATGGCTTCCATTCCTAAGCTTGCTAATTGGTCTGCAACGTCGTAATTGGTGCGTCCAATTGGGAATACCTTATCTGTGCCTACAACACGCGGATCAGCTGAGCTTAAATGATATTCTTTATGGATAATGGCTAAATCAGCATTGGTAAGTGAAGCAATGCGGCTAAAAGTCATTTCACTGTAACCACGGTCGTACGTGCCCATTAAGCCTTCTTTGCAATATGCATAGCCAGTAACAATCGGCAGCTCTGTGGTGACATCAATATCTTTAAATACATCAGTGATGGTTTCATCTAATGTTCTCGGAGTTTGGTTGTCCCAACCAGAGAGATCTACGAACCTAGCGTTAATGCCAACGGTTTTTAGCTTTAATGCCGTGTTAAAGGCGCTGTGCGCTTCACCAATAGAAGACAGAAATTCACGTACTTGAGGCAAATAACGACGCAATGAAAACTGGCCGTACTGACAAGTTTCAAGAATATTAGAAATACAGGTTTTGGCTTCATCAATTCGTGAACAAATGAATTTATCAGCTCTCAAACGATTTAACGGATCAATAAAGAGGTGTTCATTGGTTAATAGCATGCGATTTTTCACATACTCTAATGCTTCATCCCAGCTATCATCACGTTTAGCGATAAGCTTATAAACACCTGGTTTGCCTGTTTTCTTACATTCAAGTAATGAATCGGTAATACCACCATAAGCAGATACAACAAAAACACGGTTATATGGATTTTGAGGGCGAAGAAAGATGTTGTCTAAAACGGCGTCAAACGCAGTCATAGAAGTACCGCCGATTTTTTCTACGGTATAAGTCATGGGTAATCCTTTTTGACTTTGAGGGAGAGAATCCACTTGAGTCACCATGGACTCAAGTGGATTTACTGCTAACTTAAATAAGCACTAGGGGGAATGAGTGTTTAATCTAAGATAGGGTAGACGCCGTTTTCATCATGAACTTCGGCACCTGTGATTGGTGGATTGAACACGCACGCCATCACCATTTCTTTATCTTTATAAGCACGCAAGTAGTGTTCGTCATGCTTATCAAGAATGTATAAGGTGCCCGGTTTGATTGGGTAGGTTTCACCGCCAATGACTTCAATTTCACCTTCGCCACTCATGCAATAGACTGACTCTAGGTGGTTTTTGTAGTGAATATGCGTTTCTGTATCTTGGTAAATTGTGGTGATGTGGAAAGAGAAACCCATGTTGTCGTCTTTCAACAACATCCTTACGCTTTCCCATGTTTCAGATGCTACGCGTCGTTCGCTATCACGACATTCGTCTAGTGTTCTAACAATCATTGTTTCGTCCCTGATTAAGATGCTTTTTTGAAGTGTTTTTCTGCAATGTTATCAATTGCGTTTTCAAAGATGGTCAGGCCTTCTTCTAGCTCTGATTCTGTGATCGTTAATGGACAGAAGAATTTCACAACTTCATCAGATGGACCAGCAGTTTCAATGATCATGCCGTTTTTAAAACAATCTTTAGCGATGTCACTTGAGATAATGCCATCTTTACACTCAATACCAATCATCATGCCGCGACCTTTTTGTTGAACAAACAATTTAGGGTAGCGTTTTACAGCACGAAGAATGACATCACTGACTTTTTGAGAGCACTGCTTGATGTGTGTTTCAAAATCTGAGTTTGCCCAGTAAATCTCTAGTGCTTTAGCTGCGGTAATAAAAGCGTGGTTGTTACCACGGAAAGTACCGTTATGCTCACCCGGTTTCCATTCATCTAATTCTGGTTTTAGCAATACAATCGCCATTGGTAAGCCGTAGCCGCCAATGGATTTAGATAATGTAATCATATCTGGCTTAATGCCTGATGGTTCAAAACTAAAGAATGTACCAGTACGACCACAACCTGCTTGGATATCATCAACAATCATAAGAATATCGTTAGCTTTACAAATTTTGCTTAGACGTTGTAACCATTCGTTTGATGCGACGTTTAGTCCACCTTCACCTTGTACGGTTTCTAAAAGTACCGCAGCTGGTTTATCTAAACCGCTTGAATTATCAGATAGCATGGTTTCAAATAAGTTAAGGCCATCGATGTCGGCATAGCCTTCAAAAGGAATGCGAGTGATGTTGTTTAAACTAAAACCTGCACCTTGGCGATGGTGTTGATTACCTGTTGCTGCAAGTGCTCCAGCAGTACAACCGTGGAAGCCATTCGTGAAGGCGACAATGTTAGTTCGGTTAGTGACTTTACGTGCCAGTTTTAAAGCGGCCTCAACTGCATTGGTTCCGGTTGGACCGGTAAACTGAACCTTATAATCTAGATTTCTAGGTTCAAGAATATAGTTATTTAATGCATTCAAGAAAGTGGCTTTTGCGCTAGAGTGCATATCTAAGCCATGAGTGATGCCATCTGTTTCGATGTATTCAAGTAAAGCTTGCTTTAAAACTGGGTTGTTATGACCGTAGTTGAGTGATCCGGCTCCTGCAAGGAAGTCTAAGTAACGTTCACCGCTTTCGGTTTCTAGCCAACATCCTTTTGCTTTTTGAAAGATAACTGGAAAACTGTTTGAGTATGAACGTACTTTTGATTCTTGCTTCTTGAAAATATTCATGATGAGTCCGTTTATGATTCCTATTTTATTTTAGAGCGATACGATACAAATATTCAGTATCGTGCTTGCTTTTGAAATGAGCTTCTTTGTCTAGAAACGTCGTAACTTCACCTTGGTCACCATGCTCGGCATCTAGCTTTTTAAATAGTGACCAAGAGGCGTCATTAGCTTTGGTGATCGTCGTTTCTAAGAATTCTGTGTGCTTGAGGTTTTTTCTTTGTAAAAGTTCACTTAGCATTGAGTAAGCTAAACCTTTACCTCGATAGCGAGGAGAAACTGCGACTTGCCAGATGAATAATGTCTTTGGATCATCAGGCTTATGGTAACCAGAGATAAAACCAGCCAGGTTGCCGTCTTTCTCTGCTAAAACGGAGGTCTTACTGAAATGTGTAGATTGAAGGAAATTACAGTATGAAGAGTTGATATCAAGAGGGGGACACTCGGTGATCAATGTATAAACATCGTCACCGTCTGTCCTTGATGGCTCTCTAAATGTCCATTTTTTGCTGGGTTCAATATCCATGCTTGAACACAAGATTCTGGGCGCTGCAATAGTCATATGTAAATACATATCCTTTGTACTCTAATTAAATTCATTTTTATTATGGGCATTTATAGAGACCTAAAGGCAAGTTAATCACAAAAAAAGAGCATTTCTTAGCCGTTTAATGCGACATTGATCTCGTTTTTATACTTTTATTTAGTTAGGGTTCTATGTATTTAGTTGTGTGAAATAGAACAATTTCATGTTTTTTCTATAAAAAAATAGCCCATTCTAGTGGGCTATTTATCGTATTTTGTTAGAGATAATTTATACAGCAGCGACCATTTTTTGCAGTAGTCGAATCATCTCTTTTTGCTCGTTTAGATCAAGAGAGCTAAGCGCTTCTTTATTCACCTTCACAGGGACCGGCAAAAGTGTTTCTCTTAATGCTCGGCCTTCATCTGTGAGGTAAATACGAAATGAACGACGGCTGTTGGGATCCGCTTGTCGTTCAACAAGGCCAAGTTTTTCTAATTTATCTAATGTTCGTGTTGTTGTGGAATTTTCCACTTTTGATTTTTCTGCAATATCACGTTGAGTTACTCCTTCTTCTTCCCATAAACACATCATGGTTGGCCAAAGAGCAACAGTTAAACCGTGCTGTTTTAATTCTGCTTCGAAATTCTTTGAGGCTTGATTGGCAATAACGTTAATCATCCATCCAAAGCTGCTTTGACGATCAAATTCTTCCATTGTGTTTAGACTCCTGCACTTACAACTATTGCAATGGTAACTAATCCGGTTGCAATTAGCACTAATAATGCACGTTTATTGGATACAAACATCAGGTTCGACGAGGCTTGATTTTCTGTGAGTTGCTTCTGTACGCCAGAGATCATTGTCCAAACAAGTGGTTTTGAACGCAGTTTATAAAAGAGAATAGCAATTAAGTGCAAGATAACTAATGCGGGTAGTAAACGTGCACATATTCCATGCAGGGTAACGAAAACATCAAAGACATCATCATTTAAGACGATATCAGCGTAAGGGATGTGGTCAAATAACCCCGCTAACGCTATTCCGGTAATACATTGAATAAATAAGGTGCTAATTAATCCGATAACCATCCAAGATCCTGCTGGATTATGACCTGATTTTGAAGGCTCTTTTCCTAATAAATAACGAACAGTACGCTTTGGAGAAGAGATAAATTGTTTAAAGCGGCTTGTATCACTACCAATAAATCCCCATACAATGCGCCACATAATAAGAGTAAAAAGCACTAAACCTAAATAGATATGTGGTCCTTCACCGTTGAAACCGCTTGCTGCTAATCCGATAAAAAGTAGTGCTTGAAGCCAGTGATATAAACGTGTTGGTAAATCCCAAATCTTCATTTTATTGTTCCTAATTGATAAATTGTTTAACTAACTGAGAATAATTTACATCACAATAGTTGCATGTGCAACTGTTGTGATGTAAATTAAATGCAACTTGAAGTGAGTCAGACATTAATCAGAGAGAAACCAATGAAAAAACTAGTACTTAGCTTATGTGTTTTATTACCAAATATTGTATTTGCTCAATCGAATGTTGAGCTAATTAACGCAAGACAGCTGGCATTTGTGAATATTGAAAATCAATCAGAGCAAGTCGAAGACATGATTGATGAAGATGCACCTAATTGGAATGAAATTGAGTCGATAAGTTATGAACTTTCTAAACATAGCCAATTACTAACCACAGCATTTCCTGAAAGTAGCCAAGATGGCAGTAAAGCAAAAGAAGCAGTATGGAATAAACCTGAAAAGTTTAATCAATTGATGCAAGAGATGGATAGTGGCTTTGTTCAGCTTTATCAAGCAAGCCAACAACAAGACAAAGCATTAGCAGAAGCGGGTTTAGAACAAGCACAAGATACTTGTAATGCGTGTCACCGCTCTTACCGTTCACGTTTTTAAGTAATCCCTGATTAGAACAATATAAAAATCATTAAATTAGAGAGAATAAAGTCATGAAAAAATTAATTAAATCAACATTATTGATCGCATCACTATTTGGATTTTCAACGCTCACACAAGCAGCTGATTATGGTGTTTCATTAAACTGGAATACAACGAATGTTGAAAAAGTACTGGAGTTAATGAGTGCTCAACGTTCCGCATTCGGAGAATTAATTAAGCAAAAAGAAATTAAAGATATGTTTATTTCTGAAAGTTATATTGACGGAAAACCAATGGGTATTCTTCGATTTGTGATCCAAGCGGATAGTGAAAAAGAGGTTGAAAGTAAACTAGCATCACTTCCTTTTTATAAAGAAAACATAGTTAAGATTTCTAATATCCAGTTGTTAGGGGGTAAGTGGTTAGATAACACTCCGGTAAATAAAAACTATGCACTGATGTTTGAATGGAATACTGATATTGATGTAATGGAAATGGATCGAGTGATTGGAATTGATTTGCAGCGTGTCATTGCGCTTAATAAATCGGGTCTGGTTACGTCTTCTTATATTGATACCCAAACAGTAAAAGATGGTTCAACACGACCAACATATTCAGTCTCTATTATGGCAAAAGATGAAGATCATGCGCATGAATTAAGCCAACAGTTTGAAGCTGTTTCCCTTGGCTACGCAACGGTGGATGTTATGTACTTAGGTCATAAAATTAATATGAAAGCATTATAGTCTTAAATAAAATATGAAGTGTTTTAATCATAAAGAGAGAGGGGGGAACTCTATCTCTTTATGGTGATTAACATATAAAAATCACGATTATTATGTGGAATAAGTCTAATAAGTTGGTTGCATGAAAGTGTGAGTTAGGTCTAATATAAATGTGTACAAGGTGATGGGGTACCACCTACTTAACCGCCAATATTGGCTGATGACTCCTACAGTAAAGAGAACAGGTGTATCTGTTTGAACGGTCTTTGTTGATCGCTCTTGGTCTGTAGGTAAATAACGCCCACTTACACCTGTTTTCCTAATCATTGGGAAAATATTATGCAATACGCATCAGAAATTCAAACCATGTGCCCTATCCAAAGAGGCGATTTACACCCATCAGCTCCTATTCCTATTGAAGGTCGAATGATTAATCCTAAAGAAGTCATCGCGATTTCAGGATTAAGCCATGGTGTCGGTGCGTGTGCTCCTCAACAAGGTGCAGCAAAACTAACCCTGAATGTAAAAGACGGCATCGTCGAAGAAGTTCTGATCGAAACGATTGGTTGTTCTGGTATGACGCATTCAGCGGCAATGGCGGCAGAAATCCTCACAGGAAAAACTATTTTAGAAGCAATGAATACTGATTTAGTGTGCGATGCAATTAATGTTGCTATGCGTGAAATCTTTCTTCAATTTGCTTACGGCCGAACTCAATCTGCATTTTCAGAGGGTGGTTTAGAGATTGGTGCTGCTTTAGAAGATTTAGGGAAGAATAAACGAAGCCAAGTAGGCACAAGTTATTCAACGAGCGCAAAAGGTGTTCGTTATATGGAACTTGCTGAAGGGTACGTCACTCGCTTAGGGCTTGATGAAGGCTGTGAAGTGATTGGCTATGAGTATTTAAATCTTGGAAAAATGATGGCAGATATCGGTAAAGGCGTTCCTGCTGAAGACGCGTTAAAAGGCGCTACGGGAACTTATGGGCGCTTTGCTGAAGCGGTAAAAACTGTCGATCCACATCAAGAATAATTGAGGCCATCATTATGAATACGAATATCCAAACACTACTTGAAGAAATGAATTTCTCGACACTTGATCAAGCGTATAATTATTGCCTTGATTTGGGGATAGATCCTAAAAAACTTGTTCTCGATACTCAACCAATTGCTTTTGACAATGCATGCGATGCTTACACATTAGGTTCGGCTTTAGCCTTATACCGTAAAGCAAATAGTGCAGCAGCAGCAGCTAATATTATTGGTGAAGGTCTGCAAGCATTTTGTAAAAAAGGCAGTGTGGCAGCACAGCGCCAAGTTGGCCTTGGTCATGGTGCTCTAGCTGCACGTTTATTATCTGATGAAACTCAATGTTTTGCTTTCTTAGCGGGACATGAGTCTTTTGCTGCGGCAGAAGGCGCGATTAAAATTGCATTGAATGCAAATAAATCACGTCAAACCCCACTGAGAGTAGTATTGAATGGCTTAGGCAAAGATGCGGCCTACCTTATCTCTCGAATTAATGGTTTTACTTATGTTAGAACGGAATTTAACTACCAAACAGGTGAGTTAGTTGAAGTCAGCAGAAAACGTTTTTCACAGACAGAGCGTGGCGAGATTTTATGTTACGGTGCAGATGATGTCCGTGAAGGTACGGCGATTATGCATGCGGCGTGCGTTGATGTAAGTATTACAGGGAACTCAACGAATCCAACACGTTTCCAACATCCGGTTGCTGGTATTTATAAACAAGAACGTCTAGCACAAGGAAAACCGTATTTTTCTGTGGCATCAGGCGGCGGCACAGGTCGTACATTACACCCAGATAATGTTGCAGCAGGTCCTGCGTCTTATGGCATGACAGATACGATGGGAAGAATGCATGCAGATGCCCAATTTGCGGGTAGCTCATCAGTTCCTGCTCATGTTGCGATGATGGGTTTTATCGGTATGGGTAATAATCCAATGGTTGGAGCATCAGTTGCGTTAGCGGTTGAGGTCGATCAGCGTTTAAGTCGATAAATTAAAAGGGTTGAGAATTGTCTGTATTCTCAGCCCTTTGTTGTTATTTATTATTCAGATACTTCGAGTAAATAATCTTCAACTTGCTCTGATAACCAATCAATAATTACACCTCTAGGCATGTTTGATTTTGTCATTTCAGCGAAAGATTGCCAATTCATTGCTCGACTATGTTTAAGAACCTTTAATGTACCGTTTCGTAAGTGTTCATTAATCAGTAATGAAGGAACCGAAGACCAGCCAGTTTTATCTAAAACCGCATCACGCAGGTGTTCATAAAACGTCAGAGCAATGTACTTACTTGATTTGGGCTCTACTATCATTAATCCGTCTTCATCAATGTAATTGACAATAATTTCTGTATTACTTTCAAGATCGGTGAAATTCACTTTTCTAAGCTGATTAAGAGGATGGTCTTTATGGGCAACAGACATCATTCTTATTTGGCCTAATTCATTTTGCTGCACATGCATAAGTTCATTATTTATGGGTAGTAAACCATACGCTACATCAACAATATTTTGCTCGACCATTTCCTCTAATTCGGGAGAAGGGGCAACATAAATCGAAATACTGGTGCTCGGAAATTTACGGCTCATTTTACCTAAGATTTGACGCCAAATTGCTTCAGGTAGCGCATCATCACGAACAATTCGAATGGTTGAAGCAACACCGTTATTGTATTGAAAGCATTTGTTTTCAATATCATTACTAATAAGAGATATTCGTTGGAAATCATGCACAAGAGACTCACCAATTTCGGTTGGCGTAATGCGATTTCCTGTGCGAGTTAATAACGTTACATTCAACTCATCTTCTAATGCATTTAATGCCGCACTTACCGTTGTTCTGCTTTTTTGAAGTTTACGTGCGGCTTCCGCAATAGAGCCTAACTCAACCGTATATAAGAACATTTCAATTTGACTGGTTTTCATGATCTAGACCCAACAATATAGTGGTGAAACATATGCTTAACATTAAGCGACGAATAACCTGACGCTGACTGATTATACTATCACCAATTTCCGTTATATTATGCGCTACATATATAAAAAAGACGAAAAATAAGTCATGGAGTAAAAAGTATGTCGTATTCAGTTCATAAAGAAAGGCAATTGTTATTAGTCTCAACGTTTTCAGCGTTATTGTTTGCCATGATTGGTATTGCGCTAGGTACGTTAATTCATTCACTCGTTATTATTTTTGATGGAGTATATTCGCTAGTCAGTTTAGGGTTAACGTTAGTTTCTCTAATGGCAGTTTTATACATTCGCAGAAAAGACGTATCAAAGAATATTAAGCGCGTTAAGGTAATTGAGTCTTCAGTTATTTTGCTAAAAGGGATCGCAATTACCTTAATGTGTGTACTGTCATTTATTGCTGCGGTTCAAGCGATAATGGAGGGCGGTAGAGAAGTTAATACGGGTATCGCGTTGGCATTTGGTGTGTTTAGCATGATTGGTTGTTATACCAGTTATTGGGTTATGAAGACTCAAGGTCATGAAGTTAATTCAGCTTTGATTGATGCTGAGGCAAAACAGTGGCTAATGGATACCGTGATCAGTGCTGCAGTGTTTGTTGGTTTTATGATAGCTAAATTATTGTTATTAACGTCATACGCACATTATGCCCAGCTTGCGGATCCTGTTATGGTCGTTATTGCCTCTATTTACTTTATTATTGTTCCAGTGAAAATGATATTGAGCTCGGTAAAACAATTACATCAGTTAAGCCGAAACACATTTCTAGCAAAGTATTTACACGCCTAAGTACGCTCATCTTTAGGCGTGTCCATCACCACTAAGGTTCCAATTGAGTTGACCTGAGAGATCTCTCCAAGCACATTTGAATGAAATTGCTTATAAGAGGATAGACTCTCAGTCTCAACCCGCAATAAGTATTCGTTTGAACCTGTTATATTATGGCACTCAACAACTTCTTTAGAATCTATGATTTGAGCCTCAAACCCTTTCTGAGATTGCTTACTGTGGTTCGATAAACCAATGGTTACATACGCAATAAAACCTACCCCGCATTTACTAGGGTTCAATACCGCTCGGTACCCTTGAATCGTTTGATTTCTTTCTAATTCTTGTACTCGTCTTAGGGTTGCAGAAGGAGATAATCCGATGCGTTCTGATAGTTCGACATTAGTCAGTCGACCATTCAATTTCAACTCTTGCAATATTCTTTCGTCAAATCTATCCATGGCGACCAATCCTTGTGTATTTAATTTATTTAAAGCAAATATAGACAGAAAATTTACTTAGTCTCGCATTAAGATACAAGCAGTATTTATTTTTATAAGATTGTCAGTATGGAATATCCTCATTTATTTGCGTTAATTACTTTTGCGTTTGTTGGTGCATTCACGCCAGGCCCAAATAATATTATGTTAATGACCTCTGGTGCTAATGTCGGTTTTGTTCGAACAATTCCTCATATGCTGGGGGTAATATTTGGTTTTGCGTTTATGTTGGTACTGGTTGGATTTGGTTTGCTTCAGTTTTTTCAAACGTATCCGCAACTAGAGAAAGCATTACAGATTATTAGTGCTGTTTATTTGTTGTATTTAGCGTATAAAATCGCAAGCAGCAAGCCTGTGGACAATATTAATGGCGATTATAAACCAATGTCGTTTTTGCAAGCGGCGAGCTTCCAATGGGTTAACCCAAAAGGATGGTCGATGGCATTATCTGTGATGAGTATTTACGCGACCAGTTCGGATATGTTTAGCGTGTTTCTTATTGCTTTTGTGTTTATCTGTATTAATGTGCCAACGGTCAGTTTTTGGACGGCAGCAGGTAAGCAATTACAAAAAAGGTTAACGAAGCCAAGTCATTTAAAAGTATTTAATTACAGTATGGCTGGGTTACTTGTGGGTTCTATGGTAGTCGGTTTTTAATTGTTTATTCTTCCCATAAGATAGGCATGTTTTCTTTGTTTGATTCCTCTTGTTAATACGATGTAATTGGCTTTGATGTGTTATCTTTAATACATCATCTATAAATACACGATTAATAAGGGTATCCCTATGTATCGACACTTTTTCTTGCTCATTGTTGTTCTTTTCTCTTCACTTTCAGTACAAGCTGAAGAAGTGGCGTATTCAGATCAAGATTATTTAGATAGACCATTAATGGAGCGCTATGTTCTTGATGAGCTAAAAGCACTACGAACGGATCAGCAAGATTTAGAGCGAAGAATGATTATCCAAATTACAGACAGAGAGCTTGCTGTTGCGGACAAATCGCTTAATTACTCAAATGTAACTGTGACATACTTTTTCTATGTTATTGCCGCGGTAGCATCACTGGTGGCTTTGATAGGTTGGCAATCTTTAAAAGAAATTAAACAAAACACTAAGGAAATGGCAGACAAACAGCTCAATAAAATTGCCCAAGATTATGAGAAAAAATTTGTTGCCTTAGAGAGAGATCTCAAGCGTAAAACGCGAATTATTACTGAAAATAACCGTGAAATTGAAATTATTAATGAAGTTCATAACTTGTGGCTGAGAGCTCAAAGCGTTCAAACTGCAGAGCAAAAAATGGAAATTTATGATGAGATTTTAAAAGTTAGACCCGGTGATTTAGAAGCGTTAACTTATAAAGCAGATGCCGCAATGGAAATGCGTGAATTTCACTGGGCATTGAATTTATGTAATCGAGTATTAGAAGTCGATGACCAAAATGCACATGCTCTGTTTCAACGAGCGTGTGGGTATGCGCAATTGGGGGCTGAGGTACAAGCTATTGATGATTTGCAACGTTCAATTATGGCAAGCTCATCAATGCGTGATTTAATTCTTGAAGAAACAGATTTTGATCCATTGAGAGGATTGGATCGTTTTGAAGCGTTGTTAGAAGAATAGTATTTACTCTTGTTACTACTTATCACCTAGGTGTTCTGTTATGAAATCTAAAAAGCAGCGCACCTTTCCTGACATATTCTTTCTACTTGGATATACCATAAATACGTCAATGATGATTTTTGGATAGTCAGCAAATAACTCTACTAGCTGTCCTGTTTCTAGTTCGTTTCTTAAATGGAAGCGAGGAATTCGTGTAATACCTTCACCTTCAACACACAAAGATACTTCCATAAATGAATTATTGGTGATTATTTGGCTCTGTATTGGTACGGCAAAAGGTTGGTTATCTTTATCAATAAAGTCCCAAACAGCTCCTTGCTTTACATAGCTATAACTAATGGTCTTATGGTTTGATAGATCTTTAGGGTGTTTTGGTGAACCGTGTTTTTTTAAGTAATCTGGTGAGGCTATTACAATGCCTTCAGATCGTAAGAAGCGACGACTGATTAAACTCGAATCTTCAAGTTGATGAGAGGCTCTAATCGCAAGATCGAATCCCTCTGCGACAATATCAATTTTCCTATCATTTAAATCTAATTCTAGAGTGATATCTGGATAACGATCTGAGAACTTGCCGAGTATCGGGCGTAAACGAGAGAGTGCAAAGCCAACAGGGCAACTGACTTTTAAGCGACCTTTTGGGGTGTCTTGTTGACCTGTCACTGCATTTTCTACCATTTGTGCATCTTCAATTAATTGCTGGCATTGCTGAAAATAGAGCTCTCCCTCTGGAGTTAGGCGTAAGGTTCGTGTTGTACGATGGAGTAATCTAACACCTAAGCGCTCTTCTAATTTACTTACTTCTTTACTTATGTATGACGTTGAATGGCCACTATTGTGTGCAGCTTGAGTAAAACTGCCGCTGTTTATCACTTCAGAAAAAATTATCATTCCATCAAATAGAGCAGAATTAAACGCCATTTATTCTATTCCTAAGTATAATTACGAGTCATATGGAAACAATCATTACACATTTAGGCTATTAATCAATATCTGTAATTAAACTATAGTTACTCTATCGCAAAAAACAGAATGATCTTGAAAAGAGAAAAGTATCACCTACTCTTTTTACTCAAAATAGATAAGTAAGGAATAACGATGAAAGTATTAGCATTAGCAGCAAGCAGTAGTTCAACTTCAATAAACAAACAATTGGCAACTTACGCAGCTGGTTTAGTGCCTAACGCTGATGTTGATGTATTAGATTTAAATGATTTTGAAATGCCAATTTTTAGTGAAGATAAAGAAAAGGAACTAGGTCAGCCAGAACCGGCTAAACGTTTTTTCCAAAAGCTCGGTGAAGCGGATGCGATTGTAATTTCATACGCAGAACATAACGGTTCATACGCTGCAGCATTTAAAAATGTGTTTGATTGGACTTCACGTATTGATATGAAAGTGTATCAAGGTAAACCTGTGATTATGTTAGCGACATCTCCTGGCCCTGGTGGTGCCGCAAGTGTATTAGCCGCAGCGACTGGCTCTGCTCCTTATTTCGCAGCAGAAGTAAAAGGCTCGCTTTCTATACCAAGTTTTTATGATAACTTTGATATGGAAAAAGGGGAATTAAGAAACGAAGAATTAGTTGAGCAGTTAAAAACTATCGTAGCTGCATTATAAAAATATATAACGTTTATTCTTTTTTAAGGCGTATTTATTACATATAAATACGTCTTTTTTTGTAGGTTAATTTTTGCTTTATTCAGTGTGTTAACTATATCTCACAGAGATAGATACATAAGTAAGTAAAAAAACTCCCAGTAAGTGCATTTTAATATCACAAATTCTCAACATTTGAGCGCATTTTCATCGTTTGCCACTATGATTGATAAGAGTTATGCACGAGAATACATAAGCTTAGATTATTATATGGTCATGATTTATATAGGACGTTTTTTATGATTAAGAAATATGTGGCTTTGTTGTTATTGATGGTTAGCTTTATTGCTCCAACTTATGCAAAAAGTCTTAATGAAATTAAAGCAACACAACAAAACTTACAGGAACGTTTAGTTCAACTATCTACTGCTGATCCTGCCGATAAACCTTTTTTTGAAGATGTATTACATCGACAAAATGAAAGAGTTCGAGCTGATATTGTATTAGAATTGCAAGAAGATACAAAAAAAGCCGAATTAAATGGCCTTGTTCAATCTGAAATGCAACTGATTAATCAGTTATTGGCTTATAGCCAAAAAGAGTTAATTCGCATAACAAAAGCATCAAGAAAAGCAAGTGGCGATGAGAAAGCTGATTTGCAATTTGCAGCTCAAAAGCGCCTTGGTTTGATGGACCAATATTACGTAGAAGCATTTGAAACTTTAGCTTGGGGTGAAGAATTAAACATTGATTTCTCTAAAGAAGAAAAAACGATTTTAAAAGAATTAGAAACCCGAGCAGACCTTTTGTTTAATGTAATTCATTACCTTAATACTCAGCGAAATGATATTGCTAAACGTTTGAAGTTTGCATCAGAAGAGCAAAAGGCAACGTTAAAGCATAATGCAGTAAATTTAACTGAACGTATCTCATTAATGGTGGCTAGCTTACAAGCCACAACGGCATTAATGGAAGAAAATGGTGTTGATATTACTAAATATAAGCAACTTATCTTTTCAATGACAGGAGATATCAATAGTGACGTGCTTGATATAGGCGTAGCTTATGGGCTTGTGGAAGAGTGGGGTAATGGCTTTAAAGAATGGGCGATTCAAAATGCGCCATCTTTAGTCTTTAAAGTGCTTATTTTCTTTATTATCCTTTGGGTTGCTCGTGTTCTATCTCAATTGGCTGGAAAAACGATTAAACGCAGTGTGTCTCACTCTAAAATGAAATTTAGTCGTTTGATGCAAGATTTTTTTGTATCGATGGGTTCTAAATTAGTGATGCTGATTGGTATCTTGATTGCTCTATCTCAAGTTGGTATTGATCTGGGACCGCTATTGGCTGGTTTTGGTGTTGCTGGTGTCGTAATTGGTTTTGCATTAAAAGACACATTATCAAATTTTGCATCAGGCATGATGATTCTTATTTACCGTCCATTTGATGTTAATGACTTGGTTGAGATTGCTGGTATTACGGGCAAAGTGAGCCACATGAACTTAGTTTCAACAACAATTAAAACGGTTGATAATCAAAATTTGGTTTTCCCAAATAATAAAATTTGGGGTGACGTAATTAAGAATGTCACGGTTGAGACTGTGCGACGTGTAGATATGGTTTTTGGTATTGGTTACCAAGACGATATTGAAAAAGCAAAATCTATCTTTAATGATATTTTGTTAAGTCACCCAAAAGTCTTAAAATCGCCTGAACACATGATTAAGCTACATACACTAAATGAATCGTCAGTAGATTTCGTTGTTCGCCCATGGGTGAAGACGGATGATTATTGGGATGTGTATTGGGAAGTAACTGAAGCCGTTAAGAAACGTTTTGATGCTGAAGGTGTGAGTATTCCATTCCCACAACGAGATCTCCATATTTATAAACATGAAGCTGAAATTCAACAGTAGATACAAGTAAAAATAGCGACCAAGTTGGTCGCTATTTTTTTATCTACTATTCTGAGATGTCGTCTGTTTTTGTTACTATAGGTGATGGTTTTTTGAATTTTTTGATAACCAATGAAATAACAAAACAAACAGCGCCAACGATTAGTGCAGAACGTAAAATAGTGAAACTATCATGTTCTAATTGCTGGATGTGTGGGCGAACAGAAGCAAATAAACGCAGACTGAAAAAGGCGAGTAAAATAAATGGGACAATTTTTTTCATGCGTAAATGCTCCGATAACATAGAAAAATAATGGCTTATTAATAGAATTATCATAGCTAAAGAGGATCAGAAATTAATCGCTTTTCTTGGTAATGTTAGATTTCGATTTTGTTGGATGAAGAAACTCACTTTATCAGCTTGTAATTTAACTTATTGTTTATTAATGAGTTAAAATGAAGAGTCTTCGTTGAAGTCCATCAGAAAGAATAATGGCACTAACGTATTGATATATGCAGCAGAACCCCTCAAAAACGAAAATAAGTTGAAGAAAAAACTTTACAATGTTTGACACTAAGGTATTATTCATCTCGCTATGTTGCTCAGAGTTGTTAATGAACATCAAGTAAAGTAAGCCTTAGTATTTCTTCGTAATGTCGTTATTCTCAGTGTTTCCCTTAGCTTTGTCGTCACATTTAATAATTCAAGCTCTAAGCACATCGCATTATGCGATTTTTTATGAATTTAAATATATAAGGGACATTACATGTCTAAAACAACTGGTATCGTTAAATGGTTTAACGAAGAGAAAGGTTTCGGTTTTATCACTCAAGATAACGGCGGCGCTGACGTATTCGTACATTTCCGTGCTATCGCTTCAGAGGGTTTCAAAACTCTTGCTGAAGGCCAAAAAGTTTCTTTTGAAGTTGAGCAAGGCCAAAAAGGCCCTCAAGCTGCTAACGTTGTAGCTGCTTAATTTCAAATAAGTTGCGTAGATGATATTTACATCATCTGCGCTACTTTTAAATATTGTTAACACTCGATTTAGTTCTACTCTGTAAGATATAAAACATTTCAAACATCTGCTCCTGTTTCGTACTTGTCATAACATCTCTTAGTTACCTCTACTATCTTAGTTTTAATCCAATCATTTTTCTGTAACATTAATCTATTACATTATTCGTATTAATTTTTCTGATCCTTGTATTTGAGATATTTAGGCCGAAAATTAATCTTATTTCTTAATTATAAATCAAAGGTACTGAATGAAAGTAAATTTTACTATTTTCAAAAACAATGTTTCATGGGATGCCCTAATACATCAATTAAATAGTGATGTCCTATTACGTAATATTCTAATGAAGGGCGAGTTAGACTCGTTTGATATTGATTTTTCATACTGTGAAGAGACAGGTCAAGGAAGTATTACCAACAGTTATAATCAACCTATTGGCAGTTTTTTAATTTCGTTTTAATCATTAGTTGTATAAATTAAATATCACGCTTTTTAAACATGATCAGTTATTGGCTTCCCCAAGAAAGTACCGGCCAATTTTTCTTTTCTGAATAAACCGCTAACTGTTCGCAAGGATTTACTAAGTACGTATGGCTCGCGTACAAGCATAATGGTAAATCATTGATAGAATCAGTATAAAAATGTATTTCAGAATAGGTTTTATCTCCTCCATTTAACCATTCTGATAGACGTTCTACTTTTCCTTCTCTGTAACTCGCAACACCTAATATATGACGTGTATAGAGTTCCCCTTTTTCTTTTAAATCAATTCCAATAGCATGCTCTATACCAAGGCGATCTGCGACAGATTGAACTAAGAAAGCGACAGATGCAGAGATAATTATCATGTCGATATTATCGCGTTTTAGTTGGGTAATAAGTGTTTTAGCCTCTGGAAATAATAGAGGTAAAATCCGTTCCTCGACACATTCAGAAGTTAGTAATGCAATTTCACTCTTTGGTATTGTTTTCAATGGCTGCATTGAAAAAGACAAATAGTCCTCCATATCCATCAAACCTCGAGAATATAGAGCCATTAAGCGCTTATTTTCGTCTAGAAAGTCGGGATCAGTTACAATCCCTTTATCAACTAAAAATTCATTCCAAATCATGGCACAATCGCCGTTAATCAAGGTTTCGTCCATATCAAAAACGTACAATGGTTGCGTCATACTAAGTTCTCACTGGTTGAATTTCATTAAGGTTGAAGAGTAAGTCTAGTGTACTTCCTGCGGTTAATAGTCTTTCTGATGAGCGATTGAGTAAATCAACAGTCAAACTGCAATCATTTACTTCTACTTGGTATCGTATTACATTTCCAAGTAACTGGTGGTTTTTAATAATACCTTGTTTGGGTGTTGATATATGATCTGCATAATGGCGTCCTTCTTCTTTTACATAAATAGATTCTGGTCGAATAGCGACTTTCCACTCGGTTTCAATATTAAATAATTGCTTGGCCTTTGGTGCGTCAACTAAGTTGTAATGTCCCATGAACCCTGCCACAAATTCATTAGCTGGTTGTGTGTAGATCTCTTCGGGTGATCCTTGCTGAACTATTTCACCTTGGTTCATTAAAAAGATGCGATCCGACATGATCATGGCTTCTTCTTGATCGTGAGTGACAAAAATCGTGGTTAAATTGAGTTCTTTTTGAATGTCTCTAATCTGTTGACGAAGGCGTTTTCTGATCTTGGCATCTAGTGCCGATAAAGGTTCATCTAATAGCAATATTCTTGGTTTGACGACTAGTGCACGAGCTAATGCCACTCGTTGGCGCTGTCCGCCTGATAATTGATGCGGGTAGCGATTTTCTTTACCGTTTAAATCTACTAATTCAATGACTTTATTTACTTCCTTTCCAACGGTCTTTGCATCAATTTTTTTCATTTTTAGTCCAAAAGCGATGTTTTCAGTTACCGTCATATTTGGAAATAATGCATAAGATTGAAATACCATACCAATGCCACGTTGTTGTGGGCTTTGTTGAGTAATGTTTTCACCATTAACCCAAATTTCTCCATTATTGATAGGATCTAATCCCGTTAAGCTACGAAGTAGGGTAGATTTACCACAACCGCTTGGGCCTAATAAAGTAATGAATTCGCCTTTTTCTATATTGAAATTTACGTTTTCAAAGACAGTGTTATCACCAAATGATTTCGTTAATTGATTTACGCTTACATAGCTCATTATTTAATACCTCGGTTAAAACGACTTGCTAACCAAGTCAGTAAAAAGATGAATAAGAAATAGGTCATCACTAAAGCTGACGTAAAGTGACCGCTGGTTTGACGCATATTGTAAAGGTAGATCTGTAGAGTTTCATAACGAGTGCCGACTAAGATATTGGCAAACACAAATTCACCTAATAAGAACGAGAAAGATAGAAAGAGTGATGCCATTAACCCTTTGCGTAAATTCGGAAGAATGATCAAGAGAAACGCTTTTGTTGTGCTGGCCCCAAGTAAATGAGCTGCATCCATAAGGTCTTGTAAATTAATGGCTTCAAAGCTGTTGGAGATAGCGCGATACATAAATGGAAGTGCTATCGTGAAGTAGGTTCCAATCAGTATCCAAGGTGTACCTACTAATGGAATACTGCTGTCAGCGTAGATCTGCAATAATCCAACAGAAGAGACCACAGGAGGAACAGCAAAGGGCAATAAGATAAGAATGTTCATTACTTTGTCGAGTTTTGGAAAGTAATAAAATACGACAAAAATAGCAGGTATGATCAGAACGACGCTGAGTGTCAGTGCGGCGATACCGATAAATAATGAACGTCCAAAAGCCGCTAAAAATCGCTCGTCAGTTAAGAGTTGTCCATACCAGTGAAGAGAAAATCCATCAGGTAAGACAGTAGCTCCCCAACGAGAAGAAATTGAATACACAAAGGTAGTGATAATAGGGATCATCATTAATCCCACGATTGAATAAACCACCGATTTATGAAGTGTCGTATTAACGTTTTGCATGATAACTCCTAGCAATAAGCCATTGATTGATCATGGTAATAAAGGCAAGAATGGCCATTAAAATAACCGAGATGGCAGCAGCTAAATTCGGCTCTAGGAATAAATCACTAGAAACAAGGCTAGCAATACGAACGGTGATAACGTTGTAATTACCATTAGTTAAGGCATATACACTGGCATACGCGCCAATGGCATTCGCGATAAGAATAATAAAGGTGCCAAGCAGCGCAGGAGACAGAACGGGCAGTGCTATTTTGAGCCAGTATTGCCATGTTTTTGCGCCGAGTAGAGCAGAGGCTGATTGCCAATCATCGCTTAACGCATCAAAGGCTGGGTAGAGCAACAGAACGCCTAATGGGATTTGAAAATAAATATACAAAGTGAGTAATCCCCACTTTCCATAAAGATTAAAGTCATCAATTAATCCGTACTGTTTTAGCAATAAAGTAAAAGCCCCATTTACACCAAGGATGATGATAAAAGCGAAGGCCAATGGAACCCCTGAGAAATTACTGCTCATGTTGGTAAATGCAATAACACCATCTCGTATTTTACTGTCAATTCTACGAAGTGAAGAGACCAGTAAGGTGGCAATCGCAAGCCCAATAAAACTTGACCACACAGCTAGCCATAAACTGTTGCTAAAGCCTTGCAGCATAAAGCTAGAATCAAATATTTCTTGATAATTTTCTAATGAGAATTCATCTTCATAGATAAAGCTATTGATAAAAACCCAAATCATTGGGGCTAATTGAAATAGGTAGAAAAACAACGCCAGTGGTGCTAACCAAATAGCGGGTTTGATTTTCTTTACCCAAGTTGTCAGTGTTTTATTGGAGGTGCTTTTAGGATAAGTGACTACAGAACTACTCATAATGCTAACAATTCCTGAGAATAAGGTTTGTCGTGTTCAAGTGCCAATAATTGACATAAAGAACCACAGATGTCGGTCTGTTTAATTTTTATGTTTTTAAGCACAGGATCTTGATGGCTAAAGCGATGGCCAATGACAAATAAAGGGACGTCGCGCTCTTCAGGTAAAATCCCGCCATGAGATAAATCATTATTCATACCATGATCGCTGGTGATGATGATTTGATAACCATCGTTTACCCAATCATCAATGTAGTTCGATAAAATAACATCAGCCGTACGAGCGCTGTTTCTGTATTGGATTGAGTCTAAACCATACTTATGACCAATATCGTCAATGTTCATCGGGTGGATTAATAAAAAGTCAGGTTGGTAGGTACGGCGAAGGTACTCTGCATCGATAAATAACGCCTCATCAGGATAATGGTCCCAGTGATAGAAACAGCCATGCTGAATATTCTTGTTTTCATCATGAGTAAAGCGGTCGCGTACTGCATCATAAGGTGCTGCATTATAAAGTTCACTCACCCAATGATAAGCGGCTGCTGCAGTTGTGCGTCCTTGCTCTTTTGCTAGGCTGAATATCGACTCATAATGAGATAAACGAACAATGTTATTGTTTACTATCCCACTTTCAACCGGTGATATTCCCGTTAGTAAGCATTCATACAACGGACGAGAGAGCGAAGGAAGCTCTGATTGAAGTTTATATAAGGTTGTTCTTTGATGCTCAATTAACCCATTTAAGTAACCCATACAATCATGGGCTACTTGGTAATTAAGACCATCAAGTACAACAAGGATAACCTTATTGTTCATCGTGACCTCTTACTGTTGATTAATTAATACGTTTTCTTGCCATTGGCGAGGCAGTTTACGTGCTGATTTTTCCCATGCTTTAAAATCACTTACAGGGTGAACATTGGTATATTGGTCGTTAGGAATTAATTTATCTTGAATCGACTGAGGCAGTGCAACATCACTGCGTATTGGACGCGCATAGCCTTCAGCTAAGTTAATTTGTCCTTGGTCACTGAAGATATACTCGCGAGCCAGTTTTGCCGAGTTTGGATTTTTTGCGAATTTATTGATGATTGTGGTATAGCCTGAGATAACGGAACCATCTTGAGGAATATTTACGCTAAAACGTTCACGTCCTAATTTGTCTCGATAGTTAAGTGCATTGAAATCCCATAAAACAGCGACTTCGACTTCGCCTTTTTCTAAGTTAGCTAAACCAGGGTCGGTGTAAGACAAGCGGCCTTGTTTTGCTAGTTGAGCAAAGAACTTAATTGCCGGTTTTAGGTTACTTTCATCGCCACCTTTTGCAAAAGCAGCCGCGAGTATGGCATTGTTTGCTTGAGCTGCGACACCAACATCTCCCACACTTACTTTGTATGAGCCTTCTAGTAAATCATCCCATGAGGTTGGTGGGTTTTTCACTAGTTTGTTGTTTGAAATAAATGAAATAGTCCCTGTATAGGCCAGTGCCCAGTGGCCTTCTTTATCTTTTGCCCAATCAGGAATCGAGTTCCACGTTGTTGGTTTGTATGGTTGTGTTACGCCTTTTTTTACGGCAACGCGTGCAAATGCGAAACCGACATCACCAATATCTGCTGTTGCATTTTTCTTTTCAGCGGCAAATTTTGCAATTTCTTGAGCGGAGCTCATGTCGGTGTCTTGATGTTTTAAACCGTAGATTTTTCCTAGGTCATTCCATGTATCTTTCCAGTTTGCCCAGCTCTCCGGCATGCCAACACTGTATACTTGGCCTTCTTGTTTTGCCGCATTTACAAGAGATTGAATATCTGCATCTTTTGCAAATAATGGGCTTGATAAGGTTGTAGCAAGTAATGTTGCACTGGTTAATAATGTCTTCATCGGTCTCTATCCTTTTGGACTACATCAATAATTTGATTGTCATCCTAGAGAGAGTTTGTGACGGTTTTGAGGCGAATTTCTGACAGTTTTAGTGAATTTTAATGTCATTAATGTTTCAGTGCTGAGTGAAAAAAGTGCTTGAGTCTTGATTTTTATGGTGATAGTTTTAAAGCATGATTATGAATACTCAAGTTACATTCATCTCAATTTGTTGGTGGCGTTCTATTTTATAGAGCGGCGCTGAATCACACCTATGTAAATATTCAAAGCCGTCGGAAGACTGCTTATGAATACTCGCAATGCTTGTCTCCGATGGTGTATCTATCTAGAGGCAATATCATGAAAAATCAAAACACCGCACATCAATCAAGCATCAAAGAAAAAATTTTAACGGGTGATAGAGCAACAGGTCAGCTGCATTTAGGGCATTTTGTTGGTTCTTTACAGCAGAGAGTTGAATTGCAACACCAGTACGAGCAAACGATCTTAGTCGCCGATTTACAAGGTTTGACGGATAACGGTCATAATCCCCATAAAGTATCGTCGAACATTTTAAATGTAGTTGCTGATTATCTTGCTGTTGGTATTGATCCTCTTAAAACTACTATCTGTTTGCAATCGGCGATTCCTGCATTATCAGAATTGACGATGTATTATTCGAATCTCGTCTCTGTTGCCCGCCTACAAAGAAACCCAACGGTTAAAAATGAAATTGCAAATAAGTCATTTGGCTCTTCTATTCCTACAGGATTTCTCACTTATCCAATTAGCCAAGCAGCAGATATTACGGCGTTTAAAGCAACGTTGATCCCAGTTGGTGATGATCAATTGCCGATGATAGAGCAAACCAATGAAATAGTAAGAAAATTGAATCATATTGCTCAAGAAGAGGTTTTGGTTGAGTGTCGTCCACTGCTAAGTAAGATGTCACGTTTACCTAGCCCAGATGGTAAAACTAAAATGTCAAAATCCATGGGTAATTGCATTCTTTTAAGTTCAAATGAAAAAGGCATATCGAAAGCGGTAAAAGCAATGTATACCGACCCAGCGCACTTACGTGTGGAAGACCCTGGCCAAGTAGATGGTAATGTCGTATTTACTTATTTAGATGCATTTCATCCTGATATTGCTTATATCAGTCAACTAAAAAACCAGTATCAGCAAGGTGGTTTAGGTGATGGGACAACTAAAAAAATCTTAGAAGAGTGTTTACAGGAAATACTAAAACCAATCCGTGAGCGCAGAGAAATGTATATATCAGATAAAGCGCAGTTGATTGAGATCCTTCGACAAGGCAGTGAGAAGTCTCAAGAAGAATCGAATCAAGTTTTACATAATGTGAAAAAAGCCTTTGGCTTAACGTTGTTTTAATATTTTGGGCTTATGAAGATAGAGCAGGGGTAAATATTAGCCCTGCTCTTTTATTTTTCGTTGTAGCCAACGAGTAAATGCTTGATATTTAGGGCGGTGTTCATGGCCTTTTGGGCAAATCAAATTATAACTAAGATTAGAAGCTATAGATTCAAAAGGCGTTATTAGTTCGCCATTTTCTAAGTATGTGCTAATGAGATTGGTACGTGCAATACCTATACCCATTCCATTTCTTACTGCAGATATCGCCATTTCTGAATGGTTAAAGACATAGTTTTTCGTTTGTGTTGGAGTTGGTTTATTTGTCATTGATAACCAGTATGTCCATTCAAAATCTGTGCGTATAGAATCTAATGATTCAGTACAATGAATTAGACAAGCATTATTCATATTAAAAGGATGTTGAGTGAATTTTTGGGCGTAATGAGGAGTACAAATAGGAGTAAGATATTCATCGAAAAGTTTTTCGCAATGAAGATCTGGGTGCTGTCCGTTACTGTAATAAATGGCGAGATCAACGGGTTCATGTTTGAAGTCTAATGGGCTTGCTTTTACTCGAATCTTTAGGTCTAGGCTAGGGTATAGTGCTTGAAATTCAGGTAGTCTAGGCATTAACCATGATTGTGCAAAAGTAGGAGCAACACCTATGTAAAGCTCTCCACTGAGTTCATTAAATTGAATGTCTTCGATTTCAGAAAAAATAGTTTCAAGAGAAGAGTCTAATACATCCCATAAACGTTTTCCTTCTTCAGTGAGCTCTAATTTTCGAGTTAATCGAATGAATAAGGTAAACCCTAATTGGAGTTCAAGTTGTTTAATGCGTTGACTTATTGCTCCTTGAGTTAAAAAAAGTTCCTCTCCTGCAATCGTAAAGCTTAAGCTTTTTGCTGCAATATTGAACGTATATAAGTTCGCTAATAACGATTGTTTATTATTCATGGAGTCCCTCTTTCATATCTATGCATTAGCTATACTAATTTATAGGTATTTTTATATGGTTTGTTAGTCAAGTCAACTTTACGTTTAATTAGCTAGTCTAATTTGTATTGAGGGAATCATAATGAAAAATTCTTTAAAAATTGCGGTGATCGGTGGTGGTTCAAGTTATACGCCAGAGTTAATTGAAGGGTTATTAAAACGTAAGCATGAATTACCATTAAGTGAGTTATGGCTGGTTGATATTGAAGACGGAAAAGATAAGGTAGAAATTATTGCGGGTTTAGCTCGCCGTATGATTAAACGTGAAAATTTGGATATAACGGTAAAAGTAACACTAAACCGTCGTGAAGCATTAGAAGGGGCTGACTTTATCTGCTCTCAATTTAGAGCGGGTTGTTTAGAAGGTCGAATTCGTGATGAACGTATTTCATTAAAATATGGAATGATAGGACAAGAAACAAATGGCCTTGGTGGTTTTGCAAATGCGTGTCGAACTATCCCAATCACACTTGATATTTGTAAAGATATTGAAGAATTGTGTCCTGATGCATGGTTACTTAATTTTACTAATCCATCGGGTATGGTGACTGAGGCTGTTTTAAAACACACTAAAGTAAAAACTGTCGGGTTATGTAACGTTCCTGTAATTATGCAAAAAGGTGTTGCAGAAATACTAAATGCTAAAGAAGAAGATGTGATTATGCAGGTTGCGGGCTTAAATCATTTTATTTGGGCTCGTCAGATTTTACATGAAGGCCAAGATAAACTTGCGTATATCGTTAATGAGATTATTACGGGTAATGATAAATTAGTTCCTAAGAATATTCCCCCTTTTGCATGGTCGAAAGAACTTCTATCTAAAATGGGAATGATCCCGTGTGCTTACCTACGTTATTACTACATGAGTGATGACATTATGCAGCAAGAAATAAAGGAAGCTGATGGGGAAGGAACTCGTGGTGAAGTCGTTAAAGAGATGGAAGATCGTTTGTTTGATATATATCGTAATCCAGATTTAAATGAGAAGCCAAAAGAATTAGAAAAGCGTGGTGGTCAGTACTATTCAGAAGCCGCTTGCGAGTTAATGAGTTCTATCTATAACGATAAACGAACTATCATGCATGTAAATACACGTAATAATGGAACAATAGCAGGTTTACCTGATGACTGTACGGTTGAGGTGAGCTCTATGATTACTAAAAATGGTCCTTTGCCATTAAATGTAGCACCATTCCCGACGGATACACTTCGTCTTATTCAATTGATGAAAGAATTTGAAACGTTAACTGTTGAAGCTGCAATCACTGGAGATTTAAATTTTGCTAAACGTGCTCTGATCTTAAACCCATTAGTAAACACTGGTACTATTTTAGACAAAGCATTAGAAGAGACAGTGAGAGAAAATTTAGATTACATGCCACAGTTTCGTCATTTAGTAGAATAATTTCAATCAGTTGTTTCTTTTCTTAGTTAAAAAATAATGGAATGCAGTTTAGTGATGAGAGTCGCTAAACTGTTACATAGATCATAAAATATAAGTAAAAACACGAAGTACGTTTAAATATTCGTGATCTTGATCCTCGCAAAGTGATCCACACTACTATAGATTGAATGGGTCATTGAGATTTATGACAGCAGCTCAAAGATGAGCGAGTGATTAAAGGAAGTATATTATGAAAAGAACAAGAAAAGCCCAGTTGCAACGTGCGCGAATTCAATATTGGAAAGACACTGCAAAAGACACGGCTAAGAAATGGTAAAAAAATAAAACTCCTGACCGTCAGGAGTTTTTTGGTTTTAGCGCTTTATGTTTATTCAATTTGAACATTAAAATTTCTTTATTCCCACTGAACACCTACTTAAAAATAAATATTTCTAGATCAATGTTTCTAGATCAATGTTTCTTTGATCTTTTTTATCAGCGTTTGATATCGTTTTGGCAATTCTCTGTTTCGTTTTTGAACCAAAAATAAGCGCTCCATAACCAACTCTGTCGGTGTGTGAATATATAATTTGTCTTTGTCAGGAAAGGCATCAATGGCACTTTGTGGCAATACAGTAAAACCAATTCCTTGAGCGATAGGCAATAATATTTGGCTTAATTGATTAATGTAGCTTGCGATAGGGAATCCATTCGCATTTCCTTTTTCTAAGGCTTCATCTTTACAATGATCGAAGTATAACGACAAATAATGCTCGGCGTCTGGGTGTTTAATTAATCCTCGGGACATTAATACTTCGAGAGTGATGGGCGTGTTTTGATCGATTTTTGGCAGAATTAAACAAAGAGGCTCCTCGGTTAGTTCTTCGCTACGAAATAAACTAGGCGTGGGGTTATGAGTAACAATGCCAATATCGATATGCCCACGTTGAATGTCATCTAATATTTTATGATTTGGTGCCGCTTCTAATGAGGTCGTTAAGTTTGGATATGTTTTTTGTAAATCGATACATTCAGGATAAAGAGACAACGCTAAGGCACCAGAACAAGACAGTTTACACAAACCTTTATGTGGGTCATCAAAACTTAGTGTTTCAATTAGATTAGCTGTATTACGCTGTTGCTGTCTTGCAAAATCATAAACCAAACGACCTTGTTCAGTCAGCTCAACACTTTTTCCCTCACGCTTTAATAAATCATACCCACAAGCGTTTTCTAATTTTTTGATGTGCTGACTGACCCCCGGTTGAGTCATGTATAACTGTTCTGCCGTTTGAGTAAAGTGGCCGACATCAACCAAAGTACAAAAGGTATTGAGCCATAGAGGGTTAAGCATAGATCACCAAATCGTTGTTATCTTATGATGTTTCAATATAACAAAATATTATTATATTAAAAATAACTGATAATTTTATGTGTTTAGTAGATATAATATTCAAGTATTTAATCTGATTGATATTATACTCGTGAAAATTTTTAATAAGGAATAGAGATGGAATGTCCAAGCTGTGAAGAGCATATTGGTTGGGAGTGGGTTGAAGACGAAGCCATTGAGCCTAATGAGATTTTTGAATGCCCAGAGTGCGAAGAGTCATTACGGTATTATATTGATGAAGGTACGTATTTAGGTCCTCAACATAAAACAGTAGAGGTGGTGAGTTAATCACCACCTCTTTCATTTAGAGTGTTTACGATAATTTAAAGGTTGCTACTTTTTCACTTAAATCAATGGCTTGTTCTTTAAGTGAATTAGATTGAGTTAAGCTGTCTGTTGAATCAATAACAAGTAGATCGGTTACATCTTTAATTGACGTTACATTTTGAGTTATTTCGCCAGTTACGTGCGTTTGTTCTTCAGCGGCGGTCGCAATTTGAGTAGCCATGTCGCTGATTAAAGTGACTGATGAACTAATCTCTTCTAGTGCTAGTGTTGCTCTGTCTGCATCTTCTACAGAGCTATTTGCTAGCTCAGAGCTGCTTTGCATTAAGTTAACTGCACGACTTGTTGTTTGCTGAAGGATATCAATCGTTGATTTAATCTCTTCCGTTGAAGTGTGAGTACGTTGGGATAACACACGAACTTCATCAGCAACCACAGCAAAGCCACGTCCTTGCTCTCCTGCTCGTGCAGCTTCAATAGCGGCATTTAGTGCTAATAAATTCGTTTGTTCAGCGATACCTTGAATCGTTGCCAATACGGTATTGATTTCTTGAGAGTGCTGTTGAAGCTCACTGATTACCATACTTGCTTCATTCACTTCATTTGCTAGATTATTGATTGATGCTTTTGTTTCAATAACAAGAGAATGGCCTTTTTGAGTACTGCTTGATGAGTTTTGAGCTGCTTCCGCAGTCTGCTCTGCATGAGAGGCTATTTCACGAGTAGCTGATGCCATTTCTGTTACTGCAGTGGCAACCATTGTGATTTCTTGTTGTTGAAGATTAAGCTCTTTAACTGAATTGTTTGCACGGTTAGTACTTTGTTCAGAACCTTCTGTTAATTGTTGAGATTGTTGACGAATATGCTGAATAAGCTGTTGTAAGCTTTCCACAAAAGTATTGAAGTTATTTGCTAGTTCGCCCACTTCGTCTTTATTTTCAACATGGATTCGTTGAGTTAAATCACCACTGCCGTTTGCAATTTGGGCAAGTGCTTGAGACACATTATTTAACGGGCGGAATAAGATATTACACAGTAGGTTGAATAATAACGTACAAATAATGACAGCAATTGCCGTTACCAGTACTTGACCTGATACCGCATCAAATAGAGGGGCAACTAACGAGTCATAATTAATGACGCTCACTGTAATTAAACTCGTACCATCAATTTTTTGAGCATACATAATGTATTTCTCTCCATCCAATTCAATAGAGATGTCAGAGTTACTGTTTGTTGCTTGTTGGATTGTTGAAAAATCTAGGCCTAAAGTTGAGACTGATTTATTCAGAAGTTTTGTATTTGGATGAGTAAAAATATTGCCTTTATTATTAGCAATAAACATAAATCCGTCACCTGGAATAATCACTTTTTCCATACTGTTTAGGATATCGGTGATCTCAACATCTGCACCAAGAACGACTTGTTGACCATGAAGGTTTAACGCTTTACCTAAAGAAACAACATTTGCCCCTGTTGCTGCGGCAACGGTTGGATTGTCCATAAATACTTTTGAAGGAGCCGCAACTGCATTTGTGTACCACCCCCATTTTCTTGGGTCATCATTACCAGGTGGAAGGATCACACCATTTGCATTAGCTTGAGAACCGTCTGGGTAAGCAAGGAAGACATTATCAAACTTTGCAGAGTCGCGAACTTGTTTTAAGTGAACAACGATAGCATCCGCATTTGCTTCTTGAGGTAATGAGGTTAGTGCTCGTTCCTTCGAGAGAACCCAGTCGGTAACGTATTGATTATACGATGCCGTAGTGCTTTCTAAGCGCTGTGTTACTTCTGTATCTAGGCGTTCTAAAGAGGCATTAAATGAAAGAGCTTCAACTAATACTCCCCCGAGTATAATTGCAGCACTAGCTGATATGGCTAATTTGTTTTTAAGCGATAAATTTTTTAACATGTGAGTTCCATCTTTTTAGTTATGTAATGATGATTGTGTGAATAGTGGTATTTAAACTTTGTCATAATAATTTTAAGCTTCGAAATATATCATGTCATAAATATTACATTGAAGATAATAATAGGAATGAATGAAGTATTTGACTCATGCATTTTTCAAGCATTGTCCGTGCCATTTTTATTTATATTATGAATATAATTTCTTATTTAAATGCTAGAGTAGCGGCGCTGCTTTTTATTGTTAGGAAATGCTTAAATTGAATATCTCATATAAATATACGATCGCTGGTTGTGCTGCTATTTTATTTTGGAGCATGATTGTTGGATTAATTCGCAATGTTACGGAACAATTAGGGCCAATTGGTGGTGCTGCAATGATTTATAGCGTGGGTTCGCTATTTTTAGTGCTCGTAATGGGGCCTGGGCGAACGCATGAGTAGAATTTTTGTTAACGAAACGAGTTGAAAATGTAAATAGAAGCTAATCTGCGTTTTTGTATTCACACTTAACCACCAATAATTGATTAAGAATTAACCTCTATTTTTGCTGGTAAGTATTTTTATGAGTTAAATAAGTGTAACGATTAACAGAATGATAACTCATGCGTTCGCCCTGGTAATGGGGCTTCCTAAGCTCAGTGTATTTTCCCTACGCTATTTATTGATTGGTGGTGGGTTATTTGTCAGTTATGAAATGTGTTTATCATTGGCATTAGGAATGGCGAATAGCCGTAACCAAGCAGTAGAAATGAGCATTATTAATTATTTGTGGCCGTCGTTAACGGTATTATTTGCGGTTTTGGCAAGCCATAAACCAGTGAATAAGGTTATTTATCCTGCCATATTATTGTCATTTTTTGGGGTTGCTTGGACATTAAGTGGCGATCAAGGATTATCAATAACTCAATTAATAGAGAATGCAGCAAGTAATCCTGCTAGCTATAGCTTGGCATTTACGGGTGCATTCCTTTGGGCTATTTATTGCAATATTACTAAAAAATTAGCGAATGGAAAAAATGCCATTACGTGGTTTTTTATTGCAACAGCATTAGCGTTATGGATTAAATACGCAGTGAGCGATGAGGGGGCGATTGTTATGACAAGCAGTGCAGTTATTGATCTCTTGCTTGCCGGTATGATTATGGGCAGTGGCTACGCTTTATGGAATATCGGTATTATTGGTGGCAACATGGTGCTTTTAGCTACTTTCTCATATTTTACACCAATATTATCTACTTTCTTTTCTGCTTGGATTTTAGACATTGAGCTAACAATTCAATTCTGGCAAGGCGTTATAATGGTTACTATTGCGTCATTATTATGCTGGTGGTTTACCAGAGAGAAGAGTTAATTTTTGATTGTTGTAAGCCCTATAATGAATAAAACGCCCTTTTTTATGACAAGGAATTTTGATGAAACTCGAACATAATTTCTCTAATCAAGCAATTGATGCCTTTATTAAAATTAGTGCCCTTGCGGTTCTAGTTTTGTGGTGTTTTTCTATTTTAAAACCTTTTTTATTATTGATGATTTGGGGGGGGATTATTGCAACCGCTCTGTATCCTATTGTGGCTTTTTTTAGTAAGAAAGTACGGATCAGTGAAAGTAAGGTCAGTATAATCTTAACTATCATTGGTGTGTTATTACTGCTGATCCCGTTAATCGCCTTATCGACAGGCATTTATACCAGCGGTACTGAACTCTTTTTAGGTTATCAAGATGGAACTATCGCAATTCCTAAGCCGAAAGCCAGTATGCAAGAATGGCCTATTATTGGTAATGAAGCGTATTCTTTTATGTCGTTAGCTTCTTCGAACCTTGAAAGTTTGCTTTTTAAATACAGTGCAGAAGTAAAAGTGGTTGCGAGTAAAGCAGCATCTATCGTCGGTTCTCTTGGTGGTGGGTTTATTCAATTTATTATCTCTACCATCATTGCAGGCGTTTTTATGGCAAACGCAGCTAAATGTGAACGTGCGTCCATTTTAGTTTCAAATCGGTTAACTGGGGCACATGGTGAAGAGTTAACTAAATTATCTAAAACGACGATTAGAAGTGTCGTTCAAGGGGTAATTGGTGTTGCTGTTATACAAACAGTGATGGCAGGCTTAGGAATGGCGGTGATCGGTATTCCTGCTCCGGCATTGGGATTATGGATATTCTTAGTTCTTGTTTTTGCGATTATCCAGTTACCACCAATATTAGTGCTTTTACCTATTATCTTTTATGTTTTCAGTGTCGATACTACAACATCAGGTGTGCTTTTTGCTGTTTGGTGTGTATTAGTAAGCAGCAGTGATGCCGTTTTAAAACCGATTTTATTAAGCCGTGGTTCTCATATTCCTATGATTGTCATTTTGCTTGGTGCATTGGGTGGGATGGCGATGTCTGGCATTGTGGGGCTATTTGTTGGTGCTGTGGTTCTGAGTTTAACCTATCAATTATTCACGGTATGGTTGAATAATGAAGCGGAAGAAAGTTCAGATTATATTGATGATTAATACCTTTTAATTCAATAATTTGTTCTAGGTCGCGATTTCTAAACTCCATATGTAGTGAGTCGTGATAAATGATATTTCTAATACGTTAGAACTCTCTTCTCTTGATATAGTCAAGAGAAGAGAGTTTTATTCTAAGGGTAAGTAATGGCGAATATAGTGGTGTTGCATGGGTTGTATATGCATGGTGTCGTAATGAAACCATTAGCCTCTCGATTGAAAAAGAGAGGTCATACAGTACAAGTCATTACTTATAATTCTTTACGTATCAATGAAGCCTTACTTTTTAAACGCATCCATAATTGCTTATCTGTATCTAAGAAAAATGTCATTGTCGGCCACAGTCTTGGTGGTATTCTTGCTGTGCACTTTGTTAATTCTCACCAAGGTAAAAATACGCCAATAGACTCTGTTGTAACGATTGGTTCCCCACTTCAAGGCTCTTCAATTGCTAAAGAGCTGAAAAACATGAAACTAGGCTTTATTTTAGGAAGCTCAAAAGAGCAGGGATTAATTGATGTGAATAAGCTGACGGTAGATTGTCCTGTGGGTTCTATTGCAGGAACAATGTCGATTGGTATTCGCTCTTCTATTATCAGAGACAAGCAACCTTCAGATGGTACGGTAACTGTAGAAGAAACCTTGTTGCCTGAGTTAACAGATCATTTGTGTTTAAATCATTCTCACACGAGTTTGATTTACGCTAAAGACACGGTTAATCAAGTTGACTATTTTATTGAGCATCACAAGTTTCAAAGGGAAGAGGAAGAAGTGCAAGGAAACTATAAGGCAGATAATCCATCATCTGCCAACGAAGCGTTGAGTATGTAGCTTATCAAATTAGTCGAGATCTTGATCTTCTAGTTGACGCTCTTTACGTAAACGAGCTTCTTCCATTACAGCGTTAATTTCTGCCATTAGGCCGTCAACATCAGCATCTTTACCGTCATCGATAAATACACCAGTAAGCTTGGTATTTGGCGATAGTTCACCTGTTTCATACAATGCCCACATTTCTTTAGCGTATTCAGTGCCAAGCAACTCTGGAGCATATTGGCCATAGTAAGTCGTCATGTTGTTTACATCACGTTCCAGCATCCACTTCGCATTATTGTTTGCTGATGCATCTACCGCTTGAGGTAAATCGATAATCACAGGTCCAAGGTGATCAACTAATACGTTAAATTCTGACAAATCCCCATGCACAATACCAACACACAACATACGAGTGACGTATTGGATCATTAAATCATGATCACGCAGGGCTTGTTCTTTTGTTAACGTAATGTCGTTTAAACGAGGGGCGACAGCGCCTTCATCGTTAGTCACTAATTCCATTAATAGAACACCATCAAAACAACCATAAGGTGTTGGTACACGAACGTCTGCTTCTGATAATTTGTATAGCGCATCAATTTCTGCGTTTTGCCATACTTTTTCTTGCTCGTCTCGTCCGAATTTAGAGCCTTTTTCCATTGCGCGAGCACGACGACTGTTTTTTACTTTTCGTCCTTCACGATACGCTACCGCTTGTTTAAAGCTACGTTGTTCAATCTCTTTGTAGACTTTGGCACATTGAATATTATCGCCACTACGTACAATGTAGACCGAGGCTTCTTTACCACTCATTAATTGGGTTAGAACTTCATCTATTAAACCATCTTCAACTAATGGTAGTAATCTGTTTGGTATTTTCATTGCACCTCATATGAGCGTAGATAAACGTCGCGACTTGTGACGTATTTTTGAACTATTAAGAAAATTTAAAAGGCATTATGCCTATATTCTGCTTTCTCACAAGTTTTGGCGAGCAGTTATTTTCTGTCTTGTTTGTGATGACGGTACGATTTCTTTCTGTTTTGACATAATTTATAGACTACAGATACGATCTAACACAAGTTTTAACGTCATTATTTCTGATATGGTTTTTGCATCTTTCGTAATCCTATCGCTTGTTTTTCTCGAGTTATATGACATTAAAAAGCGATGTTAAATAGACATAAGGCAGTAAGAAATGGATATTTTATTATTAAGTAACGGCAAGATTTCTGGTAACAATTTCGTAATGGAATTTGCGAGTGAAGCAATTGTAGAGCAAATCCAGCGCACTAAAGCGAAAAATCTCGTGCTTATCCCATACGCAGTTATTCGTTCTAGCCATGATGACCGTGTTGCAATGGTTCAACAAACGTTTGATCATCTAGGTTTAGATTGTAAAGTAACCGGCCTGCACCGTTCAGAAGACCCAGTCAAAACGATCCAAGAAGCAGATGGCATTTTAGTAAGTGGCGGTAATACGTGGGTGCTAAACAAAACATTGCATGACTTAGGTTTAGTGGGGCCAATTAGAAAAGCAGTATTGGACAACGGAACTCCTTATATTGGTTGGAGTGCGGGTACAAATATTGGTTGTCCTACAATCCGTACAACCAATGATATGCCTATCATTACAGGAGCGATTCTTCCTTCGCTAAACTTAGTGCCATTCCAAATCAACCCTCATTATCTAGAAGCATCGGTTGAGGGGCATTTTGGTGAAACTCGTGACGAACGTATTCAAGAGTTCCTAGAAGTGAATAAACACGAGCCAGTGGTTGGTATTCCTGAAGGTACATGGTTACACATTCTTGATGGTAAATTGAGCTACCATACCGCGAATGAGAAACCACTTAAATTGTTCTCTCATGGTAAAGAACCTGTGTATTACAGCGCAGAAGATGATGTTCAGTTCTTAATGGAACACAGCTGTTAAGTGACTTAGTTTGTAGCGTCAGACACTAATAGAAGGCCAAGTTATTAATGACTTGGCCTTTTTGTTTTTAGTGTAGATTGAGGGCAGAAATTACGGCGTCAGCAGATTCTAATGCGCCTTCTAAATACCCTCCATTTTCTTGTGCAGCTTCAGTACCTGCAAAATACCAATGCAATTGACCCAATTGTTTTGCAGCTGAAGGTAAGCCATAGCGAGGGTGGGTTGTCGGTGCTTGGTGATCTTCTATCGTTGCAGTATAAGGCTCTTGACTCCAATCTATTAGCTTTACATCAATAGGGTGGTTTGCTTGCTCTCCAAAAATCCGAGTGAGTTGTTCTATTGCCGCTTGTTTAATGAGTGCATCACCAGCTTTTATTCGTGTTGCCGCATCAACTCCTACAAAGCCAAATAACGCCCCAATACCATCAAATGTACTCGCATCATGTATTTCGACTAATGGGCCTATGTGACTGCTTGCAGAGCCTGATAATCCCTCTTTTTGCCAGAAGGGGGTGTTATAGACCGCAAAGAATTTGGCGTGAGCAGCCATCCAGGTTGAGGTTGATTTAAAATGGTGTTTTACCTTTGTTGGTAAATTCGGTGTAAAGGCAATGCTGTCAGCTAAAAGGCGTAATGGTAAAGCAAAGATAACATGGGTTGTTTCAATGATATTTTGCCTATTATTTTGAGTGACTGAGACATAAGAATACCCATTTTCTTTGTGTTCGATTTGAGTCACTGTACTTTTTAGTTGAACTTTATTAGTAGGTAAAGAGGTGAGTAATGAATCAACAAGGTTTTGCATCCCTCCTGCAATTCTCATCGATATTGGGGATTGTTCAAACCCTGATTCATAGCGAATAGAAGCGCTGTTTTGTTGATTTTCTAATAAATACGCTCCTTGAGAATACTGTGGGAAAATAGGCAACATTAAGTTATCGATAAGCTGCGTAATACGGGGATGCATTTGTGGCCAAAACCAAGATGGTCCCATATCTACGCAATCAAGGGATGATAAATCAGCCGCGGGATCGATGATTGGATGTGATAAAATCCGCCCACCAATACGATCTCTGGCCTCTATAATACGAAAATTCTTCCCCATTTTTTCAAGTTGATGAGCGATGTATAGGCCACTTAGTCCTGCGCCAACAATAAGATAATCTGTTTTCATTTGAGTTCTCACTTAGGCTGAATTTGGTGTAAATGGTGGCCTGTTTTTATCCAGACTTTACAATGTTTATTATTCATTACTGCATGCAATGAATGACCAATAGGTAAGCGTAACCAATCAAATTTTTGATAACTTGTATTATCGTGTGAGAACTCTCCTTCAAGCACTAAAATTTCTATACCGCCTTGATTATCAAGTTCTATTGTGTGATTTTTTGGCCACTCTTCAAGACGAACTATTTCATTCTTAAAGGTATGTAACTTTAGAAACGTAACACCAGCACGTATCGGGTCCATGATGAAAGTGTGGGCTTGTGTATCGATATGAACTGGTGTGTGATCGTCTTTTTGATATTGTCCTAATTTAACTAGGATCATGCAGCTCTTTTTTACTACCGGAGCATGTGAGCTTCCTACAGGGTTACGCATATAAGTACCTACAGGGTAATCTCCATGCTCATCGGCAAAAACACCCTCTAATACTAAAAACTCTTCTCCTCCAGTATGAACATGGGAAGAAAAATAACTATTCGGTTCATAGTTAACCAAGGTAGTGGCTGTTGCAATCTCTCCCCCATCACGTTCTAACATTTTACGAGAGACTTCTTTTATTGGTGACGGAACCCAAGTTGATTGAGAAAAGAATGCATCTGCGTGTTTTGAAAAATCAGTGTTTAGTTTCATGGTAAACCTGCATAAGTGTGTGTTGGTTAAACTTATTGTGTGATTTTTATCTAGGTGTAACAAATCAGAACTTCTATACTCGCACTAAAGTTTTTCTTTATTGATATGAATTGGTTAAGGAGGGTTAATGAAGCTTAGTCACTTGAATGGATTAAAAGCCTTTGAAGCATCTGCTCGTCACTTGAGTTTTTCTTTAGCGGCAAAAGAGTTAAACGTTACCCCTGCTGCTATAGGACAACAAGTGAAACTATTAGAAGAATGGTTAGGTATTTCTTTATTTGAAAGACGCTCTTCAGGTGCTTCTCGCTTAGTGTTAACTAAAGAAGCAACACAAGGCTTGCCCGAGATTATTCGTGGATTTACACATTTATCACAAGGGTTAGAGTTATTAAAACCAGCAGATATAAGCCCTGTTTTAACGGTAGCTGTGAGTCCTGCATTTGCTGCTAAATGGCTATTGATGCGTATTGATGACTTTCAAATTTCTCATCCTGAATGGGATCTAAGGTTGGATACGAATATTAGAACGGTGGATTACCTTGCAGAAAGCATCGATATTGGTGTTCGTTATGGAAAAGGGAATTGGGAGGGATTAGAGGCATCATTATTAATAACTGAATCTATTTTCCCTGTCTGCTCTCCTGAGTTATTTAATAAAGGGATTGATAAGCTTGAATCCCTTGTGCATCTTCCTTTGTTACATGATCTTTCATTACCTAAAGAAAGTGGTTTTCCATCATGGAATAGCTGGTTTGAACAACATGAAATTTACAATGTAAATACAGATAAAGGATTAAAGATAAATAATTCAGCATCTGTTATTCAGGCCGCGATTAGTGGTCAAGGAATTGCTCTTGGTCGTAGTGTATTAGTGCAAGACGATCTCGACTGTGGTCGCTTAGTCCAACTTTTTCCTGATCTTGAATGCTCTATTGAACTTGCATATTACGTTGTTTGGAAAAAAAACGGGTTAATGAGTGACAAAGTAAAAGCATTTAAAGAGTGGTTACAACAGCAAATGATAGAAACAAGATAATGACTGTTTGAATGTGGATGCTTGAGTTATTTACCTTCGTTATGTGTCTGTTTGGTTATTATTTTTAACTGCTTTTTTTCTGTTCGTTTATGCTTACTGTACTTGATCTATATCCCATCATGTCATTAACTCATTTGAGGGGAGACTATAACATCAGTAATAATGGTGCTGATTAATATCACCCTTCTTCTTTTTTGTTATCAGTACATTGGTAGCCGTTAATTATGTGAAAAATATTATGCCTACTAGAAAATCGATAACAGACATTTTAGTTCCAACGATTCTTATCAGTTTGTCTTCTTCTTTGGTTAATGCAGATACTGCCGTTACGCCAATGAAGATTTATGCCCAAGCGCCACTTCATTCAAATACGTTATCGACAGAATTGCGTTCCGCTTTTGCTATGCAAGAAGACAGTGTTGAGTTGTTTGCAACAGGAACGATTGCTAGTGTGTGGGCTCACTCTGATAGTTTCAATCTAGATTATTACCAAAATCAAGTTATCACTGGTGCTCAATGGCAATTAACACCAAAGGTGAAAGCTGAGCTTAAGTACCAATACAGTTATGCAGGTAATAATGGGTTAGATTCTTTTGTTCATGGATTTCATGATTTTTTTGGTATTGGTCAAAATGGACGTGATGAAGTTGAGAATGACCGATTCAATATATCAGTCCCTAAATACGGGGTTGAAATTAATGATTTTGAAGGTGAGACCTTATCGAGTGCATTACATAGCTACCTTGAATACCAAGTATTTTCGAATCAACATAATGCAATTAGTTTAGGTGCCAGCTTATATTTTAATCATGTAAATAGTGGTTCTTTTAAACGAGATAGTTTTGAGCAAGGTTTGCAAGCTAATTACAGTTTTAGTTATGAAAAACACGCGTTATTTTCGACAGTAGGAGTTACCTTTAGAGATAATAATGCAGCAGATAATATCCCTTATAAAAATAGCACGTTTGCTTTTTCTGCCGGTTATGGTTATGCAATTACTCCATCTCATCATATCGTCACGTCTTATCATATTTATGAAGGATCTGTTGATGATGGTGAAGACTATTCAGAACCTTCGAATGAATTTGTTCTTGGCTATCGCTATCTTTTAGAGAAGGCTTCGTTTGAGTTGTCTGTCATAGAAAATGCAGTAAACATGGATAACTCGACCGATATCGCATTTACGTTTGGGGTACGTTACGTCCTTTAATAAATAAAAAATCCCAGAGAACAAGAGGATTCGTTCTCTGGGGAATATAACTCGTTCAGCAAAGTTACTCTATATTTATAGGATACGACTATTTCAATTTCCAACAAGTTTGCATAAAAATTAAATTAATCTGAATGAAGACAAAATAAAGATCCCCAAAGTACAAGTGATTAAAGAGGCAACCGTCGTTTGGGCAATAATATTTGCTGCTAATGTTGCATTGCCGCCCATCGCCCTTGCCATTACATAACTGGCTGCAGCCGTTGGTGCTGCGCTCATAAAGAATAGTAGACCTAAATCTAACCCCCTAAAGCCTAAGAATATACCTCCCATGATAATAAATAACGGGCTTAATATAAGTTTATAACTCGCTGCAAACCACGTCGGTCTTTTATCTTCTCTCATTGAGTTGAGATTTAACGATCCACCAGCACACAGCAGGGCAAGAGGTAGAGTCATGTTTGCAAAGTATTGGCCTGCTTGAGTCATCATCTCTGGAATGGGAATCGAGAGAAAGGAACACACGACACCAAGTAGGATAGAAATGATGAGTGGGTTTTTAGTCAGAGTCTTTATTATTACTTCGAACGCTTGTTTTTCATTATATTCTTCTTTTGGAATTAGAGTAATAACGGCTTGAGTATTATAGAGAACGGTTGTCGCCGCCACATAAATAGCGGCAAGAGCAACCCCTGAATCACCATAAGCGTTAGCAACATAAGCTAAGGCTATTATGGCTGTATTTGCACGAAATCCACCTTGAATGATGACTCCGTGATCTTGTTTTTTGTTAAAAAAAAGTTTAGTTGAAAAGGTGGTAAATAAGAAAAAGGCGAAGTTCGCGATTAATCCGTAAATGATTAAACGACTGCTTGATGAGAAGTTATGCTCGGCATTAACAATACTCAAAAAGAGCATTGCAGGCAAAGTGACTTGGAATACGAGCTTAGAGGCGATCTCAATAAAGTTATCGTTAATTAAGTTAATCCGTTTAAGAACCACACCCAAAAACAACATTAGGCAAATAGGGCCAGTAATTGAGGCTGAGAACAGTAGTTGAGTTATGAGGTTATCCATAGATCTTTTCTTATTAGCTTCCCTAGTATGTGTTTAGTTTACACACAATATATAAAAATTCAGTTGTAGATAGGTTCATTTAGCATTGTTTGATATGAATGTTGATATTAGGTTGGATTTGTTATCTTTTCATTCAGTGCGCAACTAATTTGGTTTTATTTTATTTGTTTTTCTTTTGGGGGAGTAAATATTTGATTAATCACTCTAGATAATAGAAGTTACTATTTCTAGGTTAATTTATAGCTAATACAGATTTTATTGATTTATTTTTTATAAAAATAACACTTTATTTAATCAGGTGAATCTTGATTGAATTGGTAGCCTAAATAACTAAATTGCCTGTCTAAGTGTAAATAATGTATGTTTTTTTGGTGGTTTTAATAGTCATTAATTATAGGGTGTAAATTTATTTTGTTTGAATTTATTTATGGCGTGATAGTTTTATATAAAAATCAATGTCAGGAATCTGATTTCTTTATAAATAAATATTAAAGTTGTATTTTTGCGGAGCTAATTCAAATAAAACTCATTCACTATATGAATATTGCTGCGTTTTTTGTTTTGCTATTTTCTTTTTTTTATGTATATATTGCTTTAAATTATTGTTTTATAGTTTATTTTTTTATAATTTGTTTTTTGTATGTATATCTTGCATGTAAAAAGTTATAGGTTTTTGTGATTTATTTTAAATAAATCATTGTGCTAGTGTATTTACATAATATTTAAATTTTTTAAGATTAAATTTTAACTATTTAGCTTATTTTTTATTTTATTGGTATAAGGTTGGTGCGAAAATGAAAAATATAATCAGTAATGCATATAATTTCTCGGATTTTATTAACTCAGGTGTTGATAACAGAACGGGAAGTTATTCTGCTCAAATAAAACTATTATCGATAATTGGTAACCGCCTTAATGGTCCTTATTTTGATTTAACTGTTGGTTATAATATAAATAATTTTACTGATATTGGCTTTGGGCGAGGTTGGTCATTACCACTTAGTTCTTTTGATAATGTAAATTCAGTATTGAGTTTGAGAAATGGTCAACAATTCAAAATTGAATGGAATTCAACAGAGAATGAGTATGTAACACCATACCGTAAGTTAAAAGATATCCGCATTCATTACGTCTCTACGCCAGGAACTGAACAAGGTGAAATAAAGGTCATTAATGCCTCTGGAGAGATCGAATTTATCGACTGGAAGGAAGGCACTCTGAATCGGCTATACAGTGCAAAAGGCCATCAGCTTCGCTTTTCATATACAAATTATAATTTCCAAAGAACCTTGTATAAGGTTGAAGATAGTTTTGGATTAAGCATAAATATTGATACATGGTCAGATGAATGGCTGACAAAAATTTCCTTATATAACAAAGGCTCTTTGCTTAAGTCATCAACAATTAGAAAAATAAGCGGTGGTGACTTTAAACGTTTAGCGGATGCGACATTACCCAACAGAGAAGATCTGTATTTTCAATTTGAATATTCATGGTTCAATGAAATAGGGATGGATTTATTGCTAAAAACAACCTATCCAGCAGGATATTCAGAAGAGGTTACGTATTATGAACGCGGCTTTTTAATGCCTGATGGCGCGCCAGCTAAGTATGTGCCACAAGTTACGAAGATGATTGTATCTCAAGGAAGTGCATTACCTATTCGAACACATACTTATACTTATTCAGATAAAAATTATCTTGGATTTGCTAGTGATAGAGCTTATATAGCAGGGGAAGATACGCTTTTTAAAGCAGCCCAAGATTATAAATATTCTGCAATAGAAACTATCGATAATGAGATTGAAATTCAAAAAACATATACCAAATACCACTTAGTTGAACAAGAACGTTATCTTTCAAAAGGGGTGTTATACCAAGAAGTAAATTATGAGTATTATGCAAATAATGCTGTCGGTATTGAATATCAGGTTCCTCAATATACTTTTTTAAAAAAGAAAGACATTTCATTTTTTAATGCATCTTCAACGAGTAAAAGTTTGGAATTTTATCAGTTTGATCAATGGGGCAATAATATAGAACACACTGATGAGCGTGGAATAACGACAATTAGTGAATATGAGCTAAGTTCACAGAATAAATTTAAAAACATTCCCTTATCACAAAGTATTTTAGATAGAGGAAGAAATGTAGTACATAAAAAGGAATTTACCTATAAGACATTACCTTCGTTATTAGATGACCATACTTTTTACGTTCTGAAGACAGAAGAGATTAACGGGCAGAAAACTAATTATCAGTTTTATGAAAATCGTCAAGATATTGAAGTTTACGGGAAGAAACGAGAGGAATCCTCTGTGGTTTCTGGTACGACTCCGATGCGTTATTCCTACACGTATGACTTTAATCACGATCATCTTGTTTACCAAGTACTCACTGAAAATGGGTCATTACATTATTCTAATACTGAACATTATGATTTTGTGGATAGCCAACTTATTTATAAAAAAGAACCAGAAGGTGTAGAAGTTGAAGTTAATTACGATGAGTTGAATCAAATAAACAAAGAGCGCTTATTCAAATCGAATAGCCTTTATTCTGAAAAAACGTATCAGAGCTACATTGATAGTGACAATTATGTTTTAAATATTGAAGATTCTGAGGGGGAAACTACCGTTCAAACTTACAGTGCTAATGGTCATGTCCTTTCAATGGCGACAAAAATTGGCAGTAATAACACATTAGCTTACACCAATCAGTATGATGGGTTTGGCCAGAAGATTTCGACAACGCAATACGATAACCTTGGTACGAGAGCATTAGAGTTAACAACGCGTTATGAATATGATTTGTATGGTCACATTAATCGCACTATCTATCCCTCTGGAGCGGTAGAAATAAGCCAATTTGATTATGCATCTCGCACCCATACGAAAGGCATTGAAGGAAAAGGGCACGTTATTTCTCATCAAGACGAGTGGGGTAATACGATTTTAGAGCAATATTTTGATCGAGCAGACCAACTTCTCTATCAAATTCCTTATCAATATGATCTAACAAACCGTTTAATTCGAACAGAAACAAGTCGTGGTGCGGTAATTGAATTTAAATATGATGCATTTGATCGTGTGATAGAAAAAGAAACTCGCTTTGTGGGTAAGAACGCTTCAGAGTCATTTGTCGATAGAATGAGCTATGACAAAAGAACTAAAGAAGAAAGCCTAACGCTTCATACTCGAGAGGGGCTATTGGGTGATAATGAAAATACCCATACGACCATTATTAGTAATCAATACGATGACTTTGGCCGTTTGATTGAAAGGCAAATGAATGGGTTGCGTTATCAGTACAAAGATTATGATGATTCAAACCGCTATCAAAGCGTCGTTCTGCCAAATGGCCATTCGGCGACATACACGTATCATCCAGTGCTTGGGTTAGTTACAAAGCAAGAAATTAGTAATGATTCATCCTCAACGCGAAGTTTTGATTATAACAAACGTGGGTTAGTTGTAAGTGATGCGGCATCAATGACAAGCAGTCAATATGAGTATGATGCATTTGGAAATCCAAGTAAAAAAACGGTGACAAGCTTAGGTGCGACAACAGAAAACGCCACGTTTTCATATTCAGCAAAAGGATTGTTGTTGTCTATGCGCGATTTTACCGGAAACACGAAAGCACTTACTTATGATGACTTTGGCCGTGTCCAACAACTTGTCTTTGGAAGTCGCGATGCAACAGCAGTCATTGATCTTAGTTATGATCAATTTGATCGACTTATCTCGCAGCATTATGAGGATGGGAATGATCAAATAGAGATGTATTTGGACTATGGGATTAATGATATGGAAAGTAGCCGTCGTTGGGTTCGTAATGGTCAAGAGACGTTAAAAATGGAACTTTCCTATGACCAGTCTATGCGGATTATCGAGCGAAAAACCACAATTAATGGAGCTGTTCAAACAGAAACGTTTGATTATGACCAACTTGGCCGAATTACTGAGTTTGTAAGCGAAGGAGTGAGCCCGCCGAAAGATGTCGTGGGAAGAGAAGTCGTAAAGCAGCAGTTTTATTATGACCATTTTGACAATATTACGGATTTAACCACACAGTATCAAAATGGAGTTGTGAATACTGAAAGTCGAATATTCGATACTGATATGCCGACTCGATTACTCAATATTTACAATACTCATAGGGATTTTTCCAACCAATCTTTTGAATACGATGCACTTGGTAATCGAGTGAATTTATCGCAGAGAGACTATCAACTTAACTATAACAATTATGGCCAGCTGTCTGAGATACGAGATGCTCAAGAAAAAGTAATACGCACGTACCACTACGATGCGATTGGAATGCAAAGTGTTTCCGTTGATGCATTAGGGAATATTGCTCAACTTTATTATCACCATGATGAGCTAGTTGCAATTATGAGGGCCAATGAATCAATGGCTTTCTCAGGGGCGCACAGTGGTAACGCACTGACCATTAGTACAGATTTGAAAGGTACTAAAGCAAGTTATAGCTACCTTGACGGAACGAACAGTAACTTAGGTTCTACTAGCGAGCTGGTAACTGATACTAGCTCATCATATCTACCTTTTGGATGAGGATAATTCAATGTTGAATAATTTATCTCGACGTGATTTTTTAAAACAAACAGCTTGTGTTAGTGGGGCGACATTGTGGTCATACAAAGCGTTTCCTGTGAATGCAATGGTGTTTGACAAAGTGCTCCCTTTATCTATTGATTTAGGACAATTTGGCTATCATGGACACCGTTTGGAGACTCATATAGGACTTTACCATACAGGCAATGGCTATCGTGTATATGATCCACTCTCACAGAGTTTTTTGCAATTTGATAATTTAGAGTCGCCTCATGGGAAGGGGGGGATTAATGGATATAGTTATTGTGTTAATGATCCAATTAATCAATTTGATCCTACGGGAGAATTTAATTTTAGAGGTTTTTTCTTTGGGTTATTCAGTTTTATTGTAGGGGTTGCCGTTGCGGTTTCCGCAGTGGTCACAGGAGGAGCAACCCTTGTCATTGCGTTAGGCGTAATAGGAGGTGTTGCAGGTGCCGTAAGTGGTGTCCTTGATATGACGGTCGCTGGTATTGATGATAGTTCAAACCCAGCAACGAAGGGGCTAAAAATTGCGTCGGCGGCTTTTGGTTTAGCGGGAGCCGTTGCTGGAGGACTGAAAGGCGTTGCCTCAACGATCAAAGCAGGGAGCGGAATGTCCTTTGCGCATAAAGCATGGGGATCAAAGACGTTTATTAAAATTACAGGTTTTTCTAATAAAAATATATTGGGTCAAATATCCCAAGCTCCAGCCATCAAATTTGCGGGTCTATCAGCCGACATGGTTGGCGTCGTTGGCGCTTCAATGGTAATGGCCGCGACGGTACAAGATGATAAAAAACTGAAATTATGGGGTTCAATCATTAAATTTGGTGGTGGAGTTTCTAAAGGGATCATTAAAACGGTGGATAATTGGAACCCTAAGTTAGTGACGTCATTCACCGGAAAATCGTTTGGTAAAACAAAACAGAGTTGGATTAAGTCGGACAAAAAATTTGATATGAGAGTGGATTGGGCAAAACGAGGTTTGTCTGTTTCTAAAGACCCTTGGTCAATTACCGATCAAATTATTGCTCAAACACAAGTGAATAGTACCTCAAGTACTTCAGAGGTTACCCAATCTTCATCCGTTTTTGTGTCGAATTCTGCAGCTCATTCACCTCAAGTAATTAATGCATTACAACAAGGTATTAATCAAAGACAAGGTTTTTATTCCCGTTTTGTTGATAAAACTATTGGTGATGGGCTTCTTATTGGTGCTGCATAAATATAATTAATAAAGATACATATCTTAAATAATATTTATATATGGAGGGGGTGGCTGAAATAAATGATTAAGTAGTGAGTTTGTTATTCAACTAAATTAAAAAGGAAATTTATATTATGAGAAAATTTATATTTACATCAAGTGTCTTTTTATCCGTACTTGTTTCATTAAATGTATATTCGAATCCACCAGGCTCATGGATTCGAGATTTAAGGATAGTATCTGACAGCGGGTTAAGTAATACAGACATATATGCGAATGGTAATATGCAAGCTGCATTAGATATTATTTATGATCTTGAACCTGGGTATTCATTAAAAAGTGTGACACTAAAAAAATACAATACAGGGCAAGATTTAGATGACTGGGAGCAGTCTTCGCTCGAAAATAAATACCTACATAATATTGGTGGGCAACGAATTGGTCATTTAAGAACCTCTAATTTTGTACAGCGTTATTTATCGACAAATTCGCCAAGATCAGTATCAGTGTGTGTTGAATTAACGGCAAGTAAAGATGGGCAAGATTTCACGACTTCAACATGTGAGCCTGGAACTAACCAAGCAAGTGTGTTTGTTAATGCAATCAACCCAGTGTATTTAACAAAAAATAATTTTGAGCTTTTACCGTGGGATATATCTTCAGAAATAGGTGACTACGAATATCAGCATACGCTAAATCAACCGACAGGAATATTGACTCAAGAAATTAAGGAGCAAGTATTAAGGAAAAAAAGCGAAACACCGACTATTTTAGATATTGAAGTTGATCATCTTTTATCAGAGAGTACATCTACGCTTTATTTACAGGATAGTTTGATTAGTCAATACAGCAATACAACACTGGCAAGTGACGAGCCGTATCATTTATCGCACATTATGGCTTGGGCGGTATTACCGAGTATGAATGTTAATAAAATTAAATACGTTGAGTCTGCTGGATGGAATAGTTTTAAAGGACGTACCTTAGAAAAAAACATCCCTTATGCATTTAAAAGTGATCCAAACTATTTATTCTCAATTATCACTGAAATTATGAGATTAGATAGAGGAAAGTATCAAGCAGGCTATAAAAGTTATCTGAATTGTTCAGTACCATATTCTAGCTCTAATACAAATATTCCTTGCGATATTATAACAAGCGTAGGTTCAGGTGACGTTGAAGTTTATGATAGAGATGTTATAGCATCAAAAAGTATAAGCAGAAATAGCAGTGCCATTAAAGTGACTGATTATTATGGTACTGAATCTAAAATTATTATGGGTGTTAGAAAAGTAGATAACTATTTATCAGTAATTGAACTCTTTTAATATTTACTTACCTATACCATCCTCGTAAATATTATCAATATTTTTAATATCATTATAATTTTATTACATTGATAGATTTAATACATAATTTTAATTTTTTTTAATTAAATAAGGATTCTATTTATGAAAAATAAAATATTAATAATTATACAACGTCTTATAAAATATCTGATCCGTGGTCGTTTGATATTCCATTAGACTCTAAAAAGTTATTTAATCTTGCTTATGGCTATGGGAAAAACTTAATTACCACTCATACGACCAATCAGTGCATCCGTTGGGGATTTCGTCCACTTCCTACTGGAGGGGGATATCAGAGATATTGTCAAGAACACAAGAAAGTCACAACAACGGCTTGGCCTATGCCTCTTGCTACTACCCACAGGAAGAATCACAACGTTTACCTAGTTGATAATTATGGGAGATCTCATACATTGAATTTTCAGTTAATCAATGGAGAGCTCTATTACGGTTCTAACCATATTCAATAATGGATTGGCAGCGAGAGAAAAGTGAGTTCGCTCTTGTTTCAATCAATCGCTAATACTTACCATCATGTTCATGATAAATACGATAAGAAAGGTCGCTAATGTTAGTGGCCTTTTTTTATTAATATTCTAATTGATACGAGCTTATTTTATTTTTTGTGTGAATAAATGTTTTTTAAGAACAAGTAAATACCAAGTGCTATTGATGGTTTAGTCATTGTTTGGAATTTGGTGTATTTATTCATTTTTTAAATTGCTTTGTTAGAAACCTTTATGTAACTTAATTGTTAGCTTAAATGTAAATTAAGTTTATTCATTTAAGGCATTTGTTAATATCAATGTAAATAGAAAAGAAGATCGCATATGGAACCATCTTGCTCTCAAAATGGCATGAAGCCAAAGTTACAAATGAAAGACTTATTTAGGTCACTAGGACCTGGCATAATGATGGCTGCTGCTGCGGTTGGTGGTTCTCATCTCGTTGCTTCAACTAAAGCAGGGGCGATTTATGGTTGGGAGCTGCTGTTTTTAATTCTTGCGGTTAATCTACTTAAATATCCATTTTTTCGAGCGGGCGTTCAATATACTGTTGGTACCGGTGGCAGTATTATTCAAGGCTACCACAAATTAGGGCGTGGTTATTTATGGGTGTTTTTAGTCTTAAGTGCTATTTCTGCGGTAATCAATACGGCGGCGTTATTACTATTTAGCGCAAGTCTATTAGGGTATTTTTTGCCTTTTGACTTATCATTGAATGTTCTTTCTGGAATTATTCTTGCAACTTGCGTGACCATATTGTTTGCTGGGCACTTTAAGGCGTTAGACATCCTCTCAAAAATAATAATGGTTGTACTTACAGTAACTACTCTTGTTGCACTAAGCGTTGCTTTTTCTAATGGTTCTGTTGCCCCTGTTGATTATCAAGGCCCATCAGTATGGTCAATTGCTTCTATTGGTTTCTTAGTGATCACGATGGGATGGATGCCTGCGCCAATAGAGATTTCAAGTATCACATCTGTGTGGTTAAAACGACAATGCCAAACTCAGAAAGTAACAGCACAATCGGCACTGTTTGATTTTAATGTTGGGTATATTGGAACGGCATTACTTGCTGTTGTTTTCCTATCTTTAGGAGCTTTGGTTTTATACGGTTCGGGTATTGAATTTAAAGCGTCTGGAATTGGTTTCTCTCATCAATTAGTTGGTATTTATGCGGCAACAATTGGTGAATGGTCTCGTTATTTGATTGCTGTGATTGCTTTCTTCTGTATTTTTGGAAGTACCATTACTGTTATTGATGGCTATTCTCGTGCTGTATCAGAAGCTCAATTGTTATTGCAAGGTAAACCATTAAATCAACCTAAGCATTATAATTGGTGGGTTATTATTGTTTCATCAATAGCGATGCTGATTGTTACTTTATTTATATCTTCATTAATGGGAATGCTAAATTTTGCCATGATAATGGCCTTCATAACAACGCCTATCTTTGCCGTTCTTAATTACATTTTAGTAACAAGAACTGAGTTACCTGACGAATTAAAAATGGGGCCAAAACTTAAAGTCCTGTCTATTGTTGGTCTTATTTATTTGTTTGGTTTTTTAGCTGTTTTTATTTGGTGGAAATGGTTTATATAACGATTATTTATGCAATAAAAAAGCCTCTTTGATTAGAGGCTTTTTTGTTTAAATCGTATCTAGAAATAAAAATAACTAGATTTTAGCAATGCTTTCGAGCTGTAGAACGGGGGCAGCATCAATGTCTTCAGCATTCATCATAGAAGAAACTCGTTGCATTGAAGATAATAAAAGGCTTTGTTCCCACGACTCTAGATTATGAAATTTATTAACGAAGTTATCTTGTAAAGATAAAGGTGCTTTACTTAGTAATTCTGCCCCTTTTTCAGTTAAATTAGCATGCACTTTTCGTCTATCTGACTCGCTACGAATACGCTGAACGTAACCATTATGCTCTAAGCGATCGATAATGGTAGTCGTTGTCGCTTGGCTTACGTTCGTATGATTTGATAGCTCTTTGATCGTTACATTATGCATGCTTTGAATCGCACGCATTAAAATAAGTTGAGGACCTGTTAATCCATATTCTTTGTTTAGTTTTTTCGATTGTAAATCGATAGCTCGAATTATCTGACGAATAGCGACTAAAACTTCTTCATGTTTATCCACGTAACAGGCCTTTATATAAATGTAAAATTGAATGGTTTACAACGTTGTTGGTTTTCGCATTGTACTGATGTTCAGATGATTCTCAATCTTTTCTGACCTTGCTTGTCCATAAAAGATGATTTTTCTTTTAACTGAGTACCTAACAATGTAGCTCTCTGTAATTGAGGGGGGAGATTTTTATGCGGTAGATAGCTAAATAGTAATAATTATTTGATATAAAAAAGGTAGCTAGTGATA
>NZ_MSCO01000002.1:82782-85243 GCF_002954705.1 Aliivibrio sifiae
TGGAGGATGCGGTGGATGATTTTGCGACTTTTTTATTACTTAGTTATATTGAAGGTGGGGATGATATAGCGATCAATGCGGCTAAAATGTTCTCTTTTGAATCAGAGCATAAACCTAGCTACTATGATTTCGGAGAATTTATTGGTGAGCATAGTTTTGATTTACAACGTTATTTTTCAATACTATGTTTGGTTTATGGTAACCAAGAAATTAAGCATAATAATCTACTTAATGAAATTGAAGATGAGTATCTATTTGATATCAAAGAGTATTGTAAGTTCAGATATAAAAAAACTGAGACTAATTGGAAGCAATATCTAGTTAATGATGATTAAAAATTAACCTTGGAACTTATATTTAATATATCTTTATGGTAGATTGAAGTCTGTATAAACTCGAATGAGTATATACGTAATAAGAATTATGATATCAAGTTATATCGAAAATTAATTACTATGAATTAGGTCCAAATAATGCCGTTAAAAAATAAAATATTACTATTTACATTAATATTATTACTGTTAATTTCCTCTTCTTTGACGTGGAATGGGTATAGAGAATTCAAGAACTTTAATAGTGAGTCTGTTCAAAGTTCAACAGAGAGCAGAGCTACTTTAATCTCAATAGCATTAGATGAAAAATTAGATAGTTATTTTTCTTCATTGAGCTCTTTTGGAATCGCTTTTAATGATGACGGTACGTTAAATAAAAAAACAACGGCAAAGTTTTTACTTAATTTAGCTAAAACAAGTGATACAGAAAGTGCTTTTGTTGGATTTAAAGATGGTTCTACCTTTGAGCAAAATGGAAGTTTTACGCCTAATTTTAATGCTAAAAAAGCGCAAAGAGAATGGTACATTAGAGGATTTTCAGGTGAAAAAGAAGTAATTACAGATGTTTACAGAAATAGTAATAATATTGATGTGTTTACTTTTGTGGTGCCTATTTATAAAAAGGAAGAAATTGTAGCCGTTGTCGGTGTTGAGATAGAACAAGATGTAATTAATGATTTTATTGATACTTTAACTGAAAGAAATCAGATTTTTGCTTTTAATGATGATGGATATATTGTTGCTGCTAAAGATCCGCTGGAAGTTGGTAAGAATATTAGTAACATTGAACCAACGTATGCGAAATTTGATGATGGATATATGAGGTTTTTAGATAAGAATAAAGATGACTATGTTGTTGCGAGTGCTTCGCATTTATCGCGATACGATTGGACTGTAATTATGTATGAATATGAAAGTGATGTATATGAACCTAGCACATTGATGTTCAAAGAATCCGTAATTATATTTACTGTTATTCTACTTGCGGCATTAGTATCTATATTTTATATGGTAAATAATTTCATTTATAAGCCAATTGGTGGTGAACCTGAAAAAATATCTGAAATATTATTTAATATAGCAAATGGAGATCTTACTCAGGAGCTTAACTCATCAGAAAATGATAGTGGTATATATAAGTCAGTCGTAATTTTAAATAAAAAATTATCAGAGATAGTAACTGCTAGTCATTCCATATCTAATAGTGTGAAAAAATCATCTGAAGAATTAACTAAAGTGATGCTTGAAGCTGAACATAATTCTCAACATGAATTAGGACAAGTTGAAGAAATATCAACGGCTATTTGTGAACTGTCTAGCACTTCAAAAGAGGTAACAATTAATGCTGCTCATGCGGAAGAAGAGGCTCAAAAAGCTATAGCTGATGTTACAAATGGTCATAGTATGTTAGAGAGCTCTATTTTGTTAACTGTTAATATTAATGATTCTGTTCAAGAAACAGCTAAAATGATTAGTGCATTGAGAGATGATGCTATAAATATAGGTGAAGTGACTAATGTTATTAGTAGTATTTCAGAACAAACCAATTTGTTGGCATTAAATGCAGCTATAGAAGCAGCAAGAGCTGGTGAAGCGGGAAGAGGGTTTGCTGTAGTTGCGGATGAGGTTAGAAGTTTGGCAGCAAAAACTCAAGAATCAACAACTAATATTCAAGATATAATCAGTAAGCTTCAAACTCAATCTGAAAAAGCTAATAAGAACATGATGGAAAATGTTCAGTCAATTCAAGAGTCTGTAGATTTAACTGAAAATGTAAAAGCATCATTTAATAGTATCGTTGCATCTGTTCAATCAATTTCTGACATTAATACATTAGTAGCTACTGCATCACAAGAGCAATTTCATGTGACTGAAGATATATCAAAGAATACAACACGAACTTTTGATCTAGTGACTCAAAATGTATCTGTTATTAATCAAACTAGACAATCTTCTGATGAGCTGTCTAGATTGGCCATCACTCAAAAAATTGAATTAGATTTTTTTAAAATTTAATTATTGCTTACTTCCTTTCTTTTCCCTTCTTCTTAACTGATTGTTTCTAAAGAGAATGAATATGTCCCATTATAGTAACCTGTAATGGGATATAAGCTTAAGAGTTAATATAC
>NZ_MSCO01000002.1:85794-95997 GCF_002954705.1 Aliivibrio sifiae
TTGTATAAACGAACTTATAAAAATAACGATTTCAAAAGGGAAATGTGATGAGCAATTTTGTAGAGAAAGAATCTGATTTTAGCAACATGATTAATGCGCGTTTATCTCGTCGAGGTTTTTTGATGGGAACTGCAGCAGCAGGTGCGAGTGCTTTTTTAGCCTTAAACCCAGTCGCAAAGGCTATTGCTGGTAGTATGGATAGCCCATTATTAAATTTTGAGGCAATCGCTACTTCTACCAGTGATTCTATTATTCTCCCTAAAGGTTACAGCTCAAGCACCTTAATGTCATGGGGCGATCCTATTTTTGCCAATGCACCTCAATTTAATCCCAATGGAAAACAAGATTCAAAAGCCCAAGCTCTGCAATTTGGTGATAACACGGATGGCATGAGTGTGTTTCCATTATCAAAAGATCGTGCAATTCTTGCGGTAAACAATGAATACACCAATTACGAATATTTGTTTGCTCATCAAGGTAAAGCGATGACGGCTGATGATGTGGCGAAAGCACAGGCTGCTGTGGGTATTACCATTGTTGAAATTGTAAGAAATAAGGGTCAATGGGTTATTGATCCAACAGGAAAAGTAAACCGTCGTATCACTGCTAATACAGAGATGTTAGTCACAGGCCCAGCAGCAGGTCATGACTTATTAAAAACGAAAGCAGACCCTGCAGGAAAGAAGGTATTAGGTACTTTCAATAACTGTGCAAATGGTGAAACTCCGTGGGGTACATACTTAACCTGCGAAGAGAACTTTAATTCATTCTTTGGCTCTGAAAAAACAGCAGAATTAACCGCTGATGACAAACGATATGGTGTAAAAGCAAAGCAGAGTGAATATCAATGGCACAACTTTGATGATCGTTTTAATGTTTCTAAAAACCCGAATGAACCGAATCGTTTTGGTTGGGTAGTTGAGATTGACCCTAATGATCCAACGTCTACGCCATTGAAAAGAACCGCGCTAGGTCGATTTAAACATGAAAATGCCGCATTAGTGGTGAATGATGATGGTCATGTTGTGGTGTATCTTGGGGATGATGAGCGTGGTGAGCATCTTTATAAGTTTGTATCCAAAGGTAAGTATCAAGAAGGTAATAATTCAGCTAACCGAGACTTACTAGAAGACGGAACGCTTTATGTTGCTAAGTTTGCAATGAAAGAAAATAAGTTAGAAGGCGATGGTCAGTGGTTAGAACTTACTTACGGTAAGAATGGGTTAACCAAAGAAAATGGATTTAATAGCCAAGCCGAAGTAATGATTTTTGCTCGCCGTGCAGCAACACAAGTGGGCGCAACTACAATGGACAGACCGGAATGGGTTGCAGTTCACCCTGATAAGAAACACGTTTTTTGTACACTAACTAATAATAAATATCGTGGCGTAAGAGAAGGCCAAGAGGTTGATGGTGTTAATCCACGAGCAGAAAACCATTATGGTCAAATTGTGCGTTGGGCACCAACTAATGCAAATCATGTGAGTGATACATTCCAATGGGATTTGTACCTAGTAGCAGGGAATCCAACGGTGCATAAAGGCAATTTGTACGCGGGCAGTGAAAACATTAATAAAGACAATATGTTTAATAGTCCTGATGGTATTGGTTTTGATAAAGCGGGTCGCTTATGGATCCAAACCGATGGTAATTATTCAAATAAAGGCGACTTTGCAGGGCAGGGTAATAACCAAATGTTGTGTGGTGATCCAAAAACTGGAGAAGTGCGTCGTTTCTTAACGGGGCCAATTGGTTGTGAAATTACCGGATTAACCTTCTCAGAAGATCAAAAAACCATGTTTGTTGGTGTGCAGCACCCGTCTGGTCACTTTCCTCAAGGGGGGGATAGTAAACCACGTTCAACTATTATAATGGTGACTAAAGATAACGGTGGCGCGATCGGAAGCTAGGCCTTTATCGTTAAGAAAAATAAAAGTGGCTTCATTAAGAAGCCACTTTGTATTAAGAATTACTCGATTTATGGGTGCTAAATATTTACTTCTTTTCTTCTTCTACAGTCCAATGGATTACGACTTCTTTTTTACCCCATTGTCTTGCTTTTTCAACATCTTCACCCATGTAAATATCAATTTTCTTTTTCCAGCGCTTATTCATTTTATCAAGCACTAGGTAGGTACCATCAAGACCTTCGATTGTTACTTCTTGATTATGAGTAAGACCCATATCGATAAGATCTCTTGATACAGCAATTGATTTCATTCCTGGTTTTAGCGTATCGCCCCAAGCGGCAAGGTTTGGTGTGTCATCGGTTTCACCTACACTTGAAGTGTATGCGCTTGCTGTTACTTTTAGAGATTGTTCACCTCCTCCGCAGCCAAAAAGTGATGTCATAGTGAGTGCTGCTAGAAGATAAAAGCGAATTTTCATAACCGTTTCCTTTAGTTAGAGGTATGTTTGATGCGTAATATAATGTATCCGTACATGATACCTTTTTTCTATATGTATGCGTTGCTAAAGATTGAGACAAGCTATGATTTAAAAAATAAGCTGAATGTATAAAAGTATTTGTTAATCTAACTTACTCTCAATTGCTTCAATAGCCATTCTTATACCAATTGGGACTTGTCCATGGAATGGATGCAGCGCATAGACATTAGAGGCTTTCATTTCAAAGTTCGGTAATACTTCTTTTAACTCATCTTGATGCTGTAAATAAATAAACTCAGGAAGAAGCCCAACGCCTAATCCATTTTTTATTAACGCCAAACTATTTTGAACCGTGTTTACTTGATGCGTAGCTGTAAAGTGTATAACTCGAGAAGATTGTGTTGTCGTATTTACTAACTGATGTGAGATCTGTTTAGGCTGCCAATGGTTTGCAATGTAAGGAAGGGCTTCAATGCTATCAAGAGTAAATTCTGGATAGTCTTTGGTAATACATAATACGTCTTGTATGGTTCCAAGGCGCTTTTGCTTTAGGTTACTTAATTTTGATTCACCAACACGGATAGCCAAATCAATGTCTTCTTGCATTAGGTCGAGTTGACCATCATGCGCGATTAGATTTAATTTCACGTTTTTGTGGACGCTAAATACGCTGCTTAACGCCGGAATAATAATGTCATTCATTAAGGCGTGAGGGGCGGTTACTGTCAGTTTTCCTTGTGGAAATTCTTGTTGATGTAAAATATCACTCCAGGCTTTTTCAGCTAATCGATGCATTTCGCAACACTGTAAATAAAAATGCTCACCTGAGGCAGTAAGGCTTTGTTTTCGTGTCGTTCGTTTTAATAGAGGTAAACCTAAATCAGTTTCTAATTGTTTGATATGTTGGCTTATGACTGATTTTGATAGGTCAAGTTTATCAGCAGCTTTAGTGATGGAACCTGATTCAACCACGGTCATAAATAGGGTCATTTGTTTTAGTTTTTGCATGCTATCTCTACTTATTTGAATGGTATTATCTGACTTTATTGTTCTGTTATATTAAATAGTGTTTTCTTATTTGTCTGTTTTTCACTGTTAATAATGTACGTATAGTTCATCTCATACAAACATTGGAGAAACAATCATGACTCAAGAACAAATTTTAGCAGTATGCAAAGCCGGTATTTCAGCATGGCAACAGGCTTTTAATTCTCAAGACGCTGCTGGTTGTGCTGCTCAATACGCAGAAGGCACGGTGATGGAAGCTCGCCCATTTGGAACGTTTACTGGCCGTGAAGAGATCCAAGCATTTTGGCAAAACATCATGGACCAAGGATTTACTGATGTGGATTATACCGACGTTAAATGGGAAAAGATTGGCGATAATGGTTATTTGCTAACAGCGAGCTGGACGATGAATAAAGCGTTTGGCGTAGTACATAATGAGCATTGGACGATTCAAGAAGATGGTAAGGCTCGTTTAATTGCAGATGATTTTGAAGTGCAAGGCGAGTGTTAGAAAGCATTTTTTAGATTATGTGGTTGAGTAATTTGTCATTATCAACCACACTAAAAAATTACCCACCGTTTGGGATCATGGATGATTAATATATTAAGTTTATTTACCTTAGCTGCGTTGTGGGGCGGTTCATTTTTATTTGTTAGAATTGCAGCAAACCCGTTAGGGCCTGCGGTATTAATTGAGACACGGGTTGCTTTCGCCGCATTGACTCTACTTGTTGTTTCCTTCTTTCTGAAAAAATCCCTATACTTTATGTCCAATATTAAACACTTCCTTATTTTGGGGTTGTTTAATTCAGCATTACCTTTCTTATTATTTGCTTATTCAGCACAAATTTTAAATGTATCTACTTTAGCTATTCTTAATTCTACCGCTCCAATTTGGGGTGCGATTATTGGGGCGGTATGGACTCGAACTTGGTTAACTAAAGAGGTCGTATTTGGTTTGGTTCTAGGTATGATTGGGGTTAGCGTTCTGGTTGGATGGGAGGCGATTAATGTTGGTGATGAAGCGATTATTCCAATGATTGCGGCCTTGATGGGGGCTTCTGTAATCTTGGTGCTACCGTTGGTTCCTTTTATTCCAGTAAGAGAAACAATTAGCTCAGATATTATGTTGTCAGTATTTGCGCTTGGTGCAGTCTGTACTGGTCTTGCGTATTTATTGTATTTCCGATTAATTAAAGATCTTGGTGCGTCGTCCGCCCTTTCTGTGACCTTCCTTATTCCTGCGTTTGGTATTTTGTGGGGATATTTGTTTTTAGGTGAAACCGTTGGAATGAATGCGATTATCGGTACTATTTTAGTGGTAGCAGGAACCATGTTTGTGACGGGTTTTTCTTCCAAATTTATATCTAAAAAACGGATCTGATGAGTTTCTTTTCTTTATTAAAAAATAGACGCCTAGGGCCAGTTGCTTTAGGCGTCTTCGTTTTTATGTATTACGCTTTAGACCAAGCTCTGATATCAGTAATTTCTTTAGCATCAATACTTAATGATTCTAGAAATTCTTGATGAGCATCAGGTTCCATTTTTTCGAATTGTTTGTGCCAATTTTGCATGTCTTGCTCGTTAAGACCTGCTGCTTTCATTATTTCGACCCAGCGTGCTTTAGTAACCATATTTTGCTCCAATAATGTAGGTTGTTTTAATAACATGACTATTGCATTCTGTTGCTGTCGTAATCGTTGGATTTCACTTTCAAGTGCATTAAATTGATTACGCAAAATACTTTCTTGTGTCATATCGTCTTGATGGTCAAGTAGCGGCATGATGTCTGTAATTGGTACACCAAACGAACGATAAGCCACAATTGCTTCTAATCGCTTAGATTCTTTATCTCCGTACCAACGGTAGCCATTATCTGAGCGATAAGCAGGGGAAAGTAATCCTGCTCGTTCATAATATAGAACCGTAGTGCGGGAGATATTATTGTGTTTTGCCATTTGCGTTACAGTCAACATAGTGTGCTCTCTTGCTCATCAAGGTTAAATTATCAACCCTGCACTTGTAGATGGGTCAAGCATTAGGTTAGAAATAGTTATAATGCTTGTCAAAGCGAATTCGATTATTTCTAGATTTTCTTTTTGAAAGGTTTGATGCACTGAAAGCGGGTGAGTAAATATCGAGGGTTTATGAGAGCAACATTGAGCCATTGAGGTTGACTCAGTGTTTTGGTGTGAGCATTACATCATCACTAAACTTGCTGTTCCTAAGAAAGCGAAGAAACCAACAACATCAGTCACTGTCGTTAAAATTACAGAACCAGCCAGTGCAGGATCTAACTTAAACTTATCTAATGTGATAGGAATAAGTACACCAAATAAGGCCGCGGTGATGATATTAACGATAATAGCTAGTGAAATGGTGGCACCTAACGCGAACGACTGGAACCAAGCACCAGCAAGACCACCGATGATTAATGACCATAGCAAACCGTTGATTGAGCCAATCCCTAATTCATTTTTTAATAACGCAAAGCGGTTACCCGGGGTAATTTGATTTAGCGCCATCGCACGAACCATCAAGGTTAATGTTTGGCTGCCAGCGATACCGCCCATAGAGGCCACGATTGGCATTAATACTGCCAGTGCAACGACTTGAGTGATTACATCTTCAAATAATCCGATCGTTACAGAAGCTAAGATAGCGGTAAGTAAATTAATACCAAGCCAAACCCCACGTTTTTTTGAACTCTTAATGATAGGAGAGAAAAGATCGTCGCCCTCATCCATACCAGTACCGGCCATTAAGCGAGTTTCGTAAATTTCACGCTGGGTATTAATCGCAAATTGCCAATCAAGTTGCCCAATTAAAACGTTATCGTCGTCGATAATCGCCACACTTGGTACCGCTGAGTGTTCAACGGCTTCAATACTTTCATTGAGAGGTTGATGTACATTCAGAACTAAGCAGTCTTCTAATTTTAACGTATTAATTTTAACTGAGTCATCCGCAGTTAAAATATCGGTGTATTGCACAATGCCGTGAAACTTATGAGCACGGTTTATTAAGTGCATGTATTGGTGAGACTCAAATAAGTTAGTTTTTAATAGTTTTTTCGCACGTCCAACACTGACATTGAAAGGCAAGGTTGCAATTTTACGGTCTGCCCAGTGACCAACCTCATCATCTTCATACTGCTTTGCATCATCATATAAATCCAATTCATCGCGGCTAATAAGCTGTAAAGCAAGGCTGAAGATTTCATCAGGTAGAGATTCTGCCCATTCGATTAACGATAAGTTATCCAGTTTGGCTAAGGTGAAGTTTAATTCAGCATCAGAGAGCTCTTCAAGGATAGCGACACGAGCGTCCGCACGCATTTCTGTTAAAACATCTATATGCATTTCTAGCGGCAAGCGTCGCCATAATTGTACACGTTGGTCGACAGGGAAAGCTTCTAAGATACGAGCAAATGAACCGTTATCTAGACCATTTTCAACGTATTCGCCGAGAAGCTTAAATTGATCTTCTTGTTCGACGTTAAAAAGCGTCTCAATTTGAAAGGATAGATCTTGATGTTCGTTCAATCTTTTACTCCATAAATCAATGATATTTTGAAATGCTAAGTGAGCCTTAGGAAATTGTTCTCTAAAGGAAAGATAACTTATCTACAAGCTAAAGAGAATAGGAAAGTGCATTGTGAGGTTATAAATGTTAACCGAGAAATTATTGTTAAATCATCATTGTTACCCTTTAAGAATTTTGCCTTTATTAATGATTTAAGTTGTTTAATTATTATTATTTATCTTTTATTGTTTTTCTCCATAATTTAATTGTTAAGAATTAATTATTATTAGGTATCAATTATTTCTCTTACTTATAGAATGCGCGATTGTTTTTTTGGGAATGTTTGTTATGTATAAAATAGTAATTCTTTTTTTCTTTATATCACCTTTTGTAAATGCTAATACTGATTTTAAAGAATTGAGTAAGGATATTTATATTGGAGGAAAGGTTGGTTCAACGCTGTATAAGAATTCTTGTAATAAAGAATCATTAGAGTGCAATGATTTTCGGCCATCATTTGGAGGGTTCTTAGGGTATAAAATTAACGATATTTTTTCGATTGAAGGAGGTTATAGTGATTTAGGAAAAGTTAAAGCTGACTATATACCTATCTCTGAATATCAAGGCGTTGCAAAGTATTCTGCTGAAATTCAGGGGTATGAGTTAGGCATAAAATCTGATTATCACCTTTCTAACCAATCAGTATTGTTTTCAAAAGTTGGTGGCTATTATTGGGATGTTGAGAAAAAAGGAGATGAAATAGGATTTAAAGTAAATGAAAAAGATAGTGGCACATCTTTAATGCTAGGGTTAGGTTATGAATATCTTTGGTCGAAAAAGTTATCTACACGAATTGAATATCAATGGATAAATAATGTTGGGGGTAAAAATACCGGTGGCAGTAATGTTAATTTAATTACTGTTGGTATTGGTTATAGGTTTTTGGGTAATGATAGTGTGAAACCTAAGTCTCCTTTAGTTATTGAGAAGAAGGAATTTAAAGAATTAAATGCCAATCATCCTGATGAAATGACAGTTTATTTTGATTCTGATTCTTACACTCTTAGTAATCATGAAGTAAATAAAATTCATTCATTATTAGAGTACCTCAATAGTAATGAGGATGTGAATATATACATTCATGGTTATACAGATAATACACATACAGAAAAATATAATTATGAATTATCTAAAAAAAGAGCAAAATCTGTTTCAGATTATATGCTTCAGCTAGGAATCGGTGAGAACAGATTTGAATTGTCAGCCTTTGGATTTACTAACCCTGTAATGTCAAATGATACAGAAAATGGTCGAAAAGCTAATCGACGTGTTGAAATATATTTAATTCAGGAGTAATAATGAAAAACTTTATTATATTGGCATTAGCATGCTCTTTATTTGCTTGTAATAGTGAAAATTCAGGCTTACCTACTCAAGTTGGTGGTAATTATCAACCGGAATCTTTTAATTTTCATGAGATATTATCGGTAGATGGCAATGTAAAAACATATTTTTTTGAGTGGGAAGATAGTAGTAATGCATCTTATTATACATTATGTGAGAAGAGTAATAGTTATAAAGATAATTGCAATATTATTCAGGATAACTTAAAGGGTCTATCTACTCAGTATGAATTGAGTCGTCTTTTGACGCCTAAATTTTTAGATAAAGAGTTTTTTATTATAGCCAGAAATGGTAAAAATATAAAATTAAGCAATGTGAGAAGTGTTAATCAAGATGAATATTTAAAGTCAATAGGCGTAGTTAAAAGCTCAAATGCTAAAGATAATGACTATTTTGGGAGGTCAGTTTCATTTAGTGAGGATGGTAATACATTATCAATTGGTGCATTTGGAGTCGATGGTTTAAAAGGCAAAGTATATATATATCAAAAGAAAGATAATTTATGGGAACAAAGAGTCGAGTTATCGCCAGATGATTTAGAGGCTGGAGATCGCTTTGGTATTTCAAATGCAATTAGTAAAGATGGAAAAACGCTAGTTGTTGGGGCAGATCATCATAATTACAATCCACTTTCAGAAGTTGGTAAGCCGGGTAAAGCCTACGTATACTACAATGTTGCTGATAGTTGGGTTTTCGATAGAATATTAACTCGGGGGGTAAATGACGATTCTTTTGGATTGTACATTTCAATCTCAGATAATGGTTCAACGATTGCAATAGCATCACCTGGTGAAAACAATGATATTGGTAATGTTTATCTCTATACTAATGACGGTGAAGTATGGTCAGACAAGAGTTTAGCTCCATCACATACTGATCCTTATGGACCAAATAGGTTTGGAAGTTCTGTATCTTTAAGTAGCAATGGAAATGTTGTTGCTATTGGTGCCGTTGGTGAATCATCAGACTCAAGTCATACTAATTTAGGTGGCGTTTATATTTTTAAAAAACAGATGGGAAATTGGGAAGAAAAAACTCGATTAGAGCTACCGTCTACTATTTCGGGGCAACAATATCATTTCGGAAAATCGGTCTCATTAGATAATACAGGAGCAACTTTAGCTATTGGGTCACCAGAAGAAGGTTCATTAGGTGCCGTTTATATATTTAAAGAATCTAATGACTCTTGGTCACAAGTAGAGAAAGTTCAGCATTCTAGTTTGCAGAATGGGGATCTATTCGGATATAGAGTTAAATTAAGTGGTGATGCTAATAGTTTAATTATAGGGGCATTTACAGATAATTCTGGAGATATTTTTTTAGATGATAATCTAGTTGAAAATAGTGGTGCTGTTTATTTTTATAAAAAAGAGAATAATTTGTGGTTTTTTGATTCTTATATAAAATCACCTAAAAATCAAAAGGGTGGTCATTTTGGCCTTGGGCTTGATATTAGTGATGATGGTTCTCAGATGTTTATCGGAGCGAGAAAAGAATCTAGTGGAGAGGGAAAAGTATATTTATATTAATGAATAATACCCTCGAACTTTAGGTTAATGGTTCTTATATTTATTCCTTTTTTAGCGACTTAAATTATTATTAATAGGCACTTAAGTATAATTTTTATTGCAAGTGCCATATATGATTGAAGGTTAAATTACTATTCTTATAGACATGTATAAGGAAGTGTTCTTTATTTTGATATAAGTAGAATATTTAATAATGAGGTCATCATTATAATGAAATTTAAGGTAATTTTTATCGTTGTCATTAACTTTAACTAGCCCAATAACCTTAAATACTAAGCCTATATGTTTTATTACATATGGGCTTTTTTACTTTATATGTATCGCGGTAGTAGTACCTATTAGACTGCCA
>NZ_MSCO01000002.1:97377-98822 GCF_002954705.1 Aliivibrio sifiae
TGGTATTAAGAGCCTCAAAAATAATATCCGCTACATTCCCCGTAATAATCGCTGTACGCAAAGCATCTACAGCATAATAAAGACCTACAGCAGAAAGGAAAGACGACACTTTACTCGTTAATTTGGCGAAAATACTAATATTGAATATTGAATGGGCAATATTTGTAATTGGTCTATTAATTAACTTTTGAGTATTTTTAGCGCCTAACCAGAAATCGGAAAACTCTGTAAACCTTGCCGTTGCTTTTGCTAAGCTAGCTTGTTTCATTTTTTTCATGTACTTAGAAATAGCTTTAACACCAGCGTAATACCCAATACTTACACCAGTATCGAACATAACAGCGCCAATACCAAGTCTATCACTAAAGCCCATTTGATCTTCTTCTGAAGCAGTCGTAGCCCATACATAATGAGTACCACTAATCAGAAAGAAAAAAGTATTAGCGATCGCAGAAGGTGCTAAAATCGACGGCTTACCAGACATCTTAACAATTCTTTTTACCATTCGGCTTTTTTTCCACTTAATAATCCCCCCAATTACACCTTTACTTTTAGATCTAAAACGCCTTCTTGCCACCATCTTCGGATCAAGGATTTCATTATCTGATTCTACATAATCATCTGAGCTTTTTGCAATAAACCCAGATCTAAGACTCTTTCTTTCTTTAATTTTTGGAGAATAATCATCTTCTGATGGATCAATAAACTCAGGGTATTTATCTTGTAATAATTTAAGGCTTGTATCACTATATATACTAGTGTTTTCCCAATTCATTTCTCGTAGGGTATCGACAAAATCATGTTCATTATATTTATTAAAGAATGCATACCAGAAATCCTGAATTTCAGGCGTACTATTAGTACGGAGCATTGCAAGTGTTTCGTAAATATTATCAGTATTATTTACGGCTGAATAAGTCTCTTTCTTATTACCCCACTTTACACTCATTGACGTTGCTAAACATATAGCTCCGTAAATAGTTTCTTCAAAACGATGCATCTGGTCATCATTTAAAGTTTTTAAACCTTTATCTCGAGAAGTTCGATTAAGAACTCCTAAAGCAGTTATAAGACTATTTGCATTTTGATAATTAGATTCATCCCCATTTTTGCTGACATCCATCTCATCAATACAAGCTTCAATTTTACTATCTTCACAATACCACTCATGTAAATCAAAAGCCCATTGATCTGATTTTTGTAACTTATAACGATGTAATTTATCACCTTTAGATCCAGTAGCAAATGAAGTTGCTAAGTTGTATATATCTTCCATCATTAATTTAAATGGACTTTTTGCTTTTTCTTCTTCTACCGATGAATTTACAGACACCATATCCCATGAATTAAGACTCTTTCTCTCTTCACGAGACAACTGATCAAAAATATTTGGGTCTTGATAATTACCTTGAATTAATTGAGCAATAAATTCAGGCATAATTTCA
>NZ_MSCO01000002.1:99855-210930 GCF_002954705.1 Aliivibrio sifiae
TACACTTAATAAATAAAAATTATCTGTTATAAAACTTTAGGAGTTTATGTCAAGATGCTTCATATATCTACCTGTAAAATAAGGCATCTTTGGCGCAGTATTATGTATTTACTAGATTTATTAAGGCAGTTATTATTAACTAATGCCGATCAGTTAGTCACTTTATTGAGTAATTATGCACTATTTATTCAATGTCTAATAGATATGGCAAAGTACCCGTTAAGAGAGTGAAAGATAGATACAACAAGGGCTCCAGAATGATTGTAATAAATTCGTCTGAAGCCCTTGTTTTTATTGATGTTCGCTTAACTGACTGGCATTAGTTATTATTAACCTTTTTCTTGATTTTTCCAATTACCAATACGCGCTTCGATTTAGGGAGAGTCATATTACAATTAGTTTAGGTCTGATTTTTACATTAGAGTTAATGGTTATATTTAATTAAATGGAAAAGAGGTAACGCTTGCCGTGTATTGGCAGAGAGCTGATTTACTAAACCCGTTAAACATATCATGCATTTATTTAGGTCATTAAATTGTCACATATCTAATCGTATATTATGTGCGGGCTTTAAGTTTAGGTAAGTGAAATGAGACTAAAATTAGTAATGAGTTTATTTTTTATAGCCTTACCAGTATTTGGTAATTTGAGTAGCTATCATTATTCAATAGAGAATTATCAGTCATATTTATATTCTCGTAATATAGATATGAATGACTTTCTCGTCGATTTTGGGAATAAACTTGATTTAAGTGATGAATTTGTTCAGGTGGAAAGAGTGGCTCAAAATGCAGTCTCTAAACCAGCCCAAAGCTCAGCATTTAAAGCGGCAGCAACCAGTTTTAAAACGACAAACTCTATGGTAGGGGCATTAAAAGACACAAGTGAAGGCTCTCTACTTATCCTAGAGCAATTAAATTCGGATGTTTATCAAGAATACAAACAGGCTCTTTCTTTTCTTCCTGAGAACCAACGAGCTAGTGCATCAGAAATGCTTGATCGACTTAGGGCGGCTGAAGATAAATTTAAAAGGGCTAAAGTTAGCGCTGAAGAGGCGAAGATTACAGGAAAAAAACTGTTTAAACTTCAACGAATAGAACAAAATACTATGCCTTTACTTCACAGTTGGAAGTCAGAATCTTTAAATGTAAAGAGTGAACTAACCTCTGCTTTTGAAGAGCTTAAGGATATTAAAAAACAACATGCTCAATTACAGAAATCATTGTCTGTAGCAGCAAGAGGGGAAAAAAATACATTACGATTAAAGTCGTTAATGAAAAGTATGAAAATGCTAAAAGGGATTACTGCTTCATTAGGCGCATTAGGTGATGTTATGTCAACGGTAACCGCAATTGTTGACGCTGTTGATCCAAAGGAGAGTCGAGTTAACATCTCAGGTTCATCTGATAATGATGATTTAATACAAGCAAGTAACCGAGCGATAAATTTAAATACGGCAATGGTTGAGTATTATGTTGAAACGGCAAAATTGCGTACAGAAGCTATCTATCGATTAAACGATCGCTTAAGTAACCCAAGTATACGATGGCTTAATTTAGTCTATCTAATTGAAGAGGCGCATGCTCTTTATGGCGATGGGGATTGGCCAATTTTTGGGGCTGGAAGTTCGAGTCAATTTACTTCTGTTTCTATCAATTTTGCAGATGTTAATATTGGGCCTCTTATCGGTGAAATTAATCATTTAAGTGTGACTACGCCTATTTTATCTGAAAGTACCTTCCCCGCTCTTTTGGCTGAACCTTTTGTTGGTACTGGAGGTATTGTAACCAATCAGCTTTTTTTAGCGAATCTAGCCGGAAAACAACAAGCACAGTTAAGTAAACTTAGCGCAAAAATAGAAGGTAATAGTGCGGCTACTTCTGATGTTATTAATCATTCGGTTTATAATTTTATTAACACTGAAAAATCACTATCATTTGAACTTGAAAAATACCGAGAAGCGGTCAATCTTCTCTCTCACAGTATATTAAATGTATTCGAAGAATTAATGAAAGAGAGTAATGTAGAAAGAGGCCTTCCCTTTTTTTTACTTCATGAGGATGACAAGTGGAGCGTGCTGCAACGCTTAATTCAATATGCCAATGCACAATCGAATACTTATAACCGACATGGTGCTTTTTCTCTTTTTTCTCCTATTAGTTATGATATTTTTTTAAATGAAGAACGTATTCTTGAACAAACGACGGCGGCTTTTTTCTTTCTTATTCAAAAAGTAGGAGAGGAAGGGAGCGATTTTGAGCGGGAAACTTATCGGCGAACAGAGAGCATTAAAGAGTCAATATTTGAACACTGGGCTCTCTCTGAGTCAGTAAGAGTTGGGACTTCATATATCCATCCCCATTTGGTCTTTTCTTTTTTGAACTTCAGTATTGCGACGGCCCCTGGCCCATTTTATGAAGATGCTGTCAAGATGGCAGAGAGTTTGTTTTCTCCCGAGAATCCTTTTTTAGAGATTGTTGAATATTATGAACGCTACCGAGAAGAGAGAGGTTTAAACATACCACCTATAAATATAGCGGGTCCGATTCTAACAGGAGACTCATCTTTTAGCTCAACGACAGAATTTGGTGTAAAAAATATACCTAGTCATAACTTACGATCTTACTTTAATAGTGAGTGGGAACCATCACGCACTCCTGACAACAATTTTCTTTCACAGTTCCGTCATCAGTTTTCTAGACATTTTTATGAAAGTTGGTCTGGGGCAGGGTTTGATGAAGTTCAGGATCCGATAAGTAAAGAGTGGGCATATGTATATGGAGCAACAAGTACTAGTTATTACTCCCCTTTTTATATATTCCGTTCAAGCTATTATCGTGACTGGGAAAGTCATATTACAACGAAATAAACAGGTTAACTATTTTATTATCTTAACGAGTAAAAGTAGCTATGGATTAATAATAAAGTAAGTGAGTCTTAAGTTTTGCGCCCTTTTCAGGGCGCGATCACACTTTATTTTAAATTCCTAGAAAATTAAGCGTAACTCTATTTTTATATAGCAGTAATAATATCTCAACATCTCGTCGTGCCATTGCATCAGGGCGACCGCATGAGTGTTTAGATTTTAGCCATACTATTAAAACCAGCGTTCAATACTGCCTCTAACATAGAAGTATTCATCATGCAGCGTTTCTGCTTTCCGACAATACTAAGTTTAGTTGGCTCTTCTCGAAGCATATTCAGACTAACATCAAGTACCCAATGCATAAATTCAATACCCCAATGCTCTCTAACCGCATTAGCAGCCTGCTCTGCACTCAGTTTAACGGTACTCTAAATCTAGTTTCTTTCCTTCCTCAAAACGAAAATTTTCAACCATTACTATGCTTTTTAGGCTAGCCCAACGACTGAAGTCACCCTCAAGTTTTTTACTCCCTACTACATAACATTGACGTGATTCGATGCGTCCATGACTTTCTTTAAAAACAACAGTATCTGCTAGGTTTGCTCGTTCTTTTGAAAATGCTTTTTCTACTGCTTTACGAAGCTTTCCTTGATTGCTTTTTACTGCAAGTAAGTAGTCTCCGCCCTTGTCAGTAATGACTTTTGCTATCTTGGTTTGACATGCCATTGCATCGATAGTTATCAATGCTCCCTTTATGTCGAGCATCTTTATTAGTTCAGGTATTGCCGTAATTTCATTTAAAACAATCCATTGCGTTTAAACCAGTCATGATGGCCAAGGATGTATTCACGAATATCGAACCACCCTTTAGCTTCAGCGATTACCGAGCATAAAGAGCCAAATAGAACCTCAAACAGGCAATAAGTAGTTTTCGCACTTTGGCGTTGGTCAGTGACCGTGTGAAAATGCTTTTTAAAATGGTCAATATGCATGATGCTCTCCCTAAAAAGGGAGTATATGATCACAGCTAAATGTGATCGTCAAATCGATCTTTAAATTGACTAAAAAACGTTCACGATCTCACCCTGGCCATTGCATAGCTTAAGAAAATGTTTATTACATATACTGAGGAAGATATAAAATCAAACTTGCATTTATTACTAATATAGCAAATGTCTCACAATAATTATAGATATAGTCTATAGCTAAAAAGTATATATATATGATATACATTACCTACTAATTAAATAAAGTGTTTGAAATTCCCTAATAACATTTCTAGTATTCATACTTTAAATATCTGTGTATCTGATTTTTTTAGGATGTGATGCTTATTAATGTTATTGATACTGCTTCCTTTAATATAAATATACTAACTGATGATAAACTAGGTAAGTATGGTTTTTTGTCATTTATATTCTAAGTATAAAAATAGAGGTCAAGTAATATAAAAATTATTTAGATGAGGAAAATTAATGAGCACCTTTGAATTATATCCATCGTTAGACATAGTTTCAGGAAAAGCATTAACGTCTAAATCAGCAATAGAAATAACACAAAAAAAAGGGAATAGAATAAAAGAGATAGGAAGCCCTATAGATATAGCTTTTGCTTATCAAAATTTAGGCGCTGATTGGGTCCATATAGTAGATCTTGATGCCGCATCAGGTAAAAAAGATAACAGTGATATTATTGTCAGTATTATTGAGAGCAAAAATATTAAAATGAAAACACAAATATGTGGCGGAATTAGAACAATTGAACAATTAGATAAGTATATAAGTGCAGGATGTACAAGAGTAAACATTAGCTCAATGGTCTTTGATAAACCAAAGCTATGTGAGTTAATTTTAAAAGAATATGGGGATAAAGTAGCTATCGCATTAGATGCTAAACTAGTCGGTTTTGACTATCAACTAACGACTCAAGGCTGGAATAAATTACAAGGTAGTTTGTGTTCTACTATTGAATGGCTTGAACAATGCGGATGTACTCGCTATGTAGTTACCGATATAAATAGAGGAGGGATGATGAATCACCCCAATATAGAGTTACTTAATAAAGTACTAAAAATGACTAATAAATCCATTGTTTCTGGAGGTGGTATATCAAATCTAAGTGATATTAAAAATTTACAAGCTATTGGGGTTGAGGGGGCAATTCTAGGGCAAGTAATTCATACTAAGAAGCTTCCACTTTGTCAATTTATTAATGAAGCTAAAGTATTAAATTATGCACATTAGATTATCAGATGTTGGTATTTTAGGTGATGTAAGGTTTCCTAAAAACTTAATAATCGCTGATGACGGTTTTTTAGAACGTCATTTAAATATAAAGATAATGGATGGTTTTTTATTATCAAGAGGAAAACGATACTATTCTGAATTAATATGCAATGACTTAGTTATGGATGTGAAAAAATATCACAATGAATACAATACTACAAATTGCCTACCTTATAAGTACATATTACTTGATCACGCATTAAATGGAATGGTTCGTTTATTGGATATTTTAGCATCTTTCAATGAAGTTAAATTAATCAATTATTATATTGATAAAATAAAAGAATTATCCGTTTTAATTGTTAATTTTTTCATAGGGAAAAGGCTGTCTTCTCTGTCTGATTATTCTATGGATTTCCCTAAGTATCTTGGACTAAAAAAAACAAGGACGTATCTAGAAGGTGATAATCACCTTTTATCATTACTGTCTGTAATGCAAATGCCAGCATCAAGTGTATGTGTAGGTGTATTATTTGGCGGTGCAGTAAGTGCTTCGATTTATTCTGCTTATCATCATTCTCAACTCAATTATGTGAAACTGTCTTGTTATGACGATGCGAGCTTTAACAGTGAAAATTTATGGGGGGCAGAGATTAATAGTAATACATCCGTGCTTATCTTAGATGATAACTGTGGCACCGGTAAGACTTTGACGTTGGCACAACAAATGTTAAAAAATAATTATCAGATTAATGCCAAAATTGCAGCAATAGAACTTCACTGGGAAAAATTATTAAGGGTCAAAGGGTATAGGCATCAAGATGTTGTTTTTGATACGGGTTCTTTAGATTATTTAACCCCCTTGAGTGTTAGGCATCATCATTTATTAAATCAACTTGTCACCAAAAATGAACACATAACAATGCACCAAACAAGTGTTAAGGAATGGGTTGAATACTCACAAATTATTCTAAGTTTATTAGCCGATTTAGGAGAAGTGACTCCGGATCTAGAACAATTTAAAAATGCTTGGATTAGGTGAAGGTAATCAGTACATATTAAAAAATTCGATTCTAAAGGACTTATATGAAAGCTCACATTATTTGGGACTGGAACGGTACGCTTTTGAATGATTTCCATGTTTCTCTTTCTGCTACAAATCAGGCATTAATTGGTATTGGTTGCTTACCTCTTACACCTGATGAGTATCGTTCAAATTATAGCGTACCTGTTCATGATTTTTACTATAACGTGTTAGGTAGAACTCCAACCAGCGAGGAGTGGAGAAAAATTGGTCAAATATTCAATAATATATATAAACTAGAAATTCTTAATGCTTTACTCGCTGATGAAGGAATGGAGTTACTTAAAAGCAGAAAACATCAATCAATATGCTCATTAATGGAACATAATCTTTTAGTTCGTATGCTAAACAATTTTAAAATTTCCCATTTATTCTTAGATGTTCACGGAAGAATCGATCCTTTGTCAAAAGAAGGAAAACATAAACATTTGGAGCAACATGTTCATAATTTATTGAGTAAACACTCTGTAACGAGAGAGGAAATTGTAGTGATAGGTGACACAGAAGATGATGCCAACTCTGCATATTCATTAGGAATTCCTGCAATTCTTTATTCTGGAGGTACCTATAGTTATGAACGTTTGGTCAATACAGGGAGCCCTGTAGCTAAGACATTGAAAGAAGCAGTTTATCTTGCTGATAATATAATAAAAGAGAGAAATTTATGCTTAAAGCCGTTGTAGGACTTCAATTTGGAGATGAAGGAAAAGGGAAATTTGTCGATTTTTTAGCCTGTGACTACCAACATATAGTGAGGTTTAATGGTGGAGCAAATGCTGGTCATACTGTTATCGTTAATGGGGATCATGCTGCATTTTCACAAATACCAGCCACAGTTACTGATGGTAAATCTTTATATATTTGCCAAGGAGCTTTAATCAGTATGGAAAGAATGATCCAAGAGATCGATTTTATTCATTCAGTATGCCCAAATAGTAAAATTTATATTGACCCTCGATGCCATATTGTCATGCCGATTCATGTTCAACTAAATAAAGCCTCAGAAGTATATAAGGGAGAAAAAAAAATAGGATCTGTTGGTGTTGGTGTCGGTGCTTGTTTTGAAGATAAATCGAATCGTGTTGGTATACGACTAATAGACCTTATTGATGAGGAAACACTAAAAGATAAATTACAAACTCTTTGGGAAATAAAAGACAAACAGATTTCCAATGTTTTTGGTGGGGAATTAACACTTTGTTTCTATCAGGAATTAAATCGTTTATCTCTATTGGGAAAACGGCTTCAACCTTATTTTTGTTTTACTAATGACCTTATCAAAAAACTTCTAGATAATGGTACTGATGTATTATTAGAGTCTTCCCAAGCCACTTTTCTTGATAACAGCTTTGGCACTTATCCATACACAGTCGCTTATCAAACATTAATTCAGAGCTGTTTTACATCAATGGGGGTTCCAGCTGAAAAACTTAATGTATTAGGAGTAATGAAGTCTTACATGATTAGAGTTGGTAATGGACCATTGCCAACAGAGATAAATGATGAGCAAGCTCTCTATATTAGAGAAAGAGGGAATGAGTTTGGCACTGTTTCTAATCGTCCTAGAAGGTGTGCATGGCTCGATTTAGCGCTTATTGAGCATGCAATTGAATTAAATGGTGTTAATGAAGTAAGTATAACAAATGTAGATGTACTATCTAACATACAAAACTTGAAGATATGTGTCGGATATCGCCTTAACGGGTTAGAAGTATGTATAAATGAAGCTTTATTACACTTCGACCATGTTGAGCCTATTTATGAACAGTTTGATAGCTGGCCTGAACTTTATGGCACTTATTATTGCATAGATGATTTACCATTTAATTTAATAAAGTACCTTTCGTTTATCCAATCGAAAATAAGTGCAGATATACGGTATATATCTTATGGACCAGATAGAAATAAAACGCTTAGAATTAATTTTGGGGAATTTAAAGCACAAGTAAAAATTATAATGGAGACAATGGTATGATTTCGTATGTTACTGGGTTAATGTTTTCTCAAAATATTAAACATGTCGCATTAATTAAAAAAATAAAACCGACATGGCAAAAAGGGCTATATAACGGTATCGGGGGGGAAGTAGAGTGTAACGAGACAACATCAGAGGCAATGGTTCGTGAATTTGAAGAGGAAACAGGAGTAAAAACACACCCTGATGAATGGACGTTATATACCATCATTACTTGTCAAAATGAATATGAAGTATCCTTTTTCTTTATGATAAGCAACCAAGTTTACACCGTTCAAACCATTGAAAAAGAAGTTGTTTCTATTTTTCAAGTAAATCAACTTCCTGAAAATATCATTTGGAATCTACGTTGGCTAATTCCACTTGCGCTAGACCCCAAACTGACTTTTCGAGCTCCCTTAATATTAAACGAACTTTCAAGAACATAAACAATGATTATAGAAGATAGTTACAAATAATAAACTGTATTAAGCAGCTTCAAACCGCAAACTTCATCAAAGTCTGACTGTTGCTCCCACTGTTGCGCTGTAGTTTTAAATAAGTAGCGCATAGGTTTATCACCGAGACGTTCTTTTCTCTTGATAATACTGCTTGTTGCCATAGGCGTGAATTTGCCATCCACATCAGGGAATGCCAACTCCAACTTGTCACAGACATCTTGAATAGAGCGATTACGCTGGAGCCCAATCCCTAGAACTAGCCAAACAGCTTGATCTGCGGGTAGTCGGCGTTTTCGGAGCGATGTTCGTTCCGTTTGTTGAATCGCCTCTTCAACCCACTCCAAAGGAATATGTTTACTGAACACATCGATTGGACGTTCGTGGCAAAACTCTGCGGTCACTTGTAACTCTTTTGAAAATTCAGACATAAAAAATCGGCCGTAACTTACGTTACGACCGATTATGAGGCCTATGGAGGATCGTTCAAGTAGCTAAACGGTCGGCATTAGCTAATTAGTGCCGTTTTATTGTTTGCTAGTTACTAAGATTAGCTAAACATATCCAATAACCAGTAGCTTACAGGGTTGTCTGGACATTGATATGGACCGCATTCAATGAACGTAGAGAGCACATTGATTAACACTGCTACAATCGCCAAGATACAAGCAAATTTACCAAATGTACCCATTTGATAGACTTCAGATGACCATTCTTTATTCCAAAGCATAAGTAAGACGGCTACACCAACAATTGTCATCATAAAGATTACAAACGCCCATGTGTAATAATGCATACCTAGGATTGGGCTACCAAAACCTGGAGTTCCAGGTATGACGTGTAAAGATACTTGGCGTAGTGCAGTTGCTGCGCCGAATAATGCACCAATTAGGATTACACCGTAGTGTCGCTGCTGTGTACCATAAATAATGTTTAGCATGAAACCAAACATCACCATAACAAAGCCAATACGCTGTAAAAGACAAAGCGGACAAGGCAGTTCATTCCAAGCAACTTGAAGTACAGAACCCATCAGTAATACAAACGTAATACCAAGCAGTCCCAAAATATTAAGTAAGGTTACGTTTTTACTATTCATATGTTCACCTACAGTAAGATAGACAGAGGATCTGTCGCGTGATGATGAAACCAATACAAGCCAATAATGACAGAGGCGGTAAATAAAACGTAACTGAGACTTTTTTTGCCACTAAACGCGCAGAGCATCGCAACGAGTAGAAGCAAGAAGATTAAACTCATCATAAGTTAACACTTCCTTTAGTTAAGGTTTAATTGATTACCCTAAATCCTATATTGGATTTATGAGTACCTGACTTTAGTTTTACTTTCGAGATCTTAAATATAGGCTGAAAATGATATAAATTCATATAATTAAATGTAATGTTCAGACTGATCTACTTTTCGAGAACTAGTTTAAGAGATGTTAAGGGAAAAGGAGAGCTTTTTTCTAAGAGTTAAGTGTTTATTTCTTAGTGATAGATAAATAAAAGATGATACCATAACAAGGATAAATAAAAGGAGAGCGTCACATTCAGTGAGGAGTCAATGATTAACGTTTTAATAAATAAAATAGTAATCATTAACTCTGGTAAAGTCTAAGTGAAATAAATAATGATAGGATTAAATTAACAATATTAAATTCAGAAAGGTAAAATTATTTTAATTACCAAAAATGGAATGTAATTTTTATGTTTTAGTATTTTGTTTCTTGCTTTTTATAGTCTTTATTTATAATTCAGCTCTATTTTAAATCAATTGGTGTTTGTTTTTTTGTATATAAATAATGAGATAAATAAATTCCTCTATTTTGCCAGGAGTAATATCTTACGGCTGAATCTTTACTTGAATACATTGTTTTTTTACATTTCATACATTCGATAAAATATATTCCTTCTTTTATTTTCATAACATGAAGCTTTCTTGAATGACATTTAGAACAACTTAATCTGTTTATTTTTGATGCTTTGTCTATTTTTCGACAAAAACTTTCTAGATCATCATTTTCTAATGATTTATATATACCTTTTGAATTTTCCTCTTGTGAAATCAAGTTGTTAAGGGCGTATGAGTAGAACGCTGGTATGTTACAAGTATTAGCCTCCATCCTATTTATTTTTGATAACGGTACTCCAAATAGTTTTGAAAGATATGCAGTATTCAATTCAAGTAAAAATCGAGCAGCAATGAATTTATAATGGGTATTAATATTATACATAGTCATATCCCTATAATATTTAAATTAACTTTAATTAAAGTAATATATTTAAATATAATTTATTTTTAATCTTTAGCCATTTATCATGTGGCTTTTTTAAGAATATAAATTACAGATTAAAAAGATGCAACCGTATATTTACAGGATGCCATAAGTGTATTTTTTGTTAATTCTGGTTAGTTTTAATAACATGAGCAATAGTGTTCATTATTAATATGCGTTCGCGATCAACACTTTTTAATTAATAATGAAAGTAATCTGATTGGACATTTATGATTGTCTTTTTTATTAATGTAATTAGTGTGAGTTAGATCAACAAATTACTCTCTATGTTGTTTTTAGTATTTTAAATATTTTAATTTTCTCCCCGTCATTCAAACAGAAGAAATTAATTATGAAAAATTTAAGCATTGCGATAAGTAATAATCTTGGTGATTACTTCATGCCTCTCGCTGATATGTTAGTTGAAACGTTTAATCGAGAATTAAGACCTATTGATACAGTGGCGCTAACAGATGTTAGCGCAGTGATTTTGTCAATTGAGGATGTGTCGGGAAACGTACATAAGCAAATTGAAGAAACGTGTTATGGCATTCCAGTGTTTGTTATTTGTGGTAATGGAACACGCCAATTGTGTTCTTGTGATTATGCGAAAGTAACCAGTGTGATTGACTTAACTCAACAATCTATCTCGTATTATTGCCGTCAAATTAACGAAGCGGCGCATAAATACGAATCAAAAGTATTACCTCCGTTTTTTGAAAAAATTACTCGATATGTTGATCAAGGGAATGCGGCGTTTGATTGTCCGGGGCATCAAGGTGGTCAGTTCTTTAAAAAACATCCAGCAGGTAAGCAGTTTTATGATTTCTTTGGTGAAAACTTATTCCGAAGTGATTTATGTAATGCGGATGTCGCGTTAGGTGATTTATTGATTCACGAGGGACACGCGTGTGCTGCACAAAAACATGCAGCAAAAGTGTTTAATGCAGATAAAACCTATTTTGTTCTTAACGGAACATCGGCATCGAACAAGGTGGCTTGTAACGCTATTTTAACCCCCGGGGATTTAGTGTTATTTGATAGAAATAATCATAAATCAAATCACCACGGTGCATTATTTCAAGCGGGTGCAATTCCTGTCTATTTAGAAACCGCTCGTAATCCTTATGGCTTTATTGGTGGTATTGATGAGCATTGTTTTGATGAAAGTTATATTCGCGATCTCATTGCAAAGACAGATCCAGAGAGAGCAAAAGCTGAGCGTCCATTCAGAATGGCGATTATTCAGTTAGGTACATACGACGGTACTATTTATAACGCTCGTTTTGTTATGGATAAAATTGGTCATCTATGTGATTACATTTTGTTCGACTCTGCGTGGGTAGGGTATGAGCAATTTATTCCTATGATGAAAGACTGTTCACCGTTGTTATTGGATTTGAAACCAGAAGATGCAGGGGTACTTGTTACTCAATCTGTTCATAAACAACAGGCGGGTTTCTCTCAAACGTCCCAAATTCATAAAAAAGACAGCCATATAAAAGGACAAGCTCGTTACTGTAATCATAAACGTTTCAATAATGCCTTTATGATGCACGCATCAACCAGTCCATTTTATGCGTTGTTCTCAGCATTAGATGTGAACGCAAAGATCCATGATGGTGCCTCTGGTCGCAAGCTATGGCATGAATGTGTGAAAATCGGTATCGATACCCGTAAAGAGTTATTGAACAGTTGCGAATACATTATTCCGTTCATTCCTGAAAAAGTAGATGGGCAATTATGGCAAGAATACGATACCGAACTCATTGCTAATGAGAAAAAATTCTTCTTATTTAATCCAGAAGATACGTGGCATAAGTTTGAAGGTTATGGAAATGAACAATACTTTGTTGACCCTTGTAAGTTATTGCTAACAACGGCCGGTATTAATGAACATGGTGGTTATGCTGATTTTGGTATCCCTGCAACCTTATTGGCTAACTTCTTACGTGAAAATGGGATTGTCCCTGAAAAATGCGATTTGAACTCAATTCTGTTCTTACTGACACCAGCAGAAGATATGGCAAAAATGCATCAGTTAGTGGCACAAATTAATCGTTTTGAACAATTTGTTAAAGACGATGCGCCATTACAAGTGGTATTGCCAACCGTATATGAAGCTAATAAAGAGCGTTATAGAGGATATACGATTCAACAATTGTGCCTTGAAATGCACAATATGTATCGAGAGCTAAACGTGAAAGAGTTACAACGTTGTATGTTCCGAGAAGCCCACTTCCCAGAGATGAAAGTGGTTCCTCAACAAGCGAATACTCAGTATTTCCGTGGAGACTGTGAATATGTTGAGTTAAAAGAAGCGACGGGCCGTATAGCAGCAGAAGGTGCTCTTCCTTACCCTCCAGGTGTTTTATGTGTGATCCCTGGAGAGGCATGGACTCCAGAAGTCACTCAATACTTCTTAGCGTTAGAAGAGGGGATTAACCAGTTCCCAGGATTCGCTCCTGAAATTCAAGGTGTTTATTTAGAAGAAGTAAATGGCCTAACAACCGCATTTTGTTATGTCCTTAACGAATCAAATTAATAACTAATGAGCGCGGTAGGAGCCTCCTCCCGCGCCACTTCAGTGGTGAATTTATGACACAAAAATCAAAAATGGGCGTAGTGCAACTTACTGTCCTAACTTTCATTAATATGGCCGGATCCGGTATTATTATGTTGCCAAGTAAATTGGCACAAGTAGGCTCGATTTCGATTATTTCATGGCTTGTGACTGCTATTGGTTCTATGAGTTTAGCTTATGTATTTGCTAAGTGTGGTCGATTTAGTAAACGTCCTGGTGGTATGAATGGTTATGCTTCTTATGCCTTTGGTGATTCTGGTGCTTTCATGGCAGGGTGGACTTATGGTCTATCTTTACTAATAGCGAATATTGCCATTGCCATTACTTCAGTTGGTTACGCCCAAGCTTTTTTTGAAGTTTCGCTAACGCCAATTCAAACTTGTATCGCTACAATTGGTGTTTTATGGTTATGTACCGCTGCTAACTTTGGCGGTGCAAAAGTGACTGGTCAGATTGGTACGTTTACAGTGTGGGGGGTGATTTTACCTGTATGTAGTTTAGGGATTATTGGTTGGTTCTGGTTTAGCCCTGAGATGTACGTTAACTCTTGGAATCCACATAGCTTACCATTTGGTGAGGCGGTTAGCGCTTCAATTGCCATGACATTATGGGCATTCCTTGGGTTAGAATCAGCCTGTGCTAACAGTGATTCAGTTGAAAACCCAGAGAAAAACGTACCTATCGCGGTACTTGGAGGTACGTTAATTGCGGCTGTGGTTTATATTATCTCTACTAACATTTGTGCGGGTATTGTTGAGAATGGTGCTTTAGCTGCGTCAACCGCGCCATTCAGTTTAGTATGGCAAGTAATGCTTGGCTCTTGGGCCGGTAAAGCAGTGGCCGGTTTAGCTGTAATCGCATGTACAGGGTCTTTATTAGGTTGGCAGTTTACTATCGCCTCTGTGTTTAAAAGTTCGGCTGATGAAGGCTTCTTTCCAAAGGTATTTTCTGAAATTGATCAACGAGGAACACCAGTAAAAGGGATGATCATTATTACGGTTATTCAAACGGTATTATCGCTAATGACGATTAGTCCTACATTGAATGAACAATTTGAATCGCTAGTCAATTTAGCGGTAGTGACTAACGTAGTGCCTTATATTCTATGTATGGCTGCTATCTTCATTATGCAAAAGTTTGCTCATGTAGATAAAAAAGAGATGAGTAAAACAAACTTTATTGCGGTCATTGCTGCGGTATACAGTTTCTATGCACTGTATGGTTCTGGTTCTGGTTATGATGCGATGATGTGGGGTTCTATTGTTACCTTCTTTGGTTGGACTATGTATGGTTTTATCGCATACAAGCATGAAGATGTAGAAACAGAAGAAGCTAGATAAAAAGTGAATAATCAATAAAACCCCTATTTCGACAGTGGTTGAAATGGGGTTTTTGATTATGTTATTTATAACTACGTAGACATAGAAAAGCCCTTAGCATGATACAGCGTAAGGGCTTTGATAAGGTTATTCTTTGTTAAGTAAGAAAGAATTAACTCTCTGGCAACCATGTTTGTTCAGAAACGATCTTCTGGTTTTTGAACGTCAATTGTTCAACTTTATCACCATGATTGTTCCAATGAGTGACTGAACCATCTTTGATTTTACCGTCATCATAATTGGCTTGGGTCGCTTTTTCCCCATTAGCATAGTAGCTGGTGTATTGACCGTATTTTTGTCCATCATCGTAGCTGATGGTTAAATTCTTCTCGCCATTGTCATACCAACGGGTAGCTTGACCATCTAGCTGATTATTCTTGTAACTAAATTCTGTTTTCTTCTGACCGTTTGCATACCAAGTTTGCATTTGGCCGTTTAACTTACCGTCTTTGTAATTAAGTTTTGAAGCCATTTGGCCATTTGGATACCAATTACTTTCGGTGCCAACTTCTAATCCTTTGTTGAACTGCACTTTGGTTGAGATTTGTCCATTATCGTATTTTTGAACGAATGCTCCTGTGTACGGGCTTTCTTGGTTCACTTGATAAGCTACACCATTACGCATTTGTAAATAATTAACAGAACTGTCTTTTGGTGCTGTTGCTGCGTAACTGGCACCAGACACTGCACTTAGAGCAAGTAGAACAGGGATATATTTCTTCATAGTGGTACCTCATTTTTTGGCTAACATTTCACATTGAACGGCTGTGGTTTGGCCTATATTACTTTCATCATTTTTATTTTTTTGATGTTAAAAGCTAAGCTGGTATTCAATATTTCATTTATTTTTATGAATGTCAGTACCGAATTTTGTACTCATACATTTCATTTATGAGGTGTAAATTTAGGGAACTTTTCGTGCTTCTTAAGGTAGTACTAGTAGCTTTGTTTTACAAAGTCTAAGAAGGTTCTGTCGGCTTTAGATAGGTAACCGTTCTTTCTCCATGCAATCGAAATATCAAGAAAAAGAGGTTCACTAAAAGGGATAGAGACAATATCTGGCTCGTTTTCGGTGGCTAACTCTAACAAGGCACTAATGGCGAAGTCTCGTTTTACAATTTTTAAAATCACAGGTAATAAGTTGGTTTCAAAAGAAAAATTTGCGGTCAGATTTTGCTGTTGGCAAATGGTGTCTAACCTTTCACGATGAAAATATCCTTGCTTAAACATAACGAGTTCTTGAGAGAAAAACTCTTTGAATGATAATGTTTTTTTGGTTGAAAACTCATGTTCAGGACTGACTACTGCCACCATTTGAGAACGTAATAAATGGTCAGAATCGAGGGCGTCAGGCAAATCTCTTACTTGAGTAATACCAAGGTCAATTTCCCCATCAAGTAACATTTTTTGAATTGATTGAGCGCCTGCTTCTACCATTGTGAGTTTTAATTTAGGATAGCGGCTTTTAAAGGCCATCAGTACATCAGGAAAATAATAGGTTCCCATTATGCTAGGCACACCCAATCGAACCTCTCCTTTTTCTAGTCCTCTTAATTCTTTCATAGCTAAAGTTGCATCATCCAACTGCTGTAGGATAAGTTTGGCGTGTTTAAGTAGGGTTTCTCCTTCATGAGTAAGGGTTATTCTGCGTTCATGACGACGAAGAAGTTCGAGTTCTAGCTGACCTTCAAGTTTTTTGATAGCAACACTTAATGCAGGTTGGGCAATGTATAACGCATTTGCTGCATGAGTAATGTTTTGGTGCTCGGCAACCGCAACAAAATACTTCAATAATCTTGTATCCATCTTAATTACTCACCATAACTAAAAACTATCAAATCAATAATTATTATATATTTTCACTATTTCAATGAACTTGCTACTGTTTTGATATTGTTTTCCTGATGATGATCACTGAGATGATTGAATTTCGTAGCCGAGCTTATTACCAAGTGAGTGCAGGATTGGCCTTTGGATCGTTTTTGGTATTTTGTAACCTATATTTATTTCAGCCTATGCTACCTGTTTTAGCTGTTCATTTTTCTGTTTCAGCAACTCAAATTAATTGGTTATTAGCAGCAGGTACATTTACTCTCGCTTTAATGCTATTACCTTGGGCTATTGCTTCTGAGATAATAGGCAGACGTAGAGTATTATTGATTAGTTTATTTTTACTGCCCGCGATTGGTTTGACGTCATTGCTTACGGATAATCTGATATTACTCATCATAAGTCGCGCACTAATGGGCTTTGCTTTAGGTGGATTTACTGCGGTGGCAGTTGCTTACATGGCTGAAGAGTTTTCGGCAAAGGCATTTAGTCATGCGATTGGTGCTTATATTAGCGCTAATTCATTAGGTGGGATCTCGGGACGTATTTTTGGGGGAATGATAACCGATCACTTTGATTGGCAGACCGCAGTTATTAGTATGGCAATACTTAGCTTCGTAGGCGCTATTGTGGTCGCTTTTGTTCTTCCTAAAGAGACACAATCTAGCACTAAAATGCCGGAACTATCTCAATATCATCGAATTATTTTTCAACATCTTAGAAATAAAAAGATTCTGTTTGCTATGTTGATTGGTGGGGTGAACTTTGCTTTATTTGTTAATCTATACACAGTGACAGGTTTTCGTTTAGTCGGTGCGCCTTATATGTTACCTATTAGTATTGCTTCTATGATTTTCCTCTGTTATTTATCTGGTACTGTTAGTTCTCGATTCGTAGGGCTGTGGTGCCAACATTTTAGTTCGGTATCAGGGATGTTTGTTGGGTCATTATTAAGCTTATTGGGGATGTTCATTGCTAGTAATGAGTCACTTATTATGATCATTATAGGGCTGAATGTACTTAGTTTTGGTGCTTTTTTTACTCACTCTTTAGCTTATGGTTGGGTTAGTCAGCAAGCGGAAACCGCAAAATCTACAGCAACGGCTTTATATCTAGTTCATTATTATGTTAGTGGTAGTTTAGGTGGCTTTTATTTGATGTATTTCTGGCAACACGGTGGATGGGAAAGAGTGATATTAGGTGCTGGTGTATTATATGGTGTGATTTTTTGGTTATGTTGGCGTTTGTATCATTATACCCACACCAAGACAGTGTGGGCATAAAGGAAAAGATTAAGCGTTAAATATTTGGAACCCATTTTTACCTGAACGCTTAATGTAATACATGGCTTCATCTGCATTATGCATTAAGTCATTAATGTTTGAACCATGCTCAGGGTAGAAGGCAACACCAATACTTGTGTTTAGCATGTGTTGTTCACCATCAAGAGTTAGTGGTCGATGAGATAAATACAGATAAGCCTCAACTTGTGAAATAATGTTTTTTGTATCTTCAAAATCATAAATGAGGATCGCAAATTCATCTCCTCCAATTCGAGAAACATACGCATTAATTGAAAATGCATACTCTAGATTCTTAGACACGGCTTTTAATGCAAGATCTCCGACACTGTGGCCAAAGCTGTCATTAAGATCTTTAAATCCATCCAGATCAATATAGATCAACGCGAGTTTTGTGCCAGTTCGTCGTGCGTTTTGCATTTTCCAATGGAATAATTTCTTAAAGTAACCACGGTTAATTAATCCCGTTAAACTATCGTGATGGGCTAATTTTCTAATTTCATTATGGTCGATAGATTTTTTTAGTTGTAATCGAGCAATAATATAGGCCATCACGAATGAGAATAAGATGATACTTAATGAAATATACAAGTCATTGGCTGATACATTTTTTAATGACCATTGATTTGAATGTGGAGCGAAAGTGATTAAACGCCAACAAGTGTCTTGTTTTATTATATGAACTTCTTTTAATAAATCTATATTTTTAGGGTAAGAAAAAACAGAGTTAAATGTTAATACACCGGTATCTAGCGTGAATTGGCCATAATCTTTATTATTTATACAATCATATGTTTTTGGGTAAATATCAGAAAACTTTTTATGCTCATGATTAGGGAACATAAAGGCAAATTCAAGCTCAGGACGACGGTCATAGAATAGAAAATAATCATTATTATTAATGAGCATGTGGTGATCTTTATCATTTAGATTAAAGATTTTTAAACCATCAAGTAGATGCTCAGCTAAGTAATTTAAAATCACGATGCCACGCTTGCGGCCTTCTTTATCATACACTGGAGTTGCAAGGCGGATCATAGGCTTATGAGGCAATTCAATTTCACCATGCTCGACATTAAGATCAAGCGCAGAGATATAAACGTCGCCATCATGCAATTTTAAACTGTCTTTAAAGTAGTAACGATCAGCTTTATTTTGTAATTGTTTTTTTGGAACAATTGAAGGGATACCGTCATTATAGTTAATTCTAATAATTTCATTACCTTGAAGATCAAGATAACGAAGCTGATCATAGAGCCCCTTACGTAAACTTAAGGCAAGGGTATTTAACTCTGCAAGTTCGGTAAGTTTTTTATTTCGGCCACTGTAAGCGTGATGGATTTCAATAAAGTCAGACAGCAACAGTAAATCTTGTCCAATACTATCAAGTGTCATTGAAATATATTTCTTCTGTGCAGAAATAATTGCTTTTTGCTCAGATTTTATTTTATTAATAGAGATTTCGTTTTCTGAATACTTATAAAAATAAAAAGCAGAGAATAGCAATGTAAAAAACAGTAAGAATAAAACGATAAAGCGTGGCCAAAAAAAGAATTTAGTAGGCTTATTTAATTTCATTACTTCATTCACTTACAAAAAATTAACAAATATTAAAGAACTTAGTGAAAACAGGCTCGATTTTGAGGCGGAAATCACTAAATTTGGAAAATAACCGTGAGAGGAACTTTATAATATATAATGATTGCTATCAATGCTTATAGAATAGTTAAGTGAATATTAATTGAGCTTTATTACTATGAAAGTAGGGAATATTCTAAATTAAACCTTACTTTTAACTGCAGTTACATATCTTGCACAACTGTAACAATAATCATTATTAATTTTATTGTTATTAAGGGTTGAATATAAGCATTGGCTTTCTTATTTCTATTTAGTCTAGAAAGCGAATGCTTTTAATTTAAATTGAAGTGGATTTTGATGGCATTGGGTAATTAATGCTAATGTATTCTGGTTCTTCTATACCTGCATCTTGGTTTAATACGCGTGTTAGTACGAAATAGTAGTTAGCTAATACATTGGCAAAGCGAGGTAGGGTTTCTGGTATCTTCTTTGTGGTTAATTTATCGACTTGAACCAAAGCGCGAACTACTTTTTTACTTAGGCTACGACACTGGTGTAATTGGATCACAGCCCCAGTCCCTCTTGGAAGGACAAAGCGTTTTCCTTTATCTTCTACTTGTTCTTTAAAAACGAGCATTTCAGCGAGTAGTTCTTGTACGTCTTCTTCAAAAATACCGCATTTTCCACGTATTGAACCATTTAAATGAAATATCTTTGGTTGTAAACGCTCTAGAGATTCTCTTACTTGTGCATGAGTGATTTGAGAGAGTGCTAAGCCTGTATAGGCACATAGCTCATCGGTTAAAATCTCAAAATCACACAATGGACTGTCTTCAAAAATAAAAGGGTATGAAAGCTCACCAACCACACCTGATGCTTTTAGTGCCATAATTAAATCACTTAGTTATCAATAAAGAATGAAGGTACTTTATCACGTCTACTCTAGGATTGATTATCCTTTTCTTGGCCTAGTAATTGTAAAATGTTGTCGTGATTTTTATTGGTCATTTCAAGAGATAGGGCTGAATTCTCGATGGCTTTTGCCATGGTTGAAATATTAGTAGTCGCTTGTAATAAGGTGTTTTGTAACGGACGAAGGATAAACCAATAGAAGCAGGCAATAATCGCGACTAAAGCAAGTACCACGATAGCGAGTAACAAAATGACTTTAAAAGTGAGGTCATCAAAGAATTGTGTGCTGGTTGTAGAAAGAGTCTCTTTTGATTCTTTAAAAAAAGTGGGTAACGATTGAAGAGAATTAGATGATACATCGACAAGGTTATTGATGTTTTCTATCGTCCTATGAATATTTTGTTGCTGTTCTGGGGTGAGATTTCTATTTTGTGCGATGAGTTCAAGAGAGTTTGCCATCTTTTGCATTGCTTGGGCGCCTTGTTCTGCAGACTGCTCAATGCCTTTAATATCAATCATGGCGTTAATACTGATAAGAGGTGGGGTAATTTTCTCTTCGGTATTGGCAAAACTAACAGAAGTAAACAGGGTGAGTAGAAGCAGTAGCGTGTATTTCATTTTTAATCCTTTGCACAATATATCCCATAGGAGAGTAACTATAGAAAGAAATTGCTTTTATTACCATGGTTTAACTCTAATAAAAAAGGGTTTGAAAGTATAAAGATAGAATATATCGCGACAGCAAAGTACAATACCGCTTATCTTCGGAATACGGTGAAAGTCCGTAACGGGCGCGCCACTGTGAGAATACCTAGGTGTATTTAAGTCAGATACGAAGGTCATGGTTTACAATGACGTAAGCCATTTTATTAGGTACGCGATTTACAGGAGTAGCCATGCATTGGCCGGCGTTTAAGTATTTTTTTATTATCTCATCTTTACTTGTATCGTTACCCTCAATAGCAGAAACAGTGTATCCACTGTCTTTAATTGATGGTTTAGGAAAACAAGTCATTATCGAACAAGAACCAACAAAAATTTCATCTAAAACTCTTTTTACCGATGCGGTGTTACTTGAGTTGGTGGATGATAGCTCACTATCTAGTTTGACGGATTTAGCCAATAACCCTAATTATTCTGCGGTAAAAGACATTCTTCCAAAATCAGTCCCGTTGTTAGCACTGAATGTTGAAATGATCATCGCAAATCGTCCTGACATTGTGTTTGCGGCCAATTGGAGTGACGCATCAAAATTAGCCATTATTGAAAGTGCGGGTATTCCTGTTTATCGAATTCAAACCCCAAAGACGATAACTGAGATTGAAGCTGAGATCTTACGTGTTGGCGAGATAGTTAACAAAAACAAAGCGGCTAAAGAAGTCGTTGCTAAAATGAAAGCGCGATTAACTCAAGATGTGATTAAGCCAAAACAAAGATTAATAGCGTTAGATTACAACCCTTGGGGAACCTCTAGTGGACAAGACTCAACATGGGATGAAGTATTAGAACAAGCGGGTTTGGATAATGCGATTGAAGGGTTAGTCAGTGATAAGTACGGCCAAGTACCAGTGTCAAAAGAAATGGTCATTGTGCTTAACCCTGATGTCTTGTTTATTCCTGCATGGGTTTATGGTGATAAGAATGGCGCAGAGCAGTTCAAGCAAGAAGTAATGTCTGATCCGTCATTGCAATCGGTCACTGCAATTAAAGAAGGGCGTGTGTATCAAATGCCTCATGTATTAAGAAGCGTTTATAGTCAGTATATTGTTGATGCTGTTCTTTTTGTTAATCATTCTGCGTATAAGAAACTCTAATGCCTTTTTATCGTTTAACATCATTTCAAATTATTACTTCAGTCAGTCTGTTTATTGGTCTGTTTTTGGCATATCTCAGCCTTGGAGCAGTGCATATCCCAGCTCTCGATATATTGGCAATGTTTAAGAGTTATTTACTTAATGGTAGCGAATTCGCCGCTAAAGAATACCCATTAGCCTCTGCGATTGTCATGCACATTAGATTACCTAGAGCGTGCGCCGCTATTCTGGCTGGTGGTGCATTGGCGCTGGCAGGGGCTTGTACTCAGGGGTTATTTAAAAACCCATTAGCGAGCCCTGATGTACTAGGTGTGAGCTCTGGCAGTAGTTTTGGGGCTGTCATCGCTATTGTATCTGGCTTCTCGTTTATGAATCCGATGTGGTTACCTATTTTTACTACGGTTGGCGCATTGGCGGCATCAGCATTTATCTATGTTTTAGCCTCTCGCAGTTCGTCGTCTCAAATTTTGTTTTTGATCTTAACTGGCTTAGCACTTTCTAGTTTATTAGGTGGTGCTCGAATGGGCTTGTTATTAATGGCTCAGCAATACGAAGTCAGCCAATTTGTCTTTTGGGCAATGGGGGGCTTAGATGGCCGTATGTGGCAACATTTATTATGGCCAACGCCTGTGATTATCATTGTATCGTTCTTGTTATTAAAAGAGAGCAGAGCATTGAATTTATTAGCATTAGGTGAAGAAAGTGCGCACGGCATGGGGCTTAATGTAAAGCAGACTCGATTCAAATTACTGATGTTCGCTACCTTGCTTACCGCAATGTCGATAGCGATAGCCGGACCAATTGGCTTTATTGGTTTAATGGTTCCGCATTTGATGCGGTTATTGGTTGGGCCTGCGCATGAAAAACTGTTGCCGTTCTCTGCTATTTTTGGTGTTATTTTCTTGCTTTTGTGTGATTTGTTAGGTCGTTGGATTATCGCGCCAAATGAGTTGAAAGCGGGGATCATTACATCGTTTATCGGTGGTTGTTACTTTATTGGTTTAATTATTCGATTCCAAAGAAAAGGGCGTTTAGCATGAGAAAGATGAATTCAACAGAGACGCTACTAAACGTATTAAATCTAAGTTACCAAGTTGGTTCAAAAACACTTTTAAAAGACATTTCTTTTTCTGTGAATGCGGGTGAGTTAGTCGGTATTATTGGTCCTAATGGCGCTGGTAAAAGTACCTTGATGAAATGCATCAGTGGCTTTCAAGCATATTCACAGGGTGAAATATCAATTAAAGGTGAGTCGCTATCGACTCTTTCTCATATTGAACGTGCATTAAGCATGAGCTACTTACCCCAATACAGTGAAGCGGCTTTCCCATTCAGTGTAATGGAGACTATTGGTTTAGGGTTTCATGCAAGACAACAACAAGAAGTCATTTCGCCTATAGTCATTAAAGAAAAAAGCAAAGCGGCGTTAGAGATGATTGGAATTGGGCATTTAAGCTCCAGAACCGTGACTGATTTATCAGGTGGTGAGAAACAGCTGGTTCATTTTGCTCGGTCGCTAGTTCAAGGCACGCCGTTAATGTTATTGGATGAGCCAACTGCCAGTTTGGATATTGGTCACGAATCTCAGTTAGTGAACGTGCTTTACAAAGAATGTCAAAACGGTAAGTCAGCCTTGGTTGCGATTCATAATCTAAATACCGCCGCTGAGTTTTGTGATCGCCTAATCTTGATTAATCAAGGAGAAGTGATGGCAGAAGGTAAACCCAATGAAGTATTGAGTGAAGAGAATATCCGAGCTTTATATCAAGACTTAGTAATGGTGTCCCACCATGCGGTGACAGGGAATACGATAGTGTCGCCGTATAAGAAGTAATTCAACATTTAGAGAGTAACCATAAAAATCCAGAGTCTCGTTTGAGTCGTTCTGGATTTTTTTATTTATTGGTTAGATGAAATTATTCACACGGTGGTGCCATGTGAATTAATGCCAAGCCACCAAGTGATGTCTCACGGTATTTACGGTTCATGTCTTTACCCGTTTGATACATGGTATCGATCACTTTATCTAACGAGATTAAACATTTACTAGTGCGCTTTAATGCCATGCGAGAGGCGTTAATTGCTTTCATTGATCCCATTGCATTACGTTCGATACAAGGCACTTGAACAAGGCCCCCAATCGGGTCACAGGTCATGCCCAATGAGTGTTCCATTGCAATTTCAGCTGCCATACAGATTTGCTCATTACTGCCACCGCGAAGCGCAGTTAAGCCTGCTGCTGCCATTGAGGATGAAACACCGACTTCACCCTGACAACCTACCTCAGCACCAGAAATCGACGCATTGGTTTTGTATAAAATACCAATCGCACCAGAGACAGCTAAGAAGTCTTTTAGCTGTTTAGTGTCAAGCTCTTTAATGAATCTATGGTAATACATTAACACGCCAGGAATGACTCCGGCAGCACCATTGGTTGGTGATGTTACTACTTGGCCACCTGCGGCGTTTTCTTCACTTACTGCAAAAGCAAATAAATTAATCCAATCCATGATCTCCATTGGATCATTCTCAATAGAGGCGTTTGCTTCTAGTTTTTTTAATAATGCAGGCGCACGGCGGACCACGTTTAAGCCGCCATCAAGAATGCCTTCGGTTTGAAAACCACGTTCCATACACAATGACATTACTTTCCAGATTTGATCGGCTTTCGCATCAATCGCTTCCATCGGTTGGAAGGCTACTTCATTACGCAGTACAAAAGCGCCCAAACTTAATCCTTGAATTTCTGCTTTTTCTAGCATTTCATCCGCGGATTTGAAGGGAAACTCGACTTCAACATCAGCGGTGCTTTTACCATTGATTAATTCATCTGCGGTTGCAATAAAGCCACCGCCAACAGAGTAATAAGTTTCGATGGCAAGTTGTTGCCCTGTTGCATCAAAAATTGAAATCGTCATGCCATTTTCATGCAATGGTAAATTGGTTTTATGGAAAAGCATGTCAGTGTCATAATCAAAGGTAATTTCATGATCACCCGCAATATGTAATATCTTATCTTCGATGGCTTTTTTCATAGCCAAATTTGCACTAGTAATCTTAATGGTGTCAGGGCGGTTACCTAATAAGCCTAAAATGGTTGCGCGGTCAGTGTGGTGGCCGATCCCAGTTAAAGAAAGTGAACCATATAAATCAACCTGAACACGAGTAACTTTCGCTAAATGAGGTTGGATTAATTGTGTGAAATTGTACCCAGCAATCATAGGACCATTTGTGTGTGAGCTTGATGGCCCAACGCCAATTTTGTAGATATCAAAGATAGACAGCATAAGACATTACCTATTTAAATGCAGTAAAACCAAAATCATAAACGTGTGAGCATCGTTTATTGGTTTACTATTATAATTATTAAGTTTAGTTGTTTTGTAGATTTGTGCTTAAAAATGACGAATCCCAAGCACTAACAACTAGAACTCGGGATTAAGATAGTGAAACGTAACATAAATGAATGAGGACAAATACCCCAAAAAAGAAGGGGTAAAGGATTTATTGATTACTTAATCGCTAGGCCTTTGTTATTCAAGTACCCCTTGATATGAGGGCGTGACTCTTGTGACAACTTACCTGTGATTTGTTCTGACCATGAACTTTGTTTTTGATTACTGCTACGTGTTGCATAGTATGTCGACATGGTGTCGTCGTATTCATGGATTTTATTTTTATCGAGTGGCTGATAGGTATTTTCATGAACGATAACATCTGGGCTTAAACGAGGTTTCTTCTGTGGTGTTTGAGCAGGGTGACCTAAACACATGCCAAATAGAACGGCGGTGTAATCTGGCAACTCAAGTAAATCATCCACTTCTTGTGCGTGAGTTCGTAAGCCACCAATATATACGCCACCGAGGTCCATTGATTCAGCCGCTAATAAGCAATTTTGCGCCATGATCCCGGCATCAACAGCACCAATCAGTGTTAGTTCTGTATATTCCGCTTTTACTTCTGGGTTCATTTCATGGTGACGTTGAAAATCAATACAAAAAACCAGAAACTCCGCGGCACCTTCAACATAAGGTTGACCGCCAGAAAGCTCAACTAATGCTTTTCGTTTTTTACTATCAGTAATTCGAATAATTGAATTGACTTGGAGCAAGCTAGAAGAAGAGGCTGCAATACCAGCGCTGATGATGGTATCTAATTGCTCTTTAGAGATAGGTTCATTAGTGAAAGAACGAATAGAGCGGTGCTCTAAAATAGTATCGATAACAGGGTTCATAAGGCAGTCCATTATTAAGCAAAGAGAGCAAAACGCTAATTATAGCGTGATTAGTTCTATCTATTATTAGCATAAAATCAGATAAAAAAAAGCCTTGCTAGGAGCTGCAAGGCTTTTGATCTTAGGGATTCTACTAGTAGTTAGTCATTTACTGTTGCGGTTTTAGTACCTGTACCATTTTTAGATGCATTTACAAGTAAAATACCAATACTTAATACGATTGAACCACATAGAAGGAAAAGTAATCGACCTGTTGGTTCGTTTGGAATCAGTGCCATTGCTAAGATACCAAAACCTGCTGTACTGATAAGTTTACCAAGCATAGAACGTTGTTTTGTATCTAGATTCTGCTGTTCTTCACCTTCAGAAACTAATGGGGTGTTCCAGTTCGTAAATAGTGTATCCACTTCTTTTTCACGTTCAGCTGATAAAGGCTTGTAGAAGAACTGCGTTGCTAAGAAGAAGCCACCAGTAAAGACTACGTGTGCTGCTAAGCTTAAGCCAACTTTAAGATCTGCCCACTCACGACCAGTCAATTGTTGCTCTAAACCAAATAGGTGTTCAATATCTTCTGCTTGTAGAGAGATACCAAAGATGTAAGAAACAAAACCACCGACAATCAATGTTGTCCAAGCTGACCAATCTGGTGTTTTACGGACAATCATACCTAGGAAGATTGGAATAAGCATAGGGAAACCAATTAAGGCACCAACGTTCATTACAATATCAAATAGGCTCAAGTGACGTAACGAGTTAATGTATAGGCCAATCGCGATAATGATTATACCCATTAGAATCGTCGTTAGCTTACTTACAATCACTAGCTCTTTTTGCTCAGCATTCTTACGAAGAACTGGGCTATAGAAGTTCATTACAAAAATACCAGCGTTACGATTTAAACCTGAATCCATAGAAGACATTGTTGCTGCGAACATCGCTGACATTAATAGGCCAACCATACCTGCAGGCATCACGTTTTGAACAAATGCTAGGTAAGCTGCATCACCGGCTTTATCACCCATTGACGCGTACTCTAATGCAAAGTCAGGCATAAATGCACTTACATACCAAGGTGGAAGGAACCAAATAAGAGGACCTACAACCATTAGGATACAAGCAAGACCAGCAGCTTTTCGAGCATTTTCACTGTCTTTAGCACATAAGTAGCGGTAAGCATTGATACTGTTATTCATTACACCGAACTGTTTCACAAAGATGAAGACAACCCATAGTACGAATACACTTACGTAGTTGAGGTTATTCCCCAACATGAAGTCACCTTGGAAGTTATCAACAATGTTCGTAATACCACCACCGTGGAAGTAAGCGGCAACAGCACACGTAATCGTAACCGCCATGATAACGAGCATTTGCATGAAATCAGAAGCGACAACGGCCCAAGACCCACCAGTTACCGACATGATGACTAACACAGCACCGGTGAAGATGATGGTCGTTTCCATAGGGATATTAAATACAGCAGCAACAAAGATTGCTAGACCATTTAGCCAAATACCTGCAGAGATTAAGCTGTCCGGCATACCGAACCAAGTAAAGAACTGCTCTGAAGTTTTACCAAAACGCTGTCTGATTGCTTCAATCGCGGTTACAACACGAAGTTGACGGAACTTTGGAGCGAAGTACATGTAGTTCATGAAATAACCAAATGCATTGGCTAAGAACAGAATTACAATAACAAAACCATCGGAGAAAGCGCGTCCTGCGGCTCCAGTAAACGTCCATGCTGAGAATTGAGTCATGAAAGCGGTTGCACCAACCATCCACCATAACATTTTGCCGCCCCCTCTAAAGTAATCACTAGTAGAGGTTGTAAACTTTCTAAACATCCAACCAATTGCGATTAAGAAGAAGAAGTAGGCAAGAACAACGAGAGTATCAATAGTCATTTTTTTCAGCCCTTTTTATATCATAATTAACTGATATCTAGATTACCCTTTTTTGGTTTTATTTGTACTACAATATGTCTTTATCGTGATCTAATTCGCATGTTTTCTGATCTCAATAAGAGTGTTACTTTATGTTTCAATTGGCTTTAATCTTATTTTTCATTGGTTTGTAATATTTTACGTTGTAAGCTGTTGATGTTTGTATTTGGGTATATAGTAATACAAAATGAATTGGTGGCGGTTGTTAACTACAAATGATGGTGTCTTTATTTTGAAAGGTGAGTATGGCGTAAAAAATAAGAAGTGGTTTGTTTTAGATCGTAAAAATGACAAAAGCGAGCCATTGGCTCGCCTAATAAAGAGTAAGAAATTATTAATTAAAGCGGATTAACTTACACGCTCAACGGCATCACGAACTAATGCGCCTAATTCATCCCATTTACCTTCATCAATAAGGTTTGTTGGTACCATCCAAGTGCCACCACATGCTAAAACTGCAGGGATAGATAGGTAATCATCAATGTTCTTCAAGCTTACACCACCAGTTGGCATAAATTGTACCGGGTAAACCGCAGTTAATGCTTTTAGCATATTAATGCCACCAGAAGGTTCAGCAGGGAAGAATTTAAGCGTGCGTAAGCCCATTTCCATTGCTTGCTCTACTAAGCTTGGGTTGTTTACGCCAGGAACGATAGGCATATTTTTATCTAAACAATACTGCACTGTACGTGGGTTAAAACCAGGGCTAACGATAAAATCAACACCAGCTTCAATAGCTTGGTCAACTTGTTCGTTAGTTAAAATCGTACCAGCGCCAATCAGCATTTCAGGGAACTCATTACGCATAGCTCGAATCGCTTCTGCAGCACACGGTGTTCTAAATGTGATTTCCGCACATGGCATGCCATTTTCAACTAAAGCTCGGCCTAGAGGGATCGCATCTTCCGCTTTGTTGATTGCGATTACAGGAATAACTTTAAGGCTTGCCAATTGTTCGTTTAAGGTTGTCATGATTACACTCTCATGTTGAATTTGATTAACGACAGGCACCTAAATAAGAGTAACTATTTAGGTAACATATTAAAAATTATAAAGATAAATCTGGCATTACATTACTTGGAATGATCGCGCCTTTATATTGGATCACTGTGCCAGCAACAACGTGCCCTGCATACGCTGCTTCAAGCGTATTGCCACCACAAAAACGTTTGGCTAAAAAGCCTGCACTGAATGAATCTCCAGCAGCCGTTGTATCAATGATCTTTTCTTTTTCAACGGGATAAGGGGCAACATAGTTTGCCTGGTCGTTTTGTACGACTAAGCAATCCTTACTTCCTCGTTTGATAATGAGTTCATTCACACCAGATTTTGATGTTCTTTCAATGCATTGTTCAAGATGATCATCACCATAAAGGGCTTGCTCATCTTCAAAAGTAAGTAATGCAGTGTCTGTCAGTGCCAGTATCTTTAAATACCATGACATGGCTTCTGATTGGTCATTCCAAAGCTTAGGGCGGTAATTATTATCAAAAAGAACTTTTCCGCCTTGAGCTTTGTATTGTTCTAAAAATGCCAACAGTACGTGACGACCGTTATCAGTGAGGATAGCAATAGATATCCCACTTAAATAAATTGCATCAAAAGAAAACAGGCTATCTAAAAGCGCTGTTGTCTCTTTTTGGTCGAACAGATATTTTGCCGCGGCATCGTTACGCCAATAGTGAAAACTACGTTCACCGGTGTCATCGGTCTCGATGTAATACAGGCCGGGTTGTTTATTGTCTAATTGAGTCACCAAATCGGTATTGATGCCTTCTACTTTCCATTTTTCTAGCATATCAAGGCTAAAAGGGTCATTGCCTAACGCGGTAATATAACTGACGTTAACGCCTTTATTTTTTGTTAAACGCGATAAGTAAAGTGCTGTGTTTAATGTATCTCCACCGAATGTTTGCTCAAGCCCGTTTTCTTTTTTTTGTAGCTCAACCATGCACTCGCCAATGACCGCGATGTTTAATGATTTCATATGCTTACCTTAGCAACTGAGGTTGCGCTAGTGATTATTTTAAGAAGTCTTCTCGTGCTGGTGAAAACATATCAAGTAAAATGCTGTCTTGCTCAAGAGCCACGGCACCATGAACAAAGTGTTTAGGGGCAATATAAGCGTCACCTGCAGTAAGCACGTGTTTAACGCCATCGACTTCGGCTTCAAAACTACCACTTACGACATAACCAATTTGGTCATGGATCTCATGAGAGTGAGGAGCGCCGATTGCGCCTTTATCAAAGCATAAGTGAACAGCCATCAGTTCATCAGTGTAGCCAACAATTTTACGTTTGATGCCACCGCCTAGCTCTTCCCAAGGATTCTCTTGTAATTTGAAAAAATTATTCATAATGCTTCCCCTAATAAAGGTATTAACTAAATTTAATGTCTCGATGGGAATAACTATAAGCTAATAATTTAATTTGTAATACAATATAGTTTATTTTGTGTGATGTGAATCAAATAAGAATTTACTTTATCTCTGTTTTTACGATTATTTAATGACCTGTCACAAAACTCATATTATTTAAAATCAATGTCTTATATTGTTTTGTGTGATTGTCATCATTGTTTGATAACGCTAAGGTGTTACTAAAGCTAATATTGTATTACTTTATATGCAGTTTGATAATTTAGTTACGTTTAGAGATTAAATACTCTTTATTGAGATTGAGGGTGAAAAAGAATATGACGACACAACCAATTTTACTTACGGATGCAGAAATTGAACAGCTTCACCTAGAAGTTGGACGTTCGACTTTAATGGGCAAAACCATTGAAGCACATAAAAAAGATGTTGATGCATTTATGCAACTTCCATTGGATGTTCCTGGTCACGGAGAGGCGGGTGGTTATGAACATAATCGCCACAAACAAAACTACACCTACATGAATCTTGCTGGTCGTTTATTTCTGGTTACTAAAGAAGAGAAATATGCCAACTTTGTGAAAGAACTATTAGCAATTTACGCAGATAAATACCTAACATTTGACTTCCATGTGCAAAAAAACACAAACCCAACAGGTCGTTTATTTCACCAGATCTTAAATGAACATTGTTGGTTACTATTTACAAGTCTTGCTTATTCTTGTGTTGCATCAACCATGACCGAAGAGGAGCGAAGCACGGTTGTTGAGCGTATCTTTGAGCCAATGCTTGATATGTTTACCGTTAAATATGCACACGACTTTGACCGTATTCATAATCACGGAATTTGGGCAGTGGCAGCGGTTGGTATTTGTGGTCTAGCAATTGGTAAGCGTGAATATTTAGATATGTCAGTTTATGGCATTGAACGTAACGAAACTGGCGGTTTCTTAGCGCAAATCTCTGAATTGTTTGCGCCTTCTGGTTATTACATGGAAGGGCCTTATTACCATCGTTACGCGATTCGTCCAACATGTGTGTTTGCTGAAGTTATTCACCGCCATATGCCAGAAGTGGATATTTATAACTTCAAAGGGCAAGTGATTGGTAATACAGTACAAGCTATGCTTTCAACCGCATACCCAAATGGTGAGTTCCCTGCATTAAATGACTCATCTCGTACTATGGGCATCACGGACATGGGGGTTCAGGTTGCGGTGAGTGTTTACAGCAAGCACTATGAACTTGATGAAAATATCTTAGGCATGGCGAAAATACAAGACCGTGTTTGGATGCACTCTTGTGGTTTAGAATTATCAAAAGCGTATGAAGAAGCATCAGAAAAGCATGAAATCAATATGCCTTTTTGGCCGAGTGTTGAACTAAATGAAGGTCCTGATGGCCACTTTGGTGCACAAGGCTTTATTCGTATGCAAGATAAAAAAGGCGATGTATCTCAACTTGTTATGAACTACGGCCAGCATGGTATGGGTCATGGTAATTTTGATACGTTGGGCATTACCTTCTTTAATCGCGGTCAAGAAGTGTTGCGTGAATATGGTTTCTGTCGTTGGGTTAACGTTGAACCAAAATTTGGTGGTCGTTACCTTGATGAAAACAAATCTTATGCTCGTCAAACTATCGCTCACAATGCAGTAACTGTGGATGAACAATGTCAAAATAACTTTGATGTTGAACGTGCAGATAAAGTTCATGGTCTTCCACATTTCTTTAAAGTAAATGACACTAACATTAATGGTATGAGCGCATTTGCTAATGATCATTATGATGGTCTTGATATGCAACGCAGCGTCTTTATGCTGAAGCTTGATGAACTTGAATCCCCATTGTTGCTTGATCTTTATCGTGTTGTCGGTGAAGGAGAGCATCAGTACGATTACTCTCACCAATATGAAGGACAGATAGTACGTACTAACTTTGAATACAAAGCTAATAAAGAACTTAATACGCTAGGCAGTGATTTTGGTTACCAACACTTGTGGAATGTGGCAAGCGGTGCAGCAAACGATACAGCACTGGTGAGTTGGCTACAAAATAATACGTATTACACATGGTTAGGCACAAGCTCTAACACTAACAATGAAGTGATTTTCACTCGCACTGGTGCGAATGATCCAAGCTTTAATTTGCGTAGTGAACCTGCGTTTATTCTTCGTAGTAAAGGTCCATCAACGTTATTTGCATCAGTGCTAGAAACACACGGCTATTTTAACGAAGAATTTGAGCAATCTGTTAACGCTCGTGGTGTGGTGAAAAATATTCAGGTTATTGGTCATACAGTAGTAGGCTCGGTTGTTGAAATTCAGACAGAACACTCTAATGTAACCGTTATGGTAAGTAATCAGTTTGGTGCAACAGAAAGTACCGCGCACACCGTAGAATTAAATGGGAAATCATACAATTGGACAGGCTTCTATTCGCTAGAAACGTCTTCATTAGAAAAAAACACGATTAAGCAGGAGAAATAATATGAGCTATCAACCACTTTTACTGAATTTTGAAGAAGCTGCTGAGCTTCGTAAAGAACTTGGCAAGGATAGCCTATTAGGAAAAGCCCTTACTCGTGATATTAAACAAACAGATGCTTACATGGCAGAAGTGGGTATTGAAGTTCCGGGTCACGGCGAAGGTGGCGGTTACGAACATAACCGCCATAAGCAAAACTACATTCATATGGATCTTGCAGGTCGCTTATTCTTAATCACAGAAGAAACTAAATACCGTGATTACATTGTTGATATGCTAACAGCGTATGCAACGGTATACCCGACACTTGAGAGCAATGTTAGTTTAGATTCTAACCCTCCGGGCAAACTGTTTCACCAGACATTGAATGAAAATATGTGGATGCTTTATGCTTCTTGTGCGTACAGCTGTATTTACCACACGATTTCAGAAGAGCAAAAACGCTTAATCGAAGATGATCTTCTAAAGCAAATGATTGAAATGTTCGTGGTAACTTACGCTCACGATTTCGATATCGTACACAACCATGGTCTATGGGCGGTTGCTGCTGTTGGTATTTGTGGTTACGCAATCAATGATCAAGAATCAGTAGATAAAGCATTATATGGTTTGAAAATGGACAAAGTGAGTGGTGGTTTCTTAGCACAACTTGACCAACTGTTTTCGCCTGATGGTTACTATATGGAAGGTCCTTATTACCATCGTTTCTCATTGCGTCCAATTTACTTATTTGCTGAAGCAATTGAGCGCCGTCAACCAGAATTGGGTATCTATGAATTTAATGATTCAGTCATTAAGACAACATCGTATTCAGTATTTAAAACGGCTTTCCCTGATGGCACATTACCAGCACTGAATGATTCATCGAAAACGATTTCTATCAACGATGAAGGCGTTATCATGGCAACATCAGTGTGTTACCACCGTTATGAGCAAACAGAAACGTTACTTGGTATGGCAGATCACCAACAAGATGTTTGGGTTCATAGTTCAGGTCAAACATTATCAAATGCGGTTGAACAGGCTGATGAAATCAAACCATTTAACTGGGGCAGCTTATTTGTTACTGATGGCCCAGAAGGCGAAAAAGGCGGCGTAAGCATTCTTCGTCACCGTGATGAAAAAGACGACGATACCATGGCGTTAATTTGGTTTGGTCAGCACGGTTCTGATCATCAATACCATTCAGCATTAGATCACGGTCACTACGATGGTTTACACCTAAGTGTATTTAACCGTGGTCATGAAGTCTTGCACGATTACGGCTTTGGTCGTTGGGTAAACGTAGAGCCTAAATTTGGTGGTCGTTATATTCCAGAAAACAAAACGTATTGCAAGCAGACAGTTGCTCACAACACCGTAACAGTGGATCAGAAAACACAGAATAACTTTGATACGGCATTGGCAGAATCTAAGTTTGGTCAGAAGCACTTCTTTGTTGCTGATGATCAATCGCTGCAAGGCATGAGCGGCACGATTTCTGATTACTATACTGGCGTAGATATGCAACGCAGTATCATCCTTGCGGAGCTCCCTGAGTTTGAAAAGCCATTGATGATTGATGTGTACCGCATTGAAGCAGATGCAGAGCATGAATATGATTTACCTGTTCACCATTCAGGCCAAATCATCCGTACCGATTTCGATTACCAAGTTGAAAGCACATTGAAACCTTTGGGTGAAGATAATGGTTATCAACACCTGTGGAATGTCGGCTCTGGCAAGGTAGAGGGTAGCTCTTTAGTCAGCTGGTTACATGACAGCAGCTACTACAGCTTAATAACAAGTGCAGTAGAGGGTAGCGAGGTGATTTTTGCTCGCACTGGCGCAAATGATCCAGACTTTAACCTGAAGAGTGAACCTGCATTGATTTTACGCCAATCAGGTCAAGACCACGTGTTTGCATCAGTATTAGAAACACACGGTTATTTTAACGAATCAATTGAAGCGTCTGTTGGTGCTCGTGGGTTGGTAAAAGCGGTTTCAGTGGTGGGCCATAACAGTATTGGGACTGTTGTTCGTATTGAAACAACGTCTGGTAATACTTACCATTACGGTATTTCAAACCAAGCTGAAGATGCACAAAAAGCGTTACACACGGTTGAATTTAGTGGAAATACATACACATGGACGGGATCGTTCGCACAGCTTTAATCTAAACGAATGATTTAATTTACAGATTGGGAAATAAGACCAAACCGGATACTTTCGCATAGAGTATTCGGTTTTTTTATGGATGACACAATTATTATCTCTCTATGTTAATAAGTAATACAATTGTGCGTATTTTTTTGTCGTTATGGTTACGAATGAGTTTGTTATCTCTTCGTAATTAGCTTTATTTACTGAAAAAACAAACGATAAAGAGTAAATTTACATACGTGTATTGTCACTATTCAATAAGTTTAACACCTTATAATTAAGTGCTTTTTTGATTGTAAACACCTTGGATTTATTGGTGTGAGTGATAAATTATAGGGCTACATCACACTTCATCATTAACATGTGAATAATCGCCTTAAAACTATTGATCAAATTCGAATGGCTCGTTATTATAATGAGCATATAATCATACAATAACATATTTGGAGTTCAACATGACTAAACCTGTAATTGGTTTCATCGGCCTAGGTCTTATGGGCGGCAACATGGTAGAAAACCTACAAACACGCGGCTACCACGTAAACGTAATGGATCTTAGCGAAGAAGCGATGGCACGCGTTACAGCTCGTGGTAATGCTACAGCGTTTACTTCTGCAAAAGAATTAGCAGCAGCAAGTGACATCGTTGAGTTTTGTCTTACTACTTCAGCTGTTGTTGAAAAAATTGTTTACGGTGAAGATGGTGTTCTTGCAGGTATCAAAGAAGGTTCAGTATTAATTGATTTCGGTACTTCTATTCCAGCTTCTACTAAAAAAATCGGTGCAGCACTTGCTGAGAAAGGCGCAGGCATGATTGATGCTCCTTTAGGTCGTACACCGGCACACGCTAAAGATGGTCTTTTGAACATCATGGCTGCTGGCGATATGGATACGTTCAACAAAGTTAAACCTGTTCTTGAAGAGCAAGGCGAAAACGTATTCCACCTAGGTGCTTTAGGTTCAGGTCACGTGACTAAGCTTGTGAACAACTTCATGGGCATGACTACAGTTGCAACGATGTCTCAAGCGTTTGCTGTTGCTGAACGCGCTGGTGTTGATGGACAACAACTGTTTGATATCATGTCAGCAGGCCCATCTAACTCTCCGTTTATGCAGTTTTGTAAGTTCTACGCAGTAGATGGCGAAGAGAAGTTAGGCTTCTCTGTTGCAAACGCAAATAAAGATCTTGGTTATTTCCTTGCGCTTTGTGAAGAGCTAGGTACTGAGTCTCTAATTGCTCAAGGTACTGCTGCCAACCTACAAGCCGCTGTTGATGCTGGCCTAGGTCAAAATGACGTACCAGTTATTTTTGATTACTTCACTAAACTAGAGAAGTAATAACACATAGCCTTACTAGGGCACTCAAGGCAACCAAATCTTAGAGTGTTTTAGTAGGGCTAATTTCTTATCTCCTTTCTTATTTTTTATTCATCTACTCTTCGCGTTAGGCTTGTTAATTATCTTCGATAGCACCTCATTATCTTATTGCTTACCCTTCAAACTTTATCTTTACCATTATATTGATTTATCGTCATGTTCTTAAATGAAATGTATGATTAATCTTGTGGTTTTTAACATTTTCAATATCTAAAATATCGATGTTAAAAACGGAAGTTTTCTTATTTATAATTGTAAATGTTATCAATATCTAAGTTTTATCCCTATTTTTAAGCTCAATCATGATTAACTTCTCACATCTACAACCCCTTAATTTCTCCTTTTTCATATGTGTTAAAATAATACAAATAAAAGCGCTAAATAACTCTCTTTTCACTGAGGTATAACTCAGTACTCATTACCAATAAAGGATTGAATAATGTTAAAGAAAAATAAGCTAACCGCTGCATTATTGGCTGTTGTTCCAATGGTTACTTTTGCGAATAATGGTGTTGTAGAACCAGTTCCCGCTGATAATTTTGATATGCGTAATTGGAAGATAACCATTCCATCTGACATTAATGAAGATGGTCGTGTTGATGAGATAGAAGGAGTCGCGATGATGAGCTACTCACATAAGGATTTCTTTCATTTAGATAAAGAAGGCAATCTTGTATTTGAGGTTCAAAACCAAGCGATCACAACCAAAAACTCAAAAAATGCACGATCAGAGCTTCGTGAGATGCCACGCGGTGCTGATTTCTCGATTGATACTGCCGATAAGGAAAACCAATGGGTGTTATCAAGTCACCCTAGCGCGAGCGCATACAGTGCAATTGGCGGTACGTTAGAGGCAACGTTAAAAGTAAACCATGTTCCGGTCAACGCTAAGTTTCCTGATAAATACCCTGCATATTCCGTTGTTGTTGGTCAGATCCACGCGAAGAAACACGATGAGCTTATTAAAGCCGGTACTGGCTATGGTTATGGTAACGAACCATTGAAGATTTTCTATAAGAAGTTCCCAGGACAGGAAATGGGCTCGGTGTTTTGGAACTATGAACGTAATTTAGAGAAGAACGATCCTAATCGTGCAGATATCGCTTACCCTGTTTGGGGTAACACTTGGGATAATCCAGCAGAGCCGGGTAAAGCTGGTATTGCACTAGGTGAAGAGTTCAGCTATCGCGTTGAAGTAAAAGAGACCATGATGTACTTGACTTTTGAAACAGCACGCCATGATAAGGTCACTTATGAAATTGATCTTAGTAAAGGGATCGACAAACTAGATTCACCTACTGGTTACGCAGAAGATGATTTCTACTTTAAAGCAGGTGCGTATGGTCAATGTAGTGTGAGTGAATCTCATGCTGTTTGGGGTACAGGTTGTGCCGGAACTGGTGATTTTGCAACTGACAAAAAAGCGGGCAACTACAGTAGCGTTACGTTTAGTCAACTTGAGTTGAATAAGTAAGTTAAGTAAAAGCTAGAATGATAAAAAAGACCGCTAAATTATCAGTAATGCCAGTCAGTTAAGCTGACTGGCTTTTTATTTTCCCAAAAAGGGTACTTCACGGTTTTTACTTTAACTCTTTATGGATAACTAAAAGAAAGGCTGAAATTAATTAGCCTTTCGTCTTGGTAGTTACTCTCTGTGTCGTAGTATGTCGAAGTAAGTCGTTTGAGCTACAACACCTTCACCAACAATAGGATTCATAAAGAACGGTTTAATTACTCGTAAACTGTCACCATTACTACCGTCTGGTTTCTTACTATCGAATGTATAACGAATCGTATAGTAGTTTGGTGTCTTGCTTTGGTCGTTAAATGCCGCCTTCATTTCATTATACCAATCAAGAGGAGCGCGAACACGAATCGGTTTCTCCGCAGAGAAATGATAACCCCCTAAATCCACAATACCTTCAGGACAAACAGCTAATGGTGCTTTATCGTAACCACAGTTATCAATCCAGTCTTTACCACCGAATGAACCTCCTTTACCAGTACCTGTGAATGCAATATCTTTCATTTCCACGGTCTTAACAGGGTTAGTTAGGTTTTTAGTATCATCGGTAGCGTGTACAAAGAACTCAACTTTAACTGAGATAATCTCCTTATCAGCTTCTACAGATGCCTTCACTAATTCTGTAACCTCTTCTTTAAAAGGAACAATAGAGGTACTATGGTGTCCATCATTTAACGAGAAGAACGGATAGAATCCATGAGACGGGTACATGGATAGACCGATAGGACGCTTACCTTTAGGGTATGCATTGTACGGGATAGATTGTTCATCACCTCCTAACCCTGCGCCATTCATAAAACCAGGTTCTCCACCGTATACCATCCAAGTGTAAGCGTATCCGTGAGTCATACTTATCCCCACATCTTTCTGTCCCCAATTCATAGCGGCGTTACGGTGTCCGATAGAGGATATGTTGCTATGGCTACTTTCATTCCAAACAAAAGATAGTCCGAAATTACCACCAAACGAAAACTTTGTTGCATTAACGTAGTCCCCGTCCTTTTTAGGACACTCACCCCAAAGGTTTGAGGTCTCTCTTGCTTTGTGAGCATAGTCGTACATTACGCGAGAGATTTTCTTCTCTTGTGCTTCTTCCCATTTTGGGTCGTGGTTATTACTCAAACCAGACCAAGCCGCCGTTTGCGCTAGTACTTGCTTATAACCAGACATATAAACACGGGATAAGCCTGATAAGCCACGAACAAAGTTATAATAGCTTAGGGTGTTTTCTAGGTGCTCTTTGTTAATTAGGCCAATGTAGTGCTCCCCTTCGTCCCATACTGGAACTTCATCGTAAATCGGTTTCTTTAGGTCATATTCTTTCTTAAGGTTTTTAACACCACCTTGAGAGTGAGGGATAGAGTCATACCAAGTAATTAGGTCATGCTTCTTAGTACTACCCTCGTCACCACCTGTAACTGAAGCGTCGTTGTAAGAGTTTGTAGGTTCATGCGCAAATATTACAGGGTCACAAGGGAATACTGGTAGGTTAGTAAGCAACGTCTCTTTGTTATAGAAGTCAGGCACAAAAGGAGTAGACGGCTCAAGACCTACTAGAGGTGGTATTACAGGAATACTAGGCTCAAGCGGAGTTGATGGCTTAACATCAATAACAGGCGGAATGGCATCGTTATGGCTGATATCAATTTTTTCATTTTTGCATCCAACTAAAGCTAGGCAAACAGATACAGCTAAGAACTTTTTATTATGTAACATTGTATTATCATTGAGCGTAGGAAATAAATAGCAAGAAGTATACAATTTTTTTCTACAAAGGAGTATCAATAGTAAGATAAGTGATGCTACTGGAAAATCTCGCTCAACTATAAAGCGAGTTAAATCTGCCATGGGTAAGAGTTAGCTTGAACTGGGATAACAACAACATCATTACGATAAGATTAAATACCAATGGTTGGTAATGCCTGTTATTTTAAGCTGACTGGCTTTTCTATAGCCACACATTTACTACACAATTCAAATTAATTTATCTAATACCATTTATTATCAAATGGTTATAAATACTTCTCACCTCAAACTTCCCTCACATTTGTTCGTTATTCTAGCTACAGTTAGGCAATTAGGATATTTGAGCATGAAAAACATCAAAAAATTAGTGATGGTCACTTTACTTGTTATCGCTACTGGTACTGTCGCCACGTATTTTTATATAAAGAATGATACTCCAATGGTGGCTTATTCTACTGAGCCCGTTCGCGTTGGAGACATTGAAGATGTCGTGCTTACTAATGGCGTGTTATATCCCTACAAAATGGTGAATGTGGGGGCTCAAGTGTCAGGAAAATTAGAAACGATAGCCGTTACGGTTGGCGACACACTTAAAGCTGGTGATCTTATTGCTCAGATTGATAACCTGTCACAAGAAAATGCGCTAAAGGAAGCACAAGCATCACTGACTAACATTAATGCTCAATATCGCGCAAAAACAGCACAGATTTATCAATCAAAGCTTGCCTTTGAAAGACAAAAGACGATGCTACAAAAAAACGTTACTTCGCAATCTACGTATGATGCGGCAGAAGCTGAACTCCTTGTTTATAAGGCCGAACTCGACCAATTGGTTGCTGAAAAAGAAAAAGCACTGATCAGTGTGGATGATGCTCAGTTAGATTTAGGTTATACAACCATTGAATCGCCGATTGATGGTACGGTTGTTTATGTCTCAGTTGAAGAGGGACAAACGGTAAATACTAACCAATCGACGCCTTCGATTATTGAAGTGGCTCAACTTGATGTTATGACGATTAAGGCGCAAGTGTCTGAAGCAGATATCATTCACATTGCGAAGGGACAACTGGTGTATTTTTCGATTTTAGGAGCACCACAACATAATTTTTATGGTGAACTTAAATCAATTGAGCCCGGCCCAACCCTTCTTACTGGCGATGATAACGAATTAAATATTGGTGACAACGACGCGATTTATTACAACGCATTATTTGATGTCGACAACAGTGATGGACTGCTGCGTTTTGGTATGACAGCGCAAGTGTCAATTGTGCTAGATTCAGCAAAAGAGGCGTTATTGGTTCCATCTCAAATTCTTACTCGTAAGCTTAAGGGTGAAAACCGTTATCGCATTCCTGTACTAGTTCGGGGTACGCTAGAAATGCGAAACGTTGAAATTGGTATCGACAATAAAGTGTATGCACAAGTATTGAGTGGATTAGAGCAAGGCGACCAAGTGATTATTGGGCAAGCGAATATCAAATCATCATCAAGTTTTGATATGTCATCAACTTTAGGGCAAGACAAAGGCGGACGTGGTAACGGTGGCCCTGGAGGTCGTGGTCAAGGCAACGGCGGGAGATCTTGACCATGAATGAGGTACTATTAGAAGTCTCAGGTCTGAGTCGTCGTTTTCCTGCAGGCGATGAAGAGTTAACGGTATTAAACAACGTTAATCTCACCATACGTCGTGGAGAAATGATCGCGATAATGGGTGCATCCGGATCCGGTAAATCGACCTTAATGAACATTTTAGGTTGTTTAGATACTCCTAGTGAAGGTGGTTACTTCGTTAATGGTCGAGATACATCGTCAATGAACTCAGAAGAATTAGCCGAGTTACGACGTGACTATTTTGGTTTCATATTTCAGCGTTATCATTTGTTAGATGATCTTACCGCTATCGGTAATGTTGAAATTCCGGCACTTTACTCAGCAGAGAATAAATCGTCTCGTCAAGCACGAGCAGAGCAGTTGTTAGATAGATTGGGATTAGCCGATCGCATGGGTCATAAGCCAAGCCAACTCAGTGGTGGTCAACAACAGCGAGTCAGTGTCGCTCGTGCTTTAATTAATGGTGGTACGGTGATCCTTGCCGATGAGCCAACGGGTGCGCTTGATAGTCATAGCGGTAGAGAAATGATGAACCTGCTACGTGAGCTACACCAGCAAGGACATACCATTATTCTGGTTACTCATGATCCTAAGATCGCCGCCTCAGCAGAGCGTGTTATTGAGATCTCTGATGGAGAGATTGTTAGTGATAGAACTAGTGAGAACAATAACAACACAACCTTAAATGAACATGCTGAAACGGATATTCCAGAAGCAAGTGTTCCAAAAATAAGCGCTTTAGAGATAAGTATTAAAGAAAAACAAAGTACAAATGCATTCACCTTCAAGCCATTTTCTGTACAGTGGTTTAGCGTTGTTGAAGCGTTCAAAATGTCGCTGTCGGCAATGAGAAGTCATCGCCTAAGAACATTTTTAACCATGTTGGGGATTATTATTGGTATTGCTTCTGTGGTATCAGTGGTGGCTATTGGTAATGGTTCACAAGCACAAGTGTTGTCAAGAATAGCTTCAATGGGTACCAATACCATTGAAATCAAACCAGGGTCAGGCTTAGGTGACCGACGTGCGGGGCGAGTAAGAACACTGACGGCAAGTGATGCGGATGCTTTAAAAAATCTATCCTTTGTCGATAGTGTGACGCCGACCGTGCGTGCTAATGTTGCAGTGCGTTATGGTAATGAGGCAGTAACAGCAGAAGTGCAAGGCGTTGGTCCTGACTACTTTCGTGTTCAAGGTTTTGAGGTAGCGCAAGGTCAATTATTTGATGATGAAAGTGTCGATACTTTAGAGCAAGTAGCGGTCATTGATAACAATACTTTAAATGATCTTTTCCCAGATGGTGATGTACTTGGAAAAGTCATCTTCTTAGGCCGTTTACCTGTGCGTATTATTGCGGTCACTGAAGCAAGGGAAATGGCGTTTGGCAACAGTGATGCTTTGAATGTATGGTTACCTTATAGTACGGTGAATTCTCGTATTTATAGCCAAAATTACGTTAATGATATTACGGTCAGAGTGAGCGATGAGGTATCCAGTACCGCCGCAGAGCAAGCGATTATTAACTTGATAAAAATGCGTCATGGTGTAGAGGATTTCTTTACTGTAAATACGGACACGGTAAGAGAGAATATAGAGCAAACCTCGTCAACGATGACCTTACTTATCTCATCCATTGCCTTTATTTCACTGGTGGTTGGTGGTATTGGTGTTATGAATATTATGCTGGTGTCGGTAACTGAACGAACACGAGAAATTGGCATTCGTATGGCGGTTGGCGCAAGGCAAACCGATATTTTAAAACAATTTTTAATTGAAGCTGTTTTGGTATGTTTGTGTGGTGGTGCTTTAGGTATTGGGTTAGCTTATGTTGTAGGGTTGATTATTTCATCGACGAGCAGTGACTTGGATATGATTTATTCGACAAATTCAATTGTTGCGGCGTTTATTTTCTCAACGCTGATTGGGGTTATATTTGGTTTCTTACCTGCCAGAAATGCAGCAAAATTAAACCCTGTGGATGCGTTATCACGAGGATAAGGAAAGAACGTTGAAGATAGCTCACAAGTGGAAAATAGCTCATAAATTGAAGATAAGTTATAAGTTGAAACTCATTCATAAGTTCTTCTTCGCTTTTTGCATCACAAGCTTTGTGGCGGTATGCATTATGCTTGCACTGATCATGCAGAATTTGTCATCAGGTTTTCATGATTTTATTAAAGAGGCTGAATCGAGCTATATCGAACAAGTCAGCCAAAAGTTAAGTGAGCATTACCAAGCGAATGGTTCGTGGCAGTCGTTAAAAGAAGATGAGAAAAATTGGCGACGTTTGGTTGGTACTCGAAAAGGCCCTGAAGAAAATAAGTCACTATCTCTACCGACCGATACAACAGGAATGAGCCAATTACTTCAAACACAGAGAAGACTCAGTTTGTATGATGTTAATAAAGAGGTCGTGGTAGGAAAACCTAGAATGGATGAAAGAGTTACCACTCAACACATCATGTTAGAGGGGGAGGTGATTGGGTGGTTAAGTTATGTCCCTTCACAATTGGCTGATCAAAGCCCTGCCAATGCGTTTTTGGCTGAGCAATACCAAAGTTATATAGCGATTACGTTCGCTGTTATTGCCCTTGCGTTTGTGACTGCTTGGCTTGTTTCTCGTCATTTAGTCGCTCCTATTTTTAGGGTAAACCAAGGCACGACTCAGTTAATCCAAGGTAATCTTTCTACCAGAGTAGCGAGCAGTAGCAGTGATGAACTTGGCGTTTTGACAGACAATATTAACGTTCTCGCTGAGACATTGGAAAAGAACAAAACAGAACGTTCAAAGTGGATGTCAGATGTGGCTCATGAGCTGAAAACCCCCCTCACCGTAGTTCGAGGGCAACTTAACGCTATTCAAGATGGGATTTTTAAAGCGGATGAAAAACGCTTGCAGGTGATGATTGATCAAATTGATGGTATGAGCCATTTAGTGGGAGATATTTATCAATTGTCTATTACCGATATTGGTGGTTTGTCTTACCAAAAATCATCATTCAATCTGGTTGATCTTCTCAAAGACATTTCACTTGGTTTTAAAGTTAAAACGGATGAATTGGGGCTGAGCTTGGTGTGCGAGCCCTTGTATAGAGCAGAGAATACGGCGTGTGTTGTCATGGCTGATCGAGAGCGTTTAACGCAGTTGTTTACCAACCTATTGGAAAATAGCTGTCGTTATACCTATGCTTCGGGAAAAATCGCTTTATCCGTTAGCAATGACAATAATACCGTTGAAGTCGTTATTGAAGATACGTCGCCATCCATACCAGAGCACGATTTTACACGGGTATTTGAACGTTTTTATCGAGTTGAACAATCTCGCAGTCGCGAGCATGGTGGTTCCGGTATTGGTTTGGCATTGTGTAAGCAAATCATCGAGGCACACCAAGGCACTATTTGCGCTAAAAAGTCAGAGTTAGGTGGTGTTAAAATGGTGATAACCTTACCGAACCATAATAGTAGATCACGATAAGACTTCGATAGAGGAAAAGAAAATGAAGGCGCATATTTTGATTGTGGAAGACGAGGAGTACATTGCTGAAGTCTTAATTGCGTATTGCCAAAATAGTGGTTTTGAAGTAACTCATCTCGCATCCGGTGCCGAGGTAGTCGCTACGGTAAAATCACAGACCTTTGATTTAATGCTGCTTGATCTCATGTTGCCTGATATGGATGGTATCGAAATTTGTAAACAGGTACGTCAGTTCTCTCAATTGCCTATCATCATGGTGACCGCAAAAAGTGAAGAAATTGATCGGTTGATTGGTTTAGAGTTGGGAGCCGATGATTATATCTGTAAACCGTTTAGCCCAAGAGAAGTGATAGCGAGGATAAAAACGGTACTGCGCCGAGCTCTGGTGATTCACCCTAAGCTTATGGCACAAAGCCCTGAGTTAATTTTGGGATCATTTGTGCTGAAGCCAGATGAGTATGAAGCGCGATTTAACGGTCACTTTCTCGATCTCACACCGAAAGAGTTTATGTTACTTCGAATGTTAGTTGAGCATCCGGGACGAGTCTATACCCGTGATGATATTCTCAATGCGCTTTACAGTGATTTTGCCGATGTATCGGACAGAAATATTGATACTCACATTAAGAATATTCGTAAAAAAATACACGCGGTTTCGCCAGTATCGAACCCTATTCGTTCCGTTTATGGCGTAGGTTACAAACTCGATATGTCAGATTAATGTTTTCTTTGCTCCTCTATTCTCTAATAACAAATAGAAGATAGATAATATTACGAATAAAGAACAATAAAAATTAGTCGTACATGAGCTTACTGGCTTTTTGCATATCAAATTCTTTTAATGACTTTCTGGCGAGATGTCTAAACGGCAGAGCTTTAACCACTTCTTCAAAAGGTTGAATTGCAAACGCCCAAAAAATAGAACCATCAAAGCCAAAAATAATCAAAGCACACAATGGGATAGAGATAATCCATTGCCCAGTGAAATTTATTTTAAATACATCCGTCGTTTTACCTAATGCTCTTAATACATGACCGTGAACGGTGTTGTAACCACGCACAATAGGCAAAAATATATAGAGTGGCGCAATAACAGAAAGTGCATGATAAGTTGATGGGTCTAAATCTGAATACACGCCTGAAATAATAAAGCTAAGCCCGAAGAAAAACAGAGCGCAAACAAAAGAGATCCCAACAGCAACATCAATACTGACATTTACGTTTTTGGTTAAATCATTCATCTTTTTAGAACCAATGGCTTGGCTGATAGTAATGGCTGATGAGTGGGCCCAAGCGGTAATAAACTGCGTACCAGCACGTATCCACGGCATAATTAAGGTAATTGCTACATAGGCATTAATGTTTAATTGTGAGTACAGCAATTGATAAATGGTTGCGCCGATTGAAAGCATAACAACATTAGCGGCAACAGGAAAAATCTCAATAAAATGGTTTTTAATATTGGTAAGAAATAGGGTTTTGGTTGTTTGCAGTTTGATGGTGACATTAGCATCATAATGGACGCACAACATTAAATATATCAATCGAATAGTAATGGCAATCAGGCTGCCTAATGCTGCGCCTTCAACCCCAATACCACCAAATGAAGCCACGCCATGAATAAGTACGTAAGATAAAATCGCATTAATCGGCAGTTCAATTAAATAGCCTTTGAAAGGAATGTTGGTGCGTCCAAGCCCATTAAATAACGCAATAATGACTTGGGTTAACGCCGTAAAAATCACCAAGTATTTTGAAAAATCAAGATAACTGCTGATCTGTAAATGAAGTGATTTATCTTCAGTTAGGGCTTGAATTAAAGATTGTTCAAAAATGCTCAATAACGCCAAAAAGAATAAGGCGACAGCGGTATTAATAGCCAGACCTGCCCAGAAAGCTTTTGCCAGTGATGATTTTATTCCTGAGCCTACGGCTCGACTTAACACCAATTGCGTACCGTTTGCCAGCGCCATTTGAATACCAAGGATAAAGGCGATTATCGTTGTTGCAATCCCCATTGCTGCAAGAGGAATTTCACCTAAAGGAGAAACCAGCAGTGTATCTATCATTAGCATTGATTGCATGAGTAATGCATTAAAAGCTAAAGGCCAAGCAAGTGAAAAGTTTTTTCTGACGTAGGATTGGGAAGACAAAATAATACCTTCTAATAATGGTAAGCCCCCTCTAATAGAAAAGGGGGCTAAGTGTTAGGCTGTTAGTTTTAATTGAGCTAACTTTTGATTTTCATCATCTAATAGCACGCGAGAGGAAGTACGCGCTTGATTTGCATTTCCTGACATAATGGCATCGTAAATCGCTTTATGTTCATCTAGGCAAAAACGACCACCTTCTGCTGAGTGGTCAATAAATTGCTTAAAAATTGTAGATAATATTTTACCAAATGGAATATAAAATTGGTTACCCGTTGAGAGAAAGATAGTTTGGTGAAACAGATGATCATTAACGGTCCAATCTTCATAATCAAAAGTGTGTGCAGCAAGAGACATTTTTTGAAATAAGACCGAGAGTGTTTTACGTTGCTCAACGGTAGCGTTGGTCGCAGCTAACGCACAAGCTTCGGGTTCAATTGCTTTACGTAGCCCGAGAAACTGTGACAGGAAAGGCTTAGTATCCTCTATGTCTTGGATCCAATCTAATAGTTGAGGATCTAAGAAGTGCCATTGTGAGCGCGGTTGAATACGAGTTCCTACTTTAGGTTTTGATTCAATTAACCCTTTCGCAGATAGCAATTTGGTGGATTCTCTAAGTGCGGTTCTACTTACACCAAAAACCTTACAAAGCTCCATTTCGCTTGGTAACTTCTCGTTTTCTTGAATATCGCCAGATAAGATCTTACGAGCGATTTGCCTCGCCACTTGGACATGAATGCGGCAGCTTGAATCATCCACCAATGAAAATATTGACATGTACACCACCTGAAATTTAAAGATGAAAATATAAGAAAAAGTCAGTTAATATCTGGCTCTTTGGTATTTAGTGCATACGTTTATTGAAAACGACACGTTAAGTAAGCGATTGGTTATTATTTTTTATACTTACTTGTTATTATAATACAATAATACCTTGCCTATTCAAGGACGTAAGAAGAGAAACGGCTGGTTGAAGGGAATAAATGAACAAATTAAGATTCATTTTGTGATTTTGCTCATACAAAAAGTGAGAAGTATTTGTATTAATAAATAAACAAGTTGAATGCATGAGATCTTAGAGTTTAAGGGAGTTCACGTTCTTATTGTACTTATTTGGTGCATTATAAATTCAGTGCTATAGTGCAGTTAAATAATACATATTAATGAATTGAAGTGAAAATATGTCTGGTTCTTTTAATGTAATCTCTGGCTCAAAACGAAGCCTACACGTACAAGTTGCTCGTGAGATCGCTCGTGGGATCTTATCTGGTAAATTACCTCAAGGTTCAATCATTCCGGGTGAAATGGCATTATGTGAGCAATTTGGAGTAAGTCGAACGGCACTTAGAGAAGCCGTAAAACTTCTTACATCAAAAGGTTTATTAGAATCACGCCCTAAAATTGGTACCCGTGTGGTAGACCGTGCATATTGGAATTTTCTTGATCCACAATTGATTGAGTGGATGGATGGATTAGCAGATGTTGACCAGTTTTGTTCTCAGTTTTTAGGTTTACGTCGAGCGATTGAACCAGAAGCATGTGCACTTGCGGCTAAATTTGCAACGGCAGAGCAACGCATTGAACTGTCTGAAACTTTTCAGAAAATGGTAGAAGTGTCTGAAGCAGAAGAGTTTGTTCAAGCTGACTGGACATCAATCGATACTAAGTTTCACAGTCTTATTTTTAACGCGACGGGTAACGACTTCTATTTACCTTTTGGAAATATTCTTACTACGATGTTTGTTAATTTTATCGTCCATTCTTCGGAAGAAGGCAGTACCTGTATTAATGAGCACCGCCAGATTTATGAAGCGATTATGGCTGGTAATAGTGACAAAGCACGTCAAGCATCAGCGAATCATTTGCAAGAATCAAAACATCGATTGGCATAAAAGATAGAGTTATTTCTTAAAAAGCATACTTAGGTATGCTTTTTTTATGCCTGAATAAATTGTGCTTCTCTTTATAAGTTATATAATAATACTAATTAAATCATGGAGAGTATTATTATGCCTCAATCCCTATTGCCAAATATCATTCAATTCATAGGGCAGATAGACCCTTTTGATAAAATACCAAAAGAAGCATTACGAGAATTGGCTGCATATATTCAAATCACGTATTTAAGTAAAGGCGAAGTGGTGGATATGTGTGAGGTAGGGAAAGAGAAGTCCTTATATATTATCCGAACTGGCTCGATGGAACAGAGGAAGTCCGATGGTGTGTTACGAGCAAGGTTAGGCTCTGAAGACTTATTTGGTTTTACTTTTCTTGATTCAGACATGGATGATGAAAAAGGGTATCGAGCAACCGCAATCGATAATACGTTACTTTATATAATTCCTCATTCTGCTCTACAAACCTTGTTTAAAACATATCCAACTTGTGCAGAGCATTTTGCATCGCAAGCTCAGGTTCGTTTGAAATCAGCTTTGGATGTTGTGTGGTCAAATAAAGAAAAAGGCTTGTTTATTCGTAAAGTCGAGGACGTTGCTAGTGGACGAGTTGCTGTAGTGACTTCAGATCAGAGCATTAAACAAGTGGCGCATGAAATGCGAATCGTGCACCGTACTTCATGTGCAGTTATTTATGAAGACGACAAGATCATTGGGTTAATAACCGATAGAGATATGACTAAAAGAGTGATTGCTCACGGGGTATCTTATGATCGACCAATACGTGATGTGATGACGCATTCCCCATTGACTATTAAGCCTGATGATTTGGTGTTACATGCAGCATCGGCCATGATGCAATTCAATATTCGTAATTTGCCCGTGGTAAAAGACAATAAAGTGGTTGGTTTACTTACGACTTCTCATCTGGTTCAAAACCACCGTGTGCAGGCTATTTTCTTAATCGAAAAAATTAAGTATGCCGGAAGTATCAAATCATTGGCAAGTTTTACGCCTGAACGCCAAGCTATTTTTGAAGCGTTAGTCGAAGGAAAAGTATCGCCAGAAGTCATTGGTAAAGTGATGACAATGATCATGGATGCGTATACTCGCCGTATTATTCAAATTGCGATGGATAAATTAGGCCCGCCGCCATGTGATTACTCGTGGATAGTAGCAGGCTCCCACGCTCGAAACGAAGTACATATGTTGTCTGATCAAGACAGTGCGATTGTGCTTGCTGATGATGCAACAGAGAACGATAGAATTTACTTTAAACATTTAGCGATGATTGTGACTAATGGGCTAGCAAGTTGTGATTATCCGCTATGCCCAGGGAAATACATGGCAGCAACACCAAAGTGGTGTCAGCCTCTCAGTGTATGGAAACATTATTATAAAAAATGGGTTGCTAATCCTGAGTATGAACGCTTATTGAATATCAGTGTGTTTTTAGAAATTCGTACTGTTTACGGTAACAGTGAGTTTGAATCAATCTTAAGAGATGAGCTTCATAGTAATATTCGTAATAATCGCGAGTTTTTAAGTACATTAGTGAGAGATGCAGTCAATACAAACCCTCCTTTAGGGATCTTTAATAGTTTAGTGCTAGAAAAATCCGGCGAGAATAAGAAAACATTAAATGTAAAAAAATACGCAATTAATTTAGTTATCGATCTTGCTCGAATATACGGATTAGCCGTTGAATGTGATTTATCGGCAACGGATGAACGCTTTACTGCAGCTAATAAAAAAGGGATGTTGAGTGATGATGCGTTTAAAAATATTTTAGGCGCGTATGAATTTATACTGTCTTATCGTTTTAGTCATCAGTTAGAAGCATTGAAAAGAGGGGAAGAGCCAAATAATAATATTGACCCGAATAGCTTTGGTAGTTTTGAACGTAAACATTTAAAAGATGCCTTTAGAATTATTGCCGATCTTCAAGAAGGTGCAAAAGTACGTTTTGGGAGTCGATAATGAAAGCTTTATTAAAATATTTGCACCCTTTAGAGCAAATGAAAAGAAAACGAAAGCAATATATTACAACGGTTAATTTACCTGAAATATTAAACGAGTTAGTTGAACAACCTTGTCCAGAGCTGACTGATTTAGCCAAAAACAGTGATTATATTGTACTTGATTTAGAAACGACGGGATTAGACAGCGAAAGTGATTTGATTTTATCAATGGGGTGGGTCGATGTTATCAACAGTAAAATTGATTTAGCTTCTGCACAACATTTGTATTTAACTAATGATTCTCAGATTAAACCTGAGACGGCGATTATTAATCACATAACGCCACAAATGTTAGAAAAAGGAGCTTCTATTCATGATGGAATGGCGGCGTTTTTTAAAGCTGCTCAAGGCAAAGTAATTGTTGCCCATGCGTGCGTAGTTGAGCGCAATTTTATCAATCACTACTTGTTTCATACTTATGGCTTACGTGAATTGCCATTACTTTGGTTAGATACATTGTGTATTGAGAAAAAACTAGAAAATGCCATTAGTCATCATGAAGATATTGATCTCACCTTATCGTCTACTCGTAAACGATATGGCTTACCGGAATATAATGCACATAACGCATTAGCGGATGCCGTTTCTACTGCGGAATTACTGTTAGCCCAACAGAAAAGAATTACACCAAATTCAGATGTTACTATCGGAGTTATGTATAAATTAAGTGTGTAATTTATACATAACTATAGATTCATATAAATAAAGCCAGCGTATTTGCTAATGCCGATCAGTTAGTCACTTTATTGAGTAATTATGCACTATTTATTCAATGTCTAATAGATATGGCAAAGTACCCGTTAAGAGAGTGAAAGATAGATACAACAAGGGCTCCAGAATGATTGTAATAAATTCGTCTGAAGCCCTTGTTTTTATTGATGTTCGCTTAACTGACTGGCATTAGCGTATTTGCTGGCTTTATTTTTATTAAGAACGTTTTCGTTAGAAGCTGTACGTTACCCCTACACGGCTTCGAAGTTGACGGTCATCTGAGGTTGAAGAGACAGATACGTTACCGAACTCTACATATGGACGCCATGCCCAATCAGATTCTTTGTAACCAATCTTAAGGTTCATATCCCAGTTCATGTCTTTATTATTAAAGTAGACTTGGTCATCTAAGCCTTTTTCATAGTTTGCTTCAAAGCCAAATTGTAGATTCTCATAGTTATAATCTATGTTACCTGTGACTTTACTTTTTTGTTCCGTGCTTTCACCACTTTCATCGGTGTAATCACGGATTTCATGACGGTAACGAAGTTTTGCTTTTATGCCAGAATCAAAGGCATATTGAACTCGAACTTGTGGTTTATAGGTAACTTTATCACCACTGAATGTGATCGGCATACTTGGTTGTATTAACCAGTGTTCGGTTACTTGAAATCTATACCCGTATTCAAACTCATTATCAGCAGATTCCCATTCAGAGAAGGGTTGACCTTTTTGTTTTGCTTCAAGGCCAAAATAATGGTTTCCTGTAGAACCACCGATTTTTATACGACTCGCATAGCTTTCGCTTTCATGCTTATATTCTTGACGAACATCTAGCGAAGCAGCCGCTAGGCTTCCTGCAAAAAGAGTAGATACGACTGCTAATGCTATTTTATTGTATTTTTTCATTATTTTATTCCACGATTTAATGATTATAATAGATGTAGGTTTTATTTCTGTTTCAAGTAAAGTAATTCGATGTCACGTTGTGCCCATACTTCAGCGAGATTTTTTTTCACTGTGAATTGGCTAAAATCGGTGTCTGTTGCAAGGTTTACCCATTCAGGTTTATCCATCGCAATCCCTGCTTTCAGATAAATAGGAGTCATACGTTCAACACGGCGGCGTTTGTCTTTTTGTGAGTATGGCCATGTTTTATCTAAATCTTGATAATTCGCCATTAATTGAATACCTGCCTCTAAAGAACCTCCTTTTTTATTGGTGTAGTGCCATAGATCAATGCCAACTTTATCGCCAATTTGTGCAATACCAACTAATGGATCTAAGCTAAAGTAGTGGTAGTGGTATGCGCGGGTACGCTCAATTTCATGAGGTTGAGAGCCGTCTTTTTCAAATTGTGTATCAACGCGCATTTTTCCTTTTTGTACCATCTGTTTAGCTAATGCATCGTTACCTAAGAAGTAAGAAATGCCTGCAATTTGAAAGTCGTACCAAGTGCCGTGATTATTTTCAGAATAGGCTTCGCCTTTAGGACCACCAGATAAATCGTCAACAATCATCCAATCAAGGTAATCGGTATACCATTGAGTAATTTGTTGCTCATCGTTTTCTGTCCAATGAGGGGATTTAGATAAAATAGCAAAGGAATCAAGCATACGATCAGCAAGAGTTCGTGTATCTATAATGCCACTTCGACGGCCGTCAGCTCTGCCTGGGACACCTTGAGCAAAATTAACGTTTGGATTCATTTTAGTATCGTCATTAATGAACCAAGTTCTTACGTATTCAATACCTTGTTGTGCGTATTTTTCGTCTTGACTGAAATAATAAGCAACAGCAAGAGCACGGACTGAACGGGTAAAATGCCCAATTCGTTTTGAGTCAGTCTCGTCTGTTTTAGAGGCTGGATTTGTTTTTCCATCATGGCGGATCCACGGAAGACCATCTGATTTATTCTTATCTGGCCACCAATAAGGACTAATACTTAAATAGTCATGTTTGTCACCACTAGGTGGCACCATTCCTTTTGCGGTTACGGTAAAAGGACCATCTTTCATTGCAAGTTCTGCTTCTTCAATGGTTTTTTTATATGCATCCGTCATTGATGCTGGTGCATTATCTGAATTGAGTAGTGTGCGGTTTGCTTCGAGTGTTGCTTCTTCTAAAAAGACAAAGTTAGCGGCTAAAGATTGAGTACTAAAAGTGATAACACCGATACAAGCAGCAAGGGGTAAGAGCTTATTAGCTTTCATGTAACTACCTTTTATTTGAATTAAAATAATACAAATATGGTATGTATTCTGTTCTTAATGATCTGTGAAATAGATCTAGTTGTGGATATAAATCGACCATACTTTAAAGTGTAAGGATAAGCCAATTGCTATATCTTGTTGATTTTTATTGGCTTTATCTGTTTTTGTATCGTACTGTTTAATTAATGTTTGGCTTAAAATGTGCGCTATGACATGAAAATAAAATTTAGCATTGTTATTTTATTTGTAATACATTATCATTTTTGTGGGTCAGGTGACTTGTGTATTGGGTGAGAGGAGTTTGAACTCGCACAAGTGCTACACCAATATGTAAAAAGAAACTATTCAGGTGCTAAATTTGCCTTTTTGTTTCTAGCTCCTAACTATTCTAATTATAGCTTTCTATTCACTTTGTAAGAGATGGAAGGCGGGTAGTGGCTGAACTACCTTTGCGCTCATACTGAACAGGCGGTATGAGCGTATTTTTTTACCTGTTACTTATTTAATAATACAATTGATTGAATGTTTTTTTGCTTTAGGTGGTTGTTTTTATTGATTGGGGGTGTGATTTCTTGTGCTTGTTTGTAATCACTTTTCTCTTATTGTCGTGTTAATCTGCCTTTAATAGCGAATAATGTTGATTTTTGGTTATAATATGAGCCAGATCACTTGTATGATTATATATTTATTAAATAAACAATCTCGATCACCAATTTGAGGTATTGTACTACAAATAAGCGTCGTCATATTTATACTGTTTTGTAACAAATCATAATTACAAAAAAGGTTAAAAAGATGGAACTCAATACTCTGATTGTAGGTATCTATTTCTTATTCTTAATTGCAATAGGTTGGATGTTTAGAAAGTTTACAAGTACAACAAGTGATTATTTCCGTGGTGGCGGTAATATGCTGTGGTGGATGGTTGGTGCGACAGCCTTCATGACTCAGTTCAGTGCATGGACATTTACGGGTGCTGCGGGTAAGGCCTATAACGATGGTTTTGCCGTTGCCGTTATTTTCATTGCTAACGCCTTCGGCTACTTCATGAATTATGCGTATTTTGCGCCTAAATTTCGCCAACTTCGAGTTGTAACGGTTATCGAAGCCATTCGCATGCGCTTTGGTGCAACCAATGAACAAGTATTCACTTGGTCTTCAATGCCTAATAGCGTTGTATCTGCAGGTGTATGGCTAAATGCATTGGCCATTATCGCATCGGGTATTTTCGGTTTTGATATGAATATGACGATCTGGGTTACTGGACTCGTGGTATTAGCAATGTCGGTAACTGGTGGTTCCTGGGCAGTAATTGCATCAGACTTTATGCAAATGGTTATCATTATGGCGGTAACAATAACTTGTGCTGTCGTGGCTGTCGTTCAAGCCGGTGGTGTTGGCGAAATAGTAAATAATTTCCCTGTACAAGAAGGTGGTTCATTCCTTTGGGGGAACAATATTAACTACTTAAGCATCTTTACTATTTGGGCGTTTTTTATCTTTGTTAAGCAATTCTCTATTACTAATAACATGCTTAACTCTTACCGTTACCTAGCGGCAAAAGATTCTAAAAACGCGAAAAAAGCAGCACTGTTAGCGTGTGTGTTAATGCTAGGTGGTGTATTTATCTGGTTCATTCCTTCTTGGTACATTGCTGGTCAAGGTGTTGATTTAGCTGCCGCTTATCCAGAAGCGGGTAAAAAAGCAGGTGATTTTGCTTACCTATACTTTGTAGAGAAATACATGCCAGCAGGTATGGTTGGTCTACTCGTTGCCGCAATGTTTGCTGCAACAATGTCTTCAATGGATTCTGGCCTTAACCGTAACTCAGGCATTTTTGTTAAGAACTTCTACGAACCAATCGTTCGTAAAGGTCAAGCGTCTGAGAAAGAGCTTGTAACCGTTTCTAAGATCACTTCAGCGATATTTGGTTTTGCAATCATCCTTATCGCACAGTTTATCAACTCACTGAAAGGCTTAAGCCTGTTTGATACGATGATGTACGTTGGTGCGTTAATCGGTTTCCCAATGACGATTCCTGCATTCCTTGGCTTCTTCATTAAGAAAACACCAGATTGGGCAGGTTGGGGTACACTAGTTGTCGGTGGTATTGTCTCTTATGTCGTTGGTTTTGTTATCAATGCTGAGATGGTTTCAGCCGTATTCGGTCTTGATGCACTAACCGGTCGTGAATGGTCTGATGTTAAGGTGGCGATTGGCTTAATTGCTCATATTGCACTAACGGGTGGTTTCTTTATGTTATCAACGTTGTTCTATAAGCCGCTAACAGAAAAGCGTCAAACAGATGTCGACAAGTTCTTTGGCAATCTATCTACTCCGTTAGTCGCTGAATCAGCAGAGCAGAAAATACTGGATAACAAACAGCGTCAAATGCTAGGTAAATTAATCGCAGTGGCTGGTGTGGGTATCATGCTTATGGCGTTACTAACTAACCCTATGTGGGGACGATTAGTCTTTATCTTATGTGGTGTGATTGTTGGTGGTGTCGGTGTCCTACTGGTTAAAGCCGTTGATGATAAAGTAGAACAGCAAGTAGTTACTGAATAGCTATTCTTTTTAATCAAAAGTAAATACAAAACCAATCGTGCATTATGTACGGTTGGTTTTTTATTAGCTCAATCTTTATCGTTCAACTTTAATTTATACTACAAAATAGATTGTTTTTTATTGTTTAAATGATATTCCCTTCATTTTAAAGTGATGATTACTCATCATATTCTCGCCTATATCTATTTTTTTTATGATTCTTATTTTTTATTTCCACTTTCATTTCAGTTTCTTAATGGTTTTTTTACCGCAATCTACTCCTTTTTTTAATTTTGTCATTATGTTTGTTTATGATTTTGTGAATAGTATCACTTGTCTGATTATGTAAGTTTCAATTTAGCAATTACCATCACCCTTTTGAGTTATTGTAGTACAAATGTTTTTATTGCTATCTATAATCAGCTTCAATAAAAACATAATTACAAAAAGGTCAAAAAGATGGAACTTAATACTCTTATCGTAGGTGTCTATTTCTTATTCTTAATTGCAATAGGTTGGATGTTTAGAAAATTTACAAGTACAACGAGTGACTATTTCCGCGGGGGCGGCAATATGCTGTGGTGGATGGTTGGTGCAACTGCATTTATGACGCAGTTCAGTGCTTGGACATTTACCGGTGCAGCAGGTAAAGCGTTTACTGATGGTTTTGCGGTAGCAATTATTTTTATTGCGAATGCATTTGGTTATTTGATGAACTATTTATACTTTGCGCCTAAATTCCGTCAACTTCGCGTTGTGACGGTAATCGAGGCAATTCGTATGCGTTTTGGTAAAGTGAATGAGCAAGTGTTTACTTGGTCTGGTATGCCAAACAGCCTGATCTCGGCAGGAATATGGTTGAATGGACTTGCAATTATTGCATCTGGAATTTTTGGTTTCGATATGACAACAACAATTATCTTAACAGGGTTAGTTGTATTGGTTATGTCGGTTACGGGTGGTTCATGGGCCGTTATTGCCTCTGACTTTATGCAGATGGTTATTATTATGGCAGTAACTGTTACTTGTGCGGTTGTTGCGGTTTATCACGGTGGTGGTGTAACCAATATTGTTCATAACTTTCCAACGGATTCGTTTATTACTGGTGGTAACTTAAATTATCTGAGTATTTTCGGTATTTGGGCGGTATTCATTTTCTTAAAGCAGTTCAGTATCAATAATAACATGCTGAACTCGTACCGTTATCTTGCGGCGAAAGACTCTAATAATGCTCGTAAAGCGGCGTTACTTGCTTGTATTTTAATGTCTATTGGCCCTGTCATTTGGTTTATGCCTAGCTGGTTTATTGCAGGGCAAGGTGTTGATCTTGTTGCTCAATATCCAGAGGCAGGAAGTAAAGCGGCTGATTTTGCTTACCTTTACTTTGTTGAAGAATACATGCCTGTTGGTATGGTTGGTTTACTTATTGCAGCAATGTTTGCGGCAACGATGTCTTCAATGGATTCTGGTCTTAACCGTAACTCTGGTATTTTTGTTAAAAACTTTTATGAAATCATTCTTCGACCTCAAGCTTCTGAAAAAGAATTGGTATTAGTTTCAAAAATATCATCAACAGTATTTGGCTTGGTTATTATTCTGGTTGCGTTATTTATTAACTCACTAAAAGAACTGAGTTTGTTTGATACCATGATGTATGTAGGAGCGTTAATTGGGTTCCCAATGACTATTCCTGCTTTCCTTGGCTTCTTTATTCGAAGAACCCCTGATTGGGCAGGATGGGGAACATTAGTTGTTGGTGGTATTGTTTCTTACTTCGTTGGTTTTGTTATTACAGCAGAGATGGTGCAAAACTTATTTGGATTGAATGAATTAACAAGTCGTGAATGGGCTGATTTAAAAGTGGCAGTCGGCCTGATTGCTCATATGGTGTTTACTGGCGGGTTCTTCTTGTTATCAACGTTGTTCTATAAACCGTTAGCGGCTCATAGAGAAAAAGACGTCGATAAGTTTTTTGAAAACCTAGCGACACCATTGGTTTCTGAGAGTACAGAGCAGAAGATATTAGATAATAAACAACGTCGTATGCTTGGTTCATTAATTGCTGTGGCGGGTATAGGTGTGATGGCAATGTTTACACTACCAAACCCACTATGGGGACGCATGGTGTTTGTCTTCTGTGGTTTGATTGTCTTTGGTGTTGGTCTATTGTTGGTTAAAGCGGTAGATGACAAGTTAGAAAAACAGGTTGTTGCAGAATAAATTTTCTTTTTAATTAAATAAAAAAACCAATCGTACATTATGTGCGATTGGTTTTTCTTTATGACTTACTTTGATGCCTAACTAGCTACATCCCAAAGAAAGTTCCAACGGCCAACCCTAAAAAAATCACCGCAGTTATACGACGAATTAAGGTTAGCTGTAATTTATCCGCAGAGAATTTTCCAATTAATACGACCGGAACATTTGCCAGTAACATACCTACTGTTGTACCTAAAATAACCCAACTCAGAGCATCTGAATATTGAGCGCTTAGGATAGACGTTGCGATTTGAGTTTTATCTCCAATCTCGGCAATGAAAAAGGCAATGAAGCTAGCAACAAAAGGGCCTCTGCTTGAGATGGTTTCATCGTCATCTAATTTGTCAGGAATCAACACCCAACCAGCCATTGCCACAAAACTAACAATGAGAGCCCACTTTAAGGTTTCAGGGGTTAAAAAATCAGCGACAACCACGCCTAAATATGCCGCTAAAGCATGATTTAAAATAGTCGCAAAAAAGATCGCGGCAATAATAGGGATTGGTTTTCGGTATCTACTGGCAAGCAGCAAAGAGAGAAGCTGGGTTTTATCACCGATTTCAGCTAGTGCGACGGTGGTTATTGATATTGCTAATACACTCACGACATTACTCACTTGGGCGGGATTATAATTATAAGATCAATAGAAAAACCTCACGCCCACCCAATGGTCGTGATGTTAATCTAAGGTCTTGCCGAACAAGCTGCTCAGGCTTGTCTCGCACACCATGGTGATTTTGCACCAATTATGTTGATGTACGAACTCTCTGTTTATTTTTGATTATTAAAACGAGAAAGCGGGCTACTCCCCAAAGAGTAAGGGTGTGATAATAGGGGAATCATCACTCAGGTTCAAGTCAGGGTATTGTTAGGAAATGTGAATGCTGTGATTTTCAGACTTAATTACTGATATTTTACGCATCTATTTACTCTGGTTCGTATTATAATTTGTGTTACACAATCGCTTTATTCATCAGGTATTATGGATCTTATACAACTCTCTCGTATTAACTTTAAACAACTAACGGCTTTACACGTCATGCTATCTACTCATAGCGTTACGAAAAGTGCTGAAGTGTTGTGTATGAGTCCATCAAGTGTGAGTAAAACATTATCCCAATTACGTATTTTATTGGGTGATGAGCTGTTTTATCGAGATGGAACTCAGCTTATCCCTACACCATACGCACTAAAAATTGGTTCAACCGTCCATCAAATTCTTAATAATATGAATGGATTACTAAACCAATCGATTTTTGAACCTCAGGCGTTTTCGGGTAAATTTTCTCTTTCTATGCGAGAGAGTACCTTTGAAATATTCTCTTATATCATTAGTGATATTTTATCTACTCAAGCCCCTAATTCTCATATTGAAATTCACTCTAAAGAGCAATTAGGGTTTGATGCTTTATTAAATGGTCAGGTTGATGTCATTTTGTTGCCTCATGATAGAAGTCAGCCTCCAACGACAGAAAAGCAATTAGTGTGGGAAACCGTACTTGATGATGAGATGGTTTGTTTAATGGGCGCGGATCATCCGTTAGTTGATAAAGAATTAACCGTTGAAGACTATTTAGCATACAAGCACGTAGGTATTTTTGATAAGGAATTAAATGTGCCTTATTTTGAACAATGCTTAAGTCAACAATTTACACCGAGAGAGGTTGTGATTTCAGTGGCTGATTTTGGTAGTGCAGCGATTCTTTGTCATCAAACTGAATTTTTATTTACTTGTTCTAAAAGATGGGCTGAAACGGCAAAGCAAGCTCAAGGATTGGTTATTAAAGTGTTACCTTTTGATTATGGTCAGGTTGCTTATAGCATGGTTTATAACAAATTAAGTTTGAATGATCAGTCGCTAAATTGGTTATGTGAGCGTATGAAAAAGCCAAATAATGTTACTATCTAATCCTCACTCAATATGAGCATTACCATTACTATTTTTAGACGTCATTTATCAAGGTATTTAAATGGATTTCATAAAAGAAAAGATAACAGCTGAGCATTCTCTAGAACGAATTTACCCAAAACAGCTGAATCAAGATGAAAAAAGTCATCAAGATGTATTAGATATTCATTTAGAACGCTATGATTTTGCTTCAAAGCAATTATGTGGAACTCATATTTTAGATATTGCTTGTGGTTGTGGATATGGCACGGCTTTAATGGCAGAGGCTCATCCCGATAAACAATTTGTAGGCGTAGATGTTGATCCTCTAGCAGTCGAGTACGCGAGAGAGCATTATCAATCGGATAACTTACGCTATGAATGCGGTAATGGGATGGATTTTCAAATATCACTTAATGATGGTGGATACCAGCAGTTTGACACTATTATTAGCTTAGAAACGATTGAGCATGTACCTGAACCTCAAAAAATGGTTACTCATTTATTAACTCAACTGAGTAAAGAAGGGATTATGATTGCGTCTGTCCCGACAACACCAACGGTTGATGGTAATCCGCATCATTTACATGATTTCACGGTTGCCTCTTTTTGCCGTTTGTTTTCACAATCAAATTATCAGCCGAATGAAACTTTTGAACAGATCCAATATTGGGAATTTAAAGGGTTGTTTTCGAAAAAAGAATCGAAAGAAAACCGCTCTCAAGGCGTGGGGCGAAATATCGTTAAACACTATGTTAAAAAGCCAAGTGCGCTGTTCTTTAGAGTGCATTCGATATTAACGAAAGGGCTAAACAATCGTTATCTCACCGCTGTTTTTTCTAAATAAAGAATAAAAAAATAGCCAACCTCTGGAGGAAGAGGTTGGCTATTTATTATTAGGATTCTTTTATTCTAAATCTTCGCCATTAGTCGCGATGACTTTTTTATACCAGTAAAAGGATTTTTTAGGCATTCTATCTAATGAACCATTACCTAAATTATCTCGGTCAACATAGATAAAACCATATCTTTTACTCATTTCACCCGTCGAAGCCGCGACTAAATCAATGCTTCCCCATGGGGTGTAGCCCATTAATGGAACGCCATCAGAAATTGCATCCTTCATCGCTTTAATATGTTCTTTAAGATAGTTAATGCGATAGTCGTCGTTTATCTCGCCATTTTCATCAATTGTATCTACCGCACCTAATCCATTTTCTACTAGGAATAATGGTTTTTGATAACGGTCATACAAAGTATTCATTGTGATCCGTAATCCAACAGGGTCAATCACCCAGCCCCAATCACTTGCTTCTAAGTGAGGGTTCTTGATGGATTTAACCACATTGGCTTCACTGGTATTATTATCATTCATATCTGCAGAGGCACAACGAGAAGCGTAATAACTGAATGAGATGAAATCGACCGTATTCTTTAAGATCTTACGATCTTCATCAGTGATATCGATAATCACATTTTTATCATCAAAGACCTTTTGAGCATAAGATGGGTAGTAACCACGAGACTGAACATCAATAAAAAACAGGTTTTCTCTGTCTTTTTGCATTGCGGTTAATACGTCTTCTGGTTTGCATGAGTATGGGTAAAAATTCCCCCCGGCTAACATACAACCCACTTGGTTTTGTGGGTTAATGTCATGTGCGATGCGTGTAACTAATGCACTAGCAACTAACTCATGGTGCGCAGCTTGATATTTAACTTGTTCTTTATTTTCTCCTTCTTTGAAAAGAATACCGGCCCCTGAAAATGGGCTGTGCAGTAAGATATTAATTTCGTTGAAAGTAAGCCAATGTTTTACTAGTCCATCAAATTCAGTAAAACAGGTTTTTGCATAGCGTTCAAAAAATGAAATCATTTCTCTGCTGCGCCAAGAACCGTATTCTTTGACTAAATGCATAGGAACATCGAAGTGGCAAAGTGTTACTAAAGGTTCAATACCGTACTTTTTACATTCTAAAAAGAGATCACGATAAAAACGAATGCCTTCTTGGTTTGGCTCTAACTCGTCACCTTTAGGGAAAATACGACTCCATGCAATAGAGGTTCTAAATACTTTGAATCCCATTTGGGCCAGTAGGGCGATATCTTCTTTATAGCGATGGTAAAAATCAATGGCTTGATGGCTAGGGTAATATTCTGATTCATCTAATGAAACACTTTCCAATAAACCTAATTTTGTTGCCATACGATTTTCACCGTAAGGGATCATATCGACTGTGGTTAATCCCTTCCCACCTTCTAAGTGTGCGCCTTCTGCTTGGTTTGCAGCAATAGCTCCGCCCCATAAAAAGTCTTTAGGAAATACATTATTAGACATTTTGTTATCCTTTAAATAGCAAAGTACCAAATAGAATTGGCACTTTGATTTTATGATATAAATTGGTTTATCAGTTACGCGGTTTCAGGTTTTGTATTGATGTTAGCTGGCATAGTTTCGTTCTGAACTTCTTTCTGCTCAATGTCAGTTTCATCTTCCGGTATATCTTTGAAACCAATAATTAACGTTAGAGCAAAGGAGAGGACGACAGAAAGCACCATTATCCCAAATACCCATACGATACTCATCGGATTATCAACATCGAAAAACTGTACACTGGTGAATAATCCTGGAGCAGCCATTGAATGACTAAATAATCCGGCCATTCCCGCCAAGGCACCACAAATGAACCCACTGATGACACTTGCAATTAATGGCGTCTTCAATCGAACCGCAACACCATAAAGTGCTGGTTCTGAAATACCAGCTAAAATAGCTGAAGCTGCGGCTGCTAATGAAGTTTGACGTAATTCACTGTTTTTAGTCTTGTAGGCGACAGCTAATGATGAACCACCTAGTGATAAGTTAGCGCCAATTTCTGATGGCATAACCATGCCTTCACGACCTGTTTCTGCTATCGTTTGGATAATTGTGGGTGTAAATACTCGATGCATACCAGTAAGAACAAGCAGAGGCCAAATTGCACCCATAATCGCTACGGCTAACCAACCAAGTGTGTCATGAACGGTATAAACAATTGCTGAGATACCTGTACCAATCCAAATGCCAACAGGGCCAATCACAACAATAGCGATAGGTGCAGCAATAAGGACAATTAACATTGGTTTAAGGAAGTTTTTAGTTACCGCGGGGGTAATACTATCAACCCAACGTTCAATGTAAGAAAGTACCCACGTCATACATAATACTGGGATAACCGTATATGTATATTTTACAGCAGTAATGGGAATACCAAAGAAATCGGTTTCAACTCCTTTTGCTGCTTGCGCCATTAAGTCAACAAATGCGGGGTGAACAAGGACACCTGCTATCGCAATAGCCAATGACATATTGGTTTTAAATTTAATAGAAGCAGAAGCGGCAACCATAATTGGTAAGAAGAAGAAAGCACCGTCGCCTATGGTATTTAAAATAATAAGGGTTGAATCTGTTTTTTCAAATACTCCAGCCATTAGGAGGATCATGCTTAATAGTTTTACCATTGAGCCACCGATGATCGCAGGGATCAGTGGAGACATGGTACCAATTAAGGCATCTAAAATTTTTGCACCAATGACTTTTGGTGTCAGCTTTACTTTAGTCGTCTCGATATCTTCTTGACCACTTAAATTACAAAGCGCAGTCACTTCTTTAAATACGTAAGAGACAGTATTGCCAATAATTACTTGGCATTTATCACTGTTATGAACAACACCCATTACGCCTTTTATTGCTTTTAGGGAAGTAACATCAATCAAACTTTCGTCTTTTACAACAAAGCGTAATCGTGTCATACAGTGAGTTACTGCGATAACGTTGTGTGAACCACCGAGTTTTTCAACGACGGATTGTGCAGTAGCGCCATAATTCTTTGACATGCTTAACTCCAAGTTTACTTTCCATGTGTGAGAACAGACGAATGAATCATTGATTAAATAACCAACAGAGTACTCATCGCTCGCCTTGTTATTGTTTTGTTTTTGTCAGAATTTAATTATTTACGTCTTTTACTAGCTGAGTTAAACCTTTCCAATCACCGTTGTTGATCATGGCATTTGGCACCATCCATGTTCCACCACAAGCGACAACAGAGGGTAAAGCAAGATAATCAGAAACATTCGTTGGACTAATGCCGCCGGTTGGCATAAAGCTGACAGGATAAACTGCAGATAAAGCTTTTAGCATCGATAGGCCACCAGAAGGTTCCGCAGGAAAGAATTTGACGGTTTTTAATCCTAAAGACATTGCTTGTTCAACTAAGCTTGGATTATTAACTCCTGGGATAATAGGAATGTTTTTCTCTTGGCAGTAAGTCACTGTGGTTGGGTTCAAACCTGGACTGACAATGAAATCGGCACCCGCATCGATAGCGTCATCAACTTGTTGGGTTGTTAATACTGTACCTGCACCAATCAACAGTGTTGGGTATGCTTCTCTCATTAAACGAATAGATTCAACAGCAGCCTCGGTTCTGAAGGTTATTTCAGCACAAGGTAATCCATTTTCTATAAGTACTTTAGCGAGTGGAACTGCATTATTCTTATCTTCAATTGCGATAACTGGAACGATTTTGATTTCTTTTAATTGCTGTTCGATAGTTTGCATTTTTTATCCCTTAATTGGTCGAAGCTTGAAGAAAATAGTTTCACAAACCTCTAAGTTACGGGTAACATGTTACCAATAACATTTGGGAAATAAACTAAATTCTTCACGATGTTTGAAAAGTGAGATCTAGCTCAAAAAACTTAGGGAGTAAAAATGTCAGGAAAAAGCATCATTATTATGGGTGTCTCAGGCTGTGGTAAAAGCACGATTGGTGAATTGCTGGCAACACGAATTTCAGCGAAATTTATCGATGGGGATGACTTACACCCAAAATCGAATATTTTAAAAATGTCACGTGGTGAGCCATTGAGCGATGAAGATCGCTTGCCTTGGTTGGAGCGAGTACGTGATGCGGCATTTAGCATTGAAAGTAAAAACGAAACAGGTGTAATTGTTTGCTCATCATTGAAAAAAAGCTATCGCGATAAAATCCGAGAAGGGAATAAAAACGTCAGTTTTGTTTTTCTGGATGGAAGTATTGAGCTTATCTTACAAAGAATGTCTTCTCGTTCTGGCCATTTCATGAAAGAGAATATGGTAAAGAGTCAGTTTGATATTTTAGAGCGTCCAGTGAGTGAGAAAAGCGTTATTACCATAAATATTGATGCGACGCTGAATGACATTATTGAAAAAACAGTTTTAGAATTAGAAAGCCTTTCTCGCTTTAGCAACCTAAGTAATACACAACAAAATAAGGTAGTAGCATGACTCACTCAACCATCTTAGCGGTAACGAAACGAATCCAAGAACGAAGTGTTGATAGTCGTCAGGCTTTTTTGAATAAAATTGAAGAACAAGAAAAGGCGGGTAAAGGTCGAGCTCAAATGTCTTGTGGTAATTTAGCACATGCAGTTGCTTCTTCTTGTTCTAGTGAAAAATCGACGATATTGAATTTAACACACGCAAACGTTGCGATTATTACTGCATACAACGACATGCTAAGTGCACATCAAACATATAAAGACTATCCAGATCAAATTAAATCAGCACTAAATGAGCACGGTCATACCGCACAAATCGCGGGTGGCGTTCCTGCTATGTGTGATGGTGTGACGCAAGGTCAAGCAGGCATGGATATGTCTCTTTTCTCTCGTGATTTAATTGCTCAATCTACCGCGTTTTCGTTAAGCCATAATGTATTTGATGCGACATTACTGCTTGGGATTTGTGACAAGATAGCCCCGGGACAGTTAATGGGGGCACTAAGTTATGCTCATTTACCGACGGCATTTATTCCTGCAGGACCAATGTCTACTGGTATCACCAATGAAGAAAAAGTCGATGTTCGACAAAAATTTGTAGCGGGCAAAGTCGGACAAGATGCGTTGCAGAAAATGGAATGTAATGCTTATCACTCTTCTGGAACTTGTACTTTTTATGGAACCGCAAATACAAATCAGCTTGTATTTGAAGCGATGGGGTTAATGTTGTCAGGTTCCGCTTTTGTTCATCCAGAATCGCCACTTCGTGCGGCATTAACTGATTATGCATCAGTACGTTTGGCATCAATGACTGCTGATACCCCATCGTATAGACCGTTAAAAAAGGTGTTTACAGAGAAGAGTTTAGTGAATGGCTTAATTGCATTATTAGCCTCTGGTGGCAGTACAAATCACAGCATTCATATGATTGCCATCGCTCGTGCAGCAGGTTTTATTTTAACGTGGGAAGATTTAAGCGACTTGTCTGATATTGTTCCACTTTTAGTGAAGATTTATCCAAACGGGCCAGCTGATATTAATGAATTTCAAGTCGCTGGCGGTGTTCCAGCACTAATGAAGCGTCTGCATGAAAGTGAATTACTGCATACTGATGTTACTCCAGCTTTTGGCGATTTCAATCAACAGCTAATGTCACCAACCTTGGTTGATGGGCAGCTTGAATGGTTCGATGTCATAGGCACTGCAAACCCTAATGTTATTGCATGTAGTGGCGAAGAGTTTCAAAGTACTGGTGGAACAAAAGTGCTACACGGTAATTTAGGTAGCGCAGTGATTAAAGTGTCTGCTGTGGCAAAAGAATACCGATTTATAGAAGCGCCAGCGAAAGTATTTACTTCACAACATGATGTGGAGACAGCGTACAAAAAAGGCCTGTTAAATCAAGATTGTATTATTGTCGTGACCCACAATGGACCCGCAGCGAATGGAATGCCTGAGCTACATAAGCTAATGCCTATTTTGGGAAATATTCAGAAAGACGGTTATAAAGTTGCCTTGGTTACTGATGGTCGATTATCTGGCGCGTCAGGCAAAATTCCAGCGGCTATCCATATTTCTCCTGAAGCCCTACGTGGTGGTGTGATTGGACTGATTCAAGAAGGAGATATTGTTCGTCTTGACAGTGAAAATGGAAAGTTAGATTTATTAACCTCGTATGAGGGGCGTCAACCTATGGTCATTGATACGGAAAAAGAGCAGGTCACGTGGGGACGAGATATGTTCAAAATTATGCGAGACAATGTTTCGAGTGCAGAAGAAGGCGCTTCATTCTTGTATTAATAGATTGGCTTAATATCTAAGGAGCAGGAATAAAGCGCAATAGAGAAAGCTGAAATTACAAGCTTTCTCCTTGTGTAATCGTAAAGCCCAGATCAAACACTTTTTGTTCTGGGCTTTTTCCTGCCAGAGAATCTAACAGTAATTGTGCACTTTTCTCTCCAATAGCATATAAAGGCGTATCTACGCTGGTTAGTTTTGGTGACATTGCTTGGCCTATGTCTAATGAGTTATATCCAACGATACTAATTTGTTGTGGTACTGGGATTTTTCTTTCTTGGCAAGCCATGATTGTTCCGATAGCAATATCGTCATTAGTACAGAAGATCCCATCTACAGTAGGGTGCATGTTTAATGTTTGTTCAAGAAGTTTTTGACCTAAGGTAAAGCTTGAGTGAGCTTCGGTTAGGATGTGGATTGGCTCAAATCCAGCTTCTGTAATCGCTTTATCGTAACCATTCATACGTAGTTGTGTTCGGGTATCCAGTCGGGCACCAAAGTAGACGATGTGTTTTTTCCCTTTATTGAGCATAGATTTAATGACAGTATAAGCCGCTAATTCGTGATCTAATCCGACAGCAATATCAATTGGGTTTTCAGGTAATTCCATCGCTTCGATAATTGGTACGCCAGCGGTTTTTATCATTTGTAATGTACGCGGAGTATGCTCTGAACTGGTTAAAATAAGTCCATCTACCTGATAAGAAAGTAGGGCCGCTATCTTGTTTTCTTCAATATCTTTGCTGTAACTAAAGTGGGCAATTAAGGTTTCATAACCACAAGCATTGGTTACCGCTTCAATACCTTGTGTGAAGTTTGCAAATACTTGGTTAGATAAAGAAGGTAATAATACGCCAATGGCTTTACTTGAGGCTTTTGAAAGCATTGCTGGTGCACGATTTTGAATGTATCCAAGCTCTTCAACTACCGCTTTTATTTTGACACGCGTTGGCTCTGCAACCGAACTTGGATCTCGCATATAGCGGCTGACCGTCATTTTGGTGATGCCGATTCTATCAGCAATGTCTTGTAAAGTGGGGCGTGATTTTCGTGTATCGGTAGTCATAATAAGCCTTAGTTAATGTTACAGTAACATTATAGCTGAGGCTTTCTTTATGAATCAATGGTTTGTTTAGGTATAAACGGTTGGTGTGATAACAGAACGGCCTAATCGTTGAACCAAACTGTGTTCAAATTCTTCCATTTGCACTTTGCTGCATTTATCCCAATTTAAGGCTTCACCAACGACGCCATGATGTTGAAAGGCATTTAAGCGAATGCTGATATGATCTGGTAATGTCTTTAAATACTCACTAACAGCATCAATTTCACACAATAAGTCGGTTTTATTGGGTATATGTAATAAACGAACTTCGTGTAATTTGTCGTGTTGAGCTAATAGGTTTATAGATCGTAAAACGCGATGATTTTTTCTGCCGACTAACCATAAATGGGTGTCATTTTGCCAAGCCTTTAAGTCAATCATAGTGCCATCAAGATAAGGTAAAACCTTGCTCCACCCTTGCTCTGACAAACTGCCATTACTGTCAATAAAACAAGTCAGGTGACCTAATGCGTTGTTTGATTTAATTGCTTTAAAGTATTCAATAATAAACGGTAATTGTAAGGTCGCCTCACCACCAGATATTGTGACACCACTTAAAAATGGGGCGTGTTTCTTGGTGAATTCAAGCAGCTTTTCTACCGAATATGTCGTTATTTTTGGATTGGATTTGCTTGGGCAGACATCAATGCATTTATCACATTGAGTGCACAAGGTTTCGTCCCAAATGACTTTTCTGTTTGGAGAATTATCAAAGGTTAATGCACCTGTAGGACAAGGTTCAATGCAATCACCACAGTGATCACAATGGTTAATGGTATGAGGGTTATGACAAGTTATACAATTGTAATTACAGCCTTGTAAAAAAATCACAAGGCGATTACCGGGACCATCGACACAAGAAAAGGTCAGTATTTTACTGACCAATCCTGTTTTGTCATAGTTGATGGTATTGCTCTGTTGAGTGATAACGTCAACCATAGATTATCTAGCTTATTCTGCGTACGTTGGTGTGATTTCTAATGCCGCAACACGAGGTTTACGCTCTAGAATACCTGTATTTTTAGCCGCTTCAGCACCTAAGAATGTGGTATTAGTGCGAGAACCTTCATTGTCGTATTTTGCAATATCAGACAATTTAATCATGTAACCAGTCACTCGTACCAAATCGTTTGACGCAACATTAGCCGTAAACTCGCGGTAACCTGATTGCAGTGCGCCTTTTGCCAAATTAAACATCGCTTCAGGGTTTGATTTAACGGTTTCATCAATCGTTAAAATATCACTGATACCTGATGTGTAGTATTGGTGGTGGCCAGCGGTTGCTTGTACATATGAAACAGGGTCTGGTTCTGTACCATAAGGAATACGAACGCCTGGAGTAACATCAAGATCTAAGCTGATGCCACCTTGAGCATGAAGTAGTGCTTTTTTGTGGTAACCGTATTTTACATCAGTCGCATCAACGATTTTAGAAAGCTGCTTAGAAATAGCATGACCTAATAGATTTGCTGCTTCGTCATGGCCGTATTTTGCTTCAACACCCTCTTTCTCCATTAGGATATTTACCGCTTCAGCCATGCCGAAAATGCCGAACATTGGTGCAAAGCGGTCTTCGTTGATTAAGCCTTCTTTTGTTAAGAAGCCTTCAAAGAAATTTGATTTTTCATGTAAGAACTCACTACGAGTGTCCATCAAACCAAGCATTACGCTGCAGTAATGAGGAAGAATATTCTCAACAAAATCGGCTTTATTTTGTGCTTTTTTTGCTACTTCTTTTAGGTTCATACGAACTAGCGTATTTGAACCACCAGCAAGTGGCAGAGAGTTGTAACAACTAACAATGCCAAAACCAGTGTTGTTATACGCTTTTGCATGAATAGGATAGTTAGCAATGTGTGGCTTGCTGCATTCACAGATATTTGATGCCGCTTGGCGAAGTAAGTCATCAGGCGTAACGTCAGCATCGTACATAAAGGTTAAGTTAGGTGCGATTTGCTTTAATTCGGCATCAACACGCAAGATAGTGCGACAAATGATGTTATCTGTAGGGCCAATATTTACGTGCATGAAAGCATCTGGAAGGGTGCGATCTAGCATGATCCAGAAGCGTTTTACTTTTTGGTAAATTTCTTCATCACTAAGGGCACCAACGTAAGGCATAAGTACAGTATCAAGTTGGCCAAGGTAAACAGGAATAGAAGTAACGGAAGGGACATGATGATAGATAATCGTCAGTAAGTTTAATGCATCATCAAAATTTTCGGCCGCAGATAGCTCTAGGTATTCAGAACCTTGAGATAAAAACTTTGCGTAATCAGGCAATACATAGCGAGGTTTAAAAGGGGCGTGACCTTCAAACATGTCACATAATACGCCATCATTTAAGGCTTGTTGGGTTTCTGAGTCAATCTCCATGTAAGGTAGACTTGCCTCTGCTTCTAACGCTAAATATTGTGATTTTTGTTTTGGCGATAAGCTGGCGTCAGTAATGATGCTATAGAAACGTTCTTGACTCATGATAAAACCCTTTTAATTAGTATGGGTTTATTATGAGCCAAGAATGTCATTTCAGTTAGTGAAATTAATTCAATGATTCTTTTCCATTTTGGAAAATTTAAATGCTCACTTTATGTAATGGGGGCGGCCTTTTTATTGGTTCATCGCGGCTTTCCGGGGAAAGCCGCTTTTATCTTCATAAAGAAATAGTCTGTATCTCTGTAGCCATACCCCATTCTTTTGATCAGCTTAATTTTGTTATTTATTCCTTCCAGTGTACATGTATTTAATCGATATAAAGCCGAACTAACAATTCCGTGAAGGTATGGTTTTAACTTTCGTGCAAAACTGATTAATGGTTGGTCCCACTCTCATTTACCTGTTGTCACCATACATCCCATAGTTCTATTGCCTGCGTTTCTGAGTCACAATACCAGAGCTCTTTTAATTGCTCTCCTAGCAAATGAGTCACCATTAAATCGTGGTTTACCGAAAGTATTTCATCTAGATAACTCTGTTGATTTGCGTCTAGGTTGTCTCTATTTTTCAAAAGGATCCAGCGTGAACGCTTAATCCAACGACGAGCTTTTTTGTCTTCTTTGAGTTGATTCGCTTGATCTACCCTAACTCTATCCATTACCTCTCGTCCATATTTGGCTACCACATGAAAAAGATCGTATACAATACGTGCATTAGGGCAATGAGCTTTCACTTCGAGATCGAAAGCTGTATTCATATCCATAGCTACTGCTTCGATATTTTCGGCATGCTCACCAAGCTCTTCAAAGAAAGGCCTGATATCAGTTCGGCTTCTACCTAAACCAATCCAAAGCACTTGATGTGTCTGCGCATCGGCAATCACTGTTGCATATCGATGTCCTTTAAATATGGCAAACTCATCCATCACTAGTTGACGTAATTTATCCCATGGTATGTCAGGGATAACTCGTTTAAGTCGTTGTTTATCAATGTTCTTTATCGTGTGCCAATGTACTCCAGTCAGTTCTGAAATATGTTTAATCGGCAGCAAAGGCAGCAGTTGTTCAATATATTCTATCAATCGATTAGTCAGGCGTGAGTATGGTTTAAGCCAAGATATTGCTTCCGTTTTTGTACCACATAGCGAACATGTAATGCGCCTAGTCTGAATCAAAAGTTCAACTGGAGCTCCTAATATCATAGCGTCTTTAATAGTTCGCCACTGAGTATCGTGAGTAAATTCAGAGAGTCGCCCGCAAGAGCAGAATGCTGGGGAATCAGGCTTTAAGGTTATAGAGATTAATGAATCAGTTTTATGAGACTTTACGATCTGAAAACCTTTCCAGAATGATGATAAAAAAGTATTATTTGGCATGAAAACGGCAGTTTGTGAAAAGTTGTGTTTGGCGATGTAACTTTACCACTAACTGCCGTTTTTGTTTTCAATTCCCGCTAATCTGCGATGAACCTTAAAAAAGGCAGTCAAATATCCTAATAAACATGCCACTCGCCCTTAAGCGAGTGGCATTAGTCAATAGTAGGGCTTATTTATCAACTCAGATTATTTACAACAGCCCTCTGTAAAATACAACAGGTTTACTTAAAAAATAAAATCAACTATAAATTTATCGTTTACTCTAAATCATATAAGGAATTTATTAGTCATGAAGTATATTCAAATAAAAGTCACTATTTATGCATTATTCTGTTTTATTAGTAGTCAGAGCGCTGCAAATACGACTGATGTGGAAATTACCAATGATGCGATGTTAGTTAGTTATCATGGAGGGGTATGCCCTTCGGATTATACTATTATGCCAGTAGAAACAGCTAGGGAAAATCGGTTATCTATTGGTAATAATTTAATGGGTCAATATGAAATACTAAAACTCGCGGGTGGATATGTTATTACTGGATCTGGACATGGATATGATATTAAACTTGGTTCCGCTTATCATCCTGTATGTGTAGCAAATAAAATATCGAATATCGCTCCTAGTAATATCAATCAAAATGCTATACCTGATAATATAGAAGATATAAATAGTGAATTATCTAATTCTGTAATTACTGATTTAAGCAATGTATATATTGATAACTATGAAATTTATCCAGAAGGGGCTGGAGGTGCTATTCCTAATCAAATATATGCTAATGGTATAATGCAAAGCCAGGTTACTGTAAGAGCGAGGTTGAAGCATAATAATGAATCTGGAGCTCTTATTACAACGCCAATTACAGATATTAATTCAGCTATAAGTACCGATGGGAAAAAAATTAATTTTATCCGTTTATACACGAAGTTAGGCGAACCATACGATCCAAATAAAAAAATAGAAATTGCTATTGATGGAGAGCATGTTGGCCTAGAAAGTACTTCTTGGAAAGCTTCTCGTCAAGAAAATAAATATGAAAAAAGCATTCTCAGTATTCGAGAGGGAAATCAGGAGAGCTCTTATTTAGAGCCTGAAATATATACACTGGATAATGGGTGGCATACATTTACGTATTGGGTAACTACCACAAAAGCGACGGCTTCAGGTCTTGATATGCAAATTTGTGCCAGAATAGGCAATGAAAATGGAGTAAATTTAGCAGATACATGCAGAGGAAAAAATTATGAACACATAAGCTATGCTCCTATTGCCGCAATTCCTATCCCAAATTATATAAAAAGTGATTTTATAATCTCAGATAATCGATTTTATCATAATGACCATCAACGTGTTGATTTGCGTGAAATAACAATAACGCCTAAAAAACCGAATATAAAGATAGCGGATATTTATATTAATGCGATTCCTTATAATCAACCAAGAGCTAGCACAACTCGTATAGAAAATATGTCACTTGTTGCAAGGTATACTGAAACTTATAACGCGCAACCTGGACAACGTAGACTAAAAGGAGCATCTTTATTTGTTATGAATAAATATGGTAATGAATCTTACAAAGATGTTCAGTTAAAAGGATATGATTATTGGAATGAAACAAACAGTGAGTTTTACCCATCGTCTGTTGAGCTACATCCTAACGCTAACAATATAACATTTTTATCTACGACGTTTTATAACCATTTTATAGCCGCACATAGCTATATTGGGTGGAATTTAGATCCTCTTCGTTATGGTAATAATAATTACTTTTCCCCAGAACAAAAAAACAATGTAAAAGCAAGAGATCAGTATGGAAATGCATTTGATATTAAATTTAATTATTCTAATGATTATTTTAATATCGATGATATTCATACAATAAATTCTATTTGGTAAATAAATTATATTGATAATAGTGTAGGCATGTGTTTTTGAATAGCATATGTCGACACATTTTAATATATTTATAATATAAGTTTTGGTGAATTATGAATAAGAAAGAATTAATAAATTCCGGACGTAGATGTTTTATTATTAAATCTTGCATTGTTGCTGGTACCTCATCTATATTTTCAATCTCCACTCCTGTTAATGCTTTATCATTTATTAATGATTTAGATCATGGAAGTAAACGATATTCTAAACTTTATATACTAACTAATAGTATTGGTTTTAACGGTGAAAGATTAGATCCAGTATTAAAATCTTATCATTTAGGTAATGGATATCGGGTATATATTCCGAGTATGATGAGATTTAATAGTCCAGATAGCCTTAGTCCATTTTCGCAAGGAGGAATAAACACTCACGGGTATTGTTTTGGAGACCCAATAAACCTTTCTGATCCTAGTGGACATATAAGTGTTGAAGCTGGGATCGGAATTGGTTTGGGAATATTAGGTGTACTTATATCAATCGCAACATTAGGGATTGCAGTTAAAGGAGGGATCGCACTTATTGGAACTGGTGCGAGTTTGGCTGCTGGTACGAAAATCGGATTATCAGTGACATCGGGAGCGATGGGAGTGGCATCAGCAGCAACTGGTTTAGCATCAGTTGCAGTCGGTGAAGATAATGCTCATGCTGAAAATTTGTCTTATGCTTCTTTAGGTTTAGGTATCGGCTCTCTGCTTACGGGGGCTATTGGATCTCGTATTTCACTAGGTGTGTCAGGCTCTAAATATTACCCTATTGATAGTGCAGTCGTTAATAGTCTAGGAAAAGATTGGTCTGCGAATATATCTCATTTCGGAAGTAAGTTGGAACTCCATGGACATGGTGGCTTGGGACTAACCTCCACAAAGGGTGGGCTAAAATCAGGAGCTGAACTTGCAGAGTATCTTAGAGAACAAGGCTTTAGGCCGAAGAAAGTAATGAGTAAAGCTGACTTTCAAAAAGATAAAGATTTTACGAGTGTAGTACTCGAAAGTTGCTATGGAGCATTCGGCGGAAAGGCGGGCTCACAAGCTCAAGTATTAGCAAATGAACTAGATGTTAATGTTACAAGCTATGTTTTTCGATATACCAATAATATAAATAGTATACACCGCAGTAAAATATTTGAACGAACGTATAAACCGCAGTCTGGTGCGGCTGCTGCTAACTCTTTGCGAACTAATAATGGTTTGTCAGTCTTAACAAAGGGGGCTGTTTATTTAAAGGGTTTATCAAGAAGATTATAAACTTGATTGGTTTTATTTCATCTATTTGCGAAATTGTAAATTATTTATTCAGTTTAAAATTATTAAAATTACGGTAAAAAATTATGGTTAATTTATCAAATGAAATTACAAGTAATGCTTTTAACTTTGGTAATCTTTATAGAACAGGTGTCGATCCAAGAACCGGAACATTTAATTTATCATTGACTATTGGTAATTTAAAAACTTACGGCGGAGAGATTTTTTCTGCGACGATAGGGTACAACTCGTTAAGTGATTCTAATACTGGCTTTGGTAAAGGTTGGTCTTTAAATGTATCTTATTATGATAAACAAAGTAAGAAGCTTTCATTATCAAATGGAATGAGTTTTCCTGTTAATATATCTGGAAATAGTGTCACGTGCCGATACCTAAAAGATAAAGATATCGTTGTTTCATTAAAAGGTGGTCTTCTTTTTATTAATCATAAAAATGGTACTACTGAACAATTTAACATAGAAGGAGGTATAGAGCAGATTACTTATGTGAATGGCCATTTTCATAAGTTTCACTATAAAAGAGGCATCCTTTCTAAAATATCAAACAGTACAGGTAAAGAAATTGTTTTTTTATACACTCTAAACAGTTTTGAAGTAAAAAACATTTTTGGAGAGAGCCTTTGTCAAGGAACGATTAGTAACGGTAGTTTAGTCAAAGTAAGCTTACCTGAGCATCAATTGATAGGTATTAAGTATAAAAATATCTCTGGTTTAAGCATGATATCGGAAGTCAAGCATCCAGTAGGTTATAGTGATATTGTCGATTATTATCCAGAGGAGCTCAAACTTCCAACATCAGGCCCTATACGAGCATTACCCGCGGTTTCTCTACATAAAAAAGTTGGAAACGACGAGATAAAATTTAAACGATATGAGTACTCGAGTAATAACTATCTTGGTAATAATCTTCCTATTTTTCGTGACGGTATTGATGCCTTATATGAATTAAACGGTAATTATGAGTATTCGTGTACCGAGTTTGATGAATTATTAGAGAAAACAACGGTATATGATAAATATCATTTAGTTATTCGTCAGACAATAAGAGAAAAAAGTAGCAATAAACCAATCAATAAAAAAGAGTATGTTTATTATACAATATCTAATGTGGATTTTTCTAAACAACCTAATCAGTTTCAGAATTTGAGGTTAAATAAAGAATATTTTTACAATGAAGTAGGAGAGGTAAGGATTAGTGAAATAGCTACAGAGTTTGATACTTATGGTAATTTGACTATGCAGAAAGACAACTTCGGTATTGAAAAGTATTTTACTTATTATCAGAAGCAAGATTTAGCCTTGACGGATAATGATTTTTATATTCCTCATTTAATTAAAGAGGAAATAACAGCACCTTCCAAGAAATATATAAGAAATAACGAAGAAAATTATATATTAACTCATCAATATGAAAAGTTAAATTGTTTATTTAATAAAGGCCAGTTTTTTTTACTATCTAGACAAGATTATAAAACAAATGATGGGCAGATTTTATTATCCACTTCATATCAATACTGTAATGATGTTAATGATGTGTTGTTTTTTGGTTTGGTTAAAACGGTAAATTACTCTGGTGTAACGAAAAAAAAATTAGAAAGTTATAGATATACTAATAATGGAAATACAATAAAAGTTGACGTTGATTCATTGTTTTTTGATGACATATTAATGTCTAATTCATTGATATATTGTAGTGAAAAAATAAATAAATTGAGTGAAATAGACCACCTCGGTAATGTTATTACTTATAAATATGATCTACTAGACCGATTGATTAGAAAAACATTTAACCAAAACTCAGACTACCAATATATCAGTGAATATGTTTACTCCATTGATAATAAAACATTAAAAAATATAAATAACGGATTGGTTTTCGAAAAAATAAACTACGATGATTTTGGACGTGAAAAAAATATATACAAAATTAGTGCTGATGGTGATCTTTGTTTATCTGAAGTTTTTGATTATGATATTTATGATCGTGTTATCAAAGTTACTTACTCAGATTTTATAAACGGTAAAATACTCAGTCAATTTGTTAGGACAGTGTTTGATTTATGGGGGAAAACAACCGAGATAAATGAAAATGGTGTAGAAACAATTATAGAAATAGATAATGTAAACATGACAACAACATCGTATGTTAGTTATTCAGGTATACGATATAATGAATTGGTAGTTAAGAGTAATGAAGCTGGAAGTGAAGAATCATCTACATATAACTCAATTACCTCATATAGTATTTACGATGGTTACAATCGTTTAATAACTAGTATTAATAGGAATGGTGTTCAAACCACACGGAATTTAGACGTTTTTGGTCGAGAGCTAAAGAAAGTGATTGGTAGTGGTGAGAAAGCTATTACGATGAGTAGCTCTTATGATATAAATTCAACGGATGAATCCGTCACTGAAATACGAGTCAATGATATTATTATTGGTAAACGTACTTATGATGGTATTGGACGGATAACGTCGGAGAAGAAAGTCGGTGGTATCGTAACTTTTGAATTTAACACATTAACGGATATACCCTCGAAAGTAACGAAGCCTAGTGGCTCTTTTGTTGAAAACTTAATTGATATTAAATTAGAAAAAGTGTTAGGAGAAAGGACTTCTTCAGGTAATTCAATTAACATATTTACGTATAAAAAAAATACAGGTTTATTGATAAATGAAAATAATGAGTATTTTTCTACTGATATTGAATATTATCCGAATTATTTAGTGAAGACGGATTCTCAGCATGGTAAATACGGTAAATATACTTACTCTTCATCTGGGTTACTTACAAGTTACACAGATTACTTCGGTGGTATTGAAACAAGAGAATATGATAAGTTTAATCAATTGACTGAAGTTAGTAATGATGGGGTTTTGGTTTTACTTGATTACGATTACTTTGGTCGATTGAAAAGTGAAACAATTTCATCAAAGATGTCTAACGATGGAACCGTTACTCATGAGTATTATTATTCAGATAAGCATTTTAATAAAATAGAGAGTAAAATAACCTTACGTAACTCTATTATGTTTATGATTCAACGTTATAGTTATGATAATGTTGGTAATTTGGTTTATAAGGAGATTATTGATGAAAATAATCAATCTTATGAAGAGCATTATACGTTTAATACTTTTAACCAAATGGTTGGTTATCAAGTTGTTGGACTCACACGACCGAGTTTTAATGGTGTAGGTCATATTTTGAATCAAGAATTTATATTTGATGCACTTTCAAATATAAATCACGTAAATACTATATTTACAGATATTAGTGGGAATGAACAGTTAGATAATTCAGAACATATCTATAATGACGACTTTTTATTAGTTGAAATTAGACATTCTAATCCACTATTAGAGAATGAACATTTTGAATATGATTTAAATGGTAATTTATTGGTCAATGTCGACAATCAAATGTTGAATTACGATGATTTCGAGAGATTAACTTCAGTAACCTCTAAGGAGCAGATCATATTATCAAGTTACTTGTATAGTGCTTCAGGTCGTTTGACTAAACAAACATTTGATAATCAACCTCCAATTAATTTATTTTATTTTTCTGAACAGTTAATTCATGAAGAACAAAATACCTATCATAGTAGAGCTTTGATCGTGAATGGTAATCAGTTAGGACGTTTTTTGATAGCAGAAGGAACCCAATTGGAGTTGAGCGTAACTGATTATAAAAATAGTCAAATAGGCTTAATTTCGGATATTAATCGTAAGTATATACAATATTCCGCTTATGGTTCTACTGATGATATTTAGGTGATAGCCACCAGTTATTAAGCTTTACAATTAGGGGTTGAACAATAGGCGCCTACGGCGAAAATCAAAAGGATTCAACCTCTTCCATTGTTGCCAATAAATCGTTTATCCTATCGTTATGCACGGATATAAGCCCCTCCTTTACTTTTATGTAAGTTTCATCGAGTTGCCAGAAGGCCATTTTTGCCCATCCCCCGATATTGTTAAATCTGGAAAATGCTGATTACGATAAAGGTTTTCTGGATGCCTCAATGTACTTATAGAGTGTTGGTTTCGAAACGCCCATTAGTTGGGTCTGTTGCAAAAAATTCAATTTAACGTCAAGATCCCACAATCCTTCATACCATTTCGTAGCTAATGACCAATTCTGAATTTAAATGGAAACACTTTGCACCAGAAATTATACTTTGGTGTTTACGTTGGTATGGTTCAACGCCAATGAGTTACGCAAATCTCAGTGACATGCTCGCAGAACGAGGCATTTCAGTGAATCGCTCCACGATTTACCGTTGGTTTATTGAATATTCTCCTAAATTACGTAAAAAGTTACGTCGTAATTATCAGTTCATCAAAACCGACTCATCCTGGCAACTTGATGAAGCCTACGTCAAAGTGAAGGGGAAATGGCATTACCTTTACCGTGCCATTAATAAGCAAGGTGAGACATTAGATTTCTATTTTTCCCACAAACGTAATAAAGAAGCGGCCTACCAATTCCTTAAGCGTTGCTTAAGATATTACGACATAGACAATCAACCTAAAACGTTAAGCACAGACAAGCATTCCTCATACGCCAATGCTATTGCCCGATTGAAGAAGGAAGGACGACTACGAGAGGATGTCGAGCAGCGGCAAGTTAAATGCCTCAATAATGGCATTGAGTCCGATCATGCCCCCATTAAGAAATTGGTTGTGCCCACTGGTGGTTTCAAATTGAGGAAGCGAGCTTGGTCAACCATCCAAGGATTTGAATCTTTACGAATGTTGAATAAGGGACAATTTGATTTCTGGTTACGTAATGATAAACGTAAAACCGTAGTGCGGGAGAGATCCGCCTTCATAAACCGATTATTCAATGTTGAGGTTATTTTCGAATAATAATAAGTCTATTGTAGGACTTATTTACTGACTCAGATTAGTTGCAATAGCCCCTAAATTTAAAATTCAAAATAAATCTTTATCAACACATGCAAAGAAACTACTTAAAGAGATTGAAGAATTAAGATTAAAGCCGTATGACGATCAAAACGGAAATGAAATTAATCACCATGTAGAGGGAGCTACGATAGGGTATGGGTATTTAATCCCAAAAAGTGAATGGGATATATATAAAAATGGTATAACAAAAGACCAAGCTGATAATTTATTTCTTAAATCTCTTGACCCATTTGAAAAATGGGCCATTTACTTCTTTACCGTAGTAACCTTGGTGGTTATGATATTTTTCTTTATTTGCTTTTAAGTCACCTTTAAAGCGAGGATCTTGAGGGCGTTCATGGCTGTTCATGAAGGCAGCCACATCCCATGCTTCCTGTTTGGTGATCTGAATGCTTTTCCCAAGTGGCATGTTTTCATAGATAAAGAAAGCGGCGGTATTAACACGGTGCATGCCCGCGCCCCAGTTAAATGAGTCTTTGCCCCATAGTGGTGGGAAAGATTGCACGCCGTGATCTCTAATGCCTTCGCCATTGGCACCATGACAACTTGCACACGTGGTGTTATAAACAATTTCCCCACGATTTATAGAAGGCACTTGCTCTGGTTTATCTAACTTAGGAAAACTACGACCAGCAAGTTTACCTCGTTTACCAGCGGGTAAATCTTGCATCATTTCAGTAGGTAGGATGAACGTTTCATCATTACCACCAAGCTGAACCGCAGCATCTGATAACTCAGGAATAGGAGTATCTTGCATTCCATATTTGTCTAATAATCCCCCCATGGCTAACCAATAAGAATACGCACTTAATGCGACTAATTCAGGAGAGTCTTTTGGTGGCGGAGTTCCGTTCATTGAATAAGTGAAACACCCTTGTATACGCTCAGCGTAGGTGTTTACTTTGTCATTTTTTTTACGATAAGCAGGGTAGGCCATGAAGGCCCCCCACAGTGGAGCGGAGTCGGCTTTCATGCCGGCTTGCATATGACAATTCACACAGTTTTGTTGGTTATTTACGTATTTACCTTGCAAGGTTTGCGTGTTTACAAATAAAGAATAGCCTTGTTTAACTTTCTCACCAAAAGGGGTATTTGGAATTGTACTGAAATCACGTGGAACCAAGTGATCCGACTTTTCTGTTTTGGGATGTGCAGGTAATTCTGCTTGTTTGTCTGGTAAATCTGTATTTGCTAAAGCGTTATTTGATAATAATGCAGCGACAGCCAAAGTAATTAGGTATTTTTTCATTGTCATCATCCTTATTTCACGTTGGCAAAATATTGAGATAATTGCGAGATTTCAGTATTTGTGAGCTGTCTGGCAATACTGCCCATAACATCATTGTGATCCCCTGAACGTGTTTTGTTTTTCCATGCTTTTAATTGTTCTTCAAGATAGTCAGGGTGTTGATTTGCTAACCGTGGGAAATCTTGATCACCGATGCCATTTGCGCCATGACAAGTAGAGCAAGCGGGAATATTACGACTCCAATCGCCTTGGTAGACCAGCTTTCGAGCGGGATCTGAGATGATGACATGGTCGCCACGTTGTTCTGGGGTTTTAATTTCAGGAGCAGATAAAGAGGCGAAATAGCTAATGGCTTCGGCTTTCTTTTTAGGATCAGCAATGAGGCCTGCCATTGGGGTCATTAAAGGATCATTGCGCTCACCTGCAATGAATAAATCGATTTGGCGAGTAAGGTATTCTGCATTTTTTCCTGCAATCATAGGGGCCATGTTGGGTAAGCCCATGCCGGTGGGCATATGGCAACTGGTACATACGGTTGCAGCAGGTGGGATTGGTGCTGCAAAGACTGAGCTGATGGATAGAAGTAATACTCCTAACTCTAAGCTGCCTTGAACTATTTTTGTTAATGACATATTTGCTCCACAAAATTGCTTTATTTTTAGAGGTGCTTTCTTTTTATTATCAATATTATCAATATTATTTATAGACTTTGGTATTGTGGTTTTCCACATTTATTATGCAGTCTGTGATATTAATGAAGTGAGTTTTATTCATTGAAGTGAATAGTGGCGGATACGTAGAATCGCATCCGCCAGTGTTTTTTGTTATTAACTTAGACTAATTTGGGCTGGCAGAGCTTGTCTTGCAGCAGCGCCAACTACCCAATCAAGTAAAACGCCTTTGCCTTTACGAGTTGGGTCTATTAAGCCAATGTCATTGATATTCACGCCGTCGTTTGATTTCATTTTTACTGGTTGTTGAGTATCGCCAATCCAATGGGCACGTTCACCTAACTCTTTATGACCAAACCCATGTTCAAAGCCTAGTGTGCCACGTTGAATACCATCAACTAACATCGCTAACGCTTTGGTTGAGCCGCTTGGTGTGGTTATTGTGAATACATCGCCAGTTTTGACGCCGAGTTTTTGTGCATCTGTCGGATGAATATAAACAGGGTTTACGCCTTTAATTGAATTCAAGCGAGGAGATAAGTTAGACACCGCACTGTGAATGTTGGATTTAAAGTTAGTTAACGTAAATGGCCATTCTGATTTTGGGTACTTATCACTTAACGGTGTGCCATCAGCGAGCTTTTGTGGATACCACGTAGGGCAACCACTGTATTGCTCACCTGTCATGGTGTTGTGAGAGGTGCCGAGTTTCTCGTTCCAAATCGCTAATGGTTTTTTCCATTTGTATTTCATTTCATCGTTTTTGTACGTTTCTGTTGCGTCTTCAAACCGACCCCCACGAGCAAAGATGTAAGCGACTTTGCCAAACTCTTCTTGCGTTAATACTCGCTGCATATCAGGGACTAGGCGCTCTAATCCTGAAAGAACAATGTCTTCAGCCGTAGCGGTTGGTGCGCCATTAGCCGCATACGCTAAGTTTGCTGCTGAACGTAAATAGAAATCTTCCGCACAATGAATGCCATGCCAGTTGCCGTTAGCATCGGAAATCGCGTTATTCCCAAAACCACCAAGATCGATCTGTTTGGCAATATCAATAACGAAGTTTTCAAGATTGATAGTGCGGCCATCAGTCGTTTTTTCTGTTAATGGTTCAACAATAGGCCAACGAGCTGTGACGGCTTTTGTTGGTACGCCATGCCAAGGTGTCGCCATTCCCCAACTTTCATAGGTGACAGTGTCGGGTACTAAGTAATCAGACAGGGCGGTGGTTTCGTTAATGAACGCATCAACAGAGACAATCAATCCTAATTGTTTTGGATCTTTGATTTTATCGCTTAATAAATTATCTAATCCAGGAACGCCATAAAGCGGGTTTGCCATGTGGTTTATCCATGCTTTTACACGGTATGGATAACCATCAATCGCCGCTGACAAATGCTCTGTCAGTAACGGAGCAGAAATAGGGTACCAAGGTGAGCGAGTTGGGTAAGGCGACTGCCCTGACGCTATTTTACGTTTGTACTCACTGGTTTTCTGGTATGGGAATTTACTGCGAGATAAGAAAACGCCTTTTGGTTTCACTTTACCTTTAAAGTTAGCGAAATTATAACGAGGACCTTCCGCCGACGTAGGATATCCGCCGGCTTTTGCCATCGTTCCGCCTTTTAGATTAATGTTACCGATAAGGGCGTTCAACATTAAAATAGTATAAGCATTATAGAAGCCATTACTGTGCATGTTACCGCCGTGAGTATCGACAACGGCTTTGGTTCCATGACTGGTAAATTTAGTAGCTAAAGCAATAATATCTTCTTGTGAGATACCACATTGTTCACTGTAGAACGCCAAGTCATATTTAAACGCTTCTTCTTTTAAGCGTTGCAATGAGGACTTAACCATTACTGTACCGGTGGTGGTTTCTACTTGTTGGTTAACAAATAATATTGCAGGTTGGTCTTGTATGTTGATGGCTAATTGGTTTGTTTCAGCATCAATAATCACATAAGGATCTGAATCAGACAGTGCTTCGCCTTCGTATGGTAACCCCATTTCAGAGGCACGTAAAAATGCCCCATTTCTAGGATGGGATTCATCGCTTATAACAAGGTGAGTGGCATTACACCAATGGGCTGTGCCTGCGTTTTTCATTGCATTCGCACTTGGTTGCGCTAAGAAGGTTTTATTATAACGCTTATTCGTGATCATCCATTGGATCATACCTAACACTAAGGCGGAATCCGTGCCTGAGTTAATTGGCATCCAACGGTTGTTATCACCTGCTGCTAGACTTGATGAGCCTGCCGGTAAGCTTGGTGTGATAATGGTGTATTCAAAATTATCACGAGTACGAGCCGCCGCTAATTGACGAGCTTGACGTTTAAATGGATTACCGGCTTGTGCGGGAGACATACCAATAAAGATCGCAAATTCGGTGTGTTCTAAATCCGGTTTTACGTGGGAGAATTTGTCTAAGTCATTCATTAATGCGCCAGATCCTGCGCGGAACGCATAACCACAATATGAACCATGATGACCAAAGTTACGTGTACCATAACTGTTGAAAGCAAAGCGTTTTAAAATATCATCACGACCTTCGTTACCCGCGTTGGTGACTAACAGTTGATTGGCCTTTGGGCCGTATTCTGGGTTATTAGGATCAACAGGTGTTTTTAGATCTCGAATAGCGCGTAATCCTTCAACATGACCTTCACCAAACAGATCACCGCCTTCTACGACTTCTTTTAGTAGTTGCTCATAGCTGATTGGCACCCATTTACCTTCACCACGTTTACCGACACGTTTTAATGGTTGAGTAATACGATATGGGCTGTTACGAATTTCCATCATGCCATTACCACGGGCACATGCCGTTGAGCGACCAGCAATGCCTGTTTCTCCGGCTAAGCCAATGTACGCGTCTTTTACCGACGTATTAAATGGGATTTGCTGCTCGTGTGATAACGGGTGATAAGGATTGCCAGAGATACGTAAGATTTTATCGCTGTCATTATCAATACGAACACGTAAGCCACATAATGTCCAACAGCCAAAGCACATAGAGGGTGCTACGCGTTGCTTTGGATTTGCAATCAACTTGCCATTTTCTGTTACTGTGTATTCTGGCTCTAGTGAATTACCATGATGAATATGATTGGTCTTCTTACCTGCGGTACCTTCAATCATCCCATGGGCTATGTGTTTCGCTGTTGTTGCATAGCCTGCTGCAAAAGCACCAACACCACCAACAGCAAGACCTGATTTTAAAAACTGACGACGTTTGTTATCCATGTTCAATTCCTTACTTGGTTGATTTTGTTGTGTTGATGAGTTCAGATGCAGCAAGCGCTAATGCCATCCATAAGCCAAACATGCCAATAATACCCAGCAGCCCAGAGCCACCCATTGGCAGTTCGTATGGATAAGCACCGACATCAAATTTTGGAATGGTTTGTACATCCATCATGGTGACCCAGCGTAAATAAAAGCTCGTACATAAAGTGCTGAATGCAATCACCGCGAAACTCAATCGATGCAGTTTTTTGATGTTTTGAGCCACAATAAAACAAAGGACAAAACCCATGCTGACAATGCTTAATCGAGTGATCCAATCGCTGTTTTCGTACAATGAAAAGTACGGGTTATTTGAAGCCCAAAGCGGCACAAGAATAAAAGCAAGCAGTGAGCTTAATGTCGTCACGCGTTTGATGAGGGATAAATCCCCGCTCTTCATGACGTCGTTATTTTCTGATGGGAACAGCCACAATAAAATTGCAGAGAAACCAATCGCACCTAAGAAAGCGGTGATAAACCAAAGTAGAGGAGAAGCGGCTTGATTCCATAATGGACGGCTTTCTACAATGGCAATTTCAGCGCCCGTATAAAGCGCGATACTTAACCCTGATAAAACCGTGATCGCCGCGACGATTTTCATTTGTACGGCACTTATTTTCCAATCACCCAGAGTGAGTAAGCCCACTAATTTTGCGATTGGATTGGTGCTGTTTTTCAATTGGGCAATGTCATCACGTAAATACAGCCATGCTGTGAGTACAGCTAATCCTGAGAAAAGAGGTAAGAACAACGAACCAAGAGACATCCAAGACCAAGGCGTAAGATGGAAGAAGAAATGCCAAGCGCGACCTGGTTGATGCAAATCACCAGTTAATGCTAACGGACCAACAATCGCGCCAATCGCAAGGGTTAATACCAATGCCGAGCGCATTTTATGGCTGGTGAATTGTTGAAATACCAAGCTCAGTAAAAATAAAATAGCAGCAGCGTAAGCAGAGCCAATGTATAAGAAATATTGCACGGCCCACGGAAGCCACGCGGTTGCTTGTGGTTGAATTAAAACTTCAGTGATGTTCATGCATTTTCTCCTTTTGGATCATAAATCGCCGCTTTACCCTCAATGTGAGAGGTAAAGCGCTCGTCCATGCCGATATAAAATACGTGCGGTTGTGTTCCTTCTTCTGGTTTTAGTACGTTAATGTCTGCTTGATTTTCTGCCATTAAACGCACAATTTCACTGCTAGGATCGTTCAAATCCCCAATCACACGCGCGCCACCCACACAAGTTTCGACACAAGCGGGCAATAAGCCTTTTTCTAAGCGGTGAGCACAGAAGGTGCATTTGTCAGCGGTTAGGGTTTCTTCATTAATGAAACGGGCATCGTAAGGACAAGCCTGAACACAATAAGCACAGGCTACGCAGCGTTCGTTATCCACCATGACAATGCCATCTTCACGTTGGAAGGTCGCTTGAACTGGGCAAACTTTAACGCAAGGGGGATTTTCACAGTGGTTACACAAACGCGGTAACATGAATGATTTGACGTTTTGAACTTCAGTATCGCCATTATCTAGCGTGACTTCGTATTGTTTTACGGTCGTTCTAAATTGCCCAATAGGGGCTTGGTTTTCGATGGAACAACCCACGGTACAGGCTTGGCAGCCAACACATTTTCGTAAATCAACGACCATTGCATAACGTTTACCCACCATGCCTTTGCGGTCTGGCTGGTTATTATTACGGATAATGGTATTGGCTGATAATGTGCCTGCGCCAGCGACAGGAATAATGGCAGCGCCTGCGGTAAGGGTGCCAAGACGACTGAGAAATCGACGTTTGGTATTGTCCATAAAACACCTTTTTGGTTAGGAGTTAGAGTGCATTTCATAATATGAATGGATTATTGGAAATTATGTCAGTTCCGCCTATTGTGGTTTTCCACATAGCGTAAGGTGGGTTGATCTAAAACAAGAAAAAAGAGTTGGGAAAAACACTGAAGTTGCTATTCTTGACAAGTATTTCAAATAAGAGCGAAAAGATAATGAACAATGGATGGCAAATTCAGGGTCGTAAAATCAGTCTATCGCTGTGGGTCGGGTGCGTGTGTTTGTTATCTCATGCAGTCTTTGCTCAAGCACAAACCGTTAATGTAGATGTCGGAGTGTTGGCCACTCGTGGCGGAGCAGAGGCGCAACACCGTTGGCAGCCGACGTTGGATTGGTTGAGTGAACGCGTTCCTAATACTCATTTTGTTTTGCATCCTTTTACACTTCAACAAATGGAACAAGCGGTCGAGAACCAAACCGTTGACTTTGTTATCACTAACCCCGGTCAGGCCGTACGATTAGGCAGACAATACCCATTCTCTTGGCTTGCGACATTAAACAGCGCGAACACCACTCGTAAAAATGGAACCACTCATGCAATTGGCTCGGCGTTAGTGGTTCGTCGTGATTCATCGTTTATGACTATTGAATCATTAAGCGGACAGTCCTTAGCGGCGGTCGATGAAAATGCCTTTGGCGGTTATCTGACGTTACGATTTGAGGTTAATAAACTCGGATTAAGTCAATCAACGTATTTTTCCGATACTCAATTTTTAGGGTTCCCGTTGGATGCTTTAATTTATCAATTACGTAATAAACATATTGATGCCGCGATTGTGCCAGTGTGTTTAATTGAAAGAATGAACAAAGAGGGCCTGATAGGTTTCTCTAACTATCGAGTGATCAATAATATCGCTCCTGACGATTTCTCTTGCGCCACTTCAACACCACTCTATCCAAATTGGTCATTTGCTAAAACAGGGAAAGGGGATGAACGATTAGCAAAGCTGATCACCAGAGCATTATTATCATTACCGAGTCATGAGGATGCGGCTCTTGCTGCTAATTCGCTGGGTTGGACATCTCCCATTAGCCAGCTTTCGGTGGATAAATTGTACCAAGGTTTGGATATGCATCCACTGCAAAAACCGTGGTGGCAGGAAGCTGTCGCATGGTTAAAACTGAATCAACAGTGGGGATGGATGTTATTTATTTTAGTGCTTTCACTTAATGCCTATCATTTTTTATTGGAGTATCGATTCAGTCGTAGCAAATGTGACCTAGAAAGTACTCTCCATAGTTTAAAAGAGAAAAACTCAATGCTAGAACATGCTCAAAGAGTAAGTATTGTTGGAGAATTAGGAAGTAGCTTGGCCCATGAAATTAATCAACCATTAGCCGCTATTCGTAATTACAGTCAAGGGGGGTTATTACGCCTTAAAAAAGGGCAATCAGCTCAAGAGTTAATCCCTATTTTAGCAAAAATAGATCAGCAGGTTATTCGCGCAGACAGTATTGTTCAACGTTTACGAAAACTGATTAATAAGCGTCAAATAGCCAAAGTAGAATGTGAAATCAATAGCATTATTAGTGATACTTTAGCGTTATTAGAATATGACTTTCAAAAGAAAAAAATTCATATTACCCGAGATCATTCCACTGAAATTTATACTTTATGGGGAGACGCGGTAGGGATACAACAAGTGTTACTTAATATCTTTAATAATGCAGCAGATGCGTGTCTACAACGTGAAGAATTGCCGCATCATATTGATATTGATGTACAGTGTAACGATTCTACAATCATGATTAAAATACGAGATAATGGTATTGGGCTTGAAGAAGATAGCGAGTCATTATTTAAAGCCTTTTTTACCACAAAAGAGAACGGGTTAGGATTGGGACTTGCGATTTGTCGTGACGTGATTGAAGCGCACCAAGGGAAATTTTTATTGGAACCCGCGTCACCACAAGGGTGTTGTGTCACAGTAATATTTCCACGGTTAAGTACACTATTGCCTAATAAAAAAGAGAATGAGAAATAATGCGTTGGATAAGGGAAGTAAATGTCTGAGTTAGTCGTGCCAGTGTATATTGTTGATGATGATGAATCTGTACGTGATTCTTTAAGCTTTATGTTGGAAGGATATGATTTTTATGTCGTTTCTTTTAATGATGGGCAAGATTTTATTGATAAGATTGACTTGATGAAACCCGGTTGTGTGATTCTGGATAGCAGGATGCCAATCCTTCGCGGTCAAGAAGTACATGCTTTACTGAATCAGCAAAAAAGCCCCTTATCAGTGATCTTTCTAACAGGGCATGGGGATGTTCCAATGGCAGTGGATGCTTTAAAATTAGGCGCGGTTGATTTTTTTCAAAAACCCGTTGATGGCGAACAATTAGCGTTGGCAATTAGTAAAGCTATTGTCGCTTCTATGAGTCTTTATGATAAGCAAGAAAGTAAAAAAGTATTTGAGTCTCTTACAGAAAGAGAAGCTGAAATCTTACATTTAATTGTGGCTGGAAAACGAAATCAACAAATTGCGGCAGAACTATTCGTTGCGGTTCGTACAGTAGAAGTGCATCGTTCTAGTTTAATGAAAAAACTGAATGCTGAAACGGTTGCAGACTTGGTGATGACTTATGCAAAAATACACGTATAAGAATCATATTAGTGGTATGACCATTTATGGGTAGCCAACGTTTATCGCTCTTTTTTCTGATATAATTATTGGTTCGTGACATATATTGGAAGCTTGTGTCTCTCTTTTCATTTCAAATAGATATTATTTAACTGTCATGCGTAAATTCTTCGTATTAATTTTTTTTATTGTTTCGTTCTCATCTGAAGCTGGAGTACTTGAATTTTGGAGTGCTTTTGGAGATAACGTCGATAAAAAACTTGCTGATGAATTCGAAAAAAGAACGGGCAATCAATTGATGATCCGTAAGTTTTCTATTGATGAAATGAAAGCAGAATTACTATTAGCATCACGCTCAAAAAACTACATGCCAGATGTTGCATGGGTTCCTTCAGATTTTTTAGGTTTACATAAGTTTATAGGTTTAAAGACAATTCCTAAAGAATGGATCAAAGAAGATCAACTTGAAACTGAAGCGAAGCAAAGTGCAATGGTGGGTAATGAGTATATGGGCTTACCTCTCTTTCTTGGTAACCACCTCATGCTTTTTTATGATAAAAGCAAAATTAAAGAACCAATAACAAGCTGGGAGCAATTACAAGCTCTCTCACAACAAGAACCATCTAAAACACATATTGTTTTTAGTGTGAAAGACATGTACTTTTTTTCGTCGTTTTTTAGCTTATTTCATCCAGAGACTTCGTTCGATAAGATTATCTTTGATGATGAAAAAAGCATGGATACCTTGCAATTTTATCATGATATGGCGGCACTTAATAATATCGGCGTTGAATGCAGTAATGTATGCGGACGCCAGCAATTTATTGAGCGTAAAGCAACTTATTTAATTGATGGAGACTGGGCTGTAAATAGTTTAACGGAAGCGTTTGGTGATAATCTTGGAATTACTTCATTGCCGAGCTATCAAGGTATTCCAATGAGATCATTATCAGGCGGGAGAATCTTAACTATTACAAAAGGCGGTTACCAAAACCCAGAAAAAAGAGAAATGATTAAGCAATTAATGTTGATTTCTCAAGATGAACAATTCTTAACTCAATTGATTAATGAACACCAATATATTTCAGCTTCCGCCAAAGTGAATCATACTTCAATGTCACCGAAGAAAGCGGTGATGTATTCTGTATATCAACAATATTTACGTTCTCAACCTATTCCTACTAGCTTACGTGTTTCATTTATTTGGGAAGCACTAGCAAGAGGGGCATCTCGCCATTCAGATGGAATGCCTAAGGAAGAGACTATGGTATATATTGAAAACTTAATTGATCGATTCTCGAAAAAAGTGGAGGAGCAATGATCCGTCGTCCATTTTTAAGTTTACGTAAAGTATTTACTTATGTTTTGTTGATTACAACATTAGTCCCACTGCTGTTTATTAGCCATTTTTTGACAAACAGTATTGGTGAAAAACTATTAAATCAAAAAGAACAAGAAATACAAAATGCGGTATCAACGATTGCTCAAGAGATCGTGGTTGAATTTGATCGCATTCAACAAAGCCTAAATTGGTTATCGCGTGATCGCTTTAATATTCAAGCACTTGATAACATTCTATATTCTAGCGTAGTGATGCATAACCTCACCCGCTTTAGCGAACTATCAAGCTTAATTAATAGTGTTTATATATTAAATGATGAGTGGGAACCATTATATGACTTAAATGGACGCTCATATTATTTTGAAAACAGCAAATTACTGCAAGAGATCAGTGAAGATAAATCGATTTATGAGCAAGGATTAACGACAGCAAGATTTTACACAGAACCTAATTTAATTAAAGGAATACCTACATCAAACGGCGTTGCTTTAGTGACTCCCATGCTACCTTATAACTTAGAAGGTTCTGGTCGTTATCGTGCTTCTGGTTATGTTGTGGTATTGATTTCATTTAATACAATTGAAAAGCATTTCCAGCACTTTCTACTTAAAAATGAAAGTTTTAGCGTTAAAGAACACGTAGACGAAAATCTAGAAATAAATTCTGAAATCGATGACAGTGACAGCATTGAACGTTTGTTTGTGTTAAATAATCCGTTTTTTTCATCGCCATTAAAGTTAGATATAGCTTATCAATTTTCAGATTTTTCTCGTTTAAAAGAGATGAAATCAACGTTAGTTGCATTGTTTACTGTGATTGGGTGGACATTGGTCACGGTTCTTTTTATCTCAATGGGGATTACTCGTTGGATATCAAAAGCTTTTCTTGAGATAGAGAAAACGATTGTTAGCTATGCATCAAATCAAGAACCGAAAGAAAAACAGTTTCAATTTACTGAATTCAATCGCATGGCAATAGTGCTTAGTAAAATGAGAATAACGATTCAAAATCAACTGCTAGAATTAAAAAATACCAATGATGAACTTAATAAATCTCAAGAGTTAATAGAGCGAAATAATGACAAGCTTTCTAGTTTTAACCAAGAGTTAGAAGTTCAAGTAACGAAACAGACTGCTCAACTTAGTGATGCGTTACTTAGAGAAGAGCAAAATAAGAACAACTTAGCAGCAGTAATAGAATTTGGCTCAATATATAAGACACTAAGTTACCGCGAGTTACCAAATAAAGTAGAGCAGCAGCTGCAACAGCTTTTCCCTGACATTGATTGGCAGTTGAGGTTTAGAGCACTAGGAGAGTACTCAGGAATTGAAATATTATCGAGTAAGGATAAGTTGCTTGCAAGCTTGCGCTTTATATCTACACCTCAATTAGAGGAGCATCAGTTAGTATTTAAACTTTTTGTGAAGCAACTGTCGTCTTGGTTAGAGTTAGTGGATGTAGCAAGAAGTGATGGCTTATTAAAGTGTGGAAATAGAAAAGCGTTTGATGAAGATTTAGCACACTATCAAAAGCGTTACCGAGACACTGAGGCTGAGTGGAACTTTGGATTGTTCATCTTAGACGTGAATGGATTAAAAGCGGTTAATGACCAATATGGACATGATTTAGGTGATGAGTTGATCAGGGTAAGTAGTCGCCATATCTCAGAGTTATTAACACAAAATGAAACATTTTATCGCATAGGTGGAGATGAATTTGCTCTTTTGAAAAAAGGAATGACTTGGAAAGAATGTGCATCATTAGCTGAAAAGTTACAGTTACACCAAAAGAGCTTAGTTTTTTTTGACAGAGAGGGGACAAGCTATGAAGCTCATTACTCCCTAGGCTGGTCATGCTCGGATACTACGGAACTATTTAAGATGTTTACCGTTGCTGATGAGCATATGTACCGAGAGAAGAAGGCTTATTATCTGAATGTCTAAACAGGTGGTTTGTTTTTATTACGACGAGTGGATTGTAAAAAGTAGTAATAAAGATGCTACATTAAGAAGTATTTACAACCATTTCTTAAGTGCTAGTTCTCTTGTAAACCACTCACATGCTTTGCCATCATTGCTTTTATGCCAGCCAATAAAGAGCGGGGGATTTACTCGTGGAACTGAACATTTTTTTTCAACTAAATCTCCAGAGTTGAGGTAAGGTTGAATTAAATGCCTTGGTAAAAATCCAGTTCCGACACCAGCTAATTGTGCCTGTATTTTTGCTTGCATAGTATGAAAACGAATGCGTTGTTTACTTTTAAATAACCCTGTATCTCGAGTAGGTAATAAAAGTGCAGAATCAGAAACAATAATTGAAGGGTATTTAAGTAAATCATCAGCTTCAATGATTCGTTCTAATGAAGCTAATGGGTGGTGTTTAGCAACGGCAAAGAGAAAATCCACGCGTCCAATTTCGGTTATTTGATATTCGCCTTTTGGTAAGTGGTCAGAAACGCCAATTGCAATATCGGCACGGTTGCTGTGGAGAGCATCCCAGCCTCCACTGAGTGATTCTTCTGAAATGGTTATCTCAGTCTCTTGTTCTAATTTATTAAACCCAATAATGGTCTCTAAGAGGGGATTAAGAGGCATAATCGTATCCCTTACTATTTTTATTTCTCTTTCCCAACCAGAAGTCAGTTGTTTCACTGCTGATTCAAGTCTATCCGTCGAAATTAAAATCTCTCTACCTTGCTCTAAGATTAGCTTACCTGCTGGGGTGAGATTTGCTTTTTGTTTTGAACGGTCAAATAGAGCAACATCAAGATCTTCTTCGAGCTTTTTAATGGTGTAAGTGAGAGCCGATGGAACTTTAAATAATGATTCAGCAGCTGCTGCAAAGCTTCCTTTTCTGTCAATAGCATCTAAGGCACGTAAAGCATCTAGGGTAATGAGGGAATTCATGTATATCCTTATTTTGTGTATTCAAAAAAATTGAACTACTTGCTCAAATTGTTCCAATTTTCTTTGAGGGTAACATATTTATACTAGCTCACAACTAGGGGGGGAAACCTCATACAAATATATTTGCTTTAGGACATTATTATGAAACAAAAAATTGCACAATTATTATCATCTAATGCTGGTTTTAGCACACTTGCTCTACGTATTCCTATTGGTATCATTTTTATGGCTCATGGTGCTCAAAAATTATTTGCATGGTTTGGTGGCTATGGCTTAGAAGGGACTGGTCAGTTTTTTGAATCGATAGGTTTGGCTCCTGGGATAGCAATGGCATTTTTGGCTGGTAGTGCTGAGTTTTTTGGTGGCTTATTTATCTTATTTGGTTTATTAACACGCCCTTCAGCATTTGTACTTGCATTTACAATGTTAATTGCCATTGTAAGCGTACACTTGTCTAATGGTCTATTTATGTCTAATGGCGGTTATGAATTTGGTTTAGCGTTATTTGCAGCAAGTATATCATTAATGTTATCTGGATCTGGTAAAGTGGCGTTAGATATTTGGTTAAATAAACAAATAATTAAATAGACTAACTTATTCAGTAAATTCTTCCCTATGCAATTATTGATCCTATCGATAAGTAATTAAAAATCATATACAGATTTTGTATGTATTTATTGTTATTGATAGGTATCATAGCTAAATTTGGCTTTTATTTTATTTTATTATTATATTTGTTCTATATTTCTTATTGACCTTATTGTTATTTACTTTTTGTTTGGGTAGTCTTTACTTACTTATTAATGAAAATGTTAAATTATTTATGAAAACGTTAAAAGGGAAATTAATGCTTATTTTTATAAGCATGAGTGTTGTGGTTTGCTTTGGATTATCAGGGTTTGGATATTTCAATTTTAAAGAAGAAAGTCTTTCTTCTTACAATCGAACAATGACAGAGAAAACAGATTTAATTTCAACGAATTTAACATCAAAAATAACCGAGTATTTTAATATAATAAATTCAATTTATCTTGATGTTGACTCTAGTGGAAGATTGGTTGATATTGATAGAACATCAAATATATTATCTAATATTAACAATGAGTTGGGTGTTTTTGATAATATATTTTATGCAGATAAAACTGGTTTGACGGTTTCTTCTGATGGAAAAGGTATAATTCCTAATTTCAATGGTAAATCGAGTGAATGGTATAAAAGAGTTTTTTCTGGTGAAAATAAAGTAATTACTGATGTTTATACTGATACTGAGAATGATCAAGTTTTTTCTTTCGCTATACCAGTTAAACGAAATAACCAAATTGTTGGTGTTCTTGCTGCATCCGTTCCTCTTTCTATTTTTTCTGATTTTATTCGCGAGTTAACGAATAGTAATCAAGTTTATGTATATAGAAAAGATGGTTATATTTTATCATCAAAAAAGTCAGAATATATCGGTAAAAACATGCATGATGTGAGACCTCAATATTCTGTTTTATCACCAACTAATAGAACAATGACTTACGATTCTTATAGTCAGGACGATACTATTTATGTCGTTTCATCTGTAGAAAAAAGTCAAAATTGGATGGTGGCATCATTTGAATATAATGAGGTTATTCTTGAACCAAGTAATAACACCTTATTTATTTCTATGTTGATCACTTTGGTGTCTATTGCATTATTTTCTTCTATTATCTATAAGGTAATTATGGATTATATATATAAGCCATTAGGTGGAGAACCAGAACATATTGAACATATTATCAAGTGTATTTCTCAGGGTGATTTAAGTATGGAGTTAACTTCATCTAGCAAGAATACGGGGATTTATGCTAGTGCGGTTGTTATGATACAAGAGTTAAAGCGTGTAATTGAAGGTAGCCATCAGATATCTGAAAATGTCTCGACGGCTTCAACTGAACTTGCTTCTGTGATGACGCAATCTGAAGTGAATGCTCAACAAGAGACTGCACAAATAGAGCAGATAGCAACGGCAGTAAGCGAGTTATCGAGTACCGCTTCTGAGGTGAGTATAAATGCTTCTAATGCTGAGGGTGCTGCAAGTGCTGCTCAGAGTAATGTAGCCTTAGGACATGAAGCGTTATCTAGTTCTACAGCAATAGCGGCTAAGATTAGCTCATCAGTAGAAGATTCAGTGGTAATTGTTAATCAACTAAAAGAATACTCAACAGAAATTGGTGGGGTTATTGATGTTATTAATAGTATTTCTGAGCAAACCAATTTACTAGCGTTAAATGCGGCAATTGAAGCGGCAAGAGCAGGGGAGCAAGGTCGTGGCTTTGCTGTTGTTGCTGATGAGGTTCGTTCTTTAGCTGGAAAGACACAACAATCTACGGTTGATATTCAAGAGATTATAGCTAAGTTGCAAGAGCAATCAGATAAAGCTGATATCTATATGAGATCGAATGCTCAATTACTGAACGAGTCACAAGTGGTTGCAGAGAAGGTTGCAAGTGCATTTACGGGAATTGCGAGTTCTGTTACTGACATTTCAGACATGAATACATTGGTTGCTGCAGCATCAGAAGAGCAATCGAGTGTGACGAATGAAATTGCACAAAATATCAATATTGCCTCTGAATTAGTGACTCAAAATGTGAGTGGTATTTATCAAAGTGCGAAAGCAAGTGAGGAATTGTCGGAATTATCGATAAGGCAAAAAGATATCCTTTCCTTTTTTAAAATTTAGCATTAATCCGGTATTTCTGTACTGTAAGTAATATCAAGTCACCCAATATAAGGGTGACTTTTTCACTTTAAATTATCACTCTTAACTCTCTTGTAGATATTCTAATCGGGCGATAGTTGTTTGAGAAATAAGCTCCCCATCAATATAGTAATTTACATTTTTACCATCACGTATCCCTCGCAAAATTCCTGTTTCTCCTGTGTTATAGGTGATGTTCATTTGAATGGTATTATTGTCAATCTTTTTCATTTCACCAGTAGAAATAGTTCTTTGGTTTACCAATGGGTCAATAGGCGCATTACGCAATGATGGGTCTAATTCATCATTTACTTTAAAATGAATGTCTGTTTTTGAATCAAAAATATGTGGACGACCAGAGATTGGATTTTTACCTGTCCAAAATTCTAATGAGTTAAATACAACATAATCAACCGCAGTTGTAATTCCGTAAACTGGTGCAAGAAGTAAATTTACCCCAACTCTAGCATAGCGGTTATCAACCACCTCAACATTGAATTTCATTACTTTCCCTGTTACTGCGTTGCTACCAATACAACCTGTTAATGTTGTCGCTAGAATAATAATGCCTGCAGTTTTAATAAATGTTTTTTTCATAATTGAGACCCAAAAAGTAAGTAATCAGTGATGTGTTTTCTTGGCACTATTATGCTTTTCGTTACAGAAGAATACTTACCATTTTGTGCCAGATAATATTTATCGGATGTATATTTCAAATAAATACTGGTTCTGAATGTTTGCTCAAAGGGTAATAAACACGAAAGAAATTAATGATTATTACTGATATGTCTTCTATATTTAATTAATAGGTAGGGCAATATTTTTTGGAGAATTATGGAAGATAAACCAATTATACTTGTTGTTGATGACAGTCCCGATAATGTTGATGTACTGACAGGGATTCTAGGTTCAAACTATCAAGTAAGAGTTGCTATTAATGGTCCGCTCGCGATTAAGCTTGCAGAGAAAAAGCCACAACCAGAATTGATCTTATTGGATATAATGATGCCAGTGATGGATGGTTATCAAGTATGTAAGGTATTAAAATCTCAACCTCAAACTCGTCATATTCCTGTTATTTTTGTGACTTCAAAAATATCATCACAAGATGAGCTCAGAGGGCTAGAATGTGGTGCGGTTGACTATATCTCAAAACCTATTACACCTGCGGTAACATTACAACGCGTTAAAACTCAACTGAGTTTATATAATCAACAGCGATCTCTTTACTATAAAGTGAAAGAACAAACAAAAGAAATTAATCGAGGGCAACTTGAAACATTATCTAGCCTGGGTCGTGCCGCCGAATACAAAGATAACGAGACAGGAATGCACGTAAAAAGAATGGGATATTCTTGTTATGTACTAGCAAAAGCTTTTGGATTGAGTGAGGAAGAGTCTGAAAGATTAAGAAGTGCAGCGCCAATGCATGATGTAGGAAAAATTGGGATCCCAGATTCAATTTTGTTAAAACCGGGTAGGTTAACTGTCGAAGAATTTGAGGTGATGAAACAGCATGTGGATATTGGCGTTGAGATCCTAGGTAAAGAAAGCACTTCACTATTAATGCAAATGGCAATTGATGTCGCAAAAAATCATCATGAGAAATGGGATGGTTCAGGATATCCACGAGGAACTGCTGGACGTAATATCCCTTTAGTCGGGAGAATATCTACTATTGCTGATGTTTTTGATGCATTAATATCCGAGAGACCTTATAAAAAAGCATGGAGTATTGAAGACGCCGTCGCTCTATTGAAAGAAGAGAAAGGAAAGCACTTTGATCCTGAACTTGTCGATTTGTTTTTGGCTAATTTACCCCAGATTATAGAGTATAAACAGAAGTTTAGAGATTAAGGAAGGAAGCATGATTAGGATAATTATTTTATTATTTACTCTAATGAGTTGTAATGCTTTGTCTGAAAATAAAATGTCTCTGACAGAAAGTGAAAATAAATGGCTTGAGTATAATCCGACCATTACTATTGTCGTATTATCAGATAATTATCCTTATTCCTATTTTGATAATGCTCATAAATTAAAAGGGATAATAAAAGAATATGCTGAACTTCTACGTATTTCTTATGATTTAAATATACGATTCCTTAGAGTTAATACACGTGAAGAAGCTAATAAAGCATTATTAAATAATTTAGGGGATGTTTATTTATTTGGTCGAGGCGAGCAAGCTCAATGGTTAGATGTAAATAGCAGTATATCGTATCTTCCTTTTCAACATTCTTTGATTACGTTATCTCAAAGAGCTAGTTTTAATAGGATAGATCAGATACTTAATCTTAAAATCGCTTTGATTAGAGGTGAAAGCAAACCTGATTGGAAAACACCAAATACTCATTTTTTTCATTACTATCCTACTCAGTTAGAAGCATTGAAAGCCCTAAAGGAAGGGGAAGTAGATACCGTCTATACCGAGCCTATTTCGGGAATGGATACTGCTCAGCGCTATTATCTAAATGATGAATTTAAAGTAAATAGTGTTGTAGCCCGATGGCAGAATTCCGAAGCATCTATGCTAGTTGTTAAGAGTAAGCCTATATTGCTCTCTCTTATAAATAAAATGCTTACTAACTTAGAAGATGATAAAAAAAATCATATATTTAAAGAGTATTTTAGCCATAGCAAACATCGAGTGCCTTTGTCTGGTATTTTTGGGTATGGGAACCCACCATATATGTATGCAGAAAGTCCATCTGTAGGGCTTGAGTTTAGTTTGATTCAAAAATTGCTAAACGATATGGGTTATAAAGTTGGTGACGTATCACGTTTACCTCTTTCAGTTCGGCAGAATATTCTTACCACTCACTCTAATATCGCATTTATTTCGGGAATTACAAGTAAGCAGTCACTTGACCACTTTTATAGCGAGTCATTAATTGAATTAGAATATATTCCTGTTAGTTATGCATCTAATAAAATAGATCTTAGTAAGAATCGAAAAGATCTTATAGTAGGTTCCTTATTACAAGAAGGGAGCTCTCCAAGTCGTTTAGCTTTATTAGAGATAAATAAGTCATTAAAATCAAAAGAAAATAAGGTTTATTCTAACCTTTCTGATGCTTTTTTGGATTTAGAAGATAAAACTATTGATATATTAGTTATTGAACGACGAGTTTTAGAGTGGTACCTATCAAGTCAATTAGGTATGACCTTATCAGATATACATGTTCATCGTAATATTTCATATATATCTCCAATTTATGTTGAATTTAATAACGAAAAAATCAGAGATAGATTTAATGCAGCACTTTCTCATCTTCGTCAGGATGATGACCATTATGAGGATTTTATTAATGAGCGAGTTTATGCAGACTATACCAATGCTTTGAAAAAAGCGGATATTTTATCTCAAATCGCGGCTTATTTATTAGTTCATGATGATATTGAAAAATTTGAAGGTATTGTTACCATCTTTGATATTAGAGAAGCTCTTAAAAAAATAGAAATATTTACTGAAACATCCATAGAGCCAATTAAGGTATTTAATTTTTATCATCAAAATGATGGTAATAAAGAGGAGTTGAACTATTCATATGTTGAGTTAGCGGCTAATTATCGATCTCAGATAAGGACCTCAAAAGTTGGAAAGGTTAAGTATTATTATTATGGAAATAAAATAAGAAAAGGGTATATTTATATGCCATCCCTGCAATTATTTGAATACTTACCTCCTCCGCTTTTTTCTTATATTTCAAAGTTATATAAAGATAATGGTTTTCACGGACAGTTATTAAATTTATCTCCGAAGGAGTTGGCATGGATCAAAAATAAAAAACAAGTATTTATAGGCATTGATCCTTCAGCTATGCCTTATGAGTTTATAGATAATAAAAAAAATTACACTGGTATCATTAATGATTTTTTGCAGTTAATTCAGAATAAAACGGGTCTTAAGATTATCCCAAAAGTTGTAGATAGTTGGACTGAAACAAAAGATCTCATTTCTCAAGAGAAGGTAGAGTTAGTTTCAGCTGCAGTAGAAAACAATACATTAAGTTATTCTTATCATCCAGTAGATCCTCTTTTTTCAAATAAACTTGCTCTTGCTTCTAATCTTGATGTTCACAGTGTTGAGTTAAGTGATATAACGAATTGGACGATAGGTATTTTGCGTAATGGGGCAAATACGCCAGAAATTTTAAAAAGATACCCAAATATTAGTTGGGTGCTCGTTGATAATACAGAAGAAGGACTTGAGCTTGTTAATAATGAAGAAGTTATGGGGGTCATTGATACCGTTCATGTTCTAAATTATTTAATTTCAACTAATGAGTATCAAAGTATTGATCTTGTTGGTCGCCTTGAGCAAAAAATAAGTCCTACTTTTCACGTATTAGATTCTGAGCCTGAACTATATTCAATTATTAATAATGTAGTAAGTTCAATTTCTGAACAAGAAAAAAAACGTATTTTACTTAAATGGAGTGCTCCAAAGTTAATAGAAAAAGTAGATTATGAATTAGTATATACCATTGGTTTTTCCTCCACCTTTATTCTTATTGCGATTTTTATTTGGAGTCGAAAATTAAGGAAGCTTAATATTCAACTCGAAATTGCAAAGAAAACAGCTGATGAGGCCAGTAAAGCAAAATCTGATTTTTTGGCGAATATGAGTCATGAAATACGAACACCAATGAATGCTATTCTAGGGATGTCTTATCTCGCTTTGCAAGAGGTTGAGAAGCCGATAGTCGCTAACTATATTAGAAAGGTTCACCGTTCGGCTGAATCTTTATTGTTGATTATTAATGATATTCTAGATTTATCAAAAATTGAAGCTGGTCAATTACAATTAGAATCCATCCCTTTTTTATTATCAGATACGCTAGATGACGTAAATGATATTTTATCTATTAAGGCACAAGAGAAGGGGCTTGTACTTGAGATAATATTAGACGAAGCCTTGAGTATGACACTAATAGGAGACCCCCTAAGGTTATATCAAGTCATCCTAAACTTAGCAGGAAATGCCGTTAAGTTTACCCCTGAAGGCAAAGTGATTATTTACCTTTCAGCTATTAAGTCAACCGATACAGATGCTACGTTTGTCGTTCGGATTATTGATTCAGGAATAGGCATGACTCCTTCACAAGTTGATGATTTATTTACCGCTTTTTCTCAAGCTGATAGTTCGACAACAAGACGTTTTGGTGGAACAGGGTTAGGCTTAAACATTAGCCAAAATTTGGTTTCCTCAATGGGAGGACTCATTGAAGTAAGAAGTGAGTTAGGTAAAGGTAGCGAATTTTATTTTAAATTAACATTGTTAAAAAGCTTAACGCAAATAAAGCCGAAAAATCATGACGATGGGAAACGCGCTGTTGTTGAGTTTGAAGGGCAAAGTGTATTACTCGTTGAAGATAATGAGTTTAACCAAGAGGTTGCGACGGCGATGTTAACGAAATTGAATTTACGTGTTGATGTTGCAAATCATGGAGAAGAGGCTCTGGAGTATATTGATAATTATACTTATGCATTGGTTTTAATGGATCTTCAGATGCCAATAATGGATGGCTACCAAGCGACAGAAGCAATCCGTAAAAGAAATATAACAACGCCTATTATTGCCCTTTCTGCTAATGTGTTACCAGAAATAAAGCACAAAGCAATGTTGTGTGGTTTTATTAGTTTTATCGAGAAACCGATTGTGTTTGATAAACTAGCGATACATATTGCTAATGCTTTTGATGGGTTACCATTGGATATGTCTTTTACTTCAACGTCTTCGGGTCATGAGCAATCTCACTATAAGTCTACATTCTCTAAAGATGATGCAATGCTGTACAGCAATAATGATCCTGATTTATTACAGCGCTTAATTAAACGCTATATGGAAACCGCTGAGCTAATGTTGGGTGATCTTCAATCTGCTTTGAAACAAAGTGATATGGGGTTACTTGAGCGTACTGCACATACATTGAAAAGTATGACTGCAAATTTAGGTGGTCGTAAGCTTGCTGCACTTTTACAGCAAGTTGAATCAAGCGCAACTTATAGTAGTAAGAGTGATATTGTGGAACTACTTACGCAGAGTGATGCTGAGTATTTATTATTCTTTGAGCAATTATCTTTGCTGGCGACAGGAAGTGCTCAAAAAGAGAAAACTACGATAAGTAGACAAGAATTACAGGATCTGAAAAATAAAGTAGAAGAATATGATAGTAATGCTTTAGATTTAGCCACTCATCTTTTTCCTGAACAAGTCAATTTAGATTGCGATGAGCAACAATTAATTAAGGCGTTACAAGCGTATGATTTTGATCGTGCTCTAACGATTATTAATCGTATGTTACCTTCATCTTTGCCGTAATTGCCATTTCAATACATAAATAATCTCGATGTATTTATTGTTATTTATTCAGTTATTAATTGTAATTTAAGAAGATAAATTCTGAAGGGTGGTAACTTGTTTGATTTCTGCTCTCTTTAATATCGAAAAAATTAAAGTTAATGATATTAATATTGTTAACCCATAGGCAAAAAATGAAATAAGTTCCTATTCGAACGTTCGAATGCTCATTTTATCTGTTCTTGTCACATTTATGAAATGATCTAAGCGTTATCATCCTTCACATCTTCTAACACGTAAAATAGGTTAACAATGAAAACATTAATAGCTCATCGTGGTATGTCTTCTCTGGCTCCCGAAAATACGCTTTCTGCTTTCTCATTATGTAAAGACCATGGTGTTCAATGGTTTGAATGTGATGTTGATATTCTACAAGATGGCACGGTGATTATTTCTCATGACGATACGTTAGATCGCTGTACAGATAAAAGTGGCCGATTGTGTGATATTAGCCACGCCGATTTGAACTCTATTGATGCTGGAAGTTGGTTTAGTGATGATTATATTGATGAGCGTTTACCAACTGTTCAACAATTGATCAAATTAGCGAACGAAAAAGAATTGAATTTAAATATTGAAATTAAATCGTGTTCGGCAAGTGCTAAATTAAGTCATTTATTGATCGATAATTTGATCATGGCACTTAAAGAGTTAAACCCTGAACGTGAGCTTATTATTTCAAGTTTTAACCACTTAGTATTGTCTGAATTCAAACGTAAAAGCCCTGAAAGTAAAGTTGCTTGTTTGTTTGAAAGTCATAACTTATGGGATGATTGGAACTCAATCATTGAATGGTGTCAAGCCGATTACATTCACCCTGAAGAGAAGGGCTTAACTCGTGAAATGGTAAATAAATTTAAAGCGTCAGGAATTAAAGTAAATGTGTGGACGGTAAATGATTTGGCTCGTGCAAACGAGTTATTTAATTGGGGTGTTGATGGTATCTGTACTGATATCGCACATAAATTCCCATCGAAATATAAAGCTTAATATAATAATTAAAACAATAACGTGAAAGGATTACCACTATGAACTTGTTTGAAAAAATAGGCTTCACGAGTCGAAACCAGCTGTTTGGTTTTTTCTCTGTCGTGATGTCAGGACAAATCATTTACTCTGCGTTTGAAGCATTTAAAGGTACGTTTTATAACTTACTTTTAGAAGTGCTACAAATAGACAACACCCAAATGGGGATCTTATTTACCCTAATTGGTTCTGCAATGTTTTTCTATATACCAGCAGGTTGGGTCAATAACCGTTTTTCAGTAAAATCCATTTTAATTACCAGCCTGACGATACGTTTTTTGAGTATGATGACCATCATTTTCTTAGAACCTGGATTCAGTATTTTGGTTGTGATTGCCGGTATTTGGGGGCTAGTAGATGCAGCTTTCTGGCCATCAGTCGTTAATGGCGTTACCTTAATGTCTGGCGATAAAAACAAAGGCATGGCGTTTGGGTTACTAGAATCAGTGCGCCGTGCTGCTGAAATGAGTATGAATGCTGTTATCGTTGGTATCATGGCGTTGGTTGGTGGTTCAATCCTTGTATTCCAAGGCGCAATTGTTTTCTATACGTTACTTATCCTTCCAATGATTTTCTGTGTATGGAAATTTGTACCAGATAATCACATGGAAATTAAGCAAGGTGAGAGCAAAAACAAAGAAGCATTAAAAGGGTTAGTTCATGTACTAAAAATGCCAACAGTATGGTTAGCTGCGATTACTTCTCTAACAGTATATTGGATTTATATTACGCTAATTTATACAGTACCTTACCTACAAGCCGTATTTGGTTTATCAACAGCACAAGCCGCTATCTTCGGTATTATTAATACAGGTGCAATGGGAGTAGTTGCTGGTTTAGTTGCCGGATCTATTGCTGATTTCGTATTTAAATCTTCCATTAAAATGATGTTTTTTGCTTTGGGTTTAACGGCAATTTGTTTGGGTGTGACGATTGCACTGCCTAAAACAGAAGGCATGCTAATGATGAACATGGTGTTGTTAATGTGCTTCTCTTTCAGTATCTTCTTAGCTAAAGGAATTATCTTAGCACCGGTAGCTGAAGCGGGTGTACCAAAGGACTACAGTGGTTCAGCAATGAGTGTTGGTTCATTTGCTGCTTATGCATCAGTGTTTTGGGCATATGCATTAAATGGTTGGATTATTGATACTTACCCTGCGATTCAGGCATATCAGATGATCTTTGGTATTGGTTTAACTGTTGCGGTACTTGGTATGATATGTTCATTGATCCTTATTTCTCTGAAAAATAAAAACAGCGGTGATGATCAAGAAGAAAAATTGCTTGAATCAGAAGCGTAGTCTTATGATGTAATACAAGATATTTGTAGTAATTAAAAACCCCAGTATATGTAATTTATACTGGGGTTTATTTTGTTATGAGTCTGTTCGTTTAGAATTAAACGTTTAATATAAACTCTTCGATGATTTTTGCTACACCATGTTCGTTATTACTTACGGTAATGTGGTTAGCGATCTCTTTGATATCATCAGTGGCATTTTCCATAGCAATGCCAAGACCTGCATATTTAATCATATGCCAATCATTACCCGCATCGCCCATACAGATGACTTCATCGGCAGTAATACCAAGATGGTCTGCTAATGCTTTTACACCTACGCCTTTATTACTGTTTGGGTTTAAAAATTCTAAGAAGAAGGGAGCGCTTTGTACTATCGTAAATTGCTCATATAAATCGGAAGGTAATTGTTTGATAGCAGCAGAAAGTAGCTTAGGCTCATCAATCATCATCGCTTTCATTATTTGTTCATCATCTGATAGCTCTTCAAAATCAATCACAGTGATTGGCATGCCAGTGATTGTAGATTCATGCTCAGTATAATGACTTGATGCAGGGGTGATTAGACCTTTTTCTTGAGAGAAGGCGTGAATGTGAACTCCGAGTTTTTTCGCTAATTTAGCAAGAATTTTTGCGTCAGTACCGGTAATTATTTGGCTACGGATAACTTCTTCGCTTTTCACTTTTTGAACGAGTGAGGCATTGTAACTAAGAACGTAATCGTTCTCTGTTGTCATGCCTAATTCTTCGAGTTGTGGTTTCATGCCATTTAGGGGGCGACCAGAAGCTAAAACAACGACCACTCCTTGTTCACGAGCAGCGGCAATAGCGGCTTTGTTTTCGGCTGAGATTTGCTTATCAGAGTTAAGCAGAGTGCCATCCATATCCAATGCGATCAGTTTATACATAGTGCTTACCATTTGGTTAAATTATCTTGAGCTAGCTTACCTGATTTTTATGAAAAAAATACTATATACTGTGCCTGATTTTCACTAATAATATTGAGCCATGAAACTAAGTTCTCGTTTAGACACCATTAAAAATAAAGTCACTAGGCAATATGATCATATTTGGGATTGCTGTTGTGATCATGGTCAGTTAGGCATTGCTTTATTGGCTTCGCAGCCCAAAAGTCTGATCCATTTTGTCGATGTCGTCGATGAGTTGATGGTTGAATTAGAGTCTCAACTGCAAAAGCACGCCTTAAAAGTCAGCTCTCAGTGGCAAGTGCACTGCATGGATGTAGCTCAACTGCCTCTCGTCCCAGATAAAAAGAATCTAATTATTATTGCTGGTGTAGGAGGGGATTTATTAATTGAATTGGTTCGTGCCATCCAGACACGTAATCAAGGTATTGAATTAGAATTTATCTTGTGCCCTGTATTGCATCATTACAAAGTGAGAACTGAGTTAATTGATATGGGCTTTGGTTTAGTGTCAGAAACGTTAGTTAAAGAGAATAAACGCTTTTATGAAATTATTCATGTCAGTAATCAAGCTATTGTTCCTTTGAGTAATATCGGTTCTGAAATGTGGAATTTATCAGAGGTAGATCATCAAGAATATTTGCAAAAAACGATTTCTCATTACCAACGAATGGAAGAAAATACTAAAAACTCGAGCAAGGTGAGTGATTTGTATTTAAAGCTAAGGGAAGCTATGGATGGCTTTAGCATATTGAATTGATTAGTATTTCAATATGCTATTGGAATACTTCGTTAAAGCTATAAACTTACATTATTCATTTTTAGGGTATGCCCTACATAAATTGTATTTAGTACTTTTTATATTTAGAGCACATTCTAGTCGTTAAATGAGCATGTTAGTGTTTGGAGTTCAGTATGCAAAGTGAAAGTTTGAGAAAACAAGTGTTGCTCAAGACGATAAAAAAAGACGTAGAAGTTGCATTAACGTTACAAGAAATAAGTAAGTCAGATCTTATTAAAATGATCCGCTATTTTGCGATGAAAGCAGAGGCACTGAGTGAATAATTAGCTAACGACAAGTGTCGTTAGCTAGGCGAAATTATGAATTCTTATTAAGGCGATGTACTTCAATACCAAAACCTAGCGCGCTATAAGCGAGCAAAGAATAACCTAGTAGTTCAGTTCCTTCTTCTGCTAGGCTAGTTAGGTAGAATAGTATGTACTCATTTATTGGAAATAGGATTTCAGAAATACGGGTAGTTATTCTGTAAATTTTTTATTGAATATAATTTATGATATAGAGTAAAGACGTAGTAGAGATAACGACCCAAAGAAGCACACCGAAGATTAAAGGTTTAGCTCCTGCTGATTTGATTTTTTCAATAGAGATACCGCAACCAATAAAAAAGAGACACAAGACTAATAGCTTTTTTGATATATCAAAAATACCGTTATAAACCATTTGGAATTGTGGCAAGTTATCGTTGATTAAAATCGCTAAGCAGTAAAAGAGAATAAAATAAGGAATGGTGACTTTTTTACTATTACTACGGAAGAGTAGAGCGCTAATAAAGGCAACAGGAACAATCCATAATGCACGAGCTAGCTTAAGTGTCGTTGCTGTTTTTAACGCTTCTTCACCATAAGCTGAAGCGGCGCCTACAACGGATGAGGTATCATGAATCGCAATTGCAGCCCAAGTCCCAAAGGCGTGTTGACTCAGCTCTAACGCATGCCCAATGACAGGGAAGATAAATAGTGCAATAGAGTTTAAGACAAATACGGTAGCTAAGGCTAAGCCTGTTGCTTCTTCATCAGCATTTATTGCGGGAGCAACTGCAGCGATTGCACTTCCACCACAAATAGCCGTACCGGAAGCGATTAAATGACCGGTTACTTTATCCAGTTTCATCTGTCTTGCTAGTAACCAACCAAGTACCAACGTACCAAAAATGGTTGATAAAATAATGCCAATACCATTTGAGGTTGCTTCAATGGCTTCGTTTAGTTGGATCCCAAAACCTAGCCCCACAATAGAATAGGCGAGTAATTTTTTAGTCACTTTGCCGAGAGAAAAGTTGGTTGGAACAAAACCGAAACTCGCTAAAGCGAAACCCATGACTAAAGCCGTAGGTGAGTTAACCCAAGGGGTTAATGTGAATAAGGCAGCAATATAAAAAGGGAAGTAATGCTGTAAGTGTTGTTTATTAAAAGTCATGTTTATTATTCTTGGACACAGGAAAGAGAACGATAGCATTTTTCTTTGATTTAGTAAGTTTAATAATTCAATATATAGAGTTAAAAAAACTTTAACGATATGATCATGAAGTGTCGTTTATTTGAAAAGCAAACGTTTGCTTTGCTCTGACTTTATCACATGGGAAGAGTATATAGTGCGTGCAAATTTATTTTATCAATAATGGAGTTTATATGCGTTCTATTAAGACTATTTTTCTTTTCTTTTTTATGTTGTCAGTGAGTTTTTTTTCTATGGCTTAAATGAAAAGTGTAATAGTGAAGGGGAACTCTCAATCACCGTCACAACCAATTATTATTCAAGGATCTATGCCTATTGAAGCTCAACATTTTGCCGCATTATTAGATAATGTTGTTATTGAGAAGACTGGTTTGTTTGTGTTTTATAAAGGGACACTATAATGGTTACCCTGTAATCGTTAGTCAAACAGGAAAGGGGCTTGAAAATACATCGGCGGCAACAGCTATTGCTATAGATCAGTTTTTCTTTGTTTAATTTTTTGCAACAAGCCCCTCATTATCAAATGTTGAAATAATCACATGGAGAAAAAATATTCGAATGACTCTCGGTAGCACATATTCACTGTGTGTTTTTAGTTTAAATTTAAGCTCGGTAGGGGGAATATCTTTAGTCGCTAGGTATCTTTTATCATCTAGCTAAAAGTGAACTTTATGAAGGTGAATTTGAGGGGGGTGTTGCAAATAATCTGAGTTGATAATAGGACTTATTTATCAATTCCAGATTATTTTTAACAGCCCTGGTCATTTGAATCATTACGAATGTTAGATAAAGGCCAGTTTGATTTCTGGCTTCGTCAGGATGAACGTAAAAACCTTGTGCGGGAGAGGTCCGCCTTCATGAATCACATTATTCAATGTTGAGGTTGTTTTTCAATAATAATGAGTCAATTGTAGGACTTATTTACCAACTCAAATTATTTGCAACAACCCCTTTCCAAGTGATGATTCAGCAAAAAAAGTGATATACCTTGCGATTAAAGCGGCTTCGAAAAAGTGGTCGAAACCAATCCATAGCTAGAGAGCTGCTATTAATCGGTTTATAATCAAATTTGAAGACCGCTTGAAAAAACATCTGTAAATGGTAATTACACCGTATAATTTTTATTTACTTAATATCTTTATTGAACTAATTTTGTCCCTTAGTTCAACATCATCCCCTCGTCCGCCTTGACGTGTCCAAAAGTTACCCTGAAAATTGGCATCTTCATAAAAACGAACAGTCCAACCAGTTGGTATACTCCATGCTTTGATACGATTATTGATATACGACATATCTTCAGTATTCAAATCGGCAATATCTGATGTTGTTAAAATAGCCAAACCTTTATCAAGAAAATTATTATTAAGAACATTAGCGTAAAGAACTACATAGTCAGTCTCAATATAATTATATGTACCCGCAGGTTGAACCTGACTATGAGGTGCATTGAATATCGTTCCCCAAACATCCCACTGCATTTGATTTATATTACTGTTAGAATTAAACCATTTATTTTGTAAAGGATATATATAGTCGGTTACAATAGGTTTCCCA
>NZ_MSCO01000002.1:212624-233480 GCF_002954705.1 Aliivibrio sifiae
ATAGGTTTCCATCCTTCAAACTTTCGAATTTCAACGGTAATCTCTGCATATGGCACAGTACTGCCTACATTTATACTAGTTTTATTCCCAACAGAAATTTGCCCTGTTACATCTCGATGACGATAATACTTTCCAGTACTCTCACTATACCAATCATGCTCAACAATCAGTCGTGCAAAATACCCACCTTTATTATTTAAAATAAACTGAGTCCCTTTATTATTAAAATTTATGTAATTTGGCGTTTTATTAACAGAAGATTTATCATATTCCTCAGTTTCATTCTCATAAATATAATTATAATCAATACAACTATATTCAACATTTCCATTTAATATTTCTTCGTTTAAATTATTACAGTCAGGAAGAGACAATATATCTGAAACTTCCATTTTAGAAAGTTCAGATGCATTAGCACTAAGACTTAAAAATAATGCCGCATATGTTATGATGTTTCTCATACTTCCACCTTGTTATTAATTTTATGTTTATTATCAATGCTGACCCTAGGGCGGGAGCATACTTTGATCAAATATCAATCAAAGAAAACTTCTGCTCTGTAGTTCCAGCCTGCTTTCTTTAGTTTGTTGCGTTGACTTGGTGCACCACAGTTATGTTACTTAAGCATATTTAGTAAAAAACGACGAAATAACGCCATATTTTCTACCGCATTTTCCATCACAATTAGTGAAGCGTCTTCTTTAAAGACTACATCTAAGATGTAGTGCTGAGTACTTTCTATTCGCCAATGTTGTCTGTGTAATGGCCTATCAATTTGTGCCTCGGTGAGAGTGAACTCACATAGTACGAGGTATCAACACTGCCTACTTTTCCCTTGATTGTACGATGTCGCTCAACAGCAATAAAGCTGCGTATTGTTGGTCACTTTTCCGCTAACTCAGATGGTCAATTTTCTTTTATTTGCAACACTTTGATTACTAATAAAACAAGATTAATAAATCGTAACCTTTGTTTTTATATACGTCATAACCAATAAGTTTCTTATATGATTTATCTAGTTATTTAAAGTAAGCGGTATATTTATAGTTAATTTTACTTTGTAAGTAAACCTGTTGTATTTAATGGGTTTACTTACAAAAAATTTAGTATCGGCTCAAAATCCTTTCTTTCCCGATCTAATCGAGCGACTCAATGACCAATCCTGATTTTAAATGGAAACACTTTGCACCAGAAATTATACTTTGGTGTTTACGTTGGTATGGTTCAACACCAATGAGTTACGCAAACCTTGTGATATGCTCGCAGAGTGAGGCATATCGGTTCGGTTAATCGCTCCACTATTTACCGTTGGTTTATTGAATATTCCCCTAAATTACGAAAAAAGTTACGTCGTAATTATCAATTCATCAAAACCGATTCATCCTGGCAACTTGATGAAACCGACGTCAAAGTAAAGGGGAAAATGGCACTACCTTTACCGTGCCATTAATAAGCAAGGAGAGACTCTCGATTTTTATTTTTCCCACAAGCGCAATAAAGAAGCGGCCTACTAATTCCTTAAGCGTTGCTTGAGATATTATGACCAAAAACAACATCCCAAAACGTTAAATACAGATAAACATTCCTCATACGCCAATGCTATTGCTCTACTGAAGAAAGAAGGACGACTGCGGGAGGATATCGAGCAGTGGCAGGTTAAATGCCTCAATAATGGCATTGAGTCCGATCATGCCCCCATTAAGAAATTGATCGTGGCCGCCGGTGGTTTCAAACTGAGGAAGCGAGCTTGGTCAACGATCCAAAGATTTGAATCTTTAAGAATGTTGAATAAGGGACAATTTGATTTCTGGTTATGTAATGATAAACGTGAAACCGTAGTACGGGAGAGATCCGCCTTTCTCAATCGTTTATTCAATGTTGAGGTCGTTTTTCAATAATAATGAGTCAATAGTAGGATTTATTTACCCGTTCAGATTATGTGCAACAGCCCCCAAGATACACAACTTCCCTTTTATTCCCTTTAAAATATTCATCATCGAGCTATCGGTTTGGAGCTTAATCAAGTCCTGAAGCTGTAAGCTTCGTAAAATTAAACTCGAAGATGAACACAAAGCTAAAAAGGTAAGTAGAATAGAAACTACCACCAACCAACTTAGCATTCCTTCAGGCGGCAATATTGATTTGGACACCCACCTAACCAATAAAATATAAGCGGTAAGAGCAAATGTGAGTGCCGTCAAATATTTCACTGCTTTATCTTCTAGTCGAGAGTATCTTTGTCGTTCTTCTGCCAACTGCTCTTTCTGAAACTCATATAAGTACTTGTACTTTTCGATTTCTACTGCCACTGTTTCCTCAAACTAATATAACGAGACTGTAGAATTACTTCAAACCTCACATAATTATTCTTTTCAATGCTACAAGATATGGAAGCGACTAAAAATGAGAAATTGTTTTTTTGAACATTTCTCGAAAATAGTTATTTTTATTTATTGGGCAGCGGTTTTGTTTGGGTATGACATTAGGGTTTCACCAACTGGCATATGACAATGAAGTTATGACTAGTTTTAACCTAATTTAAATTAAAACGTGATCGAGAGCTAAAGGAAACACTGATGAAGGATGACTTTTCAGAGCCTATTAAATCCCTTCCAAGTTTAGGTAACTAAACTTGGAAATATTTTAGAGTTTCACAGGAAAGTAAAGTGCTATTTTTTTGATCAATTGATTTAATGAGGTAGGTGTTATTTTTTCACCAGTTTTTTTAAGTTTATCTATTTTATTTTTCATTTTTTGAACTGAAGGTAGCAACATACGTATCTCTTCATTATTGTGGTTAGTTAGTACGACCATATTTTCAGATTCTACTGCCAGTATTGTAAGCAATTCATGCTTGTTTGTTTTAAATTCATTCCCTATATACATATCTAATGGTGCTTTCATTTTATGCCCCACTTTATATAAAATTATTGTATCTTACGAAGATAGAAAAAAGACGATATTAAAGGTAATAAAAGGATGGTGATTAATTTCCAATGACCTAAAATTAATCCATTTATAATAATACCAGAAATAATTACATCAGAATCACTAAATGTCACCCCATGAATATTATAAAAGGACGATATTGAAATAATATATGCAGGTATCATAGTTATAAATATACCATGAACTACTCCTCCAATAAGGGTGCCTCTAATCCCTCCAACCGCGTTTCCAAAAACTCCAGCAGTACCTCCAGCAAAAAATCCTATTAACATGCTTGGGATTATTATAGGAAGGCCTATAATTGGAAGTAATACTGCGCCAATAATAGAACCAACCATCGTGGATAGAAAACCCAATATGACCGCATTAGGCATGTAAGGAAAAAGTATAGGGCAATCTAAAGCGGGAATTGCATTAGGAACCATTCTGGTCGCTATTCCTTTAAATGCGGGAATAAGAGAATCCATGATAAGGTTAATTCCGGTGTTAAGAACATATACCCCAGCAATAAATGACATTGATTGCATAAATGAATTTATAAGGTAATTTCCAGTATATCCTTGGGTTAATACATAGTTCTGTCCTGCAAGTAGAGCTAATATCATATACATTGGTACAATAATTATGGACATCGACAAATAACTATTTTTTAAAAATTCAAATCGTTTAGGCAGTTCTATATCTTCAGTTGATATCTTGGGATCTCCAACAATTTTTGCGATTGCAGCCTGAATAATATAACCAATAGAGCAAAAATGACCAAGTGCAATATTATTTTTTCCCGTAATGATTCTGACTATTGGCTGACAGATAGCAGGCATGGCTATTGCCATCACTCCCCCCCAAAAGCTAGCAATGGTAATCATTAGCCAGCCTTGTATTCCATTAGCATGCAAAACGCTAACGCTTATTGTTGACATCCAAAGTAGTGCTTGTCCAGATAGAAATATAAACTTAAATTTTGTCACTCTAGCTATAATAATATTTACTACCATAGTAAAGGTTAGAGTTATTGCGATTTCTGATCCTAGGGTTTTATTTATCATTCCTGACATTGAGGATACATCAGCTATATACCCCTTTATTCCCAATGTATATTCAAATATCCCAGATAGGTAATTAATTGAATTAACAATAATATCTATCCCTGCTATCATCACTAGAAAACCAATAAAGGTTAGAATTCCTCCTTTAAAAATGTTACCAAATGACTCATTCTGCAAAAATAAACCAAGCATGGATATTAAAGAAAGTAATATTGCTGTATTTCCTAGTATTTCGGATATGAAATTAACAAGTGTAATCATATTGGTTTTTAGTTGTATTAGATAAATTATTATTAGGTAGAGAATTTATTACTTTTATAACATCCCCTACGGAAATTGATGACATACATGTAGGAGATAAGTGAATACAATTTTGTTTATGGAACAAATGCTCATGCTTTTGCTCACAGCCATTAAAATAACCATGCATTCCACAAGGCTGTAAATCACATATTGATTCTTTATAAAAGATATATTGTCCAGGATAAGTTACACATTCAGGCCTAGAGCTACCAAGAAGCACTAAAGTATTTTTTGCATTAACTGCGGCTGCTCCGTGTACCATAAAACTATCAAGGCAAATACCTGAAAAGCTATGTTTTGCAATCGCAAGGGATTCCCTGAGGGAGTAACCTGCAATAGATAAATCTATAAAAGAATAAATGCCTAAGAAAGTATGTTTTAATTCTTTCCAATAGTTATCAGGCCATAATCGATTAGATGATGTAGATGTTGACTGAATCCAAATTAGTGGATAAGGAAATTTTTCGATTTCTTTTTTAGCCCAGAGGTCCTCTTCTTCATTGAGGAATATCTGTGGTTGATTGATTGGAAGTTTATGATTCATCTGCTCTTCAGCCATTTCAATCATATGAATATAACTTGGTCGATAGGGGAAAGAATTATGTGGCCGTCTTTTGGTATATGCTCTCAAATCAATATCATAAGTATCCATAAAGCAATCCTTACAATTGATAATATCAATATTATTTAAACCTAGGAATAAATCAGGGAAAGGGGTTATTACGCAAATACTAATATTTGAGTATTCATCCAAAAGACTATGTATTACAGCTGTTGAAGCAACGGTACAGCCCATTGAATCAGGAAGTCTAATCGTTATATTCAAGTGATAATTCCTTTGATGGGATTTTATAAAACATAAGTATAAGTGCTTTAATTTAATTTAATTGTGATTTATCTTTAATTATATCGATTTTAGTTATAGGGCTTGCTTAAAAATAACGGGCTTGTTGAAAAAAATTAAAACAAAGAAAAACTGATCTATATATACGAAATTGAAATTCACCAAACACAATATTTTGTGTTCATGAGAGCCAATTGAAGGCCAAAAAATTTTTTGCAACAAGCCCATCCGAACACAGCGAAATACTGCCAATCTTATGTAAAAGACGTTGTAGTCCAATATATTAGTGATATATCAATTTAAAATAATGGCTTTATTGCCGTTTAGATAAATACGTCACTACAGCACTATGGTCGGATCCTGAAAATTGAGGTAATACTTCGCGTTTACAAATAAACAGTGAGGGTGATTCGATATTTTTTATCCAAAGGTGGTCAATTGCAATCCGTGTGAAAGAGGGGATTGCAATTCCTTTTATTTCACGTGGCCAGCTTTGTATTGGGGCTGTGTGGAAATTCTTATAAATCGAGGCAAAACGTTTAGTGTTGGCTGATAAGTTAAAATCCCCAATAATCAGTGTGTCAGCATAAGGGGAGTAATCAGCTAATCGCTCTAAACTTCCTATTAATGCATTTCTTTCGTGCCATAACTGTTTTGTTCTAGGCGAGGGAGGATGTGCTGTGTATAAACTAACAGGTCGTTCTTCACTGCTTTGCCATATACCACTAATCATATAATGACCCGCTGGCGTATTCTGTGCTCGTAAATTCAAGGGCTGCTTGCTTATAATCATTTGTCCACTTGGATAGCCTAACCTAGGGGCTCCACCAAATTGATAGGGATACTCATCAATCAATTCCATAAACCTTTCCCCATGCCAAGGGGATGCTTCTTGAAGTACAACTAAGTCTATATCTGTTTTAATTAAATAGTGTAAAAAAGGCGTAAGATCTGGATTCGTATAATACAGGTTATATTGAACGACTCTTAAAGGGTCAGGGCAGGATACTGTTGTGTATTGCTGTGATGGCGTTTGATATAACCACAAGGTGGCAAGTAATAAACAAAAGAATGAATAAAGGTAATAACGACAAAGTAATAGAGCAACGAAAGAGAAGCAATAAGCTCCAGTGATAATGCTAGGAATCCCCGTGATATTTTCAATCCACCAAGTATGTGTAAAACTCGATGCGACAATCCACACTAATGTGGGTAGCAACAGTAGTAAGCAAATTCCAAATTGTTTTTTTGTTCTCATTCAGCACCCATCCATAAGTGAGGTCGCACTTATTAGTATGGGTGATAAATAAGTTAAGTGTTATTTTTTAATCAATTAGCGTGATATTTTTAAAACATAGGGTAATGGACTGGTGAATACCCTTGTTTCATCGCATCAACCATTTTTAACATTACAGGCAGGGCGTGTTTAAAGAACATTTCATAGCCTTCACATAATATATTGTGATCTTCACCGTTATTGGTTTTACTGACTCGGTTTTTTGGACAGCCGCCATTACACAACGGTTTAAAATCACAACGCTGGCATTTTTGACTTAGGGATTCGTACTTATCTTGTCCAAATTTAATTTGCTCATCAGAGCTTACCATTTGTGCTAAAGATGCGTTGTCATGGTGAATGTTACCGATTTTAAAATCATCATAACCGTAATGATCGCAACTAAAGACGTCACCGTTGGACTCCATCATTAATTGTTGCCCACAAGTATCAGTGTGATGGCACATTTGGCTTTGGTGGCCCATTAAAATCATTAAGCAGTTTTCAAAAAATTGCACATAGGTTTTACCAATATCATTGGCTGCCCATTCATCAAATACATCACACAGAAATTGGCCCCATTGCTTACCTGATAGTGTCCAATCGTAATCAAAACGACGATCCATTTCATGATCAATGCAAGGTTGAAATTGCAAGTATGTGCTGCCATTGTCTTTTAAAAATCGATAAATAGCTTTGCCATGCTTGTAACTTTTATTATTGATAACCGTTAGAGTATTGAACTCTACATGGTGATCTTTTAAGTGTTGTATACCACGCATGGTTCGCTCAAATGAAGAGTTCCCTGATTTGTCTATACGTGCAATGTCATTTATTAGCTGTGGCCCATCAATACTGATCCCGACCATAAAATGATGCTTAGCAAAGAAAGAAGCCCAGCGGTCATTAATTAAAGTGCCATTAGTTTGAATTGTATTTTGAATGGGTGTTTTTGACACTTGTAGCTGCTGTAAGTTAATGGCTGATTGATAAAAATCTAACCCTCGCATCATTGGCTCTCCACCATGCCAAATAAAATCGATAACAGGAGTTTGTGGTGGCTGAGATTGTATGTGGTTAGAGATCATTTGATTTAAGGTATCTTCATCCATTCCCGGCTTTTTTTTATCTTCGTTCTTTAAGTAATAGCAGTAGTGGCAATCTAGATTACATTTTGCACTTTCAGCTTTAATAAACAAACTGTAGGGAGTGGTTGCTTCAATAGTCGATGCAGACATGATTAGATTACCTTTCTGATGAGCCATAACTTATATCTATTAATTTAATGAATTATATAGGTGTAGTCGAATTGCATTTTTTAATAAAGGCTATTCATTCTTTCAATTGTTCTTCTTTATTTAGAGTCGCTAGTCTGGAGTTATATTTATAAATAAAGGTTCTACTATGAAAAAGGCACTCATAGCAACGGTAATTACGAGCAGTTTATTAAGCAGTACAGCTGTATTCGCAGCACAATTAACGCCAATTAATCCTCAAGAAGAATTAGCTTATACCTTAGGGCTGCAAGCCTTTATTTATGGTACTGGCCCATTAACCGTAGCACAAGTTAGAGCCGCGTCGACGAATGTAGATGCACCAATGGACAATGGATCAGCACCATTGAACATGATGGGGAAGACACTGGCTCTCGCAGGGCCTGAAGACAGAGTCGTTCCAACCGTTAACAATGATACCTTGTACTCTCAATCTCATATTAACTTGAATGACACAGGACCTTTGGTTATAGAGATCCCTCCAACCAATGATCGCTATTTTATTGTGCAATTATTAGATGATTATTCTGAAGCTGTGGGTAATTTAATAAAAGATAATGTCGGGCAAGATGGCGGAAAATTCTTATTGGTAAATAAAGGATGGAAAGGAATCGAAGGGGGAATTCCTGATGGTATTGATGGCATTATTGAATCGAGAACGCCTTTAGTTTGGTACATTCAGCGAACTGGGGTTTCAGGAAATAAAGACTTGTCGGCAGCACTTAATGTTCACGATGGATTTATTAATTATCCTTTATCTGAACTGGGACAAGAGCATAAACCGGTTAAGTTAACTCATGCAAAAACAGGCATATCACCAATGCCTAGCCCTAAAGGTTTGGCATGGTTTAGTTTAATTGATGAAGAATTGCGTAATAACCCTATTGCAGCAGACGCGCCAATTGTCGACCAATTTAAATACATTGGTATTGGGGGAGATAAAGCATTTAATCCGGATGATCTAACCGAAGATCAGAAAAAAGGATTAATGCGAGCATTAAATGCAGCCCCACAAATTATTCAATATGCCAGTCGTGATTTAGGAACAAAAAATAATGGTTGGGCGATGATGTATGAAGGTGGGAAATACGGGAATGATTTCTTAAGCCGTGCGAGCATTAACTTTCGAGCGGCAGGCTTAAATACTAAAGAGCGAGCGTTATATCCAAACCGTTATACGGACTCAAAAGATCAACAGCTGTCTGGTCAGTATAAATATCGTATGGCAATGCCAGCCGATGCACCGGCAAAAGCCTTTTGGTCTTTAACTATGTATGATGCGAAAAACCTATTTATGGTACCAAACAGCATCGATCGCTACTCTATTTCAACCAATCGTAAAGATGAACTTACATATAACAAAGATGGATCACTAACAGTATGTATTCAAAACAGTAAACCTGTGGATTCAAGCTGTAATTGGTTACCTGCGCCAAAAGATGATTTTTATCTACACATGCGCTTATATGAGCCAACTCAAGCTGTGCTAGATAATACTTATGAGCTTCCTCAAGTGATTAGACAATAAATCCCCAGTTATTAAATAGAGAGTGCCTGTGATTAAGGTGCTCTTTTTTTGTTTGTTAGATACAAGAGGTAATTGTGAAAACATCTTATTCTTTAACTTTTTTAGTGGCTTCTTTATTGCTTGCTTTTCAAGCCAACGCAGCAGGAACCTTAGTGCAAGAAATGAGTAAAATGACAGTAAGCACAGCAGGAGCAGGTAGTGCAGTGTTGGCTGAGAATGCTTCTGTTGCTTATTCAAACCCCGCAGGTATGAGTTATATTGATGGTGATGCATTAAGTGTTAATGCTGCGGTGATGGATTTGGGTATTTATTATCATGATGAGCTCGATCCAAGTAAAAGTAGTGATAATGCGGGAGGAATACAGCCTTACGGATCGCTTTATTATGTTCATCAGTTGAACAATGATGTTCATTTGGGAATGAGCGTGTCAGCGCAAGGAGGAAGTGCATTAGATTATGGAGCCTCTTATGCCGGAGCTCTAAATTTAAATAACCTAAAATTATCGGTCATTCAGTTTAATCCTAGCGTTTCTTATCAAATAAATAGCAAGCTATCGATTGGTGGTGGTTTACAAATTGACTACGCTACTTTTGAAGAAAATTTATTATATGGTCAAGGGAATATTGAAACCGACAGTTGGACGTTAGGTTATAACTTGGGATTGATGTATCAAGTTGATGAGAATAACCGTCTGGGTGTTGCTTATCGTTCACGTATGAATCACGATCTCACTGGGGCATTTAACAGTAATGCTATGACGATTTCAGTACCTATACCTGGGCCAATCCCCGGCTCAGTTGATAAAAACATATCAGCTATGTCAGGCGAAGCGGGTTTAAATGTTCTCAACCCTCGTCAAATTGAAGTATCAGGTTTACATCAACTGACTAATCCATTGAGCTTAGTGTGGAGCTTAGGCTTTGAGCAATGGAGTGATAATGATTCCACGACAATTTCCATTAATGATGGTAATCGTATTTCACAAATAGAGCGAAATTTTGATGATGTATGGACGGGAGCAATTGGTGCTCGTTATCAACTAACATCGAAACTACGTGTAGAATCAGGGATTGGTTATGCCAGTTCGCCATTGGATAACCCCGAAGATCAAGGTGCTGATTTACCGGTAGATACACAGCATAGATACAGTATCGGTGCGACTTACCTGTGGACTAAAGATATATCCTTTAATACCTATTACAGCTACGTTGATTATGGAGAGCCAGAGATTAATAACAGCGGTATGAATGGTCAGTTTGATAATTCAAACCAGTTTATAGGTATCACTATGAATATGATGTTTAAATAATCACTCCTTCTACAATTCATTAAAATTAATGATGAACCACAGCGAACCATAAGTTTATCTTCAGTGGATCTTAAGTTTGATATGTAACACTCGTCTCATTCTTAAAGCTCCTGAAGGTATGCTTGTGTTGTCCAATTTGATTTCAAAACTTAAAAGCCAAAAAATAACCATGAACATGGTGTCACTGATTATTTTTGTGTCGCTGTATTTTGCCGTGGTATTTAACTATCCAATTAATGAAAAGATTTATCTACTTTCTCAAGGTAATGGTCTTTTTCTGTTTCTAACACCAGCCATTCTTACCTGTGCTTTTATTATTATTTTCTCAATAATCGCTGTGCCTTACTTGTTCAAAGGTATTGTGATTATTTTGACTCTCACCTCTTCGATGGCGTTTTATGCCGCATTGCAATACAACACCATGTTTGATTATGCGATGATCGAGAATATCTTTGAAACCAACGTTGGTGAAGCATCCTCTTATTTAAGCTCGACTTCTATCGGTTACTTTATTGTCTTTGGTCTGCTTCCATCATTGTTTCTATTAAAAGTAACCGTGATCCGAAATGCTTCATGGGGCAAAGAGCTATTTCATCGTGCTGCATTAATGAGTGTTGCGATTGTGGGGCTGTTGCTGATTTCTGTTTTCTATTTTAAAGACTATGCCTCGATTGGTCGCAATAACTCGTACTTAAATAAAATGATTAACCCTGCGGATGCTTTCAATACAGTTAAGTACATTAATAATGAATATCTAACCGCACCTTTGGACTACATCACAATCGGTGAAGATGCAGAGGTAATTCCAGCGAAGAACGGTAAACCGACACTAATGATAGTGTTAGTAGGTGAAACGGCTCGTGCGCAAAACAGTGCATACAATGGTTATCAAAGAGAAACCAATCCATACACCAAAGATCTTGGTTTGATTGCCTTTCAAAATACGTCGTCGTGCGGGACAGCAACAGCGCATTCTTTACCATGCATGTTCTCTAATATGGTGCGTACTAATTACAACAGAGACCGTGCCAATAACCAAGATGACGTATTAGACGTATTGACTCATGCGGGTGTTAAATCGGTGTGGATAGATAATGATGGTGGTGACAAAGCGGTTGCCAAGAACATTGAAAAAGTTATGATTAGCGATACCTCTTCAAATGAATTTTGTAATGGCTCAAGTTGTTATGATGAAGTGTTACTACAAGGTTTAGATAAGCGAATTCAAAATACCACAGGTGACCAACTGTACGCACTGCATATGATTGGTAGCCATGGTCCAACGTATTGGAAGCGTTATCCTGAGAATATGGCAGTATTTACCCCTGCATGTAATCGTAGCGATATCGAAAACTGCAGTGATGAAGAGATTACCAATGTGTATGACAATACCTTAGTTTACACCGATTATGTAATAGCTCAGACGATTGCAAAATTAAAATCGTATTCTGATAAATATAACGTAGTGATGCTATACATTTCAGATCACGGAGAATCGTTAGGTGAAAATGGGTTATATCTTCATGGAGCGCCTTACATGATCGCACCAAAAGAACAAACTCATGTGCCTTTCTATATTTGGATGAGTGATGACTATGCTAATCAAAAAGGCATTGATAAAGCAAGTGTCGTAAAAAAAGCAGCAACGGGTCAATACTCGCATGATAACTTGTTTCATACTATGCTTGGCTTATATGGCGTAAAAACGGATGCGAAAGATAATGCGTTAGACATCATGGCGATTCATAGTTAACAAAATACAGCTATCATCAAAGTAGAAAGAAATAGGCTAACCACAACAACGGTTAGCCTATTTTTTGTTATTATTATTGGATAGCGCTTAACCTCAAGAAGAACGTGGTACTAGATAATGAAAATACTCTTGATTGAAGACTCTGCACACTTGCGACGTAGTTTAGATGTCGGTTTGAGTAACCTTGGTTTTACGATTGATGAAACTGGAGATGGCTCAATAGGCTTATCAATGGCCATCACTAATGAGTATGACTTCATCATTTTGGATTTAATGTTACCTAATGTAGACGGTATCACCTTATTGAAGAGTATCCGAAAGATGGGTAATGACGTTAAAGTGATTATCTTATCGGCAAAATCACAGCCAGAAGATCGTGTTGAAGGGTTACTCTCTGGTGCCGATGATTATCTAGTGAAACCTTTTTCTTTTGATGAGTTACACGCTCGTATTTTGACGGTGGCTCGAAGAGGTGTGGTTAAAAACAGCGATGATGATATCAGGTTGGGCGATTTTAAACTTGATCTTGCCAAAAAAGAATTAGAATTTTCTGAGCAACTTATCGATCTTACTAAAAATGAATACAAGATTATTGAGTGCTTATTCCTATCTAAAAACCAAGTAATGACGACTGAAAACATCAGTAATTATGTCGTTGGTTCGTTTGATTTATTATCGAAAAACACCATAGAGTCACACCTCTCTTCTGTGCGTAAAAAGGCAAAAGCATTGGGGGGAGAATTACCAATTAAAAACAAGCGTGGTTTTGGTTATTACTTGGAAAAACGTTCATGTATTCAATAAAAGATAGGCTAGTCAACGCACTTACTGTGATTATTGGTATCATTTTATTGGTTGTTTTTTTATCTTTAGATTTCATTCTAGATGCTTGGGTTGACCAGCAATTTGATGATGCATTAGTTGAAAAATCAAACTATTTAAAGTCGTTGGTCGAAGTAGAAAGTGACGAAATCGAATTTGAATATCATACGGGTTTTATGCCACAATTTGAGCGTAAAGATAATGCCCAATATTTTCAGATTTGGTTAGAGGGTGATACTTTTGCGAAATCGCAATCTCTTGCTTATTTTGATGATGTTGATTTGAATTATAAAGACGTTCCTACGCATGGGAGCCGTATTTTTACGATGAGATTACCTGATGGGAGTATGGGGAAAGCGATTTCTGCTCGTTTTCAGCCTCAACTTTCATCGGATGTTAATCCTGCTGATGTGACGTATATCGACAGTATGTATTTGACGTTAGCTATTTCAAATCAAAGAGTCAGTAACATACTATTGATTGCTGATTTATCGCTGTTATTTGTGTTTGTAACGGCTATTTTCGGAGTAAGAGTTGTTGTCATTAAGGTGGTGGACAAAGAGTTAGATTCACTTTATTTATTAAATAAAGAGATTTCAGAACTCGATGCTCATGCACAACAGATCAAGAAAAATCCGAAAGAGAGTAGAGAGATAGCGCCGATTAGAAAAGAGTTAAATCGGTACATTGAATTAAATATTAAAAATGTTGGGAACGAGAAGCGTCTTTCTTCTGATATCGCTCATGAACTTAAAACGCCCATAGCAGAGATCATCAGCTTGAGTGAGATGAACATTCGTTTTCCTGATGATGTTCGTATTTCAGCAACCTATAAAGAAGATATACTCTCAATTGCCACTAATATGAAAATAATTGTGAATCAATTAATGGCATTAAACCAAAGTTCATCAGACTCTTTTCATATAGTAAGAAAAGAAATTGATATGCGAATTTTATCTGAAGAGATCAGTACCGAATTACAGTTTAAGTACCCAAATATAGAAAATAGAATAACGTTTTCTTCATCATTAGATTCTCTGATTGTGTATGCTGATAAATTTAGTCTTGAAACCATAGGCAGGAATTTACTAGACAACGCGTTATTTTATAGTGCCAAGAATACAAACATAATTGCGTCTATGGAGAATGATGAAAATGGCAATATAATTTTAGAAATTAAGAACACAACATCAAAACGATTAACACAACAAAATATAGAGAATTTGTTTAAACCGCTTTACCAAGTAGATAGTTCGAGAACGGATACAGACAGACATGGTTTAGGACTGTCGATTGTACAAAATATAGCTCAGCAGAATGGGTATGATTTATCCGTTACATATAATGAAAATCAAGAGATAACCTTTACTGTAGTTATATCTCAATAACAAAAAGAGGAGCGAAAAGGCTCCTCTTGGTTTTTAATATTATTTATATCAATCCGTTATTATTTTACTGACGTATCTGACATTCCTATACCACCTGATTTTTGGCGTGGTGGGAAGGCTTTTAAAGATTGCTTATATTCTACAATCGATTTTTGTAATGTAGGCACAACCCAAGAACGTTCTTTCATCCACAAGAACCAACCATTAGTATCAATACTACGTTCGTAAGGATCGGCTTTGATATCAAGGATAATACCTAAAGGCCATGCTTTTGCAGGTTCAGTCCATTCTGTTTTGGTTTTTAAATGCACTTTCCAATCACCCACACGTACCGCATTCAAGTCTTGCTCATTGTAATAGAAGAACTCATTACGTTTACTTGGGCCTTTCTTGGTTAGCATGTCCATTTGGTTATAACCATCTAGATGAACTTTGTATTTGGTATCTCCAATTTTTTTGCCTTTAAGAAGATCTTGTTTGAGGGTGGTATCACCCGTAGCTGCTGCCATTAGGGTTGGAACCCAATCTTCTGAGGTCATAAAGCCGCTTGTGTATTCGCCTTTAGGGATGTGTCCCGGCCAGCTAATTAGCATAGGAACTCGAAATGCGCCGTCCCACGTTGTCCCTTTTTGCCCACGGAACGAAGCAGTACCAGCCATAGGCCAGTGATCAAGGTTAATACCATTATCTGCGGTAAACATAATGATGGTGTTATCTGTTTCACCAAGCGCATCCAGTTTATCTAAGACTACGCCGATTTGGTCATCAAGCTCTTTTAGTGCATCGAAATATTCAGTGTGACCACTTGCGCCTAAATACTCATCTTTAACGTGTATTTGCTGGTGCATACGTGATGGGTTAAACCACATAAAGAAAGGCTTATCTGGGGTATTTGCTTTGTGTTTATCAAGCCATTGTGTTGTGAATTCAACGTATTCATCATCAATGGTCTTCATTCGTTCTGAACCTAGTGGCCCTTTGTCTTCTATTCTTTGTTTACCAATTTCCCCCCAACGAGGTTGTACTGTTTTATCGTAGTCCTCTGTTGCGAAACTATGAAGCATATTTCGAGGGCGACTAACAAAATCAGGGTCTTTCGGGAAGTTAGGCTGCTCTGGCATTTCCATTACGTTTAGGTGATATAAGAAACCATAAAATTCATCAAACCCATGTACGGTAGGCAAGAATTTATTGCGATCTCCTAAATGACTTTTCCCCACATGAATGGTGTCATAGCCTTTAGCTTTCAACATATCGGCAAGCGTTGGATCTTCTTTCTGTAAGCCAATGTTAGAGCCCGGTTGGCCAACCGTTGTTAGGCCCGTTCTAAACGGGTATTGCCCTGTGATAAAAGCACTTCGTCCTGCTGTCGAGCTTCCTTGTGCATAATAATCACTTACCATCATGCCGCGTTTTGCTATACGGTCGATGTTAGGTGTTTCAATCGCTCCTAGGCCTCGATGATAAGCGGAGATATCCATTGGGCTAACATCATCAATCATGATCGTTAGGATATTTGGTTGTGTTTGTGCTGCGTGAGCGCCAAAGGAGGTGATCGCTAGCGCAAGGGCTGTTTTTGCGATGGTTTTTGTTTTCATATTCAAAATACCTATAGATAAAAATAGAATTATTGATCTTGAGTTAATGTTTATTTGATTGGATTAATTGGTGGCACAGTCCATTTCATATCTAAGATCTCTTGAGAGGGAACATATAAACGAGTAATGGCATAGAAATTCCCTTCTGACGTTGGTAACCAATTGGCAAGTTGCGTGCTATTACTTGGTTTATCGTGAGAGAGTATTAAGTCAAACGATCCATCTTTATTTTTCTTGATAGGAGTTTGGTCGTTAACATTAAAACGGTGAATATCATTAGCAATGAGCATTTTTGTTTTTGCATCGTAAACAGTCACCGACCAAAATGAACCAACAGGAGGCTCTTGAGTAAAATGCATACTGTAATGAGTGTCCCCAGAGAGTAATTGACCTTGTGAATCGGTATAGGTAATTGGGTACATGGCCTCTTTTGCTCCTTGTCCACCTAAATAAGGATGAGAGACTAAAGAACGTAGCGCGTTATCATCGCCAAATTGGTCTAAAACAAAAGAATAATACCAGCCATCTTTCATTTTCATCGTGACAGGGTTAGAGGTTTGATTCGCTACAATTTGTTGACCATCTTTTACCGCTTTTTCAAGTTGAGTTTTCATTGATGGTGTTAATTTTGAACGGTCAAATCCATTGTTACTCAGGCCTATTTTATTAAATTGACCCAGTAACGCTTGTTGACGTTCAGAGGTCGGATTTGCTTTTAGATAAGCCCCTAGCTCTTCATAAAATCGAAGTGGGTCATCATTATGACCTGCTCGTGGTGGCAGTGCTGGCGAAATGAAATTATCAGGATCGTGGGATAAGTATCGACTTAATGGCGTTAATGTATATTGGTCTTGTAAGGCATGAACGGCAGGGTAATCTTTCTCACCAAAGACTTGAGTTCGACCCCATAACCACACTTTTTTTGTTGGAGATTCGACAATGGTCATGCCTTTTGGCGCTTCACCTTGCCAATGAGGAGGAACAATCATTATCTCTTGAGCGTGATCACCAGTGGCGCGAGTTCCAACGTATTTAAATAGGTTATGCCACATATCGAACATATCAATGACAAAGTAGCGATTATCGACGTTAGGAGTTGATAAGATCATTGGTTCTTTAGATACATCAACAATCGCACTTGAATATAAAGTATCTCGATTAGCCGTTGGCATATCAGTATCTTGATCCGTTGGTAGGCGACGTGCGTGACCAAAATGATTCAAAGGCGCACGATAACTCGTGTCATTTTGTGGTTGAGACATATCCGTATATTGGCGTGCTACTTGTTCCATACGAACTAATGTCGACCCCCATAGATAAGCATTCGTTGCTAATAAATACGTTTCTTGGTCTAACCAAGTTGAGGCTTGGTTTTGTTGAATTTGCGCAGAGGGAGTTAGCGAAGAAGTGTTGAGTTCCTGAGCATTTATACTTAAAGAACTGATTAAGACGCTGGCTACAATAGTTGCAGTGATTTGCTTTTTAAACATAAGTGACTCCTCTCAAATTGATTGAGTTATCTTATGCTTTTCGATTAAAAATTGTGCCTATACTCTCTATTACTATTTTTAATAGAGAGTAAGTTTAGATTTGAAAAATAAATAATTAATGAGGGGAGAAGAAGAGTTTTGTTTCATTTAAAAGCCACTCAGTCAGAGGTTGCTTACGGTTAGTTTGGTGGCAAAAAAAGGCAATTTTACGTTGATAGCCCTTAGGGACAAGTGAATGAGGAATGGACAAAAAACGAAATTTATCACCAATAGATTCTTCTAAAGAGCGCGGCATAATACCAATGTATTTACTTTCAGCCATCAAGGTTGTCATTAGCGTTATATCACTGGTTCTAAGGCTAATGTTTTTCTTTAATTTAAAACTACGGATCAACTGTTCAGCTTTAGAAGGACCTGTTACCCCAGGGATCAGGCAGATAGCGATGGGATAAACGAGAACTTCTTCAATGGTGATTTCAGTTATTGGGTGATCATTATGAACCACAAATGCAAATTCATCAGCTCCGACTTCCTGTTCCATCAGTGTTTTATTGGTTTCCATCGGTAAATAAGTCATACCAAAATGCTGATGAGGGTTCATTTCTAACTTTTGTGGTGTATTTATGTCCCAATGAGAGCATTGAACTGTGAGATCTGGAGCCAACAATGTAAGCTTTTTTATTAATTGAGCACCAAGTGTTGATATTAATGGAGGAGATATCAATAAATGCAATTCTCCATTAAGTTGAGATATATCCCACTCAGTATTATCACTGTATAGCTTATCAAGTTGGGTAAGCAAATCAGGTAATGTGAACAGTATATCTAAACATTTTATGGTAGGGACGAGATTGTTCTTATCTCTAATAAATAAGGGATCATCAAATTGGTCACGCAATTTTTTGAGCATAATACTGATGGTTGGTTGACTCAAATTCATTCTTTTTGCCGCTAATACGGTCTGTCTTTCTTCATTAAGAATGATAAGTAACCTGAGTAAATTAAGATCTCTATTATGCATTTATACCCATCTTCGTATTGTGCTTTGATTATTAAATATAACCACAAAGCTCTGAATAATCATAATTTATACACTATAATCGGGACGAACATAATAAAAATACTCTTTAATGGATAAAGGAAATACAGATGAAAAAGTGGTTATTATTGCTCAATAGCGTAATTCTTTCTTTTGGTGTTAATGCTGCAGATACATGGAAAGAGATAGAACAAAAAGCAAAAGGGCAAACTGTATATTTCCACGCTTGGGGGGGAAGCCAAGAAATAAACAATTATTTGCGTTGGGCAGATAAAGAACTACAACGTCAATATGGAGTAACACTTAAGCATGTGAAGGTCGCTGATATTGCTGAAAGTACTTCTCGTTTAATCGCAGAAAAAACCGCAGGAAAAAATGAAGGCGGCAGTGTCGATATGGTTTGGATTAATGGTGAAAACTTTAAATCCATGAAGAATAATCAATTGCTGTTTGGTCCGTTTGTTGAAGATTTACCAAGCTGGGAATATGTAAATAAAACGCTCCCGGTTGATAGTGATTTTTCTGAGCCAACGTTAGGTCTAGAAGCCCCATGGGGTGTTGGCCAGCTTGTATTTATTCACGACAAGCAGACATTAAATAATCCGCCACAATCTTTTGCTGAATTATTAAGCTATAGCAAAGCATTTCCAAATCGAATTACTTACCCTAAGCCTCCTGAATTCCATGGTACGAGTTTTTTAAAAGCATTATTAATTGAATTAACTAATAACAACTCTCAACTAATGCAACCGGTAGAGAACGCTAATTTTGCTGAAGTAACGCAGCCATTATGGTTCTATTTGGATGAACTACACCAAAATGCATGGCGTAAAGGAAAACAGTTCCCATCGGGTACGGCTCAATCATTACAATTATTGGATGATGGACAAATTGATCTTGCTATTACGTTTAATCCAAATGAAGTGTTCTCAGCACAAACCAGTGGAAAATTAGCTGAAACCACACAAACTTATGCAATGGAGGCTGGCGCATTATCAAACATTCATTTTTTAGCGATCCCATGGAATGCATCAACAAAAGAGGGCGCTCAAGTCGCAATTAACTTTTTACTGAGTCCTGAAGCACAATCTCGTAAAGGGGATTTAAGTGTTTGGGGCGATCCATCTGTCTTACAATCACAATACCTAACGGGCTCAGCAAAAAAGACCAAATTGTTTAAATCATTAGCTGAACCACACCCAAGTTGGCAGTTAGCGTTAGAAAAAGAATGGTTAGTCCGTTACGGAAAATAATATAAAACTTAAATGAAAGAGCGAGCAATATACAGACGTAATATCAATATTGTTTGTTCTTTTTTTTAAATTATTAAAGATTCCCTTCAAAATTCCGTCTCAAAAAAAAGACCACTTAAACTTTAAATTGAGATCTTCCCCATTGATTTTTTATTTTTTAATAAAACAATTCTTTCTATGTTGAATCTAATTTAGAATAATTTTGATATCTTAAATTTATATTCATGTTATGAAATCATTGGTTCATACTTAAAATTTCATATTTAACAGTTAATTATATCAATAATGTCATTTAACTTTCATATGAACTTCTATAGAATAATTTCACCCTAGGCATTTTAATTTATATTAAATTCTAAAATGCCATGTATGTAAAAAAAACAAAGTATTACCCTTAAGCTAGGTAGAGGATTAGTTCATTTGTATGAAGAATTTATTTGAGCAAATTTTAAAAAAATATAGATTGAAAAGTGGTATTACTCAAGAGTTTATGGTCGATTTATTGAGTAATAATTCATCTAATCTGAAGAAGTTAGATAATGTTACTTTTAGCCGGTGGGAAAGAGGGATAACAATTCCTCCATTTAGAAAACAAATTGAGATATACCGATTACTTGGTGTTGATCCGATTGATGAGATTATAGAGCTAGATATAGAGTTACCGAACGTAGATGCTAAGGACTACTTTATTAGTGATTACTATACGGAATCAGTAAATGATTTTTATTCTTATTACCTTAACCGTACTAATATTGATGAGGTGAGCGATTTTGTTAATGACGTGGAATTAATTGAAAATAATGATGTTTACGTAAAAAGAATTCTTGGTTCATTAAAATTAGGCAGAAAAGATCACGTCATTAAAATGTTAATTGAAAAATTTAATGCTGAAATAATTATTTGTAAATACAATCAAAGAATCATTGCGCATTCAATCACTCTTTACATCGAACCTGATTTCATTAAAGATATCGTAGCTGACA
>NZ_MSCO01000002.1:234680-235257 GCF_002954705.1 Aliivibrio sifiae
TGGTAGCTGACACTATTGAGCTATCAAAGATAGAGTCATATTCAGGAAGTCATCCATTTGTTATCTCTTTTCATGCATCTACGCTCATTACATTGAGGTACATCCTTGGAAATATTCTAAATAAATTTTTAGACATTCCAAACCTTGAATCTAAATTATATATGTCATCATTTGAAAAAAATATACATAAGCTTTTTTTAAAGCTTAAATCTAAAGTTAAATATAATGAGTCTTATAATGGAAAAAACTTGAAAATTTCTGAGTTAACGAAACTTGATATTAACAGTTCTAGAGAGGCATTGTATTTTCTTGTCGGATTTAGAAGGAAAGAATATGAAAAGTAACATCATAATTGTAGATGATATCGAATTTTCCAGAAAAGTTATTTCTTATATAATAAAGAAAAAGTTTAATGACGAAGTCAATGTGATTGAAGCCGAAAACAGCTATGATGTAGAAAGAATAATAAAAAGTAATATTAAAATTAATGGAATAATAACAGATATTATCATGCCTGATGGAAATGGTTTTGACTTAATTAATGTACTTTCTATGAATAACTACGGTATCCCTATTG
>NZ_MSCO01000002.1:236495-435002 GCF_002954705.1 Aliivibrio sifiae
CATCAACAAGATGCATGGATACAACAACATGTTCCAAGTCTTTTAATTTGGTCCTTAAATACTCAAGATAATTTATGGGCGTCTTATTCTACTGGTAAAGAGATGCTAGGAAGTGGTATTTCGGCGATGCCAAGCATGCATGTCTCGATGTCAGTGCTTATGGCACTAGGTGTCAGTTCATTGAATAAAAAACTAGGGTTTGCTTTTTGGGGTTTCACCTTAATTATTTATATTGGTTCATTTTTACTCGGTTGGCATTATGCAGTAGATGGCTTGGTGAGCGCTCCGATTACCGTATTTATTTGGTATTTTTGTCGCTCTAAATACGTTTAAGATAGGAAGAGAGTAGGGTAAATTCTCTCTTTCTATCAACTGATTATGATTTAAATAAATGAGATATTATAAGATCTAGACTTTCATTATCGATAGGTTTGGTTAAATAACCATCGCAATATTTTTTGATTTCAGTTTCTTCATCGAGCATTCCTTGGGCCGTAATTGCGATTACAGGGATATGCTTGGTTTTTTCTAAATCTTTTATTATTCTAGATAATTCAATCCCATCCATTACTGGCATTTTTATATCAGTAAAAATGACATCAGGAAGCCGTTTTTCATTCAATTTATCGAGAATGTCTTTACCATTACTGCCCTCTATAATGTTAAAATCATAAGGTTCTAATTTTTTCTTTAACACCTCACGGTTGAATGCAATATCATCAACAATAGCAATGTATTTTTTTGATTTTAACTCGTGAATCTCTCTTCTCATGTGGTGATACTTATTTACTATTTTACTTTTTATAACTTCTATATCTTTTAAGGTAATATAAATTGAAGTTCCAGTACCAACTTCACTTTCGATCGATATATTTCCGTTCATATCCTCGATTATTTTTTTTGTAATAAATAAGCCTAATCCTGTTCCTTGATCTTTATCTTTATCATATATTTGTTCAAAAGGATTAAAAATTCGTTCGATGTCTTTTTTTTCGATCCCTCTACCGTTGTCTGTAAACTCTAGCATTAAATCAGTCGATAGATTAGTGGAATTAAGATATTTTACTTTTATATTTATGTTTCCACCATTATCGGTAAACTTTATAGCATTACTTAAAATATTCATTACTATTTTATTTAGATTTTTCTTATCTATATTTAAATGGCTGAATTTGTTTTCTTTATAATCAATATTTATATTCTTTGAGTTAGATTGAAAACTTATTATATCAATGATATTAGTTATTATATTATCTATAGAGTTTGGTTCATTATTGGTTATTGTTTTATTCGCTTCAATTTTACTTAGATCTAAAATATCATTTACCATCTCTAATAAACCTTCTCCTGCTTTATATAATGTATTTAATGTTTTCTTTTTTTCTTCATCATCTTCTTTCTCAATAAGATATAAACTAAGACCTAAAATAGCATTAAGCGGAGTTCTAAGTTCATGAGATATATTTGCTATGAATTTTGATTTTTTTATGTTTGCTGACTCTGCTAGTTCTTTTGATTTTTTTAATCGATTAGTTCTATCATCTATTTTTTTTCTAAATCATAAACTAAAGTAGAGATATGTTGAGCCATTAAAGATACATTTCTTGCGAGTGTTCCAAGTTCATCTTTTCTATATAATAGAGGGTTATTATATTCATAGTTACCATTTTGTATTTCTCTTATCCATTGACTAAATAAAATTAATGGGCCTTTAATATAATTAGTAATTAGTGTTGATATAAATAGAGTAAATATTGTTAGCATTATAATAGAGCTTATTATTTTTTTTATAAATTCATTGGAGTTACTATGAATCTTATTTGTTATTTCTTCGCTATAACTTTTTGCTGTTTTTTTCTTAATTAACACAGCTACATTCCATGGATAATTATTTATAGGTTGCGTTGCAACAATATACAGTTCTTTCCCTAATCGGATCTCTGAATCCCAAGCCTTTTTAGTCGAGATGTTTCTCATTGTGATCATTTCATTAAATGTTAATTCTTCTATTTTTGTTATATCACTTAATTTTTCTTTATACTCTGATAGATACTGTTGTGCTTTTTTATTTTTAGTTACGACATTCATATCTTGATCAATAATTAATGAAATGAAGTCATTTCTAGTTTGGCTCTCTGAAATTGAATAGACAAGCCTTGTGATGTTTGTTTTAAAAGTGAGGTAAGAGCCATTACTTACTTTATATTGTTTAATAGTAAATTTATCATTTTTATTATTAAATATTATTTTATCATTCATTAAATATGTTGATGTAGAGTAATTTCTAAGTTCTTCATTTGATTTATTTAATACATATTCGATATTACGACTGTTTTTTTTTAGCATTGTGGCGTATTTTTTTGAGATGCGCTCTATTTCTTTTAATTTTACATTTAAATGGTTACTCATATCGTTTGCGTAGTGCGACACATTTCTGTGTATATACTTGTTTTCAACGTTTGTTGTGACTGATGTGATTTCTTTTTCATTGATTGCAATTATTTGATAGGTGGCGACAGATATGAGAATTGAATAGATCGTAATTGTACCGGTAAGAGCTACAAAGAATTTATTTTTTAAAAGCATTAATTGGCCTTTATTTATTATTATGTATGATAAAGAGTAATCTTCTTTTTAACTGTATTTTTTAGCATTTTTACTGGAATAGATTCTCTAAAATTGTTTTATTCGAGGTATTATATTGCTTTATTTCTCTTAATTTTTCAAATGATCCCATTAGGATGAAATTTTTTGTTCTGAGAAGGGGTAGTATGAATTGTTATTTAAAAATTGCATCTTATCTTTTATAGAGTATTTTTCGCTATCAAGATCATAAACAACAAGGTCTGGAAGGGGGAGGTCATGCGTGTCTCTCGTGGTTAAGCTGTGAAACTTAGCCACATTCATTGTTTTTGTTTCATGTACATCATTGAGTTCACGCAGTACTTTATTTGCTACTTCTTTGATTAGAAAATAATTACTTACTATTAATATATTCACGATTTGCTCAGTATGTATTGAATGTCAACGGACGATAGTAGTGATTATTGACTTTTGTATTGATAGCATTTTCTTAGATTGTTTATTTTTATGTGCCTATTGAGGAATAGAATGCTATGCGTGGAATGTTAAGGCATGAAAGGTAATGAGCAGTACTAGTATTGTACTGCTTAAATTAAAGGGGTTGCCTTAGAAGGTAAAGTTTACACCGACAAAGTGAATGCGGCCGTCGAAAGTACCATTTACTTTGACGTTAGGGCGGTTCATATCTACAGACCCAAGGTCTGCGTATTCGTAAAACATGTCCATCGTGATGTCATCCCATGAGGTAGATGCCCCCACTGAGTATCGGTATTGCTCGCCAACGGGTAAATCAACCCATTGGAGAGAAGGATCATCTTGCGGTGACGTTTCATGCGAGAAACCAGCTTTTAAGCGCCAATCAGAATTTAAGCGATAATCTGTACCTATTGCAAATTTCCATACATCATCCCAATCTCGTTGGATTTCCACACTTGGTAAATTTGAATTTACACTTAAAACGGTAGAATCCCAGTGACTCCAACGATGGAATTGTATGCTCGTAAGTAGGTTTAGATCTTTATTTAATGCATAGCTTGAGCTTATATCAATAATGTCAGGCATAATCATTTCACTAGACAGCTGTTGATCTATTCTAGCCAAGTCATTTTTAAATTCATGTTCTAGCTTTGAGCGGTAACTAAGACCAACAGACAGTTTTTCTGATGCTTGGTACATAGCGCCAAGATTATAGCCATATGCCCAATCAGAGTCTTGCTCTGCAGTGATTCCACCGCCCATCGATTGTTCGAAAGAAGCCCAACTTAATTGTAAACCAGCTCCAAGTGATAATTGGTCGTTAACTTTGTAGCTTAGTGTAGGGTTAATTTGCATGGCGGTTAAGCTGATGTCCTCTAATAAGTGGCTTCCTGCCCACTCACTGCCATAATCAAGGCTTGAACCTCCAATTGCCCCAAGAGCTAAACCAACATGTAATTTGTCCGTAATTTGCTGAACATGAAACGCACCAGCAGAAGGTAAAATAGAATGTGCTTTTCCATCTGCTGAACCATTTTGATCATTGAACTTCATTTCTAAATCAAAAGCCATGGTATTGATTGTTGTTTTGTTCTCCCCCATGTAAGACATCGTTGCAGGGTTTACCCACATTGCCGCTGCTGATTCAGTGTAAACAGCATCACCAGCGCCAGTTGTACCTGCATTGGCCACAACGGCTTCTTGAAGAAATAGTCCGCTAGAAAAGGCATTAAAACTAAGAAGGATAGCAGAGGCAGTTAAAGAGTAGTTAAAAATAGATTTCATGAAAGTGCTCTTATATCGATTGAAAATAGTATGAGAAAACCCCATCCTTAAATAAATATGGAACCTTTCCATATTTATCTTTTTTAATGATAAAGAAAAACACATAATCTTTAGGAATAATAAATATTCCAAATGGTTATAATGGTTCATTTAGAAGTGGTATGTAATATATGTATTACTCTTAATGTATATAATTAATGTCTCGTCATCTTAGGTGGTAAGATATTGTCGATTAGTTTTTCGAATCAATTAAATTTGGCCGAGTTCATGTATTGGCTGTTATAGGCTAATGTTATTTTTATTTCATGTCGTTTTAAATCACCCTCTACTTTGATTAGCGCGTATTTTTCTGGCTCTAAATTGTCCATTAAGCCTTGTGGTGTAATGAATAACATATCCGAGCTTTTTATAGTTTTTAGAATAGGGTTGACGTGCTGGCAACGAAGCATTGGTTTTTTATGTATGTACTGATTAACTAAGTGATCTTTTTACGCTAATCTGCCGTAATACTAAAAATATAAAGTTAAGGGGACTAACGATGATAAAACGTATAACAAAAATAGGTTTCATAGGAACAGTATTATTAATGCTAAGCGGCTGCTTAGGGATGCCAAAGGGCGTTGAACCCGTATCAGGGTTTGAGTTAAATCGCTATTTAGGAAAATGGTATGAAGTGGCGCGATTAAATCATTCTTTTGAAGAAGGGTTGAGTAAAGTCAGCGCCGAGTACAGCGTTAATGAAGACGGAAGTGTTAAAGTCATTAACCGAGGCTATTCAAAAGAAGACCAAGAGTGGAATGAAGCAGAAGGGAAAGCTAAATTCATTGGTGCAGAAGATCAAGGTTATCTTAAAGTATCGTTTTTTGGCCCTTTCTACGGTTCATATGTGGTGTTTGAATTAGATAAAGAAAATTACCAATATGCGTTTGTATCAGGCCCTGATCTTGATTATTTATGGCTACTCTCTCGAACAAAAGAAGTTGACCAAGAAGTGATTGAGCGTTTTGTATCAACGGCTCAATCATTCGGTTTTAAAACAAATGAACTTATCTTTGTTGAGCAATAATTAATTGTCGCGTTAGTTAACTGATATTGGATAGTCCAATCTATTAATTAGCGCGCTAATTTATGATGCGCACGAGAGAAGTGCCCTGCGCAAAACGCACCGACAATCGATAACTCACCTGCCAAACATAGAGCAGCACACACTTCCGCTAACGCTTGCGATTTGCCTGCACCGTACAGTCCCATCAATTCTAAACAGGCTTTTTGGCTTGGTAATCCAGTTCCACCGCCAACCGTACCCAGCATTAAGTTTGGCAAGGTTACACTAGCGTACAAGTCGCCATTTTTATCCACTTCAATTCGTGTCATACCAATAGCAGATTCAGCCACACATGCAGCGTCTTGCCCGCAAGCGATATAAAGTGCCGCAAGGGCATTGGCATAATGCGCATTAATACCGATAGTTCCACTGAGCGTTGCACCAACCGTACTCATTTGAGTAAATTGCATCATTTTTTCAGGAGTAGTGTGTAAGTATTTTTTCACTAACTCAGCGGGAATATGCGCTTCGGCAGTGACTTTTTTGCCGCGAACACTGCGTAGAGTTTGGCTGCTTGCTTTTTTGTCCCCTGATAAATTGCCATCTAAATAGGCATTTTCTGGAGTAATTGGAGAGTTCTCCATGATATAGCTAAACACGGCATTGGTGGCAATGGTTACCATGTTCTGGCCAGAAGCATCACCGGTTAAAAATTCAAAAACTAAGTAAACGTGATTGCCTTCAATACTGATATTAATGTCGCTGAGTTTCCCATGTGATGTGGTGGATTCTGCCAGTTGCTTGAACGTGTCGTATTGAGTAACAGCCCATGCAACAAACTGTCCGGCTTCAGCTAAACCATAGAACGCAAACGCAGGCGTGCGAGTAACCCCTTCATTTAATAGCATGGCACTTGCGCCCCCACTTGCCGTTAGCAGTTGTGCCCCTCGATTATAAGAGGCCACTAAAGCCGCTTCTGTAGTTGCAAGAGGTACTAAGTAATCATCATTGGCAAATAATCCATTCACACGTAATGGGCCAGCAAGACCTACTGGTAATTTCACCGTGCCAATAAAATGTTCGATATTCTTTTCGTACACATAGCTTTGGGCTTGAGTGTGCGGATCGAGTAATTCTGATTGTAGCTCGGGCTTTGCTAGTTTATCCCAACGGCGAGTAATGTTCTTTTCTGTTAGATAAGGGCTAGGAGTGATTTTATTGGTTGGTTTTTCAAAATGAGGATTGAGCGATTGCTCTAATTTATCTGCGGAGATATCGCCTCCTAAGATAGATACATAGTCACGGCGGTGCAGATTCAATTTTGGCATAAAACATATTAATTACAGCAAATGTTGAGAGGGATTTTACTGGGTAATGAGAGAGAAACAAGAGGCAGATATAAACGGTTACAGTTTGCTTCTATTTGTGACGCTGATTAGAGCGAAAATGAAGTGATAAAATCGCATAATAAAGATCACATTTATCGACAAGTTTTTTTGATTATCACGATAAATATTCATTATTGGACTACCTTTTAATTATGTTAGTTAATGCCGTCAACACTTCGCTAGATTGCGATGTTTGTTGGGTTATGCCTCGATATTCCAACGAGGTATTTTCTGTTGATGGCCCTATTGTGTGAGGTCTCTAGATTTGGAACATTCGGTTAATTTGGAACGCATCCGTGCTGAGTATAATGTAAAGCATTGGAGCCAAGGTTTTTACGGTATTGATGATAATGGTGAAGTGTATGTATCACCACGTAGTGAGGCAGATCATCAAGTCCCATTAAGTCATATTGTGAATCAGTTAGAGCAGCGAAATATTGGATTGCCTGCGTTGGTTCGTTTTCCTCAAATCGTACATCAGCGTGTGCATAGTATTTGTAATGCATTTAACCAAGCGATTGACGAATATCAGTATGAAAACCACTATTTGTTAGTGTACCCAATTAAGGTAAACCAACAAAAAGAAGTGGTTGATGAGATCTTGGCAAGCCAAGCGCAATTAGAACAGAAACAACTTGGCTTAGAAGCGGGCAGTAAACCAGAGCTATTGGCTGTTTTAGCACTTGCTCAAAAAGCAAGCTCTGTGATTGTATGTAACGGTTATAAAGACCGTGAATACGTACGTCTTGCGCTTATCGGTGAGAAGCTGGGTCACAGTGTTTTCATTGTATTAGAAAAATTATCAGAATTAGATTTGGTGTTATCTGAAGCAAAAGCATTAGGAGTAACACCAAGGTTAGGCCTACGTATTCGTCTTGCATCGCAAGGGGCGGGTAAATGGCAAGCAAGTGGTGGCGAAAAATCTAAATTTGGCTTATCTGCCTCTCAAGTACTAACAGTAATTGAGCGTTTAAAAGCAGAAGACCAATTGGATATTCTAGAGCTTGTGCATTTCCACCTTGGTTCACAAATGGCAAACATTCGTGATGTGCGTAATGGTGTAAGTGAAGCGGCTCGTTTTTATTGTGAATTACGTGATATTGGCGCAAAACTAAAATACTTAGATGTGGGCGGCGGCTTAGCTGTCGATTACGATGGTACGCGTAGTCAATCGTCTAACTCAATGAACTACGGTTTGGCTGAATACGCACGTAATATTGTAATGACCATTGGTGATATCTGTCAGTTGTATTCACAACCAATGCCAGTGATTATTTCTGAATCGGGTCGTTCATTGACGGCGCATCACGCAGTCTTAATTACTAACGTTATCGGTACAGAAAGTTATACACCAGAAGCAATAGAAGCGCCTCATGGTGATGCCCCTCTATTGTTACACAATATGTGGCGTAATCTAGAGCAACTAGAGAATGGTAGCGATGACCGCGCGTTAATTGAGATTTATAACGATACACAGAGTGATATTTCAGAAGCGCATAATCAGTTTGCTACGGGGATGATTAATCTCCAACACCGGGCGTGGGCTGAGCAAATGTCATTACGCATTAACTATGAACTTAGTGTGAAAATGTGTACGAAGAACCGCTACCACCGCCCAATTTTAGATGAGTTGAGTGAGCGTTTAGCTGACAAGTTCTTTGTTAACTTCTCACTATTCCAGTCATTGCCTGATGCATGGGGTATTGATCAAGTTTTCCCTGTATTGCCATTAAGTGGATTAGCCAATGCGGACGAACACCGAGCGGTAGTACTGGATATTACGTGTGATTCCGACGGCACGATTGATCAATACGTTGATGGTCAAGGCATTGAAACTACGTTACCAGTACCAGCGTGGAACCCAGATGAACCTTATTTAATGGGCTTTTTCTTAGTGGGAGCATATCAAGAAATTTTGGGTGATATGCATAACCTATTTGGTGATACCCACAGTGTGGTGGTTAATGTTGATGAACATGGTGCTGCAAATATTGACTACATTAATGAAGGCGATACCGTTGAAGATATGATGCGTTACGTGCATATTGATGTAGATTTGATCCGCCAAAACTACAAAGACATGGTCATGGCTAAAGTGTCAGCAGAAGAACAACAAAGTGTGCTTGAAGAGTTAGAGCAAGGCTTGATGGGTTACACTTATTTGGAAGATTTTTAATGAACGATTTATTCACTAAAAAAGATTATTCATTGTACTCAAATGCAATGACATTTATGCGTCGTCCATTGGTACAAAACCCAATCGATAATGATGCAGACATTGTTGTTTTAGGTGCACCGTTAGATATGGCTACTTCAGGTCGTCCGGGTGCTCGTTTAGGTCCTGATGCGATCCGTCGTGCGTCTGTGAATCTTGCGTGGGAAGGCAAAAAATTCCCATGGGATTTCAATGTATTTGAACACACTAAAGTGATCGATTCGGGCGATCTAGTGTTTGATACCGGTGATGCAGAAGACTTTACTGTGCGCTTAGAAGCGGCTGCTGATGCGATTTTAGATAGCGGTAAGACGTTATTAGGCTTAGGTGGCGATCACTTTATCACGCTTCCATTACTTCGCTCTTATGCTAAAAAATACGGTGAAATGGCATTGATTCATTTTGATGCTCATACGGATACCTATAGTCATGGTAGCCGTTACGATCACGGTACTATGTTCTATCATGCACCAAACGAAGGGTTAATTTCACCTGAGCATTCAGTGCAAATTGGCATTCGTACTGAGTATGATCAAAAAGATCATGGCTTTAATGTTATTAACGCGATGCAAGCGAATGACATGAGTGTTGATGTAATCATCGAGCAAGTGAAAGGTATTGTTGGCGATAAGCCAGTTTACCTAACGTTTGATATTGATTGTCTTGATCCTGCATTTGCACCGGGCACAGGAACACCTGTGTGTGGTGGCTTGAACTCAGATAAGATCTTAAAGATCATCCGTGGTTTACAAGGTATAAACATGGTTGGTATGGATGTGGTCGAAGTATCACCTGCGTATGACCAAAGTGATATCACTGCACTAGCAGGTGCGACAATTGCTTTAGAATTGCTTTATGTTTGGACTGCGAATCGTTTAAACAAATAAGGGTTCTTAGAGTTAAGTAAATAATATAAACCCGTTGAATGAGAGTTCAACGGGTTTATGCTTTTCAGGATTCAGGATTCAGGATTCAGGATTCAGGATTCAGGGTTTAAAACAGCGAGCTTGTGCTACTTGTGCTTTCTTGTTTATCGCTTGCATAACAGCATTAGGGTTGGCTTTATACAGTCGATTCAAAGACGTCGTTGTTTTTAATTCGGCCTGTAAATATGACGTGTAATCTTTGAATTCATTCATACGTTCAGTACCGTAATTCTGCTGACATGATTGAACCCAATTAGCGTAGTTCGTAAAAAACGTTGATGCCTCTTTAGTTGGCATTGCTGTCATCAAATACGCCATGTCTCGGCTGGTTTGAAAGTGCTGGAAATCAATCGGCGTATCCCAGTAGCCACCCCAATAAATGAATCCGTTTTTAGCAAAGATATTTATTACTTCCTCTGCAAATCCCTTTCTGTCTTCTTTACCTAAGCGCTGTAACATTCGGTTTGAATATTCATGACCTTTAAGTGGCTTAAATGTAGCGGTTCCCCAAGAGGTAAATTCAACAAATGGGTTTTGTAATGGGTTGATATCGACGGCTACACCATAAGCGTGTAATGAAAGAGAAGATTTACCAGTAATAGGGCGATAGTTGAATGCAGAAGTGTTATTAGCATCCATCGATTTGATATCGTCACCAGAATAGTTTTCGATTGGTTTTGCTTGAGCGATAGGAAAGCGTTGTTGGTATAACTCAGTAAAAATGTGATCAACATATGGAGCCACGGCATCTAAAACAACGATCTGACCTGTTGCTGTTTTTCCTTTAAAGTCATAATGCTTAAATGTGACATTCTTTAGACGATTACATTGTATTGGTGCTTTTGGTGTTATGACATTCTTATTTGTCATTACTTGGCATTGTGATGGTGTAACGTTTGAAACTTCCGCTATCGCAGATGCAGAGCAAAGCCCTAGAATTAATGAACCAATAAGATGAATTTTATTCATAAACCGTCCTAGCTATGAGTGTATTTTTGATTATCGAAAGATAATGCCATGCTTTCTAAATTGTTCCTAGAAACAAGAATACGAGTATTATTTACTCATGAATTGTCGTGATCTTTATTCCAAACCAGATATATTAAAGTTTTGCGAGCTGATAGGGTAAGAGTGGTAGACATACCAATGCGGGAGGGATAAAATTTTGCGCATTACTTAATGTCGACAGACAAAAAGTAACAACTATTGTAGTCATGGCATTGATGAGCATTCTTCAAAATTAGCCAGAGAGTCATACTTATCTGAATAGATTTCTTAAACGAGAGTTATCCAGATGAGTATCATATTATTGTCGATATAGACGTAGGAGTAGATAGTCATAATGTCGAACAAATTTAAAGCCGCCGTTGTAAAGTTTCGTGCTTTTCCTAGATACGTTCGCTGGAGTACTTACACGTTAAGTGCATACCTTTTTTACGCTGCTTTATTAGGGCTACTTGTTCCTTACATTGCGAAGCAACAAATTCCCGAGCAATTATCAGCCTTGATTGAACGTCCTGTTATGTTAACTGATATTACTATCAACCCTTTTACACTGCAGCTTGATGTTCACCAATTCGCTATTTTAGAAGATACGAAGCCTTTTGTTCAATTTGAACATGCCAGCGTTCAGGTTAATTTTTGGCAATCGATTTTTAATGCCGCTATTTCGGTTGAATATATTTCTCTTAATAAGCCTTACATTAATCTCGAACGTTTAAATAATACGAATGATTTGCTGTTTAATTTTAGTGATATTATCGATGCTGTTGCTCGTAATACGGTGACGACAGAAGAGCCAGAACTAAAGACTGATGAAGTCATTGATAGAAAAGCCCCGTTATTTCCAGTATTGATTAAACACACCGCATTAACTCAAGGTGATATTCGATTATTGGATGGAGTCACAGGAACTCAGCTTGCTTACCCAAATATTAATATCACGCTTGGTGAGTTTTCGACTCAAAGCTTGCTTACGGATGCAGAGAAAAAGAACGATTACCGCTTACATATTACTGATGTAGATTCTGGTACGGTTGAATTGACGGGCCAAGTGCAATTAAAGCCATTAGAAGTTGTCGGTGATATTGATGTTCAGCATATTCAATTACCACGTTTATGGGGATTCATTGAAAAAGACATCATCGCAAAACTAACGTCGGGTGAAGTGAGCTTCTCATCAAATTATCATATTGTGCAAACGATTGGTGAAACAGAAACGGATGATTCCATGAGTATCTCAACCGCAAAAGGAATGTTCTCGCTTAATGGTTTGAATTTTAATGCAAAAGATAAATCTATCGTATCGTTACCAAATCTTTCAGTGAATAATATTGCGACTAATGTTGAAAATCAGACCGTCAATATTGCTTCTATTACCTCTCAAGGACTGAATGTATCAGCGAAAGTAGACGATAAAGGCGCTGATTTAGTGACCTTATTCACGCCTACATTTATTTCTCAAGAGTCAGAGGCGCCAAAAGAGAAAAAAGAAGTCACACCAACAAAACCAGAACCTGAGAGTAATTCACCTGCGTGGTTAGTCACTCTTGATGGGGTAGAAATAAAAGATTACCAATTAAACGTTGAAGAGAAAGTCGTTACTAAAAAAGCCAATCAATGGCAGATCTCTCCAATTAATTTAACCACAAGTCAGATTGTAAGTGATTTATCTAAACCGATTGATTTTGATTTCTTTACCTCTATAAATGGTAAAGGTGATATTAGTGTTAAAGGTCAGGCTGATGCTAAGCAACAAGCAGTATTAGCCAACATTGATGTAAAATCATTGAAGTTAGCTCAGTTCCAGCCCTACTTGGCAACAGCGGTTAATACGACCTTAACCAAAGGTGAAGTGAATACACAAGCTAAATTGAATGCTAACGCAGAAGGTAGCGTTGAAGTTAGTGGTGGTCTGCAAGTCAATCATCTTTCAATTAGAGATAACAAGCTAAGAAAGCCATTTGTTAAGTGGCGTTCGCTGGCTGTGAATAAGTTTAATTTTGATTTACAGAAATCGAAATTAAACATTGATACATTAAGTTTAAACCAACCTTATGCTCGAGTTGTGATAAATGAAGATCGTAGTACTAATATTGGCGATTTAATCGTTCCTCAACCAAAATCAAAAAAAACTAAAACGTCATCGAAGAAAAAGAATGAAAAACCGTTTGATCTGAGAGTAAGAAAAATTGCGTTTAATAATGGTTCGGCGTTCTTTGCAGATAACTCATTAACTCCTAACTTTTCATCAGGAATTGAACAGCTAAAAGGCAATATTGGTCATGTGTCTAGTATTCCGGGTACAAAAGCAACGGTTGATATCAGCGGCAATATTGAAAAGTATGCCCCAGTAAAAGTGAAGGGTGAAATCAACCCATTACTTAAAGAGCCTTATTTAGATCTCGATGTAATCTTTAAAAGTGTTGAGCTAACTACGGTAAACCCTTATTCAGGTACGTACGCGGGTCATTACATTGATAAAGGACAATTAACGTTAGCGCTTAATTATCAACTAAAGAAGAATCAATTAAAAGGCGAAAACCATGTCATTATTGACCAACTGCAATTAGGTAAAGCCAGTGACAGTGATGTCGCAACCTCACTGCCGTTAGAGTTGGCTATTGCCTTATTGCAAGATAATAACGGGGTAATTGACTTAGGTGTTGAAGTGTCTGGGGATGTAAACGATCCTGAATTTAGCCTTGGTGCCGTTATTTGGAGTACGATTTCTAATATCATAACTAAAGCCGTGACTGCGCCATTTTCTTTTATTGCTGGTCTTGCTGGCTCAGATGAGGAATTGAATATTATCGCTTTTGATTTTGGTGCCAATACATTAACGGCTGAAGAGCAAGAAAAGTTAAAAACGCTTGGATCTGCGCTAGAAACTCGTCCTAAATTAAAGCTAACGGTCGATGGTGCTGTTAATGCTCCTGAAGACAGTAAGGCATTAGCTCTTGTGCAATTTAATCAACTTTTAGCTGATTCTGCACACATAACAGTCGCTGAATTACCAGTGAATTTAAGTGCGAGTACTATGCCAATTTCCGGACAATTATCTGATTCATTGCAAGAACTTTATCAAACTGAATTTGGTGAAAAAGCGAGTACAGTAGAAGATAAAATCGAAAATGAGCAAGATGAAAAAGGCGTAGAGTTAACTGATGAGGAGTTAGCGAAACGTTGGCATATTGCCTTATATAATTTGGTGCTCAATAAGCAAGATGTGAAGAAAGGTGATTTAGGGCAATTAGCTCAGCAACGAGCTCAAGCTGTAAAGGCTTATTTAGTTGACGTGGTAAAAGTCGATGCATCACGAGTGTTCTTATTGGACAGTCGATTTGATATTGAGCAAGACACGAGTAGCGTATTATTGTCCTTAGAAGCAAAATAAAAAGGTCTTGATTGAGAAAAAAATGGCATACAGATTAATTTGTGCGCCATTTTTTATTGTGAATGTAGAGCCTTAATTAAATTTAAAATGGCATAGGATATTTTCTAAAGACCGTATTAACATCAGCTAATACTTCTTCACTCAACGGTTTAGAAAACGCTTCAATATCTTCTTTTAATTGTTCTAGAGAAGTAGCGCCAATAATGGTTGATGTAACGCCATCCACTTGGTCACACCATGCTAGTGCAAGCTGACAAGGTGTGTAACCGTGTTTTTCTGCAACCTCAATATAAGCTTTGACCGCTTCGTTTGCTGCAGGAGTGTCTCGGAATATTCCATTACGTTGTGAATAGGTCCAGCGACTTCCTTCAGGCATTTTTCCATCCAGATATTTACCACTTAACATTCCCCCGGCTAATGGCGACCAAGGTAAATAAGCAACGTCTTCATGAATACAATTCTCAATTAAATATGGCCAATTTTTCGCGTGTAATAAACTGAATTCATTTTGAATTGATATTATTTTTGGCAAATCGTATTTAGCACTCAGTTTAAGATAAGTGTTAATGCCCCAAGGTGTATCATCTGATAACCCGATATGGCGGATCTTTCCTACTTTTATACAGGTATCTAATGCTTGTAAGATCTCAAGCATATTTGTTTCTTCTTTCTTTGCATCAAAATCATTGAATTTGAATTGATTAGGGAAGTGCTTACCAAAATGAGGAGAAGTACGATTTGGCCAATGCAGTTGGTATAGGTCAATATAATCCGTTTGTAAACGTGCAAGTGACGCATCAACCGCAGTAATAACCGCTTCACCAGTAATTGGACCTGCATTACGAACCCAAGGTAAACCTGGACCTGCAATTTTTGAAGCCAGAATAATCTCTTTACGGCGTTTAGGGTTTGCAGCAAGCCAGTTACCAATAATAGTTTCTGTTTTTCCATAGGTATCAGGGGAAGGTGGAACCGCATACATCTCAGCGGTATCGATAAAATTAATGCCTTGGCTAAGTGCGTAGTCAATTTGCTGATTGGCATCTTCTTGAGAATTTTGTTGCCCCCAAGTCATGCTACCTAAGCAAATACGAGAAACAGAAAGGTTACTACTACCGAGAGTTGAATATTCCATTTTAAGATAGTTCCTTCATTGAGCTTTAATTAATAAAACGTACCAATACCTTCCCTTCTTTTGAGATATTTTGTTTGAGGGTCAGTTGTAACGTGATGGTGACTGATATCGTTAGCATAACAAAAATAGCGGTCAAAATAAGTAACTGATATTTGATGGCGACCATAGGATTAACGCCACCTAAAATCTGACCAGTCATCATGCCAGGAAGGGTAACTAATCCAGTGGTGGCCATTGATGCCATGATAGGGGCAAAAGCTTTTTGCATTGCAGCACGGACAAAAGGAATGGTGGCATAGTGAGGTGAGGCACCAAGAGCAATTGCAGCGTGATATTCACTTTCACGCTCTTTAAATGCAGTAAATAGATTTTGTAGTGCGACGATATTACCGCTTAAGCTATTGCCCAACAGCATTCCAGCTAAAGGAATTACATATTGAGCGCTGTATAGTGGTGTTGGTTGAATGATCACCGCACTTAATAATATAACCAAGGGCAATAACCCTACTAATAAGCCAGTTGCAACGGGAATAAATAATCGTTTCTTTGGTAGTTTGGATTTTGCGATAATAGAGCTAGAGCCAATAGTTATCATTAATACAATCCATAGTGTGTTTAATAATGGGCTGTTTAATTGAAATACAAATTCTAGATATAAACCAATAAATGCCAATTGTACGATCATCCGGATCACACTTACTGCCACCTCTTTAGCAAGATCTAGCTGGTAGAGGCGATTAATCGTAAATGGGATAAGTAACGTAAGACTGAAGAGCCCCATTAATGTCCAACTGATATCTAAAGATTCTTGCATTAGTGATCTTAGTGGATGGCTGATAGATTGATTATCGCAAGAATAGAGAGGATTCTAAATAGAATTATTAAATTTGTAGTGTCCTATATCATGCTTTATTCTAATCATCGGCTTTCTCTTTATTGAAGGCTTATTTTAGTATTACCTCAGCAATGTTTTCCATGGACGCTGAGTTTATGATTTTTTAAAGTTGTCACTTTTCCGGATGAAAGTGTCACAATTATGGCGTATTTATCCTTTAGTGGCAACGAAAGTGTCACTTAAAAATATAGATTACTCCGTAATAATATAATAAAATATACAAACTTAAACTACAGTACCAAAAAGAAAAAACTGTATAGAACCGAAAAAAGAATTAATGGAACCTCTTTGCTGGCGACTAGACGCGTACAACTTCGCATAAAGTGTAGTTACGTTAAATTCCCTAGACCTTTAACTTAACCTGTTTTAATGCTTCAAAGATCATCAGTTTATCACTTTCTTTTAGGTGTGGGTTTGTCACTGACTGTTGAAAATATTCGTATTGGCTATCAGAAAAAGTTTGACCAGAACTTAAATATTCATAAATACTTTCATTAATTTCATATCCAAGTCTTAATAACTCAGGACGAACTACCGCCTTTAGGTCTCTAGCAATGAGCGCCTTTTGATTGTTAGAGCCGCTTAGTAAGTCCGCTCTAACTCGATATTGAATTGCTTTTGCTGATGAAATCAGGGAGCTTAGAAACATTTGAGAGCTTTTAACTTCCAGGCCAAACTTCTGACTTGTAGATGCTGATTTTTTTAACACTAACTCCTCCCTTTCCAGATCTTCAATGGGAAGATGGTGGTTAGCTTTGTATATAGCCACGTCAGACATAAAACTCATACGCTCATTGATTTTATTAAAAATATCCTTAGATAATTCATCAGCGTGGGAAGGTAAAACAAAAGCGATCAGTAAAAAGCTCAAAATTATTTTTTTCATTTAAATCTCCAAGATAAAATAAATGCTCATTTTGCAATGACGGAATAAAAATTTAAAGTATGGAGGTTAAAAAAACGGTGTTCATTATGTAATGCCACTCGCCCTTAAGCGAGTGGCATTACTGTTAATCAGCGGCTTTATATTCTTATTTTAAGTTATCTACAAAGAACGAACTATACGGAAACCTGTGTAGTTAGCACTTGTTGATGGTGATAGTTCCAGTGATTCATACACTTTTGCTTTGGTTGGTGCAAAGTTCCATGCTCCACCGCGAACAACGCCAGATTTTGTGCTTGTCCATTCCCAAACGTTTCCCGCTGTATCATAAATACCATAAGGGTTAGCACCAAAACTAGCTACAGGAGAGGTAGATTTGTTTGCCCAAGAAGAACCGCCCCAGCCAGTATTTGCGTTACCAGAGCCAATGTCTGAGCCCCACCAGTAAGCATCTTTACTACCTGCGCGAGCAGCCACCTCCCATTGTGCTTCAGAGGGTAATGCATAAGTAAAACCAGTTTGCTTTGTTAACCAATGCGCATAAGTTTCTGCATCTACTTTAGATATACATACCGCAGGTGCATTTTTTGATTGCTCAAAGCCCGGTTTACGCCAGTTTTGGTTTTGATGACGTTTCGTTTCACCGTCATTGATAGCATTACAGCCTGCGCCTTTCTCGGCTTCAGTGATGTAGCCAGTGCTCGCAACAAATGCATTAAATTGATTTACGGTAACAGGAGTCGCTGCAATTGAGTATGCTTTTGAAATGTTAATGTCTTGCTTGGCATTTTCACCGATATGATAATTACCAGAACCAATAACAACCATTTGTGGTGCTTGTTGATTATTAGTTAGAAGATCTGCAAATTTCTTTCCAGGCTTTGGGCGGTTCTCTTGAGTTTTAAGTTCAGCCCAAACGGTCATGTCTTTAGATAAAGTCATTTGGCGGCTATATGGTTCGAACCCTGATTTTTCAACAGTTACTTGGTGCTGACCAGCAGGAAGCATTACATCAACAGGTGTGCTGCCGTAGTTAACGCCGTTAACCGTTACATTGTCGTCATGACGATTGGAGCGAATAGTGATAGCAACCCATTTTTTCTCTTTTTTGATTTTATCATTAGAGGCTTGAGTTGTGCCTTGCTCGATACAATAGCGATTTTCTAAACCAAGCAGTTGACATGCTGCCGTTGAATTTGGTCGAGCGCGTAGAGACGCCTGAAGTTTAGTGGTGTAGCGGTTGCTGCCATTAAAGCCGCTGTCAATGATAGCGCTATCTAATACGTGAATATTTAATGACACATTATCAACATGTTGTTTTACAGTATCCATTTCAGTGAAACCGTTGATCAACTGTTGTTGGAAGTTATTAACCGCTTTTTGCATGCTTAGCGTTTTGCCTTGGCTTGCACAAGCGTTTAATGTCATGGACATCTTACAAGTAATAGTGTGAACAACATCCAGAGTATCTTGTGCTGCTAATTCTTCTTGTAGGCGAAGAACACGAGCTTCTTGACGAGATTCACCTAGAATTTCCAGTTCATCTAGAGAGCGTTGTTTTTTTGTGCTGCTTTCTTTAAGTACGCGACTTTGTTCTTGAATATCTTGTTGAATCGCTAGTTTAGCAACTTGGTTTTCTTTTACTTCTTTCCAAGAGTCTTGATACTGTTTTTGAAAAGGTGTGATATCAAGATCAGGATCATCAATCATGCGGTTGTATTGATCATCCAAGTTACGTTGAGCAAGTTTACGTTTAGCATCTAATTGACCTGCTTTTTTATCTAAAGCGTCGCTTTGGTTACGTAAATCACGCAATTGATTCTGGTTGTTGGCTACTGTGTTTTCTAGTTGCTTAACTTCACTGCGTTTATTTGTTAGCTTGGCATCAATTGAAGCAACAGAATCAACCGCAGGAGCAGTAGATTGAGTGTCAGTATTAGCAAGCGCAACAGAGGTAAAAAGTGCCGGCGATAACAGTAGTGCTAGAGCGGGTAGTCCTTTACGGTTCATAATTTTTCTGCTTTTAATATTAGACATAAATAAATTTTCATTCGGAAATTAGTGAATTAACGGTATCTGCATAGCTAACAGGCTGAGCATATGGTTACTTAGCTCAGAGCACATCCATGACGGTTAATCGTATATCGATACTGATCTGCTTAGACCATTAATAATAAAAATCTAAGCAGATGAGTATCAGTTATTCATAATTTTAACACTAATTATTAAAGCAATTTTTATACCAGATGTTCGTATCATAAAAAGAGATAGGTGAGATTTTTCTTGATCATCGTTTTGGAATATTAGAAGCATGATCAAGGTTAAAAATGGGATATCATTTTCTTAAAGGTGAGGTTGGTCGTTAATTGCATGAAAAGTAATGATTTTTATATTTGTAATGTCATTTTTTATTAAAGTGATTAATTGAGTTTACATAAGCTGTATTATAGATAAACCTGATCATGCTTTCGATAGTGAATTCAGAATAGATTGTTATTATGATCTTCGTTACACTCTTAATACGAAAATAAACAGTATATAAATGGATTTCTCATGGTTTTGGATTGGATTTCACCGGCACAAATTATCATGCTGCCGGAAGAAAGAGAGTTACATGCACACGAGCATCATCAATTAGTAATTGGATTAAAGGGACAATCTGAATTTGAGATTAATGGCGAAAGCAGCGTAATTTCCTCCGGTAGAGTTGGTGTTATCCCTTCTCATCAGCACCATTCTTTTTCAAGTTTGTATCAATCAGAAATCTTAGTACTTAATTTTCCTCAATATTTTCAAGATGAAGAGCTTGCTTCCCGCGTTAATTCCTTATTTGTTAATTCTGGTTATTATCAACTTGATGCGCAAATTCAAAACTTAATCCAGCTACTAGTTTGTGAAATACAAGCTAATCTTGATGATCATCTTTTGAGTAGGGCGTGTAGCGACACCATTATTGCCTTATTACACCGTCATTTAATTGATGAAAATGCTAAACGAAAACAAAATCGCCTAAATGCAGATGTGATCGACAATTTTATAACGCAGCATATCGGAACTAAGATCACAGTTGCTCAGTTGGCAAGCACTGTTTTTCTCGGTGAGAGTCAATTTTATGCCATTTTTAAGCAAGAATTTGGACAAAGCCCTCATCAGTACATTATTGAAAAGCGTATTGATTATGCCAAGCTATTACTTATAAAAAGTAATTTAAGTATTGGTGATATTGCACAGCAAACAGGCTTCTCTAATCAAAGCGCTTTTAGTCATGCCTTTGTAAAGCATAAAGGTTGTTCACCAAGTAAATATCGTTACGCCCACTTTATTCGTAACTGAAAAATACTGATTTTGTTCTCATTTTGTAACCGTATGGACGATTTAGCAATTTAATCATAGGTTTTGACAAGTATTTTATCCAAATAGAAAATAGACTCTTTCGCAATTAGCCTTAATAACGATCCGATTAATAAGAGGAACAGGTATGTTTCAAGCGAAAGATGTATTGTTGTCGTCCATTGTTGATCAACCATTAGCTGCGTTGTGGTCAACCATTTCTCCTCTTTATATGGTAGATGAAGCCAAATGGTTAAAAGAGCTGGTCCCATTAGCTCAACCTAGTGAACATGAAGCTAAGGTGATGCGAGAACAAGCCGCTGAACTTATTCAAAGAGTGCGTAACGATAAACAAGCAGTACAGATGATAGATGCTCTATTATTGGAATATAGCTTAGATACTAAAGAAGGTATCTTATTAATGTGCCTTGCCGAAGCCCTAATGAGGATCCCTGATGCGGCAACGGCAGATGCACTTATTCGTGATAAGTTAAGTGTTGCTGATTGGAAATCACATCTTAAAAATTCAGATTCTACATTTGTGAATGCATCAACTTGGGGGCTGTTACTGACTGGTAAAGTAGTGAGTATGGACGTTAAATCTGATGGTTCACCTTCTAATGCCATTAGTCGTTTAGTTAATAAGTTTTCAGAACCAGTGATCCGTCAAGCAATGAATCAAGCGATGAAGATCATGGGACATCAGTTTGTATTAGGCAGAACGATTGAAGAAGCGCAGAAGAAAGGTAAGCCTATGCGTGATAAAGGCTATACCTATTCATTCGATATGTTAGGAGAGGCAGCATTAACGCAATCTGATGCGCATAAGTATTTTAAAGATTATATTGTGGCAATTGAGAGTGTGGGGCGTGCTGCTAATATTGCAGGCTCTCCTGATCCTACCGTATCTATTAAACTATCGGCGTTGCACCCTCGTTATGAAATGGCGAATAAAGCCCGTGTAATGGGAGAAATGTGTGAGTCAGTCTTACAGCTTCTTGAACGTGCTCGTGAATTAGATGTAGGTATCACGATTGATGCAGAAGAAGCCGATCGTTTAGAATTGTCGCTAGAATTATTTGAAAAACTGTATAGCAGCGATATCGTTAAAGGCTGGGGTAAATTTGGTATTGTCGTTCAAGCGTATTCAAAACGCGCACTACCAGTGCTGGTTTGGTTAACCGCGTTAGCAAAAGAGCAGGGTGATTCGATCCCACTTCGCTTAGTAAAAGGAGCATATTGGGATACAGAATTAAAAATATCACAGCAATTTGGTTTTGCTCGTTACCCTGTATTTACAAGAAAAGAGGCGACAGATGTTTCTTACCTTGCTTGTGCTCGTTATCTATTAAGCGATCACGTTAAAGGCAATATTTTTCCTCAGTTTGCCAGTCATAATGCACACACTGTGGCAGCGATTGCTTCTATGGCAACGCATGATGAGTTCGAATTCCAGCGCTTACATGGCATGGGGGATGCGTTATACGATCATGCTATGGATATGTTTAACCGCAGCGTGCGAATATATGCGCCAGTGGGGAGTCATAAAGATCTATTGCCGTATTTAGTTCGTCGATTGCTTGAAAATGGAGCAAATAGTTCGTTTGTTCATCGTTTAGTTGATGCAAATTGCCCAATTGAAAGTTTGACAGAGCATCCGGTTGATACTCTATTAGCGTGTCCATCATTAGATAATCAATTAATCCCGTTACCGCCACATATTTTCTCTGATCGTAAAAATTCATATAGCATTAATTTTGATGTAGAGAGTGAAGCTCATCCATTTGAAGTGGCTATAAAAGCGAAAATGAAGACTTATTGGCAGGGGGGGGCTATTGTTAATAATGTTCGAGATTATGAAAGCATGATCAAGGATGGAGAGTCTCGACTTCATGTAATTACGTCTCCGTATGATCGTAGTAATAATGTTGGTTCATTAGTATGGAGTTCACAAGAACAGGTCTCTACAGCATTAACGGTAGCGGATGATTATTTCCCTACATGGCAGAAAACTCCAGTGACAGATCGTGCTGATTATTTGAATGCATTGGCTGATAAACTTGAAGAAAATATGCCTGAACTTGTCGCGTTGTGTCATAAAGAGGCAGGGAAAACCATTCATGACAGTATCGATGAAGTTCGTGAAGCGGTGGATTTTTGTCGTTATTACGCGGTTCAAGCAAAACTAAACTTTACTACGCCAGAAACCATTGTCGGTTTTGATGATATCTCACATCAGATAGCACGCCAAGGTCGTGGGGTATTTGTATGTATTAGCCCATGGAATTTCCCGCTTGCGATTTTCTTAGGTCAAGTCGTTGCTGCATTGGTTGCTGGTAATACTGTGGTTGCAAAGCCCGCGGAACAAACCTCATTAATTGCAGTGCGGTCGATTGAACTCTTATTAGAGACAGGAATTGCACCACAAGTTGTTCACTTACTCCCTGGGGATGGTAGAACGGTAGGTGCCCCATTAACGTCAGATCATCGCGTTGCCGGTGTTGCCTTTACGGGATCAACAGAAACGGCTCAGTTAATTAATCGCACATTGGCTAATCGCACATTTGAAAGTGAAGGTGTTTCGCCAGTTCCATTTATTGCGGAAACGGGTGGTCAAAATGCCATGATAGTTGATAGCACAGCATTACCAGAGCAAGTCGTTCGAGATGTTGTTCGTTCCGCTTTTGCTTCTGCTGGTCAACGTTGCTCAGCACTTCGAGTATTGTTTGTTCAAGAAGATATTGCCGAACGTATTATTAATTTAATTAAAGGTGCGATGACTGAGCTGAGTGTCGGCTTACCAGAGCTTCATAGCACTGATGTTGGTCCAGTGATTGATGCAAAAGCAAAAGAAAAGCTATTCGCGCATATTCAGCGAATGACAAAAGAAGGAAAACTTATAGCTCAAGCGACACTGCCTGATTGGTCAGAAAAAGGTGATTTTGTACCACCAAGCGCATTTGAAATTGATTCTATTAATCAGTTAGAAAATGAACAATTTGGTCCAATACTCCATATTGTGCGTTTTAAAGCGAGTGAATTAGATCAAATGGTTACAGATATAAATGCAACAGGATTTGGCTTAACAATGGGAATTCATAGTCGTAATGAAGTGACTTACAGCCGCATTGAGAAAAGTATTAAGGTAGGCAACTGTTATATCAACCGTGATCAAGTTGGAGCGGTTGTTGGAGTACAACCATTTGGTGGGCAAGGGTTATCGGGGACAGGGCCGAAAGCGGGGGGACCACGCTATTTATTCCGTTATACCCAAGCGGTTGTATCTAATTTTGTATCGAATAAATGAGAAAGGAGAACCTTATGACAACTATTACTCAGATTATTGATTCTGCTCTTTCTCAAGGTCATGCCGAGTGGGCAGAGCATTCATTTTCTCAACGTGTAGAAAAGCTACTTCAATGGTCAAATCATTTAGCTGAACATCCTGATTTTGGTGTACTTGCTGCAAAAATGGTGCACTTTCAATGCCAAAGAGCATTGAATTTGATAGCTGAAACAGAGTTGATGCCGGGGCCAACAGGTGAAAGTAACGAACTCTATACGGCTCCAAGAGGTGTTTTTTACATCACATCGGATAATAAAGCATCAGTTGTTGCTATTGTTGGGCAAATAACTGCGGCATTGGCCGCTGGAAACGCTATTATTGTTGCCCTTCAAAATGAGGAGGCAATGATTGCCTCTGTGATCGTTGAAGGTTTGCATCAAGCAAATGTGCCTAAATTAACGGTTCAACAGGTAAATGCCACAGAAACAGATGTTGATGATGTTCGATTAGCGGGGGTTTGCTTTGTAGGAAGTAAACAAAAAGAAATAGAGCTTAATCAACAATTAGCAAAACGAGATGGATTATTAGCGCAATTGATCGCAGAAACAGATCAAGAACGTTTAGCAAACATTACTGACCCCCATTTTGTTCTACGCTTTATTACAGAGCGTACTCGAACAATAAATGTGACAGCAGTCGGCGGTAACGCAACTCTGCTAGAACTTGGAGGCGGTAACCACTAAAAAGTTAATAATTAAATGCCCCATCGTCGTTATTGCGCCATAACAATAGGGCCTTGATGCTCATACATAGTAGTAACGACGTTAAATTTACTGCCAAATCAAATAAAGGAAATAAAATGATAGAAAATAATTTTGCCATTACAGGTACGTTTATCGCCTACCTGATAATGATGCTTGCCATTGGTGTATACGCATATAAGCGAACGAGTAGTTCATCAGATTACTTTTTAGGTGGTCGTACATTAGGTCCTTGGCCTGCGGCATTGTCTGCAGGTGCTTCTGATATGAGTGGCTGGTTGTTGCTTGGTTTACCTGGATACGCTTATGCGGCAGGACTTGAGTCATTATGGCTTGCTGGTGGTTTATTATTAGGAACGTGGTTGAATTGGCTGATTTGTGCTAAACGTTTAAGAACGTACAGTATCACAACCGATGATGCGCTTACTTTACCTGAATTTTTATCTCGTCGCTTTAATGATAATTCAAAACTTATCCAGACAATTTCTGCATTGTTTATTCTTCTTTTCTTCCTTTTCTATACGAGTTCAGGTTTAGTTGCTGGCGGTAAGTTATTTGAAACTGTATTCGGTCTTGATTACAAAGTTGCGGTCGTGATCGGAACGCTTTGTGTTGTATCGTACACTTTATTTGGTGGATTCTTAGCGGTAGCTTGGACAGATTTAGTTCAAGGATTATTAATGTCTGCTGCATTAATGATTGTTCCAATCGCAGCAATGCAAGGTGGCTTTGGCCAACTAAGTTCAGATTTAACAGCCATCAATCCAGAGTTGATGACATTATGGACAGGCATGGATGGTAACCCATTAAGTATGGTTGCGATTGTTTCTTTGGTTGCTTGGGGTTTAGGCTATTTTGGTCAGCCGCATATTTTAGCTCGTTTCCTTGCGTCTCGTACAAATAGAGAATTAACAACGGCTCGTCGTATTGCTGTTGTTTGGACTGCTCTTTCAATGGCTGGAGCGGTATTGGTTGGCTTAGTTGGTTTGCTTTATGTTAATGGTTCAATGAGTGGTGAAGTGATCGATGGTGAGAAAGTCTTCATGCTATTAGTTAATGCGATTTTCCACCCAGCAATTGCGGGTGTGCTATTAGCCGCGATTTTAGCAGCAATAATGAGTACTGCGGATTCACAACTGCTTGTGTCTTCTTCTGCATTGTCTGAAGATCTATACAAACAATTAGTTAAGAAAGATGCAACAAGCAAAGAAATTGTTAATGTAGGTCGTTTTGCTGTTGTTGGTTTATCCCTGATAGCACTTGCACTAGCGATGAACCCAGACAGTTCGGTACTTGGTTTGGTCTCTTATGCATGGGCTGGCTTTGGTGCTGCGTTTGGTCCTGCTATTATTTTAAGCTTGTACTGGAAAGGCATGAATCGTAACGGCGCACTTGCTGGTATTGTTGTAGGTGGCTTAACTATCGTTATTTGGAAGCAGTTAACGGGTGGTATGTTTGATGTGTACGAAATTGTTCCGGGGATCATCTTTGCCACTGTTGCTATTATCGCAGTAAGTAAACTAACGGGTGAACCAGAAGAAAAAGTTCGTAAGCAACATGAGCAATATAAGCGTAACTTAATTGAATTCGAATAAGCCAATGTAAAAGTGATTTAATATGAAAGCCCCATTTAGAGTTTCCTCTACTTGGGGTTTTTTTGTATGTTCAATGAAATGAAACTGTTACAATCCACGTACTTCAAAAAGAAATAAAAATTATAATCATTAAAATTGCATTACTAGGAGAGTAAACATGAAATTAATTCGTTTCGTGCTTGGAAAAGTCATTTTAGGTTTGGATTGTGTATTTTCACCTTCAGGTGTAAAGCGTGACCCAGCGAAACAAATAGAAATAGACGCAGAAACGGCGAACTATTCACTATACCAATTTGAAGCATGCCCATTTTGCGTCAAGGTTCGTCGAACTATTAAGCGTCAATCGCTAAAGATCGAGCTGCGTAATGCAAAAAATAATGAACAGCATAGATCTGAATTATTAGCGGGTGGAGGACGTGTAAAAGTGCCGTGTTTACGCATTGATAAAGATGGTGAAACAACATGGATGTATGAATCATCAGATATCATGGCTTTTTTAGAAGAAAAATACCCTTAAATCTCATGCGGTTAAGGTAATACTAAAGTATTATAATGAGGCGGGTCTATCTAGGTTCGCTTTTTTTTATGTTTTTTTTATGTGAAGATTTAAGTGTGTTATTTATAAGAATTGATTGTTAATAGTTCTATTACTAATCGTTTTTATTACTTTATGAGACTCAAGTCACAAAAAGCTTGGTTTTAAGTTACGGTTCAGTTAAACTGTCTTACGTGACTTGATTCACAATAAAATAAAAACACATTAGGCTAGTTATTATGGAAAAAATGAGTATGACTCATAAATGGTCAATTAAAAACTGTCCCAAGGATATAGAGAGCCAAGTTTTATCTGTTATTGGACTAATCGATAAGAAAGGTTCTGCATCAGACATGGATCTTTGCAAGATCTTTGGTGAAGTTCTATGGAGTGATGGGAAGTATTTCAATTCTCACGCATTTCGCTTCTTATTTGATCATGAGACTCTTTCATGTGAAGTAACGAAGAGACACTTACACTAAAGTAAACAAGCTATGTATTTTTTAAGGCCATTATTATTCCCCAATAATGGCCTTTTTTAATACTTAAATATTTTATAATTACCTGTCATATCTACTTTTCTATAGCGCACATTGACATTATTTTTTTCTTTATCCCTACATATAGTGCGCCTTTACAATCTTTACTTTTTTATTCTAGCGAATGAGAGTGATTTTCATTATAGTAATAACTTAAATACGAATGGTTATCACTTGAGTGTAAAGAATATGAAAAAAAGTATCGCTACAATGTTATTTGGTTTGATGTTTTCTGCGTCTTCTTATGCAGAAACCATTACCGTTTCTCACCAATTAGGTAAAACGACGCTTGAAACTAAACCTCAGCGTGTGGTTGTTATTGGTACAGGAACATTAGATGCAATTGACTATTTTGGTATTAAACCTGTAGCGGTTACTCAAGCAACGACAATGCCTTCCTATCTTTTGAAGTATAAAGCGAAAGAGTTTGCGTCTTCTGGCAGTTTAAATGAACCGGATTTTGAAACTATTTATATGCAGAATCCAGATGTGATCATTATTGGTTCTCGTGCGGTTAAAGCGTATAAAGAGTTATCTGAAATCGCACCAACAATAGTATTTACCGCTGATTCAAATAGTTATTGGAAAAGCACACAGCAACAATGGCGCATGCTAGGCAATGTCTTTGAAATCCAAGATAAAGTAGAAAAGAAAATTGCTAGTGTAGATACTGAGTTCAAAGCGATTGCTGAACACAACAAAAAAAATAATGTTGCTGCGTTAACAGTAATGAGTGCTGGCGGGAATATCACGACTTTTGGTGCTCACTCACGCTTTTCTTCTATTTATAAAGATTTCGGATTTCAAGAAGCGGTAGAAGGAATTAAAGAATCTCGCCATGGTGATTTAGTTTCTTATGAATTTATCCATGATGTAAATCCATCAAACCTTCTGATTGTAGATAAAGATAAGCTAATTAATAAAGACAAAAGTCGTACACGTGAAGAGTTTGCTAATCCATTGGTTAAAGCTACTGATGCTTATAAAAACGACAGTCTAACTTACCTTGATATTAATGCATGGTACCTAGCAATTGCAGGTGTTACGGCAACAGATCAAATGATTGCTGATGTAAAACAGTCTATTCATCTTTAATTTATTTTTTTATTCTCCTTTAAAGCGTGTTGTTTCTTTGAAATAGCACGTTTTGTGCAGGCTGAGGTTAGCTTTGAAAAAGTTATTGCTTGTTCTTATTGTATTGAGTTTTTCTTCTGTATTTATCGGTGTGGCTGACTTATCTTTGTCGGCCATTTTTCGTGGTGATACAGAAGCGTTAGAGTTACTTGTAGTAAGCCGTTTTCCGCGTTTATTAGCTATATTATTATCAGGTGCAGGTCTGAGTATTGCAGGCTTAATCATGCAACAGATCAGTCAAAACCGATTTGCAGCCCCTTCAACCTCTGGCACCATAGAGTGTGCGATGTTTGGTTATGTTTTGAGCTTAGTTTTCTTTGGACATGGTGATAACTTATTTTTAATCTTTGCTATGGCAATTGGTGGAACGCTTCTTTTCATTCAATTTATTCATCGTATTCAATTTAAAAATGCTATCTATGTACCATTAATTGGTATTATTTTCGGTAATGTAGTCTCTTCTGCTGCGACATTTGTTGCCTACAAATATGATGCAGTTCAAAACCTTTCAGCATGGACCGTGGCTAATTTTGCCAACATTCTTCAAGGCAACTATGAGCTGTTGTATATTGCAGTGCCAATCTCTGTCATCAGTTACTGGTATGCCACTCGTTTATCTGCGGTTGGTATGGGTAAAGATTTCGCTACCAATATTGGTCTGAATTATAAGCAAATCCTATTTCTCGGCATTATTTTAGTTTCAGTTATGTCAGCAACGGTAGTTATGATTGTTGGTCAATTGCCTTTCCTTGGCTTAATAGTTCCAAACTTAGTTGCACAATTTTACGGTGATAATCTACGTAAAAATATCCCATTAACAGCTATTGTTGGCGCGATTCTAATTTTAGTGTGTGATGTAGTAGGCCGTGTGATCATCTTCCCTTATGAAATTCCAATCTCGATGATCATCAGTATTCTTGGCGGCGTAGTGTTTATTTTCTTCATCATGAAAGGAAAGCAAAATGTCTGATTCAATTAAATTAACGGCATTGGCTTTCATTACCGTTTTATTTACGTTTCTGTTTATTGGTATTGGACTTGATGCATCCAATTATGAATACTTTTTATCTCGCCGAGTACCTAAAGTATTAGCGATGATCTTAGCCAGTATTGCGATTGCACAGTCATCTTTGGTATTTCAAACCATTACGCATAACCGTATTTTGACACCAAGTATTATGGGTTTTGATGCTTTGTATTTGATGACACAAGTTCTCGTTGTCGTGATCTTTGGTAGTTTCAGTGTATTTCTATTAAATCCTTTCGTTAACTTTGCAATGTCAGTTGTGATAATGGTCGGTTTTTCCCTATTGTTATTTGGATTTTACTTTAAAAAGAGCAACAGTAATGTAATTACCTTATTATTGCTTGGTGTGATTTTTGGGCAATTATTCTCGAATATATCTTCTTTCTTCATGATGTTGGTTGATCCAAATGATTTTGCGTCGATTCAATCAAGTATGTTTGCGAGCTTTAATAATATTAATAAAGAGTTAGTGTATTTCTGCGTTATTCCTTTATTGCTTATTAGTGGGGTATTGTTCCGAATGTCGGCTATCCTTGATGTATTTTGGCTTGATAATGATAACGCCATAAGTTTAGGTGTTGATGTAAGTAAGGTAACTAAACACGTACTTATTTTAGTGGCGATTCTAATTTCGGTATCTACAGCGTTAGTTGGTCCTGTGATGTTCTTTGGTTTATTAGTGGCAAACTTAGCTAAAGAATTCTTTCATACTTACCGTCATCGAACTTTGTTATTGGGCAGCAGTTTAATGGCGATGTCTATGTTGCTTTCTGGGCAGTGGGCCATCGAAAACATCTTTAAGTTTGAAACAACATTAAGCGTAGTAATTAATTTTATCGGTGGTTTGTATTTTTTATCACTGCTAGTTAGACAAAAAATTCAATAGAGAAACGTATGATTTCATTATCTCAACTATCTAAATCATTTGGTCAACAAAAAGTGGTTGATCAAGCTTCTGCTTCTTTTATTAAAGGTGAAGTGACGTCGATCATTGGACCTAATGGTGCTGGGAAAAGTACCGTACTATCCATGGCAAGCCGCTTATTAGCCAAAGACAGTGGCAGTGTGCTTATTGAAAACCAAGAAGTGGTGGATTGGGATACAAAAGCTTTAGCGAAAAAGTTGGCTGTACTTCGACAGTCAAATAATTTAAACATGCGCTTTACGGTGCGTGAGCTTGTGGCATTTGGACGTTTTCCTTATAGCCAAGGCAAACTAACAAAGCATGATAATGAAGTGATGGATAAGGCGATTAATTATTTGGATCTTGAATCTATTCAGAACAAATACTTAGATCAATTAAGTGGTGGTCAGCGTCAATTGGCCTTTATCGCTATGGTAGTTGCACAAGATACTGATTATGTGTTTTTAGATGAGCCGTTAAATAATCTAGATATTAAGCATTCATTGCAAATCATGAAAAACATTAAAACGCTGGCTCATGAATTAGGAAAAGCCGTAGTGATAGTGATTCATGATATTAACTTCGCGTCGTGTTATTCAGATAACATTGTGGCACTTAAAAAAGGCAAAGTAGTTGCTAACGGCACCGTTGCAGAAGTGATCAGAAAAGACGTGTTATCAGAGATATACGAAACTGAATTTGATATCCATGAAGTTAATGGACAGCGTATTTGTATGTACTACGGTCAATAAAGGATTAAGTAATGAATAAGAAACCCTCACCACGCGTATTAACGGTTATTAATAGTACTCAACTAACTGAAAACATGCAGCGCATTACGTTTAAAGCCAAAGATCTTTCTAATTTTGACATGGAAAGTGAAGGCGGTTACATCAAACTGATGTTTAATGAAAATGGCGGCACGGATCTTTCTGGAATAGAAGAAGGGACTCGACCAATGATGCGTACTTATACTGTTCGCCATTTACGCCAAGCTCAAAATGAGCTAGATGTGGATTTCGTTCGTCATCACCATGCGAATACAGTGATGAGTGCTGAAACAGGCGGCTTTGCTTCTGCTTGGGCTCAGAATGCCGTAAATGGTGATACGATTTCAATCGCAGGTCCTGGTTGTATCAAAGGGCTTAATCATAATGCGGATTGGTTCTTTTTAGTGGCAGATATGACAGCGCTACCTGCTTTGTCTGCAAAGCTTGAAGCACTACCAGCAACAGTGGTAGGCTACGCTGTGATTGAAATTAACCATCAATCAGATAAACAGAAGTTAACTAAGCCACAAGGTGTTGAGGTTGTGTGGGTACTAAAATCTGATACGACTAGCTTAACGGATATTGTGCAATCACAAGAATGGAAAGTAGGCCGAGTTGCTGTATGGAGTGCTTGCGAATTTAATCAAATGAGACAGCTTCGTACGTATTTCCGTAACGAAAAAGAAGTCGATAAAGATGATCTTTATATCAGTAGTTATTGGAAAGAAGGCTGCACTGAAGATGGACATAAAGTGGCAAAGCATGAAGATCAATTAGCGGATGATTAAGATTAACTTTGCGTGATGCACCACATTTCTTTAGATGGATTACACCTATACTGGTAAACAATCTAATAGAAAAGGAAATGCCAATGCTAAATGAAAACCATGCTTTTATCTTAGATTTTCCAGAGCTTAAATTAGACATTGTTCAGCTAAATCATGACGATCCCGCATTCAAAGTTGAACTTCAAAAATACCATCAATTGGATTATGACATTCGAGAGTTAGAGATATCAGGAAGTCCCATTGATGATGAAAACATGAATCAACTTAAACATCAGCGCATGGAGTTAAAAGACATCCTGTATAAGCAGCTGACTAAGCAGCTGACTAAGCATCATGAAATGGTGAGTAACTAATCTCCATTTAATACCAATCGTAGTAAATAACTGATCATCCTAACTGGTTAAAATGCTAGATAACTGCGTTGAAATTTTTGATTGTAGAATAACTACTTATCAAAAAAATTCGTCTTGTTCTCAAGCATTTTTCCTTCGCTAGTCCTGTTCACTTACTTACTGTGATTGGTATAATTCTTCAGTAATAACTAACGAATACCCACAAAAAAGCCGACTTATAGACAGTCGGCTTTCTTATATCATTTTACGACTAATAATAATTACGCTTTGATAAGTAAGCTTGCTTCTTGTTTGGCTTTTTTGGTTTTAATTTGAGCTAAGATCACACCAGAGATAACCATTAACCCGCCCATTAAATGATAGCTCTCAATCTTCTCATCCAACAGGATTGCAGCAAGTGATACAGCAACCACTGGTAGTAAGTTCATGAACATCGCACTTGATTCTGCGCCAATAACATCAATGGCTTTTACCCACATCCAAGGCGCTAAAATAGAAGCGGCAATTGAAGCATACATAATGAGAGGGATAGAACTTTCTGTTGGTAATAAATTCTCGCTAGTTAGCCATAGTGGAGCGAGCATAGCCACTGCAAATACACCTTGCATATAAATTAACTGCCAACTTGTAATTGGCATTTTCCAACGTTTTAGTAATACACAATAAGTTGCGTAGCAAAGCGCAGCAATGACCATTAAACCATCGCCCTCTGTAATAGGTTGATGTAAAAAGAACGTAATATCACCATGACCAAGCATAAAAGTAAGACCTGCCAATGAGATTACCGCACCAACAATACTTAATTTAGAAATACGTTTACCTAATAAAGGTAAGCTAAGAAAAATACTGATTAACGGCACTAAAGAAGTTATCAATGACATGTTAGATGCAGTGGTTGTTAAACCGGCGTAATAGCCTAAAGATTGGTTTAACACCATGCCAAGTAGCGCCAAAAATGCCAATTTAGAAAGGTAAGGGCGAATAACATGACGAGATTTTATGACAGAAGGCAAACAAAATGGAGTCAATAAAAGCATTGCAAATGCCCAACGATAAAAGCTCATAGCACTTGGTTCTATAGCCGATGCAGCCATTTTATTGATGATAGAGTTACCACCCCAGATCAGGACGGTAAATAGAGGTAATAGATAATACATGTGATCTGCATCTCGTTAATAGGTAATGAGATGCAGTTTGACAGGTCTATTAGAATATATATATCTTTAATCAGACATTTTGATTTAGTAGGAAGACATTATGATACTAAACCAGATTACGGCTACATTTTGTGTTTCATTCCAGCCATTACTTTTTTCACTGGTGCTTTGAACTGTTCTTTATCACCATTTTTAAAGTTTAGTGTTACGTCAATAAATTCTTTCTCTTTTAACGGGCCTGTTAATTCAAAAAGCATAATGTGTAATCCACCCGGCTTTAAAACCGTGTCAGCATTCTTTGCAATTGTCATTGATTCAACTTCACGCATTTTCATCATGCCATCAGTTTTTATAACAGTATGCAACTCAACTTTGTTTGCGGCTGAGGTTGTGGCTGATACCAGTGTTCTATCTTTATCCCCGCCATTTTTAATTGTCATGAAGATTGCACTATTTACCGCATTCGGTGGAGTTGCACGTACGTATGGATTCTCAATAACTAACTCACTTTGAGCAAAAGCGGTTGAACTTAGTAACAGTGCACTTAGAGCAAAGATTGTTTTTTTCATTAGATATTCCTTTAAAGGGTTGTGGTCAATTATTGTGAAAGAGAAAGTATTGTTTCTACGATTGGATCTGGCGTCGTGGTGTGGGGTACTTTTGTTATTAATGTACCGTCGGGTTTTAAAAAGTAAAAATAAGAAGAATGGTCAATCGTATATTCTAAAGCAGAGTCTGCGAGCTCTGTTTTATGAAAGATAACGTTATAGCGATCAGCTAATGTTGTTACTGCCTCTATAGATCCAGAGCTACCTTCGATGGAGGAATGAAAGTAGTGAGCGTACTCGGCGGAATGCTCAGGACTGTCCCTTTCAGGATCGAGAGTAATAAATATTGGACGAAATTGAGTTAGTGTGTTGTTGTTTATTTGATTTAATGCTCCAGAAAGCATGGCAAGAGAGGTTGGGCATACATCAGGACAACGAGTAAAGCCAAAATAAACGATGCGGATACGAGGATCACTAAGGTCAAAAAGATCGATTTTTTTATTTTCTAACCCGTAGAGTGTTGAGTCTGCTTTTGAATAGGATAGATAGGTTTGCTTAGCGCCAAATCCTAATAGGATGAGTGCGATAATAAGTATGAATTTTTTCATTGTACGACCTTTAATGAAATAGGAACTGAGTTTGAACCGTTACTGATGCTTCCAACCCATGTCATGGTATTTTGGGTACATATTGGCAATAGAATCTCGCCTTCATAGGTTTGATTTGTTGTTCTATGCAATTGAAAGAGAGGTTTTCCTATTGACATATCAAGCCCCTCAAGAGAAACAATAATATTTTCAGTTGTAGAATTTGGCCAGTTAACGGTAATCGCGCTAGGCTCTAAAGGCGTTAATACGTCTCTTTCTAATCTAATTTGGACGCCGTTTTTTGCGCAAATATCACTAGATAGCTGACAGCTTTCCTCAACAGTGACTTGTGGAGTTAGATGACTTTTTATTAATGTTGTTAATTCTGAGAAGAAGAAACCAATAATGAATAAGGCGATTACCATTAAAATTTTAATTGTAGAAGTAAGCATTTTCATATGGATAATCGTTCAAAGAGAAAGTATGTAAATGGTAACATAAGGTAAATTCTGGATAGAATACTTGTTGTGGTAATGTGAGCTTAGTTAATAACCTAAAGCAAAGGTGAATGAGAAATGAACAAAAAACGATGTGAATGGGCTGAAGTATCGGATCTTGATCGAAATTATCATGATAATGAATGGGGTGTGCCAGTTTACGATGAACGTAAATTATTTGAATTCTTAACCTTAGAAGGCGCACAGGCAGGTTTAAGTTGGTCGACTATTTTAAAGAAACGTGAAGGCTATCAATTGTTATTTGATAATTTTGATATTGTAAAAATCAGCCAGTATGATCAAGTAAAAGTAGAAGCTTTAATGTTAGATGCACGCATTGTACGTAATCGATTAAAAATTAATTCGGTTATTACTAACGCTCATGCATTTATCAAAATCCAAAAAGAGTTTGGTGGCTTCTCTCAGTATCTATGGAGTTATGTTGAGAATAAACCGATTATAAATCATTGGACAACAATGGCTGAAGTACCCGCAACGACAGAGTTGTCGGATAAATTAAGTAAAGACTTAAAGAAGCGTGGTTTCAAATTTGTGGGATCCACTATTTGTTATGCATTTTTACAAGCGACAGGTGTCGTCAATGATCATTTGGTTAATTGTCCTTGTTATGTTAAAAGTAACATATAGATAACATTTAAGTATTGGTGACTTAGATGATGGGAGAGTAATAGAAAGGGAGGGACAATTATGGATAAAAAATCCTTACCAAACTCAGACGAAACAATTATAGAAACTGTGGATATTGATGGGACGTACCAAGAAGAGTTACGTAAAAAGGAAGAACGACGTAATTATCCCTCAAAACCTATCTTGTATGAGAGAAGATTTAAAGAAGATCGTCGTTATAAAGATAAGATAGATATCAAAATATAAATCTTATATTTACTTATTGAGTGTGAACTAGGTCTCGTTTTTTATATTTGTCAGGTCGTTGTAAACTTTCTCATTTTAAATGCTTGCAAGTCCGAAAATCGCTTGTATTCCATACAAAATAGGAGGATTATCCGATTTCCTTTTCACTTGTATCAAAATGTTTCTACTATGAACCAGTTCGACTCTTTATTACCGCCACAAATGGCTGAACGCGCTGCTGAAGTTGGCGTAGCAAAAGCAACTAAAGATCCATTTAAATCATTCTTATTAGCCATTACCGCTGGTATACACATTGGTATTGCTTTTATATTTTATACTACGGTAACCACTGGTGCTGAAGATATGCCTTGGGGGATGACTCACTTTGTTGGTGGTCTAGCTTTTAGTCTTGGCCTGATTTTAGTAGTTGTTACTGGTGGTGAACTATTTACCAGTTCGGTGTTAACATTGGTTGCTCGTGCAAGCGGTAAAATAAGCTGGAAAAGTTTATGCGCTAACTGGGCTGTTGTTTATATTGGTAATTTCATTGGTGCTATGCTGCTAGTTGGCATCATGCTAGTTGCAAAACAATACATGAGTGATGGTGGTGCTGTTGGTATTAATACCATGAAAATTGCACAACATAAATTGCATCACGGTTTTTGGCAGGCGGTTGCGCTAGGCCTTATGTGTAATGTTTTAGTGTGTGTTGGTGTATGGATGACATTCTCAGGTCGTACATTAACGGATAAAATCTTAGTAATGATTCTTCCTGTTGCTATGTTTGTTTCAGCGGGCTTTGAGCACTGTATCGCAAACATGTTTCAAATCCCAATGGCTGTAGGTATCAAAACATTTGCTTCTCCAGAATTCTGGGCTACGAGTGGTTATACAGCATTAGATTTCGCAGATTTAACATTACATAATTTTGTCATTAATAATCTTATCCCTGTGACAATTGGTAATATTATCGGTGGTGGTATCTTCGTTGGTATGGGTTACTGGATCATCTATTTACGTGAGCCAAACCATCATTAATTTGATGCGCTAACTGCTTATGTAGATTTTAGATAAAGGAAAGGAGCGTATTAAACGCTCCTTTTTTATGCCTGTTATTTAGTAATTTTCAATTAGTGGTTTACCTTGATTCTAAAGAACATTGCATAAAAGAGTGGAATAACCACTAATGTCAGTATGGTTGCAAACAACAAACCAAACATAATAGTCACTGCCATACTTTTAAAGAATGGGTCGATAAGCAGGGGAGCAACACCAAGTATGGTTGTTAGTGCTCCGAGTAACACTGGTCTTGCACGGCTTAATGACGCATCAATAATCGCATTATAAGGGTGCTTTCCATTTGCTACTTCAACATCCGCTTGGTCAACAAGTACGATTGCGTTTTTTACCATCATACCAATAAGACTTAAGAACCCAAGTATCGCCATAAACTCAAACGGCGTTTGGAATATGACTAATCCTATTGATACACCAATGATCGCAAGTGGTGCGGTTAACCAAATAACCAATGGTTGACGTAGTGCGTTGAACATGAAAATAACCGCTAAGATCATCGCTGCAAACCCATAAGGTGCCGAAATAACTAATCCTTCATTAGCGTCTTTAGAGGCTTTATATTCCCCGTACCAAATCAATTGGTATCCAGATGGTAGTTCTATTGCTTCAACTTTCTCTCTCACTTGTTTAAAGGCATCAGCAGTCAGTACTCCAGGTGCAGGATCAGCTTGCACTAAAATTGTCGGCATTCTATCAATACGGCGTAGAATCGCATCTTCCCAAACTAAATTTGATGATTCAATTAGTTGGCTTACTGAGATAAAACTGCCGGTTGTTGGGCTAAAGACCTCTGTATTTTCTATCGCACGTTGATGATTACGCTCTGTTTCTGGTGAGCGAGCCACAATCGGAATTAAGTCATTACCTTCACGATAAACGCCAACGTTTCGCCCTGATAATGTCTGAGCGATAGCTTTATTTATCTCTTGTGTGGTTAATCCAAATTGTTGTGCTTTTTCTTCTGAAAACTGAGGACGCAGCACTGGCACTTGTTGACGCCAGTCGTCTTGTACAGCAATCAATTGTGGATCATTAAGCATGATCGCTTTTGCTTGCTCTGCTAATTGGCGCAATACATGGCTATCTGGTCCTTTAAATCCAGCTTCAATTTTTTTACCGCCCCCGCGACCTAGCATGAATTTCCAGACTTTAATCGAGGCATCGGTGTATTTTTCATCAAGCTCTGTTTGTAGCTCAACTAGCAAAGGCGCAATGTTTTTATAATCGTCGATATCAATCAATAACTGACCGTAGCTTGGATTGCGAGCTTCTGGTGAGTAAGTCAGCATAAAACGCAAACCGCCTCCACCAACAAAACTCGTGATGTTCGTGATGCCTTCTTTTTGTTTCACATCTTGTTCTATGACCGCAATAGTTTGCTCTGTGCGCTTAATGTCTGAACCTTGCGGTAAATACACATCAACCACAAATTGAGCGCGTTGAGACTCTGGCATAAAGCCAGGTGGAATATAACGAACACCATAAATAGAAGTAAATAAAACAATCAGTAAAAGGCTTAAGCTGATACCGCGATGCGCTAGTACCCAAGTTAATAATTGACGGTATTGTTGGCTAATACGGCTTGGTGGTGCTTGGTTATCTATTGCTTTCACGGTTAGAAAATCGTGGCATAGCATTGGCGTGATTGTAATCGCAAATACCCAACTTAATAGCATTGAGTATAAAATCACCCAAAACAGAGACCCTGCGTATTCGCCCATGTCTGATGGAGAAAGACCGATAGCACTGAAGGCACAAATACCTACAACCGTACCGCCCAGAAGAGGCCATTTAGTTGCATTAACGACATCTGAAACGATCTCATCACGGCTGTTATTTGGAGTGGTTTGTAAGCGTACTAAAATACCATCTGTCACGACAATCGCATTATCTACCAGCATGCCTAATGCAATGATCAATGCACCCAAAGAGATCCTTTGCATTGCGATGTCTTGGATTAACATGATGCATAATGTACCTGCAACCGTTAGTAGCAAAACAAAGCCAATGATGATGCCTGAGCGTAACCCCATAAATAGCAGTAAGACGACAAATACAATCACAACAGCGGCAATGAGGTTATCAATAAAGTTAGTTACCGACGCACGAACCGAATCCGATTGCATAGAAATGACATTCATCTCTATCCCTAATGGACGTTGACCTTCTAGCTCTGCAATACGCGCTTTTACAGCATCGCCCATATCAACCACGTTACCGCCTGATACGTTTGAAATACCAAAACCCACAGCACGTTCACCGTTGTAGCGAACCAGCATAGAGGTCGGTTCTTGGTAGCCACGAGTAACCGTTGCAATATCAGCTAAACGAAGGACAGTATTACTATCCCCAAGGTTTACTTGTAGGTTATTTAAGTCATTAATTGAGTTAATCCCTGAGTTTGGGATCACAGGAATACGCATTGCATCCGTTTCAATACTTCCGGCAACCGTTACGATGTTTTGCTTTTGTAGTACCTGATACACTTTCTCAGCAGAGACGCCAAATTGTGCCATACGCTCGCTCGACATTTCAACGAAAATGGTTTCTTGGCGCTCGCCTAGTGTTGCTGTTTTTGCAACACCAGGGACAAGAACAAGTTCACGGCGCAAATCATCGACATAATCTTGCAGTTGTTTGTCACTAAAGCCTTCGCCTGTTACGGCAAAGAACAGTGAGTACACATCAGAAAAGTCATCATTAACAATCGATGCGTTTGCTCCTGGTGGTAATAGTCGCTGTGCATCCCCAATTTTACGGCGCAGTTTATCCCATACTTGTTGTAAAGCGGCTTGGCTTTGGGCAAATTCAAGTTTGATTTCAACCGTTACTTCAGACATTCCCTGTTTAGAGACGGATTTAACTTCTTTTACTTCTTGAAGTGATTGAACGGCCCCTTCAATAATGTCGGTCACTTCGTCAGATACTTCTTGGGCAGTAGCACCAGAGTAAGGGGTATTAATGACTGCTTGGCGAATGACAAACTCAGGATCTTCAAAGCGACCTAGTTTTAAGTAGCTTAAATAACCACCAAATAAGATCAGAGTGATAAGCACCCACACTGAGGTACGTTTAGTAATAGTATAACGTGCAATGTCCATTTCTATTCCCCGTGACTCATTGCTGATTGTTCAGAATATGGTTTTACGATCATGTCGGTTTTAATGCTGGTGACACCGGCAATGATAATGCGCTCATTCATTTTCAAGCCTTGAGTAATAACCACTCGGTTTGTCAGTAATTCACCAACATTAACCGCGCGTTGTTGTACTTGGTTTTGTGCATCAACAACCCATACAAATTGACCACCTTTGTTGTTTGGAACTATTGCCGTTAAAGGCACGGTAATTAATGCATTTTCTTCTGCTGTTCTCTCTGGATACACAGGAATAACTTTTACCGTCATCCCCGGCAATACATTAAAACCACCTAGGTCTTTAAATGTAAGTACCACTGGGTAGGTTTGAGTTATTGGATCGGCTTGGGTGCCATAAGTGCTTAGTACAAGAGGGAAACGCTCATTGGGAATTGCACTGATCTGAGCTATTGCTTCTGATCCTTTCAGTTCACCTAGCATCACATTGTCTGGGATATTGATAAGCACTTCTAAGTTATCAAGATCATGAATAGTCAATACCGGGATATTTGCTTGTATTTGCACATGATTGTCGATCATCTTACGACCAACAATACCATCAAAAGGAGCGGTTAATTGGGTGTACTCTAATTGACGCTTTGCTTCTTCTCGTCGATTTTTTGCTAAGTTGAAACGAGTACTTAACGTATCTAAATCACTTTTAGAAATGGCTTGGCTTTTTTCATAAATTGCTTTGCCACGGTTGTATTCTGCTTGGCTATTTTTATATTCAACACGCGCTGATTCTAGTGCGGTTTTCGCATCACGAGGATCTAATTGCGCCAGTAATTGTCCTTTTTTTACTTGTTGGCCTTCTTCAACAAGTACGTTAATAACACGTCCATTCATCCTAAAAGCTAAATCAGCACGTTCGGCAGAGCGTACAACACCGTTAAAATGTAATTGCGTATTTATACTTGGGCTAATCACTTCAATAAGTGCAGGACGAATAGTGTCGACTTTTGCTGTTTCTAATTGTGCTTCGTTTGAATCACAACCAGAGATCATTAGTGTGCCAATCGCAAGGCTGATAACCAGTGCGGTTTTCTTCATTAACATTACAGTCGAAATACGTGAGCTCATTGACTCATTCCTCATGAAAAGAGTAGTTGGTTGAATATAAATTAGTCGAGCAAATTATTTTTTAATTACACAAAGTAAACTCGAGAGTTTATTTTATGAGTTAAATCTTTAAAAGTAAACTCGAGAGTTTATTTTATGAGTTAAATCTTTAAAAGTAAACTCTCGCGTATACATTTTTATTCTGAACGAGTAGAATGAAGTGAATTTATTGATGGAGGGACTATGAAAAAACTGACACGCTCACAGCAAAAGCACCTTGATATAATCAATGCTGCTAAAGAAGAATTTATTGAGCATGGTTTTCTTTCTGCCAATATGGATAGAATTACCTCATCGGCTGAAGTGTCTAAACGTACCCTTTATCGTCATTTTGAAAGCAAAGAAGTGTTATTTGAATCGGTATTAACCATTATTAATGACTCAGTAAACGAAAACGTTTCTTATCAATTTGATGAGGGAAAAAGTACGAAAGAGCAGCTAAATGAGATTGCGTATAAAGAAATCGAAGTACTTTATCAAACCTATGGTATTGCGCTCGCTCGTACCATCGTTATGGAGTTTTTACGCCAACCAGAAATGGCAAAAAACTTAATTAAAAATATCTATAGTATTCGCGCGATAACTCAATGGTTTAGTGCAGCAATTGAAGCGGGAAGGTTAAAACAAGTCGATCCCAAATTAATGACGGATGTCTATGTCAGTTTGTTTCAAGGGTTGTTCTTTTGGCCTCAGGTCATGAATTTGGACACTGAGCCGACAGGTGATGTGATGAAGAGTAAGGTTGATACGGTGACGTCTATTTTTATTCAATCTTACGGTATTAAGTGAGATTAATTTTCGCTATAAAAATGGCGATTAAGATAGAGAGGCATCGCTCTTTTTCTTAATCGCCATTTTTGTATTGATAGTGTTTTATATATGCAAATTAGAAGATTACTTCTCGTTTTTCTTTGCGTACATTTCTAAGCCAACCACTAAACCGATACCCAGAATAACACCAACAACAGCAAAACCAATAAGCGCAGGTTGTTGCGTCACTTGCTCATAGTTAAATGGAGAGAGGTTGTGTTCAATTAGAGGTACTAACTCGCCTTTTGAATTTGTACGCCATTCAATGACTTCTTTCCAAGGCCAAATTTTTCCTAATGTGCCGGCCATTAACCCCGTTAAAAAGATTAAGGTAATGTCTCGGAATCTTCTTAGTAAGAAAGACAAAACATGAGAAAAACTTAATAGACCAATGACACAACCTGAAGCAAATAATCCCATAGTCACTAGATCAAGAGATTTAACAGCACCAAGCACAGGGCTATACATACCAATAAGCAGAAGAATGAAGCTGCCTGAAATCCCTGGTAAAATCATCGCACAAATTGCAATTGAACCAGCAAGAATATAAGTAAAGGTTGATGGTGTCATCGTCATTGGGTTTAGTACCGTAATGCTATAAGCAAACGCGGCACCCGCTAATAACATAACAAAGCGATCTAATGACCATTTCTCAATTTGTTTTGCGATATGAATGATTGAGATGATGATCAAACCAAAGAAGAAAGACCATAGAGGAATAGGGTGCGTGTGTAGCATCCATGTGATGAATTTTGCGAGTGTTAAGATGCTCGTTAAAATGCCACCAAAAAGAGAAATAAGGAAAAAACCATTAATGTGAGCAAATACTGCTTTAAAGCCTTCGCGTTTCCATAATCCGAAGATAGAAGGATTTATACGTCGAATGCTTTCTAAAAGCGTGTCATAAATACCAGTAATAAAGGCAATTGTACCACCAGATACACCAGGAACAACATCAGCTGCGCCCATTGCCATACCTTTAAAGAATGTCGTTAAATAGTTCATTTTAGCTCTACAATAGATGAAAAAAAACTTATGCATAATGCACGAAGGTACGTGATTATACATAAGTTTTTGTATAAAAAATGTCGTAAAATTAATTATCCCAATATTACTAACGAGATAATTGCTAGTATGTGATTACTTCATCATACTAACTAACTCATCAGCCATCGCTATGGCTGCTTTTCTATTCGCTAAATTAAGCTTTTGGTATAGATTACGAATATGAGTCTTAATGGTTGTTGGTGCAACATCAAATTCAACCGCAATTTGCTCATTACTAAACCCTGAATAAATTAAGCCAAGCACTTGCCACTCTCTATGGGTGAGAGGACTGGTGCGGATCAGTTCTGGGACTTCTGGATTATTGACGACCTTTTCAATGAAAGCCTCATCAAAATGCGCAGAACGAGCCCGTTCATTATTGGATAATGCTTTCTGTAGTTGTTCAATTCGGTGTTTTTCAAGTTCAGTGATGTTTCCCTTTTGCTGCAATTTAGCTAAAGGTTTTAAAATATTTCTTCCGGCCATTAGGAAGCTACCAATGACTCCTGTTTGATTTGATTGTTTAATGGCAAGATGCATCGCTTCAATAGATTCACTAATTTGCTTGTTTTCATACAATAGAACCGATTCCATAATTGCATTACGATTAATATCAGTTATTAATTTATGTTGCTGTGCAATGGTCTGTGATGCTTTTAGGGTATTTATCGCGGTTTCGATATCGCCTAAATGGAAATGTGCGCGTGCGATATTTCGCCATTGAAGTTGAGTAAAGTGGTTGCAACGAGTCTCTGGTTTTTCAGTATGAGCTAACCAATAGCTAATGGCTTCGGTATTCCCTTTTGCTTGCCAATAGAATAGCTGGGCAGAAGAAGCATTGGCTTTCCAATCGATATGGTAATCAGCTTGACTTAACAATTGCTGACACTTCTCAAGATATCGCTCTGCTTTATCTAACTCTCCACGAGCAACAGCCAGACGTGCTAACATTGAATACCCACGTAGGTGTTTAGTTTCATCAAATGGGGAGAGTACGTCTAACCCCTTCCATGTATATTGTTCTGCTTCATCAAATCGAAACCAGAACCAGTAAATCTGAGCTCGTGCACGTAATAAAAATTCATGCAATGGCAACTGACCTAAGTCTTGATCTTTAATTAATTTAAATCCGTTATCTTGTAAATCAAAAGCTGCTTGCATAAAACCTTGAGCCATTAAGATTTCACTTTGTTGCAAGATAGCCCATAACGCTTGATGATAAATACCATATGTCATGGCCATTTTTTCAGTTTGTTGCATCAATGCAAGTGCTTGTGCAAGGTTACCGGATACATGGTGATACTCACCAATGACTGATGTGGCGACAATACGACTACGGTATTTATTGGTTTCTAATTCTTCAAGGGCTTTTTCTGCAAAGGCAAGAGCAGCTTCTGGCTCATTCTTATTTATAGCAACTTGAGCGCGCAGGGCATCAAGCTCACCTTGCATATGCCTATCTAACGTAATATTCCGTTGAGACATTTCTCGCTGACCTTCAGAAATCAAGTCATCTACTTGTAAATAGTTGTGCTGGCTCTGTGCTAACCATGCACGAATAATAACCAATCGAGGTGAAGTAAATAATACCTCTGGTTTAAGTGCCTTAATCGTTGATTCAAGTAACGTAAGTTCGCCATTATTAAATAGATGCCAACCATGTTGAGTCAATATCTCAGCGACTAAAGTATCGTCGTGGGCATTTTTGGCATGGCGTAGTGCTTGGTAAATATTATTATTAGATAACCAGGCATGAGCGGCTTTTTGTTGCAGCTTGATTTCTTCATGCGCGAGATGGTTTTGGCGTTGATGTGTTAAAAATTCAGCAAATAAATTATGGAATTTATACCACTCACCTTTTTCACCATCACTATTAATAAATAAGCCAAAACGATTTAAGTTTTCTATTAATAGTTGAGCATCGTTTCGTCCTGTCACACTTGTTAATAACTGAGTACTAAAATGTTCAAATACGGCACAGCGCATTAAGAATTGTTGTGTTTCTTTATCTAAATGGTCAAAGACCTCCTCTGCAAGATAGTCCCACAAATGAGCATGATTAAGTTGCTCCATTGCTTGAGCTGAATTACTTAAAGACTGATTATTTTGAATACTATGCAAAGCGATTAATTGTAAGGCTGAGGGCCAACCTTCGACGTGTTCTCGTACGTGGGTAATTGCTTCTTGATCTATATCGTCATTGAGGCGTTGATTGAAGAATAAAGATGTTTCAGATTGATCAAACGCTAGGCTTTGATTGTCTATTTCAATTAATAGATCTCGAACACGTAAATTTGCCGTGTTAAGAGGAGGTTGGGAGCGACTAGTAATAACAAGAGTGAGATTATCAGGTAGGTGTTTAAGGAAAAACTTTAAACCTAAATGAATCGCTTCATTGGTGATTAGATGATAGTCATCAAGTACAAAATACGCTTCATCTTGAAATGGAATTAACTCAGTAAAGACTTGAGAAAATAAACTTGATAAAGAAGCAAACTGACGTTTTTCGGTTAATGCTTTGGAGTGTTGAAGTTCTAACTCGGTAGCATTGCTGATGGTTTGGATAAAGTACTTTGCGAATTTGAATTCATCATTATCGCCTTCATCGAGGCTGTACCAGCCAGTGGCTTTTTTATTTGATAGCCATTGTGCCGCCATTGTCGTTTTACCGTAGCCTGCGGGAGATCGAAACAAAACAAGCTTGTAATGCATTGCATCAGACAGTGTATCTAACACTCGTTGTCTGATGATTGCGTTATGCAAGCGCCTTGGGAAATGTAATTTCGATGGTATTAACATAATTATTGTTCTTCTTAAAAATACTAAGAAGATTATCCTCAATAATGAGAAAAAAGGTATCCTCTACGCCCTATAAATGTGATCTAAGTTCTCTTTTAGTTATGGTTTAATTTATAAATCAAGCGCTTCTATTACGGTGTTGAATGTAATTTTCTTAATGTTTAAAAATGTGATCTTGTTATCATTTTGTGTTTTATGCTGTAAAAGTGTGTTTATTATCACGCCTAATCTCTCTGTAAGCCTACAAAGTTTGATTTTTGTCACACTATCTTTTCTTCTTTTAACTACGCCTTATTCCGTTTTATTCTCCTCCCCCTTAGGAGGAGGATGTGGCCCCTAGACGAAACAGGCAGGATTGATAACAGTTGATTTATGAACTTTCGTGAGAGACAAAAGATGAAAAAGAACAACATCAAAAAATTTGATAAAGCGGCATTTCAAGCTTCTGTAAAACAGCATTTGGTAACAACTTTTGGTGCTGATGAAAAAACAGCAACATCAAAAGTATGGTACTTAGCCATGGGCAAAGCCCTAGCTGAACTGACGACGTTTGATCTTGTTAACACTGAAAATGATGAGAAAATTAAGAACGCACGAAGCGTAAACTACTTATCATTAGAATTTTTGATTGGTCGTTTAACAGGAAACAACCTAATTAGCATGGGTCTTTACGAAGACATTACGAATGCAATGGGTGAGCTAGGACATAATCTAACTGATTTATTAGAAGAAGAGCGCGATCCTGCACTAGGTAATGGTGGTCTTGGTCGTTTAGCTGCGTGTTTTATGGATTCTTTGGCTGCACAAGAGTTTCCAGCTATTGGTTATGGTCTTCATTACGAATACGGTCTGTTCCGTCAATCTTTTGAAGATGGACGCCAACAAGAAGCACCAGATGCATGGTGTGGTGTCGAGGGTTATCCGTGGGAGGTTGCACGTCCAGACTTCGCTCAAAATGCAGGATTTTACGGTCATGTAGAGACACATATTGTTGACGGTGAAGAGAAGCGTCGCTGGGTTCCTAGTATGTCAGTAGAAGGCATGCCTTGGGATTTACCAATTGTAGGTTATGAAAGCGACACAGTTTACCCATTACGTTTATGGGAATGTCGTGCAAAAGCGCCTTTCAGTCTAGCAAGTTTTAATAATGGTGATTATTTTGAAGCGCAACATGCGTTGATTGATGCGGGTAACGTAACGAAAGTCTTGTACCCTAATGATAACCATGAAAAAGGTAAAACACTGCGTTTAATGCAGCAATACTTCCATTGTGCATGTTCTATTGCGGATATTTTGCGTCGTCATGATGCGGCAGGTCATAAAATTGAAGATCTTCCAAAATACGAAACGATCCAATTAAATGATACACACCCAACGATTGGTATTCCTGAGTTGATGCGTATTTTAGTGGATGATCGTAATTTAACGTGGGATGCGGCTTGGGCTATTTGTTCTAAGACGTTTGCTTACACGAATCACACATTACTTCCTGAAGCATTAGAAACGTGGAGCGAATCGCTAATTTCTCGCTTGCTTCCTCGTCACATGGAAATCATTTATCAGATTAACTACCTGTTCTTAGAGGGCGTGAAACTTAAATGGCCTGGTGATGTAGATAAGCTGCGTAAGCTTTCTATTATTGAAGAAGGCACACACCGTATGGTGCGTATGGCGAATTTATGTGTAGTGTCTTCTTACGCGGTAAATGGCGTAGCGGCACTTCACTCAGAGTTAGTTAAGCGTGATTTATTCCCTGAGTTTAATGAATACTTCCCAGGTAAATTAACGAATGTGACTAATGGTGTAACTCCGCGTCGTTGGTTGAAGTTTTGTAATCCAGGTCTTTCTAACTTAATTTCAACGAAAATTGGTAATGGTTGGCCTGCAGATTTAGATCAATTGCGTGATGTCGCAAAATTTGCTGATGACGCGAAATTCCAAAAAGATTTCATGGCAGTTAAGAAGCAAAATAAACAACGTTTAGCTGATTGGGTTCAAGAGAACATGGGTATTGAATTAAATACCGACGCAATTTTTGATGTTCAAATCAAACGTTTGCACGAATACAAACGTCAGCACTTAGATCTATTAAATATTCTTTCTTTATACCACCGTATTCTGAATGAACCTGGCTTTGATATGCATCCTCGTGTGTTCTTCTTTGCGGCGAAAGCAGCACCGGGTTACCACTTAGCAAAAGAGATCATCTTTGCTATTAATAAAGTGGCAGAGAAAGTAAATAACGATCCTCGTGTATCTGATTTCTTAAAAGTGGTCTTCATTCCTGATTACCGAGTGAGCATGGCTGAAATCATTATTCCAGCAGCTGACGTTTCTGAGCAAATCTCTACTGCAGGTAAAGAAGCATCGGGCACTGGTAATATGAAAATGGCGTTAAACGGTGCACTGACTGTCGGTACGATGGATGGCGCAAACGTTGAGATCCGTGAAGAAGTTGGTGATGAAAACATCTTCATCTTCGGTCTGGATGTTGATGAAGTGGAAGCGCTTAAAGCGTCTGGTTACAAACCATACAAATATTATGAAGCCGATTCATTGCTGCAAGCGTCGTTAGATCTTCTTGCTGGTGATGAATTTACTCCAGGTAAAGTAGGTCTGCTATCTGCAACACGTGATAATTTACTTTATGGTGGCGACCCATATTTAGTATTGGCTGACTTTGCTGATTATGTTCGTGCTCAAAATGATATTGATGCGGCATATCGCGACCAAAAACAGTGGGCAAAAATGGCTATTTTAAACACTGCTCTTGTAGGTAAATTCAGTTCTGACCGTAGTATTCGCGATTATGTAAATAACATCTGGAAACTCGAAGCGGTAAAACGTTAATTTGATTTAGAAATAGATAAATGAGGGCAGTATTATGCTGCCCTTGGAGAAAAAGCGATGAAAGATAATAATGTACTACATCAAATCGCAGAGCAGGCTGGGCTAGCAAATAGTTACGTAAGTGCTTGGGGCGATGAAGCAAAAGTCAGTGATGAGACCTTAACTCGTTTACTGGCTTCTTTAGGTTATGACACTAAGAATGATAAAACATTGATTACGTCTTCTGAAAAAATGCAGAAGAAAGAGGTGTTAGCGGCAGTAAAAGTTATTAGAGATAACGAACCTCTGCATGTTGAGATGCACCTAGGTAAAAGTGCGCGTATTAGTGAATTCAGTTGGAAAGTAACGACAGAAGAGGGCGAGATCCTTGAGGGGTACTTACAATCTCAAGTTGTTGCTGATGATCGTGATAATGGTGGTGTATTATTATTTTCTTTACCAATTTTACCTTGGGGTTACCATACATTAGAGATTATTCGCAAACGCCGTAAAACACCGTATGTAATGACATTGATTGTTACTCCAAAAGTGTGTTTTAAGCAAGATGCGATCAATCAAGGTAAAAAAATGTGGGGGCCAAGTGTTCAACTTTACACTTTAAGAACCTCCCATAACTGGGGGATTGGTGATTTTGGCGATCTTAAACAGCTTGTTGGTGATATTGCGAATCGTGGTGGTGATTTTGTGGGGCTCAACCCAATCCACTCATTGTTTCCTGCAAACCCTGAAGGCGCAAGTCCATATAGCCCATCGTCACGTCGTTGGTTGAATATTTTATACATTGATGTGTGCTCAGTACCTGAATTTGCATTATGTAATCAAGCTCAAGAGTTAGTGGGTAGCGCTGAATTTCAACAGCGATTAAATGAAGCGCGTCAATCTCATTGGGTGAATTACACGGAAGTGTCATCTCTTAAAATGAGCGTATTACCTTTTCTTTTTGAAGAGTTTAAAACGCGTCATATCGACAAAAACAGTGCTCGTGCAGATGCCTTCTTAGCATTTGTAGAAGAAGGTGGAGAAAGTTTGCTTCATCAGTCAGCTTTTGATGCACTGCATAATACGCTTTATACACAAGATCAAAGCATTTGGGGATGGCCTGTATTCCCAAATGAACTACAGCATTTTGATAATAAACAAGTACAGCAATTTATTACGGATAACCGTGAGCAAGTTGATTTATACATGTACTTACAATGGATCGCATTTACACAGATTAATGACGTTCAACATTTTGCTGAAAATAAGGGCATGAATGTTGGTTTATATCGTGATTTAGCGGTAGGTGTTGCAGATTCAGGGTCAGAAACATGGGCCGATCATGGTAATTTATGTCTGGATGTTAGTATTGGCGCGCCACCTGATATTTTAGGTCCTCTAGGTCAAAATTGGGGATTACCACCATTAAATCCTCATGCGTTAAAAGCAACGGCTTATGACGCTTACATTGAATTACTTCGTGCAAACATGAAAGCATGCGGTGCCTTGCGTATTGACCATGTATTGGGTTTATTACGTTTGTGGTGGATCCCTAAGGGTGAAGACGCAACTAAAGGCGCGTACATGTACTACCCAGTAGAAGACATGTTATCCATCCTTGCTTTAGAAAGCCATCGTCATCAATGTTCTGTTATCGGTGAGGATCTCGGTACAGTACCTGATGAGATTGTTGATTTATTAGCGGATGCTGGCATTCACTCTTATAAAGTATTCTTCTTTGAAACAGCAAAAGATGGTGGGTTCTATTCACCGACGCATTATCAAGAGCAATCGATGTCAGCACTATGTACTCATGATATGCCGACATTACGTGGCTTCTGGCATTGTGATGATTTAAAGATGGGCGAAGAAATTGGTCTTTATCCAGATCCTGAACAATTGAAGGAGCTATTTAAAACTCGTGCTGAATCAAAGCAAGAGATACTAAATAGCGTTGATTTTCATGGTTACCTTCCAGAAGGCATCGGTCGTGATGCGTCTTATGTTCCTATGGATAGACATTTAAGTGATGCACTTCAGTATCATTTAGCAGCAGGATCGAGCACGCTTCTCAGTTTACAGCTTGAAGATTGGCTAGAAATGGATAAACCAGTTAACATACCGGGAACTGTTGATGAATATCCAAACTGGCGTCGTAAGTTATCAATTACCTTGGATGAAATATTTAATCGCCAAGAAGTAAATGAGTTAACTAAGCGTTTAACTGACATTCGAGCTCAAGCTAGCCGAAAATAATAGGAGTATTTACGTTGAACTTACTTGTTGAACGTAAAGAAAAGGACATTTACATGCAGCTCGAAAGGGCTGCATTTTCAGATCCATTTTCTTTTCTAGGTCCACAATATCAATCTAAAGACATAGCGTTGCGTGTTTGGCTTCCAGGAGCCACTTCAGTAAGCGTTCGTCTCGAATCACATTCTGATTATCCTCTCAGTCCTGAATCCTCTTGTTCTGGTATCTTTGTTCTAAACCAATCGCTTGATCTTACAAGCTTGCATTACCAACTTGTGGTTGACTGGAATGGAACAGAACAAATTATTGATGATCCGTATCAATACCATAATATCTCTCCAACTGATGCTCAAGCTCATAAGCCAAAAGAGATGTATAACCATTTAGGCGCACATTTAATGTCGGTTGAGCGAGATGGCAAGAAAACTCAAGGCGTACGTTATGTTGTCTTTGCTCCTAATGCTTCCTCTGTCAGTGTTATTGGTGATTTCAACCAATGGGATGGCCGTCGGCATTTAATGCAACGCATAGATAATGGACTTTGGGCGTTATTTATCCCTGAACAAACAGCAGGAACCAAATATAAATTTGAGCTAAAAGGACCGAATGGGGAAGCATTGCCTCATAAAATGGACCCATTTGGTGCCTATAACGAGCAATACCCTTCTTTTTCTTCTGTGGTTTATGATCAAAAAGAATATCAGTGGCAAGACAGCACATGGCAAACTCGTCCTGTAACTCAAAAGCAGAAAGAAGCGTTATCTTTTTATGAATTACATGCTGGTTCATGGAAACGAAACGAACAGGGCGATTTTTTAACCTATCGTGAATTAGCTGAGCAGTTAATTCCATATATCGTTGAGATGGGTTATACGCACATTGAATTGATGCCAGTTTCAGAACATCCGTTTTATGGTTCATGGGGCTATCAACCTATTGGTTTATTTTCTCCAACGAGTCGTTTTGGTACACCTAATGATTTCAAATTCTTTATTGATCAGTGCCACCAAGCGGGTATCGGTATCGTTCTTGATTGGGTCCCAGCACATTTCCCATCAGATTCGCATGGCTTAGCGAACTTTGATGGTACATCGTTGTTTAATGATCCAGATCCACGTCGTGGTTGGCATAATGATTGGCAGAGTTTTATTTACAATTATGACCAACAGCACGTACGTGAGTTCTTAGTCTCAAATGCTTTGTACTGGTTTGAACATTTCCATATTGATGGTTTACGTGTTGATGCTGTTGCGTCAATGCTTTACCTTGATTATTCACGCGATGATGGTGAGTGGATCCCTAACTGGGATGGTGGTAACCATAACCACGGCGCAATAGCCTTGTTAAAATGGATGAATGAAGAAGTATATTCTCATTATCCAAATGCAATGACTATTGCCGAAGAATCAACCGCATTCCCTGGTGTTTCTGCACCAACATTTGATGGTGGTTTAGGTTTTGGTTTTAAATGGAATATGGGCTGGATGCACGATAGCCTTAGCTATATTCAAGAAGATCCAATTCACCGACGTTATCACCATGACACCATTACTTTCCCAATGGTATATGCATTTAGTGAAAATTATGTATTGTCACTTTCTCATGACGAAGTAGTGTATGGCAAAGGCTCTATTCTAGATAAAATGCCGGGTGATGAATGGCAGAAAACAGCTAATATGCGTGCGTACATGGGGTATATGTATGGACAACCAGGTAAAAAGTTAAACTTCATGGGTGCAGAGATCGCTCAAAGTGCGGAATGGGATCATGACAGTCAATTACAATGGTTTTTAACGCAATTTGAACGCCATTCTGGTATGCAATCTCTAGTGCGAGATCTAAATAAGATGTATACGTCTGAGCCTGCATTATATCAAAATGATTGTAGCCCAGTGGGTTTTGAGTGGCGTTTGCAAGACGAAGCTGAAATGAGTGTACTCGCTCATGAACGCTTAGGTGATAACGGTGAACGTATTTTAGTTATTAGTAACTTCACGCCAGCACCAAGAGAAAATTTCCGTTTAGGTATGCCTGTTGAAGGCGATTATGAATTGATTTTAAATAGTGATGCTAACTTCTATGGTGGCAGTGGTTACACTGTCGTTAGTGAGGTGAAAACAGAATCTATTGAGTCTCAAGGTCTACCACAATCTATTTCAATCACATTACCTCCATTGTCGACAATGTTTTATCGCTTGAAGTAACGATTCAGTTCTAAATAATGAGAATCCCTGAATAATTATGTTGTTCAGGGATTTTTTTAATTTCTTTATTCTACTAATAAATACTCATCAAAACCAATCTTGGTTAAATTTTCAAAGGCTTGCCAAACATCATCGGGAATATTCTGTGCTACTTGATACCCTAATGTTGGGTATACCTTCAAACGATGTAATTCGCCTAGAATAATACTAGCGATATGATCAAATGTAACATCTTCAGTCGGGTAATTGATGAAAGTAATATTAGGAGATGAAATACAGAATTCTATATCGTTCCAGTTTTTTAAGAATGTTGCGAGTAATCTTCTCTCCATATACGGTTTTTGAACTAAGAGTAGAGATTCAACCTTAATGTTTTTTTCTTTTAATAAGGCTTGAGTGAAGAATATATTTTCGCCAGTATTTGTAGCCTTTGTTTCAATTAGAATCGCAGAAGAGGGAACCCCCATGTCTTTAGCAATATTAGCAAAGGTTTCCGCTTCACTTAATGTAAACAACCCTTCTGTTGCTCGACCTTGGGCGCCTGAAAAGATTAATAATGGTGCATAGCCATCCAAATACAGTTGTGCTGCATGTTCAGCAACACGTAAGTCATAGCTACATAAAACAAAAATAGCATCACTTTTTTTAATTGGCTGATTAAGTAAATGGTAGTCCCATACCAATTGCAACTGCTGGAAAAGTGAAGGTGACATAAAAACCTCGAAACTTTATATGAATAATTTGATAATTACATAAGGTCTGTTGATTATGCAAATGCTCTATTTAGGTAGTCATACCGTATTTTGGTTTGTGTGTTTTATGTTAACGTACAGTTAACCTATAAGTGGTAAATATTGAGCTGATGCACATTATTGATTGAATCTTTTTTGTAAATAAATTGAAGTTACATACTTCACAGTTTTGTAATCTAAATGTGTTAAGTTAATCCCAAAATAAACAGATATAAGTAATATTTTTAATAATTACTATTTTAATTATAAACGTTGGAGAGAAAATGGCTGGTGTATTAGGAATGATTTTGGCTGGAGGTGAAGGCTCACGTCTTCGTCCATTAACAGAGTCACGTACAAAACCTGCAGTACCGTTTGGTGGTAGTTATCGTTTAATCGATTTTGCCTTAAACAATTTTGTAAATGCAGATTTAATGCGTATTTATGTATTAACTCAGTTTAAGTCACAATCACTATTTCAACATATGAAAAAAGGTTGGAATGTAAACGGAATTACAGATCGCTTTATTGACCCTGTTCCTGCACAAATGCGTACAGGTAAACGTTGGTATGAAGGTACTGCGGATGCGATTTATCAAAACATTAGTTTTATTGAAGCGTCAGAACCTGAACATGTATGTATCTTTGGTTCTGATCATATTTATAAAATGGATATTCGACAAATGCTTGATTTCCATAAGAAGAAGCAAGCAGCACTGACTGTTTCTGCACTTCGTATGCCTGCGAAAGACGCCAGTGGCTTTGGTGTTATTGAGGTAGATGAACATGGAAAAATGATTGGCTTTGAAGAAAAACCAGCAACGCCAAAGTGCATTCCAGGACATCCAGGTATTGCTCTTGTTTCAATGGGTAATTATATCTTTGAATCTGAAAGCTTGTGCAAAGAGCTTAAGTACGACGCAGATCTTGCTGATTCATCACATGACTTTGGTAAAGATATCATTCCTAAGATGTTCCCTGAAGGAAATGTCTATGTTTATGATTTCAGTACTAACCATATTACGGGGGAAAAAGAAGAGGTATATTGGCGTGATGTAGGTACGATTGAATCGTACTGGGAAGCACATATGGATTTACTACAGAAAGATGCACCATTCTCTCTTTATAACCGTAAATGGCCGCTACATACTTATTATCCGCCACTTCCACCAGCTACATTTAGTGATTCAGATAATGGCCGAGTGCAAATTATTGATAGCTTAGTATGTGGTGGTAGTTATGTTCGTGGTTCTCGTATCGAGAAATCAGTTCTAGGTTTCCGTAGTAATATTGCTTCAGCGTGTGATATTAGCGAAAGTATTCTTTTAGGTGATGTAAAAATCGGTAAAGGTTGTGTTTTACGCCGAGTTATCATTGATAAAGGTGTAGATATTGCCCCTGGAACTGAAATTGGTGTTAATCTTCAAGAAGATAAGAAGAGATATCATGTTTCAGATAAGGGTATAGTCGTTATCCCTAAAGGAGAGAGAATTGGTTACTAAGACGCTTTCAATTTTATTTGTAGCATCTGAAGTTGAAGGGTTGATTAAGAGTGGAGGCTTGGCAGATGTTGCCAAGGCTCTGCCTAAGTCACTTAAAAAGTTAGGACATCAGGTTAATATCGCAATGCCTGCCTATAAGACGATTTCAGGTCGAGATGTTACTGATATCATACTGGAAACAACATTAGAGCATTGGCCACATACGCCTTATAAAGTAAGAGCGCTAGAAGTGGATGGTATTTCTGTGTTTGGTATTGAGTGTGCTGAGTATTTTGACCGTGCGGAAATGTACGTTGAAAATAATCAAGCGTATTCTGATAATGGCGAACGATTTGCTTTTTTTAGTGCAGCTTGCCTAGATATGCTACCAAAACTTAATGTTCAACCAGACATTATTCATGCGAATGATTGGCATACAGGGTTAGTTCCGTATCTACTGAAAAAACGTTACGAAAATGACGCTTTCTTTTCTCATACTCGTTCAGTTTTATCGGTCCATAATGCGGTGTTTAAAGGCATTTTTCATTATGATGAGATAGCATGTCTTGCTGAGTTTAAAGCGCATTATGTACCTGAAGCTGCTGTAAGTCATAGTCATATTAGTATGCTAAAAGCAGGAGTATTGTGTGCAGATAAAATAAATGCAGTCAGCCCAACTTATGCGAAAGAGCTGCTAACGGAGCTAGGCTCTCATGGTATGGCAAGTGATTTCCAAGCGAGAGAATCAGATCTATTTGGTATTCTAAATGGATGTGATTACAGTGAGTGGAGTCCTGAAATTGATAGCTTCATTCCAAAACAGTTTAAAGCAAACCGTATTAGTATGGTTCGTGGCAAGAAGGCATGTAAATCTGCACTGCAAGAAGAAGTAAATTTACCTCAAAAAGAGGTAGCGATGTATGGAATGGTTTGTCGTTTAACGAATCAAAAAGGCATTCATTATCTATTACCTATTTTAGAGCAATTCTTAAATAATGATGTTCAAGTTGTGATTGTCGGGACAGGCGATCCTGTTCTTGCTAACCAACTCGCAGAAATTGCGGCAATAAATAGTGATAAATTTGCTTTTGTAGAAGCGTATAATAATAAGTTAGCGCATTGGGTTGAAGCTGCATCGGATTTCTTTTTGATGCCATCAGAGTTTGAACCGTGTGGATTGAATCAAATCTACAGTATGGCTTATGGCTCGCTTCCAATTGTTCGTGAAGTTGGTGGTCTTAAAGACAGTGTGACTGATTACGACAGTGATATTGATAATGCCACAGGCTTTAGTTTTAAAACACCGGAGCCTGTAGAGTTGTTATTAGTATTAATGCGCTCTTTATTACTTTATAGCCAAAACCTAAATGAAATTAAGCGTGTGCAATTACATGCTATGAAGCAAAGTTTTAGTTGGGATGATGCGGCAAATAAATATGTTGAGATGTATTTATCTTAAATCTTTAATTGCAACGTATGATGTATAACAAAAGGAAAGGCACTTTGTCTTTCCTTTTTTATTTTGACCTTGATAAGTTTACTAATCCAGGGCGAACGCATGAGTTATCATTCTGTTAATCGTTACACTTATTTAACTCATAAAAATACTTACCAGCAAAAATAGAGGTTAATTCTTAATCAATTATTGGTGGTTAAGTGTGAATACAAAAACGCAGATTAGCTTCTATTTACATTTTCAACTCGTTTCGTTAACAAAAATTCTACTCATGCGTTCGCCCTGTTTACTAATCAGTATAGAGTATAATAAATTCTTGCTGAAATTGTATCTTACGCTTACTTGGGTATAGAATAACGCTCTTTACTGGCTAGGTATCGAATCGTGATTTCAAAACTACCTAAATGGGTCGAATACGGCACCTTTTTTCTAGCTCTCTTAGCTGGAATTACTAACTCAGTGGGCTTGCTGGGTTTTCAACATCAGTCAATTTCTCATCTTTCAGGGACGGCAACGTTACTCGGCACACAGTTGCTTAGTTTTAATGAGGAAACATGGCACTTACTTTTTATTATATTTAGCTTCATTTTAGGATCTTCATTAAGCAGCCTTATTGTTGGGTGTACCGCGTTAAAATTAGGGCGCCGTTATAATTTTGCTTTAGTTATTGAAAGTCTATTACTTTTTACAGCGATGTTTGTATTGAATGAAGGTAGTCAATGGGGGCATTATTTCGCTTCTGCTGCATGTGGTTTACAGAATGGTTTAGTAACAACTTATAGCGGGGCAGTCGTCCGAACGACTCATGTTACTGGTGTGCTTACAGACTTAGGTATTATGTTAGGTATGAAACTAAAAGGTGAGCCAATTCATCATCGTCGTTTGGCATTGTACTTATTTATTGCACTTGGTTTTATTTTTGGCGGTGTCATTGGCGGCTATTTCTACCCCTCTTTAGGGATTAATACGCTAGCGATACCTGCTACATTATGTGCGTTACTGGCTCTTTCTTATTCGATTTATTTGTACCAACATAAAGATCATCAATAATACCAATTACATTAATGATCATCTAATTAGTTACATTAGATAATAAATCCCTAAATAAAAAATGGCAGCTAATTTTATCTGCCATTTTTGATTTTATTTCTTAGTATTGATTAAGAATTTGATGTTTGAACTAGTGGCTTATATGGATTGTCTGCTTTACGACAAGCAGCTGTAGTGAACAGAACATCAGTAGAGCTGTTTAGCGCTGTTTCTGCTGAATCCTGAACTACACCAATGATAAAACCGATAGCAACAACTTGCATTGCGACTTCGTTTGGAATACCAAATAGGCTACATGCTAATGGGATAAGTAATAATGAACCGCCAGCAACACCAGATGCACCACATGCAGAAACAGCAGCAACGAGGCTAAGTAATAGAGCCGTTGGTAAATCAACCGCAACGCCTGATGTATGTACTGCTGCAAGTGTAAGTACGGTAATTGTAATTGCAGCACCGGCCATGTTAATTGTCGCACCTAGTGGGATGGATACAGAGTAAGTGTCTTTATGCAGATTTAAACGCTCACATAATGCCATGTTTACTGGAATGTTGGCTGCAGAGCTTCGAGTGAAGAATGCCGTTACACCACTTTCACGTAAGCATAAGAAAACAAGTGGGTATGGATTACGTTTTGTACGAATAAACACAATTAGTGGGTTTACAACTAACGCAATAATTGCCATTGAACCAAGTAGAACCGCGAGTAGGTGAGAGTAGCTTGCTAATGCATCAAAACCAGTCTCAGCAAAGGTACTTGCTACAAGACCAAAAATACCAATTGGAGCGAACCGGATAACGACCGTTACAATGTTTGAAATACAGTTTGAAAGGTCAATAAACACTTTTTTTGTTGCATCAGATGCAGAGTGTAGACCTAAACCAAGAGCAATCGCCCAGGCTAAGATACCAATAAAGTTGCCAGTCATTAAAGCATTGATTGGATTATCAATGATTTTGAATAATAAGGTATAAAGAACTTCCATAATGCCTTCAGGCGCACTATTGGTTGCAGCGTCAGTGACTAGAGATAAAGTGGTTGGAAAAATAAAACTCATAGTAACGGCAGTTAGTGACGCACAAAAAGTACCAACCAAATATAAAACCACGACAGGTTTCATGTTTGAGTCTTGGCCTCGTTTTTGGTTAGCAATAGAGGATGCAACAAGAATGAATACAAGAATAGGAGCGACCGCTTTTAGGGCACTAACAAATAATTGACCAAAAAGACCAGCAGAAACAGCGGTTTCTGGTGATAGCGTGGCTAGTGCGACACCGGCGACAATACCAATTAAAATTTGTATAACGATGTTTGTATTCATCATACGAACGAGTAAAGGTTGGGCTTGCGGCATATTAAATTCCTTTAATTTAGTACAACATGCATCTTATCTGATGCTTATGCGAAAGATAGTAACATTATTGTCTATTTTTTTGCACTAACTTGTTAAAGACTTCTAGAAAAATGCCGATAATATATTAACGTGTTACAGAAATAATTGCTGGTGATAATATCGGCAATGACAATCAAATGAGTGATGATTATGAGTGAAATGTTAAATAGTGTTGATCAGCGAACCCAACTCGTGGGTGAAAATAGATTGGAATTGTTGCTTTTTAAGCTAAACACCACTCAAATTTTTGCGATTAATGTTTTTAAAGTAAAAGAAATATTAAAAGTCCCTAAGTTAACTAAGCTGCCGGGCTCTCATTATCATATTTCTGGAGTTGCGAGTTTACGTGGTGAATCTGTGCCTGTTATTGATTTGCGTGGTGCTATTGGTATGAAGCCAATGGGTAATGATGAAGAAAGCACCCTAATTGTTACTGAATATAATCGTACAACCCAAGGTTTTTTGGTTGGGCAAGTCCAGAATATTATTAATACCACATGGGCTGATATTCAGCCGCCACCAAAAACGGTAGGACGCCATAACTTTCTTACTGCAATTACTCAAGTTGAGATTGAACCAAATACCACGCGAATTGTTGAAATTATTGATGTAGAAAAAGTATTAGCTGAGATTATTGAATACGATATTTCAATTTCTGAAGGTGTATTAAACCAAGAATTGGTTAGTCATATGCATGGGCGTAAAGTGCTTATCGTTGACGATTCAAGTACGGCACGAACTCAAGTCAGAAATACATTACAACAACTTGGTCTTGAAGTGATTGAGCGAAGTGATGGACGCCAAGCGCTTGATCTTTTAAAAGGGTGGTGTGATGAAGGTAAAGTGGTTAATGATGAGATTTTATTAATGATCACCGATGCTGAAATGCCAGAAATGGATGGTTATAGACTGACTCATGAAATCAGAAATGATCCTAGAATGAATGATTTGTTTATTACGTTAAATACCTCGTTAAGTGGCAGTTTTAATGATGCAATGGTTCAAAAAGTAGGATGTGATCGTTTTATTTCTAAGTTTCAGCCTGATCTCATTGTCGGTGTTGTGCAGGAAAGGCTAGCTCAAATTATTTCGTAATCTTATTCGTTTTATATCCTACGAAGTTATTTACATCATCATAATGTGGGTGAATCTATGCCGAATGTGATAATCTTGTTATTTCTTGGTGTGGATTTAATGGTTATGTTACATTGATGCACTAAGAGCAAGACGCTTTGTCTTTTACACACCATGTTATAAGGTAGATTGTTCGTATATGATCTGGATTACATCCAAGCTAATAATTACGCTGACGGTTTTAGCGTATAGAACATATCACAAAGGACGTGTAAAATCTGAAGCTGGGCTAGACTAGCTTAGTGGAGAACAAAAGGAGGCTTAATTGCCTCCTTTTTTATTGGTATAACCTTTCTTTATTCAGCATTAAATATGGCAATAGACAACGGCGATAGGCTGTAATCAAAAACAGCATGTTTTGGTGTTATTTGAGTATGCTGGGTATTACACACTAAAGCCCAACGAGAATATTGTTTTGGATTTGGTAACTCAAAACGAGTCGGTATATTTGATTGGTTTATTAAGATAAGTAATTCTTTAGTCCCATCATATATATTGAGATGAAGACATAAAGACTCAGCACCGTGCCAATTTGCATGAGTCATATTATTGCCTTCTGAGGTGTACCAAGCGACTTTTTGCTTGGCTCTACTTGTGCCACTAAATGCATTAATGACTGGTACCATATGAGTTTGTCTTGCTTGTATCATCTCTGATAACCAGCGTTTAAACTCTAGAGCCGTTTTATCTAAATTCCAATTAACCCAACTAATATTACTGTCTTGACAGTAAGCATTGTTATTGCCTTGCTGACTGTGTGAGCAAGCATCTGCCGCTAAAAGATGAGGGATACCAAAACTAAATAGTAAAGTTGTCATCATATTACGTTTTTGCTTTTCACGCATGGCAATGATTCTTGGGTTATCCGTTGGACCCTCAATGCCATAGTTATCAGAGCGATTATCGCCATGCCCATCGCGGTTTTCTTCGCCATTGGAAAGGTTATGGCGCTCTTTGTAACTAACAAGATCTTGAAGTGTAAACCCATCATGATAACTGACATAATTAACAGGCAGTTTATGAGGCCAACGAGAGGCACTCACTAGATCGCGAGATCCCATTAAACGCGTTGCTATCGATTTTAAGTAGTTCTGCTCACCACGCCAAAAACTTTTTGTTGTGTCGCGGTATTTATCGCTGCACTCATTCCAACCATCAGGAAACTGACCGACTTGATAACCGTTAGGGCCTATATCCCATGGCTCTGCGATCAGTTTTATTTTTTGAAGAACAGGATCTTGGGCTACAGCTTTGAAGAAAGCGTTGTTCGGAGTAAATTGATCGTATTCACGGCCTAATGTTGCCGCTAAATCAAATCTGAATCCATCGATATGGTATTGTTCAACCCAATAACGCAGAGTATCCATGACTAGATTTAGGCTTGGTTGATGAGTAATATCTAGCGTATTTCCACATCCAGTATAATTTGTATATTTACCGTGATGGTGCAAATAATAATCTTGGTCTAAGCCTTTTAGATTAAAGGTGACTCCGCCATCTCCACCTTCAGCAGTATGGTTATATACCACGTCGAGAATGACTTCGATATTGTTTTTATGAAGCTCTCTGATGGCTGTTTTTAATTCTGTGACAGCATCATTACGCGCATAACGTGGGTCGGGTGCCATAAATGAAATGGGGTTATAGCCCCAGTAGTTCACCATGTTCATTTCAAGTAAATGAGGCTCATGCATACAAGCAGCAACAGGAAGTAACTGAACGCTTGTAATACCTTGGTGTTTTAAGTGTGCGATGTTGGCAGGATCAGCCAACCCAAGGTAAGTTCCTCTTACTTTTTCATCTACTTTCGAATTTAATAGAGTAAACCCTTTTACGTGAGTTTCTAATAAAATGGTTTCGGAGCGAGGGACCTTTGGTCTTGATGTATCTTGCCAATCAAAAGAATCATCAACGACAAGAGATTGCGCTAAAGTCCAGCTTTGTTCCGCTGTATAAGGAACATTATAATGAGGGGTATGTTTTAAGGCTTTACTGTATGGATCAAGTAAAAGTAGCTCTTCCTTCCCTTGAATTATTTTAAAACCATAAGCGGTGTCTTTAGTGATATTGTCAATGAAGGTATATTTAATTGAGCCATATTCTTCAGTGAATGGATGTTCTTTATGGGTCCCATCTTCATTAAATATAATTAATGAGAGAGGAAATGAAGACGAATGATGGACTGAAAAATTACATCCACCGGGAGTTAATGTCGCCCCTAGAGGGTACGGGAAAGCATGATGTGTGTTCACAATATTCCTCTTACTGAATAAACAACAAAACCCCAATTCATTGTTGGGCTTTTTTATAAATGAGTAATGTCAGTTAAGCGCCAGCTTCTTTATAGAGCCTTTGGCATGCTTTTCCATCACCATGGAATAAATGGCAACGGTGTGCAGGTATTCCCACAGAGAAGGCGTCACCAGCCTCAATTAATGCAGTATCAGGGACACGGTATATCATATCGGCATCGGCATCTTCAATTGTTAAATAAATTTGTGTTTCATATCCCAATTTTTCAACAACAAGCACTTCGCCTTTAATTACGGTATCTCCATTTTCGGCAGAGACTAAGTGTTCAGGGCGTATGCCTAGTGACATTCTTTCTCCACGAGTGACGTGCGTACCATCAACAGGAACCCAGAATGAAGTTCCATTTTTGAATTGTACTTTTACTTGATCTTTTTCAACATCTTCGATGAATACACTAATAAAATTCATTTTTGGAGACCCAATAAATCCAGCGACAAAGCGGTTTTTTGGGTAATGATACAACTCTAATGGAGCACCAACTTGAGAAACATAACCGCCATCTAGCACGACAATTTTTTCAGCCATTGTCATTGCTTCAACCTGATCATGAGTAACATAAATCATGGTGCAGTTTAGTTTTTTATGAAGCTTAGCGATTTCGATACGCATTTGCACTCGTAATGCGGCATCTAAGTTAGATAAAGGCTCGTCAAGAAGAAAAACGTCTGGTTGAGACACCAGAGTACGGCCAATAGCCACACGTTGACGTTGCCCTCCAGAAAGCGCTTTTGGTTGGCGTTCTAATAAGTGACCAAGTTGCAGGATATCAGCCGCGTGATCGACGCGTTTTTTGATCTCGGCTTTGTCGGCTTTAGCGAGTTTAAGACCAAACGACATGTTATCGAATAAGTTTAAATGTGGATAAAGCGCATATGATTGGAAGACCATACCAACACCACGTTTAGAAGGCTCAACATCATTCATGCGTTTGTCACCCATGTATAAATCGCCTGATGTAATGTCTTCTAAGCCAGCAATACAACGTAATAACGTTGATTTACCGCAACCTGATGGACCAACAAATACAACAAACTCACCTGAGTTGATTTCTAAATCTACATTTTTCGATATTTTAACGTCGCCATAGGATTTGCAAACGTTGCGTAAAGTGACACTCGTCATTGTGTCCATCCTCTATTTTAATTTTAAATAATAGTAGCTATTCGCTTTATGGTGCCATTCTTCAGTAAAAAGGGCATTACGTCATCCTCCTCCTCCCTCTTTTTTTTGGGGGAGTAGGGGGGAGGAGTACCTAGGTCACGTTTTTAATAAATAGCGATGGAGTTCAAAGTTTTTTTAAATTTCAATGTGATATTGGTCTCATTTTGCGTTTGTTTTGTGAGGTGGGACAATGCATATTCTGATTGAGATCACGGTTTTCACCGCATGTTAAAAGGGCGTAGGGAGTAGGAGGATGAACTTAGGGGATTTATTCATGAAAATACACCATGAAAACTGAATCATCACCAATTTTTATTTCAACCCTACGGATGATTCGCTAATTATAAAGGAAGGATTCACAATGAAAAAAGTCCTCAGCACTGTCGCGCTATGCACAATGGCAGCTTTTGGTTCAATTAACGCTTCTGCAGCAATCGAAGAAGGTCAACTTACTATTTGGGTAACTGGCGATAAATCTTATGAAGGTATGGCTGAAGTAGGTAAACGATTCGAAGAAGATACTGGCATTAAGGTGACCGTTGCTTTCCCTGATAAAGCGGAAGAGAAGTTTGCTCAAGTTGCAGCCGCTGGTGATGGTCCAGATATGATCTTTTATGCGCATGATCGTTTTGGTGGGTTTGCAGAAGCGGGTCTACTTGCTGAAATTAAGCCATCTGAAGAACTGAAATCTGAAATCGTAGATTTTGCATGGGATGCTGTATCTTACAAAGGCAAAACCATCGCTTACCCAATCGCGATTGAATCTGTGTCATTAATTTATAATAAAGCAATCATTAAAACACCGCCAAAAAATTGGGAAGATATTCCAGCATTAGATAAAGAACTAATGACTAAAAACCAAAAAGCAATCATGTGGCCTTTACGTGGTGGTGCTTACTTTACATGGCCTCTACTTGCTGCTGATGGCGGATATGCCTTTAAGAAAACGGCAGACGGTTATGATATTAAGAACGCAGGAGTGAACCAAAAAGGGGTTCAAGATGCGATGGGCTTTATTGAGAAAATGGTAAAAGATAAGACCATTTCTGCAGATATGGATTACTCAGTTGCTGAATCTGAATTTGTGAAAGGCAATGTTGCAATGATGATTAATGGTCCTTGGGGCTGGGCAAACATTGAGAAAGCAGGTATCGACTATGGCGTAACAACCTTGCCTAAATTCCACGGTCAAGCATCTAAACCATTTGTTGGGGTTTGGGTTGGTGGTATTAGTGCTGTTTCTCCAAACAAAGATCTTGCTGTTGAATTTTTTGAAAGCTACCTACTTACAGATGAAGGTCTAAAAAGTCTGAATGATGATAAGCCGCTTGGTGCTGTAGCTTTAAATTCATACCAAGCACAATTAGGTAATGATCCTCGTATCGCAGCAACAATGGATAATGCAATGAATGGTGAAATTATGCCAAACATTCCACAGTTCACAACGTTCTGGTACAGCATGGAAGAAGCATTAGGTAATGTGGTTGATGGTCGTCAAATGATTAATGACGCACTGGCAGCTGCAGAACAACGTATGACCAAGTAATAAATATAGAAAAGAGGGGAGGTATTTTTTCCCTCTTTTAATATTAAAACAAAACTATCTTATCGACATATACCCACTGAGTAAGTTTGTTACCTCATTAATTGACTTACTAGGTTGGTATTTTAAAAAAGGTCTTGGAGCTTATGACAACAGCAGTCGCTTCGCATTCAAATTATAAATCATTAGCAAAATGGGGACTATTGTCTGCTATTGCTGCGATCAATGGTTATGTTTGCGTACTTATGTATTCTCGTGGTGAAACTGCATTTGCAATGTTAACTCTCGTGTTAACATCGTTAGCCGTTTATGTATTTGGTAGTAAGAAAACGTACGCTCATAGATATACCTTTCCTGGTATTGCAGGCATGATTCTATTCATTATTTTTCCACTAGTTTATACCGTTGGACTCGCATTCACGAACTATAGCGCTACGAACCAAGTGACATTAGAACGAGCGCAAACGGTTCATCTATCAAAAACATTTCAAAGTGGAAAGAGCTATAAATTTCAACTGATGAATCAGGGAAATGGTTATGCACTAACCATCAAAGACTCAGGTGGGTTGTTAGCGACAGAAACGTTTAATTTAACTGAGGCTATTGAGCGTAATCTGATCTTAACGCCTGTTGATTCTGTTAAAGGTAAAAAAGCGACAATTAAGCAAATTATCGGTAAACGCCCAAATTTAAATTTAATTACTTTATCTTTACCATCTGGTGGTGAGATTCAAATGAGTGGATTGCGTAAATTTGCAGCGGTAGCGCCACTGTTTGTTTTACAAGAAGACGATGAAACGCTTTATAACAATAAAACTGAAACTTATTTTAAAGCTAACCATGAAACAGGCTTCTATCAAGAAGTGAACGATAATGATGTTTTCATTGGTGATCCAATTTCTCCTGGTTTTGTTGTAAATGTGGGTGCTGCTAACTTTGAACGAATTTGGAAAGATGACGGAATTAAAGAACCTTTTATTAGCATCTTTATCTGGACGGTTATTTTTGCAACTTGTACCGTGGTATTTACTTTGGCAATAGGCTTAGTGCTAGCTGCTGTTGTGCAATGGGAAGAACTTAAAGGGCGTGCTGTTTATCGTCTTCTATTAATTCTCCCTTATGCGGTACCTGCATTTATCTCTATTTTGATTTTTCGTGGTCTTTTTAACCAAAGCTTCGGTGAAATAAATATGTTACTTGATAGCATGTTTGGTATTCAGCCTAATTGGTTCTCTGACCCATTTACTGCCAAAACAATGGTATTAATTGTGAATACATGGCTTGGTTTCCCTTACATGATGATTCTATGTATGGGGCTATTGAAATCGATTCCAGAAGATCTTTATGAAGCATCAGCGATTGATGGTGCAGGGCCAATTCAAAACTTCTTCAAAATCACAGTACCAATGATGGTTAAGCCATTAACACCGTTACTGATAGCTGCATTTGCCTTTAATTTCAATAACTTCGTAATGATTGCGTTATTGACAAAAGGTGGCCCAAATATGATTGGAACCACAGAACCAGCAGGTTATACGGATTTATTAGTAAGTTATACGTATCGAATCGCGTTTGAGGGCAGTGGTGGTCAAGACTTCGGTTTAGCAAGTGCAATTGCAACACTTATTTTCTTATTGGTTGGTGGCTTAGCGTTATTGAACCTACGTTTCACCAAATTATCAAATAACTAAATTAATACTAGTTAAGTAGCTATCTATGAAGAATATTGTATTTAGCTACTTGCATATTGAATAAATAAGGATTCATTGATATGGCAATGGTTCAAGGAAAAAACTTAAAGTACCGTGTTTGGGCTACTCATATAGCAATGTGGATATTTTTAGCAATGATAATATTCCCATTATTAATGGTTATTACTATTTCATTCCGTGAAGGTAACTTTGCAACAGGTAGCATAATTCCTGAAAACCCATCACTAGAGCATTGGAAGTTAGCATTAGGAATAGCAGTAGAACACGCTGACGGCTCTACAACTCAACCTCCGTTTCCTGTTCTCACTTGGTTATGGAATTCAGTAAAAGTTGCTGCGATTAGCTCAGTTTTAATCGTTGCGTTATCAACAACCAGTGCATATGCGTTTGCTCGACTACGTTTTAAAGGAAAAGAAACTATACTCAAAGGAATGATGATTTTCCAAATGTTCCCAGCGGTACTGGCGCTTGTGGCTTTATATGCTTTGTTTGATAAATTAGGTCAGTACATTCCGTTTTTAGGATTAAATACACACGGTGGACTTGTTTTTGCTTATCTTGGTGGTATTGCATTGCATGTTTGGACGATTAAAGGCTACTTTGAAACCATTGATAACTCATTAGAGGAAGCGGCGGCATTAGATGGTGCGACACCATGGCAAGCATTTCGTTTAGTATTGTTACCATTATCTGTGCCAATCTTGGCAGTGGTCTTCATTTTGTCATTTATTGGTGTAATTACAGAGGTTCCAGTAGCATCTTTACTACTTTCTGATGTAAACTCATACACATTAGCAGTAGGTATGCAACAATATTTATACCCTCAGAACTACTTATGGGGTGATTTTGCGGCCGCTGCGGTATTATCAGCATTGCCTATTACATTGGTTTTCCTACTTGCTCAGAAGTTCCTTGTGGGTGGTTTGACAGCCGGTGGTGTAAAAGGATAACGATAATTATACGGACCCGACACATTTTGGGCAGGGTCCATTTGCGTGAAGAGCTTTATGATGGTTTGGTCGCCGATCGGTAAAGTGTTCAGCGCAGTATTGGCATTACGCATAGCTGGGTAAGTGTTGCAGGATGCGACATTACTTCTTGTAATCAGAGCCTGAGTATTATCACTCAGGCTTTTTTCTGTTTGTTATTTACTCTATTGGTATAAATTTCCGATTAGTTTCTTCCGTGTACTTTGTACTTTTTTGAATTGAGATTTAGGACAGATAGCAGCCTATATTTGCTAATGTTGATCTAGAATAAAGAATTGACAAATAAAATATGAATAAATAAAAACAAAAGTTGAATAATTAAAAAAAAGTTGAATAATGGGAGTGTTACAAAAGGCACAAATATATGTGTAACCTACAGTTTATAAAAAGAGAATAATGATGAACAACGAATACGTATTAGTTATCAATTCAGGCAGCTCTTCACTAAAGTTTGCTGTTATCGATACTGCTTCTGGTGATGCAGTGTTAAGCGGGTTGGGTGAGTGCTTTGGTCTGGAAGATGCTCGTATGAGCTGGAAGTATCAAGGACAGAAAACGGAAATCGCCATTGAAGGCGAAGAAAATCACCATAAAATAGCCATTGGTAAATTAGTGGGCTTAACTGAAGAATTGGGTTTTACTGATGGCATCGTTGCTATTGGTCACCGTATTGTTCATGGTGGTGAGAAATTCACGCAAACAGTTCGAATTTCTGAAGAAGTAACAAAAGAGATTGAGAGCCTATCTGATTTAGCGCCATTACATAACCCTGCTGGCGCTATCGGTATCCGAGCAGCTGTTGAAGCCTTTCCTTCTCTTCCTCAATTTGCTGTATTTGATACAGCGTTTCACCAAACTATGCCAAAACGTGCATACACAGGTGCTATTGCTAAAGAGCTATATACTGATTTTGGTGTACGTCGTTACGGTTTCCACGGTACAAGTCACTATTTCGTAAGCCGTGAAGCTGCGAAAATGATTAACAAGCCAATTGAAGAATCTAGCTTTATCTCTGTTCACCTAGGTAATGGTGCATCGGTTTGTGCAATTAAAGACGGTAACAGTGTTGATACCTCAATGGGCTTCACACCGCTTTCTGGCCTTATGATGGGCACACGTTGTGGTGACTTAGACCCAGGTATCATCGAGTACCTACTTAAAAAAGGTTGGTCACAAGAGCAAGTATTTAACTCTCTAAATAAAGAGTCTGGTTTCTTAGGTGTGTCCGGCCTAACAAGTGATGCACGTGGTATCCTTGAGGCAATGGAAGAAGGCCATGAGGGGGCGACATTAGCATTCCAAGTGTTCACATACCGTGTAGCTAAGTACGTTGCTTCTTACCTAGCAGCGTTAGATTCTCTTGATGGTATTATTTTTACTGGTGGTATCGGTGAGAACTCATTACCAATCCGTCGTGAAATCTTAAACAATCTTAAAATTCTAGGATTTGTTGAAGATGTTGCAGGTAACGAAGGTGCTCGTTTTGGCGCTGATGGTGTTATTGCTAAATCTGAAATGCTAAATGCAGTGGCAATGGTTATACCAACCAACGAAGAATTTGTGATCGCTCAGCAATCGGTTGAACTTTTATAACCGTTTTATAACTTATTCAATTGATAAAAAGGCTCAAATTGTAGTTTGAGCCTTTTTTATTTCTCAAAAATAGAGAATAAGTTAACTTGCTTTTAACGTCTCATATTCACTATTTTTTAGTTCTGCTAAGTAATCCGCTAATGGGCGTGGCTTTGCTATTCCATAGCCTTGTCCGTAAGTGATCCCAAGAGGCTCTAAAATTTCAACGTGTTCTTGAGTTTCAACAAACTCAGCGACTGTTTCAAGTTTCATTTCTTTGGCTATTGTTGCAATTGAACTTACGATTAAGCGATCCGTTTCATTTGTTGGTAATTCTTTAATAAATGAACCATCAATTTTTAAAACATCTAATGGTAAGGTACGTAAATATGCAAAACTAGCATAGCCTGTACCAAAATCATCAAGAGCGATTTTACTGCCTGCTTCTCGCAATATATTCAATGTATCAATTGCTTGCTGTTCATTTTGTAAAGCGGATGATTCTGTTATTTCGAAACAAATACGAGATAATGGAATATTATGTTTATTTGCACTTAAAATAATAGAATGTGCAAGACTAGGTAAACCAAGTGATTTTGCCGTTAGATTGATGGCACATTTTTCTATTTTTCCCCAATCATCGACCATTAAATCAAGCATTTTAAACGTATTTTTTACAACCCAAGAATCCAATTTAGTTTCTAAACTAAACTGATTGATTAATGGGAAAAATTCAGCAGGTGGGATCTGTTCCCCTGTTTCTGATTTAATGCGAAGTAATACCTCAAAACTATGACTCTTTGCTGTTTTGTCTGATAAATTTAGATAAGGCTGGCAGTGGAGTTCAAAATGATTATTTTTAAATACACCTTGTATAAAACTCAACTTGCATATTTTATAAATTGGCGTTGGTTGTACGTCGACCCAATTGGTTGAAACTGAAACTAAAGGAGGCTGCTCACATAAGATCGAAACTGCCATTTCAATATCATTATCATTAGATATTTTTGCACAATGCAATGTAGGATCAACTAAAGTAATAGAGGAACCTTCCCAAAAAAACTGGAATTTCTTTAAGTATCGCGCTAAATACTTTAGCTCATCTTTAATGTCGTGTGATAAAGGGATAAAACTTAATAACCCCGTATTAAAAGGTGGGCGATAAAAATTACTCATGCCTTGGTCTCTTGCACTTAAATACAAACTTAATTGTTGGATAAGATGAGAACGGCCTGCATGACCGATGTCACTAACCGTGGTCAGCGTTGGTGTGATATCAAGATAAATAAGAACAGAGGTTCTTATATGTGATAAATCGTCTTTCAGTTGGGTGATATTATATAGTCCAGTGTAAGGATCTATACGTTCATTTAAGATTTGTTTTTGGGTTAATTCATAATTTTTAATGTTATGGCTAGCTAATAAATAGGCTAAAGCGGTAATTACGGATAAAACAACGAATAAACCATAGAAATTAGCATCTATGTTTTGAGATAAATTAACTCGGGTAACGCTATCAAAAACCATCATTAAAATGACAACCGCAGCCATAATGAGAGGTCGAATAAACCCATGTTTGCCAAAGCCAACAATAATGAGAACTAATAGAAAAAAGCATAATGAGTTTAGAAGGAGTGGATCTGGCTGAGTGACTGCAATTAGCATTAATAAGGTACAAGTTAATAACCATATTTTGTAACTTTTATCGTTATCTGAAGAATTACGCATATCACGATCAAGAGTTTTATACTCTTTTAAACTTTTTTCGTTAAATTGGCTAACGGCAAAAATAAGTACCGGCGAGATCAGACTTTGAGTAAGAAAAGATCCTAAAACAGAATAAGATAAAAAGTCCATGCTTGGTGCTATTTGATCGCCAATAAAACGAACCCAAAGTAAGAGCAATGAGTTGGATATAGGGAAGCAGCAGCAGAAGATTATAAAATATAAGCCAATTTTTTTAGATATTGGATAGTCGTTAAAACGCTTACTAATGGTATTAAAAAGTAGTGCGAAGACATAAGGAAGAGAGGGAAGTATCAAAGAAAAAAGAAGGGTAACTCCAATTTCTTTACCTGCAAAATAATAGTGTAAAAAAAGGCCACTAATTATACCAACTAAAGCTCGATTGCCGTAGCAGATAAAGCTAACAGCCATCACTGAACTGACAATAGAAATGGTAGGGAAATGCTCAGGTTCTATAACAAAAGCTTTTGAGATAATAAAGCTTATTAAAATAGCACATACAAAAGTGAGTGACCGTTGAAGATGTTTAATTAATATTGTCGAGGGCATGATTATCGGTAGTTCAACCAAAGTAGAGTGGCGCGGATAATATCAGATTTTTATTTTTTACAGCTAACACTTATTTAAGATATTTTATCTTGTATAAGGTTATATGACATAAAGCACAGAACTTGATTAGATGAGCTTTAAATCCAACAAAAATGCTAGCTAAGCTATTGAAAAGAATAAAGCAGAATAAAAAGTGATGTAAATCACAAATGCTGCTATAATTGGCGAAAATTTGAAAAGCTGGACATATGGGCCAGTTTTTTTATGTCTATTTGAATAACTAATTGGAATGTACTGTGCTAACGACTGCTAACATCACAATGCAATTTGGCGATAAGCCACTTTTTGAAAATATTTCTGTTAAGTTTGGTAACGGTAACCGCTACGGTTTAATCGGCGCGAACGGCTGTGGTAAATCTACCTTTATGAAGATTTTAGGTGGTGAGTTAGAACAGTCTGGCGGTACAGTTTCAACAGATCCAAATGAACGTATGGCTAAGTTAGGCCAAGATCAGTTTGCATTTGAAGAATACACAGTAATCGATACTGTTATCATGGGTCATAAAGAACTGTGGAAAGTAAAAGAAGAGCGTGACCGTATTTACTCTTTACCTGAAATGTCAGATGAAGATGGTATGCGTGTTGGTGATTTAGAAACTGAATTCGCAGAGATGGATGGCTACTCAGCAGAAGCTCGTGCGGGTGAACTTCTATTAGGCTTAGGTCTTCCTGAATCACAACATTTTGGTTTAATGAGCGAAGTTGCTCCAGGTCTTAAAGTTCGTGTTCTTTTAGCACAAGTTCTGTTCGCAGAACCAGATATCATGCTTCTTGATGAACCAACGAACAACTTGGACATGCACACCATTGCGTGGTTAGAAGACGTTCTTCTGGCTCGTAACTGCACAATGATCATCATCTCGCATGACCGTCATTTCTTAAACGCAGTATGTACACACATGGCTGATGTAGATTACGGCGATATTTGTCTGTTCCCTGGTAACTACGACGAATACATGACTGCAGCAACGCAAGCTCGTGAACAACTTCAAGCAGATAACGCTAAGAAGAAAGCGCAAATTGCTGACTTACAAACGTTCGTAAGCCGCTTCTCTGCAAACGCATCAAAAGCAAAACAAGCAACGTCTCGTCAGAAACGTCTGGATAAAATTGAACTAACAGAGATTAAAGCATCTAGCCGTCAATCTCCGTTCATTCGTTTTGACCAAGAAAAACCACTTTTCCGTAATGCATTAGAAGTAGAAGGTCTAAAACAAGGTTACGGCGAAAACATTTTAATCAATGGTGTAAACCTAATGGTTGAAGTGGGTGAGCGCATTGCAATCATCGGTGAAAATGGTATCGGTAAATCAACGTTCCTAAATACGTTAGCGGGCGAGATGGAACCAATGTCAGGCATGGTGAAGTGGTCTGAAAATAACAACATCGGTTTTTACGCACAAGATCACGGTCATGATTTTGCTGAAGATTTAAATCTATTAGATTGGATGGGCCAGTGGAAACAAGAAGGCGATGACGAACAAGTTGTTCGCGGTATTCTTGGCCGTATGCTTTTCTCTCAAAGTGATATTAAGAAATCAGTAAAAGTGATTTCTGGTGGTGAGCAAGGTCGTATGTTATTTGGCAAGTTAATTATGCAAAAGCCAAACATCCTATTAATGGATGAACCAACAAACCACATGGATATGGAATCAATCGAAGCATTGAACTTGGCACTTGAGAACTACAAAGGTACATTAATGTTTGTATCTCATGACCGTCAGTTTGTATCTTCAATTGCAACACGCATCATCGAAATTACAAAAGATGGCGTAAACGATTTCCACGGTACTTACGAAGAGTACCTAGCAAAACAAGGTCTAAAAGGCTAATTTAGCTAATAAATCCTGATAGAAATCTATATGGCAGCTTATTTATAAGCTGCCATTTTTTATGCTTGTATTATTTATTAACTATTGTACTTTATGGCAAGTACCTATATTTAATATAAGCGATTACCTACTTTAATGGTCGGAGAATAGTAATGTCAGCAGATATCGATAATGATAAAACGTTCAATCGAATCGATACTATTTTGGCGTATATCCATCAAAATATGGATAGCCCATTATCTGTTGAACTACTGGCAGAGATGAGCTGTTGGTCTCGGTGGCAATTACAACGTGTATTTTTAAATCATACTGGAATGAATGTGGCTCAATACGTACGAGAGCAACGTTTAAGTATGGCTGCGCTTGAGGTTTTAAATAAAAAATATCGAATGTTAGATATTGCCTATTTATATGGTTTTACCTCAGAGATAGCCTTTAGTCGTTCTTTTAAACAGTATTTTAAAATGTCACCACGAGAGTACCAAAAACAAGGTAAGAAAGTTGGTATTCGTAAGCCTTTTCTAAAAAGTAAAAGCCAAACAGAGATCCAAGGCTCTGGTTTTTATCAAGTACGTTTAGAGTATAGAGAGAGCTTTACGTTAACGGGGCTACCAACTAGGTTGCAAGGTTTGCTTTCTGATGTACCAGATTTTTTAGATAAGGTTCCTCAAGTATGGCAAGAGCTTGATGACTATTTGACGCAAATGTCTTCAACCCCAAAAAGTAAATATGGCGTCATTGATACTCGAAATGATACCGAGTCTTTAATTTACTGGGCAGGAATTATTGAAGATGAACATTTATCCCCAGAGTTAATGTTACTAAGTAAAAGTGTATCACGTATCATAATTCCATCTCAAGAATATGCGGTTCTCCCTTATATCGGGCCTTCAAGTGGTTTAGCGAAGTCCGTTGAATGGTTGATCTCAGAATGGCTACCGTTATCTGGTCATCAAGGCATTGAAGGTTTTGATCTTGAAATTTACCAGCAAAATACTAATGAAGAAATTATTGATGTTGAGTATTGGTTGCCAATTCGAAATCTGTAGCTGTTGTTATAAATCAATTTATCAGTAAAAATTTTATTTCATGCCCCAAATTGTTAACTTTAGATAAAATAAATCATTATACTCATGCGCAAGAGAATCATTCTCATTTGTATTCAATTTTTAAGAAGTTGTAAACAGGATTATAATGAACGTATCTACTGAACATCCAAAACTTAACGTCACTCTATTAGCAACGGCAATTGCTGCCTCTTTTTTATTTCCTATTTCAGCAATGGCTAATGACAATAACTCTTCTGATGATATTGAGACTATTTCAATATTTGGTCAGGCTTATCGTAATACCGCAACAAAAACATCGTTAGAGCCAGAGGAAACTCCTCAGGGCATTACTATTCTCGATGGTGAGGCATTAGAACAACGCAGTGTGAAATCTCTTAATGAGGCACTACGTTATGTTCCTGGTGTGACAACCGAGCAGAAAGGTGGTGCAGTGACAATGTACGATACGTTCAATATTCGTGGATTTGATGTAAACCAAAGCTATTACGATGGTTTGGTTTTACAAGGCTTAAATGGGTGGAATTTACAACCTCAGATTGATCCTATTGCGCTTCAACAAATTGAAGTATTTAAAGGGCCAACGTCAGTATTATATGGGTCAATGCCACCGGGTGGTATGGTCAATATGATCGCCAAATCACCACAAAAAGAAAAAAGTACGGATGTAAAATTAGCAACAGGTACTGGTAATCTTGTGGAAGCCTCTATTGATACGACAGGGCAGTTTGGAGACAGTGATTTCTCTTATCGTTTTATTGCCCTTGCTCGTCAAAAAGATGGTCAAGTTGATTACACAAAAGAAGAACGCTACGTTATTGCCCCATCAATTGATTGGCAAGTAAGTGACCGAACGCTGATCAACTTTAATATGTATTATCAGAATGATCCGTCAATGGGTATGAACTCTTCAATGCCATCTTCTGGAATGATTTACGACAATCCAAATGGCAGTACAGATCCGTCCACGTTTGTTGGAGATAAAAACTGGAGTACGTTTGAGCGTGAATTCTTTATGGCTGGTTATAAGATCAACCATGAGTTCAATAATAACTGGTCATTCTTACAAAACTTCCGTTATATGAATGCATCGCTGTATCAAGAGAATACATACCATATTGAAAGTAACTTTGATGCATCAACGGGCAATCTTGATCGCAATATTTACAGTACTGATGAAAGCTCAACTGGTTATACGATTGATAACCAACTGTCTGGTCGTGTAGTGACTGGAGGTATTGAGCACAATCTGTTGTTTGGTATTGATTACCAGAAATTAGACGGTGACTCACTTTATCAAGAGTTTGGTACGACCAATCAGTTTGGTAATTTTAATATTTTCAATCCAAACAATGACATGATTGATAAAAGTAAACTTACCAAGTCTTATGAATCGAAAGAAAAAATCAGTGTTGAACAATTAGGGTTCTATACTCAAGATCAAGTGCGAATTGATCGTTTAGTTCTGATTGCCGGTGGTCGTTTCGATCAATATAAATCAAGCAATACAACAAGCACAACGTCTAAAGATGCAGATCAAAGTCAATTCTCATACCGTGTTGGTGCACTGTATGAGCTTGAAAGTGGTTTCTCACCATTTATTAGCTACGCAACCAGTTTTGAGCCAGCTGCCGGTCTTGATGGAAAAGGTAACGCTTATGATCCTGAATTGGGTGAGCAAATAGAAGCGGGTGTGAAATATGATTCAGCTGATTATACAAAAACAGCGTCAGCATCGGTGTTTAGAATCGTAAAAAGTGACGCATTAATGTCAGATCCGACAGACCCATGGGGACCTCAATTGCAAATTGGTGAAATCCGTTCTCAAGGTGTTGAGCTGCAAGGTCAGTGGATGGTTAATGATAGCTGGGACGTCGCTGCAAACTATACGTATATTGATATGGAAATTACCAAAGACAGTGGTAATGACTTAGAAGGTAAAACACCAATTTATGTACCAACCCATGCCGCTAGCCTTTGGTCTAACTACTATATCTACGATGGTATTCTAACGGGAACACGCATTAGTGGTGGTTTACGTTATGTGGGTGAAATGGAAATGGATGCGAACAATACAGATAAAGTACCTGATTATACGGTTGCTGATGTCTCTATTGGTTATGAGTTGGATGGATTAAGTGAATCATTGGCTGGTGCAACGGCGCAACTAAGCGCAACTAACCTATTTAATACTGAATATTACAGTTGTTATGACTCGGCTAACTGTTGGTACGGTGCAGAGCAAACGGTAGAATTGAGTGTTAATTATAACTTTTAAGCTTAATTAAGAAAAAGGGGGAAGTACGTATCATTTTACGTGCTTCTTTTCTTGCGTTTTTGCCATGAAAGAAATGAATTAGGTATGACGTAAAGAAATCCATTTACACACATAAATAATGTAGCTGTATGTATCAACTAAATAATATAAAAGTGATCAGGGACGAACGTACGATTCTTGATATTGATGAATTAACAATAGATCCAACCGCCTTAACGGTGGTACTTGGCCATAACGGATCAGGTAAATCGACCTTGGTAAATTTGTTGGCGAATCAATTTTCACCAGAAGAAGGTGAAGTGAGATTAAATCAACAACAGCTGTCTACGTTAAATTCGAAAAAATTTGCTCAAAAAGTGGCGTTTTTGCCTCAAAAATTACCAGAAGTCGCAGGGCTTAATGTTGAAGAGCTTGTTCGCTTAGGTCGTTATCCTTGGCGTGGTGTTCTTGGGCGTTTTAATAAAGAAGATGCTCAGATTATTGACGAGTCAATGAGAAAAACAGGTGTAGAAACTTTTCGTTCAATATTGGCTGACCAACTTTCTGGTGGGGAAAGACAACGAGCGTGGGTGGCGATGTTATTAGCTCAGCAAGCGGATATTTTGATTTTAGATGAGCCAACATCAGCATTGGATATTCATCACCAATATCAACTTATGGGACTATTGAGTGAGTTAAACCAACAAACAAAAAAAGGGATCATTGTTATTCTGCATGATCTTAATTTAACACTTCGTTATGCGACACAAATCATTGCACTTAAAGGCGGAAAAGTGGCTTTTAAAGGAGAAGCAGGTCACTTGCTTGATGATGCGTTATTGTCTGACTTGTATGGCACACCGATCACCTTAATTGATCACCCTATTCATAACCACAAAGTTGCTATCGTATGTTGAAAAATCGTATTCTTTCGTTTATCACTCTTTTATTTTTGATGGTAAGTCACACTGCATCGGCTCAATTTTTTGTGCAAGACAGTCGTGGAGAACAAGTTCTGGATTCAATACCTCAGCGAGTTGTGGCCTTAAATTGGGATCTAGCAGAGCAAGTTATAGAGCTCGGTGTTACACCTGTCGCAATCACAGATACGGCGGGGTACAGTGAGTGGGTAGTACAACCCGCATTATCGAGTGATATTGAAGATGTCGGTACTCGCGCAGAACCCAATTTTGAGAAAATAGCGGCGGTAAAACCGGATGTGATTCTTGTTGCTTCTCCGCAGGCCGATTTAATTCCTCAGTTAGAAAAAATAGCGCCTGTGTTGTATTTTCAAACTTACTCTGCAGATCATGATAATAGCTTGATGGCGATTAATAATTTTAAAGCTATTGCCCTTGTGTTAGGAAAAGAGAAAGTCGCACAAGAAAAGTTAATTGAGATGGATATCGAGATAGCAGAATTAAAGCAGCAGTTAGCTGACGCGTATGGTAATGCGTTACCAGCCGTGTCTGTGTTTCGATTCGCAACTATGACCTCGGTCTTTATGTATGGTGATAATTCAACAGCGCAATACGCGTTAAATAAGTTAGGGTTTACCACCGCGTTGCCTCAAAAAAGCAACCAATGGGGAGTGACCCAACTTCGCTTAACAGAGCTTCGTCATATTGATGATGGTATCGCGCTGTATATAGAACCGTTTAATGAAGAGAGTAAATTAAACAAATCCGTTATTTGGAATGCGATGCCTTTCGTACGTGCCCATCGAGTGAATAGTGTTGAATCGGTATGGAGTTATGGTGGCGCAATGTCAATTAAATACACAACAAAAGCATTGGCAAAAAGTTTACTTGAGATAGCGCCTAAATCAATTAATGTTAGTGGTAATAATGAGTAGCCAGTTAAAGGGTGTCTCTTTCCGTTATCTATCGGTACTTTGTGTATTGATTGGGTTGGTGGCTGCTACGTTTCAATTTGATGCTGTATTGAGTTTATCTCAGCAATGGCAAGCAATAAGCCAAGCGAGTGTTGATCTCACTTTACTTGATGACTTTGATAAGATCATCTTTGTTGAGTCACAATTACCTCGTTTAATCATGGCACTTTTGGTTGGTGGAATGCTTGGATTAGTCGGTAGCTTAATGCAACAGCTGACTCAGAATGCGCTTGTTTCCCCAATGACACTTGGTACGGCATCAGGTGCGTGGCTAGCTTTGGTCATTATGAATGTGTGGTTTGCTGAATATGTGGCTGATTATGCGTCTATGGCGGCACTCGTTGGAGCCTCGCTCACGTTTGGTTTAGTCGTTGCTATTGCTGGTATTCGAAATTTATCAGGCTTACCTATCGTGCTATCTGGTATGGCTGTGAATATTTTTCTGGGTGCTGTCGCCACCGCTATTATTTTATTAAATGAGCAATATGCAAAGAACTTGTTTATTTGGGGGGCAGGGGATCTGGCTCAGAATGGATGGGATCAAATTGTATGGTTATTACCAAAACTATCAGCCGCTGTACTTATTTTTATCTTCGCGCCTAGAGTCTTAGCATTATTACGTTTGGGTAATGTTGGCGCTGCGGCTCGTGGGCTTAATGTTATTCCTGCTTTCTTTGGGTTATTTACTGTTGGTTTGTGGCTGGTTGCTTCTTCGATTACAGTGGTTGGCGTGATCAGTTTTATTGGTTTACTTGCACCGAATATTGCGCGTCATTTAGGAGCTAGAACTCCAAGAGATGAATTGTTCTTTAGCTTATTATTAGGCGCTACGTTATTAGTTGGTACTGATTTATTGGCGGTAGTGCTCAGTCATTACACAACAGATATGATCCCAAGTGGAACAGCGGCGGCATTCATTGGCGCACCTGCACTTATTTGGTTTACTCGAAGAAACATGAACTCGCAAGATCAACTGTCGATCAGTTTACCAAAAGGGAAATCGTATTTACCAACAGGGTTAATTACATCATTGATTGTGGGTCTTGTGGTCGTCGCGGTTTTAGCGGTTGTGATAACAAAAGATTCAACCCAAACACTTCATCCGTGGGTAATGATGATCCCAAGTGAGTTCAGTTGGGAGTTAAAATGGCCAAGGCTACTTACCTCTTTATCTGCAGGGGCTGGATTGGCCGTTGCAGGCGTATTATTGCAACGATTGATTTATAATCCTTTAGCAAGTCCTGATATTTTAGGTATCTCAGCGGGAGCGACATTAAGCTTAATTGGTGGCAGCGTTTTTTTAGGGTTTAATATCTTTGAAGCCGCGCCTCTTGTGGCTTTTTGTGGAAGTTTAGCGGTATTAGTGCTGTTATTGGTGCTAGGGAAGCGTCATCAGTATGCGCCTTCGATGCTCATTCTTACTGGGATAGCATTAACGGCGTTAATCGACGCTTTAGTCCAATTTTCATTAGCAAAAGGGAATGAGGATTCATATTCATTATTGAATTGGCTTGCCGGTTCTACTTACCGAGTGTCTCCCCAATCTGCTTTTGTTTTGTTCTTTTGCGTCGTTTTATTGGTGGCTTTTGCGTTATTAACCCATCGTTGGCTAACTCTTATTTCAGCAGGTCGTTTGTTTGCACAAGCCAGAGGATTAAACGTAACTAAGAGTTTTATCGCATTGCTTATTTGTGTTGCATTACTTTGTGGGGCGGTAACTGCTACCATGGGGCCGATTGCATTTATAGGCTTACTTGCTCCCCATATGGCGGTTCTTTTTGGGGCGAAAAAAGCATTTGAACAGATTGTCGTAGCGGCATTAATTGGCGCTTGGTTAATGGTGATTGCTGATTGGTTAGGTCAGCATATTTTATTTCCATCTCAAGTGGCAGCAGGAACGTTAGTGTCAGTGATTGGTGGTATTTACTTTATTGGGTTGCTGATAAAAGGCCAACGCTCTACACATTAACAATAGACGTTCAATAATGGCTAGCCTTGCATTGATATTGGCTAGATGAATTTAATTAATTAGCGATTTGATTATGATAAAAATGACGAAGAAAGCATGGCTATTGGTCATGATGGCACAACCAATGGCGGTATATGCCAGCGATTTAGGAACGGCTCAAGCCATTCAAAATAAGACCAATACGGCTTCTGCTCAAAGCCAGGCTCGTATTAGTCATAGTGCCGATTCTACTTTATCGTTGCGTGCTGATATTGAGCAACTGGAAGAAGAAGTTAAAAACCTCGATGTTTACCGCAAGCATTTAGAGGCATTAGTAAAAGATCAACACAGTGAATTGAGTAATATTGATCAGCAAATTTCAGACATTGAACAAACTCGTCAGGGGGTTGTGCCTTTGATGTATAAAATGATTGATGGTTTAAAACAAACAGTTAAAAACGACAAACCTATTCGTATTGAACAGCGCAATCTTCGCATTGAAAAGCTAGAGACCATGATGACAGTGGCGAATGTCAGTGATGCTGAGAAGTATCGTCGTATTTTAGAAGCGTATCAAATCGAACTGGATTACGGCATTAAGTTGGGTGTTTACCAAGATAAAATTACGCTTGATGATGATAAAACCATTGAAGCTAATATTTTGTATTTAGGTCGAATTTCTTTAATTGCATGTAATTTTAATCAAGACAAATATTGGGCTTGGGATCAAAAAGAAAAGGCATGGAGATTATTAGATTCGTCACTTAATTCGGATCTTAATCATGCGTATGCCGTCGCGAATAAAGAGGTAGCCCCAAGCTTACTTACGTTGCCTGTGTCACTGAATATTACTGAGGAGAAATAAGATGAATTACGTATCCACACTTCTTAGTGTTTGCTTATTAAGCCTTTCTTTTTCAGTTGCAGCTCAAGGTGATTTAGCAAGCAGTGCACAAGCTCAAAATAAAGCACAAAAGTCGCATGATGTGCAGCGAGAATCGGGGTTTAAGCAAACAGAGAAAACGTATCTACAACAGAAAAAAGAACTTGCTGAACGAAAACGCCAAGTTCAAAAAAAGATTAATGCATTGACGAAAACCTTCAGTGAAAATGAAGGGCTATTAGCAAAACGAGAAGAGAAACTGCGCTTAGATACTGGCAGTTTAGGTGAATTGTTTGGTGTGGTTCGTCAAGCAGCGAAAGAATTGAAAAGTGAAAATCAAACCAGTGTTACCGGTGCGGATCATCTTCAATACTCACAAGCGGTAAACACCATCGTATCTGCTAAAACGTTGCCAACCTTGTCACAGTTAACTGAATTATGGATGAGCATGGATGAACAAATCCAGGCCAGTGGTGAACTGAAAAAAATTAATACCAATGTGATTGATGGTGAAGGTCAAATCGCTTCTCAAGTGTCGTATCGCTTAGGATCGATAGGCTTAATTGCCGATCAAGGCTACTTGAATTGGAATGGCACACGTAAAGACGCCACTTATTATGTTAAGCAACCAGATAATGGCCCAAGCTTGAGTTCACTGTCTGATCTTGCAAGTGGTGATATGGAAACCATGGTTGTCGATCCGTCTCGTGGCTTCATGATAGACCAACTGGCATTAACACCAACCTTGGTTGAAAGACTCCAAGCCGGTGGTGTTGTAGGTAAAATCATTCTTGCGTTATTAACGTTAGGATTGGTGATTGCGATTTTCCGAGGCGTTAAATTAGCGATTATTCAACAACAAATAAAAACACAGTTGAAGAATCCAGAAGATCCAACAGACAACCCGTTAGGCCGAGTATTATCTGTTTACGATGAAGAAAAACACCGTAGTGTTGAGTCATTAGAATTGCGTTTATTAGAAGCGATTGTTGATGAGCAACAAGGGTTAGAAAAAGGGCTTTCAATGCTGAAATTACTTGCAGCCCTTGCGCCAATGCTTGGTTTGTTAGGTACAGTTACTGGCATGATTGAAACATTCCAAGTGATCACTCAGTTTGGGAATGGAGATCCAAAAGTGATGGCTGGAGGGATCTCGATGGCATTGGTCACCACCGTTCTTGGTTTGGTTGCTGCAATGCCGTTGTTGTTTGCTCATAATATTTTAAGCACTCAAGCTGAGAATATACGTAGTATTCTAGAGAAACAAGGCATTGGTTTAGTCGCAATACAGGCAGAAAAGCAACCGCAGTCGACAGTGAAAACAACGGTAGGAAGTAACATTTAATGGCAATATCATGGCTATCTAATTGGCTTGATATATTACTGCAATTTATGGCACAAGGTGGTCATATTTTGTGGTGGCTGGCAGGGGTTGTCGTTGTATGTTGGTTATTTGTTGTTGAGCGCGTGATATATCTTGGTTTTTATTTTCCAAAACGCCGTCAAGAATGGATAACACTATGGCATCAACGCAGTGAACATGAATCTTGGTATGCCCATGCGATTCGTGACAGTTGGTTAAATCAGGCCCACATAGAATTAAATCAGAACTTAAACCTAATCAAATGGTTAGTATCAATTTGTCCAATGTTAGGATTATTAGGTACTGTGACTGGAATGATCTCTGTTTTTGATGTGATGGCAACATTAGGCAGTAGCCAACCGAAACTTATGGCCTCAGGCATCTCACTGGCTACGCTACCAACGATGGCGGGTATGGTTGCCGCTCTTGCTGGATTGTTTGTTCATGCACGTTTAGCAAAGACGTGTCGTTTACGTGAATTGAAGTTAGAAAAATCATTAAGGAGTCCAACATGAGACTCGGAAGACGCGATACAAAAACAGAAGAAGCTCAAATTGATTTAACGTCAATGCTGGATATTGTCTTTATCATGCTGATTTTTTTCATTGTGACGAGTTCGTTTGTACGTGAATCAGGGGTTGAAGTGAATCGGCCTCAAGCATCCAATGTAACAAGCCAGAAAGACGCAGGCATCTTTGTTGGCATTGATGCATCAAATGATATTTACATCGATAAACGAATAATAGATGTAGAGCGTGTACAAGCGACGTTAGAGCATCTGTTATTAGAGCAACCTGATGCTTCACTTGTGATCCAAGCGGATAAGCATGCGTATAACGGTACGGTAGTTAAAGTGATGGATGCGGCAAAAGGGGCGGGCGTGAAGCAAATAGCATTGGCAGCGGAGAAGCGATAGTGTTTAGGTTACTAATGGCGTTACCTATAGCTGTCGCTATCAGTATTGCCTTATTTTCAATGATGGCATGGATGGTCGACAATGGTAACCAAGGAAAACCAGAAGCCAGCGAAAATCTAAGCTTTACAATGATGATGGTTGAACCTGAAAGTGAGCTTCAACGTCGTCAGCGTTCTGCTCCTGAGCAGCCTAAACCGCCAGAATTACCACCAGAAACGAAAGTATCCCAGTCGCAATCAGAGATGTCTTCGGTGATGTCTGTAACGCCAATGTCTTTGGCTGGTTTAGATACGGCGATTAACGGATTAAAAATAAGCGCTCCAACGTCGTTTGGAAGTTTTACGACGAACCAACAGGCAATGCCATTGTATCGCGTAGAACCACGATACCCGAGTAGAGCATTAAAACGTAAAATTGAAGGCTACGTTATTATGTCTTTTTCTATTGATGAAACAGGCGAACCTTTTGATATCGAAGTCAAAGGAGCGGAGCCAAAACGAATATTTGATCGTGATGCGGTTCGGGCACTAAAACAATGGAAGTACCAACCTAAATTGGTAGAAGGAAAAGCCATTGTTCAGCAGAATCAAACCGTTAGACTGGAGTTTAAATTAGCCAAATGATAAAAAATATCGCACTAATGGCTCTTTTTACCTTGTTTTGCAATGGTGTGATGGCGGCGGAATTGAGCCGATATACCGTCACAAAAGTACAAAGGGCACAGAACCTTCAGCAAAATGAAAAATTAAGTGAAGCCATTGATGTTCTTGCGGATGTTGATACATCGAAAGCCTATGATAAAGCATTCGTAGCTCGAATGTTGGGTGTGTTTTATTGGCAGAATAATCAAAAATCACAAGCGATTAAACAGCTTGATTATGCGGTTTCGAGTGGTCAATTACAGGATAAGCAAGCGTGGACAACCCGGAAAATGTTAGCCGATATCCTCTTAATGGAGCAAAAGTATAAAGCAGCGCTACCCCATTATTATCAATTGGTTAAAACGGTACCAAAGAGTGAGAAAGGGGATGAGTTATGGCTTAGGATCGCTCAGGTCCATTATCAGAGCTCAGAGTTTACACCAACCCTTAAAGCGATTGGTCGATATGAATCGTACCGAAAACCAGATGAATTGACGCCATTGTCTTTGAAGTTTGGTGCGCAAGTTCAACTTAAGCAATGGAAGCAAGTTATTCCTACTTTAGAGCGCCTGATTGTACTACAGCCTGAGAAATTAACGTGGTGGCGTCAATTAGTTACGGTTCACTTGCAGTTAGGTCAAACCAAGCAAGCATTGAATGTATTAGTGTTAGCGGATATCAACAAATTATCTCTTCCTGAACAAGACATTAAATTGTTGGCTCAGCTATACGCAAAACAAGGTATTCCAGAAAAAGCTGCACAGACATTAGGACGCTTATCAACGGCAAATACTGATGTTGATTTATTAGTAGAGCAAGCCGTGCATTGGCAAAATGCGAAAGAGTGGGATAAATCTATTCAATTCTGGAGTAAAGCCGCAAAAATATCGTCTCGTTATTACTGGCAAGAATCTCAATTACTTTTGCAGCAAAAACACTATGAAGCGGCTTTGAGATCGTTAAATAAAGTGAAGGATCCTAAGAAAAAACAAGCGGTGTTATTGGCGAAGGTAAAAGCGTATTACAAACTGGATCGCTTAGAAGAAGGGTTGATTAATGCGAAAAAAGCCAATGATATATTCGCCTCTAATGAGACGAAGGGCTGGGTTAAATACTTATCTAATTTGAGGCGATTAGAATCGCAATAAAAGAGTTAAAATGGAAGGTTAGTGATAGCCTTCCATTTTTATATATCGGTTTAGAACTATTGCGTTAGTGCTTCAAATTCTGTAATCGGCGCTCGCCCACGCAAAGCAAGAAAGCTTAAAAATTGCTTAGGTGTATGAGTAATAATTTTATCTAATGGGAAGTTAACGGCATCAATAAGCTGTTCTACTTTCTCAAATTTACCAATATCCTCACAAAAGTGCGCATCACTGCCAGTCGTGATAAAAGCGCCTAATTCTTTTGCTGTTTTTGCTATTTCATAACAACGATCAATACTTCCTATTCGACTTCCCCCTTTAAGAGACGTGTTATTAATTTCAATCGCTACTTTATGATCGGCAGCACACTGAATTACCTTTTTAAAGTCAAAATCAAAGTTTGGGTTGCCCAAGTGACCTAAGGCATCAACTCTACCTGATTTTATAATCTTGATTAATGCTTGGGTGTGTACTAGCTTATTTGTAGGAGAAAAAACAGGTTCATGGAAGCTTGCGATAACCCAATCGAGGTTTTGGTCAACGGAAGGTGGAATATCAATATCGCCTTCTATATTGCGAATGTTTACTTCGCAGCCTCTGATAATAGCTACACCATGAAGAAAGCGAGGAAGAACGCGTTGGTTGCTAAAAAACCAGTAATGAGGGGCGCCAGGCATCAAAGAAGCATGGTCTGTCGTGCAAAACATTGGCAAGCCAAGCAGAGAGGCTGAAAAAGCGTTTTCACTGATGGTACTGTAAGCGTGACCGCTAGCGTAGGTATGAGTATGGGTATCTACTTGAATGCGCATTTGTTTTCTCCATTAAACAACAATGCGGTTAGTATAACTTATTTTTGCAACTTTTAGCTTTGACATTTGTCTGACAAAGTGTACGAAAAAGAGAACTATTATTCACACTGTTGATGTGAAACGTAATATACATGGAGTTTTTTATGATTAGCACAGAAATATTAAAGAGTGAGTTAAACGAACTCACGGTATACCAACTGCGAAGCCTTCAATATGCGATCGCTAAAAAGTTAGAGGAAAAAGCAGCAGCTAAAACTAAATCAGAAAATGCACTGCTTACTGATGAAGAACTGGATATGCTAGCAGAAGTAATGAGAAGTTGATTTTCACATGATCTAAACTTCTCTTTTCTGCTGTTGATTTAAACCATTATGCCTTTTGTTCATTCGCTGCTTTATCAGTCTTGATGTATTACAAAGTAATAGCAGTTTTTCCTTTCTTTCAAATTCTAAATTAAGCGACCCTCATGCAGAATCGCCTTATCTAGATGCTATAAAGCGACTTTCTCACCCTACAAATAACCAAATCGCAACGCCAATCATTAAGCTGCCTGAAATACGGTTCATTATTTTTACATTATTTGAATGCCCTAATGCGCGCTTAAGGCCTTTACCGCCAGCAGCATAGAGTGTCATACATAAAAATTCACAGACTAAAATAATAGAGACAAGAGCAACTAACTGCGGTCCAATTGGATTACTTCCATCAATGAACGGAGGAAGTAATGAAACCATGAAAGCCCAGCCTTTAGGGTTTGCTATTGCAGTGACAAAACCTTGTACCACTAAATCCCAGTCTTTACCCTTAGGGGCGTCTGTTTGTTCGGCGCTCATGGCTAACTTGCCTCTTGAACGCCACATTTGAATCCCAATATAAGCAAGGTAACTTGCGCCAAGGGCTTTAAATATAGTAAAGAGCCATGGATAATTTAGCATAATAGCGGCAACGCCTAAGACTGCAGCTACCGCGACAACAGCAACGCCAACTAATTCTCCCATCATCATCCAGAGTGTACGTTTGTAACCAATGCTCATTCCTAAGCTAAGTGCTAATGTCATACACATGCCTGGAGTAACAGAAACGAAGAAAAAGGTAGGGATAAAAGCCCATAAAATTGCAGTATTCATTTGTGTCTATTTAGTTTAAAGAGATAATCAAAACAGAGTACGAATATTAAGGTTAAAATCAATATAAATGTTCGTTCATAATATGAAACTTGTTAATAGTGTTACACACGTCAACTTAGTTTACTCTTTAGATACTTAATAAAAAGCTGCGTTCGTGTGTGTTCGTAATCTAATGTCGGATAATAAGCATTAACCAAGGTGTGATCGGTTGTAAATTCGGGAAGTACAGCGACGAGATTTCCTGATTGAATATCATCCCTCAGCATTTGTTTACTTGTGAGTAATATACCCATGCCTCGTTTAGCTGCATGAAACAACGCCTCTGGATTCGTGGTAGCAAAGTTACCACGTAAAGTAATGCGTTTTCCGTTTGATAATTTTACTTCTCTAACAGGACGTTCACCCCATATAAGCATATTGTGGCGCTTGAGATCATTAAGGTTAGCTGGCATTCCTTTTTTTTCAATGTATTCCTTAGAGGCAAAAAAACCAGAATGGTGCTCAAAAAGTGGCGTAGATTTATAGCTAAATGTATTTAATTGCTCTAATTCACGGCTAATAAAAACATCAATATTACTTTCAGGAACTTGTCCCGGTAATGTAGTAATTAATTGAACCTTAATTTTAGGGTAAGTAACCAAAAATTCGTCTAAATATTGAATGATAAATTTAGAACCAACAGCAAGGGTAGCGCCTATTTTTAATAACCCCGTAGGAGTTTGGTTAATTGCGCGAGTTTCATCGACAAGGTGTTGCCATTGATCAAGCTGCAAGCGTGCTCGTTGATAAAATAAAATACCCGCATCGGTCTGGTGTACTGAACGAGTGGTTCGAGTTAATAGCTGCACTCCAACTCGTTCTTCAAGCCAATTTATGCGTTTACTGATGGCTGATCCTGATGTATTTAGTACTAAAGCCGCGGCATTAAAGCTGCCTTCCTCAACAACTTTAATATAACTTCTAACACTTTCAATCCAATCCATGATTAGTTCCTTCTGGGACTTAATTTGATTCCTATGATAGCTATTATCAATCATATCGATTGAATGTAAACTGAATAAATGAATAAAAATAATACCTCAACGCTGCCTACTGGCCGCTTAAATAAAACACCGTTACTTCTTGCAATGATGATTATTGCAACGGGGCAAGTTGGTGTGAGCATTTATCTACCGTCATTGCCTTTAATTAGCCAAGATCTTGGAGTTTCCCCAGCAGATGTTCAGTTACTTGTTACGCTATTTTTGGTTGGCTTTGGTGGATCTCAGTTGTTCTATGGACCTCTATCTGATGCATTAGGTAGGCGACCAATCTTTATTTTAGGGCAGGGGATTTATTTGTTAGGTACTCTCTTGTGCTTTTCAATGACAGATAACTTTACTGCTTTAGTGTTAGGGCGTTTACTGCAAGGTCTAGGGGCGGGTAGCGCATCAGTCCTAGGTCGAAGTGTATTAAGAGATAGCTACAGTGGGCATCATTTAACAAAGGCAATGTCTTATATTTCCATTACCGCCTCTATTTTGCCGATTCTTGCACCTGTTATGGGCGGCTGGATTGCTTGGCATTTTAGCTGGCAGTGGGTGTTTGGTTTTGTATTGATATACCTAAGCTGTATTTTAATCGTTGGGTACTTTATTCTTCCTGAAACACTCCCCTATAAACCTCAAAAGTTTAGCTTTACTCAAACATTACGTGATTATGGTTCACTCTTTTCTAACGCTCAGGTTATTTCTAGTGCAAGTTTAAATTGGGTTAGTTATTTAGGTAGCCTTGTGTCTGTTTCCTTATTGCCTTTTTTGCTTCAAGAGGGATTAGGTTTAACGACGGCCGAGTATGGTCAAATAATGATAATTCCTTCTGCGGGTTTAATGATAGGCAGTTTTATTCTTAATAGCTTAAATAAGCGGTGTTCTGTTGATATTTTAATTGGTATTGCCCTCGGTATTATGACCTTATCCGGTTTATGGCTGATAAGTTTTGATACCTCACTGTTTTCTTTAGTATTTGCGTTTACCTTATTAGCCGTTGCTCAAGGTATTACATTCCCACTGTCTATTAACTTATTACTTGCTCCGCATACTAAAAAAGTAGGGACGATTTCAGCGTTATCAGGATCTATTCAAATGGGCCTTGCCGGTGTATTTGGTGGTTATCTCGTCAAAAGTTTGGTAACAAATCAATACTCTTTAGGAGTGTTTTATTTAACGATAACGTTCATTATGTTTTTTGTTTTATTATGGAATAAACGAGTGAGAAGTGGAATTACTGATTAATAATCAATGGTATATGTTTATTTTAGTGAAGAATTCTAGTTTTGAGGTATATTAAAAAAGAGAACTAGAATTTAGTACCTACTTACAGTACTGGAATAGAGTTATCTGTCGAATATTTAAAAATAAATGAATAAAAGAACTGCTTTATTTGATTTATTAGCATTTTTTCATAAATAATAAAGATGTAAATTAAATGTTAATCTTATTATGCAGGAGGCAATATGATTCATTCTCACGATACAACATTACAGCTGACACAATTAAGTCATGCTGCTGTTCATCAGCTCGCACCCTCATTTACAGGTTTACCTAAAACCACTCACGCCGATGGTAACTTTCGATTACGTCGTTACTCAGTCATTTGTGTTGTTAATGAAAAGGTGGTTGAAACCAACAAACATAACTTTGTTCAGAGTGAAGATATTAATCATTTTCAAGGAGATATTGTTCGCGAATTTGAAGGAATTGAAGCGCATATTTTACATAGTGAAGGCATGGCGGAAATGTGCCAAGTCTTTATGGACCTAAATCATCTTCCTAATGGTCAGGAGATTGAGATACATCAAATGCGTATCTCTGCCATTTATGAAGAAACACAAATTGCGCCAGAAGGTGTTCACCAAGATGGTTTTGATCATATTGCATTGATCGGTATTGATCGTTCTAATATCGAGGGGGGGGAACTGCTTGTTTATAAAGACTCTAATGAAGAACCATTTTTTAGAAAGATTCTGGAAGATGGAGAGGTCGCCATGGTTGATGACAGAAAACTATGGCACAACGGAAAACCAATACGTTTGATTGACCACGCGCATGAAGGGCATATGGATGTATTTGTATTAACAGCAAAGGATAAAGCTAATGACTTTCACGCCTGATAACGTACGTCCTCAATTTCCAGCGTTGTCTCAAACAATCGAGAGTCATCCCGTTTTATTTTTAGATGGCCCGGGAGGCTCTCAAGTTCCCACATCAGTGCTAACGGCAATGACAGAATATTTAGGTTATTCGAACTCTAATCTAGGCGGTCATTTTTTTTCGAGCCAGAAGACAAATGCAGTTATGGATAATGCTCGAACTGCTTGTGCTGCTTTATTGAATGCACCAAGCAGTAATAATATTGTATTTGGGGCAAACATGACCTCCCTGACTTTTCAATTAAGCCGAGCGATCAGTCGAGATTGGAAGGCGGGTGATGAGATCATTGTTACAGCATTGGATCATTACTCGAATGTATCAAGCTGGCAACAGGCAGCTGAAGATAAAGGAGTTATCGTTCATCAGGTTCGTGTTAATTCTGCTGACTGTACTTTGGATATGGAACATTTTTATTCTTTACTGTCCGATAAAACAGTACTTGTGGCGACAACGTATGCGTCGAATACAACGGGCTCTCTCGTTGGTGTTGAGTCTATGGTATCAGCTGCTCACCATTTTGGTGCCATGATTTATGTTGATGCTGTTCATTATGCTCCGCATCATTTGGTTGATGTTCAAACTCTAGAGTGTGATTTCTTAGTATGTTCTGCGTATAAATTCTTTGGTCCTCATGTTGGGATCGCATATGTATCACCACTCTATTTAGAATCACTTTCTCCTTACAAAGTGGAACCTGCAACGAATATTGGCCCAGGACGTTTTGAAACAGGAACGCAGAGTTTTGAAGGGCTAGCAGGAGTAAGTGCCGCAATTGAATACCTAGCTCAATGGGGAACTAAAGGGGAAAGTTTGAGAGAAAGGCTGGTGACTAGTTTTACTCAATATCAACAACATGAATTAGTGTTAACACATTATTTTTTGAATAAGGTTGAAAGCCGATTTTGGATTTCGTTATTTGGGATAAGTGATCCTGAACATTGTGAACGTAGAACACCAACGTTTGCTATTCGCTTGAAGGGTCATACACCAGAGCAAGTAGCCAAAGAGCTAGGATTAAAACAGGTGTGTGTTTGGAATGGGCATTTTTATGCGCTGGGCTTAATTAGACAACTTGAGTTGGAAGAGAGCGGTGGTGTTGTACGTATTGGATTTATGCATTACAACACGGTTGATGAAATAGACTATTTATTTTCGATATTAGATGAGCTGGCATAAAACGCGGCAATGTCTTTTAAGTCTTGATCATTAAGTCGCTGTAACTGGGCCTTCATCATTTGAGCTAGAGGGCCCTTTCGCTCGTCATTTTGGTAAGATTTCATTGAAGAATATAAATATGTTTCATTTTGCATATTTAGATTTGGATAACTAGCGTTAACCGCTTCTCCTGTTTGCCCATGACAAAATACACAACTTGGTGCTTTTAGTTTCCCTAACTTGGCATCTCCTGCACTTGCATTAAATGAGAGAAACAATATAAAAATTAAATATTTAAACACGATTAAAGCCTTATGAGTTAATAGTCGATTAAGCCAACACATATCTTTTTAGTCAAGAATATTTATCGCTTTTTGAAATGTGGTTTATGTTTCTATTATCAACTTTTCTTTGGCTACTCTTCATCAAATTTTATTTTCGATACTGTGATAAATATATTGAAATCAATAATATTTAAAATAAATGCAATGTTATATTATAAATAGTGATCCAATTTCTTAGCATTATCGTAGAACAAAGTATGAAAACTTTGGAGATGATTATGCAAACTCATTGTGTAGAGGTTAGCAGTCAGGTGAGCCAAATACAGACTAAATCAGATGAAGAAGATAAAGTAAGATTAGATAGTTGGTTAAAAGAAGTCGCTTTATCTCAAGATAAACAGGCATTTTCCGAGCTGTTTTCTTGGTTTGCACCAAAAATTAGAGCGTATGGATTAAAGAAATTTAATGATCCAACATTAGCGATGGATTTAGTCCAAGAGACCATGACACTTGTTTGGCGAAAAGCCACACTGTTTAATCAGAACAAAGGCAGTGCATCTGGTTGGATATTTACGGTCATGCGTAACCATAGTTTTGATATGTTACGTAAAATACAATCAAATAAAGAAGATACGGTCAGTGATGAATTATGGCCATTATTTGATAAACAAGTTGAAACTATAGAGCTAGATTGGCTTGAAACTAAAAGATTGAAAAAAGCAGTTAGTGTACTACCCAGTAATCAACGAGTAGTTGTTGAAGGGATTTATCAACAAGGTTTGACTCAACAAGAGCTTTCAGAGCAGCTTAGTGAACCAATCGGAACGATTAAATCACGGCTGCGTTTAGCATTAACCAAATTAAGACAGGAGTATGAGCATGAATAAAATTACCCACCATCCTAGCGATGCTTTATTACGTTCTCATATTGATGGTGATTTACCTGAATCTCTTGCTGTTGGTATGACGCTACATTGTGATTTGTGTGAACATTGTAAGCGTAAATCAGAACAATTCACTCAAGAGTTTGCAGCGAAAGCATGGCAAGAACCAGTAGAAGCGGAATCGATTGATTTTTCTCAAATGCTTAACGGTATATTAAATACCGAGGTTGAAACTAGCTATTTGAAAGAGCCATCGGTAGAGCATATTTTTATTGATTCTTTTCATTATGAATTACCTCGAGTATTGACGCGTTATGTTGATATGAAATGGAATCAAATGGGAGCGGTCAGTCGTGCTCGTTTAATAGAAGAGGGAGAGATACGATCCAACTTACTGCACATCAATGCGGGTGGCGTGATCCCTACGCATACCCATAAAGGCTTTGAGTTAACCTTATTGTTAGATGGCAGTTTTGAAGATGAATCAGGACAATACCATAAAGGTGATTTTATTTGGTTAGATTCTTCGCATGCGCATAGCCCTAAAACCATTGATGGGTGTTTATGTTACACAGTGCAAAATGCGCCACTGCATTTTACCCAAGGAATAAGTAAATTATTTAATCCGATAGGTAACTTATTGTACTAATTATATACATATAGGTAAGTAAGCAGAGCTAACGCTAATTTCCTTTTATTAAAAAGATCACAGGATGTGATCTTTTTTGAATACTACCACGTAGTATTTCATAAGTTTAATAAGGACATATCATCATGAAGCACTCTAATTTTGTTACTACATTTATATCACTTTATAGTGAATTAGATCGCTCAACCCTTCATCGCCTTCCTGAAATCTATTCCAATGACGTTCAATTTATTGATGCTGTCCATCAGATCGATGGTCTTCCTATGCTTACTGAGTATTTTGAGCACTTATACGAGAATATTTTAAATTGTCAGTTTCATATTCATCATGTTATCGAGAATAATAATGAAGCCAGTCTTTTTTGGACGATGGAATATAGCCATCCTAAAATAGGTAAAGGGAAAAGTATTTCTGTTGATGGCACTTCACATATTAAATTCAATGAAAGAGTGTATTACCACAGAGATTACTTAGACATGGGGCAGATGCTGTATGAGCATTTACCAGTTCTTGGTTCAGCCGTGAAGCTGATTAAAAAGAGAATGCAGTCATGAAAACAATATTAATCACAGGCGCAACGTCGGGCATCGGTCTCTCTTTAACAAACAAATACCTTAAACAAGGGTATCGGGTTTATGCGTGTGGTCGTAATTTTTCTGGGTATGTTGATTCAGAATACTTAACCAGCGCGAAAGGCAACGGAAGTTTAATTGAGGTCGTTTTTGATCTTGATGACAGCAACTCAATCCTCGACGTACTTTCTACGATTGAAATGCTAGATACCGTGATTCTTAATGCCGGGACATGTGAATATATCAATGATGCGACTCAGTTTGACGCTGTATTATTTGAGCGAGTGATCACAACTAATGTAATTTCAATTGGGTATTGTTTACAAGCGTTAATACCAAAAATGAAGCAGGGCGGTCACTTAGCGTTAATGGGATCAAGTGCTTCTTATGTTCCATTTCAACGGGCAGAAGCGTATGGAGCAAGTAAAGCGGCAATCCATTACTTGGCAAAATCGCTTCAATTAGATATATCACCAGAGCAATTTACGATTAGTGTCATTGCGCCAGGTTTTGTTAAAACGCCACTAACAAATAAAAATGATTTTTCTATGCCAATGTTAATCGACGTTGATAAAGCAGCAGAGCATATAATTACTGGTATAGATAAAAATAAAAAACACATTCATTTTCCATTTCCATTTACGAGTTTCTTAATTTTAATGGGAAGTCTCCCAGATCGTATTTGGCACTGGCTCGCTTTAAGGATGAAACGATAATGAAAAAAATTGCAATAGTTGGTACAGGTATTTCAGGATTGGTGTGTGCTCACCTATTATCACGAGAGCATGATGTGACAGTATTTGAAGCCAATGATTATATTGGTGGGCATACCGCAACAAAACGAGTAAAGGCAGAAGGAAAAGAGTGGGATATTGATACTGGGTTTATTGTGTTTAATGATCGAACTTACCCAAACTTCATTGAGTTATTAACTCAACTTGGTTTATCTGGGCAAGAAACAGAAATGAGTTTTAGTGTAAAAAATGTCATTTCTGGTCTTGAGTATAATGGTCATAATTTAAATACGCTTTTTGCTCAACGCTCAAACTTATTCAATACTAAGTTTTTGTCTTTAATTAGTGAGATTTTACGCTTTAACAAACAATGTAAAGAGCTGTGGAGTGTCGATTACAGTGATGACCATATGGATCTTGATATCGATGGCACATTAGGTGATTTCTTATACCGTAATGAATATAGTAGCTATTTTTCTGAGCACTACATTTTACCGATGGGTGCGGCTATTTGGTCATCTAGCTTACAAGATATGAAAGCTTTTCCATTGCACTTTTTCATTCGCTTTTTCCATAATCATGGTTTGTTAGATATTGCTAATAGACCTCAATGGTATGTGGTCCCTAATGGTTCTCATTCATACATTAAACCTCTGATTGCTACGTTTAAAGACAAAATTCATTTAAATAGTCCTGTAACGAGTGTAACTCGAAACCCTAGAGGGGTGACGTTAGAGATAAATGGTGAAGATAAACATGACTTTGATGAAGTGGTATTGGCTTGTCACAGCGATCAGTCATTAGCAATGTTAAGTGATATTACAACCGCTGAAAAAATAGTGCTAAGTAAACTCACTTATCAAGAAAATGAAGTTGTTATGCATACTGATGAGAGCTTATTGCCAATACAAAAACGTGCATGGGCGGCTTGGAATTATCATTTAGATACGGGGAATAAAAATAACCCATCTAGTGTGACTTATAACATGAATATTCTCCAAGGATTAGAAACTAAAGAAACAACATTTTGTGTCACTTTAAACAACTCACCATTGATTCATAAAGATAAAATATTAGGTTCGTACAAATACGATCATCCGGTATTTAATACTGACACCATAGAGGCGCAAGCTCGTCGAGAAGAAATCTGTGGTCGACACCATACCCACTTTGCTGGTGCGTATTGGTATAACGGTTTCCATGAAGATGGCGTAAAAAGTGCGCTAGATGTATGCCAGCGTTTTGGTATTAGCTTATGATCAATTCCTGTCTATATTATGGCGACGTAAGACACAGGCGATTTCAAACGAAAGCACATAGCTTTAGTTATCAGATGTTCTTTGTCGCCTTAGATTTGGATGAATTAGAAAAAACAGAACAGGTGGGGTGGTTCAAAAAGGGGCGTTTTGCTCCTCTAAACTTTCGTCGTTCTGATTATCTCGGCAATCAAGAGGAGCCCCTAAAGCAATCTGTTTGGAATAAAGTGAGTGAATTAGGTGGAGATAACAGCCAAGGTAGAGTGCTCTTTGTTGGACAGGTTCGTTGTTTTGGGGTCTATTTTAGTCCGATTAATCTTTATTACTGTTATAACCAACAAAATGAATTAACGGAGTTGTTGGCCGAGGTGAGTAATACGCCATGGAATCAAACCCACTATTACTTAATAAAAATTGGCACTGAGCAAATCATTGATAAAACCTTTCATGTATCGCCCTTTTTGGATCTGAATATGAAATATCATTGGTTTGTTAAAGCACCAAGTAAGCGATTATCGTTACACCTAGAAAACCGTGGTTTAGATGAAAAACAAGAAAAGATTTTTGATGCAACGATTGCTATGACTCGAAAAGAATTTAATTCAAAAAATATACGTGAACAAGTGATCTCAATTCCCATGATGACCGTAAAAATAATATGGGGCATTTATTGGCAAGCATTGAAATTATTCATAAAACGAATCCCGTTTGTGCCACACCCAGAGCAATAAGGAGAGAGCAATGGCTAGTAATCAAATAGAGAGACCAGCATTGAAAGAGTCAGTGCTAATCGATAAGAAAAATCATAAGTCAATGCGATGGATTGATGGCATGGCACGTAAAGTGTTATTGGATTATTTAGGAAAAATGACTCAAGCGTCACTAACAATAAACGATGAATTTGGACAAGTGGTTTTGGGAGACCCATTAGCCTATCTGAAAGCAGTCGTCGAGATCAATAACACCGAAGCGTATCGAAAAATTTTATTTGGTGGTGGCATTGGTGCGAGTGAGGCCTATGTCGCAGGTTGGTGGACAAGTCCAAATCTAACAAAGGTGATTCAAGTGTTAGGTCGTGAAGAAGGCGTACTTGATCGAGTAGAAAATAGCTTTAGTAAACTGGTTCAATTCTTTGATTTAATCAATCACAAACGCAATAAAAATACCAAAGAAGGGTCTAAAAAGAATATCTTAGCACATTACGATTTGGGCAACGAAATGTATAAAACGTTTCTAGATAAAGAGATGCTATATTCAAGTGCTATCTATCCCAATGTTGATGCCAATTTGGAAGAAGCTCAGTTATTTAAATTACACACCATCTGTGAGCGACTTGAACTAAAAGAAGGTGAAACCTTACTTGAAATCGGTACGGGCTGGGGAGCGTTAGCCATTTATGCAGCACAACATTATGGTGTTAATGTTACCACGACGACGATTTCTGATGCGCAATATGACTTTGCAGAACAAAGAGTAAAAGCCCTAGGCTTAGAAGACCGAATTACCCTTCTAAAGCAAGATTATCGAACACTTGAAGGTCAGTACGACAAATTGGTTTCGATAGAAATGATAGAAGCGGTGGGACACGAATACCTAAGCACTTTCTTTGATGTGTGCAGCCGACACCTTAAACCTGAAGGTAAAATGTTAATCCAAGCAATTACCATTGCAGATCAACGTTATGACCAATACCGTAAAAGCGTCGATTTTATTCAGCGATATATATTTCCTGGGGGCTGTTTGCCATCGGTTAGTGTTATGGCGAATAAAGTAGCTCAAAACACAGATATGGTGATTACTTCTCTACATGACATCGGTTTAGATTATGCAAAAACATTACGTCATTGGTATGAACGTTTTGATGATGCAAACAGTGATTTAAAACAGATGGGTTATGGTGATGATTTTATCCGTTTATGGCAGTTCTACCTTTGTTACTGTGAAGGTGGTTTTTTAGAACGCAAAATAAGCACTGTGCATTTAGTGGCTGCAAAACCACAACATGGAGTGTGCTAGTCGATTATTATTTGCATTATACCAATCTAGATAAGTCAGCAAACAAGTACTTATTTAGGTTGGTATTGTAGGAGGCTTCAATGTCACGTTATTTCCCACTTATTAATGCTATTTGGTTTCAATTGGTGTGGTTTTCTGTGATCCTTTATCAACAGCAAGCCGTTCCTTTCTTAGTCGTTTCAATATTACTTCATCTTTTAGTATCACCAACTCGAAAAATAGACTTTTATTTACTCATTTTCATTTCGATGTTAGGTGTCTTTGGTGATGTGCTACTGTCATTTACTGGCGTGTATCAATTTCCGAATGATGCATTAATACCAGTGTGGCTTATTTTATTATGGTGTCATTTTGGTTTTGCTATTAATCACAGCTTAGGATGGCTATCTCGTTTCAATCTTGGACTTATTGCTTTGCTTGGTGCGATTGCAGGCCCACTAAACTATTTAGCTGGTCATCGATTAGGCGCTGTTGATTTCTCATATTCATATCAAATCACTTTATTTTCAATTGGAGTGATCTGGGTAGTCAATCTACCCGTATTTATTATTATTCAAAAGCGTTTAAGAGCAAGAATAAATAATGAGGGGAAGGGTCATGAGAAGATTGATGAGTATACTCACCATAGTAATAAGCCTATTAACAATAAATAATGTGGCAGCCGCTCCATTACAAGGCTTACAAAGTAGCGGTAAATCAGAGCTGTCATGGTTCTTAATCTCAGTGTATGAAGCGCAGCTGTTTACTACTTCAGGCCAGTTTATCTATGGTCAATACCCACAAGCACTTGAGATTGAATATTACCGTAATATCACTAAAGAAAATCTAATTAAAGCGACTAAAGATCAATGGGAAGAACAATCTATTAAGCATCCTGATTTAGATTCTTGGTTAGTTGAATTAGAACAAGTATTTCCTGATGTGAAACCTGAAGATAAGTTAGTTTTTAGCATTGATGAGATAGGGAATAATCAGTTTTTTCTAAATGATAAACCTATTGGAAAAATAGCGAATAAAGACTTTTCTCAGCTTTTTCTTGATATTTGGGTCTCAGAAAAAACCACTTATCCAGATTTACGTCTTGAATTGATAGGAGATAGATAATGAAAAAGATAGTCCTATTTGTTTTTAGTATTCTATTAGTCGGTTGCTCTTCTCAAGACATTAATGATTATGCAGAGACAACGCCTGAATTTTCAATGAAGGCCTTTTTTCAAGGTGATTTAAAGGCCGAAGGGATAGTAAAGGACTTTAATGGCACTGTGATAAGAACGTTTACCGTTGATCTTCAGGCTAACTGGAAGGCGGATACATTAACCTTAGACGAACAATTTCTATTTAATGACGGTGAAGAGCAAGAACGAACGTGGGTGATTCAAGATTTAGGTGATAACTCGTACACAGGAACTGCCAGCGATATTCTTGATACAGCTTATGGGAAAAGTGCAGGGAATGCCCTTAACTGGAAATACTCGATGGTATTAAAGGTAGATGATTCAGAATATGAAGTTGAATTTGATGATTGGATTTATCTAATCTCAGATAGTGTTGTTATTAATCAAACCGAAATTTATAAATGGGGTATACAAGTAGGTGAAGTTGTACTTGTTATCCGAAAATAAGTAAAAACCTTGAAATGAAACATGCCGCTAAACCAAAACCACCCACTTTGATTCCCTCGTCGAAGTGAGTGGTTTTATTTTTTATGCGTTAATTATTTACATACAAGGTCATTGTTACGATTTTTAATTGCTTTGTATGCTTTCATCATGTTTTCTTGTTTTACAAAGCGTTTCGGTGGGGCTAAAACTTCCAGTTGATAGTCAGAGCCGTCATTAGAGGCTTTTTCTATTGGTGAGATAACCACAACATTAAGCTTTGGGTTTAATTTGACTATTTGTGCCGCTGTCCCTAGACCATTCTCAATATGAAACTTTCCTGCAATGTGCATAATTTGAGAACTAGGATGGTCACTTATGTAATTGACGATACTTTCCGCCATTGTGGCATCCCATGTCATTTGAGCAGCAAATTGTTTTTGAGTTTGTTCTTCATCGCCATGGTGCATAGAAGCTAAGAATTTAGACTTATAAGGAGAGTCCGTAAGGTCAATGTTTTCAGCTAGCCATGATTTTTCATCTATATCGAGTTTATCTACATAACTAATGCCTTGTTGACCAATGCATTTTACGATTGGCTTTGGGGCGTTTGCAGCGATAACATCGCGTCCTTCAGCTTTTGCGATTTCAACTAATGGACGATAGTCACTTTCATAATTAGGCCACGCTTTCGCGTCAGATATTAACGTTTGTTCGCCAATTTTTCCTGACAAATAATCATCAACAACTGTTTGTTTATTACGACTGAACTGCTCCATAGATAACGCTAATTTAGGGTTTGTTGCAGAGAGCTCTTTAAATAAATCGGTTTGAAAGCGATGGATAGCGGCATGAGTGTGCCACTCACCAACCAGAATAACATCAGCTTTTATTATCTCATTAGGTAAGGTTGAAAGAGATAAAGGCAAGCCTGTTGGTGATAGTAATTGATAATCATAGAAACTGGTGATAGCTTGGAAAGGTGTCGATGTCGATTGAATTTGTTGACTGCAACCTGACAACAAAAGAACAGAAGCAAGAGAAAATAAAACCGTGGATTTCATAATAGAGATTCAGTAGAGAACAGTCCTATAGAGTAGGATAAAACGAGAGATAATTCAATCTTAATAATAATCATTACCATTTGTAGTGGTGCGATTTGAATAGGATTTTGTATATCTGTCACAGTATTGCAATTCAAGACTCGTATAATCGGGCTCTTGGAACTCACATAAGGATATTAATATGAGTGCAGACTACCTTGATAAAACTAGGTATCATGAAGAGTTGGAATTAGAGTGGCTAGACGCAATTGAAACGGGTCTATACTTCCATAACTCAATAGAGGTTGAGAGTGGTTCTGACACTACCCTCAACGATTAATGTTTTCAGTTCTTACTATTTTTAATAGTACAAAGTGATTCAGTCACTTGATTTAGGCAAGAAGGAAATAGATTCTCCTTCCGCGGTTAAAATCGAAATCTGCTCCGGCTTGCCTTTTTCATCCAACCTTAATTCCCCAATTGAGCTTTTATTAATTAGTTTATCGTTATTTGTGACCGATGGATCTCGTTTGGTAACTAATAAATTCTTACGCTTTGTAAACCAGTTTAATGGAGAGTGTGGGCTATAGAGTACTCTGTCCATAAAATCACAAAAACGAAGTAAGACATTAGGAAACTCGTTTTTAAACCCACTACAAGTAATTTGGTAGATATCAGGGCTTGATTTACTGTGACGCAATTTAATATCATAGGCGAAAGAATAATGCACATCACCAGATAGAATGACAAAGTTTTGTGGTGTTTTAGGGTGAGTAAGAATACTCAATAATGTATTCGCTGAGCCTGGGTGAGCCATCCAGTTTTCTGCATCAATCACTAACGGTTGTCCTAACATAGTCATTGTTTTTTGCAGGGCTTCAATAAATTTAACCCCAAAAATAGGCGCAGCAGAGATGATGATGATCGCTTCTTGTCCAATAAGCTCATGCTGAAAATCAAGCATTGCCTCCCAATCCATCAAACCTGATGGTTTATTAGTATTGGATTCAGAACGCCAACGACGAGTTCGAGTGTCTAACACCACGATTTTAGGCGTCGTATGGATAGAGTAATGCCACTGTTCAAATCGAGTTAACTGCCTGATAAGTTGTATATGTTTATCATGAGTGTAGTCGCTAAAGAGCTGACGGAAACCATCTAAAAATTCATTATCAAATTGCTCAGGATTATTTCCCCAGCCCTGACACAGAAAGTAGCCCATTAAGCCATTGCCAATAACTTGAGCTGCGAGTGGATGCCCATTAACGGCATTCTCCCAGCCAATGGTTAAATTCCAATCATCAGTGATGTCGTGGTCATCAAAGATCATGTAAGTCGGTATATGCGCAAACAGTTGTTGGACGTCATTCAACCCTTGCACAAATTGGTCAATAATGATTTTTTCTGTTTTCCAGCAAGCGTGCCATTTTTTATCTAATTTGTTATCAGGATCAGGAAGTGACGCGGGCAGACTTACACATTCCCACAATGCAGGCGACCAAACTAATAAATACATGACGAAGAATTCGGCACAGGTGATTAGATGATTTTCGTGCTCACTGGAGCTAAAAATGGGACGAGACTTATATAGATTCCATCGAGAAAGAAAATTAGTATTATCAACATAGTGCGGCAAAAGCTTATCACGCTGATAAAGGTTATGTTGATGGGCGTAAAGCGAAGTACTTGTTGGGATAGCTGTATCAGGAAGCGATTCTTCAAATAACTCTAATTGAGGAATGATTTGCTGAATCGCCATTAACATCGGTCCTGCGACATCATCTGCATAGATTTGGTCACCACTCATCATTAATAGTGAAGCTCTCTCTTCAAGCGCTTGTGTTTTCAATTGTTGATTGGCGATGACTAAGCTGTCTTTGCTAGGATAATGAGGATTACGGCATGAACCATGTAAGACATAATCAGCTTTCTCTTTAATGATGAATGAAAAGAGAGATTCATTAGAATAAAGCGTATTAGGTAACAAACCAGATAATGTGCCATGTTGAGTTATTATATCGTATTCGAGCGCTTGATTTACCGGAAACTCCGCTTGGCATTGCAGTAGATATACCCAAGCATGGTGACCGATTTGAATGCATTGTTTATCTGTGATCATAAACTCAAGTGAGTTATCTGCCCATTGAATTAGGGCATGACCTTCGAGGCGTTCTGAAGTCGTTAGCCATAATTTGACTTCAGTCGCACTCGATTTTCTAATAATAGGCCCAGCAAGAACTAACGGTAGTGATTTAGACATCAATTAATACAACTCTTTATAACAGATGAGACCATCATAATACTTGCTATGGCTAACTTGCAATATCCTGAGCTTTGGCTTGCTTATAGATATCTAATGTCTTTAATCGTTGTACTGCATGCTCAATAATAGGCTCTACATAATTATCCGGTTTTAATAGCGGCTTGTTATTGGGTTGATGCAATAGCTTTCCTGTTAGTTCCGTTAACTCTGGTAGCCAATGTTTAATAAAAACACCATTATTATCAAACCGTTCGCTTTGTGTTGTGGGGTTAAATATGCGGAAGTAAGGCGTACTATCGCAGCCTACCGATGCGCACCATTGCCAACCTCCATTATTTGATGCAAAGTCACCATCAATAAGTTTTGACATAAAGTACTGCTCGCCCCAACGCCAATCAATGTGTAAGTCTTTGACTAAAAAACTGGCAGTGATCATTCGCAGGCGATTATGCATCCAACCGGTATTGTTGAGTTGCTTCATTGCAGCATCCACAATAGGAAACCCAGTTTCGCCATTACACCATTGCTCAAACTTATCGCTGTCGTTATTCCATTGAATGTATTTGTCAAAACTCAAAAAAGCGTGGTTTTTAGACAACAATGGATAAAAGTAAAGTAGATGAGTGTAGAACTCTCGCCATATTAATTCATCAAGCCAGATCTCTTGTCCCTGAGTTAGTTGATTATTCGCTTCTAGGTGTAATCGTAAAATACATTGCTTTGCTGAAATTGCACCAATAGCCAGATAAGGAGAAAGTTGACTTGTCCCTTCAATTGCTGGGTAATCTCGTTGGTCATTATATTGTTGTGATTTTTCACGACAAAATTGACGCATGGTATTAACTATTGTTTTATTTGATACAGGCCATGCTTTACTTTCATTACTGATAGAGTTGGTAAATTCGTGTGCATTATAACTTTTCAATGAGTCGAGTTGCGGACTCGATAGTTCAACTGAAGCGGTCACTTTTTCAATGGTTGGAAAGTGTTGATAAAAGTACTCTCTCCACGCTTTTTTAAAGGGTGTAAAAACCTTGTAGGGCTGGTGGGTTTTATTCAATACTTTTCCAACTTCTACAGCACATTTTGCGTCGTAAAAAGCACATTGAACATCAGATAGTTGTGCTGCAACATCGGCATCTCTGCTTAATTCATCTGCTTCATATTCTTTATTGGCAAATAGATGTGATATACCAAGATCGTTACACAATGTGTGAAGCTGTAGTGGTACATCTTTAAACCAAGGACAGGATAACACCAGTAGTGGAATATCTAGTGCGTGCAGCTCTTTTTTAAGTTCAAGCAAACGCCTCTTTATCAGATCGATTTGAATTGACGCTTTATTGTGTTGTTGCCATTGAGATTCACTGGCAACAAAGATGGCGACAGTAGGCGCTTGATTAGCAAGAACGGCAGATAACGCTGGGTTATCCGCCAATCTTAAATCGGTACGAAACCAAACGCATTGCATGGTTGGTTTATAATCCATAGCGTAATCTCAATTCTTGAGGATATGGATTAAGGAAAGATTGCTTTGCTAAATACTCATTTGTATGAATACCTAAATGGTGTTTAATTAAGGTAATTGGTGAAAGCAAAGGCAATAGCCCTTGATTGTAATCTTGGATTATTTGAGCAAGCTCTTGTTTTTGTGGTGACTCAAGTTCTTTTTTGAAATATCCCTGAAGATGCATTAATACATTCGTATTGTTTTTACGAGACGCTCGTATCGTCATGGTCTGCATTAACTGTGTACGATAAATAGCAAAAAACTCATTAATGTCATATTCCGCCACTTTCGCAACCAATTTACCTAAGTTTTTGTATCCAACGGTGGAGTGTGACATCAGGGTATATTTATAACGAGAATGGAAGGCAATGATTTTACCTGCTGTAGGCTCTCCATCCATAGATTTATATAGATCATTTAAACAAAATACGCGAGTAATGAAGTTTTCTTTAAGGACGGGATCAGTCAGTCGTCCATCTTCCTCTACTGGCAGCCACGGCATTTCTTTCATCAAAATTTGAGTATAAAGACCGACGCCATTTTTTTTTGCATTATTTTTGCTATATACCTTAACTCGCTCCATACCGCAGCTTGGAGAATTAGCACATACGATGTAGCCACACATCTCAGTTTCTTTTAGACGATCGACGGTTTTTTGAGAGAACTCGATCATTGAATCTGTGTAGTCTAGAGATGCGTCTTTTGAATCAACAAGGGCTATTCTTTCTTCATTTGTGATTAAACGTATCGTTGGTCTTGGTACAGACATACCGCTGCCAACTTCTGGACAAATAGGAACATAAGTAAAGTACGGGGCAAGGACTTTAGAAGCGAATTTATTACTTTTGTGCCCACCATCAAAACGAACACTTTCACCGTTAACACAGGAACTTATACCAACTTTAATATCCATGATTGACTCTCCATTGCTTATTTTTATTATCAATGAGTAATTAAACGAATTAACTCTCTATTTGGATCACTTCAGCTTGACTCTTTTTTTGTAGTCGAGCAAACTAACTGTAAACATATTGTGACACCTATCTTAGTTAAGGAAGCTTCTGTGCGTCTTGAAGTGCAATGTAAAGATCGATTAGGACTAACCCGTGAATTACTTGATATTTTGGCTTCTCAAAATATCGATTTACGAGATATTGAAATTGAAAAAACAGGGTTAATCTATCTTAATTTTCCAGAAGTAGAATTTGATGAATTCAGTCAATTAATGGCAAAAATTCGTCGAATTGAGGGAGTAATGGATGTTCGTAAAATTCCATTTCTTCCGAGTGAACGTCGCAATACAGAACTATTAGCGGTATTAAGTACGCTCCCTGACCCTGTTTTCTCTATTAGCTTAAAAGGTAAAATTGATAACGCAAATCAGGCCGTAGCCTCTTTATTTAATTTAGACAAAGAAACGCTTATTGGCCAACCAGCAAGCCTATTATTGCCTGATTTTAATATTACTTATTGGCTAGAGGAATCTCGCATTCGTCAGCGAGAATCAATGGAAATAGAAGGCGTAAATTATGTCATGGAAATCATGCCTGTTTATATCACTGATGATGACAACGCCTCTATCTTAGCCAGTGCCGTCGTTATTATTAAGCCATCGATTGATTCTCAACAAGCACGTCCATTTTTACCTGAATCATCTAATCTTGGTTTTGAACATTTTGTTGGTTCCTCGACTAAATATAAGAAGCTAATCTCTCAGGCAAAGAAGCTGTCTGATATTGATCAATCATTATTGATCCAAGGTGAAACTGGCACGGGTAAAGAAATGTTAGCTCGTGCATGTCATAGTGCTTCTGTTCGCTCAGGTAAAGCGTTTATGGTGGTTAATTGTGCTGCTATGCCAGATGATGTCGCAGAAACTGAATTATTTGGATACGCTTCTGGTGCGTTTCCAAATATGCCTGAAGGTAAAAAAGGGATCATAGAGCAAGCAGACGGCGGAACCGTTTTCTTTGATGAGATCAGCGAAATGAGTCCGCTTCTACAGATCAAATTATTGCGTTTCATTCAAGATGGTAATTTCCGCCGTGTGGGTGAAGAGAAAGAAATCCATGTTGATGTGGGGATTATTGGCGCAAGTAAGAAAGAACTTCTAGACTTAGTAGAACAAGGCGTATTCCGGGAAGATCTTTATTATCGTTTGAATGTACTGTTCTTAGAGATACCGCCATTGCGTGAACGTCCATCAGATGTTGCGACGTTATTTGAGTTTTTTGTTGCCCAACTATGTAAAGAGTTAAGTATTGTAAAACCGTCGATTTCTGAAGACGTATATGATTATTTACGCAGTTACTCGTGGCCGGGTAACGTTCGCCAGCTTAGAAGTTCGACGTTAAAAGCATTAACACAAATGGACAGAAACCAGTTAAGTACATCTCACTTTATGCTACCAATTGCTGATAATAATACGAATGTGATTAATATTAATGTGGATGGCACATTAGATGAAATAATGAAATCGTATGAGTCAAACATATTGTCAGGCTTATACAGTGAATTTCCCTCAAGCCGTAAATTAGCGAAGCGTTTAGGGGTTTCACATACTGCAATTGCGAATAAACTGCGCGATTACTGTATTGGTAAGAAGTAGGGAGAAACGACATGGATGTACATTTTGATTTTGATCATTACCAAGTTCGTTTAATTAAAAGTGCCGATGCTGTGATGATAGCGAACTACTTTATGCGTAATCGCCATCACCTCGAACCATGGGAGCCAAAGCGTGCAAATGCTTTTTTTACACCTGAAGGATGGAAACAACGTCTATTACAACTAGTTGAACTGCATAAGCATAATTTAGCTTTTTACTTCGTAATTTTTGATAAACAAGAGCACAAAATTATTGGTACGGTGAGCTACAGTAATATTACGCGATTTCCTTTTCATGCCTCTCACCTTGGTTATTCTTTGGATGAAAAGTATCAAGGAAACGGCATTATGCAGCGAGCAGTTAAAGAAACGGTTGATTGGATGTTTTCTGTGCAGAATCTTCATAGAGTTATGGCGGCTTATATTCCTCATAATGAAAAAAGTGGCAAGGTATTATCAACCTTAGGTTTCGTTAAAGAAGGTGAAGCTAAGAATTATTTATACATTAATGGAGAGTGGGAAGACCACATTCTCACTTCAAAAGTAAATGATGATTGGAAACCTGATTAGAGTTATTTCGTCATAAAAATAAGAAAAATTAAGAAAATAGGAGAAGTTAATCATAGAGATGTACTAAGTTTAGTGTAGTCTATAAGAGTTAATTTCAATTATTTTAAGATAATGATAAAGAAGGAATTTAAATGCTGAAGTTCATCAAGTTTTTACAGTTATTGATTTTAGGTGTTGTTGGTGCGTTTGTTATTCAATCAACTGTGTTGCACGGTATTGGTATTTTCAGTGAACGTTACGTCATTATGACCTTGGTATTAACGGCATTGTTAGAACTGGCTATTTTCATTATTTATAAGTTGGTAGAAGATGATTTTACTAACGAGTCGAAAAAGAAATAGTGATAAAGTAGATTTGTTGCAATGATTCAATAAAAACCGATACGCTTAATGTAGCGTATCGGTTTTTTTATGTTTACTTTTAATTAGAAGAGCTTATTTAACGCACTATCAATAGCATTAACCAATTTAGTAATGTGTTCAGGCTGCGAAATAAACGGCGGCATCATATAAATCAACTTACCAAATGGTCGTATCCAAACCCCTTGCTCGACAAAATGTGCTTGGATTTTTTCCATCTCAACAGGCGTGGTTAATTCCACAACGCCTATCGCACCAAGCCATCGAACATCGGCAACCACATCGTGTTTTTTAAGTTGAGGCAGTAATTCTGAAAAGCAGGTTTCAATCTGTTTAGTTTGAGTCTGCCAATGATTTTGTTGGATCAGTTCTAAACTGGCATTCGCAACAGCACAAGCCAGTGGATTTCCCATAAAGGTCGGTCCGTGCATAAAGCAGCCGGCGTCTCCACTGCATACAGTATCAGCAACAACTTTACTGGTGAGTGTTGCAGATAATGTCATGTAGCCGCCTGTAAGTGCCTTACCAATACACATGATGTCAGGCTCAATGTCAGCGTGCTCACAAGCAAATAATTTTCCTGTTCGTCCAAAGCCGATTGCTATCTCATCTAAAATGAGGAGTAAGCCATATTCATCACACAAGCGGCGTACTTCTTTTAAATATTGAGGGTGGTATAAACGCATTCCGCCTGCGCCCTGAACAATAGGTTCAAGGATCATAGCGGCGATTTCTTCATGGCGTTCAGCTAGCATCTTTTCTAAAGGAAGAATATCTTCAGGGTTCCATTCACCACCAAATTTACTGGTCGGTGATTCTACAAATAGATGCTCTGGTAAAAAACCTTTATATAGACCGTGCATTGAATTATCGGGATCGGTTACCGACATCGCCGCAAAAGTATCACCGTGATAACCATGTCTAACCGTCACGAATTTCGAGCGAGGTTGTCCTTTGGCGTGCCAATATTGAAGCGCCATTTTTAAGCTGACTTCAACCGCTACTGAGCCTGAATCAGCTAAAAAGACTTGCTCTAATCGAGAAGGGCTTAGTTCAACTAACTTTTTACATAAATCGACCGCAGGTTGATGAGTAATACCACCAAACATGACGTGTGCCATTTTATCGGTTTGATCTTTAATGGCTTGGTTAAGATGAGGGTGACTGTAGCCGTGAATGGTAGACCACCATGAAGACATTCCATCAACTAATTCTGCTCCATCTTCTAAATAGAGATTGACACCACTAGCGTGAGTAACAGGGTAGCAAGAAAGTGGGTTAATTGTAGATGTGTAGGGATGCCAAATGTGTTGACGGTCAAAATCCAAATCGACGCTATTGTTCATTTATTCACCAGTTGTAAACTTTATCTATCCATTAAGGTTGACAGTGTATCGTTTAACCGTAGACTAGCCAAGTATAAATAGAGACCAAAAAGCACAATCAAAAGTGGTCTGATCTTAGCAATAGCAATGGTTATAGCATGTTAACGAAAGGAATTTACACGTGGAAGTGAGACATAACTGGACAGTAGCAGAAGTACAGGCGTTGATGGATAAGCCGTTTATGGACTTAATCTTTGATGCTCAATTAGTACATCGTAAGTATCAACAAACAAACCATGTACAAGTCAGTACATTGCTATCGATTAAAACGGGCGCTTGTCCTGAAGATTGTAAATATTGCCCGCAAAGTGCTCATTACCGCACTGACGTTGATCGTGAACGCTTGATGGAAGTAGAAAGCGTTTTGGATGCGGCAAAAAAAGCGAAGAACTCAGGTTCAACCCGTTTCTGCATGGGTGCGGCTTGGAAAAATCCAAAAGAGCGTGATATGCCTTATCTGCTAGATATGATCAAAGGCGTCAAAGAGATGGGCCTTGAGACGTGTATGACGCTAGGGATGATCACCTCAGATCAAGCGGGTGAATTATCAGAAGCCGGTCTTGATTACTACAACCATAACCTAGATACCTCGCCAGAGTTTTATGGCAACATCATTACCACTCGTACTTATCAAGATCGTTTAGATACATTATCCCACGTTCGTGATGCAGGGATGAAGATCTGTTCTGGTGGCATTATCGGCATGGGCGAAAGTGACAGTGATCGTGCGGGTCTGTTTGTTGAATTAGCGAATCTTCCTCAGCACCCAGAGTCTGTTCCTGTCAATATGCTGGTAAAAGTAAAAGGCACGCCATTAGAGGATGCTGAAGACGTTGATCCATTTGATTTTATCCGTTTGATCGCCGTTGCTCGTATCATGATGCCTGAATCCGCTGTGCGTTTGTCTGCAGGTCGTGAAAGCATGAATGAGCAGATGCAAGCCTTATGCTTTATGGCGGGTGCTAACTCGGTATTTTATGGATGTAAACTACTGACAACGCCAAACCCGGATGAAGACAGCGACATGCAACTGTTTAAGAAACTGGGTGTGAATAGCCAACAAGTTGCGCAAAAACCAGATGTGGTTCAAGAGCATGAATTATTAGATCGCGTTGCTGAGCGTGTTGCTTCTCGTCCTGAAAAAGACGATCTATTCTATGAAGCGAGCGTTTAATCAACGTATTAGCTCCACACTTACTCAACGTAAGCAAGCGGGGCTGAATCGTTCTCGAACGGTAATAGAGCAAGGTAATCAATCTCGATTAGTGGTGGATGGCCAATCCTACATTAATTTTTCAGGTAACGATTATCTTGGTCTTGCTGGCAGTCAAGAATTAACTCAAGCATGGCAACAAGGTTTGGTTTTGTATGGTAGTGGCAGTGGTGCATCTCCATTAGTGACTGGCTATTCAAAACCACATGCTGATCTGGAATCTCAATTGGCTGAATGGCTTGGGTTTGATTGCGCATTATTGTTTAACTCTGGTTTTAGCGCCAATCAAGCGGTGCTTTTTTCATTATTAGAAAAAGGCGATACATTACTGCAAGATAAACTCAATCATGCGTCGTTAATGGAAGCAGGTATGCTTTCACCTGCAAGCATGAAGCGCTTTAAGCATAATGATGTTTTTCATCTAACTAAATTATTGACGACGTCTGATGATTCCCCTTCTTTGGTTGTCACTGAAGGGGTCTTTAGTATGGATGGAGATTTATCTCCGTTGGCAGAAATCGCTAAAATAACAAGTGCTAACAATACGTGGTTAATGGTGGATGATGCCCACGGATGTGGAGTGTTAGGCAGTAATGGTCGAGGTTGTAGTGATTTTTATCAAGTCACACCTGATATTTTAGTTGTCACGTTTGGTAAAGGGTTTGGTTTATCGGGTGCTGCGGTTTTATGTAACGCAGAATGCGGTGATTATTTCGCGCAATTTGCACGTCATCACGTTTATTCTACCGCTATGCCGCCTGCTCAAGCTCACGCGTTGTCTCATGCCCTTTCTATGATCCAGCAGCAAGAGTGGCGACGAGAAAAACTGACTGAACTGAGTCAACAATTTGAATCTGAGTTAGGTAGCTTTTCAGGTGCGGTGAAGACAGAGACACCAATAAAACCAATTATTATTGGTGATGCGGATAAAGCAATGGAAATTTCAGCTGCTTTGAAAAATCAAGGATTATGGACAACGGCAATTCGTCCGCCAACAATACCTTCCGGCACTGCGCGTTTAAGAGTGACACTAAGCGCTAATCACACGCAACAAGATATTAAACAGCTTACACAAGCAATAACAGAATTAGGATGATGGAGTTATGGTTAATCAAGCTGTCGCCATAGAAACCTATAATTGGACACCAGGCCAAGAGAAGCAAGCCATTCAAGCTGCATTTAGCAAAGCAGCAAATACATACGACCGCTCGGCTGAATTTCAACGTCAGGTGGCGGATACCTTATTATCTTATTTACCTCAAGATCTGTCAGGGCAGCGTATAGTCGATGTCGGTTGTGGAACAGGTTATTGCAGTGAACAACTGCTGAAGCGCGGTGCAACAGTAGTGGCGTTTGATCTCTCTCAATCGATGTTAGATAAAGCCAAAGAACGCTGTGGTGAAATAAACATTAGTTATGTTCAAGGGGATGCTGAGCAATTACCGTTTAAGAACAATGAATTTGATGTAGTTATTTCTAGTTTAGCACTGCAGTGGTGTCAGGATTTATCCGTACCGCTAGCTGAAATGAATCGAATTGCCTATAACAAAGGCAAGGTTATATTTTCAACTTTGTTAGATGGCTCACTGTTTGAGTTGAAAAATGCGTGGTCAAAGGTTGATTTATATCAACATGTTAACGATTTTATTACGCCATCTATGGTAAACCTTGCGTTAGCACAATCTGAATGTAATAAGTTTACACTAGACTGCACGCCAGTCGAGATGACGTATTCTTCTGCTCTTGCTTTAATGAAAGATTTAAAAGGAATTGGAGCAACGCATTTACCTAATGGTCGCCACTCAGGTTTATTGAGTAAAGAAAAGCTATTAGCAGTAGAAGAAGCGTATCAAGTTTTTAAGAATGAATTTAATAAGTTACCTGCTACTTATCAGGTAGGCTTTGGAGTTATAAGTAATGATTGATGCATTTTTTGTTGCAGGTACAGATACCGATGTGGGTAAAACCGTTTCATCAAAAGCGATTTTAGATGCTTTAAATATGAAAGGGCTAAATACAGCCGCATATAAACCTGTAGCAGCAGGATCTGAAGACAAAGGTGAAGGCGTCCAAAATTCTGATGCAATCCATTTACGTTCTGTAGCCAATGTTGAATTAAGTTATGAAGAAGTAAACCCATACGCATTACTATTGCCTGCATCGCCACACATTGCGGCAGAAGCTGAGAACGTAGTGATTGATTATTCTGTATTATCAAAAGGTTTAACTGCGTTGAAAGCTAAATCAGACGTGGTTTTAGTTGAAGGCGCTGGTGGTTGGCGTGTACCTGTTTCTAAAGATGATTGCTTATCAACTTGGGTTCAACAAGAGAAATTACCCGTCGTATTAGTGGTGGGTATTAAGTTAGGTTGTTTAAGTCATGCAATGTTAACGGCAGAAGCGATTCAACATGATGGTTTAGAGATCATTGGCTGGGTAGCAAATCGAGTAAATCCGGGTACTGAGCATTACGCTGAAATTATCACGATGTTAGAAGATAAAATGCCAGCACCAAAATTAGGCGAAATCCCATATATGCCAAGTGTTAAGCGCAAAAATATGGGTAAATACATTAATTTAGATGTACTAGAAGCGTAATTATACTTTTTACCTGATAGAGATAAAGCCAACACCATCCTTGATGTTGGCTTTATATTTAGGGCTCACTTAGGCTAGTTGAGTAGTTAATGAATAACAATCACCCTAAAGTCGTTTGATCATATATAAATAATATTATTACTAATATAGCAATTGCCGATTTTCTTTATAGCGATATGCCTATTTTGAACTCATTTAGCATGATAAATGAAGCTGGGCTGCATCACTAAATATTAAGAAAACGTTTCTCTAAATAGTTTCACCATCGATCTGGTTTTTTCTGGTAGATAACTTGGTGTTGGGTAAACTAAAGTAATGGTTAAATCTGTAAATGACGTTCTGGGTAAGACCTCAATGAGTTGGCCATTTTTGATTTTATCTTCAATTAATATGGATGGTAGAAGGGCAATGCCTTTACCTGAAAGTGCTAATCGTTGGAGTAGGTTAAGATCATCACTAAATAATTGATAATCAAGTCCTTGAGGGAGCAAGCTTTTATTATAACGGCTAGCAAGCAGATGAAAGTCATTTAACTGAGCTACATTATCAGGGTATCCGTTAAGAGCTAAATATTCAGAAGAAGCAACCATGCTATAAGGTATTTGAATTAAGCGTTGCTGAATATAGTCATCATGCAAAGGTTCGATGTAGCTAGGCAGAATTTGTAGATCAACATTTTCACGACGAAGATCCAACGATTGAACATGATGTTCAATCTCTAATTTAACCTCTGCATACTCCTTCATATACTGTTCAATTAGCTGGGAGAAAATCTCGGTCATTCCAAGAGCGGGTGGAATAGCCACTTTTAATCTACCTTTTGGCGTTAAATGTTGCTCCTTCATTAGTCGATTCGCATCCACTAACGTATTAATTGGATTAGAGCTTTGCTCATATAGCCATTTCCCTTGCTGGGTTAACTCAATCGCTCTTGTCGTTCTGATGAGTAATTGATGGCCAAGTGCTTTTTCCAATTCTTGTAGGCGACGACTGACTTTTGAGCGTTGTAATCCTGCAAATTGTGCAGCAGAACTAATGCCTTTTTGCCTAACAATAAGCACAAATAGATAAATGTCATCAAATGAAACCGTGCTTTCTTCGTTCTTACTCATGCTTATTGTCCTGAAAATAGGTCGTATATGAGCTATTCTGCCATCTATTCGAAATAAATTCACGCTTTATAATGAGAACCAGATCACGGCAATTTTGACTTTATCGAGAACTTCTATGCAAGCTGCAGAACAAAAATTCAAACAATGGATGCGTATCCTAATTGTACTATTTCTTATCGTAACAGCTTATCTAGTGATGTCAGACAGACTAACGCCACTAACAACACAAAGTAAGGTGCAAGGTTTTGTAGTTCAAATATCACCAGAAGTATCCGGCCGAGTCGTTGAAGTCAATCATACAAATAATCAGCTCGTTAAAAAGGGTGAGTTGTTATTTAAAATTGATGATGAAAAATACTTACTTGCAGTGCAAAAAGCAGAGATAGCATTAGCACAGGCAAAAGAGCAAGAAGCTTCATTAGTGGCTGATATTGCTGCCGCACGATCTAATGTGAAAACCAGTAAAATCACAGCAGATAATGCCAATAGAGAATATCATCGTATTAAAAAACTAGCGAAATCAGGAGCGGTGTCTGTATCTGGTTTGGATACGATTTTAACTAAGCGCGATCAAGCGGCTGCAAATTTTATGGCCTCAAAGCAAAAGCTACACGCATTGGAAGTTAAGTTGGGTAAAGGTGATGGCCAAAGTAGTACAGTGCTGTCTGCAAAAAATTCGTTAAAACAAGCGCAATTAAACTTAGAAAACACACAAGTTATTGCACAAAGTGAAGGCATAATTACCAATATGCAATTGCATGTCGGGTTATTTGCAAACGCGAATCAGCCATTATTAACGTTTATTCCTACAGATTCATTATGGATCTCTGCTGATTATCGTGAAAAAGCCACCTCAGAAATGGTTAAAGGAATGAAAGCCGAAGTCGCTTACGATGCGATGCCGGGAGAGGTGTTTCCGCTATTGGTTGAGAGTCGTGATTATGGTGTAGCTTCAGCTCAACAAAAAGCAAATGGTCAATTAAGCACAGTTGAAGTGAGTAATCGTTGGGTGAGAGATGCACAACGAGTCAGAGTCAATTTAGTTAGTGAAGAGACAATTTCCCCACGATTATTTGTGGGTTCACGAGCGACAGTGATTATCTATACTTCAGGAAATACAGTGATTGATTACATTGGTCATAGCTTAATTACCATGATCAGCTACTTACACTACATATACTAGGTGGAGTACTGAGATGAAAGCATTACGAATATGGTTTGGTTGTGTTTTAGGCTTTGCGATGTGCACGGTGTTTGGTTGGTCTAATGGCATGTTTGGTACTTTATTACCTCTGTTTATCTTATCGAATCTAAACCGCTGGAACTGGGGAATGTTTATTCAACTGTTTATCAGTGTTGTTTGGGTGAGTATTCAAGTGGCGTTAATTGTTGGCTTTCTACAACCTTATCCACTTCTAATGACCGTTGCTGTTGGTATTTTGTTGTTGTTTAAGTGTCATGCCATGCATTATAAAGCGAGCTATCTATATGGTTATACTGGGTTATTAGTTGGTTCCATTTTGTTAAATTTTGGTTCGTATGCCACTTTTGATTTAGAGGATTTTATTGTTGGAGTATGGGTTGCCGCGATTATGGTGATCCCTATTTGTGCCTTAGCTTTTTATCTATTTCCAGACCCCATTGAAGCTCATACTCCTATTTTAAAAGTAGAAGGCCAGAGTAAAGATCCAAGAGAGATGCTAGAGCAAACTGCATTAGGTTGGATGGTAGCAATGATTGTGTTTTTGATCTTTGAAATTTGCGCATTAAATGACTCTTTATCAGCCCAAGCATCGATGTTGATTATGCTTTCACCAATGACTTTAGTCGGTTCATTAATGATGGCTCGCATACGTATCATTGGTACATTAGCTGGTTGTATGGCAGCGATGGTGATGCAGTTGATTTTGTATGATCTTTACGATAATCCTATTTTGTATATTTTAAGCTTTGCTATTGCATCAGGGTATTTTTGTAAATGGTTAGCGAGTGAAAATCCAATAATGAAAGGGATTGGTTTCTCCGCTATGGCAGGGTTAACTATACCAATTACAGGCGCAGTACCGGGACAAAAAGATGCCTTCTTTGCTATTTTATATCGAATGTCATCGATAGTTGTCGCTGTCATTGTTACCAGCTTACTGATTTGGGTTTGTTATCGACTGATTAAGCTTTTTCCTATTTTCTTTCGAGGAGTAGAAAGAGAAGAACAAAGTAGCTAAAATTGCATTATAGAATTATGAGCCAAGAGGTCTGTACATTGTTACGAACTGCTCTTGGCTTTTTTTGTTTATGTGATAACGTCTGTCTAGTTGAAAATTATAAAGAAAATAACAAGGACAGTCATGAGCTCAATTATTGAATGTATTAAAACGGTAGGGCGTGGTGAGCGCAGTCGTAAGCCGTTAAGTTTTGATCAAGCCTATCAGGTAATGAAAGAATACCTTGCCGGTGAAGTATCTAGTGACAAAATGGCAATGCTGATGATGCTTATCCGAGTTCAAAATGAAACGGTTGAGGAGATCAGCGGCTTTACTACCGCCATCCGTGAATTTATTCGTAACGAACAAACGCCAGAGCTAAAAGATCTTAATGTAGATATTGATTGGGCATGTTTTGCAGGTAAGCGTCAGGTTCAAGGTCCGTCATGGCAGTTGTATGCAGCACAAATTCTAGCGAATAAAGGCTTTAGAGTATTGCTTCATGGTCACTTACAACTTGGCAGCACGCGTGAACACGTATCTCAAGTCATTGATAAGCTAAATATTCCAAGTTGTTCAAGCATTGCTGAAACGCAGAAAAAACTGGATGAAGGTAATATCGCATATTTACCACTCTCTGTTTATGCTCCTCAAGTAGAAACCATGCTGTTATGGCAACATGAATATGGTCTACGCACACCGGCTAACACTTGCGCTCGTATGCTAAACCCTGCATCCGCACCTATCTCATTACGTGGTAGTTTTCATCCTGGGTTACCTCAGTTGCACGGCGAAGCAGAATCTCGATTACAACAAGCAACAGACGACAGTTCTGAATTAGCATTATGCTTTAAAGGCATGGGCGGAGAATCAGAGTTTAACCCTAAAGTAAGTCAATCTTTGTGGTGTGCATCAAAAGGGGTATGTGAAGAGTTGTATTGGGAAGAAGCGTTAATAGAAGATTTACCAAACCTAGAAAACTGTTTGTTAGGTACTAAATCAGAGCAATTACAACTAATGGCGAACACCGTTATTTTTAATGTTGCCAATGTACTGTGGGCAAGTAAACGTGAAGAAAACTACCCAAGAGAAGAGGCAATTAAGCTTGCTACTCAATATTGGGAAGAGTATGTAAACGCACTAGACTAGTTCATGATTAAACAAATGAATCTATTAAGCCGTAATTTTTATCGTTACGGCTTTTTTATAATTATAATTATAATAATTTAGTTTATTACACCAGTGTAATAGTAATTCACATTTAGCTCTATTATCAAATCATGGTTAATAATCGATAATACTCTCCTAGTCAATCATAGATTTGGAGACCATTATGGCTAATGGATTTACAAGAGATCGTGGCGTACAAGAACAAATTGATGCCACTGTTACTGATGCAATTAATCGTGCGAGAGCACACCTTAACCATGAACATAATGAGACAGATTATTGTCTTGAATGTGGTGAGTTGATCCCTGAAGGTCGACGTAAAATCATCCCCGGTGTTGAGTTGTGTGTTGAGTGTCAGGTAAAAGAAGATGCAAGAGAAAAAGCCTTTAGTGCCTATAACCGAAGGGCAAGTAAAGACAGTCAACTAAGATAACTATTTATAAAAATGGCGGAACAAAAAAGTCCGCCATGATATTCATTATTAATGCTTTATATTAAAACTTACTTACGATTGATACGTGCCAAGAAATAGGTATTTACGTACTCACCCTGCCTAAACGCAGAATCAATTGCTTCACCTTCAATGACAAACCCGAATTTTTTATACAGAGAAAGCGCCGCGTGGTTATCTACAAACGCGTCAATCTCAATACGGCGAACATTAAGCCAATTATCAGCAAGTTCTAAAACGGTTTCAATTAGCTTACTGCCAATACCACGTCCATGATAATCATCGTGAACACCCATTCCAAAATGAGCAACATGACGAGTCCTAGGATGTGTCACTTGTTCAAAACCAATATTACCGACAACCTTGTTATCAATAAGGGCAACATAGCTATAGACGTTATCAGGTTTACTTGAAATACGTTTTTCCCAGAGAGCAGGCGATGGGAGTGGCAGTTGAAGTGTTTGCGCTTGAGCTTGTGGTTGATTATACAACTCACATAAACCATCAATGTCTTTTAATTCTGTTGGGCGAATTATTATTTCCACTACGCACATCCTTGTTCTTTATCATTAAAAAGAGAATTTAACTTATCGTTAATTGTAAAGAGTAGCAAGCGAAGAGTTGATAAAAATAATACCCTATTCCAACAGTAGATCTAAGTAATAGAAAAGAAATAGGGCGTTACAGGTTGGTTCAATAATCTTGATATTCTTACAGTCTTATCACAATACTTTGATACGGTGTAAGCGTTAGTTGTGAGCCAAAATGAGTGACAGAGTCTAGATTAGCAATTAAACATTCGGCTTTTTTATTTATTAAATGCTCAGGTAAAATTAGCGTCTGAGGCTCAGCTGTAAAGTTATTTAACACAACCAAATGTTGGTCGGCATTTTTACGCTCATAAGCAAACACCGCAGCGTGATCTTCAAACAGTGGGATGAAATCACCGTACACAATCACAGGATTTTGTTTTCTCAGTGCGATCAGTTTTTGATAATGATAGAAAATAGAATCGTTATCTTCCAAAGCCGCAGCAACGTTTATCTGAGGGTAATTTGGATTCAGCTTGATCCAAGGTGATCCTTGAGTAAAACCAGCGTGAGCAGAATCATCCCAATGCATTGGTGTTCTTGCATTATCACGGCTATTGGCATGAATGCCTTTCATCATGGTCTCATGACTGACGCCTGATTCAGTTTTCACTTTATAGAAGTTCAGTGTTTCGATGTCTTTGTATTCTTCTAACGTATCAAATGCCACGTTAGTCATGCCAATCTCTTCACCTTGGAAGATATATGGCGTTCCCTTCAATAAATGTAGGGTTGTTGCTAACATCTTCGCAGACTCAACACGATATTGACCATCACAGCCGTACTTAGAAACAACACGAGGTAAATCGTGGTTATTCCAAAACAGAGAGTTCCAGCCGTTATTACTTAGCTCAAGCTGCCATTTGATCATTACTTGCTTAAAGGCATTAAGATCTAATGGTTTTGGCTTCCACTTATCTCCGTCTTCCCATAGCAGAGTAATGTGCTCAAACTGAAACACCATGGATAACTCATTACGAGCAGGGTTGCTATACAACTGCGCAGTTTCTGGCGTGGCATCCCATGTTTCACCAACGGTTAAGAGATCTTTATTACCAAAGGTCGCTTTATTCATTTGTTGAAGAAGCGGGTGAAGACGATCGCCATTACCTGTGATCTTTTTATCGATTTCTTTACCGATTAAATCAATTACATCCAAACGGAAGCCGCCAATGCCTTGGTCAATCCACCAGTTCATCATATCAAACACTTTTTGATGAACGGCAGGGTTCTCCCAATTTAAATCTGGTTGACGTTTTGAAAATAAATGGAAATAGTATTGCTGATTTTCTTCATCCCATTCCCACGCCGTACCACCAAAAATAGACCCTAAATCACTTGGCGCTTCGCCGTTTTCGCCAGCATCACGCCAGATATAAAAATCACGGTATTCACTGTCTTTGTTGCTCTTAGATTCAACAAACCAAGGGTGCTCATCGGAGGTATGATTAACTACCAAATCCATGACGATTTTGATACCACGTTGTTCTGCTTTTTGCATCAGTTCGCGCATATCATCCATGCTACCAAACTCAGCGGCAATGGCTTGGTAATCAGAGATATCGTAGCCGTTATCATCCATTGGTGATTTATAAACAGGAGAAAGCCAAATAACGTCGATACCAAGTGTGGTTAAGTAATCGAGTTTGTTGATAATACCTTGTAGATCACCAATGCCATCATTGTTTGAATCACAAAAGCTACGTGGGTAAATTTGATACACCACACTATTATGCCACCAACGTTTTTCCATTTTGATATCCAATATTCATTAAAGAAAGTAACGCTAATATAACGAAATTAAATGGGTATGAATAATTGATAATTTGAACTCTGATATAGAAAAAATTTATATCACAGGTATGGTAGAGCTGAAGTTATGATATGGATAATAATCATGGAAAAGCAGTACCGATATTTTTATGAAGTGGCTCGTCAAGGCAGTATTAAAGGTGCTGCGGATAAATTGTTCATTAGTCAACCAACGCTTACTACCGCAATCAAAAAGCTTGAAGATTTACTTGGGACGCTTTTGTTTCATCGAAAGTCTAAAGGGGTCGAATTAACCAGTGCTGGCTGGGTTTATTATCGCTATGTTCAGGATATTTATGAAAAACATGGCCAGATGATGCATCAATTATCTGATATGAAAGCCCGAAGCCAAGGTAAAATTAAAATTGGGATTGGTGAAGCGTGGTGGGAGTGTTTTGCTGCTGATGTGATTAAACAATTTATCGAAACCAACCCTAAAAATTCACTTTATATTGAATTTGGAAATGGTCTGTCGATGTTAAGTCATTTACTCAATGGTGATATTGATCTCTTTATAGGTCATGAGATAGAAAATATTGATTCTCGTAACCGAGTGCGTTTTATTCCCTTATTTACAGAGCGCGAAGCCTTATATGTTCGAGAAGGGCACCCATTATTGAATGATGGAGAGTTGAGTCGACATGATTACCCACAAATAAAAGTCACGCCAGATCATAGCCGAGATGGAAAGGTTCTGAATGATAAAGGGGCTGAAACGTTTGCAATTAAAGCACAGCAAGCCAAAGTTGTTTATGAATTGGACTCGTTAAAAGCCAGCATTGATATGCTTAAGATGAGTGATGCGATTATGCCTTATACTGATAAGATTAAAGACAAAATGAAGCAGCAGAGCATTGCGACGTTACCAATGACAGAGCACCGACAAGGTGTAGTAGGAGTTTATTCAAATACCGAAGTGTTGTCTGAAAATATGGAGTATTTGGTGAGCTTATTTAAGCAATAAACAGGGGGAGTAGGTAAATAAAGTAAAGATCATTATAAGATGAACTAGAATTAATTAAATATATGCTACTGTATCGATAATATAAACATTAATGAGAGTCACTACCATGTCGAGCACTGCTCATTGGAGAAATCCAAAAACCTTTCTTATTTTAATCTCGATTGTCGTTCCGATTGCGTTTTCGGCATGGAGTGCCTTGCTGAATAACTTTGTTATCGAAAAAGCTGCCTTTACAGGTGCAGATATTGGTTTATTGCAAAGCGTGCGTGAGATCCCTGGATTTCTAGCTTTTACTGCTGTTTTCGTCCTTCTTTTTCTTCGTGAACAAAAATTCATGATCCTCTCTTTGATCATGTTGGCTGTCGGTGTTGCTATTACGGGGTTCTTCCCTAGTGTATATGGTCTATTGTGTACTACGTTATTAATGTCGACGGGCTTTCACTACTTTGAGACTTTAAAGCAATCATTATCACTGCAATGGTTTACCAAAGAAGAAGCGCCTGAGATGTTAGGCAAACTCATATCAGTTGGCGCATTGGCCTCATTATGTACATATGGTGCGTTGTGGATATTGCTTGAAGTGATACAGCTAGAGTTTAAATGGATTTACTTAATTGCAGGCTCTGTTGCTCTCTCTATCATTATATTTATGTGGCTTGCTTTCCCTGAATTTAAAAGTGAAACGCCTCAAACTAAGAAGTTAGTATTACGTAAACGCTACTGGTTATATTACGCATTAACCTTCATGAGTGGTGCTCGTCGTCAAATATTCACGGTCTTTGCTGGTTTCTTAATGGTAGAAAAGTTTGGTTATTCTGCTGCTGATATCACCTTATTGTTCCTTGCTAACTACGCATTTAATTGGCTATTTGCTAAAAAAATAGGACGCTGGATTGGTGTTGTCGGTGAGCGTAAAGCGCTGATGTTTGAATATGTAGGTTTGATTTGTGTGTTTGTTGGTTATGCTGTAGTGCAAACTGCCGAAATTGCGGCGGCTTTATACATTATTGATCATCTATTCTTCGCGCTAGCGCTTGCTATTAAAACGTATTTCCAAAAAATTGCGGATCCTGCTGATATGGCATCTACTGCTGGTGTGGCATTTACGATAAATCATATAGCTGCGGTCATTATTCCGGTAAGTTTTGGTTTGATATGGTTAGTGTCTCCTGCTGCGGTATTTTATGTAGGGGCGGGAATGGCATTATTATCCTTAATATTGTCTTTAAATATTCCTCAGGCACCTACTGAAGGAAATGAGACTCGCATTTTGAAGTGGAACTGATTAAAGTAGAGCCATAGTGTATAAAAATGACATAACATACAGATTAATTAGAAGGAATTATGTATGAATGCAATTACTCATGATTCTAATAACAAATGCTATTTAATTACTCTAGAAGGTAATGCTGTAGCAAAAGTTTATTATGAAAAGAAAGGGAATATTTTGGATGTGATCAGCACTCGTATTCCTGATGAGTTGCAAGGTAGGGGTTATGGAAAAGTGATGATGGAATCGTTTCTCTCAGAAATGAAAACATCTAACTTGCAGATAGTTCCTGTTTGTTCTTATGTCGTACATTACATGAATAAGAACGAGCAATGGCAGTTCTTACTGGCAAAATAATTAAATAATGTAAAGCCTAGTTCAATTGAGCTAGGCTTTATTTTTATCCACCAAATTGAACAGAAACAAGGATGGAACAGATGTCTTTACACACGTTTATTGAAAGGTTAAATATACAACCAGAATTGGTCGAGTTTGCAGACACCATGTCAGTAATTGAGGCTAATTATGATTTTACGCCAACGGAGTTTTCTAATGGAAATACCGTTAATGAAGCAGGGCAGAACAGTGGTTCGTGTAAGATCTTTGCTTTTGCTCAATTAAATCAATTAACAGTTGAACAAACGTTGACTTGCTTCGGTCAATATTATCGTGAAGATGTATTACAAAACCCAACTAATGATGATCACCAAAATATTCGTAACTTTATGGTGACGGGTTGGAGTGGTGTTCAATTTAAAAGTGAAGCATTAAGAAGCAAATAAAAACACACAGAAACCAATAAAGAGAGACCATAATGATCAAACTTGCTGTTATTGGAACAAGCTGGATTACCGAACGTTTTATTGCGGGGGCGATAGCGTCAGGAAAATATGAATTAAAAGCGGTGTATTCTCGTTCATTAGAACAAGCAAAAGCCTTTGCAGAGAAGTTTGCCGTAGAACTTACTTTTGATCACTTAGATAAATTGGCTGAATGCAGTGAGATTGATGCGGTATATATCGCGAGCCCTAACTCTTATCATGCGCCACAATCTATTCAAATGATGAAGCAAGGTAAGCACGTTATTTGTGAAAAACCTATGGCATCTAACTACGCCTTGGCACAACAGGCGTATCAAACGGCAGAAGAGAATAATGTGGTTCTGTTTGAAGCATTTATGTCTCCATACTTACCTAACTTTCAAATAATCAAAGCGCAACTACCAAGCTTAGGGACAATCAGAAAGGCCCATATCACTTATTGTCAGTATTCTTCACGCTACCCTAAGTATTTGAATGGTGAAAATCCGAATACCTTCAATCCAGATTTTTCCAATGGCTCAATTATGGATATTGGTTTTTATTGTATTGGCTCAATGATTGAATTGTTTGGTGAGCCAACATCAATTCAAGCACAAGCGCATTTATTAGAATCAGGTGTTGATGGTAACGGCAGCATTATTTGCGGCTATGATGGCTTTGATGTGGTTGTGATGCACTCTAAAACCAGTGATTCTTATGTACCTAGCGAGATCCAAGGTGAGAATGGTGCAATCTTGGCTGACATGATTTCGATTGGTGAGAAAGTAATTAAAATCAATCGTGGTGGAGAAACAGAAAACTTAACTGTAGAGCAGAACTCAAATCCAATGTTCTATGAAGCGCTTAAATTTGCAGAGCAAGTAGAAGTGAATCAAATAGATAAACATGCGGTTGAGCGCTCATTGTTGATTTCAAAAGTAACCACTGAGATCCGTAAACAAACGGGCGTTGTGTTTCCTGCAGACAGTTAACTATTTCTAGCTAAAAACCTTAAATAAAAAAGCCGAATGAGAGTAAATCATTCGGCTTTTTTGTGCCTAACACATTTTAAATACTAATAATTTCAAATGCCTTTATTTATATTTCGGATGGGTATCTTTTTTGTGTTAATGACTGAATTATTGTAAGAAAATCGTTAATTTTAAAGAGGGGATTTTTTAGTGTTTACATAAGCATTGTAAGTATATATAGTCACAAATAGTGAATTTATATTTAATTTGTTTTATGCAGTAGCAAAAGGAATATCGTTATGGACCAGACAGACATTACCTCCCTAATACCCATTGTCATTACACTCTTTATTTCACTTACAACAAAAAATGTTGTAGTGGGTTTGTTTGCCGGAGTTCTTAGCGGGGTTGCTATGATTAATGGATTATTTACTCATGCCAACCCATTAGAAACGTTTGGTGTAATGATAAAAAGTTATATATCTCCACAACTAACGGACAGCTACAATGCTGGCGTTATTGTACTGCTTGTCTTTATTGGTGGTTTTGTTGCCTTGATGGAGAAGTCAGGAGGGGGTTATGCATTTGCAGATAAAATCACTGTATGGGTTAAGAGTAAGTTTCAAGCTCAAACCTCAGCGTGGCTAGGTGGGATTATTATTTTCTTCTCTGATTTAGGAACACCTTTAATTGTCGGTCCTGTTTTTCGTCCTCTTTTCGACAAATTAAAAATCTCTCGTCAAAAACTGGCTTTTATTATTGATTCAACATCTTCTCCCGTTGCTATATTGATCCCATTTATTGGATGGGGTGTTTATATCATGGGGTTAATTCAAAAAGAGTTTACCGCTTTAAATGTTGAACTGTCCGATTGGGATGCCTTTATTGGTGCCATTCCATTCCAGTTTTATGCAATTTTAGCAATTGCGATAGTCCCACTTGTTGCTTTTAAAAAGTTGGATTTTGGCCCGATGGCTAAAGCAGAAAATGCCGCTGAAAAAGGCGAAATACATGTGTCATCAGAAGCATCTAAAGAAATATTCACGCATAAAAATGCAAAATCCTCATTCGTATGGGCACCATTACTTGTTATGGGATTGGTTCTGAGTTTTATGCTTGTGCCTTTAGGATTCCCGTTTGAAAAAGTCTCTGGTTCTGTTTTTCGTTCTGCCTTATCAACCGCTTATTTCTTTGCTGCTGCCACGTTAATTTGTTTAATGGCTCTTTATAAAGTAAGAGGGTGGTCGGAAGGAATATCAGTTTATATGAAAGGCATGGGTAATATGATGCAAGTAGCGATTATCTTAATCCTTGCATGGTCATTAAGTTCTGTTGGTAAAGAGCTAGGCACTGCGGCTTATATTGCAGAGCAAGCTCAAAGTGGTTTTCCTAATTGGTTAGTTCCGGCGGTTGCATTCTTATTAGCTGCAATCATTTCTTTTGCCACAGGCTCATCGTGGGGAACGTTCGCAATTATGATGCCTTTAGTTATTCCAACGGCTCTAGCGATTGATGCGCCATTATACGCTTGTATTGGTGCTGTGTTATCTGGTGGCTTATTTGGTGACCATTGCTCTCCAATATCTGAAACGACCATTTTGTCATCAACAGGGGCTGGTTGTGATCAGTTTGAGCATTTTAGAACTCAACTGCCTTATGCATTATTAAACGGTAGCATCGCTTTGGTTAGTTTTGTTATCGCGGGTCTTGTCGAGAGTCCATTAATTTTTGTATTAGCTTTGATTGCACAGGCGACTTTGGTGTTTATATTAGCGAGATTAACTCCTGTTAATACTGTCAATAAAAATAAACTTGTGATCAGTTAGGTTAGTCTTTTATCTATTATTGCTGCAACCATCTACTATTGAATTAAAATCTAAGCAATTTTTTGTAATGGCGCACAGTAAGCATCGTTCACATTACCTAATGAGAAAGCAGGGTAGCGGTGCTTACTATTTATACCTGTTATATGGCGTGAGAGATGAAAATTTGTAACTTATGCTTAAATATCATGCAATCAATTAGTTAAGTGTAAAAAAATGCTTTACCTCAGCGCTCAGTATGGCATTATCTATCTCGTTCCAACGATGTGCGTACATCGTATAATGGCTATTACCTCAGCCTTCCAAGCTGATGATGCGGGTTCGATTCCCGCTGTACGCTCCAATCTCTTTTTATCATCCCAAGAGATTGTTCCTCTTTTCAAACTCACTTATTGAAAATTAAGCGCTTAATAGCGTGTTTTGTTGTATCTGGAATTTAAGCTTTTCGTAAAGATTTACTTTAAAATATGTAATGTATTTTTGGGCTAAATATCACAATTAATGCTCCTCTTATTTTAAATCAGCCTTTAATTTCAGCAAGCAATTGAATGAGTTTATAAATTTTAGTAAGGTCAACAAACCAAATCGTTATACCTAAGCCTTATCAGCTTAATTATCACTACAACCAATATAGAATTTTTGTTAATGGTTGTGGAGACCTACATGCATCTTACTTGCAAACTTATTCCTAGCCTCTCTTTATCACATCAAGAGCTAGAATATATTCTCACTCCTGACGAATACGTTAGGCTGCTTTCTCGTGAGAAAAATTCACAAAATATTGTAAAGTCACTCCCATCTCCGTTAAGGGAATCTTTAGCGCTTTCTTCTACAAAAAATACGCATTCATTATTGACCGCTTTAAAGCAAAAATTGGTAAAAGGTGAGTGGATAGCCGTATCAACAGGAAAGCGTTCTAAGCCGTTATCAGACACTCAACTCGTTCAATACCCTCAATTAAATAAGCATATTGTGAGAGTGGGTGAGACTCAATTTACAAAGTATGTAAAAGCAAACTTTCAAGCCGTCACTGATGATGTTGTGTTATCTCGTAGCCTTCAATATAACCCAGTAGAACCAACACCAGAGCATAAAATCGTGGTGGAGTTTGCAGGACAGTGGCCAAATAATGCGGCTTCTTTGTTACTTGCGAAATCGGATGAACAAAAAGAAAAAATCACCAAACCAAGAGCCGATATTCACGCCTCTCATCGCAGTATCGCCATTTTTAAAGATTTAGAACCAGAGCCAAGAAACCTGTACCTCACCATTCCAATGAGTGGCACGCCACAACCCTTAAAATTACTGCTTGCCGAAAACGTTCAACCTGTTGAGAAAAAAACAGAGATGGATGAATGGGATAATGTGTTAGTGCCTGTTGTGCCAATGAAGAAGGAAGGAGAAGAATATTCTTTATACCGAAGCGGTTTCTTTTATGTTATTTGGAATGGCAAAGTATGGCGAGAAATTACGATTGATTCTAATGGTTACTTTTGTGATCTCGATATTCAGCATGAACGAAAAGAGCCATTGGCCACGCGACATGCAAATATCAATGCGTCTGAGTTTTTTCCTGAAGATAATGTGTCTTTTGAGAAGTTTGAACTATATCAACAAGGACAAAAGGTATTTTCTGGAGAGCTGGATATTCGCGAACAAGCCAGGGTGTTTAACTTGGTCACAGAAGAGGTCGAGCTAAAATTTGTTGATTTTGAGCATGATGAGATTTTACTTGAAACGCATGAAAGTCCAATAAAAAATCAAGCGTCTAATGAGCGTGAAGCAAAGAGCTATCCAATGCCTCATGTCTGGTTACCTTATAAAATTTTAGGCGAAGTACAGACTGATTGTTATGTGAGTTATAGCCAAGCGGCATTATCTGATACAGAGATAAGCTCACTAGAATCTAATTATGCCAATATCGCTGTATCCATTGAGGAAATGTCGGTTTACAGTCAACAACAAGCGTTTGATGGAGAGCATATCTATACGCTTCCTATGGCAAAAAATACCTCATTTGGTTCTCATATTATCAACGAGCAGAATGGCAGTAACATTGCAGCAATCACTGTGATGCCACCAAAAAATCAAATCACATTACGTTATCGTATTTGTAGCACGACAGACCAACCTGATGATTTCTTTATGTTGAGAAATGAAGAGGAAGAATGGTCACAGAAAGTTTATTTCAGACAAGCAAAAGCCGATGATGAAGGCTTCTTAAATCTCCCTTTTTCTGGTTGGCCAAAAGAGGTTGAAGAGGTTGATATTATTCGCGGCGCAAGTGCTGATTTAGGAACAACAGAATACGAATTATCCGTTTTGAAAACAAAAATTAAAATTTCAGAATTAATAGGCTAGAACAATGAAAAATATACTATTACTTGCACTATTTAGCATCACTTTAATGGGGTGCAATGACCCTGAAAGTGTGGCAGCAGAAGCGGTTCAATTAAGAGCAGAGCAACACCCAGATCGTACTTACGTGGGTGAGCATAACTATTACACCATGGAAAGTAGTGGTGACATTCAATTCACAACAAAAAAAGATTTAAAAGTAATGTATCAAGATTTTCCACGTTACTTTATTGAAAAAGCCAAAGAGTGGCCAAAAGAAGATCTTAATGATGCCAGCTCATACGATTTACCGCGCTTTCAATTTGCATGGGCGAACTCAAGCTCAAAAGATGAATATGAGAGCGGGCTTAAAATTTGGAGCATGAAAACCGATGGTACTGATTTACGTTTAGTGACGGATGCCACCATTGGTTTTGCATCTATTCGTAATTTAGCTCGTTCACCAAATAATCGTTACGTCGCTTGGGCAGGTTCAGGTGGTCAGAAAGGTGTGTATGATTTAAAAACGGGTAAGGTGACAGTTATACAGAAGACGACTTCGCCACTTGATATGCTTTGGTCTGAAGACAGTCGCTATTTGTATCATGAAAGATATCGTAATCGTTATTCTCGTTGGGATTCTGAGACGGGTGAGATTAGTGAGGTTGATTTCGATGTAAGAACCACAGCAGTGAACTTTGGTGGAAAGCGAACGACTGTTTTAGATTTTGGCGTTTTGGTTGAAAATGCGAATACCAATGAAGAGCTCAACTGGATTGGTGTCGATCGTTCACTGTCAATGGATGAACGTTCATTAGATGTAACTTCAATTGATCCTGAAGGTCGTTATGCATGGGGGTCTAACCCTTCTTTTGGATTCTTTTTTGATATAGAAAAAGGAACTGTAAAGCAGATGACAACAGACTATACGCCTGCTCAAATTTTAGGCAAAGACGCTCATTTTAGTGCACTAGATAGCTTTGCTAAAGTTAGAATTGTTGATCGTGTTGGAGACCGTGTGTGGTCATGGCGCGCATTCTATTACGGTGCGTTATCAGGAGATGCAATTTTATATAATGGATTAGCGAACAATGGTTTGTGGTTTAAGGGGAATAAATAATGTCTGCTTTAAAAACTTATGACCATAGTGTTTATCTGTTAGGAGCATATTTTGACCTGCATGATAACGGACGGAAAAAAGAATTTAGAACTTGGCATCAATCATCTGATTTAACTGAGGATGATTTACACAATATACGCCCAATTCCTTTCACACCTGTTTTGGTTGATGATGCTGAACAACCAGTATTATGGGGCACGAATAAAGACGGTTTATTGTGTCAGCTAGGTTATTTTGATGAGAATGCAGCACCTGAAGCCGTAGCAAAAAAACAAACCTTTTTGCGTCATAAGCAGCCATTAACTGTTAGTGAATTAAATTTAGATAGACCATATTCATTAATGTTTCCGCCATTGAATGTGATTGGACAACTGGCTGAAACACACACCAGTGTTAAAGCGTTAAACGATTCACTAAAAGATATTTATTCCAATAAATTAAAAGTTGAAGAAAAATATTCCAAATTAATTGAATTTACTATCAGTAAAATCAAAGTTAGCCAGTTAGCTGAACCTTATGAAAAAGAACCCGGTAAACCACTGACAGATCAACAGAATGATTACAATGCTTGGTATGACAAAATTATAGCGAGTGAAGTAAAAGAGATTCAAGGCATCATTACTCCTGCTTTTCACTCAATTGGGGTGGTGTTCAGCAGTGATTTGTATGTGGGGGCAGAGGTTTCTCTTATTCAAGTGAAATCTAAACAAGATAATTCAGGTGAGTCAGAGGATGTATTGGCCACGAGTTTTGTCACTAAACCTGATCCAAGTGATGATAAAACAAATAACCCAGAAGATTATAAGAAAATAACACCTAGTGTCGTGTTTAATTTTGATCCTAAATTGATTGATGATGGTTATTTTCTGCTTCGCACGCGTTTTTGGGTCGAAGAATATTTAGAGCGACAGAAAGCAATTTTAGATGAAGGTATAGAAGTTACTTTTCCTGATTCAGTAAAGCAAGGGCAACTAAAATTTGAAGCTAGTATTGAGCATCCTGACAGCAAAACGGTACAAGACGTTTATACTTATGAGTTGCATGAAAAAGTCACTTTTAAACCGATAAGTGGTTTTGGTAAGCTGGCGATGGTATGCGGTGATTTGATCTCGCTTGAAGAGTGCTTAATTTATCAATACCCAACGGCACTACCTAGCTATTCTGATTTTATGACACAGCAAGGAAATACAGTGGCGTTAAAAGGCACTGGTGTAGCCACGCTTGGTGTTGCATCCGCAGTGCAAAAGACAGCGCAATCATATACTCAAGGTTTTGCGACAAAAGGCATTGGTGTCTTTGGTGATTTATCTAGCCAACAAATTGCAACCAGTGTAGCAAAAAACATTTGGAGTAAATTAACCGTTGAGGGTGTTTTACCTGAGCCGCTTACTGCTGGGGCGAGTTTCTTATTTGGTTTGCAATCGGTCAAAGAGGCGCGTGATGCGTTTACTGATGCAGTTAAGCTCACCGAAAGAGTACAACGATTTAATTTAACTGCGCCACAAACTTTTGGAAGAATGGTGCGTAACGGTTTTGCTAATAAGACGTTTATGCAGAATGCGCTAAAAGAGATGAAAGAAAGCTTTCAAAACCAAGGGGCATCCGTTAGTACTCGAAACCTCGCTGTAAGTTGGTTTGAAGGAAGCGGCTATACAAAATTGGCTAAAGGCTTACCTATTGTAGACAGTATTGGCAGTATGTATGATTTTTATCAACTAGTAGATAAACAAGGAAAGCTAGAGAAAAAATCGGATGAAGCACAAAAAGACTTTGATGGTGCAACTACTGATTATTTGCAAAAAATTGTAATGGTAAAAGCAGAGGCGGACTGGGCTAAGCAGCTTTCAGATGCCATTAAGATTTTGAATCATGACGGTAAGGAGCAAATAGCTCGTATTATTACGCAAGGTACTCGCGCGATTATTCATATTAACTTCAAATTTAATTCGTCGGAGCTACCAAATACAGGTACGACATTACGCAGTGATATTGATAAAGTTTGTGAGAAAATTGCTGAACTACTAAAAACACACCCAGACTATCGAATTCAAATCGATGGGCACGCAGGGCGAATTGGCAGTGTTAAGGCGAATAAAACGATTGCAGAGGATCGCGCGAAGCAAATTGAACAGGCTATTTTAGATAAAGCAAAAGAAGATAAAACATTACCTGAGCGTATTATTACTTTGTCACATGGCAAAACTCAACCTATGAGTGCAGACAGTGCTAAAGTCGATATGAGTGAAACAGGCGACGATTCGGCGTTAGCTGAGGATAGACGTGTTGAAATAAGCCTATTGCCTCCAACCTACTCATTGGCTTTACCTCCTAGCCGAACGGGTATGATTGACTTAGAGAAAGTTCGTCAAGCAAAACAGGCGATTGATGTTGGGCAAGATAATAATCAAAAAGAGCAAGTGTTAGCAGTATTCAATTCTTTAATGGGGGTGGCAATGTTAACGCCTATCGCCCCTGTTGCGGCTGGGGTTCTGTTGATAAAAGAGGGTGCTACTATTGCAGATAGTGGGTTAAGCTTTTTAGATTCAATATTAACAGAAGGGGCTTATAAGGATTTTAAAACCAAATATAAGAACGTTAATGAACTAAACCAGTTAGGTAAAATTCACATTGAAGTATTGCAACAGTATCGTGGATTTAAGGTGAAGATCGAACAGCAGTTAACAAAAAAAGAAGAGGTAGAAGCGTTTCTAAAGGCGAATAAAACATCAGAAGAATTACAAAAACGTTTCTTACTTCGAGCTTTAGCGTTAAATGGTTTAATTGAATTGTTTGCCAGAATATCATTAGGGAGCAGCTCAAATAGTGATTATAAAAAAGAACTTATAAGCGATCGAGTTCAAGATTACATAGAAACTTATATTCTTAATGATAATTGGGAAGCTCCTCAGTCGTCTTACAACACCATGGCTCAGAATTGGCTGAACCGAGTGAGGGATGATAAAACTGGCGCATCACAAGCACGTTCTTTCTTTGTCGAATATGCCAATAAGAATCAGAAAGCAACGTTAGATGAAGCAACGAAACATTTAGTTAAACGAGCTAAAATTCAAGGTACGTTTAATACCGGGTTCCCTGTGCAAACCAGTTTGTATATGGATGACAAAGAGAATGGTTTTGTTGATTTTGCTAAGTTGTTTGACAATACAGCTCAAGATGTAAAATCAGACGATATTGGTTTTAGTCGTTTATTGATACTTAACGATCGAGATGATGATAAATCATGGATGCCTTATTCAAAGTGGAAAGAAGAAGGTAAAACAAAGCGTATTACGCCATTTACTCGTGTTAAGTTACAAGTTGTATTGACCAACGACGCGTCAGAAGATGCGAAGAAATTCTTTAAAGCAACATTAAGCTATGGTTGTGATCGTGGCTGGCTTGATGTTGATGGCCCTCAATATCAAGTCTTATTATCAGCAAAAGAAGTGTCTGATTTAACCGTGTGTGGGCCATCAGATAAAGAATTGACGTCATACTACACACAGCAATTAGGCGATGATTATGCAGCGGATAAAGATGAAAAACAAACGTTAACCGCTGTTGAATTTGAACCAACCTATTGGTTCGGTGAGTATGAAATCCCCGGACTTAAACCTCTGTTTTCTGGTTATTGGTATGAAAATTTTGATACGTGGAAACAAGATGGTAAATACAAAGCTCTGTCGTATTTCTTTAAGCTTAATCAGCATAAAGTTTTGATAGAAAAACTGGACGTTGGTGGCGTGCTTTACGATATGAGCAATATTCACTATGGCATTGATGACAACAATACCTATGGAAGTGTTGATGCATCAACTAAACCGTTATATCTCTTTGATGGGTTAGGTAATCAAAGTGCGGTAATTAATGAAGCTGATTTGCTCGTTGAAAGCTTTGTTAAAGCTAATGAAAGTAGTAAAGGTGCAGGTAAAAAGCCCTATATAGAAGGAAATATCACATCGCTTGCGGCGTTAAATATAGGAAATAAATTTGAATGGTTTGATAAACAAAAGCCAATTAGTTCTCAACAGTTTGATTGGAGTAAAGAGCAACCAGCATCGATTTATGTGGCTTTATTAGCAGATAAAGATAACCGTGAAGATTATAAGAGTATTGGTTTCAATCTTGATAAGATCACTATGCAGCTAAAGTTAAGTATTGAAGAGCAAAACTCTACTTCTCTGTTTAAAGATAATGCAAAAGGACCAAGTTACTTTAGCTCTCTTCATCATGTAATGGATATTAGTTATAAAGTAGATATTGATCGCCGCACTGAATTGTTTACCTATAGTAATATTAAATCGAAAGTCGTTGAATTAAATATAAAGAGTGAAAATCAGAGTGAATTATTAAACTTTGCATCACTGGTCGTTGAGCAAGTTAAACAAACGCCTGATTTTGTTTTAAACCAGACCGCATTAGCATCGAAAAAACTCTATATCATGAAATTTGATTTGGATTATATGTCTCCAACAGGAAGAAAGGTCAAAGGATTAAGACCATTTGGCCCGATATTGGGTGATGAGAACGGTGATATTTACTCTTCTGAATTACGTCTTTTGGGATTATATCAAGAAGGTATTGATAAGGGGGAGAGTAAATACTTTTCAGGTTCTCCATTAGCGATAACATTGCCAAAAAGTGAGAGCTTTTATGAGGAAGGTTTACCTTGGACTCAAGAGGGAAATAAATCAGCTAACTTAGACATATCAGCACAAGCTAAATGGAAAGAACTGGATAAAGATAAAGATAAAGAGAAGCAGAAAAAATGGTTGAAAGGTTGGATAGAAGATAAGGCTGAAATTCGATCTGCGCCATCTGATCAAAGTATAAGTTAATTTCGAATAAAAAACCGCCTGATGGCGGTTTTTTATTACGATTGGTATTATTTATATTAAGAAGGCTTCATTGAAATAAACGTCGCTTCCTCTAATTTATCTGCTGTTAAGAATTGTTCTTCACTAAACTCAGCAGAAACATGCTGAGTCATATTGTCCATTTTTCTTGTTGTCGTACTTGGGAGCAATATGTTCATATTTCCAACTCTTGCAGGATAATTACCATTATAGAAATTTAAATCGTAACTAAAAATAAGGCCTTTATTTTTAGTTTTAGAGATAGTTATCTTACTCTGGCAATTAGCGATATAAACCCCTTGGTCAGCACATAAATCGAATGTTTTGGTAAAAGGTATTTTACTAAAATAAACAATCACTTCTTTATCGATATAGCCATTATTGTCTTTTGCTAAGTAATTAAATGAACCTACGTTTTGCGCCTTATTTCCTATGATATGAATATTTTTATATGGTGCTAGTGGGTCAGTAGTATGCTCTGGGTTTGAGCATCCAGCAACAACAAGTGCTGCTGGAATAAGTAAAAAATATGGTTTCATTTAATGTGTATGCTCAGATGAAATGTTGTGTTTTTTCATTTTATGGTTAAGCGTACTTAATGGGAGGGCAAGGTACTCAGCCACTCGTTTTGTTTGCCAGTTATAAGTGTTTAAGCATTCAATTAGAATGTTTTTCTCATAACTACCAACGATGTCTTTAAGGGAGTTCATACCATCTGCGTCCTCTTCAGAAGGTAGCTCTACTTGTACTTGAGTGGTAATTTCTTCTGCTTGAATCAGGTCACTTTCTCCAAATTCAATTGATGCAATGGTTTCAAAGTCAGATAAGAAAACAGATCGTTCTACGATGTTTTTAAGCTCTCGAACATTACCGGGGTAGGTGTATTCTAATAACTGTTTACGTACTTGCTTATTAAGAACTGGTGGTTCGATATTCATGCTTTCACTGAGCTGCTTAATAAAGTGTTCAGAAAGAGGAATAATGTCCGCTTGTCGTTCTTTTAGTGGTGGAATGGTGATTGGAAAGACGTTTAAACGATAGAATAAATCAGCTCTAAATTCATTCTTTTTAATTTTATCCATCAAATTAGCGTGCGTTGCTGCTAATACTCTTATATCTACCGCGATTTCTTTATTCGCCCCAAGAGGTCTAAATTTACGCTCTTGTAGTACTCGTAACAACTTTGCTTGCAATAGTAATGGCATATCTCCTATCTCATCCAAGAAAAGGGTACCGCCATTAGCCGCTTCAAAAAGTCCAACTTTGTCTTTGTCTGCGCCAGTAAATGCGCCTTTTTTATGACCAAAGAGTTCTGATTCTAATAATTGCTCAGGAATGGCTGCGCAGTTTTGTACAATCAATGCTTGTTGTGAACGGTCTGAATTATCGTGAATATACTGGGCGATAACTTCTTTACCTACGCCTGTTTCACCACGGATAAGTATATCAACGGGCAGAGTTAGTACTTTATTTAATCGGTCTAAAGCGTTAATCATTACATCACTTTCAGCAATAGGACCGTTATATTGGCTTTGTTTTCGCTGTTTTAACTGATTGTTTTCTCGCACAAGACTTGCATTATCTTTAGACAGTTCTTTGATCATATAGCCATAAGTTTCAAGCCAAACTGCTTGACGAATACTGGTTGCTGCTATTTGACAAAATGCGGTTAAACTTGCTTCATCGTTAATGGCGTTTAAATTGAATAACACCAACAACCCGACGGTTTTTCGTTCGTTATCGATGAGAGGCCATGCTAATAGATTTTGGCTTTTTCGATTTAAAATGGTCTCAGATTGATAAATATCATCACAATAATAACCATTGTATTGATAGAGGTCGTTAATCAGAACCACCTCACCATTACGAATCGCATAATTAAAGGGATCCGTTTCATTGGTTGATTCTAGCGTTAAAGGTAACCAAGGGTGATCTGCTAATATTTGCTCGTTATGATGAACAACACTTGGGATAAGTGCTTGTCCTGTTTGATCTAATACGTAAATAATACCGTGGTCAGCAAAAGTAAGCTGACGTGCTGCTGCCAAAATAGCGTCTAGAGTTAACGCTAATTGGCTGCGATCAGCTAGAGACTGGCTAATCGCAAGTAGGGCATTATTTAGGTTGTCTGGCTTAGCTAAAGACATAACCTAAGGTTCCTTGGTCATCAATTGAAATGACAATTTGTGTATGTACTTCATCTTTGTCATGAGCCAAAAGCTGAGTCGAAAGTTGAGGCAATAATTGACGGTTGATAACGGCATCAATGTTACGAGCACCAGTTTCAGCTAGACGGCAATTAGCAAGGATAAATGATACTAATTCATCACTGTAGCTTAACGTTAATTTATGATGTTTCTCTAATCGGGCAGATACTTTATTAAGTTTATGTACGATAATGTCGGTCATTGCTTCATCATTTAGAGGCAAGAATGGTAATACATTCATACGTGCTAATAATGCAGGTTTGAAATGGTTATTTAAGGTAGGACGAATAGCCTCGGCAACAATGTTTGCGTCAATGTCTTTTGACTGTTGAACAAGAGATTCAATCTCATGTGTTGCTAAGTTACTTGTCATGATGATAAGCGTGTTTTTAAAGTCAATAGTACGACCTTCACCATCATTTAATGTCCCTTTATCAAATACTTGATAGAACAAGTTAAGAACTTCAGGATCGGCTTTTTCTACTTCATCTAACAGAACAACAGAATAAGGACGTTGACGTACTGCTTCAGTTAGCATTCCACCTTCACCGTAGCCAACATAACCAGGAGGAGAACCAATTAAGCGAGAAACTGTGTGCTTCTCTTGGAACTCAGACATATTGATTGTTGTCATAAAGCGCTCACCACCGAACATTTGGTCGGCAATGGCACGAGCAGTTTCTGTTTTACCTACGCCACTTGGGCCAACTAATAAGAAAACACCGGTTGGAGCATCAGGGTTAACTAATCCTGCTTTTGCTGTTTGTAATCCTTCGGTCAGCGCTTGAATAGCAAAAGGTTGGCCTTTAATACTTTCTGTTAGTGCAGATTGTAGGTTTAATGTCGTTGCGGCTTCATCTTGCAGCATTTTCCCCATAGGGATCCCTGTCCAATCAGAAATAACATGACTGATCTCATCAGGTCCTACTTCAAAATGTACAAGAGGATGAGCGCCACGTACGCTTTCTAATTGCTCATTACAGGTATGAATTGCTTGGCGAGTTTCTTCTTCAGTAAAGTGATGGCAGTTAGGCAAATCGTCTTCTGATGCTTCTGATTGTTCATTCGTATCGACTGACTCTTCAGAGGTTAATGATTGAAGGTGGGCACGAAGTTCAATCATTTCATAAATAAAGGCTTGTTCTTTTTTCCATTGGTGTTGTAACACAGCTTGCTCTTCTAGAGCTTCATCCATGCGTTCTTGTAACTCAGGAATGGCAGCTAAGGCATGTCTATCACCCGTTTGTTGTAACTGATCTCGCTTAAGGGCTTCAAGTTCACGGCTTAGCGCAGCAATCTCTTGTTGTAATGTTTCAATCGGAGCAGGTACCGCATTTAAACTGATATTTACACGAGCACACGCCGTATCAAGTACATCAATGGCTTTATCTGGCAATTGGCGACCTGAAATGTAACGGTCTGATAGCATTGCGGCTGCTGTGATTGCATCATCACGGACATAAACGCTGTGTGATTTTTCATAAACAGATCGTAAACCACGAATGATTAAAACTGCTTGCTCTGTTGATGGCTCATCTAATTTAACCAGTTGGAATCGACGAGCTAGGGCAGGGTCTTTTTCAAAGTATTTTTTGTATTCAGACCATGTTGTTGTCGCGATGGTTTTTACTTCACCACGCGCTAATGCTGGTTTTAGTAAGTTTGCAGCGTCACTTCCGCCTGCTTGATTACCGCCACCAACAAGAGTGTGTGCTTCATCAATGAAAAGAATGATTGGGGTAGGTGAGTTTTTTACTTCATCAAGTACGGCGTTTAGGCGTTTTTCAAATTCACCTTTTACACTTGCACCTGCTTGCAGTAATCCCATGTCTAAACCGTAAAGCTCTACGCCTTTTAGACAATCAGGCACTTCACCTTGTACGATTTTAAGTGCTAAACCTTCAACAACCGCTGTTTTACCTACACCAGGTTCGCCAACGGCTATCGGGTTGTTTTTACGGCGACGAGCTAAGATATCTATAATTTGACGGATCTCTTGATCACGACAAAAAACTGGATCAATCTCACCTTTACGGGCTTTACCAGTAAAGTCGGTCGTGAACTGACTTAATGCAGAGCCATCTTCACGTGCGTGTGTTTGCTCTGATGTTGCGACTTGAGATTCAAGCGATTGCGAGGTTAGCTCGGCAAAGTTTCGTTTTAAGGTTTCAGGGTTAATACTTTCTAATAATGAAGAATAACTGTGTTGCCCGTATCGTAATGGGTTACTGATTAAAGTAAGTAATAATGCACCAGAACGGATTTTTGTTTCAGATAGATCAAGAGAAGAAACAAGCCAAGCTTCTTGTAACCATTCAATCAGCATTGCTGAGAAAACAGGTTTACCACCATGATTTTGATGATTGTTCTCTAAACTTGATTTAATACTCTGGCGTAAAAGATTTTCTGAACAATCAAAATGAGAAAGTAATTGGTCAAAATCACTGTTTGGGCGTTCTAATAAGCTTAATAGAAAGTGTTCGATTTGAACTTCTGATGCTCGTTCAGAAACAGCAAGAGTAGCTGCATCTTCTAAAGCCACTTTAGTAATAGTGTGTAGACGTTGTATTAAAGAGGAGAGATTTATATTTATCATGAGTAGTATCTATCTTTAGCCAATGTGAAAAATTGTGCCGAGTATACTAAATATAAAAATATCTTTTTTTTAGAATGCTATTTGTAACACCGTCTTTTAGATGAAATATAGGTGTATGACTTTATTATTATCATTATTAATTAATGCTTTTGGTTATTCTGATTTTTATAATAGTTATTATCACTATAATGCATGTCATTATGACTTTTTTGTTATTTGTGTTTTATATTAACTACCATTATTAGTATATGAAGATACAATGATTCTTGTCATCCAATTTCTTGTTAAAATAAACAAGAAATTGGATCTATAAATTGACTTTAATTTTATATTTCTTATAAGTCATTGATTATATTTGACTTAAAGGTTGGCATGGCTGTTGCTATATGTACATTACAATCGTAGTGATAAACGATTTGGTAAAATTAAATACTCTTATATATAAACAATGAAAGGATAATAGAATGCCAACTCCAGCATATATGTCAATTAAAGGTCAAACTCAAGGCGATATTACTAAAGATGCATACTCTGCAGATTCAGTTGGTAATACATGGCAGGAAGCTCACGTTGATGAATTCCTAGTTCAAGAACTTGACCACGTATTAACAGTTCCACGTGATCCACAAAGTGGTCAACCTACTGGTCAACGTGTTCACCGTCCTGTGATCGTAACTAAACAACAAGACCGTTGTTCTCCACTACTATTTAACGCTTTAGTATCTGGTGAGAAACTGCCTGAATGTAGCATTAACTTCTACCGTACTTCTACTTCTGGTAAGCAAGAGCATTACTACACAATCAAACTAATTGATGCACTATTGGTTGATATGCAAACACGTATGGCTCATTGCCAAGATGCTGCAACGTCTGATCGTGTTACTGAAGAAGTTCTTAAGTTCACTTACCGTGCAATTGAAGTAACTCATGAAACATGTGGTACTGCGGGTAACGATGACTGGCGTACTCCACGCGAAGCTTAATAGCCTTTGCGTTAAATAGTTAGGGCCACATTGTTGGCCCTCTTTTTATATTAGTATCAGGTAAAAGATATGGTTAGTGAGATAGAATTTAAGTTTGAAATCCTTGGAACAGAGCATGAATTTCGTGTCGAAAGCTTTAATGTAGTTGAAGAGTTGTCTAAGCCTTTTCATATCAACCTATCATTACTTTCACTTGATGCAGATATTACGTTTGATGAGTTAATTAGAAAACCAGCACTGCTTAATGTTTTTGGTCAAGGGGTTGGCGTTGCTCGTCAATTTCATGGTGTGGTTAATGAAGTTCGTTATCTAGGTGAAGGGCGTCGCTTTTCTCGTTATCAAGTGGTTCTGGTTCCACAATTATGGTTTTTAACACAGCGTCAAGACTGTCGTATTTTCCAAGATAAGTCTGTTATTAATATAGTTACAGAAGTACTTGATGAAGCTTCAGTGACTGATTATCGTTTTGATACATCAGGAATATATTCACCTAAAGAGTATGTTCTTCAATACAGAGAGAGTGATTGCCAATTTGTTCAACGATTACTTGCTGAGCATGGACTGTGGTATTACTTCGAACACTCTAGCGCAAACCATACTATGGTTATTGTGGATAAAAATGATGCAATTGCAGAGCTGATTAATACTCCTTTAAACTCTTCTTACGTTGGACCTATTGTTTATCAGGCCGAAGGGGGAGGGAATGCAGATAGAGAGCATATTTTTGAATTAGAATCAGTGAATCGTGTTCGTACTGGTCAAGTTACCTATACTGATTACAACTATGAGCAACCTCGTATTCCTCAAAAAATGGGGACGGCTGGTTCGATCGATAATGATCTCGCTTATTTTGACTTTCCAGGGCGCTATGTAGAACCAAGCCAAGGACAAATTCGCTCTGATGAATTAATGGCTGAAAGCGTGGTAGATAATCATCAGATTGAAGCTGTTAGTAGCGTTATGCGTTTAACACCAGGGTATAGTTTTATATTAAATAAGCACCCAAGAGCAGCGCTTAATCGTGATTATACTATTTTATCAGTGACACACAGTGGTTATGATCCGCAAGTGCATGAAGATGAAGCCAGTGGTATGCCTACCACGTATCAAAACCAATTTAGTTGTTTACCACGTGATATTGAATTTAAAGCGCCTAAGCTCCCTGCGCCAATTGTTGATGGCCCTCAAACCGCTGTTGTTGTTGGTCCTAATGGTGAGGAGATTTACACAGATAAATTAGGCCGTATTAAGGTCCAATTCCATTGGGATCGTTATGGCAATAATGATGAAAACTCTGGTTGTTGGATCCGCGTAAGTCAATCAATGGCAGCGCCAACATGGGGTGCTGTGTATTTGCCTCGTATCGGACATGAAGTAGTGGTGGCCTTTTTAGAAGGGGATCCTGATCGTCCATTAGTGACAGGGGCGGTTTATAATGGGTTACATTATCCTCCATACTCTTTGCCTGAGAATAAAACACGAACAACATTTAGAACGCAAACCCATAAGGGAACGGGTTATAACGAACTAAGCTTTGAAGATGAAGCGAATCAGGAAGAGGTTCACATTCATGCTCAAAAAGACATGTCGACAAAGGTGCTTAACAACCGCTTTAGAACCATTGGCCAAGACGAGTTCTTAACCGTAGATCGTAATCAAACTAATGAGATTAAGGGCGATCATAAAGAAACCATTGAAGGCCATAAGACTACGCAAGTAAATAGTACGTTTACCGAAACGGTAGAGCAAGATGTCACGGTTAAATACAACGCAAACGAACAGCAATCGGTGACCAATAACTCAACGTTAGATATTGGTGATAACCGCACCACGACAATTGGTAAAAATGACGATTTAAGCGTTACTGAAAACAGCAACCTATCGGTAGGAGAATCACGAACAAGTGATGTTTCAGCGGATGACAATCAAACGGTTGGTGGTAACTTAACGGTTTCAGTTCAAGGTAATACGTCTTATAAATCAGATGCTTCAACTCAAATTATCAGCGGTAGTAAGATTGTATTGCAAACTGGAAGCTCATCCTTAGTTATGAGCAGCGATGGCACAATTAAGCTATCAGGCAATGCGATTACTATTGAAGGTTCAAATACCGTAACAGTGAAAGGTGGCAAGGTTGCAGTTAACTAACTCTATCGAAGTTACTGACATTCTAGACAATACTTCGCAAGCTGAATCATCAGCTTGCGTTCCTCGTTTTGGTAAAGTCATTTCTTTGCACCCAACATTGGGTGATCGTCTTTATGTTGAATTTGATGGTCTGGCTCTAGGTACCTCGGTTCTTGCCAAAATAGGACGACAATTTAGAAAGTCTGAATTAGAAACAGCAATTGAAAGCGGCCTAACGTGCCGAATTGAGTTTCTTAATGGTGATCTTTCACTTCCTGTGCTTACAGACATTTTTTTCTCATTATTAGATGATGACCAGCCGATGATTTTAAGAGCTAAATCGTTAACTATTGAAACCGAAGATGAGTTAATTCTTAAAAGTGGTGAGACAAAAACCAGATACAGTGGTCGAGATGGGCGAGTAACTACTAATGCGAAATACATTACTTCGCAAGCAGAGAAGGCCCAAAAAATTCAGGGCTCAACGATCGCCATTAATTAGAGTGATGTATGAATCAATATCGTTATTTAGTTGAAGATGTAAAAAACGCCTTATCTGATATGGATAAAGCCGCAGCCTATGCGATTATCAAACAATCTCAAGAAGCATTGAGTGAATTTTCAACAGCTAAGGTTGAATTTTTACAAAATAAAGCGCTCTTAGCTGCTGAAAGTATGTCGTTTTGCATTAAACAGCAATACCGTTTTCATCAACAAGGATATCCTTCTTTAAGTGTTGATTATTTATCGCTACTACAAACACAACTAGCGTCTTTTTTATCTGTTTTTATTGCCTTGCACCGTATATCTCCTGCATTTGTATACTGTATCTATGATGAATTTCCAGAAGTCTTAGCTTGGTTATGTTTGGATGAGTCGCTTAAACAAGAAGACAAAAAAACGACCTTGATAGGGCTTTCTATCATTGATGATCTTGATGATGGCTTAGGCATGGGATTGCTACTTCGTTCAAATACTTCTGGTTTAGACAAAATATTAGCAAGGTTGGTAGAAGGGAAATCCAAAGCAAGTGAGGGTTACGTTCGTTGTTTAGTTTTGAGGCAGCGTGTGAGTGTATCTTTAATTAAACATTGGCTATCAATGTCATTTCTTCCTGAAGAATACTTACACTCCCAGCTTGCATTGTCTAATGTAGACAGCAGCATCGAATGGTTAGCTCAAGGACGATCCTATGATCTTACTTTATTTGAACAATTGGTGCTTAAAGAGGATAGAGCGACTTGGTTTCGTCAACAATATTCATCGGATTCATTACCCTCAGAAGAGATTGCGATTTATGCAATGCTGCTGAATTTGAAAGAGTTCAGTGAATTTGATATTCAACATGCTCATGCACCATTTCATCTTATGCTGTCTGGTGAAACCGCGTTAGTCGCTGATATTGTTTCTTATATGAGTTCACTTGATGAAATTGAAGGAATGCCATGGTGTGAGGCATTATTTACTGTATATGGAGAGCGTTTGCCATTATTGCCATCAGCGATTGGAAGTAGTATGGATTGGGAGCATGCATTGTCGTTATTTAATCAATGGATTGATGAAGAAAAGCATGACAGTCATTATCCATTAAGATTGGGCCAACGTTTATCTTTTGATTCTTCAATTGAAGCCTTAAAAAGCCCAGAGATAAGTGCGAATTTTCGAACTTGGTTATGGCGTGAAGTATGTATATTAAGCCGTGTTCATTTTCATTGGCATCCTCAATTGAGTGTTCAGCAGCAATCACGTTTACTCGATAATATTAGTCATATTGATCTTGTCCGCGAACGTTTTAATTTGAGAGGAAAACATGCAGCTTTGGGATATTGAACAACAGGACTTATACGCTTTAAAAGGCCGATTCCAACGTGATCGCCAAGGCCATGAGGTGTGGGTGCTAAGTATGAAAAGAGCATGGACTTGGTTAGAAGGGCGATGGGTAGAAGAAGAAGCACCTGCGATTATCAATGATGACCCTATTTATGCTGGTGACGCAGGTTTTTCTGCCATGATTTCAGATCATGACTTCCCAATACATAAAAAAAATACCGATGTGTTGGTGTATGGAAAAGCAAAAACATACACTAAAAAACCGATGAGCAGTCATACTTGTCGTTTGTTAATTGACGAACATATTGATAAATCATTAATCATTATTGGTGAGCGACAATGGATAGATCATAGTGGCAGTTTAACGGTTTCGTCAGCAAAACCTTTCATTGAGAGAGAGATTGATTATACCAATGCTATTGGAGGGGATGAGAGAAACCGTCTTGGATCAGGCATTGCTGATACGAATGAAGAACTCGCCAGTATGAAAGTGCCTTCTGTATTTTATGTGGGGCAAAATTGGCAAGCGAACAGCAATAAAGTTCAAGTGGCAGGCTTTGGTCCTTTACCTCCTTTTTTCTCTGAACGAAGCCGATGGGCTGGAACATTTGATGAGAGATGGCAGGAAGAGCGTCGTCCTTTGTGGCCAATTGATTTTGATGACAGGTTCTACCAATCGGCACCTCACGATCAGCAATGTAAAGGTTATCTTATTGGCGGAGAACGTTTAATGGTGAGTGGGTTTTGTCATGATGATGCCTTGTCATTTCGAATTCCTACAGAGAAATATCAAGCGACAGTCACCTTTCAAGATAAAGAAGAGATCTCGCTAATGCCTATATACACAGTTTGGATTGATGCGAATAAAAAACGAGTAGAAGTGATTTATACAGCCTCTTTTCATTGTCAGGATCGTGAACATTTACTTACATCATCTCGTCTAGAGGAAGTGTCATCATGAATCAACGGTATGGACAATTTGTTCTTGATAGTGAAATCGCCACATCAACGGGCATGAATGTAGAACTTGCCATTGCCGTTGCTAAAGCCGATATTGATCGTTTTTCAACCTATGAAAATGATGGTGATAAATACACCATTGCTGAACTTGATTATATAAAAGCGGATGACTTATTTGAAAAAACAAAGCAATTGCTCATTGAAGTATTGGTTCCGGTATTAGAACGATTACACATTTCATTAAAGCCATTACCATTACTGCTTTCTATTCCAGCTTCGCTTTCTCGTCACGATATTCGAGACTGGTTGAGTGAGAGCGAATACAGTGCGTATTTATCTAATATCACTATAAGTAAACATCAAGGCAATTTATTTATGGCTGAATGTTTACAAAGTTTAGATGAGCCAGATGCTGTCCTATGTATCGCTATTGATAGTCCGCTTAGCGAGATAGAGAGTTTAATTGAAAATAGACAAGTTATGAGTGCGAAAAATCCGTGGGGTATGGTCCCAAGTGAAGGGGCGGCAGGGATGGTATTAACAAAACGTAATGTCATAGACACATTAAAGATAACGCCTCAATCCCAACTTATGTATATGGGGTTTGATAAAGCATCAACAGATCGAAGAGGGTGTTCTCGTCTAATTAGACAAGCGTGTAACTCACATTCTAACCTAGGTGTTGTGTATAGCGATATGACGAATCAACGTGCTCATGTTGAAGATTATGGTTTTGCTATTGGCGCAAGAAGTGAAGCATTACCAAATGCGCAGCAAGTAAATTTAACTAATGAATATTGGGGTACATTAGGTGGGGCCTCGGGCATTGCGACTATAGCATCAATGAATTATCTTCATGACAGTAATTCTCTGGCGAGTTTATTTTTGTTTGACCAATTTAATACTCGCTCATTATTAATATTCAAACCGATAAAATAATATTATTTGTGTGGTGGCGTTTTTTCTATATTTCTAGGCACTTTAACTAAAAGCCTAGCGATAGTGTTCGTTTTGTTTTACAGTATTGAAAAACCATACACTAACTCATTAAAATCAAGCCTCATTAATTCGGTTTGGTATTAAAGAGAATAATAAGTGTCTAAACAGCAGGGATCAGCTAACGAATTTATTAATCAGTTAGTTGTAAAAGCGATCGAAAAAAAGAAAAAATATGAGCAAGCATTGGCTGAAAAAAATAAGCCAAGGTTGGAGCATGTATTATTTTCACAATTCGATGTATTAGATACGATTGAATCTAAAAATACCAAAACGACGTTATATCATCTAGCTAAAAAAGGTGAACCAGAGAAACAGATCTGTTGTAAGGTATTGAATGAAAACGCGCCAGAGTACGCTTGTTCAATGTTTATAGCCGAAGCAACGCACCTTGAAATATCACAACATCCAAGCATTGCTGAATTTATTAAACTGGGTAATGAATTCGATCGTCCTTATTTTATGTATAAATGGGTTCAAGGTGAATCTTTATCTGAAAAACTTTCTCGACACGGTAATAAAGGCTTTCGTCATGACCATGTTGCTTGGTTAATATATCAATTAGCAGGTGCATTAGAATATATGCACACCAAGGGTGTGTGTCATTTAGATATCAAACCTTCTAATATTATTGTGTGCGAAGATGATGGTATTAGGCTTATTGATTTTGGGGCTGCACAATATTCAGGAGAAGGTAAAGAATATTCTGAAGCAAGCTTATCTTATGCGTCCCCATTATTTTTAGAAACAGGAAAGTCCGATCCTCAAGACGATGTTTATTCAATGGCAATACTGACGTGTTGCTTATTTATTGGGTATACAGAAAACTCTGATTGGAAAGCAATTCTCACGCAACGAAAAAGACCGCACCAGATACCAAAGTCAGTATGGCTATTATTACGCCTAATTGTAACAAAACCGCGAGGCCATAAATTAACACCGATTGCTTTTGCTCAAGCATTAGCAAAAATTGATATTGATGCGATGCGTACCAATAATCACGCGCCAATTTTCACGCGATTACGCAATGCCGATTTGGTATTACGAAAAGAAAACAGCTTTGAGCCTTTGCGTCTTGGGATGTTTAAGTATTTAGAAGTGGCGTTAATTGCTAGTGTTTTGGTTATTACTGGTGTAATGCTATCCAGTTATTTATTGCCACAAACAGCGCCTGTGATCGGAACATCAAAAATAAAACCCGCACAAATGGCCGCTTTCCTAATAAAACCGCCATGGGAAATCACTAACGCGTTAGACGACAATGAAGGCGATTTATTAGCATTAGCACCTTATCGAGAAGCGGTTGATGTTAAAAATAATCAAATTGAGTTTTGGTATAACAAAGAAAAAGACAATTTAATAAAGAGACGTGAAAGTGAAGAGCGTCAAAGACAAGAGCTCAGCTCGATAAGAAAAGACATGGTTGCTCTGAATGACCATCTTAACCGTAATGCAGTTATCTCCTCTTCTGTGAACCGACGTCTAAGTAAATTAATGAAAGGGTTAAATAACCTAATGCTAGAACGTCAGAAATACACTTATTCACTGGGCAAAGAAGATCAAGCTTTAGCCGATATTATAATGTCTGGTGATTCAAAAGACGTAGAGAAATATTTACGTACTGAGTGGGTGAAAACACAAGCAGAATCTTATTTTTATGCTTATGTACTTCCACAAGAAATTCTAAATAAAGTGTTTGAATCTGTAAATAAAAACGCTGAGAACCATTTCTACTCGAAAGCGATTGATGAAATAAATCAAACCATCGCGCTTTTTGGCGATACAGTAGAACTGACCTCTAAAAGAACAGAACTAATAATAGACCGCAGTGAATATGTGCTCTTTGGTACGGTGACTGGTGAGTTAATGTTCAAAAGCGATAAGCTTAATACAGCACTATCAGACTTGCATGAAAACGCGCCATCTCGCTTCAAAGAAGTGTCACTGTTATTAAAAAATCTAGCAAGAGAGTCGCTTGAACAAAGCTTTCAGCAAGATGTTCCCGCTGAAGGTGCACTTGAGATAGAGAAAGCCTTAAATGCTTATCAAAAACAGGTAACACTCTAATGGCAATGAATTTTGATATTGAGACACTTTTAAAACCGATCAATGAAACGTCTCCCTCTGGTGAAGAAGCGAAATATGAATTCTGTTATGAGCTAATGGAATTTGAGATCAAAAAGTTTGGTTCATTGTTTGGTGAAACGGTTGATTGGAAAATTGTTGAAGCGAACGCAACTGAAGTATTAACCACTTATAGTAAAGATTTAAAAGCCATTTGTTACTTAACTCGAGCGCTGATCGAAAGAAAAGGGTTTGACGGGTTTAAAACCGGACTCTCGTTACTTTTACAAAGTTTAACGACGTTTAGTGATGGATTATATCCACGACGAAAGCGAGCGAGAGACGGTGCAATAGAATGGTTTATTTCTCAAATTGAAAGTGTATTACCAAAATTAAATACTGCGGCAGTGTCGTGGGAGCAAGGGTCGGTGTGTTTAACCTTAATTTCTGAGATTGATGATAAATATAAAGATGCATTTTCAGACTCAGATGTAGAGTTCTTTGTTGTTCGTTCTGCGGTTAACGCCATTATGGAGCGTTTACCACAAACTGGAGAGGGGACGATAACGCCTGTTGTTCAAGACTTGAAGCAACCAGATGTGGTTGAGACGGTTATTGAGAAAACACCTAAAACGGTGATTCCAACACCGGTGACGGCAGTAGTAAAAAAACCAGAAGCGGTTAGACAAGAAGTCGATATAGATACGGATTTTTCAAGCCCTAGCGCATCAAAAAGAACATTAAAAAAAGTCGCTGAGTTTATGCTGCACTCTAATATCGGTGCTTCTTTAGCTTATCGTTTACATCGTTATTCTACATGGTGTGATGTGGATGAATTACCTCCACACGATAATGAGAAAAAAACACCGATAAGTTTAGCTGTATCACAAGATCAGCTTTCTGAATATAAAGAAAAATCAAAGCAAGAAACCGATCCTGAAGTGATCAAACGTCTTGAAAAAACCTTGACGGATGCACCTTTTTGGCTAAGTGGTCATCATCTTATGTATCTGATGTTGAATAATTTGGGTCATGATTCTGCGGCTGAAGCAGTAAAACAAGAAACGGTATTATTCACTCAAGAGTTAAGTGGCGTTGAAGAGTTAATGTTCGCTAATTCAGTGCCTTTTGCTGATGAAGCAACCCTTAAATGGCTGACACCACGCACTGCGATTACCCCCGCGGCGTTGGTGCCAATGCCTTTTGAATTAACAGATGAGGAAACCTTATCTGAAGGTGATATTACCTTAGCGACATTAGGTGATTATGTTTCCACCATTGCCCAAGGTTTAGCGACTGATACGTCTGGACGTGGGCAGTTTATGTTGCAATTGAAATTAATAAAAGCGTACCACCTCGTAGGCTTGTTTCCTTTGTGCTTACCTCACATTGAAAAAATATGGGCGATAAGAGAAGAAATAAATTTAATGAGTTGGGAGCCTCATTTATGTAATCAGCTTGATACGTTGGTTGAGAAAACAATGACGGAAATGTATCCATCTAAGGATTTGGTTCCTGAAAAGTACCAACAATGGCTAACCATTAATAACAAATAAATAGATGAAAATAAGGAAGAATTATGTCCCGCGATGGCTCGGTTGCTCCTAAAGAGCGAATTAATATACGTTATGTCCCAGCGACAGGCGATGTGCAAGAAGATGTTGAATTACCGCTAAGTATGATGGTCGTTGGTGACTTTACTGCTCGTGCTGATGAGACGCCAATTGAAGATCGTACTCCAATCAATATTGATAAAGATAACTTTAATGATGTATTGGAAGGCTACTCTCCAAACGTAAAAGTAAACGTAAGTAATGAACTAAGTGGTGAAGAAGGTGCTCAACTTGGTGTTGACCTTACGTTTAACAGCATGAAAGATTTCTCACCAGAAGCTATCGCTAAAAGTGTACCTGAATTAAATGGTTTACTTGAACTGCGTGAAGCACTTGTTGCCTTGAAAGGTCCACTAGGAAACGTACCAGCATTTCGTAAGAAAATTGCTGCAGTACTTCAAGATGAAGAAGCTCGTCAAAAGTTACTTGAAGAGCTAAATCTTGGTGCAGATAAAGAAGAAAAGGCTGAGTAGAGGGTATTATGACAACAGAAGCACAAGCTCCCGAACAAGAAGCAACATTGGTTGAATCCGGTTCGTTATTAGACAGTATTCTTAATGAAACGCGTTTAAAGCCAAGTGATGAAGGTTTTGATGTTGCAAAGCGTGGCGTAGAAGCATTCATCGGTGAATTGTTAAGCAGCAAAAATACCGACAGTAAAGTTGAGCAATCATTAGTTGATTTAATGATTTCTGAGATTGACCAAAAACTGTCTAAGCAAGTGGATGCTATTCTTCACAATGAAGAGGTTCAAGCAATTGAATCAACATGGCGTGGTTTGAAATACCTGGTTGATCACACCGATTTCCGTGAAAACATTCAAATTGAATTGATTTCAGCGAAAAAAGACGAAGTATTAGATGACTTTGAAGATGCTCCAGAAGTCGTTAAATCTGGCCTTTATAAGCAAATCTATACGCGTGAATACGGTCAATTTGGTGGTAAACCAGTTGGTGCTGTGATTTGTGATTTCCAAATGTCTGCATCATCACCTGATGTGAAACTGATGGAATACATGGCGAATGTAGGCGCAATGTCTCATGCTCCATTTATTACTTCAGCATCAGCTAAGTTTTTTGGTTTAGATAGCTACGAAGACCTACCTAACTTAAAAGATCTTAAGTCTGTATTTGAAGGTCCTCAGTACACTAAATGGCGCGGTTTCCGTGAGCATGAAGATGCACGTTATGTTGGTCTTTGTACATCACGTATGATGCTACGTACACCGTATTCAGTAGAAGATAACCCAATTAAAGCATTTGATTATGATGAACAAGTTCAAGATGGTCATGATAACTACCTTTGGGGTAATTCAGCGTATGCGATGGCGTCTAAAATTAGTGAGTCATTTGCGAAATATCGTTGGTGTCCAAACATTATCGGTCCACAAAGTGGGGGTACTGTTGCTGACTTACCTGTTTATAATTACGAATCTATGGGGCAAATCGAAACTAAGATCCCAACAGAGATCTTAATTTCAGACCGTCGTGAATACGAACTAGCAGAAGAAGGGTTTATTGCTCTAACTATGCGTAAAGGCTCTGATAATGCAGCGTTCTTCTCTGCGAATTCAGTGCAAAAAGCAAAAATATTCCCGAATACACCAGAAGGTAAGCAAGCTGAAATGAACTACAAGTTAGGTATTCAATTGCCATACATGTTCATTATCAACCGTTTAGCTCATTACATCAAAGTACTGCAACGTGAACAAATTGGTTCATGGAAAGAGCGCTCTGATCTAGAAATTGAATTAAACAAGTGGATCCGTCAATACGTATCTGATCAAGAGAACCCACCAGCAGAAGTTCGCGGCCGTCGTCCATTACGTGCTGCAAAACTGGAAGTATCTGAAGTTGAAGGCGATCCAGGTTGGTATAAAGTATCAATGTCTGTACGTCCGCATTTCAAATACATGGGGGCAAGTTTTGACTTGTCACTAGTTGGTAAATTAGATCAGAACTAATTTGTCACCGTATATAAGCGGTCAGGTTGAGCCGACCGCTTATTTTTTAAGAAGTCATTATGGAAAAAGGTTACCGGCTTTTAGAGCGAATTGAATTGGGCGAACCCAAAAACTGCTATGAGAAAGTGGTCTCCCACAAACATCTGATAGAATCAATTCATCTCCACCTTGCTGATTTACTGAATACTCACGCAGGGAACGCCATGATAGATAATGAATACGGACTGCCTGATTTTAATGATGTGCTATCAAATAACACGAATTTGGTTCGTAATATTCAGCAAAACATTCGAACATCAATTGAAAAATTTGAACCAAGACTGAAAAATGTTGAGGTTCACTATCGCCAAGATAATCACAACCCACTGCAATTAAGCTTTGGTATTGGCGGAGAAGTAATGCACAACGGCGGTAAAGTCCCAATGTCAATTAATATATTCATGGGCGTCGATGGACAATTTAACGTTTAGTAGGAGAGAGTAGTGAGTAACAGTAAGTATTTTCAAGATGAACTGGCTTATTTAAAAGAAGCAGGCAGTGAATTTGCAAAATATCACCCTAAGCTGACTAACTTTTTATCTGAAGGAACCTTTGATCCCGATGTGGAGCGTTTACTTGAAGGCTTTGCTTTTTTAACCGGTCGTGTACGCGAAAAAATCGATGATGAACTACCAGAATTAACACAGTCATTAATCTCATTGCTTTGGCCTCATTACATGCGTTCAGTGCCTTCAATGTGCATTAGTGAACTTACTCCTCATTCAGGAAGCGTAACAGAAAAGACCATCGTAAACCGTGGTGCAGAAATGGCAAGTGAGCAAGTTGAAGGCACTCAATGCTTATTTAGAACGTGTTATGACGTTGCTTTATATCCACTTAGTATTCAACAGATAGAGCAAAATAACAGTCGCACCAATTCTTCTGTTCATGTGACATTAGCAGCAAATAATGGGTTAGAACTGTCTCGCATAAAATTAGATACATTACGTTTTCATTTAAATGGTGAGCAGCATATTACTCGCAGTTTATATCTTTGGTTATTCCGCTATTTAGAGTATGTAGAGTTAGATGTTGGTGGCGGTTATAAACATCGTATTCGAGCCGATCAAGTTACCCCTGTGGGCTTTGATGACGATGAAGCAATTTTGCCATACAGCAAAAACTCATTTTCAGGGTATCGCTTATTACAAGAGTACTTCTCTTTACCTGATAAATTCATGTTTTTTGATATTAAAGGTCTTGAATGGTTAAGCGGGATACCACAGCGCAGTACGGTCAAATTGTCCTTTGTTTTTTCGAGAGCCTTGCCTTCTGAAGTGGTTTTAAAAGATAAGCATTTAAAATTGCATTGCACACCAGCGGTGAACTTATTCGAACAAGATGGTGATCCTATCCGTCTTGATCATCAACGTAATGATTACAAAGTCCGTCCTCAAAGTTCAAATCAGGAGCACTATGAAGTTTACTCAGTTGAAAATGTAGAAAGTTGGAGTAAAGCAGAGCGCCGTAGGAAACAGCTAATTGAATTTGAATCGTTTGAACATCAAATAAATCAGCGCGATAAACGAGATTTTTATAAAACAAAAGTCAGTGAAAGAATTAATGGGCGAGGGCTAGAACGTTATATCTCTTTTCATTCGCACAACAATCAAATATCGGATTTAGGGACAGAAACCGTGTTACTTAAATTAGTGTGCAGCAATGCAGATTTAGCTGAACGCTTATCTGTGGGGGATGTTATCTATACCACACACAAGTCACCAACCTATGCCACGTTTAGTAATATTACAAAGCCGACTCAATCTGTTAGTCCACAGGTGAATGGAGAACTACAGTGGCAGCTTATTGCCAATATGTCCTTAAACTATTTATCACTCGCTAATATTGATGTGTTAAAAGTATTACTATCAACCTATGACTTCCATTCTCGTGTTGATAGACAGGCTCACAGAGCCTCTATACACCGTCTTGATGGTATTAGGTCTGCAAGTATGAATCCAACAGATAGAGTCTTTCGTGGCGTTGCTATTCGTGGTGTTAAGTTTAAGGTTGCGATGAACTCAACGTACTTTGTGAATGAAGGGGATATGTATTTACTCGCTAGTATTCTAAACGAGTTTATTCGATTGTATTCGAGTATCAATTCATTTACTGAGCTTGAAGTGTTTGATGAGGATACGGGTGAAGAATATGAATGGCCGAGCTTAACTGGGCAACAGACAATATTATGATTGAATATATTGTTAATAAACCTTGCGAGTACAGCTTTTTCCAAGCGGTATCTTTACTGGAAAAACACTATCAAAATTTTTCAGGTATTGAATTTAATGCGATTGGTGAAAATCAGTACGTAAAAAACGAGTACATACAGTTTAGTGTGTCACCAAAACTGAGTTTCCCCAAGAGCGATATAGAATACATCGCTCAGGTTGAACGTAATGATCAGGTGTACACAAAAATTGAAGTGAACTTCCTTGGCTTGCATGGCTCAAGTTCTCCGCTACCAGCGTCTTATACGGAAAAGCTGGCAGGTCGAGACAGTGACGATAATCCAGTAAAAGATTTCTTTGATTTTTTTCATCATCGTTACATTAGTATGCTTTATCGAGTGTGGAAAAAGTATCGTTATCATATTCAATATCAAAGTGATGCAACGGATCCATTCTCAGGAAGATTATTACATTTAGTTGGTCTGTCGAGTGTTATTCAAGAGAATAATGATGTTGATTTAGATAGAGCTAAATTACTTTCCTATGTAAACCAGTTATCCACGCGTACTCGTTCACCAAAGCTTGTTTCTGGTATCGTTTCCCATTACTTTTCACTTCCCAATGTTTACATTGAAGAGTGGGTATATCGTCGAGTGACGATCGCCGGTTCACAACGTAATAAGTTGAATCAAAAGAACTGTCAATTAGGGAATGATTTGCACCTAGGAAAGAGTATGGCGGATCTTACTGGAAAGTTTAATTTATGCATCGAAGATATTGATTTTGATACGTATACCAACTTTTTACCAGGAGGACGACTGCACAAGACGTTAATAGGGCTAATGAAGTTTATCTTATGTGACCCGATGGCATGGGATCTTAAGTTAACCGTTAAGAACAATACTATTCCTGAGAACGAATTAGGGGGTGGGATTGGGAATGTGTTAGGTCAAACGTATTGGCTAGGGAATATCGATAAGGAGGATACAATCATTAAAATTGTAGGCAGTAATTAAAGATAGATAAGATAGAAAGCGAACAACAAGTTGGCGCTTATTATTCGCTTTCTATAATAGTTTTAAGTGACCTAGGAATACTTATCGGCAAACAGGCTGATGTAAAACGATAGTACTCTTCACTTCTTTAATGCCCGTTATCGATTCAATTTCACTAGAGAGATAATGAATTCGATGTAAATCGGGTGCTTCAATCAAAGAAATAATGTCATAAGCCCCACCAACAATACTGGTCATCTTTACTTCAGGGATTTCTTTCAGTGCTTCTGAGACACCATCTTTTTGTCCAACCACACACGAAATTAACAAATAACAAGATGCATGATTCTCGCTATTTATTCGTATTTGGGCTGTATACCCTTTTATAACCCCTGTCTTTTCTAAGCGATTAATTCGTTCTGCAACGGCTGTTCTAGACAACCCAACATTACGTGATAAGTTCGCAATAGATTCTCTACCATTTGATAAAAGATTGGAGATAATTCTCCGATCTAATTTATCTAAGTCCTGTAGATTCATCTTTGACATGTTACTCCCTGCCTTAATTTATCTTCTTAGTTAATTACTTCTGGGAGCTTAAAGTTCGATAGCTCAGAGAAAGTAAATGGGTTGTTTTGTGTTAATGGTGTGAATTTCATACTGATATCACGACCACTCACTTTAATATGGCTAACAAAGCTACTATTGGTGACATCAGAGAGTGTAGAATCCCCTAATAATCGATAGATAGCCCACTGTCCATTTTCAGAAAGGGTATGTTGTTTACCCTCATCTGTTACGTCTTGTAAGGTAATTTTGACCTCAAAATCTCCGTTTTGTGGTGGCCATTGCAACTCTTGAACCTTACTTGGGCCGTGGTAATAACTCATCATATGGCTTCCCACATTGATGTTTGCTCGGATTGCACTTGAATCAAGATCAACAACTTTAGTACTAAAAGGGATGTGTACTTTATTGGTGCTTTTATTGATCATTGTGTTGCGTATTACATTGTAATTTCGTAATTGAACGAGCAGTTCAGGCGATAGATACATGACTTGTCCGTCTACTCGTTTTGCCGTCCATAAATTGGTGTCATAAAATGGTGCAAGATTATCTTTAATGAACACATTTAATATGCCGCCAGTGGCAAATAATTGTTCGAAATCTTCTAATGAAATATCTTCTTTTGCATTAACATCAAATGGGTATTTGTTTAACCCAGTTTGACGGAAAACGCTGTATACCTCACTGTACCATTTTGTTTGAATGCCTTTTTTGGCTTCTGTGATCATCACAGACCAGGTTTGATTTACTATATCAAGTAACCAACTGCGTACTGGCTCTGGTGATTTCTGAGCAATTTGTTTAAGTCGAATAAGAGGGTCGGCTTCCGATCTTATCATTCGAGCTCTTGCAGCGTCTAAGGCTGCTTGATGTACATTTGGAGAATCAGCAATATCCTTAATGTATGTTCTCAATGAATTCAAAGAGGTTAAGATATCTTCCCAAGGGGTAGGGGAGTTTTTCGTTTCATTTATTTGTAATTGATTTAATAAAGAAAACGCTTGTTCAACTCGAGACATTAAAACGTAATCGGGTTTAACTATCTCTTTTACGGCCTCAGTTGCTGTTTCTAAAGTATTTTTTAAATTCTTTTTTGGATCCAGTAACGATCCAATGTCACCAGTCGGTGAATAGTGTGTATTTGCGTACAGCTGTTTTAAGATCGTTGTCATTGGTGATGATGGACCAGAAATAAGATCTATCGCATTCGTCAAGTCATAGATATTGTCGTATGATTTTATTTTTAATTCGCTTAGCGCGTTACGCCAGTAATTAATATAGTCATCGGTATATTTCTTACGAACTTTATCTTTAAATTCTTCTTGCTCTTCGTCACTTGGAATAATGTTTTTTGATAATCCAAGCACCCAGTTGTCGGAGATGACTCGTTTTGAGAGTAAATCTACTTGTGGGCGATAGAACGAACTAAACCCAGTTGACGTGTATAGTTTGTTGATATTTAAGCTCTTATTGTTGATCGGATTCTTAAAAATATTATTAAAATCAAACCCAACCGCTCGCTGTAGATTAAGCGTGTCAATATCTGAACTTTTAGCTTGCTCTAAGATTTGAAGGTAGACCAAATCAACGTTTGATTTTGCTAGAAGGTTACGGCGAGTCGCACGAACCAGATCCATGTTAATGGAAATTGGTATGAACTTGGTACGGAAATAAGCATCCAAATAAGACATGGTTTTCTTTACAGTCTCAGGGCTTGAATGTAATTGAGTTAGTACATCAAAGGTCTGCTGTTTTAAGTAAGGAATATCTCGTTTACTTGGTTGATTTAACATCAAGTATCCCTTTAATAGAGGGAGAGAGAGGGAGATATCATTTTGATTTTTAGTTAATTGAATTCGATACGCTTCCGAAATAATCGGCATTAATTGTGTATTTATTTGCTCGATTAGTGCTCGGTATGCGATCTTAGTTGTTGGTTCTAAACGGCTGACTTTCATCGATAAAAGTTCGTCATCAAGCGCTTTGTTTCCGCTTAACCAGGTTCCATAAGTCGGTTCAATCCCTTCTTGAGCATTGGTTAATTGTGATTCGAATACGGCAGAGTTGTATTGCTCATGATCGCTGTCTTTTACATCAATTAACTGGTTAATTACCTGCAAATTACTTTCTAACGCTTGAAATAAAAAATAACTACCACTGGTAAGAACAACAATAGAGACCAAGAAAGCCAAACGACTGTTTTGTTGAATTCGGCGTAAGTAATTTTGGTTTTCACTAGAAAAGTCGGCTTCAGGCAATACTTTTGAGTCAACTAAGAATCGAGTAAAGTAAGGAGTCTCGGTGAGTTGCCCATGTTCAGATGCAATGATTGGTAAATTAAAGTAATTACTACAGCTTTTTGCTAATAAGTTATATTTACGACCGCCTTGAAGACTTGAGCTGAAGAATACCTCTCTAATATCAATAGAATAAGAGCCTTGATTTAAATCGTTTAAACGCTCAATAATGCGTTTTATTTCTGTTTGGCATAACTCAAATTGTTTAGGAAAAGCGAGAATTATTTGTTTTTCATCGACGTTGTTTGTGTGTGATGAAGAGTCGAGCGCACTTACTTCCATCACTTTTACGATGTTTTTATAGCTATCTTGAAAATAATCTAGGATGGCACCTTTCGCATCTTTTAATGGAATAGAAAGGAACTCAATGCTTGATTTTAATGGGCTAAAATGGATGTACTCTTTAAACCCTTCTAATTTATCCAATTTACTCATCACAAGGTATAGAGGCAGAGTAGCTCCTGTACTTTCTTTAATTGAGTCTAAACGTTGTAGAAGTATGTTGAGTGTATAGTCAGTTTGTTCATCTTCATTGACGATCAAGAATTCAAAATCGATTAATAATAAACAACCAGCAAATGGTTTTCTTGGTTTATGGTTAATGACTTCTGTTATTAATGCTCGCCATAATAGACTGTCAGTGCTTGAGATCTCTTGAAAAACAAGACGATGATTTGGTTTGATATAGACGGCAGAATCGGATTCAGACCATTCAAAAAAGTCATTTTTTACACTTTTCACTTTATCCATTGGTTTGATAGCATTAGAGACATGGAGGAATTGGTTTTTCCCTGATCCCTTATTACCAATCACTAAGTAGATTGGTTTTTGCTTGGCATTATGCAGTAATGGCTTTAGTACCATTGATAGAGTTTCTTCTTCTGTCTCAATATCTTGATTATTCTTACCTTTTCGTTTTTTTATATATAAAGTAAGATTAAATAATAAGTACAGCAGACCAATGACTCCCGCCGTTCCCCACACAAGCATAACTTCGGCTTCTGGAAACCAAAGAAGATAAGAACCACATAATACAGCCAGTATAAAAACAGTAATAAGTGTTGAGAGTAGTAACGGGCTTCTAACTAAAGTGTTTTTCATAGTTTTACTTTTTTGTTATGTTTGACGTTAGTAATACAGTGAGTTACAAGGCTAAAGTTCTTCTTTTAGCGTATTTATTTTGTGTTGGTAAATATTGAGTAAACGCTGTGTTTTATCGATCTCTGCCGATGTCATTTTTTTCTCTGCATATTCAATTCGACCAAGTAAGGGGAATAAAGAATTACTGTAGTCATATGCTTTTATGATGGATTTTTCTTGAGATTTTGCGTTAGCAAACACCGTCCTTGATTTTAAAAACTGGCGGTTAATCCCCTTGTATGCGTTATCAAATTCTATGGTTTGCGATGTGAGTTTTTCTTGCATACTTTTTGCTGCAGCTGAATCTGGGTAAATTGTTTTCAGTGTATCTACTGCAAAGGTTAGAGTTGGAAGTTGATTCACTCTTATAGGATCTAATTCCCAGCCTGAAACTAACCATTGAGTTCGCTTGATAATATCGGACTTGATCGATTGTTTAATCGGATCTTCTTTACGCTCTAACTCGGGGAGAAGGGCAACAATGTCGTCGATGTTGGCCGTTTCTATTTGTTCACGTAATGTTCTTTTTTGATTGTCGCTATAGAAAAAATTAGCGAATAGCATACAAAGAAAAAAGCCAAGAACAATAAGAATGATAAGTAAAGGTTTTGAATTATTTTCTGGCTTGTTAGTGGTTTCCACTTTAGTTACAGGGGCTTTCATTGCTGGCATTGATAGATTAACGTTAATCCCTTTAGGTTCTGCTGTGTTTTTGCTTTTTTTATCTTTGGACTCTTCTCTTTTCTTCTCTTTTTCTTCTTGTATTTGGATTTCTTCTATCCACTGAGAGAAAATACGACGGATCCCTCCTAAAGAGGGGCTTTTTGTTCCATAGTGAGAGCGTAATTCTTCTTCTATCTTAAGTGTTAATTTGTGTCCTTCTTCAATTAAAGGTAAGTCACTAGGAGATATCTTTAATGTTTTTTGTTTACGGACGGCGTGCTCAGTCAGCCACTCGATTGAACCAATTCGAGCAGTAGACTTACTTTCTTCTGGGTAAGCGGAATACCAATAAATGAGGCAAATATCGAATAATGCCTGTAAACCACCAACAAATCCTTTTAGTCCATCCACATGAGTTGCTGAAACGGTGTAGTAACAAGCACAACGGATGTCTTTACTTTCATTAAGTAGGATATTTTTAGATAATGAATGAACTATTTTCCATGAAATTTTAGACGTAACTGTATTAAGCTTATTAACTTGACGTTTAATTTCTGAAAAGTCGTCAAGAGCATTAGGGTTTACCCCACAAGGCAAATTTTGGCTAATAGGGCGCCGTGCAAAATCAGGAAGATTCATGAGTTTTTCCAACCTAGCGAATAACAATTATCTACATGTGGTCATGTATTATTATGTTTTATGTGCTTTTATATAATAAAACTGATTGTACTACTAAAATATAAAATGAATATAAAAAAATAATGTTTTTCTACGCATATCGTGCAAATGTCTACGTATATCGTGCAAATGTGATCTTGGTTCACATAATTACCACGCAAAAGCCAAAGTGTATACTATTAATATTTACATTAATTATTCTTTTGTTCCTTATTTGAGATAATTGATTTTATTTTTAACCTGCAGCTCTTATCTCTTCGGTTTATTCATTTACCAGACGAATAGTTCGTTTTAAATATGATAGTTATGGTTGATTTGTTGTTATCTGAGTTTTTTATATTTACATTTATTATAGTTATGTCAAATACTCTTTTTATTTGTTTTTTCAAAGTTTATGGGAATATCATTTTTTAAGTACTCGAAATGTAAATGGGGACCAGTAGTTCTACCTGTGTTGCCAGTTAATCCTATCTTCTGTCCTTTATATACAACATCACCCTTACTGATCATTCTATTATTAAGGTGGAGGTATCTTGTCTTAATTGAATTATCATGCTGTATAACGATGTAATTACCAGCAATTGGGTGGTATTTTGAAGTTATAATGACACCTTTATTAATAGCGAAGGTAGGTGTTCCAACTGGGGTCTTAAAATCAGTCCCTAAGTGTGGCTGAATTCGTTTAAGAATCGGGTGAGTTCGATGATTAGAGAAGTGAGAACTTATAGCATAATGCTTCTTTAGCGGTCTAACCATACCGTCATTGCTTAAATTAACACCATTTTGGTCGTGAAATACACCATTTTTATCTGTCTTGGCTATAAGTATCTGATTTGATGAATGAAGGATTAATGTGTCTATTTTTGTTGCTTCATTATTTAGAATCACTTTAAATTTATCTCCATGTCGGATACCTCTTACAAAATTGATGCTATATTTAAGTGATTCAGTCAGCGTTAGAATATGATCTACAGATAAACCACTGTTTAATGCTGAGCTAAAGAAAGATGTGGTTACCTCACCAGAAAAAATAGGTTTTACTTTTTTTACTTTAATTGGAAGGTGTATTTGAGGTTCAGGTATTATCTTCTGGTTAATTTTTGAAGAATTATAGATAAAGTAAAATCCAGACATAAGAATAAATAGATTGATAAAAATGAATGTAAAATATTTAGACTTCATAGAATTGACTTTTAATATACTGATTTTATGATTCTACACCATTTATTTTAAAGATAAATAGGCCTTTATTTAGGTGATATATAAAGGGTTTGAAATCATTGTTGGCAATTTTAGGTTAATGCAATAGTTACTTTAACTAAAGCCATGGTTATTTTAACTATATTACCACTCTTATCGACATGTTGTTATTTTAAAAAGCAGTAAATATAATACCTCCAAATATCTCCCTTAATTACTAAAAATAGCCTTATGCGTCTTAACTCGTTATTTAAATTACTTATTAGTATCTTATTTCTATCTTTTATTACATCTTGTGGGGGAGAAAAAGGAGATACATCTCCACCAGTACGTACTATGGGGTCAGTCTCTGGTTATGTATTTGACGCGCCAGTTTCGGGTGCTACGGTTACTGTGTGGGAATACAATAATGGGAAATTAGGACGGAAATTAGGGCAATCAATTACTAATCCGTCTGGTCAATATTCTATAAGCCTTGATTCATCGAGTATGCCGCTTTTTGTTAAAGCTGAGGGAGGAGCGTATCGTGATCCGTTAACTAAAAATATTGTCTCGGCAAGTAATAATAAATCAATAGTGATGTCGAGTGTGGTTAATTATGAGGAAGGAACAGAAGTACCAATAATGATTACGCCACTAACATACCAAGTCGCTGGACTCACTGAATATTATATTAATAAAGGTAATAATGTAGCTACTGCGATTAGTAATGCGATTGCAATGTATAGAGGTATGTATGGTTTTGATGTGAATACAACAATACCTATTGATATCACGACAGGAGGGCAAAGTAGTTTTGCATCTATAGGGCATAAGTATGGTGCATTGTTGGTTGGATACTCCTCTTATTCTTATGATTTAATTAAAAAATATCCAGGAAATGATAGTGAAGAACTTTATACTTCTTATCACCTTGCAGATATTGGTTATCGGGATATTGTTGCTGACGGGGAGCTTAATGGGCTTGAATTAGACAGTTCTGGTTTATTGAAAGATATCTCTTTTGGGCAAGTTCCTATTACCTCTGATCTTTACTCACATGAGATGGCACAGCATATTTTAATTGTTACTAGTGATCACCAATTAAATGTATCTGGAACACCAGTTTCCGATTATGAAAGTTTTAGTCGACAAATAAATGATTTCGGAACTAGTGGTTCAATTAACAGTGTTGTTGCTCCAAGAGCTTCAATTCCTATTGATCAAGATCCTCCGGAGGTGACTCGGTTAGGTTCTGACACTTTATCTGGTACCGATATTATTAAACTGTCATTAATTGATGAAATAGGTGTAGATAGTAATCGAGTGGTTCTTGAATGGAAGATGGAGTCAGATCTTGATGATCGTTGGACTGAATTAGAAGAATGTCCTAAAGATCATTCTGGAATATATTGTCAATTAGATCTCACTAACTTTCAATCAGGAGTTCGGGACACAGAAGAAAATGTGGACATTTATACCGAGTCGATAGATAGGTTGGATGCAGATACTGAAGACAATGATTTTGTACAATCACGGTTGGTCATTTACGCTGAAGATGTAATTGGTAATACGAATATTAATGGTGTCAAGATTCAATTTGATTGGGATAATATTGCGCCAGTTATTGAGGTTATCTCTCCTGATGCGATTAAATCAACAGCATCTAGCTATACATTGGAAGGTATTATAAAGAAAAATCCGAGTGAAATACAGAGTATTAGCGTTCAATTAGGAGCACAAGAAGCAACATTATTAAGTTGTTCTCCTATTAATGACGGCGTCAATACATGGTGTAAATTTAGTCAGATCTATAGTACGGATTCTTTCGGAGATAGTACGGCATTTAATATCACAGCAGAAGATATATTAGGAAATATAGGAAAAGACGAATTTATTGTTTATAAGGATGATCAGTTACCTCGAGAAACCGTCTCTTATCCCGATGAAATTAATGCAGATATGTACTTTATGACACTTGGTGGCTTTGATGCATCGAGATTGGGTATTTATTCTGATTATACGTATACCAAAGATACGGTAGATGATGCAACGGAGATCCTAGAAATAAATTTTGCTTATGCCTCTGATGGGATCGCGAGTGGCACTAGTTTTTCTGATTTTAATATTAATTTTCTTAAAGATAATAATATTCCTTATATAAAAGTTCGAGTTTCGGATCCTTATACATCAGGCTCTTATGGTTCTTCTGCGGATAAATTAACATTAAGAGTTGATTATTTTCGGAAACGTACAGGTGCGATTGAATATGATTTTGTTACGAGTAAAAATACAGTTGCGTCTACAGATAGCGTAGAGGCTAGCATACCTCATGAAGCTTTAATTAAAGAGGCTGATGGAAGGGTATCAGAGGTTATTTATTATATTCCTTTTACTAAAGATGTCCTTGGAACAACCTTTACCTCAACAACTGAAACCTATTCTCAAAAATTGAGTATTACGGTAGGAGATCCTTCTGGTAATTTTAGTGAACCGCTTGATGTTTACTTCCGATCTACGTTTGATCAGCCAAAATTAAAAGTGGTGACCCCTTTTATTGGTGTTACGGCAAAAATTGAAGGAATGAAAGCAAATAATGATTTTAATTCTCTTAAGAGTTGTACCACAGTACAAGTAGATAATAACTCAGGTGGAAAATCACTTGATGTTGCGGAATGTGAAATGACCTATAACCCTTTTGGTTATGACTTTTTTAGAGTAGTTTTACAGGCCAACCCAGGAGCCTATTACTACCAATGGGAATCGGGTTTATCAGCAAGAAAGAATATTGATTTTAATTATGGGTCTCCATCAAAAATTGCTAATTTTGGTGTTTATTTCTCTGAGGCTGAATCTCAAGTTCTATATATTGATGAATTATCTACATATCAAACGAGTTTATTTGAGAATCAATGGAATGGATTAGATCTTATTTATCAAACCTCAACCAAAGCGAAAGAACTTTTAAATGATGTAAATTCGGCTTTAGATACACAAATAAATTCATTCTTTGGTTTTAATCCTACCCAGACTCAGTATGCAACAAATGAGATGTTAGATAGTGTCATTCCTACTGAACCTAGTATCAATTATCAACATCGTTTTTTGGTTGAAAGTTTAGGTGATATGGCATCTAGGAATGCATCTGGAACTGATAGTATTGACTATGCCGTAGCAATTTATGATGACTTATTAATGGATGGCAAGGCTGATGGTCAAGGTGCTAATGGACAAATTGTTATTGGTAACCAGAATTTAAATGAAGATATATATAGAACTGATTTAGCTCAAACTTACTTTGATATTACGACAACAGAATATGGTGTTGAAGAGTTTATTGCTTTAAAGCAGGCCGATCATTTCTCTCTGGCTGACCCAGTGGTTAATGGTGTACGTGTATTTGGTTCAGGAGGGGAAAGTATTGATAAAAATGCACCTACTTTGACTCTTTCCCCTGATAATATTCAACCGGATGGTGTCGTTATTTCCGATCCTACAGGTAATGATTTTACAATTTCAGGTATCGTCAAATCAACATTAACAATTGAAGATATTGGCGGTATAAATACAACGGATACTGCTCCTATCAATAAAGTATATTGGTATGCAGGTAATCCATTAAAGCGCGCTGATGCTAATATTGATTTTCAGTTAGATTCATCTAAAAGTAATAGCTACCGTCAGGTATATACATTTACTATTGATTCTAAAAACGTAAATTATCCCGATGTTTCTAAATTTGAAATTGAAACGGAAGCTCAAGATATTATTGGGAATAATACGGGTAAGGTTATTATGTCATCTTACTTTGTCGATAATGGTGGCCCTTGATAACGCAGGCGACTTTCTCACCTACTTATGCAAATAGTGGCGACTCTGTAAATATAACCATCGATTTTTCTGAAGAGACATTAAATGCGGAGGCTAAACTTGGAGTGAACACTGTTACATGGATTTCAGGTCAAGATACGAGCGAGTGGATAGGAGAGGTTTCTATTCTAAGTGCATCACCGACAGATACTGAGCTTGCCTATACGGTTCAAGGATTTAGTGATACTCACGGTAACCTTGGTGATTCAATAACCAATGGTGTTGTGTACTTAACGCCATCAATCACTGTAGATGCGATTTCTGGTAGTGTCATTAACAGCAGCGATATTACGAATGTGGTTGTTAGTGGTGACACTTCTCGATTTGATGACAGCCAAAAAGTAACCTTAGTGTTGAGTAACAACGTTGATGCTCAAACAAAAAACGCGGAAGCTAATATTCAAGGTGATGGCAGTTGGAGCATGGCAGCTCAAGATTTAACTGGTTGGCCTGATAGTGAGGTAACTGCGACGGTCACTGGTTCAAATCAACATAGTATTGCTGCTAAAGCAGTGACAGAGACGGCGACCCTTTCGGCAGCGAAGCCAACGGTTTCAAGTGTCACGTTAAATCCGGTAACACCGTCAAATGGTGATAGTGTTCAAGTAACTATCCGATTTAATGAAAATGTCTCTAATGTAAGTGGAACTTTAGGCCAACCGATTGATTTTAGCTCTGTGACGCCCCTTGCTATTGAATGGATAGGGACTATTGTCTTTTTAAATGTAGGTGTTGAAAGCTATAAAGACTTAATCGTTTCTGCAGATTATGAAAATGCGTTTGGTAATAAAGGTGATGCATATAATGAGCAAGTTGCAATAACTCCCGAGATCACACTAGGTCTTGTAGCAGGAGATGATGTTATAGGAACTGATGATTCTGATCGTTTAGTTATCACTGGCACAAGTTTAGGATTTGCTGAAGGGGACAATCTTAATATTATTGTTCAATCAGTAGATCAAGGTGCTAAGAACTTTAATCAAACCGTACAGGTACAACGAGATGGTACTTGGACTACGACTACGGAAGATATTTCAGCTTGGAGAAATTCTAATATAACAATTACTCTTGATGGTATAAATGCTTCTGGTGTAAATGCAACAACAGTAAGTAGAACTGTGTCCTTAAATGATAGCGTTGCTTTTGTATATCGTGATGATTGGATTAATAAAAAAGTAGCGTAATTGATTTTGTTTTTGATATAAAAAGCCAGTGAACTCACTGGCTTTTTTAGTTTATATATATTCTTCTAAGTCATTTTTTAGATTGTTAATTGTATAGATAATATAACAATAGAATAATAGCCAAAATATAGAGTAAGGTAGTAAAAATAAGATGGTGACTTTTCCATATAAAGAAAAAATAGTATAACCAACAATATACATAGCTTGCGTAACTGTTAGGTAAGACACGAGGAATAATTGCCATTGATGCTTAAATAGAGCCTTCTTGTAACCATACGAATACAAAGTACTCATATAACAAATGCTGGTAAAGATAATGATCCTGTCTATTACATCAGTAAGTAGGTTATCAATATCATAGTTCTCAGATGCACCAAGAGTCATGATTGTAAGTGTAATAAGCAGAATGATTGTATTAAAAACCAATCGTGTGAATTTTCTGTCTTTTAATTGATTACTTGCAATAAATGCGATTAGTTGGTTAGCCATAATATTTTTATATGAATTTATTGTATAATAATATTATGCGATTAAAGGTTTTAAATCTCACTAAAATAATAGAAAAAGTAACTAAGGTGATAGGTATTTTGTATGTAGTGGTTGAATGCATTAAAGGTAAGATAAAAACACTAACAAGAATATTAGTTTTTTAGGCTATCATACGTCACTGAAGTCGCATAGTGTTTGTTTCTTATTCTATGTGGTCTAATTAAAATGATAGATATTTTGTATTGAAGAAGTATAAAATTAGTAGGAGCAAAAACACCAGCGAAAGAACTGGTGTTTATGATTAAGGAACTAGAATTGCTTACCCATTTCGAAACTTTAATAAACTTTAATAAACTTTAGAGTATCTACTTTATGTTTATTAAATATATCAACTATTTTTTGATGGAGGAAAACTGGAACACCACTTGCTTTTCTGGGATGAATACTAAGCGCTGCTCCTCTGGTATTACGTCTAATTTATTTGAATCAAGATAATATTTATCTATATCATGTCGCTTATGATCTTCATCATAATCATCAATAATACAATGTTTTAAGTTTAATAAATTTGTCTTATTGAAAATATTAAAAAACCAGAAATTGTCATAAAAATCACCATTGTCATCAATTATGATTGTTGGGTAAAGTTGGAAATTATCAATTTTAAAATTGTTTATGTCATCTTTTATTTTATCAGAAACAATAGGGTAGTTTAGATTTAAGTGTGTATTTTTAATTGGTCTTTGTATTGAGTTTAATAAGTCTTTATCTTTATATGCATTTTCAAAAAAAAGGGATCTTGCCCCATAATTGCTTTTGTATAGGTATAGTTTCTATCAAATGTTTTTTGTAAAGGGCTAAGGTAAAGAGTTTCATCGTTATAATTATCAAAAACTATATAGTATTCTTCGTTGTATTTATTCATTGACCTACCTTTGGCTCCCAATGTTGTTAACTAAATGTAATTAATTTCCTATTATCTTTTATTGTATCTTCTTTTCCCAGGTATCGAAAATCGATCCCCGAAATTTGACGAGATAAATTCTTTCCGTGTAATCTGTTAGCACATTTTGCTTCTGATTTAATGTTTTCCTTGACCTGCAAGATCGAAAAATACATCGTCGGTAAGGTTTTTTAGATAATGAGGATTAATACTTCTTGGTGAATTAATTACAAAATCATCAGCACTTTCTTTGTAAATAATGTAGATTTTCCCTGCGGATATACTAGATGCCGAGCCAATACCATTTGCTGCAACCGTTACGCCCATAATTGAATTACCTATCTGTAAAATTGAAGGGATAAAACCCCAGAGTCATTTATTGATAAATTGACAATAGCTTCTGAAAGCGAACGTCAATAATGAGGTACGTTGCGGCATATAAGGCAGCAAAAAGTACCGTACTTACTCCAATAATTACCTTTGGAGGCAATACTCGTTTTAATGGTTTTTTTAAGTATTTGGATTTCACATCCACTAAAGTGACTTTTTCTTGTTCAGCAAGGCGTTCATCTCGTACGAGACGATAAATGGTATTACCTATATCCGCTAAGCTTTCTGCACCACGCTCAGCACGACCGTATTTGCCTTTAAAACCGAGTTGCAGTAATAAATACAAAAACTCAATCACGTGACGGTACTTTTTTGGATCCGCTTTTAATCGCTCTAAAATGACAAAAAACTTATCACCACCAGAGGTTTCATTATGGAACTCAGACAATAAGCTGTTTTGGCTCCAGTTACTGTTTGCTCCCCATTCTTGTCGGCATACGGATTCATCCATTGCGGCACACAGGCAATAACGGATAACCAAAATAGAGGCGCGGTCGACCTCCATTTCATTAAGCATGCGCTCGCCTTTACGAATTTCACGAGCCACTTGTTCACGAAAGGGCATTGGGTCATCAAGCCAAGGGATAGAAGACATACAAGATAAGCTTGCAATGAGCCATGAGAACTGATCAACTAATGGGTTTATTCCCATCGAGGTGATGTTTAGCTCACTGACGGATATATTGCGAGACAAATCAGGAGCAGGCATCACCTCCATTGGTTTGCCCGGCTCTGGTTGAAAGAGTACGACGGTTACATCGTCTTCGGTGTAACTCATAATCTAACAGCCCAGAGTTGCAGTGATAGGTTCGCAAAGTCACCAGCAACATGAACCGCAATGGCGGCCGCCTTGTTTAGTGCTGCCCATTCTTCACTTGATTTATCCAACTCAAAATAGGTGTAGCCTGCATGATATGGCAGAGCACGAGGCACAACTGGCATTGGTTTGATACGAATACCAGGTAGCTGTAAATTGATAAGTTCGCGAATGTTATCAATAGAGCCAATCTTAGTTTGAGAGACGAATTGGGTATGAAGAATATCCAAGGTAACGTCTGCTTTAACTGCCAAAATAAAGGTGGTTGACTCAACAATACTTCTATCTGAAATTGGCGCAATACGAATACCGTAACCTTGCTCTTTAAGAACAAGCGGGATAGCACGTTGCTCAGACATCACACTCAAGGTCATTTTTGAGTTATTCAGGATCGTTGATAAACAACTTGTTAAGTTACCGTGGTTGTAAGGAACAAACTCCTGTGGACGACGAGACGCCGAGCATAACGTGGCTAATTCACCTTCAGCTTGCAATAGAACACGATAGAAAGCTTCTGGATGCACACCTTCAATATTAGCAAAGTGCCAAAATAGAGGTTCATAACGGTTAAGTGCTTGTAAAAGCATAAAGTCAGAAACCGAAGACACGCCTTGCTGATCAACAACGCCTAAACGTTGAACAATCGATTCAGCACGGTGACGGAGCATAGATGCAAATTCGGTTGTGAATTTTTTAAGCACACTTGAGGCATTAATATCAATACAAGTAGGAATGTATGATGTATCTAGAATAATACTGCCGTCAGGTTTTACCTCTGAAATTTTCAGAATAGGAATAGAGGTATAGGCACTTTTATCTTCGTCTTCGTACATTAAGCAAAAATTCAGCTTACCAATGGTGATATTGGCAATTTCTTCACTGTCATAGCATGCATCTACCGCATCTTGAGTGTGCATTGTGTAACGAGCGCCGTCTTTACTTGTACCGAATAGCTCAGAGCGCTCTGATGGCAAAGGACAGCACAAATATAAGACTTTATTTGCAATAGAAGCATCAACATCTTTTACTTCTGGCAATGAAGCGTGAAGTGGTAGATCAAAAGGAGTGCGATCTTGCAAAATCCCTTCAGCGTGAGTGATACCTATTTTACCTAAAGCCAATAATTCGGTATTGATTTCAATGCGTTTTATTCCCCAATGAAGAGGAGATTCAAACCCACTTAGCATTCCACTTTGTTTGCCTTGATAGCGATCTAACTGCTGGAAATGCTGCGGCTTCATAAACATTCCATCTTGCCACACGACAGGGTTATATAATGACATTGTTGATATCCTTAAAAATATGTTTGTTCAATACCACGAGTATTGTTGGAGCTAAGTTCACTTTCTTTTAGGTTTAGCTTTAAGAAGTATTCGCTTTTTTCTTCGATTAATTCGACTTTGCGCCACGACGATCCATTAATGTCTCGAAAGGCGACAGAGAAGCCAATAGCTCGCGTTTCAGGATCAAGTACTAAGGTTTCGTGAATAACGTCGCCAGGCTGTATTTGATATTCATAACGTTTAATATATTCATCACCCAATGACGCTTTATCATTTTCAAATAGAGCAAAAAAATCGAGGTTACGGAATAATACAGGGGAGTTAAGTTCATGAATTCTCAGAATTACAGGAGAAGATTGACCACCTTCACGAACATTAAGTATGCTGTCTGCAGTAATAATCAATTCGATTGATGACGTCTCTGGTGTTATGCCTGTTGATTCTTTAAATTGGTCCCACATGGTGCAACCAGAAAGAACTAAAGCCAATGTAACTATGAGTAGATTTCGCATGTTAAGCCTTTAATTTCTTAGAATATTGTTCTTTGATTTTCTGTTGCACTACTGAGCTAGAAATATCCACTTTGTCATGATTGTTTTTTTGATAAAAATCGACGTACTCTTTCCATAATTTGCCATTACTTTTTAATCTCGACTGAGAACGTACGATTTGAGCAAATTCTGTAGGATTTAAGGATTGTAATTTTTGGTTGATCACATCATTAGTGGCTTGAGCCATTTTGAATTTGTGACTGTCCAATTCATCAAGGATTTGTTCGATTAATTCATTTGGAGACAAAAGTTTTTGTTGATTTAATGACAGCATCAACTCAACAATATTGGTGATTGATGTGTCTTGCTCTGTTTCTTTTATTGTTCTTAATTCGGTAAGATCTTTTTGTAAGTCATTAATACATAAGCGTAAACATGTCCCCATTTGCTGGAAGAATTGCGCATCGCTTTGTTCAACTTGAGATTCAGAAACGCCCAGACCTTTAAAGAATGCCGCTTTTATATCGTGACTCACTTCTGGAATATACGCTGATTGTTGAGATGGGGCATCTTGCGTAATGACATCGCGAGAAGGGTAAGGCTCTTCTCTTTCTACTGTTGTTGCTGTTGATTGTATTGTTTGGGTTACGTCTTCCCAAGGCTGTTGTTCTGTTGGTAAAGGCTGTTCTTGATGAGCGACTTTAGGCTCTACAACTGGCTGAATTGGGGCCGTTTGAGGTATTTCTTGTTGTGACGTTGATGAAGTAAGATCACTAAAATCAGTTGAAAACCAATCTTCAGGAATAAGGTTTGGAATATCAAACTCAGCGTGTACGCTATTACTGTCATCAAGTAATTGACGGGTATTAACGGCCTCTGTTGGTTTTATCGTCGCTTTTTTTTCAGTGCCATGAAGTAGGTGCTCATCATTGCTTGTTTGAGTTTTGAAGTTTAAATGAGCGACAGGATCTGAGCTGTCTACTTTATCTATCCGAGTTTCTTTAAATAGATCAGCAATGTTACCTTTATCTTCTTTATCATCAACGGTGTATTCTGCAAGGTTCGCTAAAGGATCGATAGAATCTGTTTCTTCGGAAATATCTGCGGCAATATTGACGGAGTTAGACAGTTTTTCTAGACCAATGCTGATTTCATAGCGCCCAAGAATGATCGTATCGCCATCGTATAAGGAGATTGGTTGATTTTTTAGTAGTTTATTACCATTAACAAGCGTGCCGTTTGTACTCACATCACTAAGATAGTAAGTATCGCCATAAATACTAATAAGGCAATGAGAACCAGAAATAAAGCGATTGTGGTCGATTAAACTGACAGTATTACTTGGATTTCGACCGAGTGAACCTCCACTTTCTGGCATTTCAATGTGTTTTCCGCCCGTGTATTCTTCAGGAGATTTTGTAATAAACAGAGTGAGCTGATTTAAATGCACAATAACCCCTTAGAATAATAATGCGACGGATAACTCAAGCCCACCTAGGCCATCATTATAGAGAGGTTGAATATAAGAAGCTTGAGGGATTAGTTGAAGATGTGCATCAGGGTTACTGCCAATTTTAATGACGGTACCAAAAGAGAACACTGCTCCGACTTCAAATTGGTCAATATCATCAAGTTGCTTGCCGTACTTATAACCGTCTTCATCGACTTCCCAGCGGTCACCATATTGACTGTACCCAAGAGATAATCCCGCGCCCACATAGGGTGTGAATGCCCACCAGTTACCGAGTGCGAATTGAGGGACGATTCGAAGTTCGTAATTTGTTACTTCTTGATATACCCCATTAGCTGGCGCATCAATGTAGTCAGACAAATAATTAAATCCAAGCCACCAACGCCAACGGTTATTGTTCTCATCTATTGGGCGGGTATGAACTAAACCGTAACTGATTGTGCTGAGTTCGCCACTCATTCCTTGTTCGTACTCAGTAGATTCAATTGTCTTCATACTAGCCACTGCACCATAACGCTCGCCTTTAGCAAATGTTGAAGCAGAAAAAGCCAGTAATAAAGCCATAAAACCCAGTTGGATTGGCTTAGCCATTTTGTTAATCCTCTAGCAAAATATTTTTGTTACACCCTATTTAGCTTGCCAAAATATCAACTTAATTTGTTATTTCAATACGGTAGGGCGGCTTTATAAAAAAACACTCGGAATCACTATTTGAATAGTTATTATCACTGATAATTCAGTGGTTATGTCAGTGTGGTTTTTTGGGTTTTTTTAAGGAAATCAAAAATAGAATATTGTTTTATATAGGACTTAATCGGGGAGTAAATAGAGTGGGGTTGTAAAATATAAGGTACAAAATAGAGAAGGAAGTAGGCATCCATAAAATGAACAGAAAGCATTTTATGAATGCGAAAATAGAGCCAGTTTTGTGCTACAAAGTATAGCGCTTACAACTAATAGAATGTGTTTTTAGTAATTGCTCGCTATTGTACATTGCTTCTTTTGTACTAACATCAAGTGCTCGTTTTCCTTTAAAGCGTAATGGCTCTTTAATGGCAACGTCGTGTGCGAAAATAACAAATTTAGCGTTCTTAACATCAAGAGGGGTTATTCGGTTATTAATGCCATCAGCTCCCTGAGTTTCTACTTTAATCTTTATGCCTAAAGTATGAGCTGCTTTTTCTAAACTTTTTGCTGCCAAGAAGGTATGAGCAACACCTGAAGGGCAAGCGGTTATTGCTAATACATCTGCTGTGCCTTCGTCTTTTACAGAGCTAAAAATAAGTTGTTGTCCTTTTAAATCGCTATCTTCAACCGCATTTTTCTTCAAGGATATGACAATAAGAGCAGTCGTTATTGCCCCGATTAATGTACCTACGACATAACCAAATTTCCCATCAACAACAGGTAAAACAATCCACCCTCCCCAAGGGGCGTGGTTAAGTACATTAAATAAGAACCCAGTAACATTACCCACAATACCACCCGCAACGATGGCCGGAATAACACGAGCAGGATCAGCAGCAGCAAATGGGATTGCCCCTTCAGTAATGCCAATCATTCCCATGATACCTGCGGCTTTTCCTGCTTCTCTTTCTTCACGTTTGAATTTCTTAGGAGACAAGAAAGTGGCAAGAGCCATGCCTAGAGGAGGAGTACAAATCGCAATACCGACGCCACCCATGAGCCAAGGTTGGGTATTTACTTGAGTCTGAGCGAATAGAGTAGCCACCTTATTAATAGGTCCGCCCATATCAAATGCGGTCATTGCGCCAAGAATGGCACCCAGAACCACTTTTCCAGACCCTGCCATACTTGCAAGCCATTCATTTAATAACGTCATGGTGCTAGCAATAGGAGCACCTATTACCCACATCACAGCAGAACAAGTAATAAAGGTACCAATAAGTGGATAGATAAAAATAGATCCAAGAGAAGTCATACTGTCAGGTAATTTGATTTGCTTTAAAGCTCGTACAACGAAACCTGCAAAAAAACCAATGATAATCGCGCCTAAGAACCCTGTATTATATTGCTGAACGGCAATCCAAGAACCGATCATACCAGGAGCTAATCCGGGTTTATCTGCAATAGAGTAGGCTATGTATCCGCCTAATACCGCGGTAAATAAGGTCAAGCCAGCAATGCCCATTTGAGCAATATCCGCTAATATGCCTTCTGTCGGAACGGCACCATGTCCAGAGATCATAACGGAAAGAGATAACAACACACCACCAGCAACAATAAAGGGGATCATGTGCGAAGTACCAAATAAAAGGTGTTCTTTAGCTCGCCCTAATCGACGTTGTAATGTATTTTTCTCTGATGAGACAGAGGGAGGTTGATTAGGAGTGTATTCTTCTTCTAGTTTAATATTGTCAGTAAAAAGAGCCAGAGCCTCTGCCTCGGTTGATACTGATTTAAGTTTTTCAGTAAAGCCATCTTCAATCAGACGGCTAGATATCTGAGCTAATACTTCGATATGGTGTGTATCATCACCGTCAGGAGACGCTAACATAAAAAAGATATCTGAAGGTTCGCCATCTTCGGCACCATAATCGATACCATGACGGCTGATACCAACAGCAACTGCGGGAGTGATTACTGCAGAGCTTTTTGCATGAGGAATAGCAATACCATCTTCAAATCCAGTATTTCCAATTTCTTCTCTAGCCCAAACATCTAATAAATATTGTTTTTTATCAGAGAGTTTGCCTGCATCATCCAAAATCTGAACCATCTCTTCAAGAATACTCTCTTTAGAGGTCGCTTTGAGATCTAAACAAATAACGTTGGTATCGATAAGAGAATGGATGTTCATGATTTGCTCATTATTGATTATATTGTAGTTATTAGGTGTAATGTAAGTAAATATCTCTTTTTAGAATACAGCACAAAAAAGGCTTTTACTGGATTATTGTACCCTGAGTTATAAAGTGTGATTCTAATCGTTATCCATTGATATAAAGCATTTTATTATACCGTTAGTTTGTATTTTTTAAGAGTAAATCATGAAAATTGTGGCAGTAACTGCGTGTCCTACGGGCATTGCACACACCTATATGGCAGCCGATGTATTAACTAAAGCCGCAGCAAAATATGGTGTATCCATTAAAGTTGAAACGCAAGGAGCAATGGGAATTGAAAATGAATTAACGTCAGCTGATATCGTGAATGCGGACGTTGTGATCATTGCTTCTGATATTGAAATCGCAAATAAAAACCGTTTTGTTGGGATTAATACAAAACAATACAATATTGAGTTAGTATTGACGGATGTTGACCGAATTTTATCCAAGCATCTTTCATGATTGAACCCGTAACAAATGATTATCGAATAACCTTCTTTGTAAAACACAGTGGCTTGCCTCCTAAGTTGGCAAGTCAGTTGGCTCGATTAGCGAAAAAGTTTAAATGTTTGGTTTATATTGAAAATATCACCCGAGATCGCCGTTCTGATGTATCAAGTTCTCTTGGTTTATTGCAATTAGCATTAACGGAAGGCGATTTTTGTCAATTAGTTACGGTTGGTATCGATGCGGAGTGGGCAAACTTTGTATTAACAGATTTGCTCTCATCAGGTTTTGATTTTATTGCCTCAGATAAGTCTTGTGATTTTTCTGAAGCAATTGTCGATAAACACCCTAAATTAACCCCAAAATGTGACATTAATTTCCATTACGTAAAAGCCCAAACCCAACTCTCAAAGTTTGAAATTTTAAAAGGATTATCATTATTGATTTGTCCTGAAGAAACGGATGAGTTATTACTTCTTTTTATTAAACGTGAAGAGCGTTCGTCCACGTCGATGGCGAGACGAATTGCGTTACCCCATGTGATCACATCTTTAGTTGATAGGCCGATCATCGCTATTATTCGTAGTGATTACTCTATAGATTGGGCTTCTAAAATGGGGGATGTTAACTTAGTCATTGCCTTAGTTTTACCTGAGAATCCTACTCGAGATATGATCATAAGCGCGACTAAATTAACCCGTAGTATGTTGTCTTCCGATTTTAGTCAAAGACTTGTAAATACAAGACAACCAATGGGATTACAAGCATTGTTGCTTCATGCTATGTGCCAAGAGTAAAAAAATAGCCAACGAAAAGGAGTTACTCGTTAGCTATTTAGGGGGATTTAGATTGGTGTTTTATTTACAACGTTAATTAAAGGCTCTTGCAACTTTACCCTGGCTTTGTAATGTATATTGCTCTGTGTAAGCCGGTATAAAAATCGAGTGACCTTTAGACACAGAAACCGATTCTCCAGACGGATGATTTACGATCATATCTTCATCAATAGCAAATAAGATCTCGGCACTTTGAGTTGTTAATGGTAATTCTGTGCTAGGAGTTAGCACTGAGAATTTAAAATCATCAACAGGAATAGGGTAATTCATCCCACCATCAATACTTATTGGTTGCATCAATAATGCTGATTGAGGAATGCTGTCAAATTCAGTACATGCCATTAACTCATCAATGTCCATGAATTTAGGTGTTAGCCCTGCTCGCAATACATTGTCAGAATTAGCCATAATCTCCAGACCTGTGCCATTAATGTAAGCGTGAGGGGTACATGCTTTTAAATACATTGCCTCACCCGGTTGAAGGGTAATTACATTCAGCATCAATGGAGTAAATAAACCAATATCATTTGGGTATTGTTCAATGAGATCTTGAATTTGAATAAATAACTCATCGGTATTTTGTGATGCGAAGTTAACTAATTCAGTTAAAGCGGTGTCTTTTGCTTCACCTTCTAGAGATAGAATGGCTTTAAAGAATGTTTTTAGTCCGTTAGATCTTGGATCTTGAGAAAATTCAGTAACAAGAGAGTCTATCGAAGGTAATGACATTAAAGTAAACAGCGATATTATGTCGTCAAATGCTCTAAAACCGTTCATTGCCTTATAAGTCGTTAAGGCATAAACCAACTCAGGTTTGTGATTGTTGTCTTTGTAATTACGGTTAAATGCATTGATTGCAATGCCTGCTTTTTCTTCTTTATCATATCCGTCCATCGCTTGTTGTTTATTAGGATGAACTTGAATTGAGAGGGCTTTTTCTGCTGCGAGTACTTTAAAAAGATAAGGCAGTTCACCAAAGCTTTGTGCAGTAGGTGAAGATAAGAAGGCGTCTTTATCTTCATTGATTAAATCAGAAAGTAATACTGAGTTCCCATTGATTGTCACAACAGAACAACCATTTGGATGAGCTCCCATCCATAATTCAGCCTGAGGCTTCTCAGTTGTATTTTTGATATCAAAAAGAGTTTCGATAGAAGTATAACTACCCCAAGCATAATCTTGAATGACGTTATTCATCGGGTAAAAAAAGTGCTTTTTACATGCGTTCATAATGGACTCGTATAATATTAGGGTGACACCATCAAGCACAGGGGGAGATTGGTCGATGGTGCCACAAGACAATTAAGCTACTGCTACTGTGACGTTTTTGTTTTGACGCATCTTTTTAATAGAGACACAAACCAGAGCAGTTACGACAGTACCTGCCGCCATACAAGCGATAGCAAGGACTGGTTTATTCATAGCACCGAGTAGGGCAACCACTGGACCACCATGAGCAACACTGTTAGTGATACCGAATGAAAATGCCATTACTGCCGCTGTCATTGAACCGAGCATGTTTGCCGGAATAACTGAGATTGGATCTTGTGCAGCAAATGGAATTGCACCTTCAGAGATACCAACGAGACCCATCGCACCAGACGCTTTACCTGCTTCGATTTCTGATGATTCAAAGATATTGAACTTGCGACCAAGAACAGTAGCCAAAGACATACCTAGTGGAGCAACAGGAATTGCACATGCCATTGCACCCATAAATTGAGTTTGGCCGCTTGCAATCATACCGACAGAGAATAGGAAGGCGACTTTATTGAATGGACCACCCATATCAAAGCCCGCCATACCACCCAACACGATGCCAAGTAGAACAACATTACCAGTGCTCAAGTTAGTCAAAAGCACGGTTAATGAATCCATTAAACTTGCGATTGGCGCACCAATAACGAAGATAAACAGACCTGAAATAAACAATGAACCAGCAATTGGGGCAATCATGATTGGCACAAGTGGTTGGATAAATTTATGGTAATTAATACTTACGATAAATTTAACAAAGTAACCAACCAGTAAACCGGCAATGATGGCGCCAATGAAGCCTGTGCCTGCATCTGCACCATAGAAAGAACCGTTGTTAGCAATCCAACCACCGATAAGCCCTGGTGTTAATGCAGGACGATCAGCAATCGCGTAAGCAATGTAACCAGCAAGAACAGGGATCATTAAGGTAAAGGCAACAACACCAACATCGAGCACTTTATTCCATAGGCTACCCGGTGGGATTGCCATTCCACTTTCTGTTGGTTGACCGCCTAGTGCTAATGCAAGTGCAATTAATAAACCACCAGTTACAACGAATGGGATCATGTGAGATACTCCATTCATTAGATAGCGATATAAATCTGAACGAGTTTGAGATGCGGCACTTTTAGTGTCACTTGAAGAAGATGATGACTCAGCAACAAAAGGAGGTTGAGTCAGTGATTGAGTGATTAACCCTTTCGCGTCTTTGATTGGTGCTTTTACGTTGGTTTGAATTAATTTTTTCCCAGCAAAGCGAGTAAGATCAACTTGTTTATCACAGGCGACAATAATGGCATCGGCTTGCTCAATTTCTTCTGCTGTTGGGCTATTTTTAACACCAATAGAGCCATTAGTTTCGACTTTGATTTTGTAACCAAGCTCTGCTGCGCCTTTTTCGAGAGCTTCGCAAGCTAGATAGGTATGAGCAATACCAGCAGGACAACCAGTAACACCAATAAGAAAACCGTTGTTTGCTTCTACAGCATCTGTTGCTTCAGATTCTTGAAGTAGAAGTTCAAGAGCGGTTTTTGAAGAGGTAGTTTTAAGGAATTGTTCAATAAAACCATCTTCAATTAACTTAGAAGAAAGTTCAGCTAGCACTTCAATGTGATGGTCAGCACCATTTGCAGGAGATGCGATCATGAAGAATAATTTAGATGGGAGCCCATCTTCAGCGCCGTACTCAATGCCTTCTTTACTGACACCGATCATTACTGCTGGTGAAATAACTGCCGAACTTTTGGCATGAGGCAAAGCAACGCCTTCTTCAAACCCTGTATTTCCTAATTCTTCACGGGCATAGATATCTGCCAAAAATTGTTGTTTGTCATTGATGCGACCTTGTTGGTGTAACGTCTCAGCCATTTCTGAAAATACGTCATCTTTTGTTTTTGCTTTAAGATCTAAACAAATGAGTTGTTCATTAATTAAGTCGGTGATCATGATTTATTCCCCGTTTTTTATGATTTACTTAAGTGGGAATAGTGTGGGATGGATAGGGATTATTGATAAGTGTGTTAGAAAGGCATTTACTGGATTATTGTATCCTGTAGTGGCAAGTGTGATTAAGATCTTATTTTTATAAAACCAAATGACTATAATGTACGAGTCAAAAAAGCATTTAATAAATAGTTAGTTAGATGTTTTTTGTGGTCGGTTTCTATTTAATTATTCACGCTTTATTTTTTGTTTTCCTGAACTCTAGTGGATAAAAGTAGCGTTAATTAAATCTATTTGGTATGAGATGAAATGACAGTTGTATTTAATAGTGTGCTAGAAGCGCTTTTGTCTGAGCGAGAAAGCTTCAACCAGATCTGGTTTGCTGGTGATAAAGTCACCCCTCCAAAATTTAGCTATCAGGTAAACTTTCCTCGTTTAGAGTTAGTCGTCAGTGGTGAATATTTAAATCAAATTGAAGATCCAGATCTCGGCATTACAGAGATTAAAGTGATGGCGGGTGATGCCCTATATATTCCACCAAACTGTTGGAATAAACCAAGCTGGGATGAAGACTGTTCTGTCCTGAGTTTGTTATTTGGTCGTCGTCAGGTGGGCTTTAGCTTGGTGAGTAAACACAGAGGGGACTCCGGTTTTTACGATGTGCAGAAATACAGTATCCAAACACGTACAGGTCATGCGATCGATAATATTTTAGAAGCGTTGAATGCGTTAGCGAGAGAGCCTAAGAAAAAACCGATGGACGAGCACTTGCTGCTTGCTTTATTAAGTTACAGTAATGCAATGCTAGGTGAGCCGAATGATGTGATCTCTCCGAAAAAACGCAGTGAAGATCTCTATCAAGGGATATGTATATATATTCAGGAAAATTTCCATCGCAACATAGACAGAACAAATATCGCGAATCGATTTAATATTTCGCCGAATCATCTGTCACGAATGTTTAGGCAGCAAGGGCACATGACATTAGCGGATTACATTACATGGGTTCGAATTGAACGTGCAAAATTCATGTTGAAAAAATATACCTTCAGATTAACAGAGGTAGCAACTCGTTGTGGTTTTCAAGATGTGAATTATTTCTATCGAGTGTTTAAGAATAAAACGACTTATACGCCATCAGATTATAGAACAATGATAAAATAGGGCAGAAAATGCCCTAGATGAAAAGTTTGTTTTTGATTTTTTCTAATAGTGCACAAGAGAGTTTGTAGTTATGATCTCTTGCTATTTTTTGAGAAAAGAATAACTGAGGAAGCTCTATGATTGCAATTGCAATCAAGATGCAGAATCCAAAATTTTCGCCAGAGAAAATCAAGAATAGACTTAAAATTAAGGCTAATAACTCACCAAAGAACCATAAGTATTTTTCTAAATATAGGTGGTGAAACCCACCTAGAAATAAATAATTTAGAGTCGCATATGTATCAGGATCTTTAAGCTGTTCGCTTTGTTTTTGATAAAATATTTTGCGCTCTTCACTAGATAATTCAGCCACCTGTTTTCTAAGTCGCTCTTCTTTTTCTTCTAATTCGCTTAAATTACCAAGAAAATTCATTACGGAACCTCATCATAAATCACCTCAACCAAATCCGGTTGGTTACAGCGTCTTATTCTTTGTAAGCCTAACTTCCATCCTTTGAAAGCTCCATATTTTTCAATACATTGTTTTGTGTATTCAGAGCAGGTTGGTTCGAAGTTGCATGCAAGATTTAATAGCTTCTTTGACCCACCTTTATGTTGATAGGAGCGGATCAAGGTAATAGACAGTTGTGCGATCATTAACGACCTAATGTAATAATAACGGCTTCACGCTTCCAGAAAAGAAGAAAGCGTTTTTGCTCTACGATTTGAAACGCTAACTGCCAACCATCTTGGGCGTGTTTGTTTAGTTCGGCTTCCATTTTTTGAATTGGTACACCACTAGCGCCTAAAAAGATAGTGCCACAACCGCCTTCGACTAAGTGAATTACTTTGTATTCTTTAAAGCTTGTCATTATTATTTATTCTCTTGTTTTTAAAAGAAAAGAATGTATTTTATAATCTGTAAATTTACAATTTAAAAAAATAGAAGAGTAGGTATTTGTGGTGTAGATCTCATTACTATTTGGAACGTAATTTTTTATTATTTAATTAAATGAGGAGAGTGACTTCACATGTTACAAAAATAGAGTTAAGTTGGTTTTTATTGAGATTTAAATGCTAAATAAAGGATTATTTTGAGCTGGATACTTTTTACCTTACTGGCGGCATTCAGCCAATCATGGCGTAATGCGTTTCAGAGTCGTTTAAGTAAAGAAATGAACGTGATTGGAGTTACGCTGTCACGTTTCTTATGGGCCAGCCCACTTGCAGCACTCTACTTGTTTTCACTTTACCTATATCAGCCAGTTCCTCTGCCTACTTTTACTGCGCATTCCTATCTCTTTATTATTGGTGCTTCAATCATGCAGATCCTTGCAACTGGATTGATGGTGGTATTATTTAAACGAAAGAATTTTGCGATTGGTGCTGGGTTAGCCAAAAGTGAAGCGCCAGTAGCTGCCTTTCTGGGTGTTCTTTTTTTTGGTACTTCATTATCGTTATTCGGTTGGCTAGGGGTTGCTGTCGGAGCCATTGCAGTTTTTATGTTGAGCTGTCCCAACGGTATTCGTAGTATTTCATTAAAAACTGCGTTAATTGGTTTAGCCTGCAGTACTTCTTTTGCTTTAACCTCATTGTGGGTTAGAGAGGCAAGTTTAACATTAACGCTTCCATTCCCTCATCGTGCTGCTTGGGTATTATTATTGGTTATTTTCCTACAAACATTATTACTTGTGGGTTATATGTTAGTCAAAGACCGTAATACATTAAAAGCAATGTTTATCAAACCTAAATTAGTTGTGATGACTAGCATTGCAAGCTTTATTGGGTCACTGGGTTGGTTTAGCGCTATGTCATTACAAACTGTGCCATTAGTAAAAACACTTGGTCAAGTTGAAGTGTTTTTTACAATCTTGCTCTCTTTCTTTTGGTTAAAAGAAGGCATTAAGAGAAAAGACATATTCGCTCTCTTTTTAATTGCCATTGCTGCTGTTTTAGTTATGTGGCAATAGCGTGAAATAGGTTTAACGAATACTAATTCGTTGATGCTGCTCTATGAGTTTAAGCGCTGCTGAAAGTGGTTGTGGCCTTGCTAGTAAATAACCTTGCACGGCGTCAACCCCACATTTTGCTACGAATTCGTATTCTTCAGTGGTTTCCACGCCTTCTGCAACGACTTCACAATCAGCAATTTCACCCATTTTCGTGACTAATTGATAAAGCTCTTTTCCTTTTGGCGTTACTGCATCCTGTAGTAAAGAACGATCTAGCTTAATTTTGTCAAATGGGTATTTATTTAAGTGGGGGAATGAAGCATAACCGGTACCAAAGTCATCCATTGATATTTTAATTCCGTGTGATTTTAAGTTTTCCATCGTTTGTAGTAGTGCAAGGTTATCACTCAAGATGGCTTCTTCTGTTATTTCTAGCTCTAACCACTGTGGAGGAATTGAGAAATGACTTAACCGCGCCAGTAAGTGGGAAACAAAATCAGTTTTTTCAATAGACGCAACTGAAATATTAATGGCAACTCGATGTTGTGCTGACAGCTTCATCTGCTGCATATCTAATAATACTTTATCAATGACTAGCTTATCTAGCATTGGCATCATGTTTAATAACTGAAAGTCACAGATAAAAGTTGGTGGATGTAGTTTTCCGGTTTTATCTTGATAACGCAATAATGCTTCGAATGAAAAAGAATTTTTATTCAGTACTGATTGTAATAATTGGTAATGCATTAATAACTCGCCTTGGTGAAGCAAGGTGGCCAGTCGCTTTTGAGCTGAAGATTTATTTAAGCTATTACTTGCTGAGCTTCTAACATTGTCTAATAGATTGGTAAAAATACTTTTTTCAACCAATGTTTCTGACATTATCGACTTTAAACGAATTGAATATTTACCAGCAAAAGAAAGATAGAAAGGGCGGTAAATAAAAACACCTACAATAATGATGAATAATTGAAGCAGGGTTCCTTCGATATTATTACCCATTGCGATATAGCCACTAAATAATGGTGGAGTCATCCAGTTCACAATCTCTACTACGGGAGAAACAAGGCCAGATGAAATGCAAAGATAAGTAATAAGAAAGCTAATTAAAGGTAAACCGACAAATGGAATAATAAGGAGTGGATTAAAAATGATAGGTAAGCCAAACAATAAAACTTCGTTAATATTAAAAATGACTAATGGTAACGCAGCTAACGCTAGCATGATGTGGTTACGCTCTTTAGAGAATATTAACACACACAATAATAAGCTGATGCTGTTACCTGAACCGCCCATTGACATAAAAGCATCGTAGAACCCCTGGCTAATGATATTAAGAGACGTTTCTCCAGCAGCCCAAGCTGTCATATTTTCTTGTGTAGCAGAGTAGATAGTTTGCTTTATGGAAAACAACATGTTGTGGCCGTTAATCCCTATTGCGCCTAGTAAGCCCAGTAAGGTTTGATAAATCAATCCTCCTGAAAAAGTCAAAGGATCAAGGCTTAACCCATTAATCAGCGATGTAAAGTATTCGATTACTTTAACCACTACTTTAGATAAGAACAATGCAGAGCCGATAAAAACGAAAAAATGCAGCACATGTTTGAATAAACGGGATGAAAAATCTAATGCTTGTGGTTCAAGTTGCAGTAAATTGAAGCGGGTACAATAAACAAAAGTGACGAGAGCACTTAATAACGCAATTAATGGATTGTTCGGAAAGTAGTAAGCGGTAGAAAGGCTGTCGTTTTCTATAGAGACAAGGTAAAAAAGAACCAATGAATAGATAATAAAGAGAGCGCTATTAAATGTGGTTTTATGAGATAAATAATAACCAGCAATAACACAAAATGAAAGTGGATAAATATTGATTAATAAATTGGATAAATGAAAACACAATCCAGAGAAAAAAGGCAGTTCAAGAACGTTAAATGTATGCCCTAATAGTATGGCGAGTGCATTCGATAACGTTAGCGGTAATAGTAATAATGCAATGGCCGAGAGGTCATAAACATAAGAGTATGACTCATTATTGTTTGATGTTAGTTTATTTTTAAATACTGACAGTAGGTTGATAAATCGTGTATTTAATGAATTAGGGTAATTGTTGGTCTTCAAAGATTAATGTCCAATAAATGATCCAATTACGAGCCCCAAAAATGTTAAAAAAGAATGAAGGGCAATGGAAGTAAATCATCGTGATTAATATAAAGTAACGTGTTTTTTACTTCATAAAATAAGCCATATATTGGGGTGAATCTTATCACCATACTGGTTTTTAACCATGCCTTTTGTCATGTTTTTACGTTAAATAATCGAATTTAGAAGAACTATTGTTCAGTTAATAACTCTCAGTTTTAAGGAAAGAAAAAGGCAAACCTACAGGTTTGCCTCTATTGTATTTATAAATGATTCTATTGCTAGAAAACTATTCTTCGTAATTCTCGATACTTGGGCAAGAACAAATCAAGTTACGGTCACCAAATACATTATCTACACGGTTAACGGTAGGCCAGTATTTAGAAGCTTTTGCTTGAGTTGATGGGAAGCAAGCCACCTCACGAGTGTATGGGTGCTCCCATTCATTGGACATTAAATCTACTTGAGTATGCGGTGCATTTACTAGTGGATTATTGTCTAGAGGCCATTCGCCTTGCTGGACTTTGTTCATCTCTTCACGAATAGCAATCATCGCATCACAGAAGCGATCAAGCTCTGCTAAGTCTTCAGATTCTGTAGGCTCAATCATTAACGTTCCTGCCACTGGGAATGACATGGTTGGTGCATGGAAACCAAAGTCCATTAGACGTTTTGCAATGTCTTCTTCACTGATCCCTGTAGCCTCTTTAAGTGGACGAATATCAATAATACATTCGTGAGCAATACGGCCATTCGTACCACGGTACAAAACAGGGTAGTGCGGGCGTAAACGCTCCATCACGTAGTTTGCATTTAAGATAGCCACTTTAGTTGCTTCAGTTAGTCCCATTTCACCCATCATAGCAATGTAAGCCCATGAGATAGGAAGAATAGAGGCACTGCCTAGATCCGCAGCCGATACAGCATAATCTGAACCTTGAACACCGTTTTCAGTGTGACCCGGTAAGAAAGGTGCTAGGTGAGATTTAACACCGATAGGCCCCATACCTGGACCGCCACCACCGTGTGGAATACAGAACGTTTTGTGTAAGTTTAGGTGAGAAACATCAGATCCAATAAAACCAGGGCTAGTTAAACCAACCTGAGCGTTCATGTTGGCACCATCAAGATAGACTTGACCACCAGCAGCATGAACCATGTCACACACTTCACGAACTTGCTCTTCATATACACCATGTGTAGAAGGGTAGGTGATCATGATGCTTGATAAGTTTTCTTGGTGTTTTTCTATTTTCTCAGCTAAATCGATCATATCGATGTTGCCGTTGTTATCACATTTAACTACAACGACTTTCATGGACACCATTGAAGCTGTTGCTGGGTTTGTACCGTGTGCAGAACTTGGAATTAGGCACACATTACGTTGATCATCACCACGGCTTTGGTGGTAACGTTGGATCGCGATTAGACCTGCGTATTCACCAGAAGCTCCAGAGTTAGGTTGTAGAGAAAACTCATCATAGCCTGTGATTTCACATAACATCGATTTTAACGACGTTGCTAATGTAGTATAACCAGCAGCTTGGTTTAATGGTGCGAATGGGTGAATACCACCAAACTCAGGCCATGTTACCGGCAGCATTTCAGCAACAGCGTTTAACTTCATCGTACAAGAACCCAGTGGGATCATGCCATGAGTTAATGAGAAATCTTTATTTTCCAGTTTTTTCAAGTAACGCAGCATTTGTGTTTCACTGTGGTGCGTGTTGAATACTGGGTGTGTTAAGAATGAAGAAGTACGACGGCAGTTTTCTGGAATTGCGGCAAACTCATCAGCACCAACTTCATTAGAAAGCGTATCACACTCTGCATTATCAACACCAAATACCGTCAGTAGTGCAACAAGATCAGACACTGTTGTGGTTTCATCAAAGCTGATACCAAGTTTAGTATCAAACTTACGTAGGTTGATACTTGCTGCTAATGCTTTTGTGTAAAGAATGTCTGTCTGCTGTTCAGTTTTAACTGTTAATGTATCAAAGAAGCTTTGGTGTGCTAACTCAAACCCTGCTGATTGAAGTGCTTTTGCAACAATAGCCGTGAAGTGGTGTACACGACGAGCAATGGTTTTTAAGCCTTCTGGACCGTGGTAAACCGCGTAGAAAGAGGCCATGTTTGCAAGCAGCGCTTGTGCAGTACAAATGTTTGATGTCGCTTTCTCACGACGAATATGCTGTTCACGTGTTTGCATTGCCATACGCAGTGCTTGGTTGCCTTTTGAATCGACCGATACACCAATAATTCGACCTGGCATTGAACGTTTTAGCTTTTCGCGCGTAGCCATGAATGCGGCATGTGGACCGCCGTATCCCATTGGAACGCCAAAACGTTGTGCGCTACCAATGGCAATATCAGCACCCATTTCACCAACAGGTTTAAGAAGCACTGAAGCAAGAAGATCAGTGGCAACAACTACTAGGGTCTTTTTGGCATGAGCTTGTTCAATCAGTGTTGATAAATCTTTTACTTCACCCGTTGTGCCAGGGTATTGAAGTAGGGCACCAAACACATCATGTGAATCTAAGTTTGAGTCAGTATCAACAACAACGTCAAAACCGATGAATTTCGCACGGGTTTTAATTACCGCTAATGTTTGTGGGTGGACATCGTTAGCCACAAAGAAAGTGGTACTTTTATTTTTTCCACCACGCTTACACAGTGTCATTGCTTCTGCAGCCGCGGTTGCTTCATCAAGCAAAGAGGCGTTAGCAATATCAAGACCAGTTAAATCCATCACCATTTGTTGGTAATTTAGTAGCGCTTCTAAACGACCTTGAGAGATCTCAGGTTGATAAGGCGTATACGCGGTATACCAGCCCGGATTTTCTAATACATTACGCAAAATTACGTTTGGCGTGTGTGTATTGTAATAGCCTTGGCCGATATAGCTTGTATTGAGCGTGTTTTGTTGAGCTATTTGTTTTAACTCAGCAAGCATGGCATTTTCAGAAAGGCCGTGAGGTAATTGCATTGGCTGAGGTAAACGTATTGAGCTTGGTACGGTTTCTTCGATTAATTTTTCTAGTGTTTCAGCGCCAACCGTATTGAGCATATGTTGATGCTGTGAAGAAGCGGGACCATTGTGGCGACGAATAAACTCGTTATCCGTGCCTAATTGTTGAAGAAGCTGACTCATGATCTTAATCCTTTAAATTATTTTTATTCTTCTTCGATGCTTTCAAGGTATTGATCGCCAGGAATTAGGCTTTCAAGTTGACCTTCATCTGTCAGTCTGATTTTAGCAATCCAACCGCCTTCATATGGTTCTTCATTAACAAGTTCAGGACTGTCTTCAAGATCTTCATTGATTTCAACAATCACACCAGAAATAGGTGCATAGATATCAGAAGCCGCTTTTACAGATTCAACTAAAGAGAAATTCTCTCCCGCAGTTACTTCGTCATCAACGTCAGGTAAGTCTACAAATACAACATCACCAAGTAGGCCTTGAGCGTGGTTTGAGATACCAACGGTTACAGTGCCATCGCCATTTTCACGTACCCATTCGTGGCTTGCTGTAAATTTAAGATCTTTTTCCATGATACTTCTCCAGTGTGAATTGTTTTTAGCAAATTAGCTCTTGCAAAATAGCATTAGCGAAAAATGTCGTGTTATGTCTATTAACAACGATAATTATTCCTAAACATACAAGTGTGAAATGCAACATTCAATGCTGAAGTTTCCAATAAGAAACTTTGTTTCCCGTTTTGTTACCTAGCGCACTATTTAAGCATTTGTGTTGCTTTTTATCTCGCAATTTCCCTCCTTAAGATGAATATTAATAGAGCAACTTGGATGCTTAAATGAGCAAGGAGAAACGCTTGAACCAGCTTAAAAATATAATGGCAGAAGCAAAGATCGTTAAAGTTGATAAAAATAGCGAGGAGCAACCGATTGCACCGCTTGATCTTGGTAAGCGATTAAAAGACATTCGTATTCAACTTGGATTGACATTAGAAGAGGCAAGTAAGCGAACAGGATTAGCTCGTTCAACGCTTTCTAAAATTGAAAATGAACAAATCTCGCCTACCTTTCAAGCATTACAAAAATTGGCTAGTGGGTTAGATATTGATATTCCGCAAATATTTGAACCACCAAAACAGAAAGTCGCGGTGGGCAGAAGAGATATCACTCGTGTAGAACAGGGTAAACCTCATCCTACAGCGACTTATGAACATGAACTGTTAGCGACACAATTATCTAATAAAAGGATGATGCCATTTAAAAGTCGTATTCGAGCACGTAATTTTGATGCGTATGCAGAATGGGTGCGTCATGACGGAGAAGAATTTTTATTGGTTCTAGAAGGTGAAGTCTGTTTCTACAGTGAATTTTATGAACCGGTTAATTTAGCAGTAGGGGATAGTGTTTATTATGAAGCAAGTATGGGACACGTACTTATTTCAATCAGTGAAGAAGACGCTCAAATTCTCTGGGTTACTGCAAAATAAAGCGTAACCGATAAACGCCTACTTAATTAGAAAGATAACGACAAAATCAGCCAGAGATGGCACATGGAGAAAAGAAGATGTCAGAACAACTAAATAAAACTGCACTTTTTGATATGCACGTAGCTGCTGGCGCAAAAATGGTGCCATTTGCCGGTTATGATATGCCTGTTCAGTATCCACTTGGTGTAAAAAAAGAACACCTTCACACGCGTGATGCTGCAGGTTTGTTTGACGTATCGCACATGGGCCAACTTCGATTAACTGGCGAAGGTGCTGCCGCGGCATTAGAAGCGTTAGTGCCTGTTGATATTATTGACCTTCCTTCTCAGAAACAACGTTATGCGTTCTTCACAAATGAAGAGGGCGGTATTATGGATGACTTAATGGTGGCTAATTTTGGCGACCACCTATTTGTCGTAGTGAATGCAGCTTGTAAAGAACAAGATATAGCACACCTACAAGCCAACCTTCCTGAAGGTGTTGAACTTGAAGTAATTGAAGACCGTGCTTTATTGGCACTACAAGGTCCACAAGCGGCAGATGTATTGTCACGACTTCAACCCTCTGTTGCTTCTATGCTGTTTATGGATACGGCCGTTATTGATATTAATGGTATCGAGTGTTATATCAGCCGCTCTGGTTATACAGGTGAGGATGGCTATGAAATATCAGTGCCAAATGATAAAGCCGCAGAGCTTGCGCAAGCATTAACGTCTTTTGAAGAAGTCGAGTGGATTGGCCTTGGAGCGCGAGATTCGCTGCGTCTTGAGTGTGGCTTATGCTTATATGGTCATGATTTAGATACAACGACGACGCCAGTAGAAGCAAGTTTACTGTGGGGTATCAGTAAACATCGTCGTTCAGACGGTGAGCGCGCTGGTGGGTTCCCAGGTGCAGATATCATTTTAAAGCAGATTGAAACGAAAGATGTAAATCGTAAACGCGTTGGTTTAGTTGGTCAAACTAAAGCACCAGTGCGTGAAGGCTGTAAATTGTTTGATGCGAATGATATTGAAGTTGGAGTTATAACCTCTGGCACTGCAGGTCCTACTGCTGGGAAGCCAGTATCAATGGGGTATTTAAGAACAGATCTTTCTGTTATTGGCACTGAAGTATTTGCTGAGGTTCGTGGTAAAAAACTAGCAATGACAGTTGAAAAAATGCCGTTTGTTCCTCAACGTTATTATCGTGGTTAATGTCATTAGTTATTGATTAGCTCTGTTTAACTGCTGCTTTACAAAGCCCTCTATGCTTAATCAGCTAGAGGGCTTTATGTATAAAATATAATAAAAATTGGAATTTTCATAAAACTTACACTAAACATTAATAAAAGTATGGGGGAAATAGCTTAATTTGGGTTGTTCTTCATTTTTTGTGATTGGTTTATTTAGAATACATTCTTGGTGATTTTGAGAAAATTAATGAGTTTTACTTCTCACTCTTGATCTTTTTTGAACAGTGTTCATTGTCAGCAAGTCTTTGTAATTTAATAATAAACTTGGTTCTAGCGAACGCTTGTAAGCTAGAAAAGTGTTTGCATAAAAACGTGATGTGTAACACAATTATAATTCTGGCACTTACTAAGCATTGTTTTTACTATTAGATATCAAATAAGGTTTCTCTATGAAGGTTGTCGATTTTCTAAAGCATAAGCGTGAATATCTGGCGAAACATCCGTTTGAATTAAAAGACTGGATGTCACCAACCATTAAGGATTACTGGATTGAATTTTTACAGAAAGCCAATAATATTCACATTATTTCATGGGTTAAAGAACACAAACGTGCTGCAAATGGACCGCAGCAAGATGTAGTTCAACCTGAGCCAATAGAAATGAATCTAGATACTCAAGCTGTATTTGAAGAGTTAACCGCTCGTTTGGGCGAAGAAATCCACATTGGCGATTGGTCAATGATGGATCAAGAACGTATTAATCAATTCGGTGCTGTAACCGAAGATATGCAATGGATCCATACTGATCCAGAAAGAGCATCAGCAGAATCTCCGTTTAAAACACCTATTGCTCATGGCTTTTTAACGCTTTCAATGCTATCAAAATTAACAGACAACGTAGGCAGCGATAACTTATTATTTCCTACTGCAAAAATGACAGTGAACTACGGTTTAAATAAAGTGCGTTTTCCATACCCTGTAAAAGCAGGTAAACGAATTCGTGCGAGAAGTACATTAATGTCGGTAACTCCAATTAAGCGTGGTTTAGAAATTGAAACTGAAGTTAAAGTTGAAATTGAAAAATGCCGCAGACCTGGTTGTGTTGCTGTGTCAGTTATACGTTTGTATTTCTAATCGCCGAGAGAGCTAATTCTAATATATAAAAAAGCCGCGTTAATCTTTATCTTATGAAGATTAACGCGGCTTTTTTTATGTCGTTAGTTGACTAACATTTAACCAGTAATAATGATCGGATAATTATTGGGGTTGGTATTATTTCTTTTGATTGTGATTAGCACCACGCAGCATGGCTTGAACTAGCTCTGTTGCTTCAAATTTAGTTAACGCCTCATGCGCACCAACTTGCTTGGCTTGTTCAACACAAATTTCGCTTGAAAGAGAAGTGTGGAGAATAACGTAAGCGTCTTTTAGTTTAGTGTCATTTTGAATTTCAAACGCTAACTCATAGCCATCTAAGCCCGGCATTTCAATATCACTGACCACAATATCAAATGGGTTATTTTCTTCTGCTGCTCGCTTTAGAACTTCATAAGCATCAAGCCCATTAGTTGCAACATGATAAATAATATTAATACTGTCTAAAGCCGTTGATAGCTGTTTACGTGCCACAAACGAATCATCAACTAATAGAATATTAAGTGCTTTGAGTTTCTCTCTTTCTACATCCGCCAAGATAGGATAAAGATTTGAGGTATCTTCTGGGTAGATTTTTGATAATAGAAGTTCAACATCTAAAAGTTGAATTATTTTGTCTTCAACTCGAGTTATCCCTGTAACAAATACATTTGCCCCAGCGGTTTCTGGTGCTGCCTCAATGGCTTTCCAATCACACTCAATGATTTTATCGATAGCTCTAACTGCAAACCCTACCACAGTGCGCATACAGTCTGTGATGATGATATAACAGTCTTGTAATTCTTCTTCTTGAAGTGGTCTAAAACCAACCGCTGCTGACATATCGATGATTGGGATCGCCATATTTCGAATCGTTGCAGTTCCCAATACATGATGGTGAGAATAGGGAATAGAAGTGAGAGTTTGAAAAGGCACAATCTCACGAACTTTTAACGTACCAATGGCAAAACGCTGTGTTAGTGTGAGTTTAAATAGCAGCATCCCTTGAGATTGGTTCGCTTTGCTTTTCATAAATAATCGCCTTGTGGAAATAATTATTTTTCTGGATGCAATTGTAGTTTTTTTGAGACGCTTTTTAAAGGTGAGGCTATCAATTGTTGCTATATAAACGATATAATTAGACTAAATTTATCTAAGATCACTTTGAGGTATTCATGGCTAGCACTGCAGCAGCGCTACACATTCTTGTTAAGCATAAAGAACAAGCAGAAGACATTATTCAGCAGCTTAAAAAAGGCGCTAAATTTCACGTATTAGCGAAGAAATACTCTAGCTGTCCTTCAGGTAAAAAAGGAGGAGATTTAGGTGAATTTAAAAAAGGCCAAATGGTACCGCAGTTTGATAAAGTGTGTTTTAGTGGTGAAACATTGGTTCCGCATTTAGTGAAAACCAAATTCGGTTGGCACGTAGTGAAAGTACTTTACCGAACTTAACATTATTTATATTAGACTAAATAATACATACAAAAAATCCGACGCCTAACGTCGGATTTTTATTATTTATATAGAGTACTAAGTTGCTTAACGCTCCCAGTATGCTTCTTCTAAACAATCTTCACGTTCAGGCATTGATTTAGATAAACGTGGAGAGTGCTGAGTTAACACCTCGTAGCTTGCACGGTTTGAGTACTTACAAATTTGCGAGAAAGAAGAGTAAGTTAAATACTCGGCATCGTGTTTACTCGAGTTTGGTACGTTCTCTTTATGGTAGTAATTAGCTGCCATATCATGTAATAGGGCAGACAAAGCAGCATCACCAGCACCATTCGTGTTTTTAATCTCCATTGGGCCACCCATATAAGGGGCAATGTGAGAAGACACTTTAATTGGCTTAGTACATAATGCTTTCATCATTGGACGGCTGTATTCAAAACGGTTGAATTCAGGGATATTACCTGGAAGCAATGGTTTGTCAGTTTCACGCTTAATACTTTCTTCAGTAAAGCCAGCCATGTATAAACCAACAGGGCCTGCAGTACAAAGTACTAAATCTACCCACTCTAGCGCTTTATCTGCTGCAAGTAGGGGGTCTTTCTCACCAGTAAGAGCTTCAGCTTCTTCTTCATTCATCGCAACAACGGTTACATTCTCTTTCAAGAAGGTTTGCCACCATTCTGCTTTGCCTTCAATAACGTACTTAGTACCTAACGTTAACACTACTGGGACATTATGAGATTTTGCACATTCAATCGCTTTTTTAACCGCGTCCATCATAGGATCGCCTTCTTTACCACGAACAAGGTAAGAAGAAATCACTAATGCAGAGGCTTTTTCAAAAATATGCTCAGGAACGTGAGCAGGACAAAGCTGGTTCATGTCACCTTCATTGATCGCAAACGTACGTTCGCCATCTTCAGAAATTAAGGTGTAACAACGGCCGATAGGGCCTTGAACTGGTTGCAGGTGATCTAAATCCATACGGCTTGTTGTGTTACATAGATAACGATAAGCGTAAGAACCGATTTTGATGTTTTCACTCATTACCCCTAGCAGAATAGATTTGCTGTCTGCTAGAACAGAGTAGTTATGAAGGGTGTTACCTATGGTATCGCCAGGATACTCATGACTGATCAAGTTTCTTTCAAACAGTTCTTTATATAAAGCTTCTGCTTTTGATTCTTCAAGAACCAATGAATGGCCTTTACTTAACTGGTGACGCACTAAGAAATCATCGTCTACTTTTGCCTCAATATCGACAATAGTTTGACCAACACCGATAAGGTGGGTGCGTTCAAGTTTAGGCGTTTGTTTGATTTGATTCACTAATGGATCGCGAGTGTGAACAGGAAAATAGTGTTTAGACTTACGTTGGCCAGGAAACTTCATGAATTAAAGATCAGTTAATAAGTGAATTTTCCGAGATTATATCACAAGTTTTTTCATTAACATTCATGAATATAGTAAAAAATTGAGAACTAGATCACTTTGATTTTATTCGCTCAAATAGTAAACGTTTACTTCTATGGTTTTGGTGTGAAAATATCCAGTTTATCGTTCGATATAAAATGCTGATTATTGGTGTTTTTTAGTGATATTGTTTGGGGTGGCTTCTCTGTTAGGGTAATTATCCTGAAGGATGTTATTTGTTTGTAGATTTATCAATAGTATCACAAAAAAAAATGAATTATCAGGCTTGCGAAATAAGTTTCCGGCCCTATAATACTGAAAACCGGAGCGCCTGCCAGCGCTCCGGTTTTTTTGTGCCTGCTATCTTGGTTTGTTAACTGCCTTCTGCCAAAGGCAACAAGAGATAGTAGAGCCAGTATCGATAATACGAGGAATTTATCATGCGTATCGAACAAGAGTTAAAGTTAGGCTTCAAAGATGTACTGTTTCGTCCTAAGCGTTCAACACTGAAAAGTCGCTCTCAAGTCGAATTAACCCGCGAGTTTACATTTAAGCATAGCGGTCGTCAATGGTCTGGTACACCTGTAATTGCAGCTAACATGGATTCTGTAGGTAGTTTTGCAATGGCAAAAGCACTTTCTGAGCACGGAGTAATGACTGCAATTCATAAACATTACACTGTTGAAGATTGGGCTGGCTTTGTGAAAGAGAATGATGCATCAGTTCTTAAAAATGCAATGGTTTCTACTGGTACTTCAGAAGCTGATTTCCAGAAAACAAAAGACATCATGGCATTAACAGATGACTTGATCTTTATCTGTGTTGATATCGCAAACGGTTATTCTGAGCATTTAGTTCAATACGTTGAAAAAGTACGTGCTGAATTCCCAGACAAAGTAATTTCTGCGGGTAACGTTGTTACTGGTGATATGGTTGAAGAACTTATCCTAGCTGGCGCAGATATCGTTAAAGTAGGTATCGGCCCTGGTTCTGTATGTACTACACGTGTTAAAACTGGTGTTGGTTACCCACAACTTTCTGCAATCATTGAATGTGCTGACGCAGCACATGGCCTTGGTGGTCGTATCATTGGTGACGGTGGTTGTTCTTGTGCTGGTGACGTTTCTAAAGCGTTCGGTGGCGGTGCTGATTTCGTAATGCTTGGCGGTATGCTAGCAGGTCACGAAGAGTCAGGTGGTGAAGTTATCGAGCAAGACGGTAAGCAATTCATGAAATTCTACGGAATGTCTTCACAAAGCGCGATGGACAAGCACTCAGGTGGTGTTGCTAAGTACCGTGCAGCTGAAGGAAAAACCGTACTATTACCATACCGTGGTTCAGTTCATACAACGATTTCTGACATCCTTGGCGGTGTACGTTCAACTTGTACATACGTAGGCGCGGCGCAGCTTAAAGAGCTAACTAAGCGTACTACTTTCATCCGAGTACAAGAGCAAGAGAACAACGTTTTCGGTAAAGAGTAATCACTCGATATTTCGGAAATAACGAATAATGAAAGGTCGCATTTAGCGGCCTTTTTTTGGTCTAAAAATGGCTAATGACTACAAAATGACTACGCAGATCCAAGTTTTTATTTTCCACATTATTTAAATGTGATTAATTATGCATATTTAGTGAATTACTTAAAAGTAGCTTAAAGGGTTCTTTGTAATGGCATCACTTAAATGATCTGGTGCAAAGTGAGCGTAACGCATGGTCATTTGGATATCAGCATGACCAAGAATGTCACGAAGAACCAAAATATTACCGCCATTCATCATAAAGTGACTCGCGAAAGAGTGACGTAAAACGTGAGAAGCTTGTCCAGTAGGTAAATCAATACCTATTTTATGCTTTAAAATGTAGCAAAAAGGAGTGTAGCACTCTTCAAACAACTGACCTGATGTAGGCTTATAGATTTCGTTATACAACGCCTCACTGATGGGAACAGAGCGAATCTTCTTATTCTTTGTATTGGTATAAGTGATCTTAAACTCTGAAAGCTGATTACCAGTTAATTGTGCGGCTTCATTCCAACGCGCACCAGTAGATAAACACACCTTTACTATCTTCAGCATATCTTGGCGTTTATGGTCAGATACTTTTTCAAGAAGTAGGGCAATCTCTTCTTTTGCTAAAAAGCTCATTGGTCTTTCATGATCACTAAATGGCTTAATGCTTTCTAATGGGTTTGGGCCTTTCCATTCGCCTAGTTCTTTAAGCTTTTCAAATACTGCTTTAAAACGAGCCAATTCAGAATTTAATGTTGCAATACTTGGTGCGCCTTTTTGCCATTTACTATCTACAAAGATAATTTCACCAGCCATACGTTTACGGCGAAACTCTGCGTAAATCTTAGCTGTAAAAGTTGAGGCTAGAGGATTACCCATGGCCTTAACCATGTGTTCAAACTTTTGATAGATAATTTGGCCATTAGACAGACTTACGCCATACATAGAAAACCAAGTATCAATAAGGATTGATAAGCGACGGTTTTCAAGTTTGTCACCTTTCCACGGTTTTTCTTCTACTTTTTTTAGAGTGTAGTGTTCAAAGGTAGTAGCTTCACCTTTAGAGGCAAAGCGTTTACGAATGCGTATACCTTCGCGGCCGTTCGTGTAGAAGTCGGCAAGCCAAGGTTTCTTTGAATTGTCTTTTAGGTTGCGGATAGCCATGAAAATACCTTTGCACTGTTTTTATATACAGTACAAAGGTGGACAGTGAAAAGCAATGTTTAACATTGAATTTTATAAACAAATTTCTTAATTCATAATTGATTCTAAATTATCAGTTATTTTCATTTCATCATTGATTTCATCATTGATTTTATCTATTTCTTCTTTACATTTTGTCTTTAATGTTATTAATTCATATGAATCAGGATGCTTTTGAATTATTTCATATAGCTCAAATAATTTATCATTATTCCACAAAGATAAATCTCTTATTTGATTAGTTAGCCA
>NZ_MSCO01000002.1:436305-469427 GCF_002954705.1 Aliivibrio sifiae
ATTAGTTAGCCAACCGGAAGTTAGTTGATTATTAATTTTTTCTGCAATTAGCAATATTTGGTCTTGTACATTCTCTTTGTTTTGGTTTTGTACTTTAATATCATTCCCGAATGTGTTTATTAAGAGTATTTTTTTATCTATAGGTAAGGTACGGTCTAACATTAATCTATTGACATTATTTATTACACGATTTGTACTTGGTTTAGGTAACATCGATATTAATGGAGTAATTATGTTGCTAATTTCAGATTCTTCTTCAATACCTTCAAGGTAGATTATTATAGCATCGGCTATGATGCTTGGTTTTTTTAAAGTTTTGTTTTTTTCATTAAAATAATAAATGAATTTATGTTCATTTGATACATTATTTATAATATTATTCCAATATTCTGTATTATGAGTTTCATTTAATAATCCCCAAACTGAGTCAAGGAACTTGTTTTGATTACAATTTAGTATGTCTTCTATTAAATCAGGGTGCCATTCTTCAAATTGTTTTAATCCATGAGGTAACCATACTGATAACCATGCTAAGTGATCTAATGGATTGTTTATTATCTCTTTGTATAAATCATATTTTTCAATATAGCAATCATTTATATTAAGGCTATAAATTTTTGAGTTATCAATTAAATCTAAGACGATATCACGAATTAATGGCTTTAAATTTTCGTCTGAGTAGGCGTTGATTATTTTTGTTGAAGACGTAGAGTAAGAAAATAGTTTTAGTAATAATTCATTATCTTTATTTTCATAGTCGAATTTTTCAGTGATATATTCTGAAATTATTTGCTGCCTATTACTATTTCTAGTTATTTTGAATTGACTAGAGAATGCATTATTTTCAACTGTATAAGCTAGCAATATAGATAGCCAATAATTATCATCCTCATTTAAATTTACTTTTTCGATTAAATCATAAACTATACCTTGGATTTCGTTTTTATTGTACCAGTCACTTGTATATGGCAAAATATATGCTAAGTCACCTGTAAAATCTAAAAGCTCTAACGTCGTCGTTTTAATTTTATATATATCATCATTCGTGATTTGTTTGAATTTTGATATTTCTTTGAAGTAGTCTAACATATCAAAATGCATTTGATTATCATCAATGAATTTTATTGTGCTATTGTTATTTGATTTTAGGTTTTTAACAATGTCCCATTTAGGGAATTTATTTCTATTTGGCCATAGGACATATGAAAAAAAGTCATCATTATAGTCACTAACACGTTTAGGTATTTTATTAACAATAGATGAATAGTTATATATTACATTTGTCAGATTCAGTTGTTCTTTATCATCTTGTTCAAAGTATATTGGTAAGCTTTTCAACGAATGTTCCATTTCATTTTCTATTCTGATTGTATTTATATCAATGCCACTAGATATTAAATTATTAAATGATGATATTAGATCTTCATCATAGTTATCAATATGGGTATCATTTTTGCTCTCAAGTAATGAAAAGTTGATATCTTCTAACCAAGATTCAGCCCAAGCAGTTCTTGATTTTTTGTCGTCTTCATCTTTATTTTCATAATCTCTATGGTAAATGATAAGATCAAGTAATCTGACTAAATCATAGGACTCAACAGTTCTTATATATTTTCTAAACTCTACATCAAAACCATAAATATTTGATAAACTTAATATTTCATAATCATCATATTGATTAATCGCGCTTTTCATTGGTTCAATTAATAGTTCTGCTTTTGCTATATCTTTGTCTGTTTGGTAATGTATGGACATAATTTCTGTAATCCAATTATCATTACCTACATAGCGTCTTAAGATTCTCTTTGTTGCTTCAAGTTTGTTTCTAAATTGATGATTATCATCAATTATTGAAGATAGAAATGTAGTTACAGGTATATTGTTAATTCTACATATAAGTATATATGCAGAACATGATTCAGGAGCAGGGGATGAAATAGTATTACTTAATAAAGTTGTAGCAATATCATTAATATGTTTTTTTAAGAATCTTGGTGTCACTTGCCCACTTTCTAATGTCGAAGACCAAAGATCAATTAAGTCACTTGTTGCATCTTTACCTTTATTTTTTATTAGAGTCTCAAGCCAAAATGTTGAAAATGGCTCTCGCCAACCAGCGGATACAATAGGAGGTGCTCGAAAAATTACTGGCATGCGTTTTGAAATAAATTCTTGCCCACTTTTCGTTGAATCTTCAGATTTATCTTTGTCACTTGATAATGCTATTGAGATATGACTCCCCGAGTAGGGCACAATTATGGTTAATGAATTTTCTGTACTTAATGAGGTAAATACCTCTAAATCACTCCATATCTCTTTAACCTTTTTACTATCTACACGGTCAAGGTTATCTACAATTAATATAATTACTTCATTTTGTGGAATAGTTTGAATGAATTGAGTAAATGCATTTTCTAGTTCGATACTACTAACTTCTTTATTTACAAGTAAAGTTTCGCTAATCGTATCGGTGGAGTTTCTTTTTAAAGCATTGCCCACAGGAGGTAGGTTCTTTATCAAGTTTGTTAGAAATTTTGGAACCCAAGTAAATTTAGTTATCTTAGGCGCTAAAATTAAAAAGGCTGCTATGATTAAAGGAGAAAAGCCTAATGATAAAGATAGTAAATGTTCAAGATTAAACCATTGCGTATTGTCTTTCTCAAAAAAATAATTTAATGCAGGCTGTAATGTACGAACCATCATTAATAATGAAATGACAAAAAGTAATGTTATCCAATGAATTTTACTATTAACATTTTTTTCATATGAGAATGTATTACCTAAAGCTAAATTTTTAGCTTCATTTATTTTTTTACTTATCTCACGATCATTCCCATATAATTTATTAAGTTCAGTAGATACGACTTTGATGAGAGAACTCTTTGTTGATGAGTGATGATATTTTTCGACATCAAATTCAATAAATTTATATTTGTTAGTATCTAATTGTGATTTTAATAAGTTTAAAACAGTACTCTTTCCTGCTCCTAATTCACCTTCTAATCCAATTAGGTGAATATTTGAGTGGTTTTCAATTGTATCTTTAATCGCAAAAGCAGTATTTTCATGGCCTTTACTTCCAAAAAGATCTTGAGTTGAAGGTTTCTCTATTTGATACTTCATTATAACTTGATCTCTTCTTGCTCTACATCATCAGGCACTTCACCTGTTTCTATAAAGTTCTTGAACTGCTCTGCATTTAAAATCATTACACCTTGCTCTAAGGCTTTAGCTAACTTAGTTGCTCCAACGTTATAGCCATAACAAAGCATATCCAAGTGTTTGGTTACACTTTTGCGAATTTCCATAGAGTGAGATGAGGCAAGGTTCATTAATTCTGCTTTATCAGCTTTTCCAAACCCACTAAAGCAGACATCAAAGGTTTCAGGACTGGATAAACGAGTTGGCTGTGGGACATTGAACTCATAACCTTGAGATTCAAATTGTTCTTTGAATGTTTGAAAGCCAACAGATGCTTCTTTAATCGTGCCGTATTCTTTCAGTACGCGAGAGGGGATTAGTGTCTTAGGTGCTGAGATTTTATCGCACCAACCTTGAATATAGGTCGTTTCACCAATGGAGTTTTGTTGCAGTGATGGGTTTGTTAAGTGCTGCACACTTAAGCGCATTCTCTGGCTTATGTATACACAGATAAATTCGTTATTCATTACCTAGCTCTTTATGGTTATCTTTTTTCATATGATAACCGATAAAGAACGTTTCAGTACATTAAAGAACATTTTAAATTGGCATTTTTGCGAAGTTGTGGTCGATTATTCCTTGCCCATCACCATTGCTACGCGACCAATTACTTTAATATCATCTTCTTCAACATTGATAGTTGAGCCATTAAAACTGATCGCTAACTTCTTACCCGGTAGACGTTGCAACTCATTGAGCGATAGGACGCCATCAATATCAATTAAGTACTTTCCATTAATCGCTTGGCGGTTTTCTTTATCTACCAAATAGATTGAATTGCTTGTTTTGACTGCCATTACATTCAATACACCAATCTCATCTAATAAGATCTTATCAAATGAAATTTGTTTTAGTGGCGTGAGTAAGCCCTTTGAAATATCAAAGCAATCAATATTAAAGATTCGTTTAGATTCTTGTTTGTTCGAAACTAGGATTTGAGAATTGTCGTCAAATGGTTCTCCTTCATCAAGAAGTAACCATTTCAATGATACGCCTTCACTCAAATGAACACGTACAGCTAATTCAAATGGAGTCATACCGCGAGTATGCCATGTTGAAATCGTTCCTTTATTCACACCAAGAACATCAGTTAATTGGTTGAAACGCTCTAAACCTAAGGCCTCAACTAGCTTTGACGTGAAATCTCGGCCACCAAGGTATTCAAATGGTTCTATTTTGTGCTTGCATTCATTCAAATGATCACCTAGTATTCATTTTAATGACTAATGAGGTGTAACTCATTAGTACAGTGTTAAACATTTATCAACTCCAAAGGATATCATCATGTTGTCATTTCAAGTAGTAATTACTGCACCATTTATGACTTTGGACGAATATTCTCGTCACTCAGGCATGACAAAACGCACTCTTAAAGATTGGGCTGAGAAAGGTAAATTGATCCTTAAAAAGAAAGACCTACCTAAAGAAACCCCATTAGTAAACGTAATTGCAATGCAAGAGCTTGCTACTCGTGAAGCTCTTAGCTACTTGGGTTAACGCTATGGCTAACCAATCAAACCAAAACGAACCAACAACATTGGAAATCATCGTTGCAATCGTAGTTCTGGTTTCCCTTGGTTTTGTCATTTGAGTATCGGACAGATAGAGGAATAGCTCAATGTGCGATTTACGTGAGCCTAAACAAAATGCTTTTGACAATGCATGTTACGCATTTGCAGATTCAGAAAACATGGAACAAGTAGCAAAGCAGTGTGGAATAAACCCAACAATGCTACGTAACAAGTTAAACCCTGAACAACCACATAAGTTAACAGTAGGGGATTTAACCGCGATTACGGAAGCAAGCGGCAATTACTGCATCATTCATAGTACTCATGCCGGTGACTTATCTCGTCTTGCATTAGGCTGCGGTGGTGAAATTCGAATAAACGGTAATATTTATTTTAGAGGGATAAGACAAATTTTAGGGCTGCATTTTTGCGGCCCTTTTTTTATAGGCTAGGGATTAGTTATTATAATACCTTTCACCATCTATAACCCAACTTGCAATGACATTCATGTCTTTTATTTCAATTTTAATTTCTGTCATGTTTCTAGCACCCCTGTCCGTTAATTCAGAGTAAAGTGCCTCAGCCTCTCTTTCTGCTGTAGCTTGGCCGGTTGAACCTAATTCTTCAGGAACGCTGTACACAAATTCAGGTTTCATAATAATCCTTCTCCTTTTTTAGTTAGTGAATAAAACCCTAGCATATATTTTTTAATAGAAAATCTATTAACTTCACAGAAAAATCACTAATATCATTCCGAATGTAAAAATAATCATTTTTGTAAATTGCAAGTAATAATGGTTTGTTTTTTTAAAGCTAAGTATTGGTTTTCTGAATTAATGACTGATGGGATGTTGTTGATGTATATAGACAATTGATGATTTTGTTATCTAATTTCGTTTTTGGTCTCAAAATCGAGAGGCTATCTCTTTTTATGAGATTCGACGTTGATATGATAACTTCTTACTATATATTGGATTCTTTTTTGTGATGGAAAACAAATGCTAAGTAGACAAAAAAAGGAAATAACGAAAGGTATCTCTATTTTTTTAAAGATACTGTGTGTGATTATTTCCTTATTTTCAATATCTTATTTTTTCTTTAATGTCATATCTTTAAGTCGGTTAGAGCGGAGTGTTGTTGAGGATTATAAAGATATCTATTCCATAACTCGCCGTTTTTCTTCTTATTATAATAATACTGATTCAACATTTTTAGAAAAGGGAAATTATGACCGAAATAACGTTAGTATTATTGTTAATCATGATAGCCAAGTTAAGGTATTGTCTCCAGGGATCAGGAAGTTAAGAGTCGAGTTGGAGAAGTTAGTTGATAATAATGTGTGGACTGTTGCTGTTTTCCAAAATCCTTCTAACTACATGCACTTTGACCCTCTTAGAAAACAATATGAAATGTTTTTTAAAGGGCTTAATCATGAAAATGTGATAGAAGATATTGTTGATAAGAAAAGTCTTAATGCAACATATCAATCTTTTTATGGGTGTAATTTAAAATTAACTGAAAAGTACATTGAACAACAAACTAATCAAGAAGTACGCTCGATTTATTATTCTATATATAATAATAAACATTTAGATTCACTGTTAGTAATTGATCTTAAAGCGTCTTTGCTTTCAGATATGGTGACTCAATTTAATGATAAATATAACACGGTTATTAATAGTCATGACGTAGGAAGTAGCTATAAAAAATCATTATTTTTACCTTGTTCAGAAGAAGAAATCACGTTAGGGATCAAGTTGGTTGATATCGTTAAAGTAGTATTATTCCCATCTTTATTATTTTCTTTCACACTTTATTTTTTAATATTGAACTTTAATCGCCGTAAATACTTGCTACAGTTTGATCGTATGACTGGCTTTTATCGTCGTGACTATTATGAAAAACGATTACAAAAAATGAAATCTCATTCATTGCTCTTAATTGATATTGATCATTTCAAGCGTATCAATGATACCTATGGTCACAAGAAAGGGGATGATGTGATTCAAGAAGTCGCTGACCGAATTTTAAATAATATCCAAGTTAAAGATATCGCGATCCGTTGGGGTGGTGAAGAATTTATTATTGTGTTTGATCTTTTGTCTCAAAAAGTATTAGAAAAAAAAGCTGAGAACATTCGATGTGCTATTGAAAAGGAAAAGATAAAAGGGATTCCCGTAACTATTTCTTTGGGGGGAGTTATTGCTAATGATGTTTCGTTTACAGATGCTTATAAGCGTGCTGATGCTGCGTTGTATGTATCTAAAGAAAGTGGACGTAATAAGGTCACGATTGATGAGTAAATTGACTCGTTAGCGTTGGTGTGTACACTCGTATTACTAAAGTTTTAACTGAATTGAACTGATAATAGGTGAATGATTATGAAACATGAGATTATTAATGATTTAGAAAGTCGTTATACCGCGAAGAAATACGACCCAAGTAAAAAAATATCTCAAGATGATCTTGCTGTATTATTAGAAGCATTACGCCTATCTGCCTCATCAATTAACTCTCAACCATGGAAGTTTGTTGTTATCGAGTCTGAGGAAGCAAAACAACGGATGCATGATTCTTTTGCTAACATGCATCAGTTTAATCAGCACCATATTAAAGCGTGCTCTCATGTGATCTTGTTTGCTAATAAGTTGACATATTCACGTAATGATTACGAACTGGTATTGAATAAAGCGGTGCAAGATAAACGAATCACTGAAGAGCAAAAAGAAGCGGCATTTGGTTCATTTAAATTTGTTGAATTAAATTTGTTGAATTAAATTGTGATGAGAATGGTCAACATAAAGCATGGACTAAACCTCAAGTGTACTTAGCGTTAGGCAATGCTCTACATACGTTAGCTCGATTAAACATCGATTCAACAACAATGGAAGGGGTGGATTCTGAATTATTGAATGAGATTTTTTCTGGCGAACTCGCTGGGTATGAGTGCCATGTTGCTTTAGCGATTGGTTATCATCATGCAAGTGAAGATTATAATGCATCCTTACCTAAGTCTCGCAAAGCGTTTGAAGATGTGATTACGGTTCTTTAGATTCTTATTGTTTGAGATGAAGAAAAGCCAGCGATTATGCTGGCTTTTGTTTGTGCAAAATGTTCCTAATGGCGCATCACTACGGTAGGAAGTCTATTTAAAGTCTCTTTTATTTTTTGATAGTTATTGTCAATTACACGGAAATCATTATCTAAGTAGGCTTTAATTAACAAAGGATCTTGTTCCCACAACGTTATATCTCGTGGCTCTATTGCCGATTCTATTTGCTCTTGATAATTCTTGGCAACAGTTTGAACCAATTCAAAATTATCAGGATCTCTATTGTAAATAAGTTGAAGGTAAACAGTCACATTAATAATGTCAATTATAGGATATTCATTGCCTGTCGCTTCCTCTTTGAAATCTCCATTTTCTAACTGAGTGAGAACGCCACTTTCGATCAAGTTACTAAGTACGGTATTAATACCATAGTTTAGCGCGTCATTCGTTAATGTGTCGAAACCCCATACATATAGTTGATCGACGACTGGTTTTACTTCAGTTGCCATTGTTTGAATTAATTCATAATTTTTAAATTCAACAATAGTTTGGTATACAGTTGTCATATTTAAGAACTTATCCCATGAATTAAGAACCGTTTGTAATTCATCTCTTGTGTATGCGGCTAATGTCGTTGTTAATTCACTTGGTGAGAGTGCTTCTAGTTGATGAGCGTATTTCCAAGCAAGGGTATTTTCTTCTGTCGCTGCGTATTTTTTATTATTTAATACGAAGGTTATATTCTCATCAGGTAGATAGTAGTGCTCTCTCTCTTTGACCCAACTGTGAAATTGACTAAGAGAACGTTCACGAACATCATAATCGGTTGAGTGTATATTATTTGCAGCCATTGCTATTAGCATCGAAGGTATGTCTGCTCGGGCAGTGCACGATATATTCAAAAAATCAGTAATACCACATGGCATTGGAGGTAAAGCTTCCAATTTATCAGTAAAATGTAGGTTTACTGGTATTTCAGGAATTATTGTTTCACCTTTACTGTTCACCATTTCAACTGGTGACGCAAGTGGAGTGCCTGCAACCAAGTGTTCCATTATATTATCAAACTCTTGTTTAACTCCTGGCCAATCCATAAGTGCCGCAAAGCTTGGCTCATCAGTGTAGCGTAAAGTATATCGGCGAGCTAAGAAGTATGAAGATAAAGCTTTGTCTGGCCAAATACCTAATGTTGATACTGAGTTAGAGTAGTTATTATCAGGAGAAAAACTACTTACTGAGTTTAAAAATTTACCATCTTTGGTCTCCAGTATTGCTTGAGTGAAGTTCCTTGTATCTTGATCATCGTTTATTGTTGCGATTGCTTCTTGGATTACATCATCAAAACAAGAGGCTGAAGAAATATCATAGTCTGCGGGTATGTGGCGTCTTAGCTTTAATGATAAATAATCACCAAAGGAAACAAGTTGACTCTTGATGACTGTGGCTTCAGGATCTGTACTCTCTTTTGTCTCGATAATACATTGATGTTCTGGAGTCTTTAATATATTTAAAAAGAAACTTGCGGCTTGTTTTGTCGCATTTCCGTATTCGCAATACCAGAAATCGTTTTTCTTACCAATTCGACAATCAGATTCAGTAATGAAACCAAAAAAATCGAGCGGTTTATCGGTAGGTCTTGTGTATCCTAATTCAGAATAAAAGTTATCTTGAAGTTCGGTATCTTCGATGACTTCTCGAATTTCGTTCATGAATGAAAAACGACTTTGAATGTAACGGATATAATTATTCGTTGTTAATCCTGAGTCACTTAAGATCCCAGCGTTTGTATTTTCATAGTTATCAAGGTAACGCTGCCATTTATAAAGAACGATTTCTTCTAAGTTTGTACCTTCATCAAAACGGTTACAGTCACTATTCAGGCTGACATTTCCATCGGTACAGAAGTCAAAATCAACACGTTCAAATTTGCTACTAACATTTTGGTCTTCAACTTGCTTAAAATAATGCATAACACCATATTTAACGGCATCCGCTTGATGCTCTTGTAATGCCAGTTGGTCAAACTTACTTAAATCACAAGTATATTTAGACATATCAGAGCCATCACTATTGATATCTCCAAGTGGTTCAACTTTTGTACATGTGATGTATGGATTATCTGTACTTAAGTGAGCCACAATGCCACTAGAGGCAAAGTTTTGATAGCTATTATACTGTTCTGTTTGTTCGTTGTGAGCGTATAAATAATTATTCCACGTTCCGTATTGATCAAGGATGGCTTGAGTTTTTTCCCATGCATTTAATTGCGTTTGTTCTTCTTCTGTTAATTCACGATCATCAGGGGCAATGAACTCTGATGCTTGCTCAATAAGATCTTCTGGTTTATCTACTTGTGGTGATGGTGAAAAGTCTATTACATCTATTTTTCGTCCGTAAGCAAATTTAAATGCAGCGACATCATAAAGTCCCCACGTAGGGATCTCATCAAACATACTTGGTGCGTAATCCATTGTTGAACTATAAGCAGGAATACCATTGATGCCTAATGCTTCAGCTTGTGCTGGCGATAGATAGTTATTTGAATCGTTAGAGCCTTTAAAGTTATGGCGTAAACCAAGGTTATGTCCAATTTCATGAACTAAGGTATTAGTGTAAGTGGTGATAGTAAGCATATCTGCCGCTTTTCTTTGTAGCTCAGGAGATAGCTGCTTCCATTTTTTCAATACTTTGGCTTGTAGATAATCACCATCATAAACTTCGGTGAAATAAGCGTCTGATAAATTCAGATTTTCAAGCATAGTTTTTTGTGTGGCTGAGATCCACATTGCTTCAACAGGGTATACACTATTTTCTGACCAAAGTTGGAGTCGTTGCATATCCGCTTTAGCTACATCTTCAAAACTAGAGTGATCATGAACCGGGTTCAGGTGATTTAGTTGAATAGGAGGAAGAGAATAATTGTCCTGAATTGGTTCAATGTATTGAGCTAGTTGAGAACCATAAAGATCTTCATTTACAATTCGATTTGCTTCAAGTTGTCTAACCACTTGATTATTCATAGCTTGTTGAACTTGCTGATTTTCAACAGTTTCTTCTTCTGCTGGTGTTTCATCAGGAACGATAGGTCTATCTACAGGAACAAAATAATCTACATTTGCTAATTGTTTGTTGTTGTATAGACGAACTAAATTATTCCAATAGTATGAAGAACCAGTACGAGCTACGCCCGAATATTGGTTTACATGTGCTTTGATTATTTCCCCAGTTCTAGGGTTAGCAATAGATGGGCCATAACCTAATAGGCCATTATCAAGAGGTTCATCGATTAGGTTGATCACGTTATAACGTAAATCACCTGAATGAACACCCATACCTTCTGTTTTATTTACAATCTTAACGAAGGGTTTTCCACTATTTGGTTCAAGGACATTAAGGGTGAGATTCATTTTATTAATGGTTTCAATAGTAGCATCAAGATAAATTTTATTTTTATCTTCAAAGAAATTATCAGAAAGGTAATAGTCGATGCTGCCTTTTGATGGATTAAAACGATTAAGATAGGTTATATCATTGTATTTATTAGTAATAGGGTCAAGCTTTAAGGTTGTTGTAGTGAAGAAGCCGAAATCATCGTCATCACCATCTGGATAAACAATAGGTGTGTAATCTTCAGAGGCTACGTGACTTTCATGAACGAGAGAGTAATAGAAGCGAGATTTAAATGAGCCTTTTGCCATCTCTTCTTCCATTGCTGACCAATCCATATAGCGAGATAGTTTGTCAAAGTTGATCTTAAACGTCTGTTCAAGTTCAAAGTTTAATACACCTTTTTTCGGGTCAAACTCCCAAGAGATTACTTCCGGTGAACCTTGTGGTGTTAGGCCATCTTTGGTTCCATACAGCTCATCCCAGTTTAAATCACTCACTAGTGTCGATTCAGGACTTGGCGTAAAGTGGGTATTATTTCTAAAGGTGGTATTACCAAGGTTTGGATCTGAATCTTTCTCTTCTGTGTTAGTACAGTCGCCGTAATTGTCTTCTCGACATTGATATTTAGCATAAGTGCCAGGGATAGTCATAACATGAGGAAAGTTGACTTGATCATCTGAACCAATGTTATTTTGATCTTGTGGTAAGCAGAATCCATTTTTATCTTTTGGTAGGGAAAGGTCCGGATTGTTATTATCGTAACCACGAACTTCTAACCCTTCATCTGAAAAACAAAGTTCAACGTATCTTCCCATGCCTTGTAAGAAGGGGAACTGTGTTACGGCAAAGCGAGGTGCAGCACCTGTAGTTGGCGCATAGAACCAGCGACCTTCTACGCGGAGATCTTGCACCTGAACTTGGGTTAAGTCTTTATCAAGTGTATCGTATTCCTGTTCTTCTGGAGCGCAACCTGTAAGGGCAACAGCGATTGCTGCTGTTAGGGAAAGTTTTCTATAATTCATACATTAACATCCTGTTTTTATTGTTCTTCCTTAAAATGAATAGGTCATTCCAAGTGAGTAAGTTGCTTTGGCTTCATCAAAAATGTCAAAGCTACCTAGAGTGCCTTGCGCTGCATCCGTGTATACGCCTGAAGAAGCAAAGGTTAAAGAAATTGATAAGTCTTCGAGTACTTTATAGCCAGCCCCAAAACTGCCACCATAACTGTAGCCGTCAGCCCATCGACCGTTGTAATTGATTGAGGTCCCGCCCAGTGCTGATGCAAAGAAAAAAGCATCATCATAAGAATAACTTGCAGAGAGAAGCAGTGATAATCCCCAAGAGATATTCACGGTTCCAGTAGGAGAGGTTGTATATTGGTGAAAGTTTTTACGTACCCTAGGCGCGACAGTCATATTAATATCCAAAAGCTTAAATGAGATTGGGGTTTGAACTCTAAAAGCAGTATTTAAATGGCTGTCTTGTGAAAATTCAGAAGTAGGGATTGAGAATTGACCGCTCATTCCTACTTTTCCAGACTCTCCAAAAGTGAATAATGACGAACGTGATAATCCTATAACTGTGTCTGTTGAGTAATATGCTTCTGCATACTGTAAAGTACGGTAGCCTCCAGAATTGGCATATAGGGAGTAATTATCCCAAAAGCTTAAATAAAGTGAACCATGGAATGAAACCGCTCTGTTTGAACGATAATCCGACTCTTGGAAAAAGTTACTGTCGTAACCTAGGGATAAGGACCCGCCCCATGATATGCTTTCTTTTTTGATGTCATTAGATTCACTTGTTTCATCAGCGAATGCTGGGTGTACTAGTGCTAAAGTGCAGGCAATAAAGCTAGACAGCACTGACACATTTATTTTTCTTGTCTGCATGCGTGACTTCCATGTATTAATAATGCTCATCTATGAGCAGAAACTGACATTGTTATTTTAATTATGGTCTCGTCATAATATTGACGATGTAACATATTTGTAACCTTTGACGCGGTAAATACGCAACAGGTTATACATTTATTGATAGTAAGGTTTTATTTTTTGAGTTTCATAACACCAAATAATGAAACTAAGCTAGTAATTATGAATAATATACAGTAACGTTATTTTAATCGCTTAATAACAGCAAGGAAGTAGTTATGGGGTTTTGTGCAAGTCTATTATTAAATGCTTTAAGAGTTAAACTTAAGGAAAATAATCTAACTTATAATGAATTGTCATTAAGAGTTAATGTTCCTATATCGACATTAAAACGTCATTTTCATAGTAATTCTATAGGCATAGATAAACTAATGGAATATGCAACGGTATTAAATACGAATATAGAAGAACTTTCTCAAATCGCACGAGATATTCATAATAGAGAAGAGGGAACGAGGACGGAAGTTCTAGATAAGGTGTTTTTTAATCATCCTTATCTATATGATTTCTTTTATGAAGTTCATGTGAAAGGGCGTTTGGTTGAAGAGGTTGCTAAAGAATCTGATTTATCTGAGCAAAGTATTTACATTTATTTAAGATCTCTTGAAATACTTGGTTTGTTGGAGCTACGTTCAGATGGTGTTCCTTGTTTTTTAACACCTCCATATTATACGTTTTTTGAAGGTTCAAAATTAGATGAACTCTTTACTGAAAAATTAAGATTAGAAGTATTATCTCAGAATTATAGACCTGAAGTTGGAATGTCTCGTGTTTGTTTAACTCAAGAGCAAATAGACCAAATATCAGAAATGGTCTATGAAAAAATACAACATTTTCATTTTCAAAATAAAGAATCTAAAGAAAGTGAATTAATTAGAAAGAATATATTACTAAGTGTAACAGATGGTAATTATATACATCTTTCTAATGGATTGGTTAATATAGAGTCAACGTTATTAAAAGAAATTTATGAAACTGTAAATAATGATGATGTTAAATAATTAATATTATATATTTGGTCATTATTCGAGTGAAGTCATACTTTCCACAAGATAGGTAATATGCTTACCTATCTTTTCAATATAAGTTATCATATTAAATTATTCAAATTAGATAAACTTAAATTGAGCTATCTATCATTTTCTACTAAAATTACACTTTTGTTGCATTACTATGACTGTTGTCTTAGTTTTAATAAGGTTAAAAAATGAAAACAGTTCCAAGTCCTAAATTTTCATGGGCGCTGTTGTCTCCAAAATATTGGTTAGTGTGGCTATCCTTTTCTCTTCTTGCCTTTTTAGTTAACGCACTTCCTTTTTTTATGCTTAAAGCTCTAGGTGGTGGTATTGGTCGTTTGTCTCAACACTTTTTAAAGAAGCGTGCAGATATAGCCAGAAAGAATTTAATGTTATGTTTTCCTCTGTATTCATCCGTCGAAATAGAAAAGTTGGTTCTTGAAAATTTTAAAAATACTGGCTTGGCAGTGATTGAAACGGGAATGGCCTGGTTCTGGCCTGATTGGCGAGTTAAGCGTCATATCTCTATTATTGGTAAGGATAAGATCTTAGAGCAAGAAAAAGAGGGCCGAGGTGTGCTTGTTGTTTGTTGTCATTTTTTAAATTTAGAAATGACAGCTCGTATTTTTAGTCTTTTTGCTCCTGGCTATGGTGTGTATCGTGCGAACAGTAATCCTGTTTATGAGTTTATTCAGCACCGAGGGCGCACGCGTAAAGGCCATCAAATGATTGATCGTCATGATGTAAAAAGCATGATTAAAGTGCTTAAGTCTGGTAATCGTTTGTGGTACTTGCCTGATCATGATTATGGGAGACGTAACTCTGTTTTTGTTCCATTCTTTGCGGTTCAAGAAGCAGCAACAACAACAGGCTCAAGCTTTTTAATTGATATGACGAAATGTGCAGTGATGTCTGGAACGAGTATCAGAGAAGCTGGGCATTATACTTTAGAAGTGGGTGATGATTTAAGTGCAGAGATCCCACGTAGAGATGCAATTACAGCTGCGACGGTTCTTAATCAGGAAATCGAACGCTTAATAAAGAAAAAACCGTCTCAATGGATGTGGTTACATAAACGTTTTAAAACGTTGCCAGAAAACTCTACAGAACCAGATAGATATAAAACCAAAGTATTAGCAAACTAAATTATCTATCGACATTAAAAAGCCCCATATCTATGTAAGATAATGGGGCTTTTTTTGAAGGAGCCAATCGTTAAATACGAGTAGCTCCTTTTTATTTAGTGATTAAGCTAACAATTCTTTTGCTGTTTTCACTGCATTTTCAGTAGTGAAACCAAACATTTTGAATAGTTCTTCAGCCGGTGCTGATTCGCCAAACGTTGTCATACCGATGATCTTGCCACCGAAACCAACGTACTTGTACCAGAAGTCAGCAATACCCGCTTCAATAGCAACACGTTTTGTTACTGCTGATGGAAGTACTGATTCACGGTAAGCTTCATCTTGCTTATCAAATGCATCAGTTGCTGGCATTGATACCACACGTATTGCTTTGCCTTCAGCAGTTAGTTGAGCCGCCGCTTCAACCGCAAGCTGAACTTCAGAGCCTGTTGCGATAAAGATTAGCTCAGGTTGGCCTTCACAATCTTTAAGAATGTAGCCACCTTTAGCAATGTTAGCTACTTGCTCTGCATCACGATCTTGTTGTGCAAGATTTTGACGAGAGAAGATAAGTGCTGATGGACCATCGCGACGCTCAATTGCTAGTTTCCAAGCAACTGCAGATTCAACTTGGTCACATGGACGCCATGTGCTCATGTTTGGTGTTAGGCGTAGAGAAGCGATCTGCTCAACTGGTTGGTGAGTTGGACCATCTTCGCCAAGACCGATAGAGTCATGCGTGTAAACTTGGATGTTTTGCACTTTCATCAGTGCAGCCATGCGCATAGCATTACGAGCGTATTCCATGAACATTAGGAACGTTGCGCCGTATGGTACGAAACCACCGTGTAGCGCGATACCGTTCATGATAGCTGTCATACCAAATTCACGAACACCGTAATGAATATAGTTACCAGAGAAGTCGTTTGCTTCAAGCGACTTAGAACCAGACCACATAGTTAGGTTAGATGGCGCAAGGTCAGCTGAGCCGCCCATGAATTCAGGTAGCATAGCACCAAATGCTTCTAGTGCGTTTTGAGAAGCTTTACGTGAAGCGATGTTTGCAGGGTTAGCTTGAAGATCAGCAATGATTGCCGATGCTTTTTCTTCCCACTCTTTTGGTAAATCACCGTTTACGCGGCGAGTAAACTCGGCTGCAAGCTCTGGGTATGCTGCTTCATAAGCTGCAAATTTCTCGTTCCACGACGCTTCCTTAGCTGCGCCTGCGTCTTTCGCGTCCCACTCTGCGTAAACTTCTTGCGGAATTTCAAATGCGCCGTGCTCCCAGCCTAATTGTGCTTTCGCTGCTTTAATTTCTTCAGCGCCTAGTGGAGCACCGTGACAGTCGTGTGTACCTTGTTTGTTTGGAGAACCAAAACCGATGATAGTTTTAGTACAGATCAGAGTAGGGCGAGGATCTGCTTTAGCTGCGATGATAGCGGCATTGATTGCGTCAGCATCGTGACCATCGACAGCAGAAATTACGTGCCAACCGTACGCTTCAAAACGTTTAGGTGTATCGTCAGAGAACCAACCTTCAACTTCACCATCGATAGAGATACCGTTGTCATCCCAGAAAGCAACTAACTTACCAAGACCTAAAGTACCCGCTAAAGAACACGCTTCGTGAGAGATACCTTCCATCAGACAGCCATCACCCATGAATGCATAAGTGAAGTGGTCAACGATGTCGTGGCCTTCTTTATTGAATTGTGCTGCTAATGCTTTTTCAGCCATCGCCATACCAACTGCATTCGTGATGCCTTGGCCTAGAGGACCTGTTGTTGTTTCGATACCCGGTGCATAACCGTACTCAGGGTGACCTGGAGTTTTAGAATGCAGTTGACGGAAGTTTTTAAGCTCTTCAATTGGTAACTCATAACCTGCTAGGTGAAGCAGAGAATAAATCAACATAGAGCCGTGGCCGTTAGAAAGAATAAAACGGTCGCGATCAGCCCACTCAGGATTTGCAGGGTTATGGTTTAGGTGTGAACGCCAAAGAACTTCAGCGATGTCAGCCATGCCCATTGGTGCGCCAGGGTGACCAGAATTTGCTTGTTGTACGCCGTCCATGCTTAGAGCACGGATAGCATTAGCTAAATGTTTACGATTCATAATGATTAACTCGAATATTTGAAAATGAAGGGTTGAGAGGTTCAACCCGATTTGAATATGGTGACGACTAGAAACTATAGGCGCTTCGCTTCTAGAAACGATAAGAGCATGGAATACGCACGTTGAGAGTGTTACTTATAACGTGATTGTTTTTGCTCTTATTAGTAGCGAAGCGTTCTAGTTTCTAGTTTTATAGCTTAGCTGCGATCATGTCTTCTAGCTTACCTTGGTCAACCGCAAAGTTACGGATGCCTTCAGCCAGTTTCTCAACAGCCATTGGGTCTTGGTTGTGATCCCATAAGAATTCAGCGTGAGTCATTGCAGCAGGACGTTCTTTATTGCCGTTTGTATCAATCAGTTTCTCAACCACTTCGCCAGTTGCTTCTTCAAGCTCTTGAAGTAGGTTAGGGCTGATAGTTAGACGGTCACAACCTGCAAGTTCAAGGATCTCACCAATGTTACGGAAGCTTGCACCCATTACTACTGTGTTGTAGCCATGTTCTTTGTAGTAGTTGTAGATACCAGCAACCGAGATAACGCCTGGATCTTCAGATGCTTCAAAATCACGACCTTCTTTTGCTTTGTACCAGTCCATGATACGTCCAACAAAAGGAGAGATTAAGAACACGCCAGCTTCAGCACATGCACGCGCTTGAGCGAAAGAGAAAAGAAGTGTTAGGTTACAGTTGATGCCTTCTTTTTCTAGTACTTCAGCAGCGCGGATACCTTCCCACGTTGAAGCCAGTTTAATAAGAATGCGATCGTTAGTGATGCCAGCATCGTTGTACATTTTGATCAGTTGGCGAGCTTTTGCAATGCTGCCTTCAGTGTCGTAAGAAAGACAAGCGTCTACTTCAGTAGAGATACGACCAGGTACTACTTTAAGGATTTCTTTACCGATGCTCACAGCGAGCATGTCACACGTATCTTGCACTTGTTGTGTTTTGTCGTTGCTTTGCTCTTTTGCATAAGCGATTGAAGCATCAATCAGTGGTGCGTATTCTGCGATTTGAGCTGCTTTTAAAATTAGAGAAGGGTTAGTGGTTGCATCTTCTGGTGTGTATTTTGCGATTGCTTCAATATCACCGGTATCTGCTACTACTGTTGTTAGTTTACGAAGTTGTTCTAATTTAGTTGTCATACTACTTACCCTTACTGATCACATGCTGCTTGAGCATCTTCTTTGAAAATCCGTCTCGCTGCCACCGTTTCAGATGATACTGAGCAAATGCGATGGTAGTGAACATTTGATGTATTGATAATTGAGTTTTATGAGATAGATGTCAATCAAAAATAAAAAATTGTGTGATTATTCATGCTTTTTTATATGAATATTTGAGGGGGATCGTTTGCGTAGGGTAGGACGTAATGTGATATGACGCTTAATTTGTTTAATGAATAAAGAGTAATGTAAATAATAAGATAGAGATAATGTTAAAAGTAGGTGTGACTAGCAGAATTCAATGTATAAAAAAGGCCAGCGAGACGAGCTCGCGAGCCTTAATGAAAGGACGCTAAGTGAAATTAAAAACCGTTATAATCTTTCAAGTTCTACATCAGGTTGAAAGGGTTTATTAAGAGTCGTTAATTTCTTTTTAATCTCGCTAATAATTTGTTTTTCAGCGCTATTATCTCTATTTTTTGCGTATTTTTGCTGACTTAGTTTGGTTGTTAATCCTTTAACTTCAACAATATCAATACCTTGCTTGCGCCATTGCTCATGATGATCTGAGATTATTTGGTGTGCAAGAATTATATTATTGTTATCAAGTGCAGAAATAAGAGCTTTACTGCCATTGGCAATGATCACTTTATTGCCTTCAAGATTGTTGCTTTTAGTGTGTCCTTTTGTTCGGCTAATATACCAACCAATTACTGTTAATATCCATAAAAGAGCAAAAGCCAACGTTGTATATGGCCAAAAAACATGATCAACTTCACGTTTTACTATTCTCTTAGGTTGAGCATTTGTTTGACTCTCGATCTTTTGCTCGATAATTTGAGTGCTTGGGGTCACTGTTAATGCCAATGAATCCAATTTTGCCACCTCAGACTGGCGTGTTTTACTGTTCCACCATTGAATCGAAACCGCGGGTAATTGAACCGTACCATCGGCATGAGGGATGATCACTTGTTTAATGGTCATCACGCTATTTCCTTGGCTGTCTTTACCTATTACGGGTTTCTCATCGTACATGCGAACCGATTTAGGATAATTAATATCAAGCGTTGGTAATTTCTCTGGTGGGACATCTGCCATCATTAGCGTGATTTGACGAGTAATGGCAGTACCCGCTTCTACAGTGGTACTTGTTAGTGGCTTGCCATCAACTAACCATTGTTGCCCTAATTTTAAATCCGTAGTCGGTAACCAAGTCCCTGTGAAATCCGCGGGTTTTGCTAATACGGTTAATTGATACTGTTTAGGGCTAACGTTCAGTGGAATTAATTTAGTACTACGGCCATAACGATCAGTTTGTACTAAGCCACCAGTGAAAGCCAAACCATCAAAGCTTAATTGGCCTGCTTGATTTGCACTCACACTAAACGCTTGTTCAACTACGGTTGCTTGCATTCCATCAATCACAGTTTGGTACTGCTTGCTTTCTCCAATAGGAGAGAACTCAATACCAGCTCCTTGTGGTGTAATGATGTTTGGATCTTTTAAACGACGAATATCTGCAAAAATAGCAATCTTGGCATTAAATTGAGCGGTTTCGCCTTCATATAATTCATCCTTGGTTAACTCACCACTGACTTTGATTACGTCACTGCTTTTTGGGGCGGTCGCATCTTTAGTCACACGAATCGTTATTGGGTTAGTTTGCTCACCTGCGACATCCATACTCGGAATGGTTAACGTGCCCATTTTGGTTGGGGCAATAGAAACCGTCCACTGACTTTGTACACTGTAATCACCATTCATTAGCGAACGTGAGCTACCAAAGCTGACTTGACCACTGCGAAAATCAGGCGCGAGTTGGCTTGGGTCAAATTTACTTTGATCTGCGCTTTTATCGACAGACACCATTAATTGAATCATTTCGTTTTCAGTGATCTGGTTTTTACTAACTGTTGCAATGGCTTGAGCGTAACTTGCCGAAATACCACTCACGCATAAGGTCGTAAATAAGATCACTTTCTTTATTAGCGCTGTCTTTTTCATAGAAGCCTTCACTGTCGAACTCTTTACAGTAGAGTAGGGACTGATTTGTCTTATACTCATTAAAATTACCATTCATTCTCAGAAGCTTGTGGTGCTTCTTGCTGTTTTGCTTGCAGATACAATAGAGCACGAAGCAGTTCATCTTCTTTTGCGCCTGATTGTTCTAATTTTTGTAGACGAGGATCGGTTTTAATGGCGTCACTGTCTGCTTTTGCTTGTTGTGATTGCATTTGAGCTTGTCGCTCTTTCTCTTCGTCCGATTTAGGTTGCTTATCTTTCTCATCACGAGCTTGTGCTGCTTGCTCTTTGTCTTTCTTCTCTTGTCCTTTTTTAGCTTGCTCTTTTTGTTGCTGCTCTTGAGAAGATCCCTCTGACTTATCTTGCTTATCAGACTGTGATTTATCATCAGATTGAGATTCATTTTTCTGCTGATTCTGCTGATTCTGCTGATTCTGCTGATTCTGCTGTGAATCTTGAGATTGTGAGTCCTGTGAATCTGAAGATTGCTCAGAGCCGTCTTTGCTGTCTTTATTCTTTTGGTTTTGTTTATCCTGTTTTTTATCTTGTTTGTCGTCTTTATTTTTATCCGATTGTTTATTCTTATCGTCTTGCTCTTGCTGTTTTTGCTCTAGCGCTTTATTGACGATATCAAGATTCTTCTTTGCATCTTTCATCTCTGAATCGGTTTTTAGTAAAGACTCGTACTTCTCTTTCGCTTCTTCCAATTGACCATTTTGCGCCAAGGCATTCGCAAGATTGTATTGAGATTGAGTATCTTCAAGACCGGTTAGACTTTCAATCGCGCCTTTATAATCTCCAGCCTTATATTGTGCAGCTCCTTTCCATTGTTTTGATTTGAACTGCTCACTTGCTGCCTTATAGTCCTTTTGCTTAAATTGTTGATGAGCACTGTAATCATCAGAAACTAAGTGACTTGATACGTCTGTACTTGCCATAGATTTATCAATTGGCAACAACACCAATAGAAGCGCTAAGAGCATTCCTTTTCTAAAGCAAAGCAGTGAGAACAGTACCAATGGGAAAAGTAGCCAATAACCATGATTGGCACGACTGTTCACCTGGTTATCACTGTTCTGTGTCACTTGCTCTACTGGCGTTTTAGTTAAGCGAGCAATAGCTTCAATATCACTGTTATCTGATTGAATAAGTTGAGCCACACCATTAGTTGTTTGTGCCAGTGTGACTAGTGGGTCTGAATCCAGTGTCGCGACAACTGTTTTACCTGAAGCATCGGTGAGCAACTGACCTGATGGCAACTCAATTGGCGCGCCATTTTTAGTTCCTATGCCTAATAAACTGATTCGCCATTTGGTGCCTTTAACGCGACTCATCACTTTATCGAGCTGTTGGTTTGATATTCCATCAGTCAAAACAATGATGTCACCTTGCTGATGGCCTGATTTAGTCATCATCTCAATACTTTGCTCAACCGCCGCTAACAAGTTACTGCCTTTCCCTTTATAAGGCATGATTTCTGGCGATAAGTTAGTGATTAAGTTATTGAGCGTTTGGCTATCTTCAGTTAACGGACTGACTAAGTAACTGTCCGCGCCATAAGCGACTAACCCCGTCATGCCTTCTTTCCAATAAGGCAGTAAATCTTTCGCTTTGTATTTCTCTTGAGTTAAACGATTTGGTTTTATATCGGTCGCATACACAGAGCGAGACATATCCATCACAAGCACTCGCGCACCTGAGAGCTGAAAACTTGGTGAGTCTTTATAACCAAAACTAGGACCTGCGAGGGCAGTAGTAACACATAACCACGCGAATACTAAGCCAAGCGTAAAGCCATTGCCTTGTGTCTTTTGAGTCATTCCCAATTGTTTGGCAATGTGCGGTGCAATCAGCCCTGTGGTGTTTTTGTTTTTACGTTGAATAAGCACCAATACCCCAAGAGGGATAAGGGCTAAAAACCACAGCGGATAGAGAAAAGTAAAATTAGCCATGACGCTTTCTTACTCCCACAATAATAAAGAAGAAAAACAGATACCCCATTAACGGATAGCGGAACCACTCTTCATGTGGTCGCCAGGTTTGTGTTGCTTGAGTAATGGGCTCTAGTTGGTCGATGGTTTGGTAGATCTTCGCTAACTCATCGGCATTACGTGAACGGAAATATTGTCCACCTGTCATGGTTGCAATTTCAGTCAGTGTTTTCTCATCCAAATCACGCGCGGTATTGACGGTTTGTTTGCCAAAGAAACCACGAACCTGCATTTCACCCGCACCAATACCGACCGTATAAATCTTGGCATTATTGTCTTTGGCAAGTTGCGCTGCTTCTAATGGTTCGAGTACTCCGGCTGTATTGCCGCCATCACTTAATAAAATAATGGTTCGTTGTGGGGCGTTGCTTTCAATAAAGGTTTTGGTCGCTAGCCCTAAGCCTTCACCCATGGCGGTCATTTGTCCGACTAAACCAAGAACGGTACGGTCAAGTTGTTCTTCGACGGTTTTTCTATCAAAGGTGAGTGGGGTTTGCAGATAAGCGTGATCACCAAACAGTACTAACCCAAGACGATCGCCTTTACGCTCATCAATAAAATCAGACACGACTTTTTTAACCGCGGTTAAGCGATCAACAAAATCCCCATTCTCGGTTTTCATGTCTTCTTCGGCCATTGAGCCAGATAAATCGACCACTAGCATCATGTCACGGTGTTCTGGCTGAATATCAACTGGATCGCCATACCATACCGGACGGGCTAAGGCCGCAATCAATAACAGCCAAGCCACAGACAATAAACCAATATTGATGCGTTTATTTGGTTGCTTATACTCTCCTTGATCTGGTAATCGAGGAAGGTGAATAGCGGTACCTATGTCTTTTTCAGGCACAAAAAAGTAAAACAGGAAGGGAATAGGTAATAAAAACCATGCCCACCACCAAACGAATTCAAGCATGTTGATGTCCTTTTGTTGATGTTGTTGCCATTACTTTTTTTACTGGTAAAGCATGAGATAGCCAATAACGCACATCATCATAGAAACGTTGTTGATTGGTTTCTGATAATGCTTGTTGTCCGTATAAAGTTAGCTCTAACATTTCTGCACGAGATGAGAAATGAACATTGGCCTGTTTTTTCACGGGTAGTTGCTGCTCAACAAAATGCCACCACGCTAATCCATGAAGTGAGGCAATGCGCTCACGAGGAAAGTGACTTAATGCGGCTTGTTTTAATAAACGCGCAATGTCACTGGTTTGCTGTGGTGTTAGCTGCGATAACTGTTGTAAGGCAAGTCGTTTTAATACGCTTTTTTGACGTTGACGATATATAAACCAAACGATGGCAATAACCAGTAATAACACACAGACGATGAGTCCATAACCCGTGAGAGATAGCCCCCACGATGGTGCGGCAGGTAAATGAATATCTGCTAATGGCAATACGTTATTTGCTGGTGCTTGTTGGGTTGAAGATAAAGACATTACTTGGCTCCTTTATCTTGGTGTGATGGATCTTGTGAAGACGTCAATTGCGATAATAACGGTAAGCCTGAGGATAAACAGTGCAGTTGAATACCTAATTGCATCGCCATATTTTGCACATACGCTTTATGAAGATTGGCTTGCTGCTCTAACGCTTTTTTGGTCGATGATGACGAAAAGTCTAACCATGCAGAACGTTTGTTATCAGAAACATATTCAGTGCCATTAAAGCGAGTTGAACCTTGCTCAAGCGGATCGCTAATCATTACAAACTGTAAACGGTTGTGTTTGCTTAATTGACTGAAGATAGCCTTACATTCATCGGTTAGGGCATAAAAATCACTGATGATCACAATCTCACTGCCTTTAGGGCATAATCGTTGCAACTGGCTTAACCCGTTGGCAAACGAACTGGCTTGTTGCGCAGTATCCAAAGGCTCAGAGCCACTGTTGGTATTATGCTGTTCAATGATAGATTGCATAAATTGCAGCACACTTTTTTGACGAGAAGAGGGCTTACAATCAAAGGTCGATAATCCATCAAAGATGATCCCACCAACGCGATCTTTTGCTGCGAGCGTTATCCAGCTTAATAAACTGGCAAAATGCGCAGCTTGTACTGATTTAAACAGCAGTTGAGAGCCAAAACGCATGGTGTCGCTGACATCAATAAACAGCATGGTTGGTTGCTCACGCTCTTCACTGTAGAGTTTGGTATGAGGCTTACCAGTACGCGCAGTCACACGCCAATCAATCGAGCGAATATCATCGCCCGGTTGGTATTGACGTACTTCTGAGAAATCCATGCCGCGGCCTTTTTGTCGGCTTTGGTGGCTGCCATTCATTTTTGACCACACAGATTGAGACGGCGGTAGCCACTGTAATGAATGATTCTTATAGTGAACCAATTCATTAAGTGACAAGGTAACGCCATTACTGTGTGGTGGCAGCGATAGAGTAGTCTTTTTCATATAATTACTTTACGACGTTAAGAAGCCGCAACCATTTGTAATAATCGCTCAACCACTTTATTTGCAGTTGTCCCTTCCGCTTGTGCTTGGAAGCTTAACAACAGGCGATGACGTAACACAGGGTAGGCCATCGCTTGTACATCTTCAGGGCTAACAAAATCACGACCAGCTAACCATGCATGCGCACGAGCACAGCGATCAAGTGCTAACGTTGCACGAGGACTCACGCCCATTTCTAGTTGCTTCGCTAAGTCTTGGCAGTATTGCTCTGGCTTACGTGTCGCCATGGTAATACGAATAATGTATTGCTCAATTTCAGGCGCCATGTAAATCGAGAGAACTTCTTTACGCGCTTTAAATATTTCACTTTGCGCTAAAGGTTGTGGTTTCTCTGCTTGCTCACCTAGGGCTTCACCACGGTTTAAACGCAGAATCGCTAATTCATCTTCAGCGCCTGGGTAATCAACATCCAGATGCATTAAGAAACGGTCAAGTTGCGCTTCTGGTAGAGGGTATGTCCCTTCTTGTTCAATCGGGTTCTGTGTCGCCATCACCAAAAATAGCTCTGGTAATTGATACGTATTGCGACCTGCAGTGATTTGTTTTTCAGCCATCGCTTCAAGCATCGCCGCTTGCACTTTAGCTGGGGCACGGTTGATTTCATCTGCAAGAACCAATGAATTAAAGATAGGGCCCGGTTGGAAGGTAAATTCTCCCGTTTCTTGGCGATAAATATCCGTCCCGGTTAAATCTGAAGGCAATAGATCCGGAGTAAATTGGATGCGGTGGAAATCCCCCTCGATCGAATCAGCCAAAATCTTAACAGCACGGGTCTTCGCAAGACCAGGAGGGCCTTCAACTAAAATATGGCCATCAGCAAGAAGGGCTATTAATAACTGCTTCACTAATGCAGGCTGACCAATGACTTGAGATTCAAGATAAGTTTGTAATTGTTGAACTTTTAACGCTGGCATATATCACCCATTTTCTGGATTATGTAGTAATTATTTCTTTGTGACTTATTAAAATCACATTAGTTCCTTAATAGATGAGGTTTAATTTTGATTATTCAACCATTTAGCTAATGAATTAAATTGCAGTTATTTATTAAAGTAATGGTACGCCCTGCCGTTATATAGAAAATCTATTTTAGCGGTGGAAAAATTATGATTAATCTAACAATAAAACAGAAACTCGTAGCAGGCATCGTAATAGCGATTATTGCATCGACTTCACTTGTGGGTATTGTTGCCCAAACCAAAGCATTCGAGACTCTTGATGAGCGTTTAACGACGCTTGAGTTACCTACCATCCTTAAACAGATTGGTGGTGAAGTTGATAAAGAAGTCGCGGTTATCTCTTCGGCGGCAGAGCAAATGGCAAATAATCCATTTATTATTGATGCTATTTCAAACCCTAATATTTCACCTGAAGATCAAACACTACTGATTGCTCAACTGAATAAACTAAAACAACAACATCAATTGAATGATGCGTCAGTAGCAAACCGTAAAACAGCGTATTATTGGAACCAAGACGGTTTTTTACGTCAATTAACTCAGCAACAAGATGGTTGGTTTTTTGGGTTTACTCAAAATGGCCCTGAGCGAATGTTGAATGTCTTTACTGAGAAAAATGGTGAAGTGAAACTGTTTGTTAATTTTCAGCAGCTAAATGGTACATCAATGGCAGGGTTATCTAAATCTCTTGATGATATGGTGTCATTATTAAACGGTTTTAGAATTGAGAAGACTGGTTTTGTGTATTTAATGGATGGTAATGGTGACATTAAAATTCATAAAGACAGTAGTATCATGGGAAAACAATCAATTCGTAATCTGGTGAGTGCAGAAGCATCAACATTGTTAACCAAACAAGCGTTTAATTTAAGCCGCATTGAAAAAAATGGTAAAGAGATTTTTATCGCTTCTCATTATATCCCATCAATGGAATGGTTTATTGTTGCAGAAGTGCCTGTAGGCGAAGTATTTGAAAGTCTTTATAGCTCAACAGAAGAAATCATCCTATCTATATTAGTGATCATTGCTATCTTTATTACATTAGCGATTTGGGGAGCAGGCTCGATCACGAATAAAATTAAAGAATTAGCACACCGCTTTCATGAGCTTGGTGAAGGTGAAGGGGATTTAACTCATCGTATCGAAGTGAAAGGAAATGATGAGATTGCAGAGCTTTCAAAAGGCTTTAATGGTTTTGTTGAGAAAATTCACGCAACAGTTTCTGAAGTTGTTGAAACTGGGCATGTACTGCATACCACAGCAGAAAATGTTGCACTCAAAGCAACCTCAACGCGTGATAACAGTGAAATGCAACGCGATCAAACCTTACAAGTGGTTACGGCGATTAATCAAATGGGCAGTACGATTAATGAAATCGCTTCAAATGCGGCAAATGCAGCTCAATCGGCAAGCAATGCTGAAGTGAGTACACAAAATGGCCGCCAAACTGTGATTGAATCTCGTGATGCTATTACTCAGCTTGAAGGTGATTTAGTTCAAGTCAGTCATGTGGTGGAACAACTTGCAGGAACGACACAAGACATTGGTTCAATCTTGGATGTTATTCGCGGAATTTCAGATCAAACTAACTTACTGGCATTGAATGCAGCAATTGAAGCGGCGAGAGCTGGTGAGCACGGTCGTGGTTTTGCAGTGGTGGCTGATGAAGTTCGCCAATTAGCAAGCCGTACATCTGAATCTACTGATGAAATTCAAAAGATGATAGACCAACTGCAAACTGAAGCTCAAAATGCAGTAACGGCAATGGAAGCAAGTCACACTGTAACGGCTCGTGGTGTTCAATCAGCTGATACTGCAACAGATGTTTTAGCAGGTATTGCATTAAGCATTACTGATATCTCAGATATGAATACGCAAGTAGCAACGGCAACAGAAGAGCAATCAACCGTGGTGTATACAATTAACCAAAATATCGAAGAGATTAATGGCATTAATGAGCTAACCACGGCAACAGCACAAGAATTAGCTGATTCGAGTCAACAACTTAACGAACTTTCACAACGATTAGATCAATTAGTTGGTGCATTTAAAGTATAACTGACTGCTTTAGGTTTACCTTTTACGGAGATTTCTTGTAGAATCTCCGTAATTGTTTTAGTGAATTGAGAAAGTAATCATGAGTGATATCGAAAAAGAACTGCAAGATATGGTTCAACAAGGTTCAGATCAACCAGAAGTCGCACTGCCTTCTATAGAAGAGCAAAAAGCGATTGTTGCAGAGCTTAAACGCCTTGAAGAAGCAGGGGAGTTGACTCCTGAAATCCTTGAAGCGCATTTTGGTAAGTTTAATGCAGATGATGAAGCCCCAATTCACTAATTGTTGAATTTGTTCTTTATCTAAATAAAAATGCCAGCATTTCAATTGAACGGCTGGCATTTTTGTATTTATATGTTTGAAATCGGATTATTGTATTAGCGTAGATAAAAGGCCAATCACACCACCAAAGATACCACCCCAAACTACAAGCCAACCTAGGTGCTTTTTAATCATATCTTGAACCATCTCTTTAACTAATTTAGGTGTGAGTTCGTTAAGACGTTGGTCAATGATCTCTTCAATAGTGACTTGAATATCATCCATCATCGCAGGGCTTTCTAATTCTTCTTTCAAAGCGAGTTTGAATTGATCTTGCTGGCTGATCTCTGTAATCGAAATCTTCATCTTTTCAATAAAAGGGTCGCGCATCGGTTGAATTGCTTCACTGCCGCCCATCATTGCTAACATGCCTCCAAATTGAGAGTTCATGATCACCTCCACTAAAGAATCAAACGCAGGCGATAGGTCGATTTTTTCAATCACAGGTTCTAGATTAATATTCGTTGCCGATGCCATCTCTTTAGATAGGAATTTATCTACATTTGATTTTGTGAAGAATTGTTCCATCATCAAGTGTTTGATGCTGGCTTTAAACTCTTCAAATCGCGCTGGAATCACACCAGAACCATATAGGCCTGGAACTTTCTCAAACAACATATGAATGGCAAGCCAGTTAGTTAATGCACCAGAAAAAGCAAATAAGCCAATATAGTACAGAGTATTTTGTTGCATGTAATAACCGACTGCTAACAAGAGTAGTGAGATTAAATTAGTGATCATGCTTTTATTTAACATATCAAGCCTATTAATTAGAAAGTGGAAAATTTTGTGAAGTTTATCAGCTACTAAAAGCAGACAACAAGTGAAAATGTGTTTTTGATCTGCTTTGTTGGGTGTAAACTGAGGCGATACACATTAGCAAAGATAATTTAAGGATAGGCGATGAGTATTTGGAAGCGTCCGATGGACTTGGCAATATTAAATTCAACATCCCGAGATACCTTGATGGAAGCATTAAATATTGAGTATTGTCAGTACACTGATGACTCCATTACAGCGTCAATGCCAGTAAATTCAACAGTGCATCAGCCTCTTAGAATGCTGCATGGTGGAGCTTCTGTTGCGCTAGCCGAGTCAGTTGCTTCTATTGCTGCTAATTGGTGTGTTGATGAATCAAAATATTGCGTGGGGTTGGATATAAATGCCAATCACATTCGTGCAGTACGAGAAGGTACCGTTTACGCCACTGCAAAACCAATGCATTTAGGTGCAACAACCCAAGTTTGGCTAATTGATATTAGAGATCAACGAGAACGCTTAGTCTGCACCAGTCGTTTTACTGTTGCCGTGATGAAAAAGAAAAAGTAGCGACTTGTTGTGGAGAAGAAAATGGAACAAAATGAAATTTTAAGTCATGCGCATGAGTTACCAAAGATCCCTAAAGTGATCCGTGAGATGATGGAACTTGTGAATGATCCCGAAGTAGAGCTTCAAGAACTGGCTCGCACTATTTCAATGGAACAAGTGGTTAGTGCTCGTGTTATTCGTTTAGCGAACTCAGCACATTTTTCTCGAGGCAAAAGTGTCTCATCCGTTGATCAAGCGGTTGTGCGTTTGGGTCTTGAACCGTTAAAAACATTGATTATCGCATCTTCTCTGGTTAGTGCCTTCCCGTACGTGGAAGTGATTGACTTAGAAATGTTCTGGCAAGAAACGTTTGAAGTCGCGATTCTGAGTAAAGCGATAGCTCAAAGTTGTTCAGTAAATCCAAATAGTGCCTTTACTGCTGGCATGTTACATAATATTGGCGATTTAATGATTTACACGGTAATGGCTGAACAAGTTCCAACTATTTTTGAAAAGATTGAAGCTGGCAGTAATAAAGTTACAGCACAGCGCTCAACGATTGGTACTGATAGCGCAATTTTAGGTGCTAAATTGGCCGAGAGTTGGTCTTTTTCTGAAGGATTGGTTTTTGCTATCTCTGAACAGTATGAGCCCAAAATAGATAATATTTATTCTCCATTAGCCGCAACAGTACGTTTGGCTAATGCGATTAATCGTGATTGGGATAACTTACCAACACTAGATGCAAAATCAGTGTGGTTATCAGAGCAAATTGAAGCTGATATCTTATTCATCAATGATTCTATTATTGAAAACATCGATGGAGTAAAAGGTTCAGGAATTGAAATGGCTCGGTTGGTAATGTAATCATGCAAAAAGAGTGGATGTTATCTGCACTTATCGGTGCTTTTTTTGCCATCGTTTCATATTTAGCCCCTGGTTTTATTGCGAGTAAAGTTTTTGTTATTATCGCAGTGATTTTTTTGGCGAAAGCAGTAAAAGCTATTTTTTACTCACTAAAACATCGCCAATATGAGATGTAAGTGTTATTAGTCGAAATCCAGTGGACTTTTTGTCCCTGAAAAATGTAGACCGATAACATGCGTGTAAATTTGGGTCGTTTTGATATCAGAGTGACCCAATAATTCTTGTATTGTTCTTAAATCTGCTCCTCTTTCTAAAATTCGTGTAGCAAAACTATGTCTAAATGTGTGGCAACTTGCTTTCTTATCTATACCAACCTTTTGTATTACTTTTCTAACAGCAGATTGAACCGTTCTATCTAACAGATGATGGCGTCGATATTTTTCTGAACGAGGATCATTACTTAACTGTGGTGATGGAAAAACATATTGCCAACCATAACTTTTGGCTTGTGTTGGGTATTTTTCAGCTAAAGCGTAAGGCATATAAACTTCATCGTTGCCATTTAAAGCATCGAGTTTATGCTGTTGTTTTACAAAATCGAGCTGGGTTTTAATCGCTTCAATAACGCTGTCAGGTAAGATTGATGTTCGATCTTTATTGCCTTTTCCGCTTTTAATGGTAATGATTTTTTTATCTATATCGATATCATTAACTCTGAGGCGTAACGATTCGTTTATTCTTAATCCACTGCCATACATCAGTTGTGCTATCAATTTTACAGGATGTTTTAATTCGTTTATTACAGATATAGCTTCATTATGAGTAAATACTGTTGGCAGTTTAGTTGCTTTTTTAGAACGTTTAAAATCCAAGTTATCGACTGATTGCTGTAAAAACTCGCGACATAAAAATATCAGGGCATTTAATGCCGTTTTTTGTGTATTAGGAGACACATTTTGCTTTATTACAAGATGCTCGAGGTAGCTTGGGATATCAAATGCCTCGATTTCATCTTTTGATGTGTAATTTTTATAACGAATAAAATTGCTTATCCAGTAAATATAATGTTTCTCTGTATTATAAGCGAGGCCACGCGTACGAATAAAAATACGTAATTGATCTGTAAAACGTTGTGAGCTTGGATTAAGGTTTAATGGAATATCCATAATAACTGATTTTTGTGAATGATAAGGTGAGTGTAGTGACTTAAGTTTAACTCGCAATTTAGTTTCGCATATTTGTAATGTAGTTATTAATTTAATGGAAATATTAGATTAATCAGTTACATGCACAAGGCTATAAAAATGGGATATACGAATCATATTCAGATATTTTAGTTCTTTTTTCGGGTCGAAAATAAGTTATTGTATTGGTTTTAAAGTAAAATATCGTGATTTAGTTGTGGTGGAATAGACTCGGAAGAAATTGCGAATCTAGTTGGTATAATTAAATGTTATGTGCTGAAGTCAGTTTAGTTGTCTATTTATCTTGTCAAGTGTTCTTTATTGTATAAAATAGCGCTCTATAAAAATTAAATAATTTTACTATCTATACAGGTTGGTATATGAATCTTAATGAAAAATCTAGGTTGGTTTCTTTTTTACTTACGCTTTTCTTTGGACCACTTGGCTTATTTTATTCGTCAATAGCCGCAGCGTTAGTTCTTTGTATTATTGCATTTATGTCTGCTTCTACAATTATTGGTCCTATTATTTGTTGGGTTTTGGCAATGGCAATAGGTGATCATTGTACATATAAACACAATAAAAATATCTCACAGATTAAAGACCTTATATCGTCAAAGTGACAATACCTAAATGCACATAACAATTGCATCAACACGATTTACTACATTCGGCATTGTCAGTTTGCCGAGTGTTTCTCGTTTTAAGGCGTCAATTTTAGGTATATTTGCATGGTAGTAAACGTGTTATGCAGGCGTTATACCGTTTCTTTTTGCGTCAAATACCTTGAAATTACGCCAATAGCCACAATATATAAAAGGTTAATATTTTAAAGGATTAAATTTTGAAAACTATATCTGTAAAACCTGGTGATGTTCTTGTATCAGATTTTGGTGTTTACCAACATTGGTCTATTGTTACTGACAAAGTATGTACTAAAGGAACACCGCTATTAATATCCGCAACACAAAGAAATGGGACAGTTCAAGAAGAACCTTGGCATGATGTTACCCAAGGTAAAAAGACCTACGTTACAAACGCTAAATTTTCTAAACCTATATCTGAGGTGTTATCGGATGCTAGGTCTCAAATTGGTCTATGGCCTTATTCCGTAACATCTAAGAACTGTGAGCACTTTGTTAAGTGGGCAACAGGATTAAAGGTAACATCTACACAGGTTACTGCCGGTGTAGTAGGCGCTGGTGCAGGAATAGCTTTAGTTGGTCTATGTTCCGAGAATCCTAAATTTGCAAAATTTCTAGGTTGGTCAATTTTACTTGGTGGTTTAGCTGTCTTAGGGGCGAAAGCTGTTGAAAAAGTAGATTAAGTAACGGTATAACAAAGCAATCAACACGATGCTTATTACACTCGGCATTCGCGGTTTAGAGTATAATTGAGTTTGGTAAGTAAGGCGTTCAGCACGTGTTATTGCG
>NZ_MSCO01000002.1:469860-477613 GCF_002954705.1 Aliivibrio sifiae
ATGGCTCAGAAGATATTTTTAACATCACGGTAAAAATTTTCATGAGATCCTAATGCCATTAGCTCAAGGGTGACCGTGCCATCTTCGTAACTGTAACCAAGTAGTGTTAATTGCTTAACCATTTTGAATTTATGGACACGTAAAAACGACAAGTCACCTTTCTTCTGCTCTCCTAATAATGGCTCTTTCATTAATTCTTTAATTGCATTATCAAGATCCGTCTTTTGATTTTTATGTAACTTTTTTACTGCTTTCTTAAATGTAGGTGTCTGTAAAATTTGAGTTATATTAGCCAAAACTATAGCTCTCCAATTTTCCTGCTTCTTTTTCAGCTTTGGCAATAATTGCTTGTTTTACAAACTCATATGATAGTTCTGGGTTATCTTCCATCATTTCACCGATTTTAGCCCAATGTTCAATTTGTTTTGGTGCGGTGCGACTGAATGCTTTAGCCATAATAGTAGCTTTTTGCACAAGGTCTTGGTCTAATCTGATGCTTGCTGTAGCCATTTTAAGTATCCTATTTAAAGTTAATTTTCATTATTGTAGTATATTGCCACGGTTGTCGCAAGTTGCGCCATAACAATCGCATCAACACGATTTGCTACATTCGGCATTCTAGATTCTCTTTGGGTTTACCGCATTAAGTGGTAAATTTAGGCTTAATCTGCATGGTAGCAAACGTGTTATGCAGGCGTTATACGTTTTTATAGTCAACTCTCAACTTATTGATATATAATATGGACAGTTCATAACGGATTAGAATAATGATAACAACAAGATCTCAAGAGACTAGCGTAAAATTATGGGTAGAGTTATTTATCTTTATTACCTCTTATTATCCGCTTTTTTTGATACTTTTTATTCGTGATATAGGTTCATTAACTGCTACTGTTCCTTTTGGGCTTCCAAGTTGGGATGTAAATGTTAGCTATTGGGCTTTATTTGGGATAACTATTTCATCTTTTTGTACTCTGTTTACAGGGCAAATTATGAGATCATTATTTACGAAATCAGAAGGCGCTGATGAAATACTCATAACAAAAGTTAAAGCAGTAAGAGGGGATATGATTAATTATACTCTTCCTTTTCTTATTGGACTTTTTGCATTTGACTATAAAAGTTGGCAATCAATTTTATCATTAATTATTTTTTTAGTGTTTATGTTCGCTTTTTCTAGGAAGGATAAAATAATTCTTTTAAATCCAATGTTTCTTTTAATGGGGATTCGACTTTATGACATCGATTATAAAAAAATTGGTCAACCAAATAAAGAAATTAGCGCAAATGCGCTATGTATGGGTATAGCTACAGCATCTAACAAAAAAGTAAGTTTTCTAGAAAACTCTGGTATCAATTTTATTTCAGCATTAGTTAGCAGGTAACAATATGACACAAAATCAATCGAATACTGCGGAAGAGATCCAAGAAGAGATCCAGCAACAACTCGATCAGGCTAGTTTAGTCGCATCATTAAATGAGCTTCAAGCAATTGATTTATCGAATGCTACAGTCAATGTATGGATTGTTGACGTTAAGGTATCAAATAAAACCAAGCGTTTTGGCGCTGTAAAAAACCTTAAAATCCATTCGGATTATAAGGAGCATTTTAAACAATATGTTATTCAATGTATTGAAGGCAATGAACATATTGAAGAGCTTAAGCTAATCACAACAAATCAAGATAATCGATTTTTTTATGTTGAATCGAGCGCTACTGATTTGAAGCAACTAAAAACTATGGTTGAAAGTGGGGAGTTAGAAACGATCACACAAGAATCTGAATTAAATAGCTACAATGCATATGCAATTCAGTTAACTTTTGGTGAGCCAGAGGAAAGTATTTTTGCATTCCGTTATATTAAAGGAGCTTGGTCATTAAATAATACTTCTAACAAGAGTTTAAAACCAAGCTATTTTGATAACCAATTAGTAATGGAAATAGATCAAACACCAAAATTTGAAATAACGCCTTATATTGATTTTATCCAGTACAAATCGGGGGTTTTTATCGCTAACTTGACGCAATTTGAAACTGCTATGAATTTTCAAGCTCGCCTTAAAGAGAAAAAAGTTGAAGCTATTGAAGCCTTGGGAAGTAGTGCTGCAATGAATTCACAAGAATCATCAAAATTAACAACTATAATTGGCGATGATAAGCGTTTAATGCGTCAGTTAGCATCTGTATTTGAGAAAGAATTTTTTACAAATGATATTTGGTTACGTAAGTTACGTGAAGCAGCAACAGATGCCGGTAATTGGAAAATTAAGTTTGACGGCAGCGGTAAGATTCTTGTTGAAGACAGTAAAGAGTATGTTAAAGAACTTTTAATCCTACTTCAAAATAAACGTGTAAAAACTGTTGTCGATGGGCTTATGTTTGATGTCGATGGAGAACTAATTGCGATCTCTGAAAGCTAAAAACGTATAACAAATACATCAACACGATTTGCTACACTCGGCGTTGTCAGTTTGTCTTTAGTTTCAGTGATTAAGGCGTTAAAATTCAGCTAGGTCTGTATCGTAGCAAACGTGTTATGCAGGCGTTATGTTTCTGGTTGGGATCATAACGATTCAAGCAAATAACGTTTTTATTGATACAAACGTCAAACTGAGTCCAGCTAAAGAATAGTAAATATTTAATCCGTCTAGACTCATAATTATATGTGGGAAAACACCAGATATAATCAATATTATCCCCATTGGAAATGAACTGGCAGCTAAAGCATAGCTAATTAATTTTTCAAGAGTAACTAGACTTAAGTCACTCCGATAACGAAATAAACAGAGGATACATCCAAAGAATGCAGATATCACCGATGCACTATTTACCAAAACACTCAAAGACATAATTACTCCCAACCAGAATGTAATCTTAAAATTTGTCCAAAAAAAAACCTGCCTCTGATTACTCCATAGGAGAAGACCAGAGGCAGGTTCTTTTACATAAAATATGTAAATGATTGCCAAGACGAAAGCACTCGTGCTCGTGTTTCAGTATTACTGAGAAATTAATGTGTCTATAAACAATCCTTAAAAATTAACTTCTAATAGAATACCATAAAAGAAAAGTTATACAAATATGATAAGAATAAACATAACAAATGCATCAACACGATTTGCTACATTCGGCATTCTAGGTTTCTTTGAGTTTATCGTGTTAAGTGGTAAATTTGGGCTTAATCTGCATGGTAGCAAACGTGTTATGCAGGCGTTATATCAATCAAAGGAATGGTTAATTTTATGTTGCAAGAAGTAGTGTTTCAATTTGGTGGTTTTAGTGTTTTTTTAGTTGGCTTGAGTGCTTGGTTAGGTAAAATATGGGCGACTCGAATCCAACAGAATGAAGCGACAAAATTAAAAGAAGATTTAGAATCGAAACTAAATCATCTGAAAGCTAGCTTAGAAAGTAAAACGCATATTAGTAAATTGCAATATGAGTATGAATTTGAGCGCTATATCAAGTTGTGGACTTTAGCTAACTCATTTCCAAATGATATTGATAGATCAAAGGAACATTATTGTGAACCTGTTTCTTTTCTGGATAATACCCTCGATATGTTAGAAAAACGTCACCGTGAATTTGTTGATTATTCTAATGGGCAGTATCCGTTTATTTATGAAGACGTTTTCAATTCCTGCATCATATGCTGTAGGTCAATTAACGAATTAAGACACAAATTGAACGATTTACATGCTAAAGCTAAGAGTTCAAAAATAGAGAAGGCAGATATATATAGAGAGCTGGATTTGTTTTGTATAAATTATGTTCAGCTTGGTCAGCAGGTTGCAGTATCAATAAAGAAAAGAAATAGTTCTTTACTCGTAGTTGGGGATTGATATAACAAATGCATCAACACGATTTGCTACACTCGGTATTGTCAGTTTGCCTTTAGTTTCAGTGATTAAGGCGTTAAAATTCAGCTAAGTCTGCATGATAGCAAACGTGTTATGCAGGCGTTGTGCGTACTGAGTCCGAAATTTTTTGCACGGTTCATCAATAGGATCGTGGCTTTCGTAGTTTCGGCTTAGTAAGCGTAAATTTTTTCTTTGTTGCCTTTTGGTTTTCATTTCATCAGGTTCGGCAAATTACCCCTTATTTCCCTAAGTTCAAGCGTTTCAGAAGCTAATTTACGCTTCAATTGTTCTTTGGTTATGCCTCATTTTATTCTGCATCAGTGTTTTCCTCTCTGCATTTTCAATCCCAGTTGTGGCAAGGACATTTGGTTTATCAGTTCCAAATCTGCTGAAACCAAGTCGTTCAAATGGTGTGAAAATTGTATCTGTTTTCCATTTACTTTATCTCGCAATTTAAGAACATTTTGTTCGCTTAATTACTACCGGTAAATTAGAATCAGGGCTTAGAAAATCTTGGCAGGGCAGTTCTTTACCAAGTTGGCCAAGTCGATAGTAAGCACGCACAACAATCGCATCAACACGATTTATTACATTCGGCGTTCTGGGTTTGTCTTAGTTTTAGTGATTAAGGCGGTAAAATTCAGGTTGGTCTGCATGGTAATAAACGTGTTATGCCAGCGTTATGCGGGTGTTTTAGTTCAATGTTTAGGCTTCAATAAAACTATCAATATTATAAAAAAATAGGGCTCCAAAGATAGCTATAGTTACAACGTAACCAATGGAAAGGGTAATTCCATATGATATTGAGTAGTTTTGTTTATTTTGGTTTTCTACAACCTTATCTTCGTCAAACGCTTGCACGAAATTAACGGAAAATTTAGTTGGTAGTGGTTGAATGGACAATTTTCCAATACTTAAAATTGAAATAATTAAGTGTCCAATTTTATATGCAAATGGATTCCCTAAAATGATAATTAAATGAGCAATAGCATCCATTCCGTTCTCTTAGTTTTGTGCAAATTTTAAGTATCGTAACCGTTTTTGGTTAATGTAACTGTGGGTAGTATCTTGGTTCCACACAATTAATTTTATTTGTGCCGCATAACAAAGCAATCAACACGATTTATTACATTCGGCGTTGTAGGTTTGTCTTTGGTTTCAGTGTTTAAGGCGGTAAAATTTAGCTAAGTCGTTGCAGTAATAAACGTGTTATTGCGGCGTTATGACTAAAGGGTAATTTAAATGTATGTAGTTTCATCAGATATCCATAGAAGAAAAGGTTGTGATATACAGCATGAATTGAAGAGTGCTGTAGATTGGGTTTGCAATGATTTAAATTTAAGAATTGAAAATACAAGATTACAACAATATTTTAATTATTTCGATGGTAAAAAGAAACTTGAAAGTAAGGACGATTATAAAAAATATCAACTTACAGGTAGGGAAATTGAGGATTTGCTATTAATTTATCAGGCATTCAAATTAACCGAGAGTCAGAATGTTAAAGAAAAAATAAAAAAAATCATATCGGGCAAATATTATCGATTTGAAGCTTCTAAACAAAATGATGACCCGTCAAGAGATTTTCTTCATGAGCTTTCGATGGCTGCTAGATTAATGAACGCAGGAATGAAAGTAAATATCACAGGTGTATGTGATATTGTCATTGAGCATCTGAAATATACGATTTTTATCGAATGTAAACGAATAAAATCAGAACAACAACTTTTCAAAAGGTTTAAGGGTGCTGAAAAACAAATTAAAAACAGAATTGGTACTAATTCAAGATATAAATATGCGTATATAACACTTGATATCACTGATTTAATTGTCACAAGTGACAAGATTTTAAGGTTCTCTGAATTTACCGAGTTAACGCGAGATCTTTATCATAAACTTGATGTTTTTGTTACGAAGCATAAGGATTCAATGCGTGATTATCTTGGGCGTGAAACAATTGGTGTTGTATTTTGTGTAAATGGTGCTGGGATAATTCAATCAACGGGAAGTGGCGATGAAATCATAATGAATTGTACCGTTATGCATGGCCTCGGTTGTGAGAGAAATATAAAAAAAGCATTTTATCTTAATGATTATATATTTAAAGCATTGTGTCAGAAAAAGTCATAACAAATGCATCAACACGATTTACTACACTCGGCATCTCAGGTTGCCGGGTGTTTCTCGTTTTAAGGCGTCAATTTTAAGTATAATTGCATAGTAGCAAACGTGTTATGCAGGCGTTATGCGTTTTTTTGATTAGGATGAAAGTATGCAATACCCAACATTCGATTTTAGGCAATGGTATCAAACTGATTTAGATACCATGGAGCAAGTTGAAAGATTTTTGTTAAATAAACAACCCGATGGTGAGTTATTTTATCGTGGAATGGCGAATTATGAATTTGTATGTATATCGACATTTTATCGTTACTTCATTTCTAGTCGTGAATTGATATGAGTGATGTTGATGTTGGCTTCAATTCAATGGTTTCTTTGCCTAACATCGATATGGATGAATACAAATCTCTATCATTCCAAATTTTAGATGACTTCTATGATAATTTACTTAATTTAGGTTCAAAAGAAGTACCTTTCGAAACCGTCGCATATTTAGCTCAACATTATGGTTTGCCGACAGATTTAATTGATTTCAGCTATGACCCTAAGGTTGCATTGTATTTTGCATGCTGTGAAATGGAAGGAGATGACTGTAGTGTATATATGTTTGATATTTATGCTCGCGTTAAAGAAATGATGGATATTTATGAATCAGGACGCGTCGGTTTTTTGAGAAACCCTGACCGAACAATTATGAATGCAACTGAACGCGAAATGCATGCAAAAAATATGTGTACAACTTTAGACCGTAATGGTTTATCGACGGTCACACCAATAATTAATTTTGGTGATATTAAATATGCGCAGCGGATACTAAATCAAAAAGGTGCTTTTATATATCATAGAGATGCCGTTCCTATGGATCAATTAATGTATACAGCATCAACCCATACAGATTATCAAGGGCGTAGAGTTTACAAAATAGCTAGTGCTTTAAAAGCTGACATTCTAAAAAAATTAGACGAAGAATATGGAATAAATAAGCAATTTATTTATCCTAATGTTGAGCTAAATTTAAATATCATAGAGACAGCGGTTCAGAAAACAAAAGTTAAGTTTGGATTGTAATCCACGCATAACAAATGCATCAACACGATTTACTACACTCGGCAATCTCAGTTTGCCGAGTGTTTCTCGTTTTAGGGCGTCAATTTTAAGTATAATAGTTTGGTAGTAAACGTGTTATGCAGGCGTTGTGCGTACTGAGTCCGAAATTTTTTGCACGGTTCATCAAAAGGATCGCGGCTTTCGTAGTTTCGGCTTAGTAAGCGTGAATTTCTTCTTTGTTTCCTTTTGGTTTTCATTTCATCAGGTTCGGCAAATTAGCCCTTATTTTCCTAAGTTCAGGCGTTTCAGAAGCTATTTTACGCTTCAATTGTTCTTTGGTTATGCCTCATTTTAGTCTTCATCAGTGTTTTCCTCGCAGCATTTTCAATCCAAATTGTGGCGAGTGTATTTAGTTTTTCAGTTTCAAACTTGCTGAAACCAAACCGTTCAAATGGCGTATGAAATGTATCTGTTTCCATTAACTTTATCTCGCATTTTAAGAACATTTTGTTCGCTTAATTGGCATCGGTAAATTAAAATCAAGGCTTAAAAAATGTTGGCAGGGCAGTTCTTTATCAAGCTAGCCAAGCCGAAAGTAAGCACGCACAACAATCGCATCAACACGATTTATTACATTCGGCGTTCTGGGTTTGCCTTGGGTTTCGTGATTAAGGCGGTTAAATTCAGGTTGGTTTGCATGGTAATAAACGTGTTATGCCAGCGTTAT
>NZ_MSCO01000002.1:478589-480333 GCF_002954705.1 Aliivibrio sifiae
GTGCCAATCTATCAAGTTTAAATATCATGCTGTATAATGGCCAAACCAACGTTGGTTAATTGAGAACTTATAAAAATGAATAATAATGAAAGAACAATCCAATTTTATGATTTAGATATATGTGGTAAGACTTTAGCTAGAGATATTCCGCATACTATGGCTTCGCCTAGAACCTTAGATGAATTGATGGCTGAATTCTCAAGTCTAAGAGAATTAGGGTTAGCAAGAAAGAAAATATCTATGACATCAGATCTCGAATTCCGTCTTGAAGATATGGAAGAAAAAGAAGATTCTTGGGTTTTGTTAATTAATGTAGTTGATACTCAGGCTGCTCATCCTGTAACTCAAAAGGTGGGGGGCTCTGTTGATGATCGAGAAGTTGTTGTTTTGAGTGAGGAGCGAGGTTTAGAATCGTCGTGTCATATTATTATCTTAAAAGCGCAGAATGCGGCTCATAAGCATCTAACTTTAATTGAAAAAAATACGAATTTACCAGCATTGAAAGCTTGTAGCTTTCTTAATCATATGTGTAAATTAGCTAAGCAACAATTTCCAGAGACATATACTCAGCCACACCCATCAGGGGCTGCAAATAAAACAATTAATGTTTTTTGTGTATTAAATATTTTAGCTCATCCATCAGATGAATTCCGAGATGAATTAGAAAACGGTAAAATTAACGGAATATCAATTACAAGTGAAATGACGGTTGTGCGTGGATATGACAGCAATACGCATCATGAACTCATTGGTACTGATATAAAAATGCGAGTTAGAAAACGAGACATTATTCTTAATGGTGGAAATTGGGGGCACTTACAAAAAGCAATTCAACATGCAGATTCTCTTGATTCGCCATTTGTTAAAATTTCTTTTAATGATGTAACAGGTACAGGTCATACGGCTGTTTTGAGTACAGACACGGGAACTTTGTGCTATGCCGATAAATACGTAAAAAAAAGAAAGATTATAGGTTTTAGTAATGCATTAATGACATCATTTCCTATAATACACACAGGCATTATAGATAAAATGGAAGAGTTGATTATATGAATTGTTTTTCACAATTTAGGTTAATTACATATCAGTTGTTAAGACCATTTTCTTACCTTAGCATTAAGCATGAGGATAAGTGGATATATGATTGGTTTATTCCAATGTTCTTTACTGCTGTAACTAGTGTTGTAGTTTTTTTCTTCATGTCTATTGAAAAAGTAGTAGGACAAGGTGGTTTAATTAGTGAATTGACATCTTTTGTGGCTAATTTACCAGGTTTTTTTATCGCAGCTTTGGCTGCGGTAGCTACATTTAATAAACATGATATAGATGACTTAATGGCTAATTCACCTAAGATTGAAATTTATCATCATGGTAATTCAATGATGATTGAAATGACTAGAAGACGTTTTTTATGTGTATTGTTTTCTTATTTAACAGCCGTAAGTATATTTTTAGTTTTAACTAGTCGCATATTTTTAAGCTTAGAGATACCTGAAGATTATTTTATTATTTCAGCTTGGGGCGGTTTTTTAATGTTTATGTTCTTTTTATGGCAGATGATCCTAGCAACGGTTTTAGGGTTGTATTATTTAGGGGAAAGGTTACATACGCCTCAATAAGGCACTTAACAATCGCATCAACACGATTTACTACACTCGGCATCTCAGGTTGCCGAGTGTTTCTCGTTTTAAGGCGTCAATATTAAGTATAATTGCATGGTAGCAAACGTGTTATGCAGGCGTTA
>NZ_MSCO01000002.1:483764-484400 GCF_002954705.1 Aliivibrio sifiae
CCCTACGAGGAAAAATTTAATGGAAAGCGCACTAATTGGATTAGCAGGGGTAGTGCTTGGCGCATTACTCAGTGAGTATTTTCGGCGAAAAAATAGAATTGAAATCTATTCTCAAAAAGTATTTGATAAACGTCTAGCTATTCATGAAGAGTTATATGCGATGTTTGTTTCTGGGCATGATGTAGTATCAGAAGTTATGACAAATACGGAATTAAGTAAATCAGAACGAGAAGATTTAACCTCTTCTATTATTTTTCCACTTTGTCAGTTCATGGATAGAAATGGTTTTTATTTGAACGATTATTTAACTGTTCAAGTAGCAACCGCCTATATGGGAGCTGAGGATGTTTTGGATAATGATTCTGATTTAGATATTGCATCTGCAAGAGCAAGGGTTTACGAACTATCTAAAATCACAAAGAAAATGATCTTAGAAGAATCTGGTGTTACTGAAGCATTTAAACATTTTTCTGTTATATCAAAATCTAAACCTGATTCAGATGTCATAAAAAGGGTTAAGGAGCTTGAAAAGGCACGGGTATAACAAATGCATCAACACGATTTGCTACACTCGGCGTTGTCAGTTTGCCTTTAGTTTCAGTGATTAAGGCGCTAAAATTCAGCTAGGTCTGTATA
>NZ_MSCO01000002.1:488441-489472 GCF_002954705.1 Aliivibrio sifiae
AACTGTCTTTAATTGATGTGGAGAGATTTTTAGTGGAACCTTTTACGAACGAAAAATTTAATATACTTATGTCTGATTTAATTCAAGATGCCTTTTATGTTAAAGGTAGACCTAATAGAGGAAGAATTGCCACAATTAGACAAATATCAGAAGTTATTATTAGAAAAATTCTTAATTATTCACAAGAAGAATTTGTGACTCTTGGAAATCATAAAGTATCTGAAGAATTAAAATTATCGGGCAATGAACATCCACTTTTGAATGAAGCAATCAAATATATAAAAAAACATGGTAATGATTGCTCTCACACACAACTGATTTTGGATGTTTCTGACGAGGCTCTAGCGAAAGCTGAAGAACATCTATTTAATTTGTATTCTTATATATTTTTTAATTTCTTTAAAAAGAATACTTTTGGTTCAAATGATGAAATTATGAGGCTTTTCTCTGCTCTACCTCCAAAAGTCCGGTATACCACATTAAGAACTCTCTATGAAAGTTATGATTCCCACAATGTTAATGTTATAGATAAACTTGTTTTATCTATGTTAAAAGCTTTTGGTGAGAAAAAAGCAATGGACTGGATTTTTGACAATGAAGTTAAGTTATTAGTTTTAGATACATCAGGAATTACGAGAGGCTCTATAGGGAATCATCAGAATATGTATGACTTATGTTTAGAAAGAGTTGCTGAAGTTTCAAACGTAATCAAAAGAAATGGACCTCTATATAAAAGTTTTGAGCAAGCAACGGAGTTTTATAAATCATTAGATAGATTGTCAAGTAACTCACCAGAAAATATTGAGTTTAACTCATTAATGGACTTTGCATATCTTGGACGGTTATCTGAAACAAATCCTAGACTAGATAAAATTTCTGAATATTTTATAGTTGGTTAGATACTAGTTTTTAATTCCATATTTACAATAGACAGTTAACAATTGCATCAACACGATTTGCTACATTAGGCATTTTTGGTTTCTTTGTGTTTACCGTGTTAAGTGGTAAATTTGGCTTAATTTGCATGGTAT
>NZ_MSCO01000002.1:493439-500185 GCF_002954705.1 Aliivibrio sifiae
TTGCGAAAATAGTTAAGAGGATTTCATGGAAGAACAGTCTCAATTCTACTTAAATCAGTATCTAAGCTCACTTTCTGAAACTGAGCGTAAAAAGTATCTATCATTCAGTTCAGACTATTTCTGTGCTGATGAGCATAATGCCAATTTATGTGCGGAATTAATCCGAATTGGTCAAAAGACAGCAACTTGTAGCTTAAATATTTGGTATGAATCAGGTGAAGAACCAATGCCAACCGTTGGTCACTTACAAGTGGTCGTTGATTGGAATGGAAAGCCAATTTGTATCGTTGAAATAGATTTAGTTGAAACGTGTAAATATAACGAAGTGACGGCTGAATTTGCTCATGCAGAAGGCGAGGGCGACCGTTCATTAAAATGGTGGCGTGAAGCTCATTGGCGTTTCTTTGCTGCTGAATGTTCAGAGTTAAATATTCAGCCTAATGAGGACATGGTTCTTGTATTGGAACGATTTCATGTCGTTTATCAATAGGCAATATAACAAATGCATCAACACGATTTGCTACACTCGGCGTTGTCAGTTTACCTTTAGTTTCAGTGATTAAGGTAGTAAAATTCAGCTAGGTCTGTATCGTAGCAAACGTGTTATGCAGGCGTTATACGGCAAAAAGAAAAAAGTAGCAGTTCACATTAAAAAGGTCTAAAATTAGCACTTAATTTAATACTAATTTGGTGGCGTTATGAGACAAGTTCTAGCTGATTGTTCAGCAAGTATTTCAGAGTTAAAGAAGAATCCTACGGCTCTTTTGAACGAAGCTGATGGCTCTGCTATAGCTATTTTAAATCACAATAAACCAGCGGCTTACTTAGTGCCTGCTGAAACTTACGAATTTCTAATGGACATGTTAGATGATTACGAGCTTTCTCAGCTTGTTGAAAGCCGCAGACTTGATTTATCAGATGCTGTGGAAGTAAATATCGATGACTTATAAATTAAAATTCCTACCAGCAGCACAAAAAGAGTGGAGTAAATTAGCGCCACCGATTAAAAGCCAGTTTAAAAAGAAACTAATTGAGCGCCTTGAAAATCCTCATGTGCCGGCATCAAAGTTACGTGGTTATGATTCTGTCTATAAAATCAAATTACGCACAGCAGGCTATCGTTTAGCTTATGAGGTTATTGATGACGAAATTGTTGTCTATGTTTTAGCTATTGGAAAACGAGATAAAGATGCAGTTTACAAGAAGTTAGCCTCACGCTTTGGGTAGCCGTATAACAAATGCATCAACACGATTTTCTACATTCGGCATTCTAGGTTTGTCTTTAGTTTCAGTGATTAAGGTAGTAAAATTCAGCTAAGTCTGCATCGTAGCAAACGTGTTATGCAGGCGTTATATTTTTGAGGTTGGTAATGGTTAAATTAACAGAAGTTGATAAAAATGGTAATGAACATCGTGTTACAGGTCTTAAGTTATTTGGTAGTGATTACCCTCAAATAATTACCTGTGACAAAATTAAACCTGGAGATGTATTGTTTTGTTATCAAGATCCTAAAAGTGAGTCATTTTTTAATAAGAAGAAAACAAAATTAATTCAAAGTAAAACGAAAGGGATCTATGTTCACTGTGGTATATATCTTGGTAATGATTTAGTTGCAGATGCAGCAGGTAAGTTTGTAAGAACAATAAAACTTAATGAATTTATTGATTCATATTCATATATTGTAGTTTCTCGTTGTGAATACTTAAAAGAAGATAAAATAACGAAAATGATTGCCTACGCATATAATTGCGTTAAAAATAAAATTGAGTATGATTTAGGTGGCGCAATAAATTTACCTAAAAAACGAATGGAACATAGACGCTTTATTTGGGGAAATAAACCTAAACCAAACATCGAAAAGAAAAATGATAAAATGTTTTGTTCTGAGTTTGTTTTGAATTGTTTCAAAGCTAGTGGCTATATTTCAAAAGATGACAAGACATATGTTGCTCACATGTGGTCACCAACAGATTTGGCTCATGATGATTTACTATCTTTTCAAGGATATATTGCTATTAATGGTATTGAAAGCATTCATAGGGACGATATATTTTTGCTGTAAAATATAACAAATGCATCAACACGATTTGCTACATTCGGCATTCTAGGTTTCTTTGAGTTTACCGTGTTAAGTGGTAAATTTGAGCTTAATCTGCATGATAGCAAACGTGTTATGCAGGCGTTATGTGTTTCTGTTCAATTATCAGAAAGGACGTTCAAGTTAACTTTTTACCTTGAAATATTATGTTAATATCTGATTTTTAAGGGGGAACGTCTATGAAAAAAATAATACTGATTTTATTAGCTTCATTATCAATTTCGGGTTGTGCTGGAGTGGGAGTCGCAACTGTTGGTGCCGTTATGTATTACAAAAGTCAAAGCCATGAAGTTGCATCTGTTGATATTGAAGCTCCAGCTAAAAATGTTTACCAGACAGCAATTGATGTTGTTAACCAAAATCCTAATGTATCGATTATCAATCAAGATGATTCATTAAAAGTACTTGATGTGCGTCAAAATGAAAAAGACGGCAGTATCAAGGTCTCAGCGATTAATTCTAGTCTTTCAAAGTTAACTATTACCTCTGATGTAACAGGGGATGAAGAAGTAAATCCATTATCTGGTATTTTTAAAATATGTGAAGATTTAAACGTGAAGTGTGAGTTAAGTAAGTAGGTTTGACTAAATACACATAACAATTGCATCAACACGATTTACTACACTCGGCATCTCAGGTTGTCGGGTGTTTCTCGTTTTAAGGCGTCAATTTTAAGTATAATTGCATAGTAGTAAACGTGTTATGCAGGCGTTACACGAACTAAAGATTGCAGTTTTTTGGCTCAGTCCAGTGATTGAGTCGTTAGTTTTTTAGGCGTGAAAGTAGGGTGGATTTCCTTTTTCTTTGTTGCCTTTTGGTGTTCGTTTCATCAGGTTCGGCATTGAACTATTATTGCCCCAAATTCAGGCGTTTCAGAAACTAATTTACGCTTCAATTGTTCTTTGGTTATGCCTCATTTTAGCCAGCATCAGTGTTTTCCTCTCAGCATTTTCAATCCCAATTGTGGTTAGGATATTTGGTTTATTAGCTCAGAAGTTGCTGAAACCAAATCGTACAAATGGTGTAAGAAAAAGGGATTGTTTCGTTTCACAGTTATTGCTGTTGATTGGATATTTTGCTCGCTTAATTGAGCCAGTCTAATTAAACTCAGTTTACAGCAAATCTTGGTAAATCAGTTCTTTATCAAGTTAATTGGAGCGAAAGCAAGGCTCGTATAACAAAGCAATCAACACGATGCTATTACACTCGGCATTCGCGGTTTAGAGTATAATTGGTTTGGTAAGTCGGTCTTTCGCACGTGTTATTGCGGCGTTATACGAACTCTGAGAATGCAGTTTTTTGGTTCAGTTCAGCGATTGAACCATTAGCTTTTTAGGTGTGAAAGTAGGGTGGTTTTCCTTTTTCTTTGTTGCCTTTTAGCTTTCATTTCATCAGGTTCGGCATTGAGCTATTATTGCCCCAAATTCAGGCGTTTCAGAAGCTAATTTACGCTTCAATTGTTCTTTGGTTATGCCTCATTTTAGTCTGCATCAGTGTTTTCTTCTCAGCATTATCAATCCCAACTGTGGCGAGGATATTTGGTTTATCAGTTCCAAACTTGTTGAAATCAAATCGTACAAATGGTGTAAGAAAAAGGGATTGTTTCGTTTCACAGTTATTGTCGTTGATTGGATATTTTGCTCGCTTAATTGAGCCAGTCTAATTAAAATTGTTTTACAGCAAGTCTTGGTAAATCAGTTATTTACCAAGTTTATCAGAGCGAAAGCAAGGCTCGTATAACAAAGCAATCAACACGATGCTAATTACACTCGGCGTTTGTGGTTTGAAGTATAATTGGTTTGGAAAGTAAGTCGTTCGCACGTGTTATTGCGGCGTTATGTTCTAGGCGATAGATAATGGTTATCTAAAATATTACCTTTGTTTTTATTAACTTAGAAATTAGTGACATTAATCACAGTAGTTCTTCGCGATATTACAATAATGATATTTGTATATTTTGGTACAAATGGATTATTGAGGCTTAAATGCAAACTTACAATTACTCAGGAATACGTAGTTTTGAGGTAGATTCTAATTCGATTACGGTTTGGTTCGATGAAACTGCTCGTTCAGTTAGCTATGACTACGATAGTGCAGGTAAACAGCACATCGACAGGATGAAAATCATTGCAGTATCTGGTGGCGATCTTAATTCCTACATCGATACTCATGTTAAGTTCAAATATGTTTGATGATCAACGGTCAGAGCGAACATAACAATCGCATCAACACGATTTGCTACATTCGGCGTTCTAGATTTCTTTTGGTTTACCGTATTAAGTGGTAAATTTAGGCTTAATCTGCATGGTAGCAAACGTGTTATGCAGGCGTTATACGACTAATTTGGTTTAATTCAGCCCACAAATTTATTGTGAGCTGAATTAGCTTTTATTTTTTAAGGTGCCTTTACATACATCAAGTGAATTCCTGTTGGGGTGATTTTAGTTAATTCATAACTGTATTCATACCCATATTCATCGAGTAACTTCATGCTATAAAGAGCAAACATCATAGCAAATATGACCCCAAACAATGCACTATATATACAGGTTTTATTTATACTACTAGTCCAATGCTCTCCAATAATTAAACGAGCTTTCTTACCTGATATAATAGTAATACTCATCAAAATTGAATTTAAAATAACGGCAAAAAATCCACCAATAGGTACCCATAAAGTAAACAATGATAATTGAACTTCATCTTTATGGTTTAATAGGTTTTGATAATCTCTCCAAACTCCATTAGTTGGCACCCACCATAATAATGGGATTAATATAAAAAATACTACCCCCAAAAATCTCATCTTAGTTGATGACACGTTCTAGCTCCAAAATAATCTCATCTGTAACTTTATATTCATTCCATAGCCATTCGATTGTTAAATAGGCAACAGCTACTAATACAAAACCTAAAACGATATAGCCAGTCAGTGCTACAATGCCAAACAACACAGCCTCTCCTGCTCCAAACTGTAGTAATGCTTTAAACATATCAGAGCCAACATTGCCAAACCAATCGACTAAATGGTAATCGTCTTTAAATACAAGGTCGGTCGTTGCTATTGCTGCTGATACCACGAAGGTTAATACACCAGCGCCTTTAAATCCGTTTGCTCTCGCTTTAGGGCTTAAACCAACTTGTTGAACCTTTGGGCTATTAATAGGGTATTTTTTACCATTCATATTAATTCGAGTGCCATTAACAAGGGCGTGAAGGATTTCTTTTCCATTTTTCTTTCCAGAGAAAGCAATAAATTGCTTTCCTTTACTTTCAATAATGTCTGCCTTGATATTAATGTCACCAAATTGCTTAACTAAGCCTTTTGCATCGAATATTGGGGTTGTGTGCTGAAACCAAGTATTTGCGCTATTAATGCTAGCCGCTAAGAAAGCGGTGTCTTTACCTAAATCAACCCAAAAGTTATTTAATAACTTATGGGTATCTTCCATATCTAGAATAACAATGTCTTGATGGTTGTTATTAAGTTCATCAATTAAAGAGCATTGCTGTTCATTACGCCATGAGTCGTCTAATGCCTGAGTTGCTTTAGAGCCACGCGTAATAAGAGGGGAGTCATAAGCTTTTGATGCGTGTGAATTCTCTAATGCTGCGCTTCTCTCTGCTAATCGTTTTTGATAAGCGGCTCTTTTATTTGTAATGAAAGGACTTTCTGCTTCAGGGGGATTACTTGGTAATGAGGAAGTACCTGTATTAACTGGCGCTTTATCTCCAATGTTTACTGTACCACCGCCAATCGTAACGCCTCCACAGCTAATAGAACTGCCAGTTAAAGCAGCAGGCTTGCCGTTTATAAATACTGACGAAGAGCCAGATGATATAGTTCTAGGGTGAGGAGGGTGCTTAGGTTTTGCATGGGGCATAAGGCTATCTCCTTCTCTACATGCAGGTGCACCATCAATATTCACATTTGGTGAGCCTGTTATAATAGGGGTTTGTGGAAACCCATCATGGTCAGTCCCTTTATCGCCTACTTTAACTGCGTTACCCATTCATCTGTCCTTTGGAATTAATGTAAGCTTAAACTTTAATGGCCCAAGATTTAAAGATAAAATCATAATAATTAAATCAGGACAGAGTTCTCATTATTTGTTAGCTATTATAAATATGATTACATAGTGATTGAGGGTAATTTCACGCTTGTTGGCACAGTCCCGAAGTCGTATAACAAATGCATCAACACGATTTGCTACACTCGGCGTTGTCGGTTTGTCTTTAGTTTCAGTGATTAAGGCAGTAAAATTCAGCTAAGCCTGTATCGTAGCAAACGTGTTATGCAGGCGTTAGCTGTTTTTTGGGTAGTTTTAAGATATGGGGTTACTTTGTGTTTGATTTAGATATGCTAAAACCAAGTGAAGATGATGTTATTTTAAATTCTAGATTGGAAACTTTATATAACCATCAATTTGATAAGGGTCGTTTCTTTCAGGTTATATTCGCGGATGAAAAGGAGGCTCATATACAATTAGCCCCTAGAACAATGATGAAAGTTGTTTATATCCAAGACAAAGATGACATTGAAGGTATCGAAATTTGTAAATTGGTTAATGGACAGGAAAAACAATCATTAAAGTTTAGTAAGTTTAATTTCCAACAACTGAAAACCTTTATTAATTTCATTAATGG
>NZ_MSCO01000002.1:501824-511865 GCF_002954705.1 Aliivibrio sifiae
ATGAAATTGATCTAAAAGGGCTCGCAGAAAGAAGAATTGAATTATCTGATAACGCTATGGATATTTTAGACGCTCAAACCAAACAAAAAATCACTACTTTATTATCATGTTCAGATGGTGGTGATGTTGTGAGAGAATTACTTTCTCAAGGGATGATTACGACGCAAGACTTGGTTAATACCGGTTATCGTAAGAAGCAATTAGAAATCTTTAGTAAGTTGTTATATAACAATTATCTTCCGCAATATAAAGAAGATATTGGACGAGGAAATACTAAAGATGAAACTGCTTGGCAGCATTTTTTTGCTGAGAATCAATGGATTTTTGGTTATGGGTTAGATTATCGCTTTCAAGGGGTTTTACAAAAAGAGTTTCACGCTTCAGATACAGATGCATGTGGCCGAGACGGGGTGATATCTGATTTTCTTATGGGTGACCGTAAATTTACTACATTTGTTGAGTTAAAATTACCAACTACCGATATTTTCGCTAAAGCTCAAAATCGAGCGAAATCATGGAAATTATCCAAAGAGTTAATGGAAGCTTATTCGCAGATTTTAGAACAAAAAGCGAGTGGTCAAATTAAAATTGAGACTTCAAAAGAACTATTTGATGATGAGTATAATCAAATTACACAAGACGCTTATGATGCTAAAACAATTTTGATTATAGGTAATTGGAATCAAGTGGATAAAGGTGATGATCCTGCTGGAATACAAAAAATGAAACGTAAAACGTTTGAGTTATTTCGTAGAGATTCAAGAAATGTTGAGATCCTCACATATGATGAACTTTTTGAAAGAGCAGCCTTTATTGTTGGTAATGAACATAAAAGTAAAGAAAACTGGTAAACACAGCTAACAAATGCATCAACACGATTTGCTACACTCGGCATTCTAGGTTTCTTTGGGTTTACCGTGTTAAGTGGTAAATTTAAGCTTAATCAGCATAGTAGCAAACGTGTTATGCAGGCGTTAGCCCTTTTTCAATAATAATGAGGTTTTTGATGGATTATCCAAATGTTCAATATTTATCGAAGTACCGAGTACTTCGAAATCCAGATGGCACTCTGAATGAAAATACTTTAAATATACTTAGGAATAAGTCTGTTTGGTATGCCGCTCCAAATACGTTTAACGATCCATTTGACTGTAAAATTCGCCCATTAACTGTACCTAGTGATAATGAGTTTGTTGGGGATTTTAATGACATGGATCAATTAGAGTATTATTTGGCTTCAAGAAGTAAAGAGGCTGCTGAAAAAGGGAATGAAAAAGAATTCCATGAGTTTTTATATAAGTTGACTCAAAGAAGAAATGATAAGCTTGAAGAACAATCAAAAAACTATGCAGTAATGTGTTTTAGTGAAATTCACGATCATGGATTAATGTGGTCGCACTATGCGGATGAGCATAAAGGTATTGTTATAACTTTTGAGCGGACTGAAGATAATATGCTCGGGAAGTCGAGTTGCCGTCCTGTTCGCTATAGTCGCCACTATCCAAGAATTTCACACGAGGAATATTGGAAAAGTCGTAAATTTGCTTCCGATGAACATCCTCAGGACCATGACGTTCTATCTATGTGTTTATTTACAAAATACGAAGATTGGTTTTATGAAAAAGAATGGCGTGATGTTATTCATAACTCTCAAGGTAATGGAAAATTAATTCAATTAGACGCAAAAATTAAAGGGGTTTTCTTTGGGTGTCGAACACCAGAAGAAGATAAAGCGATTGTAAAAGAAATTTTAGGTAATACCGTTCAATATCTTCAAATGTTTCAAGCTGAATCCGGTTTCCAGTTAATTCCTATGCCAGAGGAACAATGGAAACATGAAACAGAACGTTTAAAAGAATTAGCTAGATATGACTATTTTGATGGTCTTGAAGTAATGACTAGATATCATGGCAAGCCAAATTATTTTGTTGATCCTAAAATAGCAGAAGATTTACTTAGAAAAATAAAGTTTACGTAAGTACAGGGCTAACAATCGCATCAACACGATTTGCTACATTCGGCATTCTAGGCTTCTGTTGGTTTACCATATTAAGTGGTAAATTTAGGCTTAACCTGCTTGGTAGCAAACGTGTTATGCAGGCGTTGTGCGTACTGAGTCCGAAATTTTTTGCACGGTTCATCAATAGAATCGCGGCTTTCGTAGTTTCGGCTTAGTAAGCGTGAATTTCTTCTTTGGTGCCTTTTGGTTTCCATTTCATCAGGTTCGGCAAATTAGCCCTTATTTCCCTAAGTTCAGGCGTTTCAGAGGCATTTTTACGCTTCAATTGTTCTTTGGTTATGCCTCATTTTATTCTGCATCAGTGTTTTTCTCGCAGCATTTTCAATCCCAGTTGTGGTTAGGATATTTGGTTTATCAGTTCCAAATCTGCTGAAACCAAGCCGTTCAAATGGCGTAAGAAATGTATTTGTTTTCCATTTACTTTATCTCGCAATTTAAAAACATTTTGTTCGCTTAATTGCCATTGGTAAATTAAAATCAACGCTTAGAAAATTTTGGCAGGGCAGTTCTTTACCAAGCTGACCAAGCCGAAAGTAAGCACGCACAACAATCGCATCAACACGATGCTTATTACATTCGGCGTTTTTGGTTTGAAGTGTAATTGGTTTGGTAAAGTTGGTCGTCAGCACGTGTTATGCAAGCGTTAAGCGGTAATGAGGATGTAAAATGGAATTAGGGTCATTTTTGGCTGGTTTGTGTGCATCTTTAGTTGGTGTTGCAGCAACCGTAATTTCTACAAATAAAGTAGAATCAATAAAACAACATCGTGATGTGGAAAATGTAAAGAATGCGCTATATGTAGAATTAAACGATCTTGCTAATGAGTGTTATGAAAATATTGATGTTGTGTATGACGTTTATGCAAGAGCGATAATGTATAAGAAAACGGGTAATGACTCTTTATTTGATTCGTACTCTTTACCGCGACCACCAGTTTTAATCGTATTAAATAATACTCTTGAAAAATGCTATGTTTATTTAACAAAAGATCAAAGGGATGCGATCAGAACTATGTTGTATCTTGTTGATAGAATGACTAAAGATCTTGAATTAATAGAAGCTAAAATGCCTTCTAATCATAAGGATATTCAATCTGAGCGCCTTTATACTATTATTTCGACTTTAGGTGTTATATATCAGCTTGCAGTAGCATTTAAAGAAGAAAAAGAGAGATTTAAAAATAGCAATAAATCAGCAGATGAATTGTTTGAAGACACTTTAGAAATGAAAAAATTGTCATTAGAGTTGTTAGATATAATGCAATATTTGAGAACCGCTTAACAAATGCATCAACACGATTTGCTACACTCGGCGTTGTCAGTTTGCCTTTGGTTTCAGTGATTAAGGCGTTAAAATTCAGCTAAATCTGCATCGTAGCAAACGTGTTATGCAGGCGTTATATGCAAGGAGGCATTATGAAAAAAGCTTATCTGTTCGATTGGGGTGACACTTTAATGGTCGACTTTCCAAATACTCTAGGAAAAATGTGTGATTGGGAAACAGTTCAGACCGTAGATGGTGCTTCTGAAATGTTAGCTTCGTTATCCCAAAAAGGACATTTACTTTATGTTGCAACTGGTGCTGATGATTCCAGTGTTCAGGATATTGAATTGGCATTTGAACGAGTCGGGTTGTCTCAATTCATTTCAGGCTATTTCTGTAAATCAAATCTTGGTTTATCAAAAAACAGTTCTGAATTTTATCAAAGAATAGCGAATAAGTTAGGTGTTGAACCTAGTCAACTTACAATGGTTGGTGATTCACTTGAAAAAGACGTTATTTCAGCGATTGAGGCTGGTTTAAATGCGGTTTGGTTTAACTATCGAGGTTTGGAAAAAGAAAGTCACTCCAATTTTAGAACGATCTCTCAGCTTCATGAGTTAAGCATATAACAATCGCATCAACACGATTTGCTACATTCGGCATTCTAGGTTTCTTTGAGTTTACTATATTAAGTGGTAAATTTAGGCTTAGTCTGCATAGTAGCAAACGTGTTATGCAGGCGTTATGTTTTCGGGATAACTTGAGGAAAAGAGATGGATTTCATTTGGTTGGTTTTAGTTTTAGGCGCGGCTGCAATATTCTACTATTTCGTATCATATTCGAAGCCACAGGATGATGATTGGCACAAATTGCCGACACTTGAGAACTATTTGATAAAACATCCTGAATGTAAAATGGCAGATCCAGAAAGTGCTAAATGCTTTAGTTGTGGTTCAGACAAAGTGATTTTTCAACCATTAACAACTCATGCAGCTCCTCGTTATAAACATATTTGCTTATCATGCAAAAAAACACTTTTTAGAAGTAAGGCAATAATGTCTTAAACTAGTTGAGATTTCTAAGGCTATTTTTAATAAAATCAGCTGGTTGGAATAAAACATAACAAAGCAATCAACACGATGCTATTACACTCGGCATTCGCGGTTTAGAGTGTAATTGGCTTGGTAAGTAAGTCGTTCGCACGTGTTATTGCGGCGTTAGGAGAATTGAGGTGGAAATAAATGTTTGAAAATTTATACCCGTTTATAGGGGTTGTTATTGGAGCCTTACTTGCCGGTGGTTTCCAGTATTTAAATACAAAAAAACAGCTTCAAAATGATATTCAAAAATTGCGAACTCAAATTATTGCAGATAAAAAGAAATCATCGTATGAGTTAAAAAGTAAATATTTACTTGAATGGCTGCCTGAACTAATTTATTTAGCAGACCCAGAGGCTCATGCTAAATTTGATTATCAAAAAACATTACAACTAGTTCATAAAATACAATTGATTTTAAATCCTGAACAATGCAGGTTAGAAGCTGAGCTTAACAATGCTGTTAGTAACTTAGCTAGCTTAATCCAATCAGCTATTTGTGATAAACCAGATAATTATCATCTGCTAGGTGGGCAGGATATTGTTATTAAAGCAGGGCGTAACGTGTTGAAAAAATTCTCCTAACAAATGCATCAACACGATTTGCTACATTCGGCATTCTAGGTTTCTTTTAGTTTACCGAGTTAAGTGGTAAATTTAAGCTTAATCTGCATGGTAGCAAACGTGTTATGCAGGCGTTATATTCACAAAGCTTGAAAATTAAATCCGTATTAGCTCCGTACAATTTGCACTTTGGTCGTTTAAATCTTATACTCATATTAAATACGGAATTACTCCGTACAATTGGAGGTTTTATGGCTACTGCAAGACTTGATATCCGTTTGGATGAAGAAATCAAAGCTAAGGCTGAGAAAGCTTCAGCTTTACTTGGTTTAAAAAGCTTAACTGAATACGTTGTTCGTCTAATGGACGAAGATTCAACTCAGGTAATTTCTGAGCATGAAAGCATCATTGTTGAAGCAAATGTATTTGATCAATTCATGATTGCTTGTGACGAGGCTAAGGCTCCGAATAACGCATTACTTGAAGCCGCTGCATTTACTAAAAGTGGTGAGTTTAAGTGAGTTATTCCAAAACTTTCAAAGAATTGGATAAATCACAGCACGATAGAGCATCATTTGACTGTGGGGAAAAAGAGTTAAATGATTTTATCCAAACTCAAGCTGCTAAACATATGCAAGCAGGTATCAGCCGCACAATGGTTTTGCCTGCTTCAGTGCCATTACCAAATCAGAAATATCCAATTTGTTCATTTTATAGTATTGCGCCAAGTTCGATTAGCCGTGATACGTTGCCACAAGCGATGGCTAAAAAATTACCACGCTATCCAGTTCCTGTTTTCCTTTTAGCTCAACTTGCAGTTCATAAAGAATTTCATGGAAGTGGGCTAGGTAAAGTTAGCTTAATCAAAGCTCTCGAATACCTTTGGGAAATTAACTCTCACATGAGAGCTTATGCCATTGTTGTTGATTGTTTAACTGAACAAGCTGAATCATTCTACGTAAAATATGGTTTCGAGGTTCTTTGTGAAATCAATGGTCGAGTAAGAATGTTCATTCCGATGAAAACAGTCGGTCAGTTATTCACTTAGACGTAAGAGTGAATATAACAAATGCATCAACACGATTTGCTACACTCGGCATTCTAGGTTTCTTTGAGTTTACCGTATTAAGTGGTAAATTTGAGCTCAATCTGCATGGTAGCAAACGTGTTATGCAGGCGTTATGTTCTAGGCGATAGATAATGGTTATCTAAAATATTACCTTTGTTTTTATTAACTTAGAAATTAGTGACATTAATCACAGTAGTTCTTCACGATATTACAATAATGATATTTGTATATTTTGGTACAAATGGATTATTGAGGCTTAAATGCAAACTTACAACTCTTCAGGAATACGTGGTTTTGAGTTAAATTCTAATTCAATCACGGTTTGGTTTGATGAAGCTGCTCGTTCAGTTAGTTATGACTACGATAGTGCGGGTAAGCAGCATATTGACAGAATGAAAATCATTGCAGTATCTGGCGGTGATCTTAATTCTTACATCGATATGCATGTTAAGTTTAGATACGTCCGTGATTAACTGTTAGAGCGAACATAACAATCGCATCAACACGATTTGCTACATTCGGCATTCTAGGTTTCTTTGAGTTTACCGTGTTAAGTGGTAAATTTAGGCTTAATCTGCATGGTAGCAAACGTGTTATGCAGGCGTTATGCCTTTCTATGGTTTTGATATAAATAAGGAATTTTATGAAATTTGCAGTACCTCTTGCGTTGTCGTTATTAACTAGCTCAGTTATGGCAACTTCTTTGGATATTTACGATGCCAGCCGAGAGCGAAATATTCCAATAACTGTAGATTTTCCTGTCCAAAAGGATTTATGCACTACGAATAATAAGTGTAAGGTTGCATTTGTTAGTGCTGATTATAAAGTCCCGTATTTGAAATACCAGTTAATGGTTCAAAATTTAAATGAAATGGGTTACTTAACTGTTGCTGTTGATCATGAATTACCAAATGATCCTCCTTTATCTAAAAAAGGGGATTTATATCAAACTAGAATCGAAAATTGGAAGCGTGGTGCAGAAACGTTAGATTTTCTACAAAGTAATATATCACTTAGTTATCCTGAGTATAATTTTCAGAATATTCTGTTAGTTGGGCATTCAAATGGCGGTGATATATCAGCATGGCTAGCTTCTGAAAATAAGTCATACATAAGCAAAATTATCACATTAGATCATCGTAGAGTAGCTCTGCCAAAAACAGCTAAGATCCAAGTGTTATCAATAAGAGCGACCGAATATCCTACAGTGGCTAGTGCTTTGTTAACTGAAAAAGAGCAAAGTAAATATCATAGTTGTATTGTCGAAATTGAAAATTCGAAACACATGGATTTAACTGATTACGGTTCAGAAAAAGTAATGAATAAGGTTAGGTTAATCACTAAAGGTTTTCTGTCTGGAGAGTCTTGTACCAAATTGAAACAACAGGCATAACAATCGCATCAACACGATTTGCTACATTCGGCGTTGTCAGTCTGCCTTTAGTTTCAGTGATTAAGGCGTTAAAATTCAGCTAAGCCTGTATAGTAGCAAACGTGTTATGCAGGCGTTATATTGCGAAAATAGTTAAGAGGATTTCATGGAAGAACAGTCTCAAATCTACTTGAATAAGTATCTAAGCTCACTTTCTGAAATTGAGCGTGAAAAGTATCAATCATTCAGTTCAGACTATTTCTGTGCTGATGAGCATAATGCCAATTTATGCGCAGAATTAATCCGAATCGGTCAAAAGACAGCAACTTGTAGCTTAAATGTTTGGTATGAATCTGGTGAAGAACCAATGCCAACCGTTGGTCACTTACAAGTGGTTGTTGATTGGAATGGGAACCCAATTTGTATCATTGAAATTGATTCAGTTGAAACGTGTAAATACAACGAAGTTACGGCTGAGTTTGCTCATTCAGAAGGCGAGGGCGACCGTTCATTAAAATGGTGGCGTGAAGCTCATTGGCGTTTCTTTGCTGCTGAATGCTCAGAGTTAAATATTAAGCCTAGTGAGGACATGGTTCTTGTATTGGAACGATTTCATGTCGTTTATCAATAGGCAATATAACAAATGCATCAACACGATTTACTACACTCGGCGTCTCAGGTTGTCGGGTGTTTCTCGTTTTAAGGCGTCAATTTCAAGTATGATTGCATAGTAGTAAACGTGTTATGCAGGCGTTATAAGAATTATTATTTTAAGTTTGAAAATGGAGGGGATATATCAATTGATCCCCTTAAATATTAATGGTTTAAGCTAAGTTAGTCCAAATTGCATAAATAATATTTGAAACAATAAGAATGAACCCAAGAGTAATCGAAGATAAGTGCCAAATTAAACTATTTTCGGTTTCTTCTTCTGTCTCTGCATCAGAGAGTCGTCCAAAAACCATCATAGGTTTTCCTTTATAATATCTTCTAAGTGGTAACTCAGAACCAATTAACATTAGAACTAATATGCCTAACCCAGATATTGCACGCTGAAAATCAAAAAACACACCAATAATAGTGATTGGTATGATAATAAAATACATAGTGTTTAGTAGCTTAATTACGGTATTTTTACTTGGTGTTTTCATTTAAAAAATTTCCTGTAATGAATGCTGCGGCTCCATCGGCTCTATCATAAACGCCTTTTTGAATCCCAATTTGCTTTAATTTATATCCAAGGCCTTTACCTATAACATAAGATGCAACAGTGTTTCCTTTACCATTAAATGTTTCACTAACAATATTGATAGCTGTATTTGCATTAGCAACAAAGTCTAAAGCTTTAGCAGCAGGGAATGCAATAGCAGCAATACTAACTGTTGTCATAATGTCATCTTTTTTATCTTTTGCTGCGGCCTCTACATACTCTTGAAATGCATCATCAGTCAGATCAAAGTTAGCACCTCTCATTAAGCATTCGGCGCTTGCGCACCGAGCATTAAAGCGAACATTAAATGATTGGTTATTTACCGTCATATTTCTTTGGTATCCACCTTGTTGGATACTGGCTCTTTCTGCATTTCGTTCTGGTCGATATCTTCTTGCTGTATCTACAGCTCTTACGCCATCAGAAAAACCAAGAGCAAATAACTTAAATACTTTAGATCCAGTTTCGTAGTCAATACGACCTTGACGGTAAGCTTGTAAAACATAATTTACATTAGAGGTTAGATCTCGAACTGCTTTAGTATGTTGACTATATTCAAGTTTCATTTGTCCCAAAGTCATTAAAATATGAGTAATGCAAGCATTAGAATCTTTTTCTAACTGCCAATAATCCTCATCTAACTTATCATCTGTTTTTATACTCATGAAGCTAGCTCATCAATAGCTTTCATCCAGGATGAGTAGCCGTTAGTATTTGCAGAGATATGCTTCCACGTTATGTCTCTATAAGAAATATCTAAAACTTCAGTCATTTCTAACTCGCCTAAATGCTGAACATTTGGCATTTCTGTTTGAATGTTTTTAATCATTGCTCCTGTAAGGTGAATTTCATAGAAATTTTCCTGATGAGAGCCATCAGGTGATTTTCTATAGAACTTTAATGTACATTGGAGAGTTTCTGAATTTGTGCAGGCTTGAGCAAGCAAAGGGCTAGATTTATCTATTTTCTTGATAACTTGAATTGGTCTATGAACTGATTTGTTTACGTAGCTAATTGAGTGGGAGAAAGATAGTACTGTAATTTCGTCTTTATGCGAAGTTTGGCAACTGTTCCCCATTGATAATGGTGTATTACAGTCAAAAGATAGCGGACCTTGTTGTTCGCCATTGATTGTTAAATATGCAGCTGTTGTCATTTGAATACCATTAAATGTAAAATTATATAGATAAATTTTATCAAACAAATCAATAACAAAATCACTATAAGTTTAGGCGATTTTACTAAAATTGAAGGTTTTGATTCCGTATCACATAAATTAAAAGTACATTACTGATTCTTTGCCAAGGGAATAGGTCGTATTCATAATTCTTATAACAAATGCATCAACACGATTTGCTACATTCGGCATTCTAGATTTCTTTGGGTTTACCGCATTAAGTGGTAAATTTAAGCTTAATCTGCATAGTAGCAAACGTGTTATGCAGG
>NZ_MSCO01000002.1:513477-518400 GCF_002954705.1 Aliivibrio sifiae
TTCTGATGTCACTCTGAAAATTATGCAGAAGTATTTCTTCTTGAAGATGTCGGAATGGAGTTATGAGAATGAATATAGAATTGTTTATCATAAATCAAATGGAAAAGTAAGGAGAATTAATAGCAATCTCGATGTAGTTGAAGTGGATGAAAGTGATATTGAAAGCATTATCATTGGTTCTTCTGTGCCGCCTTTAAGAGCTAGTCGTCTTACCCAGCTAATAAAAGGGAGGCTTCCTAATGCAAAAGTGGTTGTCCATCAATACAAAAGGGCTGGGTGGAAATTAAAAATATAACAAATGCATCAACACGATTTACTACACTCGGCATCTCAGGTTGTCGGGTGTTTCTCATTTTAAGGCGTCAATTTTAAGTATAATCGCATAGTAGTAAACGTGTTATGCAGGCGTTGTGCGTACTGAGTCCGAAATTTTTTGCACGGTTCATCAATAGAACCGAGGCTTTCGTAGTTTCGGCTTAGTAAGCGTAAATTTCTTCTTTGCTGCCTTTTTGCTTTCGTATCGTCAGGTTCGGCAAATTAGCCCTTATTTCCCCAAGTTCAGGCGTTTCAGAAGCTATTTTACGTTTCAATTGTTCTTTGGTTATGCCTCATTTTTGTCTGCATTAGTGTTTTACTCGCAGCATTTTCAATCCCAATTGTGGCGAGTGTATTTAGTTTATCAGTTCCAAACTTGTTGAAACCAAACGGTTCAAATGGTGTAAGAAATGTATTGGTTTCCCATTTACTTTATCTCGCAATTTAAGAACATTTTGTTCGCTTAATTACTATCGGTAAATTAGAATCAGAACTTAGAAAATCTTGGCAGGGCAGTTCTTTACCAAGTTGGCCAAGCCGAAAGTAAGCACGCACAACAATCGCATCAACACGATTTATTACATTCGGCGTTCTGGGTTTGCCTTTAGTTTTGTGATTAAGGCGGTTAATTCAGGTTGGTTTACATAGTAATAAACGTGTTATGCCAGCGTTGTGCGTACTGAGTCCGAAATTTTTTGCACGGTTCGTCAATAGGATCGAGGCTTTTGTAGTTTCGGCTTAGTAAGCGTTCCTTTCTTCTTTATTGCCTTTTGGTTTCCGTATTATCAGGTTCGGCAAATTAGCCCTTATTTTCCTAAATTCAGGCGTTTCAGAAGCTAATTTACGCTTCAATTGTTCTTTGGTTATGCCTCATTTTATTCTGCATCAGTGTTTTGCTCGCAATATTTTCAATCCCAGCTGTGGCAAGGATATTTGGTTTATTAGTTCCAAATCTGCTGAAACCAAGTCGTTCAAATAGTGTAAAAAATGTATCTGTTTTCCATTCACTTTATCTCGCAATTTAAGAACATTTTGTTCGCTTAATTGGCATCGGTAAATTAAAATTAGGGCTTAGAAAATGTTGGCAGGGCAGTTCTTTATCAAGTTAGCCAAGCCGAAAGTAAGCACGCACAACAATCGCATCAACACGATTTATTACATTCGGCATTCTGGGTTTGCCTTTAGTTTCGTGATTAAGGCGGTTAATTCAGGTTGGTCTGCATGGTAATAAACGTGTTATGCCAGCGTTGTGCGTACTGAGTCCGAAATTTTTTGCACGGTTCATCAAAAGGATCGCGGCTTTCGTAGTTTCGGCTTAGTAAGCGTAAATTTCTTCTTTGTTTTCTTTTGGTTTTCGTATTATTAGGTTCGGCAAATTAGCCCTTATTTTCCTAAGTTCAGGCGTTTCAGAGGTATCTTTACGCTTCAACTGTTCTTTGGTTATGCCTCATTTTAATCTGCATCAGTGTTTTCCTTGCAGCATTTTCAATCCCAGTTGTGGAAAGGATATTTGGTTTATCAGTTCCAAATCTGTTGAAACCAAGCCGTTCAAATGGCGTAAGAAATGTATCTGTTTTCCATTTACTTTATCTCGCAATTTAAGAACATTTTGTTCGCTTAATTGCCATTGGTAAATTAAAATCAGGACATTAAAAATCTTGGCAGGGCAGTTCTTTACCAAGCTAGCCAAGCCGAAAGTAAGCACGCACAACAATCGCATCAACACGATGCTTATTACATTCGGCGTTTTTGGTTTGAAGTGTAATTGGTTTGGTAAAGTTGGTCGTCAGCACGTGTTATGCAAGCGTTATATCTAATAGGGAGAGTTGGTCTATGAAAGGTTTTTCTGTATCTAAGGTCAGTGCTGATATTGTAGAAGAGCACTTAAATCAAACAGGCGAAATTAATATTGGTCATGACGGCTACGAACGTTCGTTTTTCGCTATAAGTAATGGTGTATCTACTGCCTATGCTGTTATCTATGATTTGTATGATGAAGATGATTTTGCAGAATTAGCAAGGTTCTTTGTTCCCCTCAAATATCGCAATAAAGGTGTAGGTCGTAAGGCTGCCATATTACTTCTTAATTATCTTTTCGAAATTAAGACTAATTTGTTAATAGACCCTGTAGATGAAACAGTGGATTTTTGGTGGGCAGTTGCTGCTGAGGTAGGCGATAGTATATCGTTCGAGTCGATTGATGGTCCAAAAGCCATTTGGAGTAAAATATAACAAATGCATCAACACGATTTACTACATTCGGCGTTGTCGGTTTGCCTTTAGTTTCAGTGATTAAGGCAGTAAAATTCAGTTTGGTCTGCATAGTAGCAAACGTGTTATGCAGGCGTTGTGCGTACTGAGTCCGAAATTTTTTGCACGGTTCATCAATAGAGCCGAGGCTTTCGTAGTTTCGGCCTAGTAAGCGTAAATTTCTTCTTTGTTGCCTTTTGGTTTTCATTTCATCAGGTTCGGCAAATTTTCCCTTATTTCCCTAAATTCAGGCGTTTCAGAGGCTATTTTACGCTTCAATGGTTCTTTGGTTATGCCTCATTTTAGTTTGTATCAGTGTTTTATTCGCAGCATTTTCAATCCCAATTGTGGTTAGGATATTTGGTTTATTAGTTCCAAACTAGCTGAAACCAAGCCGTTCAAATGGTGTAAAAAATGTATCTGTTTTCCATTTACTTTATCTCGCAATTTAAGGATATTTTGTTCGCTTAATTGCTATCGGTAAATTAGAATCAGGGCTTAGAAAATCTTGGTAGGGCAGTTCTTTACCAAGCTAGCCAAGCCGAAAGTAAGCACGCACAACAATCGCATCAACACGATTTATTACACTCGGCGTTCTGGGTTTGCCTTGGGTTTCGTGATTAAGGCGGTTAATTCAGGTTGGTCTGCATGGTAATAAACGTGTTATGCCAGCGTTGTGCGCACTGAGTCCGAAATTTTTTGCACGGTTCATCAATAGAACCGAGGCTTTCGTAGTTTCGGCTTAATAAGCGTGAATTTCTTCTTTGTTGCCTTTTTGTTTTCGTATCATCAGGTTCGGCAAATTAATCCTAATTTCCCTAAGTTCAGGCATTTCAGAAGCTATTTTACGCTTCAATTGTTCTTTGGTTATGCCTCATTTTGGTCTTCATTAGTGCTTTCCTCGCAGCATTTTCAATCCCAATTGTGGCGAGTGTATTTGGTTTATCAGTTCCAAACTTGCTGAAATCAAGCCGTTCAAATGGCGTAAGAAATGTATCTGTTTCCATTTACTTTATCTCGCAATTTAAGAACATTTTGTTCGCTTAATTGCCATTGGTAAATTAGAATCAGGATATTAAAAATCTTGGCAGGGCAGTTCTTTTCCAAGTTGACCAAGCCGAAAGTAAGCACGCACAACAATCGCATCAACACGATTTATTACATTCGGCGTTCTGGGTTTGTCTTAGGTTTAGTGATTAAGGCGGTAAAATTCAGGTTGGTCTGCATAGTAATAAACGTGTTATGCCAGCGTTATAATTTTTCTTAGTATTGCTGAATATTTATACTTGCACTATAATTGGTACAAAATTAAGTACAACCAAGGTGCTGTTATGACTCGACTAAGATTAGACCAAGATATTCAACCACTTTCAGAATTTAGAGCTGGCGTAGCGTCGTTTATTCGTCAAATTAACGAAACGCGTAGACCTTTAGTTATCACTCAACGTGGTAAAGGTGTCGCTGTTGTTTTAGATGTTGCTGAATATGAAGCAATGCAAGAAAAAATAGAGTTACTGGAAGAGGTGCAACAAGCTGAAGCACAAATCGCTAGTGGTTTAGGTTTATCAAATGAGGATGCTCGTTCTAAAATCTTAGGGCGCTTACGTTCATGAATGTTATTTGGTCACCGCTTGCTTTAGACAAAATAGGGCAGACAGCTGAATACATTGCATTAGATAACCCATCAGCGGCAGAAAAATGGGTTAACGACGTATTCGATAAAGCTGAGAATTTAGGTTCATTTCCAGAGTTAGGCCGTCTTGTCCCTGAGCTGAATAAAGCCAATTATCGTGAAATCATTTTTGGCAATTACCGCATTATTTATAGCGTAACGTTAAGCATAAATATTTTAACGGTTCGTAACTGCAGTCAATTGCTGACTATGGCTGATATATAAAACTATAACAAATGCATCAACACGATTTACTACACTCGGCAATCTCAGTTTGCCGGGTGTTTCTCGTTTTAAGGCTTCAATATTAAGTATAATAGCATGGTAGCAAACGTGTTATGCAGGCGTTATGCTCTTTGGTGCTATTATAACTCATTGAAATATAAGCCTTGCAAGTGTATCCTGTACACGGTTACTTAAGTGCGGAAGTTAGGTTTAGCTTGTATGAATGATTATGAAAAACGTGATTTAAAAATTAAGTGGGTTAGTTTGATTATATCAGCATCTCTACTCGCTATGGCTATTTATACGTATGACAAAAACGCAGAAATGGAGTTAAAGAAGCCCTTTATTTCTGCACAGGTGAAAGCTTGTGAACAGATAATAGGTCTAGTTGCTGACGTTTCACAAATAACTTCAATTGAGGAACGTTTTTCCCGATTAACAGAGTTGAAAAAATTATACTT
>NZ_MSCO01000002.1:521369-523969 GCF_002954705.1 Aliivibrio sifiae
ATTCATATGATTCAGATTCGATTTTTAATGAATATGGTACCTATGGAAGTGAGTATAATGAATTATCAGTTTTTAATGATTATGGACAGTTTGGTAGTGAATATAATCAATATTCCGCTACTAATCCATATACTCAAGAACCTCCGATGATCATCAAAAACCAGAAAATAATTGGGTACCTTAGTGCTAACAAAAACCTACAAGGAAGTATTTCCCCTAATTTAACGAAAGCACTTTGTTCTGATGAAATATAAAAATTAATAAGAGAGTTATTTACTCAATTGAAATTAAATTTAGGAGAGCTAAATCGACTTCAAATGTTTTATTGCCGTATAACAAATGCATCAACACGATTTGCTACATTCGGCATTCTAGGTTTCTTTGAGTTTACCGTATTAAGTGGTAAATTTGAGCTTAATCTGCATGGTAGCAAACGTGTTATGCAGGCGTTATGGCTCAGAAGATATTTTTAACATCACGGTAAAAGTTTTCATGAGATCCTAATGCCATTAGCTCAAGGGTGACCGTGCCATCTTCGTAACTGTAACCAAGTAGTGTTAATTGCTTAACCATTTTGAATTTATGGACACGTAAAAACGACAAGTCACCTTTCTTCTGCTCTCCTAATAATGGCTCTTTCATTAATTCTTTAATTGCATTATCAAGATCCGTCTTTTGATTTTTATGTAACTTTTTTACTGCTTTCTTAAATGTAGGTGTCTGTAAAATTTGAGTTATATTAGCCAAAACTATAGCTCTCCAATTTTCCTGTTTCTTTTTCAGCTTTGGCAATAATTGCTTGTTTTACAAACTCATATGATAGTTCTGGGTTATCTTCCATCATTTCACCGATTTTAGCCCAATGTTCAATTTGTTTTGGTGCGGTGCGACTGAATGCTTTAGCCATAATAGTAGCTTTTTGCACAAGGTCTTGGTCTAATCTGATGCTTGCTGTAGCCATTTTAAGTATCCTATTTAAAGTTAATTTTCATCATTGTAGTATATTGCTACGGTTGTCGCAAGTTGCGCCATAACAATCGCATCAACACGATTTGCTACATTCGGCATTCTAGATTCTCTTTGGGTTTACCGCATTAAGTGGTAAATTTAGGCTTAATCTGCATGGTAGCAAACGTGTTATGCAGGCGTTATATTTTTTTAATTAGTAACTGATTCAATTGTTCATTATAATGCCGCGCTCTATATATTGAGATTGATTAAATGAAAAAAGTTCTTGTTCCTTTTATTATAACTTTGGCTGGTTGTTCACAAATGTCACCTATAGAGAAGGTGAGTGAAAGTCAGTCACATTTTCAAGATGCTGTGTATACAGGAAAAGATTTTTATATAACAGATGAACCTATCGATGGAGAGCAATATCGAATTTTCCATCAAGGTTCTAGTGGTTTTACTGCAACGGCTGTGTTACGACGCTCAGCAACAAAGCGTGCCAATGAATTTTGTCGAAAATTAACTAAAGGGTCAGAAATGTATACCATTTCTGAACATACCGCATCTCCACCATATGTTTTTGGTAATTTTCCACGAATAGAAATTATTTTTGTATGTACACCAAAAATTAATGATATAAAAATAGAGAGTAATGATCTTAAAGTTGATAATAACGATAAATATGATCAATTATTAAAAATCAAAGAATTACATGATAAAGGAATTCTTAACGATAAAGAATTTGACGCTGAAAAAGCAAAACTTTTAGCGCTATAGATCAAAATATAACAAATGCATCAACACGATTTACTACACTCGGCATCTCAGGTTGTCGGGTGTTTCTCGTTTTAAGGCGTCAATATTAAGTATAATTGCATAGTAGTAAACGTGTTATGCAGGCGTTAAATGCCAGTGATTAAAAAATCAATTGCAGCAATAATTTCATTTCTGAAAGTCGATAATTCATTAACTGGGTCGGTTAGGATCTTAACCGGAACGCTTGTCATTTGTTGAGTTAACATGACAAAGTCACCTTCATCAATATGAATTGTAGGACAAAGGTGACTTGGGGCTTTTTTATCAAGTAGTTCAATTGGCGTTAATGGAATGACTAATCGAGTATTTAGGTTATCGAGTAAATCACTTTGAACATCTACAAAGTAAGGGTACGTTTTAGCTGAGCTTTTATCTTTGTTTTTATAAAGCGTAAATTGTGACATTTAAAATACTCGGTATGAATCAGAAAAAAGACCATGTTTCTCGGTTAGTTCGTTGCAAGCATCAATAGCTTCTGAGTTTTGTTCTAACCACTCTTGTCTTTTTAGTTTACTTACTTCTTGTGATAATGCTTTTTCCATTGTTGCTGAAAGGTTTATTTTTAATCGTTTTGCTTCAGCGAGTAGATCGCTGTTTAATGTTAGATTGGTTGCTTTTTTTATCGCTTGTGTATTGTATTGACTTCTCATAATGTTACCATTTATGCGCATTAAGTATGTGGATTTAGTATATACAGTTAGAAGGCATTTAACAAATGCATCAACACGATTTGCTACATTCGGCGTTCTAGGTTTCTTTTGGTTTATCGTATTAAGTGGTAAGTTTGGGCTTAATCTGCATGGTAGCAAACGTGTTATGCAGGCGTTATATTA
>NZ_MSCO01000002.1:525266-526357 GCF_002954705.1 Aliivibrio sifiae
TAAGCCAAAAGGAAAATTATGGAAAATTCATTAATACTTGTAGCTCTTAATGATGAGCAAATTAACAAAGCTAAGCTAATTAATGGGCAGCGTAAGAAAATAACTCACGCATTACTTTGCGGTTCGTATGGTCAAATATTTGGAACGGAAAAGCATTGTTTGAAATATTACAAAGCTTGGAAAGATATTTTTAGAAACTTATTCAAAGAAATGAAATCTGTTCAAGCGTATGAAGTCGATCAATATGAATCTACTTTTAACCTAGTCAATATACTTATTTCAGCTTCAGATGGGCATAAAGAAACTTCCGAAAATAGTCGACAAGAAATGGTAAAAATAAAAAAAGTGGAAAAGAAAGGTTTATGGTCACGTATCTTTGGGTAGGCTTATAACAAATGCATCAACACGATTTGCTACATTCGGCGTTGTCAGTTTGCCTTTAGTTTTAGTGATTAAGGCAGTAAAATTCAGCTAAGTCTGCATAGTAGCAAACGTGTTATGCAGGCGTTGTGCGTACTGAGTCCGAAATTTTTTGCACGGTTCATCAAAAGGATCGCGGCTTTTGTAGTTTCGGCTTAGTAAGCGTTTCTTTCTTCTTTATTGCCTTTTGGTTTCCGTATTATCAGGTTCGGCAAATTAGCCCTTATTTCCCTAAGTTCAGGCGTTTCAGCGGCTATTTTACGCTTCAATTGTTCTTTGGTTATGCCTCATTTTAGTTTGCATCAGTGTTTTTCTCGCAGCATTTACAATCCCAATTGTGGTTAGGATATTTGGTTTATCAGTTCCAAATCTTCTGAAACCAAGTCGTTCAAATGGCGTAAAAAATGTATCTGTTTTCCATTCACTTTATCTCGCAATTTAAGAACATTTTGTTCGCTTAATTGCTATCGGTAAATTAGAATCAGGGCTTAGAAAATCTTGGCAGGGCAGTTCTTTACCAAGTTGACCAAGCCGAAAGTAAGCACGCACAACAATCGCATCAACACGATTTATTACATTCGGCGTTCTGGGTTTGCCTTTAGTTTTGTGATTAAGGCAGTAAAATGCAGGTTGGTTTGCATAGTAATAAACGTGTTATGCCAGCGTTATGT
>NZ_MSCO01000002.1:530189-540559 GCF_002954705.1 Aliivibrio sifiae
GCTGGGTTAAGTGTTAATAATAACAATATCAGAAGGCTAGGAGCTGTATGGATTTAGTTAGAGAATCGTTTATAAGAGATATAGGTAAGGAATTACTTGAAGAGAATGTCGCCGTATTTGCAGGCGCTGGAATGTCTGCAGGGTCTGGGTTTGTAAATTGGGCTGAATTATTAAGACCAATAGCAGAAGAACTTGGTTTAGATGTTGATAAGGAATCTGATTTAGTTTCATTAGCGCAATACCATTGCAATGCCAATGGTAATAATAGAAGTCAACTTAATCAAAGGTTGATTGAAGAGTTTTCTCAAGATGCAAAATTAACAGAAAACCATGAAATATTATGTAGGCTACCAATAAAGACATTTTGGACTACAAATTACGATAAGCTACTTGAAAAAGCATTATCTAGTTCTGGTAAGGTAGCTGATGTTAAATTTACAAAAGATCAGCTATCAACAACTAAGCCAAGAAGAGATGCGGTTATTTATAAAATGCATGGGGATGTAGAGCATCCTCATGATGCAGTTTTAACAAAAGATGATTATGAACGTTATCACGTTAAAATGGAGCAATATCTTTCTGCCTTAAAAGGCGATTTGATATCAAAAATATTTATTTTTATTGGATTCAGTTTTACGGACCCAAATCTTGATTATATTCTAAGCAGGGTTCGTATCGCTTATGATGGTAGCCAAAGACGACATTATTGCTTTATAAAAAAAATATCATTAGAGAGCGGTGAAGAAGAGGTCGATTTTAAGTATAGAGAAAGGAAACAAGAATTATTTGTAAATGACCTCAATCGTTTCAATGTTAAAGCTATATTAATTGATGATTATTCTGAAATAACAGAATTACTTCGAGTTGTTGAATTTAACTATAAAAAGAAAACTATATTTATTTCTGGAGCAGCACATGAATATGGTGCTTATGGAGAGAAGGATACATTGGAGTTTGTCCATCGTCTCAGTGGTAAGTTGATTGCTGAAGGTTATAAGATAGTTTCTGGCTTTGGGCTTGGAATAGGAAGTGCTGTTATTTCTGGTGCTTTAGAACAAATTTATATGAGAGGTAATAATACAATTAATGATCAATTGATTTTAAGACCGTTTCCACAAAGTTCAAACAGTAGAGTACCGCTGAAAGAAGTTTGGAGTCATTATAGGAAAGATATGATATCCCATGCTGGGATATCAATTTTTCTTTTTGGTAATAAGGTTAATGATGGGGATATAGTTAACTCGAATGGAATGCAAGAAGAGTATGATATTTCAAAGTCCAAAGGGGTTCTGGTTATCCCTGTAGGAGCGACAGGATATATGGCTGAAGAATTATGGTCTAAAGAAATTGAAAATCCGCCATCAAAATTTTCAAAACTAATATCAGATCTTAATGATAAAACTGACACATTAAATCAATTAGAACATAAAATTTTAGAGATTATTAAAGTTAAAATAAACCAAGGAGAAGTATAATGGCACGTCAAACATTTTTTAGTTTTCGTTACCAAAAAGATAACTGGAGAGCTAGTATTGTTCGTAATAGTTGGCTTACTCAAGACAGGAAAGCATCGGGTTTTTTTGACTCAGCTGATTGGGAAGAAGTAAAAAAGAAAACAGATTCAGAGATCGAAAAATGGATTGACTCTCAATTAAAAGGGACATCTGTTACTGTTATTTTGATCGGTTCGGATACTGCAGGTAAAAAATGGATTGATTATGAGATAACAAGTAGTCATTCAAAAGGAAATGGTATTATTGGTATATATGTACATAATATAAAAGACAATAAAGGTAAAACAACAACTAGAGGTAAAAATCCGTTTGATAATTGGACATTTAAAAAAGCTGGTTCAGTGGTCACTTACCCAGTTTATGAATGGGTTGCAGATGATGGCTATAAAAATCTAGGTGATTGGATAGAAGACGCAGCAAAAACCGCAGGGCGTTAAGCACATAACAAATGCATCAACACGATTTGCTACATTCGGCATTCTAGGCTTCTTTGAGTTTACCACGTTAAGTGGTAAATTTGAGCTTAATCGCATGGTAGCAAACGTGTTATGCAGGCGTTATATGCTTTTTTTGTAAACTTGACAGCCCTTCCATTTTAGGTGATTTAACTATCAATTCAGTGAGATAGTCGCCTGATTGTAATGATAGAATTAACGTCAGTCTTTTATTATAGGTAAGCACTGCGATGACAACAAAAAATAGTATATTTCCACCTAACTCTATGGCGCATGACTCCCCAAATAGAACGCAACCGTTAGGTATAGAAGATGCTCGTTATCAAGAGGCTACCAAAGACAGTTTCTTTCCTAAGTGGTCAATAGCCTATGATGCAGAAGCAAGAAGTGGTAAAGGTGTTACCCCTGCAATCACAGATGCGGCGGTTACTCGTCAAAATGCGATAGCTACGGAAACTGAAGCGGCCAAAACTCAAACTGCGAATGCAAATTCATTAGCATCTAACGATGCTATTTCCAATGTAATGAAAACGGTATCTGAGTTATTTAGCCCAGGCTCTAATAAATGCTTCGCCTCAAGTATTATTCCTGATGTTGATAAAACTCAATCCATTCCATTAAGAGAATATGGTCAAGTTGCGGTATTAACATCAGGAAAAAGCACTGACTTTAAGAAACGCTTTTCTAAAATGGAACCAGAGCAAGAGTTAAAACTCTTGTCTGGTACTAGCTTAGTGGATATGACGTTAAGCGATTTAGGTGCTTGGCGAATAACTCACAATAATGAAGAGGTTCTTCCTGCGTGGTGTTTATTATTCTGTGCATCAGGCATGAAAGCCGAGCATTTGATTAACCGTGAAGAATTTAATCAATTATCGGATGTAAATACAGAGCTTAAATTACGACTTCAAAATGATGAAAGTGGTAAAGAAGATTTAATCGCTTTTCACCGTGACGGTGAAAAGCTTCCTGTTATTCAAGCTGAACCAAATCCAGAGAGCGGAAGTAAGGCTTTTAAAGCAACGCTCCCAAGCGGTGTTGTTATTGAATGGAATGGTGCAAGTAAACAAGGCCCATTATTCCATAATGGGACAGAGCGTAGATTTGGAAGTCTTCGACAAGAAAAAGTTCTTCCAAATGACGGGAAAACTCAAGATATTGATGGTGTTTCTGATGATGCTGTTGAAGAGGTTATTATTGCTTTTCCAAAGCAAAAATTCCTTGAGCCTTTGTATTTAGTTCTTCCTAAATTCAAAGAAGAATCAAAAATAACAATCAACCCTAAAAATATGTACTGGCCTCCGTATAATCCGTTAGCAAAAGAGGGTGATAAAGAACTTAATATTGAATATACCCAAGATATTGTTAAGTTTGCAGTTCTTGAACCTGAAGAATGGACAGTTTTCTTTGATACTTTCGATAAATCTAAAACAGTAAAAGATACTGTTACTGGGCTTTATAATGCAAGAGAAACTGCGAAAGCTCTTGGTGGACTTGGCGTTACAATATTAGTTAAGAATATTGATGGCGTAGATTATGTTATTCTTAAAAATTACGATAAATGGAGCCAAACGTTACTTCATGGTGGTGTATTTAAAGCTAATAATGCTCAAGTTATAAAGCTAGGTTTAGGTGCTTTGGACTCTGTCAAAGGAATGGCTAGGTTTGTTAAGGTTAGCGCCCCAATGGAGATATTGGTTGGCTCTGGAATAAATGTACTTCAATTTATAGTTAATGATGAATATACATTGAAAAAACTAGGTGTAGAGCAAGCTAAAATATTTGTTAATATTCTAGCCGTTTCTGGTTTGGCTGTCGGTGCCGTATACTTATTTCCTATATTGGGTGCAACGGCTTTATACTCTGGTGTCACTTTAGTTATTAGTTCGACAGTTGTTTGGACTGTCGATAAGCTTACTGATTTTGAAAGTAAATTGATTGAAAAAGTTTTGGAGTTGTCAGAATGATGTATCGTGTTGTGTGGTTTATTTTTGCCCCTGCAATAATCTTACTATATGGGTGGGTATGTGCTAATTTTCTATCTCCCTTTATTTTTAATGTAACGAAGGTTTTATACGAACCTATCGGTTACATTAGTGGTATTTTGTTTGCTGGATTTTTTAGTATTCTAATTGTATTTGGTTATAGGTTTGTAGAAGTGACTTTTTTAAAGGAAGTAAAACCAACTAGTAAACAATTGAAAATATCATTTATTACAGGTTTGATTTTTGGTGTTTTTGTTAATTACGCAACTTACGCTTTAATTATTGAGCCTAAAGGATTAATTGAATGCCCAGCAGGACTTGGATATAAAAACAACCTAATGTCTGAGTATGTAATTGATATTAAAGAATGCTCTGTTAATTAGTCGATAATAATCAGACGCATATAACAAATGCATCAACACGATTTACTACACTCGGCATCTCAGGTTGTCGGGTGTTTCTCGTTTTAAGGCGTCAATTTTGAGTATAATTGCATAGTAGTAAACGTGTTATGCAGGCGTTGTGCGTACTGAGTCCGAAATTTTTTGCACGGTTCATCAATAGGATCGCGGCTTTCATAGTTTTGGCTTAGTAAGCGTTCCTTTCTTCTTTGTTGCCTTTTTGCTTTCGTATCGTCAGGTTCGGCAAATTAACCCTTATTTTCCTAAATTCAGGCGTTTCAGAGGCTAATTTACGCTTCAATTGTTCTTTGGTTATGCCTCATTTTATTCTGCATCAGTGTTTTGCTCGCAGCATTTTCAATCCCAGCTGTGGCAAGGATATTTGATTTATCAGTTCCAAATCTGCTGAAACCAAGTCGTTCAAATGGCGTAAAAAATGTATTTGTTTTCTATTCACTTTATCTCGCAATTTAAGAACATTTTGTTCGCTTAATTACTATCGGTAAATTAGAATCAGGGCTTAGAAAATCTTGGCAGGGCAGTTCTTTACCAAGCTGGCCAAGCCGAAAGTAAGCACGCACAACAATCGCATCAACACGATTTATTACATTCGGCGTTCTGGGTTTGTCTTGGGTTTCGTGATTAAGGCATCAAAATTCAGGTTGGTTTGCATAGTAATAAACGTGTTATGCCAGCGTTAGCTGCTTTGTCGGTAATAATAAGTTTAGAGGGATTATGAAAGAAAAATTAGAAGTATTAGAAAAATTTTTATTAGTTCTTACATTAATAGCTGGTTTAGCTGTAAGTGGATGGAAAGGAGTAGAGTATTTATCTGCACAATCATCGATAGTAAAGGCAAAAGCTATTCAAGAGCAAGAAATAGGTAATGCTCAACAATTATTGACAAAAACATATTCCGATTTACTGACAAAACTTGATGAAGATATTCGAAAGATCGATATAAAACTAGAAGAAGAGTCCTTTGAGGGTACTACTGGATGGGATAAATATCTTTCAATTCGTAAAGCAAAAGTAGCAGATCGAAATCAACTTTTAACATTACTTGGAAGCCAAGTTACCAATATAAAAAATGAATCTAAGCCCAAATTAAGTTCTTCTAAAAATTAAGGTTGTTTATGGATATTTCTACTATTTTAGGTTCAGCTGTTGTGGCCGGTATTGTTGCGGGTATAGTAACTTTACGAATTAGTGAAAGAAAGATTTCGATAGAAAATGTTACTCAGCAGCGGCAGGAGTGGCGTGAAAAAATTAGAAAGCTTGCTTTAAATATTTGTTCTGCTTATTCAAGTAATGAAACTCATAAGGTTAAAAATTACTATGTTGAGCTGCAATTACTTTTGAATCCAGATGATAATAACGATATTGAAATATTAGATACTGTTTGGAAAATGCACAAAGGTTCAGAAGATCACCATCTTGATATAGAGCTCTCTGAAAAGTTAGCTTTGCTGCTTAAACATGATTGGGAAAGAGCAAAATCTGAAGCTCAGTTATCTATTTTTAGAATTGTTGGAACTTCCCGAATATCTTACCAATCTTTCAAGCAGAAACACGTAAAAAACGAACGCAGCTAACAAATGCATCAACACGATTTGCTACACTCGGCGTTGTCAGTTTGCCTTTAGTTTTAGTGATTAAGGCAGTAAAATTCAGCTTGGTTTGCATAGTAGCAAACGTGTTATGCAGGCGTTAGGTTCTTGATTTAGATCTCTAAATTAAATGTAAGCAGTGTAATTACATAAGGCTTACTTTAATTATGGATATAGTGCCCATATCTAATACTTAAGGATAGTATGTACTTTCCTTTATATGAATATTTGGAGGCTCTAATGACTGCTAGTTATGCAAAAGATTTCACTGACATTCCTGAATCTTTAAGAAGTAACCCTGGCCTTAAAAAGAAGGCTTTAGATTTGGTTCAATATGAACCTGTGGCTGGTAAAGTTACATCTGGTGGAAATAGATTAGATGATTTTCGAGAGATCCTTATAGATTTCTTTGATTTGAAAATTACTCTGAATGAAGCTATTGCTGAAACGGAAAGAAAACTAGATCGACGTATGAGCATGTTTTCGGCTGATAATCGTGTTTTCGCTAGTGGTTGGTCCGAACGCTTAGTTCGAACACAAGTTAGCCGATTTTATAATCAAGCTGTTTTAGAATTAATTATTGATGGTGGTTCTGATGATTGTTATGTCGAGCACTCTGCAAATGAACAAAGTAGCTCAAAATGTTCTCAAGGGTTAGCAGGTACTACACACAGTGCGAGTATTATGCTAGAAAGATTAAAATTATCTTATGGGGAGGGGGAATGGGGAAAAGATTTGAAGCTTCCTGAACACCCTCACTGTACACATACATTTAGTCCTGCGAACTGAACCTAACAATCGCATCAACACGATTTACTACACTCGGCATCTCAGGTTGTCGGGTGTTTCTCGTTTTAAGGCGTCAATTTTAAGTATAATTATTTAGTAGTAAACGTGTTATGCAGGCGTTATATTTTCGGGAGAATACAGTGATAACAAAAATCAAAAAAATCAGAAAGCGTATGGCTAAAGTACAAAGGCGCTTTTACGAGGTAAAACTGAAAAGGAAGCCAAAACCAAAATATAATTCCATTGAATATGCCGAACCGTTAACTCCGCAGCAGAACTCTGAAAAATTAATAGAGTTCACTGCTGAGGGGAATAATTGGATCAGGACGAGAACTTCATCAGTCAATCAACATATCGGTGCATTCTTGAGTATCATTATGTTATTAGAACTAAAGTTGGACAACTTACTTTTAGACTTTGATCCTAAAATTGAAAGAAAGACTTTTGGTGGGAAAATACGTGTATTTAAAGACTTTCTGAACGAATTTCAGTTTGATCAATTCGATGGAATGAAAGCTGATTATCTTGCATTGTTAAAATCACTGAACGAGCTACTACAGGTGAGAAATGACTTTGCGCATGATATTACAGTAACCAATGTTTCGTTGGTCGATTTTGTACAGACGAGTGCTTATGTGAAGCGTGAAGAACCTCATAAATATGAAATGTTGGTAGAGGATGCGCCAAGTGAGCAAGATAAGGTTTTGCTTCTAGTTTCCATTTTCTGTTTAAGTGCATCGGTAGAAATCGCAAGACTCAGACTTTTGGTGAAATAGAAAATATAACAAATGCATCAACACGATTTGCTACACTCGGCGTTGTCAGTTTGCCTTTAGTTTCAGTGATTAAGGCGTTAAAATTTAGCTAAGTCTGTATCGTAGCAAACGTGTTATGCAGGCGTTATGTGCTTAGTAATAAATAAGAGTGATGTAGATGAAAATAGAATTAGAAATTGTCAAAAAGATTGATATCAACGACGAGCATAGACGAGTGTTTGCTGAAATTCTCGGGAAACAGGGTAAAGTACAAGGAAACCTTGCAACAAAAGCAGATAGGTGTCATCTAATTGCAATTGCAAAAATGAATAATAAACCAGTAGCTATCGGTGCAATCAAACAAAAAACAGTTTCCGATTTTTCTCCAGCTAAAGCTGATCTAGAAGAGTTTAACTCACAGTTTTCTTGGGAAATAGGTTATCTATACACCGATCCAGATTATAGAGGTAACGGTTTAGCTAAGCGCATCGTTGTCTCACTCTTGGATATATATGGTGATGATAACCTGATGGCTTCAACAGAGTTGGAAGAAAATCCCCAAATGGTTTCTATTCTTGAGCAAAATGGTTTTTCTGTTCATGGTAAATCATGGGCAAGTGTCATTCATGGTAATAAACTTGGATTATTTCTGAAATTCAAAAAGTAACAACGCACATAACAAATGCATCAACACGATTTGCTACATTCGGCATTGTAGGTTTCTTTAGGTTTACCACATTAAGTGGTAAATTTAGCTTAATCTGCATGGTAGCAAACGTGTTATGCAGGCGTTATGTTTATCCAATAAATTGAGGTACTTATGAAAGTAAGGTTAATGGAACAGTCTGATTTAAATGATACAGCAGAAGTACATAAATTAGCTTTCGTAAGACAGAAACAATCTTATGAATGGTTAGTGTGTAATTTCAATGCTTTTCCGCGAGTCTTGTGTTTTGTCGCTGAAGATAGCAATGGGATTATTGGTTATATTATTTGGACTCAGAAAAGTGGTTTTCGTCCTGAAGTCGTAATGGAAATTGAGCAATTAGCGGTTTCTCCTAACCACCAAAGAAAAGGTATTGGGCGCAGCTTAATCATGAACTCTTTACCATTAGTAAAAGCAAAATTGGCAGAGAATGACTCAGTATTAAAGCATGTGTTTGTTACAACGAGAGCCGACAATTTTGCTCAAGAATTGTATAAATCAACATTAGGCGCAGAAGTGGAAGCAACGATTACTAATCTATATTCTGCGGATGAAATATTAATGATTGCACGCAACGTTAGTTAATAAACATAACAATCGCATCAACACGATTTGCTACACTCGGCGTTGTCAGTTTGTCTTTAGTTTCAGTGATTAAGGCGGTAAAATTCAGCTAGGTCTGTATCGTAGCAAACGTGTTATGCAGGCGTTATGTGTTTTTACGGAAATGATAGATTTAATGGAGTAATTATGGTTTTAATTCAAACGGTTGAAAGTAACTCAACGTATTTAACTGAATTGTATCAATGGTTTGAAAGTGAGTGGGATGATGTTGAACCACTGGCAACAGTAAAGGATGGAAAAGTAATCCCAAATCCTATTATTGCCTTAGAAAATGGTGAATTAATTGGTGGTTTAGTTTTCACTCGTTTTCTATCTCCAATTACTCAAGAGCAAGCAGTTTGGATTAATGCTGTCTTTATTAAACCTGAAAATCGTAAGCAAGGAATTAGCTCACAATTGATTAATCATGCTGAAAAAATGGTTAGTGAAATGGCTGAACCAGAGTTGCTGGTTTTTACTCATATTCCTGCATTGTATTCAAATCTAAAATGGACAGTAATTGAAACGGTCGATGATCATTTCGTACTTAAAAGTTCATTGGTTCAATAAGAACACACATAACAATCGCATCAACACGATTTGCTACACTCGGCGTTGTCGGTTTGCCTTTAGTTTCAGTGATTAAGGCAGTAAAATTCAGCTAGGTCTGCATAGTAGCAAACGTGTTATGCAGGCGTTGTGCGTACTGAGTCCGAAATTTTTTGCACGGTTCATCAATAGGATAGCGGCTTTAGTAGTTTCGGCTTAGTAAGCGTTCCTTTCTTCTTTGCTGCCTTTTGCTTTCGTATCGTCAGGTTCGGCAAATTAGCCCTTATTTCCCTAAGTTCAGGCGTTTCAGCGGCTAATTCACGCTTCAATTGTTCTTTGGTTATGCCTCATTTTAGCCTGCATCAGTATTTTCCTCTTAGCATTTTCAATCCCAATTGTTGTTAGAATATCTGGTTTATCAGTTCCAAATCTGCTGAAACCAAGTCGTTCAAATGGCGTAAAAAATGTATTGGTTTTCCATTCACCTTATCTCGCAATTTAAGAACATTTTGTTCGCTTAATTGGCATCGGTAAATTAGAATCTAGGCTTAGAAAATCTTGGCAGGGCAGTTCTTTACCAAGTTGACCAAGCCGAAAGTAAGCACGCACAACAATCGCATCAACACGATTTATTACATTCGGCATTCTGGGTTTGCCTTTAGTTTTGTGATTAAGGCAATAAAATTCAGGTTGGTCTGCATGGTAATAAACGTGTTATGCCAGCGTTATGTGAATTATATAAAATAGTACGCAACTTACTGTGTAATAATCTATCTAGCTTAAGATATTATTGATATGTATACTATGCGGAAAATGATAATAACGAGTAAAATATGGCTATTCCAAAAGTTTTTGTAAGTTCAACATGCTATGATTTGCAAGAAGAACGAGCACAATTAGAAAGGTTTATCTCTGGTTATGGTTTTCACCCTATATTAAGTGAATATAGTGGTGTCTATTATGATGTAGATACACATACTCACGATTCATGCGTAAGTGAAGG
>NZ_MSCO01000002.1:541825-546076 GCF_002954705.1 Aliivibrio sifiae
AAGTAGCGCACTGTGATATGTTTGTTCTTATAATTTCTGGCCGTTATGGTGGTAAATTTAAGGGAGGCAATGGTGAATCTATCACTCAAGCCGAATACAATAAAGCTAGGGATCTTGGCTTACCTATTTTTACTTTTGTAAAAGCAGATGTGTCAGCAGCTCAACATTATTATAAAGAAAATATTCGTGTTCATGATGAAGAGTTTGCTAAAAAAATTAATTACCCTGGCATTCAGCAACAAAATGACGCTGTATCAATTTTTTCATTTATTGATTCAGTCCATAGATCAGATACTAATAATGGTATTGAAACCTATCAATCATTTACCGATATTGAATGTCATTTAAAAAAACAATGGGCAGGCATGTTTTTTTCTTTTCTTCAAAAACGTAATGAACATGATAAAGTTGAAGCTATGGCTTCTATATTAAATAAGTTGGCAGGTTCTTCTTCGAAATTAGAAGTCTTAGTCGGTAGCTTACATGATAAAGAAGTAGGGAAAGATGAAACATCTAAGTTACTTGAAGAATCTAAATTATTTTCTAATTGTATAGAGTTTTATTCAGGTTTAATCAAAAATTTAGATTTATCTGCATGGGATGTTGAGCCAAAAGACAGAAAGCAGTTTGTAAAATCAAATATAATGAAGCTTACTTCTTCAGCCCCTAAAGGCGAATTAGAAGATTATTTATCTAGTTTACCTAATATTAGTTTCACTACTCGTGAGGATAAATCAAATACGACTGGTGAGCATGTCATCCAATTTACAAAAAGATCCTCAGCTAAAAGCCTCCAAGCACCTGTCTGGGTAAAAATGCTTAAGCTTTACAATGAATCTATTTTAAAATCAAACTCAAGTATACGTAATGCTTCATTTAACGAGGCGTTAGAGAGATATATGGCAATATAAAATTCACATAACAAATGCATCAACACGATTTGCTACATTCGGCATTTCTAGATTTCTTTGGGTTTATCGCATTAAGTGGTAAATTCAGGCTTAATCTGCATAGTAGCAAACGTGTTATGCAGGCGTTATGTGCATTTTGGGATGGATTCTAGCCTTCAAGATTAACTATTAAAGGCTAGAAATATTAAATGGTTACTATCAGCTAGGTTTTTTTTCTAGAATTTTACAAGCTTTAGTCACCGCATCATCAAGATCCTCTAATCTTCCAGCGCTAACTGGACCTAAGACGCTTGAATATAAAGCAAACTTCTTATCAAAAGGTAAGTTTAATTGGTCGTATAGTTTCTGCCTAATTTCAGCGTACTGGTTAGGCTCTGCATTTGTTAAGTTAGTTAGAGTGTCATAGATGAGTGATGTTGTATCCATTGATTTATCTCCATATTGTTCATCTAATAGTATCGCTAGTATAGGAATGATATTTACAGATACCCATCACAAAATGATTAAAATATCGTCAAAAGTAATCAGTTAAAATTAGGGCAATAATGGCGAGTACTTAAAATGGTTAATCGTGACAATGTAACAATGCACATAACAAATGCATTAACACGATTTGCTACATTCGGCATTCTAGGTTTCTTTGAGTTTATCGTATTAAGTGGTAAATTTGGGCTTAATCTGCATAGTAGCAAACGTGTTATGCAGGCGTTATGTGCTTAAAGGATAATAATGAATAAATTAGTCACATTTTATGAAATAGCTGAAAAAGTTGGCTGTGGTATCGATACAGTTAGACGGAACGCTAGAAAGCTTGAATTGGACATTACCAAAAGTAAAACTCCATCGAGTAGTGGTGCTTTGGTTAATTGTTTATCACGAGAAGATGCTGATTTATTGTTAGCAACTCTTGAGCAGCGAGGTAAAGTTCTTAATGTTAACGATTCATCAGTACAACGATTTGGTTATTTTTATTTAATTCAACTTGTACCAGAAGCTTTACCTAATAGATTTAAGATCGGTTATACGGATAATTTAGAACAAAGATTAAGTGAACATAGAACGTCTGCCCCTACTTCTAAATTGATAAAAAGTTGGGCATGTAAACGTTCATGGGATTATGCAGCAATGGATTCAATTACTAGAGAAGGGTGTGACCTAGTTTTAAATGAAGTCTATGAAGGTGATATTGATGGATTTATTTTTAGAGGAGATCAATTTTTTCAAAATATGCCATCATCAGAAAATGAAATTAGTTTATCAAAGCATTCTCCGTTGTATAAGGAAGAACGCACATAACAAATGCATCAACACGATTTACTACATTCGGCATTCTAGGTTTCTTTGAGTTTACCATATTAAGTGGTAAATTTGAGCTTAATCTGCATGGTAGCAAACGTGTTATGCAGGCGTTATGTGTTTATAGGAAAAAATATGGATTTAGATCGTTACATCTCCGAATTAAAAGGTATTGTTGAAGAAATTGTCGATGAATTTGACTTTGATGAGGCACGTTTTGCTTTATTTGAACATGACTTGCGATCAGAAGGCTTTGAGAATTGGTTACAATTTAAAAGAGATAAGCTCTCAATAGTTAGAGATTTTATATCTTCAACTCCATCACAGCGTAGTAAGCTGAAAAAGTTTCAAGAAAATTATTTTTTTATTGCATTAGCAGCATACCAAGAATGTATTGGTACAATTTGGATGCTTGAATCTATGTCCAAAAGAAATCTCTTATCTGGTTTGCCGTACAGAAAATTCGCGGGACTAGCTAGTGAAACATTTTCTGAAATAGCTAACTTATCAACTGATTGTGAATTACCTTGGGGAGAGTTTTCGTTTGATGTGGAAACACACACATAACAAAGCAATCAACACGATTTATTACATTCGGCTTTGTAGGTTTGTCTTTGGGTTCGGAGTTTAAGGCAGTAAAATTCAGCTAAGTCGTCGTAGTAATAAACGTGTTATTGCGGCGTTGTGCGTACTGAGTCCGAAATTTTTTGCACGGTTCATCAAAAGGATCGTGGCTTTCGTAGTTTCGGCTTAGTAAGCGTAAATTTCTTCTTTGTTGCCTTTTGGTTTTCATTTCATCAGGTTCGCCAAATTAGCCCTTATTTCCCTAAGTTCAGGCGTTTCAGAAGCTATTTTACGCTTCAATTGTTCTTTGGTTATGCCTCATTTTAGTTTGCATCAGTGTTTTCCTCTTGGCATTTTCAATCCCAGTTGTGGCAAGGATATTTGGTTTATCAGTTCCAAATCTGCTGAAACCAAGCCGTTCAAATGGTGTAAAAAATGTATCTGTTTTCCATTTACTTCATCTCGCAATTTAAGAACATTTTGTTCGCTTAATTACTATCGGTAAATTAGAATCAGGACTTAGAAAATCTTGGCAGGGCAGTTCTTTACCAAGTTGGCCAAGCCGAAAGTAAGCACGCACAACAATCGCATCAACACGATTTATTACATTCGGCGTTCTGGGTTTGCCTTTAGTTTTGTGATTAAGGCGGTTAATTTAGGTTGGTTTGCATAGTAATAAACGTGTTATGCCAGCGTTATATGCTTCAAGGATGAAAAAAGTGAAATACGATATTTCTTTTATACATACAGGTCAGGTTCATATTGAAAAATTTGGTTCATTAGTTACTGAACTTTCGCCTAATTTACTTATAAATCATATTGTTGATGAATCATTGTTAACTCATGCTCAGCAGTTTGGTGTTGATTCGATATTAAAATCTAACCTTATAGCGCTGTTGGAAGTTTTGAGTTTAGTCAGCAAAGTCATTGTGATCACTTGTTCATCGATTGGTGGCATTGCTGAAGAAATAGATAACTTAAATGGTTGTAAAGTTCAACGAGTCGATCAGGCAATGGCTGACTTTGCTGTTGAAAATGGCAATAATATTTTAGTTCTTGCGGCATTAGAAAGTACTTTAGAACCAACTCGTGAACTGTTGCTGAAGTCGCTAGCCAAACACAACTCAAAATCTAAGCTTACTTTGTGCCGTGTTGAAAATGCATGGGATTGCTTTCTAGCTGGCAAAATGGATCAATATTATGCCCAAATCAGTGCCGTAATTACCTCTAATGAGAGAAAGTATGACTTAATCGTATTAGCTCAGGCTTCAATGTCTGAGGTTCAAAAGAATGTTAACGTCTCTATTCCAGTCATTAGCAGTCCACGGCTTGGTGTCGAACGAGCAATAAAAGCTCTAACAATTTAAGGCGCATATAACAAATGCATCAACACGATTTGCTACACTCGGCGTTGTCAGTTTGCCTTTAGTTTCAGTGATTAAGGCGTTAAAATTCAGCTAAGTATGCATAGTAGCAAACT
>NZ_MSCO01000002.1:547706-549346 GCF_002954705.1 Aliivibrio sifiae
CAAACTAAAAAAGAAGCTAAGCTAAGTATTTTAGATTACTTGGCGTATTACAATGGATTGCGCCCACATACCGCTAATGGTTATTTGTCACCACTCCAATATGAGAAAGAAACACGAGATTTGGTGTCCGGTTTTTGTTGACCATTACAAACGTGTTATGCAGGCGTTATAATTTTTTAAGGTAACGATATGATTAATAGCTCAAAGTTGAAATCTATAGCATTTACGACAACGAGACTTGAGGTTGCAAATGTTGACTCTTGTTTGGTGTCAGGATTGATGAAATCACAGTTATTATCTGAAATTGTTAGCTTACTTTCTCCCTCGGTTGTTGAATCATTACCTCCATATTTTCATGATATTAATACTGAATTGGATGCTGAAGTTTGGCTTTTGAAAATGGTAGCAGAAAGCCATTTATTTTCAGTTAAGCGTAAAGGTTTAGAACCAATTATTGGCTTCGTTTTCCTTTATGAATCAGATAATGCTACAGCTCATTTAGGTTATTTATTAGCTGAATCTAGTTGGCATCAAGGTTACGGTAGTGAGTTATTGTTTGGTTTGCTTAAAAACTGTCGTGATAACCAATTAGTAGAAAAGATCATTGGTGGCGTAGATATTGGAAATGTAGTTTCGGCAAAGTTACTTGAGAAAGTTGGTTTTGTTGCAACTCAAGAGGGTGGTAATGGCGTCATTTTCTACGAATGTATGTTGTCTTAACCACAAATTATAACAATCGCATCAACACGATTTGCTACACTCGGCGTTGTCAGTTTGTCTTTAGTTTCAGTGATTAAGGCGTTAAAATTCAGCTAAGTCTGTATCGTAGCAAACGTGTTATGCAGGCGTTAACCGTCTTTTCGAAACATCATCGAAAGTTGCCTTTTGAGTAATAATGGTATACTTTTAACTCTATGGTTAATTTTGAATTTGATGAAGTTAAGAGTAACTCGAATCTTGAAAAACATGGTGTGGATTTCAATGTGGCTCAATTGCTTTGGAATGACCCAGATTTAATAGAGATCCCAGTAAATACTCACGATGAACCAAGATATATCGTAATAGCCATGCTTAATGGTAAACATTGGACTGGTGTTATTACATATCGAGGTCAAAATATCCGAATAATTTCGGTTCGACGCTCAAGAAAAGGTGAGGTAAAGGTTTATGAAAGCTAATGAATTTGATGCAAAGTTTGACGATGGCGACGATATTTTAGGCGATCTAGATTTATCTAAAGCTAAGCGTCCAATGCAAACTCAAAAACGAGTAAATGTTGATTTTCCAACATGGATGATCGAATCATTAGATCGTGAAGCTAATCGTGTAGGTGTAACTCGTCAATCGATTATTAAAGTTTGGTTAGCTGAAAGGTTAGAAAGTGTAGCGGCGAATCACGCAGCAAGCCACTGATATCAAAACGGTTAACAAATGCATCAACACGATTTACTACACTCGGCAATCTCAGTTTGCCGGGTGTTTCTCGTTTTAAGGCGTCAATATTAAGTATAATCGCATAGTAGTAAACGTGTTATGCAGGCGTTGTGCGTACTGAGTCCGAAATTTTTTGTACGGTTCGTCAATAGAATCGAGGCTTTTGTAGTTTCGGCTTAGTAAGCGTCCTTTTCTTCTTTGTTGTC
>NZ_MSCO01000002.1:551026-554666 GCF_002954705.1 Aliivibrio sifiae
GCGTTATGTGTTCCCAAGGGGTAAGTATGGATATCCAGTTTAAAAGAGCTTCTGAGCTAAAATATGCTGAGTTACTAACTCAATCCAATATGGCTAGTTATTATTTAACTCGGAATATCGTTTGGGATAGCAATCTATTTATTAACAATTGGGCTCTCTTGGATAACTTTGAAATATTCGTGGATAATCATCGAGTTGGTATTGTTCGTTTTAGCTATAACGCATCAACCACTTTTCTGCGAGACTTACAGTTAAGCCCAGAATTTCACGGTAAGGGGATCGGTGCGAAAAGTCTCGATATGATTATAAATCACGCTAGACAGCATCAATCAAAAAAGTTACGTCTTCGTGTGTTCAGTGAAAATCCAGCAATCAAGTTATATAAAGAAAAAGGGTTTACGCAAACCGTGGAAGTGAATGGGTTAATAGAAATGGAATTTACTTTAAGTTCAAACACATAACAAATGCATCAACACGATTTACTACATTCGGCATTGTAGGTTTGTCTTTGGTTTTTGTGTTTATGGCGGTAAAATTCAGTTTAATCTGCATAGTAGTAAACGTGTTATGCAGGCGTTAAACCGCACATGTCCAAAGGAGTGTTATGAAGTACTATTTAATTTGTGATGAGTCGGGCCGATTAGGTTACACCGATAAAACTGAAAATCAGCAGGGTGAGTTTTCTGTTGTTGCTGGAGCAATTATTCACCATGAATTGTTTAGTATTTTTGGGGATCATTTGTGTGAGATTTTGAAAAAATACACAAAATCAATGAAGTCTATAGACAAATTTCATATAACAGATTTAAAAACGGAAGTAGAACAGCACAAATTAAGACAGGATATTTTTGATTTGCTTGTAAAGTTTAATATTCCTTTAGTTTATGGTGCTCTGTATCTTAAACCTTTTACGAGCGCATATGAAACACAACGGAAATTTATTGAAGAATCCTTTAAAAAACAAAATCAAAGGGGGATTACGATTGATAAAAATATGCAAAAATTTAAGAAATTACTGCAAGCTGAATGTTTTTCTACGATGTACACCAAATCTATATGTGAGTTAATTCAATTTCATAATCATCCAGTGGAATTATCTGTAATAACGGATGAAGTAGACAATAGGACATTATGTTTATATCAAGATAAAATTGATGAGCGTCATTTAAGTAAAGAAAATGAACCACTGAAAGGGAAAAGATACCATCAAGCTACGAAGGAAATTGAAAGGTTTTCAATTACTGTTAATACTAATGATCAAGACCCAAGAAATGAGTTATTACGGTTGAGCTCTGGAAAAATTAGTAAGTCAGAAGGAGTTAGTTCAATTGTTGCTGATGTTATAGCAAATAGTGTTAATCATTATCTTTCTATATTTGTAAGGGAATCTAAATTTGGGCCTCTAAATTCAAGGAAAGCCATTGAAAACCACCCTTTATCAGAGTGTTTTATAGCTCAGTCAACAACCGCTATTGATAAAATATACGCGTATGAAGCGGTTTAACAATCGCATCAACACGATTTACTACACTCGGCATCTCAGGTTGTCGGGTGTTTCTCGTTTTAAGGCGTCAATTTTAAGTATAATTGCATAGTAGCAAACGTGTTATGCAGGCGTTATATGCAAAAATGAGTTTATAAGCTAAATAGGGTAGAATTCTATTTTTGAACTGTAGTGAGCCACAAATGAATAAGCCCATCGAACAAAGAATTGGTAACATCGCCTTAGTTGTTGAAAATTATGATGATGCGATTGAATTTTATACCAAGAAACTTCAATTTGAGCTTATCGAAGATACGGATTTAGGCGGTGGTAAGCGTTGGGTTCAAATATCTCCACCTAATTCAACGGGTACAAATTTACTATTAGCTCAAGCAAGTAATGATGACCAATTAAAATCAGTTGGCAATCAAGCTGGCGGTCGTGTTTTCTTATTTCTTCAAACTAATGATTTCTGGCGTGACTATGAGTTTATGAAAGCTCAAGGTGTCGATTTTACTGAAGAACCACGTGTTGAAGAATACGGCACAGTTGTTGTATTTAAAGACTTATACGGTACAAAATGGGACTTATTGGAGTTAAATCAAGCTAACTAAGTCTGTAGCATATAACAAATGCATCAACACGATTTGCTACATTCGGCATTCTAGGTTTCTTTGAGTTTACCGTGTTAAGTGGTAAATTTGAGCTTAATCTGCATGGTAGCAAACGTGTTATGCAGGCGTTATAACGCAGGGTGGATATGGATAGAATCATCACATTAATTGAGAAAGATGGATTGAGAGTTAAGGCTCTTGATTGTGTTCTACAACTCAATTTACCTCATTGCTATTTAGCCGCTGGTTTCGTCCGAAATTTGGTGTGGGATCATTTGCATCAGAAATCAGTATCAACGCCTTTGAATGACGTTGATGTTATTTATTTCGATGAAACTGAATCTAATCCTGAAAACTACAAACTAATCGAATCTCAGCTTTCTGTATTGATGCCAGAATTGAACTGGGAAGTGCGTAATCAAGCAATCATGCACAAAAGAAATGGTGATAAACCGTATTTAAGTATTATCGACGCAATGAGTTATTGGCCAGAAAAAGAAACAGCGGTAGCCATACGAAAATTAGGCGATGGTAAATATGAATGTATTTCTGCTTTTGGCTTTGAATCATTGTTTAATTTGCAAGTTACACATAACCCGAAGCGTTCTTTAGAAATCTTCAGTGACCGTGTAACGTCGAAAGGTTGGCTGAGTCATTGGTCTAAATTGAGAACTGCGTTATAACAAATGCATCAACACGATTTGCTACATTCGGCATTCTAGGTTTCTTTGAGTTTACCGTGTTAAGTGGTAAATTTAGGCCTAATCTGCATAGTAGCAAACGTGTTATGCAGGCGTTATATTTTTCATTGAAACTTGCGTCATAATGCGCAACGCGCTACACTCTTCGTATGATTAAAACATTTAAGCACAAAGGTCTTAAAAAGTTTTTTGAGACTGGCAGTAAAGCGGGTATTCAAGCGAAACATGATCGCAAATTGAGAATGCAATTAGCCGCGATAGATACTGCAACCATTATTGATGATGTTGATTTGCCGGGTTTCAAACTTCATCCTCTGAAAGGGGGTAGAGATGGAATTTGGTCAATTACAGTAAATGGTAACTGGCGTGTTACTTTCGAGTTTGTCGATGGTAATGCTTATATTTTAAATTACGAGGATTACCATTAATGGCTATGTACAATCCCCCGCATCCAGGTGAGTTTATCCATGACGTTTATATGGAACCATTTGGCTATAGTTGTCGCTTTGTTGCTAAACAACTTGATGTTGCGGCTTCAACTCTAAATCGAGTGATAAAGGGTAAGAGTTCAATTTCACCTGAAATGGCATTACGCCTTTCAAAATCACTAGGTCGTACGCCTGAGAGTTGGTTAACAATGCAAGATAATTACGATCTATGGCAAGCTAAACAAAACGTGAATTTAACTAAGGTGCACACGATCAATTTTGCTATGGCGTAGTAAAATATAACAAATGCATCAACACGATTTACTACACTCGGCATCTCAGGTTGTCGGGTGTTTCTCGTTTTAAGGCATCAATTTCAAGTATGATTGCATAGTAGCAAACGTGTTATGCAGG
>NZ_MSCO01000002.1:557277-559077 GCF_002954705.1 Aliivibrio sifiae
ATGCTGCCTAACTTCATCTCATTTTTGAAATGAAGCTAGGAGGGATGATTGAATCTGTGGTATTTTACTCTAAGTAAGAAAAGGGTTGTGAATAGTGATTTTAATTGAGTTTATTAATGTTGTGGAGTTAAAAATATAGATGGCGATAAGCAAGCAAGAATTAAAAAGCTTAATGCTAAAAAATACGCCCTTAGATTTTTGTAGGATGTATTTATTTAATCAAGAAACCTATCTATTCGAAAATGCAAATGAGTTCAATATTAAAGGTTCTTATCATGAATTAAAGTGTGAAATTGCAAATTTATTAAATACATCACCAAATAGTGTGGCTATTGTAGGTAGCGGAAAGTTTGGATTTAGTATGAATCCAACCAAATCTGAGCTTTTGAAAGAATTTAATTCAAAATCTGATCTGGATATTGTTATTGCATGCCCTCAGAGCTTTGAAAAGATTTGGCTTAATCTGAGGGATGCATACTATAGCAACCAAAGCGACGTCCAAAAACATCATGCCAATGATATTTTTTCAAAGTTTATTGTTGTAAATGATAAAATGGAATATAACAGTGATCATATGAGAAGTACCTTAACTTTGCTTGGTGAAATGAAGAAAGAAATTAAAAAAAAGTTTCGAATCAAGCAAACTATTAATTATAGAATTTATGCAAATTGGTCCGATGTGGAAGCTTACCATGAGTTTGGTATTGGCCACCTTCAACGCGCATTAGAAACTGGGAGAGGAAAAGATATATGAGTGCTATTAATGAAAGAATCCAACCAGGACGACCAACTATTTCTGAGCTTGTGAAGGATTTAAATTCTGGAAAGTACTTTATCGATAATTCATACCAACGGAGGTTGGTATGGGTTGAAAAGCAAAAAGTACGATTAATAGAAACTATCTTAATGGGATACCCAATGCCAGAGTTTTATCTTTGGCAACAACCTGTTGATACTGAAACCGGAGATCAACGCTTGAGTGTAGTTGATGGGCAACAGAGAATGAGTTCAATCTCCAAGTTTATAGGTGGTGAATGGAGTTTGAAGTCTAAGTACCTAGACAATAAAGACGCAGAATATGCAGATAAAAAGTGGTCCGAATTACCAAGTGAATGTAAAGAGAAAATTTGGAACTATGTAGTTAACATTAGAACTATACCATTCGATTTTGAACGTGATGAAATCGTAGTACTTTTTAAGCGATTAAATGAGACGGATAAATCACTTAATCCTCAAGAAATTCGGAATGCTGAATTTGATGGGTTGTTTTTAAAAGCATCAGAAGAAGTTGCTAATAATCCTTTGTTTAATTCTTGGAATATATTCTCTGACAATGAAAAACGTCGGATGACAGACATAACTTTTGCAAGTAGTTTGTTAATTTATCAGCGAAATGGTATTAGTAATGATAGTGTTGCTAATATAAATAAAGCATACGACTTATTTAATGAAATTTATGAAGATAAAGAAAAAGATTTAAAGCGTATTACAGAAACTTGTTCTTTCATCGATAGTATATTTAAAGAATACGATGAAATATCAAAATTTTTCTCATCAACTGTTCATCTGTATAGTTTATTTGTTGCAATTGATTATCTACAATCTGAGTGCTTCGAACTTACTTTACTTCCACCAAAGTTGCTTAAATTTATTGAAATATATAAGTCAGGAGATAAAAATACATCTACTTTAATCTCTGAATATAGAGTAGCTTCACAAGATGCTACTCGCAGTAAAAAGAGTAGAGAGATAAGGGTGGAAAGTCTTGTTGACTGGGTTAACTCAGCAGACTAATTATTG
>NZ_MSCO01000002.1:561420-565489 GCF_002954705.1 Aliivibrio sifiae
ATATTTTTAAGGAGCAGTATTATGGATATCATTCTTTATAGTGCGATTGGGTCGAATAGTTCGGAGCGAGTGGAATGGGCTCTGAATTATAAATCACTTCCATATAAACGAATTGAAGTTTCTAGTCATGAACTATCAACGAGTTACCTTAAAATCAACCCATTTGGTTATGTTCCTACTATTTCAATTAATGGCATCTTAATCAGTGAATCAATGGCAATAATTGAGTGTTTGGAAGAACATCACCCTAAAAATACGCTTTTTGGGCAAACTTGGGCTGAAAGGGCTGCTATTCGTGAAGTCTGTGAATATGTAAATTCTAGTATTCACGCTCCTCAAAATAGAACTGTATTAAAAGCTTTTCGTCCTGAATTAACTGAAAATGAAAAACGGGAACTTCGAGGTTCTTGGATCGTACAATGCTTAGCTAAATTGTCCCCTAAACTTTGGAATACCTCGAATTTTGCTATTGGTAGCAGTTTCTCAACCGCTGATATTTTTGTAGCTTCAATTTATAAAAAATCATGTCAACACGGTGCGGTTAGACTGGAAGATTACGATAAATATTTAAATTGGCTGAGTGGGGAAGAACAAATATCAGCCTCTGAGCCTAAAATATAACAAATGCATCAACACGATTTACTACACTCGGCAGCTCAGGTTGTCGGGTGTTTCTCGTTTTAAGGCGTCAATATTAAGTATAATTGCATAGTAGTAAACGTGTTATGCAGGCGTTAAATGCTTTGTTGGCGTAATGTAAAATATAAAAGGACTATACAATGGAAGAGTATTTGAAGGGATTAGAAAACGGATTTTTTGACTTGTTAAAAGGTGCCTCCCTTACATATCAAACGTGTTCTATTAGTAATATGGCGCAACCATGCGGTTTTACTTCTAGTCAGTATTCGAATGCTATTTTTCAGAAGGCCTATCTTTTGAAATACGTGCATGCATATGGATTAGACTATAAAAATTTGTACAAAAAATTGGAAAATCTATCACCAACTCTGAATCAGGGAGGTGCTTTAAATATTTTATCGATAGGGTGTGGAGGAGGAATAGATCTAGCAGCAGCAAAAAGTGTTTTTAACAATGCAAATGTAATTTACGTTGGAGTCGATGCTATTTATTGGGATGATCGAGTAGGCATAAACGAACCTGGTGCCAGTTATCATAACTATGGTATTGATAATATTGATGATAGTGTCATATCTTCTGCGGATATTGTGATTTTCCCAAGATCCATAACAGATATTGCTGAGTCATCATTAATTAATTTTGCAGAACGATTAATCAAGCTTAATAAGAATAGCTTTTATATTTTGTGGGCTCATGTACACTCAAATACTTCAGCTAATTCACAACTTAATGACGGAATTGATAGAATTAATGCTATGATAAAAGTTATTGAAAATAGTGAATTGCTCGTCGAACTTGCTGAAGATAGTGAACCCAATGTTAGCGAAAATATAAGCTATAGAAATTATAACGTGAAAGAAGCGTGTAATAATAATTGCTATTATAATAATTGTAATTTTATAGCTGTAAAAAATATTAACGATAAGGGTTACCATCACATCATAAAGGTAATGAAAAGTGAACAAAAGTAAGCAAATTATCAGTGTGAGTAGGAAAACCGATATTCCTGCATTTTACTCTCAGTGGTTCATGGAGCGCATTAGGGAAGAAGTTGTATTGACAAGGAATCCTTTTAATTACAATCAAGTATCATTAATCGATTTGTCACCAGAAAGTGTTCTTTGTTTTGTATTTTGGACTAGAAACCCAAAGCCGTTGATGAAGCATTTAGATTACTTAGATGGAAAGGGTTATAATTACTACTTTCAATTCACAATTACAGGTTATCGAGCTCCACTTGAGGCTAATAATGAACATCCTTTAAAATCAATCGAAACTTTTAAAGCTTTGTCTAAACGCCTTGGCAAGGAAAGAGTCATTTGGCGATATGATCCAATTATTCTCACAAACCTTACGCCAATCAAAGAGCATGTTCGCCTATTTAAAAAAATAGCTTCAGAATTAGGAGGTTACTGTGAACGTGTTGTTATTAGTTTTGCTGATTTGGACTATAGAAAAGCAAAAAATAACTTAAATAAAGTTGATGGACTTATCTACGATGATATTATCAATCACTCTGCTGACTTATCAAAACTATTAGCAGAGCTTTCTAAAATTGCTGAAGATAATTCATTAATCATTGAAACTTGTGCTGAAGATGTTGATCTCAATCAATTTAATATTCATCATGGAAAGTGTATTGATGACAAATTAATTAGTCGTATACTTGGTTTTGATCTTTTTTCTACAAAAGATAAAAGCCAAAGAAAGGCATGTGGTTGTGTCGTTAGTAGAGATATTGGTATGTATGAGACATGTCTTCATGGCTGTCAATATTGTTATGCAACCAATAATCATGAAAAAGCAAAGGAAAACTTCAAAAAGCATAATCGATTTAGTGCATTTTTGCTTGGAGAAGATGACGATTTTAAAGAAAAGATAGCGATTCACAAACAACAGAAAAAATACAAAAAAGATGAAATTCCGACTCAAGGATCGTTGTTTGATTAATGACGATCTAGGCAGTAAGCTGCATTTAACAAATGCATCAACACGATTTGCTACATTCGGCATTCTAGGTTTCTTTGAGTTTACCGTGTTAAGTGGTAAATTTAGGCTTAATCTGCATGGTAGCAAACGTGTTATGCAGGCGTTAAATGAACTGTCTCAATGGATAATTAAGTGATACAATAGTGATACTTTGTTCTTTTGATAATGGAAACTGAATATGAAAGTTGAATTAGTCACTACATTAAAACGTCAAGCAACCAAGATTCTTTCTGAGCTTCATGCTTCAAAAGAACCAGTGTTAATTACAGAGCACGGTCAACCGTCGGCTTATTTGTTAGATGTTGATGATTACGAGTTTATGCAAAAACGAATTGCTATTCTTGAAGGTATTGCTCGCGGTGAAAAAGCAATTTCTGATAATCGTGTAGTCTCTCATGAAGTCGCAAAAGAGAAGATGAATAAATGGCTGTAATTAATTGGACTGAATCAGCATTATTAGATTTGGACGAAATTGCAGAATATATCGCTATTAATAATATCTTAGCGGCTAAGGCGTTAGTTCAATCAGTTTTCCATCGTGTTGAGCGTTTAGAGGATTTTCCATTATCAGGCCGTAGTGTTCCTGAACTTCCTCATTTAGATTATCGTGAAATTGTATTGCCGCCATGCCGTATTTTTTACAAAGTAACCAACGATGATATCGTATATATTCTTTATGTCATGAGGGAAGAGCGCGAGTTGCGCCAATTTGTTCTCAATGACCGTGGTTTGCAGTAAGAGTTCATTTAACAAATGCATCAACACGATTTGCTACACTCGGCGTTGTCAGTTTGCCTTTAGTTTCAGTGATTAAGGCGTTAAAATTCAGCTAGGTCTGTATCGTAGCAAACGTGTTATGCAGGCGTTGTGCGTACTGAGTCCGAAATTTTTTGCACGGTTCGTCAATAGGATCGAGGCTTTTGTAGTTTCGGCTTAGTAAGAGTTCCTTTCTTCTTTATTGCCTTTTGGTTTCCGTATTATCAGGTTCGGCAAATTAGCCCTTATTTTCCTAAGTTCAGGCGTTTCAGCGGCTATTTTACGCTTCAATTGTTCTTTGGTTATGCCTCATTTTAGTTTGCATCAGTGTTTTGCTCGCAGCATTTCCAATCCCAATTGTGGTTAGGATATTTGGTTTATAAGTTCCAAACTAGCTGAAACCAAGTCGTTCAAATGGCGTAAAAAATGTATCTGTTTTCCATTTATTTAATCATGCAATTTAAGAACATTTTGTTCGCTTAATTGCTATCGGTAAATTAGAATCAGGGCTTAGAAAATCTTGGCAGGGCAGTTCTTTACCAAGTTGGCCAAGCCGAAAGTAAGCACGCACAACAATCGCATCAACACGATTTATTACATTCGGCATTCTGGGTTTGCCTTTAGTTTTGTGATTAAGGCAATAAAATTCAGGTTGGTCTGCATGGTAATAAACGTGTTATGCCAG
>NZ_MSCO01000002.1:569524-571188 GCF_002954705.1 Aliivibrio sifiae
TACCAAAGGATTTTTTAAATAATTTATCAGTTGGAATAGATAAGTTTCATCAAGAGAATCAAAATATGGGTGTACTATCTTTATCTGAGGACCCTAAGAATATTCTCATGTGGGCTCATTATGCTGATGATCATCATGGTATTTGTATTGAGTTTGAGCGCTCTGAGCTAAATAGTCTTGGGCGAGATGATGTTACTCGTCCTGTTAAATATTTGATAGGGTACCCAAGAGTAAAAGCTTTGGATTTTATTACTAAAAAGGCAGGCAGTGTTACTCGGAAAATGTTGTGGTCTAAATCCAGAGATTGGGCTTATGAAAAGGAGTGGCGAATGTTAATTCTTGACGGTAATACGTCGATACCATTACCTGGTAAAATAACATCAATAATTATTGGACTAAGAACGCCTGAACGCAATATAGGAATTATTAAACAGCTAATTAAAGGAACTGAAATTAAATTAAAGAAAGCTGAAATGCTAAAAAATGAATATGGCGTTAAAATTAACAAGCTAATATAACAAATGCATCAACACGATTTGCTACATTCGGCATTCTAGGTTTCTTTGAGTTTACCGTGTTAAGTGGTAAGTTTGGGCTTAATCTGCATGGTAGCAAACGTGTTATGCAGGCGTTGTGCGCACTGAGTCCGAAATTTTTTGCACGGTTCATCAAAAGGATCGCGGCTTTCGTAGTTTCGGCTTAGTAAGCGTAAATTTCTTCTTTGTTGCCTTTTGGTTTTCATTTCATCAGGTTCGGCAAATTAGCCCTTATTTTCCTAAGTTCAGGCGTTTCAGAAGCTATTTTACGCTTCAATTGTTCTTTGGTTATGCCTCATTTTAGTCTTCATCAGTGTTTTCCTCGCAGCATTTTCAATCCAAATTGTGGCGAGTGTATTTAGTTTTTCAGTTTCAAACTTGCTGAAACCAAACCGTTCAAATGGCGTATGAAATGTATCTGTTTCCATTCACTTTATCTCGCATTTTAAGAACATTTTGTTCGCTTAATTGGCATCGGTAAATTAAAATCAAGGCTTAAAAAATGTTGGCAGGGCAGTTCTTTATCAAGCTAGCCAAGCCGAAAGTAAGCACGCACAACAATCGCATCAACACGATTTATTACATTCGGCGTTCTGGGTTTGCCTTGGGTTTCGTGATTAAGGCGGTTAAATTCAGGTTGGTTTGCATGGTAATAAACGTGTTATGCCAGCGTTATGCGAATAGAAGATATAAGGAAATATTATGGAAGTTGTAGTTAAGGAAGCTCATAAATCAGATTATCCAAATCCAATTTCGTTTAACAAAGGCGAGTCTTTAATTCTTGGTCATCTTGATACTGAATTTATTGGTTGGATCAGAACGATAACTACCGATGGAAATGAAGGTTGGGCACCGGTTGATTATATTGAAATGGCTGAATGTAAAACTAAAGGAATAGCCAAATGTAATTACAATGCTTTTGAACTCGATACCAAAATGAGTGAATCGTTAACGGTTTTATCTGAGCTAAATGAATGGTTTCTTGTAGTAAATACCCGTGGCGAAAAAGGTTGGGTTCCGGTACAAACTGTAGGTATCGCATAACAAATGCATCAACACGATTTGCTACACTCGGCGTTGTCAGTTTGCCTTTAATTTCAGTGATTAAGGCGTTAAAATTCAGCTAAC
>NZ_MSCO01000002.1:571652-573714 GCF_002954705.1 Aliivibrio sifiae
ATGTTGTTGGTGTAAAATAAGGTTTTTCAACACCTTGGGGTGAGCTATGTTTCAGTTTAAATGTACCAAAAAAGTTCAAGATTTCATTGGCCTGAAACCAAGTGACTTAAGTGAAATTGAACCTGAAAGGTTTGTTCTAGGTAATTGGTTTGTTAACTCTTTTATCCAAAATCGTCGTAAAGTTTTAGTCTTTATGGAAGAGAAAACATTATTCTCATTTATTATTGGTGTCAGAAAAGAACATATCAAAACGTTAAGAAAGCATTTTTTGGAAGGACTGTGTTTACAGTTGAAAGCTGAAGACATTAGCCCTCAGACGGTGTTAGCATTTTCAAATAATGAAACGGTGCTGCATTATGCTAAAACCGATAATAGAAGTAAGGTAGGCTCTATGACTGACCTTATTAATTTGTATAGCGCATGGATTGAATCAGCAGGTGGTTTGTCTGAAATTGACGTTGTTGAGATGGGAATGAAACTTAACAGAGTGCCTCAAACGAATCTAAAACTGACTTACGCAATTGATGAGCTTAGATACGCGCTTGGAGAAACAACATAACAATCGCATCAACACGATTTACTACACTCGGCATCTCAGGTTGTCGGGTGTTTCTCGTTTTAAGGCGTCAATATTTAGTATAATTGCATAGTAGTAAACGTGTTATGCAGGCGTTGTGCGTACTGAGTCCGAAATTTTTTGCACGGTTCATCAAAAGGATCGCGGCTTTCGTAGTTTTGGCTTAGTAAGCGTTCCTTTCTTCTTTGTTTCCTTTTGGTTTCCGTTATTATCAGGTTCGGCAAATTAATCCTTATTTCCCTAAGTTTAGGCGTTTCAGAAGCTAATTTACGCTTCAATTGTTCTTTGGTTATGCCTCATTTTAGCCTGTATCAGTGTTTTCCTCGCAGCATTTTCAATCCCAGTTGTGGCAAGGATATTTGGTTTATCAGTTTCAAATATGCTGAAACCAAGTCGTTCAAATGGCATAAAAAGTGTATTTGTTTTCCATTTTCTTTATCTCGCAATTTAAGAACATTTTGTTCGCTTAATTACTATCGGTAAATTAGAATCAGGACTTAGAAAATCTTGGCAGGGCAGTTCTTTACCAAGTTTGCCAAGCCGAAAGTAAGCACGCACAACAATCGCATCAACACGATTTATTACATTCGGCGTTCTGGGTTTGCCTTTAGTTTTGTGATTAAGGCGGTTAATTCAGGTTGGTTTGTATAGTAATAAACGTGTTATGCCAGCGTTATATGCTTGAAGTGGAAATAATAAGGATATTCAATGAAGTTCAATCATTTAGGTATACCAACAACAGAACGGTTCGATGGTGAAATAGATTTACCTCATTTGAAAATGACAGTATCTGACCATCAGAATAATCCTTACGGGATCCAGTGGCAGCGTTTTTGGGCTGATGCTCCATATCCTGAATTGGTAAAAACAGTTCCTCACGCCGCTTTTGAAGTTGATGACTTAATGGCTGAAATTAAAGGTAAGAAAGTCATAATTGAACCTAATTCACCAAGTGAAGGCTTAATTGTTGCATTTATTGAAGTAAACGGCGCTCCAGTTGAGTTGATGGAATATTCTAAATAGTTGGGTGAATGATGCTTCTCAGGTCAGCTTTGAGATAAGTCAGTTAGCTGACTTTAAGAACGCATATAACAAATGCATCAACACGATTTGCTACATTCGGCGTTGTCAGTTTGCCTTTAGTTTCAGTGGTTAAGGCGTTAAAATTCAGCTAGGTCTGTATGGTAGCAAACGTGTTATGCAGGCGTTATATTAGCGGGGGAATATGTATAGATCAGAAGTAACTCATTTGTATAAATACAGAGCATTCAATGAATTTACGTTAGATATTATTGCTAACAATAAGGTTTATCTTCCTAAACCGGTAGTATTTAATGACCCATATGACTGCAAAATAGAAATTGATAAAAATGTTTCTATGACTGAATATTTAACAATATTAAAGCACGATGCAGCGCGGTATTTTGTGCCTAATGAGCAATTAGAAATGGAAATTTTGAAGGTAAAAAATCAAGGGGTTATACG
>NZ_MSCO01000002.1:579380-581793 GCF_002954705.1 Aliivibrio sifiae
CAATTAACTGAGTTGCTTGAGATGCTAGATCAAAAGTTAAGCTCACTAATTTTGGAAAGTAATAAATCAGAGGATCCAGACGCACTTGGTTTGTATGATAGAGCTGAATACTTTATTGGCATCGGTTTCGTTGCAATGCAGCAATATATAGCAGATACGATGTTTAACTCTAAAGTAAGTAAAAAAAATGCTCTTAACCTTGGTAATAAATCACCTAAAGGTATTCCTTATATTGCGATAATCAATTTTGCTGCAAATTGGTGGAAACATGAAGCTGAATGGGATTGGTTTGGTGAAGGTGAAATAGGTCAACAAACGTTTAAAGATGTTTTGAATGTTTCAGGGTCTGTTGAATATCCACTTTCCAATATACTTTCGCATTTATGTGCTGAGAACGAACTTTCATTATCTCTAGTTATTCCAAAATTAGAAAGTTGGCGAGATGAGTTCATTAAATATCGTCAGAATCAATGTAACAATAACCAGTATACATAACAATTGCATCAACACGATTTGCTACACTCGGCGTTGTCAGTTTGTCTTTAATTTCAGTGATTAAGGTAGTAAAATTCAGCTAAGTCTGTATCGTAGCAAACGTGTTATGCAGGCGTTATACGTTTAAATTAGTTTTTGATCAAAGAAATCTATTTTTCTATTACTTATAATAAGAAAAACAGAGAGTATTAAAATGGATAAAATTATCAATAAGTTCTACAGTGAAGTTAACTTTGATTTATCTTCTGGGTGTGCATCTACAAAAAATGATTGTGTTGTTTGTTTGAGAGATAATTATTTTGAAGCGTTAGAAATAGATTATGATTGTGAGAACAAGAGAAAGCTTTATGTAGTTCGGTATCTCCCAGTACATATAAAAGAAGTAAAAAGTGGCTTAGAATTAATGTCAATCTCTAAAAGAGAAGAGTTACTTAATAAAAAAACTTTAAATGTAATATGTCTTGGCGGTGGGCCTGGGACAGATAATGCTGCATTTAATAAATGGTTAGTTAGTAATCGACTATTTGAAAAGAAAGCTGTGACTAAAGTTAATATAGTTAGAGTTGATCGATGCGAAGAGTGGAATAACATATCTCCATATATAATAGGTCATGCCTTTCCTGATGATATTACAGTGAAATATTTGAAAGTAAATCATGATGTAACAAAGCATAACTTAAATGTTGGCGGAAAAATCGATTTAGTTATAGCATCATATTTAGTTTCAGAGATTGCGCTTTCTGATATACCAAAGGTTGTTGAAAATTTAAAAAATATCATTAATGATAAAGCTGTTATTGTTATTAACGATAGGAATCAACCAGAAGTAAGAGAAAAAATATCTAAAATATTTGAATTGCTTGATTGCACACCAATTTCTAACTATTCACAATTACATTGTGATTATTCGTTTGATCCTGAAATCGCGAGTAAAACGCAGCCAAAATTTAACACAAGCTCTATAAGATATTTAGGTGAAATATGATAATTAGTGCTAGCAGAAGAACAGATATCCCAGCTTTTTATAGTGAATGGTTTATAAATAGAATTAAATCTGGTTTCTTATTAACCCGTAATCCATTTAATGCAAATCAAGTTAAACGAGTATCATTATTACCTGATGATGTCGATGCAATTGTATTTTGGACAAGAAATCCTAAAAAGCTCTTACCTCATTTAGAGTATTTAGATCAATTAGGGCTTAGATATTACTTTCAATATACTATTACTGGTTATTCTAAGACGTTAGAAACTAATACTTTACATCCATTGAAAGCAATTGATATTTTCAAAGAACTATCAGTAAAAATTGGTAAAGAAAAAGTTATATGGCGTTATGATCCAATCATCTTATCCAACGTTACTCCAATACCTGAACATTTACGATTGTTTGAGAAAATAGCTAGTCTTTTATCTGGTTATACAAATCAAGTAGTGATCAGCTTTGCTGATCTCTATAAAAAAACGGAAACTAATCTAGATAAGGTTGATGGTCTTGAATATAGTGATATTTTACATAATGAGAAAGAACTCAATAATCTTTGTGCCGGATTAAAAGAAATTGCAGAGAAATATAAAATGGACATAACTACATGTGCGGAAGAAGTAAACTTGAAGTCTACTGGAATCGAACATGGCAAATGTATTGATGATAGGCTTATTGAATCAATATTTGACATTAAAGTTACTAATTCAAAAGATCAGGGACAAAGGTCTGAATGTGGTTGTGTTAAAAGTATAGATATCGGAATGTATAATTCTTGTCTACATGGCTGTATATATTGTTATGCTACCTATCAAAAAAATGGTGCTCTTGAAAATTATAAAAAGCATGATCCCGAAAGTCCTTTTTTAATTGGTAGTGGCGAAGGCTATGAGCATTTTGTGAATTCAATACCGATCCAAAATTCACTTCTCG
>NZ_MSCO01000002.1:583572-587337 GCF_002954705.1 Aliivibrio sifiae
TTTAAACTTTTTGAGATGCTAGACGTTAGTGTTATTGATGCAGAGCGGGTGCGTGATGTGCATGGTAAACCTACATTAGTTATTGGTAAATCTGAAGAAGCTATATCAATGGCGGTTCTTAATATAAGCAGTGATTTTTAAATAGAATAAGGTATTTAAAATGAAGAACGGTGGAAATCATAACTCATATTGTTCATGTCCTACATGTCAGAAAATTGGTGGGGGGCATTATACACACTGTGTTTGCCCTACATGTCAAAAGATGGGTGGCGGTCACTATTCATACTGTGTATGTCCTATTTGCCAAAAGATGGGGGGAGACCATTATTCATATTGTACTTGTCCACAATGTCAAAAAATGGGGTAGCTCACCCTTAGATTTATAAAATAAGCATATAACAAATGCATCAACACGATTTGCTACATTCGGCATTCTAGGTTTCTTTGAGTTTATCGTGTTAAGTGGTAAATTTGAGCTTAATCTGCATAGTAGCAAACGTGTTATGCAGGCGTTATACCGTTTAGTGGTTAACTGGAAATGATAGGTGTAATAATATGGCTGTTTTTTATACTGTAGATCGGAGTGGCTCCTTAAGTGAAGGACTTACAATTGACTTGTATAATGAAAATGAATCCTTTGTTTATAATTGTAATATTGGAGGGTGTAGTAAACCTTTTTCATTGAGTGGGCTCTCTAGTCACGGTTGGTACAATTACCGCAACCATTCAACTCAAAGTGGTCAATATGAGTTTAATCTAGAATGTATAAGAAGAGTTTTTTACCCTAATAAACCGTCGCGATTACAATCAATGTTTGCGTGGGGACATTTTAATCATGCGGTAAATTTCATACACCAAAAAAACTATTTTCCAGAAAGTGGGGTGTTTTATATCTTTGAATTTGAAGCAACCAATTTTCATAAAGGTGATATGAGCTTCTGTTCTCCTCAATATCAAGGTTTAATGGATAGTAGGTTTAAACAATATTGGGCTGGAGATTTTGACTTATCGTCTCAATCTGAGCATCAATATGAATTTTTGATTCCTTTACCGATTGCTATTCGTCGACTGGTGTTGATATATCATAAATTTGAGATAAAAAATTTTATCAGTTGTGAGTAACGGTATAACAAAGCAATCAACACGATTTATTACATTCGGCGTTGTTGGTTTGTCTTTGGTTTAGGTGTTTAAGGCGGTAAAATTCAGCTAAGTCATCGCAGTAATAAACGTGTTATTGCGGCGTTATGTAACAGGAGCCCAATGGTATGAAAATCGAAACTAAACGTTTGAAAATGGAAGTAATTACAGAAAATGATTGGGCGTTATTTTTACAATTACATTCTAATCCTGAAGTTATTTCACTGTGCTTTGATAAGCCAGATGTTGAGGTTGTCAGAGAGAAATTTGAATCCCGATTAGTTCCATGGAATGTGGATTCCAGTTCATGGTTATGCTTTGTTATTTTTGATCAACAATCAGGAGACTCTATTGGTATCACGGGTTTTACTGTTGAAAATAATGTTGCTGAAGTCGGTTATCTTTTATTACCTGAATTTTATGGTAATGGCTATGGTTCTGAATCTCTTGCTGGGCTATTGGATTGGGCTGAGTTGGTTCAAGAAATTAATGCTTATAAAGCTGTGGTAACTGAAGGAAATATTGGTTCAGAGAAAGTATTACTTAAATGTGGGTTTCAGCTTGATCGCATTATTCCAGACGCTTATGAAATTGATGGTGAATTGTTTGCGGATCATGTTTATTCTCGCGATGACAAAGTTACATAACAATCGCATCAACACGATTTGCTACACTCGGCGTTGTCAGTTTGCCTTTAGTTTCAGTGATTAAGGCGTTAAAATTCAGCTAGGTCTGTATGGTAGCAAACGTGTTATGCAGGCGTTATGTGATTTTAAGGTGAGTATATTATGAATAAAGTAGTTGGTATCTCTTTGGTTTCATTAGGGTTAATGTCATATTTAGCTTATGACTCATTTATTGCTAAACCTAAAGCTTTGGATAATTCATCTAAGAGTATGCTTGCACAAATTGGCATTAAAGAAAAATGGTTTGATGCCTTTAAGGTTATGGATGGTTCAATTGTATTATCTAGGGATATCGAGTCATCTTTTGAAGATGGAGATACTGTGCATACTGTTGGGACAATTGAATATGCAGTCGAAGATCAGCATTTTTGCAAGTATGTTGATTTTAAATTTAAACTAGGCTCATTAAACGATTATCAAATAAACAACGTATCGAATTGCCTAAATTAAAATCACATAACAATCGCATCAACACGATTTGCTACACTCGGCGTTGTCAGTTTGTCTTTAGTTTCAGTGATTAAGGCAGTAAAATTCAGCTAGGTCTGCATAGTAGCAAACGTGTTATGCAGGCGTTATGGCTCAGAAGATATTTTTAACATCACGGTAAAAATTTTCATGAGATCCTAATGCCATTAGCTCAAGGGTGACCGTGCCATCTTCGTAACTGTAACCAAGCAATGTTAATTGCTTAACCATTTTGAATTTATGGACACGTAAAAATGACAAGTCACCTTTCTTTTGCTCTCCTAATAATGGCTCTTTCATTAATTCTTTAATTGCATTATCAAGATCCGTCTTTTGATTTTTATGTAACTTTTTTACTGCTTTCTTAAATGTAGGTGTCTGTAAAATTTGAGTTATATTAGCCAAAACTATAGCTCTCCAATTTTCCTGCTTCTTTTTCAGCTTTGGAAATAATTGCTTGTTTTACAAACTCATATGATAGTTCTGGGTTATCTTCCATCATTTCACCAATTTTAGCCCAGTGTTCAATTTGTTTTGGTGCGGTGCGACTGAATGCTTTAGCCATAATAGTAGCTTTTTGCACAAGGTCTTGGTCTAATCTGATGCTTGCTGTAGCCATTGTAAGTATCCTATTTAAAGTTAATTTCCATTATTGTAGTATATTGCTACGGTTGTCGCAAGTTGCGCCATAACAATCGCATCAACACGATTTACTACACTCGGCATCTTAGGTTGTCGGGTGTTTCTTGTTTTAAGGTGTCAATTTTAAGTATAATTGCATAGTAGTAAACGTGTTATGCAGGCGTTATGCGCCAAAAATAGGGGAGATGTCCATGCTTTTGTGCAGGATTCTAATTATCTGTATTTGTTGGCTACCTGTTTGTTTGTAAAATATTACGTGGCTACCTTGGGGAAATTTTCGATAACCATTCCTAATTTCATCACAGCCTTTACCTATATCTGGGTTTTCCGCTAACAACCAAAAAGAATCATCAAACTGTTTAAGGTAAATATTTCGTTGTTCTTTTCCCCAACGACGAGCCGTAAATATAGCTACGTCCTTAAGATCATTTTTTGCTGAAATCGTTAATGTGAATGGCTTCATTTTGAATTTTCGCTATCAAGTTCATTAATAAATGAATCTAGATCGTAATCAGCGACCCCGCTTTCTTCTCCTTCAATAAGAGAGTTACGTAATGTATGCAATTTTGTTTCTTGTGTTTCAAGTAAACGTAATGCAGATCGAATAACCTCACTGGTTGAGCCGTATCTTCCAGATTGAATTTGTGAGCTAATAAAGCCTTCAAAATGATCACCTAAAGTAATACTTGTGTTTTTAGCCATTGCCTTAACCTTAAAATACCAAATAATATGGTGATTATGGTATAAAATTCAAATTAGTCAAGTCGCGCATAACAAATGCATCAACACGATTTGCTACACTCGGCGTTGTCAGTTTGCCTTTAGTTTG
>NZ_MSCO01000002.1:588466-598849 GCF_002954705.1 Aliivibrio sifiae
TTTCAGTGATTAAGGCGTTAAAATTCAGCTAGGTTTGTATCGTAGCAAACGTGTTATGCGGGCGTTGTGCGTACTGAGTCCGAAATTTTTTGTACGGTTCGTCAATAGAATCGAGGCTTTTGTAGTTTCGGCTTAGTAAGCGTCCTTTTCTTCTTTGTTGCCTTTTGGTTTTCGTATCATCAGGTTCGGCAAATTAGCCCTTATTTACCTAAGTTCAGGCGTTTCAGAGGCTAATTTACGCTTCAATTGTTCTTTGGTTATGCCTCATTTTATTCTGCATCAGTGTTTTGCTCGTAGCATTTTCAATCCCAATTGTGGCAAGGATATTTGGTTTATCAGTCCCAAATCTACTGAAACCAAGTCGTTCAAATGGTGTGAAAATTGTATCTGTTTTCCATTTACTTTATCTCGCAATTTAAGAACATTTTGTTCGCTTAATTGGTATCGGTAAATTAGAATCTAGGCTTAGAAAATCTTGGCTGGGCAGTTCTTTACCAAGTTGACCAAGCCGAAAGTAAGCACGCACAACAATCGCATCAACACGATTTATTACATTCGGCGTTCTGGGTTTGCCTTTAGTTTTGTGATTAAGGCAATAAAATTCAGGTTGGTCTGCATGGTAATAAACGTGTTATGCCAGCGTTGTGCGTACTGAGTCCGAAATTTTTTGCACGGTTCATCAAAAGGATCGCGGCTTTAGTAGTTTCGGCTTAGTAAGCGTTCCTTTCTTCTTTGCTGCCTTTTTGCTTTCGTATCGTCAGGTTCGGAAAATTAGCCCTTATTTCCCTAAGTTCAGGCGTTTCAGAAGCTATTTTACGCTTCAATTGTTCTTTGGTTATGCCTCATTTTAGTTTGCATCAGTGTTTTCCTCGCAGCATTTTCAATCCCAATTGTTGTTAGGATATTTGGTTTATCAGTTCCAAATTTGCTGAAACCAAACCGTTCAAATGGTGTAAGAAATGTATCTGTTTTCCATTCACTTTATCTCGCAATTTAAGAACATTTTGTTCGCTTAATTACTACCGGTAAATTAGAATCAGGGCTTAGAAAATCTTGGCAGGGCAGTTCTTTACTAAGTTGGCCAAGCCGAAAGTAAGCACGCACAACAATCGCATCAACACGATTTATTACATTCGGCGTTCTGGGTTTGCCTTGGGTTTTGTGATTAAGGCGCTAAAAATCAGGTTGGTTTGCATGGTAATAAACGTGTTATGCCAGCGTTACACGAACTAAAGATTGTAGTTTTTTGGCTCAGTTCAGCGACAGAACCATTTGATTTTCAGGTGTGAATGTAGGGTGGTTTTCCTTCTTCTTTGTTTCCTTTTGGTGTTCGTTTCATCAGGTTCGGCAATTGGCCATTATTGCCAAAAGTTCATGGATTTCAGAAACTAATTCACGCTTCAATTGTTCATGGTTTTGCCTCATTTTATCCTGCATCAGTGTTTTCCTCGCAGCATTATCAATCCAAATTGTGGCAAAGATATTTGGTTTATCAGCTCAAAACTTGCTGAAACCAAATCGTACAAATGGTGCTAGAAAAAGGATTGTTTCGTTTCGCAGTTTTTATAGTTGAACGGTTCTTTTGTTCGCTAAATTGGCTTTTGTAATTTAGAATTAGTTTCTAAATATTATTGGTAAATCAGTTCTTTACCAATTAAAGCGAAGTGTTGACAAAGATCGTGTAACAATCGCATCAACACGATGCTTATAACATTCGGCGTTTTTGGTTTGAAGTGTAATTGGCTTGGAAGGTTGGTCGTTAGCACGTGTTATGCAAGCGTTGTGCGTACTGAGTCCGAAATTTTTTGCACGGTTCATCAATAGGATCGCGGCTTTCGTAGTTTTGGCTTCGTAAGCGTTCCTTTCTTCTTTGTTGCCTTTTAGTTTTCATTTCATCAGGTTCGGCAATTAAGTATTGTCGGCCTAAGTTCAGGCGTTTCAGAGGCTGTTTTACGCTTCAATTGTTCTTTGGTATTGCCTCATTTTAGCCTGCATTAGTGTTTTTCTCGTAGTATTTTCAATCCCAGTAGTGGCTAATGTATTTGGTTTATCAGTTCCAAATCTGCTGAAACCAAGTCGTTCAAATGGTGTAAAAAATGTATCTGTTTTCCATTTACTTCATCTCGCAATTTAAGAACATTTTGTTCGCTTAATTGGCGTCGGTAAATTAGAATCAGGGCTTAGAAAATTTTGGCAGAGCAGTTCTTTACCAAGTTGGCCAAGCCGAAAGTGAGCACGCACAACAATCGCATCAACACGATTTATTACATTCGGCGTTCTGGGTTTGTCTTTAGTTTCGTGATTAAGGCGGTAAAATTCAGGTTGGTTTGCATGGTAATAAACGTGTTATGCCAGCGTTATAAATTTAGTGGCAACCTACATGTAGCCACTAATTATTGTGTTTATTTGAAAAAGTTAAGCAGGTAATAGAAAGCCTTTGATTTACTTTCTTTTTTCAAAGAAAGTGTGGTATCGGCAGATTGGAAAGTTCTAGTCTCAACATCTAAATCTATAGATAACTTTTCATACCGAATTAAGAGTAGTGACTTTGTTTTTTTTATCTCTTCTTTTTCGGTATCATTTTTTAAAATATAATATGAAGGTGCTGTATTAGACCACAGAGTTTGTTTATCCATATTAACTTACCTTGTTTTGTAATAGCATCATATTGTTTTTCAAAGTTACTTTATTGTCGTTATTATAGTCGTTTAATAAGGAACTGTACATTATTTTCAAAGAAATTAAGATGGACAATGAATGACATAATTGCTTAGTTAATGCATGGTATGATTCTGATTTCATTGGGTTTTCTAAGAAGTTAATCTTGTTTACATATATATTTAAAATACATGCAATTTGCTCTGATTCTGTTGGTATCTTGGGAAAGCTAGATGTTAGTTCCATTTTTCCGATGGGGATTGATAGAATTGATTTTGGTCTATCTTGATCTTGCTCATAGTAGTTTTTAAGTTCTAACTTAAAATTTTCATTCATGTATCGGCTATAGAATGCTGACTTATCTAGGTTATCCAGATGTTTATCTAAAGATTTCATCAGGTCTTCAACATAACACTCTCTTTTTGATTCAACAGTTTCTGGTGCACCGAATAAATTAGGATGATTTGGGCGTAGATCTGAAGTTTGTTTGGTATAGGAGAATGGCATGCATAAAGGATGATGATTTGTTTTATTATGATCATAACATTTAGAAAAAATATCTTTTTTATCTAATTGACATGTCATTGTCTGCTCACAAACAAGAATATAATCACAATGTTCCAAGCGTGACTGTAAATTTGTTCCAAACAAAAAGAATGGAGAATTTAAGATAGCATCTTTTGAAAAAATTGAATTATTATCTTGCTTATGCGTGGCATTTTGTTCGAAAGATGTTTTAGCTGAGTGGCTTGGTACTAAATTAAAAATATTAGCTTTAATGTGTAATTCATCAGCACCTTCTGAGAACTTTTTAGTAACTTTTAATACAGATTCTAAACAAGTTGATATTGCGTTATCTAATGTGCGGTTGTATTTATTATATTTCCTTTTTTTCCCCAAGACGCTACCTTGCTTTGCATTTTCAATTCGGATTATTTTATCTAAATCAAATATACATGTATTTACAATATCTGACATATTAATACATTGTGAGCTATTTTCATTAATGGCATCAACACATGGTCGAGCTTGGTTCTCTGCTTCTTTTCGTTGGGCTCTTATGTAATGTAATACACCAACAATTAGAGCAAGAATAACGGAAACTCCAAAAAAAAGAGTTTCTCTTTTCCATGTTGTTCCTGCAAACCACTGTTCTTGTAATGAAGTACCAAATACTGACACACAAGATGCCCAAAAAATACTTAACCCTGCCAATAATAAATGCCCATAAGCAGAGTGGCTCATTCGTGCTACTTTACGTACTACTGGAGTGTTTTGATTACGTACAATGAGAAAACATACAATAGTAGCGAATATAATTAATATTGTTAATATAATACCAACTGTTCCCATTTGTTCAAAGTAAGTTGTTTTTTCTACCGCTTGAGTCGCATCTAATTGAGGTGATTGTGTCATTATTTAACCGAGATTAATGATATTTAAAGAATTTTTTAGAGTTTATCATACACTATTCGTTAGGTAAATTTATAACAAATGCATCAACACGATTTACTACATTCGGCATTGTAGGTTTGTCTTTGGTTTTTGTGTTTATGGCGGTAAAATTCAGTTTAATCTGCATAGTAGTAAACGTGTTATGCAGGCGTTGTGCGTACTGAGTCCGAAATTTTTTGCACGGTTCATCAATAGGATCGCGGCTTTTGTAGTTTCGGCTTAGTAAGCATTCCTTTCTTCTTTATTACCTTTTGGTTTCCGTATTATCAGGTTCGGCAAATTAGCCCTTATTTTCCTAAGTTCAGGCGTTTCAGCGGCTATTTACGCTTCAATTGTTCTTTGGTTATGCCTCATTTTATTCTGCATCAGTGTTTTGCTCGCAGCATTTTCAATCCCAGTTGTGGCAAGGATATTTGGTTTATCAGTTCCAAATTTTCTGAAACCAAGTCGTTCAAATGGTGTAAAAAATGTATCTGTTTTCCATTTACTTTATCTCGCAATTTAAGAACATTTTGTTCGCTTAATTGCTATCGGTAAATTAGAATTAGGGCTTAGAAAATCTTGGCAGGGCAGTTCTTTACCAAGTTAGCCAAGCCGAAAGTAAGCACGCACAACAATCGCATCAACACGATTTATTACATTCGGCGTTCTGGGTTTGCCTTTAGTTTTGTGATTAAGGCGGTTAATTCAGGTTGGTTTGCATGGTAATAAACGTGTTATGCCAGCGTTAGGCGCTACTGATCATTTTAATTCATCAATAATATAAATACTATTTAGTTATATAGAGTGATATCAATGGAAATTGCAGAAAATATTTTTACAATCTTAGGGGCTATGGGGTTTACCTCTGTTGGCACGGCATTTATGTTAAAAACGTTTATTCAAACTGGTATTAAAGAATCGATTTCTAATATTTACAAAAAAGAATTAGAAGTGCATAAGTTCTATCTTAAAAACTCCGAAATGGTTTTTAAATATAAGCTTGAAGCCTCAAAAAAACTATATAAGATAAGGCAGTCTATCATACCAAAAATTACTAATTCTGATATGGATTGGGATGATGCCAAGGAGGAGATTGCTTCTTCTTTTGAAGTATATGAAAAAGCCCTTGATGAATTTCTGTGTGAATACCAAGCAACTCTCTCCGCTGATGTGTTAAAGCGAATTTGCGATGCTGTAAGTGCTTGTTCGAAAGGGCAGTTTGGTTATTACTGGAAACCATATGATTCTTCTCCTACATGTACTCAATCTGCTAAAGATAATGCATCTGAATTGTTAGAGGCTATTGATGAGGCTGCGGAATTACTAAGGAAAGAAGTTCATAGTTTGATATCTGTACCAAGCGCCTAACAAAGCAATCAACACGATTTATTACATTCGGCGTTGTAGGTTTGTCTTTGGTTTCGGTGTTTAAGGCAGTAAAATTCAGCTAAGTCGTCGTAGTAATAAACGTGTTATTGCGGCGTTATGTTTATGGAGTAATAATGAGCGATTATATTAAGTTAGTACAAAAATTGGACTCAGATCTTGAAGCTGTAGGGAAGTTACTGCTTGAAAATAAGGGAAATTCTGCGTTAGAAAATGCATACGTTAGAACATTCTTTTCCACAGTTGAGGGCTTCATGTATGCATTTCGTCAGGAAGCTATGGCAAGTAAGGACTTTGAAGTCATCTTTGACTTAGCTGAACAGGCGAAACTAAAAGAGTGCAAATTTGATAGAATCAGACAAGTTATAAAAAAAGACAAGAATAACCTCAAATTTAAAGAATCTGTTAAGTTCTCATGTAAATGTTTGGCTAAATCCCGTGGTGTAGAGCCAAAAGATTTGGGTTTCTTTGGTGTGGGCTGGGACAATTTTTTAGCAGCCAATAGTATTAGAGACCAATTAACTCATCCTAAAAGAATCGAAGATTTAACTCTTGATGTGGAAACACTAGAAAGCGTCGTAAAAGCAAAGGTTTGGTTCAAGGATCAGGTTCTGCAGAAGTTGGTAAAATAAACATAACAAATGCATCAACACGATTTACTACACTCGGCGTTGTCAGTTTGTCTTTAGTTTCAGTGATTAAGGCAGTAAAATTTAGCTAGGTCTGTATCGTAGCAAACGTGTTATGCAGGCGTTATAAGCACCGATTTATTAAGGTTATTTGAGCCAGAGGTAAAGGTTTGAAATTTTCTACGCGTTCAGCGAAAGATAGTGATTTTGAGTTCTTATTTGAACTTAAAAAGGCAGCTGAATTTGAGGCAATTAAGGCTGTATTTGGTTGGGACGACAAAATCCAACATGAAATGCATCAAGATGAATGGGATGAAGAAAAGCCAACCATTATTGAAATATCAGGTGACGCAGTAGGTAGCTATTTGCTTCAAAACAAAGGTGATCATTTCTATTTTTGCCGTTTCTTTTTATTACCAAGTTTTCACGGAAAGGGCATAGGAAGTCAGATTTTAAGTCAATGTTTAGAGTTTGCTGATAGTGAAAATAAGCCAGTGAAATTGTGTTATTTGCAAGGTAATCGGGTAGGCGGTTTATATCGTAAATTTGGTTTCCAAGTAACGTCTGAAGATGCTCAATTTGTTCATATGAACCGTGTGAGAATGTGCTTATAACAAATGCATCAACACGATTTGCTACATTCGGCATTCTAGGTTTCTTTGGTTTTACCGTATTAAGTGGTAAATTTGAGCTTAATCTGCATAGTAGCAAACGTGTTATGCAGGCGTTATGTTTTTCTTTGTTATTTACGGTTCTTCGTCCTTTATATATAATTGTTCTTTATTTACTCAAATAAGTACGATAATGAATAACAAACTTCTAATTTTATTGTTTCCTGTGTTACTGGCTGGCTGCTCATCTCCTAAATTTTCAGCTGAACCGATAAGTTCAGAGAACCAATCTAATGAAATAACTATCGTTAAAGACAATGAAACACGTGATGTTTTTCTACAAACGATGAAAGAATGGTGCCTTGATACCGGTCATCAATGTGAAGTTGCTGCAGATGATACAACACCAAAAGCTGAGGACTTAACTCTAATTTATTCCTCACGTTGGAGTTGGGATTTTAGGACGTTTATAGCTGATGCAAAAATTAAAGCTTACAAGAATAACCGAAAGGTTGGTGAGGTAGAATTTAAAGCTCCGAATGGCTTAAATACCAATAAGTTTGGTGATGATAGCAAACGAATTGAATCAATGATGTCTATTTTGTTTAATCAAGAAACAATTGATGCAGCTCAGGATAAAATATCTGATGGTTCGATATAACAATTAGAACAAACATAACAAATGCATCAACACGATTTGCTACACTCGGCGTTGTCAGTTTGCCTTTGGTTTTAGTGATTAAGGCAGTAAAATTCAGCTTGGTTTGCATAGTAGCAAACGTGTTATGCAGGCGTTAAGTCTAAATAGGTAAGTTAAAGTGGAAGATTTTAAAGTTGTATTATTGAGTGTATTCTCAGGTGTTCTTACTTCGGTTGTTATTTATTGGTTTAGTTTAACAATGAGTAAAATTATCCTACCTTGGTATCGTAATTTAATGTATCACGGAGTTGATGTCTCTGGTGAATGGAAAGGTCGTTCTTACTTGAAGGAGGACGTATTCTTTGAATTATCTTTATCTCTCGAGCAAACTGCTAATGATATTACTGGTGTATATACCTCAAGTAAATATCGCAATGGAGACTTAGAATCAACCTCTGTTATGAAGGTTAAAGGTGCCTTATGGGAAGGTTTTTTATCTTTGAATTGTCGAACTGTAAGTAATAAACGGCTTTCTTTTGGATCGATGTTATTAAAGGTTGATTCTGACCGTTTAAGAGGTAAGCAATTATTCCGTAATTTAAATCATAAAGGAGATCCGATTGTAAATCTTTTGATAGAGTTTGAACCGAAGTGATTATTTAAACTTAACAATCGCATCAACACGATTTACTACACTCGGCATCTCAGGTTGTCGGGTGTTTCTCGTTTTAAGGCGTCAATATTAAGTATAATTGTTTGGTAGCAAACGTGTTATGCAGGCGTTATGGCATTTGATTGTTTAAAGGTGAGTATTCTATATCTTAATCATGAAGCTAAATTTCTAAAATGTTGGCAATTGTGTTTGTATTTATAATATCATTGCCGATTACTTAACTATTGGTTTTAATTATGAATCGAGTGTTTTCTTCAGTCTCAATTTTTTTGGCTGTTTTCTGTTTAAATTTTACTGCCCAAGCTAATTCTATGCTGTCTAATCCTTGTTCTTTCCCTTTGAACAGCCCTAATTACGAGAGTTGCAAGGATAAAGCCATCAGTGATTCTTTTAATTATGAACAGTCGATATGGACAATGGATAAAGAAGCTCCATTTTTAACTCTTATGGATGATACTCGTTATCCAGAGGATCCTGAATGGCAGTCAATGGATATCTCAGATAAGGTTAAGAATGAAAGTCGAAATAAATGTGCATTATCAAATAAAAACGATTGCATTATCTTCGATAAAGATTAGTTCTTAACCCGCCTTAAGAACTGCCATAACAATCGCATCAACACGATTTGCTACATTCGGCATTCTAGGTTTCTTTGAATTTACCGTGTTAAGTGGTAAATTTGAGTTTAATCTGCATGGTAGCAAACGTGTTATGCAGGCGTTATGTGCAATTTAGGGATGAATATGATGGAATGTCTTTACGAAGTTATTGAAAGCATAGATGGTAATTATGCTATTTTTGAGGTGCCATTGTCATCTGGTGATATTGTCTATATGAAAGCTAGCCATTGTTATAATGGATTATTCCAATGGTATGTTGTTATTGTTGATAGAGTAAAATTTTTTGAACTTTGGGCAAAAGATCCGAGTGCAGAAGAAAATAAATTAGCAACCGGTGGTTTAAAAGAATGGGAAGCTGATTATAAATATAATTTAGCAGCAACTGGTTTTAGTAAAGGTTATGAAAATCCAGTCCCACTACCTACAATGATTTGTGATTATAACTCTGAAAAATGTGAGGATTATGTCTCAATTAATAATGGTATAACTAGGACAATTTGGTTAGCTTCGAAAGGTGCAGAGTTTATTCCAGTTTTATGTAGAGAGCGCGATGGAGCTAAAAAATTACATGAATTAGTAGGAATTAATGGTGATTCAATTAGACAGTTAGTTGAGTTAATCTGAAGCACATAACAAATGCATCAACACGATTTGCTACATTCGGCATTCTAGGTTTCTTTGAGTTTACTGTATTAAGTGGTAAGTTTGGGCTTAATCTGCATGGTAGCAAACGTGTTATGCAGGCGTTACATGCTAAAGTTGTCTCCTTTGAGATACAGTGCTATAGTTTAACCAGATTTGATAATTAGAGGTTGCTATGCCAGAGATAGATGCATTGCTTGGGCTTTCATTTTGTCTGTATTTTTTCGACAACAAGCAGCATAAATTGCCTCATATTCATGTCAAATATGGTAGCTATGAGCTAATCATAGCAATTGAAACAGGTGAGTGCTTAGAGGGTTATTTACCAAATAAGCAACGAAAACGAGCAGAAGCTCACATTGAAAGCAATCGAGTAAAATTGATGGCAATGTGGAAACAAGCAGTTGCTGGTATTAATCCGGGTAAATTATAGGTGACGTATGTTGAAAGTAATTGATGTTGATTTGGTAGCTGATTTTACACTTGAGCTTACTTTTAGTGACGGTTATACCGGTGAAGCAAACTTAACTGAGTATTTCCAAAAAGAAGCATTTAGCCACGTGACTAATTTTCAAAAGTTTGCATTAACGGCTGACGGATCTCTTGATTGGAGTGGTGCTGAATTATCTGCTGCAACGTTAAAAGAAATTACGGTTGGTAGTTATACTGAATCTGATTTAACGCCTTTTGACGTTAAAGAAATGGAAATGGTAATCAAGCAGGCTTCATGGGATTCAATGCAAGAAGGTCGAGCTGACATTTTGCAAGCGGCCATTCGTTCTTATGTTGAACAATTTGGCCACAGTGTTGTAATTGAGCGTGCAGGAATTAAAAGTAGAACGAGTGCTTATCGTTCATTAAAACCTGAAACGACACCAAGTTTTGGTACTTTGGTTCAATTAGGTCATGCAGTTATTGAATTGGCTAAAGATAGAGTATCTGCTCATTCTTTGAGTCGCATGTAACAAATGCATCAACACGATTTGCTACATTCGGCATTCTAGGTTTCGTTGAGTTTACCGTGTTAAGTGGTAAATTTGAGCTTAATCTACATAGTAGCAAACGTGTTATGCAGGCGTTATATGCT
>NZ_MSCO01000002.1:600109-601738 GCF_002954705.1 Aliivibrio sifiae
AACGCAGTCCTATAAATCCTTAACAAAATAATATAGATTCGATTTTTGTGATCTTTTGTACAAAAAAATTGATTAGTTAAAATGACTAGAAGAATAGTGAGATTTTCTTTTTATAAAACGATTAAAATGATTTAATTCTAAATTAAAAGGATGTGGAATGAAAAACAGTGAATTCTGTAATATCGACAATCTCAATTTTAGTGCTAATTCGTTGAGGTATTTACGTGACTTGGAAGATAATGCTAAATTTGGGAATTATGCGGTTAAGTTTGTTGGTGCAATACCTATTGTTCAAATTTTTACGGACAGAAAAATGCAAACAACAGTAAATAACATTACTCAATATGATTGGATGGAATTTGCAACAGCCGCTAAAGGGTTGAGTGATATGACTCGGAAAAAAGCATGGGAAATAGCAGCCGAGGCAGCAATGGTAACTAGAGGAAAAGAAAATGAATTTTGGAAATGTATGCTCCGTGCGACACGTTAAGATTTTTTTTTCGTTAATCGTATTTTCATTTGCAGCTTGTGCAAAAGATATTGGTAGTGATGAATATTTAGCATATAACGCAAAGATATCGTTGTGCCTATCTTCGAGTGAGCGTGAAGTCTCATCATTTAAAGATGATTATTATAACTCTTTAAGTGACATACAAAGAAAGGCATTACTATTATCTTTGTCATCAATATCTATGAATAAATGTTATTCATATGAAGAAAATAGTTATCTGAAACATCTTTTATTAACTGATGATAATGAAGGTTTAAATGAGTTTAAGCGCCTTAATAAGCCAGCGTATAGAACAGAAGAAATGATAAAGGCTTATAACTCTCTAGATCAAAATGAAATCAAGCGCTTATCGAATACTAAAATGTTTTCGACTCCATTTGATATCTTCAGTGTTATCAATTAGTAATGTATCCTATCTAGCGTTATAACAAATGCATCAACACGATTTGCTACACTCGGCGTTGTCAGTTTGTCTTTAGTTTCAGTGGTTAAGGCGTTAAAATTCAGCTAGGTCTGTATCGTAGCAAACGTGTTATGCAGGCGTTGTGCGTACTGAGTCCGAAATTTTTTGCACGGTTAATCAAAAGGATAGCAGCTTTCGTAGTTTCGGCTTAGTAAGCGTTCTTTTCTTCTTTGTTGCCTTTTGGTTTCCGTATTATCAGGTTCGGCAAATTAGCCTTTATTTCCCTAAGTTCAGGCGTTTCAGGAGCTATTTTACGCTTCAATGGTTCTTTGGTTATGCCTCATTTTAGTCTTTATCAGTGTTTTCCTCGTAGTATTTTCAATCCCAATTGTGGTTAGGATATTTGGTTTATAAGTTCCAAACTTGCTGAAATCAAGCCGTTCAAATGGCGTAAAAAATGTATCTGTTTTCCATTCACTTTATCTCGCAATTTAAGAACATTTTGTTCGCTTAATTGGCATCGGTAAATTAGAATCTAGGCTTAGAAAATCTTGGCAGAGCAGTTCTTTACCAAGTTAGCCAAGCCGAAAGTAAGCACGCACAACAATCGCATCAACACGATTTATTACATTCGGCGTTCTGGGTTTGCCTTGGGTTTTGTGATTAAGGCGGTTAATTCAGGTTGGTTTGCATAGTAATAAACGTGTTATGCCAG
>NZ_MSCO01000002.1:603211-609399 GCF_002954705.1 Aliivibrio sifiae
GTGCGTACTGAGCCCGAAATTTTTTGTACGGTTCAACAAAAGGATCGCGGCTTTTATAGTTTCGGCTTAGTAAGCGTGAATTTCTTCTTTGTTGCCTTTTGATTTTCGTATCATTAGGTTCGGCAAATTAGCCCTTATTTCCCTAAGTTCACGCGTTTCAGAGGCTAATTTACGCTTCAATTGTTCTTTGGTTATGCTTCATTTTAGTTTGCATCAGTGTTTTCCTCGTGGCATTTTCAATCCCAATTGTGGTTAGGATATTTGGTTTATAAGTTCCAAACTCGCTGAAATCAAGCCGTTCAAATGGTGTGAAAAATGTATCTGTTTTCTATTCACTTTATCTCGCATTTTAAGAACATTTTGTTCGCTTAATTACCATTGGTAAATTAAAATCAGGGCTTAGAATATCTTGGCAGGGCAGTTCGTTACCAAGCTAGCCAAGCCGAAAGTAAGCACGCACAACAATCGCATCAACACGATTTATTACACTCGGCGTTCTGGGTTTGCCTTGGGTTTTGTGATTAAGGCGGTAAAATTCAGGTTGGTTTGCATGGTAATAAACGTGTTATGCCAGCGTTATGAGAATTAAGGGATAATTTTAAATATGGATATCAAAATAGATGATTTGAATGGCGGTGAAGTTGTTCAGTTATTAAAAGAACACCTGGAAGATATGTATGCAACGTCTCCTCCTGAAAGTGTGCACGCATTAGATGTCAGCGCTCTAAAAGTACCTGAGATTACGTTCTTTAGCTGCTGGAAAGGTGAGCAGTTATTAGGTTGTGCAGCAATTAAGGAATTGGATTCAAACCATGCGGAACTGAAATCAATGAGAACCTCTAATCATGCGCGAAATTTGGGTGTAGGTACGCTTCTTCTCAATCATGTATTAAATGTTTCATCGGATAGGGGTTATAAGAAAATTAGCTTGGAAACCGGTTCACAAGAGTTCTTCAAACCAGCTCGTAATCTCTATGAAAAATTTGGTTTTCAATATTGTGATCCCTTTGCCGATTACAAACCAGATCCACACAGCCAATTTATGTCGTGCACACTGGGTGAGACATTCTCATAACAAATGCATCAACACGATTTGCTACATTCGGCATTCTAGGTTTCTTTGAGTTTACCGTATTAAGTGGTAAATTTGGGCTTAATCTGCATGGTAGCAAACGTGTTATGCAGGCGTTATAACTACAAAGAAGGGTATATGATAAAGTTTACACTGATAGAAAATTCCTTAGATTCAATTGAACAAGGACTTGAGTTTTTAAATAAAGCTGAGGCTGAAAATAGCAATAGTGCTTATAAGCATGCACTCTTATGTTTATTTCAAGGCGCTGAGTTGGTTCTGAAAGAAATTTTGGTGTTAATTGAACCGATAACAATCTTTGATAAGAATTCATTATTTAAGCATTGTAGCAGCCCATTGTCGCCAACAATGGAAGAGCTGTATAAATGTAAGTCGATTGATATCCGAGGTATAGGGCAAGAGCTGAAAAAACATTATCCAGAGTCTTTCGCAAGATCTAATATTAAAGTGTTAGATAAGTTAGCAACAGAAAGAAATAAAATTCAACATTTTGCAATTGAAGTATCGCCTGAAGAGTTAACTAAAAATTTGATTGAGCTTTATCTTAAAGTTATAAAACCTGCATTTAAAATTATTCAAACGGGTAGCTATAGTGCCGAACAAAATGGTATTTCACTAGATTCAATTCAAGAGCGTATTGTGGCGTTCGAAAGTTCATTTTTAAATGTAAAAATAGGTGGCGGCTTTTATATCGGAATGTGCCCTTCGTGCGAGGAACATAGTCATTTCATCGTATATGAAGGTGAGTCATATCCAATTTATACATATTGTATTTCGTGTGATTATAAATTAAATGATATTGGGATTTTATCTACGGAATATCATATTTGTCCTGAATGTGCAGCGCCATCATTAATTTATGATGAAAAAAGTCAAGCTGGTGTTTGTTTATGGCGTAAATGTTACTACTGTAGAGAGGGTGGTTTTATTGAAATGGAACCATGTGATTCTTGCAATGGCTTCGAGGTTGAAGGGAACTGCGAAACATGTAACCCCGAGGATGAGTAGTTATAACAAATGCATCAACACGATTTACTACACTCGGCAATCTCAGTTTGCCGAGTGTTTCTTGTTTTAAGGCGTCAATATTAAGTATGATTGCATAGTAGTAAACGTGTTATGCAGGCGTTGTGCGTACTGAGTCCGAAATTTTTTGCACGGTTCATCAAAGGGATCGCGGCTTTCGTAGTTTTGGCTTAGTAAGCGTTCCTTTCTTCTTTGTTGCCTTTTGGTTTTCGTCATTATCAGGTTCGGCAAATTAGCCCTTATTTTCCTAAATTCAGGCGTTTCAGAGGCTAATTTACGCTTCAATGGTTCTTTGGTTATGCCTCATTTTAGTTTGCATCAGTGTTTTCCTCGCAGCATTTCCAATCCCAATTGTGTCTAGTGTATTTGGTTTTTGAGTTCCAAATCTTCTGAAACCAAGCCGTTCAAATGGCGTAAGAAATGTATCTGTTTCCCATTTACTTTATCTCGCATTTTAAGAACATTTTGTTCGCTTAATTACTACCGGTAAATTAGAATCAGGGCTTAGAAAATCTTGGCAGGGCAGTTCTTTACCAAGTTAGCCAAGCCAAAAGTAAGCACGCACAACAATCGCATCAACACGATTTATTACATTCGGCGTTCTGGCTTTGTCTTTAGTTTTGTGATTAAGGCGGTTAATTCAGGTTGGTTTGCATAGTAATAAACGTGTTATGCAGGCGTTATACGGCAAAAAGAAAAAGTAGCAGTTCACATTAAAAAGGTCTAAAATTAGCACTTAATTTAATACTATTTTGGTGGCGTTATGAGACAAGTTCTAGCTGATTGTTCAGCAAGTATTTCAGAGTTAAAGAAAAATCCTACAGCTCTTTTGAACGAAGCTGATGGCTCTGCTATAGCTATTTTAAATCACAATAAACCAGCGGCTTACCTAGTACCTGCTGAAACTTACGAATTTCTAATGGATATGTTAGATGATTACGAGCTTTCTAAGCTTGTTGAAAGCCGCAGACTTGATTTATCAGACGCTGTGGAAGTAAATATCGATGACTTATAAATTAAAATTCCTACCAGCAGCACAAAAAGAGTGGAGTAAATTAGCTCCACCGATCAAAAGCCAGTTTAAAAAGAAGCTAATTGAGCGTCTTGAAAATCCTCATGTGCCGGCATCAAAGTTACGTGGTTATGATTCTGTCTATAAAATTAAATTACGTACAGCAGGCTATCGTTTAGCTTATGAGGTTATTGATGACGAAATTGTTGTCTATGTTTTAGCTATTGGAAAACGAGATAAAGATGCAGTTTACAAGAAGTTAGCCTCACGCTTTGGGTAGCCGTATAACAAATGCATCAACACGATTTGCTACACTCGGCGTTGTCAGTTTGTCTTTAGTTTCAGTGATTAAGGCAGTAAATTTCAACTAAGTCTGTACGTAGCAAACGTGTTATGCAGGCGTTGTGCGTACTGAGTCCGAAATTTTTTGCACGGTTCATCAATAGAATCGCGGCTTTCGTAGTTTCGGCTTAGTAAGCGTGAATTTCTTCTTTGGTGCCTTTTGGTTTCCATTTCATCAGGTTCGGCAAATTAGCCCTTATTTCCCTAAGTTCAGGCGTTTCAGAGGCATTTTTACGCTTCAATTGTTCTTTGGTTATGCCTCATTTTATTCTGCATCAGTGTTTTTCTCGCAGCATTTTCAATCCCAGTTCTGGTTAGGATATTTGGTTTATCAGTTCCAAATCTGCTGAAACCAAGCCGTTCAAATGGCGTAAGAAATGTATTTGTTTTCCATTTACTTTATCTCGCAATTTAAAAACATTTTGTTCGCTTAATTGCCATTGGTAAATTAAAATCAACGCTTAGAAAATTTTGGCAGGGCAGTTCTTTACCAAGCTGACCAAGCCGAAAGTAAGCACGCACAACAATCGCATCAACACGATTTATTACATTCGGCGTTCTGGGTTTGCCTTTAGTTTTGTGATTAAGGCGGCTAATTCAGGTTGGTTTGTATAGTAATAAACGTGTTATGCCAGCGTTATATGCAGTTCAAGTTATGGAGAGGAAATGGAAAAGTTTTATATTTTAATGGGCTCTCAAGCATGGGCTGAAATTCTTGTACTCGTAAAGAATGAGCAAACTCAGCTGAGGAATAATGCTCTAGAATGGAAGAGAATATCTGCTCTACTTGAGAGTGAGTTTATAAAGTATGCAGGTACAGAGAAAAGTATTTTAATCGCTAAATTATGTAATGATTATATTAAGTTAGTACTTTCTAGCTATCTTGAAATATCTCAGAGTGGAATTATGCAAATTGAATCAATAGGATTCAAGGCATCTTTAGAGCAGAGTGAGTCTGAAGCTTTAATTTTTTCTAAGATATGTAACCATTATGAAGAGGCTCTCAATTTTCAGTCATCTATAAATACGACTAAATTTGAGGAAACGAGTGTAAGCAATAAGAGTCATTCAAGTTTTGCTCGAACTGATTGGTTGATTCCTTTATTTAAAAGTGAACAAGAAGAAGTATTTTATGAAGCGTTAAAAAGTACGTATCCAAATTTCTTCGTTTACCCAAATGTAGCTGTGAATAATATTTTTGATTTTGAACAGATTAAACCGCACTTACAAAGTAGTGAGCGAGATTACTTCTTAAAGGCTATTATTGATTTTGTTGTATATGACCCATCTGATCACACTCCTAAGTTCTTCTTTGAAGTTGACAGTTGTTATCATGACTCAGCTGAAGCAAGGATTAGGGATAATAAGAAAAATAATATCTTTAATGTTGCTGGTATCAAATTGCATAGAATAAGACTGAATTCCGATACTTTGATGCAAAAGTATGATTTTATGCAAGAAATCAAGTTAGTTACGGCGTAAGCATATAACAAATGCATCAACACGATTTACTACACTCGGCATCCCAGGTTGTCGGGTGTTTCTCGTTTTAAGGCGTCAATATTGAGTATAATTGCTTGGTAGTAAACGTGTTATGCAGGCGTTATAAAACAATATCCATTAAATGAACTTGTGAACTCTACTCAGAATATAGAATAACTATTTGATATGATACTCCATAATTGTATTTCGAATTAAGGATTGAAATGAATCAGATTACTTATCGTGTTATGGCAGGAGACGACGTAGTTGTTGCTGGCGGTGATCAAGTAGTAGTTACTCTTGAAGATGCATTAAGTGCTGTTGATAAACTGCAAGACAAACTTCATAGTGCAAAGAGTGACGTAGAAGAGTTTATCCGAAATAATTGGGATGAACTAGTCGAGGAGCTTACAGGAATTGATGTTCCAGACTATTTGTTAGAACAATATCCTGAATTTTATAATTATTTGGAAATGGTTCTGCAACTAATAGGCTTAATGTAGTTGTACTCAACCCTGTTTTATAACAAATGCATCAACACGATTTACTACACTCGGCAATCTCAGTTTGCCGGGTGTTTCTCGTTTTAAGGTGTCAATTTCAAGTATATTTGCATAGTAGTAAACGTGTTATGCAGGCGTTATACGGTAGTGAATAATCTTTAAAGCGGAGATAAACCTGTTAGATTTCACAGTAGAAATAGAATCCATATAATAATAAATTACGGTTATCGATTAGCAACGTGACGAGGAAAAAATAGAACCTATTTCTGTCTTATAACCTATTTTTATTATGGCCCACTCCAACCGTAATAATTTTGATTAGAACTACTATTTAACCTTTTAGTAAGGCTTAATCCTATAAAATAGTGGTTTTTTGGCCCAGATTGGCAGCTGGGCCACTTTTTAAGTATATGTTTTACCATATCAATCAGTGCTATCTTTGTTTTGATTATTACTTCCAACTCTCTAACTTTTTAGCTTAAGCTGAATAAATATCATAAATGATGAATCGTGCACCTTGCGACTTTGTTGTTGCTTGAGTCTTTGAATTGTTACGATCTAGCAACCGATTTAATTCAGTGGGCGTTTTCAAAGCAATTCTTTGTCAAGTTAGTGGAAGCGAAAGTTAATCCGTATAACAAATGCATTAACACGATTTGCTACACTCGGCGTTGTCAGTTTGCCTTTAGTTTCAGTGATTAAGGCGTTAAAATTCAGCTAGGTCTGTATC
>NZ_MSCO01000002.1:612491-613103 GCF_002954705.1 Aliivibrio sifiae
AGTGCTTATTTTTAATAGATAAATGGTTTGGTTATATCAGTTTTTTTACGTCTTAGGTTTCAATATATGTGAACGATCATTACGATTGTTCACATCTAAACCTACTGCCATAAAGCAAGTGAAAATATAACAATACCAATTGCAAGAATCACTTTTAGTAATAATCCAAGAGGTGCGCCACCTTTTGGCGGTTTATTGCAACATCCCATAATAGCCTCACTAATTACATTACACATTTTAATTAACTTTACGCTTTCCCCTTACTGTAAGGTCAATATTTATATTTCAAATAAAATAGTCGATTGAAAAGTGATAGTCTGATGTTTCGTATTATCAGTAATCTAGGAAGATAATTAGGTTTTTGTGTATAAAATAATCTGTTTAATAAGAACGCACATAACAAATGCATCAACACGATTTGCTACACTCGGCGTTGTAGTTTGTCTTTAGTTTCAGTGATTAAGGCAGTAAAATTCAGCTAGGTCTGTATAGTAGCAAACGTGTTATGCAGGCGTTGTGCGTACTGAGTCCGAAATTTTTTGTACGGTTCGTCAATAGAATCGAGGCTTTTGTAGTTTCGGCTTAGTAAGCGTCCTTTTCTTCTTTGTTGCC
>NZ_MSCO01000002.1:616193-617886 GCF_002954705.1 Aliivibrio sifiae
CGTTAATGTGGTTATTAATATTTTAATGTTGGTAATACCAAGTGATGGTTTAGGTAAAACTCAATTTACATTATTTATAATGGCTACTTTTTGTCATTTTGTATTAGGTGCAGCTGTAAACCATATAGAATCAGCATCATCAAAAGCGTAGTTATAACAAATGCATCAACACGATTTACTACACTCGGCATCTCAGGTTGTCGGGTGTTTCTCGTTTTAAGGCGTCAATATTAGGTATAATTACATAGTAGTAAACGTGTTATGCAGGCGTTGTGCGTACTGAGTCCGAAATTTTTTGCACGGTTCATCAAAAGGATCGCGGCTTTCGTATCATCAGGTTCGGCAAATTAGCCCTTATTTCCCCAAGTTCAGGCGTTTCAGAGGCTAATTTATGCTTCAATTGTTCTTTGGTTATGCCTCATTTTATTCTGCATCAGTGTTTTCCTCGAAGTATTTTCAATCCCAATTGTGGCAAGGATATTTGGTTTATCAGCTCCAAACTTGTTGAAACCAAACCGTTCAAATGATGTAAGAAATGTATCTGTTTTCCATTTACTTTATCTCGCAATTTAAGAACATTTTGTTCGCTTAATTACTATCGGTAAATTAGGATCAGGACTTAGAAAATCTTGGCAGGGCAGTTCTTTACCAATTTTGCCAAGCCGAAAGTAAGCACGCACAACAATCGCATCAACACGATTTATTACATTCGGCGTTCTGGGTTTGTCTTTATTTTTGTGATTAAGGCGGCTAAATTCAGGTTGGTTTGCATAGTAATAAACGTGTTATGCCAGCGTTATGTTGCCGTGGGTAGCTGTTTAGAGAGCTGTTTTCTTGAGTTCTTCCATTTCTTCACGTAGTTTTTTATTTTCTTGAAATAAAATGTGAGACTGTTCTATAACGGTATCCAATGTTTGCTCCAGATGGTTTATTTGAGATCGTAATGCATTCACATCGACTTTACTGTTTCGAGTTAGCCATAAAATCAAACCTGAAATAACAATAATAGGAACTGCTACATAGGTTAAATAGACACCGACATATGGCACCGAAAGGATGGTTGCTCCATAAGCAATACTAGTTAACCAAAAGATACCGTTTATGAAATCTCGCATAAGAACTCTTTAATTAAAATGTTGTGACGCGATTATAACAGTTTCCAATTTCGTAGATACTTACATTTTAACTATGCAACATAACAATCGCATCAACACGATTTGCTACACTCGGCGTTGTCAGTTTGCCTTTAATTTCAGTGATTAAGGCGTTAAAATTCAGCTAGGTCTGTATAGTAGCAAACGTGTTATGCCAGCGTTATGTGTTTTTTAGAAATAAGGTGCTCAAATGTTGATACGGAAAGCAATGAAGTCTGAAATGGATAGCATTTATCTAATGGGATATGACGTTTAGGGTGATGATCTAAATGATGTCGAAACCTACCTTAATGGATGTCGAAATAGTAAGAAATATGCCTTAGGTGAGTGGTATGTTTTGATTGTCGATGGTTTAGTTGTTAGCTCTTTAATTATGTACCACGAACAGTTTGTAATGGTCAACAAAAACCGGACACCAAATCTCGTGTTTCTTTCTCATATTGGAGTGGTGACAAATAACCATTAGCGGTATGTGGGCGCAATCCATTGTAATACGCCAAGTAATCTAAAATACTTAGCTTAGCTTCTTTTTTAGTTTT
>NZ_MSCO01000002.1:617911-621674 GCF_002954705.1 Aliivibrio sifiae
GTGCTCTAATACCTAGTAAATCAAATTTTCATTTATAGTTGTAAATAAAATGTATTCATATCTGTCTAAAATATATAAGTTAAACAAAAAATCTCAACAAAAAAGGTTTATTAAAAGATTGAATTGGAGTGTTCAAAAATATCGTGTATTAAGAACTTTTGAAAAGCTGGCTCATGACTCAAGACAAGGCTCATTTATTGATAGTCTATATGTCACAGAGAATAAGGAGTTAAGGCAAATTCAATTACATTCTGGTAAACACCCCATAGGTTTGTACCTTGAAACAAATGACCAATACAACTTACAACATAACCAGAATATCTGCTTGGATGTTGAATCTGGAGCTGCGATTGTATTATCTCAAGGAGCATCAGGAGAGGTAATAGTATTGCTGTACTCATTCGTTTCAGAGCAAAGGCAGCCACATATAGAAAGCTTAGTTTGGTCGGTATTAAGTAGTCCTGATGATTTGACTAACAATGTAATTAAAAAAATAATTACAGATTTTTTTATTTTAAGTCGATATACCAGTGCTTTGTACACTGAAACGTTTTTGGATAGGCTACGAATTAACTATTTAAACTATAAAGGTAAATTCTATATACCCAACAATAAGGTAAGGAATGCTCTGCTAAATCATTGGGTCGTACTTCTAATTGGTTTAATTGGATCAATATGCAGTATTGTAGGTTTTTTTTAAGTAAATAGCACATAACAAATGCATCAACACGATTTACTACACTCGGCAATCTCAGTTTGCCGGGTGTTTCTCGTTTTAAGGCTTCAATATTAAGTATAATTGCATAGTAGTAAACGTGTTATGCAGGCGTTATATGCTGGAGTAAAATTCACATGCATTAGTAGTGCTGTTCTGTATAATGGGTTCTAGTTTAAATATTACAAAAAAGTGACTTCTATGAAATATTTTATGCTTCTCGCAACATTATTAGCCTCATTTGGGGCTCAAGCTTTATCGAAGCAAAATACGCAAGAGTTCTATGAACAAATGTCTAAACACTCGTTATGTGCAGCCGCTGCAACCTATACTAATAACGACTCTGCTAGTAATGAAATAACGAATTATATGTATGAAAAATTAGATTTTTATGCAAACGGTGAATATTTGAGTAATACTAAGCGTGGTTTCATGGTGGGCTATTCTGTTGGTATGTCTCAAGCTGTGTTTGGGCAATTGTACAAGCAACAAGGTGAGCCTAAAGGAATTGCGATAAAAGACTTCGCTAAAATGGCTTGGGGAAAAATGTGTACAAATTTAGAGCTATAGTCCTAAATTAATCCATTGCAATTACACTCTGAGCTCGCATATAACAAATGCATCAACACGATTTACTACACTCGGCATCTCAGGTTGTCGGGTGTTTCTCGTTTTAAGGCGTCAATATTAAGTATAATTGCTTGGTAGTAAACGTGTTATGCAGGCGTTAACTGCTTCTCGGTTTAAATTAATTCACCGATACTAGCTCTAATGTCTGCAATTGTAATAAACAGTTTGTTATCAGCGTCTTTGAATGCGGTAAAACCGTATTTTTCATAGAAATATTCAGCGCCATCTTTTGCATCAACAATGACGACAGGGAAGGCGACGGTTTCACTTGCCATTAATAGCTTTCTAAGCGCATCAATCAAAAGCCATTCACCGAAACCTTGACCTTTGTATCTATGGTCAACGGCTAAGCGGGCAATTAAACCACCAGAAGTTACACTGTGATGCTTCTTTTGTAATTTAGGTGGTAAATCCTGAATATCAATGGGTGTCATTGTTAATGTGTAATAACCAATAATGTGCTCAGGACATTGCTTATCCTCAAGAACAAAAGTGCGAGTATTGTCTTTCTTAGCTTGTTGGCTTGCCATAACTTTCAAGTAATTATTGAGTGCGGTAATGCCACAATCAAAACGATTTCGGTCATGTTTAGCTTTTTCTAATTGGACAGTATTCATTATTGAGTTTTATCCATATAACGTGAAGCTGCTTTTTGTAACTTGCTATTTGGTTTAGCTGGTTGGTCTAACGCAGTCATTAACGTTATAGCATCTTGCTGACTTAGTTGCAGGGCACGTTCACGTTCCATAATAGTTTTTGCTTTTTCTACAGCTGCACTAAGCACAAATGAGTTAATGCTAGACATACCAGCAATAGCCGCAGCTTGAGAGAGTAGTTCTTGTGTATCAATATCTACACGTGCTGTAATACGAGGTAATGCAGTCGCCATAATAATCTCCATTCAGTGTCAAAGTGGCACAAGTGAATTGTAGTTTAATTATTATACGCTGACAAGTTTTGTGTCACTTTGGCACGCAGTTAACAAATGCATCAACACGATTTTCTACATTCGGCATTCTAGGTTTCTTTGAGTTTACCGTGTTAAGTGGTAAATTTGAGCTTAATCTGCATAGTAGCAAACGTGTTATGCAGGCGTTAACTGCTTCTTTGTTAATTTAGCTTTCAAATATGGTAATCATTCTCTTTGAGTAGTAGACTAATATTATTTCCGCATAAATGTGCGAGGTAAACATGAAGTACGAATTATTAGTTTTAGCTGCAATGACACGATTGGAATCTCCAAATACTCAAGCTATCGTGGCTGCAACTGGGATTTCTGAACGTAAAGTACAATCCGTAGTTAACTCATTAGTTGAAAATTTAGGCTTAAATATTCAAAGAGAGCGCCAAGGTCGAACCTTCCGTTTTTCTATTAATAGCTGGGGTGTTTTTGAATCAGGGAAAGCGATCCAATCTCAACTTAATGACATTGATTTAGTTATGCCAAGTAATTCAATGCTTTCTTCTTACGAAGAAAAGCATGCCTATTTCGAGCAAGTTAAAATGGATAACTTTAAAGAAAGTATGCGTTTAGAGGGACATGATGTTGCTAGTGATTTTGATTTATCACTCGACAGAGAGCAACAACGTCAAATTTTGTTAAACAAATACTCAAACGTAAATTCGTTAGAGGCGCTCAATGGCTGATAAATATGGCACAACACAAGATCCTTATACTTACGAAAATAGTACGGTTCTTGTTAATAAGCTCAATATCAGCAATGAAGCTGTATTAGAGGCAGCTGAACGTGATTTAACAACGTTAGCTGCAATGTATGTGGAGTTTCAATTACCTCCTTACGATTTCAGCTATCTGCGTTCAATTCATCACATTTTGTTCTCCGATCTATTTGAATGGGCTGGCGAGTTAAGAACGATTGACATTTCAAAGGGAAATACACGCTTTTGTAATGTAGGTAGGATTGAAAAAGAAGCGAATAATCTGTTTTCAATGTTAGAAAAAGATAAGTATTTAGCTGATCTTCCATACGATGAATTTCTTACTAAGCTAGCTGAGTATTATTGCGATATTAACGTTCTACACCCATTTCGTGAAGGTAATGGTCGCGCTCAACGTTTGTTGTTTGAGCATATTGCAATCAACTGTGGTTACAATATTAATTTTTCTGGTATTACTTCTGAGCAATGGGTAGCCGCAAATATCCATGGCTATCATTGTAATTATGTGCCAATGAAAGAGCTGTTTTCTGTTTGTGTAACTAAAGCTGAAAAGCGCAGTTAACAATCGCATCAACACGATTTGCTACATTCGGCATTCTAGGTTTCTTTGGTTTTACCGTATTAAGTGGTAAATTTGAGCTTAATCTGCATAGTAGCAAACGTGTTATGCAGGCGTTATACGTTTTTAGTTGAAGTTAGGATAATTAATAAATGAAATGGATACCTGATAATAGTAAA
>NZ_MSCO01000002.1:626357-628940 GCF_002954705.1 Aliivibrio sifiae
AATTCTTGGGATCTAGGGAAAATGTAGCAAGCTATCAATTCTATTTATCTCAAGGTTTTACTGTAACCAGTGAGCATACAGGACATATGAAATACACAATGAGTTCAAACACATAACAAATGCATCAACACGATTTGCTACATTCGGCATTCTAGGTTTCTTTTGGTTTACCGTGTTAAGTGGTAAATTTGGGCTTAATTTTGTGGGGCGCTCCAACCTAAGGCGATCTTGAAGTGATGCCTTAGACAGAATTTATTTGCTCATTTCTTGTCGATATAAAGCAATATCATTAACAGTCAATACTGGTAAATGATGTTGTTCAGCAAAAGTAATTATTTCTGGGGTTTTAGCCATTGAACCATCAATATTGGTTACTTCACATAAAACGCCTGCAGGAGTTAACTCTGCTAGTCGCATTAAATCGACTGTACCTTCTGTATGTCCTCGTCTAGTTAAAACACCACCATTTTTTGCCCTTAAAGGGAAAACATGTCCAGGTTTTGCAAGTTCATGCGGAAGAGCGCCATTTTTACAAGCGGTTTTAATTGTTGTTACTCTATCTGTGGCTGATACACCTGTAGTAACTCCTTTTTTGGCCTCTATTGAAATTGTAAATGCAGTTTGATTTGCACTTTCATTATGTTCAACCATTGGTGGAAGTTCAAGGTAATCAGCTTTATCCTCTGTAAGACATAAACATACAATACCGCTACAAGAACGGATCATTAAAGCCATTTGTTCTGAAGTTAGGTGATCAACTGAATATATAAGGTCTCCCTCATTTTCACGAGACTCATCATCAAGTAATAAAATGCCATTACCTTGTTGAACGGACTTTATTGCTTGTTCGACACGTTCAAAAGGAGAACCAAATTTACTAGTTAGTGACTCTTGGTTATGATTCATTACTACAAACTCCATACTGGTAGTTAATTAAAATTTTAATGACAAATTAAGAGATTAGATATTTCGTTTATCTATTTCTTACTGAATGATTGATAATGAGCTTATTACAATTTTAGTTACGTTATTACTGTAAATTATTACAGGTTGGATTTTTCACCAATTATATAAAAGGTATAACAATCGCATAAATACGATTTGCTGCATTCGGTATTCTTGGCTTTTAAGTGGTAAAGTTCAGCTTAATCAGCGTAGTAGCAAACGTGTTATGCGATGAAGTATCTACGTTAGTATTTCGCCCTGTAAAATATCACACCTTAAATATATAAAAAACATATATATTATTAATTCATTTTTGTGTATGAGGTGTAATATGCTATTAAAGACTGCTTGGGTTATTTTATTTTTTTTAATTTCCTCTTTGAGTTCTGCAAATGTTGACAATATTACCGGTAATGAAGAGGGGGTTATAAAGTTTGTCGTTAAAAATGAGTCAACTGAGCGAAATGTTAATATTGATAGCTATTGGAGTAATGAAATAATTAAACGAGTACCAAATTCTGATGTAAGAAAACAGTCAATTTTTACAATATCTAATGCACCGTGGACGTATGGTTATCTGACTATTAGTATAGATAATAGTCAGTTCACAATGGCAGTAATATCAGGATATGAAAATTTTACTCCAATAATTAAAGTGAAATTTGATGAAGGTAGCGTAACCAATAGTGAACAGTCTGTAACTGATTTCATTGGTACAGGTAACAGTTTTCCTTACATAGATAGTCTTATTGATTTACCGCTGTCTAGCTATTTTATTAACACAGAGTTATACGAAGAGAATGAAGAAATTTTTCTAGTAATGTGTATATCTGACAGCTCTACACATGATGAATGTAAATACCAAGATTAAAGCTAGATCGTAACAATAACAAATACATCAACACGATTATCTACACTCGGTATTGTCAGTTTGCCTTTAGTTTCAGTGATTAAGGAGTTAAAATTCAGCCAAGTATGAGTCGTAAAGGTAACTGTTGGTGTAAGGCTGTAATGGAATTGTTTCTCCGTCGACTAAAAGCCGAACTGACTTATACGGAAGATTCTCAGTCCATAAATGAAGTTAAAGCTGAGGTAACCTGTTAGATTTCACAGTAGAAATCTAATCCATATAATAATAAATTACAGTCATCGATTAGCAACGTAATGAGGTAAATAGAACCTGTTCCTGTCTATAACCTATTTTTGTTATGGTTCACTCCAACCGTAATGATTTTGTTTGGAGCTACTATTTTATTCTTTTAGTAAGAAGTTATCCTGTAAATAGTGGTTTTTTGGCCCAGATTGGCAGCTGGGCCACTTTTTAAGTATATGTTTCATTATATTAATCAGTGCAATCTCTTTTCTTTTATTATTACTCCTAGCTCTCTAATTTTTTAACTTTTAAAGACACCACTACTAACTAGCGCCAAGGAAAAGCCAATCTAGCCACTTTCGCTTGGATGATGCGGGAAGTGGAAATTAAAATTCAACAAAATTTTAAATAACTAGCGCTAGTGTAAGTGGTCACGCAAAAGTTATTGTGAATTTTTTGCCGTAATAATTTAATATGTTTTTGATGTTAATACTGAGGTCTTCAAACGTTTTGAACGCTTCACATGGTAACCATTCATATTTTAT
>NZ_MSCO01000002.1:629569-658198 GCF_002954705.1 Aliivibrio sifiae
TAGTTATAATTAACCATTTTTCATTTGCGATAAAACCAATTTTAAATCAAGATGTTACTTTAATTAGAAGCGAAGCTCTTCAACATTTATGATAATAGAATCAGTATCTCTTGAGGCTTAGGCTTATATTGTCTACAATAGCGCACTTTTTATTTTCCATAGGCAACAAACATGAACGATATTAAATCGCAACCAGCTTTACCTGATCACCTTTCTGGCAATCCTCGTAGCCCGCATCATGTAGCAGAATGTTTTGAGCATCACATTGGTATTCGTCTTAATGGTAAAGAGCGTACAGATGTTGAAGAATACTGCATCAGTGAAGGTTGGGTAAAAATTCCTTCACCAAAAGCACTAGATCGTCGTGGTCAGCCTCTGATGATCACACTAAAAGGCACGGTTGAAGCTTTTTATAAATAAGAATATTCGGTAAATGAAACTAGTGCATTATTGTGCAGTTAAATGAACCCTCTTAAAGGCCTAAAGAAATTTAGGCCTTTTTTATTGAAATAGCTTTTTGTTATTTATTGGCATCTAGTGTAATAAACATAAAAAAAGCGGCCTCATTAGAGACCGCCTTTGATATATTAACTAATATCCATTAACAGATTAGAAAATAAAGTGCGCCATACCAGTAATAACTGGTAACGTAATAAGAGTACGTAGAATGAAGATTGCGAATAACTCAAAAATGTTAACAGGGATTTTACTACCAAGCAGTAACGCACCTACTTCAGACATATAAATAAGTTGAGTTACAGACATTGCAGCAATAACAAAACGAGTCATTTCACTATCGATAGAAGCAGCAATGATTGATGGAATAAACATATCAGCAAAACCAACAACAATCGTTTGAGATGCTTCTACAGCATAAGGAACCCCAAGTAATTCCAAGAAAGGAATAAAAGGCTGGCCTAATACAGAAAATACAGACGTATATTCAGCAATAACTAAAGCGATAGTACCAAGCGCCATTACTACAGGTAATACGCCAAAAACCATATCTACTGCATTTTTAACACCTTCACTAAATACACTACGAATAGATGTTACTTTAGATGCTTTATTCATTGCCTGTTCAAGCCCCCAAGAGAAGGTAGTATAACCTTGAGGGATAACCTCAGCATCAGCGGCACGTTCAGTACCATCGATGAATAAGTTTTTCTTACGGCTAAGAGGTGGTAGGCGAGGAATGATGATTGCCGCAACAACACCAGCTAAACATACCGTCAGGTAGAATGGTAAGAAGTAGCTTTCTAATTCAACTTGAGCAATAACAACTAAGCTAAAAGTAATTGATACTGCAGAGAATGTCGTACCAACAACAGCCGCTTCACGTTGAGTGTAAAATTTCTCTTCATATTGCTTACTTGTCAGAAGAATACCAACAGAGCCATCACCTAACCAAGAAGCCATACAGTCAATAGCAGAACGACCAGGTAAATTGAAAACAGGGCGCATAACTTTACTTAAAAGAGCACCGAACAATTCCAATAAACCAAAATTAAGTAGTAAAGGAAGCAATAAGCCAGCAAAAATAAATACAGAGAAAAGAACAGGTAAAAGATCATTAAGAACTAAACCACCGGTGTTTGGCTCCCAAATTGCTTCAGGACCAACCTGAAAGAAAACCATTGCAGCAGCTGCGCCACCAATCAAGCGAACCACAAACCAAAGAGGGGTAGGGTTTAGTAAACCAAATAAAAAGGCGTTATTTGTGATAATGCTAGGTTTAACGATTTTAGCTAGAATGGTGATAACAGACATAAACATCACGATGCCTGTAACGATAGTAACTAAATAGTCCCCAAATAATACCTGAATCGATTTTGCCAATACAGCAACAGGTATTGTGATATCACCGTTATACGTGATTGGAGCCATAAACAGGAATAAACCTATTAATGACGGGATAAGAAACATTAGAAGATTCTTCTTCTTGCTCATTTGGGGTATCTCACTTGAATTTTGCATAAATCTCTCAAATTACTACTAGTTAATAAAAGCTAATCCTTAGCATTATTATTCACTAAACTTCCGTATTCATTCAGTAACATGAAGATTACACTGTTTTTTTTGAAAGTGGAATACTATTCATTAAAAAAAAGTATTTATTCACTTTTATGCAGTGTTAACTAGTGTTTCTTATCTTAAATGCAACCAAATTGTTTGTTATATGTTAAATATAAAGAATAAGATATAAAAAAGCCCCCGTAATCGGAGGCTTAAAATAATAGAAAATTACTTAAAGTCAGCTATTCGCATTCTATTCAAAGTTGCCATTACTTCAATCACGCGAGGTTTAGCTAAGTCACCATGTTTAGGCATTAATTCGTGCCAATTATCGTGAAGTTGTTGAGCAATAAACTCAACAGGATTTAATTCCCAGCCAGGTGTTTGAGATAATTGGAACCACATCCAACCAATGGCGTGAACTTGTGCAGATGATTGCAACTGAGACATTGCAGTAATATCAACTAACTCACGACCAAAGCGTAGTGTATTCTTGTTTCTTGCTTGAATACGGAATTTACCTTCTTGCAGGATAGCCTGAAGAGAAGATCGGTTTAGTTGACGAGTTTGAGTTGGAAGCAAATGCTCGGAACCTTCTCTTACACGTGTAGTTGGGTGAGAAACAACAACTTCTTTTGCTTTTTTAGTAACGTCTACTGCTTGATAGTCGTGCATTTGAATAACGGTGTCTGCCACATCAAGGTAATCACCAGACCCTCCCATAACAAGAATAGTAGACACGCCCATCTCGTCGCGCAGTTGACCAATGCGATCTACTAATGGTGTAATAGGCTCAGCGCCATTATTTACTAATGATTGCATACGTTCATCACGGATCATGAAGTTAGTCGCTGAGGTATCTTCATCAATCAACAATGTTTTTGCTTGCGCTTCTAATGATTCTTGAAGCCAAGCTGCTTGTGATGTAGAACCAGATGCATCTTGAGTTGAGAAGCACGTAGTATCTTTATCCATTGGTAGATGATTAATGTAGTTCGATAGATTTAAACTGTGAACACAGCGACCATCTTCAGCTTGGATCTTAGTTGTTGACTCTTCGGTTACGATATATTCACGACCATCACCAGGGATGTGATCGTAAATAGAACGCTCTAACGCATTCAATAACGTTGATTTACCATGGAAGCCACCACCAACAATTAGCGTGATCCCTTTAGGAATACCCATACCTTTAATTAGGCCGAGGTTTGGTGTCGATAATTCAACTTCAAGAGACGCTGGGCTTTGAAATACAATCGCTTCTTTCATTGGACGATCATTATTACCTGCAATACGAGGTAAAATACTGCCATTTGCAACGAAAGCCACTAAATTATGCTCAGCTAACTGACGACGCAGCGCAACTTGATCAACGATAACTTGGCAGTGCGCTTTTAGCTCTTCAATTGGTAATTCACGAGCTAATAAAGTACGACGAACGTATTTTGGCATATGGAATGTCAAAATATTAATCGCGCGTTTCGCTAAGATCTCACGACCATCAGCCGGTAGGTTCATGTTATAACGAAGTTCAATACCTTCTTCATCAAAAATAACTGAAGTATGGTCTAAAACAGTTTGTCCTGATAATGCAATAGAGAGCGTTGCGTCTTTTTCAAGTAGCGCACTAAAATGACGAGCTAGGAAATCACGAGCAGCACGTTGATAATCAAGAGAGGTCTCTTGTAGCCACTGAAGATGAGTTAGAGACCAAGCGCGTTTCGCTCGAAGACGAGAAGGCGGAGCGTATGGGTCAGATTGAACGTTATCAATATACAAAGTGAAGTCGGTAAAATCGTACTCACCTTTAATAGAGGTGTAGCTACGGTAATTTCTTTTTTCTAATTTTTTTAGTTTGGCTTCAAGCTGTTCCATTACATTCACATTATCAAATAAAGTTGCGAGGAGTATAACAAAAACACAGTCATAATAAGAACATCTTTCCTCTTGATGTGGAAAATAACTCTAAGACTATTGGCTAATTTACATATTTACGACTTTCAAGTCATAGTAGTGCTAATAATACGTAAAGGAGTACTGCTGTGAATGTTATTGTAACTATTTTGGAAAACCTCTTAATCGGGATAGGGATTATCAGTCTATTGTTTGCTATTACTCAATATGGAAGAAGAACCTCTGATTGGAGTGGTGCGTGTATCTTATTTGTTAAGCGAATAGAGTTATCAATCCAAGAGCATAAATGGTATCGCATTGGGGTTAGTTCGTTCTTTCTTGGTGTTGTGGTTCGAATTCTAAATTTAACCTTTTGGGGATAGATAGTTACTCACAGTTATCCACAATTTCTGTGGGTAACTATTTGAATAAAAGGTTAACGCATTGAATGTTAAGGCTATAAAGCGTGAGGCAAGCTTTTTTTTACTATATCCTATTATTTTTTTGTGACGCGAAGTAAAATAGCTAAGTCAATAAGAAAATAGCCTTGGATAGATAAAAATAAGATGGATAAAACGTACCCACGTAAGAAAATAGCTATAATTGGTGGTGGTATTGCTGGCTCTAGTATTGCTATGTATTTATCACAATATGACGTTGATATTGAGGTGTTCGAGCAGGGCACTAGTTTGGTCAACGGCCCACCTATTTGCCACCTTCATGCTGGAGGTAATCTATACAGAGAGATCTCCGATGAACAATGCATTGCTTTATTAACAGAGTCTATCGAAACTGTTCGTTATTTTCCTCATACCGTCAACATTCGTCCTACCGTTATTGCTGTCCCTAAAAATGATCCGGGGCAACCTGAAGAATTACTGCCAAGATTGAAGTTATTACAACAAACCTATGAACATTTAATCCAACAAAATGGCGCTAATGAAGTGTTTGGGCCGTCTGAAGAGTACTTTAAAACATACAATAAAGAGGATTTAGAGAAAATTGCACAACGTACACCGACGCCAACCCCTGAATCTCTTGATGATTGGTTAATTGCATTTGCAAATCAAGTCGATTTAAATGAATTAAAATACCCAATAGCACTAGTGCAAGAGTATGGTTTAAGTGTATTCCGTATGGCTGCAACCGCGCAACTGACGTTATCGAATCTAGATAATCTCACTTTACATTTCTCTTCAAGTGTAAACAAGCTTTCAAGAACTGAAAATAAAAAAGAGCAGTCAGTATGGAAACTCAGCTATTTATACTCAGAGCAACAATACGCTTGTGAATTTGATTATGTCATTAATAGCGCAGGTTTTAAAACAGGAATTATTGATGATTTAGCCAAAAAGCATAGGAAGAGACTCGTTGAATTTAAAGCCGCTTATGTGGCTCAATGGGATAAACTACAATTTGGTAAATGGCCTGAAATTATTTTCCATGGTGAGCGTGGAACACCACAAGGTATGGCGCAGTTTACCCCATATCCAAATGGTTATTTTCAACTGCATGGTATGACGGAAGAAATCACTTTATTTAAAGATGGTTTATCTGGATCTTGTGAGCTGTCAGCACAACCTAAGCTACCAGAAGCATTCAATAAAAAGCTGACTACGGGTTGGGATGTATTACTTCAAACAGAGAGAACCCAAAGGGCGATTAACCACCTTTCGCAATTTATGCCAGACTTTATTGAAGCAACGCCAGCTGGTAAGCCTTTATATGGTGCACAGCAGATCCCCGGTGGTGATGTCACATTACGAGCTGCAAATATCTCTTATACGGAAGATGGGTATTTCAGAGCGGAGATAGTTAAAGCTTCTTCAGCAATTGAATGTGCTAAAGAGATTAAGCGAGTGATTAAACTGACTAATAAGGTATCTATCATTCCTGAGTTTAAGTTACTGGATATTGAAAAAGAAGCTGAAAGGCTAGCGACAGAAAGAGGGTATCCAATAGAATTAGCTCAAGTCTATTAAATAAAAAGGATGTGACAAGAGCGTATAATGAATTATTTTATTTACACTTAAGGTATGTATAGATTTGGTTAATTACTGACTGAACCAAAATATATTATGGCATACGGTGTAAAAAGGCGGATAATTTTATTGAATTATCCGCCTTTTTTGTTGAAAATAGGGGCATAGCGACTTCTTCAGGATGATATGTGGAATTTTTACTGAAACGCCGTTGGCCTAGATTTGAATGTAAAAAATCGGTTAATGCGAAAATATTTTGGGCTCATCGTTTAATGCCATTTGTCAGTGTGAAATTGATGGATGTTTCAAAAAAAGGCTTTGGATTTACTAGTGAACGAAAATTACAAGAAGGGAGTTGTGAATTAAGAATACGCTCTTTTCCAAGTATGATTGGCGACATTGTTTACCGAAAAGAATGTAAAACAGAGCAAGGAGAAACGCATTATCAATATGGGTTTTATTTGAGTACTCAGTTACATAAAACCCAAATAGAAAATTTAGGCTGTAAAGGGGTCATTAATTTAGAGCATATTGTCAAGGAATCAGAGAAAGAACCTTTGGGATAATAGTAATATTAGGTTTGTTTAATATTGAAATAAAGCAAAGCAAAGAAAGTACTTAAGTAAGGCATGCTGTTGGTTCGACTCTAATGGGTGATATATAGAGTGATTAAGGCATGCTAGCTTAAACTTCTCCCCAAGTATGTTTGCAAAATTCTCTTCTGAAGATAAATTTTGAATCCCTTGCTCAGCATAAGGCTCATTAGCTAGTGGCAAGTGACCGCTCCACCAATGATATAGTGTTTTACTGCTGCGAGTTCTATCAAACCAGTGGTCACATAATATCGCTACGTAGTCTTCTTTTTTCAGATGGCTATCGTTAAGCAGTTTGTTAATCGCAAGCAATATTTGTGTTTTAGCTTCCGTTTTTGCATTTAGGAATAAGGGATAAACACACCATACTTTTTTAGTGTCGATTAATAGCGTGTAGATATAAAGGTGATGATCAATATCATGTAAAAAAAGCGAACAATTAACCTGTTTTCCTTCCTTCGTAGCTAAAGAGGTTAGTCGACGATGAAACGCAGAGCTTAAATGAGCAGGTGGCATTCCCCTGTTATGGATTGCTGGGTAATGATGTTTACACAGTGCTTTGTAATCATCACTGAACGCATCAAGAGAATGTATAAATAGAGACTCTATCAAGAAAAATTCCTTTTAAAAAAACAAGTGTGCCTGAATTCACTTGCTTTTCAATGATCAACAATAAGAATTAGCGATTTTCAAAGCGATTGTAATCTAGCAGTCCCGCTTCTATCGGGTAATGCTTTTTATACCACAGGATTAGTTCATCACTGTAAGCCCAAAATTTATCTGAGCTGCGTCTAATTGCAAAGTTATCGAGAAGTTTAACATAATCCTCCTCAGTACTAATGCGACTAAGTTCGCTAACAAAGCGAATTAATTGAGATTCTTTCAATTCTAGAAAGGCGGTAGGGTAACTACCAACGACACCATATAAAATAGAGAAGTGGTCAAGCTTAGGATCTCGATTTTTTTCTTCATTAAATAATGAGGAGATGTTTTTATGAGCACTGGTATTTAATAAAGTAAAAAATTCACTGCGTTCATCCGAATTAGCAATAATCTTTATTGTTATGATTTGCGGTAAATGCTGTAAGCCATTGCCTTTAATCTTATTTATTTTCTGTAACGTGTGTTGTGAAATACTCTCTAAGTTTGAGTTTGCTACGTTGTAACGTTTTGATGTGTTAGTACCAATATGTTTACGCAGTAAAGAGAACAGTTCAGCTTTAGGATTGTCCGTCACATATTGAATCTTTGTTGGCTGGTCAAAAGGTTGAACATCACGCTGCATATATTTACTTAGTTGTGGTGGTGGGTTTTGATACCAACTTTGCCACTCTTCTTGACGGATCTCTTTTGGTAATAAGGTTAAGAAATTACTTTCCCCCTCCATTCGTAAGAAGTCCATATACATACGTGTCATTAACTGGTGGCCAAAATTTCCATAAACATCAAATCCTGCGACTAACAAGTAATGAATGCGTTCTAATAAAGCATAATCAATGATCCACGCGGTTTTTGGTGTAGGGCCGTTTAACCCCTTAATAACAGAAGCACTATCAAAATGGCGATAAATAGTTAATGCAGCATTATCATTATTTTGACCACCTCTCCAAACAAGCTCTGGTGTTAAGTGTTGTCCATTATTGAATACTTGGTTTAAATAAGTATTTTTCGCTTCCAAATAACGTGCTTGATTACGTGAATATTGAATCCAACTAGTGATAGGAACCGTTGTACTGTCTAATTCAGCAGGAAGCGTTAAGTTATTTTTTTGTTCTTTATAAAATTTTTCGACTCCGGGGTTATCCGCTTTTTCAGGATCAACAAAGAATACCCAAAAGTGATCGTTAATGACATTTAAAGCTAACTGTCCGCGACAAACAGGGCCCTTAATGAATCCTTGAATAGTATCTTGTGCTTCATCTAGTAAATAGTGGTAACGAGAATTCACCGGTAAATCTACAAATGTGGTTAGTGGATTTGCTGCAATATCAGTAGAATAACTAGGAAGTTTAGTTACGGTGTAACTAGAGTCGATAAACCATTGTTGCCATTTCTCAAATCGAGATTGGTCAAGTAAATAGGGCATATGTGTTTTATCAACAGTAGTACTACGAACTGCCGTTATACGATAATAAACTCGTTCAACTTTCGGGTTATCGTAAGGTCGACGAGTTGCAATAAGAGAGATAGGCTCTCCTGGTGGAGTTGCAGAGCGTACCAACTTAAAAAAACGTAGCGTAGTAGGGTCTGTTGAAAAATACAGGTTATTTAAAAATAAATGCTCAAATAGATAACGACTTGTCAGTTGTTGCTTTAATGAATCGCCATTAAAGAAAGTTTCCCAACGTGTGATTTTTGTAATTTCATCTTCCGTTAAAGGGGCTATATTACTCATTTTTGCGCCTTGTTTAAGCCATAACATAAGTAAGTCGTGTTCTGGATTACTTAGCTCTGGCATTCCATAAGGCATTCCCCAGTTTGGGTACTGAAATTCATAATCTGCCATTTCCTCAATGGTTGGACACTGTTGCTCACGATCGATAGAGAAATCATAACCGCTTAATTGGACTTCATTTTCTAACGGATTATTTTGTTTTAGAGTTAACATGCGAGCCATAACACTGGCGTCAGTATTTGCGATTTCAGTTTGCTCACGTTCATTTAAAATAGAAGTAAATCCAATATCACGCCATTCTTGAGTTATCTGAGCATCTTCAAATAGACGCGTAGGGTTAGCTGCAACTAACCGTGTGCCTTGGTATATAGGTGATTTGTGAGCACCGCGATCTACTCCCTCAGCAGAAGACATTTTCAATTGGCAAGGTGCGTCATAGCAGGCATGACAAACTACACAACGTTTATCAATAAGAGGTTTAATGTCAGCTAAATAATTTAGGCTTTCAGGAGAATTATATTCATGCATTCTTTGTTGAACATTTTGTTCACCGAATAATTGATCATAATTATAACTTGCGTAGGTTGCACAACCCGAGAATATAACGACAAAGAAAATAATTAATGAGCGTTTAGAAAGCATAAGCACATCCATGAAATAAAGAGATAGTGTTATTGTAATAATAAATAAGGAAAAAAACAAAAAGCCCGCTTACCTACTGGTAAACGGGCTTGATTTTATTAAGAATTCATTAAGCAGTAGCAGGACTTAGCTGTTGTGCTTTTTCTTCAGAAATTGGTTTTGTAACGAGTGCTAAAACAATAGCAACACCAACCATTACAGCAGAGATAGTGTAAGCAAGTGCATAATCACCGCCTTGAGTCATTGAATAACCAACAACAGCAGCACCGATAGCACCACCGATCCCCCATGATGTATAAAGAACACCATAGTTTGTACCGTAGTTTTTCAGGCCGTAGAATTCAGCAGTTAGTGACGGGAATACAGCAAGAAGTGTACCGTAACCAACAGCTGCAACAGCAGTACCAACGATAAGCATTATTTCACTATCATACATGCTGAATAACGCCATATTTGCACCTTGTAGAACAAATGCGATAAGTAGTGTTTTAACACCACCAATTTTATCTGAAAGCATACCTGCAGCAACACGACCGCCTGAATTGAACACAGCAAGAAGAGACGCTAAGTAAACTGCATTTGGAAGGTTAGCTTGCATGCTTGCGATCGTTGTGATGTTACCAATGATCATAAGACCAGCTGAAGCAGCAAATGCATACATAATCCATAGAGAATAAAATTGAGGCGTTTTAAGCATTGCTTTCCAGTTTAAATCCATTGGTTTACGTGTAGCAACAGGCGCTTTTCCTGCTTTTACTTTTGGTTCTTCAGGTTGGTAGCCTTCAGGTGGATTATTAATTGTTGTCGCTAGTGGAACCGCAATAATAAGGATTGCTATACCAAGAACTAAAAAGCTAGTTTGGATGCCGTACATTGAAATAAGTGCAGAGGTTACAGGTGCTAAGTAAATAGCAGCAAGACCAAAACCTGCAGCGATTAAACCGTTAACCATACCTTTCTTCGAAGGGTGAAACCACTTCATAGCAGAAGGAGCAAGGCATGCGTAACCAAAACCAATACCAGCACCAGTCATTACACCAAATGTTAAGTTCAACATAAATACAGTGTCAGCAAAGCTTGATGCGATCATACCTAGGCCAACTAAAATTGTACCGAAGATAAGAATTAAACGTGGACCCATGCGATCTTGAAGAATACCTGCAACTAAAAGACAGATAGAAAAAGTGATTGTTGCAGTCGCATAAGGTTGAGACGCTTGTGAAGCGGTCCAACCCATATCAGTAACAAGAGCTTTGTTGAATACGCTCCATGCGTAAAGAATTCCCAAACATAGGTTAATACAGAAGCCTGCTAGCAGGATACGCATTGCTTTATCGATATTTTTCATCGCAATCTCAGTGAGTTGAAAGTTTATTACAAGTAAATGTATGTTTTTTATGGTTCTTTCTTAGAAATATGACGTTCGTCACGTAAATCTGCGCGGAGTTTATCAGTACTTCATAGGTATTGGAATAGTTTGTATGAAAATTGCACCACATTTTTTCAATCTAATATTGCAAATTTGACTGTGTCATCAAGTTGACGATCGGTGGCATTTTATTGTCATGGTTCTGTAAATTTCTGATCTTAAGACTTTTTTTATTATCATTTGCTTGCTAATATCCGCCGCGTAAAAACATTACTATAAATATGAGAAAAATATGAACATTAAAAAGATTAAAATAGCAGTAGCAGTGGCACTAGGCGTAACAACATTAACAGGCTGTATGGGTCAAATGGGTGTTTCTAAACTTGTTGCTTTTGGTAACCTTAAGGCAGTAGACAACCGTTATGCTCGTGAAGGTTTATACATCCTATTAGCACCTGTATACGGTGTTGCAGCATTTGCTGACCTTTTCATCTTTAACTCAATTGAATTCTGGACAGGCAAAAACATCATTACTGGCAAAGGTCCTGCAGTTGTTGATACAGATGTTGGCGGCGCGGTATTTAAAGTAAATGACAAAATTGATTCGTCGATGACTAAAGCTCCAGTTGTTCCACTTCAAGTGAACAACAATGTAAAAAGTACATCGGTTAAGCAAATCGACGAAAACACATTAGAAATGCACGTTGCGTTACTTGATGGCACACAACAAGTTTTACGTGGCGAGAAGACGGATGATAGCGTTGCTTTCTATTTAGATGGTAACTACATCACAACAGTACAAGTTGAAGAATTAGAAAATTACGTAGCAGCTTCTCAAGCTTAATTTCCTAAACTTTTCTTTACTAGTAAAAAGCACTCATTTTTGAGTAATGCCAGTCAGTTAAGCGAACATCAATAAAAACAAGGGCTTCAGACGAATTTATTACAATCATTCTGGAGCCCTTGTTGTATCTATCTTTCACTCTCTTAACGGGTACTTTGCCATATCTATTAGACATTGAATAAATAGTGCATAATTACTCAATAAAGTGACTAACTGATCGGCATTACTCATTTTTGAGTGCTTTTTTTGTATCCGCTCATAAAAAATACATTTTTTTTAAATTATTTTTTACCGAAAATTAAGTGTATTTAACAGAAAATTTACACTTTGCGTGCCAATTTTAAGACATTTATATTTAACATAGAGCTTATTATTTTTTAATGGCATAAAATGACTTTTTGGTAACATATATTTCACATGTAATATTTTTCCATATAGTTGAATTTAAAAAGAAAAGCGATAGAATATAGCGTAAACAAAGATTTCAAAATTGAAAGGATGCTCTAATTAATCTTCGAGGTGTATTATGAAATTATTCTTTATCTTCTTAGTGTCAACATTAGGTGGCGTTGCTGCTGCCGAGCATTTTCATTCTTTTATTTTAGGCTTAAGTATTGCGTCTTTAGCTGTTGGGTGTTGTCATTGGTTTGCGTTTAGAACGACACGATACCCACAAATGGCATTACTGCTTCTTATGCTAGGTTTATTTGCTAAGATCGCAGTAACAATTACTGGTGTTATTGTTAGTATGGAGGCGGATTTAATTACGTCACCGTTTATTTTTTCAGTGTCTTATTTGTTCTTCTCTATTGTCGCAACTTATCTTTGGTTTAGAATTAAAGATGCAAAAATATCAGCACCATTACTTAAAAAGCGTCAAGAGATAGCTTAAATTAAACCAAAAAATTCAAATGAAAAGAGGAGCTTTAGCTCCTTTTTTTCATTTTTGTATTATGCTATGCCGTATCTATGAATTAAATTTCTTGCTATAGTATTGATAGTTTTATTTCATAAGGGTTCCCAGATGGCCATTTCCATCTTAATTTGTGATGACTCAGCATTAGCACGCAAACAGCTTGCGCGAGTTATACCTTCATCATGGGGAGCTAAAATAGAGTTTGCTCACCATGGTTGGGATGCAATTGCCAAACTTGAAGCAGATGCGTTCGATCTTTTGCTTCTTGACTTAACGATGCCAGAGCTTGATGGTTATGGTACGTTAGAGCAAATCAATATTCGTAAGCTTAACACTCAAGTTGTTGTCGTCTCAGGTGATATTCAGCCAAAAGCACAATTACGAGTTTCTGAGCTTGGGGCAAAAGCCTTTATAAAAAAACCAGTAGATAAAGCGACACTAATATCAACATTAACTTCAATCGGAATCAATCCTGAACGTCAGTTAATGTATTCGTCACAAGCTGCAATGCCGATTCAATTACGCCGTAGAGATATATATTTAGAAGTGGCGAACGTTGCAATTGGTCGCGCAGCAGATTCTTTAGCTCGTCACTTCGATGTGTTTGTTCACATGCCTTTACCCAACGTTAATTTATTTGAAATGAGTGAATTACAAATGACATTACGTCATTTAGCCAGTAATGAAGACATGTCGGGTGTATGTCAAGGTTTCAGTGGTGAAGGTATCGCTGGCGAAGCGTTAGTGTTGTTAAGTGATTCAAGTGTGAGTGATCTTCTTAAACTAATGGATTACCCAGAATCAGGTGATACAAGTTTAGAATTAGAGTTATTAATGGATGTTTCTAACATCTTAGTTGGTGCATTCCTAAAAGGGATAGGCGAGCAAGCAGAAGTTCGTTTTTTTCAAAGTGCCCCTGTATTACTTGGCCAGCATATTTCCGTTGATAGCGTAGTTGAATCAACAAAAGGCTCATTTAATCGAATTATGGCATTTGAAGTTAGTTACAATATCGATGGAACTAACATTAAATGCGACATGTTACTGATGATAGTTGATGAATCTTTGCCTATCTTAGATAACAAACTTGCTTACTTATTGGATGATGAATAATGAATGGTATTCCTGCTGAGTTTGAGCAATTTCATTGGATGGTCGACATGGTGCAAAATGTTGATGTTGGCTTAATTGTAGTAGATAAAGAATTTAATATTCATCTTTGGAATGGGTTTATGACTCATCACAGTGCTAAACAAGCGCACGATGTTATGGGGACATCATTGTTTGATGTATTCCCTGAAATCAATGAAGATTGGTTTAAAGCGAAATCGAAACCTGTTTTTGAATTAGGTGCACGTAGTTTCGTTATTTGGCGACAAAGACCTTATCTATTTCGTTGTCGTAATGTAAGGCCGATTACTCAACAAAGTGAGTTCATGTACCAAAACGTCACGCTAAATCCAATGAGAAGTACAACAGGGGAAATAAAATCGATGTTTCTTGCTGTAGAAGATGTGACTTCTGAAGCGTTAGCTGAAAAAATGAATCAATAAAAAATGGAGGCTAATAAGCCTCCATTTTTATATCTTCAGTATTATTTATTTGCTTTTTTATCAGCTTCTGTAAGATCGCGGATCTTACGGCTAATGTCACGACGAGATTTTGAAATTTCAGCGCTTTTAATGATGTGGTCATCTACACGGTCTTCGTAATCAGCTTTCATGTTTTGTACAACAGCAATGATTTCGTCAGTAGACATAGTAGGGTGAATATAATCAAGCATGTTTTCTAGCAATGTTACACGCTTTTGGTTATCACGAATTTTCTTTTGGTTGTCTTGTAATTCACGTTTTAGTTTATTTTTACGACGAGCTTGGTTGATAATTTCAAAAACGTTGTTCATTTTAATTTCCTATAATATTTAATAGCTACTATCTTGATTAAATCATAAATGCAGTAATGAAAACAATAACAAGATCAATACAGTGCTAAAAAAATTGAATTAAGCCATTTATTAACTGGCTTTACTTTTTTGTTCATTTTCTTGATTGTTTGGAGAAAGTTTTGTTACTTTTTCAACATCAACAATCTCACGGTTTTCACCGATAAGCAATCCACCTTTTTCAATCGTTAACTGCTGAGTTTGCATTGTGCCTTTAAATTTTCCTTTAGGTTGGATATTTACTTCTCCCCCCTGACACGTACCTTCAACTAGCCCATTGATTAATACTAATCTTGCTTTGATATCACCTTGCACTCGACCTGTCGGAGTAATTATTACTTCTGCATCTGTAATGATATTTCCTTGAATGAGACCATCAACTTGAATGCTTTGCTCTGATTCGATATTGCCAATAGTACGACAACCTTTAGCGATAATGGATAAAGAGGCAGAGGTAGATCGACTACTAAAAAGGCCCATGAGTGTTTCTCCAATTGATATTAAACTAACGAAAGAATACTATCATGAATAGAACAGGGGATAGCTACTAATTACAGAGTTAACAGTAGTATTTGGTAACAGAGCTCACACTTTTTATCGTATGCATAATCGATTAAAGTAGAAGGAAGTAAAGAATGAGAATTATAAACCAAGCAGAAATTCGTGTTATTGGCTGTCTAATTGAAAAAGAGATCACAACACCAGAGCAATATCCATTAACACTTAATGCATTAACGACGGCATGTAATCAAAAGAGTAACCGTGACCCGGTAACATCTATGACGGATTCAGAGGTCCTTGATGCAGTTAATTTACTAATAAATGATCGACTTGTGACTGATGAAACTCGTGGTAATGCAAGAGTAGCTAAATATCAGCACCGTTTTTGTAATACTGAATTTGGCAGTCTTCAACTATCAAAACAAGAAATAGCTATTTTGTGCGTATTATTTTTGCGAGGTCCTCAAACTCCGGGCGAGCTACGCACTCGAACTCAACGTCTGTGTGATTTTGACAACGTTGCTCAAGTGGAAAGTGTATTAAATAGATTGTGTTCAGAAGAAGTATCACCAAAAGTCGTGAAACTTGAGAAAGAGCCAGGAAAACGAGAAGCAAGATACAGCCATTTGTTCTGTGGCGAAATAGAAGACAGTGTTGCTGTAAATCATACTCACACTCATTCAGAGCAAGTCAATAATGACAATGGACAAAGACTCGATGAGCTAGAACAAGAAGTGACTGCACTACGAGCTGAGGTCGCAGAACTAAAGCAATTAATCAACGATGTTTTAGCTTAGTTAAAGTGACTAAAACAAATACAGAGTGGAGTATCTATTTAGTTCGAACTCGACTGGATACTCTATATTGCGGTATTACTAATGACTTATCTCGTCGCTTTCTAATGCACCAAACAGGGAAAGGGGCGAAATATTTAAGAGGTAAAGGACCTTTAACGCTAGAGTGGTCGTATCAAGTCGATTCAAAATCACTCGCGCTACGATATGAATACCGTATAAAAAAAATGACCAAAGCCTCAAAAGAAGCATTGGTCAATAAAAGTGGAAGTCTTCCTGTTCTTAGCGACTAATCGTAAATCGTTGGAATAGGTAGACGCTTATGCTGAGACAGTTGATAGATTCTAATTAATCTTGCCTCTGCCTCGGCATCAATTTTTTTGCCTTCCAAAAAGTCATCAATTTGATCATAAGTGACACTTAGTGCATCTTCATCTGCTTTTTGTGGCGCTAATTCTTCTAAATCTGCTGTTGGTACTTTTTTTACTAATTGTTCCGGCGCGCCCAGTGCTGCGGCAACTTCTCTAACTTGACGTTTATTTAAGCCAAATAAAGGGGCTAAATCACACGCACCATCACCAAACTTAGTATAAAAGCCTGTAATGTTTTCAGCAGAGTGGTCGGTACCTAATACTAATCCACCAACATAACCAGCGACTTCATATTGTGCGATCATACGTGCTCTTGCTTTTACATTGCCTTTTACAAAGTCGACTTTAGATTTATCTGTAGGTAATAAACCGCTTAATTCAAGTCCAATATGATTTGCAGTATGTAAACCATCAACACCGTCTTTTATATTGATACTAATAGAATGGCTTGGTTTGATAAAAGAAAGAGCAAGTTGAGCTTCATCTTCATCTTGCTGTATTCCATAAGGCAAACGAACGGCGATAAATTGATAGCTTGATGATTGAGATTCTTCATTTAACTCATTCACAGCAATTTGCGCTAAACGGCCACACGTGGTTGAGTCAACACCACCACTGATCCCAAGGATCAACGATTTACAATGAGATTGAATAAGCTTAGATTTAATAAAATCGACACGTTGCTGTATTTCTTGAGTCGAGTCAATTGATACTTTTACTTTCATTTCTTCAACAATCTGCTGCTGCATTCTCATTCCTTTACTCTATTGAGACAGTTCACACTTAATTGGAATAATCATACTGAATTTAACCAATTAATGACAGTTTAATAGCGTTATGGGATGGTCATCGACAAAATTTTCACTTATGCTAATTAATAATATCGATAGTAAAGAGATGCATTAATGAAGATAGCTGTATTTGGTAGTGCTTTTAATCCTCCATCCCTTGGGCATAAAAGCGTAATCGAGCGATTAAGCCATTTTGATAAAGTATTATTAGTACCGAGTATTTCACATGCTTGGGGTAAAACGATGCTGTCTTATGAAACGCGAGTTGAAATGACCTCTGTTTTTGTTGATGAGCTGAATATGAGTAATGTAGAGTTATCAATTCTTGAAAAAGAGATCTACATTCCAGACCAAAGTGTGACTACGTTTTCTTTACTAAATAAGCTTCAAGAATTGCAGCATGATGCCGATATTACTTTTATCATCGGACCAGATAACTTACTGCAATTCGGTAAGTTTTATAAATCAGATGAAATTGTGCAACGCTGGAGCGTGATGGCTTGCCCTGAAACATTACCAGTAAGAAGTACAGATATTAGAACAGCAATACAACACGGTGAGTCAATTACTCACTTAACAACAAAGGGTGTAGAAAAATATATTTCTGCGCACCGCTTATACGAGTAGTTATTTATGAAAAGACAAGTCAGCTTATTAAGTTTGATGATTGCTATACCACTGCATGCGAGTGCAGAGGATAAAGCGACTTGTTTTCAAGAAAGTTATGACAGCTATTCTCGTCAAATTTATTCAAGTAATTCAAATTGTTTAATACCCTTATTTGAGGTTAATCAGTTCATTACTCAATTAACAGACATGACTCAGAAAATTGAAGATGATCTTTTTGAAGAAAGTTACTGGGATAAATGGGCTTACAGCACTGGTGATGACCCATTATTAACAGGGTATTTGAGTGATAGTGCAGTAGGGTTTGCGGTTTGGCAACCAGAAGAGTATTACGATAAAAAAATTGAAGAATTTAAATCTTACGGAGAATGGCTAGAAAGCTATGGTTTGCAATTAAGCTTAGCATTTGGCGGGGAAGATGAAGGTAAAACGCCTCGTTTCCGTATTGATTATCGCTGGCATGATAGTGCAGATGATCAAGTATTTATGCAATTTGAGATTCCATTCCAGTAATACAGTATTGTTCGTGAATAACTTACTTCGGTTTTCTACGAGCTTCTACGAACAATACTGTTTTTTGATTAAGCTAAAATTGAGCTAGCTTGCAAAAGAAAATCTATATTACCAGAGAAATATCGTGCAGCAATCATGTCATTTTTAGCACCTGATTTACGCATTTTGTCTGCTTCACGCACTTTTAACGTCATCATCATATCAGGAGATACCGAGTATCCACTGGTGGTTTTATTTTCTGTTAATGCTGATAAATAAGTATTAATGCTTTTTGACTCTTCCGATAAATCAGTATGTAGAGACGCTTCTAACAGCTCATCTTGCATAACAGACAATACACGTTGTTGAGCCTGCTCAGATATCGTTGGTGAGTGTAACTTATCTAAACCCGCAATAAGAAGAGGTGTCATCTCCACATAGCCACCTTGGTGAGGTAATGACTCACGGGTTCTAATTGAAAATTGAATACATGAAATTGTAGAATTAGGAACAACGGTCATTGCACTTAGTGCATCAAAAGGTAACCAAAACGATTCTCCAGGCATTACTAAATATTCCCATTTCCCTAGGCGAACTAGAACAGCTCCGGTCTGTACCGAAATCAATTCATAATGATTCTTTTTCTTACGAGCCGTATAAAGAAGATGTGAATGTGTCTCTGACTGAAACGTAATTGCGTTTTTCATAGTAACCTCTAAATTTGAGATCGTAACTTTACTGATTTTCATTCAAAAATCAATGGATTCTCAATGATAAGCACGATATTTAGCAAGCAATGGTACGACCTCTGTAATTGATCACGTACAAGAGGGATAAAATCAAGTAGAATACGGCCTTACTTCCTTTTTCGGTAACCAGAAGTCTAAAAATGACCACACAAGATATCTATCAAGAAATTCGCCCGTATAATGATGAAGAAGTTCCTGCTGCAATTGAGCGTTTAATTTCTGATGATGAATTCATTACCGCTATTCTGCATTATAAGTTTCCATCAGCGTCTAAGTTTCTATTTTGGCTTTTAGCACCGTTACTTCGTTATAAATTACGTGGTTCATTGTCAAAAATCACAACCGTTGAGGACGTTCAACTAAACGTAGCCTCTTATTTGAATAAGACCGTTAAAAAAACAACGAATGGAATTACTTACAGTGGGTTAGACTCGTTGGACTCAAATCAGGCTTACCTGTTTGTGTCTAACCATCGTGATATCGCAATGGACCCAGCTTTAATGAATTGGGTTTTATATAACAATAAGATGCAAACAGTAAGAATTGCAATTGGTGATAACTTACTGAAGAAATCATGCAGCACCGAACTAATGAAGTTAAACAAAAGCTTCATTGTAAAACGTTCTGCTAAAGCACCACGCCAAATGCTAAAAGCACTTGGATTGCTGTCTTCTTATATTAAGCATTCATTAGAGACAAATAATTCAATTTGGATAGCTCAAAAAGAAGGGCGAGCAAAAGATGGAAATGATTTCACTGATCCTGCTATTTTGAAAATGTTCCATGTCGAAGGTAGAAAACGTAAAGAAAATTTTTCTGATTACATGAACAGTCTAAAAATTGTTCCTGTATCTATCTCTTACGAAAATGATCCTTTAGATGTTCAAAAGGCCAAAGAATTAAATGCAGTAGCAACACTTGGCTCTTATGAAAAAGGGGAATTTGAAGATATAGATAGCATCATTAAAGGGATCATTGGACATAAAAAGCGAATTCATATTCACTTTGGTGACGTTGTCACATCGTCGCCAGAGTCTGCTGATGAACTAGCAGAGGTGATGGATAAACAAATTAATCAGAATTATCGTTTATTCCCAATCAATTATGCTGCTGCAAATATTGAGTCGGACGAAGTAACAGCTGAAGTTAAACGTGAGCTAGAAGAGAAATTGGCACAACTATCTTTAGAAGAACAACCATTCTTACGTGCGCTTTATGCTAACCCAGTAAAAAACGCATAGTAATAACGGCAACAAAAGAACAGAATTAAAGAAATAGCTTTTTATCCCAGTGAGGAGGATTACCTACTTGTTGGGATAAAAAGTCAATAAAGGTACGAACTTTAGGGGGCAAATGCTGGCGCCTAGGGTAGACCGCATAAATTGGTAACACCATGTCCGCTTTCCATTCCGTTAATAGACGAACTAAGCTTCCGTTTTCAAATTCATCTTCTAATAAATAACTCGCTAAATACGAAACTCCAGCACCGGCTTTTGTAGCATCTAAAATGGCTGAGGCGTTATCTATTTTAAAAATGCTTTGGATCTTAACCACTTGATGAACACCATCTCGAGTAAATTCCCACTCATTAAATTTACGTTCATTACTTTGGTAAGCGATGCATTTATGTTGTGCTAAATCAGCGGGGCGAGAAGGTAGGCCATGTTGTTCAATGTAACTAGGAGACGCCGCCACAATGAAGCGACAATCAGCAATTTTACGTGCCACCATGCCTTCTGGAATATTATCGTGAATGGCTATCCAACAATCTAATCCATCTTCGAGTAATTTGGGCTTGTGATCAAAAAGACTCACTTCTAATTCTACTTCTGGAAATTGTGCCTGAAAATCAGCTAACGCATGAATAATATGACGATTACCAAAAGATTGTGCGATACCGACTTTAAATACTCCAGAGATGCGACCATGATGAGCATCAAGCAACGCATCGGCTTCATAAGCGGTATCAATGAGTTTTTGACTGTATTCAGCGTATTGTTGGCCTAACTCTGTAATAGAGACCGAGCGATTATTACGTTGAACGAGTTGGCAATCTAGACGGGTTTCTAATGCTTTGATCTGTTTAGATACGTGAGATTTTGATATCCCTAATTTCTCAGCAGCGCGAGTAAAATTTAGCTCATTAGCTACCGTTGCAAAGATCACCATTTGATGTAGATTGTCTAACATTATCGCGCCTAAAGAAAAATGATTACTCTATTGTAATACTACTTAAAAATATAACCATCTACTTTTATTGATTCAGGAAAATCAGTAATTTGCTGGCCACCAAGGTAGATATTCCCTTTTACGATTAGATCGTCAGGCAGGGCAGTAACTTTCGAATATCCAAGATATAAATTCCCTTTCACTGTTAGTTGCTTTGGTAATAGAGCAAGAGGTGTTCTAATCACGCTTAAATCCCCATTAACGGTTAAGCGTGGTGGCAATTCCGTAAGTCCAGAACCTGCAAAGTTAATAAATCCAGCGACTTTAATACCACGAGTATAGCGCTTAAGCTGAGTTGTACCTGCCAGATTTAGATAACCTTTGACTTGAGTTCCACGAGGGACTGTTTTAATCGTGGTATTTGCTAGATTAAGGTTACCATCAATAATAAGGCCTTTAGGTAATTTAATGATCTTACTATTGGCTAGATTTACGTTACCTTTTAACTCTAGACCGTCTGGTAGCTCTGTATAATTTGTATTTCTTAAGCTTATATTTCCATAGCTATCAATATGATTAATAAGGCGATGTTTATTAAGCATTTCAGCCATTGACAGTGGAGAGATAACTATGGACATCAAGAAGATAATGAGAGCAGTATTTAATTTAGGCATATAAAGGCAACTTAGTATTAATGGCTTACTTTGTTATCGGCTAAAACTTAAATAAGTTTAATTTCAGTTCAGTGATATGAGTCCTATTTTTACATTTTTTTTATGAAAACACATTTGATATAGTGAAATTCGGTATTTAATACCGCCGCGATAAATAAAGTCGCAAGTAATTCAACTTTTAAAGGTTAAGGAGACGTAATGTCTAAAGCAACTGGTACTGTAAAATGGTTTAACGAAGAGAAAGGTTTTGGTTTTATCGCTCAAGAGAATGGACCAGATGTGTTTGCACATTTTAGCGCGATCCAATCAGAAGGTTTCAAAACGTTGAAAGAAGGCCAAGCAGTAACTTTTGATGTTGAACAAGGTCCAAAAGGCCCTCAAGCAAGCAATATCCACGCTGCTTAATCGGCATAACAAATTAATAAAAAGGCTTTCGTAATCGAAAGCCTTTTTTCTAACTTAAGATGTTAACAACCTCTCTTATCGAGTAAGAGAGCGTGTTTTCAATTCATAAATTAATTTTTCAGCACTGCAAGAAAACTTCAAGCGAGCGTGTAGCTCTTTTTCATCTTCAGATAGTTTAATACTGTGTTCAACTTCGTCACATACTTCTTTTGCAAGAGATAAGTAATTTGCGAGTTCGGTTTCTAATTGTGCTTTGTTCTCTGCAAAGATGCTTACTTCAGCAACATCATCGCCTTCTTTAATAACAAAACCCATTTCTGCGCTACAACCACAAGCATCACATGGTACGTTTTGCTCAACTTCAGAAGTCATTCTTATATCCTCAATAGTTACAATGTCTTTATATTATGCTTCTTTGTATCAGAAAACTATCATTTAAAGTAATATTATGATCAAATACCATCTAGTAACAATTGATTAAATTTTCCATTACAGTGCGATTACTTGGGATGGAAATCTCAAAATGTGAACCTTTATGACAAATCTTTGTCAGAATCCAGAGTGGTGTATTGTAATTCCATACTGTATAAAGGAGAATACATACATAACAACTGGTTGCATGAATAAAGGGTAAGCTGAACTTCGGTTAAAACAACGATTCTTAATTTTGAGAAGCAATTAACAGTCAGATTACGGTGTATGTTTATCGTGCAAATTCTTATAAAAAAATAATACAAATGGAGTTGAATCTTATAAATTAACCTTATGTTCTATTGAGTTAATTTTTATGATTGATTTCTTAATGGACTAATCACATTAGAAGAGCTTATTATGCCAAAAAGAAGTAAAGAAGATACTGAAATCACTATCCAAAAAATCATGGATGCGGTTATTGATCAACTATTACGCTTAGGCTATGACAAGATGTCATATACGACACTAAGCCAACAAACTGGCGTGTCAAGAACAGGTATCAGCCATCACTTTCCAAAGAAAACAGATTTTACCGCTGCATTAGATGGCCGTATTTTCCGTTTGTTTGCTGAACGTCTTGAAATGCAAGGTGATAAACAAGCGTTTATCGATAGCTGGATAGCTTCTTTAGAAGATGAACAATTCCGCGCAATTCTACGTCTTTTATTCCACCATATTGTTACTTCTGCAAATGCACATGAATTTGCAAGTAATGGTATTGAGCGTTTATACGGAATGGTTGAAGATTTATACGGCGAAGAAAGCCGTAAAGATCTAGAATGGCTAATAGGCCTATCTCTAATTCGTATGACGAAGTAATATTATTTACTTTTTTAAAAGCTTATCGATGCCCTCGATGAGCTTTTTTTTTGCATACTAAACCATTTAGAGTTTATACTCTATTAATTGGAGGGTTTATGCTAAAAATTTCACGAATATCTGCTTTATTTACAACATTACTTTCTTTGTCCGTGTGTGCTAAATCAGTTGATTTTGATAGTGCATGGCAAAATGTGCTCAAAAACCATAATGGTATTGCTGCCGAACGCGCTAATGTTCAACGTCAAGAAGCTTTAGCCTCTGGCACTTCTGATCTTAATCTTCCTTCTATTACCTTAAGTGCAAATTATACCTACTTAGATGATGACGTAACCGTTTCTGGCCAACAGCTTATAGATAGTACAGGTTCAAATTCCCCATTTCTCAGCCAATTAGTCGGTCCAGTAACATCAACTTTGACTGAGCGTGATATTTTTACGAGCTCAATACGTGCTATCTGGCCAATCTTTACTGGTGGTCGTATCTCTGCAGCAGAAAGTGCCGCGGAAGGGAAAACAGAAGAAGCTCGTAATAAATTATTAATGAAGCAACAAGCCTCTTATGAAGATCTGGCGAAGTATTACTTTAGTGTCGTTTTAACAAGTGAAGTTGTTAAAACCTACAGTGAAGTAGAGCAGGGTCTTGCAAAACATCGTGATAATGCAATTAAATTAGAACAACAAGGCCAAATAGCAAGAGTGGAACGTTTACAAGCTGAAGCTTCTTACGACAAAGCAAAGGTTGATTTACGTAAAGCAAAGCAAGATCGTGATATAGCAAACGCAGCGTTATTACGCATGTTACAAACTAGTGACGTTGTCACTCCAGAAACTGCTTTATTTATTAATAAAACGCTTCCACAGCTTAATTCATTTGTTGATAGCACATTAGATACTTACCCAGGTCTTGCATTGTTAGATGCCAAAGAAGTCCAAGCTAAGAGTTTAGTTAAAGCAGAGAAAGGTCGATATTACCCAGAAGTGTATCTGTATGGTAACTATAATCTATATGAGGGAGACAGCTTATCTGCAGAAATAGCTCCTGATTGGATGGTTGGTGTTGGTATGAATGTCCCGCTGTTAGATAACAAGGGCCGTTCAGAAAAAGTGGTTGCAGCTCATAGCGCGATTCAACAAGTTCAGTACTTGAAAAAACAAGCAAAACAAGATCTCTCTTTGCTGGTAGAAAAAACGTATAGAGAAGCGCTTCAAGCAATAGATGAGTATTATGGTTTAGCGTCTAGTATTGAATTAGCACAAGAAAATGTAACGTTACGTGAGAAGGCGTTTAAGCAAGGACTGTCTACGTCATTGGATGTCGTAGACGCAGAGCTATATTTAGCCAGTATTAAAACTCAGCGTTCATTAGCATCGTTTAATTATGTCATCTCACTGGTTAAATTGTTGGCATTAAGTAATCAAACCGATACGTTCGTTCAATATCAACTTCAAGCAAGACAAGGGTAATATAATGAGTTCACCAAAAAAGATTCTAGTTTCATGCGTTGTTATTGGTGTTATCGGGTGGGTAGGTTATAGCTTTTGGGCTGCATATCAACCTCGACCAGAATTACTTCAAGGTCAGATTGAAGCTGAACAATATAATATATCGTCTAAAGTCCCTGGTCGTATAGAAAACATATACGTTAAAAAAGGCGAGATGATTGAAAAAGGACAAGCCGTATTCTCATTATACAGTCCTGAAATTGAAGCTAAGCTAGCTCAAGCTAAAGCCGGAGAGGCTGCCGCAAGTGCGTTGGCAGAAGAAGCTGAACAAGGAGCGAGAACGCAACAAGTGGCAGCTGCAAAAGATCAGTGGCAAAAAGCAAAAGCAGCAAATAAGTTGCTTGAAAAAACCTATGCACGTGTAAATAACTTATATAAAGATGGTGTCGTTGCAGAGCAAAAGAAAGATGAGGCCTACACTCAATGGCAAGCATCAAAATATACAGAAAGTGCAGCTTATCAAATGTATCAAATGGCTAAAGAAGGTGCACGTTCTCAAACAAAACGTGCTGCTAATGAAAAAGTAAAAATGGCAATGGGGTCAGTTGCAGAAGTTGAAGCCTATGTCGCAGATACCAAAATTGATAGCTGGTACAACGGTGAAGTCACTCAAGTAATGCTTAACGCAGGTGAAATTGCACCCCAAGGATTTCCTGTTGTTAGTGTTATTGATATAAAACAAGCATGGGCTGTCTTTCATGTTCGTGAAGATAAGCTGAAAAATTACAAAAAAGATCAACAAATAGACGTTTATTTACCGGCCCTAGATCAAACCGTTCTCTTTACGATCACACATATTGCGGTGATGGGGGATTATGCAACGTGGCGTGCGACTGACAATAGCCAAGGCTTCGATTTAAAAACATTTGAGATTGAAGCGCACCCTGTTAATGAAATTCCTAATTTACGAGTAGGAATGAGTGCCATAGTTAAGCTTGATTAACTTTGTGTATCATCGGTTATAGTTGATTTTTTATGAAAGCATTCTGGCGTTCTTATTGCTCAAATCCGTGGCTAATTGCTGTTACTTTTGGCCTGCCATTAGTATTATCCTTGATTATTTGGTGGGTATTCTCTGCATCTGTTGTCCGAGAATTACCCATCGATGTGGTGGATCTTGATCAATCAAGTTTATCAAGAATGATCACTCGTGATTACGATGCGACCCCCACATTAGCTGTTCGCTCTGTTCAACCTAATACGTTGATAGCAAATCAAGCATTAAAGAATGGTGAAAATTATGGTTATATCGTAATTCCACGAGATTTTGAACGAGATGTTTTATTAGGAAAGAGTCCACAAGTATCCGGATTTTATAACGGGCAGTTTATTCTTATAGCAAAACAAATCAGTTCAGCGCTAATGCAAACGGACATGACGATTCAAGCGAAATTAGCGGCCGTTAAAACATTAAGTACGAAGAAATCAACGTGGACTCATGCAATCAATTCAGCAGTCCCGATCAAAGTCCAAGTAACGCCTCTATTCAATTTAGGCAGTAGTTATAATCAATTTTTGGTTTCCGCAATTTTACCTGCGATTTGGCAAATGGCTATTATTGTAGGGATGATTTGGGCAATGAAAAATGAAATGATGCTCAGTAATAAAAAAAATATCAGAGAATGGTTTGATTCACAAACGTTGAGCAGTATCGCGCAGTTTATCGCTGTGTATTTTATTATTGGGATGTCATTAGGGGCCGTTCTGTTTTACTTCTTGTATGGTATTTTACAGTTCCCATTTGATGCCCAAATAGGTACGTTTCTTATGACAATGAGTGCAATGACGTTCGCATGTATTAGTTTAGGTACTGCGATTGGTTATGGTACAAACGATATAGTCAAAGCGATGAGCATTTCTGGCGCTTATACTGCGCCTAGTTTTGCCTTTCTTGGGGTTACTTTTCCTGTTACGGACATGAATAGTTTAGCTACATTCTGGCACTCTATTTTACCGGCAAGTCATTTTGTTCGCTCTCAAATAGAACAAGCTAATTATGGCTATGTTTTTAATCAGACATTATCTCATGTTGGTATTCTTTTGTTATTTACATTGCCTTTAGTGCTGCTTATTTCGCGATTAAGGAAGTAGTTTATGTCATTTCTCACGTTAGTTAAAAATGAAGCAAAGGCTATTTTTAGTAATAGTACGATTGTACTCGCGATGATAGGTGGCGTGTTATTTTACGCATTTTTATACCCATTGCCTTATTTAAACCAAAGCCCTGAAGAGCAAAAAATCACCGTTGTCGACATGGATAAGTCAGACTTAAGTCGAAAATTTATTCGTATGGCCAATGAATCTCAACAACTTAATGTCGTTGAACAAGCTGAAAGCATAAATCAAGCAAAGCAACAATTTTTAGATAATACAGTGAGTGGCTTTCTCGTTATCCCTTACGACTTTTCAACTAAATTACAACTTGGCCAAGCACCAACGGTTGCTTATGCTGGTGATGCATCGTATTTTTTGATTTACGGAACAATTATTGAAGGTTTAATGAAAGCAGGGGGAACCCTTGCTGCTGAATATCGTGTCGCACACATGACGATTGATGGTACCCCCATTAATACAGCGATAAATACATTCCAACCTTTTAAATCAAATTATGTCCCCGTATTTAATCACAATATGGGTTACGTTCAATACGTCGTTCCTGCTGTTTTTGTATTAATTTTACAGCAGACATTACTAATGGCGGTTGGTATTCGACAAAAAGCGAGCAAGATGTCTGAAAACACGATCTCACATTTAATTGTACGTTTTGGTATCTTCTTATTTTCTGAATTAGTGTTGGCGTGTTTCTACTTTGGGGCTGTCTTTAATCATTATGATATTAGTCGCTTTGCCACCGCGTTAGAATTAATCGTTTTATTGATTCCATTTATCTCTGCTGTGATTCTATTAGGGATGTTGCTCGCTCGATGGTTACCAACACCAGAAAGTCTTTTATTGGTGGTTTTGTTTAGCTCTATGCCCATAGTCTTTAGTGCTGGATTCATTTGGCCGACGGAGCTTATTCCTAGTTTAATAACTGACTTAATGCATACATTACCAAGTGGCTTTGCGATTAATGGCTTTTTAACGTTAAATCAGCAAGGAGCTGGTTTATCGAGTGTACTTCTTAATATGAGCGCTCTTTATGGCTTATGCCTTCTTTATGCTCTTTTATTTTTTATCAGTAAACGAAATAAATCTTAATAATGATACTGAGTAACAGCATAATTTCACATCAAATTGAAGTGTCTCGATTTCATTTTTACTGAGCAGGAAACTGTAATCGAAGTTTGTTAGATTATCCCATAGTTGGACTAGGGATTTATATAATGAAAAAACAGATACTGGGATTGATTATTGCAGCAAGCTTTTTAGCGGGCTGTCAAAGTACATCCGAAGATGAAACAGCAGGTATTAAAGAAACACCGACAATTGAAAGTTTTGTTGATTATCACAATGAGGAATTAAATCAATTCATCACTAGTGATATGGGGAGCATTGCCCGATCTAATAACGAAATTATCCTTCTTCTTAATGGAGATAAAAGTTTCGATTCAGGCAGTATTACTATAAAAGAAGAAAGTAAAAATGTTTTATCAAACTTAGCTAAGTTATTAAAAGATAAACCGGAATCAGAAGTCTTTATTGCTGGGCATACTGATAGTCAAG
>NZ_MSCO01000002.1:659542-667205 GCF_002954705.1 Aliivibrio sifiae
CAAGGAAGTAAAAAATTTAATATGTCACTGTCGAATAAACGAGCGGATTCAGTTCTCGATTTATTGACTAAAGAGGGCGTTGATTCTAACCGAATTAATACTTATGGTTTTGGTGAAGCAGAACCAATTGCAACTAATATGAATGCCGATGGCCGTAAAAAAAATCGCCGTATTGAAATTCGTATCACCCCAATCAGCGAAATGTTTGACGAAAAAGAATAACGATTAAATACTAAGAGTCATTGGTATCAATATCACCTAACTTATAACGAAATAGTTGTTACTTAAATCGCTTACTGTTGGGGTATACTAAGCCTTATTTCAAAAAGGAAACTGAAATGGGGCTTTTTTCACGTCTATTTGGTTCTTCACCTAAGCAAGAACCAGTCATCGAAGCAATCGAATATAAAACCTTTCTTATTTATCCTAATTCAGAGGCCGATGGCTCTCAATTTCGCATAGCTGGTAAAGTAACAAAAGAGATAAATGGAGAGTTAAAAGAACACCGTTTTATTCGTTCTGATGTTATTTCATCAAAAAACGATGCTGATGAATTAATGCTGCGAAAAGCAAAAATGTTAATTGATCAGATGGGCGAGTCAATCTTTAAATAAACGTAATAGAATTGATATGGATTAGAATATCGTTTGTTTTTTACTCTATACTTATTCTTCAAAATCAATCAGTAACAAAAAGTGGTTTGACCTCTGCTTTGTCATCAAAATGTTGTTTTTTTACCTAATAGAGGTGAGAATAAGCAGATATCAATTTTAATGTAATGAAATTATGTCATTTTATTACAAAACACTTGAATTAATCCCTTTTGTTCGATAAAACGAAGGAATCAATTCATGCCAATAGCCAAGGAATAACTATGCAAATTGGTGTACCTAGAGAAGTACTCGCGGGGGAGACCCGTGTTGCTGCCACTCCAAAAACGGTTGAGCAGCTTTTAAAGCTTGGTTTTACAGTCGCTGTAGAAACTAATGCTGGTATTTTAGCGAGCTTTGATGACTCTGCATTTGAAAAAGCAGGCGCAATAATTGTGTCTTGTGATGATGTGTGGAAATCAGAACTTATCCTTAAAGTTAATGCTCCTCAAGTTAACGCAGAAACCGGTGTTGATGAGTTTGAACTTCTTCAAGATGGCGCAAGCTTGGTTAGCTTTATTTGGCCTGCTCAAAATGAAGAGTTACTTGCTAAATTAGCAACGAAGAACATCAACGTTCTAGCGATGGATTCAGTTCCTCGTATTTCTCGTGCACAAGCGTTAGATGCCTTAAGCTCTATGGCTAATATCGCAGGTTACCGTGCAGTTGTAGAAGCTGCGCATGAGTTTGGTCGTTTCTTCACTGGTCAAATTACGGCTGCAGGTAAAGTTCCACCAGCTAAAGTACTTGTTGCTGGCGCTGGTGTTGCTGGCCTTGCTGCTATCGGTGCTGCTGGTAGTCTTGGCGCAATCGTGCGTGCATTTGATGTTCGTCCAGAAGTTAAAGAACAAGTACAATCAATGGGTGCAGAGTTCCTTGAAGTTGATTTCAAAGAAAACTCTGGTTCTGGCGATGGCTACGCAAAAGAAATGTCTGATGAGTTCAATAAAAAAGCAGAAGAGCTATATGCAGCTCAAGCTAAAGATGTTGATATTATCATTACAACCGCACTTATCCCTGGTCGTCCTGCACCAAAGCTAATTACTAAAGCAATGGTTGATAGCATGCAAGCGGGCAGTGTGATTGTTGACTTGGCTGCTGCTAATGGTGGTAACTGTGAGTACACAGTAAAAGACCAGGTAATCACAACAGAAAATGGCGTAAAAATTGTGGGTTACACTGATATGGTTGGTCGTCTACCAACACAATCATCACAACTTTACGGTACAAACTTAGTTAACCTTCTTAAACTTCTATGTAAAGAAAAAGATGGCAACATCAATATCGATTTTGAAGACGTTGTTCTTCGTGGTGTTACTGTTGTTAAAGAGGGCGAAGTAACATGGCCTGCGCCGCCAATTCAAGTTTCAGCTCAACCTCAAGCAAAAGCTGCATCAAAAGCTAAGGTAGCTCCGAAAGTTGAAGAACCAATGTCTCCTGTTAAAAAGTTCGGAATGATCGGTGCAGGTATTGCTGCATTTGGATGGGTAGCCTCTGTTGCTCCAGCTGCATTCTTAGCTCACTTTACGGTTTTCATCTTGGCATGTGTTGTTGGTTATTATGTCGTATGGAATGTAAGTCATTCACTACATACTCCGTTAATGTCAGTAACTAATGCGATCTCAGGCATCATCATTGTAGGTGCGTTACTGCAAGTGGGTCAGGGCAATGGTGTCGTTTCATTCTTAGCATTTATTGCAGTTCTGATCGCGAGTATTAACATATTCGGCGGATTTGCTGTAACCAAGCGTATGCTTGAAATGTTCCGTAAAGATAAGTAAGGGGTAGAATAATGTCAGCAGGATTAGTTCAAGCAGCATATATTGTATCTGCCGTTCTATTTATCATGAGTTTAGCCGGTCTGTCTAAACAAGAAACCGCACGTAACGGTAACTACTACGGTATTACTGGTATGGCTATTGCCTTAATCGCGACTATTTTTGGTCCTGATTCGGCGGGTACAGGTTGGATCATCGTTGCTATGGCAATAGGTGGGGCAATTGGTATTTATTATGCGAAGAAAGTTGAAATGACAGAAATGCCAGAACTTGTGGCAATTCTTCACAGCTTTGTTGGTATGGCTGCCGTACTTGTTGGTTACAACAGTTATATTGACCATGGTGAGCTTACAGGCGCACTACTAAATATCCATTTAGTTGAAGTTTTCTTAGGTATCTTCATTGGTGCTGTAACATTTACAGGTTCTTTGGTTGCATTCGGTAAATTACGCGGAGTGATCAGCTCGTCTGCACTTCAGTTACCACATCGTCATAAATTAAACCTAATTGCATTAATCGCTTCTGCAGCACTTCTTTACTATTTTGTTAGTGTTGAAGGCAGTATGTTTGCAATTATCTTAGTAACACTAATTGCTTTTGCATTTGGTTACCATTTGGTTGCTTCAATCGGTGGCGCTGATATGCCAGTGGTTGTTTCTATGCTTAACTCATACTCTGGTTGGGCAGCAGCAGCGGCAGGTTTCATGCTATCAAACGATCTTCTGATTGTTACTGGTGCGTTAGTTGGTTCTTCAGGTGCGATTCTGTCTTACATCATGTGTAAAGCAATGAACCGTTCTTTCATCAGTGTTATTGCTGGTGGCTTCGGTCAAGATGTTGTTGTTTCAGATTCTGATGAAGAGCAAGGTGAACACCGTGAAACAACAGCTGAAGAAGTAGCAGAAATGCTTAAAAACTCGAAGTCAGTAGTTATCACTCCTGGATACGGCATGGCAGTAGCTCAAGCTCAATATCCAGTTCATGAAATTACAGAAAAACTTCGTGCGCAAGGTATTAATGTTCGTTTTGGTATTCACCCAGTTGCGGGCCGTCTACCTGGACACATGAACGTATTACTTGCAGAAGCTAAGGTTCCTTACGATATTGTTCTTGAAATGGACGAGATCAATGATGACTTATCTGATACAGATACTGTTCTTGTTATTGGTGCGAACGATACAGTTAACCCTGCAGCAATGGAAGATCCAAACAGCCCAATAGCTGGCATGCCAGTACTTGAAGTTTGGAACGCGAAAAACGTTATCGTATTTAAACGTTCAATGAACACAGGTTATGCTGGTGTTCAAAATCCATTGTTCTTTAAAGAAAACACTGAGATGCTTTTCGGTGATGCTAAAGAAAGTTGTGTGGAGATCAGTAAGCACCTTTAATCTTTGTATTAATGGTTAGTCTGATTTAATAAAAAGCCGAGATTATTTATCTCGGCTTTTTTACATTTGAAAATTAAAATTACAATAAATATTCATTTAATTAGAAAATCTTCGGGGGTAATACAAAATATTTTGATTAACCATTCATAATGGTGAATAAAATAGTTAGTAACGTCATCCTATGTTAAGATCTAGCTTTCACCTATCTGGCGGTAACTCTAATGCTAAAAGCCATTTCTATTATCATCATAACGAGCGCAATTTTAATATTAAGTGCCTTATGGCAGCACTCTTCATCGCAGCTTAATTACTTAGCACGAAATATGGAATGGAGTTGGTCTTGGCTTTACTATGAGCCATTTTCTAATGGTATTCAAACTGCAAGAACCGATGATACCAAACAACTTTTATTCAGGCGTGTTGATAAGAACAATAAAATTGCTACTTATGTTGATGTAACTTACACAAACACGTTTGAAGTTGCTGTAATTCATGAGAAGAACTGCCAACCAAAATCAATAATGTCAGCAACTGTAAAGCTGAACCACCGAACAATTAATAACGTAGAATTTGTGTGTGAGGACAATGGGCAGTCGTATTTATTTAGAACTACAGCCAAAAAGCTCTCAAAATTTAAAATAGAAACGGCAGAGTTCTCATCATCAGAAGATTTTTCAAATTGGCCAATTAAAGAATTAAAGAAAGATCAATTCGTACAGCAGCATTCTAACTTTTTCAAAAACAAAGGTAATGAAGATGTGTATGAATGGAGTAGGGATTAAGTTAATAATAAATATTAGGTATAAAAAAGACGCACTCAAGCGTCTTTTTTGTCTGTCAGATTGTTAGGTAATGAATTACTTTTTACGACAGAATTCAGCGATTACATACATAGATTGACCGCCATTTGCCTTGCCTGTAACTAAACGAGGATCATCTGTAAGGTTGATACCACGGATAACTGTACCTTGTTTAATAACTTGGTTAGTACCTTTAACTGGAAGGTCTTTAGTAACAGTTACGTCGTCACCTTTTTTAAGTTCAACGCCATTAATGTCACGTGGTTTTTCACCGTCCGAAAGAAGTGCTTTCTCAGCCCATTCTTTAACATCTTCTTCAACGTACATCATATCTAGAGCATCTTGAGCCCAAGATTCAGACGTTAGTTTGCTTAGTAAAACATAAGACATAACTTGAACAGTTGGTACTTGGCTCCACATAGAATCATTTAGACAACGCCAGTGATTAACATCCATTGTAGCTGAGTCTTCGATTTGTGCTGTACATGTATCACAGATCATTACACAGTTATCAACGTTGATATCAGTTTTTGGCGGGACTGCGAATGGTGCTAGAGAGTTAGTTGAACCACATAGTTCACATTTAGAATCGCAGCGAGTTAATAGAGTTTTTGCAGTGCTCATAATTATGCCTGTTTGTTTAATTGTGATTGTATTATGCCAAGTTTATACCACAAGAAAAAGGAATGCGGTGAGAATACTGTAATTTTTCCAATAACTTTTGCATTTGGTATCTAATGGGTAAACGGTGGTTTTCCAATTGGTAAACTAGATGAGGTAAATCGGTTAAATCTTTCAGTTTTTAGCAAGAAATCTCATTCCTACGTAAAGCAAAGTAAATACGTTTTTATGCAGAAAAATACCGTAGATAATGAATATGAAGCAAATAATTTGCATAAAAAAGGAATAAATAATGAAGAAAACATTCTTAATAATAGTAGCAGTACTTGGGTTAAGCATTGGTACTGCTTATGCGTTTAACGGCCATTTAAGTCATAGTATAAATCTTTCAATGCCACATTTTAATTTGTTTGAAAGCTCAAACTGTAATGGACATTCACATTAAAAGAGAAGCTGATTTTACGCCACAAGTGCGCATTATGAGTGCTTATGTAAAATAAGGTAATCATATGTAACATTTGTAATATTATTCCCAACCTTTTAGAAATGAAAGGTTGGCTAATGAAATATAACCAAATGACAAATAACTACTTTTTTAGATTTTATAAGTGTGGTTTAAGCGTAGAAAAAACAGCAGAATTATGTTTTAAAACTGTGAGGCAGGTCAACAATTGGGATGGAGGAGCAGAGATCCCACCTGAATGTAGACGATTAATGCGAATGTATTGTGAACGTAAATTAGGGCTTGGTGATAACTGGAAGGGGTTTTACATTGTAAAAAATAGATTAAGATTGCCAACAGGTAGAGAACTAGAGCCACAGCAGATTTTAACAGCCATTGCTTTACTAGAAATTGAAAGTGACTCTGACAAAAAAACACTAACTAAACTGATGAGACTTGTGAGAGCTATTTCAAAAATCAAAGTCATATAAATAAAAAAGGAATCGTTATGATTCCTTTTATAATTAGTTTGAAATTAATTGGTATTCATCTTCACTCATGAGTGGAGATAGACCGTGATCTTTATTGATAATCCCTGATAGCTTACACATTAATCTATAATTTGATGGGGCATCATTCGAAACCATTTCTACTTCAATATGAATATTTTTCTTATCAGTAGTTAAAAATTTATTAATGTCTTTCGCAAGATAGCGAGGACAATAACCAATAATTTCAGATGGTTTTTCTGCACGAATCAATACTGCTGAATCATCATAAGTATTTTGGCAATCAAGGCATAAATATAATTTATCACCAGGTTCTAATTTAGATACGCGTTCAATTGCTGACTCAGATAAGTGGCTTAGTCCATGAACAAAAAAGTAATGTTCAAAGCTGTTATCTTTTTTTAAGTGAACTCTTTTAAACATTTGTAATTGATCTGTTCCGCGTAACCCGCCAGAACGTGCGAGAACTTCAATTGGAGATGTTGAACTGCTTTCTAAACCTAACCATTTAATAAAATTTGGATACTCAGGTCTTCTAGGCGATAATAACCGATTTCTAAATAATGGAAATAAATCATCAGAAACATATGTTTTATCCAATTGTTCCATACCGCTAAATGGGATGAACTTTTCTGATAACTTAGCACCATTTGTATAATTAAAGATATAACCATCTTCAGATTCTTGTAGAAAACCTACTACATACCAATCCCTATTTTCTGGAGATTGCCATGCTAAATAAACTGAATTAAGCTCTGTCATCTTCTAATAACCTTTTTTTATTTTCTAATACCATTTGAATTGCAAATTCACGAGCAAGATCAGTGAAAATTTGTTCAGGTATTCTGGAAAAAATATCTCTAATGTTATCTTCTGTTAAATCCTTTAACTTAGATAACCAATGTTTTTTTGCAAGATCTCTTTTTTCAACAGCTAAAAAAAACGCTTCGACCGTTGATAAAGGCTTCTTATCTGATTTAAGTCTAAATAACTCAGATTTTGCTTTTTTAACAAATGTTGGTACTTTTCGTTGTACATCTTTTGTATTTAACCTTTCTTCTCTTTCTTTATCGAGTAATTCTCGACCTAAACTAGCTGCATGATCATAAGTAGGGCATAACGATTTTTTACCCGTATTATTATTAATAATAATAGCCCAATTTTCATGATGGCGGTCTTGATTACTAATCAGAGCATCAAGCAAAAGGTAACCGCAGAATACATCTCCAGCATTTAAACCTGTTATATCATACTCTGAAATTGGAGGGGAAATATCAGATAAATCCAAACACCCCAAAACTCTATTTACTGTGTGTTCTTTTACTCTAACATATCGCTCATTATCAGCAATCGGTTTAGGATAATTTGATGGACTATCCTTATGTAAAACTTCATTCCCCATAACCATTCGACAATCATCGGCTACAGCATTTGGTGTAATAATACCAAGTCGCTTATTCGCACCTGCTAAA
>NZ_MSCO01000002.1:667955-673924 GCF_002954705.1 Aliivibrio sifiae
TGATATCTAACATGTGGAATCATTAGCTCTTCACATAATTGTTCCGCTATTTTTTCCGACCAATGTTCACCAGTATTTAAGCGTGAGTATTTAAATAGCCATTTTTGTGATTTATCTGAAGCCGTAAAAAACCAAAATTTTTCTTTTGTACCTAGCTGTTCTAAGTCATCAGCACTAACATTAATATCATATACTTTAAATATCATTAGCATTTAAATCTTGTAATTATATTGGCCAGAAAATAACAGATTTTAAGAAAATTAGCCATTTAATAACTCAAAAACATTAACTTAATCTAAATAATAATTATCTATACACACAAATGATTATGTGGAATTTACCCCCGTGATACAGAACGGGGGTAGTGCGCCATACTCCGCTTTCAGAAAATGGGGAACCCCTCCCGCAAGCGGGTCCCTCCCCATGTTTGAAAGCGAGTAGAGCAAAAGCAGTCTGGCAGGGTGGCGACTTTTCAATAATCGGAATTTGCGACTGGAAACAGCGCACTGATTATTTGCAATGACGTGAAAGAAAAGCGTTTCGCTCCGCTTATATTGCTACGCAATAGATCTTTCCTCGCGCAGCTCGTCACAGTTAGGAACGCGCAGGACACAAAAAAAAGGTATGTCATTTTTTGACATACCCATGCATTGAATTATGACAAACTAAAACAAGTTCGCACCAATTGCTTCAATCCCATCTTTAGGTACTGAGATTTCCCCACACGTAACTATTTCACTGAAATCGCCATAGCTTAGTTCATAGAAGCAGTCCGCAATCTTCTTAAACTCATAGCCAAAGTTCAGTAAATCATTATGCTCAATGGTAAACAACATTTTGTTATTCTCATACACATCAATATAGATGCGATAGAAGTTGAGCGACTGGTCAGGAACCGACTCACCATCATAGCTTGCTCTTACAAATTGCTTCGCTTGGCCAGCAACATAAAAAGTAAATTTAGACAGTGGGTGACTTGGTTTCTTTTCTTGTTTAACTTTCGTTTCTTTGTTGATGTTTGTACTACTTGGAGACTCAACAGCGTGTTGTTGAGTTGGCGGTGTTCTTACTGATGGCGGTTGTGAGCTTTCTTTTTTTCCCATAAAGGCCATTGATAAAATCACAGCGGATAAAACAAAACAAATGCCGGCACCAATAACAGGCCAACGTTTCCAGAGTGGCGTAATGTCTTGAGCATACGCCTCTTGAACCGCAGAGTTTGAAGCCGTATGACTTTTGTAAAATGCAAAGTAAGACTTCTTATATTTACGAATAGAAGTATTAACCACATCACCAGACGCACCTTGCTTTACTTTCTTTGTATATGAATTCTCTGAGCCTAATGCCGTGTTCTTCTGACAGATATAGTTAATTTCAATCATGTCTCTAATGTCACGATGTATCTTTCTAAGGTGTTGAGTAATCAAAACGATATCAATACCATAGTGACGGTGTAACGAATAGAATTCTAATATTTCAGAATCAAGACCACGCGCAGGCAGTACCATGTGACATTCATCAATCAAGTAGAGTGGCCCTTGTCCTTTGTCGTTCTTCCATTCATCAATATAGTGAACGTGTTTAGAAAATGGTCTTTCAGTCGAACCAAAATCATTTAGTTTGCCATCGATAACCACAATTAAATCGACAACTTCAGGACCGAATACCTTTACAAACATATCAATTTGCAAAGGTAAGTTTGTTATGACTTTTCGCCCAGATTCAAGGGCAGGGAGAACATGAAACGCAACCGCTTCATAACTTTTTCCGCCCCCTGGTCTTCCACTAATTCCATATATCATATTAAGACCCTAAACGTACAAATGGGATCATTTGTAATGTTAATCGAATAACAATTGCTGACCCGATAATGATTAAACAGTTGGGTAGGCCAATCATCATAAAGACCCATGACACATTAGGCGGTATCCCTGTTAAGTACTGGCTAATATCAATCGGTTCAAACAACGACAGAATAAGATTACCAATCCATTCGGCAAACGTTAAAAACTGATCTAAAACCCAAAAAAAGAGATCCTTAAACATTCTAGGAATACTTAAAAATGACGAGTAAGCAAATGAAATTAAGATATTAAATAATTCAACTAACCATTCCATATTAACCTCCAAACACTAGTTTTCTAGCTAGCGCGATTGATGAGAAAGTGAAGCAGAAGCGGACGAACGCCCAGATATAACTAAAGTCTTGAAAGAGGTCATAACAACCAAAATCATAAATAATATCTATGCACATGTTTGTATTTGGCTTTTGTGCATTAGAAACATTGATATGAGTAAAAATATTAGTGACTTGCTGGATAGCGCCAGTAGATATTGAATCCATCCTTTCCGAAACTAAATCAGACATATTTTCATACTCTGAATATTCAGATTCATAAAGTGATTCACACGTTCCAGAGGAGTAGCAGTCAGTAAAATTTGCACCCGAAGTATCAGTATTTACAATTTGATTTATACCATTACCAATGTCACCGATACCTGAATTAAGTTGCATTAAACTATCATTAACGCCATTGATCGCATTCACTTCATTACTAGATAACATTTGATTCATATTTTTAAGGTTATCTATCTGGTCGGTTACCGATTCCGTATTGTCTTTTATTTCTGTCACAACTAACTCAAACCCCTGAGCATTGCTGTCTTTTAATTGTTTAAGGTTAGAATTATTGTCGTTATGAAAACTTCTTATCTCATTAATTACCCCTGATAAATCAGTACTAGGATTTGTTCCACCTCCCGTATCTGTGCCACCGCCTGTATCGGGTTTATCGGGAGCATCTGGATCAACTGGATAAGTCCCACCATTACACTCTAATGTATTTCCATCCCATGAACATTCCGAATCAGGATCCAAAGGTGTATCATCATCAGGTTGTCCGTCACCATCGGCATCACCAGAGCAGGATAAAACTCTATCTTCAACTGGCCCTGTCCAAATACATCCACCCGGAGGCGGCATTGGTACATTTCCCCCTGAAGTAATCCCATCACCTGAGCACGATTCACCCGTTTGAACAATGTCACCAAAACATCGGTCATCTGTAGTAAAGCAAGCAATACTAGATTCCCCAACTGTTGGTTTAGCCTCAGCACCACAACTAGCAACACAAAAAGTCGGTTTATCCCCATAAGAGCTGTAAGGCCAGAACCGACGACCAAGGTTTTCGTTTGCTGTACATAATGGTTTATCGCTCTTAACACAGTAACCCGTATTCGGGTTTATATAATCAGGTGCATCACAAACATCATATTCAGAATCACCTTTAGAAAAACTAAACCATTGAGGCTTAATCTCTCTATTGTTCCAAGTTGCCAAAACTAGAACGCTTGTACCTTGAATTTTATAATCATGGACAACTGCCGTTTTTCCGTGAATAACAAAAGATTTACCAACAGCACAGTTCGCAAACCAATAAATATCCATAGGAGTTTGTGCAGGTTGTGAAAAAGGACAGGCTTGAATATCCAACATCTTCACACTAAATCGACCGATTAAACTCGATTCAGCAAAGGAGTAACCAGAGAATAAAACTGAAATCAGTAAAAGTATTTTTGTCATAATTCAGTCCAAAAAAAAGCAGCCCGAAGACTGCTTATAAATGGTTTGTTACCGTAAATTGTAGACCGTAACGAAACCAGAAAGAGCGCCTAAAATTACATACAAGACAATAATTAAATCATGTATCAAAAAGGCCATAACGATTACGCTTTATTAACAGTTCGTTTAGCAAGGCTGATAGATTTCATTACCATCGTAATACCAACAATCAACACACCGATACCACCAACCGAAGCCGCGACCGTTGTTAAATCAATAGCGCCAAAAATAGCGTCAGTGTTTGAGTCAGCAAAAGCAGGTGAGGCTAGGGCAACACTACCAATCAGAACCAGTTTTTTCGCATTCATGAATTTCATGATATTTTCCTTTTTATATCTTACGGATTAATTTTTTGGCTATCCCAATGGGATAAGTCATCAAGAACCCCATACCAACAACGACAAATATCCCAAAGGTGATTGCGGCTGTGATACTGGCAGGGGAAACGCTAATCGCATCGAACCAAAAACTATAATCAACCTTAGATATCAAAAGATAATCCGTGCACGTTTCGATTGAATCGGCCGTTACAGATAATGTGTTATCAGGGTTTAGTTTTAGGCACAATGTCATTTCAAATCACCTTACTTAGTATTCAATGACGTTTGAAAATGCTTTTTCACATCATCATCAAGTGGTTTAAGTTCAGTAACGAGAATCTCTAATGGATCATTAGGATTTGCACCTAACACCAAGTCGTACTCACGATTTGGAACAAATACACGTCCTTTAATTAAGGTTCGCGCATACTCCAAATTGATTTTTAATGGTTGTTTGTTAAATGGAATGTCCGTTGAAAAGCCAATGCCAATCTGCTCAAATTTTTCAACGCTTACGTCTTCAATACCACGAAGAACGGACAGCTCGGCAAACTCCATATTTGATTTAGGGAAACGCTTAATAGAAATACCTGTAATAGTAACCATGGTTAACACTCCAATTTTGAATTCATTATTTTGTTCATCATGTGCTGATATGAGTCAGGAACCCCCATAGCAGTAAAGCCCTCACGACGATGTTTGTGTGGAACAAGCATTCCAAATGCCTCACCTAAATCACCGTCACACATAGCAATAACTTCAGCTAGAGCAACACCACATTGACGACGAACCCAAGCAATACGGCCAAAGAACTCAAGGCCGACGCACTTTTTTGTCAGTTCGATTTTTAAGCCCTCAGTCGGTTCAATACTTGCCGAAAAGTCACACAGTCCAGAGAACGCAGCAGCAGGAGACGCCAATAAATCAATATTGCATTTCTTCAATTCAACTTCGTTTCTGTACCAAACAACATTAGGGTCAGTAATGTGTTGCTCTAATTTTTTGTTGTAAACACGCCAGTAAACCGTAGATTTTCTTGATCCAACAAGCGTTGCTTCTTCTGATAATTCACCAGTTTGAGAAACACGTTTATGAGGAACCATTGTCGGGCCACGACCTTGCGGAGCAGTTCTAAATGCTCCCTCATAAAAGCATTTTTCTGCGTATTGGCAATCGAACACACCGGAATAATCATCAACACAAAGATCCAATCGTGCTAGTCGATTAATGCCGATAATGTTGCTTAGATACCAATGGATTTTCTGTGGCGTTGTATGAGAAAACAAATGTTTACAGCCAGTACCATTGATTTGGACAAACACCGTATCTTGATTACCACCGATACCAATCAATCCACAATCGACCGTTCCCGTTGAATCAAAGATAGTCATTGAATCCTCATAACCATGAAGACCACGACCGCGCATTTTAGAAATACGAAAACCAAACGCTTTAAACATGAATTCATCAAAGCGATGCGCTAAGACTTTACGAACTTTATTCTTATAAGATGTGATCGCTTTTTCTTCAGCTTCAGGCCCTTGAGCTGTTGGTGCTTTGTACTCAGGAAACTGTAATGAATAGAAATCTTTATCATCAGTCTTGTCTAAATGACGCAAAGCCGAGTAGGGAAATGAAAAGGCTAAATGGTCTATCTTTACAGGACGTGCTTCATTAGCTAGCTGTTTGAAATCAGATTGCATGAAACACTCCTTTAAGTAGTAATGATTGATAGTTTTCATCAGTGATTTCGATTAACTCGTAACGATCATCACCATAGTTTTGTTCTAGGAATTGGTTGAACTCAGCCATATTACGAAAGTAGTTATGACCCCAAGCGAAATACACATTTACGCCATGGTTGGGTTCATTGTCGTAATAGATTGAGTCCATGATTATTTATTACCTTTAAGTTTAAGATCTAAAGCTAATTTACTGCTTTCAAGCGTTTTAACTTGTCGTTCAATTTCCTCAAATTCAGAAAAAGAGACAAAACCGTCAGACATAGCAGAAGAAATAAGAGGCTT
>NZ_MSCO01000002.1:673949-792713 GCF_002954705.1 Aliivibrio sifiae
AATTGTTGGATAATCAGAAAAAGTAATCAGTCTTTGATACATAACTTCTGATGATTCAATATTTGGTTTGTTATAAAAAAGAACAGCAAGGACGATTAAGAAAATAATGCATATTGGGAAAGCAAAATATTTATTATAGACTTCACGATCATTCATGATTAAAGATCCAAGCTAGAAGCAATCGAAACAGGAGAGCATTCAACAGTATGAACAAATACTTCTTTATTTAGCGATTGAAGCTTATCAAAACAAGAACGCGCGTCCTCAAGTAGAAACAACTTAGCTCCAGACAAACACCAAGCAGTAAGAACTCTATTTTTCTTTCCAAAACCAGAAAAGAAACGAAGACCTCTAGATGTATTCACCATGATTACTTTTGATGAGTAAACGAATTTGCGAACACTTGGATGTTCTTCGGTTGTTTCTACTAATTTCCTAACAGTTATTGTTGTCATGATTAAACCCCGTAACAGATTGTGTAAGTTTGGAGGCCCAGCTCAACCGAGTAGTTACGGTACAGAGCCAAGCCGAGCCAAATAAAAACCGAAACGCTGAATGTTGACAAGATTGTGTTTGCGAATCGGCAATAACCAGATTTGGTTAGTAGATTAAACACCAAAGTTGGTTAGCGCAAGACACCAAAACTGGTTAGTAATGAGCTATTATTAGGGAAACGGAGGATTTGCCATGTATCAAAATGAACTGTTAGATGCCTACAAAAAGGCGCAGAGCTACGTACAAGACAAGCAAATAGCTATGGATATGAACATTCCACAGCAAAGAATTACTGATTTCAGAAAAGAAAGACGCCATCTATCTGATTCACAAGCTATTTTTCTTGCTCAAGGTGCAAATATTGAACCTGAATTAGCATTACTAGGTTGTCAGGCAGATCGAAATGAAAATCCCATAATCAAAAGCATGTGGGAAAGCATTGCAAAAAAGTTGAATAGCCACGGATTACAAAGAATATCAATGGCTTGTGGCGGTTTAGCGATGTGGGTCGGCACCCCTAAAGAAGCCATGGCCAAGTGCGCATTATATATCTTATGTTAAATATGGTTTGCGTGGCTAGATAATATCTATATATATGCTTCCCCATTCTCTATTTCATCTATCTATTTAACCGTAATAGTATTTACCATAAAATAGCTAATAATCATTAAATAATACTTCGTATTTATCCATTGATTATTAGCGTTCATTTAACTCTTTAAATTAACCGCCAGCAAGTTTAACGGTATGGCCTTGCTTAGTTAAAAAGTCTTTAATCTTTTCACGGTTATCACCTTGGATTTCAATGTCGCCATCTTTTATAGCACCGCCACAACCGCATACTTTTTTAAGTTGTGCGGCCAGAAGTTTAAGCTCTGTGTCTTCCATATCAAGTCCAGTAACTACGCAAACTCCCTTGCCTTTACGGCCTTTGGTTTCACGTTGAATACGAACAATACCATCACCTTTAGGGCGTTCTTTTTTTACTTCTTCTTGTTTAATTCGACCGACATCCGTTGAATATACTAAAGACATAATTAATCTCGTTTTTTTTAATGATGTGGAATTGTAAATTATTTTTCGTGTTTATCCAAAAACCTTTTTATTGCAGGTAATGAGCCCTTGGCTAATTTTCCATGATATAAACAATACCAATTCTTTGCTTCGTCAGTATCATTTTTAATAGCAAAGCCTTTGTATTCTTCAACTTGGCTTTTACTTTTTTGCTCATTAACTGCAGTTTCGCCCATATCACCGAACTCTTTAGGCTCAATGATCGATCCGGTATCGTTCCACCAATCTATGCTTTTTTTTACTGCACTTAAGTGACCATGTAATACTTTGTTTTTTATCAATACTTTCCAATCATCAGGAATGTCTGTTTTATTCTCAATAAAGAATCCTCTGTATAATGATTTCTTCATACTTATTACTCTTTGTTGTGTCCTGATTACTAGTACTAGGTTCAATTATTTCATTCTTTTATACTAGTTAAAAACTTAAGTTTCGTGATCTTATGTCAATTTTATTATGGTATAGTTTAGCGTATAAAGCTAAGTTATGGTGCATTAGAATGGTAAAAGACATATTCCTTTCAACTGAATTAGATATTGGGACATTAGAGGCTCATTTGAGCAAACGGTATTCACATAATAGCTTGCTTTCATTTAAAAATGATTGGAATAACTTTGTTCTATTTTGTCAGTTACATCATGTAGTTGCTCTGCCCGCCTCTACAACAGCAATTAGAATCTTTATAGAGAAACAAGCAAAAGAAAAAAAACTTGCCTCGATTAAACGTTCACTCGTTTCCATCTCAAATATACACACTGCATTTGATTTTAAAGACCCAACCAAAACCGCACAGGTAAAAGTCGCTTTAGGTAAAATCCGTTTAGATAAAAAAGATGACAACAAGCAGACTGAAGGTATTACAGTGCAGATGCTTGATAAGTTAGAAGCTTTGCTTTTTCATTCTATTGAGCTAAAAGATATTCGTGACTTGTGTATTTGGCATTTAATGTTTGAATTATTACTAAAGCGTGGAGAACTCCGAGATTTACAATTGGATGATGTGTGCTTCGATGAATCTAACAATGGAATGATAAAATTACAGCAATGTTATTACCCACTCTCAGAAAGCACAAACCACCTTCTTTCCAATTGGATTGATGCATCACAAATAAGGAATGGGTATTTATTTAGAGCGATTGATCGTCACCAAAACGTATCAGATAAGCATTTAAACGATTCGTCAATTTATCGTGTTTTCCGCCGTGCAAATGAATTACTGAATTTAGACATTCAGTTTTCAGGATTATCTGCACGTGTAGGAGCAACCAAAGAACTTGCTAAAAGTGGTTATTCAATCCATGAGATCCAAGAAATGGGGCGCTGGGTAAGTCCTGCGATGCCAAACCAATATATAGGTAATATTGAACGCTCTGAGAGGCAAAAGTCGCGTTTTAAAACTAAAAAAGCCTGATTAAGTATCAGGCTTTAACTATAATTAAAGCAAATTAGTCTTATTTTATTGCGTTTAAAATCGCTTTTTCTAAGAAAGTTTTGAAGCAATCACCGTTATGTTCTAATAATTTCGGGAACATAGAAATCGGCGTCATCCCTGGGAAGGTATTCACTTCATTCAAGAATATTTCGTTATCTTCAGTTAAAAAGAAATCAATACGAGATAAATCTTTTAATTTCATTTTAGTGAAGACTTTCTGGCTGTACTTATTAATAAGAGTTACTTGCTCATCAGATAAGTTAGTTGCTGTTAAGCTTGTTGTTGAATGACTGCCACTGCCATATTTCTCATCATACGTATAGAATGCGCCATCAGGAGCCATTACTTCACCTGGAGGTGTTGTGAATAACTGCCCATCAATTTCATAAGCGGCAACTTCCAACTCTCTTGGTTTTATTGCTTTTTCAACTAATACTTGGTGAGAATAACCAAATGCATCATCGATTGCTTGTGATAGTTCACATTCAGAAGTTACCTTGTAACAACCAACTGACGAACCTTGGCAAGCCGCTTTAACAAACAACCCGCCCCATTTCTTAAATGCTGCTAATGCCGAGCTATGTGTCTCTTCATTATTTTCAGTTAAGAATAAATAAGGCGTATTTGGAATACTAAGTGCATCATACCAAAGCTTAGATGTGATCTTATTAAAACTGTTCGTACTTGATTCTGCGTCACAACCTAAATAAGGAATGCCAAACATATCAAGCATTGATTGAATGTCACCAGTTTCCCCCGGATAGCCATGAATACAAGGAATAACATAATCAACCAATCCCAAATTATCATCACCACAAAGTAATGATTTATCAGAGCGTAACTCATGTTTTAAACCTGATTCAATATGGTACCAAGCGCCATCTTTGATTTCTAGATGCGTAATTTGAAAGGTATTTAATTCTGAAAGTTGTTGAGAAATGTATTTTGAAGAAACCAATGAAACTTCGTGTTCAGTACCACTACCGCCACAAAGTAAAAGGATATGAGTCATAATATTCACTATAAAAATCAATCGGTGTACTTAGTGCACACCGATTCAATATTAATTTAATTTATGTAGCTCAGGGTTATCTGAACTTTTAATGCTATTAATGCTGCGGACAAACGGGCCATATGCTTGGATGTCTGCTGGCAATTGTTTAATTGCTTCACGAGCTTCTGCTGGCGTAGCGAAATCACCGTATAAAATAGTATACCAAGGCATATTATTTACTGTTTTACGGTTCATCCATACAGGCTGTTCACCTGCAAGTTTTTCTGCATAAGCAGTAAGATCTGTTTTACGGCTTAATGCTAAAATTTGTAATGTGTAACCATAACGGCTATGCATTTCTTGTTGTTTTTGCGTTGGCGGTAAGATCTTAATTGCAGCATCAGATTCAGCAACGGTTGTTGTCTCTTCTGGTGTTAATTTAACGACTGGTTTTTCTGCATCAATTTGCTCAACTACAGCAATTTCAGTTTCTTGGAAAGTAGTGTCTTCTTGCTCAATAGGTTGAGTTACTTGATACACTTCTTCCGAAGATTCTGCCGTAATGTTTGTGGTATACGAACTGCTTGAACATCCTGCTAGCAGTGCGGTTAACGTAATAGGAATGATTCTTTTCATTTTTAATTCACAATTTATAGTCCTGCTGATTTCCTAATTCTGCACCTGATATAACTGACAATCAAGTCTTTAGCCTTGTAACTGTTCAATTACTCCAGAATTTATACTCAATAAGCGATAAATGATGTGTTTTTGTGCGCTAGCTTTTGTTTATATTACTCCAAAGAGCCAAATTATTTGATCTCGGCTATCTTATTCTTATATAAGGATTAAGGGAGTCACAATGTCTGATTTGAAAACACTGTTACGGCCTCGCTCTATTGCGGTAATTGGCGCATCAATCCATCCAGATCGAGCTGGGCATATTGTTATGCGTAATCTACTTGATGGGGAGTTTGATGGTCCTATAATGCCAGTCCATCCACATTATCATTCTATTTGTGGAATATTAGCGTATAACGACATTGAATCACTTCCAATTACTCCTGATTTTGCAATCTTGTGTACTCCAGCAAGAGAGAATATAAAGATACTTGAACAATTAGGAGAGAAAGGCGTCAAGCTTGCCATTATTCTCTCCTCTGATATGAATTTGCATTGTAGTGGTATTGGAGAACCCTTACCTTACGAAGCTGCTCGTATTGCAACTAAATATAAAATGCGTATTTTAGGACCGAACAGTCTTGGTATCATCCTTCCTTGGGTTAATCTTAATGCCTCTTTTTCACCTATTAATGCGAATAAAGGGAACATTGCTTTTATTTCACAATCCGCAGCAGTTTGTACCACTATCTTAGATTGGGCTAAAGAAAAAGAAATTGGGTTTTCAGCCTTTGTTTCTCTTGGTGATGGGATTGATATTGATTTTAGTGAATTACTCGATACCTTATGCACTGATTCTAAAACCGATGCTATTTTACTTTATATTGATTCAATAAAAGATGCGCGTCGCTTCATGTCTGCAGCAAGAGCTGCAGCTCGAAATCGACGAATTCTAGTTGTAAAAAGCGGCCGCTCTATTGCAGGAAGTAAGGCTGCGCAACTGCATACCAATGGTGAAATAAGTTTAGATGCTGTTTATGATTCAGCAATAAGACGGGCTGGGATGCTAAGAGTATCTAATACACATGAATTATTTGCTGCAGTAGAAACCCTTGCTCATCCCATACCTTTTCGAGGGCGTCGTTTAGCCATCGTTACAAACGGTGGCGGACCTGCAATCATGGCCGTTGATAGTTTAATGCAACAAGGTGGGAAATTAACACAATTAACAGAATTATTAATTGAGCAACTTAATCAAAAATTACCACAAAATTGGTCGCATTCAAATCCTATTGATATTGGCGGTGATGCTGATGCACAGCGTTATTGTGATGCCGTCAATGCTCTATTAGGCAGTGACGATTGTGATGCGATCTTAATAATGCACAGCCCTTCAGCAATATCTAATGCAGCGAGAACTGCCTCAAAACTGATCGAATTAATTAAAAACCATAAACGAAAATCAAAGTTTACTATATTGACTAATTGGTCTGGAGAAACCTCTTCAAAAGAAGCGCGATTAAGCTTTACTCAAGCAGGAATCCCTACTTATCGAACACCAGAAAGTTCGGTATCTGCTTTTCTGCATTTAGTGGAATATCACCGAAATCAAAAACTATTAATAGAAACCCCCGTTTCCTCTGGTCATATTAATAAACATGATGCGCAAATGGCAAGAGAATGGCTAGATGATTGTGTGTCTCACGATCTTGTTGAATTAGACACGCATGAAACACAAGCACTTTATTCGTGTTATGGGTTTAAAACTCTAGATACTTGGATTACAGAAGAACCGGTCGAAACTGGCTATATTTCTGAAAGTATTGGCTATCCCGTTGCAGTCAAGCTTCGTTCACCTGATATTGCTCATAAATCTGATGTTCAAGGGGTAATGCTCAACCTAAATACTAAAGAAGAAGTCATCTCAGCTGCACAGTCTATTGTTGATCGTGTTTCTCTAAGTTATCCAGCAGCAAGAATCTCTGGGCTTAGTGTACAAAAGATGGCTCAACGAGCAGGATCACAAGAATTGAGAATTAAAGTGTGTCAAGATCCCGTCTTTGGTCCTGTGATCTTGTTGGGTGAAGGTGGATCCGAGTGGGATCTCAATAATAATGCTGCTGTAGCCTTACCACCACTGAACATGGCACTTGCTGAAAATCTAATAAAATACGCAATTAAAGAAAATATAATTCAAAACAGAAACTCTCCAACTAAGATGAGTCTATTTGATTTGAGTGCCTTTCTTGTGCGTCTTTCCCAAATGATACTTGATTGTCCTGAGATCGTTGAGCTTGATATTCATCCATTGCTCATTTCTGGTATGGACCTCACTATTATTGATTCATCAATGAAGGTACAACACTTTACGGGAGATATTCATAAACGTTTAGCGATTCGTCCTTACCCTAATGAACTCGAAGAGCTTACATTGTTAAAAGACAGCAGCACGATATTATTGCGCCCTATTCTTCCCGAAGATGAACCAAAACACGCTGATTTTATTTCTCAAGTATCACATGAAGATTTGTATAAACGATTCTTCTCTGATGTTGGGGAGTTTAATCACGAAGCGTTAGCAAACTTTACGCAAATTGATTACGATCGTGAAATGGCTTTTGTCGCGACAAAACAAATTGATGGCGAAGAGGTAATATTGGCAGTCGCACGTGCATTATCTGACCCTAATAATAACAATACTGAGTTTGCTGTATTAGTTAGATCGGATCTAAAAGGATTAGGCTTAGGCAAAATTCTGATGGATAAAATCATCCGCTACTGCCGTGAGCAAGGCATTAAAGTAATGACTGGAATGACAATGCCATCAAATCAAGGAATGATAGGTTTAGCTCAACACTTTGGCTTTGATATTGATGTTCAAATGGCAGATGGTGTTGTAGAGATGTACCTTCGATTAAATGATTAATCTTAAATAAAAAAACCAAGATAAACATATGATTTATCTTGGTTTATATATAGATATAAAGTGTTTAAAAAAGGGTTATCTATATTATTTAGATTGCTCAGATTTTTCTTTTTTTACCATAATTGCACCAGCAATAACGAATGCAACTAACAATAAAATTTCCATTAACCTATCCTAATTAAGTGTAAAATAATCAACCTGCTTAATATACCATCAATAAAAATAAGTTAAATAGATTTAATTCAACTTTGTAAACATTTTTTCACTATTATGAAAAACGTATTGACCTTTACCTGCAAGTTTTGCTTGATACATAGCACTATCTGCTTCTTTTAATAGACAATCGACCCCTTTTTCATCGCTATATTTCGCAATAGTCATGCCGATACTTGCACCAACAGACAATCTATTATCTTGATAATAAATAGGTTGTTTAATTGATTCTATAACTCGATTTGATAATTCAATAAGTTGAGTTTCATTAACAACTGAATTTATAAAAAGAACAAATTCATCCCCTGCTAATCGGCACGCTAGGCCTTTTTCTTTTATAGAGTGATCAAGACGTTTTGCGATCGCTTTTAGTACTTCATCTCCCGCATCATGGCCGTAAGTATCATTCACATCTTTAAATCCATCTAAATCTAAATAGCACAAGCCAATATGCCCTATTGACTCTTGATTCATCGTGATGATTTTATTTGCTGTTTGATAAAATTTAGAACGATTAGGCAAACCTGTTAATGTGTCATGATGCGCTAAGTAATCAAGTCGTTCTTTTTCTTTAGAATCAAATAAGCTCGTAAAGATGAAAATGTAACTCTCTTCTCCATACTGCTCTTCATCAATAATTTTACTTGCTTTGATATACAAGGGAACCTCGTCACCTTGCTTATCTTTTTCTAATACCTCCCCATGCCATTGTTCAAAACGATAAATCGATTCTGTTATCAATTCCTTGGACATCGTAAAGTGGTGGCCATCAAATAACTCTTGCATCGATAAATTAATCAATTCTTCTGGTTCATAACCAAAAATTTCTGTAAACGCAGGGTTAATTAACGTTAAGTTGCCTGATGAATCAAAAATTAGCACACCATCTTGGCTATTTTTAAATACATTAGCAGCCAATTTTTGCTGAGTTCTACTTTTAACTGATTCAGTCACATCAACGACTGAGAATAATAATTGGTCTTTGTTTGATAACACTTTAGCTGTAATTTGTAATGCATAATTATCAAGTGTTTTTACGAGTAAATCGTCCACTTCATTAAATGTTTGAAGAATACCGGATAACGTATTTTTTTCTAACGGATTTAAAATATCCAGAAAAGAAACATCAACTCTATTCTCTCTCGTTAATCTAGGAAATAATTTTTTAGAGGCATCATTAGAAAGAAGGACTTTTCCTTCCTTATCAACAACAAAAAGTCCATGCTGAACTGCTGCAATAATTTGCTTTCCAAAATCTCGTTCGTGTTCAACTTTATTAAAAACAAAGCGTAGCTGATTTTGACGCTCTTCTAATCTATCAGCCATTCTATTAAATGAGAATGTAAGATCACCTAACTCATCTTTAGTCATTACTTCTGGACGTTGATTAAATTCACCACGTTCAATAATCCCTCTCATTGCGTGATTAAGGTTTGTTACGGGTGTCGTAATCAAATGTCTAATTTTTGATATGAAGAAATAACAGAATACGATAATGAGGCAACATAAAATAAAGGTTACCTGTAAGGCTTGTCTACTTGTCGTATCCAACTCTGATTTTGAGACAATTAACCGTATCTGAGCGACTTTTTTATTCCCTAGCTTGACTGGCATGAGTACATAAATGGCAGACTGACCAACGGCATAACCCTCCGCTATTATTTTTTTTTGTAATACCATATTAGGTTCTTTAATTACTGCCTCATTTTTACGAAATTCTGCGAATAACGAACCCTCTTTTTTAATTAAAAGCGCTTGTAAAATTTCATCATCAACACTAAAAGCATGTAGAATTTCCGTTGCTAGTACTTTGTCATTACTCAATAAAGAGGATTGCAAATTAATACTGACACCGTTAGATAACACTTTAACTCTATTTATCAGGTTCTTTTTTTGAGTATCATAAGTCGATATGTAATTATACCCTTGCAGCATAATGAATAGACTGGCGGTAAATACGATAATTGGCAGGGATAACCGCCTCCGTAGCGATACTTTTTCTATCCATTTCATTAATATTCCCTTCTAATAACAGGTAAATTATCTAAATGCATCAACATTTATGCTTTAGGAATAATATTTAATGGCATCGTAATTTATAAGAAGCCCCATCGAATCTAAAGATGCGCTATTTGATATAGCCAGCGAGGCTAATGAACAACAGTATAGCTAAAAACATCCCATACGGTTCATTTGATTTTAAGTAATTAATTGACAAAGTGATCGCTGTAACAGTTATCTTTTTATCAATTACCATTAATTTCTTGAATGTTTTATATCGAACTTAAAACAATGATAATGAAGAGATGTTTATCTTTCGAATACGATATCCTTTATCACTAACTAACTTATTTTGAGCGTAACTATGAAACAAACTATTAGTGTTCTACTCCTACTACTCTTTTCTTCGTTTAGTCTTGCTAAAAGCGTTGAAAAATATTATCAAGAGCACCAACCAAAGCGTTGCGAAACTCTCAATAGAACCCTTACTCACGTGAATAAATTACTTAGCTTTAGCGAAGGAAAAGAATACAAAGAGAGACTTAAAGAGAAAAAGGCATTAAAGAAATTACGAAAAGAAAAAAGTTGCTAATAAGAAAGCCAACAGACATGTTGGCTTTAAATTCTTTAAAAGATATGATTATTTTGCTTTTGGTCTAAAAGGTTTAATCACTTCTTCGTTACACTCAAGAAATGGACCTTCCATTAAATCAATACAATATGGGATAGCAGGGAAAACAGCATCTAAACATTCACGGATTGACTTTGGCTTACCTGGTAAATTGACGATTAATGAATCTTTACGTAAACCAGCCGTCTGGCGAGACAAGATAGCTGTTGGTACAAACTTTAGAGATTCAGCTCGCATTAACTCACCAAAACCAGGCATCATACGATCACACACTGCTTCTGTTGCTTCCGGTGTAACATCACGCTTTGCCGGACCAGTGCCACCAGTAGTTACCACTAAACAGCAACCTTTATCATCTGTTAGTTCAATCAGCGCCTTTTCAATCACATCTTGTTCATCTGGGATAACTACGTACTCTGGTTCCCATTCTGACGTTAAATAATCATTCAGTGTTGCAATGATTGCTGGGCCTGAAATATCTTCGTAGATACCAACACTTGCACGATCACTAACTGTTACGATGCCAATTTTTGCTTTTTTAGTCATAATGAATTCTTATTTAAGTAAGGTGCCCCATTATTACAGATTTAGTATTCGTAAGCCATATTGACTGAGACACCATAAGTTGAATCTACTGAATAGATTGCAGCTAAATCTAAATGAAACATATTCAATGGCGAAAAGCCAATACCTGCCGTAAATGCATCATCATATGTACCTGCTAGATCTTTCTTAAAACCACCACGTAATTGAATTTGATATAATAGGTCAAACTCAGCACCAATTCTTAGCATCTGCATATTATCGTTTAATTCAACAAAACGTTCTTGTTCATTAAGATCAACGTCAGCGGTCAAAATAAAGTAGTTCGTCATAAAGGCAATACCAGCGGTATAAATTGGTTCCATATTATAAGTATATTGAGTAATACGAGTTTGTTTTCCAGGTCCACCAGTATAACTAGGATCACCAACAAGTTTACCTATTTCAGCGTCAGATAAACCTACCGTTATTGATGATTCTTTTGTCTTAATTTCTTGAGATATTAAATTTTTACCTGCAAGAGCAAAGCGCCACGGCCCATGAAACCATACAGTACCAACATCAAAATTAAGGTTAGTTTCACCTGTTTCATAATTATCTGTGATATCTTTAAATTTAAAGTCGACAGCTGATGCACTGTAATTAAAAGTGTAACTTTGCTGAATTTTTGGCGTGATGCCGATAGTTAAATTTTGACCTAAGAAATTAGTATAACCTGCAAAAGCTACCCCAATTTCTGTAATACCAATAGCAGCAGAATCGACTGTTGCATATGATATATCAAGAACATTCGCTAATGCAGGATCCGGTAAAGCACCATAAGATTGACTTTCTACATCAGCGATAGCAACAGATTCCAATGAAGCTTTTGCATAAAAGTTCATAGATAAATAACGGTTAGGGATAGCTATTGCAATTGCAGTCCCCATTTGAATTTGTGCGGTATCTTCAGACAAATCAGACAGTGCTTTTGTTGCTCCAGGAACGTCTATCTTATCGTAAGCGTTTATTAAGCTATCAAGATCATCAATCATGTTGTCTTTATCAACAACTTGAAGACCAAAACTTGGCAGTAAAAGACCTACATCATCTTTACGACTATAAATAGCAATTAATGCGGGGTTATAAAAGACACCAGTAAGATAATCGGCAGATGCTGTACCTGCACTACCCATCGCATCAATACGACCATCAACACTAAAGTTAGTTGCTAATGCTGGTGAAGAAGCGGCTGTTGCACATGAAAGTAAGCCAATTTTTATCCACTGTTTCATTTTTTATAAGCCTAATAAAGATAGTTAACTCTTTATCGACTCTAGCCATCGTAACTTTAGAGGAATTTAAACATTTATATTAATATTTAAAATAGATAAGGAAGATACAAATAAATGATGAATGGATATAAAAAACCGAGATACTAAGATCTCGGTTTCATATTATTTCTTCGCTTTCTCAGCTATTTCTGCTCGTATTTGCTCTGAAATCATTTTAATTGCTTCACCACTACTAACACCTTGACGCATTAGTTCTTGGATTTTTTCTACCGCTTGTTGTTGCTCTTCATGAGTTAACGTTGGTAAATCTAACATTAGTTGCTCTCTACATTTTCTGATGCATCAAAATTGATGACTTTTGTAATTGCTTGTATTTCTTGAATCGAAATGGGCCCTTGAAAACGCTTATGGTTAAATGAAACACTTAAAATGTAGCTTCCAGGTAGTACATTTGTTGACGGTAAACTTTTAGGGAATTTCTCTTCATACTTCTCTTCCCATAACTTTATGTATTCATTGTCTTGATGATCATAAATAGCGACCGACATTTCAGGTAATGGACAATTTGATTTAAGCAGTCCTGTTTGTGTTGTCTTCCACTTTTCTTTACCTAGCCAAGATACTGCCATTTCAGTTTTAGGAGTACTTAATACTATCCATGTTTCCCATTGAGTCTTTTCTTTATCATCAGCGGTAATAATTAACTTATATAGACCATTCTTAACACGGTTATTAAGAGATTCACTCGCGTAGATATATTGTGTTACGGCTTCGTCTTGAGTCGGCACCCGCTTCACTGATGGATTTACCAATAACTCTTCATCTGGCCACTTTATAAAAGAGATGGATGAAATACTTTTTTCACTATCAAATTGGACGATCATTCTATGATGTAATCGACCGGGGCTTTGTATTATAACTCTTTGTACACTCAACGATGTTAGCCATTTAGGGACCACTATTGTTGAAAGATCACGACCACAATTATTTGAAATGGCCAACCCCATGAGCTGATCAATATTTTGAATAATATTGTTATCTGCTGAGCTCTGTAGCACTTCAATTACTGTAGAAAAGCCCTTTAAAGTATTACCTTCAAGGAATTGTTTATGGGCAGTAAAAAGCGCAGACTGTTCATTAAACCAGTCTGCAGAGTTAGCTACCGCTCCATGTATTAAACAAAAAAAGCCAATAATAAAAATGGCAATTTTTTGTGGAAGCTGACGCAATAGCATTATTATGCTTTCATTTTATAGCCAACACCACGCAGTGTCTCTATCTCTATCCCTACAATCTTTTGACGTAATTGAAGGATATGAGTATCAACAGTTCGTGTTGTTGGAAAATGATTATAACCCCATACTTGATCAAGCAATTCATCACGAGTAAATACTTTGCCTAAATTTGTTGCTAAGAAAAGCAATAAATCAAATTCAGTTCTCGTTAACGTGACGCTGTCACCTGAGTTAATAACGTCTCTTGTTGATGTATCTATTGATAAGTTACCTACAACAAGCTTGGTTTTTGCATCATCAGACTCTGGTGAACGTAAGTGCGCTCGTAAACGCGCTAATAATTCAGCTTCAGCAAAAGGCTTTGTTAAGTAATCATTAGCGCCCGAATCAAGACCTGTCACTTTGTCTCTAACCGAAACTAATGCAGTTAATAAAATAACAGGAACATCTTTAATTTGCTTCCATTGAGGTAACCAAGTTAATGAATCACCTTCAGGTAACTGGCGATCGAGAATAACAATATCAGCATCAAGCCATAGACTTGATACATTTGCTGCATTTTCTGAATGAAGGCAATGGTATCCCGCTTCTTCCAAGCTAACGATTAAGCCATCAGCTAAGTTTTTATCGTCTTCAACAAGTAGGATTGTCTGTTTCACAAGGTATCTCCAGTATAAAAGTCGTTGGTGGCCCCTGAAGTGTCATGGTGCCGCCCATTCTTTTGATCATTGATTCTACGATTGTTAGGCCTAAACCTAACCCTGCTTTGCTAACAAAAGGAGTTTTTAGTTCTTTCCAATTTGCTTTTGTTAGTTGTCCGCCATCAATGACTTCAATTTTTAATTTTTTATTATCAACAGTAACACTTAAAATAACGGGTTGAATACCATATTTGTGTGCGTTACTAATCAAGTTGTCTATACAGTTACCCAACCAATAAATGTTTACCTTTATGGCAGAGTCTTTATTTATCTTAAATTGTACTGGTTGGCTGTACTCCATGCATCGGTAACTTAGCCACTCTTCAACCGAAGGGATCCACTCTGTAGCAAACCCTTTATCATCTGATTGTAAATAATCTTTACTTGCTTCGGCCAATTGACGTAACCGTCTAGAATCTTCACATAATCGCCTAAATTCGTCATATAACGATTCAGGTAATGATTCAAATTGTCTTCTGAATCCTTCAACCGTTAGGCCTAAACTTGCAATTGGGGTTCTCAATTCATGCGTTAGTATTTGCAGTACTAACATTCTGCTTTTCATTTCTCTTCGCTTACCGTTCCATTGAGATATCCCCCAACCAACCGCTAAGCATAAATTTACAAAGACTAAAAATAAAACAATGTAGGAGAGCGTTTTAGAGTTACTCTCTTCTTGCCAGCACACATTACCATTTCGAACGTAACAATTGTCACCCTCTTTAAATTCAACCATATCAAGCACAAACTTATCTAAGTTCTTTTGTTTTAAGCTCATTGGATATAAGTAGTATCGACTGCCTTTTCTTATCCATAATAATTTATCAGCGATAATAGTATCTGAACCACTAATAATAGCTCTGATAGCTGTATCATCCATTTCTTGCAAATGATGTAATAATGTTCCTTCTGCACCTAATGTTCGCTCTTTGATGTGCATATAAGGTTCTAACTGACTTAATCTGTTGGGGTGACTCTGAACATAACGATAAGCATAAGTACCACCACCAGGATGGATCATACCAGATCGAGCAAACCAACTTGTTGGTAATTTTATCCCTTTACACAATGCACGGATAAGAACTAAAGGCTCTCCAACGAGCGGACTAACCGGCCATGGTCCAGTACAAGTCTGAGCATTTCGATATAATTGTTGTAATTGATTATAAGGATATGAGGCCGTTTGTGGTAACAGTGTATCGGGAGACAATAATACTGTGGGATATTCTTTTTGTATCAGGCGAATGTCATATATTTCGACAGCTTGCTCTTTTTTAAACGCTTTTTTGAAACTGTCGATTTTTGTAGCTAAGCTCACGGCATGTGAAGAGAAACTTGTCATCAACAACAGAGAAAATAGCAAGCGCTTATCTATCAACAGAAAGTCCTATAAAATACAGTAAAAATAAAGATCACTTTAATCAGTATATTATAAATCAGTTAGAATACGAATAGTTTATGTCACTTCATTGTTACTTTTCCACCAATCATCTTATAAGCAGGAGTGCCTCTTATTAACATCTCTCTGCCAAATACAACACCACACTCAGGACACGAACAGGCCGTGTTGGTATAGTCTTCAACAATACGTTCTATAAAGCACTTAACCAAAGAACCCTTTCCTCCTTTCCTGTATTTATAAAGTAAGGCTTTACATTTAGAACAGTAAATCTGCACCGTTTTTGTTGGGCCTTTTTTATTTGGTTTTGCCATCTATAATTTCAAGCTCTCAGGTTGCTATCAATAAGGACTTTATCTTACACTCAATTCATCTGACTTTTTTGATTTATTGTTTTTATAGGATCTTTCATGCGTAGTTATGCTCAACACCCTCAAGCTCAAAAAGTATTACATCTTCTGACTGGGGTTCAATCCTATTTTGAAACAGAACTAACCAAAGCCAGTAATTTGGTTTCAATTAATACTGAGTTTACACCTGTTGAATGGCTACGAGATAATGGACTTCACGGTGGAGGTAAACGTTTTGAAGCGCTTGAAGGTGGATTATTTAATCGAGCATCCATCAATGTGTCGCAAATACATTATGAAGAACAAACAGATAAGCATTACGATAGTGCTACTGCTCTATCAACGATTATTCACCCCTCACACCCACTTGCTCCTTCTATACATATGCATTTTAGCTGGACAGCACTTAAAGATGGTTCAAGCTATTGGAGAATAATGGCAGATCTTAATCCATCCCATTTTGACAAAAATGATAAAGAATATTTTGATCAAACATTAAAAGTAGCATCGAAAAATTATTATTCTCAGGGAACAAAGCTAGGGAATCAATACTTTGACATTCCAGCACTAAAAAAACGCAGAGGAGTCAGCCATTTCTATTTAGAAGGATTTAATCCTATGAATGAAGACGGTACTGAATTTGCTCATCAGTTTGCCACAAAAGTTATTAATACCTATATTCATATTCTGTGTTCACATTTTGTGTCAGCAACGCCTCCAACAGATGTTCAGAAACAGCAGCAATTGGACTATCATACTCTCTATTTTTATCAGGTATTAACGTTAGATAAAGGAACCACAGCTGGATTGCTAGTGCACGATCAGAATGATGTGGGTACGTTAGGCTCACTACCTTCTCACATCAATCATGATTTATTGAGTACTTGGCAAGCTGAATCTCCTGAGCCTATAAATGAGCTTGTGAAAGAGTTATTAAATACATTACCAAAACAAAACATTTGCCCAATAACGCCAGATACAAAAGCAAAGCTTGCTCAAGCTATTCGTAAGTTTTATCAGCAGAAAGCATACTAAAGACAAGTTAGCCAATGATGTGTTAATAGCTCATATCATTGGCAAATCGATTAAAAGTTAGGCTTTATCCACACGGTATTAAAATCAAACCACCCAAGTCCATTGCATGATGCATTTTGTATACTGTTGTTGGCATCTTCACTTATTCCCATCCAACCATGAAACAATGGTGTAATTTGCCCGCAGTCAACGAGATAGCGACATATCTCATTAACAGGAAAATGTCGTTGAGATGATGATTGCCATTCCTCAATTAAAAATGAGAGATGCTCAAACTCTTCTTCAGGCATGACTCGTTCTATTTCATTAAAGGCAAATAGCCATGACAACAATGCTTCTGGGCATTGTGTTCCTAAACTCATACCTCGTAACCAAATATCAATATTAGCCGTTTTTTCTTCATCAAGAAGATCGAGTGTATCAAATGGATGAATCTTTAAAGTTATGCCATCTTGAGCTAATCGCTGTTTAATGATCTTTCCAAGTAAAGGGTACAAAGGGTGTTCATTTTCATATCCTAAATGCACAACACTTCCTTTATCTGGTGTGATAAAGGGGTTCTTTGGGCGATTTAAGCAATGCTGTAAACCAGGTAACAATCCATAAGCGTTAAAAAGCCCAATCCCATTCATACTCGAGTTTTGTAGTTCACTCAGTAACAACAAAGGCGTAATCGTTTGTGTTAAGTAAGCTTGCCAATTCTCATCTTTCGTTATACCTGATTTTCTATTAAATAAAATATAACTACACCCTCTATCAACATCGACTTTTTCATCATATGACGTTGGTGATAACTCGGAGCCTTCATAAACTTCTAAGCCTAATTTTAATTGTATCGGGGCGACTTCAGGTAAAATCCAAACTTCAACAGAATCAATTAATGGTCGATATCCAAAATAGTTTTCATTAGCGACAAGGATCAGTTTTTTATCTGTATTTTCGCTAACTTTATAAGGTCCTGTGCCAATTGGAAGTCGGTTATAATCTTGGGTAACATGAGCTGAAACAGGTATAATTTTAGCATTAAATTGTGCCAATTTAGAATCAAAATAGTGATCATCTCTAGCTAAGATAAAATCAATAACATTAAGGTTAGGCGTTGTAACCTCTTTAATATGACTGAATACAAAGTTAGATTTTAATGAGGAAAAAGTGGTTTTGATATCATCAAAAGAGAGTAGTTTGCCATCATGAAAACTGACGCTTGGGCGAATATAAAACCGCCAATGTTGAGGCGTTATCATTTCCCAATGATGCGCTATATCCCCTTCAATATCCCCTTTCTTATTCCATTGAGTTAATCCATTAAAAATCTGTTGCACTAAATGTTGCTCTGAACGACGTATCGCTAAAGAGGGTTTAAGAATATGGAGTTGGCGATAATAAGGAAGCTTTACAACTTGCTTTCCTTTTTCGTGAGATATACCAAGCACATTATGAATAAGATCTAATAGTGCATCTTGGTTACCATCTAGGATCTCTAAAGCGACATCAAGTTTACCATCTTCAATGCTTTGCTTCGCTAGAGATAAATAAACAGAATCAGGAGTTGAAATAAACTCTAAGATCGAGCTTTTTCCTCGACCCACAGCTGGTCGCCATACAATCCAATGTTCATCAGACATTTTCTTGAGAACCATACGAGTATTTCGACGAGTACAGCATAATAAATCTGCAATATCATCGATCTGAACCCCTGAAGAAGCTCGGTGATAATGCTCATACAGTTTTTCAAATTGTGTACGTAAACGTGGACTACCCATAAAGCACCGTTCATTTGATTGATATAAGTCTTAATATGAACTCAAATATTGAGACTGTGAGCTTATGCTCTTGATTTTTCAATAAGTAAGTTTACACTAAATTCCGAGTATTTAAGAGGAAATTCAAGATGATTCCAGTTCAATTACACGAATTCAATTCTCATATGAGAAGAAAGTCTGATCGTTACCCTGTTGTTCGTAACGGTATTTTTCTGGTCAAATCTGGTGAATTTACTTATCAAGATAAAGCAGGAGAATCTATCATACTCACCAGTGGTGATTTTTTACTTTATAGCTCTGGCGATATATCTAAAATTGATATTTCATCCTCTACTGGCAACTTTACAGCTGAATCTCTCGTTATTGATAGCTCTATTTTTCAGCGTTTTATTAGCTACAGCAACGCTGAAGATCATATAAGTTCAACTCGTGAATCATTTATTTTTAATCAATCTGACACAAACCTTGTTTCTCTCCTTTCTCTTTTAAAAGAACAGTTGTCTGATAACCCATCGCCAGATACTGTTGAGTTTATGACCTTAGCTATTCTAAGTGAAATGGTTCATCAACATCCTGAGTTATTAGATTTTATACATAGAATTTCAGTGTTGACTATCTCTCAACAATTAATTCGATATGTTGAACAAAATATCGCTTCAGACTTAACGATTGATACCGTTGCTCCTAAGTTAGGAATGTCACCTTCAACCTTAAAGCGAAAACTCCAATCTGATAAGTTATCATTTGCTAATCTAGTTAAGGTTAAACGCATAAATCACGCAGCGACACAACTTAGAGTAACAAGAAAAACCATTACAGAAATCGCTTATGAAACAGGATTTAAAACAGCAGCTCATTTTAGCACTACCTTTAAAGCAGTAACTAGAATGACACCAAAAGAATTTAGAGAACAAATACAACTTTAGTAAAGAGCTGTCACAGTGGTGTAACACTCTCGTTTTATTATGCTTTTTTTCTTTAATGAGATCAGATCATGTTTAAAGCGTTATCCTACACTACTATTATGGCCAGCTTTCTTTTTAGCTCTACCACATTTGCAGCCAACACAAACACAACAATAGCAGGTTCCACTTCGGTATCGACCTTATTAGAACCTTTTATTGAGCAATATAATCACAGTTCTGATCATGATGTTGATCTTCAAAGTATTGGCTCTAGCGCGGGCATTACCATGCTAAATACTGGTGCAGTAGATCTAGCAATTAGCTCTAGGCAGCTATCTGATACTGAAAAAGAAACACTGTCTTCAAAATTAATTGCTTATGATGCGATTGCTGTTGTTGTTCATCCTGATAATCCAATAAAAACACTCTCTGCTGAAAATATTTGGAAAATTTACCACGGTGACATTTCTAATTGGAAAGAAATCGGTGGAGAAGATAAAAAAATAGCAGTAGTAACTCGAGAATTAGCCTCTGGTTCGCGCTTTTCATTTGAACGTAATCTAGGATTAACCAAAGAAATCAACTCTTTTACTGTTTCTGATATCAGTAAAAATGCGATTGTTGTCAATGGAACAAATATGGTTAAAAGTATTGTAGCTCGTAACCCTCATGCTATTGGGTATACATCTGCGGGTTCTATTGGTGACCTTGCTCAGCTACAAGTTGTTAAAATCGATAATGAATTACCAACACCTCAAGCTATTATTGATAATAAATATCCACTTTCTCGCCCTTTTCTATTTGTTTTTAAAAATGGCACTTTATCAAAACAGTCTAACGAATTTATCTCTTATATAAATTCTGAATCTACCACAAAGCAGATCCAGTCATTAGGCTATGTAAAGTAACAGTTGAAAAAAAACAATGAATAACATATTGTTAAATGGAAATTTAATTACAAGGATGCGTCATGCTAAGTGTTAATAGCTATTTTGAAGATAAAGTAAAATCAATTGGGTTTGAACAAAATAGCAATGCTATTTCTGTTGGTGTTATGTTACCGGGTAACTACACGTTTGGAACAAATGCTGCAGAGAAAATGACTGTCGTAACTGGCGCGCTAGAAATCAAACGAACAACTGACGTTGATTGGGTTTTATTCTCTTCAGGAGAAAATTTCTCAGTTGAAGGAAATTCATCTTTTGATGTAAAAGTAAGCCTTGAAACCGCTTATCTATGTGAATATTTATAATTTTATATTCTGCATAGCTTAATATAAAAAATGCCAAGTGAGATAACTCACTTGGCATTTTTATTGTTTAAGTTTTATTGTCTTAAACAAAGAAACTTAAAAGTAAGTCTTATTCGTCATCAACAACCAATTTTTTTGGCTTTTTCTTCGGCATAAACACTTGGTCACCCACTGCTACGTTAGTGTGGAATGAGTTATCACGCTTCTTAGCCGCTTTTGGTTTATGAGAACCACGTTTCGCTGTCGTTTTCTTAGCGTCGCCTTTCTTAACAAACGTACGTTTCTTCTTAGGTACAAGACCTTTGAATTTACCTTTTAGGTCTTCAAATACTGAGAACGTTAATTCTTTCTGCAGGAAATTTTCTATACGCTTAAAGCTTTCCCAGTCTTTTGGGCCCACAAGAGAAATTGCTGTCCCTTTTTTACCAGCACGACCAGTACGGCCAACACGGTGAACGTATTCTTCCATATGCTTTGGCATATCGAAGTTGATAACGTGAGTTACGCTAGTTAAATCTAAACCACGAGAGGCAACGTCCGTCGTCACTAGAATTTTGTGTGCACGACGCTCAAACTGACTCATGATGTTATTACGAGCGGTTTGGTTCATATCACCACTTAATGCTACCGCTTTAAGCTTGCGCTCATTAAGTAGTTCAGTTAGACGATCAGTATCGGCACGAGTTGCTGTAAAAATCATGATTTGGAAGTATTTTTCCGTCTCAATGATTTTATCTAATAGAGCTTGTTTATGATCTAAGTGATCACACAAGTAAAAGCTTTGTGTAATATCAGTATGTTCATCTGTTGATAAACCAACAGAAACAAACTTAGGATTATCAAGCATATTACCAGCAAACTGAGTAACGGCATCATGATCCAAAGTTGCAGAGAACATTAATGTTTGACGGCGACGGTGGTTTGCCGCTTTATGGATCTTCTGAAGGTGCTCAGCAAAGCCTAAATCAAGCATACGGTCTGCTTCATCAAGGATTAATGTCTCTAAACCATTCAAGAACAAAGATTGATGCTCTAGGTGATCAGCCAAACGACCTGGTGTTGCTACGATAAATTTAGGGAATTTACGCAGTGCATTCACTTGGTCATTGAAGTTTTCACCACCCGTAATTAGGGTAGCGTCATAGCTTAACCCACCTAACATGCTACGTAGGTGTGTATATACTTGTTTTGCTAATTCACGTGTTGGTGCCAAGATCACTGCACGAGGATCATTCTTAGAAAACGATTTTGATTTCAGTGACTTATGAAGCATTGGCAAGACAAACGCTAACGTTTTACCTGAACCTGTTTTTGATGATGCAAGAATGTCTTTACCTGCCATCGCAACAGGGACAGCTTTACGCTGAATTTCTGTTGGTTTTTTGATGTTCTGGTGAGCGAGATTTTTTAATAGGCGATTATCTAAACCTAAATCTTTAAATTGCAAAAGCTGCACTCCAATTTCGAGTATTATTGGTGGATAACCAGTGATTCTGGTCTAATGCGGCGGAGTATAGCATAAGTGTCGTTTTACCTTACATATAAATCTTCATTTGAACTTTTATACTCTCCTCCCACTTTGCTACACTATGGATAAGCTAATAAAAAGTCTTAACGCATAAAAACATTAACTTAATTATAAAAAAGTAGAACAATCTATGAGCATAGAAATTACTGGAACATTAGCAAAAATGCGAGCATCACTGCTTGATGGTACGGTTCAATACCGACTACCTGTTGGCAACGAGGAAGTGGAACTTAATAGATTCATAGGGAAAACAATTACTCTAACTCATACGGGCAACATTTTTTGCAGCTCTTGTGGTAAGAAAACCAAAAAAAGTTACTCTCAAGGACATTGCTTTGTTTGTATGAAAAAACTAGCAAGCTGCGACATGTGTATTATGAAACCAGAAACCTGTCATTTTGCTGAAGGTACTTGCCGTGAACCGCAGTGGGGCGAAGATAACTGTTTTGTCGACCATTATGTTTACCTTTCAAATACATCAAGCTTAAAGGTCGGCATTACACGTCATACCCAGCTCCCTACTCGCTGGATTGATCAGGGAGCAACACAAGGTTTACCAATAGCTAAAGTTAAAAACCGTTTAATCTCAGGATTAGTAGAAATCGAATTAGCTAAGTTAATCGCTGATAAAACCAATTGGCGTACGCTGTTAAAAGGTAATAATGAACCACTTGCTTTAAAAGAAGCTGCATTAGAATTATTACCACAAGTCGAAGAAGCCATAGCTAAAATTCAAGCAACGCATGGTGAAGATTCAGTTGAATTACTGGATGAGAACATTCTAGATATCAGGTTCCCAGTAAATGAATTTCCAACTAAAATTGTCAGCCATAATTTTGATAAAAATCCTGAAGTAACAGGGATATTGAATGGCATTAAAGGCCAATATCTTTTGTTTGATACTGGTGTCATTAATATCCGTAAATTCGGTTCTTATGAAGTCACCGTGACAGTGTAACATAAAGGCAATTGCTGTTGTACTTAGCCTCTGTGGCGATAAGTACAACGGTAACGTGATTCTCGTCGTATAATAATTTTCCATAATTTGATAAAAACTAATGATTCGGTTATCAATAGTGCATGCTATTTAATGGAGTAAAGCATGCTACTAGTCACTCAAGAGCAATTTCAAACCTATTTATTCTTAGGTAAAGATGGCTCATATTATTCAAAATATGATGGTTATTTATTACAGAGCGTTTTTCAACCTATCTTTAATACTCAACAAACCATTATTGGCTATGAAGCATTATTACGAATTTATGACAACAAAATGCTACCAATCCGACCAGATTTGTTTTTTAAAGACGCAACAAGAACCGTTGAACAAATTCTCAATATTGAGCGACTAAGCCGCATTATTCATATACGAAACTTTTCTCTTTTTTCACAAAGAAATATTCAACTATTTCTAAATATATTACCTGAATCTGCAGTCCATTTTCATATAAATAAAATACCGACTCTGAATACATCATTACTTGAATCTCGTATTCAAGAACTGGGGTTATCCCCTCAATATGTCACACTAGAACTTCTTGAATTTCATTACCATGATAAAGATAAATTATTAAGTGCTATAGAGGATATTAAATCACATGGTTTTAATATTGCCATTGATGACTTCGGCTCAGAAGCGTCATCAGAAGAGCGCGTCTCATTATTAGAACCCAACATTTTGAAGATTGATCGTTCTTTATTGCTTCAATATGAAAATGGCAACACTACTCCTATTCTGTCAGCCATCGCTTTAGCGAGAAAACAAAAAGCATTAATTGTTATTGAAGGCGTTGAAACCGCTAAACAATATGAAGATATGAAATCACTGGGTATTGATTATTTTCAAGGCTTCTTGTTGGGTAAACCTTTACCATTACAGCAACAAAATCATCAAGCAGCCTAACTTCCCTTTACTCTTTTGACTTTGCCGTTAAAATAGCGTTTTTGATTTTTAAAGGATTCACGCTATGTCCATCCAATGGTTCCCTGGTCACATGCATAAAGCTCAAAAAGAGATCGCGGAAGTGATCCCTAAAATGGATGTGATCATCGAAGTGCTTGATGCTCGTATCCCTTTCAGTAGCGAGAATCCAATGATCGCCTCTCTACGTCAAGACAAGCCTTGTATTAAAGTTTTGAACAAGCGTGATTTAGCTGACCCTGAAGTGACTCAACTGTGGATTGAACACCTTGAAAAAGAGCAAGGCGTTACAGCAATGGCTGTGACAACCAGTAACCCCGATGAAATCCATAAAATTATGGAAAGATGCCGTAAGCTGGTTCCTCACCGTGAAGCGATGGGAAAAAATGTTCGCACCATGATTATGGGCATTCCAAATGTGGGAAAATCAACCATCATTAATACGTTAGCAGGACGTATGATTGCAGTAACCGGCAACCAACCAGCGGTAACTCGTCGTCAGCAACGTATTAATTTGCAAAATGGGGTTGTTCTTTCTGATACCCCTGGGATTTTATGGCCTAAGGTTGAGAATCCACACAGTGGTTTCCGTCTTGCAGCTACTGGTGCTGTTAAAGATACAGCGATGGATTACGATGAAGTGGCTTTTTATACTGTTGAGTATTTAGCAAAACAGTACCCAGAGCACTTAAAAGAACGCTATAACTTGGATGAATTACCAGATAACGATTTAGAGTTAATGGAAGCAATTGGCCGTAGCCGCGGTTGTTTGCAAGCTGGCGGACGAATTAATATCTATAAAGCGTCTGAAATTCTGCTTCATGAACTTCGTTCAGGTACATTAGGTCAATTAACCCTAGAACTTCCTGACATGATCCCGGCTGAACTTGAAGCCGTTGAAATTGCTGCAGCACTTAAAGTTGAACAACAAATTAAGAAAAAAGAAGAACGTCGTAAACGTTACTTGAAAAACAAACGTTAATTCTTTTTAACACACTAATAAAAAGAGAGGCTAACCCTAAGTTAGCCTCTCTTTTTTATTTTTATTACTGAGCTTGCTACTCTTCAATAAGTAAACTTAATAACACTTCCTCTAACTGATCCCAAGGCAATAGTTGGCTATCAATTACTTCTAATTTTGATTCCATCCCATCAATACTAAGTAAATTAACTGAAACAACACCGTTAGCGACGTTGAATGCATAAAAGCCTTTATTGGTATTCATTACCGCTTTAACACGTTCAGCCGTTAGCGCAGATAACATTGAAAATAGTTCATCAAAATTAAATACCGATTCAGCCCCAAAGAACCAACCACAACTCACATAGCCCTGCCCTTTGTTTTCTTTACGACAGAATTTTTGTCCTGGCTCTAATATCATTTCAACAATTTCTTGCTCTGCATGATGATGGTGATGATCTTCAATCGTTAATTCAACCGTTCTATTCTCATCTAACCAATGTAAAGGCAGCTCACCATGATTAATCGTGGTGGTTTTAGGTTGGTGTGGTAATGATTTTGCCCATGAAGCAAATAAACATTCATCATAATCGGACGCAATGTCCATTTTGGTCGCAACAACCACGTCAGAAATACTTAACTGATCATTAAAATTTTGGTTGCTTGTGTATTTCTCGTTAGACAAATTACGAGGGTCAACAAGGCCAATGGTTGACTTTAAATCAATATATTTTTCATAATGTTCAGATTGAAGAATAGCTATAATTTTCTTAGGGTGACCTAAGCCTGTTGGTTCAATAATCAAACGATCTGGTTTTTGGCGTAATAATGCATTGATACCTACAGACATAGGTAAACCCGCAGTACAGCACATGCAGCCACCAGGGACCTCTTTAACCATCGCCCCACTTTCTGTTAAAAAAGCACCATCGATACCAACTTCACCAAATTCATTAACTAAAACAGCCCAAGACTCTCCTTCTGGCTTATTTTTAAGTAACTGCAAAATGGTTGTCGTTTTCCCTACACCGAGAAAACCAGTAATGATATTTGTTGGTATTTTTTTCATAACAATGCTCACAATTAATAAAATCCTTTTTATGATACCTCTACTGCGTCTTATCGTACTAATTATTTAAGAAAACTTATTGATTAATTTACAAAATAAATTACATAAATCGAACTTTTGAGTTATGTTAGCAGTATGTGGGAATACTCTGTTATTTCTCAGAAAATCAATTTCACAATAATTCGAAACAATATAATAATTAAAGGCTTAACGTATGTTTAACTTCTTTGAACGGCTCACCACCGCTTTTCCAAAGCAAGAACCAGATCAGCCTCCTAAAGGGCTCTATGCATTTTGTCGCCATTATACCAAAGGGTTTGAAACTCCATTAATTGCAATGTCATCACTAAGTGCTGTTATTGCCATCATTGAGGTCTCATTATTTGGTTTTATGGGACAATTAGTTGATTGGTTATCAACACATGATCGTGACACATTTTTAGCACAAGAAGGCCAAACTTTAATCTGGTTAGGTTTATTGGTTGTCATTGGTGTGCCTATTTTACTTCTTATACACTCTTTAATTACTCATCAAACTTTGTTGGGTAATTACCCAATGGCGATCCGCTGGCAAGCACACCGTTATTTATTAAAACAAAGCGTATCATTCTACTCTGATGATTTTGCTGGCCGTATAGCCACTAAAGTAATGCAAACCTCATTAGCCGTTCGCGAAACCGTAATGAAGCTATTGGACGTGCTTGTCTATATCTCAGTTTATTTCACCTCGATGGTTGTTATGGTCGGCCAGGCTGATTGGCGTCTAATGATTCCAATGCTTATTTGGCTTGCTGCTTATATTGCTATCCAATTCTATTTTGTCCCTAAACTAAAAGCGATTTCTGAGAAACAAGCCGATGCACGCTCTACCATGACAGGTAGAATTGTAGATAGCTATACGAACATTAACACCGTGAAGTTATTCAGCCACAGCAAGCGTGAAACTGAATATGCAGAAGAAGGGATGGAAGAGTTCTTGGGCACGGTGCATAAACAAATGCGCTTAGCGACAGGAATTAATATTTCAGTTGAGATTATAAATTACCTTTTAGTTTTCTCTATTGCTGCTGTATCTATTATGTTATGGGTTGATAACGTACTTTCTATTGGCGCTATTGCGATTGCCATCAGCTTAGCTTTACGTGTTAACGGTATGTCTCATTGGATAATGTGGGAAATTAGCTCATTATTTGAAAACCTAGGTACGGTTACCGATGGTATTAATACACTTTCAAAGCCAATTTCGATCAATGATAAGCCAGATGCAACAGAGTTAAAAGTGACTCAAGGCTCAATTAAGTTCGATAATGTTAATTTTCACTATGGTGAAAATAAAGGGGTAATTAATGACCTTAATCTTGAGATTAAACCAGGTGAAAAGATAGGTCTAGTCGGTCGTTCTGGAGCAGGTAAATCAACATTAGTAAATTTGTTGCTTCGTTTCCATGATATAGAATCTGGTTCTATTTCTATTGATGGGCATGATCTTAGAGAAGTAACTCAAGATTCACTGCGTAGCCAAATTGGTATGGTAAGCCAAGATACCTCTCTACTTCATCGCTCAATTAGAGATAACATCAAATATGGTCGCCCTGATGCAAGTGATGAAGCTCTATTTATTGCAACCAAACAAGCTCAAGCCCATGAGTTCATAGAAACATTAACCGACTCTAATGGTAAGAAAGGTTATGATGCTCAAGTTGGTGAACGTGGTGTGAAACTGTCTGGTGGTCAACGTCAACGTATTGCTATATCTCGAGTTTTACTCAAAGATGCACCATTATTAATTTTAGATGAAGCAACCTCAGCCTTAGACTCAGAAGTTGAAGCAGCAATTCAGGACAGTCTTGATGAGCTAATGAAAGGAAAGACTGTAATTGCAATTGCACACCGCTTATCAACCATTGCTGCAATGGATAGATTATTGGTAATGGATCAAGGCAAAGTCGTAGAACAAGGTACGCATAAAGAGTTAGTACAACTAGGTGGTATTTACGCCCAGTTATGGAATCATCAAACAGGTGGATTCATTAGCGACTAACTAACAACTTTAAATGAAGGCACAATTTTATGTTTACTTTTTGTGCCTTCTCTTTCTTCGTGTTATTTTTGCGAAACATTAGATAACAAACTGATTTATTGTGGATAATTATTATTTTTTCTACTACATTATGTTTATATCTTTCCAAAAGGCTTGAAACATTGCGCGGATTAAATTCTCTCTTAATTATTTTGTTATTAAATCTAGTTACAGAGAAAGCTATCGCTCATAAGTTAACGCCAGAAAGACAAGTCGAGCAAGCTTTCGCAGCCTCACTCGTTTTATCTGATAGCAACATGATCACATTCGGGATCGCCGATTTTAATCCAAATAACTACTTCGAAAGTGATAATGAAAATATTGGAAGTTCTGATTCTGTTGAGCTTCGCAATCAAATGACGGTTTACTCCCTTCCCTATACATTTACATTAACCGACGATCCTGATTCACTTTGGTCACATGAAATAACGGTTCGTGCTTCTTATGTAAATACTGATGTGGATATGGAGATCAAAGATAAATCTTTACCAGATTCAGATATTGATGAAGTTTTCGGCTTATATGCCGAATATGCTCAAAATTATGAGTTTTATGAAAATTGGACCATTTCATTGGGGAATGCTTTTCACCTAATGCATTATAAAAACACCCACAAGTATAACTCTGCATTTAGTCAGTCTTTAGCTCCCTACTTTAATGGTACTTTTTTTAATGTCTCAAGTAATACCTTCATGATTGAACCTAAAATCACCTTTCAGTATAAAAAAGAAACTGATTGGGGAGAATGGCGTTTCAATAACAGCTATCATTATGCTTATGGTCAAGGTTTTGGTGGCTCTGCTAATTTTAGCTCAGATGTAAATCCAGAAGTCTGGCGTTTTGTAAATAGTCTACAATTAAGATACAACATGGCTCATTGGAATCGTTTTGCTCAAGTTCTATACTTAAAAGCAAAGCGTGTCGATCTAGGTGGTGATGTGAACGAACCTCTTGGCACTGATTTCTATTATGAGTTCAATATTGCATGGTTAATCGATACGAGAAAATGGATATCTCTGGTTGATAATGTCGGTATTGGGTTCACATTTAACGTAGGTAGTGCGCTTCGCGGCGGCAGTATTGTTCTTTTTTACGATGAATAGTCACCAATAAACTTACATTATTCTTTAATGATAACAGCGTGTTTATATATTTTACTCCTCATTAACCCACTAGAGTTGATAAAAATGCTACTATCCGTCCCTGAAATTAGACAATATCATTCAGGATAATGCATTAAAATACATTTATTCTTCATTTTTTTTCGAAAAGCTAACTAATGTAGACGAAACTAAGAATCGATATTTCAACTTAGGAGTACTATGTCAAACACTCTATCTATTGGCGCACTTGAATCATTTTTAATTGCCATTGCGGTGCTTTTTCTCGGCCACTTGGTCAATTCAAAAGTTGTGCTATTTAAAAAATATAATATCCCAGAGCCAATTGTTGGCGGATTGATCGTCGCGGTTGCTATCACCGCTCTCCATTTTAAGGGTATTAACTTACAGTTCTCACTGCCTTTACAAAGTACATTCATGCTAATGTTCTTTAGTACAGTCGGCTTGGCTGCTAACTATAAGCAATTAATAAAAGGAGGCACGAAAGTCTTCATTTTTCTTACAGTTGCTTCTGTTTACATCATTATCCAAAACGGAATTGGCGTCAGCTTGGCAAGCATGATGGGACTAGATCCTCTTATGGGATTAATTGCTGGTTCAATTACCCTATCTGGTGGTCATGGTACAGGCGCTGCGTGGTCACAAACATTTGCTGAGACTTATCATTTAAACACACTAGAACTAGCAATGGCATCAGCAACCTTTGGTTTAATTATGGGGGGGTTAATTGGTAGCCCAATTGCACAAAAACTTATCCATAGACATAAACTAGAATCAGAGTATGGCACAGGGGTTGATACTCATAGCCGTTTCCCTGAGCTTGTTACCTATAATGAACGTGAAGAAGATAAAGTTACCGCTAAAAAAGTAATTGAAACATTATTTGTTCTTTTACTTTGTGTCGTTGGTGCCGGATACCTTGGTGATTTTGTTGCTACCTTTGATATCTCATGGCTGAAAATTCCTGATTTTGTCTATGCATTATTTATCGGTGTATTCATTACTAATATCACTGAAGTTACTAAGATCCATAAAATTGATACTGAAACAGTTGATATTTTAGGTACGGTTTCACTTGCCCTGTTCTTAGCAATGGCATTAATGAGCTTAAAGCTGTGGAATATCTTCGACTTAGCGATTCCATTACTGATTATTCTTTCAGTTCAAACCGTAGTCCTAGCGTTGTTTTCATATTTCGTTACATTCCGCGTTATGGGGTCAAATTATGATGCTGCGGTAATGGCTGGCGGTCACTGTGGGTTTGGTCTAGGCGCGACACCAACAGCGGTGATGAATATGGGCTCACTCGTCTCTCGTTTTGGACCATCACCACAAGCGTTTATGGTTGTTCCTATTGTCGGTGCGTTTTTCATTGATATCGTAAATTTGATTATTTTACAAACTTACATTAGCTTTATTGGATAATACTAATCACAGTAAGTAAGCTGATTCAGCATTTTAACCAGCTACGATGATCAGTTATTTACTAAATAAAAAGCCCGCTACATCACTGTATCGGGCTTTTTTTCGTTAAAATGATAAGTAATCTCATACAATTTAATCAGGGTATTCCTGTCTAATATCAACAAATTTTTGAATGTTATTTAAGAACATTTGGCACAAATTAGGATCAAACTGTTTACCACATTCTTTTTCAAACAGCGCTATAACTTTGTCTAGAGGCCATGGCTCTTTATAGCAACGCTTACTCATCAAGGCATCGAATACATCCGTTATCGCTGTAATACGAGCAAAAATATAAATTTCATCAGCGACTAGTTGATTAGGGTACCCTTTTCCATCCCACCGTTCATGATGCTCTAAGGCTATCCTTGCTGCTGATTGCATAATTTCGCCCCCTGAACTTAATAAGTTATAACCCATAACAGTATGTTGCTCTATTATTTTTCTTTCATCTTGGGTTAACTTACCTGGCTTATCTAATATAGCCTCTGAGATCCCTATTTTACCAACATCATGCATAGGGCTAATAACTTCTATTAATTCATATTCTGATAAAGGTAACCCATAAATTTTACCTAGAAGCCAAGACATTTTAGCAACTCTGCGAACATGACTTCCCGTTTCACCAGAACGCGTTTCTATCGCCTCCCCTAAAACTTCTATCATTTCTTTTTGTACTGTTAATGTTTTTCTCTGTAGAGCCAATATGTGCGATTTATTTTCATTTAATTCTTTCTTACGTAGTATGGCAATATATTGAGTAATGATAATGCCAAGCATCATTACTACTAATAGCGCAGAGACACTAATGATATTTCTGTGCTCATACAGATAAGAATAAGGTTCATTCACGACACTCGAAGCATGAGGTAATTCTTGTCTTTTTAAATGAAAACGCTCTACCATGCTTGAATCGAAAAGATAGCCTTCCCATGCAGAAGGAAAATTAGACACCTTTTCTGTTATCGTAAAATTCAATTTCTGACGAAGCGATAAAATCGATTGCACACCTAATGAATAAGAACGATTTACATAGCCACCAAGAACCCCATAGCCAATGTAATGCTCCCAAAATACAAAGATTGGGATAGCACTATTTTTAGATAATACCGAAGCAATAGCGGCATAATCATAATATCGGCCTTTGTTTAATTCAGTATTATAGTGCGTTAGAAAAGCAACTGAATCTCTTGGGGCTGTAGATAAGAAAGCTGTAGCTTCTTCTAATGATTTATCGTTGATAACTTTAACTGTTAATTGAGCGAACTTCTCAGCCTCAGATAAAAAATGCTTACGAATTAACTGAGAGGTTAAGCTGTCATCACTTAATAAATATATCGTTTTGACGTTAGGGAAAAGCGATTGTGCCAATTCTAAGTTTTTAGATATGTGATCCCGCTCATAATAGATTGTTAATCGATTTTTCAGGGTACCTAAATCTGGGGAAAGATTATTAATACCAACAGCTACAATAGGAATGTCAGGATAAAGGTTGTCGGCGTTTTTAATTAAAAAATTGAGTGCATTATCATCAGAGGCAATAACGGCATCAAAGTAATCTATTTTATATTTAATACTCAAATAGTACTGATACTCTGCATGATATTGCTTATTATCAATACGTTTAGAATCCATATACTCAATCGATAAACGTATATTTTTATCTGCATTTTTTATGGTGTTCTGAATCCCCTTCTCTATGTTCATCGTCCACTCATAAGACGGGCTATAAGAGTGTAGGATAAGAATATTAATGGGCTTTTCAGTCTCTACCAATCGCGCAAAAGAAATCGATGGATATAGAGATAAAAAAGCCATTAAGAATGAGAAAAAGTAACGCATATTATGGTTAGCTTATTAGTAAACAGGCTTATGTTCGAATACAAGATGTAAACGTATGACCTGTTAAAGCAGTTTGTTGCTCCATGACTGCACTTAAAAAGCTATTAATAGTCAAAACATCACTTGTTACTACAACATCCGAAACATACATGACATCATCAGAAGCTTGAGACACACATGCGGCAACAGGTTTCATACCATCTAAAGCTATAAATAGTTGATAATCGTCACACAAATCTACTTGAGTTAGAAATTCGAGTACATCGTCATACTCTGTATCCCATTGACTCGCTACCGTCATTGCCCATCGGATAGTTAAACGATGCTCAGTAACTAATAAAATTGACATGTTTTCAGGGAATACTGGCGAAAGGTAGGTGTATTCTTCCGAATCTAGAGTCTCTTGATTTAAGTAGACATCGCGACCTTTTACACTTTCAGGCGTAGGAAAGTCGACATTAACTTGATTCGCTAACCAAGTTAATTTTTGCTGATGGAATGTATTCAAATCTATAGACATAAGCACCTACAAAAAAGGATGGTTAATCCATCCTTTTAATAATCAAAAAATTATAAGTTTAAGAAAGCAAAACCCGTTTCATACGCTTCTTGCTGATAACCTTTAAGGCCAACTTCTTTTACTCGCAGCATTTCTGGTGCGCGTTTAAGGCTAGCTTTTTGATCCATTGCTGATAATACTTCAACTTCAACAGCGTCAATTAACTGAATCGCAGCTTCTAATTTAAAGCCGACAGCACCGCCAGCAAACTTACCTTTCATAACGCGTTCTTTAATTACAACCGTTTCTACTTGATAGTCTTCCATCAATTTTTTAAATTTAAACTGAAAATCACGGATAGATTCCGTTTTAGATGGCTCAGTAATATCAAATTTAGCAACACGACAATCTGGTAGGTCAATCATGCCATCTGATTTATTAACTAAACAGATGATTGCTTCATTACCTTTAAGCTCTACGCCACATACTTTCATTCTAAAATCCTAACAATGTCTTGAACTCGTTGATTATAGCCTAATTAAATTAAATAGATACGCTGAATCTAACAATAAAAATCAAGCATTAAAAATCATTGGCCCCAAATATTACAAAAGTCTGGAACACATACACTTGGTTGTGATGGAGAGGTGCAGCCACTTAATAAAATAACCATAATAGCAGCTGTAATTATTTGTTTTTTCAAGATATATCTCCACATGTGTATTTTATAGAATAGATACTAATACACTTTTGACTAATTCAAAAACCCATTTGTCATTTGAGTTCGCATATACACCTAACTACTCTATGCTAACGTCATGACATCATTTATATTTTTAGTATCGTGCCATGCTCAAATCGAATAACACTTATGCTACACTCATCTATATCGTTTAAAATCAGAGAATCTTTAATGAAAAAAATTATTTTTGCTCTAAGTCTGACCGCAATGCTTACTGCTTGTTCAGATAATGAAGTCGGTGACGTATCACTAGGTATGTTCACCATGAAAGATATCAAAGTTTCAAACTTGGATGATGACAAAATCCCAGGCATTACTTGTCACATTGCATCAGTTGAAGCTGACTTCAGTCTTGCAGATCCGAGTGATAGCTCTATTTCATGTCGCCAAACGGGTGATATCACACCTGAGATGATTGCAACAATCAATAAATCTAAATCAGGTGAAGTGGTATTTAAACAATCTAAGAGTATTTTCTTCAAATCAATGAAGGTTAGACGCATCTACGATGCTGAAAATCAAACCCTACTCTACCTGTCTTACACAACAAAAGAGACCGAAGGCAGCTTTAAACATAGTCTTTCAACTGTTCCACTGTGGGGTACTAAGGCGTACCAAGAGCAACCAATATCTGCTCAGTAAAATGCAAATAAACCAGATAGGGATATATCCTTATCTGGTTTACACTATCTTTAATCTTATCTTTACCAATGAATCTTTAATATTGTAATTTCAACACGACGATTACACTTACGGCCTAACATCGTTTCGTTATCGCATAATGGAAGATACTCACCAAACCCACGAGAATACAATTGACCTGCATCCAGTCTATTTGCTAATAGGTAACGTCGAACTTCGTTAGAGCGCATTTCTGACAGGTTCTGATTACTATCCGGATTACCAGTTTTATCTGTGTGTCCATCTAAAACTAAAGCAAGTTCCGGCTTCGTAGCCATAACAGATATCAGTTTATTTAATAAATTTTTAGCAAACGGCGTTAACTCTGCCTTGGCACTTGAGAAATGTACTTTCTCTTGAATACTAATAACAAGCTGGTCACCATTGACTTCATGATAAATAACACCAAGCTCAGAAAGCTGATTGGCCACTTTTCTCATATCATCGTCTTTCAATTCACCATTCGGTCCTGTTAATGGACTTGTTACCTCAGCATCAACGGATTCACCTTTTTCTAATGTTTGATTAGTAGGATCTTCAAATGTTGGAAATGGTGTATCATCTTTAGTCTTAGGAGCGGTATCTAATAAATTGTTCCCCATTGGAGCACAACCGATCAGTAACAATGAAGTACATAGTGATAAAATTTTAAGCATGATTAACCCGAGTAATAATATTCCTACCTCTTTTAGCGACCTAGATGACAATATCTTTACTTTAAACCCTTCTTTTGTGACCTTTATTCCTTATTTTTGCTTCTAAATAGAACAATTAGGACGCTATTTTCCTATACAGCAATGAATAGAATTGACATTTTTTGTGGTCTGGTTACCATTTATTTTTTATATGACGAGAAATGCCCATGTCTGAAGTTGAAAACACACAAAAAGAGGCTATTGATTTAGCAACTATCTCTCCAGAACTTAAAAAAGTAATTGAGTTTGAAAGCGTTCCTGAAGAAATGTGGCACATGCTTGTTTCTGTTCATGAAGTAGCTGAGATTGCTGTTCGTGAATCTTGGGATGAAATGCCAGCAAGTGCTCAAAAAGTATTAGACAATTTTGAGCAATTTCACGCATTAGTTTCTTTAAGCCAAAGCTACGCTGGTTATGATTTCATGGCGGAATTCGAAACTATCGAACTTCCTGAAAACATGGATGAAGATGCACAAGCGGAATACCGCTCTCAGCTGCTTGATCAAGTTTTACACAACTGTGTTAAAGACCTTGTTAAACAGATTAAAAAAGCACGTCGTGATCCAATCATGAAACGTGAACTTGCTGAAATATTCAAAAAGTAATTAATAGAAAGGATGGTTACGGCCATCCTTTTTTGAGGAATAATAATGGCTCGTACCGTTCGTTACACCTACAAATCAGAAACGAAAGAAATTGCTTTCTCGTTCCGTGAATTTCACGGTCCATTTGAGGCAGCAGCTGCTGCTGAAGGTATTGATATCTCTAAATTTGATACCATGCTAAAACAAGTAGAAATGGCATCAAGCAATCCTGGTGCAGTGAAGGACTTCCGTCACAGCTACTTCACTAAATTAGGTTTTAGTAAAGTTCGCTTTGTGAAAGATGGGGAATAACGCATTATCTGATTTGCGTTAATCTACCTAGCATTGATGGATGATAAGACCATGTATGATCAAACATCGCCATTAATGCTGGATTACCATATTTAGATAAACAAACCGCATGAAAACGATTCTGATATTGTTTAACTTCTTGAACCATTGCATCAATATGCTCTGATTGCGTCGGGGCGATAAAGTCAGACAATACGACCAAATCTGCGTTTTTATACTTATCACCATGCATAAGTTGAATCGACTGCTCAAGTACCGGCTCTAAATCTGTACCACCGTGAAATTTATACGATAAAAAATCCGCAACCTCTTTCAAACCATCTTGCTTTGTTAACTCATAGGTAATTTGTTGGGTAGAAAATAAGATGACATAACAATCTCTTTCTTCCGCTAATGCGATTTGCATTAACCCATACGCCAATGCTTTAGCGCATTGTTCAGGAAAGCCACTCATTGAACCTGATGCGTCAACACAAACAACAAAAGGCCCCTTTTCAATTAATGCGTCACTTGCAGCTCTAGAGTGTGCGGTAACTTTCCGCAATTTTCTATCAGCCCCTTCCATTCGATAATTCATCAAACGTTTGTCTACAAGATGCTGATAAAAAATAACCTCAAGTTCAGGGTGAGATAAAAATAGGGTTTCATTGGGTAATAGACGACTCAGATCATCCCCTTCTTGTATACCTACAATATCATCAGTAACAAAATCACTTTTCTCTTCCACCACTTTGACTTCTTCAGCCAAAGCTTGAGAGCGATCATGATTTTGTGCTTCATTCGCCATGCGTCCAAGTTTGGAAGCAATATCTTGTAGCCCTTTATTTTTGCTTAAAAAACGTGCGTGAAGCTTCATAATATCAACATTGGATTTAGTTAACTTGGCTGATGCCATGTCCCATAACTTTCCAATCTTAGCCTCATCCCCTTCAGACGTTACTGATTCCATTGTTTTTAAGGTCTCAATACGCTGATACAGGTCGGCAAGTAGTTTCTCTTTATCTTCTTTTAATTCTGTCAGCTGTGCTTTCTTAATTGCATCAGAAAGGCTTTCATACCAACGTTCACAAAAGAAACGAGGAAACATTGGATTAATTAACCCCTTGTTGTTGTTAATCAACTTACTCGCTTCAATATAAAATGAAGAGTGCCATTCTAACTTAATAACAACACTATCTATTTTCTGATAAAACTCATCTTCAGTCCAATGAATGACTTCTTGATATAATGCCAACTCTTCTTGAATACGTTCAGTCTCACACACTTTTGTCATTTTGTGTTTAACCTTACCTCTCCATTTTAAAATATGATTTTTAATGGTAGGCTTAATGTTAGGGTTTGATTTCGCTGCAGTTAAAAATTGAGGTCTAGATAAAACCTCCGCGATCGAAGAATCTATCATTCCTGATTCTGCAACCATCATAACTAAATTTAACGCGTCAGCACCTAACATATATTTCCTTGTGAGTAATAATACATAATTATACTAAGAGTAATATTCACTAAAATTTAGCACTCTACGGCTTGTGCTCTCAAATTGAGTTTTACAATCTTCAATTCGTTGAGCTAATAACTGTAGACTACTTTCAATAACAGACGGTAAATTCTCTTCAATAAAATTATGTGGAAGCGCCGCATGGAATTGAGTTCTACTTTTTCTTAACTGATGATCAGCCTCATTCAATTTTGAATTGTTTAAAGCAATACTCTGTTCCCACTCTTCAAATTGGCTTTGCTCTGGATTATTATGACCGACCATACCAACAAGAACAGAGCGATTTGCGATATCTTTGATTACCAACCTGGAATCTGCATCCAATTCTAAATTCAACGCGCATAAATTTGGATTTTGATTCACATAACCATAAACAACCGCTTTGCCTTCTTTCATTTGCTTTGATATGTCATCAGGATTTACATAAACCCAACGGCTATCGCCCTTTTCACTCTCTGAAACAGACATATTCGATTGCAGCATAACTAACTTAATTAATTGATGAGCAGAACCTACGCTGTATCTTTTACCTTTATGGAAATCAAATTCAAAGCTTTCTTTTTTCATTAATCGATTACCCGTAGCTTCGATATGAAAATTAATACTTTGTTCAACTAATATCGCCGCTTCCATCTCAATAACATCAGCTTGTATCATCTCAATATTCATCGATACATTTTTTTGATCAAATGCTTTTTCTGAAGCAAATTTTCGAATGCTGTCCCTTACTTGGTCACGGTTTTCAGGCGTAGTCCATAAACAGTCTTGCAGCAACAACAGATCCATTGGATTAATTTCATCACGTCCACTGAAAAATGCCGATGCTTTCAGTAGTTTTACTGATTTTTTCCAACGGCGATCGGATACATAAAGATCATCATCATAAGCTGAGTTATGTTTCTCTAGCATTGATTTAAGTTCAAAAAGCTTTTCGAATACTTCTTCAGATAGAGTTAAGCCATCAAACTCTTTTTGCCATTGATGATACTCTGTATCTGTAACGACTAATAACGGATCTACTTCTGTTTCTTGAATCGTCCCAGTCATTAACATCGACTTAAAATTGTTTTTATTTTGAATACGATTCACGAACACGCGAACTAACATTCGATCGTAAAGTGCATCCAAACCGCTGTCTTCATCTGGTAGTTCATTAGATGCAGAAATCAATAATCGCATAGGAACGGGAAGAATTTCACTGCCATTTTTAAATGTTTTTTCATTAACAACGGTTAGTAAAGTATTTAAGATTGCAGGGCCTGCTTTCCAAATCTCATCTAAAAATACAACCTGAGCATTAGGTAAATAACCTTCAGTCAAACGTACATACTTACCATTGTCTTTTAATTCTTGAATTGATAATGGACCAAATACTTCTTCTGGTGTTGAGAACCGTGTCATTAAATACTCAAAATAACTGCTGTTATCAAAAGCCTTAATTAAACGCTTTGCAATTAAGCTTTTTGCTATACCTGGAGGACCAAGCAAGAAAACACTTTCTCCTGCAAGCGCGGCAAGCAAACACAGCCTCATTGTGTCTTCTCTCTCATATACACCATCAGACAAGGCGGTTGTCAGTTTTTGGATTCTTTCTGATAACAATGCGCGCTCTGCACTGGTTCTTATTGAGTTACCTTGCATTACATTCCCTTACAATTCTGATCGTATATAATATTGAGTATAATGTAATTCCTTTACTCATTATAGTTACATATTTTCATAATCGCTTAATAAACAATCACTTTAACTAATCAATTAGTCGTAATTTAGAAATTTTGCTCTTTTTGATATGCATTTTTTTATCGTTACCTTTAACTCTATCACTAAGATCTTTTAACCAGAAGTGAGTCATATTAGTCGCTGGCGTATGTAAAAAGATGTGGTCGGCATTATTTTCACATACATAAACACTATGCTATCGTCTATTAAAAATAGCACTAAAATAATAACAGACTAATGATATTTTAAACATTACGGTTAACGCAAGGAAGTAACATGATTGATTTTCGCTCAGATACAGTAACAAGACCAACCCAAACCATGCGTGATGCAATGGCAAACGCCTTAGTTGGCGATGATGTGTATGGAGATGACCCAACAGTAAATGAACTTGAAGCATGGACAGCAGAGCGACATGGCTTTGAAGCGGCTCTTTTCACCTCATCAGGTACTCAAGCGAACCTTTTAGGTTTGATGGCCCACTGTGAACGTGGTGATGAATATTTATGTGGCCAACAAGCGCATAATTACAAATATGAAGCCGGTGGCGCAGCAGTTTTAGGATCAATCCAACCTCAACCAGTAGAGAATAACCCTGATGGTTCATTATGCTTTCAAAAGCTAGAAGCTGCAATTAAACCAGATGATTTTCATTTTGCACGAACCAAGCTGCTCAGCTTAGAAAATACCATTAATGGTAAAGTCCTCCCTCTTAGCTATTTAGCCGAAGCTCGTGAGTTCGTAAATAAGCATAATTTACAACTTCACCTTGATGGCGCCCGTGTATATAACGCAGCAGTCGCACTAAATGTCGATATTAAAGAGATTGCACAGCATTTTGATAGTATGACTATTTGTTTATCGAAAGGCTTATCAGCACCTGTTGGCTCTTTATTATTAGGCACTAAAGAGTATATCCAAAAAGCACGGCGCATTAGAAAAATGTTGGGCGGCGGCATGCGTCAGGCAGGAATTCTAGCTGCTGCTGGTAAACTTGCTTTAACTGAACAAGTTCCACAACTCTCGGTCGATCATAGCAATGCTAAATATTTAGCAGAACAACTTAATAATGTTAGTGGATTTTCGGTCAATGTAGAGCACATTCAAACTAACATTGTATTTGCTCGTTTAGATAACAAAGTCGATATACATACAATTGTTCAACACGCTCAAGAGAAAGGTATTTTAATTTCTGCTGGTAACCCTATTCGTTTTGTTACTCATAAAGATATTTCAAAACAAGATATTGATACGTTTGTTGAGTTTCTAAAAAGCGAAGTCTAGTTGCAGATTAATACTAATTCTTTTAGGCAATCATTAGAAACTTATCTCAATGGTTTGAAAAGATAGTCAAATAAAAAGAGCAGCTTAGTGGCTGCTCCTTTGTTTCCATACATACAGTAATATTTTAGCCTTCAATCACTTTCATCAGTAATGACCCATCAAACATTGCTTGCTTAACAAGCGCAGCTCCCGGCATTGTCGCTTGTGTATAAAAACGGCTTTCAACTAACTTTGTATCTTTAGCATACAAAGGTAATACTTGATTTTGTATTGCATCCATTATGACAGGATAAAGAAGTTCTTTAGAAAGATTTATCTCACCACCAATCAATACAATTTCAGGGTTAAACAAGTTCACCATAATGGCAATCGCTTCACCAAGATTATGCCCTAACTCAGTAATGACTTGTTTTGCTAAAATATCGCCTTCATTAGCAGCTAGACAAATATTTTCTATCGTAATCACATTGCCTTTTAATGACGTTTGGTGCCCATTATTAATCAGGTTTGTTACTTGATCTCTAAGCGCTTTAGCACTGGCTACGGTTTCAAGACAACCTGAATTACCACAATGACAACGAGCGCCTAATTTATTGATTTTGATGTGCCCCATCTCACCAATATTACCCGTTCTACCTTGTAGGACTTCACCATTCATTATGATACCAGCACCAACACCGTGATGAATGGAAACAAGAATTGAATTATCATAACTTTGAGAATTACCAAACAACTTTTCAGCTAATGCCCAACTACGAGTGTCGTTACCAATAAAGACAGGCAAGCCTGTAGCTTCATAAATTTTAGGACCAAGAGGCAAATTATCCACGTTGTAATGTGGCATTTGAATAACAAGCCCTTCAGAAGAAATAACTAACCCCGGTAAAGAAACTGAAATACTTGTTATCCTGCCTAAAATACGAGAATGTTTTTGAAAGAATAGTTCAATCTCGGCAAGTAACTTCGCGAGTAACTCATCTTGTTCTATTTCTTTAATCGTTTGTCTTTCTTCAATAATTTGCTCACCGCCAAGACTGTGCAACGCGATAGTAAGGTAGCCTCGTCCTAACCGTAAAGACAAAAACTGCCAGCCTTCATTATCAACTTCTAAACCAATCGCAGGTCGACCACGACTATTTGCTTCTTGTACCTGCATTTCTTTGATAAGGTGTGCGTCAAGCAATTCGCGTGTAATTTTAGTAATACTAGCCGGAGCTAAATTACTTTGTTTAGAAAGGTCTATTCGAGAGATAGGACCAAGTTGGTCAATAAGCTTATAAACCCGTCCAGCATTTACTTGTTTTAAGTGATCAATGTGTCCGGGTTGGGCCACGTACATGTGTATCTCCAGTAAATAAATTTGTGTCTAATTTCATTTTTTTACTTTGCGAACAAATTGTGAAGTCTAAGTATTAACCTACGTGATAAGTATCACGAAGATTATGAAATATTTACTGAAAATGCGACTTTTGCACGTATTTCACCTACGATTTTTTATAGTTTTTTATTTGAGTAAAATAATTATGTCAGCGCCATCATTTAAAATTAATGAGTTATTCGAAACCATTCAAGGTGAAGGTACATTCACCGGAGTTCCTTCTATTTTCTTACGCTTACAAGGCTGTCCTGTTGGTTGCTCTTGGTGTGATACCAAACAAACGTGGGAAGTTGAGCTAAGTGATAAAACAGATTTAGCAACGATTTTAGCGAAAAAAGAAGATGCGCCAAGCTGGACAGAGCTAACAAGCACTCAAATCATAAACATGCTTAATGAACAAGGTTATACAGCAAAGCATATCGTTATAACGGGTGGTGAGCCATGCATGTATAATTTAACACCATTAACAGAAGAGTTAGAACAACATGGTTACCGTTGTCAGATAGAAACCAGTGGTACCTACCCTATTTTGACCTCAGTTAGCACGTGGGTGACAGTGTCACCAAAAATCAATATGAAAGGTAAGCTTCCTGTATTAGAACAAGCCTTAATGCGCGCAAACGAAATTAAACATCCAGTGGGAACAACAAAAGACATTGAGCAACTAGATACCCTGCTTGAGAATATAAAATTATTGGACGATGTTACGATTGCCTTGCAGCCTATCAGCCAAAAACCACGAGCTACCGAACTTTGTATTGAAACCTGCATCAAAAGAAATTGGCGACTTTCTATACAAACACACAAATATTTAGCGATTGCGTGATACTTTTTTACAATTTCCTTGTTTGAATCATGGAATTGTCATCATTCTCGATATATGTTTAGTGGATCACAGAATAAACACAATAACATCCATTTTGGAGATAATATGTCTAACAGACTACGTAGAACAAAAATCGTTACCACTCTTGGCCCTGCAACTGATCGTGATAATAACCTTGAAAAAATCATTGCCGCGGGTGCAAACGTTGTTCGAATGAACTTTTCACACGGTAGCCCAGAAGACCACATCATGCGCACTAAGAAAGTACGTGAAATTGCGGCTAAACTAGGTACTCACGTTGCTATTCTTGGTGATCTTCAAGGTCCTAAAATTCGCGTATCTACGTTCAAAGACGGTAAAATTCAACTGGCTATTGGTGATAAATTCACACTAGATAGCGATTTACCAAAAGGCGAAGGTAATCAAGACTCTGTAGGTTTAGATTATAAAGAACTTCCACAAGATGTTGTTACTGGTGACGTACTGCTTCTTGATGATGGTCGAGTTCAATTAAAAGTAACTTCTGTTGAAGGTAACAAGGTTCACACTGAAGTAACCGTTGCTGGTCCTTTATCAAACAACAAAGGTATCAACAAACAAGGCGGCGGTCTTTCTGCTGACGCACTGACTGAAAAAGACAAAGCTGACATCATCACAGCTGCTGCGATGAAAGTTGATTACCTAGCAGTTTCTTTCCCACGCAACGGCGAAGACATGAACTACGCTCGTCGTTTAGCTCGTGAAGCAGGTCTTGAAGCAAAATTAGTCGCTAAAGTTGAGCGTGCTGAAACCGTTGCTACAGAAGAAGCAATGGATGACATCATCATGGCATCTGACGTTGTAATGGTTGCTCGTGGTGACCTGGGTGTTGAAATTGGCGATCCTGAGTTAGTGGGTGTTCAAAAACAACTTATCCGTCGTGCTCGTAGTCTTAACCGTACCGTTATTACTGCAACACAAATGATGGAATCAATGATCACAAGCCCAATGCCAACTCGTGCTGAAGTAATGGACGTTGCTAACGCCGTACTTGATGGCTCGGATGCGGTAATGCTTTCTGCAGAAACAGCTGCGGGTGACTTCCCTGTTGAGACAGTAATGTCTATGGCAAGTGTATGTATTGGTGCAGAAAAAGTACCTACAGTAAATGTGTCTAACCACCGTTTAGATCGTCGTTTCACGACTCCAGAAGAAACGATTGCAATGTCTACTATGTATGCAGCAAATCACATGGAAGGCATCACAGCGATGATCACGTTGACTGAATCTGGTCGTACACCATTAATGATGTCACGCCTTAGCTCTGGCCTACCAATCTTTGCATTATCACGTAACGAAAGTACACTAAATCGTGCTGCACTTTACCGTGGTGTTACTCCAGTATTCTTTGATGAAAGCGCAGGCTCTGGCTTACCATCAACATATGCTGCAATTAATGCATTAAAAGATAAAGGCCTATTAAGTGCTGGTGACCAAGTTATCATCACTCAAGGTGACGTGATGGATATCGTTGGCTCTACTAACTGCATGCGTATTATTACGGTTGAATAAGAGTAAGGTTAATCACTTAATCTTTATCTCTATTAATTAAACAAAAAGCCCTGAAAATCATTATGATTTCAGGGCTTAATTTTTATAATAAGCCACTTTATTTACAGTGCCATTCCCACCAAAATAAGAGTTACTTTTGAATCAATATCACTCGACACTCGTATGGGCGCAGTATCATTTCTTTTTGAGGTTGCGTGAATTCTACATCACCATAATTCGCTAAAATATACTTAACGTCCTTCCCTTTTAAATCAAAAGAGACAGGCGCTTCATTCGCATAAAAGTTATGAACAGCAATTAAACGATGCGTATTACTTTCTCGTTGATAACAGAATAACTCCTTATGCTCAGGCATCAAATCATAGTAATCCCCCGTGGTTATTACCTCTACCTCTTTACGAAGTTGGATGATTTTCTGATAGAAATAAAACACAGAGTTTTGATCGTTTACTGCATTTTCTGCATTCACATCTTGATAATTGTTAGCCACGGATAACCACGGAGTACCTAAGGTAAAACCAGCATTATTGCTTCTATTCCATTGCATTGGTGTTCTAGAATTATCACGAGATTTTTGTTCTAAAATTTCAAGCATTTCAGACTCAGAAACAGATTTCTTCTGGTTCACCATGATATCGAACATGTTAGTACTTTCAAGGTCTCGATATTGCTCGATTGAAGTATAATGTGGGTTGGTCATTCCAATCTCTTCACCTTGATAAATATAAGGCGTTCCTTGCATCATATGCACTGATGACGCGAGCATTTTAGCGGATAATTCACGGTACTCTTCATCATTACCTAAGCGGCTTACCACTCTAGGTTGATCATGATTACACCAAAACAGTGCTCCCCAGCCCTTGCCATTTAAACCGGTTTGCCAGTGATTAAAAATCGACTTCAGAGATATAAAATCAAACGGAGCTTTGGTCCACTTTTCACCATTTATATAATCAGCTTTAAGATGATGAAAGTTGAATACCATCGATAGTTCTTTGCCATCTCGTGCTGAGTATTGTTGACAATGTTCTAACGTGGTTGATGACATTTCACCTACAGTCACAGAACCATACTTTTGAAAAACAGCTTTGCTTATCTCTTGTAAATATTGATGAACTTTAGGGCCATCAGTATAAAAACGGCGCCCATCTCCAACATCATCATTCAGAAATTCTTGCTGCTTTGAAATAAGGTTAATAACATCTAAACGGAATCCATCAACGCCTTTCTCTGCCCAAAAGCTGATTATTTCTTTTACTTCTTGACGAACTTTAGGATTGTCCCAATTTAGATCCGCCTGCTCTTTAGCAAATAAGTGTAAATAATATTGCTCTGTTGCTTCATCTAATGCCCACGCGTTACCTCCAAACTTAGATTCCCAATTAGTTGGCTCTTTGCCATTAACTGAATCTTTCCAAATATAATAATCTCGGTATTCACTGTCTTTGTCACCAAGAGCAGACTTGAACCAATGATGTTCTGTCGATGTATGATTAACCACAAGATCCATAATAATGCGTATGCCACGAGACTTTGCTTCTTCAAGTAATTCATCAAAATCTGCCATGGTGCCAAAATCAGGATTAATTGAATAATAATCAGCAATATCGTAGCCATTATCAATCATTGGGGATTGATAGATAGGAGTTAACCATAATGCATCCACACCCAATTTTTTCAGGTAATTCAATTTAGAAATAATACCTTTAATATCACCTGTGCCTTTATTACCGCTGTCGCAAAAACTTTTTGGGTAAATTTGATAGATAGTTGCTGTACGCCACCACTCTAAATTTGTCATTTTATATCTCTAAACTACTTAAAAAGAGAACACCTTTACTTATATTATCCATGTGAAGGTGTGTACTGTAATGATAAGAATTACTTAACCTAGGCTGCAGAAACGGCTAACTGCTCTTAAGTTTCTGCACGCTTATACATAATCAATGTTAAAATGGCAGGAACAAAAATTGCGACTAACATAGCAACACCATAAATTCCCCAGAATTGCGGTTGAATAGAAAGAATTCCCGGCAAGCCACCTACTCCAATGCCATTCGCCATGACACCGGCACTACCACAGATAGCTGCTGCCATTGCTGAACCTATCATTGCACTCAACATTGGAAATTTATATTTCAAATTAATTCCGTACATTGCGGGCTCTGTAACACCAAGATAAGCTGAAATAGCTGCTGGGACTGAAATGTCACGCTCACCACTTTTCTTACTGATAATGATAATCCCAACCACCGCTGAAGCTTGGGCAATATTTGATAATGCGATTAGAGGCCAAATTGGGGTGCCGCCCAACTCTTGCATTAATTGCAAATCGACAGCGTTCGTTGTGTGGTGAATACCCGTAATTACTAATGGTGCATAGAAGAAACCAAAGATCACTGACCCAACAATCGCAAAATCTCCAGTCATTGCGGCTTTTGCAGCCACTGCAACGCCATCACCGAGCACTCTGCCAAACGGTCCAATAAATGCGTGAGCCAAAATGACAGACACAATAATAGAAACAAAAGGCACAACAACAAGATACAGATAAGAAGGAACAATGCGCTTTAAATTTGTTTCAATAAAGGCTAATGCAACACCGGCAAGCATGGCAGGAATAACTTGTGCTTGATAACCAACTTTTTCAATAACAAATAAACCGAAATCCCAAACTTCAGGTACTTGTTTACCAATAAGGTACGCATTCATCAATTGAGGAGAGACTAGAGTAACACCGAGTGTAATACCTAGAATCGGAGTACCTCCTAATTTTTTCACCGTTGACCAACACACACCAACAGGTAAGAAAAAGAATATCGCTTCACCAATCAACCATAAAAATGAATGTACTGTTGCCCAAAACTGACTCGTTTCTACTAATGTTTGACCATCAAGCATTCTTAGATCGCCGATGACGTTTCTAAAACCTAAGATCAAACCACCTGTAATAATCGCAGGTAATAATGGGACAAAAATTTCAGCTAGATGAGAGATCCCACGCTCTAAAATATTCATATTTTGTCGAGCTGCAAGTTTGGCATCTTCTTTGGATGCTCCTTTCTCTCCTGAAAGCTCATTTAAAATGGAAAAAACTTCATCCACTTCAGTACCAATAACAACTTGAAATTGTCCGGCATTAGTAAAGCAGCCTTTAACCATAGGTATTTTTTCTATTGCTTTTACGTCAGCACCATTAGTGTTGTTTAATACAAAACGTAAGCGCGTCAAACAATGACTTACACTAGCAATATTCTCTGTTCCCCCGATCAACTCTATCAAACGTTGTACGTCCTTTCTCTCTATTTTACTCATACCTTTGTCCACGTTGATTATAATTTCGCACGAACTGGGAATGTTCCCAATGAATTTCGAAGCATACTTGCAAATATGACCGGACAAATAAATGGGAACAATCCCATAAATTGAATTAGATCACAATAAAGTGTATTATTTACGATAATTTAGAAAGATAAAGGCTGAGTTAAATGAGTAATATTTGCGCTACCATCTAATTGTTGTAAAAGCTGTTTCGCAGCAATTTCCCCTGCACGCTGATAGCCAGGATTAATGCTGATAATATTAGGGAATAAGAAAGAAAGTAGCTCATTACCACCAACCCCTGTAATTTGAATATCATCACGTTGTAACTCTTGAAGACGCTTAGCTACGCCAAGTGCCAATGTATCACTTGCGCACACTATGGCTTCAATATCATCATCTAATACTGAATCAACTAACGCATACGCACTCTGGTGATCTAACTGCCCTGTTGCAAATCGAGATGGTAATTCACGCTCCTCACACCAACTCAAATAAGCATCTAAACGTAATTTACCGGTTGTTTTATCACTAGGATCAACACCAATATAAGCAATGTTAGTAAGACCCAGTTCTGATAAATGATAAAGAGCTTGCTTTATCACACCTTGGTTATCGTAGTTAATTGAACTGACTTTATCGGTATCCATAGCAATGACAACCATGCGCTCATCCCAACGTTCAACTTCACTCATATCACACTCTGTAAAACCAAATAGAATAACACCGTCAACACTGCGTTTTCTCAGTACTTCTAAATGCTCATTGGTTTTTTGAGTATCAAATTGACTTTCCATAATCACAGCATCATAGCCGTGACGATAAATTACCTCTAAAATTGCACTCACCGCTTTATTTTCTGAAGGCGAATCAAGACGAGACGTAATAATACCGATGACTTTTTGACTGCCACCACGCATGCTTTGGGCTGACTTTGAAGGAGTAAACCCAGACTCTTTAATGATCTGCTCTACTTTGAGGCGAGTTTCTAATTTCACTTTTGGATCATCGGTTAATACACGAGACACCGTCGACTTTCCAACACCAGCCATTTTAGCTATATCAAGAATCGTCAATTTTTTCGTCATGTGTAAATCATCCATTAGTGAGAGTGCCATTTATTGAATTCGAATATGCATTTTTAATACGTTAATAGTTTACTCATTCTCTAATAAAAACGCATGAAAAATATCATGCGCTTTTATTCTACAAAGTTAACTATATTATGGTTTCCAACGATCATAAGCACGGGTAATGCTCTCATTCGCCGTTTTCCACTCTTTACTGTTTAATAGCGTTGCTCTATCAAAATGCTTAGTTTTCAATAATGCGTTTGCTTTTTCTACGGTTTGAATTTCTAAGTTATCTAACACTTCTACCGCAGATTGGCGATTGTTACACATAAGAACCATATCACAACCGGCATCAAGGGCTTGCTGAGAGCGTTCTGCTGGTCCGCCCATAATGGTCGCACCTTCCATACTCAAATCGTCTGAAAAAACCAATCCGTTAAAGTTTAGTTGTTTACGTAGCACTTCTTTTAACCAATAAGAAGAACCACTGGCTGGTGATGAGTCGTATTCAGGATAAATAACATGCGCTGGCATCATCGCATCTAGAATACCTGCTTCAATTTGAGCTTTAAAAATCGCCATGTCTAACTCAAAAATATTATCACGGTTATCATAAGGTGTTTCTAAATGAGAATCAGCAATCACACCACCATGACCAGGAAAATGTTTACCTGTCGTAGAAGTACCTGCTGATTTCATTCCCTTCATGAATGCGGTGCTGTATTTAACAATGGTATTAATATCATCACCAAATGCACGGTTACCAATGGCTTTACAATCAAAACCGCTATCAAGAACAGGAGCAAAGGTAAGATCTATATCATGAGCAACTAACTCTGAACACAATAACCAGCCTGCCATTTTTGCCAATTCTAAACCGTTATCCATTTCGGCATAAGCTTGCGCTGGGGGAATAAGGGTAAATTCATCTCTAAAACGTTGAACACGACCGCCTTCTTGGTCAACACCAATCAAGATAGGACGGCCAGCCGCTTTACGAATTGACGCGGTTAGTGCAGCGAGCTGCTTTGAATCATGATAATTTCGAGCAAATAAGATCAAGCCCCCTACCGTTGGGTGCTGTAATAATTCACGCTCTTCAGCATCAATCTCGTATCCTTCAACATCTAACCATAACGGTCCCATAAATTTCTCCAAATCATCTTAATTTTTATAGGCTTAAAGTATCATGCTCTTTATGAATTTAAAATCTTATATCTAGAACTTATTACTCAAAATACGTTGAATTGTTTAAATATTATCTCTCCGCTTTATGGCACAATATCTTAGTATTACTATCTTGGTGTAAATTAAATGCAGTTGGAGAAATGAGAATGGAAAAATACATAGGTTTAATGTCAGGAACGAGTTTAGATGGTGTTGATGCTGTTTTAGTTGAGACAAATGGCACAACCATAAACTTACTTGGCCATGCTGATTACCCAATGGATGCTCAATTAAAATCAGATATTTTATCTTTCTGCACAGGCCAAGAAACCAATTTAAAAGTTGTTGGTGAAATTGAACATCGCTTAGGGCATTTATTTGCTGATGCCTCTTTACATCTTCTCAATACCCTCTCAGTTGCTCCAGAAAGTATTACTGCAATTGGTAGTCATGGGCAAACAGTTTTTCATTCACCAGATACACAGTATCCATTCACAATGCAACTGGGGGATGCCAATATTATCGCAGCAAAAACAAACATAGATACTGTAGCTGATTTTCGTCGTAAGGATATGGCACTAGGTGGCCAAGGAGCACCACTGGTTCCAGCCTTCCATCACACTTTATTTGGTAAACCAAATAGCACTCATATCATCCTAAATATCGGGGGGATTTCTAATATATCTATCTTACAAAAAGACACTTCCGTAATTGGCTATGATACAGGCCCTGGTAATATGTTGATGGACGCTTGGATCTATAAACATAAGCAAAAAAGCTATGACCATAATGGCGATTGGGCTCGTGATGGTGTCGTGATTCAAGAGTTATTAGCTCAACTAAAACAACACAGTTACTTTGCTCGTCCTTACCCTAAAAGCACAGGACGTGAATTATTTAATTTAGAATGGTTTGCTCAATTTATTGAAAATAAACCATACAAACCACAAGATATACAAGCGACATTATTAGAGTTTACTGTCGTTACTATTGTTGAACAAGTCGTTAAATTTCATGTTGGTGAAGCAGCAAAACTTCTTGTATGTGGTGGCGGTGCTCATAATCAATATCTAATGGAAAAACTGCAACAACATTTATCTAATTGGGCAGTTGCTACGACTAACGACTACAATGTAGATAGTGACAACATGGAAGCAATGGCGTTTGCATGGCTTGCACATCAACGAATTCATAACAGACCAAGCAACGAGCCAGATGTAACAGGTGCTTCACGTTACGCAAGTTTAGGTGTAATCTACCCGGCCTCTTAAATACAAATAAGAATAATTAAGAAGTATTTTATTATGCATATTTCAGCTCAACTACAGCCACTTTGGCACAGTAAAAAAACCTCAGAACCATGCCACTCTTTAAAAGAACAATTGGCATGGTTACACGATGCTGACGATAATTTTAAGCTTAAAGCAATTAATAAAGAGCAACTTGATGATAAACACCTCCTATTAAATGAGTGGCTGCCTTCTAGTTTATCTAATGCTATTGAATTGTTTGGTAAAAAGAATGAAGTAAACCAAAATGTTGCCGCATCAATGTGGTTAAAATCATTCAATAATCAATTTTTTACCAGTTTAACCGCTTTACGTTTAAAATTTAATCGCGTACCTATCGTTCAATTTAATGACATTTTCATTTCGACACCTAATGGTGAAAAAATAAAATCATTACAAATCAATAATAACTGCCATTTTGTTTGCCTTGAAAACGATCCTTTAGCAACAAGTCCTCAATCTACAGTAGTCGCTACCCACGAGCAGTTAGATGAAGCCTTTACTCATTTAATACAGCAAATTGGTGGTGGATTAAGTCTGTTATTTGAAAAAGAAAGATTAAAGCATCGTCCATTTTGGGGAAGTATCTCACTGGCTGTCAGTGTCTTCTTTATGCGTTTAACCGAAAAAGGGCTTTCTGCAGATCTCGCTAAGCAAATACTTCCTAATGCCCAGCAATGGTTATCAAATACCATGCCTAATATAGGAAAAGAACTGGCCCATATCCATGTAGCAGAAAAAGAACAGCGCGCTATCTTATATGTCCAACGTGAAACCTGTTGTTTAAAATACAAAATTGATGGCAAGAAAAATTGTGCTACGTGTCATTTACTTTCCGATGAAGAACGCATCAAGAAAAACACCAAACGTATCCCCTCTTCACTGTAATACGCAGTTTATCAATTGTAATGTGTCGGTAACACTACCGACACATTAGCTTTGTAAATATTAAATAAAACTTACATCAATTCTTAATATATTTTTTCTATCTTAGATCCCAAGCAAATAACTAGACTAAAACGGATTGTTTTAGTTCATTTTAAAGGTATGGGATCTAATGAAAAAATTACTACTATCAACCGCTATTTTATCGTCTTTTGTATCTGCACCGCTTCTTGCTGCAACCGTTTATGATCAAGATGACACTCAATTAAAAGTTGGTGGCAGAGCCGAAGCTCGAGCAAATATTTCTGACAATAATGAATCAGCAACAGACAGTTCATTTGAAGATAAAAGTCGTGCTCGTATTAATTTAAAAGGCAAAACAAAAATTAATGACAGCTTAGGCGCATTTGGTACCTATGAAGTTGAAATTGGAAGCGGTAAAAATAACACGGTAAACACTCGATACTTGTTCGCTGGTTTAAGCACAACTGTTGGTAATTTCTCTTACGGCCAGCAAGACTCAGCGCAAGTCATGCTTACTGATTATACTGATATCCTAGCGACATTCGGCGGTGATGCAGCCGACTTAACCGCTGGCAACAAAGACAAGCGTGAAAATAACTTCTTATACTCAGGAGAGTTTGATGCACTAACCATTCAAGCCAACTACATTGCAAGTAATACCAAAAAGAATGATAGTTTTGGTATCTCTGGTATGTACGCATTACCTATGGGCTTAGATATCGGTTTAGGTTATACGTCAGGTGAAGAGTCTTCAACAGGACTAACAACAGCAGATGCAGATCAAATCAACTTGGCACTTCGCTACACATTAGATGCATTCATGGTATCTGGTCTCTTTACAACTGGAGAAGTAGATAAAAATGATGCAAGTGGTTACGAATTAGCCGCGGCCTATAAACTTGACCAATGGGTATTCCAAGGCGTTTATAACTTCCAAGAAGTAGATAATACCGATACTGAAAATAATGTTGCAATTGAAGCTATTTATAAATTAAATAAAAGCTTCCGTACTTATGCAGGCTATAAATTTGAGCAAATCGATAACAAAGATGACCAATTACAATTCGGCCTTCGTTACGATTTCTAAATAATTTAATTACAAAAAACTAATTTAGCGCTCTGGGTGGAGGGCTAAACCCCAATCCGGAACAGTTATTTTGCTGTTTCGGATTTTTCACTTTGGCACATTATCTTAAGATCTGTTATAACGTACCTTCAAATCACTATTTAACGGTTAATCATGAAATTACTAGTTCGCAACCTACCTCGCACAATGACTGAATATGAATTAAGAGAGATGTTTAAAGCTCACGGTTCACTTGATTACTGCACACTGGTTTTAGATGAAACAACTGGCGAATCTAAAGGTTTTGCTTTTGTTGAAATGCCAAACGAAGAAGAAGCTCTAGCGGCTATTGAAGCAGAAAATGGTAAAAAGTTTGGTAAAGATAAAATCCGTGTAAAAGCGGCAGAATAACCCCTGCTTTTGTAAACCAAGCACATTCAGTGATTAGAAAACATCGGTCTCAACCTGTTTCTAATTACTATACCAATCGTATTTGCAACAAGGGTACGATTGGTATTGCTTTGTGTTGTTTAAAACCATCGCCCCACTTCACCTCTCTGTTAATTAGACATTATTATGCCAATTTCTGATCCTTGCTTTACTTCTTTTACACAATCCATTAATAGCTATGCCTTGCCTGAACGATTCACCTTCCCATTTTATTATGAACCACATCCACTATGTGAATTAGCGGCAAATCAGTTACAACGTCACTTAGTATCACAAACCGATTGGCAGCATAACTTTGGTGTAGAGCAAGATATTATTGTAGGAAGTAACGAAAAAGCCATTGGTAAAATGTTTGGGGTCTTGTTAGTTCAGCATTCATCAGGAGAGATCGGATACTTATCTGCTTTTTCAGGTAAAGTAGCGGACAGTAATCATCTTCCGGGTTTTGTTCCTCCGGTATTTGATATGTTAGAAGAAGATGGATTCTTCAAAGCTGAATTGGCTGAAATTACAGAGATAAATGCAACGATAAAACTGCAACAAGCCAATCCTCAACTCGCAGAATTAACTGCAACCCTACAAGCAGAAATTAAATCCTCTCAAAAACAACTTGAAGCACAACGACAAGTAATGATTGAAGGAAGAAAATCGCGTAAAGAGCAACGAGCAGCAGCAGACAATAAAGCTCAAGATGGCACTCAAAAATCTCAAATAGCCCTAGAGCAATTAATCATCCAGCTCAGTAAAGAAAGTATTAAAGAGAAAAATACATTAAGAGATCTTAAGATCTTTTGGGATGAAAACGTAAATAATATTCAGCATCAGTTAGATCGGCTAAATACAGAATTATCACAATTAAAAACAACGCGTAAAAATCTATCTAATGCTCTACAAAAAAAACTATTTCAGCAATATAAATTCTTAAATACTCATGGTATTGAAAAAGATCTGAATGATATTTTCAAAGATACACCGAATCACATTCCACCAGCCGGTTCTGGAGAATGTGCTGCGCCTAAATTATTACAATACGCTTTTGCCCATGAGTTAACACCACTAGCCTTAGCTGAGTTTTGGTGGGGAGTTGCACCTAAATCAGAAATACGTCAACACAAGAAATTCTATGCTTCTTGCCAGAGTAAATGCCAACCAATTTTAGGTCATATGCTTGAAGGTATAGAAATGGATGAAAACCCTTTGCTAACTAATCCAGCAGAAGGCAAAGACATTGAAATCATTTATGAAGATGAGTTTATGCTTATCGTCAATAAACCTGCTGACTTTTTATCGGTTCCCGGTAAGAACATTCAAGATTCGGTCTACACTCGTATTCAGCAACGCTACCCTAATGCAACGGGAGGCTTAATCGTTCATCGTTTAGATATGGCGACCTCAGGGTTAATGGTGCTAGGGTTAACGAAAAAAGCACATAAACGACTTCAAAAACAATTTATTAGTCGTACTGTTGAAAAACGCTACACAGCATTAATTGATGGTGTATTAACCCAAAATGAAGGAATGATAACCCTACCATTACGTGGTGACCTTTATGATAGACCTCGTCAGCTAGTTTGCTTTGAACATGGAAAACCAGCAGAAACAACCTACCAAGTTCTTGAGCGTAATGACGGGAAAACTAAAGTGTACCTTTATCCAAAAACAGGTCGCACACACCAGTTACGCGTTCATTGTGCTCATCACCTTGGCTTAAACATACCAATAATGGGCGATGACTTATATGGTAAAAAAGCCGACAGACTCCATCTGCATGCTGGGTATTTATCACTAACCCACCCGATGACAAAAGAGTCAATGGAATTTAACGTTGAGGCAGAATTTTAGAATGACAAATATTCATATTGCATCGCAAAAATTTACGCCGTTTTCTCATTTAACAGCGCATCAAGACTTGCCACAACGTTTTACGTTTCCATATTACTACACGCCTCACCCATTAACGTTACAAGCGATAGAACAGTTACAACATTATTTAGAGAATCAAACCACTTGGCTGCATGATTTTGAACAACAAGGCGTCATGTTTGGTGTGTTAGTCGTGAAGAATCAAAAAGATGAATTAGGTTACCTTTCATCTTATGCTGGTTGTCCTTTGTATTCTTTTGATAACGAACAAATTCCGCCATTTTTTGTTGATGCTATTTTTGATGATTCAGCACATCACCACCATTTTTCTCAACAAGAAAGTGAGATTAACCAACTCACCCGTCATATCAACGAATTAGAAAATTCCTTTGAGTTTATTGAACTGACAAAAAATTTAGCCGCTAACATTGAGCAATCAGACAAAGAAATTACAGAACAACAACACGCAATGTCTTTAACAAAAACACAGCGTAAACAAGCACGAAAGGAAGCCGAATTACAAACTGAGCCCTCATTAACACCAGAAGTTCTGAATCTATTCATTCGTGAGCTAGGTAATCAAAGCAGTCGTGAAAAACGTGAGTTAAAAGCATTAAAACAACATTGGAAAGAAACGGTATCTGAGTTTTCAGAGCGACATAACAAACTGCTTAGTATTATTAAATCAAAGAAAAAAGAACACTCCGAATTAATAAAAGAATTAAAACTAGCATCATTGAAATCATGCACCTTTCTGAATCAGAATGGTATTTCAAAAAGTCTATTTGAGCTGTTTAATATTAATGATTTAAAAACAACGACTCAAGATCCAATTTTATATTCAAGTGAACAAAATTTACCAAAACTCTTACAAACCGCATTTCAAATGAATTACGAACCATTAGCCTTAGGCGAGTTTTGGTGGGGTGCTTCCCCTTATGATCAAATCCGTCAACATAAAAACCTCTATCCTGTTTGCCAAAGTAAATGCTTTGAGATTATTCAACACATGTTAGATGGTATTGAAACGGATGACAGCCCTTTAGAGCTAACCCCTTCTTATGGGAAAGAGCTTGAAATCGTTTATGAAGATGATGTCATGGTTATCGTTAATAAACCTGCCGAGTTTCTATCCGTATCGGGCAAGTATATTACGGATTCTGTTCATGCTCGTATCCAAGAACGCTATCCAAATGCAACGGGACCATTAATTGTTCATCGATTAGATATGTCCACCTCTGGTTTACTGGTTCTTACATTAACAGCAGAGACGAATAAACACATACAAAAGCAGTTTATTGAACGCACTGTTGAAAAGCGTTACACCGCTCTTCTTGAAGGTAATATTGAATCAGAACACGGCGTGATCAATCTCCCTTTAGCGGGAGACATGGAAGACAGGCCTCGCCAGATGGTATGCCATAGGCATGGACGAAGTGCTGAAACGACTTATGAAGTAATATCACGTAACAACAATCGAACTAAAATTTACCTTTACCCTAAAACCGGTAGAACTCATCAATTACGAGTGCATTGCGCCCATCAAGCTGGTTTGAATACACCTATCGTTGGTGATGACCTATATGGTTTTAAAGAAACGCGATTGCACTTACATGCTGGCTATTTGAAACTGCGCCATCCAATTACAAATAATGAGATAGAATTTGAAGTTAATGCTGAGTTTTAAGATCTTTATCCCGTTAATAATATAAATATCATAACGAGTATTTTCAATGCTCGTTTTTTATCGTTTATCGTAAGTAAAAGATTGCTTTTTTCTATAAAAACGTTATTTTCTCTGTCTTATAAATTGGTTGTATAGCCATAATTTCAGTACCTAAACTTAGATACTCTTTGTAGACACTCTCATGATACATAACAACTCATTGCCACTATCTATTAGTCTTCACTGTAAAGCATTCGTCGAAAGTTCATAACTTCACTAATTTTTAAAACTCTTATGCATTTAAAATAGTAAATGTGTTTTCTTCCCCGTTATAAAGAGCACTGACTTATGTTCAAATATACCCCCCGAATTGACTATGCTTTACTCGTTGCTATTCTACTCTTAATGCTATTAGGTACCTTAACGGTATGGAGCGCAAGCGGTTTTAGTGAGCCTATGCTAGAGCGACACCTCATCCGGGCCTTAATTGCGGTTGGCTGTATCATTATCATGTCATCAATCTCACCACGCACTTACGAGCGAATAACACCTTACTTATATGTATTAGCCGTTATTCTTCTATTAGGTGTCATTATCGCTGGTGATAGTACTAATGGTTCTCAACGTTGGTTAGTTATTGGGCCAATCCGATTCCAACCTTCAGAATTGGTTAAGGTCGCTATCCCATTAATGGTTGCTTGGATTTTAGTTGCTGAAGCTGGCCGTCCTGATATCAGAAAAATTATTATTTGTTTGCTTGTTACGGCAGTTCCTGCTGGATTAATCTTTATTCAACCAGACCTTGATGGCGCTATCTTTACCATTATCTACGCCCTGTTTGTTCTCTATTTTGCAGGGATGAGTTGGAAAATCATAGGCTCGTTTCTTGGCGGAATTGCAGTCATAATCCCTATATTGTGGATTTTTATAATGGAAGCGTATCAAAAGAAACGAGTAACTCAATTTCTTGACCCTGAATCTGATCCACTTGGCGCTGGCTATCAAATAATTCAATCTTTAATTGCGATAGGATCAGGTGGTATCCGTGGTAAAGGTTGGACAAACGCCACTCAAGGTCAACTTGGCTTCATACCTGAAAGCCATACCGACTTTATTTTCTCTACTTATGCAGAAGAATGGGGTTTTTTTGGGTGTGTACTACTATTAAGCCTGTATCTATTTATTACCGGTCGAGTAATTTGGCTAGCTTATCAATGTGATTCTTCATTTAATCGCCTAGTCAGTGGCACTTTTGCTCTGAGTTTCTTCTTGTACGCTTTTATTAATATGGGAATGGTAAGTGGTATTCTTCCTGTTATGGGAAGCCCTTTACCTTTCTTCAGCTATGGTGGAACGGCAATGATCACTCAAGGGATCTGCTTTGGTATTATTATGTCTTTATGTCTAAATAAGTCCTATAAACCTTAATTGATTAAAAAGCTATTAGAATATTTATTATGAACATAAATATTTATAGTGACATTATCAATAAGTTATCATAATCTCGATCTTCCTAGTCACACCCATTGGTTTGATATTACATTTCGAGCTACCTATGACAAACACTATATCTATCGGCGCATTAGAATCATTTCTAATCGCCATTTCAGTGCTTTCCCTTGGCCACTTCATCAACTCTAAAATTGGGGTATTCAAAAAATACAATATCCCAGAGCCGATTGTTGGTGGCTTAATTGTTGCTTTTTCTATTACTGTTTTGCATTTTCAGGGGATCAGTATTGAATTCTCTCTGCCATTGCAGAATACGTTTATGCTAATGTTTTTCAGTACCGTAGGTCTTGCCGCTAACTACACTCAGTTAATTAAAGGCGGAACGAAGGTTTTCTTATTCTTAGCTGTCGCCTCTTTTTATATCTTAATTCAAAATGCCGTAGGTGTAGGTCTTGCCAGCGCAATGGGATTAGATCCGTTATTAGGTCTAATTGCGGGTTCAATTACATTATCTGGCGGACATGGTACTGGTGCCGCTTGGTCACAAACCTTCGCAGAAAACTATCACTTAAATACACTAGAGTTAGCTATGGCCTCTGCTACGTTTGGCTTAGTAATGGGTGGTTTAATCGGAAGTCCTATTGCTCAAAAACTAATTCAAAAACACAACTTAGAATCAGAATACGGCACAGGAGTTGATACACATACTCGTTTTCCCGAGCTAGTGACCTACAACGAACGTGAAGAAGATAAAGTAACGGCAAAGAAAGTTATTGAAATGCTATTTATCATGTTGTTATGCGTTGCTGGTTCACAACATTTAAGTAGTTTTGTGAATAGCTTTGGTATCACTTGGCTTAAGATTCCTGATTTTGTTTACGCTCTATTTATTGGTGTTTTCATTACCAATATTTTTGAAATAACAAAGGTTCGTAAAATTGATACTGATACTGTTGATATATTAGGTACAGTCTCTCTATCACTCTTCTTAGCCATGGCGCTTATGAGTTTAAAATTATGGAATATCTTTGATCTCGCTATCCCATTCTTGATTATTTTAACCATACAAACCGGAGTGTTAGCGCTGTTCTCTTACTTTGTTACTTTCCGTGTGATGGGTTCAAACTATGATGCAGCGGTCATGGTCGGTGGTCATTGTGGATTTGGATTAGGAGCAACGCCTACTGCTGTAATGAATATGGGATCACTCGTTTCTAGATTTGGCCCCTCACCTCAAGCCTTCATGGTTGTTCCTATTGTTGGTGCCTTCTTCATTGACATTACGAATCTAATTATTCTTCAAGCGTACATTAGTTTTATTGGGTAAAAATAAAATAAGCTAATTTATTGTCCATATAGTTAACGCTTTCTAAGTGAATGATTTTTAATTAAAGATCATTCACTTTTTTCTTTTTAAAATATATATATACCTGATTAAAAAGAAAAAAACGAGATTAGTGATGAGCGTCAAATACTTAATATGAACTTTTTATGACAGTGATTTTTTATAGTGACTTTACCAACCACTTACCTTACTCTCGATCATTCTTATTCAACAAGTTAACTACTTGAATTTCGTCTGGAGAATGACGATGTTTGATTCATTTATTTCGATTTTAACGGCTCTTTGGCAACAAGATTTTACTATTTTACAAAATCCAAACAGTGCAGCGATGATTTACTTCTGTCTAATCTTATTTATTTGGCTAGAAAGTGCCTTTATCCCTGCTGCGCCACTTCCTTGCGACAGTGTTGTTATCCTTTCTGGTTCTTTAGCTGCCGCTAATGTGATTAGCTATCCGGTGATTACTGCAGGCCTCATTATGGCAGCTGCTATTGGTAGCCAATTAGCATTTATTCAAGGACGCTGGCTACATAAATTTCCAACCATTCAAAAATGGATTAATGCAGTACCACCACATAGATTGCAAACTGTCGATTCTTTACTTGCTAAGCATGGCCTTATTGCTTTGTTTGTTGCTCGATTTATTCCTGTTGTTCGTCCCCTCTTACCATTAATGATGGGACTAAGAATGCAAAAAGCGGCTCGCTTTCATTACTTTGCTTGGATGAGTGCCATTATTTGGATTTTATTGCTTACTGGTTTTGGTTACTCTCTTTCTTTTTTACCTGAAAAGCTGTCTAAATACATTACGATGGCTTTAATGGCAGCTCCCGTAATTACCTTAGCTATCGCATTAGGTAGTTTTGTTAGTGGCTATTGCTTAAAGAGATATAGACGTAAAAAATTGTATTAAAATCTACCTTTATATAGATAAGTAAAACAAGCCCTTAACTCATTATAAGTTAAGGGCTTTTAAATTAGTAATTAGGTAAATTTAACTTACGAATTGTAAGTGGTAGATGAAACATCGCCACCTTTTCCTGTCCAATTAGTATGGAAAAACTCTCCTCTTGGTTTATCTAAACGTTCATACGTATGAGCACCAAAATAATCACGCTGAGCTTGTAAAAGGTTCGCAGGTAAACGAGCCGTTGTATAACCATCTAGGAATGTTAACGCTGAGGTCATACAAGGCATTGGGATACCAACTTCCATCGATTTAGCTGCAACTTTACGCCATGCAGATAAACAATCTTCTAAAATCCCTTTAAAGTAACCATCTGAACCTAAAAATGATAATTCAGAGTCGATATCATAAGCATCACGAATATTGCCTAAGAATGCAGAACGAATAATACAACCACCACGCCACATAAGCGCTACGTTACCATAATTCAAATCCCAACCATTTTCATTTGACGCTTCACGCATCAACATAAAACCTTGTGCATACGAAATGATTTTTGAAGCAAGTAATGCTTGTCGTAATGCGTCAATCCACGCTTTCTTATTTCCTTCAACAGGGACGATTGTTTTATTAAATAATTGCTCTGCTTCTACCCGTTGATCTTTAAGTGTTGATAAACAACGAGAGAATACAGACTCTGTAATTAAAGTTAATGGTATGCCCATATCAAGCGCGTTGATACCCGTCCATTTACCTGTGCCTTTTTGTCCTGCTGTATCCAGAATTTTCTCAACTAATGGAGCACCATCAGTATCTTTATAACCAAGAATATCTGCAGTGATCTCAACCAAGTAGCTATTTAATTCCGTTTCATTCCAATCCATAAAGACAGATTGCATCTCATCATGCGTCATGCCTAGGCCATCTTTCATGAACTGATATGCTTCTGTAATTAATTGCATGTCACCATATTCGATACCGTTATGCACCATTTTCACAAAATGGCCAGCACCGTCGTTACCAACCCAATCACAACAAGGTTCATTACTCTCTGTTTTTGCAGAGATAGCTTGGAAGATTGGTTTTACAAATGGCCACGCTTCTGGTGAACCGCCAGGCATGATTGAAGGACCAAAACGCGCACCTTCTTCACCACCAGAAACACCGGTACCGATAAAGTGAATGCCTTTCTCACGAAGAGCAGCAACACGACGGTTAGTGTCTGGGAAATTCGTGTTACCACCATCTATAATGATATCGCCTTTGTCTAGAAGCGGGACAAGCTTGTCGATAAAGGCATCAACAACATCACCAGCACGAACCATTAACATAATTTTACGAGGAGTTTCTAGCTTCTCGACTAACTCTTCTAAAGAATAAGCCCCTACAATATTGGTTCCTTTTGCTGGACCCTCTAAAAATTCATCTACTTTTGCAGCCGTTCGGTTATGAGCAACGACGTTAAAACCATGGTCGTTCATATTTAAGATAAGGTTTTGGCCCATTACTGCTAAGCCGATTACACCGATATCACCTTTCATATATTTCTCCAAAATTTGTCTTGTGCAAGCACTCTATTTATTAATGATTTGCGCTGCTGCATCTAAATCTAAAAACCACTCAGTTTGACCCATTGTTGATTGGATCTTTGCTGCCGGATATGACAACTGCTCTGCTGGTGTTGTACTAATCTCGTGTACGATGTCTGCCTTGCCTTTTCCTAGAACTAAATAGCTAATACGTTTTGCGGCTTGCAATACTTTGGTTGTTTTTGAAACTCGACGCTGACCTGATTCTGGATGAACAGCAACAAGGCTAAGATTTGAATCACTATAGTCGGTAACGTTTGGAAACAAAGAGGCCGTATGTCCATCAGCACCAACACCTAGTAAGATCCAGTCAAATACTGGAATACCGCCTTGTTGGGGAATAACATCACGCATTTCTTGTGCAAAACGAACCGCTTCTTTTTCTGGATCATTTTCACCTTGAATTCGGTGAATATTGTCTTCTGGGATTGTAATATGTGAAAACAACAACTCATTTGCTTCCCCATAATTACTTTCAGCATCATCAGGGGCTACACAACGTTCATCCCCCCACCAAAAATGGAGATTCTTCCATTGAATACTCTTCGCGTAAGGTTCTGATGCTAATAATGAAAACAGCATCTTAGGCGTACTGCCACCAGAGAGTGATACATGTACTGGTTTGCCTTGTTTACTTAACGCTTTTAATTCATCAGCAAGGCTAATCACAACTTGTTCTGGTGTTTGAAATATTTGATGATTTATCATAATTCACAATAATCCGTATCAGTTAAGTTTTTACAAGGAAAACGCCATGCTCTATTGTCTCGTTCTAACAATTGATCGGCTTCTTTGGGTCCCCACGTTCCACAGGCGTAGCCAAATAGTGATTGAGGGTCTTGTTTAAAATCTAGTATCGGTTGCACAAACTTCCAACATGCATTCACCGCATCACTGCGAGCAAAGAGTGTTGCATCACCGTTTAACGCATCTAAGAGTAATCTTTCGTATGCGGTTAACATGGTAGTTTCAGTTAACGACTGATAATGAAAATCCATTGATACGTCTTTCACTTTAAAACCAGAACCAGGCTCCTTTAAGCCAAAACGCATTTGTATCCCTTCATCAGGTTGAATACGGATCACTAATTTATTTTCTGGTGCATTTGCAGCAAACGCTGGGTGTGGCGTTTTCTTAAAATGAACAACGACCTCAGTCACGCGAGTTGGAAGACGCTTACCAGTACGAACATAAAAAGGAACCCCATTCCAACGCCAATTATTGATGAACATTTTCAAACCGACATAAGTTTCTGTTCGAGAATCATCAGCAACGCCATGTTCATCACGGTAACTTGGCAAAAACTTACCTCTTACTTCAGATTCAGTATATTGACCTAATACGAGATTATTTCTTAAATCATCTTCTGAAATAGGCTGTAAACTTTGCAATACTTTTGCTATTTCATCACGCATCGCATCCGCATTAATCGCTGATGGAGATTCCATACCAACCATCGCAAGTACTTGCAATAAATGATTTTGGAACATATCACGCATAGCACCAGAGCCATCGTAATACCCACCACGCTCTTCTACACCAAGAAACTCTGACCCCGTAATCTCTACATATTCAATGAAATTACGATTCCACAGCGGCTCAAACATGACATTAGAAAATCGTAAAACCAATAAATTTTGAACCGTTTCTTTACCTAAATAGTGATCTATGCGGTAGATCTGGTGCTCTTCAAAATGCTGATGAATTTCTTTACCTAAGCTCAGTGCTGATGCCAGATCATAACCAAATGGTTTCTCTATAATTAGACGCTTCCAACCATTTGACTCATCACTTAAACCATGAGCTGCCAAACATGATGGAATAACACCGTAAAGACTTGGTGGAGTCGCTAAATAGAAAAGTGTATTTTGTTGTTCAAGTTTATATTTTTCAGCTAAAAAATCTAACTTTAATACTAACTGAGCGTAATCTTGAACTTCTGAAGTATTTAACGCTTGATAGTGCAGATGCTCACAAAACTTAGCTAATGTGTCAGGATCCGTCTTCTCCATCTCTTGCAGAGAGTTCTTCATTTTTTCTCGATACGACTCATCATCATATTGAGTTCGGCTAACGCCTAAAATAGAGAAAGAATCAGAAAGTTGATTGCTAGCGTATAAATGATATAAAGCGGGAATAAGCTTTCGATAAGTTAAATCACCAGAAGCCCCAAAAATTACAATGGTATTGTTGTCCGATATTGTCATTATTTTTCTATCCGGTAGACATCAAAGTATTTATCTATGATAGAAACAATAACGTAATTTTACTAATCAGTTTTAGTTATTATATTGATAGGCAAAACCTAACAAATACAAAAAAGGCCTCTAATCGTTTTAGAGACCTTTTATTCAAACAATGCTTTCTCTACTTAGAACTCAATACCGTAGCTGGATGTAATCGACTTGCTCGTCTAGCTGGGTACCATGTTGCAATAGCACTGAGAACAATTGCAGTTCCTGTTACGATAGCAACATCACTCCACACCAATTCTGATGGTAAAAAATCAACGAAATAGATATCACCAGATAAAAACTGGTGCCCTATTAATGATTCTAACCCTTTAATCATCGGCGTTAAATTTAAAGCAACAAAGGAGCCAAGTACCGACCCCGCTAAACTTCCTGTCACACCAGAGAAGATCCCTTGGCATACAAAAATACGTTTAATTAACCCATCATTCGCACCCATGGTTCTTAATATCGCAATATCCCCAGAACGATCTTTCACTGCCATCATGAGAGTTGATACGATATTAAAACAAGCAACACCAATAACGAGCACCATAACAAGATACATAATTGAGCGAACTAATTGGATATCTCGGTATAAGTAACCGTATTTCTGAACCCAGCTGCGTAGGTAAACATATTCCGTTAATGTTCCCCCTACCTCACGGACAATATTTTGAGCATCTAACACGCTACTAACTTGTAATGACACCCCAGTGACACTGTCACCTAAATTAATGTACTGCTGTGCATCTTTGAGAGGAACAATAGCTAAACCATGATCAACCTGCCCACCTAATGAGAGTAACCCAACCACCTGCAAACGTTGACGCTTGGGAGAACGAAGTTGCTTACTTGCATTTTCATCTGGGATCATCGCAGTGATCCAGTCGCCAACGTTTACATTTAATGTATCCGCCACGCCTTTACCTAAAATAACGCTTTGTTTATTTGCTTCGAATTTATCCCAAGCGTCTTTATCAATAAATTGAGGTAACTTAGATACTGATGTTTCTAATAAAGGTTCAACTCCTCGAACTTCAACCGCTTTTAATTTACTCCCTCTTTCAAGTAAGGCAGTAAACCGAACATAAGGAGCTGCACCAGTAACTTTTGGGTGCTTCTTTGCTTGGATCATCATGGTTTGCCAATCTGATACTGGTTTTTTAACCCCTTCTAGCTCAGCATGAGGGATAACAGATAACACACGATTTTGCAGCTCACGCTCAAAGCCATTCATTGCAGAGAGGCCGATAATGATAACGGCTACACCAATAGCGATACCAAGGGTGGATGAAATCGAAATAAACGACACCATTTTATTACGCTGCTTCGCTCGCGCAAAACGGCCACCAATAAAAAGAGAAAGCGGTGAGAACATTACGCCTCCTGCTCTTGGCTTAACGTAGAACGAATTGTTTCGGTAATAAAACGACCGTCTTGCATGCTTAATTGCTTATCTAATTTTCCAGCTAATTCATTATCGTGCGTAACCACTAAGAAAGCCGTCCCTGATTCTTGGTTCAACTCACGCATTAAATTATAAATATCCAATGCTGTTTTATGATCCAAATTACCTGTCGGCTCATCTGCAAGAACTAAAGCAGGTTTATTAACTAACGCACGAGCAATTGCAACACGCTGGCGCTCACCACCTGACAGCTCAGAAGGACGGTGTTCGATACGATGAGCTAAACCTACTTTCTCAAGTAATTCTGTCGCACGTTGCGCAGCTTCTTTCTTATGAACACCACCAATTAACAGCGGCATTGCCACATTTTCTAATGCACTAAAGTCAGAAAGAAGATGATGAAATTGATACACAAAGCCAATATGCTGATTACGGATTTTCGCTTGTTTATTAGCACTTAATTTCGTCAGTTCATTTTGTTGAAAATGCACAGTACCAGCCGTTGGCTCATCAAGCGCACCAAGAATGTGCAGTAATGTACTTTTACCAGAGCCTGATGAACCAACAATGGCAACTAATTCACTTTCATTAATTTGAAAATCAACGCCTTTAAGCACTTCCGTTTCCATTGTGCCTTCTTGGTAAACCTTACGAATACCCTGACAAACTAATAATGGATTACTCATATCTCAATGCCTCTGCTGGTTGTACGACTGCCGCTCGATAAGATGGGAATACGGTCGCTAATAAACTTAATAAAATTGCTAGAATAATGACTACGCACACTTGTAATGGTTCAACCTGAGCTGGTAAAGAGCCACCGACAGTAAATAGAGATAAGCCTAACGTTGAAAGGATAACATTAATATTACTGGCAAATAATGCACCTAATGTACCACCAACAATCGCACCAATCACACCACTGCTTGCTCCTTGAACCATAAAGATAGAAAGCACTTGGTTACTCGTCATGCCTTGAGTTTTTAATATCGCGACTTCTGCTTGTTTTTCCATTACCACCATAATTAAGGCAGAAATAATATTAAACGCCGCGATGGCAACAATAAGACCAAGCATTAAGCCCATCATGTTTTTTTCCATTTTCACGGCTTGGAACAACTCCCCCCTTTGATCACGCCAATCACTCCACGTCATGTTGTTTTCTAAAGGCAGTTTAGCCAGTTCTGTTACTTGAAACGGGTCATCGAAAAATAAGCGCCAACCTGTGATATTGCCTTTTTTCAACTTCATTAAACGAGCAGTGTCTTGAATATTAGCAACCATAAGTTGACCATCAACATCTGAGCCTGTATTAAATACGCCCACAACTTTAAAATTACGCTGACTCGGAATACGGCCTAGTGGCGTATATTGGCTTGCATTTGTCACCATAATGCGAACCGTATCACCATAACGAACGCTCAACTCACGCGCTAACTTTGAACCAAGAAAAATGCCATATTCACCCGCTTTAAGTTGACGAACATTGCCTGAAATTAACTCATATGCAATAGGGTCATATTCATCTGGGTCAATTCCAACCAACATACCTGCACTCAAGCCTTTTGCACTTTGAATAATCGCTTCACCGCGAACCACTGGAGTAACTTGGGTAACATGAGGTAAAGCTGCTACGTAATTTCGATCATCTTCAGAAGGGGTTATTTGATCATCAACCGTCGATATAACCGCTTGTGGTAATACACCAAGGATCCTATCCTTTAATTGAGCTTCAAACCCATTCATCACTGACAGTACCGTCACTAACGATAACACGCCAATAGTAATGCCTGCGGTAGACATATAAGAGATAAAACGACTGAACCTATCACCAGAACGTCCTCTTAAATATCGTAACCCTATAAATACTGATACTGGATGAAACATAAATTCTCTCAATCATGCTTTTTGAAGCTATAATAATGAATACAGTCTATCACGTAAAATACTGGTATTTATTCCTTTTTTTGCTCTTTTGTTCATCATACTTACCGATTAAACACTTGCTGATACTCAGTGACTTCGCCATAATCAGTAAATAATAAATAGAGGGATGCTTATGTCACACGATGAATACTTTTCGGTTCACTACGATTTAACTATTAATGTAGAACCGCTTGCTATGGATGTAATACTGCCAAACATTGAAACGTTTGAACGTGAAATCCCTGCCCCATTTAGAGTTGCTCAAGAGTGTAGTTCTCTTGATGACGTCTCAGAAAGCGAACTTTCTTTCTTGAAGCTAGATGATGGTAAACGCCTTGCTAGCTATCTAAACAATCAAAATCAGAAATTGAATTTGCTGCTGTCCTATCTGTTAATTCAGCAAGATAATGAAAAATACCGTCACAAAACCTCAAGCTTTGGTGCGAGTAAGTTTACTTTTGAAAGTAAGGCAGCACTTAATTTGACTCAAAAAGCCAAAGTAAAACTCTTTCTTGAGAATCCACCGTCAGCAATTTACTGTTATGCTACAGTAACTCAATGCATCGAGACTGAAACAGGCTACAGTATTGAAATGGCTTATGAGCTTCTGCGCGATATCGATCAAGATTTACTGATCAAAGCCGCTCTGTTTCAGCAACAAAAAGTACTTAAACTTCGTGCTCAAGAACGTAACTTAACCTAATAACTGAATATCCTGATGCCTATAAAAAACTTACTGTCATTACCGTTACCAACGAAAGCCAATGATACACGCTCAATTGGTAACCTTACGGGTTCTTCTCTAGCTCTTGCTATTGCAGAGATTGAACAACAACACACTGGTCCTGTCGTGGTTGCCGTAACTGAGCCGCAATTGGCATTTCGTTTACAAAATGAAATTAACCAATTTAGCCAACACTCAGTTGAAGTCTTCCCTGATTGGGAAACGCTTCCATATGATAGTTTTTCACCGCATCAGGATATTATTTCTGACCGTTTATCACGTCTGTATCATTTACCTCAGCAAAAAGATGGCACACTAATCGTTCCTGTGAGCACCTTATTGCAACGTCAATCACCGCAATCTTTTCTGCATAAGCATGCGTTAGTGGTGAACGTAGGTGATCGTCTTTCGTTTGATAAACTAAAATTACAGTTAGAAAAATCAGGTTATTTACACGTTGACCAAGTCATGAGCCACGGTGAATACGCAAGCCGAGGTTCTATTCTTGATTTATTCCCAATGGGTAATGCTCACCCATATCGCATTGATTTTTTTGATGATGAAATCGACACTATTCGTCAGTTTGACCCTGAAAATCAGCGCACGATTGAAGAAGTAAAATCAATCAATTTATTGCCTGCTCATGAATTCCCAACTGATGAGGTTGCGATTGAAGATTTCCGCATCCGTTGGCGTCAACGTTTTGATGCTCGTCGTGAGCCCGAGTCTGTTTATCAACAAATCAGTAAAGGCGCTTGGCCTGCAGGTATTGAGTACTGGCAACCACTGTTTTTTGATGAAACAGAAACTCTATTTGATTACCTACCAGATAACACATTATTGGTTACTATTGGTGATATAGAAAAAGCAGCGAATGATTTCTTAGCGGATGCTGAATATCGCTATGACCAACGACGCGTTGATCCATTGCGCCCTCTTCTACCAGTAAACGAATTGTGGCTTCAAACCACCGATATGTTTGGCCTCTTCAAACAATATCCGCGTGTAAAACTGGCAAAAGAGCCTGAGATTGTAAAAGCAGGCCGCTTTAACCCTGATTTATTAGAACTGCCAGAAATTGCAATTCAGCACCAAAATAAAGAACCTTTTGCACAATTTCGTCAATTCTATGAGAAATTCAGCGGTCAGGTTATTTTCTCTGTTGAATCTGAAGGTCGCCGTGAAGCATTACTTGAATTACTTGCTCGTATTAAACTAAAACCAGCTATTTGTGATTCAATGAAAGACGCGGTTGCCCATAAGAATAAAGCAACCTTAGTGATTGGTTCTGCTGAACGAGGCTTTATTCTACAAAATCCTTGTGTTGCATTTATTTGTGAAAGCGATTTACTGGGTGAGCGAGTAATACAACGCCGTCGCCGCGGTGACAATAAATCAATCAACAGTAATACCTTAATCCGTAATCTTGCTGAACTTAAGATTGGACAACCAGTTGTACATTTAGATCATGGTATTGGTCGTTATATGGGTCTTCAAACATTAGATGTTGGTGATATGCCAGCAGAATACATGATGTTGGAATACTTAAACGAAACCAAGTTATATGTTCCAGTATCTTCTTTAAATCTGATCAGTCGCTACTCTGCAGGTGCCGATGAAACTGCACCAATCAGTAAGCTAGGCAGCGAAACGTGGAGTAAAGCACGTCGTAAAGCCGCTGAAAAAGTGCGCGATGTTGCGGCAGAATTGCTTGATGTCTATGCAAAACGAGCAATTAAGCCTGGTTTTGCCTTTAAGCAAGACCGTAATGCTTACGCTGATTTTAGAGCAAGTTTCCCATTTGAAGAAACACACGACCAAGAAATTGCCATCAACGATGTGTTATCCGATATGTGTCAAGCCAAAGCAATGGATCGCCTAGTTTGTGGTGATGTAGGTTTTGGTAAAACAGAAGTCGCAATGCGTGCAGCATTCTTAGCAACACACAATGAAAAACAAGTGGCAGTATTGGTTCCAACCACCCTACTTGCTCAGCAACATTTTGAGAATTTCCGAGATCGCTTTGCTAACTTCCCAATCCGTGTTGAAGTACTCTCTCGCTTTAAATCAGCCAAAGAACAGAAAGAGATTTTAGCTGCCACAGCGGAAGGTAAAGTAGACATCTTAATTGGAACTCACAAATTACTGCAAGACAGTATCAAATTTGAAGATCTTGGTTTACTGATCGTAGATGAAGAGCATCGCTTTGGTGTCCGTCAGAAAGAAAAAGTAAAAGCAATGCGCTCAGACGTAGATATTCTAACGTTAACCGCAACGCCAATTCCAAGAACCTTGAATATGGCAATGAGCGGAATGCGTGATTTATCAATCATAGCAACACCACCTGCTCGTCGATTAGCGATCAAAACCTTTGTGCGAGAAAAAGCGGATGATGTGATCAAAGAAGCGATTCTTCGTGAAATCAAACGTGGTGGTCAGGTGTATGTTCTGCACAACAATGTAGAAACGATCCAAAACGCTGCGGAAGAGATTGAAAAACTGATACCAGAAGCTCGAGTTACCTTAGCTCACGGACAAATGCGTGAACGAGAACTAGAACGTATCATGGGTGATTTTTATCATCAACGCTTCAATGTTCTTGTGTGTACAACAATCATCGAAACCGGTATTGACGTTCCAACAGCAAATACCATCATTATGGATCGTGCCGATAAATTAGGTTTAGCACAACTTCATCAATTACGTGGTCGTGTCGGTCGTTCGCATCACCAAGCGTATGCCTACCTATTAACACCTCATCCTAAAGCATTAAGTAAAGATGCCATCAAACGTTTAGATGCTATCGCATCATTGGAAGATTTAGGCGCAGGTTTTACACTAGCTACGCACGATTTAGAAATCCGTGGAGCAGGTGAATTATTAGGTGATGGTCAAAGTGGTCAAATTCAATCTGTTGGTTTTACCCTTTATATGGAAATGCTAGAGCAAGCAGTTGAAGCCTTAAAAGAAGGTAAAGAGCCATCGTTAGATGATTTATTGCGTGAACAAACAGAAGTAGAGCTTCGCTTACCTGCATTAATTCCTGAAGATTACATTCCAGATGTAAATACACGACTGTCTTTATATAAACGAATTGCAAGTGTGGTAAGTAATAGTGAGCTTGATGAACTCAAAGTAGAAATCATTGACCGCTTTGGCTCATTACCAGAAGCAACTCAAACATTATTAGTCAGCTCTGAAGTGAAAATGCTTGCTGCATCATTAAAAGTGAAAAAATTAGAAGCCCATGGCAATGGTGGTTATATTGAATTTGAACCTACTGCTGACATAAACCCTATGTTCCTTGTGTCATTATTGCAAAAAGACCCGACAGGTTTTGCTTTGGATGGACCAACTAAGATTAAATTTATAAAAGACTTAACAGAGAGACAAGTGCGAATTAAATACGTAATAGACTTGCTCAATTTGTTTTACGAAAATAGAATCTAACTATTAGATTGATAATAATATAAAATATTAAGCCTCACCTATGGATAGCCGAGACTTTATGAGAAGCATTTTACCGGAGTTTGAATGAAAAAATTTATATACGCGTTGATTTTACTAGCAAGTTGGCCTTCATTTGCTCGTCAATTTGACATTGAAGTCATCATTTTTAAGCGCAATGTTGAGCCATCCTCTTTCCAAGAATCATGGCCTGATATTCTTGCCCCTATTAACTTAGAGCGTGCTTTCTCATACCGCGATAAAAAAATGATGAGCAGTAATGGTGCATCACTGCTTCCTTCTGGTTACTACAAACTAAATGAAGCTTATACTAAACTGCAAAATCATGCTGGATTTAAACCGTTAGTACATGTCGCTTGGCGCCAAGGTGATTCAGGCTCATCTCGTTCTCCTATCTTCCACATCCAAGCTGGACAAGATTTCTCTGACCGCTTTGTTGCAGATGGTAGAACAATTGAAGATGCAAAAGCAGACTTATCACTAACCCCTCTTGATGCGCCAGAGCCAACACCGGCATTAGTTGAAGGAAGTGAAACACTTGAACCAGAAAGTGTCGCAACAGTGAAATCAGGGCCTCTTCTAGAGCTAGATGGTACGATGCAAGTTTATGTACAGCACTATTTATACGTAAATACAATCCTTGATCTAAAAGTACCCGGTCAACATGAATTTATCGTTAATACCCCAAAAGAAGAAAGTGACGAAGTAGCAACAGAAACGGCATCAATAACTTCTGACGATACAATCACTGAAAACAAAGCAGTAGAAACAGGTATTACACCAGTTGAAAATCCAAATGCGAATGTTCAGCTAGGTCTCCTAGAAGACGTAACGCCTGAAACTGAAGTAAAAGAGTTCTTAAAATCTTACCGCATGGAAGAAAAGCGTAAAATGCGCAGTGGTGAAACTCATTACATTGATCACCCATTAATGGGAATGATCATCCAGGTACGTAAAGTATAATAATATAAATTCTTTACACAATTTTACTAAAATAGGACGACATTTGTTGTCCTATTTCATTTCTACTTTCTGAAAATCATGCTATTTTCATTCATAATCATAATCAATGGAAATTTACATGAAATCAATTATCAAACCATTATTGCTCATCCTTTCTTCTTCCCTTTTTCTAACAGCGTGTGGTGATACTAATGAACCAAAAGAAGGCGTTCAGTATGAAGTGCTTTCTACCACCTTACCAACTGACTCTATTGCACCAGTAACCGAAGTTTTTGCCCTATCTTGTGGCCATTGCCGTAACATGGAAAACTTCTTACCTGTGATTAGCCAAGAAGCTGGTACAGATATAGACAAAATGCACATCACTTTTAACCAATCAGCACATGTTGCTGCTATGTTCTACTATGCTGCAGAAATGCAAGTAGAAGGCACACCCGATCACGCATTTATGGAAGACTTATTTGCAGCAACTCAAATGGGTGAAGGGACAACTCTAACCCAGCAACAAGAAGCATATTCTAAAGCATTCACTTCTCGTGGCCTTACAAGTCCTTACGAGTTTAATGAAGAGCAACGTGATATTTTGATCAAAAAAGTAGATACTGCAAAAATGCTTTCAGAACAATCAGGTATCAGCTCTGTTCCTACTTTTGTGGTTAACGGTAAATACAACGTATTAATTGGTGGTCATGACGATCCTAAGAAAATCGCAGAAACTATCCGTTACCTATTAGAAAAATAATTAACTCGAATAAGTATCTTAATATAAGGAAGTATCGTGTCTAAAATCATCATCACAATTGCAGTTATCATTATTGGTTATATGCTGTTTCAACACTTTGTAAATAACCCAAAAGCAGCAAAAGAGAACATTGAAATTGGGAACGCATTTTTAGCTGAAAATGCAACAAAAGAAGGCGTTCAAACAACGGCATCTGGTCTTCAATATCTTGTACTTCAAGAAGGTACAGGTACTGAACACCCGACATCAAAGAGCAAAGTGAAAGTTCATTACCATGGTACGACTATCAATGGCGACGTATTTGACAGCTCAGTTGAACGTGGTGAACCAATTGAATTTGGTTTAGGTCAAGTAATCAAAGGTTGGACAGAAGGTGTTCAATTGATGGTTGTTGGTCAAAAGATGCGTTTCTTTATTCCGAGTAATTTGGCTTACGGCAATCGTGCTGCGGGTTCTATTCAACCTGGTTCAGTACTGATTTTTGACGTTGAGTTATTAGACTTTAAATAATCAATACAAAAGAAACAAAAACTTATTACATTCTATAATGGCTAATCTTTTGATTAGCCATTTTTGTCTCTAAACATTAATGAAGCTAGCTTTACTTACGCATGACTATCGTAAAATCTTCATTAGTATAACCAGTAATTAATTCACTATTTGGGCATAGACTTAAACAATAATTAAGTACCAGCTCTGGATTATGTGCTTCCAACAAACTTGAAGATTCAAAATGATCACTATTCAATAAGTTAAAAATGACTGCCTCTTCTGCCTTCTCATACATAATTCTAATTACTTTTGCATGATACGTTTTATTTCTTGCTCGATAATTAAGCGAACCACTCGCCACCACGATATCAACAATTGGTAATGTGGTTGATGAAAAATCCCCTTTAATAAACTCACAATTGATTTGCTGCTTAAAATTGGCTTTTGCTTGCCTAATAAAACTACTTTGTTGATCTACCCCAATATAAGATTTCACACAGCAGCTCATATCAAGAAAGGTTTTAAAATCCCCATAGCCACAGCCCAAATCTAGTACGCGTTTATTATCAAAATTTAATGCGTTAACCATGGTTTTAAAACGTAAAAACTGAGATTCAGTTGAACTCCAACCTAAGCTTCTCGCATGGTCACCTGAAAACTGCTTCTGTCTTTCATCATGAAAAAGACGAATACTTAACCTATCTAATAAATGCATTACATTAAACTCTCTACCTTAACGTTCAAGAGTCTACTACGGCACATTAAATTTTCACAATATAACGTCTAAAACAACATGAAAAAGAATCAATCCCTATTGATACAAGGCTTTATTAGTCTAAAATCCATTCTGAATTAAACTTTCTTTACTTTTTCGCTGATAACGTTTTATAAAAATATGTTACGTTTATTGTTCTACTTCAATTTTCACGCATTTAAGCTTCGGTACTCTTTCCCCTTCACTATTATCCACGAGAGTTCCAATGAAATTCATAAAACCATTTCTACTTATCTTATCTATTAGTTTGTTTTTTTCAGCATACAGTTACAGTGGAGAACCCAAAGAAGGCGTTCAATATGAAACCCTATCTTCACCGTTAAAAAGCGAGGTATTATCCCCTGTAACAGAAGTCTTTTCTCTTTCTTGTCACCCATGTCGTAATATGGAAAACTTCTTACCCGCAATTAATCAAGAGCTAGACACTAACATTGATAAAATGCACATTATTTTCAATCAATCAACTTACATGACGGCAATGCTCTATTATGCCGCTGAAATTCAAACTAAAGGCACTCCTGATCATTCATTCATCAATGACTTATTTTCAGCTACTCAAGATTATCGCTCCGCTAAAGAGCAACAACATGCATACGAGCAGGCATTTATCTCGCGCGATCTGACTAGCCCGACTAAATTGAGTCGTGAGCAAATCAACATTTTGACTAACAAAGTAAAAAATGCAAAAGCGGTGTCGGAAAAATCAAGAATCAATGCGGTCCCTACTTTTATTGTTAATGGGAAATACACAATTATTCTCGGTGGTCACGCAAATCCAAAAGAAATCGCAGACACCATTCGTTACCTGCTAAATAAATAACCCTACCTAAATAAGAGACGGTTCTTATTGCTCCGTCCTTTTTATTATTTCGTATAGAGAACATTTCTAACATAATGAACTTGCAACTCTGTTTAAAAATTGCTTTATTTGTATAGTCAATTTAATAAGTAGACTATTATGACTCAATCGCCACGCTACCAACAAATAAAGCAATACTTAAATGAAAAGATTCAAACCCGAGCTTGGCCTGTTGGTTTTAAGATCCCAACCGAAGTTGCATTAGCGAATGAATTTTCGGTTAGCCGAATGACTGCCAATAAAGCAATTAAAGAATTAGTTTCTGAGGGATTATTAAAACGAACACCACGGCTTGGAACATTTGTTTGCCACAAAAAAGCAGAGTCTCCCCTAATGGAGATTCGTAATATTGCAGAAGAAGTCCGTCAACGTGGCCATCATTACAGTTGTAAAGTCATAAAAATAGAAACCATGTTAGCGCGTAATGATATTGCTCTCCATATCGGGGTTCGTAATGATACCAATATTTATTTTACCCAAATAGTTCATTATGAAAATGATATTCCTATCCAAGTTGAAGAACGCTGGGTTAATCCAATTTTTTCACCTAGCTATATAGAGCAAGACTTTACGAAGCAAACACCTAACGAATACCTTGTACAAGCCTATCCTCTTAGTGATATAGAGCACACGGTTGAAGCCATTATCCCACCATTTCATATTACCCAGCTCCTAGAGATGAATAACAATACACCTTGCTTATTACTCAATCGCAGAACGTGGAGTAAAGACAACCTTATAAGCATTGCGCTGTTATATCATCCAGGAGAAAGATATAAACTCACCTCTCGCACCAAGGTGTAATTATAGTATTCCCTACAAGCAGACCCTCTATGCCTAGGCGTTCAGCTATAGGCATGTTGAATAATAATGGAACCAATAATCTCATCACCTATTCGCTAATTACCTCTTAATTTCATTTTTCTAATTATTTATCATCCTCTCAATTCTTAGTATTTAGTGGTTATAAATTGCTCTTATGATCACAATTCCATTACATCCTATCTTGTCTTTCTTTTCAAAACCGACTATTAATTTGTATATACATATTAAGCTTTAATTATATTGGTCATCATAGGAAGTGTATATGGACAGACTATTTACCAACCTCAATCTCGTCACAATGCAATCACCTCTTTCTAATCCTAGTGATGGTTACCAAGTGATAAAGAATGCAATGATTGGAGTTACGAATGGAGTAATTGAGTACGTCGGTCCTGCTTGTTCTGAAATATTTCACGGTCACCCAGACATCGTTGATTGCGAGCATGCCTTAGTCACTCCAGGATTGATTGATTGCCATACACATCTTGTTTTTGCTGGTAATCGAGCTAATGAATTTGAATTACGCTTACAAGGTATCCCATATGAAGAAATAGCAAAACAAGGTGGAGGGATTTTATCAACAGTACACGCAACTCGCGAAGCCACCGAAGATGAACTTTACCATTTAGCAGTTCAGCGTCTAGAAGGGTTAAAACGTGACGGTGTAATTACTATTGAGATTAAATCAGGTTATGGATTAACGCTTGATGATGAAATAAAAATGCTTAGAATAGCCAAACGTATTGCTGAACTTCCAGATATAAAAGTCTCTGCCACATTGCTTGCAGCTCACGCCCTTCCTCCTGAATACAAAAATAACCCTGATGATTACATTACGCTAATTTGTAACTCCATTATTCCGACAGTAGCAAAGGAAAAATTAGCGGGTCATGTTGATGTATTTTGTGAGGGCATTGGGTTCTCCACTAAGCAGTGTGAACGGGTATTCAATGCTGCATTAGAGCAAGGTCTAAAAATTAAAGGTCATACTGAGCAGTTATCGAATCTTGGCGGCAGTGCATTAGCCGCTTCAATGGGCGCCTCTTCGGTTGATCATATTGAATATCTTGATGAAGATGGGGTCAAAGTATTAGCACAGAATAATACTGTAGCAACCCTTTTACCTGGTGCCTTTTATTTCTTGCGAGAAACCAAACTCCCACCAATTGAATTACTGCGTAAACATCAAGTTCCCATGGCCATTGCCACTGATTTCAACCCCGGAACATCACCTATAGCTTCGCTTCGTACCATGATGAATATGGCTTGTACTTTATTTAAATTAACCCCTGAAGAATCCTTACGAGGTGTTACTTGCAATGCAGCTAGCGCTCTTGGGTTACAACAATCCCGCGGAAGAATTGAAATTGGTATGGAGGCTGATTTCGCATTATGGCAGCTCGATTCTCCTGCAGAACTGTCATATCGCTTAGGCGTACCCGATCTTCTCGCTCGTGTCGTTGATGGAGTCCTTTTTCATGAAAACTAAGCCAATGATTGATATGTCGGTATGGCAAGGCAGAGTTGATCTGGAAGATGGAGAACTCGGTTTACGTTGGCATCAAAAAATTACACCATTTGAACATTCCAATAAACACGGAATTGTCTTGTTTGGCTTTGCGTGTGACGAAGGTGTTTTGCGTAATAAAGGCCGTATTGGTGCTTATTCCTCTCCACAAATCATTCGTAGTTCATTAGCAAATCAGGCATGGCATCATTCAGGTGATATTTTTGATGGTGGTGACATTAACTGTGATGATAAAGATCTCGAAAGAGCACAATGGTCACTTGGTAAAAATGTAGAAAATGCACTCTCACATCAAAACCAAGTCATTGTTTTTGGTGGCGGTCATGAAGTGGCATGGGGATCATTCCAAGGTATAGCTCATCATTTAACAAAAACAGAAGCACTACCACGCATTGGAATCATAAATTTTGATGCTCATTTTGATCTAAGAAACCCACCACATCAAGGGGTCGGTAGCTCAGGCACTCCCTTTCATCAAATCGCTCAATATTGTGAAGCGAATGGATGGCCATTTAATTACGCCTGCTTAGGGTTAAACCGAGGCAGTAATACTCAAGCCCTTTACCAAAAAGCGGATGATCTGGGCGTGCTTTATTTTGATGATACAGAAATGACGCATGCTAATTTTCCGGGAATCCAACGTGGTTTATCCAATTTTATTGACCAAAATGATTACCTCTACCTCACGATAGATATCGATGTTTTTCCAGCATCAATGGCTCCCGGAGTGAGTGCTCCAGCGGTTCGTGGGGTTTCGCTCGATATAATTGAACCTTTAATCTGCCATATTTTAAAGGCTAAAAATCATCAAGGTAACCCAAAATTACTCTTAGCGGATATGGCTGAGTTTAACCCTAATTTTGATATTGATAACCAGACAGCGCGCTTGGCCGCAAGGCTCGCTTGGACCATTACTCATGGAATGAAAGCGTAATGCTTTTATTTTCAGAACTATTAACTCGCAAGGAGAGCAACAATGACACATGCATCGCCATCTAACCCTAGATTGGATGAGACTCGTACTATTATTGCCCCAACAGGTACAACACTCACCGCTAAATCTTGGCTAACCGAAGCCCCACTTCGTATGTTAATGAATAACTTACATCCTGATGTAGCAGAGCACCCTCATTCTCTGGTTGTGTATGGTGGTATTGGTCGTGCCGCGCGAAATTGGCAATGCTACGAAAAAATTGTAGAAGTGCTGACTCGCCTTGAAGACGATGAAACCTTGATGGTGCAATCAGGAAAACCTGTTGGTGTGTTTAAAACTCACACTAATGCCCCACGCGTTTTAATTGCCAATTCCAACTTGGTTCCTCATTGGGCCAATTGGGAGCACTTTAACGAACTCGATAAACAAGGTTTGATGATGTACGGTCAAATGACGGCTGGCAGTTGGATCTACATTGGATCTCAAGGCATCGTTCAAGGGACTTATGAAACCTTTGTTGCAATGGCAAAGCAACATTTTGATGGCAAGGCACAAGGACGTTGGGTTCTTACTGGTGGGCTTGGAGGTATGGGTGGTGCACAACCGCTTGCGGCAACCATGGCTGGCTTTTCAATGATTGCGGTAGAGTGTGATGAGTCCCGTATCGATTATCGCCTCCGTACTGGCTATGTTGATCGTAAAGCCACCACATTAGATGAAGCTCTTGCCATTACTGAAGAAGCAAAACAAACGGGTGTGCCAATTTCAGTGGGTTTACTAGGTAATGCCGCTGATGTCTATGCAGAAATTGTTCAACGCGGCATTGTGCCTGATGTAACAACCGATCAAACCTCTGCACACGATCCTCTCAACGGCTATATTCCTCAGGGTTGGTCAATGGAACATGCTGCTGAAATGCGTTTAAAAGATGAATCAGTAGTCGTATCAGCGGCTAAAAAATCAATAGCAATTCAAGTTCAAGCTATGCTGGATTTACAAAAATCCGGCTCTGCAACTGTCGATTACGGTAATAATATTCGTCAAATGGCCTTAGAAGAAGGTATCGCTAATGCCTTTGATTTTCCGGGGTTTGTACCTGCTTATATTCGTCCGCTATTTTGTGAAGGGATTGGTCCTTTCCGTTGGGCGGCACTTTCTGGTGATCCAGAAGACATCTATAAAACCGATAAAAAAGTAAAAGAACTCATTCCTGATAACCCACATCTGCACAACTGGCTTGATATGGCGCGTGAGCGTATTCAATTTCAAGGATTACCTGCACGTATTTGTTGGGTTGGTTTAAAAGATCGTGCCCGTCTCGGTAAAGCCTTTAATGAAATGGTAAAAAATGGAGAGCTAAAAGCACCGATTGTCATTGGTCGAGATCATCTTGATTCAGGCTCGGTTGCCAGTCCAAACCGTGAAACCGAAGGCATGATGGATGGCTCGGACGCAGTATCTGATTGGCCGCTATTAAATGCTCTACTTAATACAGCTTCGGGCGCTACTTGGGTATCTCTGCATCACGGCGGTGGTGTAGGTATGGGGTTCTCTCAACATTCAGGCATGGTGATTGTGTGTGATGGCAGTGATGATGCGGCAAAGCGTGTGGGTCGAGTACTTCATAATGATCCAGCCACCGGCGTCATGCGTCATGCGGATGCCGGTTATGACATCGCAATCAATTGTGCTAAAGAGCAAGGCTTAGATTTACCGATGCTATCTGAATAAAACCAACAGACATAAACTCTACATTTCAATTTTAAAAATAATTATAAAGAATACCAACCTAGCGACACGAGTTGGTATCACAACCATAACGAGAAACGAACTATGTATTCATTAGAAATTATCCCAGGCAAGTTATCTCTAAAACAATTACGTGAAGTGAGCCGCCAGCCGACTCAACTGTCATTAAGTCCAGATGCATTACCCGATATGATCACCAGTGCCGAGGTGGTTGCTCAGGTGATCCGAGACGGTAAAACTGTTTATGGCATTAATACAGGGTTTGGTTTGCTCGCCAATACCTGCATTGCAGAAGAAGATGTAGAAACCTTACAGCGCAGTATTGTTCTCTCCCATGCTGCTGGTATCGGTGAGTTCATGAATGATGCCACCGTGCGCTTAATGATTACGCTTAAAGTAAATAGTCTTTCGCGTGGTTATTCTGGTATTCGCCCATCCGTCGTTAATGCATTAATGCAATTGGTCAATTCAGAAGTTTATCCGTGTATTCCTAAAAAAGGCTCTGTGGGGGCTTCTGGTGATCTTGCTCCTTTAGCTCACATGAGTACCGTTTTACTAGGCGAAGGGGAAGCTCGTTATAAAGGCGAAGTGATTTCAGGACAAAAAGCCCTAGAAATAGCAGGATTAACTCCAATAACACTGGCTCCAAAAGAAGGATTAGCACTACTCAACGGAACTCAAGCCTCTACTGCCTTTGCTTTAGAAGGCTTATTTGCGGCTGAAGATCTTTATGCTGCAGCCACCGTATGTGGCGCAATGTCTGTAGAAGCCGCACTTGGAAGCCGTAAGCCGTTTGATCCACGAATTCACCGCGTGCGTGGACATCGTAGCCAAATGGATGCCGCTTTAGGTTACCGTCACTTATTAGGCCAAAGCAGTGAGATCGGTCTTTCTCATCAATGCTGTGAACGAGTACAAGATCCCTATTCATTACGTTGCCAGCCCCAAGTGATGGGCGCTTGTTTACAGCAAATAAGAAATTCGGCAGACACGCTAGAAGTGGAAGCGAATTCAGTGTCAGATAATCCTTTAGTCTTTGCTGATGATGGTGACATTATCTCTGGCGGTAATTTTCATGCTGAACCTGTTGCAATGGCCGCTGATAATCTTGCTCTCGCGATTGCTGAAATTGGCAGTTTATCAGAACGTCGAATGGCGCTTCTAATTGATAGTGGTTTAAGTAAACTTCCTCCATTCTTAGTTGATAATGGCGGAGTAAACTCGGGCTTTATGATTGCTCAGGTTACCGCAGCTGCACTAGCCAGTGAAAACAAAACATTAGCTCACCCAGCTTCTATAGACAGTTTACCAACCTCAGCCAACCAAGAAGATCACGTATCAATGGCAACTTTTGCTGGCCGTCGCCTAGGGGATATGGCGGAGAATACGCGTGGTATATTAGCCGTAGAGCTATTGGCATCAGCACAAGGTCTAGACTTTAGATCACCAAATAAGAGTTCAGTACGTATTGAAGAAGCCAAAAGCATGCTGCGTGAACGTGTCGATTTCTATGATAAAGACCGTTACTTTGCACCAGACATAGCTAAAGCTAATACCTTACTGCTAGAAGCAAAGTACAACGCCTTAATGCCTGACTCTTTGTTGCCGAGTATTTAATAGATTTTTTAATTAAATATAAGGTTTCTATTCTCCGCCTCTATGAATAATTACAAGCATTTATTTTCATAGAGGCTTTTTATCATAAAATTAAAAGTAATCAGGCTCCTATTTGTGTCTTACTCTATAATCAGTACAATGGCCAACCAATAGCTAACGAGCACTTAATCATCATGCCAACCTCTTCCCTCTCAAAACAACTTTTTCAAATGACCTGGCCAATGATGTTTGGTGTACTTTCTTTAATGAGCTTTCAATTAGTTGATAGTGCCTTTATTGGTCAGTTAGGGATCCTTCCTCTTGCGGCCCAAGGCTTTACTATGCCATTACAAATGGTGATTATTGGTCTTCAAGTTGGTCTAGGTATTGCAACGACAGCAATAATAGCGCGCGTTCTTGGTGAAAAGAATAATGAAAAAGCCAGACAACTCGTGGCCTAGTCATGGTATTAGGTGCCGTCATGGTATTTACTATGTGCCTATTGATTTGGTTTTCTCGCGGAACAATACTGAATTTACTTGGTGCACAAGCGGATGTATTTCACGTAATAGATGATTATTGGCCAATATGGTTAGCAAGTTGCTGGACTGGCGCTATGATCTATTTTGCTTACAGTGTATGTCGTGCCAATGGAGATACAAAGCTACCTGGTTTAATGATGGTAATAACCAGTATTATAAATATGATACTAGATCCTATTTTCATCTTTCATTTTAACTTAGGACTAAACGGGGCAGCATGGGCAACCATTGTCTCTTTCTCTATTGGGTTCTGTATCATCCTCCCTTCTATATTTAAACGTCACTGGATCTCTTTCTCTTGGGGAAATTTACCAATACTTCACTCTATAAAAGAATTAAATTCGGTTATGTCTCCTGCAATGATGAGCCAATTACTGCCACCACTCTCTTCAATGATGGCTACTAAAATTATTGCAAGTTTTGGAGCAGCTGCAGTAGCAGGTTGGGCCATGGCTTCACGTATCGAGTTTTTTGCTATTGTGATCGTACTTGCTTTAACCATGTCAATTCCCCCAATGGTTGGGAAAATGCTTGGTGCTAAACAATTTAATGAAATTCAAAAGCTGATCAAAATTGCAGCTAAATTTGTCTTAGCTTGGCAAATCAGCCTCGCTGTCTTATTGTTTGTAATTGCCAAGCCATTAGCTAATTTATTAAGTACGGACACCAATGTAATGGCCGTTATTCAATCTTATCTTATGTGGGTGCCTGCCAGCCTTGGCTCTTTAGGTATTTGCATGCTGATGGTTTCCGTTTGTAATGCGTTAGGTGTATCAATCCGGGCTCTCACTATTTCGATACTTAGATTATTCGTCTGCTTTTTACCTATGATATGGCTCGGTTCTACATTATTTGGGCTGCATGGCGTTTTCATCGGGGCATTAATTGGTAATACAATGGCAGGGATAATGGCTTGGATAATGTACACTCAAGCGATTAATAAACTTCAAAATAACGATTAGAATTAAGGGAATATCATGACAACAATTACATTACCAAAAAACAAACGAGATGAGTTAGTACAAAAATTTCAACACTATTTTGAACAAGAACTAGATACTGAGCTTGGTCAGTTTGACGGAGAGTTTTTATTGGACTTTATAATTAAGCAAACCGGTCCTGTTTTTTATAATCAAGGATTAGCCGACGCTCAAACCATTATAGAACGTAAAACACAAGATATTGCTGATGAAATCTATGAAATTGAAATAATTGAAAATTAGTATCATTAGAACAAATACTTAACTGATACATCAATGATTAAAGGCAAAAAAAATCATAACTTGTTACAATTACTATCGACAAAACCGTGACAAAAGTCTAAAATTTTCGAAAACATGACGTAAATATTACACAATTTACTTTTCTTTCAAAAATAAGAGGCTTAAATGCAATTTTCTTTAAAAAATACGTCGATACGTATTCAAATATTATTACCCGTCATCCTTACTGCTCTAGCCTTATTCATTTCTCTAGGTTTTACTGCTTCTACCTTGGAAGAAGAACAAAACATCATTGCAAGCAACACTAATTCTTTTGTCTTTTACAAAGATCAACTTGCTAAAGTCGATGATATCGTTTATCCGTTACGTATAGGTGCTGTTTATGCTATTTATGATACAAGTCGTCGTGACAACTTTACAAACGAGCTAAAAAGTAAAGTAAGTAGCATTAATGCTTTGCTTGATGAAATGGAAGAAAGAAAAACATTCGCTCGTGACGTAAAACAAGTCCGCTCTAATATTAATGATTACGTTCAGTTTTCACATAAAATTGTTAATTACTTAAACAAAAAAGAAAGTGGCGCTACCGTTAATGAAAATTATAGCAATTTAATCTCTCAGTACCGTGATATCGGAAATCTCATGATTGAGTCTATCAACAGCCTTTCTCAACAAGTAAATAAACTTTCTGATATTGCTATGCAAGAAAGTTATAAAAAAAACACACAAGTTAAGTTTAATGCTAGTTTAAGCATTTTAGCAGTGTTTATCCTTTCAATGATCAGTGCCTGGTGGTTATCCGGCCTTATCGTTACCCCTATCAAAAAAATCCAAGTTATCATTCGTCGCTTAGCAGAAGGTGATTTAACCGTTCGCGCTGACGCTAATGGTGATAATGAAATTTCTGAATTAAGCAAAGACATAAATACAACCGCAACTCAACTACAAACGACTGTTGAAGCACTATCTCGTATCAGTGAAGATGTTGCAGCAGCATCAACTGAATTGGCAGCTGTAATGACAGAATCAGAAGTAAATTCACAAAAAGAACTCAGTGAAATTGAACAAGTTGCCTCTGCTGTTAACGAATTATCCAGCACTGCTGATAATGTAAGTGATAACGCCTTGTCAGCAGATAGAACAGCTCGTGATACAAACAAACTTGCTCGCTCTGGTTTAGATATCTTTACTCAAAGTAATCAAGCAAGCGAAGATATGGCAAATGCACTAACCGATGCTGCAGTGGTTGTTAATCGCTTAAAAGAGCAATCGGAACAAATCAATAATGTTGTCGAAGTAATCCGTGGTGTTTCAGAACAAACAAACCTTCTTGCATTGAATGCTGCCATTGAAGCTGCGCGCGCAGGTGAATCTGGTCGTGGTTTTGCCGTAGTTGCTGATGAAGTCCGTCTGCTTGCTGCTCGTACTCAAGAGTCAACTAAAGAGATTCAAACTATTATTGAATCACTACAAGAACAGTCAGGCTTAGCTAATGACAGCATGCAAACCAGTCTTGATAAACTTGAATTAAATAAAGAGTTAACAGCAAAGGCGGGTGATGCTCTAGTTAGCATCACTGAATCAATTACCGCTATTAATGACATGAATACTCAAGTTGCTACTGCTGCCGAAGAGCAATCTCAAGTCACTCAAGACATTAACCGTAACGTGGTGAATATGTCTGAGCTTGTAAATCAAAATGTGACAGGCATTAGCCAAAGTGCTAGTGCAAGTAATGAATTATCTCGATTAGCTGAGCAACAAAAAGAGCAATTGGCATTCTTTAAGTTGTAATTTTTAGATAAAGCCTTGATATAAAAAAAGCGGTAAGGCCACCCACCTTACCGCTTTGTCATATTAAACGTAACTACTTATAACGTCACTTTCTTTACCATTCCCGCTTCTGCGTGCCCTGGAATATTACACGCAAACTCTACCTTATTGTCACCATGGAAATGCCATGTAATCTGTTTTGCTTTTCCAGGTTGGACGGTTACGGTACTGCCACTGTCATGTGCATGACCCGATGTCATTTTTTTCATCATTTCACGATGTTCTAATTGCTCAGATTCATTACCAATAGCAAACTCATGGTCAATTTTACCTGTATTCATGATCACAAATTGCACGATATCATTAGGTTCAATATCGACTTCTTTCTTAAAGGTAATTTTCATATCATCAGATAGAATAACGTGTACAACTTTGTTTGGTTTCATACCTGTTGCTGGCATACCTACCGCATTCATATCCTTCATAGACATACCTTCCATCTTGTTCATATCCATGTCTTTCATATTCATTTTTGAATGGTCCATTCCTTTCATATCCATTGAACCGTGATCCATTTTGCTGTGGTCCATCTCTGCCATTGCCGAACTTACGACCAATGATAGTGCGATTGCTAATACTGTCTTTTTCATTTTAATCACCTTTTATCTAATTATTTATTGCGTGACTTATTCCCACCACGGGTACAAGTCACTCATGTTTTTATTTCAAATAGTTATATTTATGCTTTATTTTTAAAAGCCTTGGCACTGACGCTGTTTCCATAATTTGAATACCGCAGGAATAACCACTAGGGTCAATAACAATGCTGACGCCATTCCACCAATCATTGGTGCCGCAATACGTTGCATGACTTCAGACCCTATTCCTGAGCCATACATGATTGGAATTAAACCAATAATCACTGTTAATACCGTCATCATTACAGGACGAACACGTAAGCCAGCTCCTTCTTTAATCGCTTGTATTAGCGCTTGTTGAGTAAGCTCTGTATTTTTCTTTTGAGCATTACTCTGTTTTTCACTCCATGCTTGGTTCAAATACACCAGCATGATCACACCGATCTCAACCGCAACACCAGACAAAGCAATAAACCCTACACCAACAGCTATCGAGAAATTAAAGTTTAATATATGCATTAGCCACAGACCGCCAACCATAGCTAACGGTAATGTTCCCATGATAATTAACACTTCACCCATTCGTTTAAAGCTTAAATACAAAAGCAGCATAATAATCGCGATAGTTACTGGAATAACCGTCGTTAATTTCTCTTTTGCTCGTTCCATGTATTCGTATTGACCAGACCAACCAAGAGAATAGCCAGCAGGTAAATCCAATTGGTCATGTACTGCTTGTTGAGCTTCGTGAACATAAGAGCCCAAATCTCGACCATCAATATCGACAAATACCCAACCATTAGGTCGTGCATTTTCTGTTTTTATCATCGGAGGACCATCTTCATAACGAATATCAGCGACATCAGCTAAAGCAATTCGAGCGCCATTTGCTGTGATCAATGGTAAGTTCTGCAATTTAACGACTGAATCACGATACGATTGCGGGTAACGAACATTAATTGGATAGCGCTCTAGCCCTTCAATCGTTTCACTTACATTCATCCCACCAACAGCCGTTGAAATGACTTGTTGAATCTCTTTAATGTTCAACCCATATCGAGCGGCTTGACGACGTTTAATGTCTATATTCACATAACGTCCACCAGCCACACGTTCTGCATAAACCGAGGTGGTTCCTTTAATGTTATTTAGGATAGGTTCGAGATCTGCACCAATTTTCTCAATTATTTTCAAATCAGGACCTGCTATCTTTATCCCTATTGGCGTTTTAATTCCTGTCGCTAACATATCGATACGCGTTTTGATTGGCATTACCCACGCATTCGTTATTCCAGGAAATTGAATCAATTGGTCCAGTTCTTTTTTAATTGACTCAGTAGTTACGCCGTCACGCCATTCGTCTTTTGGTTTAAATTGAATCACTGTTTCTATCATGGTTAATGGTGCCGGATCGGTCGCTGTTTCTGCTCGACCTACTTTTCCCCACACGGTATCGACTTCTGGAACGGTTTTAATCAATTTATTGGTTTGCTGTAATAACTCACGCGCTTTACCAATAGAGATCCCTGGATAGGTTGTTGGCATGTACATTAAATCGCCCTCATCCAATGGAGGAATAAACTCACTGCCCATTTTAGAGATTGGGTAATAGGACGATCCCATTAATATAACCGCAACCAAAAGTATCGTTTTCGGAAAACGTAAACTCAAATTCAATAATGGTCTATATAGCGCCACTAGCGTTTTGTTTATTGGGTTTTTGTTCTCAGGCAATATTTTACCTCGAACGAAATAGCCCATTAATACCGGTACTAAGGTAATTGCTAAGCCAGCAGAAGCTGCCATTGCAAAGGTTTTTGTGAAGGCTAATGGAGAGAACATCTTCCCTTCTTGGCCTTCTAATGCAAACACAGGAACAAAACTTAAGGTAATGATAAGTAGTGAGAAAAATAGTGGTGGGCCAACTTCTTCTGCTGCTTTTCCTATTACCTTCCAACGGTTTTCATCCGTTAGTGGTGTTTTCTCTATATGCTTATGTACGTTTTCTATCATTACAATAGCACCATCAACCATTGCACCAATGGCAATTGCGATACCACCTAGTGACATGATATTGGCATTGATGCCCTGCCAATGCATAACAATGAACGCACACAGGATCCCAACAGGCAGACTTAATGCAATGACCAACGAAGAACGAATGTGGAATAAGAATAAAGCACAAACAATGGCAACGACGATAAACTCTTCAGCCAGTTTCTCCCATAAATTCGTTACTGCATGGTCAATAAGCGTAGAGCGATCATAAGTCGCTTTGATTTCAACTCCTTCTGGTAAGCCTTTTTGTAATTGAGCTAATTTCTCTTTTACATTTGAAATAACGTAACTGGCATTCTCACCAAATCGCATTACTATCACACCACCAACAGCTTCGCCTTCTCCATTAAATTCAGAGATACCACGGCGCATTTGTGGTCCAAGATTAATATCTGCGATATCACCAAGTAATAAAGGCGTTCCCTTATCGGTTACTTTGAGCGGTAATGATTCTATGTCTTCAATACTACTTAAGTAACCCGATGTACGGACCATATGCTCCGCTTCAGCGACTTCGATAACCGAAGCGCCCGCCTCTTGATTCCCATCTTTAATGGCTTTATTAATTTGTTGCAGCGTTAGATTATAAGCTCGCAATTTATCAGGATCGATTTCTACCTGATATTGCTTCACCATTCCACCTACCGTAGCAACTTCTGATACGCCATCGACAGTTTGCAGTTCATATTTTAAAAACCAATCTTGTAAGCTGCGTAATTCCGCTAAATCGTGCTTACCGGTTTTATCTTGTAATACATAACTGTATACCCAGCCCACCCCTGTCGCATCAGGCCCTAATGTGGGCTTTGCTTCTGCAGGTAATCTAGGCGCAACTTGGCTTAAATACTCTAACACCCTCGAACGCGCCCAGTACATGTCGGTATCATCATTAAAAATGATATAAACATAAGAATCACCAAAAAATGAAAAACCACGAACCGTTTCCGCCCCCGGAACCGCAAGCATGGCGGTAGTTAACGGGTAAGTCACCTGATCCTCCACCACTTGAGGTGCTTGTCCTGGGTAGCTGGTTTTAATGATCACTTGAACATCAGAAAGATCAGGCAAAGCATCAACTGGTGTATTCTTTACACTGTAAATTCCTGCAACAACTAAAGCAAAAGTCGCAACCAGAACTAAAAATCGATTTTTAATCGACCAACGAATAATGACGGGGATCATAATAATGCCCCTTCTTTCTCAATCTCAAGTAATTGATATTCATCATTTACTTTTTGAACTAGAAACTGAACCGCTTCACCTTCTTGAAAAGATGTCAAATCAATGCCTTGCTCTACAGAAAAGTTCATTTCACCCGCTTCCCAATCCCATTGTGATACGGCTTTATGATCAAAAGTAACCATGCCAAAATCTGCCATTAGCATAGTAATATTGCCAGAAACCCAAACACTGTTTTCAGGGCCATTAATTCGGCTTAGTTCTGCGGTCTTACTTGATTCAGAATCCAACAAGAATTGAGCAGATGTAACGACTTTATCTTTTTCTTTCAACCCCTTAACTATTTCTACTTTATTGCCTGCTTCACGGCCGGCGATAACTCGAGCTGAGCGATATTTGCCATTACCTTCATCTAATACTACTCGCGCCATGCCATTTGAACGTATAACTGCTTGGCGAGGAATGGTTAATACCTCTTCTTTTGTTTTAGGGTGAATAGTGATGTTAGCGAACATATTCGGTTTCAATGCACCATCTTGGTTATTAAATTTTAAACGCATACGCATGGTTCGTGTTTTTGGGTCCAAAATCGGATAAACATAGTCAACTTCACCTTCCCATGTTTTTCCAGGAACGGCATCTAATGTCATCACCGCTTTGTTACCAGAAGATAACCAGTGAGCCTGACGCTCAAAGACTTCAGCATCTACCCAGACATTGTCTAACGGCCCGGCACTAATAACGATTTGAGAGGGTGATAAATAACCCCCTTCTCGAATATTTAAACTTGCAATTACACCGCTTGAAGTGGCTTTTATCTCTATGTTTTTATTTGCTTTACCGCTTCTAACAATAGAATTAACTTGAGCTTTATCCACCCCGAGTGAATGCAAACGCTCTCTTGCACCTTTGACCAGTCCTTTTCGACCGGTTCGATACGCGTTTAGTAGTTCTTCTTGTGCTTTAACTAGTTCAGGTGAGTAAAGCGTAAATAACACATCCCCCTTATTTACCTTTTCACCTATTGCATTAATATTTAGCTTATCAACCCACCCCGCGGCACGTACGTTTACTTGCCACAACTTACTTTCATCAAACGCGATATAACCCACAGTATCTATATTTGGAGACAGGATCGTTTTCTCAACAAATGCACTTTTTACGCCTAAATTGTTCACTACGCTTGGATCTATTATTACGGTTCCTGCTGGTGACTTCTCACCTTGTGCATCGTCGGCATAAACAGGCACTAAATCCATCCCCATTGGTGATTTACCCGGCTGATCTCTACGATAATTAGCATCCATTGGAGCAACCCAATACAAAGGCTTACTGCTTGATGATCCGCTATTTTCTTGAGCCGTCATCGACATTGCGCTCATTGTGTGTCCCGAGTATAAATTCATGCTCGTTGCACCAACGACACCGCCAATAACAATTGAAAGTAATGCTATTTTAATTGGTTTCATATTCTCTTCCTTAATGCTCAGACGGGATTATTTGTGGTGCAGAAACGGTGTAATCAAAGCCATTTAAATAAAAGGCTAAGTTACTGTATGTTTTATTTAAATCACTGAATAAACGCTGTTTCTCTAACTCAATACTCAGCTCATCATTGGCTGCGGAAATCACATCATTAAATTGCGCAGTATTATTTTCATAACCTCGTTCTACCGCTTTGGTTCTTTCTTTTGCTTGAGGTAATAATGTATTGTTGTAACGAGAAAGACGTTGTTCAAAATTCACTTTATCCACCAGCAATGAATTCACTTTGGCATTCAATTGTCGCAATAACACATCACGTTGTGACTTCGCAGAGCCTACTTGATATTGTGCAGCCGCATAATTTTGGTCTTGACGTTTATCGGTAAACAGAGGGATATCCATCGTTAAATAAGCGCTGACTAAATCAGAGGCGGGTTGCCCTCCCATTCCATTCGCTTGACGATAACCGTACATGACCTCGACACCAAATTGAGGAGAGTAAGATTCATTAGCAATATCCACTTTTGTTTTAGTTGCCGTGATCGTTAACTCACTCATTTTAACGGTTGGATTTTCACCTAATAAGTCATAATACTCAGTATCTTGAGGGGATTTACTCGCTAATAGTCGATTTAAGGTAGACCACTCTAGTGGTGTTATGTCTTTTGATTTTTGATCCGCTAAGTTAGGTAGCCATTCGCTAAGCTGCGCATAAATTCGCCCTTGTAATTGACGATTTGTTTGCAACTTCTCATCGAGTCGAGTTAGCTGAAGCTGTGCTTGAAGAAGATCCTGACTTTCACTTTTACCAATGGCGTAATTGGTATTAATGTACCTTTCCATTTCAGACAAGAGCTGACGGTTTTCATGCAAAATTGCTTCTGCTTTTTGTAAGAAGCCTAGCTCTATCCACAGTTGGGTGATTGTATTTGCTACATCGAGTTCTCGAACTTGAATTTGCATCGCCATCACATCAGCTTGCTGCCCGGTTTGTTTTTGCTGTAAGTCTAAACTTGAGCCTCGCCCAAACTTCTGCATAAGTCCGACAGAAATATTAGTCATTGGATCTTCATCAAACTTAAAGCTATCGACAGGTAAGCCACCAAAGCCGACTTTGAGGGTTGGATCGGCAAGCGTTGAACTTGCAATACCCGTGGAGCGTAATGCTTGTGATTGCGCGTATATTTGCTCTCGACTTGCATCTGAAGACAATGCTTGTTCAATGAGCTGTGTCAATTGACTTTCTGCCAAGGCTTGACTTGAAAGTACGAGCGAGATCATTGAAGCTAACCACACTTTTTTAGAGCGGGTTCTTAGTATATTTTTCATGGAATCATTCCAATAATGGCATGATCATAAAGACGGATCATTACCATGATTAAACCGTAAATAAGCGTTAAAAATCTTATTTAGTTAATTGATTTAATTGGAATTATGCTATTGGGGGGCGGTAAAGCGAAGAAGAGGTAAATGAACGTGTTTGCTCATTATAATGGTCGTAGCTGATAGCAAGAGCTAAAGAATTAATATGTGTTTTTAACCCTATAGGTAGGGAGTAAACAGACACAACACATACAGTTTTACAACAGCTATCCCCTTTATCTGAACAATGGCTGCTGTTATTCATAGACATGGATGACATATCACATTGAAAATAACTACTCTGGGGATCTTCTTGCGAATGACAATCAGGCATACAGTCACTCATATCCTCCATGGAATTTGAGCTGTGAGCTTCATTCATCTGCGTATTCATCATCATTCCTTCCATTTTCATTGGATAGCTATAAGCAACACTGGATAGCACTAATGCCATCAGCGTAACGCTTGTTACCAACCATTTAGAAAAAGAAGTGAACACAAATCATACCCAGTAATAATGAACTGAGTAGATAATAATGCTTCCACTAGGGGTAAGGTCAATGATTTTATGTGAAAACTCTCTCATTTATGGAAACACACAGTGTTAAAACCTCAATGAATTAACCTAACGCATATATTTTATTAAAAGTACTTGATAAATTACGCAAAAATTCAAGGATGTTCTTTTAATGGAAAACTCTCATAAAATCGCGAGCTTAGAGCTTGGGCGACTGTTCGCTCTGTTTGCGATTATTGCTTTGCATTCTCAAATCTTCATGACGTATTTATTAGTCGATGATGTTCCCGTTTTTGGTTATGCTTTTAATCAACTGACCCGTTTTGCTGTTCCCTTCTTTTTTATTCTGTCTGGTTACTTGATCCAACCTAAGTTATCAACATCACCGTTCAATACCCTTAAACACTACTCATCACCATTATTGAAGATTTGGCTAGTGTGGAGTGCTTTATGCTTAGCAATGCCATTTAACTGGCAACGAGCGGCAACTGATGGTTACTTAATTGAGCGTACTGGTTACTGGAATTGGCTAACGACAAACCCTTTAAATGCTTTAATGGAAGGAGGTATGGTGCATTTATGGTTTATACCTGCACTAGTTATGGCTGTTGCGATTATTGCCTTACTGATACACCTAAATAAACAGTCATTAATTATCCCTGTTGCAGTGATCTTATATGTGTATGGTGTTATGGGCGGTAGCTACCAGACTCTCACCGAAGTATGGACTCCATTTTTTACTCGTAATGGTCCTTTCTTTAGTACCTTAATGGTTGTGATTGGCTTTGAACTTAGACGTCGTAACATAACCCTATCCTCAACTAAATCAATGTTATTGCTAGTTATCGGTTTTGTTATTCATTTTGGCGAGGCGTATTGGTTAACTAATTATGATGTTGCATTTAATCTTCATGATTTCTTAATGGGAACGCCATTAATTGGAATTGGGTTATTTTTGCTATTGTTATCTAAACCTAGCATAGGAAACCATCCTCTGACTTTTATACTAAGTAAACATGTACTTAGCATTTATGTATGTCATTTGTTGTGTGTAGTCGTGATGCTGAACATTACAGGAATGCTGGGGATGACATTAGCAATGCGAGATTTTATGATTGTTTTTGGAACAGTCGCTTTGTCGACTTCATTTGTTTTAGTTATGGGTAAAACATTATTAAGACGCTTATTATTTAGATAACAAATCACGATACCTAAATTATCTCTGTGGTTACTTAGGTATCGTTAATTTGTTATTTATTCAAATCATCAAAAGCCTTCATCGCTTCTTTGCTTGACATCACTCTCCCATGCCCTTGGTTTTCTGTTGGGTATAGGGTGACATGTTCAATATACTCAGAAGCCGATTTAGAGAGATCAAAACTGCTAAATCTGTCTTTCTTATCATGCACTATAATGGTTTGACTGGTACGTTGTTGTAAACGCTGATAAGGATTAAAACTATCAATAGAACGTTGATATTTATCTTCTATGTCGCCCACAATCGCTTTAAACAATTTGATTGAGTAGCCTGAACGCTCGATACTTCGAAATAGATTCTCGGTATAGTTCAGTACTGGTGCAATTAAAAGCAGTGGTACCTGTTCTAATTTTACATGATGACACTCTAAAACTGCTGCTGTACCCATACTATGAGCCACCACACCAACCACATTTTCTTTAGCATCTAATACTGCATTTATCCCTTCAATAAAGGCGGGTAAATGGGCATGCTCACCTCCACTCTCACCATGAGCTGGATGATCAAAAGCAACCGCAGTAAAACCTTGGGAAGCTATATGCTCCATTAGTGGAAAGAACTGACTAGAATTACCCGACCAACCATGGGCCATTATCCACACAGGACCAGAACCAAGTTGATAAAGGCTAAGTTCTCCTTCTGGTGAGTTTAACTTACTCTTTATTAACCCTTTTGGTTCTGAGTTTTTTGGCTTGGTTCTCACAGGGGTCAATAATAACTTTCGCCCCATTTTCTTTGCGTGACTTGGAATTAATAAATGGTGTAAACGAGTAACTGCATTTAAAGCACTGCGTTTAAAGCTGAACTTTTTTTCTGTTCCAAAATAGATGTCCTGACTCATGATTTCTTCCATTCTTCATTATTATGCTCTTATCTTATATAAAGCGTATTTATTGTCGAGTAATCGATCTATTTTCTAACAATTAGATCACAAATAGGGTTTTAGCGATTTAGAACTAAGCTCAAAATTAAACGTGCATAAAAAATACATGTTATTATTTTTGCTATCGGTTATACTTATTTTGTCGTTATGAATTGAGAACAAGCACATGATAAATATCACAGATAAAGCTGTCGAAGAAAAAATCCCACCTATTCTACGTTTAGGTTTTCGACCTTTCTTTTTATTAGGCAGCATCTACGCCATTATTGCTGTTGCTGTATGGGTATGGGCATTTCAAACAGGCCAACCAACTTATTTAAATGTACCCGCTCTTTGGTGGCACGTACATGAAATGCTATTTGGTTTTTCTATGGCAATTGTCGCTGGTTTTGTACTAAGCGCGGTTCAGAACTGGACTGGCGTTAAAGGGACATCTGATAAACGACTCGGTTTTATTGTCTTTTTATGGCTGTTACCAAGAGTTTTATTCTGGACTTCAGCTCCACTTTGGTTAATTTCAAGTATTGAAGCTTTGTTCATGCTTGCTATTGCGTATGAGGTTGGGTTTCGAGTTATTAAAACCAAAGGCGTTCGTAACTTTTTCTTTATTCCTCTATTTTTAGTCGCTATTGCAGCGAACTTCGCTAGCTATGCAACAATTAAAGGCATGCCGCCTTTCACATCTGCAGCGGTTTGGGAATCTATGCTTTGGTGGTTTACGCTATTAATCTCAGTAATGGGCGCACGAGTGATCCCATTCTTTACTGCTCGACGTTTTCAGTTTGAAAAAGCACAGCCAATGATGTGGTTAGAAGCCTTATGCAATATTCCTCTGGCAATGCTATTTATTCTGAGCTTTTTTCCTCTTACCTCAGCAGAGATTAGTCCGTATTTAATGGTAATTGCAGGCTCTGCACAATTAGTTCGTATGGCTCGTTGGAAAGGCCACAAAACACTGAGTGAACCGTTAGTATGGTCACTTCATGCGGGTTATTTATGTATTCCATTAAGTTTATTAATTCGTGGCTTTGCAAGTAATGGATTCATCTCACATACCGCGATTCACTTATTTGCTATTGGGGCGTTAGGCGGTGTTATTTTAGCTATGATCGCTCGTGTCACTATGGGGCATACTGGGCGTGAAATCTATAAAGGCCCCGTCATGTGGCCTGCTTTCTCTGCCATTATTCTTGCAGCAATAGTTCGTTCTGTCGGGGTGATGATTTTCCCTGAATACATGATAGATATGATCAACATTGCCGCTGTACTATGGGCATTCGCATTTGGCTTATTTGTTTGGCATTTTGGTCCTATGCTATGCAAAAAACGAGTTGATGGTCATCCTGGTTAATTTTTAGCGCAAATAAACAAGATCTAACTCACACATTAATTAAATTACTGTCAACATTAACAATAGTTAATGTTGACACAATCTTTCCTTAATCTTCCCCTCTGTATTCTTCTCTTAGTTTAAAAATAATTATGATTTTTACTTTGAGGAATACAATATGAATGTATTAGGTTACATGCAAAAAGTAGGTAAAGCGCTGATGGTTCCTGTCGCTACGCTTCCTGCGGCTGCGATATTAATGGGTGTTGGTTACTGGATGGATCCAACAGGCTGGGGTGCTAACAGTGTATTCGCTGCTTTTTTAATTAAATCAGGCGGAGCTATCATTGATGTAATGCCGATGCTATTTGCCATTGGTGTAGCGTTTGGTTTAAGTAAAGACAAAAACGGTTCGGCGGCACTAGCAGGTTTCATATCTTTTACCGTTGTTACTACCCTTCTTTCTCCTGCGGTTGTTGCTCAGCTTGAAAACATCCCTTTAGATCAAGTTCCCGCAGCGTTCGCTAAAATCAATAACCAATTTATTGGTATCGTAGTGGGTATTATTTCTGCTGAAATTTACAACAAATACTCTACGGTTGAGCTACCAAAAGCACTTGCTTTCTTTAGTGGCAAGCGTCTAGTTCCTATCTTGACATCAATTGCTGGTATGGCTCTATCATTCGTACTTCTTTACGTATGGCCTGCTATTTTTGATGCACTAATCTCTTTTGGTACTCAACTACAATCAATGGGTGCTGTTGGTGCTGGTCTGTTCGGTTTCTTCAACCGTTTAATGTTAAGTGTTGGCATGCATCATGCGCTTTACCCTGTGTTCTGGTTTGACGTTGTTGGTATTAATGACATTCCAAACTTCTTAGGTGGCGCACAGTCTATTGCTAATGGCACTGGTATTCCTGGTCAAACAGGTATGTACCAAGCTGGCTTCTTCCCTATTATGATGTTTGGTCTTCCTGGTGCTGCACTTGCTATGTACCACTGTGCAGAAAAACGCAATAAAGCCGCTGTATTCTCTATCATGCTTGCAGCTGCAATGGCGTCATTCTTTACTGGTATCACTGAACCGCTAGAATTTAGCTTCATGTTCCTTGCTCCATGGTTATACCTAATCCATGCAATCTTAACGGGTCTATCTCTATTCATCGCTGCAAGCATGGAATGGATGGCTGGTTTTGGTTTCTCTGCAGGTTTAGTCGATTTTGTACTTTCAAGCCAAAACCCATTAGCGGTTAAATGGTACATGTTGATCCCACAAGGTCTTGTATTCTTTGTTCTTTACTACACCATCTTTAGATTCGCGATTAAGAAGTTTAACTTCCTAACTCCAGGTCGTGGTGAAGACATGAATAAAGATGACTCTGTAGAAGAGAACATTACCGATGTAACGAATGCCTACATTGAAGCAATTGGTGGTGCAGACAATATTCTAGAAGTAGATAACTGTATTACTCGCCTACGTTTAACAGTAAAAGACTCTGGCCTTGCTGATAAAGATAAACTGAAATCAATTGGTGCAGCAGGTGTTGTTCCAATGGGTAAAGGTGGCTTACAAGTTATCATTGGTTTAGGAAAAGTAGATAAAGTTGCTGCTGAAATGAAAGTCATTTTAAAAGCCGAATAACAATCTAATTAAGTACGAACCATGCTTAGTTAAATTGATATAAGCTCCGTAATATTCGTACCAGATGTTATGAGAGTACAACTCAAGAGCCTTAATTCTTCCCCCTTTAAGGCTCTTTATGATGTATTCCTATTTTCGTTATTTTCAAAACTAGTTATCTAATCACTCTCTTTTTCTTGCTACAATGTCTAAACTAAATATAGAGAATACTTATGAAAATATTGGTTATTGAAGACGATCAAACCACCCGTGACTTTATTGCAAAAGCATTAGAACAAGAAGGCTTTATTGTTGATAGTTCTGGCGATGGTAAAGAAGGCTTAATGATGGCGATTAGCTGTGAATATCAGTTAATTGTATTAGATCGCATGCTTCCTAACCTTGATGGTTTAAAGATTTTGTCTGCTATTAGAGCGACAGGCAACAATACCCCTGTTCTTATTCTTAGTGCATTAGATAGCGTAGACCAACGTGTCGAAGGTTTAACCGCGGGTAGCGATGATTATCTAACTAAACCTTTTGCTTTAGCTGAACTGCTCGCTCGCATTAATATTATTCTGCGCCGTAATCGTCCAGTTGAGAATACGTTGAATGAAATACAAATAAACAACCTAACGATTAATCTTCGCTCTCAAAAAGTAACGATAAATAACACCCCTGTCGCCTTACAAAATAAAGAGTTTATTTTATTACGTTTTCTTGTAGAGCATATCGACGAAGTCGTTTCTCGTATGCGCTTATTTGAGGCTGCATGGGATTATCATTTTGATCCTAAAACCAACGTCATTGATGTTCATATTGCTAAATTGCGTAAAAAACTAGAACACGGTGGCGCAGTAAACCTGATCGAAACGGTACGTGGAGCGGGTTATGTTATTAGACAAGCGTGATGAGCTGTATCGCTCATCCATCTTAAAACTATTAATCTGGTTTGCTGTCGGCTTATTCTTGATGATGGCTCTTCTTCTTTATCAACTGTATTCCACGTCTCTGCATTTATATAACCAAAACCTTGATGATTGGCTACAGGGCGAAACCTCACAACTTCAATCCATAGCAAATAACGAAGGTATTGAAGGTGTTCAGCAAAGTATTGATAATAGTAAAGATAATAACCGCTACATTTATCAAATTGTAAACCATGCCTTCCCAATACCAACAAATACATCGTCAACCTCTTACCCTGTTATTGCACAGATCAAACAATATCAGGCCAATAATGATTTACCCAATATGAGAGCAACAAGAATAGAACTTCCTGATGGATCTCTCCTAACGGTAGGTATTGATCAAGAGCGATATTTAAGTTTTAAAAAACAACTAGATAGTTCTGTTATTTGGGGGACTTTCTTCCCCTTTATCGCTTTATGCTTAATCGCAATTCTAATTGCCGTATACATTCTTAAACGCTTAAATCTTGTCAATCAGACCATGAACCGAGTGATGCTAGGTGAGCGTAATGTTCGCTTAAAAGTCGGCCCTGATATGAATGAATTTGATTTACTGGCTTTACATTTGAATAATATGCTAGAGCAAATGGAACAGAGTGAATCTAAACTTAAATCATTAACTGTAGATATTGCTCATGATTTAAGAACCCCAATGGGCCGCATTAAACTACGGATTGAAGATCTTTTATATGATAATACTGTAAGCGATTATCATCAGGATAAATTAGAAAACATACAATCCGATTTCTCCCTTCTGCTTGATACCTTCAATGGCATGATGGAGTTATATCACTTAGAAAATGGCGGAACTCCTGTTAATAAAAAACACTGTGAGTTGAGCAAAATAGTACAAGATGCCATCGAATTTGCAGAGCCTACCGCATTAGACAAACAACAAAAGTTATATTTGACGATAGAAATGCCCTGCCCCTTATACGCTAACCCAAGCCTACTTTTTCGTGCCGTATTTAATATCATCGATAATGCAATTAAATACACTCATGAAGGCGGTGTAATTGAAGTCATTGTTGATTGCTTTGGTGTCGTTGTTGCTGATAATGGTATTGGAATTAAGCCCGAAGACAGAGAACGAGCTTTAGGTCAATTAGTTAGATTAGATCCGAGTCGCACTCAGCACGGGTTTGGTTTAGGACTCGCATTAGTTAATACGGTCATGAAACTACACGATGGACAGATCAGTTTAAGTGATAATTATCCAGGATTAAGAGCTCGATTGCTGTTCCAAGAAAAATTAGAACCTGAGTTATAACAACCTCTATCTCAATATATTCCACGCTTCACACATTATTCTAAAGGTATTAGCATCACCGGTTTCTCTGTCTGGGTGGTGCTTCATTCCTAGTTTTCGCCACTGCCTACGGATCTCCTTTGTCGTTGCACTTTCTGATAAGCCAAATAACTTTAATGCTTGGTGACGATCCATCGTTTTAATACTATTCCCACCAAGATAACGTCGATAACTACTCCAAAACTCATTTAATAATCGTTTTACTTCATCTTCATTCGCTTGGTAATTTGACCAATCTAAATAGTATTCACGCAAAGGATGTGTTTTATCTATAACGCATTCCGCTTCTGTTGTTTTTGAAACTGGAAACAACAAAATATTCATGGATTCTACTTGTAACCATTGCTCTGGATACAGCTCACTTTGCAATTGATAAAGTGCATTCATGATCAAAAAATTGCGTTTAAATAAGTCTTTCTCAGGATTTTCATCTAAATGATTAAGTAATCCCTTCTCCATCAGATGAGTTGATAACGTATGCACTTTCCATACTTGTTTTGACTCTTGCAACACCTCAAATAATGACCACACTAATGGGTTTTCAAATTCACCATTAGCGTTATCTATGTTTGTGTTTTCTGTCAATTTTTCATCCTTTTTATTATTTAAAGTTAACGGTAGAAGCTATGCAATTATCTTTCCAAAAAAAATGGCAGCCATTCCTAACTGCCATTCACTTATCAAAATTATTTAACGCTTATTCTGCTATCTCTACTTCTTCTAGCGTTTGTTGAGTACGGCTTGCTGCTGACTCTTGTCCAAAACCTTTTAGGCCCACCACATGAACGTGCTCACGATCTTTAAAGATCTTACGAACCAGTTTATAAGTCGTTCCTTTCTCTGGGCTGATGTTCTCTGGTGCCGCGATTAATAATTGCATATCCAAACGGTCACATAATTCAAATAACGTCGCGATAGATTTACCATCCAGACGTGCCGCTTCATCCAAGAACAGTAGACGACAAGGCATAATGTCTTTACTACGAAGACGACGAGACTCATCTTCCCAACTTTGGATAACCATTAGTAGGATAGCTTGACCCGTACCAATCGCCTCACCTGTTGATAATGCACCCGACTCTGCTTGTAACCAACCATCTGCACCGCGGTTTACTTCAATGTTTAGCTCAAGATAGTTACGGTAATCCAGTAACTCTTCACCGAGTGTTTGTGGTGAACGTTGGCCAACATCGATATGTGGGTTAATACGTTGGAACAGTTTCGCAATCGCTTCTGAGAACGTAAAGCGAGGGTTACCAAATAGATCTTGGTGTTGTGCTTGATGCTCAGACAGACCCGCTAATAGCGTTGCGTGCGTTTCACGAATACCTACATTTAGACGAACACCCGTTACTTGACCAAAACCAATTTGTGATAAACCTTGGTTCAACATACGAATACGGTTTTGCTCACGCTGAATGGTCTTACGAATAATGTTCGCAACACTTTCAGAGCTTAGTGCTAAACGGTTTTCACGAGACGTCAGCTCTTCAGTCAGACGACCAAGCTCAGTTTCCATCTCTTCAATTGCTTCAACTGGATCATCTGTATGGATGATATCTTGGCGAATACGCTCACGAAGATGCTGATAAACCGCAATATAGAATAGAACTTTACGCTCTGGTTTACTTGTGTCTTCAGAGGCACGTAATGAATCACGTAGGTCTTCATTATCTGCAACTGCTAGACGAAGTGCACCTAATGATTTATCCGACATTGAACGCAGTTCTTCTGCACTTAAATACGCCAATTCACGCTTATGTAGACGACGTTCAACATCATTTTCACGAGCTAAACGTAGAACTGAACACCAACCGGCTTTTGCGTTAACCACAAAGGTACGTAGCTCTTTGTACAGTTTTTCAACTTTACGAGATTGCTTAACTAAACCTTTGATCTCAAGCTCGTTTGATGTAATGCCTTTTTCTAGCTCACTCTTACGGCCACGAGAACTGTGTAGACGCTCGTTCAATTCACCCTTACGAACTTCAGCACGTTCTAGTGCGCTTTGGTCTGCATGAACACCAAACTCTTGCAGTTCACGCTTGAACTCTTGAACTGTTTCTTGTTTCGCTTGATGTGAACTCTTAAGCGAAGCCATTACTTGGTTGTATTGGTTTGCTTGAGCTTGTGATTGCTTTTGTTGCTCTTTCGCTTTAGTACGCGCTTGTTCTGCTTGTACTAATTTTGCTTTAAGTTGTTCGTTTAGTTCACTGCTCTTATTAAGTAATGCAACCGCATCTTCATAACCGAAGTGATGGCGGCGCTCTACTAAATCAGAAATAGCAAACAGTTGCGCTTTAATGCTTTGTAGCTGTGTATCAATTTGCTCATGTTCAGCTTTTAGTGCATCAAATTGCTCAGGATCCACTTCTAGAGCGCGTTGCAAGCTTTCTAACTCAGCAATGGCTTTACCATTTTGGCGTAGGAAACTTTCTGCTTCTGATACTTGCTCAACTTGAACACTGATCTCTTCAAAACGCTCTGTGATGGTTTCATCTTCAAGAACATTAATGTGCGGTGCAATTTTAGCTAATTGAGACAGAGCCTCTTTTGACGCTAAGATTTGAGATTTATGTTGTTGCTCAGTCGCTACAAGCTCATTTAATTGACGACTCGCTTGTGATAATTGCTCACGTGCTTTTTTCAATTCAACTTCTGGATCGGCATCAAACGCCACTGCTAGGTGTGTCGATACGAAACCATTAAAGCTTTGGTATAAACGTTGCAATTTTTGTGAATCAAATGCAGCTTTTGCGTGCTCTTCAACGGCGATTTCACGCTCTTCACGTAATGTATCTAAACGTTGCTCACGAGCTGCACGACCAAACAATGGTAGCTCAGGGAAACGAGAATAACGCATTTGGCGATCATTTAGATGAACACAAACCGCATTCTCCATTTCATCCGCATCAAATACGCTGTCATCAAACGCGTCAATGTCGCCTTCAATGATATAAAGATCATCTGGGCAATCCTCAAGATCAACCAGCTTGTCTTTAATACCAGACAAGTCAGAAACAACAATAGCATGACGAGCAGGACCGTAAAGCGAGCTGAAGTATGGCGCATCACTTAATGTAATATCATCATAGATTTCAGAAAGCAATACCCCACCTAATGTATCAGCAAGGCCTTTAAGACGAGCATCACCACTACCACCAGGGGCAGCTAAGCGTTCAATCTCACTATCTAATTCTTCTTTACGAGCAGCAAGACGATCTTTGTTGGTAGAGAGTACACGCTCGTTTTCTAACGTTTCTTGCATCTGGCTGATAACCATGTGGCTATCTTCTAGTTCAATACCACATTGGTCATTAAGCTTATTTAAAGCATCGTTAGCAGCAATCCATTTAGGTGCAATTGACTCTAAACGGTGAGCTTCAGAACGAAGTTGTTGCTCTTGACGCTTTAGCTCTGAGCGTTTATCAACGATGTTTTCTTGTTGTTCTTGAACCGTCTCAAGCATCTCTTCATGACGAGCTTGCTCTTCTTCAAGTACGATTTCAGAATCAATCGTGATATTAAAACGTTTTGTGTATTCAGTTGCTAATTCTTGGGCTTGACGCTGTAGACGCACTGAACGCTCAAGATCTTTGTATTGTGCTTTAAGCTGCTCTGCACGCTCTGCAATATTAGTAAACTGTCGAGCTTGCTCAATTAAGGCTTTTGCCTTATCTGATGCGTCATTACGCTCAACATGACCAGCAATTGAAGTCACTAATGCTAAACCACGTTCAAATTGCTGAACAGCTGCAGAAGAAAGGTCCAACTTATGTTTAATCGCAAGAAGTGCTGTTGTTTGACGCTCTTCTTTTGCTTTTAATTCAGATTGAAGATCAATTGCATTGTTTTGCGTTAGTTCATCATTCGCTGTCAGCTGCTGTGCTTTCTCAAGTGCTTTAACCGCTTGTTGATATTGAAGCGCACGAGTCTGCTGCATATCCAACGCTTGTTGGTAGTCAGCAAGTTGTGTTTTAAGGCTATCAACTTCTTCTTCAGTTAGTTGTGCTTGCTCTTCTGACATTGCAAGTTGTTCAGCGGCTTCTTCCACCACCATTACTTGCTCTTCTAGACGCTCGGTTAGCTCTTCTAGATCTTCAGAATAACGCTCAATCTTCTCTTGTTGGCGAACGGCTGTTTGCACTAATTGAAGGTGATCTGAGGCAGCTTGATAATCTTGCTCAAGACCTGATTCAGAATCAGTCAGTAGCTCTAGTTCACTCTGCATGTTATTTAATACAGAAGATAAACCGACTAAACTGTTTTGCGCATTCATTAACTCAACACGGTGCGTTAATGTTTGCTCAAGTTTTTTACGACGATCATTCGCATGACGCATGTAATCTGAAGCAACATAGTTAGTTGATTCAGTAATTAAATGTTTAAATAAGTCACGATCAGACTGAGTTGTTTTGATCGCTTCTAATGTCATACGGTTTTCACGTAGTGCCGCTTCCATATCTTGGAAAGCTTTCTTAACACCACCATTTTGTGGCAATAAGTAATCACGTAAAGAACGCGTGATCGCACTTGAGATACCACCGTATAAAGACGCTTCGATTAAACGATAGAACTTAGAACGATCACTGGTATTACGAAGTTTCTTAGGCAGAACACCGTAATCAAACATTTGTGCGTGATAATCAGTAACTGAATTAAACGCTTTAAACTGAACACCTTCGTATTCTGCAACAATGTCTTTTACTTCATTAATTTGACGAACACGTGCTTGATTATCAGACACTGCCTCGATCATTAAATCAGTTGGTTTCACATGACTTGGAAGACCAACGATAATGAAAGGTTTAATGTCTACTTTCTTATCACGGCCAGCAACTTGCTGTAATTTAACAGCAAAAAGAACACGTTGATTACGAGAGTTTACAACGTCTAGTGCCGCATAACATGCACCCGGCTTTAATTTACCGTGTAGACCTTTATCACGAGACGCTTGTGAGCTACCCGCTTCAGTGGTATTACGGAAATGAAGCAGCGATTGGTCTGGAATTAATGTTGTGATAAACGCGGCCATAGTGGTCGATTTACCAGCACCGTTACCACCAGAAAGTGTCGTTACTAGATTATCAATATCAAAGGTACGTGCAAAAAAGCCGTTCCAGTTAACCATGGTGAGTGATTGATATTTACCACGTTCAATCATGCTCATGCATCACCTTCCAATTCTAATTCATGCTGCTCTTCAGCTGGCGTATCATCTAACTTTGCTGTTTCATCAAGATCAAAGCTTGATTGGCTTGATTCTTCCTGATGAACTACCACTGCTTCACCGTCACGGATCAAGCGTAATTGTGCTTCTTTCATATCATCATTAGAGCGAACATCTGCACCAAAACGGAATACCGCTTCACTAATACGGAATTTACCTTGTTCACCTACTTGAATGATCATACCTAGACGCTTTAAACGGCGTAGTGAAGTACGAACTTTATCAAACAGCTTTTCTTTATCTAAATCTGAACCAGATGCACGATTTGTTACTAACTTCATTAGCTTTTGTTCATCAGCTAATACTAATAACTCATCAAACAACTCTTGGTTAGTAAAGATGCCTTCGTGAGCCAAACGCTCTGGACTTAGATATAAGAAACACAAGACTTTACCAACCAACATGTCTATCTCAGCCAATACACTACGTGCAATGAAAGAGGTAGATCGCGGACGTAAGTAAAAGAAACCTTCTGGCGCTTTTACTAATTCAGCATGATAACGTTGGTAAAACATACCAAGCTCATGTTCAAACTCACACAATAAACCATGGTTATCTAAATCTTCGCTGGCAATATGGCGACCAGAACGCAATAAACTGTCTAATGCTGGGAATAATGGATTAGCAATCGCTTTTGCTAACTTCTCAGGCATGAATTCTTCAATATTTGTTAATGACATTTGCTTGTACCTTCGCACCGAATTCGTTAATAGATTGCCAATCAGGTTGAACGGCTTGGAAATCGGCTTCTGAATAACCGAGACGCACTGCTTGATCTACCACGATACGGGCAAGATCAAAGTGCTGAGAATGAGGATAAGTCGTTAGGTAGTTTTTAAGCATTGTACCTAATTCCATCGCTTCACCCGTCGCTTTATGACGCTGAAGCATTTCACTCACTTGTTCTGCTAAGATATCTGTGATTACACTTAATTCTTCGTATTCCATTTCATCTGGAACAATACCGGTAACTTCGTCGTCACGCAGGATTAAGGCTTCATCACGCATATCTCGTAATCGTTCTGTATCGGCATACGTTAACAACCAAGGCGCATCAAAATAGCCTTTAACTGAATCACGCAAACGTTGACTGAACGCACGGTTTTTATCCATATCAATCGCAGTACGGATAAATTTATGTACGTGTCTGTCGTAGCCAATCCATAAATCAATCGCTTGTTGCCCCCAACTTACAATGCGGTCAAGTTTCATTTGCAATGAATACAGCAAGGCATCAATAAACTCTAACTCTTCATTACCATAAACAATTTCTTGAATATTCAGTAACTCCGTTTGAAGTTGATCACCCGCCGCTTGCAATGAATCTTGTAATTCACGTAGATTGCCAGAGGTTTCATCAAGCAGCTTTTCACAGCTAGAAATCGCTTCACGCCAATTTTGGTTTAGCAGCTCTGCAATTTCTTCTTTAACTGATTGTTGTTGCTCATCCATGACACGTTGGTTTAGATCGATACGATCAAAGATCTCTCCAACTGAATATTTCAGAACTCCGAATACGTTTTTACGCCAGTGCTTTGCTTCGCCACCTTTTTCAGCGGCTTGCGATGCTTTCTGGATCTCTTCTGCTACCATCGTCAACTGAATAGAAAGCTTCAATTTAGAGAATTGACGGTGGCGCACGTAGTAATCGGTAATACCAATCGCTAATGGTGTTAGACGATAGATGTTCATTCCATCGGTACTTTCACCACTAAAACGGCTAATTAATCGTTGTTTTACTAATTCATTGATTGCATTGTTCGCACGAAAAGCAATGGTGTCATTGGATTGTCCAAATAAACCACTGATGATACCAAACGCATCGTGAAGTTCACCTTCACCTAGTTCATCATCAAATCTTTCATTACTGAGAACAGCAATGGCCAACAAAAATGCCAGACGCTCGGTCGGCAAGTTCAATGAGAAATCGTGCTGCTTTACCCAGCCAACCAGTTCATCAACCGTTTGGTCTGTAACAGCATTAGAAAACTCACTCATTGTGTATCCTTTGTGTACATCATTATTATTTTCTCTTCGCCCATACGTGAATATAACGACCAAGAGAGAGATAAGGTTCTTGACGGCATAACTGCTCTTCTAGTTTAAGCACATCTTCGATTTGATAGTCTCCCATGTATTCCATGTTACCAATGTAATCATGAAATGAGCGAATACCCGACTTTCCTTGAATTTCATAACCAGCGTCTTCAATCCACTGGTAAACCTCATTTGGCATTAAGCCTTTTTGTGGTTGTAACTTAAACCGTTTTCTATGTGGCATGCCATCTAAAACATGAGGAATATTGCCACAAATCACATTTTTCAATACTAAACCGTGATGATTATAAAACATAATCGAGGCATACCCACCCGGTTTTACTTGTTCTAATAAAATATCCAATGCAGCTTTCGGATCTTCTAACCATTCCATAACAGCATGAAAGAGTAGAATATCAACCTTACCCACTTCGTGTTGTTCAATTTCTTGTACAGCAGAGTGAATAAATTGATATTGAGCCAATAAACCATTGTCTTGAACCGATTGTTTCGCTAACTTCAACATTTCTGAAGAAATATCACATAACGTCACCAAATGTCCTAACTGGGCAATTTGTTGAGATACTTGACCAATCCCCCCACCAGCATCTAATACAGTAAGTGGCGCAGAACTTGCTTTACTATTAGCTAAGATGGTTTCCATATCTTGCCATACAATAGTTTGACGGATCTCGCCTTTGTCAGAACCATAAATGTTCTTAGCAAATTTGTGGGCGATGTCGTCGAAATTACGGTCTTTATTCACAGTGGTTAAGTTATGATATTATCTATTGGAAACAAGCATTGTCGCATAAGAGCTCAAGGAAGTAACAGCATGACGCTGTTTTTTGCTCTCAAGTGGTGGTTTTTCATTCTATATCAGCGGTAATAGTCAAAAAATATGTTTGAGTTAAAGAAGTTTGTATCATCAATGCTGATGCCCTTACCTGGATTACTCCTAATTGGGTTCATCGGTCTATTCATTTTATGGTTTTCAAAAAGGAAAGGATTTGCCTCTTTTTTACTAACATTGTCTCTTGTGGGGATTTTCATGCTGTCTTTTCAGCCAATCACTGCCCCATTATTAACAACAACTGAGCGCATGTACCCCTCATTCATCGCACCTGATGTGCCTGTTGAATATGTTTTGGTTTTAGGGAACGGTCATGTTGTTGATGATGAAATTTCTCCCATTTCCGAATTATCTCGTGCAGCTGTTATGAGGCTAACAGAAGGGATCCGTATCTACCGTATGTATCCTGGAGCGAAATTAATCTTATCAGGTTACAGTGGTGGAACAACGGTAAGCCATGCGCGTATGATGGCCCGTGTAGCCCTTTCTCTTGGTGTAAATAAATCAGATATTCTTTTATTAGAAAATGCTCGAGATACTCACGAAGAGGCGATTCAAACCCTTAATTCAGTAGGTAAAAGCAATTTAGTCCTTGTCACTTCTGCTAGTCACATGCCAAGAGCAATGAAAGAGTTCCACAATTTAGGGCTAGCACCAACACCAGCACCAACAAATTACTTAGCGCACTCACAAATTAAACAACCGTGGGAAAAATATGCACCAAAAGCGAAGTATTTAGAACAATCTGAACGATTTTGGTATGAGCAAATGGGTCGCTGGTTTATGGATCTTAAAGATCTTTTAATGGCAAGAGAAGAACAAGCACAAGAAACAAACAAAATTGAGTTTGAAGACGTTATGGATAAAGTAGATGATATAACAGAATCTCTACCATTACCGAAAGGCAAATAGCAGCTTTAAACTATTGATATAAAAAAGCACGAACCCAAATTAGGTTCGTGCTTTTTTATACGTATCGATAAGTATCTGATTATTTTTACTTACTTTAGGATAATTACAATCATTTATCCGAATGAGTATTACTTAAAATGATAGATCTCACTTTTTCTAAATCTTCAGGTGTATCAACCCCAGCAGCCGGTGCCTCTTTTGCAACTGCTACATGAATTTTCTCACCGTACCAAAGCACACGAAGTTGCTCTAGGCATTCGATTTTTTCAAGTACGCTTGGTTGCCAATTAATATACGTATTAATGAAACCTGCACGATACGCATAGATACCAATATGACGAAGTAATGGGTTCGCAGTTAGTGATTCACCTTGTGCAAACGCATCACGATCCCATGGGATCGAAGCTCGACTAAAGTACAAGGCGTACCCTTCAGCATCAGTAACTACTTTTACAGCATTTGGGTTAAAGACATCATCTTCTTCATCAATGGTAACGGCCAATGTTGCCATTGGTGCCACCGAACCTGATAGGTTTTGTGCGACTTGTTGAATAATACTCGGTGGAATAAGAGGCTCATCACCTTGTACATTTACAACAATTTCATCTGCCGTAATCCCACATTTCTCAATAACTTCAGCTAGACGTTCTGTACCTGATTCATGAGCAGGGGAAGTAATGCATACATCACCACCAAAGCCTTTAACCACAGCTTCAATACGAGGATCATCTGTTGCTACGATAACACGGTCAGCTCCCGCTTTTGATGCTTGCTCATAAACCCATTGAATCATCGGCTTACCACAAATATCAGCCAATGGCTTACCTGGTAAGCGCGTTGATTGGTAACGAGCAGGAATTATAACTGTGAACGACATAGCTCTACCTCTTCCATTGTCATACGACGAGCTTCAGGCTCAAGCATTACTGGAATACCTTCTTTAATTGGGTATGCAAGACGATCAATTTTACAGATCAATTCTTGCTTATCTTTATCGTAGTTCAGTTTTCCATTACACACAGGACAAGCAACGATTTCAAGAAGACGATAATCCATATTGTTCTTTTACCTCTATAATTTTATCTAATATTTGTTGTGCTTTTTCTTCTGGGAATTTAGCATCAACAGGTAAATACCACCATGACGACTGAGCAAAGGACTGACACTTAACTGCATCTTTCTCTGTCATAATTAATTGCTCGCCATGCTGCATTAAATTTTCAATTTCTGTTGGTTCAAACGCTTTATGATCACCAAAGGCTTGAGTATGAACAACATCTGCTTTTAGTGATTTTAACGTCTCAAAAAAGCGTGGAGGATGACCAATACCCGCAAATGCAACCAAATTTGATAAAGAAGAAATATCACGTTTTTCACCCGTAACTAAATTAATCGCATTACTTGGTTCAAGCCGCATTGATATTTCATTATCTTTTGGGCGCTCTCCATTACAAATTAAGAAATCAACCGTTGATAAACGATCTACCCCCTCTCTTAATGGTCCTAATGGAATGTACTTCCCATTACCAAAACGACGTTTTCCATCAATGATAATGAACTCAACGTTACGCTGTAATGCATAGTGTTGCAAACCATCATCGGTAATAATTATATCAACACCTTGCGATTCAAGCACTTTAACGGCATCACTTCGCACAGGGGCAACCACAACATCCGCTTTGGTGCGTTGTTTTATCAATACGGGTTCATCACCTGAAATATCCGGTGTTGTCGTTTCAGTCAGTAAGTAAGGATAATACGGTGCTTTACCACCATAACCACGAGAGGCAACACCAACTCTGTACCCTTTCAGTTGAAGTTGTTCAACTAACCATACAACAACAGGAGTTTTACCATTCCCCCCCGCGGTAATATTTCCGACAACGACAACAGGAACAGAAGCTCGATAGCTTACTTTCTTACCCGATTGATAATCCGCTTTTCGTTTCGAAGCCAACCATTTAAATAAGCAACTTAGTGGCCATAATATTGGCCATAAAAGCTTTCCTAAAATATGATTATCAAACCAAATTTTCTCAATCATTAATCACCAAACTGAATGCGGTGTAACTGTGCATAAGCACCATCATGTGCAATTAGTTCAGCATGTGTTCCACGCTCAACAACTTCACCTTCATCGATGACAAGTATCTGATCCGCACTTTCAATTGTAGATAAACGGTGTGCAATAACTAATACGGTTTTGTCTTTTTGCAGCTCATCCAATGCTGATTGAATCGCTTTCTCTGATTCCGTATCTAACGCTGATGTTGCTTCATCAAGGATTAATACAGATGCATTTTGCAATAGAGCACGAGCAATAGCGATACGTTGACGTTGTCCGCCTGATAAACTTGCGCCGTTTTCACCTATCATGGTGTCAAAACCCTGCTCCATTTTATTAATGAAGTCAGAGGCATAAGCAAGTTCAGCCGCTTTTTCTATCTCTTCACGAGTAAACTTACCCTCTGAAGCATAAGAAATATTATTTGCTACCGTATCATTAAATAAATGCACATTTTGAGATACTAACGCAAAGTGTTTACGAAGGTTAGGAAGTTTATAGTCTTCAACTTTATCACCATCTAACGATATTGTACCCGAGTCAACATCGTAAAAACGGGTAAATAGATTCGCAATAGTACTTTTACCTGAACCTGAACGACCAACTAATGCAACTGTCTTTCCACTTGGGATATCAAAACTAATATTTCGTAACGCAGGACCTTCCGCCGTTGGATAAGTAAACGTTACATTTTCAACTTTAATTTCACCATCAACTTTTTCTTTAGTAATCACGCCATCGTCTTTTTCTTTATCCATATCCATTAATTCGAACAAAGTTTGACAAGCTGCCATACCTCGTTGGAAATCAGACGTCACACCGGTTAACGATTTTAATGGGCGAAGTAAGCCAAACATAGCAGAAAATACAACGGTAAATGTACCTGGGGTTAATGTTTCTTTAATTGAGTCAACACTTGCTAAGAATAATACCGTTACTAATGCGAGAGATGCGATCATTTGAATGATTGGATTTGCTAAGCCTTGAGCAACCACCATTTTCATTCCTTGTTGACGCATGTGATTACTGATGTTATCAAAACGCTCTGATTCAACTTTATGACCACCATAACTTAATACTACTTTATGGCCTTTCAGCATTTGTTCAGACGTTGCTGTCAATGAACCCATTGCTGTTTGCATACTCTTACTGATCTTTCTAAAGCGTTTAGAAACAAAACTAATAGCAAAGGCAACAACGGGGGCGACTATAATAAGCACTAAAGATAGCTGCCAACTATTCCAAAACATAAGACCAAGTAAACCAATAATACTTGCCGATTCACGGACAATATTAACTAACGCTTTACTGGTTGCAGAAGCAACTTGTTCTGAATCATAGGTAATACGAGAGAGTAAGCGACCTGTAGATTCTTGATCAAAGTAACTTACTGGCATATGCATAAAATGATTAAATATTTGACGGCGAATTCGCATTACTACGTTACTCGCGACCCAACTCATGCAATAGCCAGAAATAAAACCACTAAGACCACGAATAAACATCATAGCTAAAATAATAAATGGCATTTTCTTTAAGAAGTCTGAATCTGCACTGCCAAAACCTTCATCTAATAATGGCTTCAATAGCGAAATCATGTAAGTGTCACTTAAGGCATTAACAACCAGAGCAACAATAGCTACCCATAGTCCGGCTTTATAGAGAGAGATTAATGGCCATAAACGTTTAAATGTTACCCATGTAGATTCGTCTTTTTCAATAGTCATAAGTACTTATTCTTCATATACAATTACCTTTATTCTACTCTGAATTTAGATTATCGCCAAATAGCTTTCTGTACCAGACATTGTGATTGAGCAGTGAATAACCTTTAATCACCAAATTATTTTGGTCACTTGTAATATTGATCTGACCTAATTGAGCAGTATCTAACCATTTTATGTCTTTCTCTTCATATCGTTCTTGTATTGTTTTGCTCGGTAAATTCCAAGGGGTAAACCGCCCTGTAGACACAACTGCAATCTTCCCTTTCATCTCTTCTGTCCAACGAATTGTTGAAGAGCTATTAGAACCATGATGAGGTACAAGAAAAACATCCACATCACCAAAGTCATTTTGATTTAATATCAACATCTCTGAGATAGCATCAATGTCACCAGTTAATAAAAAAGTCCATTGTTCAACCTTAACTTTGATCACACACGAATGAGGATTATAAGCTCGTTTTACTCTCTTTGGAGGCCAGATCACGGTAAATAACATCTCTCCCTCCCGCCATTGTTCACCTTTAATACAATATTTATCGTTTACCCTTATCTCGCTAGTTCTAATCCATGCTGGATTGAATACATCAGTTAAGTATGTTTTTCCACCTGCATGATCATTGTCTGAATGACTAACAATCAAACCATTAATCGACTTAACCCCACGAGAATATAAAATGGGTTCAATAACACTTTCAGCAATACTGCCATTGCTCCATTTCATACCTGTATCATAAATGACGGTATGTCCTTGGTTTGATAATAGTACTGATAAGCCATGCCCGACATCCAGAAAATCAACTTGCCATTTTTTCTCTGGTTTAATCAAGACTGAACACAGTAATAAAAATACAAAAGGTTGAAAGAAATATTTCACAGGAAAGATGATTCTGACACCAATCAAACCAATGATAATAATAAGAATGCTATTCGTATGATGAGACAATACGAACCATGACTGATCTGCTTTTTCTGCCAACCACCATATTGGAGTTAATGACCAATTAGCTAAACTCCAAGAGAGTTCTGAAATAGAATAATTTACTTGCCCAGAGAGAACAGCAAGTAAGCTTAAAGGAACAGTGAGCAAGCTAACCCAAGGAACAGAGACTAAATTAATTATTGGTGATAAAAAACTGACTCCAGAAAAAAAGTAAGCCTGTATCGGTGCTAATAACACAAAGAGCCCACACTGGATAAAAACCACCTGACGCAGTTTCTCCATAAATGGACGAGATTTATTAATAAAGAATCGTTGGTAAAAATACAATGATAAAAGAACCACAGATACAGCGCTAAACGAAAGCCAAAAACTCATAGATAATGCTGAAAAGGGATTAATAACAAGGCATAACAATAAGCACCATAGAAATAATAAATGCTTAGGCCACTTCCAACGAAGAATCAAAACTAATGATACTAAAAGACAGGCAATCAATGCTCTTATTGTAGGTAAAGAGAAATCCGCAAGCCATGCATAAAAAGTAGCGAGTAAACAACCAGTAATAACAGGCAACCAGACGGTAACTCGGTAAGACAAAAAGCTTCTAGCTATCTTTCCTAACCACCAACCAATAGCAAAGACAAAACCAATATGAAGACCTGATATTGCCATTAAATGAGCTAAACCTGAGTTCCTTAATACTTTCCACTCATTTGCATCTATATCACCTTTGTAACCAAAGGTTAACGCTAAAAGTAATGATTGAAACTCTTGCTTCAAAGTACGATCATAGACATTAAGAAACCACTGGTTTCTAATCGAAGAAGAATTATCAATCAACGTTGCATTAGTAATTTTACCATATGAGTGGATTCTTTTGGCTAGAGCGTAATCTTCAAGTTTATAGCCGACTTCATTATGTCGACCTATCGGAGGTCTCAGTTTGACAGTAAATTCCCATAATTCACCTTGCTTAAAAAGAGCTTTGGGTATTTCTTTTTCTAAAGACTTTTTAAAATCTCGAATCGAAAGCCTTAGTAAGGGCGATTGATAAAACTTAATAGGAGAAGTGTCAATATCACGAACTTGCACTAAAATTGAAGATGTTCTTTCTTTAAATGCAATTAGACTTTGAATTTCACCTTTGATGGTAATATCATGCCCCTGACTATAAAGTAGTTTGTTTACACTTTTATAGTAAGTTATGTGTGAGGATGTGATGATTAACCCCAGCAGGATGCCTTGTATTAATCTAGCTTGGGAATATTTTAGTGTTATTAAATAACTAAAAACACACAGTAAAAATGCAAACGACGGCAGGTTTGTTGGCCAATAGGCTGACGACAAAAGAATAAGAATTACGACTACGATCTTTATGCGTATGTCATTAAAAAGAAGCATTAACTCATGCCAAGAAAATTCATTAAACGTTTTTTACCAAACCACGAAACAATTAAACGCCAAAAAGCATTAAAAGTATTCGGCAATGTATTGTATAACCCAAACCTATGGTGTTTGAACCGCCGCTCTGCAGCTGGCGCGTTTGCTGTCGGTTTATTTATGGCGTTTGTCCCTCTACCTAGTCAAATGATTATGGCTGCTGGATTAGCCATTTTATGCAGTGTAAATCTACCATTATCTATTGCATTAGTATGGGTAAGTAACCCAGTTACTATGCCCGTTTTATTTTATGGCGCGTACAAAATTGGTGCTTGGGTATTATCAACACCCGCTCAACATTTCCATTTTGAATTATCATGGGAATTCATTGGTTCTCAAATGTCAACGATTGGCCCTCCGTTTCTACTGGGTTGTGCGATTTGTGCCGTTGTTTCTGCTCTTATTGGCTATTTTGGTATTCGTGGACTTTGGCGGTACTCCGTTGTTAGAAGTTGGAAAAAACGAACTCTAAGACTAAAAATTCCACGTTAAAAACAATCTACCCTTTTCAGATAGATCCTTTCTATTACTGGCAGTAAATCTTTGCTGTCAGTTCACAAAACTAAACTTTCGCTCAAACAATACGTCATGTTTCTTGTAATATATTTATGGTTGTCTCACTAATTAAACCACGTAAAATCAGTAGTTCGCTTAGTATTGAATATAAAATAATAAAGAGATAATAGACATCGTATACTGCCGATTAAGGAATATGACATGAATGAAATTAATGAATGTCCAAACTGCCTTTCTGATGAATTGCTCATTTCAGAGAATCAAAAAACAGTGATCTGCTCAGATTGCGGAGTTGTCAAAAAAGATGGAGTCTGGGTTCTTGTAACAACCCCTCAGAGCGAAGCTGTTATTTAGCCCTTACAAAAAAGCCCATACACCTGTACGGGCTTTTTTAACTAGTTGCTTAATATAACTACAATTAAGCAAAAACTTCTTGTAGTTGAGGAACAACTTGCTTTTTACGGCTAAGAACACCATCAAGCCAAACTCGGCCATTCACAGTTGCTTTACCGTAAGCTTTCTCAGTCAAGTCTGAGTTATCACTAATAACAAGTAGCTCTGAGCCTTCTTTCATGATGTCAGTTAAAAGCAAAATCATAGTATGACGATTGCCTTCCACTTTCATTGTTGCGATATCCGCTTCTAAATCAGCTTTAATCTCATCAAATACAGAAAGATCGATAACTTCAAGTTGGCCAATACCAACAAGCTCACCATTCATATTAAAGTCTTTAAAATCACGCATAACAAGGTCACGCACCGCCGTACCTTCAACTGCTGATTTCACTTTAAACATTTCCATGCCTAATGCTTTAAAGTCTTCAATACCAGCGATCTCAGCTAGTGCTTCAACACATTTAATATCAGCAGTTGTACATGTTGGTGATTTGAAAATTACAGTATCACTTAGGATTGCACATAGCATAATGCCAGCAATGTTTTGAGGAATTTCAACATTATAGAAATCGTACATCATCTTAATAATTGTATTACTACAACCAACGGGACGGATCCAACATTCTAGTGGTGTTGAAGTCGTCAAATCACCTAGTTTATGGTGGTCTACGATACCTACAATTGTAGCTTCTGCAATATCATCTGGTGCTTGAGTTAACTCAGAATGGTCAACAATATAAACGTCTTCACCAGCATAGCTAGTTTTAAACTCTGGAGACTCTAAACCAAACTTATCAAGGATGAATGCTGTTTCAGGAGAAAGTTCACCTAGACGAGCTGGAATAGCAGCTTCGCCAATTTGATTTTTTAAGTAAGCAAGTGCGATTGCACCACAAATTGAATCTGAATCTGGGATTTTATGGCCCACTACATACATTGACATTGTATTACTCTCCTTTAAATATGCGCGATATTCTAACAAATTAACGGCATTTGAAAAGAAAAAGCTCGTCGTTTTCGATATAGCATTTCTTATAGAAGAAGAGTTCATGGCTATTTCCCATGCTATAAATAGCAAAAAGGCTCATATCTTTCGATATGAGCCTTCTTTAATATGGCAGGGGTGGAGAGATTCGAACTCCCAACACGCGTGTTATTATGGTGGAGGAATCCGCCGCTCTTTTCCAAAATACAGATAGCAAAAAGACCCATATCTTTTGATATGAGCCTTCTTTAATATGGCAGGGGTGGAGAGATTCGAACTCCCAACACGCGGATTTGGAATCCGCTGCTCTGCCAGTTGGAGCTACACCCCTGTAGTTATTTTAATGACTTAACTTTGTCTTATTTTACTTTACAAAAGTAAAATTAAATTCAAGCCTGGCGATGTCCTACTCTCACATGGGGAAACCCCACACTACCATCGGCGCTATTACGTTTCACTTCTGAGTTCGGCATGGGATCAGGTGGGTCCATAACGCTATGATCGCCAAGCAAATTCTTTCTATCTACCTCAATAAGAGATAAATAATAATCTGGAAAGCTGTTTCTCTATATAAAGAGCTGTTCTTAATCACATTCAATAT
>NZ_MSCO01000002.1:795599-796557 GCF_002954705.1 Aliivibrio sifiae
TTTTTTTACTTGTTCTTTTATCTTTATACTTCGTTGTTTTCAAAATTTACTTGGTCACGTAGCAAGCTACACTCCCTTCGATAAATTTCTTAACGCCTTGCCTAAAAATAAAATTACTACGTAAAAAAAATAACTTGAAATCGTATTTCAACTAATCAAGGTTGAACTCGTCGCTATCTCTATATAAAAGATAGGGAGTTCTGGTTTTTCGCCGGATTCAAAATACAAGAACACTTGAATGTGTTTTTAGTTTGTTTATCTAAAGATAAACAAAAGATATTAAGAACTTTTAAATTTTGATTTAACTTAATTACAGCCTGAGCTGTTTTGTTTTACTTTTTAAAAAGTAAAAATAAATTAAGCTAAATCAGTCAGCTTTCCAAATTGTTAAAGAGCAATATAAAACCATTAACATAGTTAATGATAAAATACTTTTTAAGCATTTTCAGACACAAAAAATCCGAACCTAGGTCAATTTCTTGAACTGGTTTGGAATCCTTCCAAAAATATTTAAAGAGTATATCCATATAAATGAAATGGTGGGCGATACCGGGCTCGAACCAGTGACCCCCTCCTTGTAAGGGAGGTGCTCTCCCAACTGAGCTAATCGCCCACATAATATTTCAACTCGCTTCTGACTCTATCAGAAGCAAACCCATTCTCTGTGGAAAGAATGGTGGGTCGTGCAGGATTCGAACCTGCGACCAATTGATTAAAAGTCAACTGCTCTACCAACTGAGCTAACGACCCATATTTTTCTTCTTAGAGGAGGCAAGTTGTAAGGACGTTTATAGTCTATAAACGACGTCAACTTAACAAACTGTAAGGAGAAAATGGTATCCCGTAGGGGAGTCGAACCCCTGTTACCGCCGTGAAAGGGCGGTGTCCTAGGCCTCTAGACGAACGGGACACTATGAAGGTGTGGGCACCTTCAAATCTCTTTATTTTCAACCTTCGC
>NZ_MSCO01000002.1:798501-881081 GCF_002954705.1 Aliivibrio sifiae
TAGCTAATCTCACCTGGGCTAATCTTGACGCGAGAGGTCCGAAGATCCCCCTCTTTGGTCCGAAGACATTATGCGGTATTAGCTATCGTTTCCAATAGTTATCCCCCACATCAAGGCATATTCCCAGGCATTACTCACCCGTCCGCCGCTCGTCAGCGAATTAGCAAGCTAATTCCTGTTACCGCTCGACTTGCATGTGTTAGGCCTGCCGCCAGCGTTCAATCTGAGCCATGATCAAACTCTTCAATTAAAGTTTTTGACTCAATGATTAATACTGATTTCTTACATAAATATATTTGTGTAGTCACTCAGTTCATTGATAGTTGCTCACTTATAAATAAGTTAAGCTATTTTGACTATCAATCCATAAGTGCCCACACAAATTGCTAAGGTCTAATTATTAAAGAGCTCAAAACTAGGCTTTCGCTTTGCTTTGCTTTGCTTGAAGTGTCATTTAAATTACTAAAAGTAAGTTGCAAGCAACTTTTGAAAACTCGGTTCGCGTCAATGTTTCACTTCTTGCTATTACTGCTAGCCCTTACTAATAAAGGTTTGCTGTGACAACGGAAGCGAAGTATAGAGATTTAATTATGAGTTGCAAGCCATTTTTAAACATAAAAAACCAAGCGCTTAAAAAACAAACAAAACGTGAGTAAAACGCTCAAACTTGAACTAATTTTAAGCCTCCCACTCCTTTTTCATCCTTTTTATTACATTTTCAGGGACATTATGAGTACTTTTAAATCTTCCCTTGCACACATCTACCTCTAATACAGCATCATACTTTTGAGCGATTTTCCTGTATGCATCCATTTCCCACTGTTTTACAAAAGTATTAGCGACGACAACACTTCTACCATGATATAAGTGAAATTCACATTGTAACTGACACCATTGATGAGCAGAGCTTAAAAGAGTACCGTCAAAACAGTAAGTTCCCTCTTCATTCACAAAAAACTGATCCGCTTCAAGATGTATCAAGTCCAAGCTTTGTGCCAAGGTCGATTTACCACTTCCCGGCAAGCCTCTCAATAATCGTAACTCTAACTTCTTAATCATTTACTCTGCTCTTTCATTAAATTCTCTTTTACAAATTCAGTAAAAACTTTTAAACGAGAAGGCATATATTTATTCTGAGCGTATTGCATAGCGATAACACCATGATAATTCCCTTTTATCTGCCAATCAGAAAGAACAGGAACAACCTCGTTATTATCTAAAGCCTCTTTTATGACAAAATCAGGGAAAATCCCAATACCAAAACCATCCTTAACCCCATTTAATCTCATTTGCGAATGATTGACAGCGTAACGACCAGTCACGGCTATAACATGGCTTTCTTCAACTTTTACAAATTCCCAAATATGATCTGTTGTCGTTTCTCCTAAATAAAGACAGTCATGATGAGTAAGATCATGTGGGTTGATTGGCAACCCTCTGTCTTCTATATAAGAGGGACTAGCGCATAAGCTGAGATTAACCTTTCCTATTTCTTTCATGATCAAACCTTCTGTTGGTTTATCGGTTAAACGAAAAACCACATCAATCCCTTGAGCTATCATATCGATATCACCATCCGATGCTCTTAGCTTTAATTGGATTTTAGGATACTTAATCAAAAACGGTGTAATCAGCGGTTGAAGTACTATTGTTAAGAATGCTTTTGGAGCTGCAACCGTCAAGCTTCCAGACGGCACAATATGCTCAGAGCTCGAAATATCAATAGCCTGCTGAGCCGCCTCAACCATAATAACGGATTGCTGATATATCTTCTTACCCGATTCAGTAATCAATAAACTGCGTGTTGTTCGCTCAAAGAGCTTAACAGAAAGTGCTTTTTCTAACCGAGTAATCAATTTACTCAATGCAGAAGGTGTAACACCCAATTTCTTAGCTGCTGCTGTAAAACTACCTTCATTAACAACAACGATATATGTTGCTAAGTCTGGTAATAAAGTAATAAGTTTATTTGTGACCATGATTCACTAATGCTTTTCCATTTTTAGGGATAATAGTCGTAATTGATTTGAATTAGAATCTATTTATCGGATTTTGATTATACTTTTTACGAGCAACAATTATAACTAAAAAAAGGGAACACAATGTCTTCTGCATTCTACACTCAGATCCAAAATCAAATTGAAGAAGTAAAGAGCGAAGGTTTATACAAATCTGAACGCATCATTACTTCAGCTCAAAAAGCGTCTGTTTCTATTTCTACAGGCCAAGAAGTTCTAAACTTCTGTGCTAACAACTACTTAGGTTTAGCTAACCACCCTGCACTTATCCAAGCCGCTAAAAATGGTATGGATGAGCACGGCTTTGGCATGGCTTCTGTACGTTTTATTTGTGGTACTCAAGACTCCCATAAAGTACTAGAAGAAAAACTATCTACTTTCTTAGGTAAAGAAGACACTATTCTTTACACATCATGTTTTGATGCAAACGCTGGTTTATTTGAAACAATTTTAGGTAAAGAAGATGCGATCATCTCTGACGCCCTAAACCACGCATCAATCATTGATGGTGTTCGTCTTTGTAAAGCAATGCGTTTCCGTTATGCAAACAACAACATGACTGAATTAGAAGAACAACTAATTGCAGCGAAAGAAGCTGGCGCTCGTCATACTCTTATCGTTACTGACGGTGTGTTCTCAATGGACGGCGTAGTTGCTAATCTTCCTGCTATCTGTGATTTAGCTGATAAATACAATGCACTAGTTATGGTTGATGACTCTCATGCTGTTGGCTTTATGGGCGACAACGGTGCAGGTACTCATGAACATCACAATGTTATCGACCGTATTGATATCATCACAGGTACGCTAGGCAAAGCAATGGGTGGCGCATCAGGCGGCTACACTTCTGGTAAAAAAGAAGTAATCGATTGGTTACGTCAACGCTCTCGTCCGTACCTATTCTCAAACTCTGTTGCTCCTGCAATCGTTTCTGCGTCTATTCGTGTTCTTGATTTGCTGGCTGAGTCTGGTGATTTACGCACAAGCTTATGGGAAAACTCTGCTCATTTCCGTACTCGTATGGAAGCCGCTGGTTTCACTATGGGTGGTGCTGATCACGCTATCATCCCAATTATGTTAGGCGATGCTAAATTAGCCGCTGAATTCGCAGAGCGTGCGTTAGAAAAAGGCATCTATGTTGTTGCTTTCTCTTTCCCAGTAGTGCCTAAAGGCCAAGCTCGTATTCGTACACAAATGTCTGCTGCTCATTCTCGTGAGCAACTAGATCGCGCAATTGATGCCTTTATCGCTGTTGGTAAAGACATGGAGATCATCAAATAATGAAAATTAAAGCACTTTCAAAACTAAAACCTGAAGAAGGCATTTGGATGACCGAGGTTGAAAAACCTGAAATGGGTCATAACGATCTTCTTATCCGTATTAAGAAGACCGCAATTTGTGGTACTGATGTACATATCTATAACTGGGATGAGTGGTCACAAAAAACGATTCCTGTTCCTATGGTTGTAGGTCACGAATACGTGGGCGAAGTTGTTGGTATTGGCCAAGAAGTTCGTGGCTTTGAGATTGGCGATCGTGTTTCTGGCGAAGGTCACATTACTTGTGGTCACTGTCGTAACTGTCGTGGCGGCCGTACTCACCTTTGTCGTAATACAACAGGTGTTGGTGTTAACCGCACTGGTGCATTCTCTGAATTCTTAGTTATTCCTGCATTTAATGCGTTTAAGATCCCTGCTGAGATTTCTGATGATCTTGCATCAATCTTTGACCCATTTGGTAATGCGGTTCACACTGCCCTATCATTTGACTTAGTAGGTGAAGATGTTCTTATCACTGGTGCTGGTCCAATTGGCATCATGGCAGCTGCTGTTGCAAAGCACGTTGGTGCTCGTCACGTTGTAATTACTGATGTAAACGAATACCGCTTAGATCTTGCTAAAAAAATGGGCGTAACACGTGCTGTAAATGTAATGAGCGAAAAGCTTGAAGACGTAATGTCTGATTTGGGTATGACTGAAGGCTTTGACGTTGGTCTTGAAATGTCTGGTAACCCATCCGCATTCAATAGCATGCTAACTAACATGAACCATGGCGGTAAGATCTCTCTTCTAGGTATTCCACCATCAGATATGGCGGTAGATTGGAACCAAGTAATTTTTAAAGGCTTAGTTATTAAAGGTATCTACGGCCGTGAAATGTTTGAAACTTGGTATAAGATGGCAAGCTTGATCCAATCTGGTTTAGATCTAACACCTATCATTACTCACCACTACAAAATCGACGACTTCCAAGCGGGCTTCGATATGATGCGTTCTGGTATGTCAGGTAAAGTAATTCTAGATTGGGAATAAGTATTCTCATTTCACAATGAATTAAATACAGGCTAAACTTCGGTTTAGCCTTTTTTGTACCATTTTTAGAGCATCATATGTCCCAGTTAGAAATTCATGGTTATCACGTTCATATTTATTTCGATGAAAACAGTATTGATTTAGCTGTTGATTTAACAGAAGAATTATATGAAAGGTTTGGATATGAGTTAGGAAATATAAATAAAAAACCAGTAGGTCCACATCCAATCTGGAGCCGTCAAGTTTCTTTTAAACATAATGATTATGATACGGTTATATCATGGCTTAAAGTGAATAGAGAAGATCTTTCAATACTTATACATCCACTCACTGATGATGAATATATTGATCATACAACATCAGCTATATGGTTAGGGCAACCAATAAAATTAGATCTCAGTATTTTTATAGCAAACAATTAAATGGAATTTATCTATACTCCTTATGACTTCATTAAGGCATAAGGAGTAAGAAAAAATATTAAATGAATACTATTTAGATTGGTAGACGGAGAACTCTTTACTCAACTTATAATCGGACCATTTATTCTCTTCCATCGCCTCTAAAAACGCTTTTTTAGCTTCAATAAAAGCCATTTTTTCACTCATTTTTTTAGTTGAGAAGATTTTGAACTTATAACTACTACGAGGAGTTTGACCAGTAATCCCTTTAAAGATAACCTCATCTTCCATCACTTTGGCGACGACGCCCACTACATTGGATGATGGATGGGCAGTCATAAAGTACTTCCCTTTAGCAGATTCAGCTTTACGTTCTGTTTTATAATTCGCCCAGTTATAATTTGCCTTCATTAAAGCGACTTTTCGTAACACATGTGTTGGGTGTGTACAGGCTGTAAACTTCTTAAGATGAATTGTAGAACCGGTTTTAACGAATTCTTTTCTAACAATGAAATGAGATTTATCATCAGCTTCAATCATTAATATTTGTTTTGGTTTACGTTTAAACTCAAACCATGTTTTCTCAAATTCAGCTTGGCAACCATCCATCGCCTTTTGAACCAGTTGATCACAAATTTCACGCATCTCGAATTTAGATAATGGGGTTGTCGTTAACGTTTTACTTGGCTTAAATTCTTTTATATCCGCATCTTTGGTTTTTAAATAAGTATCCAACACCCCACCGATTGCATTTAATTCTGCTAAAAAATTCCCAAGATCATTAAAATCAATATTGTATAAACTACGAGAGAAATTATGAGATCGGTAACAGGATTTACTTTCATGTCGTTCAAAATGGCTATTAACATAAGGCGTGCCATTTATCATTGATAGTTTTAATTGAATATTAGGGTGCAAACCTTTATAAGCCGACTTCGCTGTAAATGTCTTGGTTTTTCTTGCAGCATCTGCGGTTTCATACTCGTCTTGTTCAACAAGTTCAGCAATCGACCATGCCGCTTCAATAATTGCCTCTGAACGCGCATCTATGTCGTTTTCTTCATTATCAAAATCAGCATAATATGCTTTACTATAATAAGGCTGCCCTTTACGAGCAAAGCGCACTTGCGCAAATTCCATTCTACGACGCTTAGTCGATTGGCCATCATTCCAATTAATACCAATCGGGATCCAATATTCAGTTCCTGATATATCAACCTGCTTTACGCGTAACAATAGATTTTCTTCAATATACGTTTTCTTTCCACGCACAATTTGAAATGTACTGAAATCGAGTCGTGGCGATAAAGGGTGGTACATATAAAACCTCTGAACACATAGAGTGAAACAAACTACAAAGAAAGAAACTCTTGGAGAAAGAGCCTTTTATTTTATTGTTATCTGTTGGTGATTATATCACCGTTTACCATATTAATTCAATTCTCTTCATAACAATATAAAAAAAGGCATAGAATTGATCCTATACCTTTTATAAAAGAAGAATTAACTAATTAATTTTGAACGTATTATATTATATATGCCATTACCACTTTCAAGTTCAACAGAAAGTCCGGTAAATAATTCAATAGCCTCACTCACATGCTTTACTGGCCAAATAGTAAATGAGCCCTTTTCTATCGCTTGAGTGATTTCAGTGTTTAACATCAAATTTTGAACGTTAGATTGAGGGATAATAACACCTTGTGTTGGCTGTAATCCCTTAATCTTACATACTTGATAAAAACCTTCTATTTTCTCATTGACTCCACCGATAGGTTGAGCTTCACCGAATTGATTCATTGAACCTGTAATTGCAATATCTTGGCGAATAGGCATACCTGAAAAAGCTGAAATAATAGAACAAAACTCAGCCATGGACGCACTATCTCCATCAACACCACCATAAGATTGTTCAAATGCTAAACATGTTTTTAGTGGTATTGTTTTCTCACTACCAAATAGAGATGCTAAGTAGGCACTAAGAATGAACACTCCTTTTGAATGAATACTTCCACCTAACTCAACTTTTCTTTCAATATCAAAAACTTCACCTTTACCAAAAGATGTAGTAGCCGTAATTCTATTTGGCATACCGAATTGATGATTTGATGTTGATAGCACCGATAACGCATTGACTTGCCCAACGACTCCCCCCTCTGTTTCTAATAAGGTTGTACCGTTAAAAAAGCTTTGCATTACGCCATCTTGTACTCGATTGACTCGGTGTTCTTTATTAGCCAATCCCTGCTCTACGTGCTTTAAACGTATCATATTGGAATTCGCCGCTCTGGCAATGTAATTCGTTTCTTTCAACAAATTAGAAATATCAGCCGAATGCAGAGACAATCGATTTTGATCACCGGCCTGACGAGAACTGTATTCTATAATTCGTTCAATCGCTCTTTTATCACACTGTAACATATTACCGTCTTGAACAATGCTTGAGATAAACTGCGCATAATGAAACTCTGACGCGTCTGTTCGTGGCATGTCATCTTCAAAATCAGCCGTTACTTTAAACAACTCACCAAACTCTGCATCATAATGTTGTAATAATTGGTACGTTTGGTAGTCACCAAACAAGATAATTTTGACATTCAATGGAATAGGTTCTGGCTCTAAAGAAACGGTACCAGAAAGCGTCACTTCTTTTTCTAATGAACTTAAATTTAAGTTTTGGGAGCGTAATGCTCGCTTTAAGCCATCCCAAACATATGGGCGTTCTAATACTTTCACCGCGTCCATCAATAAAACACCACCATTTGCTTTATGTAAGCTTCCTGGTCGAATTAAAGAAAAATCAGTAAATACAGTGCCTTTGAACGTTGCATTTTCTATATAACCAAATAGATTATGGTAACTTGGGCTTTCTTCTACGATAAGTGGAAAATGCTCATCTTTCTGACTAACAATCAAATTAATTTGATAACGACGTGGGAGTTTCTTATCTAATGATGCATAAGCAAGCTCTGCATCTTCATTCCCTTCTTGAATGAAAACATCAAAATTTTCTAAGATGTCCTTTTCCATTTCTTTTAAATGTTGGGTTACTACTTTTGATTCTTGATACTTAGTTTTGATCGCTTCAAAGTTAACAGTTAAAACTTGAGACACCACTTCTTCATTTAACTTTTCGATTTTATCAGAATATTTATCTTCCCATTCAGTTAATTGTCTAACCAAGCTACGTAACTTTATTTCTAATTCATCAATAATAGATTCAAGTTGGCGCTGTTCTTGTCTATCCAGAGCCTCAAAGCTATCTTCTGTATGCAGTTCTTCACCGTTCATTGCGATAAATTGATAATCACCTTGAGTGGTTACAGCTAAGCTAATACCTTTAGTTTTTGCCTCTTTGGTTAATGAGCCAAGTAAAGACTCTTGCTTATCTACTAATTGATTCTTTAATGTGCCTGTTCGTGTGTAATAAAGTTCATTATCAAACGCAAGAGGAATAGCCTTTGCGAGTTTTAGAGTTATCTTTTCAATTTCTTTTTTGAAGCTTAGGCCGCTACCGACAGGCAACATTAATACTTTTGGTGTTCGTGTATCGTCAAAGTTAGTAACGTAGCACCAATCACATAACCCATTACCTATGGGTTTGTGCCGCTTTAAATAACGCAACACCATGGTTCTCTTACCGAGACCATTCTGGCCTACGGCATATATGTTATAACCACGATCAGGAATAGACATCGCAAACTCAACAGCTTGTTGTGCTCTATCTTGTCCAACGATTTCATCAATGGGAGTAATATACTTAGTTGATTTACAGGTGTTCTCATCTAGGCTAGCGGAACGGTAAACTTGCTTATGCGTGAGAGGTAAAGTAGACATAAGGCGACCTCTTTAATTATATGATTTTTATCAGTATAGATTGAAAAAATACAAAATTAAGTGACCTACGTTTAACTATTTGAAAAATTTAAGTTTTCCAAATTAACTGTTACATACAGAAAATATTACCCTATTAGCGTACTATCAACAGTTATGTTTCGTTAAAAAATATTTAATTATATAAGTATATCCAGTCTTTTATAAATCCATGACAATCCAATATAGAAAACACCAATAAGTTTACATTCCGCAAGAAAATAACCTATTAAATAAAAAGCAACCCAAGCCCCATCTAACTAAATTCAATGTTGCCGTTCATTTTTGGAAAATAAAATTACACTAAAACCTAAGGTAGAGGTAAACAACAGGTTGACTTAAAGTAAATCCAAGAGTGTTTTTATAAAAATTAGCGCCAAAAACTTGACTCCATAACATACCCAACAAAAAAAACCAACAATAAAAATAGAAGTAATATCACACTTTTGATATTTTAAGATATCCTTAAAATTTCTTCTGGTTAAAATGCACGAAAATTCAGCCTCGCTATCAATTTAATAGTGATATGTGAATTTTGTATGGATCGATTGAAGGTTTTCATCTACTTACTGTGATTCAGAAACTAACCTTTATTTAACACAAATAATAAAACAATCTATCCATCGTACACTTTTAATAATTAATAAATTTATCTAGATTAAGATAAATAAAAAGAAGAAAAAGCAGTGATAAAAATAAATAAAATAACAGCCGCTATTACTAGCGTTATGTTCAGTGGGTATCTATACGCCGCTGATGTAAATTTAACGTCTAACATTGTTACTTTTGTTCCAGGTGAGACAAAAGTTCAAAACGGCGATATGGTTTCTTTCAACGGTGACTGCTTTGTTGCTAAAAATAACCCAGGCGTGTGGGAGTCTCCAACTTCAGACTCATGGTTTTGGGATACAGCAGTTTGTTCTGGTGAACCAAATCCTGACCCAGGTCCAAATCCGGGACCGAATCCAGATCCAGACTTGGGTAACATTATTCCTTTTATTCCAGGTAAAACTCAGGTTAAAAATGGCGACGTTGTTTCATACGAAAATCAATGTTTTATTGCTCAAAACAATCCAGGTGTTTGGGAAGCTCCGAGTGCAAGCTCATGGTTCTGGTCACTAACAGAATGTTCTGACGAGCCTGTTAATCCTGAGCCTGAACCAGAAGAAACTGAACTGTCTATTCTTGCACCAACAGCTGGTCAAGTTATTCAGGCAAATGAAACGATTGCTATCAGTGCACATGTTGATGGTAACCAAGCTGCTAAAGTTGAGTTTTGGGTAAACAACACAAAACTAGCTGAAAAAGCAGTTAACGAGAACAACACTCAGTACTCTCACGCTTGGACTCCGGTTGAAGCTGGTAATGCGGTAGTTAACGTATTTGTATTCGATAAAAATAACCAAAAAATCGAACAAAAATCAGTATCTGTTGTTGTAGAAGCAGAAGTAACTGAAGATTTCGTTGCACCTGTTGTTAAATTTGTTACGCCAACTAATGGCTCTGCAATCAACGTAACTGAAAGCGTTGCTATCTCTGTTAATGCAACAGATGCAGATAACGATTTAACGACACTGGTTGTTACCGCAAACAACAAAGAAATCTGTTCATTTGACGCGGCTAATACCAACACGTTTGCGTGTGATTTTCAGCCGACTCAAGCAGGTAACGTAACACTGAAAGCTATCGCTACTGACGCTCAAGATCTGTCATCTACAACAAGTGTGAAAATTACTGTTGAAGAAGATGTGGTTGAGCCGCCAGTTGAGCCGCCAGTTGAGCCACCAGTAACAGGTGACTTATGTAAAGACTTTAATGTTTACCCAGACTGGACACGTGGTGATCACGCAACTGGTGGCGACATTATGGTTAACAAGAACATCGCATACTCTGCGATCTACTGGACTAAATCTGTTCCTGGTAGCGATGATTCATGGGCACTTCACCTGAATTGTGATGGTACAGAACCAGGTACAGCACCGCTTCTTTCTCTACCAAACCCAATGGACCCAGTTCGTCTAGAAGTTGCTGGTTGGCCAAACACGTTAGTTGTTGCTAGCCCATCGTCTGCGGCACCAGCAATGCTAACTATTGACGCTAGCAACAGCGCTGATTTAGCTGATTTTGATAAGCTAACAAGTACGTTTGTATCTATCATTAATAAAGCGGCACAAGCTGGCTCTGCATCAATTATCATCAACACTGATGTTCTTGATCAAGCAACGCAAGATAAAGCATTATCTTCAAACAGCATTGCGGTTAAAGAAGCGCTAACTAAAGCGATGGACATCACTGGCAACAAGATTGACATTGATGACATCAACGCGCTTAGCAATGACTTGAAAGGCTGGGCTAATGCGCACCACCTAATCATCTCTACGCTAGCACCAGAAGCAAACTACGGTTGGTCTCTAAGCATTGGTGATTTCGCGTTTGATACTCACTCTGGCAGACAATCTGTTTGGGATGAAGCTTCTAACTACAGCGCTGATCTACTAGACAAACTAGAGTTGTTCAAAGCAGATGTTGCAACTAAAGCGGATTTCATTGCGTTCACTAAGTCAAGCTCAACGGCCGCTCTAACTAGCGACCAATGGCACAATGCACTAGAGTACGTTAAGCAAGTTTCTGATTTTGTTAAAACGCCTGTAATGCTAAACAATATCCCTACAGATCAAGCTTCTGCTTATTTTATGGGTGATAATGCAAGCAAACCACAAGTGCGTAAAGCAGCGTTCAGCAACGTATTTGCTATCGTATTTGATAAAGATACAGCAAACTTAACGACTGAAATCGAAGAATACAAAAAAGCTAAAATGCCATTGTACTACGTTGGTGAATCAACAGAAAATGGCCAATTAACTATTATTGACGCGTTAAACCGTGAATTGGCTGACGCTGAAGATACAATGAACAACACAGCATTTTTGTACGAAACACCTCAATCACAATGGGTTCCGTCTACTGTTTATAAGTGGACTGACTTCATGACAGGTCTGAATGCAATGCATAATGTTGGTGTTGCGGGTAACAAGTTCTGGCTGCTAGATGAAAACGTTGATGATGCAACAAACATCAAATACGCTAAAGTAGCGATTGCTGCATTCTTAGCACAAAGTATGCAAGAAACGATTCGTTACAACGCATGTGATGAGAACAACTGGGCTGAAATTAGATACGGTGCTGCAACAGATTACCCAATGTCAGCGAGCTGTGGTCAACTTGGTCAAAAATATGCAGATTACGGTGTAAACCCTGTTTCTGGTTTGGATCACGCTTATTCTTGTCCTCGTGATAACAAAATGGAAGTAAGCGCACTAACTCACGCTAAATGGTACGGCGCACCAGCTCCAGTATTTGCTGCTCCAAATGCGGTACTTGAAGAGCGCGGTCTGCTTGTTAACGGTAGCGTTGGTCGTTGGACTAACAGTGGTCACTGTAACGACGTACCTACTTCTGTAGATACATCTAAGCAAGTATGGGAACGTGATACATGTAAAACATACGTAGACCAAAAAGCAGGTAGCTTTATTTGGGATGGTAGCAGCCAAGCTGACGTTGAAGGTTGTGGTTGGTGGGGCCGTGGTGTAATCCAAACTACTGGTCGTCAAAACTTCGGTACACTTAACCACTACTTAGGTCGTTCACATGTAGACCCTGAGGCAATTGGTAAAACAATTGATGGTGTTGTTGTTGAAGCGCCACCAGAAAACCCGCTATACGCTCAACTAGATTTCTGTTCAAATCCTGGTTTAATTTGTAGCTCTGAAGAGAACAAGGAAATCAAGTGGATTGCAGGTCTATTCTACTGGGTTACTTCAGTACAAGCATATCCTGACGAGTCTGGTCAGTACGGCAACTGGAACTACCACAACGAACTTAAGAAGTATGTTGATAGCGGTATGAAAGGCACTGACTTTATCGATGATGTATCAGGTATCGTAAACCGTGGTTGTCCTGATTTAGTGTGTTCTACTGGTGAAGTTCATAACGTGAAAGAGCGTCGTGCTAACTTTAAACTGGTTCTAGAGCAATTAGGTCTTAACCCTCAATAATTTAGTTAAGTACCTAGATAAAATCAGTTAATAACTTTAACTAAAACAATAAGCCCTTTGCTTTTCGAAGCTAGGGCTTTTTTATAAGCTATGTTAAAACGAACAATAAGATGCCTTATTTATTAAGTCTATCAAGGCAAGTAGCTGATCTGATAATTACGTAGGGATTGATTAGAACAAACAAGAATAAAGAAATATAAATTTGGATTTTGACAAACGCCAGATACAACGAAATACGCCACTAAGCGCTTAATTTTCAATAAATTGGAATTTTAAAACAGGAACAATCTCTTGAGGAGGGTGAAAAGAGATTGGAGCGTACAGCGGGAATCGAACCCGCATCATCAGCTTGGAAGGCTGAGGTAATAGCCATTATACGATGTACGCACATCGTCGAACGAGATAGATAATGCCACACTTAGCGCAGAGGTAAAGATCTTTTTTCATTTCAACAAGTTAAACGGTGGATATTTGTTCAATTAGCAATAAAAACTGAACTTAGATCACAAAAAAGCCTATTCAAAAACTTACGCGGCTTTTGAATAGGGTTCTTTAAACCCTTTGTGTTTTTCTTTTCTTAAAAAACTCCCCTTTCCTTTTTTCGCCTTCATTACTCTGGTAGAAAATAATGAACTCGTTACAACTGCTTTTAATGCGTTGTCTTTAATCACGCCTCGGCCATGATCAAACTCAGAAGTTGCTTTAACTTCTTTTTTGCTCTTCTTCATAAATACTTACTCTGTCTGTATAAAAACTGAACGCATTGTCTTTTCTTTTACCTTTTAAGTCAAATTTGTTACTAATTTTGACTTAATCCTATTCGTTCTATTCATTTTGCTTTAGAATCCTTTCGCCTAAGCAAACGATTAACTCGATAACGCTTAGGCTCTTATTTCTTTTTCTGGTGGGAGCAGCAAATGACAACTTTAACAATTATTCGTCCTGATGATTGGCATTTACATCTACGTGATGGTGACGTATTAACTGACACTGTACGTGATTCTGGCCGTTATAATGGCCGCGCATTAATTATGCCAAACCTAGTTCCTCCAGTAATAACCACAGAACAAGCGCTTAGCTACCGTGAACGCATCCAAGCCGTAAATTCATCTGATACCTTTGCTCCAATCATGTCTCTATACTTAACAGAAAAGACAACATCAGATGAGATCCGTAAAGCGAAAGCAACAGGTCATATTGTTGCTGCTAAACTTTATCCTGCTGGTGCAACAACCAATTCAGATTCTGGCGTAAGTGACGTTAGCAAAGTTTACCCAGTATTAAAAACGATGCAGGAAGAAGACATGCTATTGCTTATTCATGGCGAAGTAACAACCCACGATGTGGATATCTTCGACCGTGAAAAAACCTTCCTTGATACTGTTCTTGCTCCTATCGTTAATGATTTCCCAGAACTAAAAATCGTTCTAGAACATATCACTACCAAAGACGCGGCTGATTTTGTTAAAAATGCAGGTCCAAACGTTGCTGCAACGATTACGGCACACCATTTATTGTTCAACCGTAATCACATGTTAGTTGGTGGCATTAAGCCCCACTTCTACTGCCTACCAATCTTAAAACGTAACACGCATCAGCAAGCTTTAGTTGAAGCAGCAACAAGCGGTAACCCTAAGTTCTTTATTGGTACTGATTCAGCACCACACGCGAAAGACAAAAAAGAAGCAGCTTGTGGTTGTGCAGGTTCTTATACTGCTCATGCATCAATCGAACTGTATGCCGAAGTATTTGAGAACGAAGGTAAATTAGAAAACCTTGAAGCATTTGCAAGTTTCAACGGCCCTGACTTTTACAACCTTCCTCGTAACACAGATACAATTACATTAGTAAAAGAAGCATGGATAGCACCTGAAACAATGACATTTGGTAATGATTTTGTTGTTCCAATTCGTGCTGGTGAAGCAATCGAATGGTTAGTTAAATAATCACGATACTATTTTAATAGAGCTAAATAAAAATGGGATGCCACTTGGTATCCCATTTTTGTATCTTAGCTATTCTGATTTTGTGTTTCTATGGCACACCGTGACCTTTTGACTCAACCCACACTCGATACCATTGCTCACGAGTCAGTTTGATATCCATTGCATCAACAGCCGCTTGCACGCGCTCAATTTTACCTGACCCTATAATTGGTAATGGATTTGATGGTAACTTACGCACCCAAGCATAAATCACTTGCTCAATACTCTTAGCACCAACCTCTTCTTTTAGCTCTTCAAGCACTTTACGAACACGAATCGCTTGCTCTGATTGACCAGAGAATATCTCCCCCCCCGCTAAACACGACCATGCCATTGGTTTAATACGCTTCATTTGCAGTTGGTCAAGAGTGCCATCGTGTGCAACATCAAAATTCAATGGATTAATTTCAACTTGATTCGTTACTAACAGCTTATCAAGTCGAGACTGCAGTAAATCAAAATGACTTGGCGTAAAGTTAGATACACCAAAATGCTTCACTTTACCCTCTTTTTGTAACTGATTAAACGTATCGGCAACTTCATCAGCATTCATTAATGCATCTAAACGGTGGAGCAATAACACATCAATTTCAGAAATATTAAGACGAGTAAGTGAGTTATTTACAGAGCTAATAATGTGCTCTTTTGATGTATCGTAATGATTAATTTTTCGGTTCGGAAATTCTGGTGTGCATAGGTTTATATCGCACTTAGTAATAATTTCTATTTGGTCACGGACTGAAGGTTCTAACGCTAGAGCCTCTCCAAATAAACGCTCACATTGATAACCGCCATAAATATCAGCGTGATCAACGGTTGTAATACCTAATTCAATGTGCTGCTTTAAGAAGTTTAATCGTTGTGCTGGTGTCATTTCCCATTCAGAGAGTCTCCAATACCCTTGAATTAACTCTGACAATTCAGGACCTTGCGCTGCAATCGTTGTTTTCTTAATCATTATATTCTCCGTTGTGTGATCTTATAGTAGATTTCTACCCTAAGAGTTACAGTGATACAGATCGGAAAATCAACATAATGAGTAAGTAATTGTATTTAATAATCTCCATATCTTTACGCATCAAGCTCATAAATAAAGTAATTACTCAAAGACAAAATACATTTATTTTCTTATAATCTCCAAGCTCAATATATTGTAAAAGTAAAAACAAAAAGACAATTAAACATAAGGTCCATAACATTATGATAAAAAAGCACTTTTATGCCTTATCATTCGCATTTCTTTCATTTAATTCTCTGGCTGATATTATCGCCACACCTGAAAATGAAGATATTTGCAAACAGAAGTATGTAAAGGAAGTGTTTGATCAACAAGTTCAATACAGCAATTCTCAGAATACAGCTCAAGTACGAAGAACCGCTGAGCGCCATATTGATCGATCGCGTGAAGTTTATAATGAAACAAATAGCTTTTGTTCTGCGCTAAGTTATTTGCGCAATGAGGCATCAGAAGATGAACTCCTTGATGATTTCAAGCGAGCTAAAGTTGGTGAGTCTCAATTCAAATAAATAGATATAGAGCACGAATGACAAACATTTATGCTCTATGGTTAATTTATCGTTTATATTTTAAAGGTCGAATGACTTCATCTAAACCTTCAATTTTCATTGCTAAGCATAATGCCATTAACTCCCCTAGCTCCCCTTTTGGAAAACCATCTTTTCGTTCAAACCATAAAAGATATTCTTCAGGAAGATCGATAAGCACACGACCTGCGTACTTACCAAACGGCATTTTCATTTGAGTCAGCTTAAGTATTTGTTCTTTACTGAACATGCAGCCGCTCTTTTACAATAAGGTGAAGCAAAAAGGTTTCACGCTCTATACTCATGCCTTTTTTCTCACTATGAGTAATAATGTTTTCATTATGAGCTATCGCTTCATGGATATTAATCCAAACAGGTTTCATACCATTACGAATTTCATAGCTTTCATAATTAGTATCGCCTAATTCCTTGTCTGCATCGCAAGTATAACAATATGAAATCATGTGCAATACATTACATTCATGTTTATACCAAGGACGAAACTCTTCATAGATACCAAATGGTTCTATATTTGAAATATTCTTAGCACCGGTTTCTTCTTCTATTTCTCGAACTAGTCCTGCAATGACGTCTTCACCATCATCTATTCCACCACCAGGTAAAGAATAATCATGGTAACGCTCTGTATATAAAAGAAGAATGTCTTCACCTTTCAATATAATAGCGCGAGTTGCATTACGTTGGAGAATTTTTTGATTATCTAAACGATCTAGATCTGGATGCGTTGTAATATTTAAAATGCGCATAAAAACGAACAAGCCTACTTATAAAAATAACCATCTTATTATACGCACTTTGTTTTTTGATGCAGCCATCAAATTATCCATCTTTTTTGTGCGGCTTTGCACAAAGTGTAAAGAATGTGTAAATGTTGTGATACTTAACTACTTCTTTTAACGATCATTTCATATAATAAAGGCTTAAAATAATTACAATTCAAGGAAGTCTCAATATGAAAAAAATTCAAGCAATGGTCATCGCTTCTACTCTTTTTGCTACAACATCTGTTTTAGCACACACTTTTGATGAACCAAACAAAGCCATTAAATACCGCCAAGCTGCTTTTACTATGATTGCAGGTAATGTCAGTGAAATGGGTGATATGGTCAAAGGTAAAACAGAATGGAGCGACGTGATTTTTGCTAAGCGAGCGAATCAATTATCTCAGCTAACACTAATGCCACTAGATGCATTTTATGTTGAAGGCTCAGATAAAGGTAAAACAAACGCATTACCAGAAGTATGGAAAAACTTCCCTGATTTTGAAGCTCGTTTAGCTCAATTTCAAGAAGATGCCGCAGCACTAGCCAGTATTTCAGGTAAAGGAGATAAAGCTGCAATCCGTAAAGCATTTGGCAAAACAGTGAAAAACTGTAAAGCCTGCCATACTGATTACAAAGCAAAGTAACGACAAAGGAAATTCATGAAAATCTGGGATAGTTTTATCCGAGTTTATCATTGGAGCCAAGTAGCATTACTTGGCTCACTTTGGTATACCGCGGAAGAAGGTTTGATGGAATGGCATTTTACGCTTGCTTACCTTCTAATGGCTTTATTAGGAACAAGAATTGTTTGGGGAGTTATTGGCAGCGATACCGCTAAGTTCTCACATTTTGTCACTTCACCTAAAAAAGCAATTAATTACTTATCAATAGAGAAAAAAGGAAAGTTATCTCATTCTATTGGACATAATCCTGCCGGTGGCTACATGGTACTAGGGCTATTCTTCCTACTATCGTTGCAATTAGTCACAGGGTTATTCAGTAATGATGATATTCTTTCTGAAGGTCCCCTTGCCTCATTAGTTAGCTATGATATGAGCGGCTTTTTAACTCAAATACACCATCAAAATTTTGATGTTCTTCTTGGGTTTATTGGTTTGCACATTGCTGCTGTGTTCTTTTATAGACTCAAAGGCATCAATTTAATCAAGCCAATGCTAACGGGAAACGCAGAACTTTCTGGAAATAGTCCAAAAATGAAGCATTCTATTTTTGCATGGCTTATTTTTGCGATGATATTTCTGATTATCTACTTTTTTTGGGCAACCGAAGTGATAAGCTATCTTTTTTAAATAAAAGAGAACTATCAATGACTCGCTTCCTTGATTGGTGGAATACCCTATTAGAATTTAAAGATCACGATTGGGCACAAAACATAATCGTGATCTCTTTATTCAGTGCTTTTCTTTGGCTATCTTGGCGCATTATTGTTCAGCGCCTGCATCGTATAGCAATAAAAACTCAACTCCCTTGGGATGATGCTGTCATTACAGCCATCTCTTCACCTATTACACTCATTATTTGGTTGTGGCCTGCTACCGCTTCATTAAAGATTCTACTTACTGTCCATACCCGCTTCAGCACGACTTGGTTGCCTGAATTACAAGTGTTCATTCTGGTTTGGAGTTTCATTTGGTCTGCATTAAGATTAACTTCGTTAATAGAGAAGCAAGTTTTATTAAATCCTAAACACGATGAAACAACCGTACTTGCTTTAGGGAAAGTCAGTCGCCTTATATTTATCTCATTAGGCCTTCTATCGTTAATGCAAGGCATGGGATTAAGCTTATCCGGTTTGCTAACCTTTGGTGGTGTGGGTGGCTTAGTTGTCGGTCTAGCTGCAAAAGACTTATTATCTAACTTCTTTGGTGGCATGATGATCTATTTCGATCGTCCATTTAAAGTTGGGGATTGGATCCGTTCTCCTGACCGTTCTTTAGAAGGAACTGTTGAGCGTATTGGTTGGCGTATGACAGTGATCAGAACATTTGATAAACGCCCCCTCTATGTACCTAATTCAGTATTTAGTAATATCGTAGTAGAAAACCCATCAAGAATGCTGAATCGCCGTATAAAAGAAGACATTGGTATTCGCTATAACGACCTTAAAAATATAGAGCTCATTGTAAATGATGTAAAAACGATGCTGATTGAACATAGTGATATTGATTCAAATCAAACACTCATCGTCAATTTTAATGGATTTGGCCCATCGTCATTGGATTTACTGGTATATACCTTTACCAAAACAGTTAATTGGATTGAGTACCATAATGTAAAACAAGATGTCTTAATTAAAATTGGGGATATTATCGCACGACACGATGCTGAAATCGCCTTCCCTACTCAAACGCTTAAAATAGAGCAGCTACCCGTAGAGTAGAATCATCCAATATAAAAAGGGCATCACATTATGTGGATGCCCTTTTCTATTAGCATTATGCTTTAGAATTAACCCGTTAATACATTCTCTTCAGGGTATTTCACGCGCGATGTCTCTGGTCTTGCAAGCATATAGGCTAAGGTTAACGGCCCTATACGGCCAATAACCATCACAATAACCATGATAAACTTACCAGGCTCTGAAAGTTCAGCGGTTAAACCTGCCGTTAAACCCACGGTCGCAAAGGCTGAAATAACTTCAAACATCACCTTATCAAATCCCGTATTCTCAGTAAGCATTAATGAAAACATAGCAATTGAAAGCAGCGACCCACTCACCACAATAATAGCCAACGATTTAGTCACAATCGGCCAACTCACGGTTCTTTTAAACATCACCACATGCTTTTTCTGACGTAAAAAAGTCCATGTTGCAACTGCAGCTACGGTAATGGTCGACACTTTTAGTCCGCCACCGGTAGAGGTTGACCCTGCACCAATGAGCATCAATATAATCATAATAAACAGCGCAGGTTGCGTGAAGTGGGTTAAATCTACACTGTTAAAACCCGCAGTACGCGCACTTGCTGATTGGAAAAATGCCGCTAACCATTTATCACCTGTTGATAATGACGCTAATGTGCTTGGATTATTATATTCAAGTACATAGAAAAATAAGGTGCCGACAACTAACAGCGTTGGCGTTGCAATAATCATTATTTTGGTATGCAATTGAAGACGGCTAAAGCCTTTTGAGCTGTTCTTAACTAAATCGACGATAACCGTAAAGCCTAAACCACCACCAATAAACAAACACGATAAAGTAAAAATCACCAACGGATCATCCACATAGCCCATTAAGCTATCTGAGAATAAGGAGAAACCTGCATTATTAAATGCCGAAATTGAGTGAAACGCGGCATAGAATAAGCCTTTGGCTAAACCGAGATCAGGGACCCAACGAAAAGAAAGAATGATCATCCCTATCAGCTCTGCAATTAGAGCAAAACAAATAATACTTTTTATCAACTTACGTAGATTCACTTTCTTTTCTTGACCTAATGCCTCTTTTGCCAATGCTTGTTGACGAAGACTTAAACGTAGGCCAAATACATAAAGTAAAACCGCAGATAAAGTCATTTGACCAAGGCCACCAATTTGCATCAAAAACATTAAAACGATTTTACCACTTATCGTAAAATGAGACCCGGTATCAACGACACCAAGACCTGTCACACTGATTGCAGAAGTCGCTGTAAATAATGCATCCATGAAACTTAAACCTGTGACTGAAAACACAGGTAATGTCAGTAATACCGCAGACGGCAATAAAATAGCTAAAAACGAAAAAAGAATGATCCTCGGTTCAGACCATTCCTTTGCTTTTCGGCTATTCTTTATTGGAAATAAACCACGTTTAGGTAAATAACTCATAAGCTTCTAATTTTTTTAGCTAGTTTATCTTCAGGGCCAACAATAATAAGAATATCTCCTATCTCTAGTACCTTGCTATACTCTGGTGCAGTCTCTATTTCAGGACCACGTTTAAGAGCTAAAATTTTCACATCAGACATTTGACAAAAATCTAACTGACCGAGTGATTTGCCCATATTCTTACCACCAACCACAATTTCAGTCATTGCAAGACCACTACCCAGTTGATGAAACTCAAATACTCTCCTATCTAGCATTTTTCTTGCAACACGTATTCCCATGTCTCTTTCTGGCAAGATAATATGATCAGCTCCAATTTTAGTTAAAATCTTCGCGTGAAACTTATCGTTCGCTTTTACCCATACTGTTTTAACACCAGCTTCTTTCAATACTAACGTCGTTAATATGCTCGCGTTAATATCAGAACCAATGGCAACCATTACCATGTCATATTCATCAAGCTTTAGCTCTGAAATAGTTTCTTCATTCGCGCAATTAGCCACAATCGCGGTAGACACAAAGTCAGTCGCCTTTTTCACTCGCTCTTCATTAATATCAATCGCGAGCACTTGTGAACCGTATTGATGCAACTCTTCACACACGGTTAAACCAAAACGACCTAAGCCGATTACTGCGTATTGTTTATTCTTTGCTTCCATCGAATTCACTCACTTATTTCACTATGATAAAAATAACCTCAGACATCATCCTCCGAGAAGGTAATAAGTTCAATCTAATTGAGAATTAAGAATAATAAAACTCAAACTCAAACTCAAACTATGTATTAAAGCTAAGACCCGCGCAAAAGGTTACGATTGCTCAAACACTTTCAACATTTTTAGTTATCAATATTGAAAATAATGTAGAATCAACAAGAAAATGTGACTTCAATCTCATGACACCTTAAAATATAGGCCTAAAATAGTCACATATCGAGCAAGAACGTTCAACATTTTTAGTTACACTGAATTTAATTTCAATATTTAGACTGGAGACCTTATTATGGCTACCCCACACATTAATGCACAAGTTGGTGATTTCGCAGAAACAGTTTTAATGCCAGGAGATCCATTGCGCGCAAAATTCATTGCTGAAAACTTCTTAGAAGACGTAACGCAAGTATGTGATGTACGTAATATGTTTGGTTACACGGGTACTTACAAAGGTAAAAAAGTATCGGTCATGGGTCACGGTATGGGTATCCCATCATGCTGTATCTATGTTCATGAATTAATTGCTGAATTCGGTGTTAAAAACGTGATTCGCGTTGGTAGCTGTGGCGCTGTACATGATGACGTTAAATTAATGGACGTTGTCATTGGTATGGGCGCATCTACGGATTCAAAAGTAAACCGCATTCGCTTCAATAATCATGACTTCGCAGCAATTGCTGATTTCGGCTTACTAGAAACAGCGGTTGGTCAAGCTCGCGAATTAAATGTTCCAGTAAAAGTTGGTAATGTATTCTCAGCAGACCTTTTCTACTCTCCAGAAGCTGATCTGTTCGACAAAATGGAAAAATTAGGCATCCTTGGTGTTGATATGGAAGCTGCAGGCATTTATGGTGTAGCCGCTGATTTAGGAGCAAAAGCCCTAACAATTCTAACGGTTTCAGACCATATCAAACGTGGTGAAAAACTAAGTTCTGAAGATCGTCAAAAGTCATTCAATGACATGATGACTGTAGCACTAGAAACAGCGATTAAATTATAATCATGTTTGCGCCAGTATTGAAAACTGGCGCTTAAAATCTATAAGGGGTGTCTAGTGCCGACTGAAAAACTGCCGTTGGCTGCTAAAGGGTTACAACTCAATTTTTGTAAAACATTGGCGTGTGACAATTTTGGTGATAGCGATGAACAACACTATTTAGTTCAACGCACGAACCCTAAGCGACCTGCATTAGTTTGCCGGAAATGTGGCGCTTTTCCTCCCTTAATCAATAACAATGAAGTATTGAATGAACTTGCACGCCAACGTACTGTACAATCCCATTCATTACCTTCTTGTAATAACCCTACCTGCGACCATCTTGGTCTTGATGTATTGACTCATCGTGAACTTTACCACGCATTTGGTTACAGTGGTGATCGTCAACGGTATCGTTGTAAATCTTGTGCATCAACTTTTGTCGATAAATGGTCAGGAGAAAATCAAAAAAACCTTATTCAACAAAAGATTTTAGGTTTTTTATTTACTGGTTACTCGGTTCGTGAAATTTGCCGACGATTACATATAAATCCTAAGACCTTTTACGATCATATAAATCAAATAGCTAATCGTTGTCGCCGTCATATGTCTCTGTTTGATACGAGGTTGCAACACGACAGAACAGAAATACAGCTGGCATCAAATGCTACCCCACTACAACCATTAAGTAACAATGGAGTTTTTTGGTATACGACAGCCGAAATGAATTCAGGCTACGTTATCGCTCAACATATTAATTATTCAGAATGCGATACCCCAGGAACTCAACTTGATCACGAGCCTTTTAATGATGAAGCACAGTTTTTACCTAATACGTTTATCGGTGAAGCAAACTCGCAGCCAACGTTAACTTCGAATTCAATTTTTAAACGTGTTGATAATAAATACCAAGAAATTTTAGCCAGAGCTAATGTGGAAGACCCACTAGGTAATTATGTTTCACTTAATTACCCATCAAAAGGAGCGCTAATTCGTCCTCCTTATACTTCGTACGCACATTTTTTAGAAATACAGCAAGGGTTTTCACATTGTAATTCTATTGAAATTTATATGCCTCAAGAACCTATGCTGCGCTCAGCAGCCATGTCTGTTTTTTTAAAACGCATTAAAGAAAATAGAATCGATTTATTATACGTAACTCAAGATCCTGCCTTTCCTCTTGAAGAAAGTGGGGAAAAAATTGATATCCATTTAGTTGGTTGGTGGCGTGATCGTTGGGCATTTACTGAAATTAATGGCCAACATAAAGGGATTTGTCACCTTAATGGGGCAGAGAACAATGAGATCTATTGGTTAAAGCGAGCTTCTGCGACAACCGCAAAAGACTATCAAGACCGCTTCTATACTCAATTTACAAGCTTAGTTGATGAACCAAGACGGAAATTACGCCCTGCGAGTTTACTTCCACTACTCGATATATTCAGAGCGTGGCATAATCTCTGCCATCAAGATAAACTTGGCATCACGCCAGCACAAAAGCTAGGGCTGATTTCTAAACCAATCACTCTTGCAGAATTATTAAGTTAGGACAAGCTATGACCCTATTGCCTTCTCAAGATCAAACCGAAAATACCGATATGCTCACTGAAATCGCAATCCTTTACTATCAAGAAGGAGCAACTCAGGAAGAGATATCAAAGAAATTTGGGTTATCTCGAGCCAAGGTTGGTCGTATGCTAAGAAAAGCTCGAGAAGAAGGTATTGTTGAAATAACTGTAAAATTCCACCCAGTTTACAGTGCTCAACTAGAACAAAAATTGGTCGAGAAATTTAACTTAAAACGAGCATTAATTACCTTAGATCAACCAAATACAAATGAACAACGCAAACAAGTTGCCGCATTAGTCAGCTCGTATTTAAACAACAACTTACAAGATGATATGGCCGTCGCTGTTGGCCAGGGCCAAAATGTTGCCGCAGTTGCAGACCATGCTGGAATTGTTTCACATCGTAACGCTCGTTTTGTTTCTGCGATTGGTGGCACTCACCGCAGTGGAGACATTATTAATGCCGATCATATTTGCCGTCGCTTAGCTAAAAAATACGGTGGCAGCAGTGAAACTTTATATGCGCCTGCTTATGTCAATGATCCAAAATTACGCTCGGCATTTATGGAACATGCCACAATAAAAGAAACCTTAAACCAAGCTCGAAAAGCAGAATTTGCTCTTGTAGGCATTGGTGATATGGATGAAAACAGCCATATGGTTAAATTAGGCTTTTTTACCCCAAAAGAGTTTGTTGAAGCCCGTTTAAATGATGGCATTGTAGGAGACATTGGCGGTTTTGACTTCTTTAAGTTAGATGGTACAAACGCAGATACACTGATGCGCGGACGAGTTATCGGACTTGAGATGGAAGATCTACGTCAAATATCTAATGTTATTGCAATGGCAAGTGAAAGTCGTAAAGCACTCTCTATCATGGGCGCATTACGAACTGGTGTGATTGATGTGCTTGCTACTAGCGTAAGCTGTGCAATGGCATTACTTAATCTTGCTGAAAACGAATAATGACCCTTTACATAATAATTAACTCTTCTCTTATTAACTAGATCTCACATCTAGAAAATAGTTCGTGACATCAATAGATTAGCCATATTATATTGACATCACTAACAAGGAAGAGTCGTAGTGAAACAATCGAAAGATAAAGTCATCTCCCAACTCAAAGCATTAGAGTTAATCATTGAAGATGATACAGAAAAAGTCAAACAAGATGCCGAGCAGCTACTGTTGCTTTCAGAAACAATTCATTTCAAATATGGTATTGCATACTCAAAATTAATCATTTCAACTGCCCAGTGGCACTTAATGCAATATAATGCTGGTTTTAAAGTCGCTAAAGAATTATTGCAGCTTCATCAAGAGCTTGAAAATGACGATTTACTCCCAACAATTTTACACACGTTAGCCCTTCATTCGTGGGGACAAGCAAAACTATTTTCTGCCCAACAATTTTGGATAAGAGCATTAGAGCAAGCATCCTTACTCGGCGATAACGAGATTGAAATTGAGTCTCTTATTGGCCTTGGTAATATTTGGAGAATGACAAATCGTTTAAAAGATGCCGATTCAACTCATAGCATTGCAGCACAAAGAGCGAATTATTATCGGATCCCTCATTTAGAAGCTAAAGCCTATATTTTGCAGTCATGGGATAATTATCTATTGCATGACTTTCAAAAGATGTTGCCTATTTTATTAAAAGCAGAACAACTGCTCACCCACAATACGAATCTTACTTGGAAAGCAGAAATTTATGATTTTAGAGGACTCGCCTTCCTTGGTTTAAATGATCTTAACTCAGCTCAACAATGCTGTAGCTTTGCTCATCAGCTTTCATTACAACATAATCTTATATGGATGAAAGCGCATTCAGCGATTAGTTTAGCTAGAATTGCTTCCGCACAATCACATTTTGATCATGCTTATGATTTATTAACCGAAGCAGAAGTTATTGCGCAACAATTTGACAAGGGAGAGCTTCGCTCTCAAATATGCCTTGAGCAATCGCGAATTGCTGAGTTAACAAAAGATTACGAGCATGCTTTGTATTCCTACAAGCGCTATCGTCAATACGAAATCACCCTATTACAAGAACAATCAAATTGTCTTGGTAAAGATAAAACAAGCAGCTCTAAAGAACAGTTAGATATGCGTTCAAAAAAATTAATCAATCGCATTAAAGTTCAATTAGAGTTTAATAGTATCTCTTCTCTTACCTATTTATTGCCTCTAGATAAATGGCAACGCAATATTAAATCTATCTTATCCAACACTTTAAATGATGATTACCATCTTATAACTATCGTAGATCCATCCGAAGATAAGATAAATAATCTTATACTATTGGGACATCATTACTGTAAACATGGCGACAGTATCACTCGCTTGAGCAATACTGAAATTGTCCTATTAATTAATGAAAATAAAAAAAGGGCAAAAGACATTGCACACTCTTTGTCTTCGTTATTTGCTTCTTATCCATGGTATCGATATTCATTAAACTCATCCGTACCTACAATTCATGACTTTAGTTTACATGAAATCTCAACTCACCCTATTTTATCTCACATGCATATAGAAGACCTTTATGGATAGCCTTTTAACTCGCATTGCAGAGCAAAACATAAATTTAGTCTCATTAAATTCCCAGCAGTCCTTAGCGCTTTGGGGATTCATTGCTGAGAATTTTACAGAATCAGACAATGAAAAAGCCTATGCCCTATTAATGTGCTCAGAATTTGAAGTGCAATCTAATCAAACCCAAAATAGTATTGAGCATCTACAACGCGCATTATTGCTTCTATCTCTACCTCAAGATATTGATTTGGTGTTACAAATCTATTCTTCACTTAGTTATCGATATACTGTAGTGGCGAATACCAAAATGCCTTAGATCATTTATATACGCTATCAAAGCTGGCTGTAGAACATGGTGACAATGAATTTTATATTCAATCAATACTGGGCATTGGTAATTTATGTTCTATTTATGGTGATCACCTTAAGGCCTTACGTTATTACCAAAAATTAGAGACACTTAGCTCCAGTATTAAAAGTAATAACCTCTCTTTACGTTATAGACTCTATACCATCGCCTGCTTATTGGATTTAAACCGCTTATCAAAAGCGAAGAAGCTCCTAGAAGAATGTCAGATTATTCAATATGTTTCAGATGATGCTCAACTTGTTGCTCAAGTTCAATTATATTCAGCGAAGCTATTGAGGCTAAAACACTCCCCCCAAGCGGCACTTGAACAATTAATTACATTTAAAAGAAAGTATCCAAGCGTTTACTCCTTTCCATGGCTGAATAAACTGTTTTCGATTGAAACCGCGTATTGCTTAATCCAACTACAGCGTGGGGAGTTGGCTGATGTCATTATTTCTCACCAATTAAAGCAGACTAAAAAATATTCGCAAGGTTACTATATTCGCCAATTACTCGATGTAAAAAGCGATGCTCTCGCTAGTTATCAAAGCTTTTCAGAAGCATTACTTTGTGAAAAAGAAGCACATAGTCTAACGGTAGATATAGTCAGAAACTTCCCAATTAACGAACTTGGTAGTCATTCATTAAGACGCTTAACTCGATTAGAACTTCAGTTACGCTTAAATATTTCTGAATCTGAAAATATTAAACTCAAGAAAGTCTCCGATCAGCAAAAAGACACAGTAGCTAGACTTCAGCAAGATGTATTTCATGACAGTTTAACTAAATTATTTAATCGACGTTGGTTCGAAAGTACTTTTGTAAATGAAATTAAGCCGTCACTGGAAGGCTATCAGCTATTGGTTATTGATATTGATAACTTCAAATCAATAAATGATGAGTACTCACACCTTACTGGCGATGTTATTTTGAAAATAGTAGGGAGAATATTGCAAGATAGTATTGGTTCATCACACTATGCAGCTCGCTATGGTGGTGAAGAGTTTATTCTTATTATCACATCAAATAATACTAAAGATGGCGAAAATATTGCTGAAACTTGTAGAATCGCGATTGCAAATTTCGATTGGCGAGAAACACTAAATGAACGAACCATCACAGTCAGTATTGGCCTAACTAAAAACGTTAAAGGCGAAGATTATAAAGCCACATTTTTACGCGCAGATAAGGCATTATACCAAGCCAAACGTTCAGGAAAGAATAAAGTTTGTATATATTAATTTCCATACAAGTCTTTGATATTAAGCTTACTATAAGATATCCAGCAATAAAAAAGCCAGCACGAATGCTGGCTTTTTTTATTTTAAGAACACCTAACGATACAGACCTAAATCTCTTTGTAAATGTTCAGATAATTCTGAAGTGTAATATGTAGATGTTACTTGGCCTTTACCAAATAAAACATCAACAAAATGAGCAATCAGTCCTTTGATAGTTACTGAGTAGGCCTTCTTTTCCAAAGAAGAAGTAGCGATGTTATTAATATTCATTGCTGCCTGTGCCATGATTGCCTCACTTAAAAAGTCATATAATGTTTGATGCACAGATAATAAAACTAAATTTATTGCTCAAAAAATGACTTTTTCTGTAAACTAATATTAGTTTTTCTAATGTAAAAGTTACATTACACTTAAATCAAATAAAATGACTAAATAGTCAAAAATAAGCGACAAAAAAGAATAAAAAACCACTTAACATATATTTAACACCAAGCCTATGCAGCAATTTTTTAAATTTAGTGTACTGATAATAAAAGTGAGATAAGTTTTACTATTGTTTAAATCCGCTAAATACAAAAAAGCTCCCTAAATTATATTTAGAGAGCCCTTTATTATCCAGAAAACTGAACAAAGTATGCGATAACAGCCCAAGCAAAAAACCAACCTACGACCAAAAGCTTATCTGACCAGTCACTACCCATAATCTACCTATTTAACTCTATTAATAACTCATCTCAGAGATAACAAAGCAAAGGTCGTGCCATTTATAAAATTACTGACTCATTTCTATAATATTGATTAAGACACTCTATGGGTTTAGCTAAATTAGGGTAATGCGCTAAATAATCAATAAAACAATCAGCCATAGAAAAAGGCGTTGTTATCAGCATATCTTCACGATTAATTAAAGGTAAATATCCCTCCTTTCCTTTAATAGTATAAGCAGTTGATGTGCCAAAGTATATTTGCTCATCAATAACAGGTAGCCATCCCATAATTGAGCTATAAATACTAAATTCAATAATACGTTGACCGCTTGGTTTCGCTGCATCATAACAATAACGCAACTGAGATACATATGGAAAGCTGCCAGAACCGCTGCCAATAACCCCATTATCTGTTGCGTTATCAATCGCTCCTTCTATAGCCGCTTTTAAATACTTTCCTTTAAGGCTATAAATGACAATTGGGATAGCAAATGGCAATACCTTTCCGGCAATATCCGCATAAGTAATCTCGCCTTGATTAAGTCCAGCCCTTACTCCCCCTGCATTATGCATAGCAAATTGTACTCGGTTATCAATTTGATGAGCTTTAGAATAAAACGCTTCTACAACCCAAGGGGCAATGTCACTTTGACCTTTCTCATTAGGGATACGGCGATGTGATAAATCCTCAACACACTGTCCAATAACTTGCTGTGATAAGCGTTCAACTTCTTTTCTATATTTAGCAATAAGTAATGCTTCTACATTAGGATCTTTCTGACAAAAAACAGCATACTCAAAAGAACTTAACTCTTGAATAATACGTAAGAGATCCTTTTGCTCAACTTGCTGACTACACGCTTTATCTTTATATGCAATATTATCTAAAAGTAAGGTATTTTTTCCATTAAAATTCAGTAACTCACCATCATTGCTATATTCTAAATCACAATAGCCTAACGCAAGTGCATGGCATCCAGCTTGGACAATGTACGTATCATTTATTTTCTCACCATAAGCTGCCCGTGCTTCTAATCCAATGTCAGTAAAGTCCCCTTGAAGAACGTGGCTATGCCCTCCAACTATAAGATCAATACCAGAAACAGATTTTGCTAATTGTTTATCTGCTTCATAACCTAAATGACTAATAACAATAGCGTTATTTATTCCTTGATTAGACAGGTGCTGCATTGTATTTTTTGCAGTTTCTATTGCATTAATAAATGGCGTATCAGGATCTGGATTGGCAAGTATTTCCATTTGGTCAATCGTCAACCCCAAAATAGCCACCTCGATTGAACCGACTTGCTTGATCATATACTTAGCGATGTGTAAATCAGCATCAAAATCTAAAATACGATCTTGATGTTTTAATCTATGCCCTTTAGATTGATCTTCTTGGCTTAAATCCCAGTTTCCCATTAGAATTGGAAACTGTGTATTAGCAATGAATTCACTGACTAATTCATTACCTAAATCAAATTCATGATTGCCTAAAACCATACCATCAAAAGGAAGTTGATTTAATAAATCAGCATTGGCCTTACCTTTATATAAAGAAAAGTATAAAGTACCTTGAAAACAGTCCCCAGCATGAAATAACGCGACCTCACCCTCTTGCTGTTTTTGTTCTTTAGAGAGAATCGAAATTTGATGAGATAAACGAGAAAAGCCACCACATTTAATATAAAACTTATCCAACCCGTCGCAATTTAGCGCGATAACAGACTCATCAAAATAAGAATGCGTGTCATTGATGTGCATCACTCTCAATATATTGCTCTTTTGGTCTTTCATTGTCTCTTTCCTTTCCAGAGCAAACAAATGTAACATGAAAAAGATATCAGCAAACCGCCTCTAAAACCACACCAAACCACTAATGAAAAGATACTTCTGATTTATTTACCTTCCGTTATCTTATTAAGACCGTTGGATTTAACGACGTAGTTACATTTATAACAACTTGTTTTTATATCAAAATCATTGATAAATGTGACTCCTATAATGCTCTACTCTATTTAATTGCTATATAGTTATTCATATAAGTGTCTCTAATGAGGAAGTATTATGCTCTTAGAACGAATAGAAGTATCAGGCTTTAGAGGTATTAAGCGCTTATCCCTTTCATTTGAACAATTAACAACGTTGATTGGTGAAAATACTTGGGGTAAATCATCCCTGCTTGATGCTTTATCAATTGCTCTCCCTGTTTCTGGAGAACTTCATCAGTTTACGTTAAAAGATTTCCATCAAGACCACTCTATTTCTTATACCCAAGATCAGCATATTCAGATAATTATTAGCTGGAAAACTACAGAGAAAAATGAACATAGAGCAGGTCGCTATAGAAAACTCTCTAGCCTATGGCAAAGTAGCACTAGTGATCATTACCAACGAATTTATTACCGTATTAGTGCGACAAATAATGAAGGCAAAATCACCTCATCAAGCTCATTCTTAAATAGTGACGGAGAAATCCTTCGTTATCATAAGATTGAATATCTCATCACTGAATTAATGCGCCTTCATCCCGTTATCCGTATACGCGATTCACGACGACTCAACCTTGAAGAAGTGGCTGAATCAATTCCTAACGATAGAATAGAACGTCGAATAAATAATACTTGTCGCCGTTTAATGACAGCACCAGGGCAAGTAAATAGCGGCGAAATAAAAAGTGCTCTTCACTCTATGCAGTCATTGGTAGAGCATTACTTCGCTTTTAAAAATCATAAAAGAAATACCCCACATAGAATTCATGATGACCTATTTTTTGGCCAAAAAACAGAAGGCGTTTCTTTATCTCAATTCATTAACCAAAACAAAAATAAACAAACAAAACTACTTTTACTTGGGCTCTTAAACACCTATTTAAGAGCAAAAGGCCCTAACACATTAAAAAAATCAGCAAGACCATTAATGATTATTGAGGATCCGGAAGGCCGCTTACACCCAACACAATTGATACAAGCGTGGTCTTTGCTTAACCATATTCCGATGCAAAAAATACTCACGACAAACAGCAGTGAATTACTTAGTGCTGTTCCTTTATGTTCTATTCGTCGTCTAGTTAGAGAATCTGATTCTACGTCCAGTTATTCCGTATCACCAACCAACTTATCGCGTGATGATTTACGTCGAATTACTTTTCATATTCGCTTTCAAAGGACCAATGCATTATTTGCGCGTTGTTGGTTATTAGTTGAAGGAGAAACAGAAGTTTGGTTATTTAATGAAATGGCTCGAATTTTGGGTTATAACCTTGCGGCAGAAGGTGTCCAAATCATTGAGTTTGCTCAATCTGGCTTAAAATCACTGATAAAAATAGCAAAAGCACTTCATATTGAATGGCACGTGGTGACAGATGGCGATCCTGCAGGAAAGAAATACGCCTTTGCAGTGAAGAGTCAATTAGATAACGAGCATGAGCGTCATAGATTGACGGAATTACCCCACAAAGATATCGAACACTATTTGTATCATAATGGATTTGAAGATCTATTTAGAACACTGGCCAATATAACCAAAGATCAACCAGTACCTCCGAAAAAAATCATAATTAAAACGTTAAAAAAATTCGCAAAACCCGATCTTGCATTGGCAATAGTACAACACAGTGAAGAGTTAGGACCTGACAGCATCCCACTACTATTACGTTGGACACTCAAACGAACGGTTACAATGGCAAAAGGGCAAGGATAAACAATCTAGAAAAAACAAAAACGCCAGTCACTTTATGTCACTGGCGTTTTTATATTTAAAAAATACTACTTATTGCGACGAGCGCTCACTGCATCTGCTAATTGACGAAGTACTGTTTCAGTATCATCCCAACCAATACATGCATCAGTAATTGATTGGCCGTAATTTTCAGCTTTACCATCAACAAGGTCTTGACGACCTTCAACTAGATGGCTCTCAATCATCACACCAAATACGGCATCTTCACCACCCGAAATTTGACCACATACGTCATTAGAAACAATCATCTGACGTTTAAAGTCTTTTGAACTATTTGCGTGGCTAAAATCAATCATCACTTTTTCAGGTAAACCAGAAGCGGAAAGTTGCTCTTTCACTGGTTTAACGTGCTCAGCACTGTAGTTTGGCTCTTTACCACCACGAAGGATGATATGACAATCAGGATTGCCTGCCGTTTCAATAATTGCAGAGTGACCATACTTAGTAACAGACAAGAAATGGTGAGAAGAACCCGCCGAACGGATTGCATCAGTAGCGATCTTAATATTACCATCTGTTCCATTCTTAAATCCTACAGGACAAGATAAACCTGAAGATAATTCACGGTGTACTTGTGATTCTGTAGTACGAGCACCAATAGCGCCCCAACTGATTAGATCGCCCATGTATTGCGGTGTGATCATATCTAGGAATTCACCAGCAGTAGGTAAGCCCATATCAGTAAGATCAAGCAGTAACTTACGCCCCATACGAAGGCCATCATTTAATTTATATGAATCATCCATGTACGGGTCATTAATCAGACCTTTCCAACCCACTGTTGTACGTGGTTTTTCAAAATACACACGCATAACCACTTCAAGACGATCACCTAACTCATTACGTAATGTATTAAGTTTAGCGCCGTACTCTAACGCGGCTTTAGTATCATGAATTGAACATGGTCCAATAATAACAAGAAGACGATCATCGTCACCTTGTAAAATATTATGGATAGCTTGGCGAGATTGAAATACCGTTTTTGCGGCGACTTCAGTCGCAGGGAATTTCTCTAACACAGCAACAGGCGGTAATAATTCTTTTACTTTATTAATTCGTACATCATCAGTTTGATACATCTTTATGCTTCCATCTATTTATGCAGTATATACTCTGTATGCTGCATGTTTATTCTCCATACTGGTAACGTAACGTGTCTTGTGATGTTGTGCAATGGTTAATTTAATATAAATTCTACCTCAGCCTATATTTGACCTTAACCACACATAAGCATTAATTTCGGTTAAAAATAAATCAACTAATGAATTATCACTTTTCTAGCTTTATGAATATGTTACAGTAAGTTTAGTAACTAAGTGCTAGGATGAATTGTGACTAATAATAATACAAAGAGACCCAATATCATTAGCTTTGAAACGGTTGATAAATACTACGGCCAATTTCACGCATTAAAAAACATCAACCTCACGATTAGCGAAGGGGAGAAAGTGGTTATTTGTGGTCCATCAGGCTCAGGTAAATCTACCTTAATCCGCTGTATCAATGCGTTGGAATCAATTCAAGGTGGTACTCTTACCCTCTTTAATCACCCTCTTTCTTCTAAACAATTAATGAAGGGGGAAGTTGGCATGGTTTTTCAGCATTTCAATTTATTTCCACACCTTACGGTATTAGAAAATCTTACCCTTGCACCGATGAAGACCTTAAAACTGTCAAAACAAGAAGCACACCAGCGTGCATTGACCTATTTACAGCGAGTCAACATCGCAGAACAAGCAGATAAGTACCCATCTCAACTCTCTGGTGGACAACAACAACGCGTAGCTATTGCTCGTTCACTTTGTATGAAACCTCAGGTTTTGCTTTTTGATGAACCAACATCCGCACTTGACCCTGAAATGATCAGTGAAGTGTTAGATGTTATGTCGGATTTAGCAAAAGATGGAATGACAATGGTCTGCGTTACTCATGAAATGGGCTTTGCTAAAAAAGTGGCTGATCGAGTCGTATTTATGGATGAAGGAGAAATCGTTGAAATCGCAAAACCTCAACAATTCTTTGAAAACCCACAGCATCAACGAACTCAACATTTTTTAAATCAAATTTTAAGCTATTAATATTATGCGCCGTTTGATGACTATTTTATCCCCTATTTTTTCAGCACTGTTGCAAATCACTTTATTGGGCATTGCTCTTTATTGGATATTAGACAGTGGTGCACAAGCCATAAACTATCAATGGCAATGGGACCGCGTTCCTGATTATCTGTTTTTCTATGAAGATGGCGAATGGTTTCCTGCCGAACTTATCGAAGGCTTATTAGTCACTCTTAATATCTCAGCGATTAGTGCCATTGCGACTCTTTTAATTGCGCTAGTTACTGCCCTATTACGCTTATCTGATTCGATTGTAGGACGAAGCCTCGCGACCTTCTATATTGAAATAATAAGAAATACCCCTCTATTAGTACAAATCTACTTATTGTATTTTGTCTTTGGCCCTTTTTTAGGTCTAGAGAGAACAACAACCGCCGTTCTCGCATTAGCACTATTTCAAGGGGCCTATACCGCTGAGATCTTACGTTCCGGCTTGGTTAATTTACCTAAAGGACAATTAGAAGCATGTAAAACCTTAGGTTTATCCTCATTTAATAGCTATCGCTACGTAGTATTACCTCAAGTGATCAGAAATACACTTCCTTCTTTAACTAACGAATTAGTTTCTTTAGTGAAAAACTCTTCTATAGTCAGTGTGATGGCTATTTTTGATTTAACCACTGAGGGGCGTAATATTGTCTCAGATACCGCAATGCCATTTGAAATTTGGTTCAGTGTCGCTGCCATTTATTTACTTATCACGTTAACACTTTCTGGGCTATCCGCTTGGTTAGAACATCGAATGCATAATGCACATTAAGGGAGAAACATACGCATGAAGCAATTATTACTGTCATTTCTTAGCTTGAGTCTACTGTTTAGTAGTTCAGTATTTTCAGCTACCTCATCAGATAGCACTCCAAATGTTGATAAAATCAAAGACAGAGGCACACTTAAAGTAGGCTTAAGTACTTTTGTACCTTGGGCAATGAGAAACAAGCAAGGCGAACTTATTGGTTTTGAAGTTGATGTAGCCAAGCGTTTAGCAAAAGATTCTGGTTTAAAAATTGAATTTATTCCAACGGCTTGGGATGGCATTATTCCATCTCTTATCTCAGGTAAATTTGATGTTATCATCGGTGGATTAACCATTACTGATGAACGTTCTAAAAGTGTTTTATTTACTATTCCTTATTCTCATTCTGGTGTTCAAGTTGCCGCAAATAAAAAAATGACCGAAGGCTTTACTCGTGAACAATTCAACTCTCGTCGTGTAAAATTTGCTGCACGTCGTGGTTCTATTACCGTAGCAGCAATTAAAGAACACTTCCCAAAAGCGAAAGTTCTTCAATTTGATGATGATGCACAAGCATTCCAAGAAGTATTAAATGGCAATGCCCATGCCGTTGCCGCTTCCACACCAAAACCTGAATTCGATACAATTAAATACTCTGATATCTTATATTTACCATTTAAAGAGCGTTTGTCTCAAGGTAATGAGGCCTTTGCTGTTCGTCTTGGCGAAGAAGATAAAAAAGCCTATTTTGATACATGGATTAAAGCTCGTACTGAAGATGGTTGGCTAAAAGAGCGTTATGATTATTGGTTTACTAGCCTAGATTGGCAATCACAAACAGCGAACTAAGTACTATGCAACAAAGAGTATCTTTAAAATTAAATCGTTTAGATTGGGTATTACTGGTTATTATTGCCAGTTTTATCTTTTTGTTATGCGTGAAAGAGAGCGGAAGTCTTACTTATCATTGGCAATGGTCTCGCGCTCTCAATCTGCTGTTCACTCATAAAGCAGACGGCTCATTACCTTATTTCTTCGATGGTATATTTTCAACATTACGCCTCACATTTTGGGGGATGCTCTTTGCTCTCGTCTTTGGAATTCTACTTGGCTTAGGTCGTCGTTCTCCTCTAGCTATTATTAGGGCTATCTCAAACAGTTACATTCAACTTATTCGAAATATTCCACCATTAGTCTTTATTTTTATCTTCTACTTCTTCATTGCTAATCAGCTTGTTCCTCTCTTTGGTCTTGAGTCATTACTTCGAGAGCACAATGGTGACATTAATATCGTACAGTCTTTTCTATTTGGCTCTGCTAATTTATGGGAAAACTTAATTGCGGGAGTGCTCTGTATCGGTATGATTTCAGCAGCTTATATTGGTGAAGTAGTTCGTTCTGGTTTAGATGCGATTCCACAAGGGCAGCATGAGGCAGCAAGAAGCCTAGGATTATCAACTTGGGATCGCTACCGTTATATTATTGCACCTCAGGTATTTAAAGTAATTATCCCTCCTTTAGCTGGACAATGTATATCGTTAGTTAAAGACTCTTCAATTATTTCATTGATATCAATACAGGAACTCACCTTTGTGGGTACTGAAATTGCCAACTCAAGTGGAATGATATTTGAAATTTGGATAATTGTGGCACTCTGCTATTTTGTTCTTTGTTTTAGCTTATCTCGTCTTTTTTCTTATTGGGAGAAAGACAAAACTGCATTGTAAACGCTAAAAATAAGAAAGCTCAGAACAACTCCTGAGCTTTCTTTATTAACTATCAATTTTATTGATACTGAATAAGTTAACTTACACTGTAAATTTATTCATGATTTTTTCTTGATTCCCTACCAACTCAACTTGCTCATTAATAGCGATACCCGCATTCTGCGCAGCTTCATGTACCAATATCGACAAGTCTTTAATATTCACAGTCTTACCATTAATTTCTTCGGCAACTTGGCTTTGCTCTTCTGCTGCTGAAGCAATATGAATGTTCATATCATTAATTTGTTGGATAGTTTCTCTGATTTGCATTAATGCTTCTGCTGTTTGTTGTGCTTTATCTACTGTTGATTCAGCACGCTGCTGACTACTTGACATTGATGCTGATACTCGTGATGCACCCGATTGCAATTGATCAATCATACTTGCAATTTCAGTCGTTGATTGCTGCGTTCGTTTAGCTAATGTCCTAACTTCATCTGCTACAACCGCAAAGCCTCGCCCCGCCTCACCAGCTCGTGCCGATTCAATGGCAGCATTCAAGGCTAATAAATTGGTTTGTTCTGCAATATCATTAATCACTCGTAAAATAGTGCCGATGCTGTCTGTCGCTTTCTCTAGTGACTCCACCTCTACAACTGCTTGGTTAATATTGTTAGATAATTCAGTGATTTCATTCGAGGTTTGCTCAACAACGGTCATCCCATGCTCAGTGGCATCATCGGCTTTTTTAGCGTATTCCGCAGCATGTTGCACATTACCTGCTACATCAACAGACGTAGCCGCCATTTCATTCATTGCTGTTGCCAACTGCTCTAATTCCATCATTTGCGTATTCATCGCACTTGCGGATTCTTGAGCACCAGATGAAATCAATTGAGTTCCCCCCATTAATTTATGACTGAGCTCTTTTGTTTCAGTAACTTGACTCTGTAGGTTTTCAACGAATTGATTAAAACCACGGGCTAATGGTTCAAACTCTGGGTCAATCTTAGTATCTAAGCGTTGAGTTAAATCAGCTTCACCAGAAGCAACATTATTAATCGCTTCATTTAATACTTGAACAGGACGAATTAAGCGAGAAAGTAAAGCCAACATAATACTAATAGCAATAACAACCGCGATTAAAGAATACAAAATAGATGTCGTGCGTAATTCATTTATGTGCTCAAAGATCTTCGCTTGATCAACAACAACGCCGACTGACCACGTTTGGCCTTCTATTGGTGTAAAATCAACATTATATGTACTCCCTTCTAGCTCTAAAGACTGCATGCCTGAACGCAACTCTAGATTAGGTAAAAAGTCATTAAATGACTTACCATTATATTTGCTATTAGGGTGAGCAATTACGGTTCCATCTTGATCTACAATAAATAAGTAACCAGCACCAAATAATTCAACTTGATTGACTAAATCAGCTAAGCGAGAAAGGCTTAAATCAAAAAATAAAGAGCCTTTAAACTGACCGTTTTCTTCAATAGTTGTAGCTATGGATATAAGAATATCTTTTGTTGCCGCATCTTCATAAGGAGCAGTAATGAGCGTTTTTCTTAACTGCTTTGAATCTATATACCAACTCCTCGCCCTTGGATCATAATCAGAAGGGTTCCAAGAAGGCTCATTACCTAAAAAGGTTCCATCTTCAAAACCCACCCCAGCAAGAAGAAAAGCGTTTTTTATTTGTGGTTGCTTTAATACTGTCGACATTGAATCTGGCGTTGGGTTCGCTTTAATCATCGCTGTAGCATATTCGGCAAGCATCTTCTTACCTGATAACTCTGAAGTCACGGTATTACGAACACCATCGACGATTTCTAAAATGCTCGACTCTACTTGACGTTCAACTTCTTTTTTCATATTTAAATATTGAACGACGCTTAAAACTGATAGCGTACAAACCATTATTACAGAAAATGCTGCAATAATTTTATGGCGAAACTTCATAGATATTCCCTATATTCAGTAATGAATTCTTACATTACTCCACACAATCTATGATTATTGATCACTAATAAAGCACAAATTAACACTTTTGCAACAGCTGTCTCATTTATAATAAGCATAAAAAAACAGCTAACCCTCTCGGGTCAGCTGCTTCTATTGATATTTCAAACAGTTATGATATTAAGTAACTAGATTAGTCAATTTGTTGAATTTCTTCTAATCTCTTAGTGTTCACAGTAAAGACTCTGAACATAAAGATTGTATTCATCATTGATAAAACAACCTCACATACAGAGAAAAAGAAAGACAATGCAGCAGATTTAAGGCCAATTAAGCTAAATGCATACTCAATTAACCACATTAACCCTGTTGTAAATCCAAAGATAATTACCAGCCCCTTAAAAAGAATCCAATAATTGTCTTTCGTTTCATGCCAACCTAACTTTATTGCATCTAACGTTTTCTCTTTATAAAGAACACAGTAAATCTCAGTAAAAGAAAAACGAGCCATTAAATATAAGCCTGGCAGTACTAACGCAATAAAACCAGTTAATACCGCTGCACCTAAAATAATATTCATTAATACAAATGAAAACCAAGTACTTGCTGGAATTTGATACAGCTGGCTAAATGGAACACGGCGTCCATCAAACGAATAAGCAATGTAATAAAGAATAGCACCCTTATAAAATGGGTAGATAGTTAAGATAAACAGCATGTAAATTAAGAATTTACCTGAACCATCCTCTTCATTAAAGCTCAATGCAATTCCATTTGTAATTAAAGCAAATGGCAAAACAAGAATACAGAAAGCGATGAAATGCTTTTTGAAGTAATTAAAGCTATCCATCAATAAAACTGATAAGGCTGGCATCTCTTTTTATCCCTAAATATATTTGTTTAAATTGTGAGTCTCTATTTTTATGAGAATAACAAATATCAAACCAACTAAGAAGCCGATTTTTATAAAGAAATACTAACGTATAACATTATGGCTTTTAATCATTCGGATCCCTTCACGACGAATACAGCTACTGATCGGGTTTTGATCCATACTTGCACGCCAAATGAAGGATAATGTTCGCTCCATATTGAGTTCAGGAACATTTAAAGCAACTAATTCACCGCGCTCTATGTATTTCACTACATCTAGGTAAGGTAAACAGCTTAAATACTGTCCATTTGCAACAAGAGTTCTTAATACTGGTACGTATTCATATTCACGCCATACATCTAAATCAGGAATTTTATCGTGAATAGCACTATCAAAAATAGTTCGAGTTCCTGCGCCATGCTCTCGTAATACCCATTTAGCCTGTTCAAGCTGCGCCAAACTTACTTTTTCATGCTTAGCAAAAGGGTGATGAGCTGCTGCGACAATGATTAGATGATCTTTACAAAAAACTTCTTGATGAATACGGCTATCATCACAACGTCCTTCAATAATCCCCAACTCATATTTGTAATCAAGCACACCATTGATGATACCAGAGGTATTTTTCACCCCTAAAGATATTCTAATTTCTGGAAAGTCATTATCAATATTACTGATAAGGTTTGGAACTAGGTGTTCTGCTGCTGTCTGACTCGCGCCTAAAGATATCTCACCACTAATTAAATGCTGATCATAAAAGCCTAATTCAATCTGCTGTGCATCATGAATTAGCTTCTTTGCTTTAGGTCGAAGCCATACGCCCCAATGCGTTAGTGCCATTCTCTTTCCGTGGCGTTCAAATAAAGAACGGCCCAGCATTTTTTCTAACTGTGACAATGACATACTCGTTGCCGACTGAGTCAAGGACAATAGCTCTGCCGCCTGACTCACACTCCCTGTTGTTGCAACTGCATCAAAAACTGCCAACTGTTTTAATGAATAACGCATAACCATCTCTTTTATAAGAACTTATTTTGAAAGAATAATACCACTTTAGAGCCATCAGTAAAACTGATATAGAACTTAAAAACAATCAATTTTACCTCGACGTCATTTACTCATAATCTAAATGGGCTCAAGCAAGACAGGTAATTATCTTTTGCTTGGGCTTATTAATAACCAATGACTTAAGGAGGACAAATGAGCGCTAATCTCAGTCCAAATACTAGTGGACAATTTAATCCCAGTGAAATGATGGACCAAGCGGCTTACTACGCTCTTGCTAAATCAAAGAAGCCGACCAGCATGGTCATAGGCTTAGCCATAATGGCAGGTGTATTTATCGGGATCGCCTTCATTTTCTATATAACAGTAACGACTGGGAATGCACAAACTGGCTGGGGGATTAGCCGTTTTGCTGGAGGTTTAGCGTTTAGCTTAGGATTAATTCTTGTTGTTATCGGCGGTGGTGAGTTATTTACCAGCTCCGTACTGTCAGCGATTGCCGTTGCAAATAAACAAATCAGCTTTGGAAAGATGTTAGGTATATGGGGCAAGGTTTACATTGGTAACTTTATTGGTGCCACCCTACTACTTGCACTTGTTGTTTCTGCTGGGATGTACCAAAACGATGGTGGTCAATGGGGATTAAACGCACTAAATATCGCTCAACATAAATTACATCATCAACCATTAGAAGCATTTGCTTTAGGTATTTTATGTAACTTGTTGGTGTGTTTAGCGGTTTGGCTAACTTTCTGTTCAACGAATATGTTAACAAAAGCAATCATGGTTATTCTTCCTGTTGCTATGTTTGTTAGCAGTGGCTTTGAGCACTGTGTTGCAAATATGTTCATGGTTCCACTAGGTATTGCAATTCAACAATTAGCTCCGCCAGAGTTTTGGCTTGCTGTTGGCGCATCACCTGAACAATACGCAGATTTAAACATTATTAACTTTATTACTGCCAACCTGATTCCTGTGACATTAGGAAACATCGTCGGCGGAGCTGGATTAGTTGGTTTAGGTTACTGGGCTATTTTTTCTCGCCCACAATTAAACGCAGTACCAGCATCACAAATCACACCACTTTTCACTGATTCAGACACTAAGGAAATAACTGAAATGAACGCGAATAAAATAGTAAATCAATTTATGGATATTAACGCTTACGTACTTCACCCTGAAATGCCTGTTGAAATTGCATTAGATAACTTATTAGACCGTCACCTTTCTGGTGCAATTGTTATCAATAGTCACAATGAAGTGGTTGGTTTTTTCTCTGAACACGATGTATTAGTTGAATTATGGTGTGAAGATTACCTACCAGAGAAAGGTCGTACTGTTGCTGATTTAATGAAAACGGATATCACAAGTATTTCATCAAAAGATACTCTACTTCAACTAGCTGAATTCTACGCTATTGATAAACCAAAACTATACCCTACAACAGACATGGGAATTGCAACAAGCTACAGCACATTATCAATAAATGATCGTGCTCGTGATATGCGTATTGCTAAGCCTCGTATCTTGCCTGTTATTGATGATAACAAGTTTGTTGGTGTCGTTACTCGTGAAGACGTTGTTACTCAACTACGTGCGATTTACGGTGAGCGTATGCAAGCGGTAAAAACTGAAGAAACTGATGCTATCGTTGCATAACCTTAAAATAAAAATATAACAACACAGTTGGTAAACAAGGGGCTTCTAAAATAGAAGCCCCTTTATGTATCTAAAATTTACATCGTTATTATTTTCGGTTTTCTAAATACTGATCTTGAAGAATATACATACGTTTAATATCGCAATATTCTCCATTAACAAAAATCTCTTGAATTAAATGTCCTTCTTCCGAAAATCCACATTTTTCATAAAGATGAATCGCTTTATCATTATTCACTGCAACATGCAGGTAAACCTTATGTAAATTCAATATCGTAAATGCATAATTTAATGCACGATGAATTAAACCTCGAGCATAGCCATTGCCTTGAAAATCAGGAGCAATAATGATTTGAAATTCTGCACTGCGGTGAATGCTATTAATTTCAACCAGTTCAACCAAACCAATAGATTGTTGATCATTATTTTCTGCAATAAAACGGCGCTCTGTACTGTCGTGAATGTGCTTACGAAATAAGTCTTCAAGCTCATAGTAAGACTCGTAAGGTTCTTCAAACCAATATGACATGATCGATCGGTTGTTATTCAACTGATGGATAAAACGTAAGTCGGTTTGTTCAAGTGCGCGTAGTCGAATTTCATTGTTCATCATAGTTATCCATTAACTAATAAAATAATAGTCATCACAAACGATATTATCCATATTGTGATTTGCAGAAAATACCACTATTCGATAAAAACAGAAATAAATAAATGCACATAAGGCACAAATAACAAACATAAAAAAACCGAGCTACTTGAGCTCGGTTTATTTTAATCTTTAATGATTAGTCTTCGTTACGAGGTGTGCGTGGAGCACGGCTTGCGCCTGGAGCACGTTCGCCACGGTGACTGCCACGGTGATCGCCACCTTTGTTGCGGTCAAAACGACGTTCGCCACCACGGTTACCTTCACGATTTCCGCCTTCACGATTACCACGGTAACCACCACGGCTGTTACCGCCACGGTTCTCATCACGACCAGCACCACCGCCAGAACGAGGACGACGATCAATTGTTAGGTCAACGCCTTCAACAACAACCGCTTTCACTTCGTTTTGACGAATACGTAGTTGCTTAAGTTTGCTTGCAACGTCTGCAGACATTTTCTTAGGTAACTGTACGTATGTGTGACCCGGTGCAAGTTTGATTGCGCCGATAGCACCTTTAGTGAAACCAAGTTCGTTAGCTAAAGCACCTACGATGTCTTTAACTTGAACGCCTTGCTCACGACCTACTTCTAGTTGGTACGTATCGAAATCGTCATTGTTGTATTGACGACGTTCGCCACGCTCTGGACGGTCTCCACGATCACGACGGTCACCACGCTCTGGACGGTCACCACGCTCTGGACGACGTTTAGCACGTTCCATTGCAGCAATCATTGGATCTGGACCTTTGTAGAATAAAGGACGCTTACCTTGTTGACGCTTAAGAAGCATTGCTGCGATTGTCGCGGCATCAACTTCTAGAGTCTCTTGAAGCTTAGTAATTAAGTCAGAGAATGCTTCTAGTGCAACAAATTCTTTGTCTGCTGCTAATTCAGCACCAAGAACCGCTAGACGAGCTTCTGCAACTTGATCGCGATGTGGAAGTTCAATCTCTTCCATTGTAGATTTAGTTACACGCTCAATCGTACGTAGCATACGGATTTGGTTTGTGCGAACTAAAAGAATCGCTTTACCTTTACGTCCAGCACGACCTGTACGACCGATACGGTGGATGTAAGACTCAACATCGAATGGGATGTCGTAGTTAAATACGTGTGTAATACGAGGCACATCAAGACCACGAGCAACAACGTCAGTTGCAACTAGGATATCGATAACGCCACGTTTGATATGATCAACAGTACGCTCACGTAGAGACTGAGGAATATCACCGTGAAGTGCAGCAGCTTTAAAGCCACGAGCAGATAACCAATCAGCTAGACGCTCTGTATCTTGACGAGTACGTACGAATACGATTGACGCATCTGTTTCTTCAGTTTCAAGAAGACGAGACATTGCTTCGTCTTTCTCTACGCCTTTAACGATCCAGAAGTTCTGTGCTACTTTGTCAACGGTGTGGTTAGAGCCAGCAACATCAACACGAGCAGGATCACGTAGGTAACGGTCAACAATAGTCTTAACCATTGGAGGCATAGTTGCAGAGAACAGGATACGTTGAGCTGTTTCTGGTGCCTTTTCTAGGATCCAAGTAACATCATCAACAAAACCCATTTTTAGCATTTCATCGGCTTCATCTAGGATGAACGTATGAACCTCGCCTAGGTTTAGACGGTCACGGTTAAGTAAATCTTTAACACGGCCAGGAGTACCAACGATGATATGAGCACCACGGCTTAGAGCACGCATTTGATCAACGATAGATGCGCCACCGTAGATCTCTAAAACTTTAAGACCCTTGATGTTACGACCAAGGTTTTTAACTTCAGCAGCAACCTGGATAGCAAGTTCACGCGTTGGAGCCATGATAATTGCTTGTGGGTTATGTTGCTTAAGGTTGATTTTATTTAACAGTGGTAAAGAGAAAGCAGCTGTTTTACCAGTACCTGTTTGAGCTTTACCAAGTGCATCACGACCAGCTAACAAAAGAGGGATAGACTCAGCTTGAATTGGCGTAGGTGCGATAAAGCCCATTTCATCAAGTGCAGATAAGATAGTTTCGTCTAAAGCCAGTTGGCGGAATTCAGTAATAGTTTCTGACATTGGGATCCCAATAATTAAACATATAAAAAAGGTCCCATTTGCTCAGCAAGTTCCATACACACACACAAGCACTCGGGACAGGACGGTTCATCATTTCAATAACTAACTATAGAAGATGATTAACTCAGGGCGCGGATAATGCCCTAATACGGCAAGAATTACCAGAAAAAATTGAGCAACTTCACAAATTTAGCTCTATTTTCTTAGTTTCGATAGTTTTTTGTACATTACGCATGCTTTTTTACATATTTCATCGGTCTTTTCTAGCAATCAATTAAGGGCGATAGTAAAGTTAGCTCGTTATTTCCTATTTATAGTATGAAGGCTCATGTTTCAAGATAACCCACTACTAGCGCAATTAAAGCAACAAATTCAAGATAAGCTTCCTAAAAAAGAAGGCACAGTAAAAGCAACCGACCGCGGTTTTGGTTTTTTAGAATCAGACGATAAAAAGAAAAGTATCTTTATACCGCCAGCACAAATGAAAAAAGTGATGCATGGTGACAAGATTGTCGCCCTAGTCCGTACTGAAAATGACAAAGAACAAGCCGAACCAGATCAGTTGATTGAACAATCAATTACTCGATTCATCGGCCGCATTCAAATGTTCAAAAAACGCTTGCAAGTAATGCCTGATCATCCAAGCTTGAAAAATGCCATCAAAGCAAAAGCACGCAAAGGCGTTAATCCTGAAACTTTAAAAGAAGGCGACTGGGTTGTTGCAGAGCTTACGCAACACCCCTTAAAAGGCGATCAAAATTTCTTATGCGAAGTAACCCATAAAATCACTGACAGCGATGACAAGATTGCTCCATGGTGGGTAACCCTAGCACAAAACGATTTACCAAACTCGGAGCCTGAAGGCATCGACAACTGGGAAATCAAAGATGATGCAGATTTAACTCGTATCGACATAACAGAAACACCATTTGTGACTATCGATGGTGAATCGACCAAAGACATGGATGATGCGTTATACATTAAAAAGCAAGCCGATGGTTCTTTTGAGCTAACGATTGCCATCGCAGATCCAACCGCCTACATCACACCAGATGACAGCATGGACCAAGTTGCACGTAAGCGAGGGTATACTATTTACTTACCTGGTCGCAATATTCCAATGTTACCTCGTGATTTAAGTGACCAATTATGTTCACTAATCGAAAACGAAGAACGCCCTGCAATTTGTTGTACAGTAAAAGTTGCTGTTAATGGCACGATTGATGAAGAATCTATCAATTTCTTTGCGGCAACAATGAAATCTCACGCACGTTTAGCTTACGACAATGTATCTGATTTCCTAGAAACAGGTTCATGTGATAAATGGCAGCCAACAGAGACGATTTCGCAAGTAGTTACTGAGTTGTACGAATTCGCACAAGCACGTACAACATGGCGTCAAACTCACGCAGTGATCTTCCCAGATCGTCCTGATTACCGCTTTGAATTAGACGAAGAAAATGACGTCGTTGCTATTCACGCCGATATGCGCCGCACAGCAAACAAACTTGTTGAAGAAGCAATGGTAACGGCAAACATCTGCGCAGGTAAAACATTACGAAATACTTTCAATATGGGCGTATTTAACTCTCATGCCGGTATTAAATCAGATAAACTAAAAGACGTAACTGAAATTGTAAATCAATTAGATGATACTGAATTCACGGAAGAGTATATAGCAACGCTAGAAGGCTTTAGTGAATTACGTCGCCTTCTTGGTTCTCAACCTACGTCATATCTTGATGCTCGTATTCGTAAATTCCAAACATACAGCGAAACAGGTAACGTTCCATTACCACATTACGCAATGGGTTTAGATATTTACGCGACATGGACTTCTCCTATCCGTAAATACAGCGACATGATTAACCACCGTATGCTTAAAGCTCATATATTAGGCAAAGAGCCAGTACAACGCCCTGATGATATTGTTGGTGAAGAGCTAGCATTAAGCCGTCGTTACCATCGTATGGCTGAGCGCAATGTAAGCGATTGGCTATATTGCAGAACACTAGCGTGTGAAGTTGAAAAAGAAACTCAATATACTGCTGAGATTTTTGATATAAATCGTGCAGGGATGCGAGTTCGTTTAATCGAAAATGGTGCAGCTGCTTTTATCCCCGGCTCATTAATTGTTGATAACAAAGAACGCATCGAATGTAATGCTGACCAAGGTACAATCTCGATTGATAAATATGAAACATTCAAACTTGGCGATCAGCTAACCGTTATTCTTGCTGAAGTCAAAGAAGATACTCGCAATATGGTTGCAAAACCACTGCAAGCTTTCCCTGCTCCAGAAGTAGAATCAACTGAAGTAACAACTGACGCTACAGAAACCGATACAAAAGCCTAGTCTTCACTCTAAATCAGACAATCCCACATAGCTTAATAAAGCTGTGTGGGATTTTTTAATCCAGTTTAATTTCACCAGCAAATGGCAGTTCTTCATCTTCTAGTACAAAACGATCTTTCGCTGCATAAACGATAATATCTTCAAAGTTATCATTACGCTGTCTTCTGTCATTTACAACCATCTTTTCTGCATTTTCAACTGCTGCTGCAACCATTTCATCATATTGCATTAATTTTTTCTGAGATGTGGCCGCTAACATATCTAAGCTATAACGAATATAAAGTGTAGGGAGTTGATTTAAACTAATGCACTTAATATCTGTGATTTGATCATTTGTATAGTTCTGGTGGAAATCACGTTCAATAAACCGCTTTCCAACCAGAACTTCCATATAGTTATGAATGTTTGATTCCATAAAGATGCCTTATTTTTATTAAATGCATTAAGTGTCATAACAAACGTATGAATAGAGCTATGTTATTGATAGAATAACGTCTTGTCCTAGTAATTCAGTGACAAACTCTTTCTTTTTTTAGATTAATTAGGATTCGTTAAAAAACAATGTCTTTTAGCCTTCTGAGTCATCCATTATTTAAGCTGTTATTGCCTATCATTATCGTTGTTTCTGTAATCACGGGTATGGATGGCATTATCCAATTATCTTCTGAAAACAAGGGATTTTCATACATACTTCCATACATCGTACTATCAATTGTATTGCTGTTAAGCCAGCCTTTCAATCAAGGTCGAATTGGGATGATAGCAATCACTATGGCTATTGCCTACTGGATCATCCAAGAGCGTTTGCAAGTTCCACTTTCCTATGGCAATGCTCGTATTGAATTTACCTTAACCGCTTTCTTATTACCTATTTCAATGATGGCAACATTTATTTTTCCTGAACGTCGTATTTTCTCAAAATATGGTGCCGGCTACTTAGGTATTCTTCTATTTATGCTTATCTGGTGTTGGATCATTGTCTCTCATTTTGCTGATAATGATATGACTGAAATTTGGGAAACCTATTTACTCAATATCCCAGAAGTATCTCCACTTCCTATTATTATCGTTCTTTACAGTTTAGTTATGTGTGGGCTGTCTGCCATTTTTGTTCTAACACGTAATAACAACACTGATTTAGCGTCTTATACTTGCTTGCTTTATTCATCGCTAACCTTTGCTTTATTCAGCGTTGATTTTATTTCAAGCACTATGTTTTCTATCGCAGGATTACTACTGCTTCTTTATATTATTTCTGCAAGTCATGAATTAGCATTCATCGATCAATTAACGGGGATCCCTGGCCGTCGAGCGCTTGAATCTGAAATGAAACATCTTGGCCGTCGTTATACAATTGCAATGCTGGATGTCGATCACTTCAAAAAATTCAATGACAGTTATGGGCACGATACTGGTGATGACGTCTTAAAATTGGTTGCTAGTATCATGGCTCAAACTGGTGGTAATGCAAAAGTTTACCGCTATGGTGGTGAAGAGTTCACAGTATTATTTAAAGGTAAAACTGCAGAACAAAGCTTAGAATACTTAGAAGAGCTGCGTGAAGACATAGCAGATTATGATTTAATCATTCGAGATACAAATACTCGACCTAAGGATAAAAAGGAAGGGGAAGCAAAACGAGGAAAAACAAACAAGACAAAAGTCGTGAATGTAACCATAAGTATTGGCGTTGCTGATAATACAGAATATAAGAAACCGCAAGAAGTGATCAAAGCCTCCGATAAAGCACTGTACCGAGCTAAAGACGGCGGGCGGAATTGTGTTAGCCAATAAATAATTTTTTCTAAAAATCAGCCGATATAACTTTTTAGCTAATATTATATCGGCTTTTTTTGGTTTCAATTTTAGATTATATCTTGCGTATTAACCCAACCGATGTCACACTCAAGTTATTAAAAAATAGGTAGTTTGTTAAATCCCTTAGTTATACACAAGGATGCGTTTATGTTTTTAGATTATTTTTCTCTTGGCTTGTTAGTGTTTGTTGCATTGGTTATTTTTTACGGAATTATTGTCATTCACGATATCCCCTATGAGATAGCTCATAAGCGTGACCATCCACATTCAGATGCAATTCATATTGCAGGCTGGGTTAGCTTGTTCACATTACATGTTTTATGGCCTTTCCTTTGGATTTGGGCAACATTATGGCGTGAAGATCGCGGTTGGGGCTTTCATAAAATTGAAAACAATCAATTAGAGCTTCAAACTCGAGTTAATCACCTTAATGACCAAGTTGAATTACTGACAGAAAAAATCTCTCAAATGGAAGTAAAACAATCACCCCAGAAACCAACGAAAGAGGAGCAAGTATAATGGATTTATTGCTTATCCTTACTTACACCGCATTATGTATCGCTGTATTCAAAATCTTTAATATCCCTCTCAATAAATGGACGGTCCCTACCGCCGGATTAGGTGGTGTTGTTCTTGTTGGCACGCTTGTTTTATTAATGAATTATAACCACCCTTTTACTCAATTTGGCGGACAGTTTTATGTCACTACGCCAATTGTCCCAAGTGTTAAAGGAAAAGTAATCGAAGTTAACATCGAAGCCAATCAACCTCTTGAAAAAGGCGAAATACTTTTTAAGATTGATCCAATTCCTTTTAAAGCAGAAGTCATTCGTAAACAAGCTGCATTAAATGAAGCAGAACAAGCTGCCCTTCAATTAGAGTCTATTTATAAAGCAGCTCAAGCAAACACCATTAAAGCTATAGCCGATAAAGACAAGGCCTACCGTGAATTTAAACGTTATGAAAAAGGCTTTAAGAAAGGCGCTTTTACTGCCCAACAATTAGATACTCGTAAACAAACTTATAAAGCAACTCAAGCAACCGTCGAGTCCGTTCAAGCCCAAGAACAACAAGCTAAGCTGGCGTTAGAGTCTGAAATTAATGGAGAGAACACGACAGTTGCTCGCATGCGTGCAGAATTAGAGCAAGCACAATTCAACCTTGATGAAACCATTGTACGAGCACCAACTGATGGATATGTAACTCAAATGGCACTTCGTCCAGGCATGATGGCAGTTCCCCTCCCTCTCCGCCCTGTAATGACATTTGTACATACAGAAGATCAATACTATGTCGGTGCATTTCGTCAAAATTCTCTACAACGCTTACAAGCAGGATTTAAAGCTGAATTTTTATTTCGAGCTATTCCTGGTCGAGTATTTGAAGGTGAAGTTGTTGAAGTTATTCCCGCCATTGGTGAGGGACAAATTCAAGCTTCAGGTGCTTTATTAGGTACAAATGCTATTCAAACTAATGGTAGAGCCTTAGTTAAATTAAAATTAACTGATGACGTATCTGAATTTCACCTTCCTGCAGGTTCTAATGCAGAAATTTCAGTGTATTCAGACAGCTTTGAGCACGTATCAATTATGCGTAAGGTATTAATCCGTATGAAGTCTTGGCAGAATTTCTTATACCTTGACCATTAAATATCCAACCACACAAATCCAAAACACAACGCCTTAAGACACTGTTTTAAGGCGTTTTTTTAGATGTCAAACCCAATCAAAAAATATATTCTTTTTTTCTTAACTCTGATATTATCTTCGCGAAAAAAGCTGTTACAGGAATGTGACAGTATCTAGGTAGACTCCGAATGGAGCTATCATATATATTATGTGAGGACACACATGAGTACTACGGATAAGTACAGCATTGACAGTACTGATTATGAAGTAGGCCAAGATAATATCCAAAAATGGGGTTTTGATATACACAACCAAGTTTTTGGTATTAGTGCTGGCGCTATTATTTTATTTTTAACTGTGCTTCTTATTATGGACCCAGCAGAAGCAAAATCCCTTCTTGACGGCATAAAATTACAAATCATTGATAACTTTGATGGTTTATTTATGTGGTCTAGTAATATCTTCTTAGTTTTCTGCTTGGCGTTAATTGTTTCACCGTTTGGTAAAATCCGAATTGGTGGTGACAGTGCAAAACCAGAACACTCAACAATTTCATGGATGGCAATGCTTTTTGCTGCTGGCATGGGTATTGGTTTGATGTTTTACGGTGTTGCTGAGCCTCTTGCTTACTACACAGACTGGTATGGTACTCCTTTAGATGTGGAGCCTTTTACCGAAGAAGCTAAAAAACTGGCTCTAGGCGGAACCATGTATCACTGGGGGATTCACCCATGGGCAATATATGGTTTAGTCGCTTTATCTTTAGCATTCTTCACTTTTAACAAAGGTTTACCTTTATCCATGCGTTCTGTTTTCTATCCTATTTTAGGGGATAGAACATGGGGCTGGTTTGGTCACATCATTGACATCATGACTGTTCTAGCAACACTATTTGGTCTTGCAACCTCTCTTGGTTTAGGGGCTCAACAAGCAGCAGGTGGCATCAATCATGTGTTTGGTACTAACGGCGGCATAAACATGCAAATTGGCGTGATTATTTTCGTTACTATGCTTGCGATGATCTCTGTTATTCGTGGTATCGATGGTGGTGTAAAGCTACTAAGTAACGTAAACATGCTGGTTGCTGTTGCATTACTTCTATTCATTATCGCAATCGGTTTCTCTGATGTAATGAGTACCTTACCTTTAACTGTGACAGGCTATATTGAGAATATTATTCCTCTAAGTAACCCTCACGGTCGTGAAGATGAAACTTGGATGCACGGTTGGACTGTATTTTATTGGGCTTGGTGGATCTCTTGGTCACCATTCGTAGGTATGTTCATTGCTCGTGTTTCTAAAGGTCGTACTGTTCGTCAGTTCTTGATCTCTGTAATGATCATCCCAACATTAGCCACAGCTCTATGGATGTCTGCTTTTGGTGGTATTGCAATTGAACAAGTAAAAAACAAAGTTGGTGAGCTTGGTGAAAATGGCTTAAATGATATCACTATGGCACTATTTAACATGTATGACGCATTACCAATGAGTACTGCCTTATCTGTTATCTCAATCGTTCTTATTATGGTGTTCTTTGTAACGTCATCCGACTCTGGCTCATTAGTTATCGATAGTATCACTGCAGGCGGTAAGGTTGATGCTCCTGTTCCTCAACGTATTTTCTGGGCGACGGTTCAAGGTTCTATCGCTGCAGTATTACTATGGGTTGGTGGTACAGAGGCAATGCAAGCGTTACAAGCAGGTACAGTATCTACTGCCCTACCGTTTACCTTCATTCTTTTAATGATGTGTGTAAGCTTAGTGAAAGGGTTTAGTACTGAAAAATTCGGTACTATTCCAAAATCAAACAAAGCAAAAGCATAATCAATAAAAGATAAAAAAGCCCCAAATAAGACTTTACCTTAAAGTGCTTTTTCGGGGCTTTTTATTACTGATGATTTTAATTCATAAACGTTATTTTCTCGTTAACTCTTCATCATCATGCGCTTTAGCAAAATCAGCAATTGCTTGGAAATCACTTGGCGTCCAATAAGGTTTGTTCTTCAATGTCTCCGGCAATGCAGAAAAAGCGTCATCATTTTCATTTGGCATAAGTTTAAATGTAGCCAAAGCTTCATGTTCTGTTGAAACACTCTCTTCAACTTCACCTTTAAACCCGTTTGGTTTTAAGTCAGTGCCTAAATGATATTCTCTATGAATGACGACCCACTTATTTGGTAAGCGCTTAGAACTGTCCCACCACACGCCATCCATTTTTTGGATTTGGGCTTTAGACTCTTCTTTTGTGCCTACACCCAACTCAATAAATTTTGTTTTTATTGCTTTAGTCATTGCGGTAGAAAATGCATCTTTATCTAAATTTGGATTGGCACTAATCACATCACTAGCTAAGAGAGCCCCCAACATATTTGAATACAGATCTTCAGGTGAGAACGCAGAAGCATACTCTTTAAAGCCACCTACCGATTCCATGCCAAACCATTGAGCAATTTCATGCCATTGAGCTAAACGATAAGACGTTAACGCAGCAAGTTCAATACTGATCTTTTCTCGTTCAGTTTGAGTGTATTCTTGAGAGGTTGAATGCAGTTGTATAATACGAGTTTTCAACTCATATGACAGTGTCACTTTAAAGTCTATTCCTAAATGCTTATAGAACTCACCATAAAGATAATAAGTAAAATCAGCCGTATCTCTAATATGAGCAGAATCTAAAAAACCGCCTTTTTCAGAATAAAAGATTCCATTACTTTCATCGCCAAAGCCCATTAAGCTACTTGCAACTCCTTGACTGCCATCATTATAGATATGGTCTCCGAGATCATCTATATTGAGTACGTTTTCTACTGAAACAAAAGGAACGGGGATCCCCCCGACTTCCGTCTGTAAGTTTGTCCCAAAAGCACAACATGGCCTCACACCAACAGGGGCATCAGCAAAAACAGATAAAGATACACCACATAAAAGACTACTGATGACGATGAAAGCTATTTTACTCTTCATATAAATATCCTCTAAAACGCTTCATTAATTTGAAAATATACCGCTTGGCTATCTTTTCCTAATCCATAATCCAGTCTTACATTAACTCTTGGTTTAAACGCAAAACGGTAGCCAATCCCATATGTCGGTAACCATTTACTATCAAATAATTCTTGGTAGGAGTCTGCAACATTGCCACCGCCAACCCATACGACCATTCCATGCCGTTGATTAAATTGTTGACGAATTTCTATTTGTCCTGACAACTGACTATTATCTCGATATTGACCAGAATAATACCCTCTCATACGCTTATCACTGCCTAAAGAGGAGAATGCGAACCAAGGGATATCACCTTGTACATTTTCAGCAAAGACTTCCCACGCCAAAACAGTATTAGGTAATATTTTATGGTATTGACGATAATTGATGGTGACTTTATCAAAGTCATGATCAGAGCCAAACTCAGTTCGATAAGCATTCCAATTAACACTGACCAACATGCCTTTATATGCATTCAATTCAAAATCACGGCTGTCATACTCAAGGCTTACTGTGGAGGCACTTAAAAATGTATCGCTAAGTTCATCTTGTGTAAGCAGCGATGTGTCAGATGAAAGCTTCCGATAGCTTTCCATATCAACACCAAGAAGAAAGTAAGTATTTGGTAAAAATTGATAAGCAATTCTTGGTGTAAAACCGAGAATTTGCGCTTCGACAAGAGTTTTATTACGGTCAGTCTCTGCTGCATTCTTACCAACTCCCCAATAATACTCAGGAGTGTGACTTGCTTTGGCTTGAACTAATAATCGTAGATCATCATTTTCAAAATAAGTTCGGTTATTAACACCTACACCATAAGAACCTGAAGTAGATCCATAACCGGTAATATTGATAGTAGATAACGGAGCGCTGTCTTTATTTTCAAGAGGTGAATATAAGCCTACAGCCGCAATACCAATACCAAAACCTTGCTCAGGGTTAGCAAAGGGACCAGGCAGCACAGCCCAATCTATCCCCTTACTGACATCAATATCTTCAGAAGAACCTAATTCTTCTAGAAAAGTATCCACCCAACTTTGGGGGTTTTCTTTAGCTGAGATCGAGAATGCATAACTACTTAATAGTACAATTACCAATAAGTTTACTAACTTCATGATTTAAAATCGCATATCAACAGTGAAGAAAAGGCTTTTACGCTTACCGAGACCTGCTTCACCTAACAAATATAAGCCATCATCAAGTTTATATTGCATACCCAGTAAGGTATTCCAAGGAGTTACAAGATGCTGCTCCACATTAAAGCGACCATCATCAACTTTTCCGACCAGACTTCCTAAGTTGCCACTTAAACCGATATCCGTTAAATTCCCAGATAGTGATTGTTCAACATCTTGATACATTGCTCCAACCCACACACGAAGTGGTGTTCCCATACGGGTAAAGTCATAACCTACGCGTGGTGAGATCACAATCGAACTAATTGTACCATCAATAACATTTAACTCAGTTTCAGTATAACTAGCATCCGCTAGCGCAAATACATCTTTATAACCACCAGCCAAGACAAAACCTGCTCCATAAAGCGTACCATTGAGATCTAATCTAAAAGGCATATTTATCCCTTTACCTAAACCCAGAGGTTTAACGTTGATAGTCGTTTCTGAATACCCTTTTAGCTGACCGACAATTCCATATAAATTCAAAAAAGGGAAAAGCCAAACATCACCACGTAATGTTAGAACTTCACTCATTTGTTTTCCGCTTCCTACTGATTCAATATCGACTAAATCACTAATTGCATGTGGTGGTTTCCATGGGAGTAATGCGGGAATTGTTCCTTCAAACCCAATACTATCTACTGAGATATCTTGAGTTTGTTTCATGTAGCTAACATTAAGACCAAAAGCTTCAGGTAAAGTATAACCCTTGGCTTCTGCCTCTTCTTTCCAAATGGGTAAGGTAAAAGATTCTGCAAATAAAGAAGTGGAATAAGACAAAAGTAGTAAGCAAAGTACAGTCAGTGCTCTTTGCGGCATAAAGACTCCAAATACTGAAGGAAGATAACCCAAAAGTGGCTTCAGTTTTCACGAATCATACGCCTCACACTGAGACATTCAACTTAACTTTACACTAATTTACATAACAACTTGTCAAGTCAGATTTAGCGTTAAATTAGATTAAATTACAACCGACTTCACAGATTTAACGTTTAAATTAGTATAAAAAGGAATAATAAGTAAGAAGGATTGATAAACAAGATCGATAATGGCCAGATTAAATCATTAAGCTGGCCAGTCAAACTTTTAATCTACAGTTGAATACTAATCAATTTAACGCTTATTTTTTCCACGATTTTCATGAACTTTCATTTTCGCTTTCATTTTTCTTTTATCAGCAGAACGACCACGACTTTGACGTGAATGGTCTTCTTTTATTACTCGTGCATTTGGATCAGGTTCATAGCCTTTCAGCCATTCTTGAGGAAGGCGAACATCAAGTAACGTTTCAATCGCTTTCAACAAATATTCTTCATTTGAACTCATTAACGAGATCGCTTTACCGGTGCAACCTGCTCGACCTGTACGACCAATACGATGGACGTAATCTTCCGCTTTAAATGGAAGTTCATAGTTAATGACACATTCTAGCTGCTCAATATCTAGACCACGCGCAGCGATATCTGTTGCAATTAACGCACGAACTTTACCCGTTTTAAACTCTTCTAATGCACGTAAGCGAGCACCCTGACTTTTATCACCATTAATAGACGCCGCTTTTATACCGTCTTTTTTAAGCTCTTTCACTAATTCATCAGAGCCTTGTTTTGTTTTTGTAAACACAAGGACTTGTTGCCAGTTACGAGAGCCTATCAGGTAAGCTAATAATTCACTTTTACGGTGCTTATCTACTGGATATACCATTTGCTCAACTGTATCAGCAGTACTATTTGTTGGCGTAACTTGTACTTCTTTTGGTTTATGTAGCATGTAATAAGCAATTTCTCTTACTTTTTTGCTGAATGTTGCTGAGAAGAATAAGGTTTGGTGCTCCGCAGGCATCTTACGTAAGATCTTTTTAATATCTGGAATAAAGCCCATGTCTAACATGCGGTCAGCTTCATCTAATACTAGATACCCAGCTTGGTTTAGCGTGATGGTATTGATGTGTAATAGATCTAATAAGCGACCTGGTGTTGCAACTAAAATATCAGCGCCACCAACTAAATTGTCTTTCTGAACATTAATGCTAGTTCCACCATAAGCCACCACAACTTTAATGTCAGTGTCTTTGGTGTAACTCACCAAGCTATCAAATACTTGCTGTGCTAATTCACGCGTTGGCGTCAAAATTAAACTACGAATCACTTTTGAATTTTGAGTGCGGCTCTCTGGATTTTCAACCAAGCGCTGGATAAGCGGTAAACCAAAAGCAGCCGTTTTACCTGTGCCTGTTTGTGCTCCTGCAAGTACATCATGTCCTTGTAATACGAGAGGAATAGCCTGCTGCTGAATTGGTGTCGCTTCTTTAAAACCTAATTCCGAAACGGTATTAAGAAGCTGTTCAGATAACCCTAGTGAAGCAAATGACATGATGAACCTTTAAGTACTAAAAATTTTCGCCGATTGTAGCAAAATAGTATTGGTTCCCCTAGAGTAAGTTACGCTATAAAAAATCCAGCGTACTTTGCAGGTACATTGGATTATCTTAGGAAAGTTCAAGCTTAGGTTTAAACTGTTGTCTAAAGCGTAGGCAACCAAAGCTTCATATAAACCTCACAGAAGAACAGTGAAAAAAAAACAATTTAAAAACAAGATAAATAAAAGTTTCATACAGAAAGAGCTAAACGTTAACAAAAAAACAGAATAAAAAATAAATTTAAAATGAATAGCTTTGATATATAAGGAACAAATGACGGTTATTCATATGTATCGAAATTTTTTATTCATATTTTTTAGGTTAAAAATAGACTTAGCATAAAGAAAAACAACAAGAATAGTAGAATAATGAACCAAACAGTCAGTTTTAATGCATTTAAGGGTTTACAAGACAAGAGCAACACCCTATTATACGCGGCATTGGAGGGATGGCTGAGTGGTCGAAAGCACCGGTCTTGAAAACCGGCAACCGTTAATAGCGGTTCTAGGGTTCAAATCCCTATCCCTCCACCACATTCTAAGCCCTAGCAGAAATGCTGGGGCTTTTTTTATCTGTTAACTTTATGAAATAGATATTATACCATTCTGGATAAGTAGTTGTTCAGATAATTGCGTAGGAAAATTCGATTAGAGCAAAGCATAAATTACAGTAACTAGTGGTTCTAATTACAAAATTTATAACGCAGATATAATCGACTTTAACAAGCAAGAATGATCAAATACTTATGTAGATTGGTATTATTAAGGCTATAAAATAACAACCTTAATTAGCATCCTAAGATTTACTTTCCAATACGTAATGCATCATAACCACTTAGGGCTTGATAAGGGCGTAAATTAAACAGTGGCATAATAGAATATATATGATCAAAAATGTCTGCTTGTACTCCTTCGTAAAATACCCAATCTGTATTATTGGTAAACGCATAGATTTGTAATGGTAAGCCCTCAGGGGTTGGCTCTAGCTGGCGCACCATGAACATCATATAAGAATGAATATCTTTATTAGTACGTAAATAAGCTGCCAAATAAGCACGGAAAATACCGACATTAGTCATTTGTCGAACATTACCGGCATGAGGAATATCATCCAACTCTTCATTAAACGTATTTATTTCTTTTGATTTCTCAAATAAATATTCACGCAGAATTCGAATATTTTTTAGTGATTCAATCTCATCATCTGTCATAAAGCGAATCGAATTAACGTCAATATTAACAGAGCGTTTAATGCGTCGACCACCCGAATCTGACATACCCTGCCAGTTAATAAAGGCGTTTTGAACCAACGCATAAGCTGGGATCATGCTCACGGTATTATCAAAGTTTCGTACTTTTACTGTGGTTAATGAAATCTCTTCAACTGAACCGTTTGCTTTAAACGAATCCATTTCAATCCAGTCATTTAACGTAATCATTCGGTTTGCTGAAAGCTGAATACCAGCGACAAAGCCTAGAATAGTATCTTTAAATACGAGCATCACAAAACCAGTTGCAACCCCTAAGCCACTCAAGAAAATAACCGGTGATTCGTTAGCCAGTATTGACATGGATACCACAAGACCGACAAAGAAGGTAAATAACTTGATAAGTTGAACGAAACTCTTAATTGGCATTCGGCGAGTTATGCCTTTAATCGTAGCAAGATCATTTAATGCATCAAGTAATGAAAAAAGCATCCAAATAAAGACAACAATAATTGTAATACTTAAGGCTTTATCAACAATACCTGAAATCACCGCGTAATTCTCAAGAGCAAGCGGTATCAATAAATTCAGTATCATAATAGGCACTAGAAAAGTAAGCTTCTCAAGCACCTTGTACTTAGAAAAGCTCTCACCTAGTGGTTCATTAGTACGGTGCAATACATTCCTTATTGTCCGAGCAATTATGTGACGAGTGATAAGATCTCCCATCACAGAAACACCAATGACAACGAGCACAAATACCACAGTAAGTTCCATACCATAGGGGTCACTATTAATACCTAATGCACTCAATTTATCTACAATGTAATTACGAATACTATCCTCTAACAATTTACTGCCCTTACCTTTAAATATTCACCGAAGAACACAGTATAGAAACTTTGAAAACAACACTAATTTTATGTTCTTAACTAGTTTATACAAGTACCTATTTATACATAAACTCTATTCATAATATATTAAACATAGCCTTTATTATTCGTTTTTTGAGCTTTTATTATCCAAATAGATTGAAAGCTACTCATCTTTACAACATTTGAAAACTTAGTTTACTAGGACCCAATTATTATATTTAGCACTAAAAATAAAAAACCTCTTAGGAAAATTAAGAGGCTTTATATTATATAAATACACTGCAAACTAAATTAGCGAGAGACTTGTGGTAACTCAGCAGTATGTAAGAACTCACCAATACCTAAATCTGGTGGTGTATCCGTTGCAATATTAGCTCCCCAGCGTTTACTTGGTTTATCACTCATTAAAAACTCTATCTCTCCACCCTGCATAATCTCAGCATGAGTTAAATACGTTTTATTAAAGTCTCTACCATTAAGTGACGCCGATTGAATAAAGATATTTTCTCGGCTTACCTCTTTAGCGATAACGGTAAATTGTTGTCCATTATCGACTGCTATCGAAGCACGTTCAAACATCGGAGTACCTATTTCATAAATACCTGACGATGAATTCACAGGGAAGAAACCTAAAGCTCGAAACACAAACCATGATGACAGTGTACCAAAATCATCATTACCACAGATCCCATCTGCAGTATTGTCGTAACAAACGTTTGTTGCTGCTGCAACCGCTGCTTGTGTTTTCCACGGTTGAGCTACATAGTTGTATAAATAAGGGACATGAATATCTGGTTCATTACCTTGAACATGCTGCCCAAGGTTACCAGTATTAAAAACAGGAAATTGGTTATCCCCGGCATTACGATCAGGATAAGTACTAAAATATTCATCTAAACGTTCAGCAAATAACTCACCTCGCTTAGCTACACCTTCACGGCCTAAGGTTGATTGCTCAAATTCAGTCATTAAATCAACAAGGCCATTAATATCATGCTGAACACTGAACGAATACTGCCAACCATTCGATTCAGAAAATGACCAGTTAAACATATCAGGTCGCCAATCTTTACCAATCGCTTTACCTGTTATTGGATCAGTCCAATTTGAATCAATAAATTTACCGTCATAATCACGAGCTTTAAACCAACCTTGATATTTAGAGCCACCAAAATCAAACTGTGCTTGCCAATTATTAGAGCGATCCGCAAACTCTTTGTATTCAGGAGAATCTTCCCCTAAAACAAGTGCGATGGATTTTGCAATATTCCAATCATTCATTGAATATTCTAATGAATACGATGCTGTCCATGCGTCTTTAAATGGTGAATGAGACCCGTATGAATCTGGCGGCGTATCATGCAATTGCGCAGGAACATACCCTTGTGTTTCATACTCCTTAATCCAAGCAACACCTTGACTTGAAACAGCACGAGCGTCGGTAATCATTGCTTGAACTAAGCGTTCTTTTACATCTTGACGCTCTGTATCAGTAAACCCTAAATAAATCATTCGAGTATCTAAATACCCTTTAGATAACGCATCATAAATGATCGGTGTCGAATGCATTCCCATCATCATGCCAGTTTCATTACCTTTAAATGTCCATTCAGGTAAACGACCACGCTTAGTTTCACCTTTATCATTGGTCCATTCTTCTTCTGCATAAGACAACATTGAAAGTACCATGTCGGCGATACGAGCAGGTTCAGTGATAGAGGCTAACGGTTGAACTGCGCGATAAGTATCCCAAAGCGAGAACGTATCGTAACGAATATAATCTGCTTTACCATCTTTGTTCGCATCAGCAATTCGAATCGATTCTTTTAAAGTATCAATTTTATCGCCCCACGGCGTATTTCCATCAGGATAAGCATTACGACCTTGATGTGTTTGACGATAACGACCATCTAAATCAGATAGCATCGTTTGGCCAGAGTAAGAACGGTATAATGCGGTGTAGAATGTCTGTTTATAAGCTTCATCACCTTCTACACGGATTTTACCCAGTTCATCTTCCCAAAGTTTTGTAGCCGCTTGACGAACCTGATCAAAGTTCATTCCAGCAACTTCACTCATATTCAGTGATGCCCCTGTTTTACCGCCTTCACCAATTTCAACGTTTGATAATGCCAGTTTTGCTTCAACGGTTAAGCCTGATTTCGATGTATCAAACTCAACATATGCACGTGCATATTGATATTTACCGAGAGTTACACCACCAATCTCTGTCATATCAGCTGATGCATCAATGTATTGTTTTGTCAGTTTGTCGTAGTAAGCAAAGCGAATATTTTTAATGGGTTGATCGAACTCCATAACAAAAAATTCTTTTTGGTTTGCAGCCCAACCATCGGAGAAACGATGTCCCTCTAAACGATTATTTTCTTTATCCCATTTTAGGTAAGAGTCTGACGTATAATCCCAGTTGATTTTAAAACCAGTATTCACAATAATTTCTGAACGATCGTCTCGTGGGAACGTATAACGATGAACGCCGACCCTGTCCGACGCGGTTAACTCAGCTTTAATGTCATAATCAATAAGATCAACTTTGTAATAACCCGCGGTTGCTTGCTCATCTTTGTGCTGAAAACGAGATGCCTCAAGGTTCAGCGTTGGAGAGCCTTCATTTAACATATAATCAGAGCGAGTATTGATCGGCATAACAAGAATGTCATTTAAATCGCCTGCACCCGCACCCGATAAATGGGTATGAGAAAAACCAGACGTACGTGCGTCATGGTAATAATATCCAGAAATATATTCCCAGCCATTAGCACCGTTATTTGGGGATAATTGAACCATACCATGAGGAGTCGTTGCCCCTGGATAGTTATTCCCTAAATTACCAGTACCAATGAATGGATTAACATGACGAGTAATATCCATATCATCAAAATCAACAGGTTCATGAACACCCATATCTATCACTGGATTTTCAGTACTTGGTTTATCATCACACTCTTCATCACCCGGTGGACATACTGGTTTTTCATCATCAGGATTAACGGTTGGCGGTGCGATTTCAGTACTTCCATCATAATTATGATTAACGGTTTCTTCATTACAACCAGTTAACCCAATCATTCCCAGTAACACAGCAATAGATAATAAATTCCGTTTAAATTTCATTTTATGCCTTTATTTTTAAGTTAAAAAGGGATCTCTCCCCTTAATTATTAGGATGTAAATTAATTCGCTTTCAAAGCTTGAGATTTATCATTCGTCATTACGAAATGAAGGACCCCACCATCTTTTAAATCACGGTGGTTAAACGATAGGTTTGGACCAAGAGCGTTACCGTTAATCGTGACACTCTTAACGTAAATATTTTCTTCAGAATTGTTCGTTGATGTGATAGTAAAAGAACCATCCCCCCCAACAGGAATGACTGCTTTATCGAAAATTGGTCGTCCAATCGTATATGTAGGATCTGCTGGTGTGACTTGATAGAAACCTAGTACCGACATAATGTACCAAGCAGACATTTGGCCTACATCTTCATTACCAATCAAACCTTCTTGAGTTGGATGATAGAATTCATTCATCGCTTGATTTACGTATTCTTGAGTTTTCCATGGCTCTGATGTCCAGTTATACAGATAAGGAACATGATGATCAGGCTCATTCCCCATAACAAACTGCCCAATGAAACCGGACATATCATGAGACTGAGTGGTGTCCGCATTTGAATCCGCATTAAATAAGGCATTTAAATTAGCTAAGAATGCAGCTTTCCCCTGTTCTGTCATTTGCTCTGGTAAGGTATAGTCCGTACGTTTTATCACTTCACCCGCCATAACGTTAGCAAGACCATTTAAGTTTTGAGGAGCGAACCATGTCCATTGCCATGGGTTACCTTCTGTAAAGTCCTCTCCACGATGTTCTGCACGATAAGGCCAAAAGCTATCGCCTTGAACTAAATTCTTACGGTCTTTACACCAGTCGTAATTTTTACCCTCAGGAATAGATAACGTCAGATTTTCATCCAAACACTCACTACTTAGATTATTCGCAAACTCAGGTTCAGCAGAACCTGACACTTGATACAATGGACGCATAAATCCGGTAGCACCTAAGCTTTGTTTGTCTTTGCCCTCCATTTTTCCGTAATAATCAGGGTTATAATCGAAATAATTTTTGAATGTTTCAGAGCGCTTCATATAACGATCAAACATTTCGTCATTGCCCGCTAATTGTGCGATTTGTGCAATCGTCCAATCGTAGTACGCATTCTCTAAGCCATACGCGACCGACTCATTCACCAACTCGTCATATTTATCTGCTTTTAAGCCTTCGGCATACGCTGGTTTATTCGTTTCACCTGCATTCCATTTAACATTAGCAGGAACATACCCCAGAGTTTCGGCGTATTCACCATGGCGAGTCATCACTGTAAATCGCTTATCTCCATTCCATGCATCTTTGTAAGGAACCCAACTATTAGTAATGGATTCATCAAAATTCGCAGAAACATCAGCCGCGTTCAGCGCCAATTCAAATTCAGCCTGAGTAAAGGATTCGGGGTACTTAACCATGATATCTGCAATAACAGACACCGCAGGGTAGCCCACCATTTCTCCCGTATAATCTGAATGAAGTTCCCACTTAGGAAGCACCCCACCCGTTTTAAACTTATTAATTAAATCACGGGCATAATCAATTGAACGGTCTTTATCGATAATAGTTTTTAATGGATGTGCCGCACGGAACGTGTCCCACATTGAATAAACCGATAAATTAGTAAACCCATCTTCTGCTTGATGAACTTTGCCATCCATACCACGATATTTGCCATCAACATCTTGATAAACAAAGGGAGCGACAAAAGTACGATAAAGTGATGTAAAAAACATCGTTTTATCTGCTGTTTTACCGCCTTCAAGTTCAAATTCGCCAAGAACATCTATCCACGCCTGACGATTTTTTACGACAACGGAATCAAAATCAAATTCGTTTTTATCCGCGTCTAAGTTTTTAATTGCACCATCGATACTCGTACCTGAAATGGCCACTTTAACTGTAATCGCTTCATTACCAGAGCCAAAGTTCAGATGAGTCATTATATCATTTGCTCGATTTGCTAAACGAGACGCTTCTGGTGCGGGCTCTCCTGGCATTTGTTTATGTTCCGCATAACCACGATAGTCAGCAAGACCTATTTCAGTCGCATCAACCGGTTTTAATTTACTTTCAGATGCGAGTTTTGCGTATAAATTTTCTTCTATGATTGGTTCTGAAAACTCAGCCACAAAGAATACTGTTTGCCATTGCCCCCACTCATTAGAGGTCCTTGCACCGACAACGGTTGTATCGCTAATACGCTTATAATAAATATTACGAGAATGGTTACCATATTGCTCTAACAGTTCATGTTGCAAATCAATACGAACTTTACGCTCACCGCCTTTGTTAAACGTGAATCGTTGAAACGCAACGCGATCTGTTGCGGTAAGCTCTGCCTTTACACCCGTTTCAATCAATTCAACAGAATAGTAACCAACTTCAGCGGTTTCAGTTTCTTTGTTCATTGTTGGAGCGTCGGTATTAAAATCTGAATACGGTAAAAATGCGAAATCATTCAAATCACCTTTACCAGCACCTGAAATGTGGGTCATTGTGAAGCCTGAAAGGTATTTATTAAAAGGATCATATTCAGATGGGGAGCCTTTACCGCTAAAGCCATTAGGATCATAATTATCAGGAGAAGGCTGAATCATCCCCTCAGGCATAACTGGCGACGGGTTTACGTTACCAAGACCTTTTGTTCCAATCAGTGTGTTTACATATTTTAGTACCGTATCTGTTGGAATGTTTGGGTCTATCGGTGTTGTTGGAATAGAGGTATTCGGGTTTGTCGCTGAACTAGAAGAGTCATCATTACAGCCAGTTAAAGCAACCATTCCCATGAACACAGCAATGGATAATAAATTCCGTTTGAATTTCATTTTGATTTTTCTCTGCTATTAAAGGGGCCGAGACCCCTTATCTAATATAGGTAGTATTACTTAGGTAGGTTTGCTTTCATTGCTTGTGATTTATCACTTGTCATCACAAAGCGTAACTCTCCGCCAGCTTTAATTTCTGCATGCTCAAATGTATTAAATTCATTCAGCGATTTATTATTAATAGTGACTGATTTAACGTACATATTTTCAGCACTATTATTTTCCGCCACCACCGTGAATACACCTGAACCGAAGTTAATCGTCGCTCTAGTAAAGATAGGTCGTCCAATAGTGTAAGTTGGGTCAGTTGGTGAAATCTGATAAAAACCCAACGCTGACATGATGTACCACGCCGACATCTGTCCAACATCCTCATTACCAATAATTCCATCCGGCGTTGGGGTGTAGAATTCTTTGTATACTTTGTCTAAATATTCCTGAGTTTTGTATGATTCTTCAGTTCTCTGATATAAATAAATAACATGATGTGACGGTTCATTACCATGAATATACTGCCCAATGTAACCTGTCATATCCTGATGCTGGTCACCACTGTCCGAGTCGGCAGCGAACAAGTTATTCAGCTTTTCATTCAACCCACTTGTTCCACCCATAACTTCTGTTAACTTGTTAAGATCCTGCATAAATGACCATTGCCACTGCCATGCATTACCTTCGGTGAAATAGAGTGGATCCGCTTTATATGGGTCAAAAGTTTCTGTTGAATATTTAAAGGCACATGGATCTCCCTCCTTCAACTCTGTCGGAACAAAGAAACCGACACTTGAATCCCAATGTTTCAACGAATTATAAGAACGTTCTTTAAATTCATTATAAGTAGCGTCATCACCAGCGGCTTTTGCCATCTCAGCAATAGTCCAGTCATAAAAAGAAAATTCTAATGAGTATGATACTGAGTTCCAATTAGGAGCCCGTACACACTGCTCTTTTTCATGATAATTCAGTTGCCCTGCCATTAGAGATGTTAAGATCCCATCACTAATTTGAGGGAAGTCGTGTGGACGATAACGAGCAGATTTGATAGATGCATCTAACGCTGTTTGCGCATCAACTAATCCTTTTGTTACTGCGTCACCGAGAATCGCTGTTGATGGATAACCAATCATAGTTCCCGTTTCAGAACCATGCCCTTCCCACTTTGGAAGCATTCCAAACTCATCATTGGACTTACGAATTAAATCCTCGACATATAACGTCGCTTGCTTAGGGTCAATAATTGTCCATAATGGATGCACTGCACGGAATGTGTCCCATGTTGAGTAAATCGAATAGTTTGGCGTATCACCTTTTTCTAAGGTTCTGATCGTACCTAGCATGTCGACGTATTTCCCATCGACATCATACAATTCAATCGGAGCGATCATTGCGTGGTAAAGACCGGTATAGAAGTTTGTCTTCTCCGCATCAGAGCCACCCTCGACTTTCACTTTCGATAATTTTTCTGCCCAAGCATATTCCGCACTTTCTTTCACTTTAGCGAAGTCATATACCATAGCTTCTGCTTCTAAGTTTTTTTGTGCTCCATGCCAATTCACAGGTGAGATAGCAACACGAACTTCAATCGCTTTATCACCTTTACCAAAGTTAAGGTAAGCCGTTATATCACTTCCTTTGTATACATAATTTTGGCGCATCTCACCCGTAGGTTCATTCTCTTCAGTACCTAATAAAGCCCTAGCCACGGGCTCATTAAATTTGGCATAGAAAAAGATATCTTGTCCTTGGTGATCTTGCCCTTGAAACCAACCTGTCGACGTTTTACGACCACGAATGGTGTAATCATCAATGATCTCAATTTTACTGCTTAGTGTTTCGCCATTGTTATTCAATAGCGTATGCCCTAAATCAAACTTAATATTACGCTCTGTGCCTTTTTCAAAGGTATAACGATGCAAGCCAACACGTTTTGTTGTGGTTAACTCAACATCAATATTTCCTTCATTTAAGGTCGTTTTATAGTAGCCAACTGTCGCTGTTTCGCTTGATTTATCAAACGAGTTAATTAAATTGTTACGCATGTCGCTGTAAGGTAGTACTAATATATCTCCTAAGTCTGTTGCCCCTGTTCCAGATAAATGAGTGTGTGAAAAGCCATAAATAGGAACGTCTTTATCTACGATAACGCCTGTATCAGAATAATCTGAAGAATCCCAATAACCAGATGCCGAATGCCAAGGGTTCAATCCTGATTCATGGTCAATATTAGAACCAACGAATGTATCTGGTGATAGCTGAACCATACCAGCAGGCACTACCGCCCCAGGGAAAGTGTGACCACTTTCAGCAGTACCAATCATTGGATTAACAAATTGGTTTAATGATAAATCGACTTCAATAGGTGTTGTTGGGATACTTGGTTCTAGAGGCTTCGTTGGAATTGATGTATTTGGATTGGCTTCCGTAACATTTGTAATGTTAGTGGTTTCTTCAGTACATCCAGTAATGCCTACTATACCAATAAATACTGCAAGCGAGAGTACACTGCGTTTAAACTTCATTATTATACCTTTTATTCTAAAGTTTAAAGGGAAATAAAGACTGCCCTTTGATAATTTTGGTATTAACCTTTGTGAAGATTAATAGCAAAACGGTCTTTAGAATGGGGAGCCTTGCGACTCCCCTAACGTTCAGGTTGAAACTTAAGCTTGGATAAGAGTTAATGCGTTTTTCATTGCTTCTTTCGTTGAACATTCAACTTGACGAATGTTAGCGAAACGATCTGATTCTTTTACTGGAATATCATGAGCAAGGATGATGAACTTAGCGTTGGCAACATCTTTTGCTGTCAATTTGTTCACTAAGCCGTTAGAGCCTTGTGTTTCGACTTTAATCTTAATGCCTGCTGCTGCGCCTGCTTTCTCTAGTGCTTTTGCTGCCATGAACGTGTGTGCTACACCTGAAGGACAACATGTAACCGCTAGAACATCGTACTCACCTTCGCCAGCAACTGGTGCCGATTGAGCTTGTACAGGTGCTACTGCCGCTGTTTCATCTTCTACAACCACTGGTTTCCAGAAACCAACGATAAGTGCTGTTGTTAGTGAACCAAGCGCAATACCCACTACATACATAGGGATGTTGCTAGAGACAGGTGCTGTAATTAAGCCGCCCCAAGGTGCATGAAGCAATACATCAGTCATGAAACCGAATACACAACCAACCATACCGCCGATTACGATAGATGGAAGCACACGCATTGGGTCATTTGCTGCAAATGGGATAGCGCCTTCAGAGATACCAATTGAACCCATGATTGCTGCTGCTTTACCTGCTTCTTGTTCTTCTTTAGAGAATTTCTTCTTAAACATGAATGTAGCAAGAGCCATACCTAGCGGTGGAGTACAAATCGCGATACCAACACCACCCATTAACCATGGTTGTGTGTTTACTTGTGTTTGAGCAAATAGTGTAGCTACTTTGTTGATTGGGCCACCCATATCAAACGCCGTCATACCACCAAGAATCGCACCAAGAACCGCTTTAGAAGACCCCGCCATTGATGCTAAGAATTCGTTCATTGCAATCATGAATGAAGAGATTGCAGCACCTAGGCCCCACATTACGATACCCGCAGAAACTAGCGTACCAACAAGAGGGTAGATAAAGTAAACGCCTAGTGCGCTTAAATGTGCAGGGATAGGCAGTCTCTTAAGTTGAAGAACCACACCACCGGCAATAAAACCTGCAACGATACAACCAAGGAAACCACCACCTAAATCAGCCATGATGCCTGATGCAATAAATGCTGGCGCTAATGCTGGTTTGTCTGCAATTGAGTAACCAATAAAGCCACCCAAAATGATTGGGAAAAGCACAAGACCTTTAATCGCGATAGTAGAAATATCCGCAAGAATACCAGTATCTGGAACCGCACCTTTACCTGTAGCCATTACAGCAAGTGCTAATAGCACCCCACCCGCAACTACGAAAGGAAGCATATGAGATGTACCAAAAAGCAAGTGGCCTTTTAATTTGGATAGTGTTTGTTTCCAATCACCAGATGGTTGAGTTGTTGCAGTCATCGTTGACATAAAAGTAATCCTAAAAGTGAGTAAAACTAAAAGTTATGCCAATCACAGTAAGTAAGTGTTCAGAAATAGCGAAGGAAAAAGGCTTGAAAACAAGGCAGAATTTTTCGATAAGTAGTTATTCTACAATCAAAAATTCTAACGCAGTTATCAAGTCTTTTAACCAGCTAGGATGACCAGTTATTTACTACGATTGGTATTAATTAATCAGTAAATCTAGAATGTCTTGCTCGGTTGTCGCTTTTTGCATATCTGCAATTAGGTCATCTCCGAATTTTTCAAATAACGCTTGTAGTGCATAAATGTGGTGATCGCCGCTTTCTGGTGAGGCAATCATGAAGAATACCGTTGGTTGATCATCATCAGCACCGTATTCAATCGCCGTTTTTGATACGCCAATCGCAATAGCAGGTTCAATAACCGCGGCATTTTTAGTATGAGGATAAGCAATGCCCATATCAGACGTTGTACATTGAGCTTCACGCTCATAAATACCAGCTAAAAAGTTTTCTTTATTATCGATACGGTTATTTTTTAATAACATATCAGCTAACTCAGAAAATACGCCATCTTTCGTCGTCGCATCTAAATTAAGTTTAATTAAATTGGTATTTACCAGTGTGGTGATCATAATCTTTCCCTTAATAATAATTTTTACTTAATTCAAGCTGCATTAAGTTGATGAGGAAATAATATGAATTAAAGAGGCGCTTGGTAAGTTGATATTTAAAGCATTTACTGGATTTTTGTACCCGCAAAATCAAAGTGTGACACCGGTAACAAATGCATCAACAATAAATTCAAAACACCTACAAAAACAAGAGAAATACATTAAAAGAAATTTAAAATCAAAAGTTTAAACCAAAACAAAAGGAGATAAAACATCGTAAAAAAAGATTTGAAATAACATGAAAAATAAAAACGAGAAGTAAATCACATTAAATAAAATTCATTATCCTCTCTATCTTTATCTAAAAAATTACTAATTGAAAGAAATAAACATTAAGTTTATAACTATAAATATGAATGCATAAATCAATAATACTTAATTCATTTAAAATATAGTACGCTTAACATTTCAGTATTTTATATTATTGATACTTTATTTTTATTACATATAAAAATATATCGACTTTATATATCAATTAAAAATGCACGAACTAATTGTAAATGAGGTTCAACCAAATCTTGATGGTTACTTCGATAACCTCCACCAACAACACACGCAATCGGAATATTCTTTTGCTTAGTTATATTATTCATCCAATAATCTCTTTGATATAAACCATGTGTCGATATATCCAAATAACCCAGTTCATCATCAATATGGATATCTACGCCTGCATCATAAATAATAAGATCTGGTTGATGATGATTAATTGCCATTTCAACGACTTGTTGAAACGCTTCTAAAAATTCAGCATCTTGAGTACCAATCAATAATGGAACATCATAATCTGACCTAGGCTTACGTGCGGGAAAGTTTTTATCACAATGAAAAGAGACAGTAATAATATCCTCTTTATCAGCACAAAGCGTTGCTGTCCCATCACCATGATGCACATCACTATCTACAATAAGTACCTTATCAATACCCTCTCGCTTTAATGCATGATGCGCTGCAACAACTAAATCATTCACCAAACAAAATCCACTACCAAAATCGTAATGAGCATGGTGATATCCACCACTCAAGTGAATTGCAGATCCATACTCTAATGCTTTATCAACGGTTAAACATGTCCCTGCTGTCGACGTTAATGTCCTTTGAATTAATGATTCACTCCAAGGAAATCACAATACGTCTCATTTTAGCTACAGGCAGTAAACCTGAAACTAGAGCATTAATATAGGCTTCATCATGTACCTGCTTAATGGCGTCAACTGTAAATGCACTTGGTTCAAAATAACAAAACTGTTCAGAAGAATGGTGAGATTGAATGGCTTGATATAAACGTTGATATTTTTGAATAGGATAGCGATGTCCTTCAGGAAGATCTAATTGCGAGTAAATTGGATGATAAATTAATGGCAACATAATCAAGCAACCCTATTCTAAAAATAAAAAAAGAGCAGCTATTATCGCTAATGCCGATCAGTTAGTCACTTTATTGAGTAATTATGCACTATTTATTCAATGTCTAATAGATATGGCAAAGTACCCGTTAAGAGAGTGAAAGATAGATACAACAAGGGCTCCAGAATGATTGTAATAAATTCGTCTGAAGCCCTTGTTTTTATTGATGTTCGCTTAACTGACTGGCATTAGCTATTATCGCTGCTCTTTATCAATACACAAGAGTAAGTCTATTTCTAAAGACTAATTGTTTACAACAACACGCTTTGGCATTGCTTTATTGAAGACTTTATTAATAAAAATAGTAATAAATACAGGAAGCAACCATGAAGTATGAGAAGAATACAACGGTAGCCATTGCTCACAAAACGCGTCCATGCCTTCAGGCAATTTTTCTAAAATATGCAGTGCATCAATCGTCCCAAACAAAGCGGCAATACATACTACCGTTGTATGGCTCATTGAAATGGTTGGTTTATCTATACCGGCTTTCTCAGGTATTAAAATCATCGCAATAATTAATGCGATAGCGATCGGACATAAGATAAGAATCGCAGGTAAGCTCACTTCGATGATCGTCTCTAAACCTACGTTTGAAATAATTGCCGTTAATACCATGATCACGGTAGCACTCACTTTAAACGTGATGCCGTAAGTATTTTTATAGTACTCAGAGTTTGCATTGGTTAAGCCGATCGTCGTCGTTAAACATGCCATTAAAGTGATAGCCGCTAATAAAAGTTGACCTAATACCCCAAACTCCCCTGCCGCATAACGCGTTAAGATCTCTCCACCATTGCTGGCATTTTCTGCAATCTCTGATGAGGTTGAACCTAAATAACCCATTGCTAAGTAACATAATGACATCAATACTGAGTAAATAACGGCAATTCGTAATGTGTAGTAAGAGATGGCTTTTTTGCTCTCAACCCCTTTACTACGAATCGTTTGGATTATCACCCAACCAAACGCTACCGCTGCGATAGCATCTAATGTCATATAACCTTGAATTAACCCATTTACTGCAGGCGCTTGTTCGTAAATATCAATAGCTTGGCTTGGAGAGCCTAATGGATTAAATAATGCCGCGACCACTAATATGGTTAACATACCAATCAATGCTGGTGTCATTACTTTACCGATGTAATCGACTAATTTACCTGGCTTCAATGCAAGCCATAATGTTAATGCACAGAATAAAGCAGAGAATACCATTAATCCATTATCTGAATAGAAAGGCTTAATGCCCATCTCATAAGCAACGGTAACGGCACGAGGCAATACAAACGCAGGACCCAGAGTGGTTAGTACCAAGAACCAAAATGAACGATCCATCCACTTTGGTAAAGCTGATGTAAGCTTATCTGCAGAAGATAAACGGCCTAATACGACCAAAGTGATTGCAGGTAGACCAACAGCAGTTAATAGAAAGCCACCAATAGCGATAAGCCAATTGTCACCAGCTTGCTGAGCCATCAATGGTGGATAGATTAAGTTACCTGCACCTAAAAATAGTGCAAATGTCATGAAGCCGATAGCGGCGAGATCTCTTCTGTTCAAACGACATACCCTTATAAAATGAAACGTGGTGTCAATTTGGCTAGAAGATTATAAAGAAAGGTTCTTATCCGCCAGCCTAACTGACGAATAACAAAATCGTCAGTATCAGTAAATGACAACGACGACAGAGACGAATGTATAAGCATTATGCTTAGTAGCAGAGACTAAATCTGCTTGATATTGTTTGATGTCTATAGACATAACTTACACACTCTATGAAAATAATTGTCCTTAAACTAAAGGAAAGGCAATAGATTGTAAAGCTCAAATATTGATTGATTATTTATTGTTCTACTATTAGATAAGATAACAGGTAAAAGACTATTAATAGTTTTATCATACGTTATTGATAAATAAAGCCTACTCATCTAACAAGTACTCAGTAAACACCGAGTACTTTGATTTTATTATTTTTAGCTACTTAACTGCTGCAACAAATGCAATTTCAACTAAATAATCAGGATCGGCTAGCTCAACTTTTAAACATGCTCGGCTAGGAGCACACCCTTCTGGTAACCACTTTATCCACGCATCATTAAATACCGCTAAATTAGCAAAATCCGTCACATAAATAGTAACCGACACTAATCGTGATTTATCACTGTTTACGCTCGCTAGCATTTCTTCTGCTTGTGCAAAAACTTGTTCGGTTTGACCTTGCATGTCGGCACTTTCATCATAAGCAACTTCAACAAAATGCGCCATCTTATTAAAAACAGTAACATCAGACCATTTTTCACTTGGATTAATACGTTGAATACCCATTTTTCACTTACTGCAATCAAAATTAAATAGACGACCATTTTACCAGAAGAAAAAAATAGAGCACCGATTTAATTACAAGAATATACACCTATTCAGATAGTGTATTTAACTCAGGCTCTTCTTCTTGAAGATTTTCAGCGAACCTCACCAGCAATGAAAGCAACATTACCTAACGCTGAAAGAGTTCCATTCCTCGAACGCTCAGGAAAATCCCCAGCCATACTCACACTTTCTGGTTTAATTACATTATTACAAACAATACTTGCACAACCTTTATTGTTATGTTTCTGATCCGTAGAATGTAAAATCAATTCAGAATCAGCGATAGATAGGCCACTCCAAAAACAGAAAAGCACACTTAAATATCTCATATATAAACCACCATCAAATATTCACAAAAAGAATAATAAATAAGGCAACCATAGTCTAGATATGTTGCATTAATTCAATACCGATTGATAAATAAGTTAAATCGTTGAGCTTTTCTAAATTGATTCTCATCTAGCAATTTGATTCTTATTATGAAAAAACAGATTCTCTTCTCCTAAAACAACCTTATTACTCCAGTAAAAGCTAACACCATAATCATTTGATAATTAAATAGTTTAATTAAAAAAGCAATACAATTTATTTCGATAAAAAACAAATGGTATACATTTTGCTCAATCATAATTACTTGAAGAAAACGGTACGTTAAAGGAATTAACAAATTACTGCTCGCTAGAAGTAGCTACCACAACTTAGGCTGAGTTCATTTATTAGAAAATTCTAGTTGTTTTTATTTACCGCATAATTTCAAGTTATGTATCTATTCATTGTGTTGAGGGCATTTCCTCATTCAAGAAAAAGTAGAGGCTTATTATGAAATATAAACAGCTTTTTTCCCTTATTGCGTTTACTTTAGCGAGTGCGCCCATCTATGCCACCTCAGTAGATTTAGATTTCTCAAATCATATAGAATCGACCAATTTAAGTAACAGTTTTGGTCCCTCTTATGATGGTCCAGTTATGCACTTCCTTAACGTTGGTACTCATAACGGAAAGACCATTGATGCAAAAGTAAGTAGTGAAATATTTGGTGACGCTACCTTCCTTTTTCACACACCAAACTATAAAGATGGTGGCGGCCAACCAGAAGGAGATATAGGCTTTCTCTATCAAGTTAACTCCGCTGGTTCTGCTGGTTTAATTTATACCTTTGAGTTTTATGATGGTACTGATGGTTTATCAGGTACCTTCTCTGTGCCTTATACCGTACCTGAATTTGACATGATTGGTTACGATATTGATGGTGAACCAGTTCAATCAGAACAAGTTCGAGTGTTCAAAAGCGAAGGTTTTTATAGCTACCAAACAGGCTCAGCTGGCGCAAGCTTAACTGCTGAAGAAAGTGCTGACGGACAATCGGTATTATTCACAGGACCAGGAACAAACTACAACGAAACAGACACATCTGGTGCCGTTAAATTTACCTTTAAAAATACGTCAATTGTCACCCTTCAATTTGAAACGGTTACTACAAGCGGAAGTCCTTTTCCAAACCCTATTTTCTCCGCTTTTGATGGTAATTGGGACTTAGACCAATTCATCCCACCAGTGACGAGTTCAGACGAATCTGATTTTGGTGATGCTCCTGATAGCTACAGTACATTACAAGCAAACAATGGGGCCGAGCATGCACTCTCTTCAAGTTTATATTTAGGAAGCAGCATTGATGCTGATACTGATGGTCAACCGGGTATCGCATCCAATGGGGATGATCTCGATGTTGGTGGTAACGATGACGATGGTATTACTGTATTAACAAGCTTAGAAAAAGGCTTAGATTCTTTAATCAGAGTAAACGCCTTCGGCAGTGGTTACCTACAAGCATGGGCTGACTGGAATATGAATGGAACGTTTGATGAAGATGAGCAAATCATCAAGAACCATTCCGTAACCAATGGACAACAAATTATCCCAATACGTGTAGGCAGTGACGCTATTGTTGGCTCCGTCCAAACTCGTTTCCGTTTATCTAGCAGTCCAAATATTCCAAGCACTGGGTATGCTGGTGATGGTGAAGTAGAGGATTACATATTTAGTGTTACAGACCCAGGAACAACAATTCAACATTCAAACTATTATACTGCCGCTTTCGAGGATAACTGGCCAGAAACTGGAGACTTCGATCTTAATGATGTTATTACCTACTATCGTACCACTATCATAAGTAAAGATGATGAAGTTCTACGATTCGATCTTACTGGTACTGTTACTGCGTATGGCGCCTCTTATGGTAACGGTTTAGGTTGGAAGCTCAATGGATTTAATGAATCAGACATTAACCTTTCATTGTCTCGATTAGAAAAAAATGGGGCAACACGACCAAATATTTCACCATTTACAGGAGAAGATAAAGATATCGCTTCGCCATCTGGAGATCTTGTTGTCGTTGCATCGTTAAACCTGTTGGATGACATTCCAATTAATGGCGAGTGTCAATTCCATCGAACAAATCCATCATGCAGTGCATCATTAGAGTCAGAACAAATGACGTTCAGTATTTCTCTTCCATTCAACGAAGGAAGCGAACCTAGTGTTAGCTCATTAATGCCACTTAATGGCGGTGACCCATTTATTTTTGGTCCCGGTCATGGCTCATATCATGGAGACAGTTTCACTACCTCTCCAGGTAAAGAATTAGAGATCCATACCTCAGATTTCCCACCAACGACAAGAGGGACTTTGGTTGAGGACTTCTACGGTACTGCTGACGATGATTCAGATTCAGCAAGCAGTAAATACTACCGTACTACTAGTAACCTACCATGGGGTATCATAATTTCATCACCTTGGAATCACCCATCAGAGTACATTGATATTAGTAATGCGTATCCAGATTTTGCCGAGTGGGCTACCTCAGGAGGAACTTCGAAACCAACGTGGTACCTAAATCCAAATGGCGACAAAACTTGGTCAACAGATGACTAACAAGGAGGCTCCATGAAACATATACATTTATTATTAGGTATTACAGCTCTCACTTTTCTTGCCGCTTGTAGTGATTCGTCATCTGGTTCTTCTTCTGGCGGAGGCGCAGCGCCAGGGACTGACTCTGCAGTTCCAGCATCAACATTTCCAGCCGCTGAAGGGATAAATGGAATAAAAACAAGTGAATTATCAATACCAGAAGGCTTTACCTTTTCAACAGAGCGAGAAGTAAGCATCACTCTCTCTGTTGCAAGCTCTCAAAGTGAACGAGGATTTATGTCTCTGTATAGTGAATTTAAGGATGGTGTTGTCGACCACACATCTCAATTCATTATCACCCCCATGAATGATGAGACAGAATTTCAAACTAGCGTCATGCTACCCAACCACGTTGATAAGATTTGGGTAGAAGTTTGGTACCCTTCAGCCGTAGGACATGAAATAACGCAATCTGTAGACATTGTAGATAACACTATTAACGCAATTCTATAAAAGCTAAAAATAAAAACGGCCCTCATATTAGGGCTAATGCCAGTCAGTTAAGCGAACATCAATAAAAACAAGGGCTTCAGACGAATTTATTACAATCATTCTGGAGCCCTTGTTGTATCTATCTTTCACTCTCTTAACGGGTACTTTGCCATATCTATTAGATATTGAATAAATAGTGCATAATTACTCAATAAAGTGACTAACTGATCGGCATTACTCATATTAGGGCCGTTTTTTTTATTCATATCGAAAAGCTACTTCTCTCTTGATTTGTTCTTATTTCTCTCTAACTTACCTTCCCAATATGTTGCACCTTTAATGCCTAATTTTACTGGGTCAAACGTATAGGTTGTCACGCCTTTTTTTTGCTGTTCTTCATAATCTTTCAACGCTTTAAGTGCAGGCTTAGACATAAAGAAAATAATCAAAATACCAATAATATTTAACCATGCCATTAAACCAACACCAACGTCACCCATCGCCCATGCAAGATTTGCAGTTTTAATGGTTCCATAGAATACCGCTGACATGATTACGACTTTAAGTATAAACATCATGCCATCGACTTTAAACGTACGACGAATGTAAGCAATGTTTGTTTCTGCAATGTAGTAATAAGCAAGAATGGTAGTAAAAGCAAAAAAGAACAGAGCAAAAGCAATAAATATTTTACCAATGCCAGGCAGCGTACTTTCAATCGCCATTTGAGTAAACATCGGGCCATTTGCGCCAACATTCGCGGCTAGATTCTGAACTAAGAATACTTCTTCACCACTGCCGTGAACATTATAAGTACCCGTAATTAAGATCATAAATGCGGTTGCAGAACAAACCAATAAAGTATCAATATAAATAGAGAACGATTGAACTAAACCTTGCTGCGCAGGATGCTCAACACTCGCCGCTGCCGCAGCGTGAGGGCCAGTCCCCTGACCTGCTTCGTTAGAATAAACCCCACGTTTCACACCCCAACCAATTGCTGCACCAAAACCGGCCATTGGAGTAAAGGCATCACCGATGATCATCCCAAAGATTGTTGGTACTTCAGAAATGTTTAATAAGATAATAACAAAAGCAAGAATGACATATGCTAACGCCATGAAAGGCACAACGATTTGAGTGAAATGAGCGATACGTTTAACGCCACCAAAAATGATGAAGCCAAGGATCACTGAAATCACAGCACCAGTAAAGATTTTTGCAAAACTGAATACACCAATGCCTGTATCAATCATGCCACCCGTACCAAACGCGGTTTCAACTGCATTACCAATACTATTTGATTGCACGCCCGGAAGTAACACACCACACGCAAAGATAGTCGCAATAGCAAAGATCCATGCGTACCATTTTTGACCCATTGCTTTTTCGATATAGTAAGCCGGACCACCACGGAACTGCCCTTCATCTTCTTCTTTATAAATCTGCGCTAATGTTGATTCAGCATACGCCGTCGCAGCACCTAAAAAGGCAACCACCCACATCCAAAATACCGCACCCGGTCCACCAAACCCGATAGCCGCCGCAACCCCTGCAATATTACCTGTACCTACACGGCCAGACAGTGATACCGCTAATGCTTGAAACGAACTGATACCTTTACTTGATTCTTTATTTGATACCAGTAAACGACACATTTCTTTAAAATGACGAATTTGAACAAAACGAGTTTGAATAGAGTAAAAGAGACCAGAACCTAAGCAGAGATAAATCAGCACTGGGCTCCAAATTATGCCATTGAGAAAATCAACGATACCTTGCATATAAAATCCTTTTTAGTTTATGAAGTTGGTTTATTATTTAACCAACCATACAGTAAGATTTAACAGCAAGTTAACAACAACCTTTCTTGAAGATAGAAAAGTGTGAATCAAAGCACTATATTTCAATTTATATTGATAACCACAATACAAAAAACCAATAAGATAAGAAATAGCAATGCTTTGTATTGATATTGTAGAAAAACTTTATTTTATCCCACTAGCCAGTATGCCTAAACTGCTCGGCTAGCTTACTTTGAGAAAGTAAATTATCCATCAAGCCTCCATTATCTGCTTGGCTTTCTTGAACTAAGGACGCTGTTGATATCGATAATTCTTGGGTCGATTGACTAATAGATTGTACGTTATTGTTCATGCCCTCTGAGACGTTACTCATCTCTTCAACTGCCGTGGCTATTTGAGAGTTTTGATCTGAGATATCCGTAATTTCAGTCAGTAATTGCTCCAGTTTATTTGCTGAGATATTGGCACTTTCAATACAATCCGCTGAAAGCTTCTCTCCCTCTTTCATTGACTCAACCACGGTATGAGTTCCTGTTCTAATCAAGTTAATCACGGTTTGGATCTCAGTGGTTGAATCATGACTTTTTTGAGCAAGTTGACGTACTTCATCTGCCACAACAGCAAATCCACGGCCTTGTTCGCCCGCTCGGGCAGCTTCAATCGCAGCATTAAGTGCTAAGAGATTAGTTTGCTCTGCGACACCTTGAATTATCGTTAAGACACTTTCAATGGTATTCGTATTTGATTCAAGTTCTCTAACTGAATTTGACGTTTGATCTAACTGAGTAGCTAATACATCAACGGCATGTAGGGTTGATTTCACCTCTGCCATCCCCTCCTCTGCAGCGGCTTTTGCTTCATCAGTTGTTGATGCGGTATTTTGTGCATTTCTGGCAACTTCATGCGCTGTAGAATGCATTTCATTAATAGCAGCAGCAACTTGCTCCACTTCCATCGATTGCGAATCTAACTGAGTTGACATGGTATCTAGGTTTTGGAATGACTCTTCCATTGCCGCAGTCACTTGCCCATTTGAATCTTGGATACGCCCAGAAACGGCATTGGTCTCTGAATGACACATTTTCATCGCAAGGGCTATTTCTGAAATATCATCAACTTTATTGTTATAAACAAGCTCCATTAATGGGTTATTGAAGATCTCACGAGCGTCTTTACTTAATGCTTCTAATCGGCGGGTCATCATATAAAAAGAGGTTATGGCTAAAAGGAATAATGATGGGACGCCGGCATTAGGAACAAATTGCTCAAGACCAAAAGCAAAAATAGCGGGAATAATAAGAGCGATAGCGGCACGTTGCCACAAACGGGTTCTAGGTAACTTTAGTTTACGGGGTGTTTTTCCTGCGTTCAGTTGAGCGTATATCTTTTCTGCATTATCAACATAATCTCTTTTGGGGCTAGTACGAACAGACTGATATTCGATGACTTCACCACCCTCAGTGATGGGAGAAACAAATGCATCAACCCAATAATAATCACCATTAGCACATCGATTTTTTACAATTCCCATCCAAGAGTTTTGCTCTTTCAAATACCCCCACATATTTACAAATGCTTCTTTTGGCATATCTGGATGTCTAACCATATTATGTGGCTGACCAACAAGCTCTTCTTGTGTATACCCTGCAACCTCACAAAAATCTTTACTTGCGTAAGTTATGTGACTACTGGGTTTTGTTATTGAGAGAAGATTATAACTTGGGGGGTATCTCACTTCCTTTGAAGAGTTATTCTTAATATCCATATATACCCAACCTTTTCATATCATTAATTAATCATTACTAACTTAGGAAGGTATGATATCTATTAATCCACTATTTGTCTTGTTTTTTATATGGAATTACAAGTGGTTAAGGCTCTATTCATAAAAAACCAAGTCTATCTGGGGGAGGATACACTTGGTTTATGTTTTTGGTTATTAAACCAATTAGACGATTTTAACTCCAGCAGGCATCAAGCGCTCTGGTGTCAATAATACGCTTTCACTTTCATCTTCTGTTTCTGCACACAGCAACATACACTCGGACGTTTCACCGCGCATTTTTGCTTTTGCTAAGTTACACAATACAACCACTTGTTTGCCCATTAATTCACCTTCTGTGTAATAAGGGACAAGACTTGTGACCGTTTGAAGACTCTGCTCACCTACATCAATTTGAACAATGTAAAGCTTGTCTGCATTTTCATGACGTTTAACGTTTGTGATTTTGCCAACACGAATATCTAATTTTGCAAAATCACCGTATGCAATTGTTTCCATTTTACTTTATCCTTAGGTTTAGATTAATGTTAACGTTTACATTATCAACAAAATACAATTGAGCAAGAAAACACCATTAAAAATTTACTAAAATTTTAACCCGATCAAAATACAAGGTTTAAACAGCAATTATGGCAACCATTAAAGATGTAGCAAAAGAAGCTGGCGTATCTGTTGCCACTGTTTCTCGTGTAGTAAATAAATCACCTAAAGCAAGCAAAACAGCCATAGAATCGGTTAATGCTGCAATGACCAAATTAGGATATAGACCCAATGCCAATGCAAGGGCTTTAGTCAGTAAAAGTACCAATACAATTGGTGTCGTAGTTGCTGATGTGTCTGATCCTTTTTTTGGAGCCTTAATCAAGGCTGTGGATGGTGTTGCAAGAGCTAATAATAAACACTTATTAATTGGTAATGGATATCACGACGCTCAAATCGAAAAAGAAGCCATTGAATTATTAATTAACAACCGATGCGAGTCTCTTGTTATTCATTCAAAAGGGCTCTGTGATGAAGATCTAATCCAGTTTGCAAATGAAGTAAAAGGACTTGTGATTATCAATCGTCATATTCCAGAAATAGCTGAACGCTGTATTTCTCTTGATAATGAGCTAGGCTCACTACTTGCTACAGAGTACTTAATAGAAAATGGACACCAACACATTGCTTATATCAATTCTAACCAAGACATTGATGATAGCCACCAGCGTCAATCAGGCTACGTTACTGCATTAAAGAAACATAACTTATCAATCAACAATA
>NZ_MSCO01000002.1:881106-903218 GCF_002954705.1 Aliivibrio sifiae
CTCTAATCATTGCCGCAGAGCCTACAGATGAAGGCGGTACAATCGCAATGCAAACACTACTTAATAAAGAAACACCCTTTACAGCGGCTGTTTGCTACAACGATTACATGGCTGCTGGAGCATTATCGACACTAGAAGAATATAGCATCTCAGTGCCTAATAAGATCTCTTTAATGGGATTTGATAATGGCTTGATTGCTAAATATCTTCACCCAAAACTCAGCACCATGGATTACCCAATTCAAGCAATGGCAGAGCAAGCTGCAGAGTTATCTCTGGCCTTAGCAAAAGAAGATAATACGACAATTAAAGGCACCATTTTTAAAGCTTCTTTAATCAAACGAGCATCTGTGTCTAAGATGAATTAATCAATTATCTTTATCCTACTTCTAAAAATCTAAAAAAGCCAAGTCATTAATATACTTAGCCTTTTATTTAGATTTAAAATTCAGTTAGGTATAAGCTTCAAGTTTCTCTAAAATAATCTCTTTCTTGAATGGTTTTGCAACGTAGTCATCCATACCAGACTGGTAACATTTATCGATATCTTCAACAAACACACTTGCTGTCAGTGCTATGATTGGTAAACGCTTTTGAATTTGTGTTTGTTCCCATGCTCGAATCGCTTCAGTTGCAGCAAATCCATCCATCACTGGCATCATACAATCCATTAATATTAATGAATACGTCGTTTTTTGGGCTTTGATCATTTCGACAGCTTCTTGACCATCATTCGCTAAATCAACACGGAAACCTTCTTTTTTCAGTAGTAATGAAGCCACTTTTTGGTTGATTAGGTTATCTTCCACAACCAGTATCGCTTTCTCTTCTACTTTATTATTTTCTGCTTCAGCAGGAACATCATCTGGAGAGACTCCATTCAATGGAGTGGCATCTTCCTCATTATGTCTATTTTTTGCAGATATGATGGTTTGTTTCATCACTTTACTGAATCGTTTTCCAAGTAAAGGATAAATTATCAAACCATCAATGGCATGTTTAAAATCAGCTTTCTCGTCTGCTTGTTTTCGACAAATAATCAAACCTGGTCGATGAGTTAATTCATTTATTTTATCTACGTTTTTAAGCGTAGAGGTCAATGTATCTTGGCAATATATAATCACATCATAGTTTGCAGCTTGAGTTTGAATATCATCACTATTTCGCACAACTACAGGAGATAAGCCTAATTGATTACACTCCATATTTAACTGCGAAGCATAGGTTTTATTATTACTAATAATCAGACACTTAGTACTACTACACTCTTTTAGTTTAGGAATATTTGATTCAACAACGTCAACATCAAGCGTGAAGTAAAACTTACTTCCAAATCCCTTTTCTGAATCTAATTTAATTTCACCGCCTAACAATTCAACTAACTGACGACAAATCGCTAGCCCTAGCCCTGTTCCACCGAATTGGCGTGTAATAGAGCTATCTTCTTGAGTGAACGGTTCAAATACTTGTTTTAACTTATCTTTACTAATACCAATACCAGTATCTTTTACCGCAAAAAGTAACGTCCCTCGTGAGTCAGCTTTTTCTTCATAATTAATAGATAAAATCACGGCGCCATTTTGAGTAAACTTAACCGCATTAGACAATAAATTCATCAGTACTTGGCGTAGCCTATGCTCATCTAACATCACGATATCAGGTAAATTTGGTGCAAGTTCAACCTGCAACGCTAACCCTTTATCTGATGCTTTTCCTAATACAACCGTTAGTGTGTCGTAGGCAACTTCTGCAACATGAGATTGTTGTGGCACCAATACCAGATTACCTGATTCTATTTTAGATAAATCAAGAATGTCATTAATCAATAGGAGCAAGGTTTGAGATGAGGTTTCTATGGTATGTAAATATTCAGTCTGCACTGGATTTAACGCTGTTTCAGCCAAGATATCAGACATACCAATAATGCCATTTAATGGAGTACGGATCTCATGGGACATGTTAGCTAAGAAAGAACTCTTCGCTTTAGTTGATGATTCTGCTTTAATTTTCTCTATCTCAAGAAATTCTGTTTTCTTGTTAAACGAGGAGATCAAATTACCAATTTCATCTTTGTAAGAATAATTAATGTCTATTTTTTCATTCGAGTCGGTTTCATTAATCTGATCTGATATTAAGATAATCGGATTAATTAAACTGCGATTAATGATGTAATAACCCATAATCACACACAGTAATAAAATAGGAACAATACCTAATTCAATATTAATTATCTGTGCATAAATTTCATCAGAAACCGTTCGATAAGAATTAGTAACATTAATTTCCCAATTAAAATCTTCCATCGTATGTTTCACTACATACATGTCTTCTTGCACGTTAAATTTATATTCTGCAATAGTGATATCAGAATTCTTAATGATAATACCTAATTTGTGTTTCTCAGCTTGGGATTCAATAACACTGATTAACCCTTTAAGAGAGATATCTATGGTTGCTACTCCAACAAACTTCCCTTCATTAAAATAAGGCTGAGAAGCCGTGATCATTTTCTGTTTAGTGAAAGGATCAATATAAACCTCAGACCATGAAATTCGTTGATCGCTGTTCTCATGAGCAACAGATACATACCAAGATTCATTTTGATAGGGTAATGCACTCGGTTTATTATAATCGTCAATCAGCTTAACCCCTCCCTGTTCATCTCGCGCAAAAAACACACTGGCTAAACGTTTAGAAGGTATGTATGTATTAGGCTCGGGCCATATCCCACCACTAATAATGATGTCATCGCTTTCTTTAAGCACAGAAGAGAGCATATTTTGAATTACATCAGGAGAATAACCACTGACAACAACGCCAACTAGGGCGTGCAATGTTGAAAGAGAATGGCTAAGTGGATCATCTATTTCTCGTGATAAAAGTTGAGTTCTTACATCAAGATTATTTTCTAAATTAGAACGAATAGGTGATTGAACAACGTAATAGGTGATACTTCCGATAATAGCGATTAAAAAACACACATAGCAGCCTAACGCCAATATGCTTTTTTTCTTTAAGGACATATCTTTACTCATAAAATACCTAGCGCTTAATTTATCAATTATAATTATTAACTATAATCAGCATAGGCACTTTTTCATAAAAAAGCATGGTTAAGTATGATCAAAGCCTCATTAATTTATGAATAAAAAAATCCCTAACCACTTAATGATTAGGGATTTCTTATAGAACGCACCTCAATTTATACAATAAACTGATAACAGGTTTCATAATGATAAGTATCACTAGGCGATAAAATAGCACTTGGCTGAGGCCATTCTGGATGGTTAACCGCATCAGGTAAGAACTGTGTTTCTAATGCCACACCTGAATAATCTTGATATTCACCACCGATACGATTTGGTGTACCTGCTAACCAATTTCCAGTATATAACTGCATTGCTGGTTTTGTGGTCACCACATGCATTGTAACTAAGCTATCAGGAGAGGTTAGGCTTGCTGCACACTCCCCTTTTGCACACGCTTTATCTAGCACAAATGAGTGGTCATAACCTTTGGCGTTATCTTGGTCTTTGTCTAGCATAAAATCTTGTGAAATCACTTTAGGATCGGTGAAATCAAAATTGGTGTCTTTTACTTTTTTCCACAGCCCTTTAGGTATACCTGCATCAGTAGTTGGAACAAATTCTTCTGAATTAATGCTTAATATATGATCAAGAGCGAGATACTCACTGTCAGCACCAAGCAAGTTAAAATACGCATGATTAGTTAAATTAATTGGCGTTGGTTTAGTTGTTTTTGCGCTATAACTAATCACAACTTCATTATCATCTGTTAATTGATATTTTACGTTAACCCTTAACTCGCCAGGAAAACCTTGGTCGCCATCAGGTGAAATTAAACTAAATTCAACGCTGTTTGTTGTCTCTTTTACTACTGACCAACGACGCTTATCAAACCCTTCAGTACCACCGTGTAAAGTATTGCCTGCTTGGTTGGTATCTACTTGGTATTTAGTGCCATCAATTTTAAACTGACCATTCGCAATTCGATTGGCATAGCGACCTACAGTAACACCCATATAACTTGCTTGTTTTTTAAAGCCTGCCATTGTTGATTGGCCAAGTAGCACTTCACGCAGTTTGCCCTTTACTGGCACTCTGCAACTTAACCACGTCGCGCCAATGTCCATAAACACAGCGCGCATTCCGTTTTCATTTTTAAGTTCGAATAACTGAGCAAGGCGACCATCGCTGGCCGCCTCCTTTGTCATGGTTTCGAACAATGTTGATTGTTCTGTCATGTGTATTCCTTACAGCACTTCTACTAAACCTGCACCATTTTTTGCTTGGCACACATAAATTGATTCTTTTAGGCCTGTTGCCGTTTCATACAGTTCTTCAACCGCAGCTTTAACTTCATCCACTAATACTGGCGGAACTAAAGCAACGATACAGCCACCGAAACCGCCTCCAGTCATGCGAACACCGCCTTCTGTACCAATCACGTTTTTAACGATATCAACCAAGGTATCAACTTCATTTACCGTGATTTCAAAATCATCACGCATTGAGGCATGAGATTCAGCCATAAGAACAGCCATGCGTTTCATATCACCTGACGCTAACACTTTTGCCGCTTCTTCGGTACGATCATTTTCTGTAATCACGTGACGCGCACGTTTTGCGACCATTTCATCCAATTCATGTGCTTTTGCGTTGAGCTCTTCAATGCTTACATCACGCAGTGCTTTTACACCAAAGATACGTGCGGCTTCTTCACATTGTTCACGGCGAGTGTTGTATTCTGAATCAACCAAACCACGTTTTTTATTTGAGTTAATAATCACTACTGACATGTTTTCTGGCATTGATACCGCTGTGGTTTCTAGTGAGCGACAATCCAATAGCATCGCGTGGTTTTCGTTGCCTTCTGCGGAGATCATTTGATCCATGATTCCGCAGTTACAACCGACAAATTCGTTCTCTGCTTGTTGACCGTTCAGTGCAATTTCTGCTTGGCTAATGTTTAGGTTATACAGCTCTTTGAAGGTTTGACCGATAACCACTTCCAATGCGGCTGATGAACTTAAACCAGCGCCTTGTGGTACGTTTCCTGATACTGAAATATCGGCGCCTTTAAACTCAAAACCACGACCGATTAAGCATTTCACTACGCCACGAATGTAGTTCGCCCACATTTTGTTTTCTTGGAATGTGATCTCTTGAGTGATATCAAACTCGTCGGTTTCATTGCCATAATCAACCGATACGACACGAACAATATTGTCATCACGTTTTGCTGCTGCCACTACGGTTTGGTAGTTAATCGCACAAGGCAATACGAAACCGTCGTTATAGTCGGTATGTTCACCAATTAAGTTTACACGACCCGGCGCTTGAATAATGTGTGTTGGTGCGTAAGAAAGTACTGAGTTGAATGCGTCTTTTACGTTTTGAATTAGGTTTGTCATAGTCTTGTTCTCAAAATTTGTAGGGAATTCTATTTTTAGGTTTCAGATCGGTCACAAGCTCCCTTGCAGGTTTCAGGGTTACATTCGTTAAACACCATAGTCACAACAAATACCCCTGAACCCTTTAGCGAAGCGTCCTAGTCCCTAATCCTTATAATGCACATCGCTCACATCACGCAGTTTCTGCGCGGCTTGCTCGGCGGTTAAATCACGTTGGCTTTCGGCTAACATTTCATAGCCCACCATGAATTTACGAACCGATGCAGAACGAAGCAGTGGCGGATAAAACAATGCGTGTAATTGCCAATGATCAACGTCTGTGCCCTCTTCAAAGAAAGGCGCATAATGCCAACCCATCGAGTATGGGAATGAGCACTGGAACAAGTTGTCGTAACGGCTGGTTAGCTTTTTGATTGCTAATGCCAAATCATCACGTTGCTCGTCCGTTAATTCACTCATGCGGCGAATATGTGTTTTTGGTAGTAACATGGTTTCAAATGGCCATGCAGCCCAATAAGGTACGACTGCAATCCAATGCTCTGTTTCTACAACCGTACGCTCGCCATCTTTTAATTCTGACTCTACATAATCAACCAACAGATTTGAGCCGTGTTCTTGGTAATATTCTTTTAAGTGTTTTTCTTTACGCTCAATCTCATTGGGTAGGAAGCTATTTGCCCAGATTTGACCGTGTGGATGCGGTTGAGAACACCCCATTGTCTCGCCTTTATTCTCAAATGCTTGAACCCAAACGTACTCTTTGCCTAACTCTTCAATTTGATCGTTCCATGTATCAATCACATTACGAATTTGACCGACTGGCAGCTCAGGTAAGGTTTTGCTGTGATCTGGCGAGAAGCAAATCACTCGGCTTAATCCTCGAACCCCTTGTGTTTTAAATAACGGATTTGTTGATTGTGGCGCTTCTGGTGAATCCGTCATTAGTGCGGCAAAGTCATTACTGAATACGTAAGTGCCTTTGTAATCTGGATTCGTGTCACCTGAGATACGATCATTGGTTGGGCATAAGAAACAGCCTTTGTCGTATTGTGGTAATTGCTCTGTCGATGGTTTTTCATCTTGACCACTCCACGGACGTTTCGCACGATGCGGTGATACTAAAATCCACTGTCCCGTTAATGGGTTATAACGACGATGCGGATGATCAACTGGGTTAAACTCAACATTTGACATGATTTTTATACTCAATTCTTTAAAATGATTCGCTAATTCAAGGGGAGACTACCTTATAGTTCTCCTCCCTGAAGCCTTAAACCTGAAACCTTAGCTCTCTCAATAACCCTTTGGATTATTCGACTGCCAACGCCATGTATCTGCACTCATTTCCATCACATTGCGAGTAGCTTTCCAGCCTAATTCTTTTTCTGCTTTTTCGGTGCTTGCCCAACATTCAGCAATGTCGCCTGCACGACGTGGGCATAAGGTATAAGGAACCGGCTTACCTGATGCTTGAGAAAATGCCTCAACCATTTCTAATACACTTGAGCCTTTACCAGTGCCTAAGTTGTAAATATGAAGACCTGATTTTTCACCCACCGCTTTTAATGCGGCGATATGCCCATCGGCTAAATCCATCACATGAATGTAATCACGAACCCCTGTTCCATCTGGTGTCGGATAATCATTACCAAATACAGACAATGATTCACGACGACCGACAGCAACTTGAGCAATAAATGGCATTAGATTATTTGGAATACCTTGAGGATCTTCACCCATAGTGCCTGATGGGTGTGCACCTACTGGGTTGAAATAGCGAAGTAAGGTGATGCTCCAATCGTTCTCAGCATCAAACAGATCAGAGAAACACTCTTCAACCATGTATTTACTGCGGCCATATGGATTGGTTGTTGCTCCTGTTGGTGAACTTTCAGTAATAGGAACAATGGCAGGATCACCATATACGGTTGCAGAAGAGCTAAATACGATGCTTTTTACATTTGCTTTTCGCATTGAACGAGCCAGCACCAATGAGCCATTCACATTGTTATCGTAATACTCTAGAGGTTTTGCCACAGACTCACCCACCGCTTTTAAGCCAGCAAAGTGAATCACAGATGAAATCGTATGTTCTGCAAAAATTTTATCTAGACAAGCTTCATCACGAATATCTCCCTGATAAAAAACAGGACGAACTTGAGTTAACGCTTCAATGCGATCAAGCACTGCGACTTTGCTGTTTCCCAAGTTATCCAAAATGATAGATTCAATACCTGCTTCAATCATTTGAATACATGTGTGGCTACCTATATAGCCCATTCCGCCTGTTACTAATACTTTCATGATTCACTCTTCCTGCTAGATTTTAGTAAAGTTTACCAGTGCCTTTAAAAGAATATCGTGATCACTTTCAAATAAATGTAAACGTTTACATTTATTAAAAAAATAACACCACCACGCTAAAAATACGACACCACCCTTTTCGATACAATAAAAAACAATGACTTACAAAATTTATTTAAAATTAATTCTATCTGTAACAATTTGTGACATTCATCACCACCCTTAAAATTGTAAACGTTTACAATCCAACTTCAATCAAAACAACAAGTGGTAGGTTTAATGCTATGTCTGATATAGAAAATGGATTAGGAGTTGTCGACATCATTGTTTTTGCTCTCTATGTAGCAATTATTATCGGCGTTGGTCTCTGGGTATCGAGAGATAAAAAAGGCTCTCAAAAAAGTACAGAAGATTACTTTCTCGCAGGAAAATCGCTGCCTTGGTGGGCAGTAGGTTCATCATTAATTGCTGCTAACATTTCAGCTGAACAGTTTATTGGAATGTCAGGTTCTGGCTTTTCGATTGGTTTAGCGATTGCCTCATACGAATGGATGGCTGCAATCACATTGATTATTGTTGGTAAGTACTTCCTGCCAATATTTATTGATAAAGGCATTTACACTATTCCAGAGTTTGTAGAAAAACGCTTTAACAAAAACTTAAAAACTATCTTAGCCATATTCTGGATTGCATTATATGTATTCGTAAACTTAACCTCTGTGCTGTATTTAGGTGGGCTTGCATTACAAACCATCCTTGGTATTCCACTAATGTACTCTATTCTGGGTTTAGCTCTATTTGCATTAGCTTATTCCATTTACGGTGGCCTATCTGCGGTTGTTTGGACAGACGTTATACAAGTTTTCTTCTTGATTCTTGGCGGCCTATTAACCACTTATATGGCTGTAGACTTTATTGGCGGAGCTGATGGCTGGTTCAGCGGTTTATCTAAAATGGCTGAAGCTGCACCAGAACATTTTGAGATGATCTTAGATCAAAGTAATCCTCAATATATGAACTTACCTGGTATTGCGGTTCTCATTGGTGGTTTATGGGTTGCAAATCTATATTACTGGGGCTTTAACCAATACATCATTCAACGAACATTAGCGGCAAAATCTATCGCTGAAGCACAAAAAGGGATTATTTTTGCAGCATTCTTAAAATTAATCGTACCATTCCTTGTCGTTGTTCCGGGTATTGCAGCTTATGTAATCACAACGTCACCAGAGTTGATGTCACAGCTCGGTAATGTAGCAACAACAAATATGCCCTCTCTTGCTCATGCCGATAAAGCCTATCCTTGGCTAACTCAATTCTTACCTGTTGGCTTTAAAGGTATCGTTTTTGCGGCTTTAGCTGCAGCAATTGTTTCATCATTGGCTTCAATGCTGAACTCAACCGCCACTATTTTCACTATGGATATTTACAAAGAATACATAGGGAAAAATACAGGTGATCATAAGCTTGTAAATGTAGGCCGAATGTCAGCTATCGTCGCGTTAATCATTGCTTGTCTAATTGCACCAATGCTAAGTAATCTTGGCCAAGCATTCCAATATATTCAAGAATATACAGGTTTAGTTAGTCCAGGTATCTTAGCTGTTTTCTTATTGGGTTTATTTTGGAAAAAAACCAACAGTAAAGGCGCAGTTACTGGCGTGATAGTGTCTATTCCATTCGCACTATTCTTAAAATTTATGCCGCTAAATATGCCTTTCATGGATCAAATGCTATACACCCTTCTATTTACAATGGCAGTGATTGCATTTACTAGCCTGAGTAATTCAGAACATGATGATGACCCTAAAGCGATCGCCTTAGATTCTTCCATGTTTACTACTGAGCGTAGTTTCAACATTGCCGCTTACGTAGTTGTGATTATTCTTGCAGTGCTGTACTCAGTATTCTGGTAATCTTCTCTAGCCTCATCTTGTGATGAGGCTATTCATAGTAATTATCGCTTTATTGTGATTACTATGAATAGCCTTCAATACTAGCTTAAGGTAAAAGGCATTGATAAAATTAAACACTAAGAAGGCACAACCGATATGAATAATGAACTCCTCCCTAACATTGTTTCCTTCTTGCAGACGATTTACCCTTTTAACCTATTACCTCAAACAACACTTAATGATATTGCTCAGACCGTAGATATTTTATTACTTGGGCCTGAAGAAACTATCAAGAATAATGACGAAGCTACCCATCTTTATATTATTCGAACTGGTGTTGTGCAGCAGAATAACTTTGATGGAACACTACGTGCCAAGTTAGGGGAAGAAGACATTTTTGGTTTTAACTTACAGCAAAATGACTCAGAGTTTGGCTATTCCATTTTTGCTATAGAGAATACACTTCTTTATCGCTTTGACTACACTTCGTTAATGGCAACTGTAGAGGCTTATCCTCAAGTCGCTTCATCTCTTGCTTTAAGTTTAAAAACGCGTTTGCGCGCGCAGGATAGTAAACAAGACAGCCAACAGCATGCGCATCAAAACTACCTTCGACCTAACAGTGATATTGCGGATTCAACCATAGCGATTGCTTCCCCTACTGATACCATTCAAGCTGTAGCTCATCAAATGCGTAATATAGTTGGCGTTTCATGTGCTTTTATTGTCGATGAAAACAAACGTCTAATTGGGATGATCACCGATAAGGACATGACGAAACGTGTAGTTGCTCAAGCCAAGAACGTGCATGACCCTATCAGCTCTATCATGACCCAAGATCTTCACACTGTTTATGAAGATGAGCTAGTGATGAGCGCGGTTCATTTAATGATGAAGTACAGCATTCAAAATATTCCGGTACTCAACCATCAAAAACAAGTAACGGGATTTATCACTCCACAACATTTAATTCAGAACGATAGCGTTCAATCTATCTTTTTACTCGATAAGATCCGTCATGCCGATTCAATTGCAACTTTAATTGAGCAATCAAAACAACGCGGTGCCGTATTCCAGGGGATGATGGAAAGCAATGCATCGCCAATCATAATTGGGCAAGTACTGAGTATGATTTACGATGCTTTCACTTATCGATTGATAGAGCTTGCTATCCAACAATTTGGTCAACCGCCTTGTAAGTTCACTTGGATAGTCGCCGGATCTCATGCTCGAAACGAAGTGCATTTAGCCTCAGATCAAGATAATGCCATCATCCTTTCTGATGATGCGACAGAATCAGACAGAATCTATTTCAACCACTTTGCAATGTACGTATGTAAAGCGCTTTCTGAGTTAGATTACAGCTTATGTACTGGTCGTTTTATGGCAGCTACGCCTAAATGGTGCCAAAAAGCACAAATTTGGCAGGAATATTATCGTAAATGGAGTACTAATCCTGAATACGATTTACTGCTTAATCTAAATGTATTTTTAGAAATTCGTCCTGTTTATGGTGATGAAGAGCTATTTGAGAATGTCGATGCCTGCCGTCATGAATTAGTAAGTAAAAATATGTCACTTACTATCGCAATGCTTCGTAATACCTTGAGAACGCGTCCACCGCTGGGGATATTTAAACATCTGGTATTAGAAAAAGACGGCAATAATAATAAAGTATTAAACATCAAAAAAGCCGCTATCTCTTGCATGGTCGATTTCATTCGTATTCATTCATTAATGGAAGGGGCAACGGCCCTAAACACGAGTGAACGAATGGAGTTCTTACATGAACATAAAGTCCTAAATGATGCCACTTACCAAGATCTTAGTGAAACCTATCATTATGTTAACCGCCTGAGGTTTCAGCATCAATTACAAGCAATACAAAATGAAAAACCCATTGATAGCCAATTGCAGCCAGATTTATTTGGTAGTTTTGAGCGCCAGCATATAAAGGATGCATTCCGTATTGTGTCAACCTTTCAAGAACTAATGAAAATGAAGTTTGGTGTGTAAAGTGTCAGACAATTTATTAGAGCGTAAAAATATCATTCATCATATGATGGATCTATTTTCTAACCGTCACCCATTACATCGTTTAGAAGAACAGAGACAAGCAATTGCTACTCAAGAGCTAACATTGCCTAATTATTTACAAGTTTTACTTAAATCTCCTTATCCAAGCCCAAAAGAAGACAGTAATAACATGACCTTTACTGTCGTAGATTTTGAAACCTCAGGGCTAAACCCAGAAACCGACCATATTGTTAGTATCGGTTGGGTTCATATTATTAAAAATATAATTAAGCTTAACACTGCTCAACATTACATAATCAATGAGCCCACAGTAGAAAGCTCGATTTCTGGAGACTCAGATATAGATAATTCCGCGCGTTCATTGCATCATATCCTGCCTGAACAGCAAAAGATGGGGATCTCAATTGAAAAGGCTATGGAGCGGTTCTTTACAAGCCTTCCAAACAGTATCTTAATTGTTCATGGTGCAACAATAGAGCAACGTTTTTTAGAACAATTCTTCCTATCACACCGACTTCCAAACCTACCGATGATTTGGTTAGACACTTTGAGAATCGAGCAAAATACAATTCAGCATAATCGCTACCAAAGAGATTTCCGTTTATTCTCTCTTAGACGTCAATATAAGCTGCCTAACTACCCTGCTCATCACGCTTTAGTCGATGCCATTGCCACTGCTGAGCTTTTTTTAGTACAAAGAAAACGTCTATTTAATCAAGCCATTGCCCCTATTGGATTCTTATATCAAAATTCACGATAGCCAAACAGAGTAAAATTTTACTAAAAACCAATTTTGAGTATCAAGTTTTTATTTTTTTCAGTACTATAGAAAACAAATAATTAAACAAAACGTTTTGGCTGGAGGATGAATGGCAACGTTAAAGGAAATAGCCAACGAAGCTGGAGTTTCATTGGCAACCGTATCTCGTGTATTAAACGAAGATCCTACATTAAGCGTAAAAGAAGAAACCAAACGACGTATTTTTGAAATCGCCGAGAAACTAGAATACAAAACCAGTTCTACTCGTAAACTGGCTAGTGCTTTACCCAAAAAAGCCCAAGAACAACTGCACTTCCTCGCTTTATATAATTATAAGCAAGAAACTGAAGTGAATGATCCTTATTATCTTGCGATTAGACACGGTATTGAAACTCAATGTGATAAATTCGATATCACATTAACCAACAGTTACGAAAGCAGTTTAGAGATCAAAAATCCAAAAGTAGATGGTATTTTACTTGTTGGTCGTCAAACAAAAGAACAGCTAAAAGCGATTCAAAAAATCAGCAAAAACATTGTTTATATTGATTATACCGATCACGAACAGAACTTTGATTCAGTTGATATTGATCTGGCTCGTATCAGTAAAGAAGTAATTAACTATTTCATGAATCAAGGCTACCAACGTATTGGTTTTATTGGTGGGCAGGATGATATTGATTGCTCTGATATTCGTGAAGAAGTGTTTGCAGAATACGGCCAATTAAAAGGAGTGGTATCAGAATCAGACTTATATCGTGGTAGTTTCTCAAGCTCATCAGGTTATAAACTGGCAAAAGCAATGCTAGAAACCGATCACCCCAATGCGTTGTTCATTGCCTCAGACTCTATTGCTATCGGTGTTTTACGTGCTATCCACGAAAAGGGCTTACGTATTCCTGAAGATATTGCTTTAATCAGTGTGAATGATATTCCAACCGCCAAGTTTACTTTCCCTTCTTTATCAACGGTTCGTATTCATTCTGAACTAATGGGGAGTCAAGGCGTGAACTTATTGATTGAACGACGTCGTGATGAACGTGTCATCCCTATTCGCGTCTACATCCCAAGTAAATTGCGTTTACGTGATACGACTAAAAAATAACTAAAAACTCTTTTTTATTTTAATAAAAGCAGCGTTTATTACGTTGCTTTTTTTATGCCTTTTACTTAATACTTTCTTTAACTAATGCCAATTAATATTCATACCAATTCGTAGCTCACTCTACTTCACGGAATGCTTCTTCATCACTCCGCCCTCAAATTGCTCAAAAACCACAGGTTTACGTTAATGAATTGTATCAATCACTTTGATTAACGTTACCGCGCTCACAAAGCTCAGTTCAATATGTGACCAAGTTAAAAGTAAAACAATTTACCAACTTATTTTACTAAAACTTTAGTTAATATCTTTTACCAGAGAGTTAATTTATTACTTATTTACCTTATATAAGAACTACCGGCATCGACCGGGAGGCTACACGTGAACAATTGGGAAAACTTCTTCCGCCTTAATGAAAACAGAATGGCACCGCGTGCTTACTTTTTCTCATACGACTCTGTTCAGACTGCAAAGACATTCCAACGTGAATTAAGCAGCCACTACCAGCTATTAAGTGGCCAATGGAATTTCAATTTCTTCACTAACCCATTGCTTGTGCCTGACGAGTTCTACTCTGAACACATGAGCGATTGGGGCAATATTACCGTTCCTAATATGTGGCAGATGGAAGGTCATGGCGATCTTCAATACACAGATGAAGGCTTCCCTTTCCCTATTGACGTTCCTTTTGTACCAAGTGATAACCCTACTGGCGCTTATCAACGTACTTTCACGTTAGGTGAAACGTGGAACAACAAACAAACCATTGTTAAATTTGATGGCGTAGAAACGTACTTTGAAGTGTACGTAAACGGCAACTACGTTGGTTTTAGTAAAGGCAGCCGTTTAACTGCTGAATTTGATATCTCTGAATTTGCACAACAAGGTGAAAACCTACTTTCTGTTCGTGTAATGCAATGGGCTGATTCAACTTATATTGAAGACCAAGACATGTGGTGGACTGGCGGTATCTTCCGCGATGTTTACCTCGTTGGTAAAGAGCAAGTTCATGTTCAAGACATTACAATCCGTACTGATTTTGATGAAAATTATCAAAGCGCAACATTGTCTTGTAAGGCACAATTAGAAAACCTAACAAACAGCTCAGTGTCTAATTATTCACTTGATTACACACTGTTTGATGGTAAGACGGTTGTTTCTGAAGGCTCTGTAAATTCGCTTTCTTTTGATGCGAACCACACGGTCGATATCAAGATTGATATGGAAAATCCTACGCATTGGACGGCAGAAAATCCTTACCTGTACCAACTTATCCTGACTCTAAAAGATGAGAATGGTAAAACACTAGAAATCATCCCTAATCGCGTTGGTTTCCGTGACATTAAAGTGCATGATGGTCTGTTCTACATCAACAACAAATACGTAATGCTGCATGGCGTAAACCGTCATGATAACGACCATTTAAAAGGTCGTGCTGTTGGTATGGATCGTGTTGAGAAAGACATCGTATTGATGAAGCAACACAATATTAACTCGGTACGTACTGCTCACTACCCTAACGATCCTCGTTTCTATGAACTGTGTGATGTATACGGCTTATTTGTTATGGGTGAAACGGATGTAGAAACACACGGCTTTGCTAACGTTGGCGATTTAAGCCGCATCACCAATGATCCTGCATGGGAACACGTATTTGTAGAGCGTATTGAGCGTCATATTCACGCTCAGAAAAACCACGCATCAATCATCATGTGGTCACTGGGGAACGAATCTGGTTACGGATGTAATATCAAATCAATGTACGATGCTGCAAAAGCGATTGATGATACTCGCCTAGTTCACTACGAAGAAGATCGTGATGCTGAAGTGGTTGATATCATCAGTACTATGTACTCTCGTGCTCAACTAATGAATGCCTTTGGTGAACATCCTCATAATAAACCACGCATCATTTGTGAATACGCACACGCAATGGGTAATGGCCCTGGTGGGTTAACTGAATACCAAAACGTGTTCTACAAGCATGATTCAATCCAAGGACATTATGTTTGGGAATGGTGTGATCACGGCATTCTTGCGAAAGATGAAAACGGTACTGAATTCTTAAAATACGGTGGCGATTACGGCGATTACCCAAACAACTACAACTTCTGCATGGATGGTTTGGTTTACTCAGATCAAACTCCAGGGCCTGGCTTAAAAGAATACAAGCAAGTTATCGCACCGGTTAAGATCCAAGCTAAAGACGCAGCAAACGGTATTTTCACGGTAGATAACAAGTTGTGGTTCTCAAACCTTGATGACTACACCATCACCGCTGAGATCCGTGCTGAAGGCGAAACGCTGCAAAGTACAACATTAAAAGTGGAAGGCTTAGCTGAAAACTCAAGTCGTGATATTGAAATTACACTGCCAGAACTAGACGGTCGTGAAGCCTTCATTAACTTCACCGTTCGTAAAGATTCTCGCACTCTGTATAGCGAAGCGAATCACGACATTGCTATTTACCAAGTGCAACTAAAAGAAAACACAGAGCAACTTCCAGTGTTCTCTAACAGTAATGCAATTGCGCTTGATATCACCGCATCTCGTTTAGATTATGTCGTGAAAGGCCTGAACTTTGCGCTTACTTTCTCAAAAGTGAACGGTAAGTTAACCTCATGGTTAGTGAATGGCGAAGAGTTAATTGCAAGCTCGCCTAAACTGAACTTCTTCAAACCAATGGTAGATAACCATAAACAAGAGCATGAAGGTCTGTGGGAGCCAGCGCATCTTCAAATCATGCAAGAGCATTTCCGCTCTATCGACCTTGATGCTTCAAATGGCAAAGCAACCTTTACGGTAACCAGCATTATTGCGCCGCCTGTATTTGATTTTGGTATGCGTTGTACTTACGTGTATGAAATCAACAAAGAAGGTCAGCTAAACATTCAACTCTCTGGTGAGCGCTATGGTGATTACCCTCATGTTATTCCTGTGATTGGTTTAGATCTTGGTATCAACAACGAGTTTGACCAAGTTCAATACTACGGCCGTGGCCCAGAAGAGAACTACCAAGACAGCCAACAAGCAAACATGATTGATGTGTACCAAACTACCGTTGCTACTATGTTTGAGAACTACCCGTTCCCACAAAATAACGGCAACCGTCAGCACGTTCGTTGGGCGTCACTTGCAAATCGTCATGGTTCTGGTCTGTTTGTTAAACCTGAGCAAGAGATTAACTTCAGTGCTTGGTTCTACACCAATCAAAATATCCATGAGGCGCAGCACACCATTGAACTTGAGAAGAGTGGCTACATTACTCTAAACCTTAACCACAAACTGATGGGCTTAGGATCTAACTCTTGGGGCTCTGAAGTATTGGATTCATACCGTGTTTACATGGATAAATTCCAGTATGCATTGACGTTGGTTCCATTCCAACAAGGTGGCTGTTCACCAAAAGCATTGGCAAACCATACATTTACCTCAAACACGACATTCACTTCAAAAACAACAGTTGAAGGCGGAGAAAAGTAATGATCATTTTGGACAACTTAGAACAATTTAAAGTGGTATATCGTGACGGCCGTAAATGGAACCGTTGTGTGGAAGCGATTGAAAATATTGGTAATCTAAAAGATGACATCATGTATTCCATTGGCGATTCTCTGGTTTACATGATTGAAGATGGCATTGCTAAAAATACCGAAAACTTTGTAGGTAATCGTCGTTATTTCGACATTCACTACTACCTAGAAGGTCGTGAAACGGTTGAAGTGGCTGATAAGTCTGACCTAGAAAGTGTGCAAGCCTATTCAGATGAAACTGACCGCGAATACCTAAACGGTAATGGTCAAATACATCAACTGTGCGAAGGTCAAGTAGCGGTATTTGATAACAGTAAAGCGTACAAATTCCATGGCGATAGTCGTGTTCGTAAAGTGGTTCTAAAAGTCACTATCGAAGACGGTTACTTCCTGAATAAATAACAAATCAAGATAAGTACTAGAAAACAATAATAAAAATAAATGGCATCTGGAAATATATTCAGAGCCAAATAATAGGGAGAGATGGGATCGCAAATCGCGACTAAATCTCTCCCACCATACCTACAATATGTGATTCATCGGAGTACCTTATGTCTACATCAACTCGTGGCACGATAGGCAAGTTCGCCTTACTGTCTATGACTTTTGCTGCAGTTTATAGCTTCAATAATATCATCAATAATAATATTGAAATCGGGCTATCTTCTGCACCTATGTTCTTCCTTGCAACCCTGTTCTATTTTGTTCCATTCTGTTTAATCGTTGCCGAATTTGTATCGTTAAATAAAAACTCTGAAGCCGGCGTATACGCTTGGGTAAAAAGTTCATTAGGCGGCCGTTGGGCATTCATAACCGCATATACTTACTGGTTTGTTAACCTATTCTTCTTCACCTCTTTACTGCCAAGAATCATCGCTTATGCGTCTTATGCATTCTTAGGATTTGAGTACATATTTACACCATTAACTACCGCCGTATTAAGTACATTATTGTTTGCGGTAGCGACTCATGTATCAAACAATGGTGCGAAATTACTAGGCCCAATTACCTCGCTAACCTCATCATTAATGCTTCTGCTTACTCTGTCTTACATTCTGTTATCAGGCGGCGCGTTAATTGGTGGTATTGAACCAGCAGACCCAATCACCATTGAAGCAATGACACCAACATTTAACTGGGCATTCCTTGGTGTAATCACATGGATCTTCATGGCGGCTGGCGGTGCAGAATCGGTAGCAGTTTATGTAAATGATATCAAAGGCGGTCACAAGTCTTTCGTGAAGGTTATCATCATTGGTGCGCTTTACTCAGTTGGCTCTATCTTAGCGAACGTATTTGTCCCTCGTGAAGTATTGAAATTTACAGGTGGCTCAGTACAAGTATTTGAAGGCATGGCAAGACACTTTGGTTTGTCTGAAATAATCATGAACCGCTTTGTTGGTATCGTATCGTTTACTGCAATGCTTGGTTCATTACTTATGTGGACAGCAACGCCGGTTAAAATCTTCTTCTCTGAAATTCCAAAAGGTATTTTTGGTGAAAAGACAGTAGCCCTAAACAAAGAAGGCGTGCCAGTACGTGCAGCATGGATTCAATTCTTAATCGTTATTCCACTGATGTTTATCCCTACATTAGCGTCTGATACGGTACAAGATTTAATGAGTACTATCATTAACATGACAGCGGCGGCTTCTATGCTTCCACCACTGTTCATCATGATTGCATACTTGAATCTACGTTTAAAACTGGATCACCTAGAGCGTGATTTTAGAATGGGCTCTCGCCTTACCGGTATCACGATTGTTTCTATTCTAATTGGTATTTTCACGGTAGGTTTCTTTGCTTCAACCTTCCCAACAGGTGCAGATATCATGACGATTATCTTCTACAACGTTGGCGGCATTGTTATCTTCCTTGGTTACGCTTGGTGGAAATACAACAAATACGAACAGTCATTAAGTAAAGAAGAACGCATTGAGGAATCAAAACCTGCGATTCAATAATTAAAGAAGTATTGCGCAATAAAAAAATAAGTAATAAACAAAATCCGAGACTATTTATGCTCTCGGATTTTTTATTTCCACAACTATCTATTCATTTCAGTCGATCTTTTATCATTTGTAAACTAAATTTATTCTAGATAATAAAAAACAAATGGTGCTCTATGAACTCTCTAATAACAAAAATAAAAAATAAACTCATCTTTCCATTGCATGTTCATATTTCGACGTTGTTTATCGTTATGATAGTCATCATTTGTTCGGTTCAGATACTATTAACACATAAAAGTATAAATAGTCTGTTGCTTAATGCTAATTCAACTATTTTTGACCGAATATCAATAGAAGCAAGCGCTTCTATGCGCAATGAATACAGACCTGCTTTTAGAACTGTCTCTATACTAACCAAAAGAGATATAATAAACACAAAAACGTTAGAGCAACGCAGTGCTTATGTTGAGGAATTTGCGATGTTGTTAGACCTACACAAACATGTCTCAACCTATCGCATCACTTTTCCAAATGGAGATTGGTTTGGTATTGGCATATTAGGACATTCCCTATTTAGGAAAAAGTTAAATACACCTGACAATACCTATTATTTTTTTATTCATCACACCGCTGACAAAATAAATAACACCACTATCTTTTTTTATGATATTGAAGCCCGTCTCATAACATCACAGGTGCTCACCGACCTTCAGTACACCCCAAAAAAAGAGACTTGGTTTAAACAATCCGTTAAAGAAAAAATCCTCTTATCTAAGCCTCGCTATTTTTCTGGATTACAACAATTTGGCTTATCTATCCATCAGAAAGCAGCTAATAATGTCGTGGTTAGTGCAGATATTTTAATGCAAAATATTAGCCACGTATTAAAAAGTATCTCTATCCATCCATCATCACTTAGAGTGCTTTATGATGAAGAAAATATTATTTATGCCAGTAATTCATCCCACCTTTCCTTAATGAAAGATAAAGAAAACTCCGTTATTAAGTTAGACGATTTATTTAACTCAGAAATAGTAAGAGCCATTAAAAAACTTCATTTAGATCAGGATATTCAACGGTATCAACATAAAGGAGAGAATTGGTATGGGAAGATATTTTCCGTTCCAATTAATTCAGAACGTTCATTAAATTTACTCATTGCGGTAAAAGCCTCTGAACTGCTCTCTAGTGCTCAGCTCATTCGCCAACAAACAATACTCTGGTCTTTAGGTATATTATTTTTGGCTATTCCTTGTGTTTATTTAATCTCACAAAGAATATCAAGACCAATACGCCAAGCGACAAAGCAAGCGAGTTTAATATCCAAATTCGATTTTTCATTTATAAATCAAACTCCCACACAAATACTTGAAATATCGGATCTCAAAAAATCTATTTCAGACATGAAATCAGCAATAGAAAATTACTTCAACCTAACAAATTCAATATTAGAGGAATACGAGATTGATGAACTAATACAAATTATAGGACGTGGGACAGCTAATGCAACGCAAGCGGCGGGGGCTTATCTTTATCTAATTAATGATGATGAAACATACATAGAACCTCAATCTGCGTGGCGTGCCAACGGTCAAGACGAAGATATTAGTGAATTAAAACGTTACTCCCTTGATGATAAAAAAATAGCTAAAGTTCTTGAATATATAATGGTTAAAAAGAAACCCTTTGAAGGTTTAAGCATTCAAAAACTCGATATAAGTGAACAAAAAAAATTGGGATTAAAAGATGAAGACACATGGTCACTCACTTTCCCATTATTTACAAAAGGAAAGCAAACTATTGGTGCCATGGTCTTGGTTTTTAATATTAAAAATAGAGAATCTATACGTAACGATAAACTCAATTACTTTGAGTCCTTAATGAATTTTACTGCCATTGCCCTTCATGGGCGGAAAATGCTGAAAAATCAAAAAGGGTTACTCGAATCATTTATTCAAGTCATGGCAAGCGCTATTGATACAAAATCACCATACACTGGAAATCATTGTCAAAAAGTCCCTGAGCTTACTCAATGGCTTTCCAAAGTTGCGAGCGACTCATCAGCCCCTGAATTCAAAGATTTCACACTGAATGCAACAGAAAAAGAAGAGCTCAGAATTGCTTCATGGTTACATGATTGTGGGAAAATTACGACACCAGAATATGTAGTAGATAAAGCAACAAAACTAGAGACAATTTATAATCGAATACATGAAATCAGAACTCGGTTTGAAGTTTTAAAGCGTGATGCAGAAATCAAGCAATGGCGACAAGCCTCTAACAGTGCATTGCCTACTACACACAAAGAAAAATTAGAACAAGAATGGCAGCGATTAGATAAAGAATTCGCTCTTATTGCTAGAGTAAATCTTGGCGATGAATTTTTATCAGAGCAAGACGCAAAGCAAATACAGACTATTGGTCAACAAACATGGGAACAAACTCTCGACAGTAGCCTTGGCCTTGCTTGGGAAGAGCAAGCTCGTTTAAATAATACTGATAAAACTCAATTACCGACAACAGTTACTCTGTTACAAGATAACCAATCTCACCTAATCCCGAATTCAGAAAATTTAACTCAAGATGAGCGATTTACTCTACAAACACCTGAATATAAAAATAACATAGGTGAAGCGTATAACCTATCTATTCAGCGTGGTACATTAAATAATGAAGAACGATTTACAATAAATGACCATATAATTCAAACCATTAAAATGCTAGAAGCACTTCCATTCCCTAAAACGATGAAACATATTCCCAAAATTGCGGGGGGTCATCACGAAAAAGTTGACGGAACCGGTTATCCAATGGGCCTTAAAGCCGAAGAAATGCCATTAACAGCACGAGCAATGGCTATCGCCGATATTTTTGAAGCCCTAACAAGTCATGATAGACCATACAAAAAAGCAAAAACTTTATCTGAATCTCTAAAAATCATGAATTTTATGGTTAAAGATCAACATATAGATAAAGACTTATTTAATTTATTTTTAACCTCAGGTCTTTATAGTAAATATGCAAAAGCGTATTTAAAGCCTGAACAATGTGACGATATTGATATTAATCACTATATAACTTAAGACATTATTCAA
>NZ_MSCO01000002.1:904997-907554 GCF_002954705.1 Aliivibrio sifiae
GAAATTAACGGAATTGGTATAATTCTTTGGTGTTTACGTTTGAAGTGGCCAAGAAAAACTGGCCACGGTTTTAGATATAATAAGGAGAGGTTATTTTCCAATAATAATGAGTCAATGGTAGGACTTATTGACCAACTCAGATTATTTGTAACAACCCCGTATTGACCGCATTACTTTCAAGATACATAAACGACTGCAAATCAGAGTTAAACACCTCGGAGTTTAATCACCCCCTCTTATCAAGTTCACTGATTAACATACCCAAAGTAACCACTTTGTTAAAGACCAGTAGCGCTGCTAAAGAATCAAATAAATGTCGATATACTGCCCCATAAAACATGTCTCGATGCAGATAATGAGAGACTTCATTCCAAGCTACGTTGTTGTGTAATAATCCACTAATCACATTAAGCTCAGCTTCCAAGTTATGAGGAGGCATTTGTTAATCAGCCAATCTGAATGAAAGGCTGGCTATGATAACTGAATTCGATACTAATGGAGTAATTGAGCGTTACCTGAGCGATTCAACAAAGCCCTTACCAACAGAACCGATATGCCTGTAGGTTGAAAATTAAAAAGCACATGCTTCTGTTGCAGTTAAATAATCGTGACCCCTCTTTATTTATTCCTAATTGAAAATGAAGTGTCTTTTCCAATTCCTGATCTACAGCACTTAGCAATTCATTGGCAAGTAATGCTTGCGCCTTGACCGTTTCTTGATAATGCAGTTGGTATTTTAATGCGACATCAGAAGCATAGCTTTTTATTATTGATTCAAGAGTTTTGTGCTGATTACTCGCCAATTCCGCCCAGTGTTTCTTATCCCTTAAATCTTGCTGCGTCACAATATCATCATGAATAGTAAAACTGTAATGTAAAGATTCAAATCCTTGAATCGTTGACCAAGCCCGTTTTCGTATTTTGAAACCACCAGTGGCAACCACTAGCTTTTTGATAGGGGCATGATCGGACTCGATGCCATTATTTAGACACTTAACCTGCCGCTGCTCTACATCCGCTCGTAGCATCGTAAGCAACTCTAGGGCATTAATAGGCAGCTTCTTTATTTCTCTTCTTAGAGAAATAAAAATCCAAGGTTTCCTTTTATTTATTGATGGTTCGATACAGGTAGTTCCATTTTCCCTTTACTTTTACGTAAGTTTCATCGAGTTGCCAGGAGCTATCAGTTTGGATAAATTGATAATTACGACGTAACTTTTTACGTAATTTAGGGGAGTATTCAATAAACCAACGATAGATAGTGGAACGATTAACCGAAATGCCTCGCTCTGCGAGCATATCACTGAGATTTGCGTAACTCATTGGTGTCGAACCATATCAATGTAAACACCAAAGTATAATTGCTGGTGCGAAGTGTTTCCATTTAAATTCAGAATTGGTCATTGGCGACGAAATAGTATGAAGGATTGTGGGATCTTGGCGTTAAACTGAATTATTTGCAACAACCCCCTTACGATCATTTACTACATCAACTAATTCACAAAATAAATAAATGGCCACCAGCTCATTCGGAATTTAATTATTGCATATGTGAAACAGTCTTTTAACTACAAGGCTATATATCAACAATAATTGCTTATATATATTATGTATATTCGAAACTAAAAAATAAATATAAGGAATAACAATGAAAAAACGACTCTTATCGATAACTACAGCAATGATATTAAGTCAACAAGTCGTGGCCGAACCTGAGCTTACTCAAAAAATATCTAACCTACCAGGTGTAGAGTCTATCGTTTTTGATGAAAACAAAAACGTATACTTTACCTCCTTACAAGCAGGAAACGAAAAAGATGATGGTTCTATTATTGCTCTAAATTCTAAATATGAATTTATTGCTACTATCGTTAATGGCTTAGATAACCCTAAAGGCATTTCTATTAAAGGAGAGCTCCTCTATATTGCTGATATGACGGATTTAATAGAAGTTAATTTACGCTCTGGCACTGTTATTAAGCATCATGTTGAAAGTGCAGAATTTCTAAATGATGTTGCTATTGATAAATCAGGAAATGTATACATATCAGATATGTTTACATCAGAAATATATAAATTTTCTGACAATAAAGTAAGTAAATGGATGGATTCACCAGAACTAGAAAATCCTAATGGACTGTTGTTTATCGGTGATGACCTATACATTGCTGCATGGGGATATTTTAATAAAAACAATCCTATGGAAGCCCCATTTGGCCGAGTTCTAAAAGTAAACCCTAAAACAAAAGTAATTACCGCTATTACAGAAGAACCTTTAGGTAATCTTGATGGTTTACAGTTAGATAATAAAGGACAATTAATTGTTTCTGATTGGAAGCAAGGGGTAATCTATAGTGTTTCAATGGAAGGAGAAGCGCAAAAAATCATAGATTTGCCTCGTGGACCAGGTGATATTTATTATTCAAAAAAAGAAAATAAACTTCTAATACCGATGGCAATTGATGGTGAAATATTATCTCTAACTGAATAGTGATTAATTGTGGTGAAGTGTTAAGTTAAATTATTTTACATCCATTTTAATCCCTGTTACTAACCA
>NZ_MSCO01000002.1:908472-909579 GCF_002954705.1 Aliivibrio sifiae
TCTATTCAGTGCATCGCCAGACTGCTCAATCTCTCCACAGGGTTCTTAATGACAAGGGCGCGAAGCGTATATTTCCCCTTGTCATTAATTGATTTGCAGGAAGTGCACGACGCACTGGGTAGCGGTAACTCAAAGAGGATGAATGATGCACTAAACCAAGCCCATGCGTAGTTCATTTGCCCCAAAGCAGTGAAAACCCTTGATAGGAGTGGTTGATGAATGATGTGCTCGTTTGCTATTTACCACCGTACTCTCCAGAGCTCAATATCATTGAGATATTGTGGAAGAAAGTAAAATATGAATGGTTACCATGTGAAGCGTTCAAAACGTTTGAAGGCCTCAGTATTAACATCAAAAACATATTAAATTATTACGGCGAAAAATTCACAATAACTTTTGCGTGACTACTTAAAAATAGTTTCACTGTATTGGCGTAATTAACATGACTGGAAAAAATACGGTTCGTGTGGGTATAAAAGAATATGCCAAGCGTACATAATTAAAAAGTATGAAATTTATGGATATACGTCATTAGATAAATTATCCGAGTGGAACCGGTTAGTACCAAAGCGGCAAGAGGGAGGATTTTCCTGTAGAAAAAAATCTCAATATATTAATCCGCTTGATGGTGTAATGGTCAACAAAAACCGGACACCAAACTTACATAAAATAGCCAAAGAAATGTACGGTGATCTAAGCAACCGTCTCACTGTTGGTGAATGGGCAAAACACTTTGCCATGAGTGAAAGAACGCTATCAAGATTATACCAATTCCGTTAATTAACTTGTCAACTTTAACCAATCTCTAAAGCAGAGTGAGATGACTCTGCTTTTATCTTTACAAAACCGATTCCACGCTCCACATAATGTCTCTACAATATCGTCATAGTTTTCGAAACACCTATTGGCTACTTCATTTTGACGGAGCCAGCTCTATACCTGTTCTATAGGGTTAAGTTCGGGAGAATAAGGTGGGATATGAATGATGGTGAGGTTCTCAAATTCATCTGCAAGATAGCTCTGGTGCCAACTCGCTTGATCCATGATCACAACAGCATGCTTGCCAGTTGGTGTGGCTTGAGAAATTAATCTGAGTTGCTCTTTCAC
>NZ_MSCO01000002.1:913341-927880 GCF_002954705.1 Aliivibrio sifiae
CTCGTTATTACAAGAATCCGTTGACCAAGCAAGCTACATGTTCAGTGACAACCAATATCTAGCTCAAATGGCTGATATCCTAGGTAAAGATACTGATGCAAAAGAGTTCCGTGAAAAAGCTGATAAATTAGCAACTTATATCAATACTTGTATGTTTGATGAAGGTACTGGTTTCTTCTACGATATCCGTATAGAAGATAAACCATTAGCAAACGGCTGTGCGGGTAAACCAATTGTTGAGCGTGGAAAAGGCCCAGAAGGTTGGTCACCACTTTTCAATAAAGCAGCAACCCAAGCCAATGCTGACGCTGTTGTTAAAGTAATGAAGGATACCTCTGAATTCAATACTTATATACCATTAGGTACAGCAGCACTATCAAGCCCTGCATTTGGTCCTGATATTTACTGGCGTGGGCGCGTTTGGGTTGACCAATTCTACTTTGGCCTAAAAGGCATGGAGAGCTACGGCTACCGTGATGATGCGGTTGAAATGGCAGGTGTATTCTTTGATCACGCAGATGGTTTAGTTGGTGACGGTCCTATCCGAGAAAACTACAACCCACTAACTGGCGACCAACAAGGCGCACCAAACTTCTCTTGGAGTTCAGCTCACCTTTACATGCTTTATAATGATTTCTTTACTGCAGAAAAGCAATTGAATAGATTAAGTAACAAATAGAAAAAAGGGATATGAATCACCTCATATCCATTTTGCTTTATGCTTTATGCTCTATATTATTACATCATTATGATACTGATTTTGCTTTACAACATTCAGGCATTGAGTGGCCAGAAAGTACTAATAAACCTGCAAAGATACCTAGATTTTTAATGAAGTTTTGCATCTCGTGCGCCCCTTCTAGACCTGTATAGTTCCAGAAATCATGGAGTGACACATTAATGACTAACACTAACCCTGCTAATAACAAGGCAACTATCCATGTAAAACGGTTTGCTATCAATAAAATAGCAGCACCTATTTGGAAAACACCAGCAATTCCTAATAAAACAGGAACAAATGGCATGTCATGCTTTTCCATTAATTGGATATGCATATCCCACGACACAAATTTCATTAGTCCTGGAACTAAGAAATACAGCGCTAAAAGTACACGACCTACGGTTAGTAATAGAGTATTCATTTAATCAATCCCTATGACTTAAAGTGCGACACCATTTACTGATAATCTCACATCAATATTGCCTTTCACGGCATTTGAGTATGGGCAGACTTGGTGTGCTGTTTTCACTAATTGTTGAGCTTGTTCTTCATCCAGTTCTAACGTTACAGCTAAAGATACCGTCAATGCAAAACCACTGCCCGCATCATTTGGACCAATACCCACTTCTGCCGTCACTGGTGCTTGAGTTAGCTTGATTTTCATTTCACGAGCCACGTGCAAAATCGCATTTGAGAAACACGCAGAATAACCTGCCGCAAACAATTGCTCAGGATTAGTTGCTTCACCGGTACCACCCATCTCTTTTGGGTAACTTAATGCAAGATCAAGCATCTTATCGTCAGTTATAACCTGACCATTACGTCCTGCTGATGCAGTTGCTTTAGTTTTATATAATGTAGTCATGATGATGTCCTTAATTCTAAATATGCTTCAATGTTAATTAAATTGCCAACAATTAGGTTGTGCGCAATTTATTTTCAGTGAGTATAATTCGATTCTTAGATGAAATACAAGTATATTGTGCACAACCTATTTTTATACAGAGTATTGAGATGACTACCTCAACTGAAAAATACAATCAAAATAATGTGGAAACACCTCAATTATTACTTAAAAATCAAGTTTGCTTTTCTCTTTACAGCGCAGCAAACGCGATGATAAGAGCTTACCGTCCACTGTTGAGTGAACTTGATCTTACTTATCCCCAATACCTTGCGATGATGGTTATTTGGGAAAAAAATGGCATTAACGTAAAAGATCTTGGTCACGATCTTCATTTAGACTCAGGTACTTTGACGCCTTTACTTAAGCGGTTAGAAACAAAGGGCTTCATCACAAGAGAACGCTGCAGTGAAGACGAGCGCATTCGGTTGGTTTTTTTAACCAAACAAGGAACAGAATTAAAAAACAAAGCGCTTTCTGTACCTAATGGGATTTTTTGTAAAAGCCAATTAGAAATTGAAGAACTACAGCAATTAAAAGCAACTTGTGAAAAATTATTGGCCAATCTTGAAAAGTAATTTTCACTAAAAAGTCACTACCCCAAAAATACAAAGTGACTACTCCACAAAATTATAGGCATTTCTATCAATAAACTATTTCTTAAGGCATTGATTTTTGATCATCTAGGAGTACACTGCACGGCACAGATGTATATAACTAGAGACAAAGAATGAAAAAAATCACTATTGCGCTTGCATTACTTATCACTTTAACTGGTTGTCAGGCTACTCAACGCCAAAATGCAACTACCGGTGAAACAGAAACAAACTCTGCAACCAAAGGGGCTCTTGCTGGTGTTCTAGCAGGTGTTGCTATTGGTCTTGCTAGCGGCGATAACGCAAAAGAACGCCGTAAAAACGCTCTTATTGGTGCGGCAGCTGGTGGAGCTGTTGGTGGCGGTGTTGGTTATTACTTTGATAGCCAAGAAGAAGCATTGCGTAATGAATTAAAAAGCTCTGGTGTACAAGTGGAACGTGTTGGTGATAATGAGTTAAAACTTATTATGGACAATGGTGTTGGCTTCCAATCTAGCTCTTATCAATTAGATGCTAGCATTTACAACACATTAAATGGCGTTGCTCGTATTCTTGTTGAATACCCAGACACCGCTCTTCAAATTGATGGTCATACAGATAGTTCTGGTAACGATACTAAAAACCAAACTCTGTCGGAGCAACGTGCTAATTCTGTTCGCACTTACCTAATTAAACAAAAAGTTGCCGCTGGACGTGTTCATGCCCGTGGCTACGGTGAGCGCTATCCTGTTTGTGATAACTCAACATCACAAGGCCGTGCGTGTAATCGCCGTGTAGAAATCACTATTCTACCGCTTAAATAAACATCACATAATATGAAACCCAAATAAACTGTATATATATACAGTTTATTGTTGGTTTTTATTATTTGCTGTTATAGAATGAAAATCCCTCGCGATGCTGTCATCACGGGGGATTTTTGTTTCCAATTAAGCGTATAACTCAAAGCAGTGCCACTAATCAATAAACTATTGAGTCGCATCCTCAATTTTTTCAAGCACAAGATCTTTACCATCAACGAGGGTGTCTTGTACTTTTTCAAAGGCATCTGAATCCATAACATTTTGAACTTCATCGCCATAATTCATTCCAATGTAAATCCCAAGGGCGATGCACAGTAATGCAAATACTTTAAACATGATTATTTTCTCTATTAATTCAGCGTGTATCTTACAAAAGAAATCTTTAAAAACCTATGGCAAATTTTAGTACTCATTTTAACAGCGCCGCTTTAGTCTCAGGCGTAGCTTCTGCAGCTTTGCTTTCGGCAAACCACATTGAACTAAACACAGCATTATGGCTTTGGTTTTTAGGTACAATTGGTGGACTATTACCCGATATCGATTCAGATAACTCTACCTCTTTAGATATTATCTTTAACCTTTTTACTATTTGTATTGTCTTACTCAGCATTCGCTACTTTACCAGTGATGCTATTGATGAAAGACAATTTTTACTTCTAATCGGTCTACCTGTTGTTATTCATATTTTTATCAAATACGGTATCCGTAATGTCTTTGAGTGGCAAACAATACACCGTGGAATATGTCATTCACTGTTGTTCCTTTTATTTTGTGGATTACTGACAACAAACATCACCATGTTCATTTTAAATACCGAATTACAAGGCGCAGATTTAATTGGCTGGCTTTCTGGTATGTTTGTTTTTGGTGGCGGGTTAATTCATTTACTATTAGATGAAATATACAGTGTAGACCTTGCAAATGTTCGTATAAAACGGTCCTTTGGCTCAGCATTGAAGTTAACTGATTTTTCTAATCTTCCTTTATCGATTTTTTTTCTTATTACTGTTGTTATCTTGGCGTTTCTCGCACCTCCAATAGGCCCAACCATTACTACATTAAATAATTGGCACTCATTTAAAATTTGGTGACCATGAAAAAAAATTGAACCATTCCGAAGTTCATGATGTCTTCTCTTTTGAGGATAACGGTTCGTACCTATTCTTATTTTTATCCGTTAACAAAAACAGCATTGATATTGATATTTATCTCCATAAAATAGCACTGCTGTTACTAACCTAGAATTGAGCTGATTTTTTGAAATTCTCATTACTCCAATACAAGCGTCAAACCATCGCTTCATGGTCACTACTATTAGTGAGTATTGTGCTTGTTGTGTGTTTTTCTCAAAATTTAGGGTTCTCGTCTGCTTGCCCTATTGTTCCTAGCTCTGATGTCAAAGAACAATTACAACCACAAACACAGTCGTCATCTCAACCTGAAGATGATAACCAATCTCAGTGTCATAGTAGCGAACATCTTGTTAATGCCCATTCGGTTCATTTAGATTTAGCTATTCCCATGTTTATCATCGCGCTGCTTATTATTGCGTCGATACTCAAACAATCAGGGACCGCCTATTTCTTCACAGAACCAATCACCTCTTACGGTGTGCGGCGGCATTTGGCGTTCTGTACCTTTCAAGAATAAACACAACGTAAGTACTTATATCTTTTTATATAATTATTTTCGGAGTATCACTGTGTTTACAATTCAAAAAAATAAATCCATCGCTCGATTACGTTCAGTGATGATATTGACTGCAACTTTACTGCTGTCACTCTTTGCCGTACCTGCAATGGCACAATCATTATCTACCGGTTGGTTAACCCATCCAGATCATCCGCCCGCGCAAGTTCGCTTTATGCTTACAGGCGAAGTAGATAAAGTAAATAATCAAGCCAGAGGTTTGCTTGAAGTAAAGCTTGATGGTGAGTGGAAAACGTATTGGCGCTCACCAGGTGAAGGGGGAGTTTCTCCTGTACTTGATTGGAGTAACTCCAATAATGTTTCTAATCTTAAATGGCATTGGCCTACACCTGCTTACTATGAGCAATCAGGTATCATGACATTAGGGTATAAACATGACGTTATTTTCCCTATGGAACTCACATTTAATGACATTAATAAACCAGTCAATTTTTCAGGTAAATTGACGCTGCCAACCTGTACCAACATTTGTGTCTTAACTGAATACGATTTGGAATTAGATCCTATTGCTCTTACTGATATTGAAGCTAACCCTGAGGCTCAGCATCTATATCAACAAGGGATTTCAAATGTTCCAACACAAAGTAACTTAACTCGTATAATCGCGGCCTCATTTAACCACGAATCACAACAATTACAGTTGCAACTAGAACATACTGATGGTTGGGAAAAACCACAAATTTTAGTTGATGGCCAAGAGATTACTGATGATTATTTCGCTCAACCATCTATCACTATCGATGGAGATATCGCAACAGCAACTTATAAAGTAACAAACTGGTTAGGAAAAACCGATTTAGTTGGAAAATCAATTTCAATTACGGTTTCTGACGCCCTTTTTTCTCATGAATTGAGTACTGTTATAGATAATAAACCGTTTGTTGAACGTTCATCAACGAGTTTATTAACTATCATGGCTTTTGCGTTATTGGGTGGATTGATTTTAAACATAATGCCTTGCGTACTGCCTGTGTTAGGCATGAAATTGAATAGTATGCTAGCTTCATCTCAATCAACTAAACGCTCTATTCGCTTACAGTTCTTTGCTTCTGCTGCTGGGATTATCTCTTCGTTTTGGCTCATTGCGGTAGGATTACTTGCTTTAAAATTAACAGGCAACGCTATTGGATGGGGGATTCAATTTCAAAGCCCTATTTTTATCGGTTTCATGGTAACAATTACCGCACTATTTACTGCGAATCTACTGGGGTTATTTGAAATTCAACTGCCAAGTCGATTCTCAACGTCTATCGCAAATAAAGGAAATAACTCAACATTAGGCCATTTCATACAAGGTATGTTTGCGACCTTACTTGCAACGCCATGTAGTGCACCTTTCTTAGGGACAGCTGTCGCCTTTGCCTTAGGTGCAAGCACAATAGAAATGTTACTGGTATTTACCTTCTTAGGACTAGGTATGGCCTTACCTTGGCTTTTGTTTGCTCTATTTCCTAATTTTGTCACACTAATGCCAAGACCGGGGTCATGGATGAATAAAGTCAAAGTACTTTTTGGCTTAATGATGCTTATTACAACGTTATGGTTATTAAGTTTATTAACGCCATTCATCGGTGGTTTTTCTACGTTTATCATCGGCTTCTTATTAAGTATTTATTTACTGTATCGAGTTGGGAAAACTCAAGGTAAAAATACCGTCATTGCGATTATCGCTGTCATTGTATTAACAAGCAGCGCCGCCCTTATCATTGGAAGTATGACAACCAAACATTGGGCAACACCTATTGAAGATAATTTAGCGTGGCAGCCACTTAATGAAAATGCCATCAATGAGTATGTCGAACAGGGAAAAACTGTGTTTGTCGATGTCACTGCTGATTGGTGTATCACTTGTAAAGCAAATAAAATCGGCGTTATTTTACAAGACCCTGTTTATCCTGCATTACAACAAAAAAACATAATTACCATGAAAGGTGATTGGACTCATCCAAGCACAAAAATTACTAATTACTTGAAAAGCCATCAACGATTTGGAGTTCCTTTAAACGTTGTTTATGGACCTAACGCCCCTCAGGGAATCGCGCTTCCTGTTCTATTAAACAGCGATGATGTTATCCAAGCTTTAGAATACGCAGGGAGAACTCCATAATGTTGCTAAAATCACCAAACAACCAAACAAAAAAGAATAAGAATAAGAACTCGAAGGCAGATATAGTTAAATTCGTTAAAGAAATAACGAAATTCGCTTTCTTTATTATCCTATTGGTTTCTGCTATTGATTTTTGGCGCAGTAAAGATATGCCATCAGAATTAATACCACCGCTATCTATAAATACGATTGATGGCGATTGGGTTGATATAGAAAAAATGAGCCATGAAAAACCCGTTTTACTGTATTTTTGGGGAACATGGTGCCCTATTTGTAATATCGTAAGTCCTAGTGTTTCTTGGCTTGCCAGCGATCACCAAGTGGTGTCGGTTGCCATCACGTCAGGTGATAATAAACGTTTGTCACAATTTATGAATTACAAAGAATATGACTTCCCTGTAGTCAATGATTCAACAGGAAATATAAGTAAAGAGTGGGGAGTTACGGCTACCCCTTCAATCGTCATTATTAATAATGGCAAAGTTTCTTCTATCACAACCGGGGCAACTACCCCTATTGGTTTGTGGTTACGTTTATTTTTTGCTTAAGGTTATTCTCATGAAATCATTACTACTATCAGTATCAATTACTGCAAGCCTTCTTTTATCGCCATTGGTTTCAGCCAAAGACATTACTCCAATTCAAAAAAAGCAGCTTACTGAAATATCAGGATTATTACGTGATAATCCTGAATTAATTAACCCATTACATAGCAATTTAAAGCAATACCTTGATGGTCAAAAATCATTAGAGACTATCTTAAAAACTAACCACGACTATTTATATAACAATCCACAGCAGCCGTATTTTGGTGCAGAAAACCCTAAATTAACCATCATCAATTTTACTGACTATAATTGCCCTTATTGTAAGCGCTTAGAATCAGGGCTAGTTGGAGTAATTAAAAAATACCCTGAGATCCGTGTTGTAAATGTTCTGCTTCCATTTCAGCAACGAATGATCCCTGGACTAAAAACCAATACTGCATGGTACGCGTTAAATGTATGGGAAAATGACCACTCTAAATTCGCAGAAGTACACCGTTTGATGATGGCAAAACCATCTCGCCACGACAGCAGTTCTATAATGAAAATTGCAGAGTTAACTAAAACTCAAAAAGACTTAACCCCAAACCAGAAAAAAATGGCATTAGTTGAAAAAAATGAACAGATCTTTAGTCAATTAGGATTAAGAGGTACACCAAGTTTAATCATTGGTAATGAAATAATTCCAGGGTTCATACCTCAAGAAGACTTAGAAAAAATGATAGCTAAACAGCTGTAATTACTTTCTTATGATACAAAAGCAGTTATTGATTAAACAATAACTGCTTTTTATCACATAAATTTGGGTTCGATGCCAATTGCTTCTTGTTGAAAAGAATGGTGTTTAATAAACACTTCAAACTCAGTAACAGGCAAAGGCTTACTAAATAGATATCCTTGTCCGTATTCACACCCTTTCCCCATCAAGAATTCAAGATGCTCATTGGTTTCAATCCCTTCAGCAACAACCGATAAATTCATGCCATGAGCAATAGAAATAATCGCATTTATTAATACTTCATCACGAATACTACCAATCCGGTTTACAAATGAACGATCTATTTTTAATCGATTCAATGGTAAATTTGATAAATAACTTAAACTTGAATAACCAGTGCCAAAGTCATCTAAAGCGATCAACACCCCAAGATCTTTAATCAATTTAATTCGTTCAAGAACTTCACTAGCACTATCTAATAGAGCGCTTTCTGTTACTTCAATAACGATAGAACTAGGCTCTACATTATAATAAGAAATTACATGCTTCACTTTATCAACGACATCAACATCACTCAGTTGTATTGCTGACATATTCACAGAAACTTTATTAACCCCTGTTGCATTATCTTGCCACTCTTTAAGCTGTCTTATCGATTCAAATAATACCCAATAACCCAGTTGATGTATTAACCCAGTATCCTCCGCTAACGGAATAAATTCATTAGGCGAAACAAGTCCTTTGCTGGGGTGATTCCAACGGATCAGAGCTTCTGCAGAATCGAACATACTGGTTCTTTGATTTAAAATCGGTTGATAATACAGTTCAAATTCTTGACGATCTAAGGCATTACGTAAATCACGTTCAAGATTAAAACGCATACGCTCTTTATTTTCCATTTCAGAAGAATAATAAAATACATCAAGTAACGAATGTCTTTTTGCATAATGTAAAGCCACGCCAGCCTGACGAAGTAATTCTTCTGCATCTTTACCACATGAATCACATGTTGCAATGCCAAGGTTGACATGAGTAATATGATTTGATTCTTTGATCTGTATTGGGGTATTAATAATGGTTTTCAGCTCTTTTATACGCAGAGATAAGGTTTCTTTATCGTGGGATGAAACAAGGTATATGAATTCATTTCCTCCTAAACGCGCGAAAAATTCCCCATTACACACTTCTTGATTAATACGCAAAGACAGCTCAACTAGCATCTCATCACCATATAAATGTCCATAATGATCATTTATAAATTTAAACCCTTTAATATCAATATGTAAAATAGTAAAAGGTTGCTGATTAGAAAGGTAAAAGTTCATGCTATTCAATAAAGCATAACGATTTGGTAAATTTGTAAGACCATCAAAATGCGCTTGGTGTTCTATCTCTTGTTGATATTCTACTTGCTTAGTTACATCATCAACCAAAGCTAAAATACCAATCAGATCATTACCATCATAAAGCGCAGACAATTTCCAAATAAGAATAATGACAGTGCCATCTTCTGTAACAAATGGAATTTCACATTCAGCATGTTCAGAATGCCCTTCTCGCATTTTCTCTAATTCATGTGTCATTTGAGAAAAGTAGTCACCAATAATACCGGTACGCGAGGTTATATCTTGGTCTAATAATTCATCAGAGCTCAAACCAAACCAATTTTGGCATGATTGAGACCAGCGACGAATTGTTAAGTTTGGCCCCCATTCAACAACACCATACGTTGAATTATCTAAGAGGTTATTAATACGGGTATAAGCTCGATTAAGCCGTAACTCTTTATCTATTAACTCCTTCTCAATAAACCCTTGCTCTTGAACAACCCAATCAAAATTTTCAGAAAGATTTGATAGTTCATTCCCCGCTGAAAACTTAGCTCCTCTTTTTTTCTCGACATATTTTTGCGTAGAAGATAACAAAGTTTGTATGGGTTGAATCACATTACGATTAAAGCCTAATAATAGAATTAACAAAAATAATATAATACTAATAGCAAACAAGCTCACACTTCTAACTAACGTATCCATTACACCTTGATAGGCATCATCAAGAGGTAACGCAATAATCATCTGGCTATAATTTTTACTATTATTAGGGAACAAAGGAACGCTAGCAGCAAGAAATGATACCCCCTTTTTATTTTTCACTTCGAATACAAACGGATTTTTTTTATACATTTTTTGCTTAACAACAAGCGGCACTTCCTCATTGTAATGGGAAATAACATTATTATTAGACGTTAATATATTGCCATTATTATCAACTAAAACGGCGATGGTATTTTTAGGTAAACTAAACTCTGCAAGCCTCTCGCTCCACCAATCTAAAGAAATAACAGCCACAGCAGCTCCTGTAAGGACATCTTCTGAATCATAAACAGGGTATGCGAAATTAATCGTATCTTTCTTTATAATACGATCAATTTGAAATCCACTAATAGAGAAGACCTCACCAGTAATGACTTTTCTAAAATAAGATCGGTCTGCGACATTAATTACCGATGCCGAGCTTAATGCTGAACAGTCAAAAGAACCATCTAGCCCTGCGATTGCGATGTTTACATAGTGTGTATTTAATTTAAGCGCCTGTTGAACAATGTGTTTACACTGTGGAGAGTTTGGTTTTTTCACATCATCAACTTGGCTCAGTTGAACGAGAAATTCTTCAGCTTCGTTAATAATAGAAAACTGCTCACTCGCTAAACTACTCGCAATTTGCATTGCGTCAATTTCAACGTCTTCTTTCGCGGCTCTATATTCATAAAACATATTAGAAAAGATGATGACACTAGCAGGAATAAATGAGAACAGAATAATAAGCCAAACTTTGGTCTTTAGTGAGTGATAAAGCTGCACGAATATTCTTATCCTTAAAATTAAGTCGAGGGCTAATTTATACGATTTTTAATTAAATTTTATACAGTTACTAGCTAAAATAGAACATTTATCCATCACTAGCAATCAATAGATCTTTGTTAGGCATAAAATTTTTTAACTGCTATATGTGCTTCATACCAGAATTCATAATACCCACTCACTCTTGTCTAACAAGGCATATTTATAAAAACAAAGGTTTCATCTATCATTTAATTAATCCTCTATTCTCATTACTTTTTTATTTACTCTTCCCACTTGTTTTTTACGAAAAAATAAGTAATCTTAACATTCACAGAACAACAGTCGATTAAATTAATATGACCGAATATCATGTTCCTGTTATCGTCACAGGTATCTCAGCATCTCTTTTAGCTACTATTATTGCAGCTAGCCATTACGTCGGCTTTGATTCTCTTTCTGATGTTTTTTTCGAAGGAACTACGCTCACGTTACTTATCTATATGTTCCTAACTCTTAAAGGTCACCTTGTCCCTTATTCGAAAATAATGATTGGTGCTTACCTTCTTTTGTTCAATAAACTTTACGATCTTTTAACTGAAGTGCCTGCCATTGAAAACTATTCTGATAATTATGAAGTAATAGATACTCTACTTGATGATGGTACGCTATTAGTCGCTTTTTTTCTTATTGCTGTCGGACTAACTAGCATAGTAAAAAACATAATAAAAGAAAGTATGAAGGATGATTTAACACGACTCTATAATCGAAAAAAATTTCCTGAAATTAAATTATCGTCCTTTGACCTTATCTATTTTGATTTAAACGGATTAAAGCAAGTTAATGATATTAAAGGACATGCAGTAGGCGATTTAATGATTATTCGTTTCGCCCAAACCTTAAAAGAGCACTGTTTAAAAAATGAAATGGCCTTTAGAGTCGGAGGAGATGAATTTATTGCGACCGTTGAACCAGAAAGAGCATTAACCTACATCAATTCAGTTAATATGTCCCTATTAAATGAGTCTATTTCATTTTCATATGGCATTGAAAAAGCGACGAAAGATAATTTTACAGAAGCCCTTATTCGCTCAGATAAAGCCATGTACACAATGAAAAAATCCCAAAAAGAGAGCACCGAAAGTGCTCAAATTTTATATCGTTAAGAAAAGAGAGTAACTAACGGCCCATTAATCCAAGTAACTCTTCACTTGCCTGCTTTGGCGACTCTGCATGACAAATTGCAGACACTAAAGCAATTCCACTCACTTGAGTATCTGCGATCTCCTTAATGTTCATTTCATTAATTCCACCAATCGCAACAAGTGGGAGCCTACTTTCTTTAACGGCTTTAGTTAAACCATCAATGCCCCACTCTTTAATTATATTGGTCTTTGTTGGCGTAGAAAATATTGCACTGATGCCAAGGTAATCAACAGGAAGCTCTTGAGCTTCACGCAACTGAGTTTCATTTTCAACAGATAACCCTAAAATCATATCAGGGCCAATCAACTTACGCGCCAAGCTTGCTGGCATATCTGTTTGCCCTAAATGTACCCCATCCGCCTTAACCGCTAGAGCTACATCAACACGGTCATTAATAATCAATGGAACGCCGCTGCCTTCTAGTACTTGCTTTACTGCTGCTGAGCGCTCAATAAACTGGCGTACATCACCATGTTTTTCGCGAATTTGTACCATGGTAACGCCACCTTTAATGGCTTCTGCAACCACATAGCATAACTCGCTGATGCTTTGCTTATCATCTGTCACTAAATACAGCTTATAAATATTGCTCATTCTTTACTGCCTATGCATTAACCGTCAGTTTTAATCGACGTACCAGAGTCTCTTCATCTAACTGATACAGAGCATCCAATAAATTCATTTGCAAACTGCCTGGGCCTGCGGATTTCTCTGCTGCTATCTCGCCAGCAACACCTAAAATAGCCGTTGCAGCAACACCAGTTTCATCTCCAATGGCTGCAAATGCGCCAGTTAGCGCGGTATGAGAACAACCCATTCCTGTCACAAATGGCATCATTGCGTGACCATTATTTAACTTGTACTGCGCCTCTTTTGTAACGATATAATCCGTTTCACCCGAAATCACAACGCTGCACTGATATTGCTGCGCTACATAACATGCTGCTCCCAACGCTGAATCACTGCTGTCTAGTGCATCAACGCCTTTGCTTTGTGCATTCTCACCCGCTAGAGCAATAATCTCAGACGCATTACCACGAATAATTAACTTGTTTGCAGTTTCTGCTATTTGACGAGCCGTTTGGGTTCGTAATTGGCTTGCTCCGCATCCCACAGGATCAAGTACCACCACTTTATTATTAAGGTTTGCTTGCTCTACCGCGAAATGCATTCTTGGTGTCCATACGCTATCGAGTGTACCGATGTTGATCACTAACGCACCAGAAAAGCTCATCATCTCTGCCATTTCTTGTTGGCTGTGCGCCATGATTGGTGAAGCGCCTAACGCCAATAAGGCATTCGCTGTATTGTTCATTACGACATAGTTGGTAATGTTTACAACCAATGGCTTTTTCTCACGCAATACAGCCAAGGCTTCAACGATGCGTTGTGTATTCATAATTGTCATTGTTCTTTCCCTATTCTTGTTAATACACGCTTTATGCGTCGTCTAATCCTTGCTGCCAAAACGCCACTTCCATTCGAGTCGCCGTTTTAAAAATATGACACAAACGCTGTCCACGTTGGCTGTTCAACTCAATATCATTCAGTAATACATCTAGTTGCTTGATACTTCTCTCTATCCCTTCTTGAAACTCTTCTCCGCCATACATTTTTATCCAATTAGCGTAAGGATTACCTTCAAAGACAGTAGAGTTACTCGCCAATAATTGCGCTCCAATAACGGCGTAACCAATAGAGCACGGCGCTAATGCCGCGTAGAGATCAATCACATCTCCCGACATTCCAGAGTCTAAAACAAAACGTGTATAAGCGACGGTTCCAAAAGCTTCTGGTTCGGCTTCCATCTCCGCTTCTGACACTCCCCACTCACCACAATACGCGACATGATGAGCGATTTCAGAATCTAATAAAGCTTGAACACTTGGTAATGCCATTCGCATTTCCGCTAACGTTCTCGCTTTATAAATCGCCAATGCATAGGCTCTGGTGTACTGCTTTAAAAACAGAAAGTCTTGTTTTAAATAATGTAGAAATGACGAATGTGCTAACTCTCCAAGCGCTAATTGTTGAACGAAACTGTGCTCGGTGTATTCAACCCACTCGCTTTTGCATGCTTGAATTAAATCTTGATGATTCATACTGACTCTCTAAAAAATAAACAGGAAAAATGGATTACAACACCGGCACAAAATCTTGTGCTTTAGGCTGTGTTTTTATGATTTTATGTTGGTACATGAACTCAGAAAAACGATTGTAACGCTCTAAATCCACCGCAGATGGACGTAATGCAAAACGCGTTAATGTGTCATTCCATGCACGTTTATTTAATTCATTGTTTAGAGTGTCTGGCGCGTAAGAAACAAAGGTTTTCCACGATTCATCAGGGTGGTTCACAATAAATTGCGTCGCTTTTTCGATAGCGTGG
>NZ_MSCO01000002.1:928032-1007561 GCF_002954705.1 Aliivibrio sifiae
TTAAATTTCTTTAACGCATCGGCATCGTACGTTTTTGCGTTTGCAACAAACACTAATTCATCGTATGACGGCACCCCATGCTCTTCTGGGAAGAAGGATTTCGCTTTATAGCCTTCTAGTGCTAATTGATTGGTTTCAAAATTACGTAACCCTCCCCAAATCGCATCTACTTTTCCTGAAGCTAACGACGAAGAAAGCGCCCAACCAACATTGATAATATTGACCTCTGAAAAGTCCACACCTTCTGTTTTTAGCATGGTTCCAATAGTGGCTTCTTCATTACCCGCAATCGCAATACCTATTTTCTTACCTTTTAAATCAGCTAAGGAATTAACCTTACCGTTATCCAACACCATTAAGGTATTTAAAGGGGTGGCAATCAGGGTGGCAGAACGAATTAACGGTAAGCCTACAGCAACATCGATGGTTAAGCTGGTTTGGTACGAAATCGCTAAATCAATATTATTTGCCGCCACTAATTTCGCAGGCATGCTTGGGTCCGCAGGTTCTTGAATCGTAACGTTCAAGCCTTCGTCTTTGAAATAACCCTTTTGTTGTGCAATAACCACTGGCCCATGATTTGGGTTTACAAACCAATCCAACATAAGTGTCATTGCTTTATCTTCCGCACTTGCCATCATGGAGTAGCTTGAAAGGATAAGAGCCGCTGCTCCTTTAATTAATACCTTTTTCATTTTTCGTTGAGTCCTTTTTACTTATAAATTATTTGTCGTGTTGCCACGGTATGAGTTTTTTTATTAATACGTCTGCAAGAAAATACAAGCTGACCGATAGCGCTGCGAGAATGAATAACGCAGCAAACATTTCATCAATCATCATTCGAGCGTTCGCTTGCAGCATTAAATAACCGAGTCCTTCACTTGAACCTACCCATTCACCAACAACAGCTCCAATAGGCGCTACAACGACAGCGACACGGATGCCAGATGCTAAAGCAGGTAAAGCCGCAGGTAGGCGAACATATTTAAGTAATTGCCATTTTGAGGCACCCATGGTGTGGGCTAAATCAAGGTAACCACTTGGGGTATTTCGCAGCCCGTCATAACAGCAGGTGGTTACAGGAAAGAAAATAATCAAGGCGGCCATCACCACTTTTGACGCGATACCATAACCCAACCACAACATCAAAATAGGCGCGATAGCAAAAACAGGGATCGCTTGGCTCGCGATTAAAATGGGTAATAACCAACGTCGAAGTGGATCAAACAACAGCATTTGAAGCGCAAATAACAAACCCATAGAAAGACCCAAGCCAAGACCAAATAAAATCTCTTGAGCCGTTATCCATGAATGAGTAAGTAGTACATCGTATCGCTCTATTAATTTACTAAAGACAGCCAATGGGCTAGGTAAAATGAAACTAGGTAAAGCAAAAACCACCACAATGAGTTGCCATAAACCGAGGATAATAACCACACTAATCAAGACTCTTATCATAGAGCTAATACTTTGTTGCAACGGTTTTACGGTAATAGTATTGGTCGTTAATGACGTTTGATTTATCAGAATAGATTTAGACATAATCGACCTCTAACGTATCAATTATTTGTTGCTGAAGCGCAGCCAGTTCTGCATTTATCTTGCGAGGTATCTGCGAACTTGGTACCGCTAAAGAGACCGCTGAAGCTGGTTGGCCCTGCATAATATAAACCGCGTCACTCAATCTTAATGCTTCTTGTGGATCATGAGTGATCAATAAAACAGTTTTATCTTCTAGCACTTGAGCAGCAAGATCTTGCAGTCGATAACGAGTCACCGCGTCTAACGCAGAAAAAGGTTCATCCATTAATACCATTGGCTTGTCTTGCATTAATGTTCGAGCTAACGCCACACGCTGACGCATCCCGCCCGATAATTGTGACGGCATACTTTGCTCATGACCTTCTAAGCCAACACGTTGAAGTAACTCTATGGCACGAACTCTGTCGTTATTAAGATCAGCAGAAAACTTATGAGCAAAACAAACGTTATCAATCACATTCAACCATGGCATTAATAAATCTTGCTGCGCCATGTAAGCAATATTACCTTCTAAGCTTTCTTTCCCTTCAATATGAACATCACCCGCCCACACTACCTTATCTGACAGTAACCCTGCCAAATAACGAAGAATCGACGTTTTACCGCAACCACTTTTACCGAGTATCGCCGTCCATTTACCTTTAGGGATCGTCATATTCAACCCAGAAATAATAGGGCTGTAGCCATCTTTATATTGCAAAGTAGCATTAGAAATAACGGCACCGATGCTGTTATTCATCACTTACCCTTTCGTATTTAACGCAAAGAAGTGATTCACAGGGCCATGCCCCTGACCAATATTTAATTCATCAGCGTGGATAATCGCCTGAGTAATGTAATGCTTACCTAGTGTCACAGCAGCTTGTAATTCATGAGCTTGAGCTAAATACGAAGCAATAGCAGAAGATAAAGTACAGCCTGTTCCGTGAGTATTACGGGTTTCGATACGTGCCATTGATAAACGCTCAACTGCATCAGCACAAATAAATAAATCTGTGCTGTTAGAGTCGTCTTCTAAGTGTCCACCTTTTAACAGTACTGATTTAGCACCTAATAGGCGAAGTTCATTGATCATAGCGACCATTTCATCTTCATTTTGAGGAACTTTGCTACCAATTAATGCAGCGGCTTCTGGAAGGTTTGGCGTGATCACATCAGCAAGAGGAAGGAGCTCAGATTTAAGGCTTTCAATAGCAGAAGATTGCAGAAGAAGGTCACCGCTGGTTGCCACCATGACAGGATCAACGACCAGATATTGGGGTTTGTATTGTTTGATTTTTTTTGCGACAGAATGAATGACATCAGAATCACTGAGCATTCCTATCTTAACGGCAATAACATTTAAATCAGAAAAGACGGCATCAAGCTGCTGCTCAACAAATTCACCACTGATTGGATAAATAGCCGTAACACCTTGGGTATTTTGAGCCGTTAATGCGGTAAGAACAGAACAAGCATAACCACCAGTTGCAGAGATGGCCTTAATATCAGCTTGGATCCCAGCACCACCACCACTGTCAGATCCAGCAATGGTTAATACAATCGGTGTGGTAGAAGATAATGTAGATAAAAGTTCGGTGTTGTTTAATGAAGGCATACTTATTTTCCCTAACTAACGGTCGGGAAAAACAGTCGAGTGAGAATAAAATACGTATAAACGCGAGACCTCACCAAAAGAAACGGATCGAAAAGATCGTATCAAAAGGACCATTAGTTCCCTACGTCAGTACTAACTGAATCAGGTTCAACGGGTTCGCTATTGCGATCTCAGCCTAATGGCTCCCCGACTAATGGCGACATACTATCATTAATCGATTTGTAAATAGTATGCTTTTTTATGAGAATGCTAACTGTGTTAGTTAATTCTTATTTTGAGAGCTCAATTTGGATGCTAATTGAGCAACGATGGTTTTACGCATATCAGAAAGTTTAGGCGCTTCGCCAATTTGCCATGGTAATGGGCGCATTAAGTTCATGGTTCTTAGTCCAAAACGTGCCGTTAATAAACCAATACCTAAGCCTTGTGCTGCTCTGCTTGATAGTTTTCCGGCAAGCCCAGTAGATAACATATCCACACCAACATCCGTTGCCATTTCTGTTGCCCCTGCAAACGCCATGTTTTGTAATACCATTTTAAACAAACGCAAACGTCCCCAGTAGCCAAGCTCAACTCCATATACTTGGGAAACTTGCTCAATTAATCGAATGTTACGCCATGCAACCAGTAACATATCAACGACGGCTAATGGACTTATTGCCACCATTAATGCCGATTCACTGGCGTGTTTACTGATTAATGCTTTTGCACGCTTATCTTGCTCTGCCACCACCATGCTGTCATACATTTCAAACACTTCAGCGTTATTATGATGTGATTCAATGCTGTTTTTCCAACGCGTATATTCAACGGTATGAGTGGTCGATCCTTTTTTTGCTAAGTCTTCACAAAACGGTTTGGCCTGTCCAATACCATTCCCTTCAATTAACTCAGTTACTTGATGTTGAATTTCTGCTCGGTTTTTAAGCTTACGCAATGTCCATAATTCACGACCAATTGCGCTAACCCCCATGATTGCTGCAAGGCTAATTAACCCAGCCCAACCCAGTGATAAGAAGTCAGCCGATTGAATGGCAGTTACCACATGATCAACACTTTGCCACACCGTTAAACCAAGGAAACCACCAACTAACGTTTTAACACTCCAATGAGTTTTCTTTTTGATTAACGGGGTTTCAATATCCACACCATCCAATTCCTCTTCTTCGATAGCTTGAGGAACAAATTTAACACTCTCTTCAAATAGCTTTTGAGTTTGAAGGTTATCAACGATTTCGGTATCTTGCTCTAGATCTTGAGGAGATGCTTGAAAGATACGCTGCTTTTTTAACTCACTCATACTAACTTATCTCCTAATAAGAACTGCATCGCCTTATCCATTCGGATGTGTTGCAGTGGCTTATCACTTTCATTCTTTAAAGGCTGAAAACTCATAAAATTAAAAGGCTTTGTTTCCCAGTAGGCTTTGCTTGGAATCCGTTTTGGCACTTCACCCGGGAACATCATTAATGGCTGTTGCTCAGAACTCATTCCCGAAATAGCGGCAAACAACTCACCACCCTCATCGATCATTCCCGCAGTGGTTGCTTGAATCGACGCAATACTCATGCATTCCATTTTGATGCCTTCATACGCCGTTTCTTGCCATGTTTGGTGGATCATCTGCTGCAACAAAGACACCATATTTGGGTGTTGCTCAGGTGTCACATGATCGGCTTTGGTTGCGGCAAACAATACCTTATCAATTTTTGGTGAAAACAGACGCTTAAGCATTGAACTTTTGCCATATTGAAAGCTATGCATCAGTTGATCAACCGCTTGGCGCATATCATTAAACGACTGCTCACCGGCATTTAATGGCTGTAAACAATCAACTAAGACAATTTGGCGGTCAAAATGTCTAAAATGCTCGTTATAAAACTTTTTCACCACATGTTGTTGATAATGTTTATAGCGTTTTTTTAACACTGCAATATTCGAATCTTTACTTGCCTTTGATAATTCATCTTCGGTGTATTTATGTAAGAACATAAATGGAAAAAACTGTAATACAGGCGCGCCAGCCAACTCTCCTGGTAATACAAATCGACCCGGCTGTACCCAATGTAATCCTTGAGAATCTTTACAATCATGCAGATACTGAGTAAACAGATCCGCAATATGAGCCAGTTGCTTTTCATCAACTAGCGCCAAAGGGTCGAGCTTTTTCGCTTCTTGTAGCCACGCTTCAGACAATACCTTTCTATGGCCTGTAAGATTCGACTGCTGCTGTTTAGACCACGCTAAATAATCCATATCCAAAAGCGGTAAATCTAATAACCATTCTCCCGGATAATCAACAATATCAACATGCAAGGTTGCGTTGTCTTGTAAATGTTTTAGCAACCCTGATTTAGGTTTGAATTTTATGGCTAAACGCAATTCACTCACATCTCGAGTTGGCTCTGGCCATGCTGGAGGCTCAGCAAGTAATGAATCCATCCCTTCGTCATAAGTAAAGCTAGGAATAGAAAGATTTGATTGAGGAATACGTTTGGCCCCAATAATTCGACCTTCACGAGCAACAGATAACAAAGGCAACTTATCACTTGAAGCGGCATGTAAGCACTGATTAACCAAAGAGGTAATAAACGCCGTCTTACCTGCACGCGATAGCCCTGTAACCGCTAACTTGACGTGACGATCCATGCTGCGACTGACTAATTTATTCATTTCTTTGGTTAATCTACTCATTTTCTTCTCGCTTTGTGTTTTTCAAATGACTACAAACAACAAATGGAGTGTACAGAACTGAATCTGAACACCCCATGAACAAAGTCTTAATTGATGACTATTTAGTTAAAGATTACGAAATTCGCGGCGAACTTTATATTCAGAAGACGTTACATACCCTTCCATTCGACGAATTTTCTCTTCCATTCTCGCCATGTCTTTATCGACTCGTTTAATCACTTCTGATGGTGATTGCCCCGCTTGCCACGGCTTACTTTTTACCGTGTGTTCACGCTTCTCTTCTGTTCGGTAATACATTTCAACGGGTGCTTTATCTAAAAACAACATAGCAGCAAAGTACGCCAACATGACAAGAAAGCCTGCACTAAATAAAGCAGCCGATACCACTAAGATACGCACTATCCAAGGTTCAATACCAAAGTACTGAGCAATGCCAGCACAGACGCCACCAATTTTTCCGTTTCGAGTATCTCTATACAGTTCTTTTGACATTAGCGCTCCCTCCAACTCGGGGATTCTGCATCTAAAATTTTCTCTAATGTTTCAACACGACGCTGCATTTTATCCGCACGTTCCGTCATTGTTTTAAGTAACTGTGTGTCTTCATGCGATAAACCTTGTGCTGTTTTACCTTTGCTTCGGTAATGCAAAAACAACCATAACGGTGCAACAAAAATAAAAAATATAACCAATGGGAAAGCAAAAAAGCCGCTCATTGTTTTCTCCTTAGTAATTTATGTTCAGTCAGATTATGCGTCTTTTTTCATTTGTTCTTTTAGGCGCTCTAATTCTTTTTCAATTTCATCTTGCGCTTGCAGCTCTGCGAATTCTTGTTCTAGTGAGTTCGCTTTACCCATTGAATAAGTGTCTGCCTTTGCATCCAATTCGTCAATACGACGCTCATATTGTTCAAACTTTGCCATTGCACGTTCTGTTTTACCAGAATGCGTATGCGCTTTAATGTCGTTACGGTGCTGCGCTGTTTGTTGACGGATCACTAATGCTTGTTGGCGAGCACGTGTTTCTGTCAGTTTAGTCTCTAGCTCGGTTAATTCTGTGGTCAACTTCTCAATGCTTTCTTCTACAAGAATAAATTCTGTTTTTAAGCTTGATAGCACATCTTGAACTTTCTGTTTTTCTATCAGAGCTGAGCGCGCTAAATCTTCGCGTTGTTTAATCAAAGCTAAACTTGCTTTTTCTTGCCAATCGGTGACTTGTGCTTCAATTGAACCAATTTTACGTGTTAGCTCTTTTTTATCTGCAATTGCTTTTGCTGATGCAGTACGAACTTCTACTAATGTGTCTTCCATTTCTTGAATGATCAAACGGATCATCTTTTCTGGATTTTCAGCCTTATCCAATAATGAAGTAACGTTAGCATTAACTATGTCTGCAAAGCGTGAAAAAATACCCATAATTTATTCCTCTTTTAATCCAAATTCATTTGTTCTAAACCTATTATGACTATTACATAATGCATGCCAAGTTTTCACACATTACAAATCAATAAGTTACAGAAAATCGACGGCATAACACTTTTAAGCTATGATTAAAATAACCATAATTTAGTCATTTTGACCACAGCTCAAACGGTGAGGTATGAGAAAAGACAGTTTAATTGGTGAGTCTGACGCGTTTTTATCTGCATTAGATCATGCCTCTCAATTAGCCACAATTGATAGACCGATTCTTATTCTTGGCGAACGAGGAACAGGGAAAGAGTTAATCGCTCAACGCCTTCACTTTCTGTCAAAGCGCTGGGATGAACCTTTAGTCAGTTTAAACTGTGCAGCGCTAAGTTCAGGCACTTTAGATTCAGAGTTGTTCGGTCATGATGCTGGCTCTTTTACTGGAGCAAAACAGCGTCATCAAGGTCGATTTGAACGAGCTGATGGCGGTTCTCTATTTTTAGATGAGTTAACTACTGCCCCATTAACTGTGCAAGAAAAACTGCTTCGTGTGATTGAGTATGGTGAATATGAACGCGTGGGTGGGTCTCAAACTCTCAAGGCAGACGTGCGCTTGATTTGTGCAACCAACCAAAATCCGCAAGAGATGGTGACAGAAAAGAAATTCAGAGCCGATTTATTAGATAGACTCTCTTTTGATGTAATTCATTTACCCCCTCTACGATACCGCGAGCAAGATGTTCTCCTTCTTGCTGAGCATTTTGCCATCAAGATGTGCCAAGAAATGAATTTAGCGTATTTTGCTGGTTTTTCACGCTACGCTCAGCATCAAATTTTAGATTATGATTGGCCGGGTAATGTCCGAGAACTAAGAAACTGTATTGAACGGGCGGTCTTTAAACATAATCATGAAGAAGCACAAATTGAATCTATCCAACTTAATCCTTTTATCTCTCCTTGGGAAAGCGAACAAGTGAAAACGCCAGCTTCAGCTATAATCAACACTCAAGAAGAACAAACTCATACTGCTTTATTACCTTTGAATTTAAAACAGTTTCAAAGTGAGCAAGAAAGATACCTGTTAGAACAGGCACTACTTAAAACACAACACCATCAACGCAAAGCTGCTGAAGAATTAGGCATTACTTATCACCAATTTCGAGGATTATTAAAAAAGCATCAAATCTTAGACACAAACAGAGGATAATCTTAGATATTTAAGTGCAGAACCAGTCACTTGGGTATAAAATGACAGGTTCATTAATTAAAATTGATAAAAGCTGCGGTCATTATGAAGATTATTGCGCGCATACTCATAACTGCAACAGGATTGTTTACTCTTTCCGGTTGTTATGATGCGGGGATTAAACAAACAATTCATGAAACAGGATTCATTTATTGTGAGTCTGGAGATGTGGATGTCTTTAACCCACAAATATCTGATGAAAATAGCATTCTTGAAGCTATTAGCGCTCAAATTTATGATCGCTTGCTTATTATTGATCCTATAACCCAAAAGCCATCTTCTAACTTAGCAAGTGAATGGCAAGTTGATGATAGTGGAACGATTTATACTTTTACCTTACAGCCAAACGTCGCTTTTCATTCGACGGAATTATTTACACCAACACGCTTTCTTAACGCTAATGATGTTGTCTTTAGTTTTAATCGTATTTTAGATCCAGAAAACACATACCATAACGTTAATTCTGGGAATTACCCATGGTTCGATAGCATCAACTTTTCTCAAACGGTAACGTCTGTTAAAGCTATCAATCCACACCAAGTTCAATTTACGCTTTCTTCACCAGATAATACTTTTTTATCCTCTTTAGCGACCTCTTATGCCGTTATACTCTCAGAGGAATATGCTCAGCAACTTGCAGCATCTGATGATAAAAATATGATTGATTTACTTCCTGTAGGTACTGGTCCTTTTAAGTTATCTCAATTTCAAAAAAATGAGATGGTACGTTTAAAACGACACAATGATTATTGGCAAGGCAAAGCTAAAATGTCACAAGTCGTCTTTGACATATCAAGCCGTGGTACAGGATCATTAGCAAAACTATTACGCCAAGAGTGTGATGTTGTTGTGAATCCGATATCTAGCCAGCTCCCAATCATTATCAAAAATGATGAACTTACGCTGTATTCACAAACAGCGACCAATGTTGCTTTTATTGCTATCAATACACAAAATCCATTATTACAAGATCAGCGCGTTCGTAAGGCTCTTAACTTTGCGATTGACCGATCAAGCTTAATTAACTCGGTGTATTACAATTCAGGTATCGAAGCGAAATCAATTCTTCCACCGGCATCGTGGGCTTATGGCAACGACAGTTCATTTATCCGCTATGATTTAAACTACGCAAAAGGCTTATTGCGAGAAGCAGGAGTTAAAACACCACTCGATCTAATTATGTGGGTTCCTTTAGACAATAACTCTTATAACCCTAGCCCTAAAAAATCAGCTGAAATTATACAAAGTGATTTTTCTAAAATTGGCATTAACTTAACGCTCATCACAAGCGATTTATTAAGCCGTAACGAACTTATTGCTCATGATATTGATCTAGTACTTACTGGCTGGAACGCCAACAGTTCAGATCCTGACTCCATGCTTAGGCCTCTACTCTCTTGTAATGCAAAACAAGCTGGGTTTGGTGTGGCTAATTGGTGTAATGAAGAGTTTGATTTATTATTGGATCTTGCAAAAGAAACCAACCAACCTCGTTATCGCATCAATATTTACCGCCAACTTCAAAATTTATTGAACGAAGAGTTACCTATTATCCCTCTTGCTCATGGCATCAAATATCAAGCGAATCAAGCTTCATTAAAGGGGTTTACCTTGAGCCCATTTAATACATATTCTTTCCATGATGTTGTAAGAATTAAGGAGGAAGAATAATGTGGATTTATACAATTCGACGTTTTAACTTATTCATTATTACGCTATTGATCCTGACTTTGATCGGTTTCAATATCTTACGCCTTGATGCAACCTCAGCATGGTCTCAAACCTCTTTTTTCTCTGGTTGGGTAACCTATTTAGGTGAGTTAGCAAATGGAAACCTAGGCGTTAATCAGTATGGCGTAAACATGCTTGATGAAATTCTACGTGTTTTTCCAGCCACTATCGAACTGTGTTTCTTTGCCTTTCTCATTGCACTAATCATTGGCACACCGATCGGTACTATTGCTGGTATGCGTCAAGGCAAACCCACAGATACCATTGTTTCCTCTATTGCGTTGTTAGGATACTCAATGCCATTATTCTGGATAGCATTGATATTATTAATGTTCTTCAGTTTACATTTAGGGGTTACCCCTGTTTCTGGCCGCTATAGTTTATTGTATGAATTCGATGCAACCACTGGATTCGTATTTATCGATGTATTGGCATCTAAATCTCCTTATCGTGCGGAAATGCTAGAAAATATTATTCAGCACTTAATCTTACCCACGCTAGTATTGTCTATTGCTCCTATGACAGAAGTCATTCGTTTAATGCGTTCTTCAGTAGCAACGGTGATTACTCAAAACTACATTAAGGTCGCTCATACAAAAGGGTTATCGAAATTTGAGATCATGGTAAAGCATATTATCCGTAATGCTCTTCCTCCAATCATACCAAAACTTGGTATTCAGTTATCAGGCTTATTTACCGCGGCAATATTAACAGAATCAATTTTTAATTGGCCTGGGGTCGGGCGTTGGCTGCTTGATGCGATTATTAATCAAGATTTTGTTGCGATTCAAGCTGGTGTTATTACTGTAGCGTCATTTATTCTATTGGCTAATATCTTATCGGATTTATTAGGTGCCGCCGTAAACCCATTAGTAAGGAAAGAGTTCTATGCTCTCAAATAGCGTTTATCAAGAGGAACACATCCCTACTCAAATAGAGCGTTTCTGGTTGAGTTACCGTGCTAATTCATTAGCCATGTTCGGGTTTTGGTGTTTATTGTTGATCATCATTATTACCACTTTTTCTCCATGGTTAAGTCCGTATGACCCACAATGGCAATCTGAAAACCTATTAATGCCGCCATCTTGGAGCTCTGAAGGGGATGTTACTTTTTTCTTAGGAACCGATGATTTAGGTCGCGATATTTTATCTCGACTGCTTATTGGCTCACAACTCACGTTTGGTTATGCCGTTATCGTCGCCCTGCTCTCTGGCTTTGTCGGTTGCGTTATTGGTATTTTTGCAGGTATGACAAAAGGCTTGTTATCAAGCATCTTGAATCATCTTCTTGATACAATTTTATCGATCCCTTCATTATTACTTGCGATTATCTTTGTTGCATTTTTAGGCTTTGGCGAGTTCAATATTTTATTAGCAATTTGGCTTGCCCTTATTCCTCGTTTTATTCGAGCTGTTTATACTGCAGTACATAATGAAATGGAAAAAGATTACATTTTGGCTGCTCGTTTAGACGGTGCTAATGATTTCTATCTATTATGGAACTCTGTGTTACCCAATATCCTTACTATCATTGTGGCAGAGATGACTCTTGCTTTCTCTGTGGCGATTTTAGATATCACCGCCTTAGGTTTTCTAGGGTTAGGCGCACAAGCCCCAAGCCCTGAATGGGGCGCTATTTTAGGTGATTCAATTGAACTTATTTATATTGCCCCTTGGACTGTAACCTTACCGGGTATCGTCATTACTTTCACAGTGATTATCATTAACTTAGTTGGTGATGGGATTCAACGCGCATTAAATGCGGGGACAGAATAATGCCATTATTAGACATTCGCCACTTAACCATTGAGTTAGAAACCCCTCAAGGAATGGTAAAAGCGGTTGACCGCATGAGCCTGACTCTAAATGAAGGAGAAATCCGTGGTCTTGTTGGTGAATCTGGCTCAGGTAAATCTCTAGTCGCAAAAGCCATTTTAGGGATCACTAAAGATAACTGGAAGATCAGCGCAGACAGGATGCGTTTGGGGAATATCGACCTACTCGCTTTATCTCCAAAAGAACGACGCCGTGTTATTGGTCGTGAAATGGCGATGATCTTCCAAGAGCCATCAACTTGTCTTGATCCATCAGAACAAGTGGGCAACCAACTTAAAGAAGCTATCCCATCCAAGTACTTTACTGGTAATTGGTGGCAACGTTGGAATTGGCGAACCAAAGGCGCAATCGCACTGCTTCATAAAGTGGGAATTAAAGATCATAAGCGAATTATGAAATGCTACCCTTATGAACTTACAGATGGTGAATGCCAGAAAGTAATGATCGCTATGGCAATTGCCAATAAACCACGTATCTTAATCGCCGACGAGCCAACAGATGAATTGGATGCGGTGACACAGTCACAAATATTCCGTTTGTTGAGCCGCATGAATCAGGTTAACAACACAACAATTCTGCTAATTAGCCATGATTTAATCACCTTAACACAGTGGGTTGATAGAATTACCGTAATGTATTGCGGTCAATCGGTTGAATCTGCTAGCCGCAAAGAGATCCTTGAGGCACCAAAGCATCCTTATACCAATGCATTATTACGTGCAATGCCAGATTTTAGTAAAGATGGGATCCCTCATAAAGCTAAGTTGGAATCTTTGCCAGGAACCATTCCTCCGTTACAGCATTTACCTATTGGTTGCCGCTTAGGTCCTCGATGCCCTTATGCTCAACGTAAATGTGTTGAAGTTCCTGAAGGTAGAAAAGTGAAAGACCATAAATTTAGCTGCCATTTCCCATTAAATTTTGAGGAGAAGAAAAATGACTGCGCTTCTTGAAGTTACTGATCTTAAAAAAGACTATGTATTTCGCACAGGCTTGTTTCGTAAACAAATTAAAGAGGCCGTAAAGCCTGTTAGTTTTTCTTTAGAAGCAGGCCAAACCTTAGGGTTTATTGGCGCTAACGGCTCAGGAAAATCCACGGTTGCTCGTATGCTAGCAGGTGTTGTTGAACCAACCTCTGGCATCATAAAAGTTAATGGCGAAGTGCTCGATTACAAAGACTTTAAAACTCGTTGTAAGCTTATTCGTATGATTTTTCAGGATCCAAACTCTTCGTTAAATCCTCGAATTCAAATTGGTCGAATTTTAGAAGGCCCATTAAAACGTAATACAAGCATGTCACCAGAAGCTCGAGAACGACGAGTAAAAGACACCTTGCAACGTGTTGGCTTATTACCTGAACATGCTTACTTCTACCCGCAAATGCTTGCAACAGGCCAAAAACAACGTGTGTGTCTCGCTCGTGCGTTGATATTGCAACCTTCTATCATTGTGGCAGATGAGGCATTGAACGGATTAGATATGGCTATGCGTTCTCAGATCATTAATTTGTTCTTAGAGCTTCAGCAAGAAATGGCAATTTCATTTATTTATGTATCGCAGCACATTGGAGTTGTAAAACACATTACAGACAAGGTAATGGTAATGCATGAAGGTGAAGTCGTAGAGAAAGGAGCCACTCAAGACGTATTTGCTAAGCCTCAACACTCAATCACACAACGTTTGTTAGAAAGTCACTTTGATGCTCCAACACACGATAGAAAACAGCGCATCAGTGCAGCAACACCTAAGATTGAGTGCTAATTAATCTCTATGAATAAAAAAGAAATAATAGAAACGATAAACATGACTATTGATTATGAGAGCTTAGTTGTTCTCGTAAATAATCACAGTGATGAAGTAAAGCTAAGCCTCAACGAAGCAAATTTATTATTTCTTTTTTATAGTAATCCAAATAAAATTTACACCAAAGATGAAATTTACTTAGAGTGTTGGCAAGATGGAGCCTTTTCAAATAGTGTCGTTACTCAAACAATTTCGTTATTGAGAAAAAAATTTCTTAAATACAATATTCTTGGATATTTTAGATCTTTTTATAAAAAAGGAGTATTCCTTCTGTTGAAATACCCCTCCTCTAATTTCAAGTGATATAAACGCTTTTAATTAGAAACCAAAATAGCTCTACTACTTAAACCATTTTCTAATGTCAGTGATAACATTTGCATTGGTTCTTCGTTTAATTGCTCACCTGTCCAAAAATCACGCCAAATGGATGGCTGGTCAGCTACTAATGTATGCTCTATTAATTCATCATCATAATTGAATACGCAATGCAGTTCATGTTGATGGTTTAATCGCAAGCTACAATGGCGATTTGATAACGATTTAAATTGTGCTGAATCTTGAGTTAATCGAAGACGGGAAAGCAAATTCTTCCATGTCTTTTTAGCAAAATTATTAAGCTCTGGTAGTGGGTCTCCTGATAATGCCAGCCCCCCAGACGCTAGAATGACATTTCGATGAAACTCATAATACTTTCTTTCAGTACCTTGATTCGACAAAGATGTTAACGTTAAACAATCAGGATCTATTTGCCATAACTTACGATGTTGCCAACTGCGATAAAATATTTCGTTTGCAATTTGCTCAAAGCGCTCTGGGTTACGTTCAACATCATCTGAAATACGCATAGCATCAACAAGACCAAGAGATGGCCACATTGGCGCATTACAGCCAAGAATTAAGGCATCGCCAGCACCATTGATAATCGCCTGCATTCCTAAACGATAAGCTTCTATCCCTGTAATTCCTGATTGAATACGATGCCCTTTTAAGCATCCCCAGAAGTTTGCATCCAGTTTAAATAACTCAACCCCCCACTCTTCTTGCATGGTATGAATAACTTCTGTTAAGTGCCTTTGAACTTCTGGCTTTGAGGTATCAAGAATATACCAAGGTGTACAACGCCAACCTCCATAAGTGATATCTTCCGCTTTTAATAACTCACCATTTTCATGACGTACAAACCAATCTGGATTATTTTTAAAGACTTCTGACTCTGGTTGTACAATAAATGGAGCCATCCAAATCGCTGGTTTTTTACCCTTATCTTTAATCTCTTTAAGTAGTGCTTTAATGCCGTTTGGGAATTTCTCTGATGGTGTTAACCAATCTCCCATAAATGCTTGATAACCATCATCCAATAGCACCCATTCAAAATCTTGTTGCTCTGTACACATAACTTCTACATTATCGAGTACATTTTTTTCAGTCACTTCTGCGTAATAGGCATACCAAGAACACCAACCTACTGGTGCATTCTTTTTAACACCAGGCCTAATTGGGTGCTTCTCTTGAATTTTTACAGCATAAAGCTCATAAAGCTCAGCAAGGGAATCGGCATTGATAACCGTGATTGCTTCCATTTGATTACTTGCCCAATCTTGTGGTCGTGTATGCTCACCATCAAGAAAAGCCATTACATTCATATCACCTTGGTATTCATGAATTTCAAAATACCCAGCAAAACGGTAGCAAGAAGTGAAGCCAAACAAAGTAAAACCATTTGATTGCTCAACGACTAAGTAGTTATAAAATCGTTTTTTCGCACTTTCAGGGTACAAACGATAGCTCGAATTATTATCAGGACAACGACCAATATCTTTTAGCGTATCAACTTGGCCAGCCGTTTGAGCAAGCATTTGAAAGCCATCACCTAAAATTTTAGCATCATGCTCAAGTTGCGTTGGAAATTGTAAGACTAGGAAATGATCATTAATTGGGGAGTTGTGAATGCCAGCAAAACGCATGGTTATTTGATCGTTCTGTAACTCATAAACTAAATCATTTTGAACAGGAATTGTTTCTTGTCCACATAAGAAAAATAATGGGTTCATCATGTACTTCCTATTGTTACTTTCTACGCTAACTCAATCAATTAACGCTTTAATTCACATAGAATACTACGATTAAGGAGACAATCAATACTAACAAGAAAAAGGCAAGACTTTAAGCGGATAAAATAAAAGGAAGAAGCGTGAGGCTGATATTTATATACCAGCCTCTTTAGTTACTTATTATTTATAATTTAAAAAACAACAATTGTTCTCTTTGATTCTCTGATAACTCAGACAAGTGTTGGCTAGCTTGAGTTGACTCTCGAATGCCCTCCACATTTTGGTTAATACTTTCAGTAATAACATTCACGTTTTCACTAATAGATTCAATGGCTCTGTTTTGCTCATTCGCCGCCGTTGCCATTTCTGAGTTTGTCTGAGAAATCGATTCGATAGAATCTGAAATATTTAATAACTGATTATTTGTATCAATACTCATTTGAGCCGTTTTGTGAATCATATCTATTGACTGGTTTACAGCGTCAACCACATTCAATGATTTCTGCTGTAAGTCGTTAATGATATTTTGAATATTTTGTGTTGATTGCTGCGTTTTAGCCGCAAGTACACGCACCTCATCAGCAACTACAGCAAAACCTCGACCACTTTCACCAGCTCGTGCTGCTTCAATCGCCGCATTTAATGCTAATAAGTTCGTTTGCTCTGAGATAGAATCGATAACAGTAATCACTTCACTAATACGGTCGGTCTGATCTTTTAAAATCATCACTTCGCTTGATGTACCATCCATTTGAACGGCTAAATCTTTACTTAACTTAACCCCTTCAGATGCAGATTTAGCACCATCACGACTCATTCCAAGCACTTCTCTTGCTTTGATATCTGCTTGGTTTGCAGACTCATCAACTTGATTTGCAGAAGCCGCTAGTTCAGTAATTGCTGCGGCAATTAAATCCACTTGTGACTTTTGATCTGATGCATTTGCTTCGCTCTGTACCATAATAGCTGCAAGTTCTGTTGAAGAAGATGATACCTCTTCACCCACATTACGTAAGCTACTGATCATTTCTTGAAGTCGAATTACCGTGCTATCTGTATTCTTACATAACTCACCAATTTCATTTTCGTTTGATTGATGGTTTAGCGAATCTAAACGACCATTTGAAATATCAGACATTTGTTCTTGAAGAATCAAAATTGGTTTGGTTACAACTTGAGCAATAATAACACCAATAATCAATGAAACTATTACCGTAATCGCTATCGAAATAAACAGTAAATTTTGACTTTCTGAAATCAAATTCATATTCATTGACGAAATTTTCTGGTTCATTGACGACAAGCGTTCTTTTTCTTTGTTTAACTCTTCATAGATGATACCGCCAAGATTAATCATCTCTTGCTTGTGCTGATTAATACTTGTTGTTGCGTTCCAAAGAATCGCATTCATATCTGATTGAGATTTAAATGCATCCATCATTATTTTTTTTGCGCCTTCATGTTCTAAAGGGGCAATAAGTTTAGCTAACGTTTCAAATTCTCGATTAACAATATCGATTCTTGATGCTTTGCTTACTGATGTATATAAATCGTCATTAAATAAAGACGTCATTTGAATTTCAATACTACCAGCGCTGTTATATACCTCTGGAAGAATTTTATTCCAATAAGCTTTCGCTTCTTCATTTAGATCTGATGCTGATATTAATTCACTCGCTTGTTGAATTGGCGTAGTCAAATAAATAGAGTTTCCCCATTCTTCAACTTTGGCATCATTATGTTCGGCAATTTTACTCGCTAGTTTTTTATACTTATTAATTTGAGATAAAATCTCATTCACTTCTTGCTGTAAGACTTCTGGCGATTTAGCCGCCGCACCAATTTGTTGCAGCGTTCTTTGCTGCTCAACCATACTTGTGAAATTTGAACGTAATTCTGATGATATACCATCAAAATCAATCGCCTTTAATAGTCCAAAATCAGTAAAACTTGCAGACACGCTTAATCTTAAGAAAAGTAAGCGTGACTCAGCAACAGACACGTTACTTAATTGAGTGCTTCTGTATTCTGAAATTTGTACATTACGGTTTGTCGATTCTAGTTTTTGGTTAACTAAAAATATAGCGATTATCATAACAATAATTGTCGCTAAAACTGGCATTAATATTTGATACTTTGTTTTTAGATTCATTAATAATTTTTGCAGCATTCTGGCTCTACTCTAAGCATTTCACCTGTGTGAAATTTTCGGCGAGAGAATAATACATATATTGAAATTCTCATAGTAAAATAGCATGAGTTTCGATAAAAATAATGCACTATAAAAATGCCAAATATAAGAAACCAGATATAATAAATTTAATAATACTTAGTCACTAAAATATGAATGATATATATAAAAAAAGCACCTAAATATAGGTAATGCCGATCAGTTAGTCACTTTATTGAGTAATTATGCACTATTTATTCAATGTCTAATAGATATGGCAAAGTACCCGTTAAGAGAGTGAAAGATAGATACAACAAGGGCTCCAGAATGATTGTAATAAATTCGTCTGAAGCCCTTGTTTTTATTGATGTTCGCTTAACTGACTGGCATTACCTAAATATAGGTGCTTTTTAATTAGTTAACTTTTATTGTCTTATTCAACAATAATTGGACCACCGAATGAAGTTACAGGTGGAACTTTACCTTTGAATTTCTCAAAGTTAACTAGACATGTATTCGCTGATGTCGCCTGAGCAAGCTCAGATGATGGAATATCTTGCGTCAGTGTGTTTGGATCGCCATAAGTACAGATTGCACCCACTTTTTCATTTAGTGGACCGTACCATGCACCTTCTTCGATACGGATAACACCACGAGGGTAACTATCAGTAAGAACAGCACCAGCAAGAAGCTGACCACGACCATTAAATACACGAACTAGATCACCACTCTTGATGCCTTTTTCTTTTGCATCTAGAGGGTTAATGTATACCGGCTCACGACCTTGAACAGCGTAAGTTGCACGGAACTCTTCAGACTCACACATTTGTGAATGCAAACGCTTATCAGGGTGACAAGATTGCATCCAGAATGGGTGTTCTTTAGAACCTGGACCGCCATGTGAACGTTCCGATTTCTCGAACCACATTGGGTGACCTTGACATTCTTCGTAACCAAAGCGCGCAATCTTACGGCTTGTGATTTCAATGAAACCAGAAGGTGTACCTAGTGCATTAACTTCAGGATCTTTACGGAAATCAGCGTGACGAACCCATGGCTTACCTTCACCGAAGTCTAGAACGCCTTTTTCCCAGAATACATCAAATTCAGGCATATCAAATTTGCCTTCGTTTGCTGTGCGACATTCAGCATAAAGTGAACGAACCCACTCCATCTCATCCATACCGCGAGTATATTCTTTATGACGGCCAAAACGACGTGTCAGTTCAGTCATGATCTCAAAATCAGATCGTGATTGATATAGAGGGTCTACAAGCTTGTGCATTGCAATTAAGCCACGCGCAGAGTATGAACCGTATTGGTCAATATCGTTACGTTCCCATTGCGTACATGCTGGAAGTACGATATCAGAGAAACGACACGTTGCAGTCCAAGCAAAATCAATCGTTACAACCGTTTGAAGTTTTTGGAACGCTTTCTTCATTCGGTTACGATCTTGGTGGTGATGCCAAGGATTATTACCAGAGATAACCATCATTTTGAAATCAGGTAATACAACTTTATTACCGTTATAACGGATTTCTTTACCTGGTTCTAATAGGCAGTCAATCCAACGCGCTACAGGAATAGTATTACTGTAACCATTGAAATCGTTGTTATTCCACTTAGGCTCATGACCTTGGTCCACGTTACGTGGGAAACCACCAGGGCCTGCAAAACCAGTAGAAGGAACACCAACACTTGAGTAGTGGTGACTGTAAGATACACCACCACCAGCAAGACCGATTTGACCTGTCATTGCAGATAGAACGGTACCCATCCAGTACGGTTGCTCACCGTGTTGTTGACGCTGGATACACCATCCAAATAGGATTTGTGTACGACCCGTTGCCATCATTTTCGCGAACTCGCGAATTTGCTCAGGTGATACGCCACAGATCTCAGCAGCCCATTCAGGAGTTTTAACTACTTTATCTTTAGTTTCACCAAGTACGTATTGCATAAACTCGTCAAAGCCTAGGCAGTAAGTATCGATGAATGCTTTATCGTACAAATTCTCAGTGTATAGCGTGTAAGCCACAGCTAGCATGAACGCCACATCAGTTTGTGGATTCAAATACATGTGATCGTTTTGTAAGAAACGCTGTGTTTTGTTTTTCACTGGGTCAACAGAAAGTACATTTACTTTACCTGCTGCCACTTTTTCTTTTAGCTTCTCAAGGTAAGCATAAGATTCATGAGTTTCACAGTTCCAACCTACTTGAAGGTTTTTAACTGGATCTGTTGCCCATAAAATAATGTTGTCTGAATGCTCGATGATCTCAGACCAAGAAGTACCTTGTGCGTACACTTCTGTAGAGCCAAGAACGTAAGGCATGATTGTTTGACCTGCACCCGTCGAGTAGTCGCCTACTTTCTTGATGAAGTTACCATGCATACCAACAGCACGTTGCATTTGAGCAGTACAGTTGTGGAAAGAACCGGTTTGGTTCCAACCCGTTTGACCTGCATGAAGCGCCCATGGACCGTAGTCTTTTTGAACACGCTCAAGCTCACGGTAGAATAAATCTAACGCTTCATCCCACGTGACACGTACAAAACGGTTGTTACCACGAGTCTCAGCTGAGTACTTATGTTTTTTCAGCCAATCTAGACGTACCATTGGGTAACGAACACGGCTTGGGCTATAAATAATGCCTTTGATACCATTCAACATGTCTGTTGGATGCTTATCCATTTCTAACGCTTTAATTTCTTGTACTTTGCCACCATAGATGTGCGCACGGAACGCACCCCAGTGTGAGCCAGACATACGCCATGTGCCAGTTGTTTCAGCGGCGTTTGCTTTTGAAGACATTAGTAGGCTTGGACCTACTAAAGATACTGCACTTGTTGTTGCAACACCTTTTAGAAAACTTCTTCTGCTAATAGACATAATGCTATCTACTCCATTAATTCTTAGTGTTTTTCGTCAGAAAAATCTGAAGAGTGTTTTTGTAGGTATTTCAATACAAGTGACTTACTGTCAGTATCGAAGTTAACGAATGCCATCATACCGTCAAACATACCAGGCCATGTGTTAGAGTCGAAATGCGCTTCAGCTGGTTGAGTGTGACATACAGAACAGTTCGTTTTGTATGACTCTTCAGCTTTCTGCCAAACGGTAGTATAGTCAGGTAAGAAATCTTCTTGTTTCATCCATAGACTTACCGTTACACGCTGCCAAGGTAGACCTGTTAGATCATCTTCTTTCGTTTCAAATTTCTCAACAAATTTATCGTTCTGAGCTGCATCTTTAAGTAAAGCACCTACCGCAATGTTCATACCAAAATCTTCTTGGATAACACGACCGAAGCCTTTAACTTTACGCCAACCTTCGATAGCAACTTTCATTGCATCGCCTTTCTCTTCAAGTACAGTTACTTGAGACGCTGGGTTTAATAGGCCCGCTTCAACTGTCAATTTAGCATCTTCATACATAGGAAGGTGACGAACAGATACGTAAGTTTGACCGTCTTCGTATTTAGTGTTACCCGCAAGCTGAGTTAATTCACTCACCATGCCGCCAGAGCTGTCCATATTTGCAGGAAGACTATGAGCAATACCTTTATGGCAATCTACACAACTTTGGTCACGTTCTTTCGCGCCTTGCATTTGGATACGTGCAGTTGGTTGCATTTTAGAGAAATCCATACCGTCATAGTCATGACAGTTACGACATTCAAGAGATTTGTTTGCGCTAAAACGGTCCCATTCGTGCTGGGCTAAAACGATACGACGCTCTTCAAATTTCTCAGGGGTATCAATGAAACCAAATACGTGAGCAAATACTTCTTTACTTGCTTGCATCTTACGAGCAATTTTAGAAGTCCATTCATGTGGAACGTGACAATCAGGACAAGTTGCACGAACACCTGAACGGTTTTTATCGTGAATTGTTCCTGCGTATTCAGGTTGAATATTATCTGCGTGACAGCTAACACAGAACTCTTCTGTATTTGTCGCTTCTAGCGCAACGTTAAAGCCACCCCAGAAAATAACACCGGCAATGAAACCACCAAGGGTTAAAACACCCAAGCTGATATGTACACTCGGACGAGCAAAAACCGCCCAAGCTCTTTTAAGTAATGACATCATAATTGCTTCTCTTTTATCTAATTCTAATTTGTTGTAGCCGCGGGTTCTTAAAAAGAATTAACCACCGTGACCTGGCATACCAAAAAACAGTGCCTGCATTAACCACACAGAAAAACCGTACGCACCAACCACACCCACACTTAGAATTGGGAAAAGAACAACTGTGATGAAGAAAAAGGCTTTCCATTCAGATGAACGTTCAGCTCCATCGTTTTGCTTTATTGCATTGCTCATAATTTTATTCCTAGTTATCTTTCTACTTTATAAATATAGAAAATGTTAACAAGTTGTCGAACCTATCTGACATAGATTTTAATCCCTCACAAATAGTGCTTCAATTAAATTTTGAAGATAAACCCTTTTATCTACTAGTTTTTTGCGTTCATCCAGAGATGTATTTAATTGAAAAATAATGTATAGAATTATTAACACTTGTGACAAATTAATTTTATGTGATAATTGTTAATAATGTTAATTACCTCTAAAGGATAGGTAAACTTAGTAACTTTACTAATTGATCTACATCAATTTTAGCACCTTATTACATTAAAGTAGCACGTAAAAATCACGCTATAGGCTTCCTTGATAAACAATGCTGACATAAGCACTCTGAGTTCTCAGAAATGATACCTACATCACGAGTTTCAATCTCAAAACACCAACACGTTTCCTTACCCATTTTGATGTCACATTGAGCTGGTTTTGTGCATTCGGGACACGTATGAGTGGATGATTTACCTGATAACCGATCCATTACATTTCCTCTCTCAATATCCGTCATTGATTTCCATTCTATTATTTCAGTGATTGTACGTTTACAACCAATACAGATACCGCCTTCGTTTTTACAAGCCGCAATACAAGGTGTTTTCATCTTTACTTCTCTCTATTGTCCTTTAAATCCCATACAACTCATGGGATAATCGTCAGAACTCGACATCGTTATTATTAGGAATTATTTATGGCGCTAAGCTTACAAGAGCAAATGCTAAAAGCTGGGTTAGTGAACCAAAAGAAAGTAGCAAAAGCAAAGAAAGCTTCAAAAAAATCTCGTGTTCAAAATCGTGAAGCAAAAGCGGCAGTAGAATTGAACAAAGCAGCTCAAGCTGAAAAAGACAAAGAACTAAGCTTGAAACACAAAGCCGAAAAAGATCAAAAAGAATTAACAGCTCAAATCAAACAATTGATCACTGCAAATAAACTTGATCGTACTCATGGTGACATTGGTTATAACTTTACTGATGGAACACTAGTCAAAAAAATGTATGTTGATAAAACAATGCAAACACAATTAGTTGCTGGTCGTTTAGCGATTGTACATTTTAATGAAGATTATGAAGTCGTTCCTGCTGGTGTTGCAGATAAGATTACCTTACGTGATGAATCAGTTGTTGTGCTTAACAACGTAATAGCGGAAGATGCACAGGATGAAGACGACCCGTATGCGGAATTCGTTATTCCTGATGATCTAATGTGGTAATACAATGAGCCGTAAAAACAAAGTTAAAGAGACTCTTTTAAAGAAACACCGCAGAACCCAAACTAAAAACAGCCGTTCGCATAACAAGCCAAAATACATCAGTAAAGCTGATCGTGAAAAAATGGCACTTGAAGCAGAACAAGCAACGGTAGAGTCTGAAAACACAGAACAAGTAACACCATCAGAAGAGTAATATTTCTGGTCAAGTGATACAAAAAAGCCTCATTGTTATAATAAACAATGAGGCTTTTTTATAATAGCAGCACAGTAATTTTACTGCGTAAGAAAACTTCTAAGCGCTATGTAGCAGCTCTTGTAAATCATTAAGTGTCTTAACGGTATATGTTGGCTCAACACCTTCAGGGCATGTTTGTTGGCTTGCATTTAGCCAGCATGTATCAACACCGGCATTCATTCCGCCAAGAACATCAGAATCAGGGTTATCACCAACCATTAATATGTTTGATAATTCAACCTCACCCATCATAGAAAAAGTATGTTCAAAAATACGTTTATCCGGTTTAGCTACACCCACTTGCTCTGAAATCGTAACTAATTCAAAGTAATGACTAAATCCTGTTTTTTCTAAACGGATCTTTTGCAATTCAGTAAAGCCATTAGTGATAATTCCCATTTTCACATTGTTTGCTAACAATGAATCAAGTAAGGTTTTAGCGCCATCCAATGGCGCACAAATCTCTGCCATTGCCATCATAAAAGCTGTGTTCATTGCCTTTGGGGTAACACCGACCTCGTTTGCCCAATACTCAAAACGTATTTCTTGTAGCTGTTGTGCTGTGATCTCATTATCTTGATATTGTACCCACAGCGGTTTGTTCACTAATTGATATTCAATAAACTGTTCTTTACTAAAGTGAATGCCGTAACCTTCAAACATACGTTGCAAACCAGCAAACGCATCAAAATGAAATAAGGTTTCATCTGCATCAAATAATATCCATTGGTACTTCATATCTACTTCTTCCTTTATGGTGCTTATTTTTAAAATATCATTATTTCGAACATAAATCGGATTGAGTCACACTTACACCTTTAATTTGTGCAAACCATTTTTGCCCAGGTGCTAGTACCAACTCTTCTTTTGCCCAACGTGTAATATTTGCCCACAACACGTGTCCCGATAAATTCAATTTCACCGCCACTACATCGTTTTCTTTGTCTTCAGTTAGACTTTCTATAACAACAGGGAGAATATTTCGAATAGAACTAAACTCTGGTTGTTGCTTAATCAAAGACACATCATTTGCTCGAATACGTAAACGAATATTTTGTCTTTTCTCCGTGCAATCACACGGTGACTTAACCCAAATGCCTTGCTGTGCGTTTTTTAAAGTCACCAATGTCATCGGGTGATCTGGATGCAACTCTGTTATCGTCCCTTCTAACAAGGCAGAATGCTCTGACGCATTTAACCAAGGACGCATTAATGGAGAGCTCCAAACTGAAGTAATATCACCAGATAAACTTACTGAGCCGTCATTAAGCAGAACCATATGATCTGCTAATCGTAAGATTTCATCTAAACTGTGTGACACATAAATAATTGGCGTTTGGATCTCTTTTGCTAACCTTTCTAAATAAGGCATTACTTCATGTTTTCTTGGTAAATCCAAAGAGGCTAATGGTTCATCCATGATAAGTAATGCCGGCTCAGAAAGAATTGCACGTCCAATCGCGACTCGTTGTTTCTCACCACCCGATAAAGAGTGCGGATAACGTTGCAGTAAAGATTCAATATCTAATAATTTGACGACATCATTAAAGCGAGAGGTTCTTTTGCCATGACAGCCATAAAGTAGATTCCCTTCCACTTTATAATGAGGAAATAGACGTGCATCTTGAAATACATAACCAATATGGCGTTGCTCTGGCGGTACAGAGACTCCCATACCTGAATCAAATAACACTGTGTTATTAAGACTGATTCGCCCAGAATTTGGGGAGCTAAGACCACTAATTATATTAGCAAGTGAAGACTTACCTGCACCCGAACGTCCGAAAACTGCACTGATCCCAGATGAGGGTAACGTTAACTGAACATCAAGACTAAAATCATCTAATTGTTTTTTTATATCAACGACTAACATGAATTAACCCATTAACCTTTTCTTGCTGGCACGCGCTAACCATTCTGAGAGTAATAATGAGATTAAAGCAACAATAATAGAAATAACACATAGGCGTGCAGCCTCCATTTCTGCCCCTGGGATTTCAATATAGCTAAACATGGCCAATGGAAGCGTTCGGGTTTCGCCTTCAATATTAGAAACAAAACTAATGGTTGCACCAAACTCCCCTAAACTACGAGCAAAAGCCAATACTGCTCCCGTTAAAATACCAGGTAACATTAAAGGAAGCGTGATAGTAGAGAATACTTTGGTGCGTGAAGCGCCGAGTGTTCTTGCCGCCTGTTCTAATTTTTGGTCGACTGATTCTAAAGCAAGACGAATCGCTCGAACCATTAATGGCAACGCTACAATCGCAGAGGCCAACGCAGCCCCTTTCCAATTAAAGCTAAATGTTAAACCAAATAACTCATACAACCATTTACCAATAACACCTTGTCGGCCCATTGAAATGAGCAGTAAGTAACCGATAACAACAGGTGGCAGCACTAAAGGTAAATGAATTAAACCATCGAGTATGGCTTTACCTTTAAACTCACAACGCGCGAGTACCCAAGCCAAAAGAATGCCAATAGGTAGAGAGAAACCTACAGCTATGCCTGCAATTTTTAAGCTTAATAGTAAGGCTTCTACTTCATAATCCGTCAATATCATTAAATTGTTGTAAACCCATAAGAAACAAAAATATTTTTTACTTTTTCAGATAATAAATACTGATAAAAACGAGTGACTTCATCTGATGTTTTATCTTTAATTATAGCCATAGGGTAAACGATAGGATCATGGGAATCCTCTGGAAACTCTTCAACTACCGTGACATTTTTTGACAATAATGCATCCGTTTTATACACAATACCTAACGGTGCTTCATCACGCTCAACAAACAGTAAGGCTGAGCGAACATTGTTACCTGAAGCAATATGATCTTTTATTTCTGGCCAACGAAACTGTTTTTCTAAACTTTGTTTACCGTAGATCCCAGCTGGCACATGCCTCGGATCCGCCATTGCGATTCGGAAGCCTTTTTGCCCAATAAACCACTGCCATGTATTTTCTTTTGGTGTGCTTCTCGAGGCAATTAAAACCAGAGTGTTTCGTAATAAATCCACCTTGCTTCCAACTTCAACTTGATCTTGTTCAATCAAGTAATCCATCCACTTAGTGTTTGCTGAGAGATAAATATCAGCAGGCGCTCCATTAGCAATTTGTCGAGCGAGTGACGAAGATCCAGCATAACTCACACGAACTCTTTCACCTGTTTCATCTTGGTATGCATCGACAATATCGTTCATCACATTGGTTAATGATGATGCAGCATATACGGTGACATTCGCTGAAACAGACAAAGAGCTAAACAGCAATACAAAAAATAACGTAATTCGAGACATATTCATTCAGTCCTTAATAGGCAGCTTTCTTTTCAAACAAACTTGGCCATAGTTGAGATAAATCTAAACTTTCTTCAATTGAATCCGCAATACGTTCGATCGCCTCTTCTTGAATTTCATTCATATCAATGGCCTTGCTTTCTTTTAAACCAGCCCAAGATAAAATCGCTTCAAAGGCTTGTGGTTCATCAAAAATACCATGTAAGTAAGTACCAAAGATCGAGCCTTCTTTATTTACTGTACCATCACGTCTTATTGATTGTTCACTATTAATCACAATAGGCGATTCATTTTTTACAGAGTCAGTACTTACTCCTGCATGAATTTCATAACCAGTAACTTTTACAGCTACTTGCTCTGGTAGAATTAATTCTCCTTCTACAAGAGTAAGTTGTTTCTGTTTTTTTAACTCAGTAGAAATTGATAAGTAACCTAACCCATCAATGGATGAAGCTTCCCCTTCAAGACCTAAAGGATCTGAAAGACGTTCGCCGAGCATTTGATAACCACCACAAATACCCATGACTTTGCCACCAAAACGAAGATGCCTTTCAATGTCTTTATCCCAACCTTGCGATTTAAGATAATTTAAGTCGGCTTGTACTGACTTACTGCCAGGAAGAATAATGAAATCAGCACCTGATAATGATTGCCCTTTACCAACAAACTGAAGATCTATTTCTGGATGTAAACGTAATGGATCAAAATCAGTATGATTACTAATACGAGTAACAACTGGAACTTTTACCACAAACTTCCCCTTCTCTTGCTGCTCACTCTTAATTGCATCTTCTGCTTCTAAGTTTAAACCATGCAAATAAGGTATAACGCCTAATACTGGTTTACCTGTTTTTTCTTCTAGCCATTCAAGACCGGGAACAAGTAAAGAGATATCACCACGAAAGCGGTTAATCACAAACCCTTTCACTCGCGCTTGCTCTGATTCAGATAATAGCACTAATGTGCCATATAGATGAGCAAACACACCTCCGCGATCAATATCAGCAACAATAATAACCGGAACATCAGCCGCTTCAGCAAACCCCATATTTGCTATGTCATTCTCACGTAAGTTAATCTCAGCAGGGCTTCCCGCCCCTTCAACTACAACGCACTGATAATGTTCATTCAAATATGAAAAAGATTCTAAAACATAAGGCATTGCCAGTTTTTTATAATCTTGAAAACCCCATGCGTCCATGGTTTCAATTGCTTTTCCTTGCACAATAACCTGTGCACCGATATCTGTATTTGGTTTTAATAAGATAGGATTCATATGAACATGAGGCTTTATTCTTGCGGCGTCAGCTTGCAAAGCCTGAGCTCTACCAATTTCACCACCGTCTTCTGTCACAGCACTATTCAGTGCCATATTTTGAGGTTTAAAAGGGGCAACTTGGATCCCTTTATTTGCCAACACTCGGCATAAGCCTGCCACCAGTACTGTTTTACCGGCATCAGAAGTGGTTCCTTGAACCATTAACGGAGATAAAGCCTTCATAATTCCATCTAATTTCGTTGTATATCATGCCGGTAATATTAACATTGTTCTCACTTGAGAGGCTAATTATCCCCACTCTTAATTTCTTTGTCTTACTCCTAATAACTAGATGAATAGAATATGAATGCATTAGTCACGATAGATTCAGCTAGCCTTTGCTTTAATAGCGTTATCGAAACAAAGTGCAATCACTAACTGATTATCAAATAAAGGATTAAATTATGAAAAAGACAATCATTGCAATTACAGCAGCCCTAATTTTATCTCCAACTATCGCTTTAGCTGATAATGGCGGTCACAACCAAAAACACGTTCAATTTAATTACACAGGTCCAGTAACAACAACGACCATCGCTGAATTATTAAAAGACACGAGCATGTTTGCCGAGCAAGATGCGACAATTGATGGACGTATTATTCGTCACATCCGTAAAGATAAATATCTATTCTCAGATGGAACCAATGAAATTCAAATTGAATTAGATAATGATATTTCAATGCCAACCGCAATTAATGAAACCACTAAAGTTCGTATTTTTGGTGAATACGAGGGCGGTAATACTCCTGAAATAGAAGTAGATCGTTTACAAACATTATAAAATAAATCATCAATAGATAATCTGGCCTGCTTATTGCAGGCTTTTTCATAGATAAAATTCATGAATATCAGGTTAACTAAGTTATGGAATCAACTAAGTACATCAAAAAAGCCCTTCTTTTAGCGACAGCGCTGACATCTTCAACGGCAATGGCGAACAATTTCCCTTATAGTTTTTTTGAAGCTCGTATCGGTACAAGTCCTGGTACCTATGGTGTGCAAGTTAACCAACAATTCACAGAAAACTCTCACCTTGTAGCTAAAGTAGATACTGAATTTTCAGGTGATTGGGATGTGGCTGGTGGTATCGGTTTTAATGGCCCAATTAATGAATTTTCCGATATTTACGGTCAACTACTTCTTCATAATGTAAAAGACAACAGCAGTGATAAATTCGGTGATGAGATGCTTACTGAAATTAATATTGGCTTTAGATTATGGCTAATGCAGCAAATTGAAGTAGGTGCTCAATACGGTCAACTATTTAATAGTGACATAAGTAAAGACATTGGCAGTGTTCATTTCCGTTTCCACTCCACCGAACAATTATCAGTGGGCGCTGAAGCTAAGTTCAATGGTGTTTATGGTGGTCAAATGATGATGACTGCACGATTTACTTTCTAATGTAAGTTGATCAATTACCTACACATACTTAGTAAAAATAAAAGCATTGGACAACATTACGTTGTTCGTTATTAAAGGATTAATTAGTGGTTTTAATATGTTGAAAAATATCTCAATTAAAAACAAACTTACACTTATGTTTGTGACTGTCATTTTAATTATGGCGTCGATTCAAATAGTAATGACTGGACGTCAACTGCTTGCGGAAACCTATCACTCTGTGAATCAATTTTCAACGGTACTTACCAAAACAAATGTGTCAGGTCTTGAAAAATGGATAAATGGAAGAATAAGTATTGTAGAAGCATCAACCCGTTCTTTTACTCACTCTGACGCGCCTGTTGATTACTTAAATCAATCCCAAAGAGCTGGACACTTTATTATTAATTACGCAGGGTTAGATACTGGTGATTTTATCCAAAGTAACTCCGACAACCCTGTTCCTTCAGATTATGATCCTCGTCAACGCGGCTGGTACCAAGAAGCATCATCAACTTCAAATGCTATTGTAACAAGTCCTTACGTTGATGCTAGTAATGGCGATTTAGTGGTAACTATTGCTAAAGCATTCAATATTAATGGTCACCATGGCGTTGTTGGTGCAGATGTAAGCATTCAATCTCTTGTTGATGATATTTTAGCAATAAACCAAGATGGCGTATCTGCCTTTCTTATTGATGGTAACGGTAATTTTGTTGCTCATCCTGATAGAAATATGGCGATGAAATCGGTTTCTGCGCTTGGTAATGAATTTTCATTAAATAAAATTCAGCAATTAGCAAGGACTAACTCTCAAAGTGAAACTTTGGTTAATGGTAACGAAGCTTTCTTAACCGCTGCCAAAATACCTCAAACAGATTGGTACTTTATTGTTGTCGTTGATAAACAACAAGCCTTTGGCTCAGTTCGTGATGTATTACGTGATTCTACATTGATGACATTATTACAAATTGCCATCATTGCTGCCCTTGCTATGTATTTAATTCAGAAAGCGTTAGCTCCTCTCAATATATTAAGCAAAGCAATGAAAGACTTATCAAATGGTAACGGTGATTTAACTCAACGCATTACTGTAGAATCAAAAGATGAGATTGGAATCTTGGCTACTCATGTCAACGGCTTTGTAGAAAAACTACAGACCATTGTAAAAGACATTGCAACCTCATCTTCAGAACTTGATTCACAATCAAAAGTAAGCACAAAAGTAGCACGCCAAACTAGCGATGGATTAGCGATTCAATTAAATGAAATCTCTCAAATAGCGACGGCTGTTCATGAAATGTCAGCAACAGCTCAAGAAGTCGCGAATAATGCACAAATAACGGCAGATTCTGCAGTCAGCTCAACTAAGAATTGTGAACAAGGTAAACAAGTGATCATGCGTAATCAGCAATCAATCACTAACCTAGCCTCTCAAGTGGACAATGCCTCAGGGATTATCCAAGAGTTAGATAAAAATGCACAAGACATTAATACTATTCTTTCTACTATCAGAGATATTGCAGAGCAGACCAACCTCCTCGCTTTAAATGCCGCCATTGAAGCAGCACGAGCTGGTGATCAAGGTCGAGGCTTTGCCGTTGTTGCTGATGAAGTTCGAGTGTTATCACAAAGAACTCATAGCTCAACTGATGAAATCAGACATATGATTGAGACTTTACAGCGTAATACTGCAAATGCAGTTCAAAGCATGGATGAAAGTAAAGTCTTTGCTCAATCAAGTGTTGATGATGCGAATAATGCAACTCAAGCTCTAGAAGAAATTTCCATATCAATAATGCAGATTTCAGACATGGCAACACAAATATCTAATGCAGCAGCAGAGCAAAGAACGGTGACAGATGAAGTTAGTATGAACATACAATCAGCCAATGATGTCTCTGACCAAATGTCAAATCAAGCTGAAAACTCTCAAAAACTGTCTGAAGAATTACGTGGCATTTCTAAGCAACTTAATAATCAGGTTAATTTATTTAAATACTAACCATTTAAGCAGATTTTAGAAAAATAAAAATAACGCCAGTGCATTTATAATGAATGTACTGGCTTTTTGTTTTATTAATGAGAATTAAACCAATCTATATCAAAGAACTTGATTTCGTCTTCTTTTAACCCTAACTTGTTATTATGTTGTTAAAAAGGATGTTGCGACATGATGTTTTTACATAAATATATTTTGTTATTCTTCTTCTTCCCTAGCATAGTATTTGCTTTGGAACTCTCTCCATTGGCACAAGTCCCTTATACTGGAGATCTTGATAGCCTAAAGAAAAAAGGAATTGTGCGTGTTCTTGTTTCTGCTGATCTCGGTTTTTACTATATAGAAAAAGGACAACCCAAAGGGATTATTGCCGAGTTTATTCATCATTTTGAATTATATTTACACAAGAAAAAGATAAATGTGAATGTACAGGTGATCCCTGTTCCAAGAGACGATCTTCTCAACGCTCTCGAAGCCGGTTTTGGGGACATTGCCGTTGCCAATTTAACCATTACTCCTCAACGATTAAAATATGTTGATTTCAGTGATCCTATCATTAGTAACAGCCAAGAGTGGCTTGTTACCTCAAAATCAATACCAAAAATTACGTCATTTGAAGAACTGTCAGGAAAAGAAGTCTGGGTACGCGCAAGCTCGAGCTACTTTGAGAGTTTGCAGCAAATTAATCAGCAACTCTCTTCTGACGATATCCCTCCTATCCACGTTCAATTCATTGAAGAGAACTTACAAGATTACGAATTAATGGAGATGATCAATCAAGATATCCTCCCTATTACTGTCATCGATAGCCATAAATCTCAGCTATGGACAAAAATCATGAACAATATCGTTATTCATGAAGAACTCCCTATCCGCACTAACGCGAGTATCGGCTGGGCAATGAGGAAAAACAGTCCTCAATTGAAATCAGAAGTAAATCTATACGCGAATAAAATCAAACAAGGTTCTTTTTTAGGTAATGTTATTTACAATAAATATCTCGATAACTCTAAATGGTTTAAAAAAGCATTAAACCCAAATACAGTTAAACAATTTAACAGCCTTGCCGTATTATTCGAACAATACGCCGAACAATATCAGTTTGATTGGCTAATGATTTCAGCACAAGCGTATCAAGAATCTAGGTTTAACAATCGTTTGGTTTCTCACATGGGCGCTGTTGGGATTATGCAAGTACTACCTAAAACAGCAAAAGAACCTTATATCAATATCAAGAATTTCAGGCAGCTAGAACATAATATTCATGCAGGTGTTAAGTACATGAATTTTGTACATAAGCGTTACTTCCAGAAGCCTGAAATAACAAAAGAAAATCAAATGTACTTTTCGTTAGCCGCTTATAATGCAGGGCCTGCAAATGTAAGGAAAATGCGCAGAATGGCAGTAAAACATGGTTATGACCCTAATGTTTGGTTCAATAACGTCGAAATTATGGCTCGAAAGTACGTCAGCAAAGAGCCTGTCCATTACGTTACCAACATCAGTCGTTATTATGTTATCTATAAGCAGATAGCTCTATTACAAGCTCTCAGAGAACAACAAAACGCATCTAATTATAAATTATTTTAATAAAGTCCAGCAGTATCAATAAAAACGCCCAAACATTATGTTTGGGCGTTTTTATTTCATTACGATTTATTCAAGTTATTTCTCTAACTTTACTTTTGGTTGAATAAATTTCTTACTTACATCAACAACAGCTACATCACGAAAAAAAGTTCTTCCAAGCAATACAGGGAATGTCATGTGTGTGCGGTCATTAAGCGTAAATTCTGTTTTCGTTTTTAAGTCACCAATTTGTACCCATGCTTCAATCACTGGACGATCGGTGCGTTTTTCTGTACTTGATTGACGTATAGTTACAATACGTGAAACTGGAGATTCAAATTCCTTAGTTTCTTTATCATTATGAGCCAGTTTAAACTTAACCCAATTTTTCCCATCACGCTCAAACATTTCAATATCAACCGCTGAAATTGAAGACGTCGTCGCGCCAGTATCTATACGAGCTTTCGCGTTATGGTTAATCGCTTTAATGTACATCCACTCTTCTTCACCTAAAATTAATTTACCATCAGCTGTTTTTAGGCTTGTCGCCACTGGAGGTTTAGGGTCAATTTGTGGTTTTTGCTCTGGCTTCACTGCTGGTTTTGTTTCTGGTTTAACCGCAGGTTTTGTCTCTGGTGTCAACGGCTGCTCAACTGCAGGTTTATCTGTTGTACCCGTTTCTGGTGTTGTAGCTGTTGTTGACATACAACCAGCCAGCAAAATAGGTAAAAATAACGTTGACCATTTTTTTGTTATCTTCATGCGTTTTCCTTTACTGTCTTATCTGTAATCGTTCATTCTATTATAGTAATAAATCTCAAAATATCTGTTACTTATTTGCAACAGAGGCAACAGATTTAGCAATATAATCAATATGCTGCTCTTGCATTCCTGCGATATTAATACGACCATCTCCTACCGCATAAATTCCATGTTCAGATTTTAATGCCGCCATTTTCTCGCTATTAAAACCAATGACAGAAAACATTCCCTTGTGATGTTCAATAAAATCAAAATCTGTTGATTGAGTTTCATTACGTAATGCAGCACAAAGATTCGTACGCAAACCAAGCAGGCGCTTTTGCATCGTATCTAGCTCAGTACGCCACGATAGTGTTAATGCTTCATCATTTAAGATCCTACCTACAATAGCCGCACCATGATCTGGTGGCATGGTGTAAGTTGCTCGTGCCATTTGCAGCAGTTTAGCTTTTGCATTCATTGCAATTTCAAGGTTTGCTGCAATCACCATTGCTGCGCCTGTTCTTTCACGGTACAAACCAAAGTTTTTTGAACATGAGGTGGCAATAAACATTTGAGGAACACGGTCTGCCATAAAACGTAAACCTGCCGCATCTGCCTCTAAGCCATCACCAAATCCTTGGTAAGCAATATCAACAAAAGGAATAAAACCATTTTTTAGGGCTAATTCTGTAATCGCAATCCAATCAGAAAGACGAATATCGGCTCCTGTTGGGTTATGGCAACAACCATGCAATAGGATAATGTCTTTAGGACCAGCTTTTGCTAAATCAGCCATCATAGCTTCGCTATCAACTTGTTTCGTTGTAGGGTTAAAGTAATTGTAGTGTTTAACCTTTAAGCCCGCTGCTTCCATTACTGGTTGATGATTAATATAGCTAGGGTTACTAATCCAAACCGTTGCACCCGACTCTGTTGATTTAATCAAATCGGCAATCATACGTAACGCACCACTTGCCCCTGGTGTTTGAATCGCAGAAACACGCTCATATGCTGAAGTATCACGTAAAAGAAGATCAACCATGCTTTGGTTAAAAACTTCACAACCAGCAAGACCAACATACGCTTTAGTTGTTTGCTCTGCTGCAATAGATTTCGCAGAATCACTAACCGCTTTCATGATTGGGGTTTGACCTTGGTCATTACGATAAACACCAATACCGAGATCCACTTTGTTAGCACGATCGTCAGCACGATATTCAATAGAAAGAGAAAGAATCGGATCTTTAGCAGGAGTTGCTATATTTTGCAGCATATTTTCATATCCTTATGATCTGTAATGCATTTAAATTACCATTCAGACAGGAAAATATCACGGTTTATTGTTTATTTTTTCACAATTTCCTTACAATACATTAATTGTATGAATGATTTGATTGCTCGAACCACGCCACTCCAATGACGGATCGGCTTTATCTTGCTCAAAGCGACCATCAATTAGTGTATCAATAAGAGCCACTATTTCTTTTTGTGTTTCGTTAAGCTCATTTAATTCGTAACCCGTCCACATCCAAATGTCTTTATTTTCGCATTCAGATTTGACTCGCTTTACTAACTTAAGTACTGCTTCGCAGTTCATTGGGTGCAAAGGATCACCGCCTGATAACGATAATCCTCGACGATAAATACGCGTATCATTCAAATCAGCAATGATCTTATCTTCTAATTGCTGACAAAATGCATGTCCGGAATTTGGATTCAATGTGGACTTGTTGTAGCACCCTTTGCAATTGTGCTCACAACCAGAAACAAACAGGGTACAGCGTGTACCCGGCCCGTTAATCACATCAATCGAATGATAAACGTGATAATTCATTATAAATGCTTCACTCGGCGTTGAACTTCTTCTTGCTTGCCAAAGTTAAATGGACGCGCATCTGGGCTACCTAAATAGCCACATACTCGACGAGTTACTGATACTTTGGTTGAGTCATGGTTACCACATTTAGGACAAGTAAAGCCTTTACTTGTACATTCAAACTCGCCGTTGTAACCACACTCATAACATTCATCAATTGGTGTATTTGTTCCGTAATAAGGCACACGGCTATAGCTGTAGTCCCATACATTTTCTAACGCTTCAATGTTGCGTTGCATGTTAGGGAATTCACCATAACAAATAAAACCACCACTTGAGATCTCAGGATACGGCATTTCAAAATCAATTTTATCGTACGGATTTACTGTTTTTTGCACATCTAAATGGAAACTGTTGGTGTAATAACCCTTATCTGTCACTTTATCGATAACACCGAATTCTGTGTTATCTAGCTTACAGAAGCGTGAACATAAGTTTTCACTTGGTGTTCCATAAAGACTAAAGCCAAAACCTGTTTCTTTTGTCCATACTTGAACTGCATCTTTTAGATACTGAATAATTTCTAATGCTTTAACTTGAAGGTCAGCATTGTCATATAGGTGGTCATCACTCTTGAATAGCGCTTCAATTGTCTCATGTACACCAATATAGCCTAATGATACTGACGCTCGGCCATTTTTAAAGATGTTAATAATGTCATCATCTGGATTTAAGCGAACACCACATGCACCTTCCATATAAAGGATTGGGGCAACGCGCGCTTTAACGCCTTCTAAACGAGAAATGCGAGACTCTAAAGCGCGACGACAAAGAACAAGGCGCTCATCAAGTAATTTGTAGAATGCCGTTACATCCCCTTTTGCTTCAATTGCAACGCGAGGCAAGTTTAAACTTACTACGCCAAGGTTGTTACGACCATCATGAATTTGTTCGCCATTTTCTTCATATAAATCTAAGAAGCTACGACAACCCATCGGAGTTTTAAATGACCCAGTAATTTCAACTACTTTGTCGTAGTTAAGAATATCTGGATACATACGCTTTGACGCACATTCAAGCGCAAGCTCTTTAATGTCGTAATGTGGATCTGATTTTTTATGGTTTAAGCCATCACGAATAGCGAAAACTAATTTAGGGAATACCGCTGTTTTACGGTTTTTACCTAAACCTGCAATACGGTTCGCTAATATAGAACGTTGGATTAATTTTGATTCCCAACTTGTTCCTAAACCAAAACCAAACGTTACGAATGGCGTTTGTCCATTAGCGGTATGTAGTGTATTTACTTCATACTCAAGAGATTGAAATGCGTCGTAGCATTCTTTTTCTGTTTGTGCTTGAGCAAATGCTTCTGAATCAGGAATGCCCCATTTCTCAGCTAATTTTAATGCCTTTTGATAACTAATTGTTACGTATGGTGCAAGAATTTCATCAATACGGTTAATCGTAGTTCCACCGTAGATATGACTTGCTACTTGCGCAATAATTTGCGCAGTAACAGCAGTTGCCGTTGCAATCGATTTTGGCGTATCGATTTCCGCATTACCCATTTTAAAGCCACCTGTTAACATGCCTTTTAAATCAATCAGCATACAGTTGAACATTGGGAAGAATGGTGCGTAATCTAAATCATGATAATGGATCTCACCACGTTCATGTGCTTGTACAATATCACGTGGTAAAATATGGCGTGTTGCGTAGTGCTTAGCAACAATACCCGCTAATAAATCACGTTGTGTTGGAATAACTTTACCGTCTTTATTTGCGTTTTCATTTAATAATTCAGCATTACTTTGTTCAATTAGGCCACTGATCTCTTTATTGAGCACACTGATTTTTTCACGAGCAATATCACGATCATGACGATACTCAATATAAGCACGAGCTAATACTTTATGTGGTCCTTGCATTAATTCGTTTTCAACCAGTTCTTGGATTTGACGAATACCCACTTCTTGTTGTCCCTGTAAAGCAACCTCAACAGCATGAGCCACTAACTGTGCATAACTCTCAATCTCAGGCGTTACCTGCTCTGATGCACCTTTTACAGCGTCAATAATACGAGAATTCTTATAGGCTGCACGACTTCCATCTCGTTTGATTACAGTTATATTCACAGTGGCTCCAAATACTAAATAGTGGGGGTATTAGACTCGCTAACACAAGATGTGGTGTATTAAGCTCGATCTGAGAATAAAATACCTTGATCTAGATCAAGGTAAATCTGAGGGTGATTCTAGTTTCACCACTGCTTTTAGATTGTTCTCACTTTCGTTGCAATGTATGAAAATGAAACATTTTTTTGTGTGCTATCTCGGTATTTTTTAATTAAACTGCTTGCGATTTCAGGAGGACTTATGAATCAAAGAATTACTCACTTACTTAGCTTTTACATACTTATTTTTAGCTCATTTACTAGTAACGCGATCACATTATCGACATGGAATATGGAGTGGTTAACGCTCAATTCTGTTGAGAAATTTTCTTCCTCCGAAAGACACGAACAAGATTTTGAGCAACTAAATAATTACTTTGTGCAATCTAATAGTCAGATTTTAGCTTTTCAAGAAGTAGACTCTATCAAAGCAATCCAAAGAATCGTGGGCAATGATTATCAAATTTTCATATCTGACCGTTCTTCTAATTCCAAAAAACAGTTTAACGATATAAACCAATACACAGGATTTGCTATTCATACATCAATTTCAGCCTCTGATCCTAGAGATTTTTCTCTATTACCAAAGAAAAAAAACAGTAAATTACGCTATGCAACTTACGTTATTGCGACCATTGATAAACAACCTGTCCACCTTCTTTCTGTGCATTTAAAATCGGGTTGTCTTGGGCAAAAGAAAAAGAACTATGCTTGTTCAACATTAGAGCAACAAACCCAAGAATTAACCGATTGGATAAACGCACGAGAAAAAAATCACGACGCATATCTAATATTAGGAGACTTTAACCATACCCTTGCTCACCCAAGAAGCTGGTTATGGAAAAATATCAATAATCAAACAACAGAAACACCTTATCTATTAACAGAAAAGACAAAAGGAAGCTGCACGGTTAAACAATGGAAGCGAGGCTGGCCAAAATACACGACTTTTACTCGTTTAATAGACCATGGTGTGACAAATATGTCTGAGAAGCGTTTTAATGTCATCCAACAACAATTTGAGCAAGCTGACGTTAAAAAATACCAACTAACTGATCATTGCCCTATCCTTTTTGAGTATAACTAACGCCAGATTAATCGAACCATAAAAAAGGAGCACAATAAAGTGCTCCTTTCTATTAGATAGAAAACATCATACTTCTATTAGAATTTTGCAGCGCCATCCATTTTAGTTTGACTAAAATTAATGCTTTCCTTCTTTTCTGCTTTATCTATTTCCTTTGCGTTCACATCTTCTTGCTGTGAACTCTTTTCTTTTTGTTCATCATTAGACTGATTGGGGACCCCTCCACCAACCACAAACTCATTGCTATCTGGGAAATAACTTTCACGCTGATATAACTTATCTAATGATTTTATAATTGCATGCTTTTTCAATTTGCTCTTGGCCATTTTCTCATGAAGTGGTTTTACCATACTCTGTAAACCAATAACAGCATCGACCCCAACAAGATGACCAACATGATCTCGTCGCGATATTGCAGCTTCAATACCATTCTTTGCTGCTAACCATAGCCAGATATAAGCAATAGAATTCCCTTTTTCGTTCGTATCTGCGCCCATCTCACCAGCAAAATATTGAGCTTTAGCGTCACCAGCCTCTGCTGCAAGCTCTAACCAATAAGTTGCTTTTTTAGGATCAACTTGAACCCCACGACCTTCAGCATATTGTTTTCCAATACGAATTTGAGCTTCAATATTATCAAGCATTGCTGCACGTAAATTCCATTCAGCAGCCAACTTAGCATTTGGTTGAGGGTTTGATTCAGCAACATACCAATCAGCAACAAACAGTTGAGCAGGGATATAGTCTAACTCAGCGGCTTCATTAATTAGGTTAATCCCTTTATCAATATTAACGTCAACACCATTTCCCTGCAAAAATGCAATGCCTAACGCTAACTTATCTTCCGGTCCACCTTCTTGAGCAGCAACAACCTTACTCCAGAAAATAGACTTTTCTTTTAATTCGGAGTTTTCACGCTGGCTATCGCATAGACGGATCACTGAGCGCACTGCAATATTATTATCTAATTTCGCCGCCATTTCATACCAATGCAGAGCTTCATCAAAGTTACTCATTTCAGCTTCTTTAGCTAAAAACAATTGAGTCGATATATGACCAGTTTGTGCTTTATAAACACGTTCTTGACGCTCTGCTGCACGAGCTTCAGCTAAAGCTCTGCGATAAGAGCTGGCCTCTCTTTCTTTTTGTTTCTCATGCTTCTTTTGTTTACTGTTTGCAAAAAAGAAATTAATACACACTAATACGAGCAAGGTAACTAGCCCACCGACAGCAATTTGAATCCAATTCATGTTACACCATTTATTCTATTTTTTGATATCACCCCTATTATCGACGAAAAAGAAGAAAACATGAGAGAAATTTTCGTGATTTATGTTAAAAATATTCACACCTAATGCCCTTGATTTATAAATTACTTTCATTGCGATAATTTTTGTTTGTAAAAATTAAAAATCAGGATTAATATCCAGATCTTGGGGAGTAGTCACAAGGTTTAATACTTAACTTTGTTCAGATATCGTCATCCCGAAGCTTCGGCTTCCGGTATCTGTAAGTGGGCAAATGAATGCCAATCACTTTGACAAGACCAAAAACCATAACATTAATGTATTTTGTTTATGGTGGAAGGTTAATACTCTCTAATATTGTCAGTATTCCTTTCACCTATTTGTAAGGAATAATTATGTCACCGTTAACTTGGGAACTGTTTAGTTTCGTTGTTCTCGCTCTATTTGCTCTAGATATGTTTCAAACAAGAAAAGAAGCACCTAGCTTAAAAAAAGCTTTAGTGTGGTCACTTTTCTGGTTCGTACTTGCTTTTATTTTCTGTACAGCTCTTTATGTTTACTGGCCATTAATGGCTCCAAACAGCACTTATTCACCAAAAGACGCTAGTATTGCCTTTATTACAGGTTACTTACTTGAAAAGATGCTTAGCGTAGATAATCTATTCGTCTTTGCATTAATCTTTAGCCAATTTGCCGTACCTGAATCAAGTCGACCTCGTATCTTACTATGGGGGATTATCGGTGCACTTGCATTACGTGCTGTTATGATCTTTGTTGGCGCTGGTTTACTCGCTCAGTATCATTGGATTTTATACATCTTTGCAGTGTTCTTGATCATTACTGGTGTAAAATTGTGGTTTGCTAATACTGAAGAAAGCAATGATTTCTCATCATCAAAATTGGTTGTTTTTGCAAAGAAATACATTCCATTTGATGACAAATACGATGGTCATAAATTACTTACCAAAATAAACGGGAAGAGAATTGCAACACCATTAATGTTGGTTGTTATTGTTATTATGTTTACCGACATTATGTTCGCTTTAGATTCAATCCCTGCAATATTTGCAATCACTCAAGAACCATTCTTGGTATTTGCAGCAAATGTATTTGCATTACTGGGTTTACGTTCTTTGTATTTTGTTCTTCAAGGCATGTTAGATAAGTTCTGTTACTTACAACCTGCATTAGCATTTATCTTAAGCTTCATCGGTATTAAGATGTTCTTAGTCGGGACTGCTTATGAAGTTCCTACTGTGATCTCATTACTGACAATTATTGGTATAATTTCATTAGCCATTATTGGGTCAGTAGTTAAAAACCGCTCTCAAAACGCTTAACTCGACAACGGCGATGTTCACTTGAACATCGCCGTTTTCTTATATCAATTTAAATAAATTATATGTATTCAATAATCTATTGAGATTGATATTAGATCTTTGCATTAATTTGTCCTACCTTTTACATATAAATGAACTCATAAGACATTAAAGCGTCTATTCTTTATTCGCGTTTCATTATTGTATTTAATTATTAAAGGTTCTCATGAAAAAACTCATAATTTCACTCTGCTTTTTATTACTCTCCGTACCAAGCTTTGCTAATGAAAGCTGCTCAAACAAAACAATTGTTGGGCAAATAGAAACTATTCATATCAAAGAACTGAACACCAATTACAAAGCTCGTATTGATACAGGTGCAGCCACAACTTCAATCCATGCGACCAATATTGAAATCGTCGGGCAAGAAGATGAAAGTGATGATATGCGAGACCATTTGGGGGATACGGTTAAATTTACTACCTATAATGAAGACAATATAGCAACGAAGCATACTGCTCGTATCATTAAAGTCAGTCAAATTCGTAACGCTCAAGGAGTTGAACGTCGCTATGCTGTACGAATGCATTTAACATTTGATGGTAAAGAAAAGAAAGTAGCTGTAAACCTTCGTGACCGCAGTAAATTAGATTACAAATTATTGATTGGTCGTAACTGGTTAGAAGGTGATTATTTAGTAGATGTAGACAAAAACGCAGAATAACGTTTATTTTTTAAACGCTTAACCGTTTTTTGAAAAAGTGCTTTACATAAAAATCAAAGCTGACTATTATTCACCGCACTGGAGGGATGGCTGAGTGGTCGAAAGCACCGGTCTTGAAAACCGGCAACCGTTAATAGCGGTTCTAGGGTTCAAATCCCTATCCCTCCACCAAATTAAAAGATTAAACCGCTGTTTTTACAGCGGTTTTTTTGTATCTGTACTATCGAAAATCACCTTGCACAGAAAGGTGGCACAGATGTACTTATTAAGACTCCCAAACAGCGTGTACTATACTCGTATCGCCACTCCAGTTTCACTCCGTGAAAGTGGTTATCCTAACGAACTAAAATTCTCCCTACTGACTCGTGAGCGTAAAACCGCTTATCGTCGAAACGTTGAGCAAGTTCAATTACTTCATACATTGTTCGAAAAAGCCATTACGCTCTCTTTAACGATTATCGAATTTAAAACTGAACTGGCTGAGTCAATTAACACCCTACGAGCCGCTTATAACGCACAACCTGAGACTCAAACTAAAGCCCCTAAGCTTGTAGCAGAGCCTTCACCAAAAATAAAAGTTGCTACACCGTCGCCTGTTATCACCTCAAATACGCTCACTGATTTTATCCAATCTAAACAATTGGAAGGTGTCACACAGCTCACTCTTAATCAATTAGAACAACGGTGTAATGATTTTCTAGGCTATCTAAATGAATTAAATGCAGATAAGCCCACCAATAGCATAGCAATGCACTATAGAGACCGATTACTCAAACGAAAATTAAGCAGTAAGACCTTAAAAGACTACATTGCGGCAAATAGACAGTTTTTTAATTGGTGTTTAGCTCATGAGCTTATTACGGCTAATCCATTTGCTGTCGTCAAAACATCCTCTAAAAATGCAAAGAGTGCTCAAGAGCAAAGACAACGTTGGAAAACTGAGGATTTACAGAAATTATTCTCAAACGACGCTTATCGCAAACAAAACACGGACTTTAAGTGGATAACCTTATTGATGCTTTATCAAGGTTGCAGACCATCAGAAGCTTGTCAGCTTCAAGTTCGGGATATCAAGCAAGGCGAACTGCCTTGTATACAGTTCTCGGACTCTGGTGACGCTCAGAAGCTGAAAAACCAGTTATCTAATCGAACCGTACCCATTCATCAAACATTGTTAGATATGGGCTTCTTAGCCTTTGTGAAAGCTCGCCAGCGAGCAAAAGAAACACAGATCTTTAATGTCAAACCTCGCGGTGCAGATAATGATTGGTCAAAGGATTACAGAAAGACATTCGGCAACATTCTTAATGACGTGGGCTTTAAAGCAGGACAACGAGCAACCGCCTATTCATTCCGTCATACCTTTATTGATGAGTTAAAACGTGCAAATGTCGAAGAGCATGTGGTTTCTGAAATTGTAGGCCATAAGCATCAAAACATGACCTATGGAAGATATGGTAAACGACTGGAGCCAGAGCAGCTTGTAGAGGCCGTAAATCTATTTCATTTAGACGACATAGATATCAGCTTAAGTGCATAGACAAGTATTGAGGACAACCTCGAAATAGGCGTTCACTGAAAGTGTGACGACAATGCAACCCGCTGCGCTATCGTCACACTTTTGCTACGCAAAAGATGCACGATAGCTGCGGGCAAGAGGAAACCTAATCAGCTACTTAAATTAAGTCAAATTAATACCTGTAAGGGTGTTCAATCTGAGCATATAATGCTATTCATCTAAGTATTTACAGTAAAGTTCTCGGGAATTTAATTTCTATTATTTTACATCATATCAACAACCTAGGTATTGATAACTTTCACATTAGCCCTTGGCCCTTTTATTATGATCTAAGTCTCATATTTTTTGATATTAGATATATCCATAATTAATTCTATTCAATAAAATACCTACCTATAAATAAGTACCTACGATAGAGATAATATGGATAAGCACCGACAGCAACAAAATGAAAGACGAGTTATTTGTGTGATTGAAAGAGGTTATAATAACTCTGATAGTGATGTTGGTAAGTTAAGAGCCTTTTTTGAAATTATCTCTCCAAACGAAATAGTCCCAATCAATAGCACTGAGATGTTCTGTGAAACTGAACAAGTGTTTGTTACAGGAAAATTCTCAGAGCTAAAAGAAAAGTTTAGCGATAAACTTTTTGAAGTTTCTTGTATAGAAACTTCCTTTGAACGCCGCGATGGTGACTGCCGATATGTTACACGATTTGACTCCTGCGTTGATATCAAAGGTCTATCATGTTGCCAAGTCTTCGAACAACCTTTACCTAGCGTTACAGACCCAGTTATTGTGCTCACTTCTAAACCATTAACAAAATCAATATTATTTAGAAATGAAGACTATATTTATGGTCCATTTGAGTATACCAATAACAATGAAACTACAGATGGAAATCCGTGCTATCAAGTAAAAGCGATTACAACGCCTATTAACACAACAATTCCCTCATTTCATATTGGTAAGGTATCTTCACCACAGTATATAAGTTCCCTTTATGAGAAAACCCATCAACCAATATTACTCGGAAATATTAAAAGATGCTTTGATTCAGCTGAGTTGATTGACTTTATATCTGATGACCAAATTATCACCACTTATGGGGCTAAAATAGCTCAAAACTCTGAAATTCGTAGTTTCAATAAAGGGACTATCACACAAATTAGAAAGTCTTTTGCGTCAAGCATCGACCAAAGAAGGTTTCCCGACCGTTTCAAACGTTTATTTGAAGCTCTCGATAAATCAAACTCTTGGGAAGGACATCGTCAGGAGCTTATCGATAGTTTCTTGACTACAAATTCAGGAAAAGACATCGTAAATAATTATATTAGAGTTAACCGCGATGATTTTTTTAAAGGGGAGAAGCAATCTTATCTTGAAAAATTAGATAGAGAGTACAAAGACAAACATGTTGAAATCGAAGATTTAACATCAAGAAAAGAAGTGATCGAATCAGAGATTCGTAAGCTGCAAAGAGCGCGCGAGCAAGTTGATCTAAATGCAGTTCAAACCAGTGAATCAAACGAGAATTTAGAAGCACTAACTCAGGAACACAAGGCTCAATTTGAAGCTGAAATTCAAGTTAAAAAAGGAGAATTAGATCATCTTTCCACCGAATTAGCTGACCTTCAAAGTAAATACAGTAAATTTAATACAATGGAGTCTATTGAAGACGAAATAAAAGGTTTAGAACGGGATAAAGACCGAGCTAAAGAACGCTTGGATGGCATGAAAAAACAAGTTGTCGAAGTCCAAAAAGAACTAAAAGATACTAATGAAAACTTAACTGCAAGATTGTTGAAATTAAAACCAGATGTAGACGCACTATCGGGAATTGCACCGAGAAAGAAATCAGAGTCGGTTAGTTATAGCACACCTATCCAATCAACTAAGTCTGATGATTTAGATGATATTCGTGAAGAACTTATTGACCGTACATTAGATGCATTAAATAAGTTAGGCCGTAAAACAGACTATAACACTGTTACCAATATACTTACGACCCTTGCCCAATCACAATTTACGTTATTTTCAGGTCGTCCAGGAACAGGGAAAACTTCCTTAGCTAAAATGTTAGGATCCAGTTTAGGCTTGCAAAATCGATTATTAAATATTCCTGTAGCAAGAGGATGGACCAGTTCTAAAGACGTTCTAGGGTTTTACAATGCTCTTTCTTGTTCATTTAACCCCGCGGCAACTGGGCTTTATGAACTTTTAACGCAACTGGATAAAGAATCTAAAAAAGGTGGAAACGGAGCACCAGCCATTTGCCTACTTGATGAATTCAATTTAAGTCAGCCTGAGCACTATTTCAGTCCATTCTTAGAAATGTCAGACCCAGAGTCTAACCGAACTATCGCGACTGGAGATCAAGATAGACCATATCTAAAAGTACCTCATTATTTTCGCTTTTTAGGCACTATTAATCATGATGAGTCTGTACAATCTTTAACTCCAAGAATGTTAGATCGAGCGGCTATAATTAGTTTCGATGAGATTGAACCTGACTATGATTTATCATTAAATACGCCTATAAGCTTAGAAACATTAGATATTGTCCCAATTTCAGGTAAAACGTTTATTGAAGCATTTGCCCCTAAATCACTTGTTCTACCTCAGGAGATTGAACGTACTCTAAAAGAGATTATAGATACCCTTAGGGATGATAATGTAGAATTTGGTTCTACGGTAAATGTTTCGTTTCGAAAGCTAAAAGCCATTAGAGCTTATCACAACGTGACCTCTTCTATGTATATTGATAGTAGGTTTGCAGCTTTAGATTATGCAGTGAGCCAACATATTATTCCTCTTCTGAATGGTTATGGTAAAAGCTTCGGTAGACGATTAGAGCAGCTTAAATCCTGTATTCCTGATGAGATGGAAATTTCACATAAAATGCTGCATAGAATAATAGGAAATGGCAACCAGAATATGTTCACATATGGTTATAATCTATGATTGAATGGTATCTCGATATTTTTTACGGGGAAAGTGAGGCACGATATGACCTTACTTTACCTCAAGAAAGTCGAATAAGTATCCGAGAGACCAGTAATATCAGATTTTCTGTATCAGTTGAAGAGACTGAGTTTCATAATTTTGGTACTCCTTACCTTGTGATTTCGGATATACCTGTTGAGATGAAATTCAGCCATGACAATGATGGGTATCGAGTATTTGAATCTATTGATCCTATAATGTCTCACTCTTCTCGTTATTTTTATAACTTCTTTGGAGAGAGTGAAATCAGTTTATATTTTGACCTGCGTACATCTAGTGCATTCTCTAGTCATACAGTAAACATCTTAGCAAGGCGAGCTAACGCTGAACTAGCAAGCGAGATGTTAGAACATATAACGTCAAAGCTAGATGATGCTATATCTATCTGCTTCTCTAGAAGTAAAGTCCCTGTAGGATTCGATGATTCTCAGACTTTTAACTTTAGCCGTTTAGACATCATTCAAAACGCTATTACATATCTATCTGAATCCTTACCTACATTTTTACGAGAGCATAAATATACTTGGAAGCCTAAGATGGAGATGACTGAGCGAGGACAACCTACAGGTCCAGATTCTGTTCATTGGGTATTAAATAACCTAGACAAACTCTCACCTGCGAGTGTTGATGATGCAAATTTAGTATATAACAACAGAGGTTATCGCCTTGATATGTTACCAAAGGAAAGTATTGTAAAGGAACAAAATGTATATGAAAATCAGGTAATTCATACTTTCTTACATAATATGATTCTGTTGCTTATCGATATTAAAGAGCAATATAGCATTGAAAGTTTAGTTCACGGTAACGATGTTGTAGATCTAGAGTATGTGCGATTTGATCATACAATGAGTAAGTTCACCCAACTAGCTCTAGCTCATAAGGTTAATCAAATTGACTCTTTAATGGTGGCAATTGAACAACTCAAAAGAGTTTTTAAATCTAAGCTTCCAGCTAGTCTTGTCCCTGGAATCCAGCCAAGAGTTACATCATATGTAGCTAAACACCTTCACTATAGAAACACCTTTCTACTAATAGATAAGTGCTATAAAGCACCATCTCCTAGTTTTGAAGGTGCAAGTTTACTCTTGGGCCTAAAAAACTTATCTATCGTATATGAAACATCCTCATTGTTACTGCTTCATGAGTCTATTAAACGATGTTTTGCCGTTAAATTAGATGAAATGTCTTATAGAGAACACTCTGAGTTTCATCCATTTGGCGGTGTTCACAAAATACGTCCTCAAGGAAAAGTAAATAACTATTTCAGGTTTGATAGTGAATTATTTACGGTAGAGTTATTTTATGAGCCTAAAATTTATCCATTTTCAAAAAATAGCTCCGAAGGTGATCTTGTTGATACGAGTTATTCAAGAAGAAACAAATACGGTTTGCATCATTTCTGTCCTGATTTTGTTCTTAAAATTAAGTCACAAGAGTGGACAAAACCTGCAACAATCATTTTGGATTCTAAATATAAAGATGCATCAACAATTCAGCAATACGATATCAATACTCTAACTCAAAAGTATCTTTTAAATATTCACCAAGTAAATTCAAATGGTCGTTTAGGTGTTTCAGCAGTAAATTTATTACTTTTGTTATTCCCACACTCACGAAACGGAAACGTAGTCAGGACAGTAGCTCGCCAGCATTGTCTTGATGGCGAATATCCATTATTACCCCAATCTAGTGCAATACTGGTTAAACCTACAGAAGCTGAACTATTAGATGACCATCTATCTTCTTTCATTGAAGTTATGAATGAAGACGCAAAAATAGTAGTGGCTAATTTATAGAATTAAAATTGTTTGCTATTTCTAGTCAAAGCGTTTGTATTGCTTGTTCTAAGTATTGAGAGATAATAGGCGTTTGTTAGTAACGTTTGTTCCGAACAAACATTACTAACAAACAAACTTACTGAACATTGACCGATGCATCCTCAAACATATAATACAAACAATCTTGAAAAACACCGATTACCCTTAATTTACCCCTAAACCCGCAAACATCAGATAAATAATCGGATTTCCTTGACGATTAACCATTTTATCGCTATTAATATGTACCAGACATACGGTTAAATTGATTTTTGAGAAAAACAGATAACCCATTGTAATTACAGCACTTTTGATTGATAGGTGTAGCATTCAAATCCCTATCCCTCCACCACTTTTCAAAATTCAGATAGAATCTGAGTTTTAAAAAATTGGAGTGGTAGTTCAGTTGATTAGACTCTTTATTGGGGAGTTAAGCGGCCTGACACGCCGAGGGACGTGCTGCTCTCAAGGTGGAGATAGAAAGTCCCGCCCGCTCCACCAACACAACGAAGCCTTGTCAGAAATGACGAGGCTTTTTTGTATCTGTTGAATATAGAAATAATTACTTTTTGAAAATTCGATAGCGTTTGGGCTTTAATAATTAGAGTGATAATGTTTATTAGGCCTTTCTTCTTATTTTTGATCCAGCCTCTCTATTTCTATGTCATAGGTTTATTTGTTTCCAGCAAAAAGATAACATGAGGTTATGGTTTATGAGCTAGGATACGTAATGGATAAAGTTCACGTCGACTCAACTTATGGTGTGGTCATACATCGTAATTTTTCTCCCCTTTATGTCGATGAAAAATATGCGCAGATGTTTGGTTTTCAATCTACAGAAGAAGTCATGAATCTTAGTTCATTATTTGACATTATTGATCCTAAGTTTCACAACTCAGCATTACATGTTTACAACGCTGTAATTCAGGGGAAAGAGCCTCCGAAAGTTCGATCTTATGTTAATCAAAATAAACATGGTAAGCTTTTCTCTGTTCTTACTGTTGAACATGTCGTTGATTGGGAAGGAGAACCCGCACTTCAAATTACCGTTATTGATATGTCACAAATCGATCGTGCAAATCAACAAATTATCGAACAAGAACAACGCTATAAAGATCTTATCTGGAATTCATTACAAGGTATTATTGTCCATCGTAATTTTAAACCATTAATGGTAAATCCTTCATTTGCAAAAATAATTAAAGCAAAATCAGTCGATGAAGTCATGTCTCTGGATTCCTTTCTATGCGTTGTTCCGGAATACAATAGAGAAAATGCGAAGAATCGCTACCAACAATTGATTTCAGGGGAAGTGAATGCAACGAATTCAATAGTAGAAAACATCACTTTTGATGGTCAACAACGTTACTTCCAACTTTTTGAAAGTGTCATTAATTGGGATGGTGAGCTTGCAGTTCAAAGCTCAATTATAGATGCGACCGATAAGTACCACCTAGAGCAAAAAATTCAATACCAAGCCTCTTATGATGATTTAACCGGTCTATTAAATCGGCGCGCCATTATTGAAAAATTACATAAAGAAAGAGCGCCTGAATCATGCCCTTCTGAAGTATGCTTATTAATCGACATTGATAATTTTAAGTATATTAATGACCACTTTGGCCATAGTGCTGGAGATGAAGTAATAAAACGCTTTTCACAACAATGCAAAGAGGTCGTTGGCGATTGCGGGTTAATCGCTCGGTGGGGCGGTGAAGAGTTTATTATATTCCTTTTAGAACGAAGCATAGAAGAAGCTAATATTATTGCTCAGACTATTCTCCATCGCTGCGAACAAGAATATTACGAATTTTCTGGAACAAAGCACAGCGTAACTGCCAGTATTGGTATCAGCAAATGTTCTCCTGAACATTGCAATATTGAACATCTCATTCAAGCTGCCGACAACAATATGTATCAAGCAAAGCAACAAGGTAGAAACCAAATTGTTTTACCTGATTAGCCGCACGTATTCCATAATAATTAATAAAACTCAATAGCAATACCTATCTCTTGAGATAGTTGCTTTAATTGGGCCTCATCATCTAATTTAAGCGACCATTTCATACCACTACCAACGGCACTGATCACGTTTGCTCCACCAATTAAAGTCAGAGCATCAACTTCTGCTTGCATTGTGATCCTCGAATTATTTTTTAAGCGAACAACAATCTCATGTTGAGTTGCTATGATATCGCCTTCTGAAAAAGTAATTTTCATTCTAATTTTCTTCTTACGTTATTTAATGGCTCCAAATTATACCCTCTTTATCTTCACTTCAAAGTAACTATCTCTGTCTTATTTATTTGTCTGAACAATGAATAATTCATAAAATTGAGATTACCTCATCACATTTGTTACATATTCCTACCTTACTCTTCTTGACTAAAAGAACGACACAAATTATTCTAGCGCACAACTGTACGCTTAAATGGAATCTTTATTATGACCCAAGGATCTAGACCTCCAATTATTTGGTTAAATGTATTTGTCTTTACATCAAGTTTGTTACTTGCTTTTGTTGCTACCCCTATTTATGCCTACTATCACGGTTTAGGTGGAGAGCATTGGTTATGGCTTCTATTGGCTTTTAGCTTTTGCAATCTATCCATTACAGCTGGCTATCACCGCTTATGGTCACATAAAGCATATAACGCTCATCCTGCCTTACGATTTATTTTTGCTTTAGGTGGTGCTTTTGCCCTGCAAAACAGTGCGCTGCATTGGTCTTCTGATCATAGAGTTCATCATCGCCATGTAGATAATAATGACAAAGACCCCTACTCAGCCAAGCGTGGGTTTTGGTTTTCTCATATTGGTTGGATGCTACGTCATTATCAGCCAGCAACTTACAACGATTACGCAAACTGTCGCGACCTGCAAAAAGATGCCGTTGTAATGTGGCAACATAAGCATTACGTCTTGCTTGCTCTACTAATGAACTTTGGTATTCCGTTATTATTAGGGGTCATTTATGGGGATATTATCGGCATGCTGTTAATGGTCGGCGCCGTACGTTTAGTATTAAGCCACCACACAACTTTCTTTATCAACTCACTTGCTCATATTTGGGGTTCTCAGCCCTATACTGAAAAAAACACCGCGCGTGATAATGGCATTTTAGCTGTATTTACTTTTGGTGAGGGTTACCATAATTATCATCACATTTTTGAAAATGATTACCGTAATGGTATTTACTGGTGGCAATATGATCCTACAAAATGGTTTATTAAAAGCTGTTCATGGTTTGGCTTAACCACTAAGTTACGAGTTAGCCCTCAAGCTAAAATAGAAAAAGCTAAAGCCCTTATGTTACGTAAGAAAGCGGAAGATAAAATTGCATCGCTTCATAATTATCATGCAATTAAAGAACATTTAGAAGCTGAGTACGATGCGCTGATTGAACGTATGTCAGAGTATTACGACTCGAAAAAACAGCTTCTTGATAATAAGAAAAATGTCTTATCGAAAAAATATGAATTGGCAGTTCTTAGTGTTCAACATAAACAAATTAAGCTACAGTTTGAGCAACAAAAAAGAGCATGGGACAACCTTGTTTTACAATACGTTTAATTTTGTTTTAACGTAAATAAAAAGGGCAGCCAATAATTAGCTGTCCTTTTTTACGATGTCCAATACCATCAAAGTGATTTTTTACGGTAGATACTAAGCATAAGTAGCCCAAGCAAACTACCAAAAGCAAATGCACCACCCGAGCTATCACTTAAATCTGTCGCTGTTCTTGTTGCAGATATTTCACCATTCTGCGCTTTACGTATCCAATCCGCATATTGACTAACATCGGTAAAAACTGATTGTGCAACCAGTGCTCCATCACCACAAACACTAGGCCCAAAACTAACAATGCCTATTTGTGTTTTTACACCGTTGTTATCCCAAATTAACGGACCTCCAGAATCCCCCTGACATGTTGCTGTCACTAAATTACTGTCATCAAAAGAGCTTCCTGTTGCGCAAACCTGCTTAGTTGATGTGGTAAAATTAGTCCATATATCGCATACATCAGGGGGAACGTATGTAACCGTCGCTTGCATCAAATCAACTTGGCTATTTGCTGCACTTGAATTTAACCGGCCATAGCCGATAATTTTAAAGTCTTCCGCGGGGGGGATTCTATACTCCTGGCCTTGAACTGTAGAGTCACCTAATATTGCAGCATGTATTGATGTATATGTAGGTAAAGGTTGAGATAATTCAAGCACTGCCACATCATTAAGTAGCGTTGAGTTATTATAGTCACTCGGATAGTAAATATTTTTTACTGCCACTCTTTGTGCAGCCAGCATTCCTTGCCCATCATTCGCTTCTATGGCAACTTTCATATTCCCAATACGGTAAGAAGCCACGTCATAAACGCAATGTGCTGCCGTTAAAATATGAGTACTATCTAATACGGAACCACCACAAAATGGATAAATAATCCCCGGTTGACTCTCATACTCAAACATCAGGGACGCCATAAATGGGTATTCAGCTACATTGACAGAATCCCCTCCGACAATATATGGGGCGATATTAATGTCTTCTGCTTGTAGAGCAAAAGAGCACAATGATAATGGTAATACCAAACCAAGAACTGCTTTCATCTTTATTCCTTGATACGCAGACAATATATGTTAATAATATACCAATAAGTTGTTTTAATTTTAGCTTATGTTTGTTGTTTTATCATCTTCAGTAACACTTTACGTTGCAGTTAACATATTTCAATGTCCTTACATAAATCAGACACTTTATAGCGATATTTAAAGTACAACTAAGCTAACCAAAATAAATAATGAGTAGGAAATACGATGGAAAGAGTCTTCTTTTTTGATTTACTAAGATGCATTGCCGCAGTAGCGGTAGTTGCCATTCATGTACTTGCCCCCTATAGAAATGAACTTAACATAATTCCGTTTGAGCAATGGGCAACCGCAGTATCAGTAAATAGTTTAAGTCGCTGGGCCGTACCAGTGTTCATTATGATTACTGGTGCACTGATGCTAAGCGATAAACGAGAATTTAATGCACCTTATTATGTAAAAAAACGGTTAGGGAAAGTACTCGTACCTTTTCTTTTTTGGTCCGTATTCTATGCCTTACTATCAGGGTTAACCGCTCAAGGGTATAATTTTGAATCAGCAAAAAGCGTTCTTATCGACCTTCCTTTTGAATATACCTATTACCATTTAGGGTTCTTTTATTATTTTATTCCCCTCTATATTGTTATTCCTTTCTTGCGAGTAATCGTGCAAAAACTGGATAACACAGCATTATTTTCCATTATTGGGATATGGTTGCTAACAACCTGTTTCTTCTTAGCTAAATTTGAAGGTCCATGGAGTACTGAGATCTGGCTATACAGTGGCTACTTATTATTAGGTTATGCTCTATACCAACGAATAGAATTAAACAAAAAGAACACCATAATCGCACTTATTATTGGACTTACCGCCCTAGCAACGACCACTTATATGGTGATCAGCCAAAGTGTATTACTGGATGAATATACCGTAGGTAAATGGCTATCTTACAAAACCATTAATACCGTTGCTGCCGCTGGTATGCTGTTCTTTGTATGCCGTTACTATGGTGAATCACTGTCTGATAAATCCCGCACCATTGTTGGTTTTATTAGTACCTATAGCCTAGGCATTTACTTACTTCACCCATTATTCTTATGGCCTATGAAAAACTTTGAATGGTATGCAGGCCATAATCCAATGTGGGTCATTCCTGTTTGGGTTGTTCTAAGTGGTGCAGGCGCACTTGGTTTGAGCTGGCTGCTGTCTAAATCCCCAAAAACGGCATGGCTTGTACCTTAATTTTTCTGGCTGCGATAATCAATTATCGCAGCCATTTGTTCACTTTATTATTTTCAAGCCCACCGATAAAAAATAATGCCAATATAATTACTAAAATTGGTATAACTCTATCGAGATTTAATCTTCTGATAAGTGCTAATTACACCAAGAAGAAGAAAGCCACTAAGTAAACCTATAATCCCATTCCCAACAATTGGGTATGTCGCAGCAACATAAGGAAGGCTAGGAAGTAAGCTAACAACGCTTTCTAGTGCATGGTGAACAAATGGAAGGCTGTGAACAACAATCCCACCACCCACTAAAAACATTGCGATGGTACCGACAACCGTTAGAAATTTCATTAACTTTGGTGCCATTGCAACTAAACCATTACCAATCGATAAAGTCATACCTTTACCTTTGCTTTTTCGTTGTAAATAAAAGCCTAAATCATCCATTTTCACAATGCCAGCAACTAAGCCGTACACAGCAATCGTAATTAATACTGCAATAAAACTCATTACCAATACTTGAGTAATAAACGGATGTCCTTGAACCGTTCCAAGAGCAATGACAATGATCTCAGCTGAGAGAATAAAATCGGTACGAATGGCCCCTTTTATCTTCTTCTGCTCATAATCTTCAATATCTTCTGGGTTTGTTTGCTTTTCTTTTTCACGCTCTGCTTTTGCGTCATGCTGATGAAAAAATTTCTCATGAATTTTCTCAGCACCTTCAAAGCAAAGGAATAAACCACCAATCAATAATAATGGAGTAATCAACCAAGGCGCAATTGAACTAATCAACAAGGCTGCTGGTACCAAAATTAACTTATTCTTAAATGACCCTTTAGCAACGCCCCATACCACCGGGATCTCTCGCTCAGCCCTAACGCCAGACACTTGTTGTGCATTAAGCGCTAAATCATCGCCCAATACACCCGCCGTTTTCTTTGCTGCCACTTTTGACATCAAAGCAACATCATCAAGTACTGAGGCAATATCATCTAATAGTGTTAGTAAACTTAACCCTGCCATTTTGTTTCCTTATTTCATCATTCTTAACTAAATAGTAATCCTAATTTGATTCTTGTCATGATTTATTTTTTAGATCATGCACAAGAAACAAAAAAACCACTGACTCAGTTAGAGTCAGTGGTTCGTTTTTAATACATAATGTCTTTAATCAAATTCGATTTCAGAGGCTTGTAATTGACCTGCGTTATTAATCAAATCAACATCCACTTTAGAACCAACTTTCAATTGTTCTTTAATTCCATCTTCAAAACGAGTATTTTCAGTAATCGCAACCACTGTTTTACCATTTAATGTCATCGATGTTTTATTAGCATCAAGAGCAGTTACATAACCTTCAACTTCAGCATTTGCTAGATCAAGCTCATTTTCCACATCAACGTCTGTTGCATCGAAATTTTTTGAAACTGTATTATAAGAACCTTCAATCTCAACCCAAACACCATCACTTAATTCAGATTCATCGTCATGATCTAAGAATGAACCTGAATAATCTACAACTACATCATCAATTTTAAATGTTTTAGTATTTAAATTTAAAACCGAGATCTTACCTTCATGTAAAGCTTGGGTTGTAAAATCAATCTCATTAATAGCAGTAAGAACCCACTTAGGTGTAGCGTCCATATAACCAGAAAGCATCACCCAATCACCAGTTACAATATTTGAAGCATCCAAATTAGAAAAAATAAAAATCTGCCCATTTACTTTAATACTACCTGCTTGTATTTCCTCAACCTCTCCGACAATCTCAGGATCAAGTTCAATTTCATAAGCAGCACCATCATCGAACTCAACATCAGCCTGCATACCTGCTGCAAGATTGTTTTTATCAACATAATGCCCATTCAATTCAACACGAGCACTTGCTAAATTTAATGGCATCGAATTAATTGTCATCGTATCGGCATTCGCATCAACCGCTTCAATAGCACCAATATATGAACTTGATGCACGACTGTCTCCAGACTCATCAGACCCACCACAACCCGTAAGAACAACACTTCCTAATAATAAAACAGCAACTTTCTTCATTTTTTAACCTAATTATTACAATTAATCACACTAATGAGAGTAATATAGCGACAAGAAAGTGAAGGATTCGTGAAGAAGATAAATGAAAGTATTAATTGTTGAAGATAATCACCACGTAGCAGAGACCATTGCCGATTATTTAGAGTTGGTAGGCATAGATATTGACTGCGCTTATCACGGCGTTGCGGCGATTGAAATTCTAAAAAAAGAAAGCTTTGATGTCATAGTAATGGATATCATGATGCCAAAATTAGATGGTATCAGCACTGTTGAATCATTAAGAAACGATCACGCTTGTAGTACTCCAATTCTGTTTTTAACAGCCAAAGACACCCTTGAAGATAAAATTCACGCCTTTGAAGTGGGTGGAGACGATTACCTTGTAAAACCTTTCGCTATGGAAGAATTACATATGCGGTTATTGGCACTCTCTAAACGCGGCCGCCGTACCGACATTGGTAAACTAACGTTCAAAGATATGGACATGGATATCAAAGCTGGCACCTTATCTCGTCAACAAAAATTAATAAAACTGGCCCCTATTCAATTAAAAATTATTGCATTATTAATGAAAAAAGCGCCTGATATAGTCAGTAAAAATGAACTTATCGAACATGTTTGGGGTGATGAATCACCATCAAGTGATGCATTGCGAAGCCATTTATACACAATTAGAAACGCCATTGATAAAGGCTTTAATACACCAAGACTAGAGACGATTCATGGAAAAGGCTACCGACTTAAATAGCACAATAAAACACCCAAGTTTCTTCAAAAAGATACGTTGGACGTTTGGCATATTGACGTTTTTAATGTTTGCTTTATTTTGGTCTGTTATCTACATAGCGGAAGACCAATTAGAAATAATTAGTCTTCATCACTGGCTTGATACCGAAGCAAATCAATATATAGGGAAATACCCCCAATTAGGTGAAGATACTCCCCTTCCTAATGAAGAAGAGTTCTCGACTTATTGGAGCGAAAAAGATCACCCTCTTTGGTTAAATGTCTATAAAAAACCAGGGCTCTACGAGCAACAACTTGGAATTGAAGATAAACATTTTATTGTAAAACCACACCCATCAGGTTCGGGGTTATTGTATATCCTCTTTCAAGATGACTCTGATGATTACTTAGATGAATATGAAGCAAACTTGCACATATTAACCTTAGCTCTTGGTGGTATTTCTACTATTTTAATGATTTTATATGGCATCTATTTTGTCCGTAGTATTTCATTACCTCTTCGTCATATACAACGTAAAGTGGAGCTCATGTCTCCAGAATATGATGATTTCACGATTGATACTAAATACCAAGAAACACGAGATATCGAAAGAACTCTCCTAGAAAACAAACATCATATCGCTCAGTTTTTTACCCGAGAAAAAGAGTTTAGCCGCTTCGCCTCACATGAATTAAGAACGCCTATTATGGTTATTCAAGGCTCTGCTGATTTACTGGCAAAAGTCCCTAACCAACCTAATGTGGCTTTAAAAGCGATTAATCGCTTACATCAAGCCAGTGAAGAGATGACTCTGCTAACAGAAACCTTTTTATTACTCGGCAAACAAGAAATTGAAAGCCACCATTTTCATCAATATCAGATTGAGCAAATATTACAGGCTCAACTAGCTCACCTAGAACCATTGTTCGCCAAGCAAGAAATGGGCGCCGAGCTTTCAATTGAAAAAGGAGACGCTTGCCTTGCTCCAAGCAGTTTTATTACTGTTGTGATAAATAACCTGATTAAAAATGCATTTAGCTACAGTGTTGGCGACATTCAAATTTCATTAAAACATAACCGTCTGTGTATCATTAACTGCCATGATGGTAATGATACCTATAATGCTGGTTATGGTTGTGGGTTAGTCATTGTTGAACGCATTTGTGAGCGCATGAATTGGCCATTTGAAATACAAAAAACAGATAAAGATTTCATTACTACCGTTATATTTAACTCTTATGAATTTAGCTAACGTCACTATAGAGAATAAATAGGACTGTAAAATAGACTTTGATACACTTAATAACAATTACAACACAAAGAATGGATGCCACAGTGAGCCAAGAAAATTTAATGTCACGTTTATCAAACATCAATGTATATCCTGTAAAATCAATTGCGGGTATTTCTTTATCTACCGCTCAAGTTGAAAAACAAGGTTTACAGTGCGACCGTCGTTTTATGGTGGCCTCTTTAGATGGGAAAATGATTACCGCACGTACTCACCCACAAATGGTTAAAATCAAAGCCATTATTGAGCCTGATGGATTAGTTCTATGCTATCCAGGATTGATTGACCTGCATTTCACCTTTGATGAATTAGAAATGAAAGAGATCGATACAACCGTTTGGAGTGATACTTTTACGGCTTACTCCACCACAGAAGAAGCTAATCAGTGGTTCAGCTCTATTTTAGGTACTGAAGCACAATTACTATTCTCTGGCGAGCAATCCAATCGTATACGCGAAAGAATTCAAACCAATGTGAGCTTTGCTGATGGCTACCCATTATTGATAATAAGTGAAGCTTCACTAACGGAATTAAACAAGCGCAGTTCTAGTAACCACACTATGGCACAATTTAGAACAAATCTTGTTATCTCTGGTAACGAAGCCTTTATTGAAGATTCTTGGAAGCGCATTCGCATTGGTGAAGTGGAATTTGAAGTTGTGAAACCTTGCCAACGCTGTATTTTAACCACTGTAAATCCAAATACAGCTCAATATCATCCAAATAAAGAACCGCTAAAAACATTCTCAACGTTCCGTGCCGATGACTCTGGTAATGTCTACTTTGGTCAGAACCTCATTGCTAAAAATGAAGGGATGATTAAGATCGGAGATAAGATCGAAGTATTAGAAACTAAAGAGAAAGAATATTATAAAGATTTAGGCTCTATTGCTACTACTCAGCAAGTAACAGTAGATCCAATCAAAGCAAAAAAAGACGTTAAATCAGAAGAGATTACCATTAGCTTAAACGGAAATTTATTCACTGGTAACACTGAAGACCCTTTACTTCAACAAGTTGAGGCCGCAGGACTTAGCATCAATTACAGTTGTCGATCAGGTTTATGTGGTGCTTGTCGTGTCACTTTAGAATCAGGCGATGTTGAGCAAGAAGACTCTCCTGCACTAAATCAGCGTCTTAAAGATGCAGGAATGATATTAGCTTGCTGCTCTGTACCTAAAACAGATATTGAAGTGGTTGATTAAGACTTTCACTCGCAGGTAGAGAAAGGCGCTAGGACGATGCCTTTCTCTCAGTTACAATAACCATAATTCGTAATCCTAAGAGAACCACATGTCAGATCAAGAAGAATTTGAAGTAGAAGCGATTGGCGTTGAAGTAAATGTTCAACCTATCGAACTCTATAAAGTATTAAAAATTGCTAATGTTGTGAATGGCGGCGGTGAAGCTAAGCATATGATTAGTGAAGGCTATGTAAGTGTGAACGGCGAATTAGAACAACGTAAACGTCGTAAAATGTACGATGGTGATGTTATTGAGTTCAATGAAGAGTATTACGTTGTTATCTGTGATACTCCTGTTGGTGAGCTGCCAGAAGTTGAAGAAAAACCTCAATTTATTCCAGTAGAACCTGAGTACACAGAACCAAAGCCTAAAAAAGAAAAGAAGAAAAAACAGAAACCAGAAATTCCAACAACGATTGACCCAGAAAGCGGGCGTCGTTCAATTAATTTCTTCTAATCCAGTTTCAATTATAAGCCCCTACCTTTAGGTAATGCCGATCAGTTAGTCACTTTATTGAGTAATTATGCACTATTTATTCAATGTCTAATAGATATGGCAAAGTACCCGTTAAGAGAGTGAAAGATAGATACAACAAGGGCTCCAGAATGATTGTAATAAATTCGTCTGAAGCCCTTGTTTTTATTGATGTTCGCTTAACTGACTGGCATTACCTACCTTTAGGGGCTTATTTATTATGCCCACCACGACCATTTCATTTCCCTTATTATTATTACAAATATGCAAAAGTAATTATTTATTTCGTCTATTATCATCAAATATGAAATAGCTATACTCTCCCAACTTAACGACACCTTGACTTTAAATTGGAATAATAAAATGAGATGACTTTTTACTTTCTTAGCCAAGCAATGAAAACATTACCTGTTGGTATCGCGCACGTTTCTTGGGCAGGTTTAGCCATTATTGCTGTCACTCTTATTTCAAGTGCGTTTTATCATCAACATTTAGACAGTAAAATTTGGCTAGGTATTCGGTTTATTAGTATCGGGATTGCGATCATAAATCTTTCATCAGTTCCACATACCCATTAAGCCTATTTTATTGCTATGATTGTAAAGTATGCCAGATTTACTTTATAAACTTAGTAAAAACAAAGAGGTTTTAATGACAAAGCAACCAAAGAAAGTATTGATCTTATTTGCTCATCCTTCTCAACATCGTTCAGAAGTGAATGTATCACTGATTAAAGCAGCAAAGAAAATCGAACATGTCACTGTGGTTGATTTGTATCATGACTACCCAAAATTTAATATCGATATTGATAAAGAGCAGCAGCGCCTACTTGAACACGATGTGGTGATTTTTCAATTTCCACTTTACTGGTATTCAACCCCCGCTATTTTAAAAGAATGGCAAGACATGGTACTTGAATATGGGTTTGCTTACGGTACCGAAGGTAAATCATTAGAAGGAAAAATCTTTCTATCTGCTATTACTGCTGGTGGTAAAGAAGAAGCTTATCAAACCAATGGTTATAACCAGTTTACCATTCGCGAACTTCTGCACCCTCTTGAACAAATGGCCTCTTTAACCAATATGGAATACATCGCTCCATTAGTGCTCTTTGGTGCTCGAACTGCATTGGAAGATCAGCGTGTAGAAAGACACACAGAGCGATTTAAAAACTTACTTTCTGCGTTAATTGATGATCGCGTCGATATTTCAGTGGCAAAAACGTTACCTAAGCTAAACCACTCATTCGATAAATTTATTAAGGATTAACGCATTATGACGGGATATTTTTTACAAGCTTTTATCTATCTCTTTGCCGCTGTGATTGCCGTTCCTATCGCCAAACGCCTTGGTCTTGGCTCTGTACTTGGCTATTTAATTGCAGGGGTAGTTATTGGCCCTATCATAGGTTTAGTGGGTGAAGAAACAACAACCATTCAACACTTTGCTGAGTTTGGCGTAGTAATGATGTTGTTTCTTGTTGGTCTTGAGCTCGAACCCAAAATGCTATGGGGAATGCGTAATCGCTTAATGGGATTAGGGGGTTTACAAGTAGGTGGTACAACAGCTATTGTCATGGGTATTGCTCTGTTCTTTGGTCAGCCTTGGACTATCGCCCTCACCATTGGTTTGATCTTCGCACTCTCATCAACCGCTATTGTATTACAAACTTTTAATGAAAAAGGGCTAGCAAAAACTGAAGGCGGTCAAAATGCCTTTTCTGTACTTCTATTTCAAGATATTGCCGTCATTCCGATGCTGGCGTTCATTCCATTATTGGCATTACCAGAGTTAATTGAAAAAGCCCAATTAGCGGCAGCAACCGCAGCAGAGCACCATGATGAGATCAGCTTAGTCGCAGGCCTACCCGGTTGGGCTTATGGCTTAGTGATTACCGCATCTATTGCGCTTGTCGTGGTTGGTGGTCATTATCTTAGCCGCCCACTGTTTCGCTTTGTTGCAAGCTCTGGACTGCGTGAAATATTTACGGCAACAGCATTAATGCTTGTGATTGGTATTGCTGCCCTTATGAGCTTAGTGGGGCTTTCACCTGCACTTGGGACTTTCTTAGCTGGCGTAGTATTAGCTAACTCCGAATTCAGACACGAACTCGAATCGAATATTGACCCATTCAAAGGACTATTGCTTGGTCTGTTTTTCATTACTGTGGGTGCAGGGATCGACTTTGGTATTCTGTTTGATGACTTCTTCACCATTATCGGTTTAACGATTGGGGTAATGGCACTAAAAGCCGCAGTTCTATATGTTTTGGCCTTAATTTTTAAGATCAAAAACAGCAATCGTTGGTTATTCACATTAAGTTTGGCACAAGCAGGTGAGTTCGGATTTGTACTGTTAAGTTTTACGGTTCAAAACCATGTATTACCACCAGAAGTCGCACAGCCATTATCATTAGTTGTTGCCCTTTCTATGTTCTTTACGCCGGGATTATTCATTCTTTTTGATAAAGTGATTTTGCCTCGTTTCCAACAAAAATCGAATGACCGTGAAACTGACAACATTGATGAAAAAGGCACGGTAATCATTGCCGGCGGTGGCCGATTTGGCCAAGTAGTCAATCGTTTCTTAGTATCAAACCATGTAAAAACAGTAGTTCTAGATCATCAAGCAGATCAAGTAGATATACTTCGCCAAATTAATACCAAAAGTTATTTTGGTGATGCTACGCGCCCAGACCTACTACATACCGCAGGAATCGAACATGCAGCAATGTTAGTTGTAGCTATCGATAACCAAGAAAGCAGTGTTGAACTAGTTAAATACATTAAACACACTTATCCAAAAGTAAAAATACTCGCTCGTGCTTACGATAGAGGCCATTCTTATATGCTTCGTTGTGCAGGTGCTGATTTTATTGAATCAGAGACCACTCGTTCAGCTCTTGAGATGGGGGCAGAAGCTATGCGTGGATTAGGCCAGCACCCATTCCATGTTGAACAGCAAAAATTAGCGTATAAAAAGGTAGAAAACGAAAGCTCTGATAAATTGTACCAAGCATGGTTAGACGATTCAGAGGGTAAACGATTTGATAATAACTATCGCAAACTTTTCATTGAGCTTGAAAGTACGATCAAACATGCAATGAGTAAAGATCATTCTGATAAACACAACCAATCAGAACGTGCGTGGACGCCACCACCAAAAGGTTATGCTGATGATCTGGATGAGTAGTCACTCGAATTAATAACCCAAGTTTTTACACATAAAAATGCCCTACTCATTACTGACTAAGGCATTTTTCTTTGCAATTAAACAAATTTTATTCTTTGCATTCAGAATAGCAACTCGGCTTTCTCGGACATACAGCACCACGAGAACAAATTACCCGAGCATCGGTTTCCAACCCACGCTCAATCCAATTAATGTTCAATATCTTAGCGACACTAATTAGTTCTCTTTTTATTCCTTTCGCTATTGGGCTTTCACCGCCATTTTTCACACACGCTTTTTGTAGATCACGAGCTAATGACACCGCATCTTTACCTTGTGCCTCAATCGCAGGGTTTAAATCTATCCCCGCACACAACACTCTATTATTCCCCGCGGGATCTGTCATGTTAATTGATTCACAGCAATATATTCTCGGCTCATTACCCACGTTTAGAATGGATATTTGCGCCGAACTTCCCTCTTTAGGCTCTGATAACCGTCTAAACACCGCCCAATGGTGACAAGGATCATTCACTTGTTTCATATTTCCCCAAGGCAAAGGAATACCATTTCCCCGATACACAGCTTTAAGCTTTCCCGGAGCATACGCATCAAAATAGTGCCAATGGGGGTAAGGAGAAACGACAGTCATACGCCTCATCGCCACAGAAGGAGAAACACCAGCCAAGCGATGTGCGTCTATCTCATAGCCATGTCTATCAAGCAATTGCCTAAACGGTACTCGTGGACACAATAGCGCACCAGCAAAGAAACTGGATTCAAAATCACGCCACGCATTTAAAATATCTTGAGCATTAAGAGAGCTATCTGTGTGATGGATCTCATCATCAAACACACGATGGCTACCCACAGATAATGAGCTCTTTAACCCTTCTTTGTTATGTAAAACACAGTGTCCAATATAAACGGCTAAATCATATTTTAATCGCGTTGGATGATTCTTTAAGATCTCATTCAAATAAACTGTACATGGCGGTTCAAAGAAAGAAGTTAATAACTCTTTACCATTAACACCAAATTCATCTACGACTGATTTAGGTGTTTCTTTTACCCATTTAAAGATCAAACCATGTTTAGCGGCAATATCCATCATCTGCTCAACACTGAGTGGCAGTTGTTTTAATCCAACCTCTTCAGCTGCGCGTTCTAGATCTGGGAAATGGTTTTGGTTGTTTTCTTGGTGAGCTCGAATAAGAAGATGAGCAAATTGGCGGCCTGTCACTCCTGTCTGATTGAGCATTTCAGGGATCGCGATTTGAAGGATATCATTAGAGAACAGAAAACTCGGTTCCAATGCCATACCACTAATACCGCCCTTTCTACCCTTATCAGGTGTAATGGCTTGAGACTCTGGCTCACTGTCTAAAAACCACGATGACTCTTTTTGAAATACCGTAGCGATAACTTCTAACATATCAGCGCTGGGAACCCGCTTTCCCCTCTCTATCATTGATAGATAAGAGACTGACGGTGAATTCTCAGGATCCACACGAATGCATCGCGTAGAAAGATCTTCCATCGTTAAGTGATTGCGTTTTCTCAGATTACGAATTTTTGTTCCAAGAAAATGACTTTGTCTAATTATACTTTTTGACTGGCGCATCTTGTAAAATTCACACTGTTAAGTTTTTGTTGTGAAATTGTAATCAAAACTACGCTAAGCTTCAATACAAGTAAGTAAACAACTCTGACCAGTGTGACTTACTTACCAATGTCGACTAGAACGGCATAACTTTAGGACTATTTATTCGAGGGCAAGACTATGGCTATCACAAATATAAACAACACGAATAACGCACAACAAGAAACCCCGTTTATGGCTGAAGCTGTCTATGCCGTGGAAAACATGGATGCAGGTCATACTGAAGAAAAGCAACATCAGATCAAAAACTTACTTGATCAACTTTTCCCTTTAACAAAAGGGTCTCATCAAGACGTAACCAACTACTTACTGGATTATCATCATTTAGTTGTATTTTTTAAAGATGGCAGTTGCAGTGGTTTACGTAACCCAGGAAAGTTTGTAGCATTTACCGGTCACCGCTCATCTCCTGATACCATTCTTTTAAAAGACAATAGCGGCAGCCATGTTGAGATCATCTTTGGTCACCATGAACCGGGGAAAAATACGTTAGTAACGATAGAAGATATTGAAATGGAGACGTGCACTACTTTTAGTCAAGATTTCAGTTTAGCCGCAATGCGTCATTGGATTAGCCTATTAAAACGTGATGAAAAATCACACCATAAAGCACATCGAGAAGATAAAGAATACACAGCAAAGAATGGAGATGATTATCAACTAGCCTGTTGTTTTAGTTTATAATTTATAAATAAGCCATCATATTAAGGTGGCTTAATTTTCAATAAACTTACCGATGTTTATAAAAATACATACTTCGATCCGCCTTATGCAGTAACTCATCAATCGATTTCATTTCTGTATTAAACAAACTATAACCTATCGTTGTATCAACACAAATAAGAACCCCATTAAACTCTATTGGGGTATCACTAACTGCTGATTTAATTTTCGTTATCAGATCATAAATGTCTTTCTTTTGATTAATCCTAGGTAGTAAGACTAAATATTCATCACCACCGATCCGAGCAATAATATCATTGCTTCTTAGCACAGCCACAACACGCTTGGCGACTTCTTTTAGTACTTCATCGCCAGCAGCATGACCATATGTATCATTTATACTTTTAAATTTATTTAAATCTAGGTTCAGTAAAAAGTTCTGTTGCTTCGAATGAAGCTCTTCTACAATCCAGATAACGACAATACAACAAATAGCAATAGTTAATAACACCACTTTTTTAGTTAAAAATAATCTAACTCTCATAATTATCTTCTACCAACCTCCATCTATTTGTATTACCAAAACAGATATATAATTATGCTTATCAATAGTATCATCTAAAAACAAACTGACAGAATGCTAGTCGATTCTAATTTCTATATGACTATTCTTTAACTTTCATTTTTTGAACTTTAGTAAGTTTTGAAATAACCAAATCATAAGAATTATCTACCCATGACTCTATCATGCTTATCGTAATATCTTCTGAGCACTTTACTGTAATCCAATGCTTCTTACTCATGTGATAACCACGTTCTATTTCTTTAAATTCTTCAGTCAGGAAAGTAACATCTTCCGGTTTTGCTTTAAGCGTAATAGTCAGCTGCCCATCTCGGTATCCTATCAACGCAAACATTTTATTAAAAACTTTAAACACATGAGCTTCAGGGCCAAAAGGAAATGAATCATCGCTGCAGGGTTTTGAGAGTAAATAATTAATCCATTCTTTTTCTATGACATTGTTCTCCATCAAGAGTACCTTTGTATTTTATGTTAAAATTCTTATACTTTAATTTACCGTGAAGAAACACCAATGTCATCAGAACTTAAACTTATCCCTATTGCTCTTTTGTGTGTTTTCCTTTCAATTATAGGTCATTTTATCTTAAGTAGTTTATTCTCTGAGGCTAGTTGGCTAGAATATGTTGCTGCCATCACTCCATTAAGCATGATAGCGATTGTCTACTACGCCTTTAAATTTGCAGCAAAAAATGATGAACGATAACACTGCTCTTTAATTTAAATCGAATGCTTCAATTTATATTGTTCTGGAGTGCAATCAGCATAACGTTTAAACATAGTAATAAAAGGACTCGTTTGGTTGTAACCTAAACTGAATGCAATTTCTTTAATTGACATTTTTTTACGTAGTAACTCTAATGAATAAAGATAGCGGATCCTTAATCGCCATTCAGTAAAACTCATCCCTAATTCATTTTGGCAATGACGTGCTAGTGTTCTTTCTGTCGTATGATTACGAGCAGCCCATTCAGCTAAAGAGGTTTCATCAGCTGGGTTTGCTTCTAAGGTTTCTAATATTGGTTTTAATAATTTATCTTTAGATGTAGGTAAAAAGCGCTCACTCTGTTTAGCAACTAGCAGCTGATCAAATAAAACTCGGATCAATCTCTCTTCCTGTTCATTTTCTGGCTGCTGTATACCCTGCTCGCGCAACTCTGCAATAAGAGCTTCAACTAAGGGACCGACTTCTAATAAACACGTATGAGAAGGTAATTCCTTTGCTAAATCAGGAATAATATTTACAGAACAATAAGCAATAGGTTTTCGGTTATAACTTTGGTGCTGAACACCAGCAGGAACCCAAATAGCAAAATGCGAAGGCGCTAAAAAACGATGACCTTCCGCTTTTAACTCTAAAATACCCCCACTTATAATTTGCAGCTGTCCCCATGAATGAGAGTGCGAACGAGTTTCAGTGTTTGAACGAAATGCATCAAATAATAAATAAATATCTGAGGGTAAGGTTTCAAAAGTTACAGATGCTTGTATATGTCGTTCAACTGCCATTTATCTTCCTAATCGACTGTTATAAATTTAAATATCAACTAATAAATAGTAACTAAAGCTATATAAACACAGTTATTTATCACTAACAAGTATATTAATAGAAAAAGAAGAAACCAACTTAAATGACCTTTTCCATTCACATTTTAAAACATACTATCCTTCTTAAATTATTTAAAAAAAATAAAGAACCTTTTTCCCTACAAACCATTTGCATTACAGTATTAATGTGATTACTATGCAACCAATTAATCTATAAAATTATCTTTATTTGTTTTAAATCAAAAAGATAGCGAGTAACAGTAATAATAATTTGGCTAATTATATTTATTGTTAACTGCGTTCCATTTATTGTGGTTAATTATAATGAACATGTTCATATTAAAATAAGAAAATTGACAGCGTCACGATTATTTAAATGTAATTAACAAATATCATGGTGAAAAATATTTTACCCATTTCTTTAATTATATTTAGGCTATGAAGTTTATTTCATTCTCCTTAAAAGCAAAGAGAAAATTTATTTCGTAATAAATGACAACCTCATTTCTTTATATTATAAAATCAATATTTCCGAGGTCTATTGTGTTAGATGAAAACACCTCTATGGAAAGCATTTCTCGACGGATCGAGCTAAGAAAAGCTGAGTTAGGGCTTTCGAACACTCAAATTGCTACGGCGTGTGATGTATCAACCAGAACGGTGATCAACTGGACAAGTGGGCTTTCTAGTCCACATATATCAAAGCTTATCCCGTTAAGCTTTATTCTACGAAAAGAGATCGGCTGGATAATTTCTGGTAGTGATAATATTCCTGATTGGTTAGGTGTAACTATGAATGATGTCATAGGATTTCACCAAGAACTTTCAAAGTATTCAAAATCTGAACGTACCATGCTTTTTAAATCAATCAGTAATTTGATTGAGCAGTTTGGCTTTATTTTAAAAGCGAAAGAAAACAAGTAAATACCCTATTCCATTTAGCGCATATCTATAAAATATGCGCTATCTGCACTTCCTTTTCATGACCCATCGCAATTTTTCATCTCCTTTTTTGATCCATACTCATTCTTTGCCTTCTTTTGAATTACATAGAGTGACTATCATGAAAAACCTTGTAAAACGCTTTCTTTCTTATGTGAGTATCGATACTCAATCAAATCCTTCAGCATCTCAGTGCCCTAGTACCGAAAAGCAATTCAACTTAGCTAAACAATTAATTGCTGAGTTAACTGAGCTTGGACTCTCTGATGTATCTTTAGATGAGAATGGCTATGTCATGGCTCGTTTGCCTTCGAACGTCGACTACACTGTCCCTGCAATTGGCTTTATTGCTCATATGGACACCGCTCCAGATGCATCCGGTGAGAATGTTAAACCTCAACTTATAGAAAACTATCAAGGCGACATTATTACCCTTGGCACCAGTGGCGAAGAGTTAAACCCAGCTCAATTTCCTGATTTAAAAAACCTTATCGGTCATGATCTCATCACTACAGATGGAACGACTCTACTTGGTGCAGATAATAAAGCCGGTATTGCCGAAATTTTAACGGCCATTGCGGTACTAAAAGCCAATCCAAAAATTCCACACGGTGATATCTGTATTGGCTTTACTCCAGATGAAGAAATTGGCCGTGGCGCAGACCTATTTGACGTTGAAAAATTCAATGCTAAGTGGGCGTATACTATCGATGGTGGCCCTGTGGGTGAATTAGAATATGAAAACTTTAACGCTACCAGTGCAGATGTTATTTGCCACGGTGTAAACGTTCATCCGGGCACAGCTAAAGGTAAAATGATTAACTCGATGAATATCGCGGCTCAATTTCAAATGATGATGCCAGCAAATGAAACCCCAGAAGGCACTGAAGGCTACGAAGGTTTCTATCATTTAAAATCAATGGAAAGCGGCGTAGCAAAAACTGAGCTTGGTTATATTGTTCGTGACTTTAGCCGTGAAGGCATGGCTGAGCGTAAAGCCTTTATGCAGCAAAAAGTAGATGAGTTAAATGCAAAATTAGAGAAAGGTCGTGTTGAATTAATCTTAACCGACAGCTACTTCAATATGCGTGAAATGGTAGAACCTCATCCACACGTCATCGAATTAGCAAAACAAGCAATGACCGCTTGTGACATTCAACCTGATATTAAACCAATCCGAGGCGGGACTGATGGTGCTCGTTTATCTTTTATGGGTTTACCTTGCCCTAATATCTTTACGGGTGGTTATAACTTCCACGGTATTCATGAATTCATTACCATTAATGGCATGAAACAAGCCGTTGATGTAATTGTGAAAATTGCAGAGTTAAACGCGCTGAATAATAAGTAATTTAACTCTGTTCAAAAAAAAGTCACAAACAAAAACGCCCGATGATTGTATAACCATCGGGCATTTTTTATTTTAACGTATAATGATTATTCACACATTTCTGGTACTACGATCTTCTCAACCTTCACCGCTGCCACTTTAAACTCAGGGATCTTCGCATGAGGATCAAGCGCTGTTGTGGTCAGTTTATTCGCTGCCGCTTCCACAAAATGGAACGGTACAAATATCACGCCTTCTTGCATACGCTTAGTCACAAATGCAGGCGCTTCAATCGTGCCACGGCGTGTTGATACTCGAACCATCTCACTGTTTGAGATACCTAAACGCTCAGCATCTGCCACACTCATCATGGCGCGCGGACCAGCAAGGTTGTTCAACCCTTTAGTTTTACGTGTCATGGTACCTGTATGGTACTGCTCCAATAAGCGACCCGTTGTGAGCACTAATGGATACTCTTCATCAGGCAACTCAGCCGCATATCTAAATGGAACCGCTGCCATTTGACCTTTACCACGTAAGAATTGCTGATTATGCATAATGCGAGTGCCTTGCGGATTCGCGTCATTACATGGCCATTGAAGTCCATTTTTACCAATCGCATCCCAATGCATACCTTGGTACTGAGGTGTCACTTGAGTGATCTCTTCAGTAATGTCCTCAACCGATTGGTAGTTCCACTCGCCGCCCATTGCATTGGCAATTTCTTGGATTATCCACCAATCTTCTTTCGCTTCACCCGGAGGATTAACTGCAGGAGAAATACGCTGAACACGGCGCTCAGTATTAGTAAAGTGACCCGCTTTTTCTGCAAACGAACACGATGGCAGAATAACATCAGCATAAGCCGCGGTTTCCGTCATAAAGATATCTTGTACAACTAAGAAATCTAGCGTCTCTAAACCATGAATTACATGAGCTTGATCAGGGTCACTCAACACTGGGTTCTCGCCCATGACGAATAAACCTTTTACTTGCTCATGGCACGCCGCATCTATGATTTCCGTTAGTGTTAAGCCTTTCTTATTTGGTAAGTCTGGCTTATTCCACGCTTTTACGAACTTCTCGTAAACCGCAGGATTCTCGACTTTTTGGTAACCCGGGAAATCCGTCGGTAATGCGCCCATATCACACGCACCTTGTACGTTTGATTGGCCACGAAGTGGATTAATCCCCCCCCCTTCAATACCAATGTTGCCACACAACATTTGTAAGTTCGCAATAGAGCGAACGTTGTCATGCCCTGTCGTATGCTGCGTAATACCCATTGAATAGTAAATAGCAGTACGCTTGGCTGTACCAATATAACGTGCCATTTCAATCACATCTTGTGCTTTTACGCCTGTGATTAGCTCAATTTTCTCAGGTGAATACGTCTCTGACATTACTTCTGCTTTCAGCTCATCAAAGCCTTCAACTCGTTCAGAAATGTACGCTTGATCGTGCCAGTTATTCTTAATAATCTGCTGCATAATACCGTTAAGTAACATCACATCCGTACCCGGACGTTGCGCTACATACAGTTCTGCATGATCAGAGATATCTACTTGTTTTGGATCCGCAACAATCAAACGAGCACCGTGATGACGAATAGCTTGCTTGATATGAGAAGCAATTATCGGATGAGCAGATGTGGTGTCAGAACCAATAATAAAGATCAGATCTGAATGCTTGATACTTGGAATATCATTGGTCATTGCACCACTGCCGATAGACGCTTCTAAGCCCGTTACCGTAGTTGAGTGACATAAACGCGCACAATGGTCGAGGTTATTGGTTTCAAACTCACGACGCACCAATTTTTGGAACGCGTAGTTATCTTCATTGGTGGTTTTTGCAGAAGAGAAACCCGCTAATGCATTGCCGCCATGTTGAGACTTAATGGCACTGAATTTATCAGCAACTAATGTGATCGCCTCTTCCCAACTTGCAGGAACTAACTCACCATTTTTACGAATTAACGGTGTTTTTAAACGTTCATCACTGCTGACAAAATCAAAACCAAAACGGCCTTTAACACACAGCATACCTTCGTTCACAGGAGATGATTTCGCACCTTGAACATATTTAATTTTGTTTGTCGATTCATCAACCATCATAGTTAACTTACAACCCACACCGCAGTATGTACAAATGGTATCAACCGGTTTTAAAATTTCGATTCGGCCTTGAGATTTATCCCGGGAATCAACCAATGCACCAACAGGACACGCTTGAACACACGCACCACATTGCACGCAGTTAGAATTGCCCATGTCATAACCGTGTTCAAACCCTGCACGACATTCAGGGCGAGAGGCATTGGTTCCGTCTTCATTTTTCATGAAGCTTAATACACCATGCACGCCCTTCTCGTTACACGCTTCAACACACTGACCACAGCTGATACAACGGTTCGCATCAAACACAATGAATTCAGAGCTAGTATCAATAGCAAACTTTTGCTTACTTTCGTTAGTTAAGTCTGTTTCATCGGCTTTGTATTCCGTCGCATAATCACGCAAACCACAATTAGTGTTCGCCTGACATGCACACTCTAAACAACGTTCCGCTTCACGTATTGCATCTAAATTATCAAAACCCGTTTCAACTTCATCAAAGCTTTGTTCACGTTGCTCTGCGGTTAACTCTGGCATAATAACGCGCATCGCTTTTTGAATGTGCTCGAAGTATTTAGGATCTACCTGCTTGGTTTTTTTCTCTTTTTGAGAATTAAACGGTTTAGTTGGAATTTTCTCCATATCACCACTAAAGAAACGATCAATCGCTTCTGCAGCAATACGCCCATCAGCAACCGCTTCAATAGCCGTTGCAGGACCACGACGAAAATCACCAATACTAAAAATGTTTTTCACACCACTGTGCATGGTTAGGCTATTCGAATCAGCCGTATTCCAACGAGTCAGTGGCAAATCAATCGTATCGTTCTCTAAAAAGCTTAAATCTGGTTTTTGAGAGACTGCTGAAATTACAGTATCAAACTCTTCAATAAAGAATTCACCCGTTGCTTTAGGGCTGCGGCGACCAGATGCATCCGGTTCACCCAATGCCATTTTTTCTAAACGAACTTGGGTAACACGACCTTCTGAATCCGCAATATTCTCAACAGGGTTAGTTAAGAAATGGAATTTAACGCCTTCATGTTCAGCTTCAACCACTTCATAATCTTCAGCTGGCATTTCTTCACGAGTACGACGATAAATAAGTGTAGTATCTGCACCATCACGCACCGCAGTACGAGCACAGTCAATCGCAGTGTTACCCCCACCAATTACCGCTACTTTTTTGCCTGTCGTTAATTTAGATTCTGTTACGTAATCTTTTAAGTAATCAACACCTAAGTAGCAACCACCAAGCTCACTGCCTTGATAATGCATTTCAACGGCTTTTGAAGCACCGACCGCCAAACAGACTGCGTCATACTCATCACTTAACTGTGTTAATGAGAAATCCTCGCCTAATTTCACAGAGGTTTGAATGTCCATACCATTACGACACATCAATTCGATTTCTTTATCTAAAATTGATTTTGGTAAACGATATTCAGGAATACCATAACGTAGCCAACCGCCCGCTTTAGGCATCGACTCAAACACCGTTACGCTGTAACCCTCATTGGTTAGGTAATAGCCACAGGTTAATCCACCAGGGCCGCTGCCAATTACAGCAATGGATTTACCTTTATCTGTTTTTTTCGGTGGAACGTAAGATTCTTGAGCATGCAGATCCACATCTGCGGCGTGACGTTTAAGTTGACGAATAGCCAATGGCTCATCAACCAAGCCACGACGACACTCTGTTTCACAAAAAGCAGGACAGACACGGCCAATCGACAATGGCATTGGTAATGTTCGTTTGATGACTTCAATGGCTTTTTGATGATCATTTTGCGAAATATGGTACAGATATGATTGTATATCCACGCCAGCTGGGCACGCAGTTTGGCACGGCGCTTCGCAATCTGCGTAATGATCAGAAAGAATTTTATTTAATGCACTTTGACGACGTTTTGCTAACGCTTCAGACGAAGTGATCACTTGCATACCATCAACGGCTTGAGTTTCACAAGCGCGTTGAATTCCTTGACCATCAACTTCTACAACACACAGATCACATGGTATTTTTTCGCCATTAATGTTGTTTCCACACAGTGACGGGATCTCGACATTGCATTCCTTTGCAGCTGCTAACAGTGTTAACTCTTCATCGATAGTGAATGTTTGGTTATCTATAGTTATTTTCATCATTCAGTACCCTAGATTTATTACTAATTATCCCGATTATATCATCTGTTCTTTATAAAATTTGATGTGACTCTCAAATCCACTCACCTTCCATTCGAAAACGCGCAAATCATCCTCTTTACCATCACGTTAAATCCCTAAATCCACCTTCGTTTAATGAGATTCATGTGACTTATATACCAAAACGAAAATTATACGAATGCGCGAACGAACATAGTTGCGCTAAATCAAAGAAAGTGCAGAAGATAAATATCATCATAGTTCCATACATCATAAGTGGTAAAAAGAGAGTGAATTATGGATAAAACGTCTCGATTAGAAACGTCAGTGATCATCATCGGAGGTGGTGCGACAGGCACGGGGATCATGCGTGACTGTGCTCTGCGCGGTATCGATTGCATTTTAATTGAAAAAGACGATTTAGCTTCTGGAACCACAGGCCGAAATCATGGCTTACTTCACTCTGGGGCTCGCTATGCCGTTACGGATAACGAATCTGCTAAAGAATGCATTCATGAGAATAAAATATTAAAAAACATCGCAAAGCATTGTGTTGAAGATACACAAGGCCTGTTTATCTCTCTTCCTGATGACGACTTAGATTTCCAAAAACAGTTTATTGAGTCATGCCAAGTTGCTGGTATTGAAGCAAAACAACTCACCCCTAAAGAAGCCTTATTATTAGAACCTAATGTAAACCCTAATCTTATTGGTGCAGTTCAAGTACCCGATGGCACTCTCGATCCTTTTCGCTTATGTGCGGCAAATGTGCTCGATGCGAAAGAAAATGGTGCGCGTTTACTCACTCACACTCATGTTACCTCGCTTATTCGCCATCAAGATACCGTCCTTGGGGTGAATTGCATTAATGTTAGAACCAATCAAAAAATTGAAATATTCGCATCGGAAGTCATAAATGCCGCAGGTATTTGGGGACAAAATATCTGTGAATACGCTGATTTAAGTATCAAAATGTTCCCAGCCAAAGGCTCATTACTTATCTTAGATTATCGTATTAATAACTTAGTAATAAACCGTTGCCGTAAACCTTCTGATGCCGACATTTTAGTACCGGGTGACACTATTTCATTGATAGGAACAACCTCTGAACATATTGATTACGATAAAATTGATGATCTTCATGTCAGTGCTAAAGAAGTGGATATTCTATTAAGTGAAGGGGCAAAACTCGCACCTATCATGGCAAATACTCGTGTCCTTCGTGCTTATGCGGGTGTGCGTCCATTAGTTGCTGTTGATGATGATGGCTCAGGCCGTAATATCAGCCGCGGTATTGTCTTGCTTGACCATGGAGAAAAAGACGGGCTAAACGGGTTTACTACTATTACGGGAGGCAAGTTAATGACCTCTCGTTTGATGGCAGAAATGACCACCGATCTTGTGGCTAAAAAATTGAATAACTCCCAACAATGCACAACACATAGCCGTCCACTCCCAGGTTCAAACAGTGCTTCTATTGCCGCGAAAAAAACCGCGAGCTTAGCAAAACCCGTTTATCAAAGTGCGGTATATCGCCATGGTGAGCGAGCACAACGCTTCTTAACTGATAATGCCAAAGATCAAGCGGTAATTTGTGAATGTGAAATGGTAACTCAAGGTGAAATTAACTACGCCATCAATCAATTAGATGTACACAACTTAGTCGATCTACGTCGTCGTACTCGTTTAGGTATGGGGCCTTGCCAAGGTGAACTATGTACTTACCGCGCTGCTGGGCTATTTGAAGAATGTGGACAAGTCTCTGGCAATCAATCAAGCCAATTATTGACTCACTTTTTAGAAGAACGCTGGAAAGGTATCAAACCCGTTTTCTGGGGAGATGCATTACGTGAGGCTGAATTTAGCTATTGGATTTATGAAGGCTTATTTGGTGCAAGCGATATACCTACCGCTAGCACCAGCGTAGATGCAGCTATAACGTCAGAACAGCAAAAAGAACAAGAGGCAACATTATGAATTTCGATACCATTATCATTGGCGGCGGCATGGCAGGCTTAAGTTGTGCTCTACGCTGCTTAGAAGCGGGATTAAAAACAGCCGTTATCGCTTCTGGTCAAAGTGCGCTTCACTTCTCATCGGGTTCTGTTGATGTATTAGCAAAAACGCCTGATGGTACACATGTTATCGATCCAATGACGGCGATTGATGGGTTTTCGACTCATTATCCTGAACACCCTTATGCCACATTAGGAAAAGAAACGGTAAACCGTGCTATTGATTGGTACCAAGCGACGCTATCTAGTATTGGTGTTCCACTAACCTCTCAAACAAACGGACGTAATCATTATCGATTAACACCACTAGGCACAATGAAATCAACATGGTTATCGCAACCTTTTGTTCATCAATTCCCGATGGCATTAGAAAGCAATACTGTTCAAAAAATCGTATTGATTACAGTGGATGGCTTTCGTGATTTTCAACCAAAGTTAGCGCAAGATAACCTAAAGCAAATCATTCAATTATCTGATGTTGAAATTTCTACAGCAAGCGTCTCTTTGTCTGCTTTTAATGACATTCAACGTAATCATTGTGAATTACGATCCATTGATCTTTCTCGATTATTAGCAAAACGAGCGAACTTGCAAGAGTTTGCACATGCTCTACAGCAGCACGCCAATCCCGGCGATCTTGTCGTAATTCCGGCTATTTTTGGTAATGGCAAAGGTTTGGGGCTTTTAAAGGAGATTGAAGCGTTAACTCAATTGACCTTGTGTGAAGTTCCAACTATGCCACCATCATTATTGGGTATTCGATTAGAAGAAACCATGAAACACGCTTTCATTGAACAAGGTGGAACCCTACTCAATGGAGACCACGTTATTCAGGGTGAGTTTTCGTATGTTGATAAAGAAGATCCTGAACATTCGCACTACAGATTAAACCGAATTTTCACTAAAAATCATGGTGACTTTCCACTGCAAGCAAAGCAGTTTGTACTAGCCACTGGCAGTTTCTTTAGCCAAGGCTTAAAAGCAAGTGCAGATTCAATGGAAGAACCTATTTTTGGCTTAGATATGGATCAAACAGCTTCTCGTACAGATTGGTACAGCTCTGCTTTTTTTAGTCCACAATCTCACCCATTTTTAAGCATGGGTGTAAAAACAACACCACAACTACAAGCGATAAAATCAGGTCATATTATTGATAACTTCTACTGTGCAGGAGCCATCTTATCTGGTTATAACCCTGTATTAGAAGGCAGCGGCAGTGGCGTTGCAATTAGTACTGGCTTTCATGCTGCAGAATCAATAATCAAGCAGATCAAACCTGACTTTTTATCCGCCAACCAAACAGAAAAACAACAAGAGGTCGCATTATGAGCAGCCCATTATTCAATTCAAATCTACTAAAAGGCGATTTACTCAAAGATCGCTTTGCAAAAAATAACTTAATCTTCAGAGCTCCAGCAAATACGAGTTTTGATCAGTGTTTAAAATGCACCGTATGTACCGTGTATTGTCCAGTAGCTAAAGAGAACCCTGATTATCCTGGTCCAAAACAATGTGGACCTGATGGTGAGCGTTTACGCTTTAAAAGCCCAGAATATTATGATGAAACCTTAAAACTCTGCACCAACTGCAAGCGCTGTGAAACGGCTTGTCCGTCAGGAGTTAAAATTGGTGACATGATCGCGGTCGCTCGTGGTAAACACGGAAAACCCGCTTATAACATGAAAGGCATTCGTGATTTTGTATTAAGTCATACTGATCTATTTGGCTCAGTAGCAACACCTGTTGCCCCTATTGTAAACGCTGTTACGAGCGTACCCTTAGTTAAAAAAGTGATGCATAAAACCATTGGCGTCCATGACCATAAATCATTACCAAAATACTCTCATGGTACTTTCCGCCGTTGGTATAAAAAAGAAGTGTCTGATCAGTCAATCTACCAACAACAAGTCCATTATTTTCACGGCTGTTTTGTTAATTATAATCATCCACAACTAGGTAAAGACTTTATCCGTGTCATGAACAACATGCATATTGGCGTGCAGTTATTAGATAAAGAAAAATGTTGTGGTGTTCCATTAATTGCTAATGGCTTTCATAAAAAAGCACAAAAAAACGCCGAGTTTAATGTTGCTAATTTAGAAGCTGCAATTGAACGTAGAGATGTGCCGATTTTATCAACCTCTTCTACCTGTTCATTCACCTTACAACAAGAATATCCACACGTATTAGATGTCGATAACAGCAAAGTAGCGAAAAAAATAGAATACGTTACACGCTTCATACTAAAAGAAATAATGAATGGTCATGGGCCTAAAATGAAACCCTTAAATAAGAAGATTGTCTACCATACGCCTTGTCATTTAGAACGGAGTGGTGGCAATATCTACACTATCGAATTGCTGCGTGCTATCCCCGGTTTGGAAGTGCAAGTACTAGACAGTGAATGCTGTGGTTTAGCTGGAACTTACGGTTTTAAAACTGAGAATTACGATACCTCTATCGCTATTGGTAAAAATATCTTTGACCAAATTAAAGCCGCCGCCCCCGATTATGCCATTACTGACTGTGAAACGTGTAAATGGCAAATAGAAGAGAACACAAATGTGACAACTATTCACCCAATTTCGTTATTGTGTGAGGCCCTAATATAACAAACAATACCTATGTAGGGCAAAAGATCGGTTCCCCCACCGTCTTTGCCCTTTCCCCCCAAACTTATTGACATTAATAATATTAAGACGCTTTAAGCTGGGCGCTTTAAATCGAGTTACCTTGTACTATACTTTTCTATAGAGTGTATACACACAAGGAAATCACCGTGCATTTTTTACCACTTCGCTGGATTATTCCACTTATAA
>NZ_MSCO01000002.1:1008940-1012099 GCF_002954705.1 Aliivibrio sifiae
CTAATAATAAGTGTTTGCAGTATTTATCTATACTTATCTTTTCAAGCCCCTACTTGGGATCCTAATTCTCACCCCAAAACAGTTGAGAATAATGACCTTTTTTCTAAAGCGATTACAACTATTGATAAAGTAGAAATCAAAGAGAAAAGCAAAGCTAAATTAGGTTTAGAGCTTTTTCTTGATCCTAGGTTATCTTCAAATGGACAAGTAAGCTGTGAATCATGCCACCATATTTTTACTAATGGTGCAGAATCAATTCCCTCCTCAATTGGGGTTCATGATAAAGGACCCCGTAATTCTCCAACACTGTTTAATATCAGTTTAAATACTCGTTTTTTCTGGGATGGAAGAGCGGCAAGTTTAGAACAACAACTGGATGGCCCGATTCATAATCCATTAGAAATGGACAGTAATTGGACGGATATTATTCAATTTCTGAGCACTTCCAAACATTATTCAAATCGCTTTAACCAAGAATACAACGGTGATATTACCAGTACCTATATACCAATTTGCGAAGACAAAGGACTTAATTTAATTATTAACAATGAAATAGGCCCCAACACCATATTTAAAGGTGATAAACCTCGAATACGACAAATCATTTTTAATCTCATAAGTAACGCGGTGAAATTTACTCATGATGGTGCAATCACTTTATTTTTTAACCACACATTAACTACACAAAAACAAACTGGTATCACCATTCAAATCAAAGACAGTGGTATCGGGATCCGAAAAGAACGTTTAGAGAAAATCTTTAACCCTTTCATTCAAGCTGAATCTTCAACGACTAGGCAGTATGCCGGCACAGGATTAGGACTAGCCATTGTCAAACAACTCGTTGATGTTATGGGAGGCGAGATTTCAGTTAATAGCACAGAAGGAAAAGGGACGACATTTACAATCGTTATCCCGCTTGAAACAAGTATTAAACAAGCCGCTATTGAGAATAAGGATCATTCACCGAAAATTCCCCCAGAAGATCACGAAACACCAAGCAATTTATCAATATTGATTGCTGAAGATAATAAGGTAAATGCGTTAGTCGCGAAAATGTTCTGCCAACGCTTAGGGCATCAGGTAGCCATTGCTGAAAATGGCCAGATCGCTATTGATATATTAAAAGAGAGTTCGTTTGACCTGATCATCATGGATAACCACATGCCAATCATGGATGGAATAACAGCAACACAAATTATCAGAAATAAATTAAAAATCTCAACCGTCATTTTTGCTTGTACTGCTGATGTTTTCCAAGAAGCGCATGATAATTTCATTGCCGCTGGTGCTAATTATATCTTAACTAAGCCTCTTCAAGAGCAAAGCTTTCTTGATGCGATTAATCACCACAAAACAAAAATTGAACGAAATAAATCCAACCACCAACCAAATAAAAATATCATAGAGTTGAAACGGTACTCAAAAGATAAAATCATTACATTAGCCCTTACTGAAGCCGAGTTAACATTAGAACCTCTTATGGATATTTGTGACGATGATACTGGCGTATTAAATGATTTCTTAACTTCATTCATTGATACCTCAGAAGAGAGTATTACGTCTTTAATCACCGCTTACGACAAAAAAGACATCGATAATATCCGCCTTCATTCGCATTCGATAAAAGGAATGGCAGGAAATTTTGACGCTCATCGCCTTGTAGAAAGTGCTGCTTCTATAGAAAAAGAGGCAAAAATGGGGATTACTCCTAAATTAAATGACATTCAACAACTTATCAATTTATTAGAGGTCAACATTCAACAAGCCACACGTTTACTGGAAAATAATTCTGATAAAAACCAAGATGGTATTAACATTAAATCTTAATCCCATTCAAAGCTGATAACATAATCAATAATTATACTTTTTACAGTACTATTTCATTTTATAAATGTGAGGTTTATCTCAATTTGAACTGGTCTTCAGATAGGTTCAATTTATTGAACATGGTAAATTAGCGCCAATTATAACTTGGGATATAATAAGAATAATGCTTGAAAATAAATACTTCATTTACCAACCTAACTTTTTCTAAGCACTATTGTTTCCTATGAGGCATTATTACGATTTCAGCATTCTAATGAATTGCCTATACACTTCATTTCTGGAATTGAAGATAAAGAAAGTTTTGATAAAGAAGTTATTTCTCATGTTATTTCAGATAAATTAAGTTTACGAAATCAAGCTCATATTCATATCTCAATTAATGTATCAGTAGACAGCCTAGAGTCAGAATCATTTATTGAATACTGTGAGACCATATTTTCGTTAAATAAAGGGTTCACCTTAGAACTGAACTTCAACAACAAACACTTTGATCTAGAAAAAATACGTATTCATATTAAACGTTTACGTCATGTTGGTGTTCTTTTTACGCTTAATGATTATGGCACAGAATGCGTTAGCTCAGATCCATTATTAGGATTGAATTTTGACTATATTAAAATTGACCGTTCTTTAATTAGTGCTATTAATGATGATTATTTATCTTTTTGCTTCCTACGCTCTCTCTACCATAAGCTAAATAAATTCCTGGGTAATACCGTCATCATAAAAGGCATTGAAAACGTCAATCAACTCAATTTAATTCAATCTTTTGGTTCGGTAATATCTCAGGGGTACCACTTCTCGTATCCGTTACCTTTATCTGATATTGATCAGAATTTTGAATCAAAAAAACCACAATTAGAGAATAAACCTAGCTCAATAACTCCCCCTATTGATCGCTTTATTTATAATCTTAACATTGCCAAAAATGATGTAGAGTTAGAAACAGCATTAAGTGAACTGAAACCACAAGACCCCTTTAATCTACTAGGCATCGATTATAATAATTTTGATCTCCATGCACTTAATACAAAGTATCAAGAATTACTTGATGGTATCAAAAGCCCATCAATCTTATTTACGACCAATCTAATGAAGCACTGTAATTTCCTGTGCATTTTAAGAGATGAGTATGGTGTGGCGATATACAATAATAAAAAACACATAGATTATCTAGAGTGCGATTTGGTTGGTATGCCAGTCGATACAGTCCTTGCTCGCTTTCCCGATTATCAAACTTGTCTACAGCTTGATCAGCAACTGCTTAATAAAAAATCTGATAATTTAATATCAAATGAAACGATTGAGTTTCATTTTACTATCTCATGA
>NZ_MSCO01000002.1:1013709-1015340 GCF_002954705.1 Aliivibrio sifiae
TAATTTTTTGATATTACTCCTATAAAAATATTTTCCAAGTACTTATTTTCTATTTTACAAATACGATTTAATTAATAGCCATCTTTAATCAGTTTTCTTACTGATAATTCATTTCCATTTTTTGATTTCAACTCCCTTTCCATCCACCTAAAGTCACTTTTCCCAACAATAAAAGTACAATGTACAAAGCATGATTGAACAAGGTTATTTTCACAGAGGTCCATAAATGACTGCATTGAATTACATATTAACGTTATTTTTTCCATATCGCCCTCACATATTTAATAAATATATAATTGCATATACATTAATATATGAAAAATAAAAAAACACAAAAAAATAAAAAAACCAAAAGATCAAAAGATCAATACCCCAAATAACCAATTTAATCTAAAAATAATTCAACCATATTATAGACATTTCCAATGTCATATTTGAGAATCATTAGTCGTATAGAACATAGGTTTAAAAATGTCTAATATAACTAAAAATCATCATTTCACATTATTTCTCAACGAGAAGAAAATCATTACGAAAGGGAATAAAGAAATAACATTGAATTCAGTAGAGATAAATATTCTTTATCTTCTGATACAAAACCCAAAAACAATTTTCACAAAAGAGGAGATTCTAGATAAAGCATGGAGCAAAGAGGTTAATTGCTATACTTCAGCTGTGCCCCAAGCTATCTCGCTACTTAGAAAAAAAATGAAACCACATGGATTTGATCCTATAAAAACAATAAAAGGAAGAGGCTATATAGCTGCAGAATCCTACCATAATGAGAAAAGAAAGAAGCACCTATCCCCCTTACTCCTATTACTGTTTACCGTGACATCATTAATTTCATTAGATCAAATGAGCCTCCACTTAGTGGACGAAAAAATACAATCATTTCAGTTCAAACAAGAAATGAAAAATGTGATAATCACATCAACCTCAAAAAAATTAGACCTTTCACAAATTAAAACGAAGAATAACGTTAAATATTTTATAAATAATCAACGTGATTTTATTGCGTTATCTGCTTGTAATATACAAAAAAACAAATGCAATAGAATTTATAATAAGATTTATTTTAAAGATAAACAAAAAAAATTAAATATAAAAAAAATATTCAATGATGTAAATTTTGATAAAAAACAAAAGATACCTGATAATAAATTGAATAGTCCTATATCACTATCAACAGAAATAAACTTAAAATCATTATTCAATGATAAATATCAAGGAAATTTATATATTAATACTGACATAATTAAAATAAATGAAACTAATTACAATACAAAAAAAGTAATATTTGTCAAAGAATCTGGTTATTCTGGAGGGTATAGTTATATATCACAAAGTCATGTGACAGTGATAAAAGATAAAAACATTGAGAAATTTTCTATTGAAAATAAAGACATTAATGATCTGGCTTCAGGGCGATTACAGTTAGGCATAGTAAAAAATGATGACATAACCTATGCTTATCATAGTTTATTTAAAAAGATAGGTCATAACTCTTACAGTTACTTTTACCCTATATCTGAAAACATAGGGTATTTCTTCAATGATGAAATGAATATTTCTTATATTGGCTATTATCATTCATAAAAAAAGCAGCCATAATCGGCTGCTTTTTCTTA
>NZ_MSCO01000002.1:1016570-1090470 GCF_002954705.1 Aliivibrio sifiae
CTGCTTTTTTCAGTTGTATATTGTTTTTATTTACGATGCTATTCTCTATATATAGAGATAATTCGTTTTTCTCTTCTTCATTCAAATACAAACCTAATTTCGTTCTACGCCACAGTACATCTTCTGCTTTCTGAGAGAACTCATGTTGTATTAAATAATCAATTTCAGCTTGATATACCCCTTCTGAGAATCTTATTCCCATATCACCTTCACAAGTAATGTTCTCTAATAAAGTCCAAACTAAAGTACCGAATTGATTCACATAGCGAATTGCTGTTTTTTCTGCTAACCATTGATGCTTAGTACAAATATTATTTACTAATTGTTTACGTGGGTAATCAAAATCTCCCCCCGGTAGCGCTACATTTTTGGTCCACGACGTTCCTATCTTCATAAAATATGGGCTTAGCATCTTCATTGCAGTTTCTGCTAATTTTCGGTATGTCGTTAGTTTTCCACCAAAAATAGACAATAATGGTGCTTGGTCTAACTCTTGTTCTAGCTCTAGAGTGTAATCACGAGTAATCGCTTGAGGAGAATCAGATTCATCATCACACAATGGACGCACGCCACTGTAAGTCCACACAACATCATCACGCTGAATTTGATCAACAAAATGCTGGTTCACTACATCAATTAAATAATTTACTTCATCTTCTGATATTTCTACTTTCCTCGGATCACCTTTATATTCAACATCCGTAGTTCCTATGATAGAGAAGTCTTCCATGTAAGGAATAACAAAAACAATACGATTATCTTTATTTTGTAGAATATAAGCCTGCTCTTCATTATGAATTTTTGGTACGACAATATGGGAACCTTTAACCAAACGAATATTTCGTGGTGATTCATCCTCTAAGCTATCATCAAAAAATTGTTTTACCCATGGACCAGCAGCATTCACTAACGCTTTAGTTTTACGCTCAAAATGTGTGTTCGTTTGTTCATCAAAAATAGTAACATGCCAAATGTTATCAACGCGTGTTGCTTTCTCAACACGACAATAATTTTTTACTTCTGCGCCATTTTTCTCTGCAGCCATCGCATTTAAAATCACTAAACGCGCATCATCAACCCAGCAATCAGAATATTCGAATCCTTTTTTCATTTCCGGTTTCAGTAAACCAGAAGCAGCTAAATTAACAGAGTGACTTGCAGGAAGAGTCGTACGCTTGCCTAAATTATCGTAAAGGAAAAGACCAGCACGGATCATCCATGCAGGACGTAAAAATGGACGATGAGGTAAACGAAAACGCATTGGTTTAGCAATATGTGGTGCCTTTGCTAACAAAACTTCACGCTCTGCAAGCGCTTCAGACACTAAACGAAATTCATAATGCTCTAAATAACGCAAACCACCATGGATCAATTTTGAGCTTGCTGATGACGTTGCAGAAGCAAAATCAGATGCCTCATATAAACCGACAGTTAAACCGCGACCAGCGGCATCAGCAGCGATTCCAGCACCATTAATACCACCACCAACTACGATTAAATCTAAAACAGCGCAGGTTGTGTGTGTTTGGTTTCCATTATTCATAGTAGCGACCTCAAATACTCATAATGAGCGAACGAACATTAATTACGATAAAATCACGATAACTTAACTTTCGTTTTGAGTCACTTTATATTTTCGATTTCGAACATTTTGTGTGATGAAGATAAAAAAAAACCCTGATCTTAATCAAGAACAGGGATCGTTTACCGGTAAAAAGTGAGAGCTACTTAGAAATTACCTCATAAGGAATGTCATTATCTTTTAAAATAACCACGATCTCTTCTGGTGGCTCTTGATCCGTAATGATCATTTGTAACTCAGTAATACTACCTAAATTAACCATCGCATTACGACCAAATTTTGTATGGTCAACAGCAAGATAAACGCTTCGACTGTTCTCTATAATTGCTTTTTTCACACGAACTTCGTGATAGTCAAAATCCAGTAATGAACCATCGTAATCAATACCACTGATCCCTAAAATACCAAAATCTAAACGAAATTGCTTAATGAAATCGAGCGTTGCTTCGCCCACAATACCACCATCACGATTACGAACTTCACCACCAGCGAGAATAACCTTAAAGTCAGGGTTAGCCATTAAGATCATAGCTACGTTGATGTTATTGGTAACCACACGTAAATCTTTATGGTTTTTTACCAGTGCTTTTGCAACTGACTCTGGCGTTGTACCAATGTCGATAAACAATGTCGCGCCATCTGGTATATGTTTGGCAAGCGCTTCTGCTATCGTGTCTTTTTCATTTAGCTGCATCACTTTTCGTGTTGTATACGCAGTGTTTACCGAGCTTAATGGAATAGTCGCGCCACCATGATGACGGCGGATTTTATTCTCATCAGCAAGTTCATTTAAATCACGACGAATGGTTTGTGGACTGACTTTGAATTGCTCCACTAAATCTTCGGTACTGACATATCCATGTTGCTGTACTAGGTTTACGATTTCTTGGTGTCTTGATAATTGCTTCACGAATTACTCCCCTAATTTCGATCAATCAAAGACTTATATTTTTATCTGAAATTAGTGTACAAAGAAGTTTATGAAATTGGAAATAATTGCGATGAATATGCGTGATGTATATCAAATAAAGTTCGGAAAAGAAAAAGGAGCGCAATAAATGCACTCCTTTAGCTTATTTAATCATCAGATTATGACTAATTAATCTTCATCATGTAACTCAGCCCATGATTGTGCACATTTTACCGCGCGTTTCCAACCACGGTAGCGTTGGTTACGCTTATCTTCGTCATGATGAGGTTCAAACGAACGGTCAATTACTGCTTTACCCGCTAATTCATCAAGACCACCCCAGAAGCCAACCGCTAAGCCAGCAAGGTAAGCTGCCCCTAATGCCGTTACTTCAGTCACTTGTGGACGATGTACAGCAACATCTAATACATCTGATTGGAATTGCATTAGGAAGTTATTGGCTACCGCCCCACCATCAACTCGAAGTGCTGATAACTTAATGCCTGAATCCGCTTGCATAGCATCAATAACATCACGCGTTTGGTAAGCAATACTCTCTAGCGTTGCACGAATAATATGATTTGAGCCACAGCCACGCGTTAAGCCAACAATCGTGCCACGAGCATACGCATCCCAATATGGAGCGCCAAGACCAGTAAAGGCAGGAACAACATAAACACCATTTGATGAATCAACTTTAGTTGCAAAGTATTCTGAATCCTTCGCATCTGCCAACAGTTTCATTTCATCACGCAACCATTGAATTGATGCTCCGCCCATAAATACCGCACCTTCAAGTGCGTAAGAGGCTTCACCGCGTGGACCACATGCTAGTGTTGTTAATAGGCCATTGCGAGACGTTACTTTCTCTTTGCCTGTATTCATTAACAGGAAACAACCCGTGCCGTAGGTATTCTTAGCTTGACCTTGTTCAACACACATTTGGCCATAAAGTGCGGCTTGTTGGTCTCCTGCAATACCTGCAATTGGAATACGTGTCCCGCCTTTACCACCAATGTTTGTTTCACCATACACTTCTGATGATGATTTCACTTCAGGCATCATTGAAAGTGGAATATCTAGCTCTTTCAGTAGTTTTTCATCCCACTGAAGCGTATTGATATTAAACACCATGGTACGAGAAGCATTGGTGTAATCTGTAACGTGAACACGTCCTTGCGTCATCTTCCAAACAAGCCACGTATCAACCGTACCAAACAGTAATTTACCGGCCTCAGCGTCTTCACGAGCGCCTTCTACATTATCAAGAATCCACTTAATTTTTGTACCAGAGAAATATGGGTCAACAACTAAACCTGTATTTTCACGAATGTACTCTTCTAAGCCAGCTTCCTTCAGTTCTTCACACGTATCTGCTGTACGACGACATTGCCAAACAATAGCGTTATAGACAGGCTTACCCGTTTCTTTATTCCAAACAATGGTTGTTTCACGTTGGTTCGTAATACCAATTGCAGCAATTTGATCACTTCGAATACCCGTTTTCGCTAAGGTTTCAACTAACGTCGAACTTTGTGTTGCATAGATTTCAAGTGGATCATGCTCAACCCATCCTGCTTGAGGATAAATCTGAGTAAATTCACGCTGAGAAACACTGACAATATTGGCATCGTGGTCAAGAATGACGGCACGAGAGCTGGTAGTTCCTTGGTCAAGTGCAACAATGTATTTTTGCTCAGTCATGATGGAGTCCTTTTGTATATAAAATTCGTAGGGAGATAATTGTTATTTTATTAAACTTCAGCAGTTTTAGTGTCTTCTTCCACATCACACTGATTGGGAATCGTACAACCATGACCTGCTTTTGGCAGATAAGCACCAATCATTTTTGGATACGCCCAACCACCGAAACATGCACCAGCAATTGGCGCTAAAATTGGAACGATAAAGTAAGGAATCTCTTTTGCACCCGTTAATGCATAATCCCAGCCTGCTAAATAAGCAAATAGCTTTGGACCAAAATCACGAGCAGGGTTCATTGCAAAGCCAGTTAAGGGACCAAGAGATCCACCAATAACAGCAATTAATAAACCAATAAGAAGTGGATTCATTGCACCGCGAGCAGCTCCATTGTGCTCATCGCCTAGAGCTAGAATTCCAAACATAAGAACCGCAGTAATGACAAATTCAACCGCAAATGCGCCTAGCATCGATAAAGAGGGATGTGGATAAGTTGAAAAGATACCGGCTGTAGATAGTGCTTCTTTGCTGCTACGTAGGAAACCATTTGCAATTTCATAATCAGAAAATAAGTTACTGTATAACGCATAGACCAATGCCGCTGAGCAGAAAGCCCCTAATACTTGAGCAATGATATAAGGAATTATTTTTGCTTTATCAAATCCATGAAACGCCGCCAATGCAATGGTTACTGCAGGGTTTAGATGAGCACCAGAAACACCCGCAGTACAATAGATAGCAATCGCAACACCTATGCCCCATATAATACTGACTTCCCACTGGCCAAATTCTGCGCCAGTTAATACTAATGCCGCAACACAGCCAACACCAAAAAAGATCAATAAACCAGCACCGATAAATTCAGCGATGCATTGTCCAAGTAATGTATGTTGTTCATTATTCGCCATGATTCATTCCTTTGTTTCGTTATTTATTATTAAAGTAGGTTTACAGCATTCACGTTAAGCAGTGAGAAATGTACTCTTTTTATTAATAATTGATATGTCAACAGACTCAAAATGAGCATTCGAGCACAATAAATGCGTGTTAGAATATCAAAAAGAAGATCTAGAGCATAAAACAAGCAAACGAACAGGTGTGACCAGGTGTGTTATCTTATTTAAGACAAAGTGAAAAGACAAGATAATGAGAATATTGAAAGTAATAATTTCAGCCTAAATGCGTGAAGAGCCGATAAATGAATAGGATTGTGGCTTTGAAGTGATTTTACAACACTCAATAATATTTAATACAAACAAAAATGCTCGTTTTAATACATTATGAGTAAAAACGAACACTAACTAAAATAGAACGAATAAAAAATAGCCAACCAAACATGTAAGCCATTTAAAATTATACGTAAGAATTAAAATTGATAGTTAAATTCAATTCTATGATCACCATCAGAATAGTGAGTATCTTCTGTCCAGTTTGCAAAATAACGTAAATTCGCTCGCTTAGTAAGTTGATAACTGATCGCAGCTTCATGAGTCAAGATAGCATCATTATCTGTACCATAAGCGTTATTTTTGTATTCTTCTGATCCCGAAATCGTCCCTAAATACATAGGATTATAATTTATCCAAATCTTGTCGGTAATCTCTATTTTACTGTATAACCCAGCGACATAAAACGAACCATGTAGATCATAACGATCTTGCGCTTGCTGGGCACCTTGATCTTCTGCATCATACGACTCACCAGCGGCTAACCCTAACCCTGCTAAAGGATATAAACTTACAGGCCCCATTTTTGGAAGCGCTTGTATAAAACTATAAGACGCAGAGCCTTGGTTATTATCAAAATTCCAATCGACATCAACCTGAGCACCGCGTCCATTGGTTAAATCAACACTAAAGTTTCGAAAACGCAGTGAGTCAATACTATCATCATTATTTTCTCTTGCTTCTCCATTCCAACCAATCGCTTCACCAGCAATGCCTTTCACCTCAATAATGTTCATACCCATAGTAGTATCACTACCAGTATCATAAGTTTGCCCCATTTTAAGGTTTAATCCTTTATCGGTATAGCCAGCACCTGCTTGTGTATATACCGCCAATGGATCTGACATATCTTGTACATCATCATTGTTTTCTTCAGCCATTGCCGTTGAGCCAAAAGTCAGTGCTCCTAACACTATTACTGTTTTTTTATTCCACATATCCATCGTACTTCTCCACGCAATTTAAAGTACATCCATTTACTCCACGTCAGTTATAAATATTTTTATCATTAGTAAGTGACGATACGCGATGCTTAGTTTCGAGCCAATGGCCCCAAAGTTATATAGATTATAACCAAATCGTTATATTAGATTTCTAGTATTAAACGCCGTACAATTAACGCTAAATTTTAGGCTGTTCATTCCAAATGACACTTTTTAATCAGCATCATATAAACGACAATAGGTAGATCGATTTGCATACATTAGCGCAACTAAAATCCGGTGAATTACAAGGCATCACTCGACTTCAATTAAGTGAAAAACTCACTTCGTTTCCACTTGAGATTCTATCTCTTGCTGATTCATTAGAGATCTTAGATTTGTCTAATAATCAATTAACTGATCTGCCTATTGAGATGACTAAACTGACTAAGCTAAAAGTTTTCTTTGCTTCTAATAATCCATTTACTGTCTTCCCAAACACACTCGCCTTGTGTAAAAGCCTTGAAATGATTGGTTTTAAATCATGCCAAATCCAGCATGTCCCTGAGAATGCATTTCCTGAAAAACTACGCTGGCTGATCTTAACGGATAACCAAGTGAACGTATTACCAAACTCTTTAGGTAATTGCCATTTAATGCAAAAACTGGCGTTAGCAGGAAATAAACTAACAGAACTGCCAAAGAATTTATCTCAGTTACATAGCCTTGAGTTATTACGGATCTCTGCCAACCAATTAACTGAATGTCCTGAACAACTACTAGATTTACCAAAGCTGGCATGGTTTGCCTTTGCGGGTAACCCTTTTTGTAAATCGGACCTAAAAGTAAAATCAGTACCAAGCATATCGTCTTCTGACTACACATTAGAAAATGTATTAGGGCAAGGTGCATCAGGTGTAATTTCTAAAGCGCGTTGGAATAAAGAACAAACGGATTTTCCACAAGAAATTGCAGTTAAAGTATTTAAAGGTGAAGTCACTAGTGATGGCTACCCTGAAGATGAACTGCAAGCATGCTTAAAAGTCGGAAACCACCCCAGTTTAGTGCAGTCATTAGCGCAAGTAAGTGAAGATAACTACTTAGCGTTAATAATGAATTTAATCCCTGCTCATTACAAAAATCTTGGATTTCCACCAAGTTTAGAAAGCTGTACGCGTGATACTTTCCCTGAAGGGTTTCGTTTATCATTAGATCACATCAATAAAATGGTGGCAGAAATGCGTAATGTCTTTGAACACCTGCATGATAACCAAGTATGCCATGGCGATTTATACGCACATAACACCTTATTTGATGAAGACGCTAATATGATTTTTGGCGACTTTGGTGCCGCGAGTATGTACCACATGCTAAGTGACTCTCAGCAGCTAAAAATTAGAGCTATTGAAGAGCGTGCATTGAATCATTTTGTTGATGATCTAATGAGTGTGCTTCACTCAAAAGCATAATTAAACGAAAGCGTATTTTAAATTGAATTAAATAATTTGCGCTTATCATTACACCGAGTATAGTTTCTTTAAGTACCTAATAAGCAATTGATATTACTTTAAGCTATCACGAAATCCTGATTAGGCTATAAGTAATCGATATCAGGAGATTTAAAAATGAAACAGCTATTCTTCGGATTTGTATGTGCCGTGCTATTACAGGGTTGCGGCTCAGATAAACATGATGAAGCATTAGGAACCTTAGAGCGAGACCGAGTCACTTTCTCAGCGACTTCAAATGAAATTATCCGAGCCCTACCTATCAAAGAGGGCAGTGAAGTTAAAATTGGCGACATATTAGTCCAATTGGATACTAAAAATCAAAACGCCGTCCTTACTCATGTCATCGCAAACGCAGCTAAAGCCCAAGCTTATTTATTACGCTTAACTAACGGGGAACGCCCAGAAGATATTGCATCAGCCAAGGCCAAAGTAGACCAAGCAAAAGCACAGCTTATTGATGCTGAAAAAAATTACCGTCGGATGGTTGAGCTTGTAAAGAAGAAACTCACTAGCCAATCCAATAAAGATACTGCCCTCGCCTCCCGTGACTCCGCACGCGCTACATTAAACTCAGCCAATGAAGAGTTCTCAAAATTAACCGCAGGGGCAAGACCAGAAGATATCGACCAAGCAAAAGCTGAACTTGATGCTATGAATGCTGAAGTGATATTACAGCAACAGAAACTGGATGAACTAACTATCGTCGCCACTCGTGACGGCATTTTAGATAATCTTCCGTATAACCTTGGTGAGCGTGTACCTGTCAATGGTTTTGTTGCCGTTATCCAAGCTAATCGTATTCCTTATGCTCGTGTTTATGTTCCGGCCTCTTATCGAGTTGGATTCATCCCTGGTAAAACATTTTCAGTCACTGTTGATGGTATTAACTCTCCATTTAAAGGAACCGTTCGTTGGGTTTCCTCTGAACCGTCATTTACGCCATATTACGCCTTAACAGAAGAAGACCGATCTCATTTAATGTACTTGGCGGAGGTAGATTTACCTGAATCTGCGGCCTCTTTACCTTCTGGTGTACCTGCTCAAGTTCTCTTAAAAAAGGACAATATAGATGACTGAGTTTGCAATTCAAGCCACTGATGTTGTGAAAAAATTTGGAGATTTTACCGCTATCGATGGCATTAATTTATCCGTACCTAAAGGCTGTATTTATGGCTTTTTAGGCCCTAACGGTTGTGGTAAATCTACTACCATTCGAACCTTAACCGGCCTATTAAGCCCTACATCTGGTCATGTAGATGTACTTGGTTTAAGTATCCCTAAAGAATCAGAGGATCTTCGTTTAAAAATTGGTTATATGACACAAAAGTTCTCTTTGTATGATGATTTGAGTGTAGAAGAAAATCTCGAATTCATTGGTCAAATTTTTGGTATGGAAAAACAAACGTTACTCCTACGTATTACAGAGCAACTCTCTACCTATGGGCTTGACCAATTACGAAAACAACGAGTATCAGGCATGAGTGGAGGTCAAAAACAGCGCCTCTCACTGGCTGCAGCAACCATGCATAAGCCTGAACTATTGTTTTTAGATGAACCAACCTCTGCGGTTGATCCTGAGAATCGTCGAGATTTCTGGGAGCAACTATTTGATTTATCAGACAAAGGAACCACCATCCTTATCACAACCCATTACATGGATGAGGCTGAACGTTGCCACCGATTGGCGATAATGGAATCAGGCGTTATTCGTGCCGATGGAGAGCCAGAGGCATTAATGGCTAACATGGGGGTTAATATCGTTGAAGTGAAAACAGATAATTTACGCACATTAAAGAACATACTAGTTCAACGTAATGAAATCAGATCTGCAGCCCAAATAGGTATTCGATTACGAGTACTTATTCATCAAGATATTAACGACCCCATTTCATGGTTAAGAGCTGAATTCCCTGAATTAAAAAATGCCGAAATGAATATCGCACGTCCAAGTTTAGAAGATGTCTTTGTTACCGTCACTGGAAAGGGCCGCCAATGAAATCACTTAATCGTATGAAAGCTATTATGGTTAAAGAGATCCGTCAATTATCACGTGATAAGTTGACCTTTGGTATGGTTATTATGATCCCTTTAATTCAGTTGTTATTGTTTGGCTACGCCATTAATACTGATATTAGAGATATACCTATTGCGGTTGTTGACCAAAGTGAGAGTACTTTTGGTCGACTCATTACTGAATCAGTGAAAGTCACGCAAGTCGTCAGTGTTGAGCAATATTATCCAACAGTAAAAGAAGCTGAAAAAGCAATTCAACAAGGTGTGGTTCGTGCTGCGCTAATACTACCCAAAGACATTACACAACGTATGGTACAAGGCAGAGAGCTAGGCCAATGGATTGTAGATGGTTCAGACACTATGATAAGTGCAGCCATTCTTGGATTGCAAAGCATGCCATTAAGCGATTTGGATTTTGATATTCGCAATAGTGCCCATGCTAAAACATTTGAGGTGACGCTATTTTATAATCCTAGCCGACAATCCGCAGTGAACATTGTGCCGGGGTTATTAGGCGTCATCTTAACCATGACAATGATACTCTTCACCAGCTCAGCCATTGTACGAGAGCGTGAAAGAGGAAACTTAGAGCTGCTCATTACCACTCCGATTCACTCTTTTGAACTAATGGTTGCTAAAATCATCCCTTATATCTTTGTCGGCTTGATTCAAGTATTTATTATTCTTGGGTTAGGGTATTTCATTTTTGACGTTCCGATTAATGGCTCATTAAGTCAAATTTTGCTCGGTACATTGTTATTTATCTCTGCCAGTCTTACGCTTGGATTAGTTATTTCAACCATCGCTAAAACACAGCTTCAAGCGATGCAGATGACGATATTCATTCTATTGCCATCGATTTTATTATCAGGCTTTATGTTTCCCTATGAAGGAATGCCCGTCGTTGCACAATGGATAGCAGAAGTTTTACCTGCGACTCACTTCATGAGATTAATTCGAGGCATTGTTTTACGCGGCGCTGATTTAATTGATTTGTGGAGAGATACTGTCTGGATGATCATTTTCACCATCATTGGTTTATTCATTGCTTCAAAACGATTTAAGAAATCATTGGATTAAATGAAGTAACAGTATTGGCACTAAACTACCATATAGCTACGATTTACAATGTAAAAGGTAAAAGCCAGAACTCTCACTCTGGCTTCTTCTTAATATATATCGCTTTATTTTTGGAAAGGATACACCGAGCCTAGCTGAATGATTTGTGTTAACTCATCTAATGCTGCACGCGATTCCAATAACAACTGTGGATCCGCAAGATCTTTGTCTTCAATACGATCTCGATAGTGCTTATCAGCCCACAGATTTAACGTTGTAAATAGCTGATCGTTCATCAAGGTATGTTGATTAACTGCTTTTTTCTCTGCTTCATTTAACACCACACGGAGACGTAAACACGCTGGCCCACCGCCATTTTGCATACTCTGTTTTAAATCAAAGGTATGCAACTCATCAATGCCGCGTTTTTGTTCGACTAACTCATTTAGGTACGCCCATACTCTTGGATTCTCACGACAATGTTGTGGAAGAATGATCAAGGTAGCGCCATCCGATTTAGTGATTAGCTGACTGTTAAAAAGATACGTTTCAACTGCATCTTGCACCGACACTTTATCTGTTGGCACTTCAATAACATTAAAGCCAGAACCATAAGAAGCACTTAGATCTAACTTCACTTGTTCTTGATTCAAAAATGCTTGTTGATGGCAAAATAAGGTATTTTTATTACCAACAGCAATAACATCATTATGGAATACACCTTGGTCAATCACATCAGGATTCTGTTGTGCAAACACCGTAAATTGATCGCGTAAACCATGCGTTCGTGCAATCGCTTCACTGGCTTCTAATGTCTGGCGTGCTGGGTATTTTTTCGGAGCAAGGTAGCTCTCATCAAACGCACTTTTACCAAAGACAAAGAACTCAATGCCTTGTTCGCCATATTCATTACAAAAACGCGTGTGGTTTGCCGCCCCTTCATCACCAAAGTAATCACTGTGAGGCAACGCTTCATGGTGAGCAAAGTGTTTTTCATCTGCAAATGTTGCTTTTAAAATATTGCCAGTGACTTCATCTTCAATTGAACGATGAAACTTATTAATTAAGTTAGCAGGAGTAAAATGCACCTTGCCATCAGAGGTATCGGCACTTGGAGAGACAGTACCTGCGTTTGCTGTCCACATACTTGAGGCTGAGCTACATGCAGCAAGTAATTGTGGTGAATATTGATGAGATTTTTGTAACACTTCAGCGTCTGAGCCAGAAAACCCTAAACGACGCAGAGTATGAATGTCTGGACGCTCTTGTGGCGCTAATACCCCTTGAGTAAAGCCCATATCATGCAGAGCCTTCATTTTTTCTAAGCCTTGCTTTACGGCTTGTTTTGGGTTAGATGCACCAGATTTATTATTTTTAGAGGCAATATTCCCTACCGATAAACCACTGTAGTTATGCGTTGGCCCAACAAGGCCATCAAAATTCGCTTCAACTGCTTTCATATATTCCCTCATGACTGTTCTCTTATCGCTAACTAAGCTCTTTGACTTAATCTATTTATTGGGCTGATAGTAGCAAATTAAACTCAGTCAGCAGCATTTGATTTCACCAAACAAGCGCACAATCACAACTTTTACTTAACATTCAGCGACTTTTAATTAACTATTCTCTGTTATCAAATAACTATGCAGATTTTTATTCTAATCACTTAGCTTCCATAAAATTAATCTATTCATCGGTAAAAACTATCAAAATGATAGTTGATAATAATTCTCACTTACATATACTAATAATCATTCGCATTTACTGATGGCTTTATAATTATGATGACTAGCAATTCATTTTCACAATCGTTCTCGTTTTCGCAGTTTTCACTGCAGCATAAACGTTTATTACTGCCTATCACGTTATTAGCTTTAGTGGGTGCAGAAGCAACACGAAAGATCACCGTTACGACTTTATCTGATGCTTTTTGGGCGGTATCTACCTACGTAGCTTTCACATTGGTTATTTACCATTACCTATCAAACATCATGGGTAAAACCAACCGTATTACTGCGCTTTATAATAAATCTCGTACCAATCAAGTGGTCTTCTCTTCGTTACTTGGTGCCTTACCGGGCTGTGGTGGCGCTATCGTTGTGACTACGCAATACATCAGCGGGAAAGTTGGTTTTGGCTCAGTCGTCGCTGTATTAACGGCTACCATGGGTGATGCCGCGTTCTTATTAATTGCAGCGCAACCTAAAGTGGGATTTGGCGTAATGGCATTAGGCGTTGTTGTTGGTGCTGTCTCAGGCATTATTGTGAATGCATTACATAAAGACGATTTTTTACGCCCTGAGACTCAAGAAGTCATAGAGCCAAAGCGTGATATTCCATGCTTACAAGTAAAAGCTATTAACCTACAAGGTGCATTTTGGAAGTGGGTACTAGTTCCAGCAACCATCATTGCGGTATTAGGTTCTTTTCAAGTCGATATTAACCAATTACTCTATGTTCCTGAGCACACGATTGAATGGATTGGCGCAATACTAGCAATTGGCAGCATGATGTTATGGTCGTTAACCAAGGAGATCAGTGATTATCAATCTACGGTTTCAGAAGACAATAAATGCATTAGCTCTCACCCTATTCAGAAAGCAGCACAAGATACTAACTTTGTTTCTGCTTGGGTAATTGTCGCTTTCTTAATTTTTGAATTAACGACTTACTTCTCTGGCGTTGATTTACACACGGTATTCCTAGGTTATGGAATGTGGATGCCGCTGATTGGTTTGGCTATTGGGTTACTCCCAGGTTGTGGTCCTCAGATTTTAGTAACTAGCCTGTATTTATCCGGTGCGATGCCGATGTCAGCACAGCTTTCAAATGCAATCTCAAATGATGGTGATGCACTTTTCCCTGCGATTGCATTAGCTCCCAAAGCAGCAATGGTTGCGACCTTCTACTCAGCAGTTCCTGCCTTTGTGGTTGGTTATGGTTACTACTTCTTGTTTGAGATGTAACTTGTTGCTAGATCGTAACAATAACCAAACCAAAATAAGTTAGTTATCAGATAAATGTGAATAAAAAAGCGACAGTATTATGCTGTCGCCTTTGTTTAATCTACATTACGTAACAGTGATTATTTTGGTTTCTTGCTTAATACCATATCAATATCCGCGGCACTATGGCGCTCTGGTACTTGCTCCCACTCTTCGCTCCATGAGCGGTTTATAATACGTCCACGTTGCACTCCCTCGCGAGCTTCAAGCATTTTCGCCCAACGAACAACGTTTGTATAAGAGTCTACTTGTAAAAACTCCGCAGCATCATACAAGTTACCTAATACTAGGTTGCCATACCACGGCCAAATAGCCATATCAGCAATACTGTATTCTTCACCGGCAACATAAGTATTTTTAGCAAGTTGCTTATCAAGTACGTCTAATTGGCGTTTTGCTTCCATAGAAAAGCGGTTAATTGGGTATTCTTGTTTTTCATCAGCATACGCATAAAAGTGACCAAAACCACCACCTAAAAATGGGGCTGAGCCTTGCGCCCAAAATAACCAATTAAAGGTTTGAGTTCTCGCACTGCCCTCTTTTGGTAAAAACTGACCGAATTTCTCAGCCAAATGAACCAAGATAGAAGCCGACTCAAAAACATGAACTTCAGGATCAACAGAATGATCAACCAAAGCAGGAATTTTTGAATTTGGATTAACATCCACAAAACCTGATGAAAATTGATCACTCTCACCAATATTGATTAAGTAGGCATCGTATTCAGCCTCTTTAATGCCTAGCGCCAATAACTCTTCTAACAGAATCGTTACCTTCTGACCATTGGGCGTCGCAAGTGAATACAGTTGCAAAGCGTGCTCGCCAATCGGAAGCTCTCTCTCATACCTTGCACCAGATTCAGGACTGTTAATGTTCGCCCATTTATTACCGCCATCAGTGTCATTAACCCAAATTTTTGGTGGTGTATATTCAGTTGCCATTGATAAATCCTTATCCATTCGGAGGTAGAGTAACTTGATTACTTATTAATATAGCCGACTTTTTAATAGTGCAACCGTTCCTTCTGATTTTTCATAATCAATAGGGAACTCAATCAGCTCATCTTCTGTTTTAAAAAATAAAGAAGGAAAACCACTTCGACCAATTGAGCGAGAAAATGTGATTTCATCTAATAATGATTGATGCGTCTCTGCAGATAATAAATCCAACTCAAATTTCACCATATCTAAACCAATGTCTCTCGCACAGCCGAGCAATACGTCATTGTCACTCGGGTTCATCGCTTTTAAATAATAAGCGGTTTGAATTGCCTCAAGCATGGCTAATTCAGCACCTTGAGCTCGTGCCGCAAGAATGGCACGGCAAGAAGGATATGTTGAACGACGAGGGGTATTCTTCTCCCAAAAGTCGTGATTAAAAGAAGTGCCTAAGTAGTTTTCTATTTTTTGCCAATATGATGCGATTTGGGTCTGCATCTCTTGCGACATAGGCTCTTCTGAGTCAGGCGCTAACCCGCCAAGAACATAGACAATATCGACGTCGCTAGAAACGGCTTGTTTAACCTTATTCCATACTGGCTTATAACCCCAACACCATGAGCACATTGGGTCGTAAACGTAATAAAGTATCGCTTTTTCATCTGACATAATTTAATTCCTTTTAAATAATTACTTTCATCATATGGGATGCATTACTTAATAGCAAAACCTCAAAGAAGGGCATAGAATCGACACCATTCAGATAGCGCACTACTGTCATGTTGATGTAGATTATTAAAAGGTTCGTTATGTATACATTTTTTGGGGCTTTGGCTTTTATCATATGGGGATTGGTTCCTGTCTACTTCCACCAGTTAGGAGAGATGAGCCCTGCATTAATTTTATCTAACCGTATCTTTTGGTCAGCAGTGATCTTACTGGTTGTTTTTTTCTTCAAGCCCAATTTAATCGACAAAAAACAATGTACGGCTAGAAATATCTCTATTGCGTTTGTGGCAGGGATCATGATGAATTTATCATGGTTAGGATTTGTATACGCAACCATCACCAATAACATCATGGCGGCATCATTAGCGTTTTATATTACGCCTGTTTTTGTCTTCTTTATGGGCTTTGTCTTTTTTAAAGAAGAGCTAAAATCACCACAAAAAGTGGCCCTATTTCTGATGGTATTGGCCATTGTGAGTTATGTTTATTTAGATCAGCAATTGCCTGTTTTAAGTTTGGCGATTTCACTCTCTTTTGCTAGTTATATAGCCATCAAAAAACTAATAAAATTAAATACCTTTGGGGCGATTTTCTTTGAGCATATTCTCTTTGCCCCTATTGCCTTGTGGTACATCATGACTCACTCTGATGGACTTTCTACACTTAACTGGGCAACTTTAATAGGAGCGGCGCCATTGCAACTTATCCCTATTTTGTTATTGAGTATTTCTATTCTCAAAACACCACTCAGTAAGATAAGCTTACTCCAGTATATTGAGCCAACGTTACACCTTACGTTAGCGATATGGATTTACCACGAACCGATTTCTAGCGGCCAAAAATGCGCGTTGATCTTGGTTATTCTCTCTATTATGGTTTCTAGCATCAAAATGAAGAAACCGCATAAACCGAATCTTGCTAATAAAAGCTGATTGGAAGATAAAAATCCAATTCAAACGCTTCTTCATCATTTAGAAAATGATTTTGATGGTAACGAACATACGCCGGCGTTGATCTCAATTTAAAGCCTGACGCTGGCAACCACTTTTCTAGTACCGCACTAATTTGTGGCAGCAATTGCCCATACACGCCATGTAAACGAAATACCGCATGTAAGCCTCCAGGGATCACCATTTGGTTTACTACGCCACGATATTTCAGTGGTTTATCAATCGCAATACACGCCACATATCGACATTTATCGAGATGAATCCATGCAGGGTTTGAGTGGTGTAATCCAAACTGAGTCGAAAAATCTCGATTTTCTGAATTCGCCCACGCTTTTAATACTAACCACGCATTTCGAATAGATCGGCTGTAACCTTCATGCCGAACATAAGCCGCTAATAATTCTGGTACTTCAATTATTTTAGGTTGTGGTAATACTCTATCTGCAACAGACAAATAGCCTGCCGCAACTTCTGGGTCTTTCAAATACGGCTTGTCTGATATTTGTAAATCGTGCTTACGCCATTCCCCCGGAGGCATATCAAAGGTTGATTTAAACGCTCGGCTAAATGAAGATAACGAACTAAAACCACAAGTATTGGCAATATCCAATACTGTTGATTTAGTATCAAACATCAGTTGATTTGCTGCATATTCCATGCGAGTTCGACGAATATACTGATGAATCGACTCTCCCACCACTTGTTTAAAAATACGATGAAAATGCTGCTCTGAGTACGCTGCAACCTCAGAAAGCTCTTTTGCCGTCAGTTCTTTACTGATGTCTTTGTGTATATAAAACAAAACATCATTGATTCTTGATATGTGTTGCTGGTTCATAAATTCAAAATAGCATAAATGGACATATTTATAAGCATAAACGGACAAACATAGTTGTGCAACGCCTTGTACTATCAAAGGATAAAATAAATAAGATAATGATGGGAACACATATGGAAATAGCTCACTCACTGCAACAGATCCAATCTTCTTATATCAGAGAAATCTTAGCGGCAGCAACGGACAAGAATGTTATCTCTCTCGCAGGCGGATTACCTGATGAGAAAACGTTCCCAATTGATTTAATGAAACCAACATTAGAAAGCCTGTCTGATATGCCAGAAGTCTTTCAATACGGTGCGACGGCAGGTTACGGCCCTCTGTTAGAACTACTGACAGAAATGTACCAATTACCAGAAACGCATATGCCAATGATCTGTACCGGCTCTCAACAAGGATTAGATCTTATTGCACGAGCTTACATTAACCCAAATGATACCGTGGTTATGGAAGCACCGAGCTACCTTGGTGCTATGCAAGTTTTTGGTTTAGTTCAAGCCAATATCGCAACCGTATCTCAAACAGATTTTGGTCCTAATCTTGAAGAACTAGAGCAATGCTTTATTCAAGATTCACCAAAAATGTTCTATGCCGTGCCTGATTTCCACAACCCTACAGGCGTATGTTGGTCATTAGAAACACGTAAAAAAGTAGCTGAACTGTGTATCAAATACAAAGTCGCTTTCATTGAAGATGCGCCATATCGTGAGCTACGCTTTACCGGCGAAGCGCTGCCAATGGTTTCAACTTTTTGCCCTGACGATTCTATCGTGCTACGTTCATTCTCAAAAATTGCTTCTCCGGGTTTACGTATTGGCGCAGTAACAGGCAAGAAAAGCTATTTAGAACCTCTGATTAAAGTAAAACAAGGTGCTGATTTACATTCAAGTGTACCAATGCAAGCACTACTGGTTGGCCTATTAAAGCACGCTGATTTTGGTCTGCACATGGAACAAATTCAAGCGCTGTATAAAACGCGTTATGATGTGTTATTCGCAGAACTGAAAAAACAATTACCTGACACTTGCGTGCTAAACCCTGTTGATGGCGGCATGTTTATTTGGTTATCTCTACCTGATTGCGACACTTTCGCTCTGGCTAAAACGTTAATTGCTAACGGTGTTGCTGTAGTACCAAGCCCTGTATTTTATCCTAAACCAGAAGGCGCACCCTCAGCATTACGCTTAAACTTTACTAATGCAAATACTGAAGAATTGGTTGAAGCCGTAGGTCGTTTAACGAAAGTATTGAATGAAGCGTTAAGCTAATTCTGTAAAGCGATAACGATAATCATCATAAAATTTATAATTTAAGTGGTATATAAATGAAAATATTCAGTAATTTTGAAAGTGGTAACATCCATGTCGTTGCAGCGAATACGCCTGATGATATTCAGCTGACTATTCCTGCAGATAACCAAACTGAGATCGCTCAATGGTTTCACTTTCGTTTAGAAAGCCAACCTCAACAGCAGCATTCATTTAAAATTTTAGGGTTGGCTAAATCTGCTTATCCTGAAGGTTGGCAAGATTACGATGTGGTTGCTTCTTATGACCGTGAAGAGTGGTTCCGTATTCCAACTGAATTTGATGGCGATACGCTTAGCTTTAATGTAATGCCAGAGTACCGTTCAATGTATTTCGCGTACTTTGCACCTTACTCGTACGACCGTCACCAAGATCTACTTCACGGTGCACAAACGCACCACAGCTGCCAGTTAGAAACGCTTGGTGTGACATTAGATAACAATGACATCAGTATTCTAACGATTGGTGAGCCAGCCGAAGGTAAAAAAAATATCTGGATCACTGGTCGCCAACACCCGGGTGAGACAATGGCAGAATGGTTCATTGAAGGCTTATTATTACGCCTATTAGATGAAACCGATACGGTTGGCCGTGCCCTACTTGATACCGCTGTTTTCCATATTGTCCCTAACATGAACCCTGATGGCAGTATCCGTGGTCACTTACGTACCAATGCGATTGGCGTGAACTTAAACCGTGAATGGCAAACACCATCAATGGAAAGATCCCCTGAAGTATTCCTTGTTCGTGAGCGTATGCTAGCAACCGGCGTTGATATGTTCTTAGACATTCACGGCGATGAGGCCATTCCATACAACTTTGTTGCAGGCAGTGAAGGCCTTCCTTCTTACAATGAGCGCATTGCTGAGTTAGAAAATACCTTTAAACAAGCGCTACTAACGATTACTCCTGAATTTCAAGACGAGATTGGCTACGACAAAGATGAACCAGGTACGGCAAACTTAACCGTTGGTTCTAACTGGGTTGGTGAGCAATTTAAATGTCTGTCTTATACTGTTGAGATGCCATTTAAAGATCACATTAGCCACGCTGATGAACTGTATGGTTGGTCTCCAGAGCGAAGCATCGCCTTTGGTCAAGACACGCTATCTGCTATTTGGGCTACCGTTGGTAAGCTGTAGTCTTTGCTATAAATACCAAAAAACGCCGTAGATAATACTCTACGGCGTTTTTATTTCAATCTCAACAATTCGGTGAATGATACCAATTCCAATAATTATCTGATCTATTTAGTTACATTGGTATTAATTGTCATGTCACATCTCACATCCTAATTCTGTGATAACTGATATTTTCTTCGTACGCCATCATACGATGAGAAATAAAAACGCTCATCAATAAAGAAGACGATATGTGTAGGACATAAAGGTTACAACCGGAAAAGCAGAAGGATGTATGATGAAACCTGACTGTTTAAACGCATTTTCTGACTAAATTTACATCAATCGCTAATAAATGCACATTTATACAGAAGCCCTGACCTAATAATTTATTGATTTTAATTTTTTCACATGTATGCTGCGCAGCGTCAGACAATATAGAATGCTGATATGATAAAGGCAAACCAGTAGAAATACTGGGACGCAAAGCTTCCGGTCTAAGGGATATTTCCTAAGATAGCGGGGATGCCATAGTAAATACTGATTAATTAACCAATGATGTTACGCATATCGGTTTTTACGTATAATTCGATCATAAATCTAAACACGATAATCTTGTGTATAGATTTTATCATACCGAATATTAACTCCTCTTTGTACTGGTTCAAGCTTTGTTTGCCTTATTGAATAATTTAACTCAATAAAGAATTTTCGAATGTTTAAAAGAACACTTCTAGCCTCACTACTATCAACCAGCGTTTACGCGACTGAATTCAATGATAAAATCATTGATATGGATTTATTAGCTGGTCAACCTGGTATATATAACAAAAACTTCCAATTTGACAATGATAACAACGCTAACTTTAAGCACATCATCGTTCAAGCCAAAAACCTCCCGGCTGACGTTGCCTTAACAGTTCGCAGTATTACAGGTGAAGTGCTTTATACTAAATACCGCATCAGCGATGGCGAACATAATCTTTATCTGCCGCAAACTGGCGGCTTTATCATATCGGTGACATTGCCAAAAGGTGTAGAGCTAAATAAAAACGCTCACTTAGCAATCGATAAATTAGTATATACTGACAATGCAACAAGCATGACGCGACAAGATCGTGCATTCGTTGGCGCAGATAACCGTACTCGTCTGGTCTGCCATGAAGGTAGTGACATTTTTACTTGGGGGCGCAGTGCGTTGGCGCTTGAAGGCGGCGGTAACTTAGGCTCCGCTTCCTCTATTGGCTCTGGCAATTTATTTTTAACTAACGAACATGTGATCGGAGAACCACGTCCAATTACCGGTACGGTAGCTTTATTCAATAACCGTCATAGCTATTGTGAAGGCGATGCCCAGCTTGAAGATGTTATCCGCCTTCCTGTTACAGAAGTGATTGCTGCAGGCCATAAGGCTGATTACAGTTTCTTCAAAATTAATGAATTCGATTTAAATAACTCTGAAGTTAAACGCTTATTTGGTGGTTTAAAACTGGCGGAAGATAACGCAGTACTCGATCAGACACTAACTATCCCACAAGGATGGCACAAATCAATAGTCGCTACAACTCACGACGACGGCAGTGACTGTAAAGTTGTTTCTGAAAATAACACCATCACCTTTTATAATTGCGATACTGAAGCAGGCAGTTCAGGCTCTCCTGTGCTTGATCGTAAATCAGGTGAAGTGGTTGCTGTCCATGCAGCTGCCACTAACAATAAAAATGTCGGTGTAAAAGTATCAGTAATGCGCGAACAAAATCCGTGGTTAAATGATTACGCTGAAAATGTATCTGTTCTAGGCACTGATGCAAAAGTAAAACTAACCAATATTGCGCTTTCACCTTTCAAAGATAGTGGTATCCTCAAAGCTGATGTGGGGGCGATGTATTTTGCTAACACGAACATCACTATCGAGCATCACGATAGCTACTCATTAGTCTATCCGCAATATTTAAATGAACGCACCAATGAAGTTTCCAGTGCCGCAGAGCTTAATCTACCAATTAAAATATGGTTAGAATCTAACGGTGTTAACTACCCGATCAACAAAGCTATTGATAACGGGAATACCGTCACGCTAAAATACAATTCATACGAAGCTGCATCACTCGCTTCACGGGCTTGGATCCCACTTGATATGTATAATGCGCAAGGCCAGCTTGTAGAGCATACAATGATCCGTATGACAACAAACTGGTTTGATCCCATGCAACCTCCGTTTGATCCTGAATTGGTTGATGCTGAGATAGAAACCTTCCGTATCAATAATTTCAACACAGTAAGCACATTCGCTAAACCCGCTAGCAAAGAAAGAGTAGGTACAGTACTGTTCTACCCAGAGCAAGGCCCGGTGAACCTTACCTGGAGCGATCGTACCATTCCTGATCTACCTGTTGTCATTGAAAACCGCAGCACAATGAAAAAAGAGGTGATCAACCTTACTGCATATCGTGTTAGTTGTGGGCGTCAGTCAACATTAAACTCAGCCGCGCCGTGCAGTGATGGAAATCCAGCTACATTCAAATTTGAGTTTCATCCATCTAAAAATAACCACTTAGCTAAAGGTAATTACAGCGGTATTTTACCAATGCAGATACGAAATCATGGCGACAACACAGTAGAATCAAATATATTGATGAACATTGATCTCGTTGTTCCAGAGATGGCACCTTACAGCACAGTTAAACTGTATGCAGAAAACGACCAAAGTGGCGAAATGGTACAATTTTCTAGCGATGTCGCTGATATGTCTGTGTTCGGTTTTGATAATAAACTATCCTCTTATGACATACCGCAAGGCTATTCGGTACGCTTCTTTGAGGGCCTTAACTTTACCGGAACCTACTATACCCGCCATAGCAGTGTTGGCAACTCAACGGTATTTGATAACATTGTCAAATCGGTCAAGGTATTACAATCACCCGGTTTTATGAAAGGCCCACAAGTTGTATTAAGTGGTGATGCTAATTACTTCCCAGGGCAGAATATTAATCTTACTGCTCAAGTATCTACGACAAACAATATGTCGCTTAGCTACCAATGGAAACTCCCTACTGGTTACCACCTAGTATCAGGAGAGAATACGGCCAGCGTAATCATTGCAACGCCGAAGAAAGCTCTGTCAAATCAGCAAATAGAAGTGCTAGTGACTGATGGTAAAGTTCATTCGACAGCGATAATTAATATCTCATCAACACCATCATTAGCCCCAGTTTTACAGGGTATTGAAGATGCTTCCATTGCTTTTGGTGATATATTCAACCCGCGCGATGGTGTTAGTGCAAATGATGATTTAGATGGCGATATCACCGCAAATATCACCATAGCTGGTAGTGTAGATAGTCATATTGCAGGAAAATATACGCTAACCTACAGAGTACAAGATAGCGAAGGCAATACTAGCGAACAGAATCGAATTATTACAGTGGAAGCTGATAATAGCTGTAATAGCAACGATCCTGACGCAACTAAATACCCTGCTTGGCAGTCTACTAGCGTGTACACAGGCGGCGATATCGTCAGCTTTAATAACCTAATATGGAAAGCCAAATACTGGACTCAGGGGAATAAGCCATCACGAACCACTGATCAATGGCAATTATTGAGCAATGTGCAACTGGCCTGGAGCAAAGATGTCGCATACAACGGCAACGATGTAACTATGCATGATGGCCGACAATGGCAAGCCAAATGGTGGACCAAAGATGAAAAACCAGGTGTTGCAAACGTCTGGGAAGATAAAGGCGCAGCAAGTTGCAACTAAGTTCTACGGAAAAATAGCCTTATTTCTGTGACTAGAGCCTGTCTGTTTACCCTGACAGGCTTTTTTTACAGTTAGACAACAACGCGTGGAGAATACAGCTCTTTATAAAATATTAATACCAATGTAACTAATTAGATGATCTATTTATTACGCAGGAAAATCACTTAAGAGTAAGGCAAAATTCTTATAAGTAGTTATTCAACAGTAATAATGAACAGATAATTATTGGAGTTGGTATACGTTGTAGTCTCTTTTAATAAACACTAAAAACGTCGTAGGTAATACTCTACGGCGTTTTTATTTAAGGTAATATTACTATTGTTTAACTTTAGATTGAATCTCTGTTCCCGCTTCTCTCAATAAATTAAACGGAGACATAATCACCCCTTTTACAGCTCCTTGAGTCGCTTGTTGAGATAGCTCTTCTGTTTTATCTATAATCTGATCGGCTTTAAGCATGATTGGTGGTACTTCTTTACGTAATTTTTCCGACTCTTTGATCACCGCTGGAATTGTCGTTACGCGATATCCCTTACTCTCTATGAAGGCTTTAGGAAAAACTTGCTCGCGATAATGTTTTAATTCGACCAATACCGTTGGGATTGTCTTTTCATTTATAGCGTTCATTACCGTAATCACTTCAGGTAACGACTCCGTACGAATAGACTTAACTTCATTAAGAATAAGAGGAATTTTACTGTCTACCGAAACGACGGTTTGATTTACATCTTTAACCGTATCTTTTACTTCACTCACTAAAGTCAATACTTGTGGACTTAACTCTTCAATGTGTTGAGCCAATAATAGCCATTGCTCTATTTCAAGTTTATCCGCGGTTTTATTTACCTCTTCCATTAATTCAGGATAGCGTTCAACCACTGTATTTATTGAATAAGTAAAAGAATAGATAGTGTAACCTAGATAAAAAATTGAAACCGCTAATAAGGCTTGTATTGCTATTCCTAGTCTCGCCATAAGTATTGTCCATAAATAAGTTATGCCTCTACCTTACGACACCTACAGAAACAAATACAACTACTTATCTACATCGTAATTAAGCTAAAGCCAATAAAATACCACCAACCGTTAAGGCTGCCGATACATACAGGCCTGCTGAATAAGAAGTATCATTTTCATCTTCAATTTTATCAGGGTGATCTATCCCTAGCACACCATGAGCAAAAGACTCTACTTGCTCTGTCACATCTGCATTTTCGTGCTTATTAAATTGATTATCTCGTTCAATTTCTTGTAAAGCATACAATAATGCTTTGCCTTCATTAGACAAGGACACCGTATTATCTTGCACTTTTATCGTATTCATTGATGAGGCCAAGACAGGGACGAACTCAAATTAGCACTAGGTTTTACATAAGTGTATGCCGTTGATTAAGTTGAGATTCCATTTAACATTTATGACCTCATAAAAATGACTATTCATCTAAATAATGTATCGAAAGCTATGTGTAAAACTTGTGGTAGTATCAGCAGTTAACGAACAATTTCCGAACTTGATCACTTTTTCTTTGCAAGAAATTTTAGTTTTCACTCTTCGTTACTTGACCTTCCTTTTTAATCCTATTATATTAATCGTGTTTTTACGATTAACCAGTGAGCTGATAATGACAACTCAATGCCAACCGACAAACAAGTGTACCTTTTCAACTTCAGAACAAGATCTGAAACAAGAGAAAGAGTTTGCAGCACTCGCTAAAGCCTTAGCCCACCCTGCTCGTGTTCGTATTCTGAAGATTTTATCAACACTAGAGAAGTCAGGTGGCTGTTTAAACAGTGATTTAGTTTCTGAACTTGGCTTAGCGCAATCAACCGTATCAGAACATTTACGCGTATTAAAGCAAGCTGGCTTTATTACTGCTGAATCGATACCACCAAAAATGTGTTACCGAACTAACCGTGAATGCATTACTCAATTTGAGCAATTAACTAAGAACATTTTGACGTAATTAAAGACACTACATAAATTCAACACAATCACGTTACTTACAGAGTTTATAATTAAGAACGTGATTATTTTTTACTTACATGAATCGCAATTCGACGATACACGATTCAGGGCTATACTAAGAGAATACCTCTCATATTAAGGAATGTATTATGCAACCTAAACTCAGTTTCCTCGACAGATACCTAACTCTATGGATTTTCCTAGCGATGGCCATCGGCGTTCTTATTGGCGTTCAATTCCCTCAAGTTGCTGAGTGGAATGAATCCATGTCAGTCGGTACAACCAACATTCCTTTAGCTATTGGTTTGATTTTAATGATGTACCCACCACTGGCGAAAGTGAATTACAACTTACTTGGTCCTGTCATGAAAGACAAAAAAGCCATCACTCTTTCACTTATTATGAATTGGGTTGTCGGACCTATTCTGATGTTCATTCTTGCGCTGACATTCTTAGGTGACCACCCAGGTTATATGGTGGGTATTATTCTCATCGGTTTGGCTCGTTGCATCGCGATGGTATTGGTATGGAACGATATTGGCGGTGGTAATAAAGAATATGGTGCGGCATTAGTTGCCATTAACTCTGCATTCCAAATCGTCACTTACAGTACAATGGCGTGGTTGTTTATCAGTGTTTTACCACCGATCTTTGGCTATGAAAGCATGGTTGTTGATATCTCAATGATGGATATTGCACACAGCGTACTTATCTATTTAGGTATTCCATTTTTAGCTGGATTTTTAAGCCGTAAGATCTTAGTCGCGAAAAAAGGGGAAGAATGGTACAACACGGTTTTCATTCCGAAAATCTCACCTATCACCTTGATTGCTTTATTGGGTACGATTGTTCTGATGTTTAGCTTAAAAGGTGAAATGATCCTTGAGCTACCAATGGATGTGGTTCGCATTGCCATTCCACTAACTATCTACTTTGTATTAATGTTCTTCTCTAGCTTCTTTATTGGTAAGAAAATAGGCATTCCTTATGATAAAAATGCATCTATCGCATTCACTTCAACGGGTAATAACTTTGAGCTAGCGATTGCAGTATCTATTGCGGTATTTGGTTTGAATTCAGACCAAGCATTTGCAGGTGTGATTGGGCCTCTAATCGAAGTGCCTGTATTAATTGCCTTAGTAAATGTCGCATTAAGATTGAAAAGTACCTATGAAGTGAAAGCAGTGGCGTAATACAAAGAGAAATTAATGATTACTCTCTGCCTTTACTAAAATGGGTCGTTGATATTATCTATCAACGACCCATCTTTTCATCTTTATATTTTTATTGTTCTAAAAGTAACTATTCCACATTAATATTACGATCACGCTTATCGTACATATCAGGAGTGGTATGGAAATTACCCGCATAACCGGCTTGTTGTAACTTTTCTCGTACCGCTTTTACCTCCTCTATCGTCACAACCTCTGTGCGATCACCTAAGTAATTACGAATAAAGGAGATCAATTCAGATAGCTGAGCATCAGTTAATATGTTTTGAAAACTCACCATCGGCATGAAGTTTCTTTCTTCATTTAAGTAACTTGGTTCAAGCCCTCGAATAACAACTGCAATAGTATTGTATGGATCTCGGTGCATGATAATCCCATTATTTAACAGTGTAGGAGCTATTGGATCTCGTCCTTTACCATCTTCACCATGGCACGCACCACAGGTTGAAACGAATAAAGGATACATCTCTGATTGTTTCGCTTGCTCTGTAAACCCTGTCGGCTGCAACTGTTTCGTATTTGGCGGAATAGTATTATTTTCATCGCCTGTGAGTAAATAGGTTGCCATTGCCTCAACATCTCGACGCGTCATGAAACTAGTACTGTTTTTAATTACATCAGCCATACCACCAAATGCAGACCCTTTATCTGAATGCCCGGTATGCAAGAAATCAGTCAGTGACTTAACATCCCAACGATCTTGATATAACTCACGAGCAGAGATATCTGGCGCGTTCCAACCATCAATAATATTACCTTGGAATATTTTATCGGTTTCTAATGCTTGAGCAATATTACGTGGCGTATGGCACTCAGAACAATGCCCTAACCCTGCCACTAAATACTTACCACGAGCCCAAATATCCGCCTCTTCTTTTGTTGACCCTTCTGGTATGTTACTGGTTAAATCAAGAGGATCTCTGTCCATAAATACGATATTCCACCCCAATAGCCCTAAACGAATATTTGATGGGAACATCATGCTATTTTCATCATTACGACGAGAAACCGCAGGGATGGATTGCAAGTAATCCCACAGTATTTTTACATCTTCTTCTGTTACGTATTGGTAAGACGTATAAGGCATTGCAGGGTACAGATACCCATGTTTACCTTTGCCATCATAAAGAGCGGCTTTGAATTCTTCATAACTGTAATCACCAATCCCTTCAGTATAATGAGGCGTAATATTGGTTGAATACACGGTCCCAAATGGCGTAACAAATGGCAAACCACCAGCGAACGGTTCGCCGCCTTCAGCACTATGACAAGCAACACAGTCCCCTGCATAAGCGAGGTATTCACCTTGAGTGATTTCATCCGCTGGAATGGCTGAAATTTTAGCATCGTAAGTTATACGTTGATTGGTTATAAACGCCGCGAGCGCTAAAATATCATTATCACTTAATTGATCTTCAAACGCGGGCATAATGTTGTTCAAACCATAATTAATCGTGTGTTGTATTTCTTCAATACTTCCTCCATGCAACCACACATTATCTGATAAATTTGGTGCCCCAATCGCTTGATTTCCTTTTGCATCGGCACCGTGGCACGCAATACAACTTTTCATAAATGCCGTTTTACCAAGGTCTATTTTGACTGAAGGTGCATTTAGTGGTCGCTGTTGCAAAGAAGCCAAGTAATAAGAAATATTCTGAATGTCCTCTTTAGGAAGAATATTTATCCACCCAGCCATTGCTCCGTAACGTCCTTTTTTAATTGAATGCAAAATAGCTTCATCAGAGCCGCCATATAACCACACATTATCAATTAAATTAGGGAAATGTTTTTGACCTTGTCCATTAGCGCGATGACAAGCAGCACAGTGAGTTTGAAATAGCCCTTTACCGGAAGCCACAATGTTTGGTTCGGCGGCTAGTACCGTTAAATCGGCCTCACCTAATTGAGCTATTTGTTCATCCAAAGACTTATTGTGATCCTGAACCGTATCATCACTTTGCTGCCACCCTAGCAGCCCTTGCCAGTTACCCAGCCCCGGATATAAAAATAGGAATACCAAAGAACAAACAAAAGCAACAAAATAACCAACGAACATAATGCGCGGCGGTGGCCCATCGTTTTCATCAATGTCATCAAATGAATCAATGGTTTTATCTTTATCAGCAAGGTGATTGGTTCGCCAATACTTAATCACCACATAGACCATTAAGGCTAAGAAAATAACAGTAAGACTAATGACCCATACATTCCAAAATCCAGTCATAATTATTCTCCCTGATCTTGCATGGTATCAACACCCAAGCTCTGCAAATAACGGATTAACGCTTCACCTTGGGTTTTCCCTACCACTTTAAGTCGAGCACCATCAATGTCTGCATCCGTATAAGGCACACCAAGCGTACGTAGCGCTCGCATTTTTTCGGAAATAGCCTCTCCATCAAGAGTTTGCTCAAACAACCACGGATAGCTTGGCATGATAGAAGTTGGCACCACATTACGAGGGTTCATTAAATGAATCACATGCCATTGATCGGAATACTTACGTCCCATGTTCGTCAAATCAGGACCGGTACGTTTTGAGCCCCATAAATTTGGAAACTCATAAATATCATCGGCTTCTTTATTGGCACGACCATTACGCAGTATTTCTGCTTCTAACGGACGCACCATTTGAGTATGACAAACATGACACCCTTCGCTGATATAAATATCTCGCCCCGCAAGTTCTAGTGCTGTAAGCGGTTTAGCTAAAGATATTTTCTTCAAATCCGAGGCCATAAACACATTAGGAACGACCCAAACTAACAACGAAAAAGAGGCAACAATAACCGTTGAGAGAATTAAAATTAAAACCGATTGGGTAAAGTCTTTACTTAAGATCATGATTTACCCTCCATTGCCGTTGTGGGAATCGAATTTGAGGTAACCGTTTTATACAGATTAAAGACCATCATCAATAAACCGACCACAAAGAACACACCACCAAGGAATCGAACAAACAACCAAGGCGCTTTAAAGTCCATCGCTTCCACAAAACTGTAAGCGAGTGAGCCATTATCAAGCTGGGTAAGCCACATGTACCCTTCACCAATCCCTGCCACCCAAAGAGCGATAGCATAAAGAGCAACCCCAATATGAGCGAACCAGAAATGCCATTTTAATAAACGGAGTGACCACAGTTCTTCTTTTCCCCATAAGCGAGGAATGAAATAATAGAATACGGCAATGGCAGACATACCCACCCAACCTAGAGCTGCTGAATGTACATGACCAATGATCCATTCGGTATTATGGGCAACCATGTTAAACCAACGGATCGCCAATAGTGGACCTTCGAACGTCGCGAGACAGTAATAAAGAATGGCAGAGAAGAAGAACAACATTATGTAGTCTTTCTTCAATTTTGCTTTGTTAGAGAGCAACGTCATTGCACTATTGAATGCGCCTGCCCATGATGGGATCCACAAAATCAGCGACATCACGATACCAATATTTTGCACCCACTCTGGTACTGAGGAATAGATCAGATGATGCGTTCCCGCCCATGTATAAAAGCCCACTAATCCCCAAAAATGAATGATAGATAAACGGTAAGAATAAATAGGACGTTCTGACACCTTAGGAATGAAGTAGTAGTTCATGGCAATAATGCCCGCAGTTAACAAGAAACCTACTGCATTGTGCCCCCACCACCACTGAACAATGGCATCTTGCGCTCCTGCATAGACCGAATAAGATTTCCACATCGACACTGGCAATGCCAAATTATTAATAATAAAAATCATTGCGATAACGAGAATAAATGCCCCAAAAAACCAATTGGCAACAAAGATATGGCTGACCGTTCGTTTCGCAATAGTACCGAAGAATAAGACCGCATAAAGCACCCAAACTAAGGCGATTAATATATCAATTGGCCACTCTAATTCCGCGTATTCTTTGGTCGTTGTGTAACCTAATGGCAGGGTAATTAGCGCGAGGATTAAAATAAACTGCCATCCCCAAAAGACCATCCAAGATAGGCTTTTATTAAATAATTCAATCTTACTGGTTCGTTGAACAATGTAGAGCGAGGTCCCCATTAAAATATTAACAACGAAACCAAAAATAACCCCCGATGTATGCAACGGACGCAGTCGACCAAACTGAAAATATTGAGAATCAAAATTGAGCGATGGCCAATACAGCTGAGCTGCAAGCATCACACCAACACTCATACCAATGACAGCCCAAATAACCGCAGCAATAATAAAATAGCGTACAACTTTTGTATCGTAATCCCTGATATCTGTCATCGCCTTTACTCCATTTTATCTTTAGACTCAGAACCTAACATCGAGTAATAGTAGGCAATGTCTTTCATGTCTTGATTAGATAACGTATCTGCTTGCTGCTGCATTAGAATGGCTAACCCACTGGTTCTCTCGCGGGATTTATAATCTTTGAGTGCAGACACAAGGTAAGAAGCGCGCTGGCCTCGTAAATTTGGATAGGGGTCAATCAATGCAATGCCATCAGCACCATGACAAGTCATGCATACTTTGGCTTTTTGTTTTCCAATCTCAAACTGATTTGATTCTTCAGCAGAAAGAAAACCACTAAATAAAAAAGCAAAATAAACGACAAACCACTTATTCATATCTAAAACCCTTATGGATTAACAATAATAATAAGCGTAGATTATTTATTTTAAGCGTGCTCAATTTAGGTCGTATAAAATCATAAATATAAGTGCTAAATGTGACTTACTCGTGCACAATTCATCCTCCCACCGGAGACATTCTTACTCCTAAAGAGTTAAATAAACGGGCTATCCCGATCTCTGGTAAGATCATTTATCTACTGATTACCCTTTCATTGATCTAGATTAAACCTTCAATGATGTGTTTTTAACATCAACTGATACCCTATTAACTCTGTTGTCAGTTGGTGTATTTAATGAAACCCTCTATCGAAAAAGTCTTACTTCAAATCGCATTGGATCTTAGTTCTAATTTATCAAGTGATTTACATTACCAACGTTTGATCTCTTCTATTCATCAAGTGTTTCCCTGTGATGCTAGTGCATTGTTTGTATTAGACCATGATGGGTGCTTAAAACCGGTTGCCGTTCAGGGTTTATCTACCGCCGTATTAGGTCGTTGCTTTCCTCCAAAAGTACCCCCAAGATTGCAAGCCATTTTAGAGAGTAACACCCTGTTCGATTCGAATCCAACTCAGACCTACCAGACCCCTTTGATGGCTTATTATTGGTTGATGAACATGTCAATATTGAAGTGCATGACTGCTTAGGGTGTAGCTTATATGTCGAAGATACTTTAGTGGGTTTACTAACCCTAGATGCATTAGAGGTTGGTGCCTTTAAAAAGATAGATAACATAACCATTGAAACCTTCGCAGCATTAGCCGCTGAAACCCTACATAATAAAGCCTTAATTGAGACGCTTAAAAACAGTAATCAACAACAGAAATCGATCAACCAAGCCTTAATCCAACAAGCCAGAAATCAAAAAGGTGAATTGATTGGGATTAGCCCTCAAATTGAACGATTACGTAATAATATCAAGATGGTATCGCATTCTGATTATGCAGTTCTCATCAGTGGTGAAACGGGTTCAGGCAAAGAATTGGTCGCGCATTCAGTCCATGAGCAATCTTCTCGGAGTGACCAAGCAATGATTTATGTAAACTGTGCTGCATTACCAGAGTCTCTCGCAGAAAGTGAATTATTTGGCCATGTCAAAGGCGCGTTTACTGGTGCAAATAACCATCGAGCGGGCAAGTTTGAATTAGCGGATAACGGTACGATCTTCTTAGATGAAATCGGTGAATTGCCTTTATTAATTCAAGCCAAATTATTACGTGTTATTCAACAAGGTGAAGTTCAGCGTGTTGGCTCCGATAAAAACGTAATGGTGAATGTGCGTATCATCGCCGCAACCAACCGAAATTTAGAGCAAGAAGTAGAAGCTGGACGCTTTAGAGCTGACTTATTCCACCGTTTAAATGTGTTCCCAATAAATGTGCCTCCCCTTCGTGATCGTGACGGTGATATTTCTGTTTTAGCGGGCTATTTATTAGATAAAGTTCGTACCCAATTTAACGTGCCTAACCTGCATATTCATCCACGTACATTAACTCATTTAGAGAACAGTCCGTGGTTAGGCAATGTACGAGAGCTTGAACATACGTTAATGCGTGCAGGGCTTCGAGCAATACAATAAAACGATACCAGTATAACTCTGGCTCACTTTTTAGGAGATGTTGAACACTCTGATGATGTAAAAACGACAACAAGGTTACTACCCAAAGAAAGTAAACCAATGCGTGATTTGGTTGAAAGCTAGGCTCTTTATTACTCAAACTGGTTAAATTTTAACAGTAACAACTATCCTGCCAGAGATTCTATGGAAAAAGAAACTTAATAAGCTATATTTAATAGAAAGGATGATAAAGGAATATAATCAATGAGGTTTGCAAACTACTTACAAAGAATTCGAAGCGAACAAGAGCTAACTCACAGGGCGAACGCATGAGTTATCATTCTGTTAATCGTTACACTTATTTAACTCATAAAAATACTTACCAGCAAAAATAGAGGTTAATTCTTAATCAATTATTGGTGGTTAAGTGTGAATACAAAAACGCAGATTAGCTTCTATTTACATTTTCAACTCGTTTCGTTAACAAAAATTCTACTCATGCGTTCGCCCTGAGCTAACTCAGCAGTCACTGTTAGAATTATTAATAAATTCTGATGAACAATTTTCTAAACTTGACTTAACAACGTTAAGCCGTTGGGAGAGGGGAGTAACAACACCAAAACTTGAAAAACAAATTATTATCGCCCGATTAATGAATGATGATATAGCTCACCTTTTAGATCCTGAGACTAATCCCTCATCTAATAAAAAGAATAGTTTAGATAAGATTATTAACACTGTAAAAAATTCATATATAAATAATGACCTACCTTTCCATTTAATAAAATTGAATATGTTAGAAAATGAGCCTTTATTATCTAAGAAGTTGCAAGCATTCCATTTACACCACCTTGGTGTAGAGCTCAACGATGCCTTTTTTACAAAAAAAAATGTTTATGTTGATTTATATCTGGGTGAAAAAGAAGAATTGATAGGGCACTTACTCTATGGTTATGTTTCAGTAGAACACGGAATGCCCTCATTAGACCCAAATAAATGTGAATTTATTGAATCCTCTCCAGAACAAGAACAAGAACAAGAACAAGAACAAGAACAAGAAATTGTGCTATATTTCATTTCATCTTACAGCATAATTCCAAAACCCCGCTCTATTATTATATTAACAATGCTAGATATATTACGTAAAAACACCTCCATTAATTCTGTTTGTATCAATTGCCATAATCAAGATGGATTTAATATCTATGATAAAATGACAACAACTGAGGTAATAAAGAAAGGCGAGGAAGTTGAATTTGGTGGCATAAAGCTCTTCGGTAAACGTTACCGCTATGTCCAAATACTTGTGAATATTGAAAGTATATTGGCTTCGAAAATAGTAGCAGATTTAATACCATTTACTTGTAAATACATTGAAAATTTATTACAAGAACAGAAATTAAAAAATGATAGTTAGTAATTTATCTCAAATTACAAATCAAAAAAAGCCAATGACTGAAGTGACCCTGTTAAGTTGGACATATTAATTTCATCGGCTTTTTGTTTACTTGGTTCTTATGATGAGATTAAACACCTCTAATCAAAATCGCCATATAAGGTTAATGGGTCAACAGGCATTGCTATTGGCTGCCAGTGATCTGTAAAAGTATATTTCGCATAAAAGAGTAAATGGTTTGGTTCATAGAAATCAGAGCGTTGGATACCAACCGCTGCACCTAAATACCAGCGTTTACTAATACGTTGCTCTGCCGCTGCCTCTAAAGAGAAACCAAAACCACCACCAGTACTTGAATCTGCAGTTGATAGTCCGTATGGCGCATCTTCTTCTGTCCAAGAGTTAGACACTGAACCACTGACTAAGTACGATAAGCCATCATTTAAGCGCTCATAATAATTCACAGGAATAGAAACTGAGAAATATTGTTGTGGGCTGTAATAGCCTCCATTCCCATAAGCATATTCACTCAGGTTCTTATCATAGTTTAGATACATTAAGTTCAAACCAAGACTTAAACGACGATTATCTTCATTGATAATTTTCCAATACGTACCACCAAGTAAACCTAGACGAGTGTTGTCTTCTACACCCGTTCCTGTCATTTTGTGGAACTGTGCGCTTGCCCAATAACCGACAGGTCCGCCAAGGTCGTAACTGCCACCGAGATTAACACCGGTTTTCATCACCCCTCCCCAATCTTTACCTTTGTCATCTTTCACGCCATTAGGCACCGTCATACCCGCATAAGAAAGAGTACTGCTGGTTTCTGCACGTCGAGATAACGTTGCTTTCCAGCCCACATCACCTAAATCTCCAGAAAGGTTCAAACCACCAACAATATTTTGTTGATCAAATCCCAGTGGCGTCGTGCCTATATCCGCACTCCACGAATCTGCGAGCCATCCAATGCCAAAAGCAGACCCAGTGTGCTGTTCATTCATGACCTCCGAAGAATCATAATAATCAATATCACCAGAATTTAGATGTACGACATCGGCACGAAGTTGTAAATGCCCATCATATTTAGGTACTGGAATGATAGCTTCAACAGGTATTTGTACTGACCTATTTTCACCTTCACGCGCACTGTAATCGACACCAAAAGAAATATAACCCTGATCACGAGCGTGAATACTATCTAAATCAGATTTCACATTTCGAGTAAGCCAGTTATTATCGGCATGATTATATAGTTCACGCAGGTTTTTCTCTTCTGTCACATCATCTTGTTGTTGGTCGTATCCCAAATGAATAAATTCTGAAGTAGTTGAGCCCCTTTGTGGGTTAATAGCATCTTTTTTTAACGCTGAATAGGCCATATTCTTGGCGAGTGACCAATCTCTACCTTCCATAGCAACCGCCATACCATCACGATAATCAATCGCATCGCTGCCTTTTTTCTCTTTTAAGGATTCAACTAAGCTCATTGACTCAGATTGATAACCATAGCCCACTAGAGTAAGTGCCAACTCCATACTTTGACGACTATTAAGTGCTTGTCTTTCAGAAAATAAATATAGGGCTAATTCGTGTGCCGCATCATCTTCACCAAGCGCTCTTTCTGTTTTCAATAACCCTAACAATGCATCATATCGATATTGTGAATTTAATTGGCTTGCTGACGAGTAGTACGTTTTAGCACTATCATACTCTTCATTTCGAACTGCATACTCAGCAAAAAGTAAATCGCGACGGATCTTTTGATCAAACGAAATAACAGTATATTCACTGTTACCTTCTAAATGATTTTTCCATTCTTTAAATTTTTCATTTTCTTCAAATGTATACAATAACCCGCCATAACGTAACTGCGTTTCCATGTTCCATTTATCTGTCGGTTTAATACTCTGTAGTTCAGTAATCGCTTGCTTTGTAAACCCAAGCTGAAATTGAACATCAATTAACGATAACATTGTATCAGGGTCTGAATTATATTCGATTTCTAATCGCCTAATCTCTTTCTGTGCAGCTTCTGGATCATTTTTAGCAAGAATAAATAATGCACTAAACATTTGATTTTGTTCTAAGCGATTTAAGTTTGAGTTCATTGCTTCACTACGATCACTTTCAGCTACTGCCGTCAATTGGGCAATAGCTTCAACCGTTTGACCATAGCGAGCCAAATACAAAGCATACGCAAATGACATCTCCGGCGTTCCATTTTTTGACCAAGCCGACATCAATTTATCAGCACGTTGAGTTTGCCCCGTTAATCGTAAAGAATCAGCTACTTCACTACGCTGCCAAGGAGAGACGGGGGGCTCTATCACAAGCTTATCCAAGATCGTTTTAGCGTGTTCAATATCCCCTTTATTAGTCGCGACAGTAAGCTCAGTCATTAATAAAGAGATCTCAACGTCATGAAATCGTTCTGCCAAAATACGTTGTTGGCGTGAAGATAATTTACGACCTTCCTCTAACGCTTCCTCGCCTCCATAAAAAGAGATCTGTAAATTAAACCAACCTCGTAATGCCGTTTCATCTAACCGATTTTTGCGTAATGCGGTAGTGTAATAATCTAAAGCTTGCTCTTCGTCTTTCTGAGCTAAAGCCAATTCAGCAAGGTAATTATATGCATATGGGTCATCTGGCTCATATTTTATTGCTTGGTGGTATTTTCTATTTGCACCATCAAAATCCCCTCTTTGCATCATTTTCTCACCGTGTTCGAGGTAAGCCCAATAACTTGAAGAGTTGATATAACCAGTCCATTTATCGACATTTCGAAGATCTTTATCGTATTTTTTGGCTTTTTTAAAATAAGATAAAGCCACTTCTTGTTGACCTAATCGTAGATAAACCATACCTAACCCACCTAAAATCTCAGGATCATTAGGTCGAGCTTTTAATGCTGTCAATAATTGTTGTCGAGCATTCAGAATATGCCCTGACTCAAGCTCTTTTAATCCGGTTAACTTAGCTAGGTATTTAGAGTCTTTTCTCAACCCTGCTTCTTTTTCAAAGCGCTTATTCGCATCAATTAATGCTTTTCTGTAGGTTGCATTTGAAGGGTAATAACTGGAAAGTATCGCGTATTGCTGAACAACCTCTTTTGTTATGTAACTATCATTTAAGCGAGAGATCCATAATGACGCAGCGCTGCCTGATACTGACGACTCTAAAGAAAGACGCTGTAGCAGCTTCATGGCAATAGGGTTTGATGGTTCACCTTTTGAGATATGCTCTGCATAAGCAAGCTGAAAATCAGGTACTCCGGGATAGTCTGCATTGAGCTTTTTAAGTCCAATCAACACCTTTCTTTCATGCCCTTTAACGCCTGACTCTATATTCAAGTAGGTCAATTGTAATTCGGGCGTCGGCATACCATTAGGAAATAACGTATTTAATGCTTGTAGCGCTTCTTTATTGCGACCAGAACGAGATAGTAAAATGATTTTCTGATAGGCCGCTTTATTCTCGCCATAAATAGATAAGCTATCTCTAAGCTGATTGGTGGTTACTGAATTAGGTTGGGTCGCTTCTAATTTTTTTAAAATCATCATCGCTTGGTCAACCTGCCCCAATTTCACCAAATGCTGAGCTTGAAAACTCAGTCCTTCGGCATTATTAGGATCAACCGCAAATAAACGCTCGAGTGTTGTTTCAGTAATATCGGGACGATGAAGTAATTGTGCATATCTTAACTGTTCCACTAACTGTTTAGTCGAATCAACATTAGACACATCACTCTGAAACACAATTGGCTTCATCATTATTAAATCTGATTTAGGCGTCGCCGCCATAATCGATGATGAAAAAAACACTCCTACTACGGCAATAGGAAGTATGTGAATTCTTTTATTAATAACGAAGCGTTCTATTGACATACATGAGCCCAACTAGGAATAACACTGCCATCATTATCAAACTGATAAAGCCCTTGATGCCAACCTAATCCAAACAAGGTTAATACGCTGTTGTAATAACGGTCTTTCTCAATAGTTGATAGAGAATCCTCAATGCTTTGGGCATACTCATCTGCAATTTGAGTTGAATCAACGGCATCTAACAGCGGAAGAATTGCGGCATTAATACCAACTCCACCTATATTCTTTATTTTGCCAGTTTGAGTATTAAATATTTCAGGCATTCCTTTACCTTTTTCTAACTCAAGCACGACTGGATGCATTTTATTTAAAATAGCTGCTTTGTTCTTATCACTGTTAGGTAGCATTCCTGCCCATAAGTAAGTACGAATTGCGTTATAACTACCAATGGCTTTGGTTTTTTTGTCGTTTTGAAATTGATCACTGCTCCACTCAACCCAATCAGGGCTAGACCCTTTAGGCATGGTATCTTTAATCAATCGCGCACTTGATTGATATAACTCAGCCCATTGATAATTTGGAAACAATGTATCCATGCGAGTAAGTAATTGCAATGGAACATAACTAGGATTTAAACGAACGTGATTATCACCCAGAATAAACCCATGCTTACCAGGCAATAAGACCGTACCAAGACCTGATACAACCGCGGTTTCTTCTCGTAAAATACGGCTCGCAAGCAAATGGCCTAAAGATTGATAATAGAAGTTATCCCATAAGCGACCCGCCTCCATTAAGCTATATGCAATCCACAAATCCGAATCTGACGCAGAGTTTGCATCTAGCACACCTTTACTGCCATTTGCTCTTGTTCCCCACAACCACGCGGGGAGTTGAGCCGTAAGATCTCCGCCTGCTAAGTTTTTTTCAGTCCAATTAAGTAACGAACTAAACGTTGCTTGGTCATTCGCTATTAGTGCAAAAAACAACCCATACGACTGCCCTTCTGACGTCGTAATTAAGCGAGGATCGCTAGTATCAATCACTCTTCCATTCTTAATGTAGTTTTTCTTAAAGCTATTCCAAAGTGCCCATTGGCATTGATTTTCTTTTGTCATTACCACTTGCGATTTAACGCGAGGTGAAAGACTCACCTCTTGTGCTGTGATCGTCGATGTTGTTAGTAATGAACCAATAAAGACACTCAATAAGGTCAGTCGCGTTTTCATTGTTCATCCTCTTCTTGTATTTAAACGACGTTGTGCAATGTGACGAAGTACTCGATATAAAATAATAGTAACCATAACGACCAATAAAGTAGAAAAGAAAGCAATCAATAATGGATATTTAGAAAAGTGATACCAAATCAACTGTGATATAGGCAGTTCACCAACATAATAATGTTCACCCACATTAAAGCTGGCTACTTCATCATCACGTAAAGTAATTACTGAACCAAACATAGATGATATTTTGCCACTGTCGTTTAATGATTCATTAATCAACGCAAATGACTCTGGTGTTTGAGCAAGTAAATTCACCATGGTGCGCTGCGCTGTATAAGGCGATTCGACACTTGTAATTGCAGCAAAATTTCCGGTGGTATTAATACTAATAGAATCGGCAACTTGCTGATTATCGCTCGCTGGGTCTACCCAATTTTTTCCTCTTTGCGATTCATTTTTACTTGGTAAATTAAGTACGCGATCAGATGACATCAATTGGATATGCTCAATGTCTTTTTTATCAACAGAGGCCAATTCAGGCATGACTCCAATTGTTAGGATATCTTTATTTTCTAATTTTTCCTTGCTCCACTTATCGGTAACAGCCACGTTTAATACTGGGTAACCTGAGTTTGAACCAAATACGCCCATCATATTAACAAACGTCTGAATCTCTTCATTTGATGGCTTTTGAGGAATAACAACAACGGTATCTGACAAATCTGCCATTCTTGTAAATGGGTAGCCGGAATTAGCAAACGCACGCATATTTGGCATTTCGATATAATGTGAAAAACCAGAGAAATCAATGGTAGAGTCCTCACCAATCACCGCATAATTTTTACTTGGTTGCATGGTTTGACACTGGTCTTTCCCCCCCACAGATGATGCAAAACCAAATTCAAATTTCACTTCATTTTTACTGCCCACTTGGAAAGCAGGGATACGAACTACATCACCACCACCTAATAAATCATCATCTAACAGGGGTAATCGTAGACGCGTGTTGTTAGTTGACTCTCCAGATGTGTTCAAATTAAACGCTTTTACGAATTGATTATTCACGCTTAAACTCATTCGAGAACCAGAGTGATCCATCAATGGCGGGGTGTAGCGATAATTCAAATCAAATGGAATACCACGACTTTGCCAAGTAAATAAATCTGGCGGTAAACGGAAGTTCACTGAAATAGGAGGCGGATTTTGCCCTTCGACTTGCAATGACGCCCCTTCTGTTAATAAATCAGACAACGCCACCGCTCTATCTGTATCTATCCAATTGGGTGCATCATAAGGTTTACGCGGCACAAGTTGTTCTGCCTTATTGATCTTTGCTGATGACCCAGTAAATAGATTTTTTCCTAACGCTAATCCCTTCACCGCCGTTACTAAATCTTGACTGTCACGACCAAGCACAAGCAATAGTTTTATATAAGGATCCGTTGGGTGAGAAATCATTTGAACTCGCGGTCCATCTACATCCGGAAAGTTCCTTAAAAAATCAGGTTTACTGTCATTAGTAACAAAAACAATTGCATCACGAGTTGGTAATGCATTATCAATCATTGGGAAATTTGAACCTCGCCATTCAGATAATGAACCAAAGTATGATGATGCTATGCCTGCAGCTTTGATTTCATTGATATCAAGTTCATCACCAAACACCATCGGTAGCGTTAAATCGCCCATATCTCTTGAATCAAAAAATGGCGCGGGTAATAAACTTAAATCGTTATTTATTTTTGTTTTTTGAGTTGATAAAGAGATAGTACTCTTTGAACTAATTTCAGCCCAAATACTGCTGTCATTTGGATTACTGCATAACATTGAAGCATTTCCGACTAACTCAAATTTAAGTTGGTTATAATCGGTAAATAAACGAGGGTCTAAATTCAAATCAACAGAAGAAGATTTACCTTGCATTCCATTATCAATAGCAACCACGCCAGCAAGTTCATTATTGAAATATACTTTAACATGAGAAACCAAAGACAATAACGCGGGTGATGGAGTTAATTCAAAATGCAGTGACGCTTGTGAAACCACTTCATCCAATCGAGATCCAAAACCAACATAAGCCGTACTTTCACTGCCTAGTAATTGAATTGAATGCCCATAACCAAGATCACTAAAGCTGAATGTCTTATTGGTTACAACTGGGGAAATCCGCGAAGTGACCATTTCTCCACTGGCCACTTGTGTTGAGCTATTATTTTCATTAGCCATAAGCGGCGTTACCGCACTCGCCGTAAAACTGATCAAGCCTATCGCCACCGCTATGGCATTTATTTTAGTTTTCATCCACATAACTTCGCACTCTGAAGGTTAACTTTTATAGGTTTAAACGTGAGCAAAAACTCACTTATTATTGTTATAAATTGCGCAATCATTTTGACCCATTTAGGGCTATAAGCGATTGTATTTCTGTAGCCTCTTGCACCTATCTTAAATACGCTAAGCATACTCATTAAAGGCTTGTCGCTCTGATAACTGTTTTGCCATTTTGTCCATACGTCAGCACGGGCAAAGGTACATTGCACGTAATCAATATTTTGTTGTTTCGTCAGTGGTTCAAGCTGTAAACCTAACGCTTTTCCTCGGCTATAAGTCACTTTTGCAGGGAAAACAAAATGGTGTTCACCGCGCTGCAAAATTATGTCTAAAGAGTGTCCATAAAACAGCTCAACCGATGTCGGTAATTCAACTCTCAATCCACCTAATGAAAAATCTTTAATATCACATCGTATTTTGTGGCCTGATGGCAAATGAATCGACATTGGAATATTCACGACAACTCGGTGATCTTTTCTCACTTGCTTTGATTCTTCGGCAACGGCAACCGCACCACCAAGAATAAGGAGGTTATAAAAAACCCAAAGTAAGTTAACAACTACGCTACCAAGCTCGTCATCCGGCCCCCAACCTAAGCGATACAAACCAAAACCAATACCCAAAACATTTAAAGTCACTAATAACCAATAGGGTTTAGAAATCGTCCAATCGTAATGTGTATCTTCAATCAAGCCCCCTTTTGCTGTGACATTAAACGTCCCTTTATGAGGCGCAAATAAAGCAACGGTTGTTGGCCTTGCGATATACCAAGACAAAACCGTTTCATACACTTCTCCCCAAAATGAATAACGATATTCTCCCTGCATTCGAGAGTTAGTGATGCTGGCATGTACCATATGCGGCAATACATATAAAATAATCGCTAATGCAGGTGCATAAATAATATACGTATGCATAAGTAAGAACACTAATGGTGCTAGCAAAAAGATAATGCGTGGAATACCTGATAAAAAGTGCAACATGGCATTGGCATAACACAAGCGTTGTTGCCACTTTAGCCCTTTACCTAATAATGGATTATCAACACGAAATATTTGTGCCATGCCTCGCGCCCAACGAATACGTTGCCCAATATGAGCAGACAGAGTCTCTGTAGCCAAACCTGCTGACAATGGCTTTCTTAAATACGCTGAGCGATAACCCAAACGATGCATGCGCAATGAGGTATGAGCATCTTCTGTTACTGTCTCAACGGCTATTCCTCCCACCTCTTCTAACGGCTCACGACGCAAAACAGCACACGAACCACAGAAGAAAGAAGCATCCCACAAATCATTACCATCTTGGATTAAGCCATAAAACAAGCTGCCTTCATTCGGAACATCCCCAAAATTAGATAAGTTTCTTTCAAACGGATCCGGTGAGAAAAAGTGGTGCGGGGTTTGAATTAATCCCAGTTTTTCATCATTTAAAAACCACCCCATTGTCATTTGGAAAAAAGCACGGGTCGGAATATGGTCGCAATCAAAAATGGCAACGTATTCACTGGACGTCTGTTTTAAAGCGTAATTAATATTACCGGCTTTTGCATGCTCATTGGTTGGACGGCGGATATATCCTACCCCAATCTCTTCTGCAAACTCTTTAAACGAATCTCTTTTACCATCATCCAAGATATAAATGTTCAGTTTTTCTTTTGGCCAATCAATGCCTAACGCAGAATACACCGTCGCTCTTACAACATCTAAGTCTTCATTATAGGTAGGGATCATCATATCAATCGTTGGCCACGTTGATTGATCATCAGGTAAAGAAACGGGTTGTCTATTTAACGGCCAGATATTTTGAAAATACCCTAATATAAGTACAATCCACGCATACGTTTCAGCCATTAATAAAACACAGCCAAGAAACAGAGCAAGTGGATCATCCCAATTCAAGGAAGAGGTATAACGCCACCAGATATAACGACAAGATACCGTTACAGACAAAGTGATTAATAAAATGGTTGGGAAGCGCCCTGGCATACGTCGAAACATCATACCAAGTGACCACAAGGCAACAATAAAGAATGCTTGGGCTGTTAGGCTAAATGGAATCGTAAAACACAATACCGCGAGAAGAAAAACAACAGTACCAACCGCCATATTTATAAATCGGTTCGATAATGAAGATGCTTTCTTTTTCTTTTGTTTCGAATCAATAGCATAATGACTTGAGCACCCTTCTAGCCATACAACAATTGAAGTTAATCCTTTTAATGGTAAATAAAACAAACGTCCAATTTGCTTCCACACTATGCTGATAATTTGGCTAAGAGAGAACCCCTCCGTGAGCTTTCTTGGTTGTACAATAAAAAGAATCCACAATGTCTGAAGCAACATTCTGAAAGGGTCAAAAAACTTAAAGCGTGAAAAATCAATTTGTGGATACCAATAATGAGGCAATTTCCAGCTATCGATCCCTGCTATCTTTGATTTAAAAAAACAAAAACATACCACAAACCACACAGAAAGAATCAACTGACTTATATAAGAAGGAGATTTATCTTGCGTATAAAAATGCAGTTGCTTACGAAACTGAACCATAAGTCTTGGTTGAAAAAATAGCGATAACCAGCCAAACATAATGTTATAGATCTTCCATCGTTTTCGCAGAAAAATGCGCTAAAAGCCAAAATGCCAACTCATTCAACCCTTTAGACATCTGACTGTGCGGTGCATATTTAATGACGTTACTTAATTGCGAACAAGCATCAGGCACTGATGTATCATGGTGTAATAGCATAGGTAAGCACTGCTCAGCTAACTCTTGTTTAAATACCAATGAAAGGTCTACGCTATTTTCACTAAGAGGTTGATACCTATTAATCAGAAAATAAGGATGGTGGCGTTGGTTAAAACAATGAAAAGAAGCATTTTGTTGAGCGTAAGTGTAATTTTGAATATCTGCGTTAATCACACATAAAACCATATCTGCACTATCAAGTAATGCTGTATGGCTATCATCAAGCTCATTAACACTCGGCAATAACATCAATTGCCATTCATTCACAACTTCAGGCTGAGTTGGAAATACATTCAGTAAGCCATGAGACAAAGATGCAATTCTCTGTTTAATCGTTTTAAGCTCATCTACCGTCAATGATCCATAAGGTACAAAAGATAAATTGCTGTGACTTACATAAGCGGCTTTTTTCCATGATTCATCGGATAGCCACCGTTTAGACCAACCATCTTTAATTGAAAAATCTAACGCAAAATGCAAACTCATGAGATTCTCAGAGCGAATATCAATAACATGAACACTTTCTTCAAGTTGCACTAATGATTGAATTAAATTTGCCGCGATTGTTGTTGCACCAACCCCTGCACGCAAACCCGTAATAATTATTCTTTTCATAATGCAGGTTCTTTTTTATTAACAAAATGTTCACAAGATTTATTTAAAACATGACTTCCACTCATTTTACTTTTAGATAATAGATCTAATGCATTCCATGATTTTTTAATTTTATTATAACGCTCAACCTCGCTTAACTCGTTGTATGAACGTTCTTTTATATCAAAAGCAGAAAACAAAACCGTTATATCCTGACTAATTTCTCTAGCCATAAAGTAGTACCCTTAATGAGTGGTGTAATAGATTTTAAGTAGTAATATATTCTATTACAGATATATATGAATATAATACTCAGCAAACGTCTCATAAGTGATATTGAGGTGTAAATATATATACAATGATTTATATATTAAATGCACACTTTAAAAAAATATATAAACTAACTTTCAAAATATCTTACACGAATACAATATTGTGTTTAATTTGTTATAAAAAATAACTTTACACATATATCAAACCCTCAATACAAACAGAGTGAAACACATGCTAAAAAACACACATCCACTTGAAAATAAAAATAAAAAATTAAAATCAAGTGTTTATATAACAACATTTAGCACTAAAACACCGATCATAAATCACATATCTGAATTAATAAAAGATGAAAATGTAAATACATTTATATGCTCAACAACACTAGATATATTCACAAGATCATTAAGTACTTCAAATACATCAATATTTAAATATAATTTAAATAAATACTGCTCAAACATATTTTTCAATAGCAATGATGCATGTAATTCACTTAAGTATTTATTTGATGATATAACTAAAACTCAAATTAAAGATAACACATCGATAATTGTAGTTATTCCAGACAACATATTTACTGCAAACTCAGTTAAAAGTGAAATAGCATTCGTTGAAAAGCTTCAATCCTTAGCTATTGATAAATCACTTACTATAAATGTATTAATCTATGGCAGAGATATACATTTAATAAAAAAAATGCTCAGCCAGCATCCTAACTTATGCGTAGGTTATTCAAGCTTACAAAGCATAGATAAAAAAACCTTTTTGTATCATGTTTATTATTGGGGATTGAATACTGGCATGAGAGGAGAGAGTGAAACCTACCTTACTCTTAATGATGATCAATCACTCACTCCACAATCAAAAATGGACGATGCTCAAACAGCCTCTCTTCTGAACATCGACGATGAAAGTACAATCTATATTTCAGATACTGCAATTGAAAAAAATCAAAAAGCTTCAGATTCCATGATCTGCTCATCAAATAATGAGAGCTTAGAAAAAAGCCTAACAACAATATCCCGAGCAACAATAATACTAAGCTGCTCTACACAAAATGAGGTTAGATTATTAGGTGTCAGTATCTACAGGCTACGTAAAAGTTTTGGACAGAATATTAAAATTATCGTTAGAGAGATGCAGCCCTGTTTACGTTATTCCGATGAAATGTACTTACTGCAATCGGGCATCAACTTGATTATTCATTTTGGAGTTCGATTTTCAAGCATGCTGAGTTCGATCGAGATTTTACGTGGCCAAATACTCACCAGATCTCTCCCTAGCACCACAGAAGAATTGCTTAATTTTCACTCACAAACAACGAAAATAAAAGGTTATACGATCAATGAGCGCTTTGTTAATTACGCCAGTGAATCACTAATGCATCTAGATATATCTCAGACAGAGTTTGCCCTAATAAAATTAGAGCTTCTTCCGAATATAGCTCCCGAAGCTTATCTAAATATGTGTAATATTCAAAGAGAAGGAGATGTTATGACAGTATGTAAAAACGCTATTTATCTCTTCTTGCAAGGTGTTCGTAGGACCGATCTTCCAGTGGCATTACACAATATTTTTACGTTACCAATTAGAGATATTTTTTCTAGTCAAACAAATTTTACAACACTAGGAAGAGTAGAACATGAATTACCAAATATTACGCAACAGAGTGTAATCATTAGCGATGAATTAGCCCTAGAAAAAAACCGCTCTCATTCTTCTAACGGCTCTTCTTCTACTATGATTCTCGCAACACATAAACCATTGGACTTTTAGCATTATGAATATTGAAGATTTTATACTAACCGTCTTATTCAGTGGTTTTTCAGGAATAATCATTGGTTATTTTTTACGAGATATTGCCAACGCACTACGCAATTTTTATAACCGCTATATCCGTAAACCTAAACACTTAGTTAAATACAATTTTGAAGATAATGGAAATATAGAGAAATGAAGACAAACACACTACAACAACCTCTCTATGGGCTTGGTTGGTGGAATATTTATTTCATCATTAAGATAGGCTTATTTACTCAGGATATTATTAGTTTTCATCCACTTGAGAACTTTGCCTTTGTTGCTTTTTTATTGCTACCATTACAACCAAGAGCCCTAAAAATTATGCGACAATGCATTGCCGTACCGATTGGGTTGTGGCTAATGCATTTCGATTCTTTTCTACCACCTCTAGATCGTTTATGGGGCCAAATAGGACAGTTATTACAATTTAACCTTAGCTACCTTATTGAGCTTGCAGGCCGCTTTGTTTCTCCACAAGCATTTCTTGCTTTATTTGTCTTAATTTTTGCCTACTACTTTTTGAATCAAGTGTTCCGTATTTCTGTTTTCGTTATACTTGCTCTGGCTTACATCAGCCTACCTCAAGGCGTATTTAACTCACAGCCAAAAGAAACAGTTATCGCTCAACAACCAATCATCGCCCAAACGACAGCACCTTCACAGCAGTCAGTTGATGAAAGCGGTCCAGTTAACGATGCGGTACTTAATCAAGCAAAAGAGTTATTCTTTAAAAACGAAGCTCAACGAAGAGTAACCTTTCCAAGTAATGCGCCATCAACTAAATTTGATCTTCTGTTCTTAAGTATTTGCTCTGTCGCATGGGATGATATTGAAATTGCAGGCTTAGAAAATCATCCTCTGTTTAAAGAATTTGATGTTATGTTTGATAATTTCAGTGCTGCGACCTCTTACAGCGGTCCTGCAGTAATTAGATTATTAAGAGCTAGCTGTGGGCAAGAGACACACCAAGAATTGTTTTCCGCACCATCATCTAAACAGTGTTTCTTATTTGATAACCTAGCTCAACTTGGTTTCCAAGAAAATCTATTATTAAATCACGATGGTAAATTTGATGACTTCTTAGGATTACTTAAAGAAGATGGCGATTTACAAGCACCGTTAATGTCTCAAGCAGGGTTAGAGCAATATCAATCAGCCTTTGATGGTTCACCCATTTATCGGGATAAAGAAGTACTGACTCGCTGGCTAGGGAACCGAGAAAAGGAACAAGATAACTCTGTTGTCGCACTTTATAATACGATTTCATTACACGATGGTAATCGCATTATTAGAGCCAGCGGTAAAGTCGGTTTAGTCAGTTATAAGCTGAGGTTGAAAAATCTATTGGATGATTTATATGATTTCTTCCAGACGCTTAAAGCCTCAAAACGTAATGTTGTTGTCATGCTTGTTCCTGAGCATGGTGCAGGTATGCGTGGCGATAAAATGCAGATTGCAGGTATGCGTGAAATCCCATCATCTACGATAGTACACACTCCTGTTGGTATGAAGATCTTTGGTGAAAATATCACTCGCACAGGAGATACGGTTCATATTAATGCTGCATCAAGTTACTTAGCCGTTTCAACATTAGTTAGTCGAATTTTAGAGCAAGATATTTATAGCCAAAAAACGTTTGACCCTAAAGTCTTAACTCAAGGGTTACCAAAAACAAAAATGGTTGCTCAAAACTCAGGAACGACAGTAATGAAATATAACAACAAACCTTATGTTTCTCTTGATGGCTCAACATGGTCTGAATACCCAAAAAAATAATGCGTCATAAAAAAGCCCACACCCTATATTTAGCATAGGACGTGGGCTTTATTTTATGAAAACAGTACTGATTTAACTACACCAATAATGCACTATTTACTTTAATAATCAGTTTCTTCACAGCTGCTGGCTTATCATTAACCGCAACTAGAGGGCGATGTGGTTGCTTAGGGGTAAAGATAATAAATTCTCCTGTCTCTAACGTTACAAACTGTTCATCTTGAACATCATTACTGAATGCGATGTCTTTCTCTTCAAGGCAATCATCTTCAATCGATATTAATGGATATTCACTGTAACCAAACGTCTCAGTGCCTTCCAAAATTAATTGAACATCAAGATATTTATGGTGAATTTCTGATCGACGATGTTCTTTCAATTCCGTTTTATCATTCACAATAAAATAGACTGACTCATCATGTAATGGGTAATTGCCTACCTCTGTATTTTCTATTGTTTGTTCTTTTACTTTTTGAATGATCTCAATGATAACAGGGTGTAATGCAGCCCCTTGAATATCGTCACTCCATTTACCTTTAAACACGATAACCTCTTAAGAAATAACCACAATATGTAACTGAAAATAGTAGCATGATAAATTGATTTTTCTTATCTTTCTTCACTTGCCACTACATAAAAAAGCAACATAAGTATAAATTACAACAAGGTTAGATATAATCACACTCAATTATCAAAATCATCATTTGAGGAAATTCATGGCAAAGCTCAGTGCAACTTATCTTGTTCGCGTTCATATCGCAAAAGTACTGATTGATCATGCTATGAAGCATTATGGCTTAACTCATTCTGATTTTAATATCCCACCACATTTACTGGATTATCAATTAAAGTTGATGCCATTAAGAGATCTAGAATCTCTACTTTGTAAGATTGAACACTTAACCCAAGACCCTACCTATACCGCAAAGCTAACCAAATCAGATAGCTTGAAAATATTTGGTCCTTTTATACAACTGCTTGCGAGCTCTACCAATTTAGGAATGGCAATAAAGCGTATGAATACGGTACATAATGCGCTGCAATCAGGCGTGCAAGTAAATATGCTATTGAGTGGCTCTATCGCTAAATGGCGAATACTCACACCAACCTTAATTCCGCAAGCTCGTATTCATGAAAGTATATTAGCTGCTGGCTCTTTCTTACGTTTACTTCAATTGTTTCATGGAGATGATTATCAGCCGATAGCCATTCATTTGGCGGGAGGTCCTATTGGTGCATTAGGCGAGATAGAAGCCATTTTTAACTGCCCAATTGTATGGAACAGCCCAAATACACAAGTCTGGTTTCCCGTAAAAGACATTACTTGCCCAAGGAAATTTGAATTACCCACACCACAAGTAAAAGCGTTTACTATTGAGCAAGCCATGAGTTATATGCTCATACCTCTTCCTCAAGATATTTTAAAAATTGTATTTGAGCTAACGAAATACTCTCTATTTTTTGGTTATCCAACGCTTAAGTTTGTCGCAGACAAAATGGGCATGCGTCCATTAACTTTACAACGTCGCCTACAAGATCAAAGTATTTCATTTACAGATATTGTTCATCATAGTATTTGTGATGAAGCCATCGCTCTAATGAGTACTGATTTATCAATGTACAATATAGCCCAACGTGTGGGCTATAAAAATACCGCGTCGTTTTCGGTCGCCTTCAAGCGTATGTATGGCGTCACCCCCATCCAATACAGAAGCACGTTAATTACCCCAAACAGAAACGTTTAAATACATCATAAAAAGCAAATTATAGATATAACCAAACCTATAATATCGACTAAATACTCTATTAGACCTCATGCTTAACCTTCATTATTTTCGAAGGTAAATCATTTATGAGTTTAGTCAGTATGCCCTTTGTTGGATCAGGTCAGGATCTCGGGCTACATGTTGTTGCAAGCGTTGTTATGATTGGAAGTATTATTGCGCTTGCTTATGGTTTCTGGAAATTACATGAATTACCAATTAACAAAGCACACAGCAAACAACACCAACAAATAGGACTCATTACCGCCCTCACTTGGATAGGCTTTGTCTGGCATTGGGTTTGGGTATTAGCCGTGATTTGTGCCTTTGTTGATGCAGAAAAAGCATTAATTAAAATTCGCGACATTTGGCATCAACCTACTTCAAAATTACAGGCACAAGCGCCAATAACAGAAGCAACTGCAACGCAAACAACTCAAGAGGAGAACCACAATGCTTGAGGGATTAGCCGTATGGGCTCTGTTTATTTATCTACTTCGAATGGTAGGTATGCCTTGGAATAAATTTACACAGGCTTTTGCTTACATTGGCGGCGGATCTTGGTTGTTATTTGTATGGGCAGGTTTATTAAACTATACCCCAATGGACTTATCTGGTGGTTCTGTCGTTCAATCGCCACACATTCAACTTCGTCCTGCGAGTACTCAGATTAAAGGGACAGTGGAAGCCATTCATATAAAACCGAACCAAGAAGTAACAAAGGGACAATTAGTATATGAGATTGACGATGAGTTATATCAAATTGCGCTAAACAAGGCTGATGTATCACAAGAAGCCAGCGAAGTGGCGCTTGAAGTCGCTAAACAAAATGTAAAACTAGCGCACCAAGCTATTACTGCTTCAGAAAGTGATATTGTGGTTAGTCAAAAACAAATTGAAGCTAAAAAACAAGATCTAAAATACAAGCAGATCACGCTACAGCGCTACGTAGATCAAAACCGTAAAGTAAAAAATACGATTACTCAAAGCTCATTAGATGAACAAGGAACACTTGTATCTATTGGGCAAATCGATGTTGCCAGTGCTATTGCTCAATTAGACAAAGCAAAACTCGCTAATGAAAAAGCCCTTTTAGATTTAGACAACGCCAAGTTAGGCGTAAAGGCAAAAGAAAGTGAGCTAGCCAGCGCACAAGAAAGTGTCACTCAGGCACAATGGAACTTAGATAATACCAAGGTTTATGCACCTGCAGATGGCTATGTCACCAACTTCATTCTTCGTGAAGGGCAATACGTTGGCGCGGTTCCTAGAATGCAAATGTACACCAACGAAAAATACGTTCTAATGCGAGTTAACCACCAAGCCATTCGTAATGTCAAAGTTGGACGCCCAGCAGAGTTCTCTAGCCCTGTCTATCCAGGAAAAGTTTTTATTGCTGAAGTAGAAGGTATTGTTGAAGCCACAGGAGAGGCACAAGCAAATCTCTTAGGTAGAGAAACGAATGTTCGTCAAACTACAGGATTAAACGTTAATAACAAACATCATTTTGTTCGTTTAAAACTACAAGAAGATCAAGGTTATGATATTCCTGTTGGCTCTGTTGGTTTAGCGTGGATATCAGGTGAAAAACCAATTGGCTTCATGGCCTTTCTAGATGTAATTCGCGGCATTATCATTCGAATGAAATCACAAATTTACTTCTTCTATTCGCTATAAAGACTTCCACTTTGCCCTTCTGCTCAACTCTCTCGAGCGGAAGGGCTTTTTAGAGCCCCATCCATTCCATTAATGGCTTATTCCTTCAGCTAATAACAAGAACCACACTGTTGGCACTCATCGATTAACCTTTTATCATGTATACAATATCCTAAAGTAGAGTGTCTCTTTACCACTCTACGCCCTTTTGTTTCATATAATTTAAAGGGTAATACTTTTCCACTGCTTTCTTTACGCAATAATGCCGCTCGACTTTCATTATCAATAATAATGCTTTTATTACCCAGCATCCCAAACACGACAACATCCAAATCAATTTATAATAAAAAGATCCTACACGGCATGAATCAAGGATGGATATTCAGACTTTTCTGAAAATCATCATATACGTTTCAATACACTAACTAGAAAGCGTCTCTTTAATTTCATCCGAACTAAAACCATGAGAATAAAGATACGCATAGGCTTTGCTCTTATCTTTTGAATTACTTAAATCAAAGCGTTTTTTATCTAACCTTGCTTGGCAGTTTTCATAGAAATTAATCGAACCGTCCATCTCTAGTTTTTCAATTTCTTCATCAAAAGTAGAGATATCGATCAGTTTTTGTTTTAGCTCCCGCTTGATAACAGACTTACCTTTTAGTTTACGAGCGAGCTTCTCTATCTCTTTAACTAAATCTGCCTTATCAGCTTTTATTTGCATTTTAGAAGGCAGTGTTGATGCGATTGAATGAGATTTTATCGCTTCACGAACATCAGCAGATTTAAAACCATATTTAGTTAATGTTGAGTAGAGCTTATCACTCGATAATGAATCTAAATTCATGTTAGCCAAACGATTATTAAGTAATGTTAACTCGCACACTTCATCACGGTTAGCGACGTATGAGATTGCCTCATTGATTACCGATTCATTAATCCCTTTCTCTCTTAACTTCGACAAAATAAACTGACTGCCTTTCTCGCCACTAAATGCCATTTCTACAAAGTTAATTGCAAAGTTCTTATCTGACTTTAGATAGCCACGTCCAATAAGATCGTCAAGAACGGTATCAATCCACTCTTGATTATCAGTCTTAGCTACAAGCTTTTTTCTTAACTCATCGATAGTTCTGTCTTTGGCTTCAAGATGATAAAAAGCACTACCGTATACATTATCAATAGTTTTGGCGGGTTTGACTGGACGTTGACTGAACATAAGAACCTCGGGTAATTAGACACACACTCTCGAATCTAACGCATATAATCAGTAGATGCTATAGACGCATTAAATAACCTTTATTTCTAGGGATATCTCACCTGCTTTGCAACAATACCAGCCAAAGTTTCTATCCCTTTTTTCCATTTATCATTATCTCTATAAGAAGCAAAACTAATACGGATACAATGTTTAAATTGATCTTGAGTACAAAACATCGTTCCAGGTAATACACTGATTTTTTGACTTAATGCTTGTTGATATATCTCGGTACCATCCGTACCCAAAGGTAAGGTTAACCAGCATAAAAAACCACCCTCTGGTTGAGAGAGATAATAACGCTGCTTTAGATGTGGGTAACTATCCAGAGCTTCAGTTAATCGCTGGTATACCCGTTTTTGATTACTCTTATAACTGCGCTGCGCTCTATGCACATGTTGTTTATATTTGCCTTTTTTGAGGAAATCACTTACCGCTGACTGGATAAGATTTACACTTCCCATATTTTCTGACATCAAACGTTTTTCTACTTGTGCTTGATATTTCCCAGCTAAGATCCAACCAATCCTTAAGCGTGAATCAAGAGTTTTAGATAATGAATTGCAATAAATTACTCTATCTTCAGTATCTAACTCTTTAAAGGTTTTTGGTGCACTCTCATAAGACAAACCACCAAATACATCTTCTTCAATAAAAGGGATCCCTGTTGTTACTTTTAATAACGCTTTTCGAGCAGATTCTGATTGCGTATAACCCGTCGGATTATTATAGGTAGGGTTGATTAAAATCGCTTTTATGTCCCACTTTTTTATTGCCTGTTCGACCGCTGTAATGTCTAAACCGTAACTAAAATGATTAGGGATCTCGATGACTTTTAACCCTAAAGATTCAAGTAGAAGTAAGGAACCGAAATAACAGGGGGAGTCGACCAAAACAATATCCCCAGCTTTTGTTAACGCCTGTAAACTTAAACTAATGGCTTGCTGAGCACCATGTGTAATTAACACTTCATTTGTCGATACAGAAATACCCAGGTCCTGAGTTATGTTTGCCACATATTTAAGTAACGATGAATTTCCCGGAGGCATTTGATAGCAGCTTGGAATATTCGATTGTTGGCGACTATGGCGCCCTATCTCTGCATATAACGTTCGTATCGCAGGAAAGTCAATATCAGGATGAGCTGACCCCATAGATAGTAATTGATGCTCATTTGGTTGACTCAAAATGGATTTACTAAGGGATAATAAATCGATATTCGATGGTGAACTTGATGTCTTAGCCTGAAACTCTCGATGAAAATTAATATTTGCAACGGTATAGCCAGAGCGATCATGAGCGATCAATATTTGTTTTGCTTCTAACTCCTCATAAGCTCGTATAACCGTATTTTTCCCTACCAATAACGTGTCACTAAGTTCTCGAATAGAAGGTAGTTTATCTCCCGCAAGATACAGTCCTTTCTCAATACCCTGCTGGATATGTTTTTTCACTTTCTGGTATTTTTTCACTATTCATCCCTTAATTATCCACCTCGAATCTGTACCCAACAAAATAAAGAAAACTGTCTCTTATATCAATAGCTGTACCTAGCTAAAGTACGCTAAAGACAAAACATAAACAGGAATTATTATGCTTACTAAATACGTGCCTTTTATCTTCGTCGTTTTATGGAGTTCTGGCTTTATCGGGGCTCAATATGGATTACAGTTTGCCGAACCTGCGACCTTTTTACTTATTCGTATGCTAGCCAACATTTTCGTTTTTATTATTCTATTGCTTATCTTCAAATCTCAACTGCCAACAGGTAAGGATGCTATTCATTCTCTCATTGCTGGCATCTTAATTCACGGGTTCTATTTAGGAGGTACTTATCAAGCAATTTCCCTTGGTATGTCGTCAGGACTATGTGCTTTGCTTGTCGGGGTTCAACCTATTCTTACCGCTGTGTTATTGGTTAATTTTGGGAAACAACGTTTACTTCCCCTACAGTGGCTAGGTCTATTTGTCGGTTTGGTTGGAATTACGTTAGTACTGCAAGGCAACATAGAGTGGCGAGATACTAGTAATAAATATACAGCATATTCTTTTGCATTTATCGCTCTCATTGGTATTACACTAGGAACGTTATATCAAAAAAGATACTGCCAAAATGTAGATCTCATTGGTAGCATGGTTTGGCAATATTGTGCGGCTGCATTCGTTTTCTTACCAGTTGCTTTACTCAATGAAACCATGGCAGTAACATGGAATGCCGAGTTTATTTTTGGTGTTATGTGGCTAGTCTTGGTTGTCTCAGTTAGCGCGATTTTATTACTGCTTTATATGATTAAAAAAGGCGATTCTTCAAGCGTGGCTTCTACTTTTTATCTCATCCCACCGATGACCGCACTTCAAGCATGGATTATCTTTGGTGAACATTTTGATACCCAAGGTGCAGTAGGGTTTACTCTTGCAGCGATTGCGGTTTATTTAGTAATAAGAAAGCCAAAATCACGTCTAGTTACCGCCGTAAAATAAAGGATTAATTCACTTCTCGTCTTAATCTCGTCACTTCATTTGCTTTATTTAATGCGCCTAACATCTGATTAAGGCGCAATTGAGTAACGTTAGAAGGACGGCGGCTAAAAGGCACTAATTCAGTACGCTTTATTGGAACAAACTCCAATGCTTCTTTTCGATATATGAAGTAGCTACTCGTAATCGCCTCTAGCGATATATAACCAAATCTTTCATGTGTTTTGCGTACTCGCTGCTCAAATCTTTCCATAACTAAAAACCGACGTCCCATAATAAAATACCTAGAGATAAAAAGAACATAATCCATGTTATCTCACCGGCAGCCACATGTTGTTAGCATCTGAGTTCAAAATAATTTCAAAATGCTAAGTTGTGCATTAATCTTTCTTTAATGAACTTATCGTGGTATTTCTAATCAATAATATATTACAAGCTTTAAAATCGATAAGGTATAGGATGCTCCCTCTTGTTCATGTAAAAAACGTCTCAAAATGCTATTCAAATTCCAATCAAAATCAACAGGCTCTGAGTGATATAAACTTCAACCTGCAAGCCGGACAAGTTCTTGGACTGCTTGGTCATAATGGTGCTGGAAAATCGACCTTAATTAACGCTCTATTAGGTACTCATAGGTATCAAGGTGAGATCAGCATTAATGGTTTACACCCTATAGACCAACATGCTGAACTGATGCAACATTTAGCCTATATCTCGGACGTTAATGTTTTACCTGAATGGATGAGTGTAAAACAGTTATTGAAATACACATCAGGGATCCACCCGAGTTTTAATATCGATAAAGCAAAATCCGTGTTGAGCAATACGAACATCACACTTAATAGAAAAATTAAAACACTATCTAAAGGAATGAAAGTTCAAGTTCATTTAGCCATTGTTATTGCAACTGACACTAAAGTTCTTATCTTAGATGAACCAACATTAGGGCTAGATCTATTATATAGAGATACGTTTTATCAGCATTTAGTCACTTGGTTTAATGCCGGTGAGCGATGTCTGATTATTGCCAGTCATGAAGTTTCTGAAATTGAGCACTTGCTAACCGATGTTCTGATATTAAAACAAGGAAAAGTCGTCAAACAAGAGAAAATGAACAATATACCAAAAGGCACTTTAGCTGAACTCTTTATCGCACTACAAAAGGAATCAATTTAATGCGCCCTGCACTATTTATGCTTGAAAAAGAACTAATTGAACACAAAACGGTTACTCGTGTCCCTTTGTTTATTCTTCTTTGTGGTGTTCTGCTTTTTATTAGCTTGATGATGAACACAAACCTACAAGATAACTTATTCATTTCAGTACAAACTCAAGGTAACATTACGCCTTTTTCTACTGGGTTTTCTAACGATTTACAAATGATGCTAAGTTTTATGGCTGGAATTTTATCTTTAGCATTAACAACAACGTATCTGTCGAAAACATTACGAAAAGAACGTAAGGAAGGTAGCTCAGCATTTTGGCGCAGTATGCCTGTATCGAGTCAATATACTCATGCGATAAAGTTGTGTTTTGGGTTAATTGTTATCCCACTTATTTTTTCATTGTTGGTATTAACTGCAAATTTATTTTTCTGGATAATTAGCATATCTAGCGACACCGTATTAGTCTTACTTCATGGACATACCTCATTTTTGTCTATTGTTATTAATTGGCTACAATTCATAGGCCGCATGCTACTAGTCAGTCTTGTTATGCTGCCAATTGCTGGATTGATTCTTGCTATTTCTCAGGCAAATAACTCACCATTAATCGTTCTTTTCCTTGGCGGATATGCACTAAAGTTATTATCTACATGGGTCTTAAATTGGGATGGTATTGCGATATTTCTTACGCACATTTACCAAATACCAACGACTATTTTATTGTCTAATACTCCCCTAATAAGTTTCGTAAATGCTGGTATAGGGTTTCTCAGTCTCTACTCTTTAATTGGTGTGATCGCATTATTTGCTAGTATTTCTCTTTATCGTACGACTGAAATGTCATGGCAATCACTGAATCCAAACTGGATATTTAAAAAATAATTGACCTATAAAAAAAGGAGCGCTCATCAGCACTCCCTTTTTCTTTTCACAAAATTCACTCCAAAATCTGTTTATACCAATCACAGTAAGTAAATAATCAGAAATAGCGCAGGGAAAATGCTTGAGAACAAGGCAGCAGTTATTTACTACGATTGGTATTACATTCTCTGACTGACTATTGAAGTAAACTCACTCAGATGCATCGGTTTAAAGTATAAAAAACCTTGATGTGACGAGATATTTAAGTCATTCAAAATCTGTTGTTGATTTTTATTTTCAACCCCTTCAGCCACGAGTTTTATATCCAAATTATTAGCAAGTAAGATAATATTTTCGAGTATTTTTAGTGATTGCTTATTCGTCTCAATATCATCAATAAATGATTTATCAATCTTAACAAAATCAAACTGGTAGTAGTTTAAATATTGCAATGATGAATACCCTGTTCCATAGTCATCTAATGCAAATTTAACCCCTATATCTCTGAATTTTTGCATATATTGAATGATTTTATATCTGTCTTCAAATTCAGTCGATTCTGTAAACTCTAAGATCAGCGTAAACTTCTCAGACAGCTGCTTGCATAAGTCATATATTTCATCATCATAGAGACAACCTTCTGTTAAGTTAACACTGATCCTTAACTCATTTTTAGGCGTATTTTGATAATACTCTCTCAATTGTGTTAACAATGATTTCGTCATCTCATTCATCAAGCCAAGTTTCTCTATCTTAGGGATAAACTCGAATGGTGGAATAATCGTACCTTTTTCTGTTATCCAACGGGCAAGAACCTCACCACCGACGATTTGCTCTTTACTATCCACAACGGGTTGAACAAACGGTTGAATACAATGGGTTTTTATTGCTTTTTTTAATTTAAAATATTCTTTATCACATAAGACACTTCTTGTTGATAGAATTTTTAACAACGCTAATACTAACAGCGAAATAACAATTATCAGGCGATGGTCAATCAAATAAGATTGAATAGAAGCCCACACATCGTATTGAAGTAAAATTAAAAAATCATATTTACTTGATGGATACCTCTCTCCACCACTTAAAGCGTGCAATCCAAACTGATTCTCTTTTGAGATCGTATATTCGCGATTAGATAAGGTTACGCTTCCTACTCCACTCTTATCTAAATGAAACGGAATACCCTTCATGAAAAATTGAATACCATTTTCTTCATCATAACGATGATAATAAGAGATGCTTGGTAAGCCTGTTAGTGTATTTTTCTCCTTTATATGAATCTCTTTTTCTGGCGTTGTTTTTTTAGATATATTTAAGCCAACAATAGAACTGCAATAATATTTTCCATCTCTAATAACCGAAATGCTGTTGATCGTCGGACTCAACGCCACAATTTTTTGTAAGGGAAGCATCATGTCTTGGCAACTTTTGTTTTTTAAGTAACTCAGTTCCGCAACCGTATTTTTTGCTTTATCAAATTTGGATTCAATTTTGGCTACCGTACCTTCGACATTCTGCTCTACATATTTTTTATAGTCAGCAAAAATTACATATTTAGAAACCATAAATATAATGAAAGTACAGACTATGTATCTATTAGCAATAAACTTCATTTATTTTACACCTTCAAGTACAGTCACTCTGTTTTTTCCAGAATGTTTTGATTGATACAAGGCTGTATCAGCCATCTTAAGTGCCTTTTTAAAAGATGACGCTTTACCTGTCGTCGCGCCAATCGACACTGTTACTTTCATTCCCACAATGGTTCCAGCTGCAATGGAATGCCTAATCGCTTCAGTACGATTTATTAAGCCAGAATGTGAGATATTATTTAATACAATAACAAACTCCTCCCCACCCCACCGGATAGCGAAATCCTTACTTCTTACGTTTTTTTGCAACCGCCTACACACTTCTTTAATCACCAAATCTCCCTTAAAATGGCCAAATTGATCATTAATCGATTTAAAATCATCAATATCAACAATAATAACCGACTTTCCTGAAGTACGATTTAGTTTCATCTCATGAAAATCACGACGGTATAAGCCTGTCATCTGGTCAATAGCAAAATAATCTATTAATCGAAATGCGGCGGTTTCAATTAAACAAAAAATGCTTGTCATAAATAAAGAAAATAAGAAGCTTACCAATAAAACACTTTTCATATTTATCGAAAGTATTAATTCATTATCTATTGGCGAACAAGGTATCTCAATTGTTTCTTCTGAGCGCATAGAAACATCCAAACCATCACTATAATCTAAAAAACTGTTTCTTTTTTCATTAAATGTATCTAGCCAATGAGTAAACATTGACGCTTTAACATCAAGGACAAACATCGCACTAATTTCTTTATTGACATAAATAGGATAAAAAATACTTCTTATTTTTTGCTCTGAAAACTGCTCTATATATGGTTCTGTTAATTTTAAATCACACTGCGCAAACGCTTGATAAGTTGTCGGCATATTTTCATTATTTAATATTCGACTTATTCCATTAGTATCAAAACCAAATTCGTAATTTAAAACTCGGTGGACTTCATGCAGTGGCTTAAAATGAGCCGTATTCGCATTTGATTCTGACTGTTGTAATACTGAGATACTCCAATAATCATCACCGATATAGCGCTTAATTTCGGTTTCTAATAAGTTAATACCTGAAGATAGTTTTTTCACTTTACTGTCTTGGTTAACTATGACTGAAACCATATTTATAGTGTAAGTGCCTTGAGACAACAACACGGTCTTTGTATTTAAATAAAAAGGCGTAACTTTTCTTATCGTGTCATATAATTTAGTAATATTTTCTCGGAACTCCATTTTAAAAGAATTCGCTTCTAAACGGTTATATTGATATAACCAATAAAAAGACAATAAAAACATACATAAGAAAAACTTCAGATATACGTACTTAATATTAAATTTATTCTTCGCCATATTCATTCTTATGTAGGGTGACTTGATTACGCCCCGAATTTTTTGATTGATAGAGCGCTGTATCTGCTCGCTGTATTGCATCAATCATTAATTCTGATTTCTTTTGCTCTACCCCACCTAAAGATATGGTGATAGTCATATTCTTTATCAAAATAGACTCTATACATAATCGTAATGCTTCTGATTTTTTAGCAAAATCACTCTGATTCATATCAAAAAATATAATAACAAACTCTTCACCACCCCAACGAATAGCAATATCTTCTGTTCGAATGTTATTACGAAGACGTCGAGTTACCTCTTTTATGACACTATCACCAACATCATGACCATAAGTGTCATTTACATACTTAAAGTTATCAATATCAACCATTAGCACATGAGTATTCTCTAGTTGATCGAGCTCTAAATCATAATAATCTCGACGATAAAAGCTCGTCATTCGATCGCAACGTCTAATCATTTCAATTTTCAAATAACAGTAATACAGAAAGAACGCCAGAAAAAATATCGTGATGGTTATATACAAACTAACCAAAAACACGTCGACAATATTAATACTAACGCTGTGAATTATATCTTGCGCGGTATAAGGGCGGTTAATGTTAAAAGTAAACCAACCTAATCCTGGTTTATTATTAATAAACACCCATTTACTTTCATTAAATTCTTCAACGATACAGTCATTTAACCTCTCTTTAATATCAACGATAACAAGAGAGACTAATCTAGTATCTAGATAAATAGGGTAAATAATTGAATTAATTCTTTCGCTTGTCCATTGCTCTTTATACACCTCAGTAACTCTAATATCATCTTCATGAAAGCCTTTGTATCTCTCTTCTATGTTTTCTAATTTTACAATACGGTCTAACATCAAAGAGTCATGTAATGATTTATCATTAAAAGAGACATAATTATCTCTTAATGGTTTGAAATAAGAGTTACCTGTATTTTGGTCATGCAATTTTTCAATAACTGCTATTGTCCATAAATACTTGTTATCAATAACTTCTGATAAGCTTTGATATAACAATGTTATCGCAGGTGACAATACCTTCACTGTCCCTGTTTTATTCACGATAATTCCGACATTGTTAATGTCGTGAATACCTTCATTAAGTTGAATTTCATTTGCGTTAATATAATAACCATGAAAACGCTTCGTGATATCAATAATTTCTTGATATTTAATACTTATTCTCTTTTCTAAAAGAGGAACAGATAAGATATTATAATATAATAAAGAAAGAAAAACCCCTGTTAGAAGAACAGAAAACGCCCCCACTTTATAGTATTTAAATAAACCAATTTTATTCATTAGATAACTTATACATTATTTTTAATGCAAAACTAAAGATGCGATTAACTTATATAAGTAATGCACCCATCAATGAAAGCAATGTTCTATTCCTTTATTGGCTTTCAGTATCTCCTATACCAAATTTTTTACCGTCTTATTCGTATTATTTATAGAAAATGAGTAATTAATAGCCTCATTAAAACGGTTATGATTCAATTAACCATAACCGCTTAGTTATCAATACTAGGCTTAAAAAAGAAAGAAAAGCCTTTTTGGATGCTGCCTTATTTTAAATACGAGTTACTCGAACTTTACTCGCTCTATTGTTATCAATCGACAATACTTCAAAACTCCATTCTTGGTATTGAATTACCTCTCCTACCATTGGAACTTTACTTGTTAACCACATAAACATACCTGTTAATGTTTGATAATCAGCTTCTTTTTCTTCAGGTAGCGTATTTAAATCTAAAGTGTCTTTAAGGACTGTCGTTGGAATGGAGCCATCTAATATCCATTCTTTTTCTGAAACCTGTTCTGCCCACGAATCATTCGGATTTTCTGATTTGAATTCGCCGGCCAATGCTTCTAATAAATCTTTTTGAGTAACAATACCTTGAGCGTCACCGTATTCATCAACAACCAGAGCAATTTCTTCACCTGTAGTTCTTAACAACTCAAGCAGCTCGCTACCTACTTTATTTTCTAAAATAGTTAAGCATGGCAATAGGTTACGCATTAACCACTTAGTTCGATGCTCTTGATGACATGCTTTTAATAAGAATCGAGAGGTTGTAAAGCCTAAGACATTGTCCATTCCTCCTCGGGTAACAGGGTAAATAGAATAATCTGAGCGCAGTAACTTAGGTAAGTTCTCATCCCATGACTGTTCAGTATCAAAGTATACTAATTCGCTTCTTGGCGTCATTAATGAGGCGACTTTCCGATCATCTAAATGGAAAATATTACGCACCATGCTGTGCTCTTGCTTTTCAATTACACCTTGCTCTGAGCCTTCATACAATAACGCATGAATGTCATCTTCTGTAATAGACGCTTCATCAGAATTAGAGCGCCCTAATAAACGCAAGATGGCATCTGTTGAGATAGACAGTAAGAATACAAACGGTCTTGATATCGAAGCTAACAAACCAATAGGGGCCGCAATAAGAGTTGATATCCGCTCTGCATGAAACTGAGCTATACGTTTTGGTACCAATTCACCGACAACAATTGATACATAAGTAATAACAACAACAGTTGAGATCGTTGAAATGGTTGGTGCAAGATTTACAGGTACACCTACGGATATGATCAATTCTGATAATGGCCCAGCCAGAGCATCCTCACCTAAGATACCGTTAAGGATACCAATGACGGTAATACCTATTTGTACAGTAGATAAAAATTGTGTCGGATCTTCACCCAGCTTTATCGCTTTTGCAGCAGATTTACTGCCCTCTGCGGCTAATTTTTGTAATCGACTCTTTTTTGCTGTCATCAATGCAATTTCTGACATAGCAAACACACCATTAATCACAATTAAAAAAAGTAAAATGGCAATATCCAATGTAAACCTCTAAATAATAAATAGACTATTACAGCAACAATACGCTGTAATTTTATATCCTTATATTCCTGATTTACGATAAGGTCAATAACTATATTGACCTTATTTTAAGCAAAAACTCAAATTTTATACATTTAGATATTAAATAGATTAAGCTGTTAATTATCAAGGTTAATTGTTCATTACCTGACTTAATTGCCCATCAAGTCGCTTAACAAACTTAGCAGGAGACCCTCCATAGAGGCAATCAGACGGTATATCGTGATTAACCACTGAGTTGGCCGCAATAACAGATCGAGCCCCAATAGTGACACCTTGGTTAATTACTACACTACCCCCTATCCATACATCGTCTTCAACCACAATAGGTTTACAGAACGTTTCCCAACGTCGGCGACTTTGATAATCCAATGAATGTGAGGCGGTATAAAATTGCACATTTGGAGCAACTAATACGTTATTCCCTATCGTAATAGGCGCACCATCAAGCATGATCACATTCATATTAATGAAGGTTTGAGAGCCGATTGAGATAGTTTTTCCAAACTCACATGAAAATGGGGATTGAATAACACTGTGACCAAACGCATTAAATAAGTCACCTAACAATTCGGCACGTTGTTCTTGCCCTTCTGCTTGATTAAATGCAGATAAAATCTGAGCTGCACGGGTTCTAATCGTATCTATCTCAAGATCGCCACCATTAAATGTCTCTCCATTTATCATTTTCTCAAACTCTGTCACTTTCTTTCCTTAAATAAAAAATCGAATAGACCTATCGCTAAGTCTATTCGATTTGAGTTAAATAAAAAGAGCAGAAACACGAAGAAAAAACTTCCTGTTTTTATCACTAGAGTTATACCAATGTAACTAATTATATGATCATTAATGGAATTAGTATTACTTCATCGAGATACTACTTTGCTATTGGAGTACTGCTGTTAATGACATTGGTTGTATTATCTTCTGGGATTTTAAATGATTCCAAACCATTGGTGTAATACACACAATAAGCGCAATATTTGAAACTGGCATTGCTAACCATACTCCATCAATACCTAGCCATTTCGGTAACATTAGTAAAAATGGTAATTGAATAATAATATTACTGATTGATATCACCATTGCCTTTTTACCTTCATTCACAGACAAGAAGTAAATGGTTACTAACACAATAATGCCGTCTAAGAACATCGCAAATAAATGATAGCGAATACCTACAATCGTTTCAGCAATAAGGGATTGGTCACCATTAGTAAATAAAGCGGTCGTTAACTCAGGAGAGATATTCAGAATCACGACCCAGCCAATACCAGTAATAGTCACCCACTTTAATGCCAACTTAAAGATTTGGTATACCTTCTTATTTTCTTTTGCGCCAAAATAATAGCTGATCGGTGGTTGCGCACCTTCGGCAATACCCTGAGCAAGAAGGTAATACAACATAAATAGATAACCAACTATCGCATAAGCTCCAACCGTCGTTGCTGAACCATAATGCATCATTAATGCATTATGCATCGCAACCACAAAGCTGCCGTACATATACATAACTAATGCAGAAGAACCCAATGTAAGTGATTGCTTCGCTTTATTACGAGAAAATAACACTTCATTAAGTGATAGCTGAATACTTGAACGCTTAGTAAAGAAATAATGAATGCCAAGCACGGTTACTACAGCTTGAGCAATAAGGGTTGCTAATGCTGCCCCTGATAGCCCTAATCCCATAACACCAATAAATAGGTAATCTAATACGATATTAATTAAAGCCCCTACAACAAGTAAAAAAGTCGCCACATTAGGAGATTCATCGTTTCTGACTAGCATTGGTAATGCAGTTGCACACGCAGTGAAAAAACCACCAAACATTAATACATTGATGTAATCCATCGCAAAATCAAAGTTCTTACCTTCTGCGCCTTGAGCATGCAAAATATTTTCAGAAAGCAATACGATACATACAATAGCCACAAGGCTTAATATTGCGAGTAACCAAAAACCAGTAGTTAATGCAACTTTGGTTTTTTCTAATTTATTTTCGCCACGGTAAATAGACATAACACTGCCTGTTCCCATGCCAATCATTACCCCTAGCGCACCTAATATACATATAGCAGGCCATGCCATATTAATACCAGCAAGTCCTTCAAACCCGATATAGTGACCGACAAAGATCCCATCGATAATTTGATACAGTCCACTCACCACCATTGCAGCAATAGAAGGGATGGCATAACGCCAAAAGGTACGTGTGATGGATGAATCTGCATGAAATGTTGTCATAATTTACCTCAGTAACAACAAAGAATTAAAGTGATTCTATGACACTATTTAAGATTGAAAAAGTTAGTACCCATCCGTTTTTCAGATACCTTGTAAATTATTTAGCAAAGATTATTGTTTTACTCTTATTGACAGCAAAGAACTGTGTTATAAGCTTATGAAATAGATAAACTTATATTAGTTAAATACAGAGACAAAGGGCTAAATTATGGTAACTAAATGGGCAAAACGATTTTTCCAAATGGCAGAATTGGTCGGTTCGTGGAGTAAAGATCCTTCAACACAAGTTGGCGCTGTGATTACAAAGCATAACCGTATTGTTTCTGTTGGTTTCAATGGCTACCCACACGGTGTATCTGATAGCGCAGATACGGATGACAGAGAATTAAAGTACTTAAAAACACTGCATGCAGAAGAAAATGCAATTTTATTTGCTAAGCGTGATTTAGAAGATTGTGATATTTGGGTAACACACTTCCCTTGCCCTAACTGTGCTGCAAAAATAATTCAAACGGGTATTTCAAAAGTGTATTGCCCAGAGCAAACAGAAGATTTCTTATCTCGATGGGGTGAGAAGATTCAAATCAGCCAAGACATGTTCTCACAGGCCGTTGTAGAAGTGACATGGTTGCCTTTGGATACATTAAAATAACCGAATAACGAGTGACATTAATCCGGTTATTGATGTTGTGGTATTCAGAAATACCACAACTAGTATCACAAGTAAGCAAAAGCATCTGCGTACATACGTTCTTGTTGTGCTTTCTTTTTTTCAACTAACTGTTCTTTTACAGCTTTTGCCATCATTGGTGGTCCACACACATAAATATCAAATAAAGTAAGATCCGTAAAATCCTCCATAATGGCATCAAGCACGGTTCCTCGTTTTCCTGACCACAAGTTTGAATCGTCATCAATAACAACAGGCACATAAGATAAATTGGTGTATTTTATTGATAACTGTTTCAGCTCTTCATCTATATATAAAAACTCACTGTTCTTTACTCCCCAATACACATAAATCGGTTGAGTAAATCGTCTATTTAAACAATTTTTTAAAATGCTGTTTATATAAGATAATCCTGTCCCGCCAGCGATTAGTAATAAAGGTTTTAGGGTATCGTCACGTAGCCAAGCATCACCATGAGGAGCATCAATTTCAATCATTGCATTTTTAAGTAAAGCATCCACAAAATACTCCATCGCCTCTAATGAACTATCTTTATCAGAACTGCCAATATGCAATTCAATTGTATCAGTCTCTGTAGGGCAACTCGCAATTGAAAAAGGCTGTTTCTTATTATCTCCTAAATAGACAAAGATATATTGACCCGCTTTAAACACGATAGGTTCACTTGGTGTAATATAAACCCTATAAATGTGATTTTTAGCTGCCTCTATTTTTAAAACCTTACATCTAACTCGCATACGCTACTCCTTATGAGCGATTCTTTCTTGCATTATGCTTGCCATAGACAGTGCACAGCCTTTTTGTGCTCGAGTATTTAACCGTCGAACAATATTCACTGTCGTTCCAGGATAAGCATCAGGTGCTTTTACATGATGAACCGTACCAATATCATCCGTTACAATAAAGGCGGGATAGCCTGTTGCTGATGCATCCATATAACTCAATAAGCCCAATTCACCATCAACAACTGGTTTCATGGTTTCAGGATCTAATGCGCGTGCATATACCCATGGAGGTACGTGTTTTCGTTGCTGTTTGTCTTCAAAAAAGCAGGTATTTAACTCAACTTGATTAAACGTGTCACGAATTTGATTTACATTAGATAAATAAAAAGTATCCATCACCATTTGATTAAAATCGTCACGATTTAACGACTCTCTTTGATTTGACTTCCAGCCGCCGCCAGTAATCACATGTAAGCGCTCTCCTGCTTTTAATTGGATTTTATTCTCCTTCATGTATTGGCATAATAAATAAACAAAATAAGGAGGGCCGATTAAACAAATATCTTTATTTGAGAAATAAATACGAAATAGATGATCAATCGTACTTTCAAAATCAATCTCGTCATCATTAACTGTGAACTCTGTTGGATACAGTAATTCAACTAAACTCATCACATATTTAAACCATACATTATTGGTATTAAAGCGATCAGGACCAAGATTCACTAATTCCATTTGGTGATCAAACCAATCCCCAACATATTTCATTCCAAAATTTACAGATCCTAATAAACGTTCAATACTAAGACGATCACGTCCAATATAACTTTTGACTCCACTGGTTCCGCTGCTGGTATACCAATTTTCTATTTCATCCTCATTTGCGGTATGGACTTTCAATTGCTTAAAAACAGACGTTGGAAACACAGGAATATCATCAAGTGTGTGAATGTTTTCACTAGTATGCTGGGTAACGCAATAATTTCGATACGTTTCATTTCGATTATAGTGAAAGTGAAAGGCCTCCCTCACTAATTTATCTTGAATTTTTTGCTGCTCTTCAAATGTCCATTCTTGTGGAGAACTCATAAAAATAAGATCATCAATTTCTGAACTTGCTATAATTTTATGCTTCTCAACAGATACCTGAATACTCATATATACTCCAAATTATTAAAGTAATAATTAGCGTTATAAGATTAAGAGAATGGCAGAAAAAATCTGCCATTCTTTCATAATGATTAAGTAAGATTCTGATGGATTTTCTGATTAACCATATTAATAACATTCTCAATGTTATTTTGATCTCTCATTGATTCAAAAGATAATAGAACAGTCGCCGCACCGGTTTTTTCAATCGCTAATTTAGTCGATTCATAATAATCACCGTCCGTTCCCACCGCATTCTCTTGAATGATCGTATTTATTTTTTCTATCGGATCGACATTTGGATAAGTTTCTATAATATAGCTTTCTAAATATTGTCTAACTTCTTCACGAGCTACATCACCATCAGCGTTTAGATTAACGATAACAGTTAATTGATGATCTATTCCTGAAGTATCAACACAATATTGTGTCGCTGTTTTATTATAAAGTAAAGCGTATTCTTCTTTCCTATCAAGGGCATCATCCCACTTAAAGGTTAACGGTAATCCCTTTCTCGCAGCCCAAGCCACCACTTCATCACTGCTTGCGACAACGTATTGTTTAGGGCCATACTCACTATAACAATGAGGGTTAATTGACACTCTAGGAAAATCATAAAAATCATTTTGAGGATGACAATAACCTGTCGTTAATGCCTCATTAATAATGGCGTAGCAAGCTTCAAATTGTGAGTGTTGAGACAGGATATGACGTTTAAAAAATATCATTTCAAAGTCGTTTTCACTCTCACTAAAACCAAGTATAAAACGCCCTTCTGACATTTGGTCTAATAAACTCGCTTCTTCTGCAATCCGAACAGGATGATGCGTTGTTATTACCTGATTTAATGAACCAATATGCAACTTATCTGTTAACCCAAGTAAAAAACCAGCAGCGGTAATTGGAGCGCCTATAATGCCATTTTTCGAGAAATGATGCTCATGAACAAAAACGCTATCAAAATGGTATTTTTCAGAGTCGATAAGCGTTACTGTATTTATCATGTTATCAAGCGTTTCTTCGGAGGTAGATCCATCAACTTGGAAGTTGAGGAAAAATAATCCAAATTTCATAATGTATTCCTTACGCTATTAAATGTATTAATGATTACTTAGGATCTTTTAAGAAAGGGGCCACTTCTGTCATGAAACGCTCCATTGACGCGACTATTTCATCTTCACTGCCGTTCGCTTCAAAGCCACACGTAATATTAGTGATACCCGTTGCATCAATATCACGCTGAATGATCTCAATACATTCTTCAGGGGTTCCTACCGGATTGATGTTATGACTATAATCAACTCGTCGATTGGTGTTTGTATGTCCTTGCAAAACAAAATTTCTCCATTGCCCTTTGTGGTAATCGTAGCCACGATTCTGATTACTATCGCTGAAAATATTCGTGGCATTAACATAAGAGTCATACCAACTTGTCAGGAACTTTCGACACACTTCGCGCGCTTTTTCTCGGTCATAATCCACAGAACAAATAAAGGTCATTGAATGATCAATCTTAGTAATATCATGACCATGCTCTGTCGCGATCTCATTATAGAGTTCCATTTGAGCTTTCTTCTCATTGGTTCCAATAATCCAACTCAATACCATAGGGAGCCCCTGACTCGCTAACCATTCTGTTGTACTGGCAGATTCGGCAGTCATGCAGGTTGCTATTTCTTTTGAATATGTCGTTGGATAAATCTCAACACTAGGGAAATCAATATGTTTACCATCGGTGCTAATGGTTCCAGTTTTGAAGCTACTGGTGATCATCTTATGAAAGTCTTGTGTTATTTCACGAGACTCTTCCATATTGACTCCAAACACTCGGAAGTCTTTATGGTACAAACCTCTCACAACACCAAAGTTGAAACGTCCTTTCGACAGTTGGTCTAATAACAAAACATCTTCTGCTTGACGAACAGGATGAGCTGTTGGAAGTACAACTCCCATCGTTCCTACTTTCAGTGTTTTGGTCCGCCCAAGTAAATTAGCCGCTGAAACAAAAAGATTCCCTGTAAGGCCAAACTCTGTGAAATGGTGTTCAAGAGTCCAATAAGTATCAAAACCCAGCTCTTCAGATGCAACGCCAAGCCGAACAAAACGGTCCATTACTTGTTTATGACTTTCACCTGGTGGTTGGTATGAAAAACAAATATTTCCGAACTTCATAGTATCTTCCTTTATTGTGATATGTCGTTTACGCTATCGAACTAGGCCAATATGAAAGACTCATTTTCAATTTGGCTTTTTAATCGACGTTCTTTTACTGTCACACTCGTCACCTCTTCAAATTTTGGTTCAATAATTATGACGTCCAAATCCAAAGAGCCCTTATCTAAAGCCATTGCGGCTTTCGTTACTGATTGATAAAAATTTCTTAAAACAACAAGGTTTTCCCCTAAATCATGTGAGCTACCAATTAATGAATACAGCTTGCACTTTGTAGGATCAAGAGTATTAATTAATGTAATAACCTCATCTTGTTTAACCCAATTATCATCGTTAGCCGTAAATGCAATAAATGGAACATCGCTGTTTTTCATCTTGTTAATTGTCGAATCTAACGTGTCCCACTGATGTTTAAAACAATCGGTAACAAAGATCTCAGAGCCTAAATTATGACCTTCAAAATCTAAATCCTCGGGTAAATCACGAATCGCTAATTGAAGATAATCGTACTTTAATGCTCGTTCCAATGTATCGCGTAAGTTAACAACACCAACCGCTGTCACTAAGAAGGAAATGTCTATTTCATTCGCTATCTCATAAGCAATTCGAGCAGATAAACTGGCGGCAATAAGCCCCAAGTTATTAATACCGCGTTCATTAAGCCAATCAATGACCGTCAATAAACTATTCTTTCCGATCGTCATGGAGAATTCATTAATATCACCACTACTTAAACCTACATGATGAAGTGAATCATAACGAATAACATGGAATCCATTGCTTGATAGGTATTCAGCAAGACCAGCAAAGTGATCCATTCGTCGAGCAAAACCAGAAGCAATTAGGATCGTGTTATTTTTTCTCTCTGTATTTTCTTTGGGTAACGTTTCCCAAACCCTAATGGTTTGACCATTTACAAGAGTAATAACATGATCAATAGTTGAGAACGTATCTGTATTTTCCATGTAATATCCTTTTGGTTATGGAACAAAAACAAGAAATTTGTCTTCTTCTAAATAACGGGTTTGTTCTATTTCTACTGCAACATCCTTAGTGGTATAGCTAGAGGGCCTTTCTTGTGAAATATAATTAACAAGGTGCTGAAGTGGTCTCATACCGTCATGTGAGCCTCCAACGCGAAATATATTATTCATACCCGATTCAACGATTCGTTCAGCCCCACACTCAGCGAGTTGATCCCTGTATTTAAATGAAGATTCCCATGGTGTAATAGAAACAGTTTGAGTCGTATTTTTATTAATAAAAGGGAATACATCTGAGATGTTATAAATTTGATGAATATAAACAGAACGAGATAGAGGCTGATTATTAAAACTGTTTAACGGTGATTCTATTAGTAGCCAACTTTGATTTTCTCCTTTTCTTACTTGGTAGCCAGAAAATAAACATTCTTTTTCTGTTAAACTGAATGCTGCTTTTTCATCGAAGTTTTGGTCGCCTTTCGGTAAAATCCGAGCGTATAACATTAATTGTTTCTCAAGTTCATTAATGAACTGGTTTAATCTATCGCCAATATAGTAAATATTTTGAGTTGAAAAACAGGCTTGTTGATCATAAAAACAAATATCATGCGCAACACCAGTCGCCGATTCGATAAGATCTTCAGGGTTATCAACAATAGTTAGGCTTTTCTTGGGACCAAACTTTAAAATATTCACATGAGGTGGAGCATGATTCACAGCCCACTTTATCGCCTCTTCCCCTCCCCAAGCAACGACGACATCTGCACTATCCATTATCCTCTGCGGCAAGGTCATATCTTCATCATGTGACCAATACATGACTGACATCGACCTTGTTATTGGATGATCGGCATTAGCATCAATAAAACTAGAAACTAATGCATTTGCGGTAAATGGATCGGCTGCTGGAGTTTTAATGATGCATTGATTCTTAGTTAAAATAGCTCGGAGAATAGAGGTAACGCCCGATAAAGGCACATTACCTGCCAATAAATGTACCGATTTTCCTTTAGGTAACGCTTTTACATAGCAATCTCCCTGAGGTAGCCACTCATCAGTGATATGCTGTGAACCTAAATCGTTTTTTACAATGTCATACAGTGCGCTTTTTGAGCACAACAACATCGCAATCCAATTCGCTTCTAACTTTGCCATTTCGTTAGAATACCCAAGATATTTTTCTAAATCCCGAATATAAGTTCGACGGCGTGTGTATTCTTCACTTTTCCAACGCTGTCCAACCGTGTATAAAAAATTAATAATCTGATTTAATGTCAATTTATTCTTTACGTCATTATTTATAGCAAGGTCTATATTTACCTCATCTGGAATTGCAATAAATAAGGTATTATTATTTAACAATACCTCTCTAGCATATGTACTTGAATTCTCTTTTATTATTCCAGAGATTATCATTGGGATATGTTTTTTCATTATAATCCTATACACAATCATTAAATAGCCAACCAACGATATGATAATATTGTTAGATAATTATATTTTTAATAGTTATATATCAACTTGCTATTGCTTCTCTAAACATATGATTAATTGGCATTGATAATACGACAGATTTAGTTTCGCCTAATAAATGAACTTGTTGATCTCCAATTCGCTCACAAGGAATATTTATGCGCTTTAAAAATCGCTCAATCGCTGTTGATGTGACCGTTACGTACTCTTTTATGTCATTTTTAATTGCATGAAAATATATCGCTTCAAATAATTTCATGGTTATTTCACTAGCAGAATCATGCATTTTCGAACTGTGTTTCCCTACAGCAAAACGACTTAACTCCACCACTTTTGGGTCACTTGGTGCCTTATGATGACCAAGTAATTCAGGAAATACGGTTTTTAACATATAATCACCAGTGGTCGGCAATAACCTCCAACATCCATTCACATTTCGGGTATCGTCACACGCATAAATATATTCAGCAGAGTCATTGTCATACTGATCAGATTCTAAA
>NZ_MSCO01000002.1:1090495-1093550 GCF_002954705.1 Aliivibrio sifiae
TTGTTTTCAGATATTAAATCCCATTGCAATCTTTCCTTAAATACTTGATATCTAAGACTTAATATCCCCAAATATTCACTATTTGGAATTGTAGAAAACTCTGCCTTTTTAATCATTATAGTCATTATAGTCATTATAGCTCCTTTGTTTTCGCCACTATAACAATCAAATCTTATTCGTAAACCTGTACAATCCTACAGGAGATTAACATTAAATCTACATTTACACTTATCGATATTGTGTGACATAAGCCATATTTACAGAAAAAATTTATCATTAAGTACCTGTTTTAATGATATATAACTCGCAAAAATATAATTATAAAAGTAACAAGTATTAAACTTTAATCAGACTAACTAGGGGATTAACAAATGAACATTGAGAATATAGATTCAACACTAAAATTAGTTAACAGTATTCAAACATCTAAAAAATATCAGGATATAGATAATAATTTAGAAAAACTTACAGAAATGATCCATTGCGAATATTATCTTTTCGCAATGATAAATCCAAAGTCGATGATCAAATCAGATGTATTAATATTAGACAATTACCCAAAACAATGGCGCGACTATTATGATGAAGAAAACTTAATTATGACCCAATTGTCGATTATTGCTTATCTAATCACTCACCAATATCTTGGAATCTCTTTGATCAAAAAACACAAAAAAAAAGCAAACCTAATGTAATTAAAGAAGCGAAGATCTCAGGATTACATTCAGGATTTAGTTTCCCAATTCATACAATTAACGGTGGGTTTGGCATGATTAGCTTCGCTCATTCAAATGAAGGAAAGAATATAGATTATGTATATGCTAATGCTTGCATGAATATTCCCGTCATTATTCCTGCTTTGTTGGATAGCTATCAAAGAATTAGTCAAAACGAATTAACATCAAATGCACATTTAACTCAACGAGAAAAAGAATGTTTGTCATGGGCTTGTGAAGGAAAAAGCTCATGGGAGATATCAAAAATATTAGGGTGTGCGGAGCGAACCGTTACATTCCATCTCACCAATTCACAAACGAAATTAGGTACGAACAATCGCTGTCAAAGCGTATCTAAAGCCATCTTAACTGGCGCTATCAATCCTTCATATTAATCACTTTTATACACGAATAAAAAATGAGCGCGACTTAAATAAATCGCGCTCACATAAAAAATTCAATCCTGTCTCTATACAAAAACGTTACTTAACCCTCTTTACTGAGGATGCTTCTCTTCATACATCACCATAAAATCTTGGCGAATAAGTTGCTCCAAATGAGATGCTTTTTCTGTTGGGCAAAAAATCATGTAATGAACTTTTTGATCCCCCAGTGACGTTGTCGTTATGTGGATATGAGGCTCAGAACCTGGTAAATCGACCCCTGCATGTTTTTCTATCACGCTATTATAGCGTCTAGCGACATCAATAAAATCTTCACAATGTGTATCAATTTTATGTAATAAGTCAGGGATCATTGGGTATAGATTTACAAATTCTTTAACGCAAATAGAAAAGTTATGATAAACATAACGCTTCATGAAATTAAGGTTTTTGACTGGGTATGTGAAGAACATACTATTAGGTAAGGTTGCTGTTTTTCCGGTGTAATCGTATTGCCCATGGTGTAAATCAATTTCTTGAATCACAGTTGCCATCATATTGTGCTCGATCACTTCACCACATAATGAACCAACTTCAATCCAATCACCGATACGAAATGAACGAGAACTTGCACGTTGTATTGAGCCAGTAAAACAAAGAATGATTTCTTTTGATGCTACTACAATCGCCACGGCAATCGCCGTTACAGATAGAGCAAATTCATTTATTTCTGATTGCCAAAGAATAAATAAAATAATAAGTAGGAAACTAAATGAACCATTCTTAGTTCGAGAAATCCACTTACGTTGATCTTCAGTTAAAAACGCGATATCCCCTCGAATATGCTTCACCATAAAATGGCGCAATAGAAAAATAAAGCTGATGATTAGCATACTAAAAATCATCTTATGTTCTAATAAGAAATCTATGACTAATAACAGTCTCTCCATGCTCACCTCTTCTAAACTATTGCTGCATTACTTAATATCTGCAGTAAATATCCCATAGGTAAGCGATAATTTCACCCTTATCTCTCTATTTCCTCGAACTTGATTCACTAAAATACAACGAATTACCCCTAAGTGATTAATAGTTAGTCACATCAGAGTATTCACCTTCAATGATTCTAGCTTCTTTATCCATTGTTTGTTTTTCTTTTTTACCGTGCGTTTTCGACATAATAAAACCAACAAGACTTAATCCAATCGCAAAAAATAAACTCGAAACCAATACAAAAAAACCAACGAACAAAGCAACAGTAGTAGCTAATAGCTGTTTCATAATATGACTCTCTTTTATAAATGAATGTTCACTGTATCACTTCATTTCTGAATCGAATATGAACAACCTATAAATCTAAAAAAAGAAAATTAACACATTGTAACTAAAGGTTATTTACTTCCATTCCCTTTAGTTATTTTATAAAACACATCCTAAAATCCATTCACAAGGGCAATATCTCACGTAAAATTACGAGATTTGCCTATAGTAAAACACAAGTAAATGATATACATTCCTATTGGGATCATTCCCAAGCATGTTGCTTTTGACTAACTAAAAGGATATTCATGAAAAAATTACTACTATCTACCGTCTTACTTGCTTCTTCATTTTCTAGTTTTGCTACTGAGGGAATATTTGAATCCGAAAGATGGAAAGAAATAAAACTCGATTCAGGCTCTGATCCTTATTGGGCTCATTTAGATCTAATTTGTAATGAAAAGCTCACCGGTTCTCGACCTCCAAATATCTCTGACTTAATCGCTTTTAGTGACGCTTTTAAAAATGAATATGATCGTCCAAAACTTTATTCTTTTCTTAGAGAAACCTTTGGATTCGCTAATTCTAACGACCCTAAAATTCAAGCGGCTTTTGAGCTAAATGGAAAACATCGAACCATTTCCCTTCCTTTTTACTTCCATGATTCCATTTCGTTCTATAACCCAACAACACTAA
>NZ_MSCO01000002.1:1094504-1103527 GCF_002954705.1 Aliivibrio sifiae
TACCCATGAAAAAGTTACTTCTTACGTTCTTTATTTTTACCCCATCACTCTCTCCACATGTCTCGGAAAACGACGAAGATACTGACGATACAGATATCACTTACTACCAATGTTATCTAAATCCTGTTAGTTGTTTCTAAGGGTTTTAATCAACGTAAATTTATCTCGCACTAAAATAAAAAGACCTATTTCAGGGCGAGATAATTAAAAATAAACAAGGTTAATCTATGAACAGAAAAATAATTAAAACATTAGTTTTAGTCCTGATATTCGCCTTTTTTTATATTTCTTTTCAGGCTAGTGCGAATGTAGAACCAACAAATAACAATCACGAGATACCTTCCCATCGTTTTGATACGGCATGGAAACTTCATTTTGTTCATGACTATGCAAAATTAATGAAAACGCTTCCTGACCCTCTGAAAGTAACATCACGAGAACTTAAAGCTGCATTAATAAAACATGGCCATACTGGTATCGATCCTGATGCTGTATTTTATAATGAGTTCCAAAGTGCAATGAGCAGTTCACGTAGCTATAATGGCTGGGCACATCATGAATCCCCTCATAAATCTTACACCTTATCTCAAGCGGTTATGCTCAATACCTTTAATCGATTCAGAGATTCTTTTCCAGGAACGATTAATTTAGATACAGGTATTTACACTCAAGGGGCTGATGGCGATATTTTTGATGAACGAAATGAAGTTCGTCTTCTCTCATCGGATTTATGGGATATTGCTTATTACGATCTGGATATTCAAACCACTTATACCGCAGAGTTAGCCCTGTTCTGGGAAAAAAATAGCGAAAGCTATACTCAATTAATGCGAGATAGTTTTGCTTTTTCAGCTCATCAACAGTATCAATTAGGTTTATTAACTCAAGGAGATTATCAACTCGCACTTTCTCTTCTTAAGCCTGTCCACCCTAATACTATTAACGTTTATCGGTTTGATATTTATGGGTATGACTCTACTGATATCCTCGTCATTGAACAGAAAGGAAGCACTGGTGGTTTATTATATATTCCAGGAAACGCACAACCATTTATTACCTATAGGACAGAGCGACAATTAAGAAAAACCTTATATGAACGATTACAACATCCTGAAAGTAAAAATACATTATTAAGCCATTTTAGCCTGTATTTACGCCAAGATGGTGGCACATATTCGGGAGTGGAAAGTGCTCTTACTGAACTAATTAATGGCAATTGGGATAAACGCTATTTCATGATGAAGCACCACCCTGTTCATGGTAATGTCTTTGCAAGGATGACCGAACAACGAAAAGCTCGAATGGCGAGTGATGGTGATACCTCTATAAAGTCCAATAGCGAATCTCAAAGGGATTACATACTCTCGATTGCCAATAGTTTAGTCGTCTTTTTTCCCATAGTTGACATTTTAGTCCCTGAGCTTGGGATCCCGTTGACAATATCTCTTAGCAGTACACAACTTGGCCTGAGCGTAAACAAAGCCGTTACTGGTGATTCATTATCAGAACGATTAGCCGGTACTCGAATGAGTGCTGTGAATGCCGCCATTCTTGGTACTGCAGCCGTACTTCCAGTGATGGTAAAATATGGCCAATCTCTCGCTATATCGGTTGAAAAAGAGGTGGATTTATTGCCTAACCGCATACTCTTAAACGAGGGGGTTTCAACTGAAACATTAGATCAATTCACATCAATGCCTAAGATCATTAATCACCCTCAAACAGGTGACGACTTATTAGGTGTTAGATTAACTGATTCAGGCAGAAATACGCTATTAAAAGCTGATGGTTTTGGATCTTTTCGAGAGGTAGAACCTGCCACTGGACGTTTAATTTTAGACAGTCGAGTTGTTCGTACTATCAATATGGAAACCAGTGAACCTCAATGGCTGGAACAAGGTGGATTAAGAGCTGGGAACCGAAGTGAAACAAACAGCGTAGTTTCTAATGAAGTGACATCAAATGGAGTAGAAGAGCATAGCCAAACCTCTGAAATTCTATTACCTGAAGATCTTCCTGAGCATCCAGGCTTAGGCGGTTCAGGTTATGCAGATATGGCTGGAGGTCGAGATCTTGAAGCACTAAAAGATTTCTATGAATTAGAACAACAAGTTGATCCTTATGCTTATCTTACTGATACAAAAAAACTGCATCGTTTAGGTATTGAGGCTCAAAGAGAAATTCAAAATGTTCCTTTTTTAAGAGGCTATCAATCCGAAGTAAATGGCTCATTAGTTTTTAGAGGAGATACCCGACTTCCAGATGAGCTATTTCATTCTGGATTTACACGTAAAATTGAACCCGTTTCTTATGTTCAATTAGCCCATCATACAAAAGCAATTCGAGGTGTTATTTCAACAAGTACGGAAGAGGCCGTCGCAGTGAATTATGCATTAGACAGCCAACGTGGATACGTTTATGCCATTGAACTTAACCACGGAGGACAGGTTGTCGATACGCTTCTACGAGATGTATCACTCAGTGAAATTGCAACATTAAATATTCCACCGGAAGACATTATGTTTGCTGTTGGTCCATTTAATCGTATTAATTCCAGTTATCGAGAAGTGGTTGAAAATGCCGCTAACCGTACCGCAGAACTGAGGATTAATCCCCACGCAACAGCATCACCTGAAGTTGCAGAACGAGCGTTTGAACGCATTAAAAACACGATGAAATATGAGTTAAGCCCTAACATGTCATTTACAGATCGTTACGCTAACCGCACAGACCTGTTCTGGTATGAAGATGAGGCGGTATCAACACCTCTAAATGGTGAATAATTCAATAATTCTCACCTAATATAAACACTCTTGGTACATTCAAGAGTGTTTACCTTTTCGTCTTAAAAACACACACAAGACATAACAATAACAACAATTTACTTATAGTTACCTTCAATTAATCATAAGTATAATTTACAAAATAAATTGAATTATCCATCAAAAAAAACAAGTCTTCATTACCCCCAATCAAACGTACAATATTCTAACGAATCAACATAAAAATCTACAATTTCAGATAGATCACAAAATAAAAAACTAGTTATATGATCTTTTACTTTTAGAAATAGTTATTGATAAGAATCAAACCCTTCTAAAAGCCATTCACGCAAAATACCCCAAAATGGTTAACCCATAAAAATTTCTAATCTTAAATTAAACGAGGTAATTATGACTCAATCGGCTGATAAAGCACGTAAAGTCGGCATTGGCAGCTATGTAGCTTTGGCCTTCGCTGTTGTGTTCTTTTCTGGCGCAATGCAATCCAATGAATGGTATGGCGTTCTTGATTTCACCACACTAAATGGTTCTTTTGGTAGTGTTGCTTATTCTGTCACTGAAACCGCAGATGGCGTTCAAGCAGCAACGACATCATTACGCGGTAAAGGTGGTAGCGGTGCTCGTGATGGTTTCATTTTTGCTTTAACTCTTATTCCTACTGTTATGTTTGCCCTTGGTATGATCAATGTTCTTGAGCATTACGGGGCTCTTGATGCTGCTCGTAAATTGCTTACTCCTCTTCTACGCCCTCTAATGGGTATTCCTGGTAACTCTGGCTTAGCATTAATTGCCTCATTACAAAGTACCGATGCGGGTGCAGCGATGACTCGTCAGTTAAAAGATGAAAAGCATTTAACTAAGCGTGAGACCGATGTTTTCACTATGTTCCAATTCACTGCTGGTGCAGCGATTGTTAACTTCTTCTCATCTGGTGCTGTGCTATTTACATTAACCAATCCTGATGGTTCTTTAGCGGTTCCTTCTTCTATCGGCTTAGCTGTTGTTGTTATGTTTGCTTTCAAATTTATTGGCGCAAATCTATTCCGTATTTACCTAAACATTACTGAAGGTAAAGAAGGCCAAGACAATGATAAACAAGACAAGAAAATGACTGAGGAGACAGCGTAATGAGCGACGTTAAAGCAAAAAAACCAATGGTGACAGACATCTTCGTTGAAGGCGCTAAAAAAGGCTGGGTTATTGCGACGACTTCTACTGTTCCTAACGTATTAATGGCATTCGTTATTATCAAGGCTCTGCAAATTACGGGTGCACTTGAATTAATGGGAACTTTATTCTCTCCTATCATGGCCGTATTTGGCTTGCCGGGTGAAGCTGCAGCAGTTCTTATTGGTGCATGGATGTCAATGGGCGGTGCTGTTGGTGTAGTTATTACCCTGTTTGACCAAGGAATCCTAAACGGTGCGCACATCGCGATTCTTGCACCTGCGATTTACCTAATGGGCTCTCAAGTTCAATACATGGGCCGTATCATGGGCCCTATAGGTACTGAAGGTCGTTACATCCCAGTAATGATTGCGATTTCAGTATTAAACGCATTTGGGGCTATGTTTGTTATGAACATGATTCTATAAGGATTCAAGATGAATTTTTCTCTAAATGATTACTTAGAAGAGCTTCGCCCACTGATTGATGTGGATTGTGGTACTTACACACTTGATGGCATCGAATTTATTGCAAGCAAAATGGCAGCTAAATACGAAGCGATGAACGGTTGGTCTGTTAAGCGAATTGATTGTGGTAAAGCAGGTGTTGGCCTTGAAGTTCGTAACAAACCAGACGCTGAACATATTGATGTAATGATGATTGGCCACATGGATACGGTTTTCCCTGTAGGTACAGCGGCAGAGCGCCCAATGTCTTTAGATGCTGAAAAAGCCTATGGCCCTGGTGTATCTGATATGAAATCTGGTCTATTAAACGTAGTTTATGCACTGCGTAATCTAGACCAAGCGGTATTAGATAAACTGTCTATCTGTGTATGTATGAACCCAGATGAAGAGACAGGATCGCTAGATTCAGTTGATTGGATCCAAGAAACAGCTAAAAAAGCGAAAAATGTATTAGTTGCAGAAGCGGCTCGCGCTAATGGTGGTTTAGTTAAAGCACGTAAAGGCATGGCTAATTACAAAGTAACCTTCAGTGGTAAAGCAGCTCACGCAGGTAATGAACCAGAAAATGGCCGCAGTGCAATCACTGAAATGGCAAACTGGATCTTAGCAGCAAACGCGATGACAAACTTTGAATCAGGCACGACATTGAACGTCGGTATGGTTTCTGGTGGTGCTGGCGCTAACATCGTTCCTGATTCAGCAACCGCTGTGATTGATGTTCGTTTCTGGGATAACGCAGAATATGATCTTGTCGACACGACATTAAATGGCATGACTCAAACGCCGTTTGTTGATGGTGTTTCTATTAAAGTAGAACGTGAAGCATACAAACCATCAATGGTGCCATCAGTACAAACTGAAGCATTAATGGCGATGGTTGAAGAATCAGCACAAGAGCTTGAAATCAGCATTAACTGGCAAGAAGTGGGCGGCGGCTCTGATGCTAACAACACGGCAATCTTAGGCATTCCAACGTTAGATGGTTTAGGCCCTATCGGTGCAGGCTTCCACAGTGCTGATGAGTACTTATTGCTTGAATCAATCGAACCACGAATTAAGTTGTTGATGAGTGTGCTGACTAAGTTAGCTAAGTAGTCCTTCTACTTATTCAGGGTTAAAAATAAAAACAGCGAGCCTAAGTGCTCGCTGTTTTTTTCTTATATTCAATACACCACCGTCTTCATGTACTGCTTTGGTGTCATACCAAACTGCTGATGGAAACGTTGGCTAAAGCGACTTTCTGATTGATAACCACACTGCAATGCCAAGTCTAACTGGGTTTGGCGTTTCTCTTGCATTAAGGACAGGGCGTGAGTCATTCGAACATTCGATAAAACCGTTCTGAAATTGGTGCCATCTCGCTGTAATCGACGGATCAGCGTTGCACGGCTCATCGAAAAATCATCGCATACGGTTTCTAATTGATACGCTTCTGCTGGATCTTTAGCAAAATACGCACTCAGTTCACTTTGAAAAGAAGCGAATGTTGGTGAGAATAAAACATGCAGCACACCCAATTCTGCCAATTGCTGATATAAAGCCAACAAGTGAAGTCGCTGGGTTTTAAAGCTTAACTTTTGGGTATTCATATCGGTTAAGAATGTGAATCCATAAGCGAGTAATGGGGACACCGTGATCGCATGAGTATGTAAGCGGGTGCTTTCATTTTTTTGACTCTCTTCTAACATCTCTTTAGGCGGAGTTAGAAAAAACAGATCTGAACAGAATAAAAGTTATCTGTAGAAGATTTATTAATAAAATTTAAGCCTTGGTTGGCTGACTTAAGCAACCAAGAGTGTGAATCGATATCAAATTGTTCAGACTCTTGAAATACGGTTTTTACGCCAGATTTAACCCAAATAATACTAGGGGCATAAATATGAACATTACGTAAATGTTGATCACTCTGACCAGAGTAAGTTTGCACTCTAAATACCGGTTCATTCAACATTACTTTATCCATTTTATCCCCCTATTTTACCAATTTAAATTCATATTAGCGCACGTATGTCGCGGTTAATACAGCTTTGTCTAATGCCATGCTATTTAAAGTATAACCGACTACCGCTGGTGAGATATCTGCTGGTAAATCAATTTTCTCTTGTGGTAATGCCCACACTGTATATTGATATCTGTGCATGCCATCGCCAGCAGGAGGACACGCGCCACCATAGCTCATAGTGCCAAAGTCATTTTTCGTTTGTAATGTATTTTTCATTGCTGAACCTTGTTCAACACTACTTACGCTTGCAGGAATGTTAAGCGCTAACCAGTGCCACCAACCACTACCTGTAGGTGCATCTGGATCAAACACAGTAATAGCAAAACTTTTTGTTCCTTCTGGCGCATCTTTCCAGCTTAGTTGCGGTGAAATATTGTCACCAGTACAACCCATGCCAGAGAAAGTAAATTCACTTTTCATTAATTGACCTTCGTGAATATCGTTACTCGATACTTCAAAAGCTTGGCTAGAAAAAGAGGCTAAAGTAAGTAGCGCTAATACTGTTTTTTTCATAATCATTTCCTTTACTTTACTTTAAATAAGGTAGTTAAGTAAGTACAGGAACATTATTAAAGACCACACAAAAATAAAACCACCTAAAAGTTTCAACATTAAGCCTTAAAGAACAATTAATGATACTTTTTGTAATAAATAAGAAAGGAGAAATTCATAACTCATTTAAATTAGAGTGATTAATATAAAAAGAAATCGTAATCATGCATCTCATTAGTTAAGCACTAAAAAATATTACAGATGCTCAATCGATAACTTTAAAAGTACTTCATGAAAGGCGCTTCACAAGTTTAATGATTACAAGTGATGTACATCTAACTATTCATTTTTTTAGCTATCCACAACATCGAATAGGCGTATTGTGATTATTCAGATATCCGTTTATATATTATTTTCTAGAGGTAATTATGAGTTTATTTTATGTTGATAAAAACGAACAAGATAATGGCGATCATGAAATTCACACCGCAACATGTACTCACAGTCCGGGCATTACAAAATGTGAACCTCTTGGCTATCACACTGCATGCAGCACCGCGTTAAATGCGGCTAAAGAAATATACCCACAATCAAACGGCTGCTATTACTGTTCATATTCAAGTTACACTTCTGAAGATAAGTAATCACCAATAAAAAGCCATTTAGCAATAAACTAAATGGCTTTTGAGCGCATACACTTAGGAGCAATATGCTTTAGGGGATAAACGTATACTAAGCTAGAATCACCTTCTGAAAAAGTGAACACTTCACCCAATATCATTTCCCCTTTATACTGACTCAATAATGATTGATTAAGAACGAGTGATGTATGAAAACCAGCGATATTTTGCTTGGAAAGCTCAATACGGAATTTAAAACCGTTTCTGCAATGATTGAAATTTATTGCAAAAAAAACCACCACACTCACTCCTTGTGTTCAGAATGCCAAGCCTTGATGGATTATGCAGAAGTTCGTTTAGATCGCTGTCCATACGGTGAAAACAAGCCAACTTGTAACACCTGTCCAATTCATTGCTATAAGCCAGAAGTAAAAGAACAGATGCGTTTAGTGATGCGCTTTTCTGGGCCACGAATGCTATTAAAGCACCCCATTTTAGCTATCCGCCATTTGCTGTCTGAGAAAAAAAATATCAATCCTAAGCCTTCACCAAATTGCTCTAACCGCCATATACGTTTACAAAAAGGGGAGAAAAAATGAATTGGACTTTAGATCAACTTAATGCCTTTGTTACGTCGGTTAAATGTGGTTCATTTTCTGCGGCTGCACGTAAAATGGGGAAGGCACAATCTCGAATTAGTACCGCAATTGCAAATTTAGAAGCAGATCTTGGCTTTGATTTATTTGATCGAAGCGCACGTCTACCTGTATTAACTCAAGACGGTGAAGACATGTTTATTGAAGCTCAAGCAATCTTAGAACAATGTGAACGCCTACAAGCCCGTGCAGATACTGTTGCTACAGGTGAAGAGATCGCATTAACTGTTGCTCTCGATGAAGCCGTTCCTATTGATGTATTTGAGGATTTCTTCCAAAAAATATCGGTTACTTTTCCTTTATTAAAGTTGACGATTATTAATGGGTCTCAAGCAGATATTGCAAAGTGGGTAGAAGAAAAAAAAGCGGATTTAGGCTTCTTATTCCGAGTGAATACCCTATCTGATTCATTAGAGTACCGCGCTCTTGGATTTTTCAATCAAGCATTAGTTGTCTCACCAAAGCATCCCCTTGCTAAACATAAGACTCCTACTCTTATCCAACTAAACCAACACCGTCAATTAGTTATTCGAGATAGAGTTGGTCACTCACATGAGAAAGCCATTTCAGCCAATCATTGGTATATCGACAGCTACTACTACATTACTGCATTGGTGATCCGTAATGTGGGTTGGGCACTGGTTCCTGAGCACGTACTAGAGTCGGAATGGTATCAAAACAAAACCATTCGATTATCAACTTACCATATTCCCGACGCCTTGCAGATTGAGATTGGAGTAGTAAAACGTCGTGACAGTGGCATGGGTAATGCTATGGAATGGATGTTAGACGAGATTGAACATACTTTTGAAAAATTATAGAGACCGTTATCAACA
>NZ_MSCO01000002.1:1104613-1106930 GCF_002954705.1 Aliivibrio sifiae
CCGTTATCAATGAAAACAAAACTAACCGCTTATTTACTCAAGAATGACAGTATTGATTTATATGACCTTTTCCATCAATTCCAATCTGTCTCTATTTATGAACTCATCAATGAATTACATGAATTAAAAAAAGAATTACAACTCACAACTAAACTAAGCTCTCTTACCTCTCAGATTGATGGTTTACTTCCAAAACTAAATGATATTTCTGATCCCGCACAACAAGTTGTATTTCTTTGCAAAGAAATCGATATTGCACAACGAGGGTACAGTATGAGCCGTTACATTCATCTAGTTGATTCCCATCAAACCTTTACACCAGAAGTCGATGTCGTTTTATTTGGTGACTCCATTACCGAATGGGGCCCATGGCAAGATGTGTTTACCGATATAACTCACGTAAATCGTGGAATTGCCGGAGATACGACTATAGCAGTCAAACCGAAACTGATTTCAATCATGGCAGGCATCAACGATTTAGCTCAAGGGTTCTCGATAGATTCTTTATTTGAGCAACAACGTCACTTATAGCACCATTTTCCGAGTTAAATAACATAATAATTGGTAGCAAGAAAAATATAGATTTAATGTGACTTTCCTGTTGGATTCTACAGGTTTACGAATAGTGTCAGGTTGTTATAGTTAGTAAACGATAAAAATGAGCTGACAGTCTGACCAGAAACGTATAATCGTAACGTTTATCTATCCCGTTAAGATTAATATACAAGTCACACGACAAGGGTTTACTATCTACGTGGGGAGCTTAGAGGCGCTGTAATTATATTTCATTACTTACGCTTATTACACTGAATACTATAAAATAGTACAGATTTACTTATCAGTTTATTGACGTTCAATATTTTTATTAATTCATTAGAAAAATGAGAGGAAGGATTATTATGTTTAAAGGTATAGTAGAAGGTATAGGAATCATTGAAAAAATTGATATATATACTGACCTAGATAAGTATGCAATTCGATTTCCTGAAAATATGTTGAATGGAATTAAAAAGGAGTCGTCAATAATGTTTAACGGATGCTTCTTAACGGTAACTAGCGTGAATTCAAACATTGTCTGGTTTGATATATTTGAAAAAGAAGCACGTAAGCTTGATACTTTTCGGGAATATAAGGTAGGTGACCGAGTAAATTTAGGAACATTCCCAAAATTTGGCGCTGCATCTGGTGGGCATATATTATCAGCAAGGATTTCATGTGTAGCAAGTATTATTGAAATAATAGAAAATGAGGATTATCAACAAATGTGGATTCAAATTCCTGAAAATTTTACAGAGTTTCTTATTGATAAAGACTATATTGCTGTGGATGGTATTAGCTTAACTATTGACACTATAAAAAACAACCAATTTTTCATTAGTTTACCCTTAAAAATAGCACAAAATACAAATATGAAATGGCGAAAAAAAGGTGATAAGGTAAATGTTGAGTTATCAAACAAAATTAATGCTAACCAGTGTTGGTAATTTACTGAGGATAGTAAAAATGAACTGTTTAAAATAATATTTAAATTTTTATTTATAATACAGAGTCAGTTGTTGTAAATAGTCTGAGTGGTAAATAAGTTCTACCATTAATTAAATATTATCCATATTAAATAAAGGATCTATGAACATAGATCTTTTTTTAATTTATCACTACATAGTCAAGAATCGAATTGACTCTTATTTAATATTCGTAATGATTGACTAAGCTTGTTTTAAAGGCGTGAGAAAACCGATGTGTTTCATAATGCAATCGTTACAGGTGGCGGAGCTGATTGCGTTAAATTACCCTACTTTCAGTGGGTCAACACCATAATTAGTAATGTAATACCAATCACAGTATGTAAGTGTTCAAAAATAGCGAAGGAAAATGCTTGAAAATAAGACGAAATTTTTTCATAAGTAGTTATTCTACAATCAAAAATTTCAACGTAGTTATCGAGTATTTTAATCAGCTAGGATGATCAGTTATTTACTGCGTTGTTGACCAAATCAGGTAAGGGCCGTAGCCATCCTACGGAACTTACCCGTTAGTTTCTAACAGGCATACCTAGCCCTAGGACTTTGTTCATTGCTTTCACGTTTGCCAACGCCTCACCTACTTGAGCGTTATAACATCTCAAGCTCAATGTACCACTAGTCAGTCCTTTATATCGAGACATTGCCGTCTCAGAGATTGAACGGCGGTGATAGCCAGAGTCAGTTTTCCACTGTTCTAACGTATTGCTTTTAAGTGCATCTACAGCTTCATTCCGAGGGTGTCCCTTTTCCCAGTACCCTGCATTTTTTCTGGGAGGAATAAGAGGCTTACAGCC
>NZ_MSCO01000002.1:1106955-1350803 GCF_002954705.1 Aliivibrio sifiae
TTTGGTCTGCAATACTTCATGGCACTTTTTCGTGTCATAAGCACCGTCTGCTGATACGGAATGCACCTTTCTACGAAGTGGGTTCAACAGAGTTGGGAGAGCTTCACTATCACCAACATTGACGAGGCTAACTTCTGCGCTGACAACATCATGGGTATCGACATCAACGGCAAGATGCAGTTTACGCCACGTTCTACGCTTTTCTGCGCCATGCTTTTTCACTTTCCATTCGCCTTCACCAAAGACTTTCAGACCTGTTGAATCAATTGAGATGTGACGAACTGGACCTTTAGATTTGTTCTTATATTTGACCTTAACGGTCTTTGAACGCTTGCTGATACTAGTGTAGTTAGGGGATCGCAAAGGGACGTTCATCAAAGAAAATATAGAATCGATAAAACCTTGAAGCGCCCGTAAAGGGAGAGAGAAAATTCCTTTAATCATCAAAGCTGTTTCAATAGCTGTATCAGGAAATTGAAAGCCTCTACCACGTTTGCCATGGTGTTTTTTGCATTGCCACGCTTTAACGGCTGAGTCGTCAATCCAAAAAGTTACTGAGCCTCATTTGCACAAGGCTTCATTATACTCATTCCAGTTCGTTATCTTCTTCTTCGATTTACCCATAACATCACTATGCTTCTGCTCCATGGGAGCAGATCGCAGGATTGAGGAAAGGTTCAACTTATTTAGTCAACAACGCCGTTATTTACTATAATTGGTATAAAAATTCAATGCATGGGACTTACCATGCAAGAAACATATTCCTCGCTATTTGGGAGAGTTTTGTTTTAAGCTCAATAGACGCTTCAACCTTGAAAAAGTGCTTGTTCAGCTTAATTTACTCAAGTATTCAAACTGCACCGATGCCAGAACGACTGCTTAATCTGGCTAAATCTCGGTGATAATCAAATAGCTTTAAGCGCATTGCATCTTTAAATGTTCAAGTACATTAATCATTGAAGGCTTAATGTCGTGTCCAAGATCTATGACTTCGGCACTAGGCTCAACAAGATCTGGAATTTGATATGTGATCATACTTGCAGCTACCGCAGCACGCGTCCCATTATTAGAATCTTCAAATGCCAAACATACTTCAGGAGCGATCCCCAAACGTTCAGCCGCTAATAAATAAATTTCAGGGTGAGGCTTACTGTTCTCCACCTCACACCCCGTTGCTAACACGTCAAAATAACCATTAAGACCGGCTAATTCTAATTTTTTAATTGCAATATCATTTTGAGTTGATGTCGCGACAGCCATTGGGATCTTATTCACTTTTAACCATTCTAAAAGTTCAATCACACCCTCTTTAACTGGAGTAGCTTGATTTTGTACGATAGAAAAATAACGAACACGCCACGCCTTATTCAATGCAGGATAATCAACCTCTGGACCATAACCTTCACGGAAAAGCTCTTCAATACGCTTAGAGTTACAGCCAATACCAGAAAGATACACGTCTTCGAGAAATGGAACATTCTCAGCTTCACATGCTTGTTTAAAAACAGACATACAAACACGTTCTGTATCTAGAAGTAGTCCATCCATATCGAAAATTGCAGCTTGAAATGTCATGAGAAACCTTATGTATTAATAACAAAAATAATAGAATGCTTTTACGCATACACTGTATGCTCTTGAAACTTATTCGTAATACTAAGTGAAAACAGCCATCAAAAAAAGTGAACACTTATTTTAATCTCACTTCCTCTTTCGAGTCATACTTTAAATGAATAAGTTAAGTATAAAAAATAACTCGTAGTGCTAACAAAATTAAGACCACCCCAGAAAGGCGATCAATCCATTTAGCTTGAGCTCTAAGCTTATCAACAATCTTAGGTGCTGATAATAAACAGCTAATAATGGTATACCACAGGCCATCAATGATAATAGGAGTAACAACTATTATTGCTTTGTCTAATGGAGCGTTACCCACTGCAACAAATTGACTAAACAACGCTAAGAAAAATAATGCAATTTTAGGATTCAAAAGAGAGATAAGTAAGCCTTCTTTTGCGGATTCTAAAATTGACACTTGTTCTCCTGATTCAAGCTTTGCTGCTATTCCTCCAGTAGAACGCAATGCTCCATAGCCTAAATAAGCCAGATACGCAACTCCCAAATAACTGATCGTTTTAAACAAAATCGGGGATTGTTGTAATACAACCGCTAATCCGATCACAGTAACAAACGCATAAATTCCAATACCAATGGAGTGTGTCCATGCGGCAGCAATCCCATTAATTCGTCGACCAGATAACGTGTGCTTTGCAACTGTAGCTAAACTTGGCCCCGGCGACATTGCTCCCAACATTGATACCAATAATAATGAAAACCAAATAGTTAATGTCATTTCTTCTTTAATTCCTCTTTACAACATTGTCTCATTCACAATAAAATCACGCATTAGGTTAAAAAGACGAGTTTATAATGAAAAGGTTACTCCCATTTTTGTTGCTAGGTGCTACAGCATCTGCACAAGCAACAGACACTTTACACCAAATCTATATTCAGCCAAGTTTTGCTAACCTGAAAATTGATGACTCACATGGTAGTGGTTTAATGACCCAAGTCGGTTATAACTATCATTTCGCGCCGATGATAGCGATGGATCTAAGCTATTACATGACTGCATCAATGAATGATATCGCAATTGATAATGATAAAGCATCTGCTACGGGTGCGACTATTGCAGCAAAAATGTATTTTCCTATGTCTTACTACGGCTCCTTCTATGGAAAATTCGGCTTAAACCGCACTAATGTTGAATACCAATATAAAGCGAATAATCAAACACTAAAACAAGAGGCGGTATCAACTAAACCTTATGTTGCTGTAGGTACGGTAATGAAGCTATTCCCTTCTGTTACTTTCAACCTTGAATATCAGTATATGCCATTGGCTTCGGACGATTACATCTCTTCGATTGGTGCTGGCGTAAACTTCATGTTTTAGAACATTCTAAAAACATAAAAAATGGGCACTTCCATACATTTGGAAGCGCCCATTTTGTTTTAAATTACCTGTTTATTATGCAGCTACTGCATCTTTCTCATCCGCTTTGTTTTTCAAGAAAGCGTAAGTAAAACCAGTTACCGCAGTACCCGCTGCAATCGCTACCAAGTACATGAATACTGGCGTAATTGCGTTTGGAATAAGAAGTACGAACAGACCACCGTGTGGAGCAAGTAGTTGAGCACCAAATAGCATCGATAGACCACCCGTTAATGCACCACCCGCCATACAGCTTGGGATAACACGCATTGGGTCTTTCGCTGCAAATGGAATCGCACCTTCAGAGATGAAGCATAGACCAAGAACAAATGACGCTTTACCCGCTTCACGCTCACCGGCTTCAAACTTGTTTTTAGCAAGGAATGTCGCTAAACCCATACCTAGCGCAGGAACCATACCTGCTGCCATGATAGCCGCCATTGGACCATATGTTTGAGAAGCCAGAAGACCAACACCAAATGTGTATGCCGCTTTATTTACTGGACCACCTAAGTCGAAACACATCATACAACCAAGAATAACACCCAGAAGCACTGCGTTAGTTGAACCCATGTTGTTTAAGAACTCAGTCAGCGCAGACATGATGCCTGATACTGGACCACCAACAACATAAATCATTACAAGACCTGTGAACAAACTCGCCACAAACGGAATGATTAGAATTGGTTTAAGTGCTTCCATAGATTGAGGAAGAGATACTTTGTCCGCAATGAATTTTGCAGAGTAACCGGCAATGAAACCTGCCGCTATACCACCAAGGAAACCCGCACCAGTTGAGCTAGCCAACATACCGCCGATTAGACCCGGAGCCAGACCCGGACGGTCAGCAATCGAGAACGCAATAAAACCCGCAAGAACAGGGATCATCAACGCAAATGCCGCGCCACCACCAATATCCATTAATGTTGCTGCGATTGTATCCGGCTCTTTAAACGCTTCGATACCAAAGACAAATGACAGTGCAATTAGCAACCCACCCGCGATAACAACAGGAAGCATGTGTGATACCCCTGTCATAAGGTGTTTGTACATGCCTTTTTTCTCTTCTGTTTGAGAAGATTGTGCCTTACCTGATGATTGGAAAACAGTCGCATCAGAGAAGGCTTTATTCATCTCTTGTTCTGTTTTCTTTAATGCTAAGCCAGTGCTTGTTTTATATAGACGCTTACCATTAAAGCGATCAAGTGCGACTTCAATGTCAGCAGCAATGATAACTAAATCAGCTTCTGCAATTTCTTGGTCTGTTAATTGGTTTTTAGCACCAACAGAGCCACGAGTTTCTACTTTAATAATGTAGCCTTGACGTTTACCTTCTTCTTCTAGCGCTTCAGCTGCCATGAAAGTATGCGCGACCCCCGTTGGACATGCCGTAATCGCTACGATTTTCTTAGGCCCTGTTGCATCTGTCACTATTGCTGTTTCTGGTACAGTGACTTCAGATGCCGTTAGTTCTTTTGCATTGTTTACTGCATTTTCTAGCCAAACTTCCGAGTTAATTGCACATTCAGAAATTGAACCTTGATGTACTTTTTTGCCAACAAAGCGAGACGTATCAACAATCGAATTTGCAGCAATAACAATTGCATCCGCCGTATCAATTGCTTCTTGAGTTAAAACCTCAACTGGCAACACACTTGATTGACATTCAATCGTCGCTTTCCAATTTAGTTTAGTTGCTGCTTGCTCTAATAAACCTGCAGCAATGATGCTGTTTGCTACACCACTTGGGCATGCAGTAACGATAGCTATATTTTTCATAATCTGTCCTTAAACTAAGTCTAAACGCATTACTGCACGTTTGTAGAAATAGGGTTGTGTAGGGTTACTTGTTTTTGTAATTCTTTTACGTCTTCGACATTTGGTACACCAACGCCAACCTGCGATACAGCTAAAGCAGATAAAGCGGTAGCAAAAGATAAGATTTGTGAACGATCCCAATCTTGCTGCATATGACCCCAGCAAAGACCAGCAACTAAAGTATCACCCGCACCAACGGTACTTACTACATTCATTTTTGGTGGTTGCGAATACATCCATTCTGGTTGTACTTCATCATTCTTACCAAGCCACATCACGCCTTTTGAGCCTAATGACACGACGATATTTTCAATGCCTTTTTGTGCAAGATCTTGAGCCGCTTGCTGACACGCTTCTGGCGTTTCTAAATCACGACCTACAAATTCAGATAGCTCTTCATCGTTTGGTTTAATTAACCAAGGGTGAGCCTCTAAACCTGCTGCTAATGCCGCACGGCTGCTATCAAATAGGACTTTTTTACCCATTTGATGCAGCTTTTCAATCCACTCTGCGCACTGCTCTGGAGAAATGCCTTTTGGTAAACTGCCCGCTAATACGAAAAATTCATGTGTTTTTGCTAATTCAAATAAACGAACTTCAAACTCGGCGATAGCCTGCTGTGATACTTCAACTCCTGGGAAGTTGATGTCACTCACTCGACCGTCAGTTTCGACCAACTTCACATTAATACGAGTTGCACCATCAACACGAATAAACTCATCGTTGGCATTCATTTCTTCAAACAATTGACAAAATAGCTCTTCATTATCACGGCCTAAAAAGCCAGTAACCGTAACTTTAGCACCTAAGTCAGACAGTACTTTTGCAACATTAACGCCTTTACCTGCTGCATGAAGTGAGCCTTTACTTACTAAACTTACAGAGCCAACCGATAACGCATCTAAACTGCCTGTTAAATCTAAAGCAGGGTTTAGTGTGATAGTAACTACTTTGCTTTTTTGATTACTGCTCATCAATTAACCCTCACCTAAACCAGAAGCAATTGCAGCACCAATACCAGCAAGCGCTTCTTTTGCATCTGAACCATCTGCTGTAAATTGCAGTTCATGACCGTGTTTAACGCCAAGCGCAATCACTTTCATTAAGCTTTTCGCATTCACCGCTTTTCCGTCACCATTTACGTTTAATACGGTGATTTTTGATTCGTATTTTTTCGCTTCAGCAACAAGCATTGCGCCCGGGCGAGCGTGTAAACCGTGTGTATTTTTAATTTTAAAGGTTGCAGTATTATCCGCATCAGCGCTTAGTACAGCTTCTTCAGTAGACGCCGAGAACATGGCAAGTAACTGCTCAGACGTTGCAGACAAAATTGATTCTTGCTGTTGCTCTGCAACCATTTTCGTAATCGTCGTTAAGAACGCTTGATGAGAAGCATTACAAGAAGCAATAGCAATCAAACCTTTTACAGGCAAACTATTAAACTCACACCCATTTGCTGTTGTTACAATAGACATACCAGAGCGTTTCACTCCTTTGTCAGTACTTACCAACCATAAACCTTTACCTAGATGCGTAGGCTCTTTAGTGACTAACTCTGCAACAAATTGGCTTTCTGCATTACCACTGTTTTTTAGTAAACCACCCGCAACCGCACTCATTTGGATCATATCGCTTGCAGGGAATAATAATTGGATAAGTGATGCATCAAAATCGGCTTCAAACTGCACTTCACCGTTAAGTAATGCAATGATGTCTGCTTCTGTTTTTGCTTGTTTTAGCTTCTCTTCTACGCCATCAGCAGACAACACTTTCGTTAATTGCTTAAGAATACCTAGGTGCTCATCTGATTTAGCCGCAATACCAATGGCAACATAAACCACATTACTATCACCCCAATTAACACCTTGAGGAAAATGATGTACAGCAACACCAGTGTTATTCACTAAATCACGGGTATCCGTTGTGCCGTGTGGAATCGCAATACCGTTACCTAAAAACGTTGAGTTTTGTTGCTCACGATCTAACATTCCTTCTACGTACATCTCTGCAACTAAACCTTTCTCTGTCAGTTGCTTTGCAATCGCTTTGATTGCTGTTGTCTTATCTGTTGCTGCTTGCTGTAACGTAATGTCATTCTTTGTCAATGTCAGCATGGGTCTTAGCCTCTCGCTCTGTATTTGTGATTTATGCTCTGCTAAATCACCATTTTAGCCTTGCTTAAACGCAAGCTTAATCGATTCAGCAAAACAGTTAAAAAAAGTTCAGCAAATGCTTTCTACTCAGTAATATGCTTTATAAAAAGTAAAAACAACGTAAATATCACGTTTTTCAAATTTGCTGAATCCTTTCAGCTTTTATACTGGAACGATTCAGCATATAATTCAACTCATAAACTGATTGGATCTGAATTTATATGATCCGACCCACAGAATTTAAGGATCTTAGCCATGACATTAGATGAAGTAGCCAAACTTGCTGGCGTCTCAAAAACAACTGCAAGCTATGTCATTAATGGTAAAGCGCAGAAATACCGCATCAGTGAAAAGACTCAATTAAAAGTAATGGCGGTTGTTGATGAGCATAACTATCGTCCTGATCACGCTGCTTCTGCATTACGAGCAGGCAGCAGCCGTTCATTTGGATTAATCATTCCAGATCTTGAAAATACCAGTTATGCCAAGCTTGCTAAACTTTTAGAGTTCAACTCTCGTCAAGCGGGTTATCAGATTTTAATTGGTTGTTCGGACGATGATCCTGAAACTGAAAAGAACGTCGCTCATGCCTTAATTAGCCGTCGTATTGATGCACTCTTCGTGGCAAGTTGCTTACCTGATGGCAGTGACTACTATTTAACGATTCAAGAGAAAGGTACTCCGATTATTGCAATTGACCGCTCGTTAGATGATGAACATTTTGGTTGTGTGATCAGTGAGGATTTTGATGCGGCTTACGAGCTAACCAAATCAGTGGTTAATGAAAACGTAAAATCAATTGGCTTAATTGGTGCTTTACCTGAACTGAATATATCTCGTCAGCGTCTGCTGGGATTTGAAGCTAAAGCCAAAGAAAAAGAGTTAGTTAGTATTACAGGTCATGGTGAGCACTTTAACAGCGAATCGGGAAAAGCGGTTTTTGAACAGTGGATAAAAGAAGACACAGTACCAGATGCAATCATCACGACGTCTTATATTCTACTCGAAGGAATTTTGGATGTATTGATTGAGAAGCCAGAGTTAATGGGAACAGTAAAACTTGGCACCTTTGGTGATAATCGCTTGTTAGACTTTTTACCAATTAAGATTAACTCTCTACCACAACAGTTTGAATTAATTGCAGATAGTGCCTTAGCATTGGGGTTGAATGCTTCAGCAAAACGCTATCAAGCAGGGATTGAGTTAATTCCTAGAAAGATTGTTATTCGTTGATCATTAAATTGGCTGTTGCGGCAGCCAGTTTTTCTCACTCACCAAATACCTACTGGAACGCCATGCTCATCAACATAAGCTTGGGCTTCTTCACTTAACTCTGGATACACAAAATCATCAGCTACTTTATACTCTACGGCTTGTACTTTAAATTGAAGCTCGTTATCAAAGCACCCACCATTAAGAAATACAGAAATCATTCCATCTGGAGCTAAGCCTAATAAAATATTATTTTTATATGGAAGTAATAAATCATAATAACCGCAGCGTATATCGTGGTATTCACGCATTTTATTTCGAATATCGTCGGAAATCCTAATTGCTTTATTGTAAGTGACTTTATTCGCTAATGAATGCCAACGAATATAGACTAGTCCAGGTAATTCAGTACTTTGAATTGAATAACCTGAATGATAACGCTCAGCACCATCCCATTTCAAAGGACTCAAAGATTCAGTAGTATAATTACCAACCAAACCAGTCCATCCCCCTTCTTTCCTTTCTCCTGTAATAAGTAATATATCAGTAAGTGCTATATAGTTTTTAGGGGATACAGTTGAAACTGTCCACTCATCTAATTGCTGAGATTTAACTTGATGTTTAGCGGAACAAGCACTAATCAATAAACAAAAAGTAATGAGTAGATACGTTTTAACATTAATCACAATTCTCACCAAATACCAACGGGAACGCCATACTCATCGACATAGGCTTGAGATTCTTTTTTTAACTTAGGATACACAAAATCATCAGCTACTTTATCTTCTACGGCTTGCACTTTAAATTGAAGCTCGTTATCAAAGCATGTCCCATTCAAAAATACTGATATTATCCCATCAGGAGCTAAACCTAATAAGATATTATCTTTATAAGGATATAAACCGTTATTAAAACCGCATCTCATTTCATGAAATTCACGCATTTTATTACGGATATCTTCTGATACTTTGATAGTTTTATTGTATGTTTTTTTATTCGCTAATGAGTGCCAACGAATATAAAAAGAAGCAGGTAGTTTTGTACTACGAATTGTATAACCAGAATGATATCGATCTAACCCTTCCCAAGAGTTTGGATGTTTAGAGAACTTAGTGGATTTTGTAACCATCCCTCTCCATCCACCTTGCTTTTCCTCATCGACAATAAGTAAGATATCGACATATGCTGAATAATATTTTGGAGCCATCGTAGAAATCGTCCATTCATCTAATTGTTTCGATTTTCCAAGCTGACTATCAACACATCCACCTAATAATAGACCAAAAATAATTAATAAAAATTGATTCAAAATGGATACCCTTTTTGTTTTTTATGAGACCAAATTTGCCTTTCACGTTCATCATGTTGATTAACCCTAGGCTTCATTGTGTACATCCCTGTATCTATAGCCCAATGGTCTGAGCAATGAACGTAGTGTTTTAAAACGTAAGATGATAAAGATTCCGAAATTTCTTTGATAATAGCTAAACCTGAAATATTTTTTGAATGACTATAACAATCTTCATAATATGAGTAGAGCTCAGTTAATTTATCATCAACATTTAGAGTATTATTAGAGAGTGGCACTTTATTTTCAATCGCTATTTTATGCATTAAATTAAATGATAGTAGCTGAAGATCTGGCGAAATTTCTCGCGTCATGGATAGTGTTGCTCTAAATCGATAGTGCTTATTAGTGAGTATTGCTTTAACTATATTATTTTGCGAAAAACAACTTGTAGAAACAACATAAGGCAAAAATTCTTGTTTCATCTCTTCTATTTTATATGCTGCTTTATTATTAAATTGCTGTTCCGCATGCCAATCACCTTCACTAATGGTACGCAGATATGGTTTCATAATCATCACACTATCAATCGGATCTTTATATCCACCACCGATATCTGAATGAACGCCAAGTAAGGCGATTTCTTGATGTTCTGGGGCAACTGAATTTAATGAAAAATTATCTCTACACTCATGATGCGCGGTAAAATGCACCACTTTATTGGCAATGTCTTTAGGTAAATATAAATTTATACCATGATTATTTTCATCTGTTGTATCCAATAAATCTTTTATACAGCCAATAGCTGCCACAGTATCGTACAACCCTATAAAATTAATACTTACTTTAGAAGAGCTGTTTAATTGTAATTTTTCATATACCAACCCATCCATTTTTTTATAGATCTCATTAGCAAAATGTCGGGCTGTAGCTGCCCCTCGACTAAAACCAAAAATATCAAAGACAATATTTGATAAATTATGGTTAATTTCATTTTCAATTATCAGAGAAGCTAATTTTTCACACGCTAATTGTGAAATCGAAATAACACCACGATCACCTGTCCCTAATCCCATATCAGGAAAACGCTCATCCTCTTCTAACGCTTTCGTTCCTACCCCTTCCATATATATACTAAATACATTTTTTTGCTCTGAATCATAGGATTCACTTAAACGTCCTATATTCGTTATTGAATTATCATAACTACCGCGGTGTCTTTTCGAAAAGGAAGTTAAGTCTTCGCATACTCCTTGTATCTCATCCGGCACAAAATCGTCGTCTTCACACCGAGCGCCAAAATCAGCATTAAACGAATTGTTACCCGTTCCATCGAAGAAAACACCAAAGCGAATTTCTTGCTTAGTAAAATCTAAAATTTCAATAACGTAGCTTTCATTATGAACAAAACTTAGATTTCCTAGTTTTCCTTTATGGTGTTCTTCAGGGAATTGATAATCAGGTGCTTTACTCCATAAATCACCCAGTGTGACCTGCTGGTATACCTTGTTTACATCACCTTTTAAGCCACCTTTTTCTTCTTTAGAAAAATCAACAACTGGGGAGCTTTCTGATTCAACTCGCTTATCCCTGCCTTCAACAAGATCAATTAACTCTTGAGGCTCCATGCTAACTTTTATTGGGCCACTCGCTATATTCTCAATAAGGTTCGGGCCTGCTTTTAAACTTATGGTTTGAATGGTTCCAACAGCGTCTTCAATGGTGACTTCAATGCCCTCATAAGGTTGATTATTTTCATCTCTGAAATCCAATTCAACCCAATTGGTGACTTTTTCACAGGGAATACAACGATCACTCATATTTCACTTCCTTGTTGAAGGGCATTACTCATTGCTAGCTTCCCTGCTTTTTTAACCGTATTTATTTGCTTATCATCCAGATACCAAGCATCAAAAACAATTTGGTCTTCCCATTGTGTATTTTTAGCAAGCTGAACCATAGAATAAGCTTCTAATTCTTCGTTACTAAGTTGGTAAGATCTACCTTGCTTAAGAAATCCAATTAGCTTCAACTGAATATCAAAATTTAAGTTATAAACTGTTTTCATTAATTCAGGGAAACGCTGCCACGCTAAGCGTTCAACAATCCATGCGTGCCTTTTAAGTGAATACTGAGAATGGTGCTTTTCTATTCTCCACCATGGTTCAAGCTGATGAGTAAGCCTTGGGGCGCTATTCTTAAAGCTAACAGGAATATCATTAGATATAATCTTAATTCGATTTGCCGTCCCAAGAAACGTTGATAATTCTATTTGGCTAAAAGCTGACAGCATCGGCTCTAAAACCATACGATCATAGTAACGAAATAAAACTAATTCACCATCAAGTCCTGCAAACGTTAAACTTTTCCAATGTTGTATATGTGTTTCAATATCATCTGAGAAATAAATATGAAAACCCGACGGTTTCTTAGCAAAATAAGCTAGAAAGTCTTTGGAAGGATAAGGCAATAACCATGGACCAATCTCTTTCTGTGCATCAAACTCAGAATCTAAATACAGAGGATAAGCATCATTTCCACCAAAATGATAAAAGCGTTCAATAACATCCTTATCTTCAAGCGGATTAACAATAAGATAACTTTGCTCACGCATTGCTTTTATCCCTCCCCACAAGACTTAACTGCGATTGCATTGAGCTTTTGAGCATTCTGCATTGAACTTTTTGATGCTTTCATTGGCAGGGCGCCAGCTTTCTCTAACGCCTTCCCCATTGGTAACACAGCTGCTTTTCCTGCATAACCACTGCCACTTCCTGCGCTTCCGCCTGAGTTTAAATTAATGGCAGACCCAATAAGATGAACGCCTGCTGGGTCGATTTTTACTACACTGCCACCGGCTTTAATGGTGATTTCAGTTCCTGCCTCTAACACTATTTTTTGCCCTGATTTTAAGTGCAATTCAGAACCAATCTCTTCTAATCGTTTTTTTCCTACTTTGCTATGAACAGAACCATTAATTTGATGATGAGAATCTCCTTTAATGGTTTCGAATTGGCTTCCATCAACCGTGGTGTTTTTATTGTTTTTTATCTCATTAAACTGATTGTTATGTACTATTTTGTGCTCATCATTAAACACTTCTATCGTTTGGTTGTTCTGTATTTGGCCATCCATGTCTTTGGCTGCATGAATATAAACTTGCTCGGCGTCTTTTTTATCTTCAAAACGTAATTCATTAAAATTCTCTCCACCGAGAGAGCTTGATGTTTTAAAGGTACTGCGTGTCTTGTGTTCAGGCAGGGAGTAAGGGGGTTTATTATTACCATTGTAAAGAGAGCCTGTGATGATTGGTTTATCAGGATCACCATGAATAAAACTAACAATGACTTCGTGGCCTATTCTTGGTAACACAAATTGACCATACTGATTGCCAGCCCACCCTTGTGATGTTCTCAACCAACACGTGGTTTTTTCATTTGCTTGTCCATTTCTATCCCAGTGAAATTGTACTTTTACACGTCCAAATTCATCACAATAAATTTCTTCATTTTCAGGCCCTGTAACAATCGCTGTATCTACATTATGAATAAGAGGTTTAGGCTCTGATTTTATTTTAAAAGGAATGTGCCAAGGCAAACAACGGAAACTAGCATGATATTGAGAATTACCATCAGCAAGCGCTTCAAGCACTTGAGGTTGTTGCCCACTATGAAAAACTTGCGTCAATAACCATGTATTATTCCATTCTGGATTTGGATGTTCTTGAATAGGTTGAAAGTGACCTACCGTTAATTGAGCACAATCACTCTCACCGACCAATTCTATATTGCTATTTCTATGCTGCAAAAGTGATAACTGAGCCTGTTTAATGGCCGTTTCCGATGTCTTTTTATTCGCAGGATAATAATACTGCTCTAGCCCCATTTCTGACGCTTGATTATCTTTCTCTTCTTGCTGAGCCGTACCAACAGGATAACGTTGAGGGGTCTCAAAATGGTAATCTTTTACTGATACTTTACCAACACCTACCCTCTGTTTTTTAATTAATGAGGTAATGGTATTGCCATCTTTTACCATCCCATTGTCAGCAGCCACACAAAGAGGCTGAAGCTCGGTATAGGTTTCAGGACCATCAGAAATAATCAATTTTGACCCTAGTTCGGCATGCTCATAATAAGAAACGAGCCCTTCTTCTGCCATTAGCCTCTGTACAAACCCAAAATCCGATTCCCCATACTGCACACAATAATCACGAGGTTGATGAGTATTAAATAACTCAATCTCAAAATGGTTCGTTAAAATCCCCGCTTGCTTATAAATCTCAGCAATGATGTCAGGGACTGCTTTGTTTTGGAAAATCTGAAAGTTAGTACGGTAATTAAGAAGGGAAAAAATAGGGATAAGATTTAATTTATAAGTACTGTAACGAAATGACGAGCCTAATTGTTCTATAGACTCAATAATACCATGTACATATCTAGGAGCTAATGCAGGATCATTCTTATGATATAGAGTTAAGCAAACCGGTAATTGAAGCCACTCCCCTAAAGGTAATGCCGGATCTTCACATACAAAAGTAACGTCAAATTCATACCCATCACCCAGCGTCTCCTGTCCGGAAAACGCATAGACTTGTAAAGGCATATCTATCGTGGCGACATTAATTTCAAACTGAGCTTGGTTTGCATCCTGCATAATGATTCTTCCTGAAACACAAATGTATATTTAACTCATATAACAATGACATATTATTAATCAGCTAGTTACGTGAAAATTGGTAAACTAAAACGCAAAAAGGGAGAGCCATCATAAACAGCTAGGGTTGTTTATGATAATGACTCTCCCGAAAATGCGAGTGGCTACGCTTTCATTGCTGTACGCCAATCATCATTACCAGATGTACCTGCAACTTCATGTGTCCAATCAATAGCACGGTATGTCATGAATACGTCTTCTAAGTGTGTGAAGTGTGCTTGTGCAGGATCTTGACAGTTTGGCATTGATGCTGTGATATCAACGATAATCGCATCATGAAGAACTGTCGTGAAATAATGCTCTTGAGTACCCGTCGCTGAAGTGCGGTACCATTTGATTTCAACTTTTGGTAATTTTTCACCAGACGTTAATGCGTTATACATTAGCGGTGATGCTTTATCGAATACCTTAGTGATACGTACTGGCTTATGTACACGTTGACCTGTAGGTTGGCCAGATTGTGGATCGCGAGGCAATAACACTTGGTGTTCAAAACCTTGAACTAACACTTCATCTTCATGGCCTTCTTGGTAAATGTTACCTACAGAATCTTCAGTAAAAGTACCTGCAGTGATCAGTCCTTGTTTTTCGCCTTCGATACGCATATAAGCTGGGGTTGGCATACTATCTTCCTTTTAAATAAAATTAATAAATGTTCCCCCTCCCTATTGCTAAAGGTGTGCCAATTTTAATAACATTAAAAATCAATGAGTTGATAGAATAATAAATATATACGTAATAATTTTCGTTTGAAAAGCAATCAAAGAAGAACAAATTTGAATCAAACTAAAAAACATGCCAGATTAATTAGTATTAAATACCAAATACATTATTTTAGAACTGTTTCGCAAATACTCTCCCTACAATGCCAAGTTAACATTTCGAAACATTCTCTGCAAAAATAAACAAAAACCCACCTTTAATCACACTCTCATTTTAATTGGCACAGTATAAAGAATATACAGATGCGAACTTAAAAAGGAGAATAAGTGAACGCCATTAAAGCAATGTTAAGTGCCATGCTTGGAAGTTTTCGCGATCTCCTGCCTATTATTCTTGTTATCGCTTTCTTTCAATTGGCCGTACTACAAGAGCCCTTACCAAACCTTGGTTCTATCCTTTTTGGTTTGCTACTTGTGGTATTGGGTTTGACCTTTTTTATCTTTGGTTTAGAGATGGGGTTATTCCCTATTGGCGAATCGATGGCACAAGCATTTGCCAGAAAAGGTAGCGTGGCTTGGTTATTACTTTTCTCTTTTTGTCTTGGATTTGGTACCACCATAGCAGAGCCCGCCCTTACTGCGGTCGCTGCCGAGGCTGCTGAAGTCGCCGCAGAAGGAGGAATGATCCCACATACTGAAAACGATATGGATGATTATACCAATGGGCTTCGACTCACCGTTGCTCTGTCCGTTGGTTTTTCTATCGTGCTCGGGGTGTTACGAATTTTAAAAGGTTGGCCAATTCATATCATGATCATCGGTGGTTATATTACCGTGGTCGCTCTTACGTGGTTCGCGCCAGAAAATATAATTGGCATTGCCTATGACTCTGGCGGCGTAACAACATCCACAATTACAGTTCCCTTAGTTACCGCTCTTGGTGTCGGCCTTGCTTCTACCATTAAAGGGCGAAATCCCATGCTTGATGGTTTTGGTCTTATCGCTTTTGCTTCGTTACTACCTATGATTTTTGTCATGATCTATGGGATGGTATTAGCATGAACAGTTTAACTCTATTTCTTGAAACCTTCTTATCAACCATTCGCGATGTATTACCGATTGTCGTTATTATTTTTGGCTTCCAATTTGCGGTACTAAAAAAACCAATAGCCAATTTACCTAAAGTCATTCTTGGCTTCTTTTACGTAATATTAGGGCTATCTCTATTTTTAATGGGATTAGAACTCGCACTCTTCCCGTTAGGTGAATCTATGGCTGCACAATTAACCGCGCCTGACTTTATCTATGACGGTAAAGATCTATTAAGCCAAACCTTTGATTGGGTCGATTACTATTGGGTTTATATTTTCGCTGCAACGATCGGATTTAGTACTACCATTGCAGAACCATCACTCATTGCCGTTGCTATAAAAGCCAATGCGGTTTCTGGAGGAAGTATTAGCGTTAATGGATTACGTATTGCTGTTGCTTTGGGTGTCGCCTTTGGTATTTCTCTTGGTAGTTATCGAATTATTGTCGGTGATCCTATCCACTATTACATCATGGTCGGCTACGTCATTGTGGTGATTCAAACCTTTTATGCACCAAAAATGATTATTCCACTTGCGTACGATTCTGGCGGCGTAACCACATCAACCGTTACAGTACCTTTAGTCACCGCTCTGGGATTGGGGCTTGCCTCAACTATCCCCGGACGAAATCCCATGATTGATGGCTTTGGATTAATTGCCTTTGCCAGTTTATTTCCCATTATTTCCGTTATGACTTACGCACAAATCAGTGCTTATAAAGCCAAAACAAAATTTAGATCTCAAGAAAATACGAATTAATTTAGGAGAAAGCCTATGCGCTTTAAATTATTACTCGCTTTTGTAGAAGAAGCCAAAACAGATGCGGTTCTCGACGCTGCGCGTAATGCTGGAGCGACTGGTGCAACCGTGATTAATCATGCTCGCGGAGAAGGCCTCAATAAGAAAAAGACTTTCTTTGGTCTAACACTCGAAGTCCAAAAAGATGTTTTATTATTCGTGGTTGAAGAACACCTTGCTCGCTCTATTTTAGAGACCATCAATGATGTCGGAGAGTTTGATACTGAATCCGGCCAAGGAATTGCGATTCAAATTGATATTGAAGATGCCGTTGGCGTTGCTCACCAAGTCGAGACATTAACCAAGGTCGTTGAGGAAAAGTTATGAATAAAGTAAAAGTAGAAAATGTTATGTCCAACACCTATGTCATGGTTGATGGCTTAATGACGGTTGCTGAGGGAATTCAACTAGCAAAACAAAAACAGGTTAAAGCACTTATCGTAAAGAAACGTCACGATGATGATGAATATGGCATTGTTCTGATGAATGACATTGCCAAAAAAGTACTAGCTCAAAACCGTCCAACAGATCGTACTAATATCTATGAAATCATGACAAAACCAGCCCTTTCTGTCTCTCCTGATATGAACGTAAAGTACTGCGCTCGTCTGTTTGAGCGTTTTGGAATTAGTCGCGCGCCTGTTATTAAACATGGTGAAATAGTAGGGATGGTAAGTTACAACAATATTGTATTAAATGGCATGGCAGATCTTAGTCATTAAAAAAAAGTGACTTAAAAACATGAGCCTTTAAGTCACTGTTATTATAATAAATTACTATTCTTTTTTTTGAATAATTAACGGTGCAAAATCCGCTGTGGCGTTGTTCCCTGCACCTGAATGGTCTGTGTATTCTGTATCTTTCATTATGGTATAGAACACATCAACAAAATCATCATCATTAATGAACAAATCATCAGGAAGCAAAGCAATGATTGCACTTGTCATTTGAGGGATAATTAAATAAGCCTGCGCTTCTTTATCTGGAATAGTCGCTAAAAAGTCACTTGCTGCTTTTAGAATAGTTTGAGCTAATTCTTTGTAATCCGTTTTATCATCTTGTTCCATCAAGATAATATCCGCCGCACCCCAACGATAACGCTGCCAAAAAATCATGATTTGATTTGCAGGGTAAGATTGCTCGGCGTAATCAAGATACGGCATTTCAATCAGATCAATCGTTGGTTCATCACGATCAGGACTGACACCAGAAACAATCGCATACACTTCTGCTTTACCAGAGATCCATGGTTCATGATCATCCTTTAGCTGAATTTTTTTCAATATAGTCGTATTGATTTCCGTTGGCTCTGCTGGTGCACTTTGCATCATAGAGTAACGAGCGATTTTTTGTGCTTTCGGCTGTTCTTGTAATGCTTTTAACTCATCACGCATTAACGCCAAACCAGCTTTCAGTTCTTCGCGGTTATTGGTATCAACCACTAAAACAGGACGCTCTGGAATATCATAAATATCTAGGTAATGGACGTTGCCATCAACATCAAATGCTTCAATGTATTGCCATTCACTTTCTGCCCCTTCAGGTTCAAAAGCGAATAATGGACTTTGCCCCGCCTGCCAACGAGCAAGCATGCTTGGGTCAGCAAGACGCAATTCCAACAATTCGTCAGTATATTGCTGTAACCCGCGAGATTCGATCTCAGTATCATTAGCCGCACTCATTGCTGCCATAAAAGTTCGAGCTTGAGGTTTAGGTTGAGTAGGTAAATCAGACAAAGAGGCACTTAATTGATACTGATTAATCGTACCTTTTAAACTCTTCTCTAACTGTGGAAAAGCACGACTCAGCTCTTGAGCTAAGTCACGTTTAGACACTTCATCTTGCGCATTCGCTGAAACAGGAGTCATCAAACAAAGTACGAGTAGCGCTGTTAATTTGTTCATACAGCATTCCTTTTTATAATTATTGTATTTATTTACATCCGTTTACATTTGTCCTTCAAGCCTACTGTAACAAAACCACGTAAAAATTAAAGTCAATACTCTAAAATAAATACTTAATGCAATATCTCACTATTGAAACAGATAAATATCAGGGGGGATTTCACCAAAAAGTGAAATTTACCTTTTGGCAATTTGGTCGAAAATGAACCAAACTATTTTATAGACGCTGATGAAATACGAAAACGCAGCAGTATTGTAATAGAAGGGTGTAAGCAGGTTGGCGACAACCATTTCGTTAAACATTGGGATGAGGCAGCATAATGACATTAGATACTTGGTTAATCTCGATTTCTAATTGGTATGAAGCAAAGCAATATGACCAAATAGAAACGCTTGAAATACTCTTATACTCTGCGCCTAATTCGGTGTGGGGGCCAACATTGACTGACGAGCAAAGTAAAGCAATAGCCTGTTGGTTAGATGGCAGTTTAAGAGTATTTGAACACACCAAGTATCATGACAAAAAGAAAGCATACCAAATGTTGCAATACGCCAGTGCAAAGTTAGAAGTGGCCGCCTTTAACTCTGCAACGGATATTGATATTAAAGATTGGTGCTTAAAACGATTACAACACCTCACGGTACTCAGCTTGGAGTTTTGTAATCAACAACAAGATCAATCCACATGGAATAAGAAAGCTCATTCACTCATTGAAATGCACGTTAAATTAATGGTGAGCCTTTCTTGGAATGAAAGTAGCGCACCAAATTTAATATCCCCTCATTAATACCTTATACAAAGACAATAAAAAAGCAGCAGATTAACCCCTGCTGCTTTTCGTTTTTATTTAACTCACCTTAAAGAAAGACAACTCTTCGCTTTGTTTTACAGCCAATAGCGCTAATTCTTTCGCAGCTTGTTGTGTCTGATTCACTGCCGCTACATTCTCATTTACTAAGTCGAATGTTCTCGTGGTATTTTTAGCGATATCTTCCGTCACATTGTATTGCTCTTGTGAAGCCGTAGCCACTAAGGTATTTATATCTGAGATGGCTTGAACAGATTGAGCAATATCATCAAAAGAAACTTTCACATTATGAGATAATGCCACTGACTCTTGAATAGAATTAACATTTGCTACCATATTGTCATTTGCTTTTTCTGATTGCGCTTGCAGTGTAGAAATAATGCCTTGAATATTTTTAGTCGACTCTTGAGTTTTACCCGCTAAGTTCCGCACTTCATCGGCTACCACCGCAAAACCACGACCTTGTTCCCCAGCACGAGCTGCTTCAATCGCTGCATTCAAAGCCAGTAAGTTAGTTTGCTCAGAAATAGAACTAATCACATTTGTTACTTCTCCAATATCAATCGCGCTATTTTTTAGCTCTTCGATCATATAAGCCGTTTCTTGAACCGATTCATTAATGTTTTGAGTTAATAAAATAGATTGCTCTAGCGCTTTATTTCCTTCAGTTACATTATCAATTGCCTTTCTTGTTTCATCTTCAGCTTGAACCGCATTCGATGATACCTCTTTTGAAGTACTTGATAATTCACTAATCGCCGTCGATATTTCTTCTACTTGAGCTAATTCACTTTGAGTATTTTTAGCGGTATTTTGCATAACAGCAGTCAACTCTTCAGAAGAAGAACTCGTATTATCCGCTGAAATAGTGAGTTCATTAATAAGATTTGATAGCCTTCCAATCGATTTATTGAATTCTTGTTTAATTTTAAAAAATTCATTTCTAGATGGAACAATAGGCAACGGTTTTAAAACACCATCCGCCAATAAAGCAATAGCCGACGACATTTCATTAACGTTCTTATTGATAATATTATTTATAATAAAGAATAAAACGGCAGAAAAAAAACAACCTATAAACGTTAAGATTAATGTAATTGAAATTAATCCACTTAATGATTCATCCAACAACTCCGTTCTTTGAGCAAGGAATTTTTTTTCTTCAGCAGAAATTTTATCAAATACGATTCTAATTTCATTAACATATTTTTCTCCATCTGCTTTATCTATAAACTCTAGAGCTTCACTTAAACTTTTAGTATTCCGAATTTCTATCCCTTGATCTATAACGTTTTCTTTCCAATTTGAATAAGTTTTTATAAGTGCATTTAATCTATTCGTTTGATCTGTCGTAGAATTATTAGAAAAAAAGGTGGACAACCTCTCAAGATCTGAATTAATCGAACTTACTCCTATCTCATAAGGCATTAGTGATGATTTTTCATTAGTTAACATATACCCCCTGAAACCGGTTTCTATGTTAATCACTTGCTCTAAAGAATGCTGAACCAGTCCCATAATCGTGTATGTTTTTTCTACTGCGTCGCTGTTCTTTTTAATCTCTTCATTTGAATTATCTACAGAAACATAAATAGACATAAATGAAATGAATGTCACAAAGAAAGCAATAATCATGAGTAGTTTAGTTGGTAAATTTGCTAGCTTATTCATTTTAACCTTATAATATATATTTTATAATTTGATGCGTCATCACGTTCTCCTAACAAACAATTAAGACTGCACATCACTTTTTTATTTAATGTAAACATAAAGAAAATCGAACTTAATCGGTTAATAATCGAATGAAAAAACAGAATAAAACCATAAAAAAAATAGCCATATAATATTGATTTGATTTTTTATTAAACCCATTATTTTTCTCTTTCCTCTGAGGTATTGCTCTTAATAGAAGATCATGACCATGACTTCTTTTAAGGTTGTGTTTCATCCACCCCATATCTTCTTCACAAACTTCAAACGTGCAATAAACATCACAGCCACTGACTAAATTATTAGTACATAAATCTAAAAATGATGTTTCAGAATTAGCGACTAATATGTGTTTATTGCTCATTATATATATTCCTTAATTAACTAAAAATCCATAGAAAAATTAAAATTATAAAGACTAACCTCTATTTCTTTTTTGCAATCGCGATCAAACTCCAGAACCAATCCCCTTCTATTATACAGGCAGCGATTTACATTCACGAAAATAATGACAGTTTCGATTTCTTCACCACTAAAACATAAAATTATACCTTAAATAAATAATTTTAATTGTGAATGTGGCTGCTTTCGATATATCTATAGGTTATTTTTTAAAAAGCACATTAATGAATTAGCTGTATCTAATTTATCAAAAGTACCGTTATGTTTAATACTTCTATTCCAATTGCTCATCTTTAGCGATTTTTCCATTTTCAAATATGAATACAGAGTAAGATTTTTTTTAGATTGAATAATGCTATTCATATTTACGTGATCCATTTCTATGGGATCAAATGAGTTATCAGTTCGATAACCAGATTGATATACAGAATAACTATCGATTATTGACTCTAGAGATAAGTAGCCAAAAACATTGACCGCCTTATGAAATCGGCCGTAAACCCTTTTTCTCAACATGTCCATAATTAGAATTCATCGTAATATCATGAATAAACACACAATTCCAAGACGTAACAGTACACCTCAAAATAAACTACTTTAATTTAAGGAAATATGAAGCCGTATATTAATAAAATCCTACTTAACAAATGTAAGAAACTGTTCATTCCACATATTATCTATTAAATATCAATTAGTTACGGCTAAGTTGTTTCGGTGTATTAACGTTATCTTTTATACTAAACTATTTCATCCTATCTTTGCAAACCACTGCCTATCTTACTTTCTTATCTTTATCTAACAATCTCTTACATCTGTTAAATAAAGCCGTGTTTAAAATACACATGCATACATTTTTAATATGAAATACATTTGACTCATTATAAATAGTTAATATTAAGGTCATTATTTGTGGTCTAGTTATCATATGCGAGTTTTTCTCGATAAATAGACAATTAATTTTTTTTGAGCCAACTCAGTCTTATCTTTGAATAAACCTATATAGCGTAAACTCATGCTTTCAGATTGATGTCCAATAACGGTCATCAACAATCCAATATCTTTACCCGTAGCAAAATACAAATGTCGAGCGAAGCTCTTCCTTAATGTATGACACCCTACCTTTACATCAACACCAATCTCTTTCAATATCGCGGCCAATTTAGAAAAAACATACCAACAAGCTTGTCGAGTCAACAGTCCCTCCCCTCCTTTTGCACGATTACTTGAGAGCGTCTGACGATTAAAGATATAGTCATTAGCTAGCTCTTTATACTCTTGTTTTCGTTGTTTAAGAGTTATTAGAATAAATTCACTTAAATAGAAAGTTCGTGTCACTGGTGAAGCAGAGTCTATTGCGTGCTTTTCTGTTTAGAGTAAACTCGCCAAATTTAGATCAGGCTATAACGCTAATTGCCATCTCTGTAATGGCGCTTTACTGTTTATTCCTGCTCTGCCCCAACGATCAACCGCATCAACAACCAATACGCGATCCATAGGCAGCAATGCTTGCATCTGTTTGTTTGGCTTTTGAGTTGTGATAATCCAAACTGACTCATCTTCTTCAATTAATTCTTTCAACTGTGCTTTATCATCTTCTGTCCATTCAAGAGCAGGCTTTGTTAAGCGATCAACCACAAACAATTGATTACCAGAGGCAAAGTCTTCTAACTGCTCAGACAACAAAATAACTGAATCGATATCATTATCTAAAATCACTTTTTGTTGTTGATTAATTAATTGACGTACCGACAGCATAAATTGCTCTTGGTTTTTTTGGATCTGCTCTGATTTATCAGGCCAGATACGTTGAAAGTCATCACTAACAATCGCTACCATTCGGATTAAATTTGTTGGGTTTAACCATGCGTATTTTGAACTCGATCCATCAGATAAACGTAATGCTGCCACACCTTGTGCGCGAGGAGTGATTGCTTGAGAGGCATCAACCTCAATAATCTGAATATTGCTGTATCTTGCGTTCACATACAGAGGATCATCAGCCCATACCGCACCAATCGTCACAACTGCTTGGGCTGTTTTTGCTGAATCTTGAACGGCTTTAGACCCCTTGTTGGCAAACCAATTGGGTAAACGTTCAATTCCATAACGGTTTGGTGGTAAATATTTTGTCGTTAATGAAGTCTCTTTTAATAGCTCGCTTGATAGCATATACGTCACAGGCGTTGCGGTTAATACATCGGCTGCCATTGCTGCTTTCATATTAAATAGCGAAGCTACACATACACTAGCAATCACTATCCATTTCATTGAATTCTGTTTCATTTCTGATCCTATCTATACCTATGTTCTTCGATTATTATTGAGTTCTATTCTGTTAATTCTTACGAATAATTCGGTAGCTCGTCGCAAGTAAAAAGAAGAAAGCTGAAACGATAATAATCGCTGCTCCAGAAGGCACTGGCATTTCTAATTCCATCGGTAATACGGTGCCAATCAAGCACGATATTGTCGCTAATAACGCAGACATTAAGACAAAACTGCCCATGTTCTTAGTTAACAGTCGAGCTGTCGCACCAGGTATGAGTAATAACGCGCCAACTAAAACCGCACCGACAATTTTTACCGATGCAATCGTCACAAGAGTAATCATCATCACAAACAGGTAGTCATAAAAATTGGTTTTGTAGCCACGAACTCTGGCAATATCAGGGCTGATACAGGTTAATAAAATACGATTAAACGTCGGAATTAATACCACCACTATCAATAAACAACTGCCCGCTAAAATCGCAATATCTTGATCCGTCACCGTTAGGATGGAACCAAACAATACGTTCTCTAGCATGTGAATATTAATTTTACGTGCTACGTACATCAGTAATGCAGCCCCCACAGCCAATGCTAAGGCAAGGAACACCCCAACTAACGTATCGTAAGGCACATTGGTTCGGTTTCTCACAAAATGCAGTAACAAAGCAAAGATCATACAGAAACTAAATAAGCCGATAATTGGATTCTCTGCGGGCTCTCCCAATAACACGCCTAACGCGATACCTGTTAAGGCGGCGTGACCAACGGCTTCAGAGAAAAAGGCCAAACGCTTTGCAATCACTAACGTCCCCAACCCACCTAACAATGGTCCTAAAAGGACCGCAGCAACAATTGCATTAACCATAAAGGCATACGAAAAACTGTCACTTAAGAAGCCTTGCTCGACGCCATATAACGCCCACTGACGAAACAGTTCCATTATGCAGCCTCTCCATTATTAGTTTTTGATGCATCATACTGAGCACTTGCACCCGTATAATGATTGAATAATCGCTCAATTTTCTCAGGTTTTAATACTTCTGAATAACAACCAGAATCAACCAAATTACGATTAATAACATGCACATGTGCTTTAAGGCGACGAACAGCGGTGACATCATGATGAACAGCTAATACGGTTTTACCTTGCGCGATAAATTCATGCATTAAGGATTCAAGATAGCGAACCCCGTGTTCATCCATTCCTGTGGTTGGTTCATCAAGAACAAGTAGATCAGGATTATCCAATAACGCTTGTGCGAATAACACGCGTTGTTGCTCGCCACCAGAAAGTTGACCCATGCGGCGATCGGCACGATTAGACATGCCAACACGCTCTAACTGTGCCATTGCAAATGCTTCTTGGCTGCTTTTCTTGCGCCATAGCGCACTTAAAAATAGAGGCACTCGCGTTTGATTCAATAAAATGAAATCTTTCACCGTTAGTGGCAAACTAGATTCAAAGACTGCTTTTTGTGGTACATAGCCAATCACGCCTTTCTGCTCTGGCCACTCAATATTAATTTCACCTTGAAACGCGGTTAATCCTAAAATTGAACGCAATAACGAGGTTTTACCACCGCCATTAGGCCCCATAATCACATGGCATTGACCGGCTTCAAGACGTTGGTTAACCCCTTCTAGAATGGTATTTTCACCATAAGAGAGCCCAACATTGGTTAAGGAAATTGCTGGTCCTGACATTATTTAGCATCCTTATCTGCAACGAATTTCATGGCTTCGATTAGAGTGTCTAAATTTGATTTCATCTCGATTTCAACTTTATTGTCTTCATAAGGGCCATGCGTCATGTGAGAAAAACGATACAGCTGAACGCCTGTTGCCTCTTCAATCGTATCGACAAAACGGTTTGGCATGTTCAATTCATAAAATAAAACATCAATGTCGGATTCACGGATCTTTTCAATCGTGCCTTGCAGTTGGCTCGCACTTGGCTCTACGCCGTGAGCGGGTTCAATGACTGCTGCCACATCCACACCAAACTCTTGAAGAATGTAACCATACGCATTGTGCGTAGTTGCGACCTTCATGCCCGCCGTATCTAATTCACCCAGAGAGAGCATTGCATCACGCTTCATTAATCGGAATTTTTTCGCGTATTTACGTGCATTTTTACGGTAGAACGAGGCATTTTCAGGATCAATTCGAGATAACTCATTGGCAATGGTGTAAACCTTTTGAATTGTTGTAGATAAACCAACAAATGTGTGTGGGTTCACCGCACCTTTACCGACCGATTGCCCCATCGCGGGTAACAAAGGAACGTCTTTATTGGCTTCTAATACCATTAATTCGCTGTTGTTTGCCGCCGAAATTACTTTTAACGCAAAATCATCGTGTCCAATGCCATTAACAACAATTACATCCATTTTATTTAAACGTTTTAAATCGTTTGGTTGGGGTAAGTAATTGTGTGGATTAAACCCTGCATCAACCAAAGGAAGAATTTCTGCTTTATCTCCCACAACCGCTTTTACATAGCTGTAATAAGGCTGTAAGGTAATACCAATCACCAAAGGTTTTGTTGCCGACATCGCCGACGAAGAAAACAAAGAGAGTAAGCTAAGCAGAACAAAAGAACGTACGTATAAAATAGATTTCATCATTATTATTTATCTTTTATTGGTATCAATTTAAATGAGAGTCATGAGCAGGGAAGATAACTTGTACCCACTGCTGTTGAATGAGTTCGCTTTCATTCCAAGAGATAAAATCAGAAGAAGTAGACATCACATCAGAGTTCAGCCAAAGCTCAATATCATCGCCTTTCGCGTTAAAAATGAATGATGCAGCGCCTTCTTGTTTCGTTTTTAAACCCAAGTAAACCCCAGAGCCTAAATGCTGCCATTGGTGCATTCCACGGCGCTCCCAACTTTGGTCTTGTACAAAAGGCGGTAACCATTCATCTGCTAAGTAAGCAATCTCTGGCCATGAACTCTCTTTTGTTGATTCAGCCTGAATATCGTAAATTTCTTCATAGGCTAAACGTAGCTCAGCAATCATAGCTAAATCGTCTTGTGCTAAATCGGTGATAAGAACTTGGTGTGATTCAAGCTTTACGCCTTCATCGTTCGATTGATGATATGGCAACCCGACCACCGCAATAAGCAAAATGCACCCAATAATGAGTGCGATCCATTTGCCTTCTGCGCTTCCATTATCTGGAGTGACAGATTGAATAATCATTTCTCTGAGATCTCGACAACATCGACTTCAACAGGGCTTTCGTGTCCTGAATCAAACACTAAATAAAAATCCGTTTCAGGGTTTGTAAATTCTGCAATTGAGCGTTTATCTGTGGTTACTTTTGCAATCAAATTATCATCGTAATCATACATATTTACATCGTAATCAACGGCTTTACTGCCATCACTGTAGCCTGTTTCACACAGCACTTGATCCGATTCAAACCAACAGCTCATTAATGGAAAATGCGCAAAACTTGCAGAAGAAAAAAGAAGAGAAGAAACAAAAATGGTTTTCAGGTTTACTTTAGTCATGGATAAATCTCGATAAAAAAGCACCACGCGCCCTTATGGGGAGTGGTGCTAACTGCATTATTGAAGTAGAGCTTCAAACGTTAAGTGAACATTTACGCTTGCTTGTTCTGCAAGTGGATGGTCTTTCAATTCACCTTTATAATTTGATTTCATCAGGTAACGACCCGCAGTTTCAGGAGTAAAGGTGATCTTTCCTTCTTTATCACTCACTACGTCAATTTGTTCTTGATGATTGCGATATAGCGTCCCCTCACGAGTAATATCAGCCGTTACGCCCGCTTGAGGTTTACCATTAAAGAAGAATTGGAAAGTCACTGACTCGCCTTCAATAATGTCAGACGGGTGAGTTAATGGTTTAAGCTCTAACAAGGTATTATCAAGCTTCATCGCTTCTGTTGTTGGCTTACCCACTGTCACATAGCTTTCAGCACGAGTGAAACTCACTTGGCTTACGACATCACGCGATTTTTTAGGCAACACTAAATCACGATCAGCCTTGGTAGCTTTAATCCATTTCACCGTATCACGACGACCTGCTTTATATTGGGTGTAGTACGTCGGTTCATTATTGATACGAACTTTATGTGTGCCTTCTTCTTCAAAATAGAAATCGAACATTGAACGACGTTTGCCTTTAACCACAAAGTTTGGACGCTCGGTACGACCATCAGGCATAACTACTTGTGCTTGATCACTTCCTGCTGGTTTATCGAAAACAAACGTTCCGTGTGACGCGGTCACATCAAACGTAAGCCAATCACCACCTTCTTTAGATACTGTAAAATGAGAAGGCAATACCCAACGAGGGTGAGCGTTCGCAGTAGTAGCAACCAGTAAACCTGCTGCCATCACGCCAGTTAATACTGCGGCTTTGAACTTACTGTTCATTAATGTTGTTTTCATAATATGTTTAATTCCCTGATAAATAGACATCTAAATTATTTTTTATAATGGATGGTGATTTCGCCAGTCTCTTCTGTTGGCTTTAACTGATAAGTCATATCACTATTACCGAGTGTCATTTTTTGACGTAGGTAATTACGGCCACCATGTTCACGTACGACTTCAATGTGTAACGTGTAATCACCTTGCGGTAAGGCTTGACCAGAATCATCTTTGCCATCCCAACTAAACTTATATTTTCCTGCTGGTCGTGTTGCTGATGTAACTGCATCGATTAACTCGCGATCATAACGACCAACTTTTCTCCACCAGCTTCTTAAATCTTTTAGCCACTCATCTTTACCAACCCAAAGCTCAATCGTTTTTACTGACTTACGCTCGCTGTTTTCAATCCACACCGCTACATAAGGGCGTGCATACATGGTGGTCGTAATCGTCGGAAGCTCAAAAGCAACATCGACTTTTGCACTCTCAGAAATAGTCGCTGAATTAACCAAAAGAGGCGTCGTTACTATCATCGCTGCAATTGAATGACGTAAATAGGTAGAGAGTGAAGCCATTGTGATGTCCTTATGGATACAAGATAAAAGGGTTAAGGTACGGCAATAAAATACAATGCAAGCGTGATTGATGAGCCAAATGCCATCCACTTCATTGATGTCATCAGTGTTCTTTTTTTCGGTAAAATTAAGCACACGCCCGTAAGTACAAAAAAGACCATTAATAGCGCGGTAATATCAATGAATGCCTTCCAGACCTCACCGCTGTTTCGTCCTTTGTGTAAATCATTTAATAACGCAACAACGCCATAATTTGAGCTTTCGATGTCTGCTATGCCTGTCGTTAAATCAATATAAACAGACGCGTTATAACCAGGTCCTTTATAGTTTAATGACAATTCACCCTCAACTAATTCACCGTCTTCAACCTCGGTAAAAACATCGACATTAGAAGGCGTTCCAGAGAGGTCGGAATGCTGATTTAAGTAATTAAGCAAAGCGGCAGTGTTTGGTTTATTCCAAAATACTTTCTGATTTTCATCTAGAGAAAAAAGCACATTATTAGGAACAGAAAGAGTGGTATTTTTGATGTCTGGAGAACTGCTGACAAACCAATCAGGGCGATTTAGCGTGATCCCTGTGATCGAGAAAAATAAGACAACGAGTAGAAGCGCCATTGATACGTAGACATGTAAGCGACGCGCCCACAATTGTACTTGTTTATTTTTAAGCAGCATGAATAGACAGGATCAATTAATTATAATGGACGCCAATGTAATTGATAATGATTTGCGTTGACATTCAATTTACATTATTTACGTTTGTGGAAATTGTTAACGTCTATATTTATTGAAGAAGTGAAAGCCCTCATCATTAAATAAGGGCATTAAAGAAAGTTTACACTGAATTATTGGCTGTTTTTCTCAGTTGCGACAAATACTTTATCCATCCTTTTGCTTCATTTGATGGGGTAAAATCATTGGCTCTTTTCGCATGAAGTAACGCTGAATCTATTTGGTTCAATTTGTAATAAGCTCTTACTTTCGCTAACGCGATATCCTCGGTCTTTTTGTAATCTTTTACTTTATCTAAAGTTTTCAAGCCCTGTTTGTGGCGACCTTCTTGAATTTGCAATTGTGCAACCTGCCAATAAAAACGTGAATCTAGCGTCGCGGCTTTTGACCAAGTAACAATGGCTTTATCCCACTCTTTTGCTGCTTGCCAATAACTTGCTTGCATGGTCAGTAAATCAATATCACTTTGCGCTTCATCTAACTGACTTAGTACTTCAGCGGCTTTCTCTGGGATACCGCGTTGAGCATAAAGTTGAGCCAATAACTTCAGTTCTGATTGACTCAATTCTATCCCTTGTCGTTGAGCGAGAACCAAGGTATTTAACGCCTCTTTAGGTTGATTTAAGCGAAGTTGAATACTTGATAACTGCTGCCACCACGTCGCTTTATTTGGTTCTAATTCCAATAAGCTGTTTAATGTTGGGATGGCCGATTTCCATTGTTTTAATTGTAATTGTGCGCCTAGCTTAAGCACTAACGATTGGCTTTTTTCGCTTTCTTTCTTATATTTAGCAACACGTTCATGCTTATTTAATGCAGAAAGGACCTTTTCCCATTGAGCCAACTGGTAATGGGTTTGAGAAATACGGAACCATAAATCCCCAATATTCTGCTTTTCAGGGAGTGTTTTTGTTAATTGGTAATAATGCGGTAAGGCATCAGAAAAGCGTTGCTCAGTAAGTAAAAGATCCGCCAACATACGCTGAGTTACCCATGCCTGCTCATCGGCTAACTGCTTACTATTCACCGCTTTTGAAAGATAACTAACCGCTGAATTACTGTTGCCTGATTGCCAATAAAAAACACCCAACATACGTTGAATATAAGCTTTATCGTAATCGTTAGAAGGCGTGAGTACTGCCAATACATTAATCGCCTCTGGTATTTTTTCTTGCTGTTGTAATTGCAACGCTCGCTGTACTTTGCCCGCATTGTATTGACTAAGTTGCTGAGCTTGCACAGCCTCTGCAAAAAATAAAGCGGCGCTAAGAATAAGAACAGAAGCATGTAATTTTAATTTCATCATTTTGCTAACGTAAACTCCAATTTCACCGTTTGTCCAACTTGAGCAATGGCTTTCCCACCGACTATTTTTGGTTGATATTTCCATTTTTTCAACGCTTTAACGGCTTCTCTTTCAAACATTCTACGCGGTTTAGCGTCCGCCACTTTTACATCGGTTGGACGCCCTTGTTCATCAATGGTAAATGACATAACAACAAAGCCTTCAGCGCCTCTTTTCATTGCTTTTGATGGATAGCGAGGCTCAACACGATACAAAGGCATCGCTTGTTGATTACCGGTAAAATCTGCAAAACTCGGTGCATTAATCGCTAACCCTGAAATACCAGAATCCAAGCTCATTGGTGGCATTGAACTTTGTGGCGTCGCCATTGAGGTTTGAGTTTGAGACGCCATCGGTTTTGCCTCTGGTGGCGGCTCTGGTGTCTCTGGTTTTTCAGGCACTCGACGTTGACGACGTTGAACATCTTGATCTTGCTCTACCATCACCATATCAAAGCGAATCGTTTCACTGCTTTCAGGTTTACCGTTATGACCGTTGTCTACCATCCACGCCATAAACGTGAATAGCCCTACCGTCATAGAAAGCGCAATAGGCACTGCCAACAATAATCGCCACATTAATTTTTCTCCGCAGCCAATGCGATGCCTTTAACTCCCGCACCTTTAGCCGCATCCATGACTTTCACAACCGTACCGTTGTACGCATGTTCATCTGCTTGGATCACTAACGATACATCTGGTTGCTCTAGTAATAAATGCTCTAATGTCGCTTGAACTCGCTCTGCATCCACCATACGTTTATCAATGAAGATATCGTTAGACGCCGTGATTGCAACAAAGATACCGGCGTCTTTTTGACTTGATACATTACTCGCTTGAGGGCGATTTACTTCTACCCCTGATTCCCGAACAAATGAACTGGTTACGATAAAAAAGATCAGCATGATAAATACGATATCAAGCATTGACGTTAAATCGATTTGTGCTTCTTCTTGATTTGAAGAACGACGGCCAAGTCTCATGACTAACTCCTTAATGCTTTTTCTAAATGATGTTCTTTACGGCGGCATACTTTGGCTAAACGGGCATGGACAAACATACCCGCTAGCGCAGCAACCATGCCTGCCATGGTTGGTAATGTGGCTAATGAGATACCAGAAGCCATCAATTTAGGCTGGCTGCTGCCTTGATTTGCCATCACATCAAACACTGAGATCATGCCTGTTACTGTGCCTAACAAACCGATCATTGGGCAAATAGCAACAAGCACTTTGATGAAATTCATATATTGATTGAGCTGAAGATGTGCTTCACTTATCCAGCCATCACGGATCGTTTTTGCGTACCACGAATCGTGGTCGTCTCGCTGTTGCCATTTTTCTAAAAATACTTTTCGTTGCGCAGGAAAAGTAAATAATAAGAAAAACACACGCTCAACCACCAATAGCCAACACACGGCAACAACTGCACCCAACCACCATAAAATGGGGCCGCCTTGTGCCATAAAGTGAGAGAGAAAAGCCGTCATTACGCTGCCATTCCCATTGGTTTATTCAACGTTTCTTTTTCTGCTTGCTCAGCCACCAAACTCAAGCCTTGTTTTTCAAGAATAGTACGAATACTTTCCGCTTGTGAGCTTAAAATATTGTGAGTTAGTAACAATGGCATCGCTGCAACTAAGCCAAGCACCGTCGTCACTAGCGCCATTGAAATACCACCCGCCATCACTTTAGGGTCGCCATTACCAAATTGCGTGATCACTTGGAACGTTTCGATCATGCCTGTAACTGTACCTAAAAGACCTAACATTGGTGCCAATGCTGCTAATAGCTTCAGCATCGAAAGGCCTTTTTCTAGCCCTTGTTGCTCATCAACAATAGTTTCTAATAAGCGCAACTCTAAAGCTTCTACTGAACGATTCTGCTCTGCATCATAAACAGACAACACACGGCCTAGTGGATTCTGTCCTATGTTTTTTGGATCTTTTAATTGAGTACGGATTTGCTGGCGAACAACAAGCAATCTAACCCCATTAAATAATGAAATAAGTAAACCAATCGACAATAAACCCAAGATAATTTTACCCACAACACCACCCGCTTGAAGGCGATCTTTTAGGGTTGGGGAATTTGCTAGTTGATCAAGCATAATCCCACGAGAAGGGTCAGCAACCATCATCATTACTTGCTGCTGCTCCATTATAGATAATGTAGCTACAGAAGGAGCGAGATCGGGTTGTTGTGCATAATACGTCGCAACTTGTTTTTTGTTATCCCAATGTAAAAAGCCTTCATCACCAATCAATGCCATATTACCCAAGCGATACGCATTGATTTCAGAACGATGACCAGCACCATTAATAACAGTTATTGGTATTAACGATAAATCCGAACTTGCTTGCGCTTGTTGGGCCATGGTTTGCCATAAAGCCGTTAGTTGGCTCATTGATGGCAAAGATTTAGCCGCAACAATATCATTAATTATCTCAGCATTATTAGCATCAGTCATGCCTGTTACTGAGTTTTTCAATTCAACATCAAGGTCTTTTGCCGTCTGTCTAACCACACCAAAAAGCTCACCTAAACTGCCTGTCTCTAAATGCAATTGCTGCTCTAAAGTTGCTAATGTCTTTTCATTTTTACTAAACGTTGCGCTTAAAACATCACTCTCTTTTTGCAGTTGTTTACGTTCTGCAATGAGTGCATTTTTTTGAGCCTTCAAGCTCTGTTCAGTTTGCTTAAAACCAGATTCTCGCTGAGCATTATGTTGTTTTTGATCTTGGCTTGCTTGTTTTGTTTCTTGAACTAATTCTGAACTTGCCGCTACGCCATAAGTAGAAAAGCCCAGCAGTGAAATAGCTAAAATAAGTGGTTTAATCGTCATGTTATTTCACCTCTTTTAAAGATAAAGAGATAGGAAGAACCAATAAACTTGGTGCAATTTGTTTGTAAGCTAATGCGTAAGCTTTACCTAGCTCATCATTGAATGAAGAGTCAACCGCTTGCCATTGGTTGGTGTAGGTATTCCAACTCCAATATTGCGATGAATCTAAACGGCGAGCCATCAATGAAACACGACCTAAATGCAGCATATCGGCATCAATTAGTTCATCATTTTCTACGGTAATTTGCGTTTGATATGAACCTAATTTTGAACCGTAATCCATTTCAATTTGATACGCTTCAAGAATACGACGGTACTTCTCGGCATCGCTAACATCTGCTCTTGTCATCATATGCTCAAGCTTTTCGATGCGTAGTTGACGCTCTTCAATCTTGATTGGTTTATCTTGCTCAACAAGGTCGGTTAATCCTGAAAGCATTTTATACATCAATGGAACAACGCCTTGGCGAGTGTCTTTGATGGTTTCAATTTGAGTATTTAAGTTAGTCATTTCTTGTTGCTGACTATTCACCAAACCAGTGAGGTGATCACGATAGACCGCAAGATTCTTTACTTCTTCTTGAAGTCGCTCAATATCCGCTTTATACGCTAGCGTTGCTTCTGCGCTTTTATCAATTTTGCTTTGGCTAACTGCTGAAGCCGTATTTGATTTACTCTCGATAGATCGAGCTTGATCAAGAGTGTTCGCTTGAGCGGTTGTGATCACGGTAGCTAACGCTATTCCAATACTGGTTTTTAAAATATTCATATCATCTATTTCTTAACTGTTATTTTTTAAGATCTATCTCTTAAAGAATTTGCCTTCAAATAAACGCACTAAAGGGAGACCGAAGCCTCCCTTATATTTAATGCGCTAAATTAGTATTTAACTTGCAGTGTCGCCATGTAGTTTCGGCCCTCGCCAATAACAACATTTTGCGCACCATCGGTTGCATAACCATTTTTACCCGTTGAACCGCCACCCGCTAAATAATCAGTATCGAATAAGTTTTCAACATTAAAACGAGCTACAAAGGTTAAATCTTGATCGTATTTAATCGTATGTGCTAAACCTAAATCAAAACGAGTGTAGCCATCTTTCTTAAAGGTATTCGCTGCATCTCCGTAACGCTCACCCACATAAATAGCACCTAGATTTGCATTGGTATTATTTGTGAATGCATAACGAGTCCACACCGTAGCTGAATACTCAGGTACATCCGCAGGGCGGTTACCTTCATATTTTTCATCTTTTGCATATTCAGCATCTAAATAAGTAGCAGAACCACTCATAGATAACTGCTCAGTAATAAAGCCTTGTACTGCTAACTCAGCACCACGGTGAACTCGCTCTCCTGATTGTGTTTTTTCTTTCTTACCATTACCTAAATCAACATCAATCATAGAGTTTTCTTGTGTAATATCAAACACAGCACCAGATACGAACAATTGGTTATCCATTAGCTCCCATTTAGTACCTAGTTCATATAGTTTACCGCGTAATGGATCTAACTTTTGACCATCATTTACATATTCATTACCAGAAACTTCACCTTGCATTTCAAAGCTTTCAGAATACGTGGCATAAATAGAACCGGAATCTGTTGGGTGATAAATTACAGCCAATTTAGGAGAAGTAGCCTCTTCAGCTAAACCTTCTTCAACTTGTCGATCAAAACGAACACCCACAAGTGCTTGCCATTGCTCATTAAATGTAATCATATCTTGAGCATAGAAACCCCATGTATCGTATTCTGAATGAGTATCTCGAGGATCTTTATTTGGGTTACGAACAGGGGCTTGAGCTGGTTCACCAACCGTTGCTGTTGTACTGTTGAATGAATACTCTAAACGATCATAGCTATAACCTAACCAGTTGCTACCAAACAACATTTGGTGGCTTACACCTAATGCATCGAATTCACCAATAAGATCAATACTTGCTGTTTGGAATACCCAATTATCAGTACGATCACTACCACCCTGAGTATAAGTACCCGTCGTTGGATCATATGTTTCTTCTTTCGGGAAGCTTTCTACATCATGACGGTTAAAATCTTGGTAATTATAACTTGCATTAATACGCCATGTATCTGTTAGATTTGCAGCAACATCAATACCTATATTTTCAACATCATTTTCAATTTTTGACCACTGCGCATCCCAGATATGATCATCACCAATTACTGTTTTGCCATCTTTGATATATGCGCCAGAATCGACACTACCATCATCAATTGTACGGTCGTAATGCAGTGAAACAGTCACGTCTTCTGTTACATCATAATCTAAGAATAAACCACCAACAAAACGTTCAGTTGATGGGACTGTTCCATCACTGTATTCACGCCATGAGTTGTAAGTTTGTTTTGAAACAATTGCACGACCACGTAACGTTTGAGCATCATTTAATGAGCCACTCACATCAGCAGTTGTTCGTGAATCATTATTTGAGCCAAGATCTTGGCTAACACTTACTTGAGTTTCATAGGTTGGCTTCTTAGCCACCATATTAACTAACCCCCCCGGAGCTGATTGACCATAAAGCAAACCAGATGGACCTTTAAGAATTTCAACACGTTCTAGTAATTCAATTGGTTGACGGTAATGAGACCAATGCTGTTTTCCATCACGCAAAAAACCAGAGCTGCTGCTTAGCTCGAAGCCTCGTAACGTAAATTGTTCACGGTTACGTGTTGTTGCACCTGCACCAATACTCGCGTCATTCTTCAACACTTCACCAAGCGTACTTGCACGTTGCTCATCGATAAGCTGCTCATCAATCACGCTCACTTGCCCTGGAGTTTCTAGTTGAGTTGCCTCCATACGCATTGATGTTGAGTTTGTGTCGGCTTTATAACCGTAATCACGGCCTGTAACGACCATGTGCTCATCAGTAGTTGATGTGTCTGTTTCAGCGTAAGCAAGAGGGGTAGATAAAACTGCGCCAATAACGAGAGCCAACTGACTTTTAGAAAACATATTCCATTATCTCCAAATCTTTTATTAAACAAGTGATTAAATTCTGAGATGGAATATAAATGATAATTGTTACTATTTGCATTAAATTTACATTCTTTGCATTTGTATAGAAACCTCACTCTATTTAAACCAACCAATTTTATTAGTAACAAAATAAAAGCAAAGTTATCACAAACTAAGCAAACGTTTTATTTCGATAAAATAAAATCAAACATACCGCTATTAATAGAATTCTCAATTTTGAGCTTAACATTACACTTTCTGACATATATAAACTTTTTCTTACACGAAATTAACCCCAAAGTGGTAATATAAATTATGACCACACAAAGAATGTGGCTAAATTAAGGATCATATTATGAACAAACGCTATATTGCTTTAATCGCTGCCATTGGTATTGCCATTGGTTGGATAACCTTGGGCGGTACACAAGCCGTACTCCACGCAACGTCAACCACTGAATTTTGTGTCTCATGCCATACGATGGAAAAACCATTGCATGAATATCAAGGTTCTGTTCACTTTAGTAACCAAAAAGGCATTCGTGCCGAATGTGCTGATTGTCATATTCCTGAAGAACCAATTGATTACCTAATTACGAAAATTCGTGCGTCGAAAGACATCTATCACGAGTTTGTTACTGGCAAAATTGACACCGATGAAAAGTATGAAGAACATCGTTTAGCGATGGCTGAAACTGTATGGGAACAAATGCGTGCAAATGATTCTGCTACTTGTCGTTCTTGCCACAGCTTTGATGCGATGGAAACTTACGACCAATCAGCAAGTGCACAAAAAATGCATGCTTACGGAAGAGAAAACAACCAAACCTGTATTGATTGTCACAAAGGCGTCGCTCACTTTGCACCACAAGCAACATTAGATACCTCTGCGTTTGACCACCTTTTTGACATGGCGAAAAACACCAAAGCTGATGCTGAAAAAGTTTACCCTATCGAAAGCATCAAAATGGCTGACTTAGCAACAATCAATCCAACGGTTGAACTAACTACCGTAAGTAATGATGAAGGCAAACGTACAGTGACTGTTTCTGGCTACCAAATGAAGGGCGCAGAATCTGTTATCTACATGGGTGAAGGCCAACGTTCAATCATTGCGACTCTTACTGATACAGGCATCAAATCGCTGACACTAGGTGAAGCGAACACAGATGCTTATGGCAATGAATGGCGCACCGCTGAACTGACTGGCACAATCGAATCTCCTGTTCTTGCCTCTAATCAACCATTATGGGATTACGCAGAAGAGCTAGATAATGTCTACTGTGCAACGTGTCACGCGAAAATTCCGGCAAATCACTTCACAGTTAACTCTTGGGGCCCTGTTGCAAAAAGCATGGGTGCACGTACTGATATCTCTGAGCTAAATCTTGAGATCTTAACTAAATTCTTCCAAAACCACGCGAAAGACGTGGCAACTCATCAATAAGGGAGTGACTATGACTACTATTACTCGTCGCGGCTTTTTAAAAGGCGCAGGTGCATCTGCTGGTGCATTAGCGATCACGTCAATCGCTCCGTTATCTGTGAACGCCTCTACGCTTGGTCGTACAGATTCATTAATTCTAACCGCTGGTCGTATGGGTCCATTACTTTGTGAAGTCAAAGATGGCCAACTTATCTCAACCAAAAGTGGCTTAGCGCAAACGGTACCAAACAGCTTGCAACAAACTGGTCCATCACAGGTTTACACTAAAGCTCGTGTTAAATACCCAATGGTTCGTAAAGGCTATTTAGAAAACCCAAGCAACCCTCAAGGTCTACGTGGCAGTGATGAATTTGTGCAAGTGTCATGGGATGATGCTTACAAGCTAATCCACGAGCAACATATGCGTATTCGTGAAAGCTACGGTCCAGAATCAATCTTTGCTGGTTCTTACGGTTGGCGTTCAAGTGGTGTATTACATAAAGCTCAAACGCTACTGCAACGTTACATGAGCATGTCTGGTGGCTATGCAGGTCACCTAGGTGATTACTCAACGGGTGCAGCTCAAGTTATCATGCCGCACGTTGTTGGCTCTATCGAAGTATATGAACAACAAACGACTTACCCTGTGATCTTAGAAAACAGTGAAGTGGTTGTGCTATGGGGCTTAAACCCAATTAATACCTTAAAAATCGCATGGTCTTCAACCGATGGTCAAGGTCTTGAGTTTTTCCACCAACTGAAAAAATCGGGCAAGACCGTTATTATCATTGACCCAATGCGTTCAGAAACCGCTGAATTCTTTGGTGATAAAGCAGAATGGATCGCGCCTAATCCGCAATCTGATGTAGCTATGATGATGGGTATTGCTTACCAGTTAATCAAAACACAACAGCACGACACTGAATTCCTTGCTAAATATACGGTCGGCTTTGAACAATTTGAAGCCTACCTAATGGGTAAAGAAGACGGCATCGAGAAAACCCCACAATGGGCTGAAGCTATTTGTGGCGTTCCTGCAAAACAGATGGAGCTACTGGCTAAGATCTTCAAAGAAAACCGCACCATGCTAATGGCTGGTTGGGGTATGCAACGTCAACAACATGGTGAACAGCGTCACTGGATGCTGACGGTTCTTGCTTCTATGCTTGGTCAAGTTGGTCTACCGGGCGGTGGTTTTGGTTATTCATACCACTACTCAAATGGCGGTAACCCAACACGTGACGCAGGCGTACTACCAGCAATGTCTCCTACGCTAGGCGGAAGCTCTGCAGGTGGTAATGATTGGGCTGTTCAAGGTTCAGTTACGGCTTTCCCTGTTGCTCGTATTGTTGAGTGTTTAGAAAAACCGGGAACAGAATATCAACACAATGGCCATACGCTAACTTTCCCAGAGCTGAAAATGATCTGGTGGGCGGGCGGTGCTAACTTTACGCATCACCAAGATACTAACCGTTTGATCAAAGCATGGCAGAAACCTGAGCTGATCGTTATTTCAGAACCGTACTGGACTGCTGCAGCTAAACACGCAGATATTGTTCTACCAATTACGACCTCATTTGAGCGTAATGATATGACGATGACGGGCGATTACTCTAACCAACACCTTGTTCCTATGAAGCAAGTGGTTGAGCCACAAAACGAAGCTCGTAGTGATTTAGACGTATTCGCAGATATGGCTGAGCACCTAAAACCAGGTGGCCGAAATGTGTATATGGAAAACAAAACGGAGATGGAATGGCTTCGTGATTTCTATAAAACAGCACAAAAAGGCGGTCGTAACGCACGCGTACCAATGATGAATTTCTCTAAGTTCTGGGAAGCAAACAAGCTTATCGAAATGAAATGGAATGCGAAAAACGCAGAGTTTGTGCGTTTTGGTGACTTCCGTAAAGATCCGATCATGAATCCACTAGGGACGCCAAGTGGTAAGATTGAGATCTTCTCTAAAACCATCGAAAGTTACAAACTGGATGATTGTCCTCCACACCCAGTATGGATGGAACCAACTGAGTGGATGTTCAACTACACAGATGGTGAATTGCAGTTAATGACATCGCACTCAGCACACCGTTTGCACAGTCAATTTAACTATGCAGATCTTCGTAAGGAATATGCGGTACAAAACCGTGAACCAATTACGATTCACCCTGAAGATGCAAAAGCTCGCGGTATTAAAGATGGTGATTTAGTTCGCGCTTACAACCAACGTGGTCAAGTTCTGGTTGGTGCTTTTGTTTCTGATGGCATTAAAAAAGGCAGCGTATGTATCCACGAAGGAGCATGGCCTGATTTAGATCCTAAGACAGGTATGTGTAAAAACGGCGGACCAAACGTACTAACGATGGATATTCCAACCTCTCGTTTAGGTAATGGTAACTGCGGTAACTCTGGGGTTGTAAAAATTGAAAAATTCACAGGTGTAGCACCAACATTAACCGCGTTTACACCACCAATGAATGGGTAATATGATTTAGTTCATACCTATAAATAACAAACCCGAGCACGTAATGTGCTCGGGTTTATTTTTATATCGCTATAAATTTTTCAATCTCTTTATCGTCACTCGAATAAACGTTAAATAGGGAACAAAAGTGCTATTCTCAAGCCACCCTCTTTTCTATTCTCAGCAATGACTTTTCCTTTCATCACGACCATCGCTTCTTTCACAATCGCAAGTCCTAATCCATAACCTCCCGATTGTTTATCTCTCGCGGATTCTAATCGAGTAAATGGAGAAAAAATATCTGAAAGTTGATGCTCTGGAATGCCGAAGCCATCGTCTTCAACAATGACTGCAACATATTCTTTATCTTGCTCTAAATATGGCATAACGACCACCTGGATCGTCGCTGTTTCACCTGCATATTTAATCGCATTACCAATTAAATTACTGATAACACGAGTCACTAAACGTGGGTCTGCCATCACCATAGGGATAGGCTTTGTTGATGTCATTTCTAAGGTTTGATTTGGCTTTAAATCCACATGACGTTGAGCCACTTGAGCACTGCAGTGGCTTTCTAACATAACCGCTTCTAATTTTGTAGAGTACCGCGCATTCTCTAAACGGCTAAACTCTAAGATTTCACCAACTAACGTATTCATTTCTGTTGATTCATTATCTAAGCGATCCAACAAATGAACATGTTCGTTATCCGTTTTTTTTCTTAATAAATGCAAAGCTAAGTTATGTCGTGCGAGTGGTGTTCTTAATTCATGTGAAACATCACGAATAAGACGTTTTTGTTTCTCAGCCAGAGAGTGTATTTCACTCGTCATATTATCAAAGTCATGCGCAAGTTCACTAAATTCTCGTACCGAATGGCCAATTTCATCAGCAACTTTAATCGTAAAATCCCCTTCAGATAAACGGTGGCTTACTTCTCTTAATTTATCTAATGGTCTTTGCAAATAACGTGCGATTACCCATGAAAATAATCCTAATATTGCGCCTGATATTAGAATTTTAATAATACTAAAATACAACGAGAAATTATGTGCCGGATGATATTTATACGGCATTTGCATCACTATCGTGAGCCCATTATTAAGTGGGATTCCAATAATGGGTTGATTCACTTCACTATCAAGTTGGGTATTTAATGGACGTAAATACTTTAACTTAAATTCAAAATGAGGATGCATGTCTCTGTGTGTAATTGGATGATTGTTCTTATCCAATACGAACAAATAATATTCTTGAGCATTAGCCCAGTCAGCTAACTCATCCATGTCTCCCTCATCAATCAACACATTAGCTTGATAAGCAAGATCCAACATTTCCTCTTGAATTGATGATGGAATACGCAACATCGATTTCATCAACGCAATTTCAGCAAGACTTTGTAATGAAATAATAAGAAACAAACTCACAGCAAAAGCACTGAATAAGCGAAAAGCCAATCCGTTCTTATGCTTACGTATAAAAGGAGGGCAAGAACTAAACCAACGAGAAATCATCGCCATTTATCCATTAACCACTTTAATAAAGCTATATCCTCGACCACGCACTGTTTTTATATGCTGTTTTGATAAACCAGATTGCAATAACTTACGACGAATATTACTGATATGCATATCCAAATTACGATCAAACGGGCAAAGTTCTTTTTTCAGGATATTAACTTGAAGATCTGACTTAGAGACAACAACATCCATATTTTTAATTAGATATTGCAATAACTCCGATTCAGTTTCAGTTAGCGGTAAACGTAAAAATTGCTCAGAAAGATCTTCAGTCGCTCCCACATAACTTTGGCGCTGACGCTCTAACCCTACACGACGTAAAATAGCAGTAATACGAACTAACAATTCTGGCACATTAAAAGGCTTAGCAATAAAATGATCGGCCCCTGCTTGCAAGCCATCAAGCATCGACGCTTCATCACCCAATGCAGTCAGCATAAGAATAGGTGTAGCAAAGCGCTGGCAAATACGTCGTGCTACTTGATAACCATCAAGCTTAGGAAGCATCACATCTAATAAAACAAGAACAACAGAATGGCTCTGAATATACTCTAGAGCACTTTCACCACAATGCACACAATCAACATCATAGCCTTCATCTTGTAATACTTCTTTTAATAGATTACATAGCTCAATGTCGTCATCGACTACTAAAATACGGGACACGTTTACTTACCATACAAATAAAAATCGTTCGCATTCTAATCTCACCATCACATCAGCGCAATAAAGAATTTCAAATGACGCTTGTTTCTTCCTTCTTAACGATATTAATCATAAAAAAGCACAATAGATTACTTAAAAGCAAACATGACAAAAATGTCATATAACAGACCCCTTTATGTCACTTTCACCCAGCTATTATGAACCTACTTAAACAAAACAGCTCATTAAGGAATTTATTATGAAATCATTTAAAACACTGGCTCTATCAACCATTATTATTCTTGCAAGCTCAAGTGCAATGGCAAACCCAGTCGTTACTAGCGGTAACTACATCAGTAAGGCAAGCCACACTATTCTTTATACTGACCACGTTACAACTAAAGAGATAGCTTACAATCAAGCCTTAACTCAATTAAATAAGCTTGATAACAGCTCATCAGCTGAGCTGAAGAAAATATTAAAAGTCACTTCACAAAACATCAGCTTAGATGACCAGAGTTATATTACGGTTCAAGAAACCATGAACATGCAAGGACAAATACAATACACAGGGTTAATACACGCGAACTATCACTATTTAGAACATACCTCTAACTAATGATTAATTTTTTGCCCTATTATTTATTAATAAAGATATCATATAAGAGATATGCGACTATATTGTATTGATACCCAATGATTGTTCTCCAGATTAAAAGAAGTGACACGATGAAACTACTTATAATAGAAGACGAAACAAAAGCTGGAGATTATCTCAAAAAGGGATTAACAGAATCTGGTTACACTGTTGATCTGTCGCGTGATGGCGTTGATGGTTTATATAACGCAACGACATATCAATACGATTTAATCATCTTAGATGTCATGCTACCCAAACTAAATGGGTGGCAAATTTTACAAACTCTTAGAAATTGTGAAAATAACACGCCTATTATAATGCTCACGGCAAAAGACCAAATAGACGACAGAGTGAAAGGATTTGAACTCGGCGCGAATGATTACCTAATCAAGCCCTTTGCTTTTGCTGAATTAAAAGCTCGTATTGAAAATGCATTGAGATCTCAAGTACCCCATCCGCACTCTCAAAAAGTTAACGAATTAGTTTTATGTGATTTAAAGCTCGATCTTTTAAAGCACACCGCCACAAGAAATCACGATAATATCCTCTTAACAGCAAAAGAGTTCTCACTGCTTGAATTATTCATGCGTAAACAAGGTGAAGTACTCTCAAGAACGACCATTGCATCTCTTATTTGGGATATGAATTTTGACAGCGATACCAATGTTATTGATGTCGCAGTGAAACGACTCAGAGCGAAAATCGATAAGCCTTATGATACTCAACTCATTCATACTATCCGTGGAATGGGTTACAAAATGGATGAACTATAACTAGATGAAAAAGCATTATCTTTCAATGAAATTGAAGCTCACACTGATGTTTTTTGCAACCTCGGTGTTTGTTTTTATCAGTTTAGGTTTTACTATTCAATATCTAGTTCAATCCCATTTTTATGAAGAAGACCTTCGGTTAATCGATTCTAATCGCACTTCTATTTTTGTATTATTAGAGAATACAAACATTAGCAGCTCCGAGATTTTTGCCTCATTAAAAAGCCGAGGAATATATATTTGGCTTGAAAAAAATGACGCTACTCTCAATCAAAATACCAATATAATTCCTAATGACAGTGCATTTATACAATCCAAAAAAATGAATGAATGGCGTTATAATGACGGTACATTTCGAACGCTGTATTATCCATTAAATAATGACAATTATATCGGGTTTCTAATGGGTATTAATATTGACCACCACATTAGATTTAATAAAAGGCTCAATGGTATTTTGATGTGGTCTATCGGTATTGCGAGCCTGCTTTCTTTTCTTTATAGCTTTATGATTGTAAATATGGGGTTTAAACCACTTCAATCTTTGCAAGACCGAATTAAACAAGTACAGCCGAATAAACTAAACATTCGACTTTCTGATGCTAGCTTACCTAATGAGCTGATTGAGTTTGCAAAGATACAAAACCAAATGCTTGAACGATTAGAGCTTGGGTTTGAGCGATTAAGTGATTTTTCATCTGACATTGCTCATGAGTTAAAAACACCGTTGGCTAACATTGTCACTCAAACGCACGTTACCCTCTCTCAACCAAGAGCTCCTCATGAGTATCAAGAGATATTATCATCCAATCTAGAAGAACTAGAGCGTATTAATAAAACCATAAACGACACTCTTTATCTGGCAAAATCAGAGAATGACTTATTATTAAAAGATAATGTCCAATTAAATCTGAATGAATTATTTATGCCGATTGTTGAGTATTACAGCATTGTTTCGGAAGAGTCCGGTAACACTATCTACCTTTCAGGCGAAGGGACGCTATTTGGTGATAAATCGATGTTCCAACGTGTAGCGAACAACTTATTATCAAACGCAATTCGTCATGCCGAGCCACACAGCTCAATCTATATTGATATCAAAGACACTGTAGATGAAGTGGCAATATCTATTTCAAATACTGGGGATTGCATCTCACCAAAAGATCTTCCATTTATTTTTGAACGCTTCTATCGAGCAGATAAATCTAGACAACATGTAAGCAGCTCAGGTGCTGGGCTTGGTCTTTCTATCGTCCGAGCAATAGTGAACGCTCACAACGGTAATATTACTGTTCAATCTTCTAATCGAAAAACAGTATTTACCTCCGTATTTTACAAATGACCAATGATATAAAAATCTAATTAACCATATATTATTTGATCAAGCCAAAATAAAAACATAACTTGTCATTATTCTTAATAAAAATATATATTCTTATCATCATCTCCTCACAAAATTCAATCTTAGTATTGATATAACCCCTATATTTATCTATTAATTAAAAATATATAAAAAAAATAATCTCTTTTAAAATAAGCTCAAGCCTTATTCTAACTAGGTAGAAGATAAATTTAAGTAAAACCACAAAATAATAATGGCAATGATAACTATTCCCATTTGTACTTTATCATGATAGATTCCTGTCACTCTAAAAAATAGAGATAAATGTTATATCTCAGTTAATTACATGAGATTTCATTCGACATTGATAAATGCATAGAGAAAAGTATGGATTCTAACTATTTTGAAAAAAACGCCAATGATGACCATTGTTTTGAGAAAAATAACGATTTAAATAATATGGATTTCTTTAATTCCAGCTCTTTAGATCGTTATAAACACATAACAGAACTCGGCCTCAATACACTTATTAAAACATTAAATTCAACATCTCATCCTAACTCTGGAATCTCACCAATAGAGCTAAAGGAATCTTTTAATAAAATAGATTTAGATTCGCCTCTAATTAATATTAATGATGTTATTAACGAACTTGATGACCTCTACCTGAAGCATGCCGTCTATTTCCATCATAAAGATTACTTAGCCCATTTAAATTGTCCTGTATTATTAACATCGTTATTAGCAGAACAAATCAGTAGTGCAATTAATACCGCTGTAGAAACATGGGATCAAAGTGCTGGTGGAACTTTCATTGAACAGAAAGTAATAGATTGGCTTGCATACCGTATAGGTTATTTAAAATCCGCAGATGGTGTATTTACCACGGGTGGCACACAATCTAATTTAATGGCATTACTACTGGCTAGAGAGCAATGCAGCGCGAAACTTAATGATGCGCAGAAAAAATCATTACACGCCAATACCAACAAGTTTCGTATTCTTTGTTCTGAATACAGCCATTATAGTATTCAAAAAGCGGCATTCGTTTTAGGCTTAGGTCAAGATGCAGTGGTGAGTATTCCAAGTAATAAACAACGCCAAATGGACCCCGAAGCATTGTCATCAACATTAAATTCATTGGTAGAACAAGAGTTAATTCCAATCGCTGTCGTTGCTACCGCAGGCACAACCGATTTTGGTTCTATCGATCCTATTGAAGATATTGCTTCTCTTTGCCAGCAATATCAGTGCTGGTTGCATGTAGATGCTGCATACGGTGGTGTACTATTGATTTCTAATCAATTTCCTCACTTACTCAACAGCATCGAAAAAGCGGATTCTGTTAGTATCGACTTTCATAAATCATTCTTCCAACCTTTATGTTGTTCAGCCCTTGTAGTAAGTAATGGTAAATCACTTTCTCACCTTACCTATCATGCTGATTACCTTAACCCAAAACACCAAGCGGATAATGGTATTCCAGATCTTGCTAATAAAAGCCTACAAACATCACGTCGATTCGACGCTTTAAAGATTTGGCTCACTTTACGAGCTTGTGGGCCTGAAGCCATCGGAAAACTGTTTGATGACTTAATCCTCAATACTAAAGCTGTCTACCAAGGCGTCCAACATCTAACTGATATTGAATTTGCCCAAGAACCACAGCTAACTACGCTAGTCTTTAGGTTTGTCGATCATCGCCTAACCCCAACCGAACAAGACACCTGTAACAAGGCAATTCGAGAGACGCTTTCTAAATCAAGAAGAGCATTAATTGCAGCAACCGTAGTTCAAGGTAGTCAATATCTAAAGACAACAATGCTAAATCCTCAAACTCCCATTGAAAGCATCATTGAGGTATTTGAGGTCATTAATGCTTATGGTCACTCAATCGCCGAGCAACTTCTCACTAACGTAAAACAAAGTGCCTAACTATAAAAGGATATACAATGAACAAAACAATATATGATATTTTAGGTGTTGGTATTGGGCCATTTAATCTTAGCCTTGCCGCCCTATCATCCTCTATTTCTGATTGTAAAAGCATTTTTCTTGATGCACGTAGTCGCTTCAATTGGCACCCAGGGATGATGCTTGAAGGAACAAGATTACAGACACCTTTTATGTCTGATCTCGTCACCATGGCTGACCCAACCAATGAATACAGTTTTCTTAACTATTCAAAGTTAAATGGTCACCTTTATCCTTTTTATATAAGAGAAAACTTCTTTTTAGTAAGAAAAGAGTATAACCAATATTGCCAATGGGCTTGTAACCGCTTATCAAACCTAAAGTTTAATAGTTGCGTTACTATGATCAGTTATGACGAAAATGAAGCACTATATTGTGTACAAACACAAGATACCTTACTTAACCGTGAAGAAACTTACTACTGCCATCATTTGGTTTTAGGGACAGGAACACAACCTTACCTACCTGACTTTTGTAATGAGAAGGAGCATGAAGTTATCCATTCAGCTAATTACCTAATGCATAAAGCTGAATTGAAAAAATCTACGTGCATTACTGTTGTCGGGAGTGGCCAAAGTGCCGCTGAAATTTTCTATGATTTATTAACCGATATTGATATAGAAAAATACCGCCTTCGCTGGTTAACTCGTTCTCCCAGATTCTTTCCACTAGAGTACACAAAACTCACATTAGAAATGACGTCTCCGGAATATATTGACTATTTCCATCAACTTGAACCAGAACAACGCCGAGCCTTAATTAAAAAGCAAAAACACTTATATAAAGGCATTAACGCCGATTTAATTAATGATATTTATGATCTTTTATATATTAAACGGTTATCACATGATTGTGCTGTCGAGATGATGACGAACATATCAGTTAACGCTTTATCACACGAAAAATCACACGTAATACTTAAATGCCAACATAGTGAAACTCACAATAATTTCCAATTAGAAAGTGAACATATTGTGATGGCAACAGGTTATGAATATCAATTGCCTCAATTTTTGGATGGCATTAGTAGCCATTTACGCTTTGATTCACATGGAGAACTTGATGTTCAGCGAAACTACAGCGTTGATAGAAACAACAAAATCTTCGTACAAAACGTTGGATTACATACTCATGGACTTACTTCCCCTGACCTTGGAATGGTGTGCTATAGAAACGCCACAATTTTAAATCAGGTACTTGGCAGAACCCACTATAAAGTAGAAAAATCCATCGCCTTTCAGCAATTCTCTCCTCCAAATTGCGAAAGTCATTTATATAACGCAACCACTGAAGACTCACTCTAAAAAGAGATAACGATGACAAATTTAGTAACTAAGGCTCAATGCAGCTTTACGGATCGTTACGCGCTAAAAAAAAGAAAAACAATCAACATCTCTGAATTTGAATTCAGAAATTACAATGAAGACACCGATTTTAACGTTATAAATCAGTGGCTATCTCTGAGTTACTCAAAATATTGGGGAATGAATGATCTTTCCACAAAAGCACGTAAAGCAGAACTAAAAAACACAGACCATAAATTTGGATTGGTGGGGATAAAACACGGAAAAATACTCTTTTATACAGAATTATATCATCCAGAAAAAGACGAAATAGGTGGGCACTACCCTGTACACGAAGGAGACTGTGGCATGCACCTAATTATCGCTCCTGTTGATATACCAGAGCATGGTTTAAGTCAAAAAGTCATTACCGCAATCTCGTCATTAATTTTAGAACACTTGTCTTTTACAAGACTTGTTGTTGAACCTGATATTAACAACGAAAAAGTGCATCGTTTAAATCATTCCGTTGGCATCGAATACAGCCAAATCGTTCCACTTATTAGCAAAACTGCAAAGTTAGGTTTTGCGACTAAATATCAATTTTTACAATCACAAGGGAAAGTATCTCCAATGAAAAACAGCAATAAAAAGCCATCACTATCTCTCGCCACTTCTCATTTAACGGCTGAATATTGGCAAAAAGCAAATCAACACTTAATCGCAAAAATGATCACAGAGTTAAGCCATGAGCAAATCATCACTCCTCAAAAATTAGACGACGAATCAAATACAGAAGTCGCCTCTTGGCACATCACGTTCAATTTAGACTCAGGAACATCAGAATACCTCTTCCGCGCTCGTCAATATCAACTTGATCATTTATTGGTTGAACCGCAATCAATATGCTGCACCAAGGATGATAAACCTCAACCACTTGATGCCATCTCTTTTATTCTTTCTTGTCGCCATCTTCTCGAGATCACGGATGCATTATTACCTACATATTTAGAGGAGATCACCAGCACCCTTTACAGCAAAGCTTATAAGCTAATGCATCAACATAAAACCGCTGACCAATTAGCAACAGCAAGTTATCAAGAAATTGAAGCTGCCATGACTGAGGGGCACCCAGTCTTTATTGCCAATAACGGCAGGATTGGCTTTGATATGTTGGATCATGTTGAATTTTCACCAGAAAGTGGGCAACCATTAAACTTACAATGGATTGCGGTACTGCGTGAGAAAACAAGCTTCGCAGCCATCGAATCACTAAATTACGACACGCTCATTTTTGATGAGTTAGGGGAATCACAGCTGAATGCATTTAATCAACAACTCTCCCTGCTGGGGCTTGAACCATCACATTATTACTTAATGCCTATCCACCCATGGCAATGGAGAGAAAAAGTATCACGTATCTTCGCGGCTGATATTGCTAACCAATATTTAGTACCGCTAGGCACCACAGAGGATAAATATCAAGCGCAGCAATCTATTCGAACCTTTTTTAATCTGTCATCGCCAGAAAAGTGCTATGTAAAAACAGCCTTATCCATTTTAAACATGGGGTTCATGCGTGGCTTATCTCCGTATTACATGAGTCGAACGCCAGCGATCAATACGTTCATTGCAAACCTTATTGAAGATGACCCTTACTTTACTAAAAAGCAGTTTTTTGTTCTTAAAGAAATCGCAGCAATTGGGTATCACCACGACTATTATGAGCAAGCCACTCAAACAGATAGCCCTTATAAAAAAATGCTTTCTTCTTTATGGCGCGAAAGCCCATACGCACCAGATCAACATGGCAATGTACTGGTAAAAAAACAGCAAAAACTAATGACAATGGCAGCACTGCTACATATTGATGAGCAGGGTAAAAGTTTAATTTCAGCATTAATGGCTGATTCTCCACTTTCTGATCACCAATGGCTCAAACAATACATGGATCTTTACCTACACCCCCTTCTGCACAGTTTTTTTGCTTATGATCTTGTCTTTATGCCACACGGTGAAAACTTAATTTTAGTCCTTGAAGATAACGTTCCAGTAAAAATAATAATGAAAGATATCGGAGAAGAAGTTGCCATTCTCAATGGTGAAAAAACACTGCCAAGTGACATGACTTGCTTAGCGGTTGAATTGGAAGAACCGATGAAGCTTAATTATATCTTACTCGATATTTTTGATTGTATTTTCCGTTTTATCGCTCCATTACTTGATCAACAAACTGAGGTTTCGGAGTCTGACTTCTGGGAGATAGTTTCAAATTCAGTCAAAGATTACCAACAAGAACATCCACAATTTAATGCTAAATATCAACGTTACGATCTTTATTGCAGCACGTTTGCACGTACTTGCCTAAATAGAATTCAGTTAAACAATAATCAGCAAATGATTGATCTTGAAGATAGAGAAAAAAACTTACGTTTTGCTGAGGATATTGCAAACCCTCTCGCTCTATTTGCTGAGACTCATCGCATTACTTAGTCCACTGACTTTTAGGCCAAACAATGAAACATAATAAAAGAACAGTATCAACGACGATCCCAGCACAGTCACTCATTTATGGTTTTTCTTGTGTTTTCGCTTTACCAGTAATAGCTGAAGACAGCGACACAATGGAAGTCATGACGATTACCGCTCACAAACAAGATATCGCAAACTACAAGACAGGAGAAACCTCTACCTCAACAGGAATGGATTTATCCTACTTAGAAACTCCACAATCAGTCACATCAGTCAGTGAAGAAGCAATGAAAGAGCAGCAACTCAATAGTGTTGTTGATGTAATGAATAGTGTATCAAGTGTTTATGCTCGCCCTATGGACAACGATAGGTATACCGTATCAGCACGTGGTGTAGACATCAGTACTATTCTTTACGACGGTGTCCCAATAACTTATGACACCCGCTTTAATTACGGTGATAACTTAATGGACACCGCTATTTATGAGCGTATAGAAGTTGTGCGCGGTGCCAATGGTTTAATGATTGGTGCTGGGGAACCCTCAGCATCTATCAACCTCATAAGAAAACGTCCTACTCATGATTTTAATGCCAACGTTAGCGTAGGTACGGGATCTTGGAATTTAAAACGAGGTGTTGTTGATATCTCTGGCAGTGTGAATCGCGATGAAAATATCAGAGCTCGTCTTGTTGCTGTTCACCAAGAGCGTGACTCCTACTTAGACAGATATGAACAAAAAAGAAGTACATTGTACGGGGTCATTGAGGCTGATTTAACCAATGACACCTTATTAACAATCGGAGCTGATTATCAGAATAACGAACCAAAAGGAACTATGGCAGGGGGGCTTCCTCTGTTTAATAGTGATGGTACAAGAACAAATTACAGCACCTCAGCAACGACGGCGCCCGACTGGGCATCAGCCAAAACAAAGTCATTAAATTCTTTTGTGAGCCTTGAGCATAACTTCAATCAAGATTGGTCATTAAAAGGAACTTATACCTATGGCAATAATGAGCTAGATTTTAATTATTTATGGCCAACGGGATTCCCCGACCCAGATACGAATCAAGGCATGATTCCTGGGACAATTAATTATATTGATGGAAGTCGAAAAATTAATAACCTCAACCTTGCCCTCAACGGTTATTTTTCTTTATTTGGGCAAGAACATCAAATGATCGCAGGTTTTAACAACCAAAAAATGACATTTGAGAATACTTATTATAAGGGACTAAACCCGCAATCTGATATTGGTGATTTTACTGACCCTAATTGGTCTTACCCTCAACCAGAATGGAGCAAAGAAAAAAGTTGGGAATCAACGGGAGAAACAACACAACAAGGGTTTTATATCACCTCTCAAATCAATGTCACAGAACAATGGTCTTTAGTGCTTGGTGGGCGATTGAGTAATTGGGAAACAGACATGAATGACTTTGGAAGCATTCATCAAAATAAAATCAGCAATGAATTTACCTCATTCCTTGGTACTACCTATGCAATAACCCCAGCACTTGCTTTATATGCAAGTTATTCTGATATTTTCACTCCACAAAACGTAAAAGGTAAAAATAATACCTACCTTGATCCAATTGAAGGAAAAAACTATGAGACAGGAATTAAAGCGAGTCTTTTAGATGAGCAATTAAACCTATCTCTCAATAGGTTCAATACCCTACAAGATAATTTAGGCATCAAAACTGATGAAACAGATCCAAACACAAATATGCCTATTTATCGTGGCGTTGACGGAACCGAAACCAAGGGGGTTGAGTTTGAAACCAATGGTGCTATTACTAACAATTGGAACGTAATGCTTGGTTACACCTATTTCAAAACAACAGATCAACAAGGAAATAGACTCAAAACAGATGTTCCTAATAAACAATTAAAACTATTTACGACGTATGAACTAGATGGTGTTTTACAAGGACTTAAACTTGGCGGTGGTGCTCGTTGGTATGGCAGTATTTATAAGGAGGTAAGCGGTATTCCTAATATAGGAGATACTACAGTGAAACAAGACAGCTATGCTATATACGACCTAATGATGAGCTATGAAATAAATAAACACTTTAACGTAAATGCAAATGTGAAAAACCTTCTTGATAAACAGTATTACAGTCAAATGGGGATTTATAACCAATATCATGCAGGAGAGCCTCGCAACATGAGCGTTAACCTTAACTACCAATTTTAAGATCTGAATTTTTCATTAAGTTACTATTAACATTTAATTGGACCACCCTGCCTTGCGGTAGGGTGACGACCATAATTATATTTAAATGCTTAGTCTTTTGCTTTTTATTTATAAATCACTAATTACCCGTAATTCGTTTCCAATCAAGATCAATAATTCGTTCATCAGCAATGTAATAAATCATATCACCAGACAACAGCACGGTATCTAAACTTGGGTTAATTTTGCAGCCTGTATTCTTTGTCTGAATAGCAATAATAATGGCTTCATATTGCGCTTTGAATGGTGAGTATACTGATTCAATCGTAAACGCATCAACACCACTTGGCACTTCAATCGAATATTGAGTTTGACCTTCATGAGCACTAACTAACTCAGAATGAATAAAACTAGAGCCTTTATCCATAACGGATTTAGCGACCAACTCTGTAGAAAGAGAAGATATACATTCTGAATTTGGACAATACTTATGTAATAAATCACGCTTAATTGGATCTTCAAAATGAGCCACTAAATGTGCATCACTGTTTTGCTCGGCAACAAACAAGCTTACCGTAAGTGTTACGTCATCTAAATCAGTATCCACAATCACAGCACTGGCTTTTGAGAGATTTGAGCGTTCCATTTCTATGGCATCAGTAAATGAATTAACACGTACAAAATGAACATCTGAATCAAATGGCGACTCTTCATATTCGCAAGAGACCACCACCACCTCACGACGACCTTGTTCTTCACGTTTTAACATTTCGAGCAAATGAGAGGTTCTCGCACTATTGATGCCAATAACGATAATGTGATTTTCTAAGTTCAAATTTTGTTTCCCTCTTCTATTTGTTCGCCAAAAATCGGTAAAAAACACTGCGGCTCGACCTACAGATAATGCAAATAATCCCACACCACATGGGATAATAAACAACCCTGAAAAAAGACGGCCATGATCGCTTGTTGGACTCAGATCGCCATATCCCACCGTACTACTCGTTGTCACTAAGTAATAAAAGAAATTAGCAACATTCTCTGTTAAATGCAGTTCATTTGTCAGTAATAATCCAGCCCAACTAAGTAATACATAACAAGAAATTAAAAGCATTAACGTATATGCATTTATTGCCATAAAATGCTTATTTACTAGATTAGTAAGAACTTTAATAATGGCGTGCATGTCGTCCTCTATTGTGTACTTCTTGGATAAATTTCATCGTATCGTTAAATCCTTATCTCTGAAATACGAAAATCAAATAAACTAAAACCCCGTCCCAACTTGAAAGTATAGAGCGTTATCTTCCTCGCTTTTTGCCACATCAATTCCAGCTCGCATTCCATAGCGACGCGCAATTAAATAGCGAAAACCTGCACCATACGCATAATGATTATCTTGTGAAAACAGAGGGGTTTCTGTATCAGTCGCTGAACCTACCCCACCAAAAATTGACGTTGACCAACGAGAAGTGAATTGCCACGTTAATTGAGACTCAATCGTTGCTGTCACCTCTCCTTGATAGCGGTTACGAGCAATTCCTCTCATGTCTATATCTGGATAAGCTGATGGGGGTAACGCTCTTTCATCAGTGGTGATCCCTTTAAAACTTCCTTTAACACCAACATTCCATTCCTTGTTTATCGGGAAATAATGCTTACCGTTAAGTGAAATCAGCTCAAAATCATAATCACTGCCAATAACGTCATTAAACACATTATATTCTGCGACATAATTTCCCCCCTCGGTAGGGTATAAGAAACTATTTTGGGTATCGTATTCTGCGATCAATCCTAAGCCAGAGACATTCGGTGTTAAATTTAACCATTTGGCGGCAATTTCATTGAGATATTTACGATTATTCACGCTTAATTCAGGACGAATAAAGGTTTGTGTTATTCCTAGAAAAAGAGGGGTATCCTTAATTCTAAATTGGAGTTTTTGCATCGCCCCTCCACCTTTCATATTCATTTCAAATCCGTTTGATGATTGTGCATAAGAACCATAAAAGTTCATATTCATATCACCATAGAACATACCTCCCATATAACGAATATGATCTTTATTCCACGAACGTCTGTGGCCAATAAACATCGCTTTTGTGCCATTTTCAGTAGTAAAGCCACCGGCAACGGTAATCGCAGGGGTTAATAATTGAGCCCCACCATCGACCGATTTTTCTGCCATGCTTTTCCGTTTTAATTTTTGCTCTTCAGATTCATGTAAGAAAACGCCCATAAAGCCACCACCATAACCCAATGCGGGCTCAGTAATAACAATAGGTACAGGCAGAAAACCATAAGCATTTTCCGCAAGGTATTCCCCCATGTCTAATTGACCATCTAAGGGATCAAAAAAACTCACTGCGATAGCTGAGCAACTTACCGACATAAGAAAGGAAATGCAGATGGCACGACACTTTGACATAACTTCCCTTTTAAATAACAAATAGACTCCCTTTCTATTTATAGACCATTTTTTACTTTAACTAATCTTCTTTATTTTAACGATGATAGGTTAAACAAAAAATTAAACTGTGTTGTGTTTTTTCTCAAGCGCTAATAATGCTTGTTTAATGTCTAATCCCCCAGCATAACCCGTTAAACTGCCATTTTTACCAATCACTCGATGACATGGCACAATAATAGAGATTGGATTTTTACCATTAGCGCCACCTACCGCTTGAGACCCCTTTGGATTTCCTACCGCAATCGCAAGATCTTTGTAACACCAGGTTTCACCATAAGGAATCGTAGTTAGCGCTTTCCATACTTTGTTTTGAAACTCAGTACCACTTGCAGCAAGCGGAATAGAAAACTCACTACGTTTACCGGAAAAATACTCTTGTAGCTGAGTAACGGTTAATTTCAGTATAGGATGATCATCTGCTTGTGTTCCAAAATCACTAAGCTCTCTAGTATGACTCTCATACCATACCCCTAACAGCCCATCATCATTCGCATTAACAGTAACAAGACCTATCGGACTTTTAAATTGTGTATACACATTCATTTTATCATTCCTTATGATTTAACACGTTTCGTCAAAACAACACTCATCTTGTAAAAAACCTATTACGGAAGTTAGGTTCTCATATTCTGCCACACAAAAAAGAATCCTTCCTTCTCGACGCTGAGAGACGAGCCCTGCAGAGACTAAACCTGAAAGATGATGAGAAAGTGTTGAGCCCGGAATGCCTAATTGTTCTTGAATAGAACCAACAGCAGCCCCTTGATGCCCCGCTCTTACTACCTGTTTAAAAATGGCTAAACGTGTGGGATGCCCTAATTCTTTCAATGCTTTAGCAATAACTTCAATATCCATGATTACATACTCTTAAAAACTATATTTCGATATTACTAGAAATAACTTGATCACGCCAATAATTACGAGTATATTTCGACTATTCCAGAAATATAGAGATTTAAATTATGTTTACAATTACACAAGATATGGTGATGGACACCTTAAATATGTTCGCTTTCTTAGCGGCTGAATTAACCGTATTGTTCCTTTTAATTAGTTACCTTGTTGGTGTATTGCAGGAGTACATTCCACCAGCGAAGATCCAAAGTATTCTTAGTGGTAAAAACGGCAGAGGTTACATCGTTGCTGGTTTGCTAGGCGCAATAACGCCATTCTGCTCATGCTCAACCATTCCTTTCCTGAAGGGGCTACTACGAGCTAAAGCCGGTTTTGGTACAATGATGGTGTTCTTGTTTGCAAGCCCATTATTAAACCCAATCATTATTGGTCTATTCGCTGTCACGTTTGGACTGAAAGTAACTGTGTTCTACTTTGCTATCGCAATGGGTGTTTCCGTTATTGCTGGCTACACGTTAGAAAAATTAGGCTTTGAGAAATACGTAAAAGAAACTGCGTATATCGAACCTGAAGCAAAAGGTTGCGGCTCAACGTGTGGTGGTGCGAAAAAAGCACCAGAAAGTAAGTGGATGAAAATTTGGAAAAGCACATGGGCTGACTTTAAAAAAGTATTACCTTACTTAATTGGTGGTATTGCTCTTGGTTCAATGATTTATGGTTTCATGCCAACAGAATTTGTGGCAAAAATTGCAAGTGAAGATAATCCATTTGCTATCCCTGTAGCGGCTGTTATTGGTATCCCACTTTACATTCGTGCTGAAGCGGTTATCCCACTAAGTGCAGCACTAGCAGCAAAAGGAATAAGCCTTGGTGCAGTAATGGCGTTAATCATTGGCAGTGCTGGCGCAAGTTTAACCGAAGTGATTTTACTTAAATCTATCTTCAAAAACCAAATGATTGCGGCATTTCTAATAGTAATTTTAGGTATGGCAGTAAGTGCTGGTTATTTATATCAATTTATCTTTTAAACTAAAAAGCTGTTTACTGATAACAATGTCTAATCCTTGATATGAAAAAAGCCGTCTTCAAAAAGAAGGCGGCTTACATTATTGTTGAAATTTTAAATAATTAGTTAGGCAAAAGCTCTTTCCCCTTGAGACACATCAGACCATGCTGTTGTTATCGCTACACGAGATTGACTATTGAGATTGTCGATAAAACCATTGTCACCAACCTGGGGCTCAAAGCCACTCATGGCTTGCACCAGTGCATCAATCGCATTATCAGATAACGAAGTATATTCTCGTTCACCTTCAATATTTTTCTCACCCATCGCTATAACGACTTGTGCACGATTATCATTGAAATAACCATTGAAGGTTACAGAACCGATGTGTTCAAACTTCGCTTGGTCAGTATCGCTCACAGGATCACGCAAGATAGACAGTTTTAGATCATAGCCACTGCGTTCTAACCACAATTTCTGCCAGTCAATCCCATTGAAAACAATGTTGTCTTCGCTGCGAATGTCTTCAACGAGGTTGTCAATGACGTCACCACTTACAACAAAGCTATCTACACCAGTGCCGCCCTTAAAGGTATTTTGGAATCCACCAAGTACCATCATGTCACTTCCTTCTCCACCATTGAACTGGCTAAACTTAGAAAGCGCAGCAGCAATTAGGTGATCATCACCTTCGCCACCGTTGAGCACCGCGTTATAACCCATTAACTTAACAACATCATTGCCGCCACTAGCATTGATACGGTTGTAATTACCAAAGACATTGGCGAAGTCATTACCAGCCCCCAACTCAACTTGGTTAGTATTACCAATCGTAACTGAGTAGTCTTGGTCGCCGCCTGTATCAACACGGTTATAGTTACCAGATGTGACGACATAATCACGGCCAGTTCCAGTGTCAATCTCGCCACCTTCACCAAAGACAAACGACTCATCATCACCCCCGCCCAAGAACACGTGATTGATTCGTCCAGCAACGACGGCAGTATCATTTCCTTCGCCACCGAACATCATATTTTCACGTCCCATTAGCACGCCCATATCATTGCCTTCACCGCCGGTAAAGATATTAGATGTTCCTGTTGCATAGTAGACATCATCACCTCGACCACCCCAGAAGTTATTGTTATCTCCTAGATACGCGCCGAGATCTTTACCATCACCACCCCAATTGAAGTTGTAATTACCTAAAGAAACGTTGATGTCTCCATCGCCTTGCAAATGGCCGCTATTACGAAGGAAATCAAATATTTTCTCCTTCATATTCAGTAGATCAGCCGTCAGGTTTTCTTTTAAGTTTTCCACCAGAGACTTCATTTCTGTTTGCTTATTTTCACTGAAAATAGTCGCAAACAAATTAGGTAGATTTAGCGAATTAAAACCAAATGCACGGTCTTCTTTAGCAGAACTATCTGCCGTTATTGCATCGCCGTTATCCTGAGCTCCAGTAACATTAGTGCCATTAACAGAAACGGATGAATTATCTTCTTCCTCTTCCGGTGCTTTTTCTTTCAAGCCGTGTGTTTCTGCGAACGTCTTAATACCGTCAGCACCCATATTGACGCCCGACTCTAGGCTGTCTAGCAACTTGGCTGGGTCAACGAAGGCTTGTAATTGATCGCCACTAAACTCACCAACAACTTCCAGCATTTCTTTTAGGATTGCGACACCATCTACTGATTCGCCTGTACGAGACACAATATGTCCTGCTGCTGTGTAATCCACACCGAAGATATCACCTAACGTCGTCTCTGTACCTACATCGGCAAGTTGGCCTAGGAGCTTGTTTTTTAACTGACGAGGAAGATCTTCGGGGCTGTAAGTAAACGTTGTTTTAGCTTGCCCCGTTGTAGAAAATTGTTGAGTCATAAGACCAAACAACGAACCCAAGTTGGTATCAAGAATCGACTGAATATTATCACCGAACATAAAGTTCCAGTTACCCGTCGTCACTTGAATATCAGCACCTTGGCCACCAACAGCAAAGTTAAACGTTAGCTTCTCATTCGCTTGACGGAACTTATCTGCACGACTCATTTTACTTGAGTCAGAGTTATCACTTCCGCCTAACCACTGGTTATATTGCTTGTTTAACGTCGCTTCAGCGTCATTTTTCAAGCCACGGCTACTGCGTTCATTTTGAGAATCCAAATCAACCAAGCTTGTGTAATCAACACTGCTACTCTGATCTAAGCCAGACATATCTTTAACGAACTTTTTAGCCCCAGATAATGTCCACTGCTGCTCTTGAGCGGCTAACCAATCTTGACCTTCACCTGAACTCGCTATGCTTTTTAACACACCGGAGATTCGAGAGGCGCCGTCAAACGGATTAACCAGAGGAGGCGTAGGAATTGATTTATCCATCATCACAATAAGATCGTTACTTTGCCCTAAATTGAAGCTCACGTTGCGATTACCGATGAACATCTGTGCGCCTTCTAGAGCTTGATACCCACCAATATCAAAGCTGTGTTTACTTTCCCCATCACCAACATGAACCATCACATTGTTGTCACCAAAAGCTAGAGATTTAAAGCCACCTGTACCTACTTTAATACCTACGTTCGAAGTACCCCAGTTAACCGCGGTAAACTCACCATCACCAACATTGACTTGAATATTGCCAGAATAGCTGAGCTTATTACTGCTACTATCAGATGAAGTGGATTCAGTCTCATTCTTACGTTTTTCTGGGGCATTAAACACCTCGCGATTATTGCCAATCGCACCGTTTTCCGAATCATCAACATCTCGAACACCCACGCGAGAAAGATTGATATCGCCTTCTGCTATGCCATTCCTGATACGCTCATCTTTTGTTGTCACTTCACCTTCTTCATTCCAACTAAGTGTGACTTTATTACTTTCAGCCTTCTGTACCCAATTACCATTTTCATCACGGGTATGTTTACGACCAGTGACATCAACTGCAATATCTGAGCTACGAACAGAAACATCGCTGCGAATACCATTCGTATCCATCGATTCAATAAACAGTCTTCCGAAGCCTTTCTGTTTATCATCACTGATTAACGAACAACCCACTACACTAATATGCTCAGGTTTAGTGTTCACATTTTCCGCTTCGCTAAACTCTTGATTGAATTTAGCCAGTTTCACGGCTAACTCATCGGCGCTGTAACCACTTAAATGCGTATTATTGTTTTCAGATTCATTTCGGCCATGCCCAACCAATTGCCAGCGTAATTTTCCAGATAACGTAGACGGGTCACCGTAAACCACACGATAGTTACCGTCTGAATCGAGTTGTACAACCACGCTGCTATCAGGGTGTTTTCCTGCTAGATTTTCCGCAGCTTTAGCAACCGAAGAATCATTCTCCATTTGAACAATTATTTGGCCATCAAAGCGAGTATCACCCCCATCAGATTGCGGAGATACAGCAATACGTTCCCAACGGTTAACGTCTTTGTTTTTAACCGTTTCATCCGAGCCATTTAAGCTCACTTGGAAATCAATCTTAGGTTTATTCACCGCAGTTGTGTCTGGTTTTGGTTCTTCACCGTCGCGAGAAAGATCGCTTTTGGTGCCTTTTAGTACTTCGCTTGCATCAGCTGATACGCGGTCTGCGTCAAACAAACCAGATACGATTTGTTCAGCGTATTGGCTCATTAAGCGATTACTCGCCTCGTGTCCATAGAAGGTTTGCTCACCGGTTACGTTAAAGCCAGATACCGCTAGCTTGGCACGAAGCTTCTCACCTTCACCGCCTAAACCTTCATTATCCGTTAAAAGCATGATCGGTGTATCTTTCGATAAACCTTTCAAGTTTTTCTCTACGGAGAACTGGCCATTAACCGCCTTAGACAAAGCTCCAACAATCCCTGCCGGATTCGCCACTTCATGTGCAGTGATCGCTTTGGTCATACTTGGCATTGGTCTATCCAATAACAAGCCAGAGACCGCTTGACCATTTTGTGCAGCAAAACGCGCGAGATCGGCGGCAATTGGACCGCCCATTGAGTAGCCGTGAATAATAATGTTACTTGGATCGATACCCTTATCATTCACGAGATACTTGAACATAGTGCGGGCATCTTGATAGAGACCTTTTTCACTCGGCCCACCATCACTTTCACCATACCCACGCATATTGACAGCCAACATATCAATATTTTGCTTGTGATAATGATTGCGAATTGCGCTCGCTTGCTCTTCTGAAGATGAACCAGAACCATGTAGAAATAACACTACTTTGCCATTTCTTTCATTATCTTTGCCTTCAGGTGCTTTAGCCCCCTGATGGAAGTAACCAGACAGGCGACCAGCTTCACCTTTTAGAGTCACTTTTTGAGATTCGCCTTTTTCGACGGCAAGCCCTAGTAATGTTTGGGTGATATCACCAACCTTACGACGAGCATCTTTAGTTCCGAACAATTCATTGTTTAGGAAACGAGTTAACGGACTTAGAGACTCTTTGTCTCGAGGTGGCGTACTATCATTTTCGATTGCAACTGTTTCACTCTGCTTATCTTTCCCAGATAGAAAATCAAGCTCTTCCGTTTCTTTACGATTCTGCTTTTTAACCGTAATTTCAAGCTGCGCTTCTTGCAGTGCTTGACCAAAGTTAAATAATTCTGTTGGAGTCCAAACACCAAACTTAGGTCGCCATGTATAACCTATTAACTTATCGGCACCACCAGCTTTAAGCACTTTCGCCACGGTACTCGAGCAATTTTTTGTTAGCAACTGGTAACGTGCATCAGGATCGTTACTTAAGCGATGCCATTCTGCTTGCATAGCTGAAGAGTCCAGACCTTCTAGGTTAATACGGAATACCCGACCTTGATCCGCTTCGCTCATTTGGAACGTTTCAATCTGCTCCAATGATCTTTCAGCAAATTGGCGAATCACATTCTCGATACGTTTTTCCATCATCGCGGGGTCGCTGGTTGCTTGCGCTTGTTTCTTTAATTCTTCAGAAAAACGGTTCGCAACGTCCGCCATTTCGTAACTGGTGTCATTCCACTGTTCAACAAAGACTTGAGACACATGTGGAGGAATACCTGCAGATTCCAACATATCCGGGTTCATCAATGCTGCCATTGCGTACGCTTCAGACACATCTTTAAAAGACGCATCAATACCTTTGACGGCCTTGAGTTTCTCGATAAAACGTTTCAGCTTCAGAGACCCATCTTTCAAGCCAAACTCATCGTTTTCTTCAGATGCCATATCATGTTCAAGCGTGCCATTTTGATGAGCAGGTTGACTCAAATCGCTCCAACGGAGCTTCAGATCCGGTTGGTCTTTTGTTGCTATATCGAAGAGGCGGCTAATATTGGATGACTTACTCCCCAAAGGCCACCAACTAACGTAATTTTTCTTGTTAGAATCAACAGCAGATTGACCTTCCAGTTGTGTTCTTCCTTGGCCAATTTGCAACGCAGCATGACCAAGAGAGCTGTGTTTACTTGGCTTCCAAATGAACATAGTACCGCTGACAGGAGAAAGATGTTGCTCAATCGCTTGGTGAACTTTGTTTAGTCCCGCGATATCAATGCCTTTACCATCCTTAGCCAATTCATTAGGCGAAAAATCAGTAAATACAGTATCCGCAATCACTTGACCATACTCTTTGCTTACAGTTGCTTTCACTTTTTCTATTGCCAAACTGCCACTGTCAAGCTTATTTACGTCCGTTAGATTTTCTTTACCTTTGGTAACCAGATCACCATTACTATCAACATACAAATGCTTATTTAATTTCAAGTTGGCATTTTCAAGCTGGCCATACAGATGACTAAAACTACCTTGTGCTTTAATTATGTTCTCAGAAACAGCAAGAACAGAGACTTCATCTACACGTGCATTTACTTGACTAAGTAACGAGTTAATAGCTTCAACTCGACCGGAATCTGGATGACCTAATACGTAACCTTCAGCCTGTTTTTGCAAGTTAACCAGTTTTTCTACTGACTCAAGTTCATAATCAGCATGCTCTAAAGTGCTCGCGTGATACTTAGCCAGAGCATCAATCACCTTCTGGTAACTTTCGCCGCGGACCTTACCGCTAACACTGGCGGTATCCAGAAGATCAGAAACAGACATAAGTTCCGTTTTTGCACTGTACTTCCACTCACCGTCTTCTTTTTCAGCAAGAACTCGAGTGTACCCTTTTTGGTGTGAGATCACCTTGTCATCGACTAGAAAGAGTTCACTTGGCAGTTGGTCGAAATTGTCAAAATTCGCTAGGATAAATCGTTCGATAGATTTTAACTTAGCTTTATCTTCTGGGTCATCGACAATGATTGTTTTGCTCTTATCATCAGTTCCCGGCCAAGAGCGCACCTCAAAGCCTACGTCGCTTTCTTGTATTAATAAGTTACGTTCAGTGCGAAGTGAATAAAACGGCAAAGAGTCACGCAACATATTGTCAATAGCGCTCAAGTTAACATCAAGGTCGACTAATGTATCTGCTTTGTACCCATCTGGATTATCGGCAAGAAGTGCGGCTTGTCGCTTAACATCTAAAGCATCAAAACGCATTTTGACCTTGATACCAGCGTCGGTCAGTCGATGACCAATGCTTTCTACAGACACGCCTTCGTATTCTGATACAGGTTTGTCAAGCAAACGAATTTCGCCAACTAAGCCTTCACGCTGCAATTGACGTAACGCCGGAAGCTCCACATTCCAGAAATAGTTCCCAAGACGCATGCCACCTTCCGCAATGACATACACATCATTTTGTGCAGCCGTCGCATAGACTGAACTCCAAAAACCTGTATTGCTGAACGTTGCTGCATCAATTGACGATTTCAATTGATTTTGCTCGGCGTTATCTGGGTCAAGGAACAGGCCGCCCCAACGCATTAAATGCTTGTTCAGGTCGATTGCAAATGCGTTGCCTTTAACATCGATGTCGTACACGACCTTTTTGCCATCAGTCTGGGCATTGTCGAGAACGTCTCGGTATTGCTTGAAGTTTTTACCAGACCAGAAAGAAACAATGCTTTTCTCTGCGTGTGGCGCTTCAAAACTATAACCATAGCTCTCAAGCTTAGTGAGAAACTCAACGCGTTTGTCCCAGTCGTAATCGAGCGTCGATTCAACAAACAACGTGGCTAATGCTTGTGCTTGATCTTTCGGTACTTGATTGTCGGTGTGTTCGATGTAACCGCTCAAAGATTGAATCATGCGCTGCTTGACTTCATCAGAAACATCAGCATCGACACGTTCAAAGCCAGGGACTGGTACATACTTGTCCGTCGCAACGTCATTATCGGTGTCTAACCAGCGATAGAGATTCGCCACTTTTTCTGCGCGAGCAGTGACAAGCGATTCAACAGAGTCATGCGAAGCTTCACCAAGCCCTACTAAATTCACCCCAGAAATGCGAACCTCTTTTCGAACCACATCCTGAGACGCAGTAGTGTCTACCACAATACTGTCAGCGTTTACTTCAGTGAACATTGAGGTGATGGTGCTACCACTGTTCTTACTGCGAATACCTGCGTTAATTTGCAGACGATTCACAGCGTTTGTCGCCCCTTCCAGCGCTTCCAGCTCTTGCTCGGTCAAGCCATCACTGAATCGACCATCAGCGTTTGTTTGACTGTCGGTGTTAACATGACTGCCCGTTTCGCCAGCCCCTTCCACGCGATGAGCGTTACCCGAAAGACCGCTGCCAGCCACGCTTTGACGGTCTGGACGATCGTATTCGTTTTGCTTTATTCCTTTCGCATCATCCTGTGCTTGATTGACAATATTTTCAGCATTCATCGCATCGAGATTGCCACGCGATTGCGCGTCGTTTGCTGCGCTGTGTGCGTCAGATTCGGCCTGTTTCGCGTCGTTAATTTTCGCCACAGCATCGACTAGAGCATCGGCAATGTCTTGCTCTACTCCTGCTCGATTTTGCTCACCTTTTGCGACACCTGCTTCAGGCTTCGCAACGGATTCTTTGACTTTGCTGTTATTGTCAGACTGCGTCTGCTTCGCCGCCGCCATCTTGTCATTGGCGAGCTGCTTAGCCTCGTCGAGCTGGCTTTGAACGCCATCTAGAAAACCACTGGCAAAATCGTTGCGCCATTGATCGCCTGACTCGCCAGTATGCGTTGCTTGGCCATCAAGCACATCAAGACCTTGCGCCAGTATCGTCAACTCGGCGGTCACGGCTTCCGATTCTTCTCTTACCGCCTCACGTTGAGCTTGACCATTATTTTCTAAGACTTGTTGGTCGGTCGACTCCAACTGACTTTGTGACCCCGCGACAGCATCGATCAGTTTCTGCTTTTCTTGTTCAAGACGTTGGCGATCCGCTTCTGCGCGCTCTTTATCTGATAGGGCATTCTGCGACGATTCCGATTTCGCCACGACATTATCTAGGATATAGCCCTGCCCATCATTGTGGCCTGTGCCTCTAAATTCGATTCGGTTACTGCCAGCATGTGCGGTCAATTTTAAGGTTTTTTGCTGCCAAGCAGAGGCATCACCAGACGATGAGAAGACGACTTCAGCGTTCCAAAGCACTTCAATGCCTTCGTTATTCGATAGACCTGCACGTTTTGCAAAATCAAAGCTCACTGCAATGACTTCACCTTCTGTAAGATCGGTCAAATCTTGATAAAGACTGGTATTGGTGTGGGTATCAAGCTCAGTGACTCGTGTGCCGTGGCCTTCGCCATACACGCCATACACGCTACCCGAGTAAGACGCTTCAACACCGTGTGTCGATTGCCAACCACTATCACCTTGTTCAAAATCACCATTCACAATCAGATTCGGAGCGTGATCAGAAGCGCCGTCAATGTTGAGGTCATTGTCCATCTCGTTGAGATCTGGGGTATCCACCTTAGTGACACTGCCTGTTAGGCTATCACCCAAGCCCGAGCCCACTTCTTCAATGGCATCCATTTGGAAACCATCCAGCTTGGTGATTTCTGGCGTTGCAATCGCACCACGACCGATGCGCGTCCCTAATGACGATGCTTCATTACCTTGAATCAAGTAATTAATCGCTTGGCTACCACCTACACCAAGTAATGATTGTTTGATGTTATCAAACAGTGCGAATAGCTTGTTGCTGCTGGTATTACTTGACGCAACCGCTAAACTGTAGAAATCTCCGTTACCAACTTTGACCGCCACGTTATTTTGTGCGTAAGAGGCATTGATGTTGAGACCGTCACCGAAGTGGATATTGGCGTTGGCTTTTCCTTTCATTACTGAGACATTGAGGCCATTACCCACTTTCGTGTTGAGATTGTATTTGCCCCAAGCCACGTTAACAGAAATACCAGTACCCACTTTGGTGTTGATGTTAGCATCACCGTAGGCAGCCGTAACACTCAAACCATCACCGTACGTGGTGGTGACATTGGCTTTGCCTTTCGCAACGGTAACCTGCATCCCATCACCAACTTTAGTAACGACGTTGCCTTTACTCCAAAGGGCATTGAAACTGTCACCATGACCCACTTGAGTCACAATGTTGGCTTCACCTTTTGCCAACACCACGTTGCGGCCATTACCCACTTTAGTAATAACGTTCGCTTTACCCCAAGCTCCAGTGTAGTCGTCGCCATTGCCCACATGAGTAATGATGTTGGCGTGACCAACCATTGCAGCAAGTGTGGTTCCATTACCCACTTTTGTTGCAACGTTGCCCTTGGCTAGCATCAGCGCCACTGACATGCCGTCACCAATGTGAGTGAAGACGTTAGCTTTTGCCACCATTAGGGCCAAAGCATCACCGTTGCCAACTTTGGTAAATACGTTACCCACGCCGCCCATCAGTGCCCAAGCATTCCCTTCACCCACCTGGGTGAAGATATTGCCCGCACCAATCATAGCTGCAATAGATGTTCCATCACCCACTTTGGTGAAAACGTTGCCTGCAGCACCCATCACACCAAGAGTTTGACCATCACCAACATGCGTCAGAACGTTGCCACCCCCAAGCATAATGCCTGTAGTGTCGCCGTTGCCCACCTTGGTTAGAATGTTCGCCCCACCAATCATGACGCCAGTTGTCGAGCCATCACCAACATGTGTAAGTACGTTAGCGCCTCCTCCCATAACGGCAAACGCATTGCCATTGCCTTTTTTGGTTAGGATGTTTGCACCACCAAGTGCGACTGCGGTCGTATTTGAGGCCGTATCATCACCGCTAATATGAGTAATGATATTGGCACCACCAAGCATACCCGCCGTTAGATCACCGTCACCCACTTTAGTCATGACATTCGCACCACCGACAAGTACAGAAGCAATATCACCCTTACCAACCTGCGTCATGACATTAAAGCCACCAACCGCTAACCACAACCCATTGCCAGATCCTATTTGGGTATGCGTGTTGTAGCCGCCTAGCATAGTCAAACGACTATTACCGTTACCTTTGTGAACTGAAATATTGCCATAAGCAAGTAAGTGAGCTAGGTACTCGCCGTCACCAATACGAACCAATACATTGACCGCGCCGCCTGCGTAGACATCCATTTTCCCTTGCTTGCTCTGATGGACTAATACGTTAGCCAAGCCAGCACCACGGAAGGTGAGATCGCCTTCATCGCCACTTTTAACAATAACGTTAGCCGCACCACCACCAATAAATTCAGTATCACCAAACTTAGAGCTGTGAAGGATAACGTTCGCAATACCTCCGCCATTAAAGTAGATATTACCGCGTGTGACATTGGATTTGATAACATTACCCCCTCCCATGCCAGTAAAGCGCACATCTCCTGAACTTTCACCACTATCAGCCGCGGATTTGATCAATGATTGTTCACTGTACTCATCGATATCTGCAACAATTTCGCTGCTACTTCTCATCGCATTCACACTGTACTGCAGATCACTCAAAGAGTAGCCACCAATGCCCATTGAGTGATATCCATTTGCAGACGAAATATCCTCATTGGCCAAATTTCCGGTGCAATTACCTTCTTTGTACCATGATCGAGCCAGGTACTTTAACTCGCCAGTTTCTGAATCATTCGCAAGTTCAACCTCGACAATTTTTGTATAAGAGCCAAGTGCTTTCGCATACACATACGTGTTTGGTTTTCTTTTTGACTTTACACCGTTTACATCAACGGTTGTGCCATCTTTATAAATGGCATGCCCCCCCATTTTTGCATCAGACAAAGTAACATCTTCTGCATCAATCAGTGCTCCATTAGCATAAGTGACCCACTCATATTCGGTAAGATTTTTTTCAACCGCATGAATCATTACAGCTTGCTGATGCTCAAGCTTAAGATCGGAAAGAGTGTAGCCTCCATTGATCGCATTGGACTTAAAACCACCCGAATAAGACACATCTAAATTAGCTAAACTTTCTAAATGATTGCCTTTCTTAAACCACGCTTCAGATAAATATTTGAGTTCCCCAGTTTCAGCATCGTTATAAAGACGAATTTTGTTGATTTTGGTATAGCTGCCATCAACGATGGCAAACAAATAGGTATTCGGTTCTTGTTGTGATTTTATCGCTTCAACAGAATGGAACTTATTGCCATTAGCAATTGATGTTCCATGCATCATCGCAGTGGTAAGTAGTACCTCATCGGCATTAGCATATTCAATACCTTGTGCATTGAAGTGATTACCAGATCCTTTTCGAGTTATTTCGTTATAAGCACCTGTTCCAGAAAAATGGATGTCACCATGCGCCACATCCGAGTAGAAGGTGTTGTAACCTCCAATACCCTCAAATCTAATATTTCCTCTCGTTTCTGCATAAATATCATCCGCTTGTCGCGTACGTTCAATGCGATTTGATGCACCCGCCCCCTGCAAAGTGATATCACCGACTTTACCTTTGCGAACGAGATGGTTATCGGCACCAGCACCACTGAAAGTGATATTACCCGTTTCCACTCGCGAGCTAATACTATTAGCTGCACCAACACCATCGAATGTCACATTACCGCGAGAGCCCTTATATTGATTAAACCAAGTTCGATCAAGCTTGTTACCAGCTCCCGCACCTGTGAAGGATAAGTTACCTTGATTTGTTTCATGCCATAGACTGTTGTAGCCACCAGCGCCACCAAATGTCACATTACCACTTAGACCTTTACGGGTTATCCCGTTATATGCAGCAGCACCGCCATAATTTACGTCACCTCGATTACCTAAATGGGCAATAGAAACTCCGCCAGCAGCACCAGCGAATGAGACATTTCCATCCCCACGTTTATTAATACCTACATACCCTGCAGTACCTTTTACATTGAGGTTACCAATAGAGTCTTCTACTCTTAGGTATGCCGCACCACCCACTACCGTATCATTGCCTTGACCAGTATAAACCGTCGCGCCAATTGAACCGACAGTGACATGGTCATCACCTCCACGAGCATGTATCTCTCCGCAAAAACCTATAGCAACAATATTATTGTTACCATCATTGGCGGAATAGTTCCCTGTAAAGAAGTATTCAACACTTCTCCAAAATGGTTTTCCCATAAAGTGTCACTCTTTTTATTGTTTAAATAGAAAACCACTGTATTTTTCTGATACAGCGATCATTTTGAACATCGACCTTGCCACGGACAGTGCAAACTTTCTGCCCCTTCCACGGAAGGAATACACGCCGTCGAAGGTCATTTACGACCTCTCGACCATGCCCGAATGGCGCAATCATCTCTGGAATATAAATATGCTGACCGGACCGCCAGTCGGATAAAGAAATTTCTCGAGCCCCTGATAGCAATGCATCTCGACTCTGCTCAGACAAAAACGCCCAATTACAAAATGCAATTGGGCGACCTTGTTCATCTTCGTAATAGCAAAACTGGTTTAGCTCAAACGCAGGCATAATACGTTGCTGCCATTCAGCAACAACGTATCTACGATGAAGAGGCGAGTGCTGACTTAACAGCATCACCCCACCAATCAATTTTTGAATTTGCGCTAAGGTAAGATTTGCTGATTGATGCGTAATAGACATATGCTCTATCTCACCGAATACAGCTATTTATTAGCTTTAGAAGCTCTCTTCTTTGGCGCAGGTTTTTCTTCTGTTTGTACTTCTTCAACCTGGTCAACACTAGACTCACCTGAAGATAAAAAACCTGCAGCAACTAGCTTATCAAATTCAGCTGACATGCGAGGGTCTTCGAGCATGTTTTTAACCATTGAAACCAGATACATGAAACCAGAAGCTGGCATATGAACCACTTGTTTAAGTTCAAGGTCATCATCATTTTCAGCCATTACACCGCTAGCCATATTTTTTTGATCTTGACCTACGAAATAAAGAGAAAAAACACCTTTATTGTAATTAACACTAGATACTGTTTGAACAAATTTCTCTGTCATAAATTCCTCGACTTTTTTATATTAGAGAGAGTAGGCACTATTTCCAGAAAGAGAAACAATCCCAACAAAAAAGGGCTCAATATTAGAGCTAATACTTTAATTATATTTTTATTGCTTGTGTGTTCTGTTTGCTACTTTTATTCACTAATCTATTTACAGTTTTATTTTTTGTTCTACTAACTGTCTTACTTTTAGGAGTCTACATTCTAAAAATAAAACTATCAACATTAGTTTTATATAAAAATAACGTAAACATTTAATTTATTAATAACCATGACCTCATCAGGCATATAAATAATTAAACCATTGAGTTAATTATACTTAATAACAATTAAACACCAATAACCAGACATAAAAAGACTTAATTTTACTTAAATAGCCTTATTTTCTATTAATTAATCTTATTTAGTTTTAATTAAAGCTAGTTATCATAAAAACAATCAAATAAAACAAACAATCAAAAATAATTATTAATATATTTGTAATCAAAATTAATGTTAATTCGTAGTTGAACGTTATAACAAGCAGTGATAGCATTCTGAACTTTAAAAAATACTGTGTAATATTGGCTAAGAAATATAACCATGACAAAAAATGAAAGCTTAACGCTGAAATGCATACAGCTTTGCTTGAGTATTATTAGTGGAAATAGAAAGAAATATAAAGATAGCACTAATATAGATAAAGCAAACACCTTCGAAGATGAGCTAGGCATAATACAAAAAGAAAATAAGGTTAGAATATCCATAAAACAATCTACATTCAAAGAAATAGATAAAGTAAAAACACCATCAATTTTATTTGATATTCAAGGGTCTCCATTCATTCTAGCAAAAGCAAATAAAGATCAATGTTTAATACAAAAACCGAATAAAGAAGCTCCGGAAATCGTCACCTACAATCAACTAGGTTCAATTTGGAATAAAAAATGGATTGAAATAAAACAATCTCAGTCTCGTTTTGATATAACTTGGTTTATTCCTGAATTTCTACAACACAAGAAAATACTATGTGAAATTTTATTATTTTCGTTTGTGTTGCAGATTCTCGCCTTAATTTCTCCTCTCTTTTTCCAAGTTGTAATGGATAAAGTGCTTGTACATCAGGCTTGGTCAACTCTTGACGTTCTCGTTTTTGGACTTGTTGTGACGAGCATTGTAGAGGTAATACTACGCGGTTTACGTGAATATCAATATACGCATACTGCCAATCGTATTGATATTCAGCTTGGACTAAAACTGGTAAAACATTTACTTGGTCTTCCACTAATGTTTTTCAAAACACGTCAAGTGGGAGCCATCGTCACGCGGGTTCGTGAATTAGATACAGTCCGAGAATTTTTAACTGGCTCAATGCTTACTTTAACGGTTGAGTTTTTGTTTATATTTGTATTTATTTACGTAATGAGTTTACTTTCGGCCCCCTTAACTTTGCTCTTTATCGCAACTATTCCCCTTTATCCATTACTCGCTTGGTGGCTAACTCCCCGAATGCAATCGGCGATAGAGAAGCAATTTACACACGCAGCTGCAAATACCTCATTTCTAACTGAGACCGTTGCTGGCAGTGAAACTCTTAAAAGCTTAGCCGTAGAGCCCACATTCACTCGTCGCTGGGATGATCAGACAAAAAATATGGTTTCTACTGGATACGTTGTTCAACAACTCAGCAATCGTTCAAGTCATGTAGTTCAGTTAATACAAAAAGTGACGAGCGTCTGTATTCTATGGTGGGGTTCCACAGAAGTGCTGTCATTAGAGATGACTATCGGCCAATTAATCGCATTTAATATGATGACGAACCACATCGCTCAACCTTTATCACGCATGGTTGAGCTGTGGGGTCAGTTCATTCAAACCCGTGTAGCACTAGAAAAATTAGGAGATATGCTCAATCTGCCTGTAGAGCAACATACTGGTGAAGATATGGTGACCATCCAAGGAGCTATCTCGTTCAAAAACATTTTATTTCGCTACCAACCGGATACTCCCCCTACCCTCAATGACTTATCACTGAATATCCAAGCAGGTGAAACTCTGGGAGTCGTGGGAACATCAGGATCAGGAAAAAGCACCTTAGCTCGATTACTATTGCGACTATACAGCCCAGAAAAAGGGGTGATAACCGTAGATAACACCCCACTAAACCAAATCAGCATTCAACAGCTACGACAACAAATCGGCATCGTACTACAAGAAAACTACTTATTTAACAAAAGTGTTTGCGAGAACCTTGCTCAATCAAAACCTGAAGCTAGTTTAGAGGAGGTGATTGAAGCCGCAAAACTTTCAGGAGCCCACGAGTTTATTATGAAACTACCAATAGGCTACGACACGATATTGGCAGAAGGTGGGCTGTCTCTTTCTGGTGGGCAAAGGCAGCGAATAGCGATTGCACGAACACTCCTTTTAGACCCAAAAATTATTATTTTAGATGAAGCGACTAGCGCTCTTGATGATGAGTCACAGACATTGATTCAATCTAATATGGCAAAAATTGCTAAGGGCCGCACGGTTATCACTATCGCTCATCGATTATCCACAGTACGAGATTGCGATCGAATTATCGTTCTTCACCAAGGGAGTATCGTCGAGCAAGGTTCCCACCAACAATTATTAAAATTGGATAAACAATACAAACAATTATGGCAGCTTCAACAAGAACTCAAAAAAGAAGAATTAACCTCATGAACAACATAGTTATACGATTATTGAATAGGTTTAAAACAAACAAAACAACAGAAAGCCATTACGAATTTTTGCCCGCACATCTCGCTTTATCACGTCGCCCACCATCACCGTTTGCTCGTATAACAGCCATCACTCTCAGCACAGGTGTCATTGTTATATTACTTTGGGCTTATTGGGGAAAACTGGACGTCCAAGCGACGGCGACGGGTCGCTTCGTTGTCCATGGTCGCTCACAAGTCATTCAGTCTTATGAACAAAGTCGAGTTCTCATCATCCACGTTAAAGACGGTCAACGTGTTAAAAAAAACGAACCACTTCTTACGCTTGATACCTTAGGCATTAATCAAGATATTATGCGTTTGATCACTCAATCAGAATTTCAAACGAATGAGCTCATCCAATATCGAACGTTAAACAACGACCAGCCCCTATCTCAAGACCTCATGTTTATAACATTGCCAGAGGAACAGCGAACGTTAATCAAGGAAAACCATTTCAGCGAAAAGCGCGAATATGAGTCAAACCTTTCCAGCATCAACGCTGAAATGCAGGTAAACACAACATCACAGGACGCTCGCCAAAGTGATATCAACGCCTTAATTAAATTGAAAAAAAACATTAATAAGAGACTCGCAGCACGAAAAACACTAAGTCAAAATAAAGTCATTGGACAAGTCGAATATCTAGAACAGGAAAAAGAACTATTAGAAACAGAGCGTCAAGTTTCTCAACAACGAGCAGAATTAAAAATTTTAAAATCACAATATTACAGCCTCGAGGAAAGACGAACCAATTTCACAGCACAAAAGCAAAAAGAATGGCTCGAAAAACAAAAACAAGCGAAATTGCAATTAGTAGGATTAGATCAAGAACTGTCTAAGATTCGTGAGCGTGAACAATTAGAGATCATCCGTTCCCCTGTTGATGGTACGGTTCAACAGCTCAGTATTTACACGCTAGGAGCAGTGCTTCAACCCGCACAAAACTTAATGATTATTGTACCAGAGAATGTCGTACAGCAAGCCGAAATACAAATTCTTAATAAAGACATAGGGTTTGTTTATCCTGGACAGTCAGTGATGATCAAAGTAGATGCGTTTCCGTATACCCGCTACGGTACTATCGAAGCCGAACTGTTAAGTATTTCTCGTGATTCAACTACAGATGAACGCTTAGGGCTCGTTTTTCCAGCCCAAGTTAAACTCAAAAATAATAATATATCAATTAATGGCCAGCACGTTGAACTAACACCAGGTATGTCCGTCGTTGCCGAAATAAAAACAGACAAACGTCGCATTATCGACTATTTACTTAGTCCGATACGTGAATACCAAGCTGAATCGCTAAGAGAGAGATAAGTATGGATACAATATCACCAACAACAAACGACGCTTCTGTCGCTCTAGATAACTACGGAATCGAAGCCGTTGTTTATGCTGGCAACCATTTTCACAAAAAGTCGACAAGTACACAGCTTAAACATGCATTAGGTGTAAATCATGCCAATTTAAGTGATATGGAAATAAGAGAAGCAGCAGAACACATTGGCTTAAAAAGTCAGGTAACAAAGGTACAAGTAAGCGACCTAAACACGCTTCCTTTACCTCTTCTCATTGAAATCGACAGTGGTTGGAAGGTACTCACCAAAACAACCGATGGTTCTTCTTTTTTATACGATCCAGCCACTCAATCAGAACAACCTAAAGAAGTCAGTTCGAATAACCACTTATCGACTTATAAAGTGATTCTAGTAGTCGATGAAAGACTAAGCTACAAAGAAGTCAAATTTGGTCTTAGTTGGTTTACTCCATCTATCTGGCGACAAAAGAGTCAAATACGTGATGTGTTCTTCTATGCCATTGCACTTCAAATATTCGCATTAGTAAGCCCAATACTATTTGAGAATGTCATCGACAAAGTACTGGTAGGACGAAGCCTATCCAGCTTGCATGTACTTGCAATCGCCATGCTCGCATTAGCCATCGCGGAGCCTGCATACAGCTACTTACGCAATACCGTTTTTGGCCATCTTGCTAGTCAAGTTAATGCCGAATTATCAGGGCGGCTTTATCGTCACTTAGTCGGCCTACCGCTCACTTACTTTAAACAGCGACAAACAGGGCAAATAATTGCGCGAGTTCGTGAAATGGCACAGATCCGTCAGTTCTTGACTGGTTCAACGTTAATGCTATTACTCGATTTGATTTTTGTGACGGTTTTTATCGCCGTCATGTTTCATTATGCCAGCCCCCTGACTTGGTTAGTTATAGGCTCATTAGTCATCTATTTCTTATTTTGGCTTATCGCTGGCCCCTTAATAAGAAAGAAAGTAGAGTCAGAATACGAATCAGATGCAAACGCCACAACCTTTCTAACCGAAGCGGTGACTGGCATTGAAACAATCAAAACTACAGCAACTGAACATCGATTCTTACATCAATGGCAACGTATACTCAGCCAGCAACTAAACCGCAGTTTTGAAGCTAAAAAAACAGGATTAATTGCAGGGCAAAGCATCGCTCTTATCCAAAAAATCACAGCGGCATTACTGCTGTGGTGGGGAGTCACCGCAGTACTAAATGGAGAATTAACACCAGGACAATTGGTCGCTTTCAATATGTTAGCAGGTCATGTAACTCAGCCCGTTCTTCGACTGGCTCAAGTTTGGCAAGATTTTCAACATACTCTCATCGCCTTGAAGCGAGTGGGTGATATCCTTGACGAGCCAAAAGAAAACAGTAAACAAGGATTGGCTTCCGTCCCAGAACTCGATGGTGGCATAGAATTTAGCAACATTCGTTTCCGTTACCATGAAGATACTCCGGAAGTGTTAACCAATCTATCACTCAAGATTAAACCAGGTCAATTTATTGGTATTACAGGGCCATCCGGCTCAGGGAAAAGTACGCTCACCCGCCTGCTGCAACGCCTGTATGTACCTCAACATGGTCAAGTATTAGTAGATGGAATGGACCTTGCTATAGCCGATCCTACCTCTCTACGTCGCAATATGAGCGTTGTTTTACAAGAAAGTATTCTTTTCTCGGGAAGCGTAGCTGACAACATTCGGCTAAGTAAACCACAAGCTTCTGACGAGGACGTTCGTTACGCTGCACAACTTGCCGGTGCTCTAGAATTCATTAAAGAGCTTCCTCACGGTTTTAATCAACCAGTTGGTGAGAAAGGCGCTTCTCTGTCAGGTGGTCAACGTCAACGTATTGCATTAACAAGAGCCTTATTGGTAAACCCTAAAATTTTGTTACTTGATGAAGCAACTTCTGCTCTCGACTATCACTCTGAAGCTGCCATCATGAGTAATATGGAAGAAATCTGTCGAGATCGCACCGTAATTAGTATTGCACACCGCCTTAACACCATTCGTCATGCTGATAATATTATTGTCCTTGATAAAGGCCAAGTATGTGAAAGCGGAAGTCACAATGAACTGCTCGAGAAAGACGGACTTTATGCCAAGCTCTGGAAGCAACAAATAGGCGCTTAATTGAAAAGCAGATATCGTCAATGACACAAACAACAATTTCAACAGCGCTTGAGTTAGGCTTTTTGCAAATAATTTGCAACAAGCCTACTATTTTCTTTTCTAATGAAGCCAATTTACACAGTACATTCCATACTAGGTTATCCCATTAAGTGCAGCATTAGCGTCTTGGGCGGTAATGGCATTTCTAGTTGTAATTCTAGGCATGGCAGTAAGTACTGGTTATTAATATCAATTTATCTTCTAAAGATTAAGCACCTCAAAAAATAATACGCAATACTAACAAAGCCATATCACTCAATTTGATATGGCTTTTTGTCTTTAACATCATCTATTTCTTGATAAAACTTTGATGACACTAACGGTTACTCTTTCTTAATTCCAATTTCATTTCGTTTTGCACTACACTTCGTCTTCTACTTACTTTAATCGAGAAGAGGTACCATGAAGATCTTAACTATAGACAAAGACACGTATCGTAAAAAAACTAACTTGGTCATGGTAGGTTTTGTAGGCTGCCTTGCCGTATTAGCCATTTTATTTGGTTCGATTCTTATTGCGTTATTTGGCTCAGAAGGCATTACTGAATCAGGTTCTACTGGCAATTTTCACCTGAATGTTCTTGGTGTTATCTTAGCTGTCATAGCAAGCTCTTTTATCATGAATAAAGTCAAAAGCCATCCCTATTTTGATGAGATAATGTACGTATGGAAATTAAAACAAGTCCATAATCGTATTTATCGTAAGCTGATAAAAATTAAAGAAAAAGCGGCAAGAAATGATCATGATTCACTGTTGGTCCTCGCTTTCTACTACACCACCCAACAACAAGTATTCACCTTAGATAACAACACGCTTACCATTACCGCGGTTCAAAAAAGCTTAAATGAAGTATATGAACAAGCCGCAGAGATGAAGCTTACGCTTGATCTTGATGAATTTGATACAGACTTACTCGATAAGTACTAATCATATTGTATGAAATCTCAATCTTGACCTATGTCAAATGGTTACAAGCTGTGTTTTAATTCCTAATACTTATCGAGAGTAGTATCAACACATAATAAGGAACGACATGGAAATCACTAATGTTAGCTTCATTGGCTTAGGCGTAATGGGCTACCCAATGGCTCGTCACCTGCAAACAGCAGGTTTCTCAACAACGGTATATAACCGCACTGAAGAAAAAGCAAAACAATGGGCTGCGGAATACCAAGGCCAATCTGCATCAACGCCACGTGAAGCCGCTGAAAAATCAGACATCGTATTTGTTTGTGTGGGTAATGATGACGATGTTCGCAGTGTGATTTATGGTGAAAATGGCGTACTTGCAGGCCTAAAACCAGGCGCTATTTTAGTTGATAACACCACCACATCAGCCACTCTAGCGGTTGAACTGGCGAAAGCGTGTGAAGCACAAGGTAACCAATTTATTGATGCGCCCGTTTCTGGTGGTCAAGCTGGTGCTGAAAACGGTGTATTAACCGTAATGTGTGGCGGCAATGAAGAAGCATTCAATACAGCAAAACCTGTGATTCAAAGTTTTGCAAAAGCGATTACCCTTCTTGGTGAAAATGGCCAAGGTCAACGCTGTAAAATGGCGAACCAAATCTGCATCGCTGGCGTATTAAAAGGTCTAAGTGAAGCGCTTATTCTTGCTGAAAAAGCCAACCTAGATATCGATCTAGTCGTTGAAACACTAAAACACGGTGCCGCAGGTTCATGGCAGATGGAGAACCGTGCAAGCACTATGGCGCAAGATAAATTCGACTTCGGTTTTGCCATTGATTGGATGAGAAAAGATTTAGGTATTTGTTTAGATGAAGCAAAAGCAAATGGTATTAAATTACCACTGACAGAAGAAGTCGATCAGGAATACAAAAACCTACAAGAACAAGGTTTAGGTCGAATGGATACGTCAGTGCTTATCAAGGCAATTAAAGCAAAAGTGTAACCCACAAAAAACTATATTAACGTAAAGGGTGAAGATAATTGTCACCCTTTTTTATTGTAAACTCACCACTCAATCTCCCTCGTTTTTCTCCTCTTGTCATGAGCTTACCTAAACTTGTGATCTAAGATTACTTTTGTTTACCCTACTCATTTTTTCCTTTTCTTCTCTCTCGTCCTACAGACCGTTATTGCCTTCACATTTTTAACTTATCAAAGACCATGAATACCTTGGATATCGTTGCGGTAGATAACATTTATCTATGTGATATGCATTTTTTCTATGGCTCGCCTTTATAAATTGCATTTCACCACCTACCTCCAAAGTCCTATGATTATCTCAATGAAGTTAGCCTTATAAACAGGTCAACATGTATCGCAGGAAGCACTCTAGAGAGACCGCTTAATACTAAATATAAGCTGTTGATACCATTAAATTATACCAACGTGATTTTATCGGTTTAAAACTCTATCCCTTTTCAGGAGCAATAAAATGATTAAGAAAATATCGCTTGCCGTTTCAGCCGCCCTACTATTAAGCAATACCGCAATGGCAGCAGAAAACATTGTTATCGGTGTAGAAAAAAGCTACGTACCTTACTTCACCGAACTGGCTGAACAGTTCAACCAAGGCAAAGATTTTAAAGTAGAAGTAACTGCAACAAGTATGTTTGATTTACTAGCTGCACTGCCAACTCAAAAAGGCAATATTGCTGATATTTTCATGATCCCAAATGACCGAATTGGTGAATTAGCGGATCAACATTTAATTGCACCAACCAATTTCACTGTTAACGGTTATACCGATGCAGCAACCAACGCATCAACCTATAACGGTCAAACCTACATGCTTCCAATGTCTACAGATACAACATTGTTTCTATACAACAAAGACATGATAAAAGAAGCACCAAAAACACTGAAAGAAATTCCACCATCAGAGTGGGCTGCGAAGTTTACTGATTTCTACTTCACTGGCGGTCTATTTATGTCTAATGGCGGCTACATTTTCAAAGACAATAACCCACAAGACATTGGTTTAAATACACCAGACGCAATCAAAGCAGGCTTAGCGGCTCAAGGGTTATATAAGAGTGGTGTGAGCCATTGGACACTAATGCAAGATGACACCGTGGCTTATGACATCATGATGAAATACTTCATGGAAGGTAAGTTAAAAGCAATTATCAACGGACCATGGGCTATTGCTGATATTGAAAAAGCAGGTATCAACGTTGGTGCTGCACCAATTCCAAGTTGGGATGGCAGTCATCCATATAAAGCCCTAACAGGCACAAAAGGGATGACCGTAAATGGTTACAGTGATAATCAAGAAGGTGCACGCGAGTTTATTAAATTCCTAGCAACGCCTGAAAATGCAAACAAATGGTATACAGACACTCGTGAAGTTTCACCTAGCTTATCTGTTAATTACAAAGAAGGCTCTCTACACAAAGCTATCTTTGATGCGACAAACATCGGCCAACCTATGCCAAGCATTCCAGAGTTCATGAAAGTATGGGGACCAATGAAAACGGGTCTTGCTCAAATCGCACAAGGTCAAGATGTAAAAGCGGTACTAGACGCAGCCGTTGATACTATCGAAATTGATATCGAAGACATGTAATCCCCTCTTATTCGATTTCAATTTATCTGCACGATGTCGAGAATATTCGGCATCGTGCAATACAAAGACATGACATATCTACACAACAACTAGATAAATAAGTAGGTTATTTACATGAGTCAACAGTTTGTATTCTGGCTTTCTATGCTGATTCCAGGTAGTGGACACCTTGCACTACGTCGAATGCGAGAGGCTTTATTTGGGTTCTCTATATTAGCCTTAGAGATATTGGTATTTATTCAATTCACCCTTCCTAACTTCCGTCTTTTAGCTGTCGAACAACCGAATGGAAAAATCACTATTGGCGCAGAACGCTTTGTCGATGATTCTTTCCTTATCATGGTAGGTTCAACCGTTGGCGCAATGATGATCTTAGTCTTTTTCGCATTGCATTACGCTTTTGCTCGCGATGCAAAAGACGTAAAACGACAAATAGATGAATCTGGTTTTGCAATTACCTTTACTGAGAAAGTACGCGGATTATCACACGAAATCGTACCTAATCTAATTACCGCACCTAAATTCATATTGCTGTTTGTGTTTGCTCTACTGCCTGCGATCGTTTCCATTGTCGTGGCCTTTACTAACTTCAAACGCCCTGTTTTACCACCAGCGTTTCTTATTGAGTGGAAAGGCTTCACCAACTTTGAGCGTTTATTTACTAACGAACGTACTGCTGCTGCATTCCAAGAAACCTTATCTTGGACATTAACTTGGACTTTCTGTGCTTCTGCCCTGACGATTGTTCTAGGTACAGTTCTTGCCGTTGTCGCTAATAATAAACACATCAGAGGGAAAAAATTCTTCCGTACTGTGTATATTTTACCTTGGGCAGTTCCTGCTTTTTTAACTATTCTTGTTTTCCAACTTTTCTTCTCAAAGATTGGTGGAATGAACACCATGGTTATCCCGTTTTTCACAGGTAACGAATACGATGTAAGCACAGCTATTGGCTTCTTCCTAAACGCAGATTACGCCAAAATCACCATCATCTTAATTCAAGCATGGTTAGGCTTCCCTTACGTATTTATCTTGGTGACAGGCGTATTACAAACTATCCCCGATGACTTATATGAAGCGAGTGCCATCGATGGTGGTAATGCATGGACCAACTTCTTCGACATCACTCTACCCTTGATATTAATAAGTGTTGCTCCGGTATTTATTACTCAATTTACCTTCAATTTTAATAACGTCACCATCGTTTACATGTTAGGTGAAGCAACAGTTCAAACGGTGGGCTCAATCTACAAACCACTCGATACGATTTCATCTCTTGGTTTCCGCTTAATGATGGATGCTAAATACAACGAAGCGGCGGTATATACCTTAATCACCAGTACTGTTGTTGGTGCCGTGGTCTTGTATTCATGGTTGAAAGCGGGTGCCTTTAAAAATGAGGAAGTGATGTAATGGACAAAGCAATCCCTTTAGCACGCCAAATCAAAGCGAAACGTTTTAATCGTCATGTCATCACTAAGAACATGGGTGTGGCTTTTTGTTATGCGTTTTTGATCTCGATGGCAGTGATCATTCTATACCCGATATTAGTGACATTAATGAGTGCGTTTAACGTCAGTAACTCACTGTACTCTACGTCGTTCTTCCCTGAAAATTTCAGTTTAACGGAGAACTTTGTTCAACTTTTTAATGATACGCCTTATTTAAGCTGGTATCGAAATACCTTCTTAGTGTCGATAATCACCATGATCCTCTCTACGTTTATCGTGACAATTTCGGGGTTTGTTTACTCTCGTTATCGCTACCAATCACGTAAGAGTGCATTAATGTCATTACTGATCATTCAAATTATCCCATCAGGCAGTGGCTTAATTGCTCTGTATGCGATTGCGAACTCTATCGGTATTTACAGTTCTGCCAATGCCACACTTTATACGTATATCTTTATGATCCTCATCTATACAACAGGTGGTATCACAATGAATACGATTTTAATGAAAGGTTATTACGATTCGATTCCTCGCGCATTAGATGAATCAGCAAAAATTGATGGTGCAACTCAAATGCAGATCTTCAAAGAGATACTGCTGCCATTAGTTAAACCAATGATCATGGTTATCGCTATCTTCTGTTTCTTAGGTCCAATTGGCGACATCATCATGCCTAAGTTCCTGATTGCAAGTATGGATTCAGAAGCAAAAACGCTGGCAGTTGGCCTTATGGGTCTTATCAATAACATCAAAGAATCAAGCTACAACGTATTCGCAGCAGGCGCGGTCTTAGCAGCAATTCCGCCTGTTATCGTTTTCTATAAATTTCAAGATTATATCGTGGGCGGCTTAACGTCTGGTGGAGTAAAAGGCTAATGAGCAAAATTTCATTAAGAAACATCAATAAAAAATACCCTAATTCTGATACGTGCTCGGTACGTGATTTCAATCTAGACATTGAAGAAGGTGAATTCATTGTTCTTGTCGGCCCATCTGGTTGTGGTAAATCCACCACGCTACGTATGATTGCAGGGCTAGAAGACATTACCGATGGCGAATTCATCATCGATGGCGAAGTCGTAAACGATGTTAGCTCAAAAGATCGTGATATTGCGATGGTATTCCAAAGCTATGCGCTTTATCCACACATGTCGGTTCGTGACAACATTGGCTACGGCTTAAAGTTGCGTAATTACCCAAGTGATGACATTAAAAGCTCAGTTGATAACATCTCAGAAGACCTATTCTTAACGGAATATCTTGAGCGAAAACCTAAAGAGCTATCTGGTGGACAACGTCAGCGTGTGGCATTAGGCCGCGCTATGGTTCGTACCCCAAAATTGTATTTGATGGACGAACCACTAAGTAACTTGGATGCAAAACTACGTACCACAACTCGTACTGAAATATCTCGCATGCACAGAGACAAAGGCGCTATCACCATTTACGTAACCCATGATCAAGTTGAAGCAATGACCATGGCAGATCGCATCGTATTAATGTCGATGGGTGAAGTTCAGCAAATTGGCTCACCAAAAGAGTTATTTACTAACCCTAAAAACTGTTTTGTTGCCACTTTCATGGGAATGCCATCAATGAACCTTATTGAAGGAACCTACGAAGGCGGCCAATTCATGTGCCACTCTTTTACTATTACCTTGAATGAAAGTGATCAAGAAATTCTAAATAACGCCGGTTACAACGGAAAATCGGTCACATTAGGCGCTCGTTCAAGTGCCATTCGTTCTGGCAAAAAATACCGCGATGCATTCCCTGATTGTTGTTTTGAAGTCACCGCACTTAACAGCGAATACTTAGGCGATGCGATCAACGTGTTCTTTAATGCCGCACCAATGAACATGTTTGTAGGCACACTGGGCACCGGCGAACCAGATGTTGAGATTGATGAAAAAATCACCTTAGTTATCGACAATACCAAGCTGCATTTCTTTGATACTAAGACGGAAGAATCCATCAAGTACTCAATCAAATCAGCTGAATTTAAGAAATAGAACACAGCCAACGTTATTGCCCTCACCTCATTGAGGGCAATGAACCGTGCTTTATAGGTCATATTCACATCGTAAAGAAAGGAGTCACATTTTGAATTTTCGCGGCCAACTTCAACGCATTCACGACTATATGCTTCATATTGCTGTCGCTGTCGTTATTTTCATTACCGGCTTTATCATTGCTTACAGCAGTCTTCCTAAGCCATCGTTTGACTACTCAACATTTACAGAGCAGCAACAAAATTTTAAGCAATGCGTTAATAATGATGAGCTATTTGCGTTAGCACAACAGTTTGAAAATGACTATTTAACCCTGCCATTAGAAGTCATTAATGCCCAATACAAAGCACTGCGTGACCAGATCCCAAGTAATTGCGGTTCGTTTCATGTAGAAAGCAGTTACGAACAACTGCAAGAAATGGCATTACCTGTATTAGCCGAAGCCCAGCGCTTTTATGGCACTCAAAACGTAAAAGCCGTGAATGCCGTATATACCACGCCTTCTCAATACAACGCACTGCTTACACAGCCTCAGCCTTATCTGTTTTTCATTTCTGATAATGAGCAAGAACGCATTGCGGCATTCAAAGTAACACCGACTAAAGATGACGTCCAAATTACATCACTTTGGGGATACGAAGAGAGCCAAGATCTCGCGTACACCCAAGGTGAAGTACAAAAACTGTTACTCGTTTATAACGAAATTAAAAGCTAACTATAAACTCCCTTGTTAATTTAACACCTACAGAGTAGATAAACTAAACACGGGATAACATTTGATATTTAATTGTAAGGTTCACATGAAAATCTCTCTTTCTAAAGCAAATTTTCGCGATATGGATCGCCTTGAAGAATCGAACTACCTGCTAACGAATGGATTAGGTGGTTATTCTTCTCTTACCCTTGCAGGCTCTTGCAGTCGAAGTGATCATGCGCTGTTTATGGCAAGCCTGGTTGCACCAAACAATCGCTTTAATTTTATTCGTCATTTAGATGACCGTATTACGTTACCGAGTGGCGAAGCTCACCCACTCTCTTCGCAAGCCAATGTAAATCCGTATGATACTGTGGACTCAACACTGCTGTTTGATAATTTCACTCAAACCCATCTTCCAGAATTTACTTATCGTATCCGTGGTATTGAAATCACCAAAACGATTGTGATGGCTCAAGGGGTAAACCGTCTTGCGGTTAAATATCAAATATTCAATCCATTGAAACAAGCATTTACGTTGAATGTAACACCAAAATACCACTTCTGTGCAAAAGGACAGAACCTATCAAGACAGCAAGAATTTACGCATCAAGAAGGTAAAATCAGCAGTAACGGTCAAGCTCTCACTTATCGTCACAATGGTGCTGATTCAGCATTAGATACCCCTCGCTATGAGTCTGGTCTTTACTTCTCTTATGATGCTCGCGATGGTCGCCCTGCGACAGATGCACAAATGGCACTTCACACTATGGCTTTTGTTGGTACTGAAACAAGTGAACAGTTTTATATTATTTTTGAAGCAGAAGAAAAACGCGCCATTTCTCTAGAGATGCAATCTGTCGATGACATGATCAACGCTGAAATTGAACGCCAACAAACCTACATTGAACACTCGAAACTACACAGTATTTTTGGACAGCAACTAGTTCGTGCCAGTGAGCAGTTTGTGGTAGATCGTGACTCTACCGAATCCAAATCCATCATTGCGGGCTACCCATTCTTTGCCGATTGGGGCCGTGACACCATGATTGCATTATGGGGTTGTAATTTATCGACCAACCAGTTTGAAGACGCAAGACAGATCTTCCGTACTTTTATCCGTTACGAACGTCGTGGTGTACTGCCTAACCTTTTCCCTGAAGCTGGGGTTGAGCCAATGTATAACACCATTGATGCCTCGCTACTCTTCATTGTTAGCTTATATGAATATTACCAAGCAAGCGGCGATCTAGAATTTATCCGTGATGAAGCATACGAGTGCATGACTAACATTTATCAGCATTACCGTAACGGTACTGACTTTGACATTAAAATGCTTGATAACGGCTTGATCAGCGGCGGCAGCGGTTTTGATCAGCTGACTTGGATGGACATTCGTTACGGCGATATCGTACCAACACCAAGGCACGGTTGTGCAGTAGAAATTAACGCCCTTTGGTTTAATGCATTATCTATTCTTGATTTCTTTAATCAAAAACTGAACAAACCAATGCCAGAATTACCTGCACTGGTAGAGCAAGTAAAAACCACCTTTAACGATGAGTTTTACAACAAAACTGGTTATTTAAATGATTGGATTAAAGAAGGTGAAGTAAACCAACAAATTCGCCCAAATCAAGCTTATGCCGTTGGCCTTCCTTTCCCAATATTAAGTCAAGAAAGAGCACGTTCGGTCATTCTTACCATTTATAAAGAGCTATATTCACCATTGGGTTTACGCTCGCTTGCAATGAGTGATCCTGAATTTAAAGCCGTGTGTACAGGCTCGCATTTTGACCGAGACATGGCCTACCACCAAGGCACCGTTTGGGGCTTTATGATTGGTCAATTTTTAATGGGGATCTTACGTCAATTCCCACAAGATAAAGACTTAGTTCGTATTGTGGAGCAGTTTATTGAGCATAACCAAGATGGCCTATATGAAGGTTGTATTGGTCAACTTGCCGAGATTTATGATGGGTATAAACCAAACCAATCTCGTGGATGTTTCGCTCAGGCGTGGAGTGTCAGTGAAGTGTTACGTGTCGTGAAATATTACGAAGAAATACACCAAAAATAGAATTTCATATTTAAATAATTATACCAACCTGAGTGGCTATTACGTCAGATAGTTATTCTGGTTGGTACTTTCATTAAACGGTAGCAATCATGATCACAAAAGCAGCGATCTATCATAGATCTCACTCAAGTTATTCTTATACTTATGATAAAGAAACACTTCATTTACGTATTCGCACAGCAAAAGGCGAAGTCAATAACGCCACATTACGAATTGGTGATCCATACGATTGGACATCCGGTGGCGGTGGCGGCAACCTAAATGCAGAAGATGCAATGGGTTGGAGTGGCGGCGAAAACTTTGCTATGGAAAAAGAGAGTGAAACAGAATTGTTTGATTACTGGTTCTGCGAAGCACAACCTCGTTTTTTCCGCGCTCGTTATGCTTTTATTTTAGAAGGTAAAGAGAACGAAACACTGCTCGTTACTGAAAAACAAATTTTCACTATCACTGATGATGCAGACCCAGTATTAAGCCAATTACTCAACTTTTACTGCTTCCCATACATGAACCCTATCGATGTATTTAGCCCACCACATTGGGTAAAAGAGACTGTTTGGTATCAAATATTCCCTGAACGCTTTGCCAATGGTGATCCCTCAATCTCACCAAGCAATGCACTTCCTTGGGGCTCTGAAGATCCAAAAACCAACAGTTTCTTTGGGGGTGATTTACAAGGCGTCATTGACCATCTTGATTACCTGCAAGATCTTGGTATTACTGGCTTATATTTCACGCCAATTACTGAAGGCAAAACGAATCACAAATACGATACTGTTGATTATCTAAAAGTTGACCCTGCCTTTGGTGACGACGACACGGTAAGAACCTTAATTGAAGAAGCTCATAAACGTGGTATGAAAGTCATGTTAGATGCCGTATTCAATCACATTGGCGCTGATTCTATTCAATGGCAAGATGTCATCAAAAACGGCAAAGATTCAAAATACATTGATTGGTTTTATGTTGAACAATTCCCACCGATCGACGAGTCTAAAAAAGATCAACACAGTAAAGAGTATCTCAACTATCGCGCCTTTGCCTTTGCGCAAAACATGCCAAAGCTAAATACTGAGAATCCAGAAGTAATCGAATATTTACTTGAAGTGGGCCGATACTGGGTGCGCAATTTCAATATCGATGCGTGGCGCTTAGACGTTGCAAACGAAGTTGACCAACGCTTTTGGCGACGTTTCCGTGATGAGTTAAAAGCCATCAAACCTGAGATCTACATCTTAGGTGAAGCGTGGCATGATTCAATGAATTGGCTTGCAGGTGACCAATTTGATGCCGTAATGAATTACCCATTGTCTGATGCCATGATAGGATTTTTTGCTCAAGGCAATCTCAGCGCCAATCAGTTCAAATACGCGGTAAATGATGTCAATACAAGCTACCCGATTGCGGTTAATGAAGTGGCGTTTTCATTGTTAGATAGCCATGATACGGCTCGTATTCTTCATCGCTGTTCTGGCAATAGAGGGAAAGTAAAACTGGCCTATTTATTCCAATTTACTCACAGTGGTACGCCTTGTATTTATTATGGTAGCGAAATTGGTCTAGATGGCGGATCCGATCCATTAAATCGTAAATGCATGATTTGGGATGAGAGCAAACATGATATGGACATGAAACAGCATATTATGCAGATCATCAAATTACGCAAACAATACCCTGCGCTGCGTGCTCATCACATTAATTGGTTAATGAGCGATGATGAGCAGCAATGTCTTATCTACCAAAAAGTCTTAAAAGACGAGTGCATTACTGTGGTTATGAATAACAGTGCTAACACGATTGATATTACTCTTCCTGAGGAATTATCGAATCATAATGTCATTGATATTTATAACGAAACCGCTTGCAAATTAGGAGACTCGTTAACATTGGCATCCTTTAGCTTCGCCATGTATCAAAACGAGAAGTAATCGCTAGATATCAAATAGTAAGCCACATAAAATAGCTCTTTCTTATTCAAGCAAAGAGCTATTATGTTTAAATTAATGATTCAATTCATTCAAGTAGCTAAAACCCAAAACATCACCCAAGCCGCTAATAACCTCTGTTTAAGTCAACCGACATTAAGCCACAACATGCAGAAGTTAGAAGAGAAGCTCGGCAGTAAATTGTTTAATCGTAACTCAAAAGGGATCACCCTAACATCTAGTGGCGAGTTACTTTACGAACAAGCAAAAATGATGCAAAGCCTCTATGAAAACACCCTCAATAAATTAGAGAAGAATAAACTCAGGCATCAAACCGAACTCAAAATTGGTTGTGGTGATGCATGGTGGCAGCTGTTTATTCGAGATTGCGTACAAGATTTTAGAGAAACTTACCCTCACAGTAATATCTCTGTTGATGTAGGGAATCACCTGCAATTGATGAACTTATTGCTCAGTGATGAAATCAGCATCTTTGTTGGCCATGAAATACTCGGCCTAGCACAATATGAAGACATACTGTTTCATCCTCTTTTCCAATGCAGTGAAGAAGTCTACGTAAGAAAAGGACATCCTTTACTAGAAATCACCTGTAGCAATGAAGATATTGCACGCTTTCCATCAGTTGACTTAGGGGCTACAAAAAAACGATTTACGCATTTAGTTCAGCAGCAAAATGAAGAGTTAACGACCTTTCAAAAACGTCATTATTTACAAGAAAAGGTTATCTACAATACCAACTCACTGTTAACTGCGATTGATTTATTACAAAACAGTGATGCGATTTTGCCTTATCCAATGACGATGAGAGATTACTTTGGTGGTTTTGATATTGTGCCTTTACAGATGAAAGAGTGTTTCAGTAAAGCAACGATTGGGGCTTACTTACATAAAGATGGTCAGCAAAATAAACAAAGTACTGCGCTGTTAGAAAAGTTTAAAGAACTGATTAACAATAACCCCAAAATTATACCAAGTTAATAGGCTTATCTGTCATTCTTAATGGCATAAAAAAAGGAGATCATACGATCTCCTTTTTTAGTTTCCAGTACAAACTAGATCAATTCATTAGCTCGTCAAATTACACTTTAAAGCGAGATAGAGACATTTGCAGTGTTGTTGCTAATTGCGCTAGCTCAACACTTGATTGTGCTGTTTGCTCTGCGCCTAACGCCACTTCACTTGCTGATAAGCTCATGCTTTGAATGTTACGGCCAAGTTCTTCTGTTACTGAATCTTGTTGGCTACATGCACTCGCAATTTGAATACCGGTATCTGCCACTTTCATCATGGTTTCTTCAATCATTTGGATTGATTGACCCGTTTGAACACTTTGCTCTACACAAACACGGATCTTAGAACAACTTTGATCTGTTGCATTTTTAGCATGTGCCGCACTTGCTTGCAGTTTCTCAATAATCTCAACGATTTCACTGGTTGATGATTGAGTACGACCCGCAAGAGAACGAACTTCATCCGCAACCACCGCAAAACCACGACCTTGCTCGCCAGCACGTGCCGCTTCAATTGCTGCATTCAATGCTAATAAGTTTGTTTGATCAGCAATACCACGAATAACTTCAACCACAACACTGATGTTGTTTGATTCACGCTCTAGCTCTTCAACCAACTCGCCCGCTTGTTCAATCTCACGAGAAACCACTTGGATTTGCTCAATGTTCGACTGAACGTCTTGGTTACCTTGTTTTGCTTCTTCAGACGCTTCTAAAGCAGACGTAGACGCTGTTTCAGTATTATTTGCTACTTCTGCTACGGTTGCTTTCATTTCTTCCATTGCAGCAGCTACCGTTGTAATGTCAGATTGTTGCTGTTGCATACCACGAGCAGATTGCTCAGAAATCGCGCTCATCTCTTCTACAGCAGCAGACAGTTGAGTTACCGCTGAAATCGTATCTTCAATAAGAACACGTAGCTGATCTTGCATTTCGATATTGGTATCAGCCAATTCACCTAGCTCATCATTGCCAATTTCATTACGTGCAAGGCGGAATGTTAAATCGCCAGCAGCAATCGCTTTAGATTGTTCTACAACTAAATTTAATGGGCGACAAATTTGACGAGCTAAGAAGAACGTAATAAAGATCATAAATGCAATTAATGCAGTAAATGACACTTTCGTTGCCATGGTGACATTATCTACGCTCGCCATAATCGTTACACGGTTGTTCGAAATAAAACCTAGATTCGTTTTAACGAGTTCATCCATTGCAACTCCTAACTCATTAAACTGATCAATTGATTGTGATAACTCAGTTTGAGCTTTAGCCGTATTTTTATTGTTAATTTGTAGTTTAAAGTCTCTTAAAATAATTAGGTAGTCTTTCCATCCGTTTGATACTCGATCAAAAACACGGCGTTCATCACTACTTGAAACCGTAGCTTCGTACTTATCCAATCCAGATTTAATGTCTTTCTCTTGAGAGTCTAATGTAGATATAAGGCGGGCTAATTCACTCACTTCAAGAGTCAATGCTGCATATTGGTTTCGGCGGTAAGTATTCATTTCAAAATATATGTCTTCAACGGACAATACACTTGGTACAGTAGAATCAGTGAAGTTAATTACTTGTTCTTCTACTTTATTTAATTCTTGTAATAGGAAAATAGCAAACGCTATCATCACTAAAGCAATTGCTGAAAATACAACGGCAATTTTATTACGCACTGCTAAATTTTTATAACTCATGTTTTGACAACCTTTAGATAGTTCTTCATAACTCATCCATGAGTGTTATTTTATAGAGAAAATGACTTAACTCTTTTACCTTATAACTTCAAATCGACGAGAAAATAAAATAAAAATCGATAAAAGTCACACATTTTTATAAACCTAATGTATGTAACAACAAAGCATGGTTTGTAATTAAAATAGGCATAGCAAACCATTGCTAAAGTAGAAATGTAAGAAAATGAGTGAGCTGTGCTTTATTAGGTTAATTTATTACTCATTTTATTTTGAAAAGAATAACGCTTTACTTTCTAATTAGCTCAACAGTCAAAATAATACCGTCAAGATGTCATTAACAAGTCGATGATTCAGTAAAATAAATTTTAGCATTTTTATTAAAAAGTAATCAGTTCGTCACCAATATCTTTACACCTGATATTAATTCCAACATTTTTCAAATAAAAAAGGAGGTCTACTGACCTCCTTTTAAAATAAAACTATTTTTACACTACTTTAATTACACTTTAAAGCGCGATAAAGAAGTTTGAAGCATCGTCGCTAAGTGCGCTAGCTCAACACTAGATTGTGCTGTTTGATCAGCCCCTAATGCCACTTCACTTGCTGATAAACTCATGCTTTGAATATTACGACCAAGCTCTTCTGTTACTGAATCTTGCTGGCTACACGCACTCGCAATTTGAATACTTGTGTCCGTCACCTTCATCATAGTCTCTTCAATCATTTGGATTGATTGGCCCGTTTGAACGCTTTGCTCTACACAAACACGGATCTTAGAACAACTTTGATCTGTTGCTGCTTTCGCGTGTGTCGCGCTTGCTTGCAGTTTCTCAATAATTTCAACAATCTCAGTAGTAGATGATTGAGTACGACCCGCAAGAGAGCGAACTTCATCAGCAACTACAGCAAAACCACGGCCTTGCTCACCAGCACGCGCCGCTTCAATTGCCGCGTTTAATGCAAGTAGGTTGGTTTGATCAGCAATACCGCGAATAACTTCAACCACAACACTGATATTGTTTGACTCACGCTCTAACTCTTCAACTAGCTCACCCGCTTGCTCAATATCGCGAGATACCGTTTGAATTTGGTCAATATTCGATTGAACGTCACGGTTACCTTGTTTTGCTTCTTCAGACGCTTCTAAAGCAGACGTAGAAGCCATTTCAGTATTATTTGCTACTTCTGCTACTGTTGCTTTCATTTCTTCCATTGCAGCGGCTACCGTTGTAATGTCAGATTGCTGTTGTTGCATACCACGAGCAGATTGCTCTGAAATCGCACTCATTTCTTCTACTGCTGCAGACAACTGAGTTACCGCTGAAATCGTATCTTCAATAAGCTCACGTAATTGATTTTGCATTTCAATATTAGTATCAGCCAGTTCACCTAGCTCATCATTACCAATTTCTTCACGTTGAAGACGGAAAGTTAAATCACCCGCCGCAATCGCTTTAGATTGCTCAACCACTAAATTTAGAGGACGGCAAATTTGGCGAGCTAAAAAGAAAGTAATAAAAATCATGAATGCAATTAATGCAGTAAATGACACTTTGGTTGCCATTGTTACGTTATTCACACTACCCATAATTGATTTTCGGTTGTTAGCAACAAAACCTAAGTTAGCCTCAACTAACTTATCCATTGCAGCACCAACTTCTTCAAATTGACGCAATGAATCAACTAATTCAGCTTGAGCTGACGTTTTTTCGCCATTACTGATCTTTTGAGTAAAACCATTTAAAAGACGTAAATATTCTTTCCAACCATTATTAACACGGTCAAATACACGACGCTCATCAGCACTTGTTACCGTTGCCTCATATTTCTCAAGATCTTCTTTTATCTTATTTTTTTGACCAGATATTATAGACAATAAACCAGGCAGATCTTTATCTTGATATGTTAGTGCAGCATATTGATTTCGACGATATGCGTTCATTTCAAAATAAATATCTTCTACAGATAAAACACTCGGTACAGTAGAATCCGTAAAATTAATCACTTCTTCTTCTACTTTGTTTAATTCTTGTAATAGAAAAAAACCAAACGCTATCATGACTAAACCAATGCCGGAAAAAACAACGGCAATTTTCTTTCTTACTGCTAAATTTTTATAACTCATGTATTAACACCTTTGAATAATTATTTAATGACTCGTTCCATGAGTATTTTTTATAGAGATAATTTTTAACTCTTTTATCTTATATCAACAACAGTCCGAGAAAATAAAATAAAAAATCACAAAAGTCACACTATTTTATAACGCACGATTACGTTAAAAAAAACAACATAAAGTAAGTAAACAAAGACAGTATTCTATTTTTAATAGATAGATGTAAAAAATGAGCAATCAACTAACGTATTACGCTAATAAATCACTCATTTTAATTTAATTAAATGTTAAGTTATTTCTTAATTGGCTCAATGGTCAAAATAATACCGTCAACAGACACAACATGGACTAGCGTACCCTTTGGAATATCTTGAAAACTTTTTGCAGACCAAGTGGTATCTCCTAAAACAATTCGGCAAGAACCCGCAATAACATCCTCTTCCAAGCGAGAGGTTTGTCCTATTAATTGCTTATCTTTTTGGTTTAAGGCTCGTTTAGCATCCGATGACCCATCTTTTTTATGCTGATATCTCCACCACAACCACGTTGCAAAAAGAGAAAAAACAGCAAAGCTTACCCATTGTAATTGCCAACTGAGTGGAACAACAGCATACAAGACACCAACAGTAACAGCAGATAGCCCTATCCATAAAAAGTAGCCAACCGTTCCCAATAATTCACCAGCAAGTAGCAATAAACCAAGCGTTAACCAGTGCCAATGATTCATTTGCTCAAAAAATTCCATAATGAACTCCTATTTAGAACCCTCTTTATCCACTTTAAACATCTCAGCAATCCCTGCAACTGAACCCATTAAGCCAGATGCCTCTAAAGGCAGCATAATGATCTTGCTATTCTCTGCCTGACCTATTGATTTTAGTGCTTCAGTATAACCTTGCGCAATAAAGTAATTCACCGCTTGCATATCACCTTGAGCTATCGCATTTGATACCATTTCCGTTGCTTTTGCTTCCGCTTCAGCAGCACGCTCACGAGCTTCAGCTTGAAGAATGGCTGCTTGCTTATCACCCTCTGCTTTTAAGATCTCAGCTTGTTTATGACCTTCTGCTTTTAGGATCTCAGCTTGACGCACCCCTTCCGCCTCTAAGACGTCAGCACGTTTATTACGTTCAGCTTTCATTTGAGCGTTCATCGCAGCGGTTAGATCTGCTGGCGGTTGCACATCTTTAATCTCAATACGCGTAACTTTTACGCCCCACGGATTGGTTGCTGCATCAACAATTGCCAATAATTTCACGTTAATCATGTCACGTTGACTCAACATTTCATCAAGCTCCATAGAACCTAACACTGTACGCATATTCGTTAATGTTAAATTACGAATAGCATGCTGAAGATCACTCACTTCATACGCTGCTTTTGCTGCATCGACCACTTGCACAAAGCACACCGCATCAATCGTTACATTTGCGTTGTCTTTTGAAATAACTTCTTGTGCAGGAATATCCAATACCTGCTCCATCATATTTATTTTCTGACCAATCGTATCAATAAATGGAATGATCAAATTCAAACCGGGCTGTAACGTCTGGGTATAGCGACCAAATCGTTCTACTGTCCAATTATGACCTTGAGGAACGGTTTTTACACCCAGCGCAATTAATATGAGTACAAGAAATACCAGTACCCCAATTGTTATTAACGTATCATATGCCATTATGTTTCTTCCTTGTCTAATTGATAATTATCTAAATATATCTATGTCTTACAAATAAACGTTCATTTTTCAATCATACCTAAATTTATTATAAATGTATGGACACATTCGGCAGTATTAATGAAAAATAAGACTACCTCTTACGAAATAGTCTTATTTTATTGCAGTAAAAAATGTAGAAGTAACTAAATATTAATATTTAACTTGGTAATTAAGTGTATAGGTTCGTCCTCGACCTTTATAATCATAAGCTGCTGCATCATAGTGGCTAGAATATAGGATTTGAGCACGTTGACCCCATGCGGTTGTATAGTCTTTATTAAATAAATTCTGAATACCAAAACCTAAACTACCTACAGGCAACTCATAGCTACCGACTAAGTCAAAGACGGTGTAACCAGATAACTCATTATCATCCGCATCTTTATAGTCAAACATCGTTTGGCTCTGAACTTTAACCGCAAGATCCGATTCGTACCATCCTACCCATGAGCTTGCTTTTGATGTACTTGCCTCACCCGCACTTAAATCATCCCACTTACCGTCAGTTTGAAGCTCTGAAATGACGTAATGGCCTGAAGCACCTAGCTGAATGTTATCCATCACCCAATAAGAAACTAACGCTTCAGCACCATAAACACGTTTTTCATTATCAACGTCTTCAATTAGCAATGTCTGCTTATTGTATTTAACCGATTTATCTGACTGTGAGAAATACGCTGCTGTTTGAAAACTTAATGCATCTTGCTCAGTTCTAAAACCAATTTCATAACTATTGGTTTTAATCCCTGACATTTTCGAACCTGACACATTGATGCTGTCCTGAAGCGCATAATGTCCACTGGCGTCAACTGCGGAATAACTTCCTTGTCCATAATATTTCGCAGGATCAGCAAGATCGAACCCTTGTGAAAAGCTTGCCCATACCTGTGAATCAGAAGTGAGCTTATAGATAGTGCCTAAATTAAATAAACCTACAGAATAATTAGTTTCTCCCCCAGGAACCGCATCAGCAGAAGAGCCATTCCCTGCGGCAATTTTCTTTTGAATTTTATAATCAACAAAATCATCGATCTTATTGTTCATATATTGGTAACGGTAACCCCCTTGAATTGACCAATCATCGGTAATATTCATATCAGCTTGAATAAACCCAGCAACCGAGCCGACCTCTACCCCAGGGTAGCGCCCTACTTCAGCGTAAGTTTTATTCACTAGATTACCTGAGTTATTGGCAATCGTTGGATCAAATAACGCTTGGTTACTGTCGAACTTATCCATGTAAGCATCGACACCATACACCAAGTTCACTTTACCAAACGATTTAGCTAAAGCGGTTTTTAAAGAGATAACATCGGTCGTTTGTTGTGAAGCACCTTGGTAATAAGGCGTATAAGTTTGATCTTCTTTTCGATAAGAGGCTTCAACCACAAGTTGGTGACTAAGAAATTCAGAATCACTGTAAGCCGCACTTAACATGATACGCTCTGTACCGTGTTGGCGATCAGATTCGAAGCCTTTACGTACATCAATAAACTTATAATTTTTAATATAAAGACCGTATGGTGAGTCTTGTTGGCTATCGTAATACTGCGCTAAAAAGTTAATATTTTTAGTATCAGAAATAGAGACATCAACCGTACTTTGTAAGTCTATCGTTTTATTATATTGCAGTGAACCTTGAGATATATCAGGCGTAACGATGTCACCTTCACCATCATAATATCCTTGAGTTTCAGTATAAACAGCAGACACTCGTGCTGCTACATTATCAGTTCCACCAGAGATAGATTGCGCCACTTTGTAATCAAAGTCATCACCACCATTCAATCCAGTCGTGCCACTGACATAACTTTCAAACTGCAATTCATCACTGTCTGATTTCTTCGTGATGATGTTAATCACACCACCAGTCGCACCCGCCCCATAGATAGAGGTGGCACCAGACAGTACCTCAATACGCTCAATATTAAATGGGTCAATCGCATCTAACTGACGACTAATCGGACGCGATGATTGAAGCGACACCCCATCAATCATAACGAGCATTGCACGACCGCGTAAGTTCTGACCGTAGTTGGTTCTTGCACCACTACTCACATCTAATGATGGAATGGTTGCTGATAAAATTTCACCTAGTGTTTTACCACCACGATATTCTTGTTCAATTTGTTCGGAGTCAACAAACCAAACTGTTCCTGGGATCTCACTGATAGCTTTAGGCGTACGGCTTGACACCACCACCATCGTTTCTTCTGTATTTTTATAGGCCTCTGCTTGAGCCGATACTGATACAAAAGTAGTTGCTGTTGCCACTGCGATAGCCACTAATGTGAGCGGATAATTCCCTTTTTTAACGTTCATTTATGTTCTCTTTTATTATATTGATGTCGCACCTAAATGAATACGAATGATAAAAATCCGTATTCAACTATTTATTACTTAAAAAATAATACTAATTAAAAAATAAGTGCCGGAGTGCTAACAAAGCTAAGCATTGACCAATTCGTCAACGACCGACTCAGAAATCCAATCAATCATTCCTTTATCAGAAGTAATGTCGTATATCTCTTTTTCTGATAATCGATTGATAATACTGGCACTTCGCCACGCCATTAAGCTAAGTTGAGGTTCCGCAATACCATGACTATGCATGCCTGCATTTACCGCAAATATCTTATTTTTCTTGCTGCCTTTCCATTTCAATTCAAAGTCAGGCGTAAGCTGGTAACGCCCCTCGTTATCTAAATCCAATAGGGGAAGGATCGAGTTTAAACAAGCAGGATAAGGAGATTTAAATCCCGTAGCCAAAATTACAATATCTGCTTGATGTACTTCTAATTTTTGGCTTAACGCATTCTGTACTTCCAGAGAAAAACCTGATGAAGTCTGTTCTAATTTATCCATCGTTCGATGTGGTAATAAACGCACCCATTTATCTTCTTTCATCACATCAAAACGATGATATAGCTCTCGATAGATATCCAATAACGCTAATTGAGTAATGCCATCTGATGTCAATTTCTGAGCTGTGATCTCTGAGTGCTTTACTTCAGGGTTAAGCTGAACAAACGCATTTACGTAATCAGGAGTGAAGAACTCATTAGTAAATGATGCTTCATCAAGAGGTTGGAAATTAGAGCGACGAGACACCCAATCTAATGAGGCAACCTTACCCCATTTCTCACGTAATACGTTTAAGAAAATATCAGCGCCACTTTGTCCACCACCCACAATCATAACTCTTTTACCGGTGAAATCACGATCACGCAGGCCCATTTCAGCGGCATGAAAAACGGTTGGGCCGATATGCGGAATTGCACATTCTGGAATAAAAGGGACTTTACCTGTTCCTATGCAAAGATTTTGCGCTTCATATATTCCACCACTGGTTTGAATTTCAAAACTATCGCCATTAAATTCGACATTCTTAACTTCAGTTGAAAACTGAACATTGCTGAGCTGTTGAGCAACCCAAGACAGGTAATCAGAAAACTCATGGCGACTGATGCAACTCAGCTCTGCAGATAAAAAACGATAAAACTTTTTATTTTTCACTAAGTAAGACAAAAAGGAATAAGGACTTTCAGGACATACAGCGCTGACTAAATCCTTTAAAAACATGGTTTGCATATTGGTGTTATCAAGCAACAAGCCAGGATGCCAAGCAAAAGAATCTCTACTTTCAAAAAACGTCGCTTTGATTTGCTTTTTAGGCTCTAAAAGAGAAGCAACACTCAAGTTAAACGGGCCAACTCCGATACCTGCCAAATCCAATCTGGTATTCATACTATTATTCTCCATTTAATATTATTGTTATTTATTTAATATTCGTGTTATTTGATGTCGTAAATAAGGGGTTATCTAATTGATCATCCATATCTGGAAGCATACGAGATGCACTAGAATCCGTACTGTGCCTAAACTTAGCGAGATTAAGCCCAATTCGTAATATCCTTGGTTTAAACAGATCTAAACGCTCAAATCTATCTTGATAGCCAGGATGTGCTTCCACATACGCTTTAATTCGTAATCCAAGTAATTGATAAAACTTCGTTTCAGGTAATCCTAGTGTTTCAACCAATGGTGAAATAAAGCGAAGTACCGTAACAAAATGTCCAGTTTGTAAATCATGAATAATCAGCTCTTCAGGTAAAGAGACCGTGACCTCTTTTATCAAAGGAGCTAGCCCTTCTTGCTCTGGAATGTCTCGGGCAATAAAACGCATATCTCCTTGAAAATCTTTTAATAAAATTCGTTTTGGTTGAGCATCTTCCATCACTAACGTCACATTTTGACCGTGAGCAATTAAAGAAACTCCGTATTTACAAAGTAAGTGATAATAAGGAATAACCACTGCATCAAAGAGCTTAGTTAACCACTCTTCTATTGATAACCTTGAAGCGCTAATGTATTCAGAAATTAATGGAGCCCCCTCTTCATCCGACTCCATCAAGGCTGCCATTAAAATTGCCGTTTCATTATTAGAAAGCTTAGATTGAGCCGATTCTCGCCATATCACACCAAGTAACTCATGGTAACGATATGGAGCATCAACCAATAACTTATAATCTGATTGAGCGACAAAACCCGCCGCAGGTTCTTGCAGTATTTCTGCTTGCTTATCAATAAACAACTCGTCTGACTTAAAGATGGAGTCAAGCCAATCAGACGCCATTGGACCCGCTAAAATATAGCGCCCCGGAATACCTCGATAACAAGAGGTATTCATAATGGTTAAAGGTAACTTAATGTCATAGCTATCTGGTCTTGTGGTGTTACTCAATGTTCGAATTGACAACTGAGGCAGAAATTCATCACCGAACTCACCTAAATAGATCAGCGTTTTCTCTGCCATTTCTCGTGCGAATAATATCGATAACTTTTGACGCCACTGCCAAGGATGAACAGGGACATAAATATAATCACTGATATCTACATTAAATGACGAAAGTAATGCATCCATTTCATACAATTCAGTTTCATTAACGGCTGATTCGATTAACTCTTCCCACTCTACTTTATGGTTTGTTGCTTTCTGTAAAATGGAATGATGCACAGCAACCCAACTTAATTGAAAAGCACGCTCAGATTCTGGCGCATATAATGCGAGATCATCACTTCCCCACCCTCTTCGCCCTTTATTAAAAGCAAACTTAGGATGCCCATCAAACAAAAGCTGTTGCTGCTCACACGACAAAAAAGCAAGTTCTTTCGCCGACATATTCGCTTTACGTAATGCAAGTTTACAGTCACCAAGTAACGTCGCATTCAAGTCTTCAAAATGCTCTGCTAATACATCATCATCGATACCAATTAAGCATTGAATATCACGCATAAATTGCGTCGCGGTGATATCAGAACGCTTTCCATTGGCTTTACGTTCTAATGAAATAGGGTCAATGACGATTTGTCCCCAAATATTGAGCTTCCCTGAAAAATGATATCCAACACTTTGAGAGAGGATGAATGAAAACTCGTTATCATTTTCTTCAATTTTAAACGCTTGTTCATACGCCAACTCACTAATTAGCTTCGCCACCATTTTACGATTAACCGAAGGCCAGTGAGCATGTAATGCTATTTGGTCCATCAGTATTGCTCCGTAAAAAAGGCTTTTCGTTCAAGCATCATTAATGCAGACCGCTTATGAGGAAAATTAAACTCGAAACATTTCTTATACCCAATCTCTTGAATACGATTGAATAAACGTTGGTTATCCGCTCTCGGCTCTAAAACAATGCGTTGGGTTCTTACGTCATCCACAAACAAATAATGACTAATTGCCCTCATCCAACAATTGAAATAATCAGGACCTCGAAACGCCTGCTCACCCACTAAAAGATGGATACCTCGATCATAAGGCTGAACATCATAATAAGGGCTTAACCTATCTTCACTAACCCAATACGCTTCAACATAACCAAAAGGTTCGCCATTAAACTCACCAATTAGCGGAATAATATGATCATCACTCAAACGGTCTTTAATAAATTCGGCAAGCTTTTCATAACTCCACGCTTGCTCCCAAAAATTAGCGACTCTAGGATCATTCATCCAAGCGGTAAAACGCTCAATATCTTTATCGAGATCAAACAATCTAAAGCTAATTTCCGCATCAATATTATGATCATAACGTTGATATACCTTACCTGTTGGCATTTCAGGACGAACAGGGTGATGTCGATATTGCAACAGTGATTGCACCTCTACCCAAGGGAATAACGTCGAAGGGGTATGCAAATGCCACGGTTGTGTTTGTTGATAAAAGCATTGACGCAACAAGCTGTTCTTATAAAGTGACGGCAAAGACTGAGTTAACTGACTTGGTATTTCTGACTCAATAATAAGCTCATTAACCGCCTTATTCGTACTGAATATGTGATCAATTTCTTTTAAACATTGAGCAATAAGCGATGAGTCTTCAACATCCTGTTTTGATAATGTAATCGCAATGGTTGGATTAGCATTTAAGCTTAAGAGTAGCGTCTTATAATTAAACATTCATAGCATCCTTTACATGAACTAATGGGTTAGGTAAATCAAAATAGATAACGGCAGGATCAAGAATTGAATTCTCATTCATGTTCTGTAAATAACAATAGAAGTTGCCTTTACAACACAAGGCTTCACTGTCTAATACATAATTTAAACATTGTTGATCTCTAACGCCTTTATCCCTCAATACTTCCAATTGCTTACGCAGCTCTTTCACTAAAGTCTTTTCACTGACATCACAATAAGAAGCGATAGACGCAATAACATTGAATGTTGAATTGATAATGAGGTAATAAGCAAAATAACGACGGACTTTGTCATTATTCCAATAGTTTTCAATATCTTGCTTGGTTTGATTTAATGCTTCAGGAAAACGTTCGAACGCCAAATCAGTGTATCCTGTTCCTTGACAATCACGATAGTACATACCAATAGGAAACCCTCTTTTTAACTGCATAACAATATTCTGCTGATGAGCTAAAAAGACAACGCCATAATTCGCTTGAAGAGTAAATAATGGAACAACGGCATATTGGCAATAGGCGCTAAACCACTGTTGAGCAACTTGAGATAACGACAGTCGACTTGAATCAGCGTAATCTTTGATTCTTTTCGCTAACAAACTCTCGCCGCCATAAGGATTTTGCTGGGTTAATGTCGCTAACACCACCGCCTCTTCTTCCGGTTTTTCACTTAATGGATTATCACGAAACACCACAAGACTCTCATCTATCACATCGCCATTTCGATTCATTAAGCCAAGATAACTAGGCTCTTGCATGACTTGAAAACCTTGTTCATTACCTAATTCAGCGCTGATTTCTGTGTCTGTAAACAACTGATTTAATCTGGTGCCTCTTACCACTTCTTTAAGTGATAGATTACGAATAGAATTCGTTAGTTTTACACTGAGTGAAAACTTCAACATATAAGGCAATGTCGGAGAATAAAGCGAGCGAGTTGATGACGTTGGGTACCAAGTTGCACCTAATGAACCTAGCTTTCTGATTAGTCCCGCCTCTAGATAAGCTTGAATGTCTTCTTGCTCTTGCAACACTGTCCATTGCCATGGGTGAACAGGGAATACACTTTCGTCTTTATTAATACCCCCACTGATCGCTAACGTCAGTAACTGATCTTTAAAGACTAATTCATCCAATCTCTCAGCTGCAGTCTGGTCTCCTGAAGAACCAGAAATAAGAATAGAATGATTAACCGCTAACCAAAGAAGGGAGAACTCACCGCCGAGCTCTGGAGAATATGTTTTGGCATCTTCAGTACTGAATTGTTCTCTGCTTTTTGGTGCAGGATGAAAAGAATGCCCGACCAACAGGCCCTGTTCCGCTTGCTGAAAATTAAGCGCATCTAAAAATAACCTCTCTGCATAAGGGCTTCTGCTAACTCCTGTATAGGTGTTTGTATAACTCTCAGTCACTCGATCTCTGAAGACATCTTTCTGCTCTTCAGAGATAACACCTACCAATGCTGGCTGATCTAAAACTCGACGTAATATTTCTTCAAAGCCAATAGCAACGGTCTCTTCTGCATATAAAACAGCAGGGAAGCAGTATTCATGCAAACCAACCGAAGAGGCATAGCTCAACGGAATATGTATCTCATATTTACTTCCTAATGGAATTAAATAATAAGTATCATATTGATTTTCAACAATTTGGATTGCAGAACATTCTCGTGCTAAAGAATTAAGAAAACAGGCAGCAGGAACGTCATTACCGCCGTTTATTATGTAGTCTAATTGATCATTCGTTTTCATAACACTTCCATTGTTTTTAACTAACAGATGCGAATGCTAATGATTCTCATTAAAATGATCAACTAATTTTTATGAAATTTATAAAATATATAAGTTTCTTGAACCCATGCTTTATATTTATGTAATTTTATAGGTAACAAGACGATAAGTACTTATTTATCAAAAATTAAGATAAGAGTATTACTTCCTCATTAAATATAAAAAATACATTCCACCAAGTAATGATGCTAATAAACCTGCCGGAAATTGCCATGGAAACCACACCGTTCTACCAACCCAATCGGCAACAATCATTAAACATCCTCCTAATAAACAAGCCGTTAATAGCTGGTGAGAGGCTCGATATTGATGAAGAGAGCGAGCCATGTGTGGTGCTAACAAGCCAATAAAACTGAGTGGGCCAATTACAATGGTACACAGGGTGGTTAATGCAGCAACAAGAAGCAATAAACACACTCTTACTTTACGACAATGCAATCCGACACTGGCCGACGTTATTTCGCCTAAACCAATAATATCTAGCCATCGGTGACTGCGCATCGCTACGATAAAAAATAGCGTAACTCCTATACCTAACAGATAAACATCACTCATACTAACTAAGTAGGTAGAGCCGGAAAGCCATGTTAATAGCGCCATTACATTATCTTGACCTGATGACATAGCAATACGTAAAAAAGCATCTAGACCCGCACTCAAGGCGATTCCCGTTAATAACATTTGAGCAGGTGCAAAATTTTGTTTTCTTCCCATCAGCCAAATAATACCAGTGACAGATAATGCCCCCACAGTACCCAATAACATTTGTTCATGTCTTTCCGTTGCAACGCCAAACATAGCTCCGAGCACCAGTGCCAATGCTGCCCCTGAACTGATGCCTAAAATCTCAGGGCTTGCCATTGGGTTGGTAGATACTCGTTGAATGACAGTCCCAGCAATAGCGAGTCCCACGCCAGCTAAAAATGACACAAACACTCGCGGGAGACGTAATTCAACTATCGATGAATTTAGCGAAAGCACCCATCCAGTTTGCCCTTTACCAACAAACACAGCGATAATAAACAAGACAGCAACCAGAGCAGATAAAGACAATACTATCTTCTGTAATGGCCTATATTTGTAACCCACTTGAGCAGTTTCTCTGATTTTCATATCCGATTGAAAAACTTTCCGATTTAACAACCAAAGAAGAAATGGAGCCCCTAATAACGCCGTCATTGCACCGGTTGGTAATAATTCACCTCCAACGCCTGAAAATGGTTGAATAACCAAATCGGCAAGTAATAACATCACGCTACCAGTCACACCACTGACAATAATCTGTGATATCAGTTTTCTTGCTCCACACATACGAGCAATAGCAGGAGCGACAATTCCAACAAAACCAATTAAACCAACTTCGCTCACAACCGCGGCTGTAATAAATATCCCCAACGTCAGTGAAATCACCTTAATTTGTTTAGTATTAATGCCGATTGATGCCGACACTTGATCACCTAATTGCAGTGCGGATAAAGACCTTGAAAGTAATAAAAGAGCCAAAATTGGCAATATAATTAATGGAAGCAGTGTTTTCACACTCGACCAACCATTTTGATTTAACATCCCTGCCCCCCAAACAAACACACTCGCTAATTGTTGTTCATTTAATAGCAATAACATGGTGTTGAGTGAACCAAAAAATAAGGTGATCACCATACCAGATAGCACCATGTGAACCGGTGAAAAGCCACGCTTAGCTGACAGTAAAAACACCAGACCCGTAGCAAAACCGCCCCCTAAAAATGCAGGAATAAACCCGCTAATCATGCTATTTACTGGTAAAAATAAGATCCCAAGAACCATACCTAACTCAGCCCCCGCAGCCACCCCAAGAGTGGTAGGTGAAGCAATAGGATTACGTAATACAAACTGCATCACACAACCAGCAACAGCAAGAGCAAACCCACACAGCAAAGCAATAGCAAGACGCGGAAGATAGGTAAGGTGAGTAATTAAATGTTGGTAATTTGATGAATCATAATGAAACACGGTTTGCCATAATAAACCGACACCTTGAGAATAAGGTGCAGTCCATTGTAATAAGCCTAAAATAGACATGATTAATAATGTTACAAAGCCAATACGGATTTTCATGGCTTGCCGCGGTAAATCTGGGGAATGATTTGGTATCAACATAACGACTTTTTTACGCTTATTGAGTAAGTTGTTGGGTAATATTGTCACTAAAGCGTTGCGCTGAAATTAATCCACCAAATGTCCAGATAGCAGGAAGTTCATATACCGAATCCGTTCTAGAAAAAGCCATTGCTTGCCATAATGCTGATTGGGTTAATTGCTTCTTTTCTGCCTCTTTTAATGGACCGAAGATCAATACGTTTGATTGCTGATGCCGTGCTAACGCTTCAAGTCCTGCGGTGGTAAACCCCCACATATTCGTCGCTTCATGCCATGCGTTAACTAACCCCATTTCATTTATCGTCGCTTGAGCTAATGAACCATCACTGTGGATTCGTACGGTTCTATCATTAATAAAGCGAATAAAAAGAAGCGGTTTATTATTTGTTTGAAGACGATGGATTTTATCGCCATTCTCACTTAGTCTCTGCTCTGTCTTTGCTATCACGTCTTGAGCTTGTTGCTCTTTATCCAATAAATAACCAAGCTGAAGCGTTATCTCTTTTGCTGAAACTAAAGGCATTTTTTTATTATTGTAAACCGTATAAACCAATGTTGGAGCAATCGCATTCAGTTTATCGTACATCGGTAACATATATTGACTGATCAAAATAACATCCGGTTTCAACTCTGTAATTAACTCTAAATTAGGCTCACTTCTTGAACCAACATCGAGTACAGAATCATCCAATTCTGGCTTTGTAACCCATGATTGATAGCCTTGCACATCAGTAATACCAATAGGATTAACTCCTAAGCTTAATGTCGTTTCTGTTAATGTCCAATCAAGTGTAATCACTTTTTCTGGTGTTTTTGCTAACTGAACCAACCCTAATTCATGCTTAATCTCCATTGCCTTTACCGATGAAATACAGCACATCATTATCACACCAAAAATCTTATTCATCTTTCTTCCTTGCCTTTCTTATTTAAACAATTACTGAGGGTTACGGGATATAGCTGATCGGTTGACCGGTTTCAGGATGAGGAAATAACGCTAATTCCATTCCATAGATTTGTTGTAATGTGTCTTTATTCATTAAACACTCAGGAGCGCCTTGAGCAATAACATCACCTGAATGTAATGCGATGAGATAATCACTAAATTTGGCTGCCATATTGACATCATGCAATACCATAATGACCGTCAGCCCTAACGTTTTATTTAAGTCTCGGATTAACGTTAATAACTCATATTGATGAGCAACATCCAGTGCAGAAGTAGGTTCATCAAGTAGAATGCACTGACTTTGCTGGGCTAATAACATGGCAACCCAAGCTCTTTGACGCTCTCCACCTGATAAGGTCGCGACAAAACGATCACGGAATAAGGTTAATCCTACTTTTTCTATTGCATCATCAACTAATTGATAATCTTGCTTACTGTATCGCCCAAGTGCCCCTTTCCATGGATAACGACCAAAACAGACAAGTTCACGAACAGTAACACCATCAGTTATGGGTGGATGCTGGGGAAGATAGGCAACATTAAGAGCAAACTCTTGATGAGATAAGAGATTAACGGCTTTGTCATTAAAAAGAACCTTCCCTGCCGTGGGTGTATTTTGACGACTAAGTAATTTAACTAATGTAGATTTCCCACACCCATTATGCCCAAGTAACGTTGTCACTTTTCCTTTAGGGAAAAATAAATTAGTCGCATGGAGGATCTTCTTTCCGTCAATTTCAAACGACGCATCAACAAGTTGGTACATAAGGTAAGCTAATTATCCAGTCAGTGAGTAATGCGCAGAACTTTAACACAAAGAAATAGTAATGATAATTGTTTTTATTCTCATAAAATAAAAGTAGGATACGTGAGATTCATAAATTCAAACAGGAAGTTCGAATGACTCTCTTCACAAGAATACACAATTCAAAAATTCAATTAATGATCATAGGGTTAATTGCTGCATTAATGGGTATTGGACAAAATGGCTTATTAGTCTCTTTACCCTTTTTAGTCAGTCACTCCGCCTTCCCTCTTCCTACTTGGTCCATCGTTATTGCGATCGGTAGCTTTTTATTCTTACCCGCTGCGCCATTTTGGGGAAGGTACAGTGATAAAAAAGGGCCTAAAAATGTAGTATTACAGGCGCTTTGTGGCATGAGCGCCAGCTTTTTACTCTTGCTCTCTTTTGCATTTCTAAGTGGTCAGCACCCAGAAGAAGCACACTATTGGTTAATTGGTTTAGTACTCGCAAGAATAATTTATGGTTGTACCGTCGCAGGAATGGTTCCCGCAAGCCAGCACTGGGCGATTCTTATTTGCGGTGAAAATAACAGATTGAAAGCCATCACCTCTGTCAGTATTGGGCTTAGTCTAGGTCGCCTTCTTGGTCCTGTATTATCGATTGTTTTATTAAAGCTAGGTCCCTTCTCTCCATTAGCTATGATGGTAATTTTTCCTTTTCTAGCTCTGCTAATCGCAGCTTTCTTGCCAACCCCTGCAATGATAGAAAAACCAATACCCAATATCACCACTACGCATTCTTTTATCCCAAATCTAAATTTGATGCCTTATTTACTGACTGGTTTATCACTTTGTTTAACTATTGCATTATTGCAGTACAGCTTCTCACCATTAATTGAAAGTATGACGCATTGGAGTACAGATAAAATAAGTGATGCAATAGGGTTATTACTCACTATCAGCGCAGCCGTCACACTCACGACTCAGGTTGCTGTCGTTAAAAAGAAAAAACTTCAATTGTCAGCCATGCACCAACTCGGTTCACTCTTATTATTGACTGGTTTTCTTTGCTTTCTAATTGATAATATTTGGGCTATAGGTATAGCAATGGCGATCAGTGCGTGTGGAGCTGCTTTACTCGTACCAGCTTATACATCAAAAGCCACGGCAATGAATCCTAACAATCCAGGAATTGTTGCAGGTTATATTTCTATGTCACACACATTAGGTTACGGCATTGCGTCATTATTGGCTTATACCTCCACACTCTCGCCTATTTATCCTATCTATGTTTGTGTTCTATTTTCCAGTGTCATTTTAGTGATTGCTTTTATGAAACCACAAATAACAGAGGTAATCGAAATGGAAAAATAACCTTATAACCCTTTATTATCTGGGTGACGCGGACAATCATCGCACAACTTTCTGCCATTGCATTTATACACCAGACAACAACTGGTACGAACGAGTTTCAACTGGTTACTAACAAGGTCCACTTTTAAACTTGATAAATGCTTATTAGGTAGATTAAAAGCGTTTAACCATAACTCAGCCTGCGCCATTAAATACTCATTGGATAATTCCGGTTGAAACGTCTGTAGTTTAAGAATGCAATTTAATAAGCCATCAGCAAGTAGGTGATTTGTAAACCCCGGACGAATACGAGTCCAAAGAGAGATCGCCTCTCGGTACGAATCAAATAGTGACATTAATTGTAAAGCAACATCAGGAACAATCTCTTCAGGTGAGCCAAACGTCAATTCTGAATCGTGGAATGTGAACCCTGCGATGAAGTTAGATTGAACCAATTGGCTCATGTTTTGAATATCAGGAATGGCGTGAAGTTGATAAACAGAAATAAAACTAATATAGATTGGCTGCCAACAAAGTAAATCCCATGTTCGAGTTAGCCAATATGCATTACCGGCTTCTTCTGAATCTTGAGATAAACGCTCATAAAGCGCTTCAATAACGTTACTATTATCACGAGAAATATGGATATTATATTCATCATCCATAGAAACTTGTGATGAAAGTTGTCCAGATAAATAGGGAGTTACTTGTTTAGACAACGAAAAAAGTAACTCAAAGGTATCATTATTTGACATAAAAATGGCACGTTATCCTACAGCAAAAAGGGCCGTTAGAGTAACGAACCAAACTTACAAATGCAAATAGTTATCAGTACAGTTTGTTTTTGAATCGCATCGCACACAGTTGCGACCAGATTCTTTCGCCTCATATAAGCGATTATCAGCAATACCAAGCAACTCTTGAATCGTCATTTTAGGGTCCGTAATAGTACTCACCCCCATACTGCAAGTCATTGTTAGCTCAGTATCATCAATCAGAACAGAGATCTCTCGAACGACTTCTTGAAGCTTTTTAGCCACGACAAGCGCTTGAGTGCCATTTTGCTCAGGAACTAAAATCACAAACTCATCACCACCAAAACGGCCCAAGATATCTGAATCACGTAAATTATTTAAACACGCCTCAGCAAAAGCGGTGATCATAATATCCCCTACTTCATGACCGTATTGATCGTTATATTCTTTAAAATTATCAATATCGCACATGATAATAGAGAAAGGCTTTCTTTGACGGCGATAAGTAGCAAGAACCTGCGACGCTTTTAAATCAAAAGAGCGACGGTTGTTGACTCCAGTAAGGTAATCATAATACGCCAACTCTGAATATTTCTCTTTTTGTTCTTTTGTTCGTTTCACGTAATGTAAATTAAACAATAAAAGACCAATAATGACAAAGAAACAACCCACGATGGTAAGTAAAGAAACCGACACCATGGTTCGTAAATAATCTTGCTGCTTTGTTACGACAATAATGAAAGGAAGATCTTTAATTTTACGAGCGTAAATTGTATCTATATTGCCATCATTATAAATATCTGAATTAAAAACGACTTCACCATGTTGGTAAAGCGCTTCCAAAACTTCAGGTTTAATCTTTGCGACATTAATCCTTTTACCAATACGTTCATTTCCTTTTGGCACTGAGGACAACAATTTAAGATTAGAACTTAGAATCGCAATACCAATAGAAGAAGGTAAATCCAATTGGCTAATAGTCGAATTAAAAAAAGTTAAATTGGTCGATATACCGACCATTCCCAAAAAATCGTTGCTTTCATTTGTTATCTTATGGCCTTGAACGACAACATTTCGCTCCGCCAAATCAGTGAAAGGTAAAGTTACTACTGTTGTTTTTTCTGGATGCCCTTTAAGTACTCTACAATATTCTCGTTGAGATAAATCAATATTAATAAAAGCCTTGCTGTGAGTTAACAGACAGTCTTGATTGATAATAAAAGCACTGGTTGCGTTAGGGAGTGCTTCTTCTTTTTCTCTAAGATAATAAAGTTCACGTTGGTAATCTTTAGGATTATTATCTGCCGAATGCAGGCCACTAAAAGAAAGATCAGCAACCATATCCTCTAAGACAAGAGATGAGTCGTAAAAAGATTTCGTTAACCAAAGATCGACAAAGCTCGCATTAAAGTGAAGACGATCAATCACTCTAACTCGATCACTTTTATAAGCGTTGTAAATATATGATGCAGAAAGAAAAAAGATAAGGAATCCAATGATCATTGAGCTATACACAAATGCGCTTCTTTTCCTCATACTCTTCCTATATTTTGGGGAAAACTTTATTTCGTGCCGGAATATAACATAGGTAATAAATTTGTAAAATCAATGCTAATGATCATATATTCATTTATTTACCTAAATTTTCATTGTTTTAACGCCTGTCGTTTAAATAATAACCATTCTTATTTAGTGCCATTCTACTCAAGCAACAAGCATTAATCCCCCTAATGAAACACTTCTGATTAGAAATTTACTCTGCTCCCTTTATTTGCTGCTTTTATAAACAGAAAAAACGTGATCTAACTTGCTTTTTAGCCCTCTTCTTATTACTCTGCCATCCATTAGGTAATTCTTACCTTGCTTCTACTTGTTTATAGGAAATCACCTTGAGCCAAACATCTTTCTCATCATTAGATCTGAACCCATCTCTTCTTCAAAACCTAGAAACTTTAGGCTACAACGAGATGACACCAATTCAAGCTCAAAGCTTACCATTCATGCTGAAAGGGAAAGATGTCATTGCCCAAGGGAAAACGGGTTCAGGTAAAACAGCAGCGTTTGGTTTAGGTCTACTCGCTAACCTAGATGTAAAACGTTTTCGCGTTCAATCTCTGGTTCTTTGTCCTACGCGTGAATTGGCTGACCAAGTTGCGGTAGAGATCCGTAAGCTTGCTCGCTCTATCCATAATATTAAAGTACTGACTTTGTGCGGGGGCGTTCCATTTGGTCCACAAATCGGCTCACTTGAGCACGGCGCTCATATCATCGTTGGTACCCCTGGTCGTGTAGAAGAACACCTACGTAAAGGTTACTTAAACCTAGACAACCTAAATACGTTTGTACTAGATGAAGCTGACCGTATGTTAGAAATGGGCTTCCAAGACGCAATTGATATGGTATTGGATCACGCACCAGCTAAGCGTCAAAACTTACTGTTCAGTGCGACGTTCCCACCACAAATAAAATCTATTGCTGATCGCATCATGAATGATCCGATCATGGCAAAAGCAGAAGATAAAGTAGAAAATACTTCTATTGAGCAGCATTTCTATAAAGTAGACGATTTTGAAGACCGTTTAAAAGCACTTCAAATCTTATTACTTAAGCACCGTCCAGAATCTACCGTTATCTTCTGTAATACAAAACGTGTTACTCAAGAAGTGGCTGACGAGCTTCGTCACTTTGATTTCAGCGTAACTGCACTTCACGGTGATTTAGAACAACGTGACCGTGATAAAGCGTTAGTTCGTTTTGCTAACAAGAGTACCTCTATCCTAGTTGCTACTGATGTTGCAGCTCGTGGTCTTGATATCGAATCTCTAGATGCAGTAATCAACTTCGAATTATCTCGTGATCCTGAAGTTCATGTTCACCGTATCGGTCGTACTGGCCGTGCTGGTAAAAAAGGCATCGCATTAAGCTTATTCAATAACAAAGAAACTAACAGTTTTGCTCAAATTGAAGACTACATGAGCATCACTATTAATGATGAGCCGCTACCAAGCGAAGATTACCTAAATGAGCGTCCTCACTACCCAGAAATGGTAACGCTTTGGATTGATGGAGGTAAGAAAAACAAATTACGTCCTGGTGATATTCTTGGTGCATTAACCGGTAAAGACGGCGTTGATGGCAAGAAAGTAGGCAAGATCAACGTGTTTGATTTCCACGCTTATGTTGCTGTTCATAGCTCAATTGCTAAAGCAGCACTGGATAAGATTGCAACAGGTAAAATGAAAGGCCGTACATTCCGTGTAAGCCGTATGCGCGGTTAATACCATACATAATATATGTAACCTCAGCGAATACGTAAATCGCTTTGCTGAGGTTATAACAAAAAGGCCGAGTAGATAGCTTCTACTCGGCCTTTTTAATTACGCGATGTTCTAGCGCTAACTATCTGAATACTATTTATACCGCTAATGGCATTTCGCTTGATGGCGGAATTGAATGTACTTTACGTAATCCATACACCGCAAGCAATGACATTAAAAACATAATCAGTCCTACTGGCATTTGGCTGTTAGCTGGGATCATTGATGCAACCATTGTAGCTAAGCCTGCACCTAAGTTCTGCATTCCACCCAATAGCGCACCGGCCGTTCCCGCATGCTGTGGAAAAGGAGATAACGCACCAGTCGTAGCCGCAGGAAATAGAATACCCGCACCTAAAAAGTACAATACTGCACCACCAATCAATGTTGACGCTGTTGTTAGTCCCATAATGCCAGGAACAAGAACAATCGCAGCACCAAGAACAATAGATACCAACCCTACATCTAATGATTTCTTCTCAGACCAACGCTTTGCAATGACGCTTGATAATGCCGCACCCGCTAAGTAACCAGGAATAGGCAAAATAAACAAAATGCTTACGGTTGTTGCTGGCAGTTTAAGCTTCCCACCTAATAGCACACCCGCTGCCGCTTCAAATACAGCCACACCAGCAAACGTTGCAACTAAGCAAATTAAATAGCCTTGGAAACGATGCTCAGACAACACATGACGGTAACTCTTCCATACTGGCTCTTTACGGCGAACTTCTAGTGGCAACGTTTCTTTCATTGACGTTGTCATTATAATCAATACCGCAATACTGAACAAAGCCAAGAACAAGTAGCTTGAACGCCAGCCAAACGCCTCTGTTAAATAACCACCCAATACAGGAGCCAATAATGGAGAAAACATCATACACATACTGATGATGCTGTTTGTTCTATGTAACTCTTCACCAGAGAAGCAATCACGAGGGATCGTGCGACACATAACCCCTGCTGCACCAATACCTAAACCTTGAACAAAGCAACCTGCCAAGAATAATGTGTAGTCATGAGCAAATAAAGCAAGTAACGTCCCTACAATATAGAGAGTTAGGCCTGATAAAATGACAACACGGCGACCAATACGATCAGAAATTGGGCCATAGAAAAACTGTGATAAACCATAAGGAATTAAATACACAGCCATAACTGCTTGTAATGATGCAGGACTTACTTTGAATTCACTTGCCATGTAACCAATAGACGGCACATACATAGTTTGGCTCATTTGACCAACAGCAACTAAAATAACGATCAGGAAACTGAACGTCGCAAGTGAATACGACTTTTGCATGACTGCTCTCCGAAAAACAGCAAAATATTAATAATATAAGTTAAATTAAGTGAATTAATTACAAAATTTAAAAAAGAAAAGAGAGCGAAGTGGCTCTCTATAATGAGGCGGATAATAAGGTGATTAGCTGAAACAGGCAACCAAATTCAGCCTTCTTTCAGGAGAGATTTTTTATGCTATTTGGATTAGTTTTTCTAATGAAAATTGCATAATAATAAAGACAATTACATATCCTAATTTTAAATATAGAAAAGCAAGACAAATACGTTTATCTCACTTATCTCTATAAATTAAGAGAAACCTTCAAAACAACACCATTTCGGCCTTGATTTTTAGCTTCGTAGAGCGCTTTATCTGCCCTATCTAACCACTTAGCGATTGATTCCTTAGGAGAACGGACTTCAGAAATACCGATACTGCTTGATATACATATTTCACCTAATGATGTATCAACCCGTATCATTCTTATTTTTTCTAATAAAACATTAATATATCGCTCCGCTTCTTGACCATTTTTATTAGGTAAGAGCATGACAAATTCATCATAAAGAGCGAGTTTAAAATAATGGTCATTCTGAGAAAGTACTTTAGATAATAAAACCGTATTTTTCATTAATAACGCAATGACAAACGAAATAATTAGGATGAAAAAGATAATTGAAATATATGCATAATCTGCCCAAAAATACTTAGGTTTTGATACGACCAAAATAAAAGGATAGCTAGGCAGCATAAAAAATCCGATATTGGTTACCCAATATCGGATTTTGAAGGTTTTTAACGATCAGTCAAATGATCCGGAAAATTTCTTAACTGATCGGCATTAGCTAAGTTAGCTGGTTTTTTTAAAATTCTAGAGCTTATTTACCACTATTTTTGTGGTTGAGGCTTACGTGCTGGACGTGGCCCCTGACGGCGTGGTTTTGTTCCATCCGCTTTTGGCTTAGAGAAGTTACTGCCATTACCACGGTTTTCACCATTGCCTTTTGACTTTGGTTTACCAGAGCTAGTTGGCTTACCGCCATCAATAGGACGCTTCTTATTATTACCGCCCTCTTTCTTAGCAGCTCCGCCTTCTTTATTCTCTGTATTACGTCTTGGAGCTGGCTTAGCCCCTTGTCTGTGACCACTGCGGTTTTCACCAGAACGCTGACCATCTCTATGGTCTTGTCTTGGTGCTTTCGCTTTCTTTGGTTTTTTCGCTTTAATCGGGCGAGTATCTAATCGAGATTCAGGCACTTTTAATGTCGGTTCAAAACCTTCAAGCGTATGACGAGGTAATACTTTTTGAATCAGACGTTCAATTGCAAATAATTCACTTGCTTCATCTTCACTCACAAAAGAAACGGCTTTACCCGTTGCACCAGCACGACCAGTACGGCCGATACGGTGAACGTAATCTTCAGGCACCTTTGGTAAATCAACGTTAATGACTTGAGGTAATTGCTCAATATCTAAACCACGAGCCGCAATATCAGTCGCCACTAATACTCGAACCTGACCACTTTTGAAGTTAGCTAATGCTTTAGTACGTGCGCCTTGGCTCTTATTACCATGGATCGCTGCAGAGCTAATGCCTTTTTCTTCAAGCGTCTTCGCTAAACGGTTTGCACCATGTTTAGTTTTGCTGAAAACCAATACTTGTTTCCAATCATTGTCTTTAATTAGCTTAGTAAGAACGCGGGCTTTTTTCGTTTTATCAACAACGTACACCGATTGTTCAACCGTTTCTGCTGTTGTATTACGTGTTGCTACCGAAATCTCTACAGGGTTATTTACAAGCCCTTTTGCTAACTGACGAATGTCATCAGAAAACGTTGCTGAGAACAGCAGATTTTGACGATTCTTAGGTAATTTAGCTAAGATTTTTTTAATGTCATGAATAAAGCCCATATCCAACATACGGTCAGCTTCATCCAATACAAGGATTTCTAATTGATCGAATTTAATCGCGTTCTGGTTTGCAAGATCTAATAAACGACCAGGCGTTGCAACCAATACGTCCACTCCTTTACGAAGACGTTGCATTTGAGGGTTTGCTTTCACACCACCAAATACTACATCAGACGTTAATGGAAGGTTTACACTGTATTTCTCAACACTTTCGTGTACTTGTGCTGCAAGCTCACGTGTTGGTGTTAATACCAATGCACGAACTTGATTAAACTTACGTGTAGGACCTTTTGATAAACGCTCAAGAAGAGGCAGTGTAAAGCCTGCTGTTTTACCTGTACCTGTTTGAGCCGCAGCCATAACATCCTTCCCTTCAATTACCGCAGGGATAGCTTGTAATTGGATAGGTGAAGGAGTGCTGTAACCTTGTGCTTCTACAGCTTTTAAAATAGGGGCAGATAAGCCCAAAGAGGTAAAACCCATACTAAAATGTTCTCTATATTGTTCATTAAGCGCAAAACTGCGAGCGCTGTAGCATACAGTAACTTCTAGATTACTCAATCCTAAAGCGCAGTTTAAAACGAAAAAGCCGAGCAACTAAGGCTCGGCTTTGATTCATTTTGTAAAATTAGGACTCTATTAGTCTTCTAATTCTGCGTTGTGATAAACTTGTTGTACGTCATCACAATCGTCTAGTAGATCTAAGAATTTTTGGAATTTCTCAGCATCTTCGCCTGTAACCGCCATTGGGTTTTGAGGAACGAATGTAATTTCTTCAACATCAACAACTAATTCAGGGAACTCAGCAGCCAATGCTGTTTTCACTTTAAAGAACTCAGTGTTTGGAGCGAATACTGTGATCACACCATCTTCAAGTTCGATATCAGTAACGTCAGCATCTTGCATCATAAGCGCTTCAAGTACTGCTTCTTCGTCGTCGCCTTTAAACTGGAATACAGCTTGGTGATCAAACATGTGAGCACTTGTGCCTGGGCTACCAATCTTAGCGCCAGTCTTAACGAAACATTGACGAACGTCTTGGAAAGTACGGTTACCGTTATCTGTTAAACAGTCAACGATTACGCTTGCGCCGCCTGGAGCAAAACCTTCATAACGAGCGTGTTGGTAATCTTCACCACCGCCGCCGTTCGCTTTATCAATCGCTTTATCAATGATGTGTGTAGGTACCTGATCTTTTTTCGCTTTTGAAATAAGATGTTTTAGAGACAGGTTCATGTCTGGATCAGGACCGCCATTCTTAGCACACATGTAAATTTCTTTACCGTATTTAGAATAAACTTTGATTTTTGCGCCTTGTGTTTTAGCCATTGAAGACTTGCGCACTTCAAAACTTCTTCCCATCGGAATTCTCTCTTTTTTGATTGTGGACTTAAAATTATCGGCAGATTCTACCAAATTACTGAGGTGATACGCTAGTAAAGATCAAGGAACCTTACGCTACGCCCATTTTTGACTTGTATTTTTCAATAGATTGCTGAAAAAAGAGACGTTCAGCCTCATCTTCCAGTTTATTTGCTTCTGTTATCCAAAGGTCTGGGCCTGCTTTTGCATTTTTTACCTTCCAAACAAAGAACGCCGCTTGTTTATCAAGTTCAATTTCGTTTTTCTCTTTTGGAGGCAGTAGTGACAGGTTTTTCATAACAAGCTCAATTTAATTAATTACGGATAAAGTTTAATACTTCACTGTGAAGTTTTCTAGCCCCAAAAAATACATTCACAAAAACAAAACCGACAAGGGTGGCATTCACAAAATAAATGACTTTATGCTCAAATTTGAAACTCTATCACAATTCTCAATTGTGACACACCCATTAATGTCTTATCTATCAATTAGTGCGGTACTATGTTCACACAATCGATTGGTAATGAATAATCAAAGTATTATCACTACCTAAATATAAATAGATTTTTTTCGGCTTAATTTCGTAATATAACGATAATGCTTCAATATCAAAATCTTACTGACACTAAGTGCTCATAATGCAAAATAATAAACAAATCACGACTCGAAACCTCATCATTATATTCATTGTATTAGCTGTTTTTGGTATTGCTGCAAAGCCTTTCTTATCAAACATTGAACATCAATCTAAAGTAAGAGTTTTAGATAAAATAAAAAAATCGGTAGAACACGCAAATAAGACTCAAAAACTCGATACAACCTCTATCATCGCTTTAATTAATCCTCAAGATAGCTTATTAGCATCATTTGATGAAAATAAAACCTATATTGGTTTTGCGGATTCCATTGAAGAACTAAAAAATGGAAAATGCTACTTTCTTTACACTCAAGAAAATGAAGCGACAACAACACACTCTACAATAGAGAACAGTGGCTGTTAAATATTACGGCAACAAAAATGCGCCATAAGTAGACGCATTAATAATATCACTGTGAAGGTATGAAGGTAGAACTCAATAATTAATGGATAAGGCCCAAGTCTTTCGCTTCTTCTAGCGTAAGACCACTTTCTCTAATTTCTCGCATTTCTTCAATACGACGACGTGCTGCTACTTTTTTCTGACACTCTGTAATATTTGTTACTACTTCATCAGCAAGATCATACTTGCCTTTCATATCGGTGATTTCACCGTGATCAATAGAATTAATAGACATAATAACCTCCTAAATCCATACCTTTCAGACGTATGTTTAGCAAAGCCAATTGCACTTGTTAAACCTATTTATCTCATAATGTGATCAAAGTTAGGTTTGTGATTTTTTTCCCAAAAAACACTATCTTTAATTGTATCAGTTGAACTACATTTAAGGTTCTACCCTTAAGAAAATCATTTGAGCTACATCACGTATTTAACGGCACTTGTTCTCTATATCTTCACTTTAAACACTAAAAATTATTTTTATTATTCGTGATATCTACTCAGGTGAGTTACCCTAAGTTTCAACATTGATAAAAATAATGATAACTATGACCATCAACGCCATTGATATTACGGTTCTTACCGAATCATCTTCAACAGAGTCACTACTAACGACCGCCTCATCAAATACGGCTTCTGGCATTACTTGTGAGAACTGCCAAGCATGCTGCTGCAAATTAGAAGTAATGATCATTACAGACACTGGCGTACCAGAAGAGTACATAGACCGTGATGAGTGGGGAAGCGAGGTGATGTTGCGACTGGATGATGGTTGGTGTGCCGCTGTTGATCGCGACACGCTAATGTGTACGATTTATGAAAATCGCCCGTGGATATGCCGTGAATTTGAAATGGCGTCTTATGAATGTGAAGAAGAACGCAAAGCACAGGGCATCGATAAATAGACACCCAGACCTTTAAGTAAAAAAGAAAACCTATATCGTTTCTAAATACGTTAAATACAAACGCGCATCAAATTCTAATTGATGATAATCAGGCTCCATATGGCAACACAATGCATAAAACGCTTTGTTATGATCCTTCTCTTTGATGTGCGCTAACTCATGCACCACAAGCATTTTCAATAAAGGTTCAGGCGCTTTACGAAATACGCTAGAAATACGTATCTCATTTTTCGCTTTCAATTTATTGCCATGAATACGCGAAACAAACGTATGTAAGCCTAACGCATTATTCACTATATGTATCTTAGGGTCATACACCACTTTGCTTAAAGGAGATGACTTTTTAATGTACTTATTCTTTAACGCTTGAGTGTAATCAAACAATGCTTTTTCTGACGTAATGTCATGCATAGTTGGGTATTTATTTTTCACCCATTCCGCTAGCTTCCCATTCGCTACCATAGGCTCAACTTGTGCCAAAATATGCTCAGGGTAACCTTGTAAATATCGCAGTTTAGTCATGGTTTTGTTCATGATCTCATTTTACTTATGATGCACTATTGTACCTTACTTTCTTTATCGCTACTCTACCCACTCTTCTTTCTTCACCTTCTATATCTAACCAAAGGACTGCTATGAATTTTCGTCGCTCAATTGCTCACTCCATAAATCAAATAAAAACAGCAATTAGTGAAGTGATTGAATTTCAGTCTCGCATTTGGGTAATCAACATTCACGAAGGAACCTTAAATGATGAATCTTTCATTATTAATGAAGATAACTTTCAAGAGCCAATGCAATGGATGGTAAAGAGACAATATACTTCTGAGATGATAGAAAAAGTAGATGCGATGAAACGATCTCAAATCGTGGTATTGATGCTTAATAACGTAGAGCATAGATTAATGCGAGTAAAATAAAAAAGGCCTTTATTTCTAAAGACCTTTATAGTGCCGTTTTTTCTAATATTACATTGCTTTCAAAGATCTATTACTTTTTATCATTCTATCAAACAGATTGTTTTTTCGAACATAATGATGGTAGCAAGCCGCTATAATATGAATTAGCACACTACATGCTAATGCAATACACCCCACCCGATGAACCATAAAAAAGAATTGATTAATCACGAGTTCTTCAACCATATTATCGATACTAAATAACCAGAAAAATAGATACGGGCTTTCTAACATCAGATAACCAGAAATAAAAACAATGAACATTAAGAAGTACAATAGTGCATGCATAAAATGTGCAATATTCGCTTCTGTCATATTATTATGTTTGACCGCCTTAACTGCTGGACGAAAATAAGACCAGAGCCAGCGAACAACAAACAAAATGGTTCCCACCGTTGCTAATGACATATTCATAATTGATAACGTATAAAACAATTCTTTATCGCTATTAATAACCAAATGCATAACATAGCCTGCGATGGTGGCATAAATAATAATAACAGCCATAACCCAATGCAATATTTGACTAAAACGATCATAAGAAGTTTGTAAGTTCATATAGCCTCTTTGCAAAAATTGGCCATATTAAAAAATACGGCCAATAATGATATCTATTTTAGTTAGATCTTACCCCAAGCCAATGGCCAGTCAGAACCAACGCCAGGTGCAAAGTTCGTTGCCGTTTCTGACCACTGAACACAGTAACCAGAATAAGGGAATGCTTTACATTGATAGATAGCACCATCTTCTGCTAATACTTTAGTTCCTGCTTCGTAATTTTTTACGTTTTCAGGGAACACAAAATCATAATCACCCGCAGGTGGTGGAGTTTGCTCTTCCATCAAATGGAAATTAGATGTTGTTTGCTCAATTAGCTCGCCTTCCGTATTTTTGATACGAGAAATAAGCATGTGATGACCTTCTTCTGATTTAGATAAAGTCATAACTACTGGTTCAACATCGCCATCTTTTAAATTAACAACAGCATTAGAAAGAGCTTCTCTTGCGTGGTTATATACCGTTAGCTCAACATTCATATCACCTACTGCATACAGAGTAAGGTCTAATTCAGTCGCCTCATCACCAATCATATACATAGATTCTAGACCTTGAATATCTAGCTCATACGTTGGTTCAGGCGTCTCAATTTGGTAACCAATCTCAACATTCTTCAGGCCGCTGCCCGCTTTCAAATATACAGGGTTTGAGCCATATACAGGAACAAACTCACCTTTTTCATTTAGCTGACCAGCACCAATATTTGATTGCTCTTGATTGATCTTAGTTGCCAATGCATGAGTCCAGTTATTTGCTTGACCTTGAGTTGCGTTATCAATAACTAAACGTGTTGATAATGCGGAGTTCTCACCAGATGCATCAAATACACGCGTATAAACCTCATCACCCACGTTTAAATCACGAGTTGGATTAATTTGACCGCCTTGAGTCCAAGTAGGATCAACCACACCACCGTCACCTTCAAATTTAACATCGATTACGTTATAGAATGCCGCAGCGGTATCGCCCACATCCCAAACGGCAAGGATTACTTGGTAACCTTCACGCTCAGGAACAACACAGTCATGAGAGAATGTTTGTGGATATACAGGAGGCTTTTCCATGTTGTATTCAAGTTCACAGAATGGAGTCAAATCAAAAGAATCACGCGTCAATACAGCATTTTGATTCCAGTTCTGTTTTGTCATGTAATATTTCCACGTTTTAGTTACGTGGTTTGCCGTAAATGTCCACTCAAACGTTTGTTGGCCTGCCGTTATCGGACGCTTTACCCAACGATCAGACGTTTGTTCATTTAATTCTGAAAATTGCGGTAAACCTGCACTTGCGATCTGGCCATCAGCAGGACCTTTTTCAGGAAATCCGTCGTCGCCTTCAACACTTTGTGGTTCCCACTGCACAGAGCCACAATTTGTATTCTTTTCTTGAGTATCAGACGTTGGAAATTTACATAAAGCTGCACGCGAAGCAGCAATACCATCGTTTGTTTCAGAAACATAACCATGGGCAGAAACACCCGTGCTAGCCGCTATTAACGACAACGCAAATAGCGTTTTTGTTGAGCATTTGTTCATTATCATTCCTTAAAATTATAATTGTATTATTCATATCACACAGCTAATTGACTGTATTAACAACAATACAAACCAAGCCTCCCTGACTCCTAAAAAGATCAAAAGGGAATGTCTTATTATTTATTTTTAAAATTAATAAGCTTACTGCGTGAGTTGTGGAATGTAGTCGAAAGCATAAATAAACACGACTAATATTGACATAAAATGGAAGTCAAATCACAAAAGAAAAAAAGCTAAATCATTGTAAACAAAGGATAAAATAACAACCAAACGAATATATTAAACAAAGTTAATTCACGTAACGAATAAACAACCGGCGAATAATCAGAAACTAAATACTTATGCAGTAACATAAATGTCAATATCCAAAAATAAGAATACTATCGAATAAGTTAATGTTATCACTCAAAAATTTAATAACATTGCAGCAACAATAAAGGCTGTCTTTCTGTTTAAATAGTGAACTAAAGCATATTTATGACATTACAAAAACGATCGAAACGACAAAGCTCATAACCTTTTATTTACTAAGGTTACTATTCTGTGACAATAACAAAAAAAGTTACTCAATAACTATCGAATAAGACACTGTGTTTCACAGTAAATCTTGCTCATCAGAAACAATTCATCGTTAGAATGGAGCTCAACATGCACAAAAACGAACATCTGCCTTTACCCACCAATACCAAGGAATGGTTTCTAAATAAAAATAGCCTTATCATTCTTTTTGATATTATTCTTTTTGCCCTTCTATATCATTTCTTACCCTTTGAAAGAGAGGTTGTTCTTGGTTTAAGTATTTTAGTTTTTGTTGCTATTTTATGGCTTACCGAAGCGCTACACGTCAGTATTACCGCATTACTCGTCCCTCTTCTCGCTGTTGCTTTTAGTATTTTTGATACGGCTAAAGCCTTAAGTAATTTCTCTAATCCAATTATCTTCTTATTTCTTGGGGGATTTGCTCTTGCTGCCGCTCTGCATCGACAAGAACTAGATAAAGTCATTGCAGATAAAGTATTAGTTCTAGCCAAAGGAAAAATGAGTACTGCGGTTTATATGCTTTTTGGTGTCACCGCCGGTCTATCCATGTGGATAAGTAACACAGCCACCACAGCAATGATGTTGCCACTGGTTTTAGGTGTGCTAAGTAAAGTAAACTCAAAAACAGGCCATAATACGTATGTATTTGTTCTTTTAGGAATCGCTTACTGTGCAAGTATCGGCGGAATTTCAACCATTGTTGGTAGCCCACCGAATGCTATTGCAGCAGCCGAAGTTGGCTTAAGTTTTACTGATTGGATGGCCTTTGGCGTACCTGTCACCCTTATATTATTACCAGTGACTGTTGCTCTGTTATACGTAATGCTAAAACCAAACCTCAATGAAGTATTTGAACTTAACCATGAACCTGTAACGTGGGATAAAGGTAAAATCGTAACTCTAATGATCTTTGGTCTTACGGTTACTTTGTGGATTTTCAGCAAGCCAATTAATGCGATGTTAGGCGGATTCTCGAAATTCGACACCTTAGTTGCACTAATGGCTATCGTCTTACTTGGCTTCTCTCGAGTCGTTCATTGGAAAGACGTTGAAAAAACCACAGACTGGGGCGTTCTACTATTATTTGGCGGTGGTATTTGCTTAAGTAACATCTTAAAAGCAACAGGGACAAGCAGCTTCTTAGCACACAGCCTTAGCGATATTTTATCTCAAGCTGGGATTCTATTTACCATACTAACCGTTGCCGCCTTCGTTGTATTCTTAACAGAGTTTGCAAGTAATACAGCAAGTGCTGCATTATTGATCCCTGTATTTGCGAGCGTAGCAGAGGTGCTTGGTATCTCTCCTGTTGTGTTATCTGCCATGATAGCTATCTCAGCCTCATGTGCCTTTATGCTACCAGTTGCAACACCACCTAACGCCATTGTATTCGGCTCTGGTCACATAAAACAATCAGAGATGATGCGTGTAGGGGTTTACCTAAACTTAGTGTGTATTGTTATCTTAACTGCGTTTGCTTCTATCTTCTGGGCGTAATTAAGACCGCTAAAAACAACAACGGCCTCTGTTAAACACAGAGGCCGCATTTTTTACGGTGGTTAGTCATTATCGATTAATGCCAAAATTCATCATTCGGATCATTCTCTTCGCACCATTCTTTTACCGACCTTGCATTTAAATACGATTGCAAACCATCAAACAAAGCAAAAGCCATAGGGCCACCTAAATGCTCAAACTCATCAAAGAATGCATCTTCTTGTTCAACCAATGCACCTAGATTAATGCACTGATTTTTAATCGCCCATTCTATTGCTTTAGGCTGAGCGACCATACCATCAATTGATACAGGCACTAAAGGCAGTGTTTGAACCGTTTGATTTGATAATTCAGACTCTGCAATATCGGCCTTATCCTGCTCTTGGTTTAAGACTTCATTAATAATGGTATTACGGTCTCTGCTTGAAATGTTTCGATTTAACTCAGCAATACGTAAAGCATAAGCAAAACGCTCAGAACCAACGATTTCAATTAAGGTTTCAAGTAAGACAAGATCCAACGACAATGCTTTCACATGGTATTCAATACACGCTTGAATACTCAAATAACGCACACCATTAAACTCATAACCACAACTTTCATCATACCCATCAAGCGGTTCACCATCGACAGCAATATTCCAACCAACATACTCAACTCGCTCTTTTGCGATTTCATACATCGGCCATGCACTTTTACCAAACCCTTCCAAGATAGCACCGTGAAACTCTGAGTCTTCTAACTCTTCTTTTGTCCACTGTAACCCTATACCTAAATGTTTAGCATATTTGTTCATTAAGGCATGTTTAATGTTATCTCGAAATGACCAGATAGATTCAACCACACCACCCGTAGGTAAAGATAAGCACTCTTTACAAGCCGGTAACTCAATTGGCTGATGCGATATTTGTGCAATTTGGTGGGATGACTTTGGAAAAGAAAGGAGATCAAACGAGGGCTCACCACAGAACCAACAGGCATGTCTGAGGTTAAAAGGAATATCAATAAGAGAGTAGTGAACCATAGGGTTTCCAAGCTAAAGAAGAAAACCCTATTTTACCCAATAATTTGCATTAAGAAAGAAAAGGTGTGATTACTCTTTTTCTCTTAAAATACGGAATGTGTGTATTGCCATCGGAATTAACACAATCGCTAAAACAACGATTAAAAATTCCATAAATACCATGAATGAACTCTGAGAACCATTTAAGAACATCTCATTACCCTATGTTGTTTAAGCCATTACACCTAGACCAGAGACAGTTTATTTCCTGTTTCTTGTTGGTTTTTTATTGCAGAGAATACTCTCTTGCGTTTGTTATGGATCTCATTATGCTGTATTTATAAAGTAATTAGTATCATTTATTCACAAACATACGAGCATAGCTCACAAATATTTATATAAACTAACTTACTGATATAAAACACAATTAAATGAAGTTAAGATTTAATTCTTAAAAGAAAGACAATCTTACATGCTTATTTCATCCCTCCTAATTCTCCTTCGCAACTTCTTACATTGATACTTCTTACATTGATACTTCTTACATTGATACTTCTTATCTTTTAAAAACCTTTTATTCTGTAAGCTTATAAAGTTACGTAACAAGGATGTTAAGTGATATTCATATTAAGTACACGTCACCTTAAAAAGAGTTCAATACATACTCAACATATAGACGAGTCTGTTCGCGCTCATTACCTTATTTTGCCTGATGATGCGACGAGCTCAGATCACAATATTCATCAAACAAACCAAGAGCATTGGATTGCCGATTTAACAGCCGCAGCAACCAGTGGGCACCACCCTGATCACCATCCATTAGCTCAATTTAAAACAGGAAACATTCTTTTCTTTGTGCATGGGTATAACAATAACCAAGAAGAAGTGATACAACGCCATAAACTGTTAGATAAAAACCTTAAAGAACAAGGGTTCACAGGTACGATTGTCAGTTTTGACTGGTCTTGCTCTACCTACACTTTACATGATTTAGAAGACAGGATGGATGCTTATCAAAGTGCATTGCAATTGGTTATTTCAGGGATCACTCCATTAGCTATTAACCAACTCAACGAACGTAAAAACCAATGCGATATTGATGTTCATTTACTTGGGCATTCAACTGGGGCTTATGTAATTAGAGAAGCATTTTACCAAGCCAGTAAAAACCGAACCTTACAACGCATTTATTGGAACGTTAACCAAATATGTTTTATTGGGGGAGATATTGCCCAAAAATCATTACAAAACGATGACAGTAAATCAAAGCCCTTATTTGAACAATCTACTCGTATTACTAATTACCAAAGCCCTTATGATACGGCCTTAAAAATATCAGGTATAAACCGCTCTGGACTATCTCCTCGTTGTGGACGCATAGGGATCCCGAATAATGCCCCCGATCATGTCGTTAATGTGTATTGTGGTGCCCACTGGTTATCACTCACCAGCCCTTTTTCGCAAGATACTAATGATAATTGGACCCACTCATGGCACTTTTACTGCAAACACTTTGCGGAAGATTTAGCACAAACCTTATTAGGCGATATTGATAGGTTAGCCATACCAACCCGAGAAAGAACAAACGGAGAATTAAGCTTAAAAGTGAAAAAGCCCGTAACGATTGGGATTGTAAAAAACAGAGGGAAGCTGTGAGGTTGGTTGAGCTAGATAAGTGTTTATTTCATTAAAAATGAAAGCTTGCTATGATTTTAAGATACAATTTTAATAGGTTATATCATCATGGTTAATAGTAATTACTATAATAGTAACGCAGATGCTTTTTTTAACGATACTATTGATGTCGATGCAAGCTCTCTCTACCAAGAATTCATGCCTTATCTTCCTACCAATGCAAAAATTATTGATGCAGGCTGTGGCTCAGGCCGTGATACACACCATTTTTTAAAAAATGATCATGATGTCATTGCTTTTGATTCAAGTGAAAAGTTAAGGCAACTTGCCACAGAACGAACAAAGCACCCTATTTTACATACTACTTTTTTGGAATTTTCAACCAAACCAGAAAGCCAAGATGCTATCTGGGCCTGTGCTTCTTTGCTTCATGTCCCAATGAATGAATTAACACAAACCTTTCTCCATTTAAGTCAATTCCTTAAAACTAATGGCATTTTCTATTGTTCATTCAAATATGGTAACAATGAAACTAACCGTAATGGTCGTCGATTTACCAATTTAAATGAGGCATTGTTAATTCAACTACTTAAATCTTCACCTTTAGTTATTAAAAAAATATGGATAACCGAAGATTTACGCTTAGGAAGAACTAATGAAAAATGGCTAAATACCATTTTAACTAAACTATAAACCTTTAAATAAAGTCATTCGGTGATGCTTCAAATATTTCTCATGTTCTCTATTTACATGAAAAGCCATTCCATCAGTAATACCTAATACTTCTGGTTTTTCTAGCTGTCTAGAAACCATAACTTTTCCTGAATTTTCGAAAGAAATAAATCCGAGATCAAACGCTTTATCTAAATTTGCAAGCAGCAATAAACCATTAAATTTATCTAATCGTTCAGCATTATTAGCATCTCGCCAAGGTTTAATGTGCGATGCAACTAACATCTGTGTATTTTTATATCCAGTTACCGAGCATCCCTTCCACATTTCAATAAGTTGCTTTCTAAAGGTTCCTTGTCCCATTCTGGTATTAATCATTATCGATTTTTCAGTTTGTGTAAGTTTTTTATCTTCAAAGATATTTTGAATGTCTGCTTTTACATCTATTTGAGATAAATCTGCTAAAAAACGTTGGTATGAGTTTAATGCTGCGCTATACATACTATTACCCCTGACATTAAACTTTTTAAACTTATCCAAAGATCGCACACTTTCAGAAAGACGACAAAACTCTCGAAAAGACTTCACCTCGGTTAAAGGGACATTAAGAAGCCTTTCCTGCACCATCCAATTAGAAATAGACCCTCTTATTGCTTGGGAATAATTTTTAGCTGTTTTTTCTGATTTACCAATATCAAGAAGCCATTGAATGTAGAGAGCCGTTAAATCTGATAAATTTTCCACAAGAGAGTCTTTAAAATCATTAACCACTATCGGACTTTTTAAGTAATCAAACAATTCTGGATCTAAATAAGCATAGTCCACAGCTTTATTTGAATACCCTTTAACAAGAGAAGCATCAATACCTTCTTGATAAACTAAATGCCAAAAACCTTCACTTTTAAGATGAAAAAAAGGATTTTCAGGTGTGTCTCTATCTTGACCTTGCTTACGTTCATTGAAGAAATGAGTAAACCGATCTTTTAATGTTATATCAAGCTTAATCTTATTCTCATAGATATAACCTGCCTGTATTAAGTCCATAACTGAAAGCAACATGCAGACTTTATGAGGACTTTTTCGGCCTTTGTTACTATTCATGTTCAAGTTACGGAATTTGTCTACATAATAATCAACAGACATACAGCATCCTAAAAATAAAAACCAAGCTATTATAATATTATACCTAGTAAAAAAATGAGGTATAACAATCATTTCAAAAGCTATAAATATTAATAATAAAATCTAGCCCTGATTGTGACCCGTAGGGCCAAGACACAGCGAAGCGTTTTGTGGCTTGGTTGAGCCATTGGGGTTTGCGAAGAATGAGCAACCCCAATTCGCGAGATAAAGCAGGTTGCCCGAAGGGTGCTTACATTACGTTATTTAAATTTCGCTGTTGGTCCATGTAGACTTTTAAGCGGTTTACTCTTGATTCAATCTCTTTTTCTTTTAGCTCGCCTCGTTTCATTGCGAACTTGATGGCTTGCTGGTCGTACACGCCTTCGTTTTGCATCTTCATATTACTGATGCTGTTTTTAAGCTCTTCTTGGCTTCTGTCTCGCTCTATTGATTCGGTTTAATTTTACCAATCGCTTCTATTTTCATGTAAACCTCTGACTTGAATGTTTTTATTATTTTCTGGAACAGTAGATCCAAGTTCAGTGGCGGTCAAGTAAAACTAAAGGCACTCTGCATGTTGTATGAAGAATGCCTCTGTTTTTTACTTCATCATTGGGTAGGTGAAGAACAGTAGATGAGCAAAATTAAATAAGAAGTGGAATAACACGGCAACCCACAAACGTGAACTGTAATGGTAAGCCAAGCCATAACCTACGCCTGCTAGCGTAGCAAAAGCAACCAAGAGTAACCCGCCGCCAATGTGCGCTAAGCCAAATAATAAGCTTGCCACTGCTACGCCTGCTATCCAACCAAATCGTTTACTTAATGATTGCTGCACAAAACCACGGAAAAAGGCTTCTTCTGCTACACAGGTAAGCAGTAAGTTATTTAACGCAAATAACCACCACCAATGAGGAATTGTTAGCTCTGGTTGTAAAGCGCCTAGTCCCCATGCTATTGGTAATAAACTAAATAATGGTATTGCTGTAAGCAGAAGCGCTTTTTTATTGAAGCTTGCTTTATTTCCTAACATTGCAGGATAAGCGAGTAGCAATCCAAAAAAGATGAACGGCTTATCTAGGTTTAAGTACATTGTAAAGGGGATGCTTTGTGGGCCGGTGATAACGGCATCAAGCACTTTGGCATTGGTGAAACCGGGTATTAGGTGTAGGAAAAGAGCGACACACCAAAGGAAGATAAATAGGTAGGCACCTATCTGCCATTTGCGCTCTAGGCTTGGGGTTTTATAAGCGATAAAGAGGCCAACAATAAGAGCAACTAAACCGATTATATTGAGTCTTTGTTCTATTAACCCCCCGATTAAACTGATACCAAGTAAAGCGAAACTGGGTTTGGTTTGATGGGCAAGAGCAAATACGATGGCTAGGGAGAGTGGCAGCCAAATCCACATTGAGATATCTAAAATCATAGCAAGTCCTTTAAAAGTAATAGCGACGTCTAAGCGCGTCTTAAATGTGAAGCTAAGCCTACTTATATGTTGCTACAATGAAAAGATAAATACGCTTTTTTGTCGCTATTTTTTAAAAAATTTGCATTAAATGAATATATTTTAAGCAATAACCTTTTGATGGTTTCTAAACGCTATTTATTTTGTCGGTTGGCTTGAGAGCATTTCATCTAAACCACCGCCGTTGTGCACTTGAGTAAAGCCTTCTTGTTGTAGGTAAGTCATGGCTTTTCCTGAGCGATTACCGCTGCGGCAATACACTACAATTGGGGTGTTTTTGTCTATGTCTGCAAAGGCGGTATTTACGGTGTTTAATGGAAGATTTGCGGCTCCCTTTACGTGTCCTTGGTTAAATTCGTTAGGAGTGCGTACATCAATTAATAACGCGCCGTGATCGACAAGGTGCCACGCTTTATCGCTTCGCTCTGATGCCCAGCTAGTAAAAGATGTGATGGCAAGTAGCAGACATAATCCCACTTTGGTTTTCATTTATTGTCCTTGTTAAATGCTTAGTAAAATTTGTCTTATTTTAATCTGGATTGTATTTCCCGTATAAAATGTTGATCGTATTTATAGGCGAGATCAAAAAAAGCCAGCGTATTCATCTCTATAAGGGAATAACACTGGCTTTCTTTTTGTATCAACCGAATTAAATTAGGCTGATTAACTTTCTTTATTATGCGCTAGCAACTTCTGTTTGCTCTGGTGTTTCACCACGAATAATACGTGTTAGCTTAGGAGCTATCATCAGTGTAATTACCGCTACGATAGCTGTTGCGTAACCAATTTTACCAAACACATCGCTGTAGATAGCTAATGTTTGGTTTGCATCAGTTAAACCTGCTGGAGCTGTAGTTAATGCTGCAACCCAACCTGCAATAACCGCTGCGGTTGCTGAAGTTAAGAACCACATGCCCATTGCAAAGCCCATCATGCGTTGTGGTACTAGTTGTGCCACCATCGCAAGACCTAAACCAGAAACCAATAGCTCACCTAATGATTGGAAGGCGTAACAAGCCACTAACCAGTTTGAACTCATAATTCCTTTTGCATTTGCAAAGTTAGCGCCGAATTTTAGAACAAGGAAAGACAAAGCACACAGCACCATACCAAATGCGAATTTGTATGGCATTGCAAAGCGCTCACCTAGGTTGTTGTAAGCAATTGCTAGAATTGGGCTCGCTACCATTATCCAGAATGGATTTAATGCTTGGAACTGCTCTGGTGCTACCGATAAGCCAAACAAGTTATGTTCGATATTATGAATAGCGAAGAAGTTTAGTGATGTTGGCATTTGGAAGTAAAGCACGAAGAACACCACGCCTTGCAGCATTAGTGCAAACGCAACGAGCATTTTTGCACGCTCTAATCCTTGGATCTTGAATGCTTCTTTCATGTAAAGAACAACGATTGATACACCAACAACAACCAAGATAGCGTGAGCATAAAATAAATGCTGTAGCAGTATTGAACATAATAAGCTCAATGCAACCGCACCTGCCACTACGCCTAAATAACGCGCTTTATTTACTGCAATAAGATCAGGTTCTGAACCGACACCTTTCACCATGCGAGAGCACATTAGGAAGTTAATCACGGTAATGATCAAACCAACGGCACTGACACTAAACGCCATACCATAGCCAAACTGACTTGCTATCCATGGGATAAGTAACATCGAGAAAAATGAACCAAGGTTAATCGCCATGTAATACATGGTAAATGCACCATCTAAACGCTTATCGTCTTGATCGTATACTTTAGCCAGTAAACTTGATGGGTTTGCTTTAAATAGACCATTACCCATAGTAATGAAGCCCATTGCAACATAGATAAGACCTGAACCACCAATATTTCCTGCCGATGCAGATACACCTAATAGTGCGTAACCAATGGTGAGTATGAATGCTCCGAGTGTGATGGTTCGTTTAGTTCCTATGACTTTATCACCAACCCAACCACCAATGGCGACAGAGCCAAAGATTAATGCTGAGAATGCACCGAAAAGAATGAAAGACTCTGACTCTGACATTCCTAAAATTTTAACCAAATAAACGGCTAAGATTGCTTGCATGCCGTAGAAGCCAAAACGCTCCCAAAACTCGATAGAAAAGATTAAATAAAACTGCTTAGGCTGCTTGAATACATTCAAGTTAGACATAAATAAATCCCTGTGTATGTTGTGGTTATTTGCTTTGCTTTTTTTATTAATTGCACTGCCAACTTACGTATTTAACATTTAGTTATCACTAGCCATAAATGAAATCTAAATTACCGATTTTGAAATTATCAATAAGAGACAAGGAAATCAATAATTTACAAATATATACACAAGGAAACATTTAGTAACATTTTGTGCTAACATAATATTGACAAAGCAAAGATGACTTCATTGTAGGGACTAATAAATTATAAGGATAATAAAGGACTTACAAAAAAAGGCGTAATATAGGCAACAACAGACGCCATTGTCTGCTGCTACTCATAAGAAGAATTACATTGCAGTTTGTTTACGGTGTTTAAAATCAACCAGCATGCCAAGTACAAACACACCTATCGTCACAAATAAGATGCTTTGGAACACATGATGATATTGAGTCGCTGATACAATCAGATCCAATGTACCTGCATTTACTCCTGTATCTGTTGAAGTAAACTGTGCAATATCTGCGGCCAAATAGTTAGCCACAGAGCCACCAGAAAGCATGTAAATACCCGCTAATGTTCCTGTTGCACCTTGCGGATTTAATCGTGTAATCGCAGCAAGAGCGACAGGGTCAATAAATAGCTCAGCTACTCCAATACATAACAAACCAATCATTAACCAAACAAAGGTGGTTTCACCGCTTGCCATCGCTAATTTAGAAGACAAGGTTATTAAGCTAAATCCTGCAGTTAATAATAAAAGACCAATATTTAGCTTAGTCAGTGTTCTTACTGAAATACTTTTTGAATCCAGAATTTTCCATAACCAAGCAACCGCCGCACCACCAACAATGACTGCAATTGGGTTAATCGCTTGGAAGAAAGCTGTTGGGATCGTAAAGCCACCAATATTAGTATTAATGTTACGTTCAATGAACAAGCTGATTGAGCTACCACCCTGTTGGTCGAATGCCCAAAAAACCGTACCAAATAACATGAAATACATGATTGAATTTAACTTTTGGCGATCTTCTGCATCACTTTTACGATATAGGTTAATGATATGGACTAAAGACATTAAGCAGATAACAAATAAGATATACCCTGCCCATAGATTTTTAAGCACAAACACTAAACCTAAGGTTGCTACTGCGATAGCGGCTATTAATAGAGACCAATGCGGGATCCCGGCACTTTTTCTTTTTAGTGCTGGTATATTTGGTTGGCTTACATAGGTGAAATATTTACGGCCTGAGATAAATACACACAAACCAATAAACATGCCAATACCTGCCAATGAGAAGCCAACATTCCAACCCCATTTCATCGCAGCGAAACCACATAGAATAGGGGCAATCATTGAGCCAATATTGCCACCGATATAAGAGATAGAGAAACCCGCTTCACGTCCATGCTCTTGCTCTTTGGTTTGATAAAGTTCACCTAACAAACAACTAGAATTGGTTTTAAAGAAGCCATAACCACAAATAATAAGCGATAAGGCTAAATACAGTGTCGAATGATCACTACTGGGAATGCTTAATACAAAATGCCCTCCAACCATCAATAAGCTACCGAGAACCACTGACCAGTAATTACCAAGATACTTATCTGCTAAATAGCCACCAATAATAGGCGTTACATACACAAGTGATGTATACGCACCATACAAGGCATAGGCATGTTGGTCTGACATTAATAGCTTTTCCGTTAAGAAAAGAATCAATAAAGAGCGCATACCGTAATAGCTAAAGAATTCCCACATCTGTATTGCAATAATATGGAATATTCCTTTTGGTTGTTTGATCGTATTCATCTGTTGCCTCGTGACTGCTGCATCGAATAAGTATCAATAAGTTACTTCGGTACTTATTCAGTAATATTGAGTAAACATACACAGCAACGATTAAAACACCAAGAAATTTGCGGCAAATCTCGTGCAACATAAGTTTTCAAAAATAGAGGTAAAAGCTCAAGAAGAAATCACACATAAAGACATGCTTTGTGCAGGTAGGCAAATCATTACTATTTATTTCGTGAATGCTGTATGTAACTTTAAGATAAATATCTATTATTCACCCATAGACATACACAAGGATGTGTTCTTTCTTTGATAATAGGTAGAACATGAATTTTATTGATCTTACATTTTTAGATAAAAGAATCCTAACCCAACTGCAAAAAAAAGGTATGAGTGCTAATGAAGGCATTCGACTTATTAGTTATGAAATATATTATTTAAATTATAAAGATAGAGCCATAGTAAGAAAGGCTACACGCTTAATTGGAAATGCTAAAAAGAGCACCATTATTACTGCTATCCAAATGAACAAGCGAAAAAATTATCTTATTGAATTATATGAAAATTATGACGAATTCGACCACGTGAGTTGTGACTATTTATTTAGTGTATAGGATTGATGTCAATGAGTATGACAAAGAGAGATATTGAAGCAGCAATTATTATCATTACTTCTATGAGAAAATCAGCAAAGAAAACAACGAATATTATTAATCCTGAGACTAAAAATCGAGTTAATCAAAAAATATACGAATTAGAGTTAAAAGAGATTAACCAAAATCATGATTACCTTTCGTTCAATTAAATAATAAGCACCTCATTACAACCAAATTTAAGGTTATTCTTATCGTTATCACTAACTATAGACTAGCCCAGTAACCTTAAATACTAAGCTCATGCATTTTATCACGTATGAGCTTTTTTATTTTTGTATGAATGATGACGAATGTACTCTAAGTGACATTTCGTTAAATGGTCCCAAAAAATTTAGCCAGAAAACCAAAAACAAAGACCCCTAACCAACTCCACATACCTAAAGCATTCCACCACATGAACACTGTAAATTTCTTTGAGTCTGTTGATGCTCTTTTTCTAATAAATGGATATATGAAACAAAAATAAGAAAATAAACCACCAGCACCAATACTTACCATTGATATATAATGCTATCAGCTTATCGTTGTCCTCTTTCTCAACAGGCTCCATCGTTGGCAAAATTATCATTTCACCCTGACGTACTGGATTATTCAAGTGCTCATTGTGCTTTTGAATAAGGGCTTTGGTTGCCGTTGTAAACAAATCATCCCACAGCTCATCTTGCGATTAAGTTTTATCACACTGCATCCAACCTAAATCAAAAGCTAACTCCATCTTCGCCTTATCTAACTTAGGCGCGTGAATGTATAACTTATCATTCAGCTCATTTGCACTGGCTACAACCTGGTTTGGACGCTTCACTACTGGTGGCTTATCTCCACCTTTATCAATAATGCCTTGTATCTTGGCTTTGGTGTTATCAAATAGGGTTTGAGTCTCATCAATCAGCTGTTTTCTTACACGTTTAACGGTATCAATATGCCCAAGTGTTACCTTCTCTACTTCGCTGTAACCTGCTAATGACGCATTGCCTTTTACGCATTCTAATCAATTCCATGCCAACCCATTGCTTTGCAAGTTGTCGCAGATGTGCTTGCACCCGATGTTAGGCGATGGCAGTTTTGCAATGCAATGGTGGTGATGAGAATGGAAAAGTGGCGCTGTGGGTGGCTTTTGTATCATGCTATGATTGAATATAAGCAATAATAACTACAATAAAAAATATCCAATTTAACCACATAAATAAATCAAACGTTATTTTTTTGTTTTTTCTTCTATACCTAATGAATGGATATATGAAACAAAAGTAAGAAAATAAACCGCCCGCACCAATACTTACCATTGATATATAATGCTTTTTTTTAAACGTCTCAGGTTCTTTTGCCAAATCATCTACTAATTGATTTATATTTTTTTTATCTCCTAGACTATAAATAATCAAATGATATCCAAATGGAAACATCCATATTAACGCAAATAAAGCTATATATGACACTATATCTTCAATCATCTTAAATACCTTTTAAAACACTATCAATTGAGAATGTATTAAATCTACTATCAAGTATATACTTCTCCACTTCATCATTAGCAATAGATTCAATATCTGAATCTATATTATTTAAAATGCTCTCCAACGGTGATAGTTTATATAAATGCTCAACAGCAGATTTCGAAATTCCTGAAGAAATAGTACCACCAAATAATGCAGCACCACCAACGATAACCATAACAATAGGAGCAGAAGCAATACTAAAAAATGTAATTATACTACCAGCAGCAGCTACACCAATGGTACCGCCGACCCACCCTCCAACAACACCACCAGTTTCAATTACCGTATTTCGAACGCATGATTCAATACCATCGCAATTTTGAGATACATTATATACACTGCTCATTACGCTCAATCCAACAGCGATATTACCTGCGGCTTCTGCATGTTTGACCCATTTAGCAGTATTAGCAATACGCTTACCGAACTCACTAACACTACCTTCTTTAAGTATCTCATCAGCATTATGAATAAGAGATTTTGTTGAATAAACTCCAAGGGTCTTTTTAACACTTTTATTTACTGGGATATTAAGTGTTTTTTGAGTTAGTTTATCTAATTGCTTATCCAATATTTCTTTTAATACTTGGCGTTGCTGCGTAAAACTAGAACGATCTAGTTTTTTAGATAACATCTTCAGGTATAGTTCATCCAACTTAGACAATGTGGAAGAAACGTTTTCCAAATTCTTTTGCATCGCTGGAGCAACCGTACCAATAACAGCTCCCATATATGCAAAACCATCACTTGGCATTCCTGCATTCCAATATTCAACAAACTTGTTTTCAAGTACTTCAAAGTACGTATGATGAATTTGTAATTGCTCTTCCGTAAGATTACATAACTCTTCACTCGCCACTTTACATTCTTCTTTTAATGCTATGAGCTTATCAATATCCTCTTGCTCAACAGGTTCCATCGTTGGCAAAATTATCATTTCACCCTGACGTACTGGATCATTCAAGTGTTCATTGTGCTTTTTAATAAGGGCTTTAGCTCTTCTGAGGTTGCCGTTGTAAACAAACCATCCCACAGCTCATCTTGCGATTGAGTTTTATCAGACTGCATCCAACCTAAATCAAAGGCTAACTCCATCTTAGGTTTATCTAACTTAGGCGCTTTGATATATAACTTATCATTTAAGTCATACGCACTGGCCACAATCTGATTTGGACGTTTCACTACTGGTGGCTTATCTCCACCTTTATCAATAATGCCTTGTATCTTGGCTTTAGTGTTATCAAGTAGAGTTTGGATTTCATCAATAAGCTGTTTTCTTACACGTTTAACGGTATCAATATGCCCAAGTGTTACCTTCTCAACTTCGCTGTAACCTGCTAATGACGCATTGCCTTTTACGCATTCTAATCGAGATAGAAAACGCTCAAAAAAAGCATCTGCTACTTTATTGATGTGCTGTGCAGCTGCAGACCAGTCAAGGCTATCCCATGCTTTTTGTGGGTTACCACGACCAAAGTAACGTAAGTTTGCCCACAACTCACCGTAAGATGTTGAGGCATCTAACCAGATAAAAGAGTAAATCGCATCGGCATATACTGAAGTTGATATATTGGGTGAAGCGATACAAAGCAGTTGTGACACAAAATAGCGAACGTCTTTTTGCTCTATTGGCTCTTTATCCATTACTTTTAATAATGAGGTAGCGAACTCTTGTGCATCCCAATAGGTAAACAGTTGCGGAGAAAGATACTTAGCTTCTAATTCAATAATGGATTGCAGAGTCTCATTTGGGTAAGTTTGGCAGCCTAAGATACCCCATTGATATTGCTCTGCTCGGCTATTGGGCTTTCGTAACCAAAACGGATACTGCGAGCCTGCTGCTAATGAAAAGAAAGCATCATCACTTAATTCACCATAGCGCTGATTAAAATCTACAGGTCCAGGACCCCAATTGAATTCATTTGGGCTTTCATCATATTCCACTTCAAGACGCATATCTTGAGGTAATGGGTCAAGCGTGCATTTACCTCTGCCATCTAACTCACCAGAAGCAACGATATTGCCATCGCCATCTTTTACTTTAAAAGGTGCATTGGCTAAGTTTTCACAATAGATATTTACAGAATAAGTTTCTGGCTCTGGCGTACCAATTTGAATTGGTGGGTTTTGAACTCCGCTACACAAGGTATTGCCTGAATTCATGGTCATAGAATCAGATTGTCTTGCTACGCCTTGACCTTCTATTTTCACGGTAGGAGATGCACTGATGAAGGCTGCTTCACCTTGAATGGTTCCAGAAGCCACACCTTTTTTATCACCACCTTCATCCCCTGTACTTTTGGAAAAGATAGAACCTTTAAGGGCGACAGAGTTGCCGCCATCCATGGTCACGGTAGTAGAGCCATCAGCCAAGTCTGAAGATTTTGCGCTATTACCATAGGCGATATTAGAGGTCGATTTGCCCGTAGTAGTAGCACACACATCTGGAGAATCTGCACTTGCTTCTCCTCCCGAACCTTGATGAACTACACTTAATCCATTTGCACCTATTGTTGCCGCCAAAATATCACCATTGTTATCACATTTAATAGTGCAATTGTACCTTTAATAATGGCGATTATTAACATGACAAAATATTGGTTTTACTAGGTAAAGTAACTGAATGGTAAGTTATGGATTAGAGATCACTATAATTAATATATCAAACAAACTAAGCTCCCCCTCCCTCTCTGCATCAATTATATGCCCACTTCTTAATATAGATTAAAGTTTTGCTCTTTTCTTAGCGCTACTATTGCCGCCCTTTTATCCCAATGACATCATAGAACACTGAGAGGATTGCACTTGAGCACTTTGTTTACACAAACCCAGATTGGCAACATGACACTAAAGAACCGCTTTGTTCGAAGTGCAACGTGGGAAAATATGGCGACTGAAGATGGCCATATGACCGATAAGCTATACGATATCTACGAAGAGCTGGCAAAGGGTGACGTTGGCTTAATAGTGACAGGTTATGCAAATATCGTTAAGGAAGAAAAACCTAACGCTGGCATGATGGGTATGTACAACGACTCTTTTATTGCTGAATACCAAAAGCTGACTGAGTTAGTGCACAAGTATGATTCTAAGATTGCGATGCAACTGGCGTATGGTGGCACAAAGACCACTTATAACGTTGGCGAGCGTGTGATCTTCGCACCAAGTGACGTATGCGAAAGAGGTACAAAAACTCTTGGTAAAGCGATGACTAAAGATGAGATTGATTACATTGTTGATGCTTTTGCTCAAGCAAGCCGACGGGCACAAGAGTCAGGTTTTGATGGCGTAGAGATCCACGCTGCGCATACCTACCTAATCAATCAATTTTTAAGCCCATATTACAACCGTCGTGACGATGAATACGGCGGTAGCTTAGAAAACCGCATGAGATTCTTAATTGAAATTTATGCCAAGATCAGGAAATTAGTGGGCAATGATTTCCCTATCTTAGTTAAGCTAACCGCTACTGAGTTTTTTGATGGCGGTTTAACGTTTGATGACTCTCGTCTTATCTGTAAAAAACTGGAAGAAATTGGGGTCGATGCGATCATTGTTTCAGGCAACATTCACGGTAATGCGAGCACCATGATTGGTGAATCGTTCGATGGTTATACGCTGCAAGATGAAGGCTATTTTCGTGAGTATGGGGCGGTTATCAGTGACGATATTTCTATCCCTGTTATTACGGTGGGTGGTCTTAACGATATTTGTGCGATTGAAGCCATTGCTGAGAACACCAATATTCAATATTTTGCTTTATCACGCCCTTTACTTGCTGAGCCTCAGTTAATTAAGCGCTGGAAAGAAGGCAGCAGAGCAGAAGTAGATTGTGAGCGTTGCTCTAAGTGTCGCACTAAACGTGGTAATTTCTGCGTGGTGTATAAGAAAAGAAAGCCTAAAAAATCACAAGATTAATAAATAGATAGCAATAAGGGTTAGCGCAACGGCTAACCCTTAGTCTTTTTTCTACGGTTACTTATTCATATTCAGCAGAATATGTTTCTTCGTATGTATGTGAATAAAGCTCAAATAAATTACCAAATGGGTCTTCTAAATATACCATTTGAGATAGGTTATTATCGTCTTCTGGATGGTAACGCATAATATCCATACGCACCTTTCCGCCAAACTGTTCTGTACGTTCAATCACACCATGAAAATCATCGGTTTGAAGACAGAAATGGAAGATACCAATACGAGAGAAATCAACCTCGTGACGTTCTTGACGCTCTTTCATTTCAAATAATTCAAAGCCAATGCCGTCACTAGATAATAGGTGTGCAATATTAAAGCCTTTGAAACCTTCACCAAAAACAGCCACACACATTCTACCAATCGCCGTTTTGCGCTCTTCTTCAACTTTAGTATTTCCCATCACAACACTAAGGCCAAGTGCTTTAGTATAAAACTCAACCGCTTTATCCATATTGCCAACCATGATACCAACGTGATTCATTTTCATAATGTGCTCCAAATTCAAATAATATATTCAATGTTCGTTTCGATGGGATAAGTATATGGACAAGTACGAATTACAACAAATTATCAATAATTATAAAAATAATAACAAAACGTTATTATAAATCAGGTCGCGTCCTTTAAGTAAAAATGTGTATTAAAGCAGAATTTATCTCAGCAGCCTTAAACTGATTAAATAACAGTAGAAACTTTTAATTCGTACTCAAATTAAATTATCAGATTCAATATACCATCCAATTATTCACGAAATAATGAACTCATTACCTTACGTTTACAAAAAATATAACACCCAGTTATCACTTGAGATCCAACTCTACATAAATACACTCAAAAACAATGACTTAATTCAATCCTCTCTATTTTTATTTTTATTAAAAATACCGTAAAAACAAAGATACATACCATTTACCGTATGGATACTCTTGATAAGTACGCACGATTTAATTATAGTACTAATGATTTTTCAATCAAAGGAATTAAAAAATGAATCCCATACTGGAAGTTAAGGGACTGTACAAAGTGTTTGGAGAGGACACTGATCGCGCATTTTCAATGATTAATGAAGGCGCAAACAAAGGCGATGTTTTTGAAAAAATAGGATTAACCATTGGTGTTAATGACGTCTCTCTTAGTATTCAAGAAGGCGAAATCTTCGTCATTATGGGCCTATCTGGCTCAGGTAAATCCACTTTAGTTCGCCTCCTCAATCGACTTATCGAACCAACGAAAGGCAATGTTTTCCTTAGAGGTAAAGACATTGCACACATCTCTGAAGATGAACTTCGTCAAGTCCGCCGCAATAACATCTCAATGGTTTTCCAAAACTTCGCCCTAATGCCACACATGACTGTCGTTGAAAACGCAGCCTTTGGTTTAGAGCTCGCAGGTGTCAATATTGAAAAACGTAAACAATGTGCATTAAGTGCATTGGAAAGAGTTGGGCTTGATGTTTACGCTGAATCTTATCCTGATGAGTTATCTGGTGGTATGAAACAACGTGTTGGTTTAGCACGAGCACTGGCTTGTGACCCTGATATTCTCTTAATGGACGAAGCATTCTCTGCACTTGATCCCCTGATCAGAACAGAAATGCAAGATGAACTTATTCGTCTTCAAAATGATGATAAACGTACTATTGTCTTTATCTCTCATGATTTAGATGAAGCAATGCGTATTGGGGATAGAATTGCCATCATGCAAAATGGTGAAGTGGTTCAAGTTGGAACCCCCGACGATATCCTTAATAATCCTGCGAATGATTATGTAGAAGCCTTTTTCCGTGGCGTTAATGTCGCTAATGTTTTGACGGCAAAAGACATTGCTCGTAAAAAACCAGCGGCTATGTTTAAAAAATCAGAGCATGATGGTCCCGCTTCTGCTCTACAGTATTTAATGGATAACGACAGAGAATACGGCATTGTCGTAGATAAAAGCAGTCTCTACTCTGGCATTGTTTCGGTCGACTCTTTGCGTGAAGCTCATAATGATAACCGCTCTCTTATCAGTGCACAATTACCTGAAGGTTTAACGCTTAAACCAAGCCAACCTATTAATGATATTTTAGGTGTTGTTGCAGATGTGCCTTATTCAGTTCCGGTTGTTGACGAAAATGGCAATTATTTTGGTGTTGTGACGAAATCACGACTACTTCAGACGTTAGATAAGGGGTAGAACGATGTCATCAGATCAAACAAATAATGACCCATGGTCACAAACTACAACTGCGCCAAGTGCTGATCCTTGGGGTCAAACTGGCGACACTTCAGCTTCTGCTGATTGGCTAAATAGCGAAGTTGTTGAGACAAAACCTTTTGATATTTTAAACCCATTTGAAGAAGCTGTTCTACCCGTAGATACCTGGGTTGAATCAGGCCTAAATTGGTTAGTTGAACATGGACGCCCGTTATTCCAAGCAATTCGTGTCCCTATCGATTTTATCTTGAGCTCCTTTGAAACCACGTTAGTTTCTACGCCTGCCCCTTTCATGCTACTTATTTTATTTTTATTAGCGTGGCAGTTTTCTAACTTTAAACTTGGCGTGTCAACGGCTGTATCATTACTCGTTATCGGGCTCATTGGTGCATGGTCTCAAGCAATGACAACTCTTGCTTTGGTTATGACTTCGGTCTTTTTCTGTCTGCTTATCGGCCTACCCATGGGTATTTGGCTAGCAAGAAGTAAAACAGCTGCGAAATTTATTCGGCCAATACTCGACGCAATGCAAACAACCCCTGCTTTTGTTTACTTAGTTCCAATTGTTATGTTGTTTGGTATTGGTAATGTTCCAGGTGTTGTTGTAACCATTATTTTTGCACTTCCACCTGTTGTTCGTTTAACCATTCTTGGTATTCAACAAGTACCTGAAGAGTTAATCGAAGCCGGCCATTCATTTGGTGCGAATAAAAAACAGATGCTGTATCGAATTCAACTCCCTCTTGCCCTACCAACGATTATGGCCGGAGTTAACCAAACCCTAATGCTATCGCTATCAATGGTGGTTATTGCTTCAATGATTGCTGTAGGTGGTTTAGGTCAAATGGTGTTACGAGGGATAGGTCGTTTAGATATGGGACTTGCTGCTGTCGGTGGTTTAGGCATTGTTATCCTTGCTATTTTACTTGACCGAATTACTCAAGTGCTCGGTGTAAACGCAGGTAACACTAAACTACGTTGGTACCACATGGGACCCGTTTCTATCCTACTACGCATTTTTGCTCAAAAGAAAGAACAAGAACCAGAACTAAAACTTAAGGAGAAATAAGAATGATTAATTCATGGAAGAAAGCCCTAACGGTAAGTATCGTTTCAACACTCGCTTTATCAACAAACGTTTGGGCTGAGAAACTTCCTGGCGAAGGCGTCACCGTTCAAGCGCTTCAATCTACTGTTGCTGAAGAAACATTTCAAACCTCTATTGTAAACCGCGCACTTGAAGAGCTTGGTTATGATGTTTTGCCAACAAAAGAAGTGGATTATAACGTTGCTTATACTTCAATAGCGAAAGGCGACGCGACTTTCTTGGCTGTAGGTTGGTTCCCTCTTCATGCTGACAAATACAAAATGTCTGGTGGTGATGATAGTTTCTTCCGTCAAGGCCAGTACGTTAGTGGCGCTGCTCAAGGTTACTTAATCGATAAGAAAACCGCAGAAAAATACAACATTACCAATATTGGTCAATTAAAAGATCCTAAAATTGCTAAGTTATTTGATGCTAATGGTGATGGTAAAGCAGACCTAACAGGCTGTAACCCTGGTTGGGGTTGTGAAATGGTTATTGAACACCAAATCTCTGCATTTAAACTTGAAGATACGGTAACTCATAACCAAGGTAATTATGCTGCGATTATTGCCGATACCATTTCTCGTTATAAAAATGGTGAACCAATTCTTTATTATACTTGGACGCCTTACTGGGTAAGTGGTGTTCTTGTTCCTAACAAAGACGTTACGTGGCTAGAAGTTCCTTTTTCTTCACTACCGGGCGATCGTAAAGATGTTGATACCACTTTATCTAACGGTAAGAACTACGGTTTTGAAATGAACTCTATGCGTATTATTGCAAATAAAGAGTTTGCAGCACAAAACCCATCAGCAGCAAAACTATTTGAAATCATTAAATTGAATATCAATGACGTGAGTGCTCAAAATATGATGATGAGTAAAGGTAAAAACAGTACTGCAGATATCGAATCACACGTAACTGGTTGGATAAAAGCAAACCGCACTCAATTTGATGCTTGGATTGCGGAAGCAAAAAAAGCCGCACTGTAGTTTGTCTACCCTAATGCAGCTTTAACTCATTATTTGTGAATAATACAAAGGCCAATAGCATAAACTACTGGCCTTTTTTATATCAGTATTTTCTAGGCTAATCGATTATGGTATTTTTGTTCCATAGTCATTGGATAAATACGCTCTGTTTCTCTTGCTTCGTTTTATTTATATTACTTCCATCAACAACGCGTTAGACGGATGTTCTGTCTTGTGCTCTTGTTCATCTTATTTTAGGAAGTAGATATGACTCATCCAATTATTGCCGATTTAAACTCTCGTTACACAGCTAAAAAATACGATGCAACTAAACGCATCTCTGCAGAAGATATGGATGTGATTAAAGAAGCTATCCGTTTATCAGCGTCTTCAATTAACTCTCAACCTTGGAAATTCATCGTTCTTGAAAGTGATGAAGCTAAAGAGCGTTTCCACGGTACATTCGCAAACATGTTCCAGTTTAATCAACCACACGCAAAAGAAGCATCACATACGATTTTATTTGCACACAACCCTAAGTTTGATAAAGATCAATACAGAAAAGTAGTTGATGCTGAAGTAAGTTCAGGCCACCTTCCTGCTGAGCGTTACAACGATATGCTTGATGGCGCGTACGGTTTTGTTGAATTAAATACAGATGAAACAGGCTTTAACGGTAACTGGACTAAAGCACAATCTTACATTGCTTTAGGTAACACATTACACACACTTGCTCGTATGGGTATTGCATCTACGTCTATGGAAGGTGTTGATGCACAGCTAATTGGCGAAACATTTAAAGATGAGCTTGATGGTTATGTTTGTGACTTCGCTCTTGCACTGGGTTACCACAAAGAAGTTGAAGATTATAACCACGGTCTTCCAAAAGCACGTCTACCAATGGAAGATGTAATCACCGTTCTATAATATACAGAACAACCCTATGAGCTAATCATAGAAATGAAGGTCAGACAGATGTCTGGCCTTTTTTATATTTATCGCAATAAATCATAACAAAACGCTATTAAATTAATAATAAATCATAATTTATGCTGGTCGCTACAATACAGAGAAAGCAGGACAAGCATTAATTAGTGGCATTACTGATATGGTTGGCTTTGGTCGCCCATTTATTGCAAACCCTGATTTACCAAATCGTATCAAAAACGACTATCCATTAGCAAACCATGAGCCAAGCACCTTGTTTGGTGGTGCTGAAAAAGGCCTACTTGATTACCCTGAATATCAAGCAATCTAAGTAAGCCCATCTTATTGAAATAATCATAACCCTGCTCTTTTGAGTAGGGTTATTTTTTGATTACGTTCTTATTCATTTGGTACATAGCGTCAAAGTTTGGGATGTGTTGCTCCCAACGTGGTGACTCACCTATATACGCTTGAACGGCGGCAATAAACTCTCTAACTAAAGCCGTTTGTTGTCTGTGTGGATAGAGAGCATAAACAGCCAATCCTTGATTACAAATAGCGTAATTTGTTAATAATGGCGTTAATTGCATGTCTTCTATTGAACGAGCCAAGTTAGATGATGCTATCGTAGCGTAACCTAACCCATCTTGAACTGCTGCAAGCAAAGTGCTTACATCATTCACCTTGTAATTTCCTTTCATTTTATAATTATTAAACACACTTGAATCTGGTGTTTCACTGCACCTAACAACATCAACGGTTAATGAGCCATTACTGTAAATAACCGAAGGCAAGCTGACTAATTCTTCTGGCGTTTTAGGCTCGCCATAGTGCGCAATAAAATCATGGGAAGCTAATACAACAGCGCGAATATCTGCAATTTTTTTCGCGATTAAACTTGAGTCATCTAATCGACCCAACCTAAAAGCAACATCGAAGTGATCCGAAATAATATCAGAACGTTTATCATCCATTAAAAGAACGATCTCAACTTCAGGATAGCGCTTCATGAATTGGCTTATCACTGGTTGCAGATAGTGTTGCCCAATATGCAATGGGGCAGTAATGCGGATGCGCCCTTTTGGCACAGCATGATAAGAGTCAGCAATGGTTTGCACATGCCCAATGGTACTCACTAAATTATGCGCTTGCTCTAAGATCTCTTCACCTACTGGCGTTAAAGAGAAAGAGCGAGTAGAGCGATTAAGCAACTGCACTCCAAGCTCTGTTTCTAACTTTTTAATCTGCTTAGATAACGATGAATTATCCATATCATGCAATGCTGCAGCTTTAGTAAATGAGCCTTGTTGTACAACATCAATAAAAAGTGAAAGCTGATTAACCAGAGACATGACGGATCCTTTGTTTAAATAGAGAGGCATTAACTAATGACATTATAAATCATTAACTAAAGCCTATTATACTGGTCTAAATGTGAGATGGTATCAACGCATTAGCAGATAAATGACATTTATAGCTGCCTTCTATTCTACATACCAAGGGCTTTTAATAAATGCATTCTGCAAATTGATGACTGGCAAGCATTGAGGATAGAAGCTCTCTCGCTTTTTGTTTCTTTGCGATTTCATCATCTAATACATCTAGTCTATGCAGTTGCTGCAATAGTACTAGACGCTGAAGATCGTTTTCTGAATAGCTGCGATAACCATTGGCTTGTCGCTTTGCTGAAATCAGGCCTAACTTCTCGTAATACAACAAAGTTGAACGACTTAATCCCACGCGCTGCGCTAACTCAGAAATACGATACATAAACTCTTTTCCTCTTAGTTGATAACAAACACTATAAACTATGAAGCTTTAGACAGGTCAAGCGTTCACTCTTTTTAATACAAAAATAGAGCTATTTATGCTTCAATCTCTTCATGCTTTTAAATCAGAGACAATCATGACTATTGAAAAGTTTGAATCCATTTATCAACGAGCGGCGCAGCGTAAAGGTGGGGAAGCACAACTAGAGCTGATGCTACATAAACCATTATCACCAGAAGAATTAGCCGCGATTCCGGATGACCGTTGGTTAGCAGTATTTACAGAAAAGGTTTTTCAGTGCGGTATTTCATGGAATGTGGTTCGTAAAAAATGGCCAGAATTTGAAGAGGTTTTCTTTCAATTTCGTATTCAGCCTCTATTACTTCAACCTGATGAAACATGGGAAGAGAAAGCGAAAGATCCGCGTATTATCCGCCATCTAACTAAAGTAATGACTATCCCAGCCAATGCCTTGATGATAAATATGGCAAGCCTTAAATATGGTTCTTTTGGCCAGATGGTAGCAAATTGGCCTAGTGACGATATTACGGGGTTATGGGCATATCTTAAAAAACACGGAAAACGCTTAGGTGGTAATACGGGGGCTTATGCATTACGCCAAATGGGGGTCGATACCTTTATTCTTTCTTCTGATGTTGAGTGGTATTTACGTCATTGCGATATTATTGATAGTGGCCGAGATACAAAACGAGCACTTCAAGCAACAACTCAGGCATTTAATCACTGGAAAGCAGAGTCAGGGCGATCTTTGTCTGAAATTAGCCAAATAATTGCTTATAGTTGTGGGGATAACCGAATTCTTTAATAAAAAATACCACATCCAATGAAGTTAGCAGAGCAAGCAGAAGAAATGAAAGATCAAGTTTCACAATTTAAAACAAACTAATCCTTTCTGTATAACTAAAAAAGCACCTTACTAAAAGGTAATGCCGATCAGTTAGTCACTTTATTGAGTAATTATGCACTATTTATTCAATGTCTAATAGATATGGCAAAGTACCCGTTAAGAGAGTGAAAGATAGATACAACAAGGGCTCCAGAATGATTGTAATAAATTCGTCTGAAGCCCTTGTTTTTATTGATATTCGCTTAACTGACTGGCATTACTTACTAAAAGGTGCTTTTACATAAATAAAAAGGCAAATTATTCCTTTTTATTGATTTCAAGTAATATGCCAACAGCAAGCACAGCTAAAACGATAGTCACTGCGTAGCTCATCCAAATAACCAACTCTGTTAGTGGACTTAACCCTTCCGATATCAACATAACTCCTCCTTGAGCAAATTTCTTTTCGGTTACTCATTTTAAACATAACAATATTTATATAATGTGACTACGGCCAAAATCATGATCAATTTACACATAAAATTACGACGAAAAACCAAATATTATTATCACTATTTGTAACAATTACATATAAATGCTGTTTACGTCTAAATGAGCCTGACGAGCCCAAATATTGGTTTGATTAAACATAAATAGATCCCATACTGGTTCTACAAATAATAAGAATGATAGAGGATATATGGATAAGTTAGTTTGCCCATGCTGCCGTCAACATCAAGAGTGGTTTTATAGCGAAACAAGCTGTATTTGGTACTGTATTTGTGGACACGTCATTTTTATTGCATAACAAAAACTAAGCAAAATCAGTATTTTCTAACTACTATTATATTTCATAGTTCTTAAATTAAGGAATAATATGAAATGGATTTCAATATGTAGCTTTTTTTTGTTCTTATGCTCATTTGGCTCTTCTGCTACTTCGCTTCAAATTGCTTTTTTAGGCTACAGTAACCACTATGTTGACCGAAACTATGATTATAATGAAGACCATAAACTGATTGGCTTTAGCATTAATAATGGCTTTAGTGCTGCACATTTTGTCAACTCTTATAATAACAACTCCACACTTGTTGGGTGGAACTTTAGAATGGATGATGACCTTAAAATACAAAAGCTGTCATTTCGTTTAGGAGCGATGGTTGGTGTAGTTACAGGTTATGAACAAGAGCAAATAATTACTTATATTAATGAAGATATTAGCTTATATTTAATCCCTCAGCTTACTCTTTCTTATCCTGTAACAGACACAGTTTCGATCTCTCTCGTTAATGGCATTGTGCCTGACTCAAAGGGGGTGATTTCTATGCATCATTTTCAGTTATCATTCGACGATCTATTTTGATGTTTTAGCTTGTAGAATAATGCAGCTCCCACCCCATTCAATTACATTTAAGCTTGAGGTAATTTAAGACATTAGTAGGTAAATTTCATCCCTGTTACTTTGAACTTGTCTTAGTAAACATCATTTTATAAAGAGATTGGAAAAACACAGCAAAACCATAGCTAGCATCTGCTTTACCATATTCATCAACAGCATAAATAAAGTTTGATTTGAATTTTTCAACCGCTTTTTCTGCAGTATCGGCATAAATAACATCATCTTCCACTTCAAAACCTTGTTCTAATATCTCAGTCTTCTCTCGCCGAAATGTGCTTGAACTCATATCAAGAAAAGTATATTGCTTGCGTTCGCTATTAGGGATACAAAAAAATTGATACTTAGCCATGTTACTTTCCTCTATTTAAATATAACACCTCAAAAGTCATTTAAATTTGACTTGATAAAAATAATAAATCAAATATTTCACTCAGAGTCAATCATATTCAAAGCTATTCCCGTATCAAAAAACACTTTATATATAGCCTGACTTGTTTTTTCATCAAAAGTTTGATTTAAATCCGAAAAACTCAAATAACCATTGTTAAATATAAATTTAATTGTTGGTAATAACTCAAGAGGTAAACTCAGCTTTGCTGGTAAAAATGATATTGATTCAATTTCTACATGTCTAGGGATTACGGTAGGTAAAGTAAGCTCGATCATATCCTCAAAAACTTCATACCCCCAAGTACATTTATTAAAATAAAGAGTGTTATATTGAAATTCATTACCAGAAGAAGATTTTGGTACTAATTTTTGAAATGAAAATATCGATCTATATATATCATCAAGTGATAGCGATGTATTGACTGGAGGTAAATCTACAAATTTACGTTCTAGTTCATGAGGACTATCAATTGCTTTTAATAAAGGATATTCATCATAACCACTTAGATTATCAGAGCACTTCTGCAATAAAATATCTTTAATTGTTTTATATCTTAATATCACTGTAATGTGAACTGATACATCACTGGTTGTATATACGTCATGAGCAAATCCTTTTGGTATTGTAAATAAATCACCACAAGATATTTCACCTGTAAACTCATCATGTTTATCGGTGTCATTACTAACAACATAACCAGTGCTAGGATAAATAATATCTTCAGGCCTTCTAAATATACGCCAATACTTTGATCCTAATATTTGCATATTAAGTAAATGATGATAGTCATAATGTAGTGGACTTTTTTTGCTATTCCTAACAGAAATAAAAGCTTTAAGAGATACATTACACATACAGGTATTTGATATATCACTAGCTAAGTGAGAAAAAAAACCATCTACTGTTTCTAAATCATTAATAATATAGGAAACACCATTCTTCTTACATTGAAAAAGCACATCATCATATGAACCTTGAGAGATATATTCACCAGTGCAGCCACCAGCTAAACGATACTCTAATTGACCATGCCCATTAGCCATTGCAATCTTTAATTCTTTAAGTGCTGTAGATTTAAACTGAAATCCCAATGTATTTTCAATATTTACAACATCTTCTAAGCACAATAAGGCTGCTGACTTCCATTTACTTTTATTGTAAAATTTCATTACTTCTCCCAACACACAATACCTGTATCAGCACAAACCTCGTAGAGAGGATTGTCGCAATTTATCAAAGCTCTAAAATCATCCACAGCCTTCTTACAACCTTCAAGATTGTAATCATCGATAATGACATAACCACCTTTAGTAACTAATTGATAAAGATTAAGTAAGGTATCTCTTGTTGCCTCATACCAATCAACATCGATTCTAAGAACTGCTATATTATTTTCATATTCATCAAAACAATCTGGAATCCACCCCTTAACCAATAAAGGGATGTCATCAAGCCCATATTTCTTAAAGTTATTTACTACCGAATCTAAATCATATTTACAATCAAACATATATTCATCAAAAACGTTAGAGTAATGATGCCAAACTTCATTATCAAAAAGCGAATCGTGGTTACATGGTTTATCTAGCCCCTCAAAACAATCAAAAATATAGAGCTGACGCGATCTATCATATTCAGCTATCACACCCGCCATTAAAATTCCAATACCTCCTTTAAGCGTACCTACTTCTACAAAATCCCCCTTGACCTCTTTATCTAATACGGATAAGCAGCAATCAATAACATTTTTAATACCGAGCTTATTTACATAAGTATGAACAGGCCTATCTTTTCTAGCATAGGAAATAATTTTGGCGAAATGTGTAGGATCGCTAAGACTAGGATATGTTTTAAGAACTAAAGGGCAGCGCTTCTTTAAATCATTGATTACTAAACTACATTTATTTACTTCATTACTAGTAATTTTAATTTTGTCCGGGTCATGATATATTTCATTTCTGATCACTTTAGAAAGCAATTCAATATAATTAGACATTTTATCTCCTAACATAGTTAACTTTGATATTAAAATATGTAAATATAATAAAACCTATAATTCCTGCAATTAAAAGTAAGTATGAAGGAGATAAAAACTCACTAATTACAGCCCCTAATATTGGCCCCAAAATCATCGATATATTTTGAATAGACTGTAACTTTGCACTTAATTTAATCGCAACCGTCGAATTCTCATCAAATATATGCCTATTAAATAATACAGGAATACTAGCGCTAAAAATACCTATAACGAAAAATGTAATATATATTAAAAAATCAAACCTTACTGAATTAAATATTAAAAAAAGCATTAAAAAGCCTAAAAATACTCCAACCCCAGAATAATAAATAAATTTCAAGTCCTTTAGTTTTGATTTTGTATATAGAGAGAAATACCCAAACAAAGCATTACCAATCGCTGAAGAAGTAATTGATAAACTAAACATATACTTGGATAAACCTTCGTTTGAAAAAATTAAAGGTAAAAGGTTGTTACACATAAATACTAGTGTAAAATATATAAAAGCAGGATAATACAATGCCATCCTCCAATGTATAAGGCTATTTAAGCTTCTCTCTGGTATTATCTTAACAGAAGCATCTGATTTTTTTTTTATACTTTTACTTCTTCCTAAAAACAAAGAGAAATATATAGAAAATATAGTTATAACTGAAGTTATTGCAAAGGCAGTTTTTTCATTATAAAGACTAACAATAACACCACCTAGAAATGGAACTGCCATCTTAGAATAGGTATTAATTATACTCAAATACGATGAATACATTTTTCTTACGCTTTCAACTTGTTGACTACAATAAAAACTTACTACTGGTATGTATACTCCAGAAAAGGCAGATCTTAAAGCAACAATGATTAAAAATAAATTAATATTATCAATAAAAACCAAAGATACCGTAAGAACTGCTCTTATAAAAAAAGAGGTAGGGAGCAACCAATTCCTATAGTTACTCTCTAACAGCTTTATATAAAATTTCCCTAAAAAAACCTGCGGTAAAAGCATCGAAACGCTAGCTAAAGACACAATCAAAGGAGAGCTATCAACTCGATATGCTGAATATGTTAATATAGAAATAAAATCCAACCAATTAGCTAAACTAATTAAAGAAATTGTTACTATAAACTTTATTTTATTCGGCATTATCAACACTTATCAATCCATGTTTTACTAATTCTTTCACAAGAGCAATCTTGGATTTAATATCAAATGGGCCTTTTAAATCAAGTATTTCTTTATATTCACACACACTAATAAACTTAAGTTCTTCAGCGACTAAACTTGGAAGTGTCAAATATGGAGGAAGCCCAACCAGTTGATTTTTTTCTGGTACGATTATCGATGGGATAAAAAGCTTTATACTCTCTTCACTATCGGTAACTATTTTTGGTACCTGATGATTCGCCCATCTAATTTTTGTGTTTTCTGTAATCTTATTGATGGCTAATCCACTAGCCATCAAGCTATTATCAATTTGCGCTCGACCCGCCATTAATGATGATAAATATGCACTTGTAGTTATATCAATACTTTCAGTAATGAGTGAATTAAGATCTATAGTATTTAATGCCGATACTGCTGTTTCTGAACATAAATCTTGACCTAAAACACGATTCCTTAATAAAGGTTCACTTATTGCTAGATAATCTAGAGAATACTTTAATATATCCAAAACTGTTGTTGCAAAAAAACCAATACTAATATGTATAGAATGCTCATCTTTTGACTCTGCGCAATGAGGGTGACCCGATGGAATATAAAGGACATCACCGGGACTCAATAAAAGCTCTCTAGTTGGCTCACCTACCTCTTCTTGAGTTATAGTCCTAGCCATTGGTTTTCCAGGATTAAATTCACACTCATCCCATAGATACCACTTTTTAGTACCTTCGATTTGGATAATAAATACATCCGAAGTATCAAAATGTACATTTAATCCTTTTCTATTTGGAGAAGTCCAAAAGATTTTAGCCCAAGAAATACCACCAAAATACTCAACTAATTCACGACACAATGGGGCAATTGATGCCTCTCGCCTTTCCAGTTGTTCTATTTTAAGGCTAGCACCTTCAGACATTTTTTCTTTCAAAAAAGAAAATTGTGATTTAGTAAAAAAGTCTATATTTGCATGAGGATATGAATCACTTTCATCTCCATATACCATTACAAATTTATGTAAAAAACCTTCGAGTGTAATTAAATAATTTTCTATCTCTTGAGAACTAAAATAATGATGTAAATTTGATGATAGCGGAAAATACTCACTTTTAATCCCAAAATATTTATTTAAGAAAAGTTCATTCTTGTATATTTCTTTAAACCATTCATTCATATTAAATGTCCAATTAATTATATAAAAAGAGGGGTCTCCCCCTCTAAGATCTAATTTTATATACAACTAGAACATAACTAATTGAGCTCGTTGCGCAATAGCTGAAGCTTCTACATATTTAATTTTCGATAAATCTAATTTCATATTTATATATCCTTAAAATTAAACCCAACATTATTATTGGAGAAGCAAATGTACCAACAATACAAATTAAAATGCAACATCTTTAACACTTAATTTATAAAAATATGAAGCATATTATTTACATATCTGTTATTAAACATGGTAAAAGCTAAGTCCCAAAAGGCTTCTTAATTAAAATTAATGCTTTCAATCCTTTTGAAATAAAACTGTATTTAATTATCATATAAATATACAAATGGACTTATTTGAACACATACAAAAAAGCCCCATTAAATATATTCATTTAATGAGGCATAATTATATTGTGATTTTTATATTAATTTATGGAGTAACTACGCCAAACCATAAATTAAACTGGTCAAAGACTGACATCAGCTGTTGAAACTTAGCTTGATCTGAAACCGTAAATTCTCCTGATTTCATTTCATCTTTCAATGTCGCTTTTTTCGTCATCATATTTTCAAACGCTTGACGTGATAACGTAATGTTCAAATCCGCATTATCAAATTGAGTACCTGTGTATGATTTCAATACTGAATTACTTAAATCCATTGAGTATTTACCATCGCCTTTCACATCGATATTCACTTTTAAGTTCATGCCTTTTGCTATATCGGGCTTCACTGTCACACCTAAGTATTTCATGAACTGATTAAACGGCATATTCACGGCTATCGCAGCTGTATTTGGCGTTGCAACTGGTTTAATACCATTACGCAATTCTTTAGCGCCACCCAAATAGTAGTTTCTCCAAGGACCAGACTCTGATTGGTAGCCTAATTGCTCCATTGCATCCGCTTCTAAGTAACGTGCATCCATGTTTTTAGGATTAGCAAAGGTGACATTATTTAACAACGTCACAGCCCAGCGGTATTCCCCTTTCTTAATCGCAGCCTCTGCAATCTCAACAACTTTTTTCTCTCCGCCCATTGCTTCAACGTATTTTGTGCCCTCTTCCGTTGGCGTTAATGGGTTTAAGTTTGCTGGGTTACCATCCCACCATGCGCCAAAGTAGTAATCATACGTTGCACGTGCATTATGAGAAACGGTGCCATAGTAACCACGGTTGTACCACTCTTTACCTAATGAGTCTGGTAGCTTAATTTCAGCTGAGATCTCATTTGGTGTATAACCTTTATTTGCTAAACGTAACGTTTGGTCATGCACAAATTTGTACATATCTCGAGTTTTCGCTAGCTGACCTTTAATTTTCTCTTGTCCCCATGTTGGCCAATGGTGAGAGGCAATCATTGTGTCTGCTTTGTCGCCATAAGTGTGCAGAGCTTGATCGACATAAGCTGCCCATGAAGAGGCATCACGAGTTTTAGCACCACGTAATGTCGAAATATTATGAATGGTATGCGTCATTACTTCTGCTGCCATCATTGTTTTATATTGTGGGAAATAGAACATAAACTCAGAAGGTGCTTCTGATTCTTGAGCCATCATCACTTCTAAATCAACACCGTCAATCGTCATTTCTTGACCAGTGTGCTCTGCAATTTCGGTTGGTTTTACAATACCAGGAGAGCCTGTTGATGTTGTTTTTCCTAAGCCACCATCAACCATTCCTTTATTATTTGCATCAAGAAGGTTGCCATACATGAAAGACGAACGACGTGACATGGTTGTTCCGGCCATTAGGTTTTCAGCAATTGAATGCGTGAAAAACCCTTCAGGAGCCGCAATCACAACATCGCCATTATCAATGTCTTTTTGTGTGGTAACACCTAAAATCCCACCAAAATGGTCTACGTGTGAGTGAGTAAAAATAACGCCAGTAACGGGTAGATCTTCCACATTATCACGCAGTAGTTTTAAACCTGCCGCAGCCGTTTCTGGAGAAATTAGTGGGTCAATAACAATCCAGCCATCATCACCACGAATGAATGACATAACTGACAAGTCAAAACCACGAACTTGATATACGCCATCTTTAACTTTAAATAACCCATTAATGTTATTTAGTTTTGCTTGGCGAAGTAAAGAAGGGTTTATCGTTTGAGTATTTTCATCTTGGTTGATGAAATTAAACTTTGAGAAATCCCAAACGACATTTCCTTTTGCATCTTTAATAGTTGTTTCTGGCCACGTAGCAATAAAGCCACGCGAAGCATCTGCAAAGTCAGATTTATTGTCAAAATTCAAATATTGTTTTAATTGGTCGTTCTTTTGAATAGTGAATGTTGTGGCTTCTTTTGGCTGGCTAGTTGTCGGTGCGGCAAACACAAACGCAGGCGCTAAGGTAGCAATAACAGCAAGTGATACTATGGATTTTTTAAATGACATAATTTCTCTCTAAATAAATGCGAGCAATCTATTTTGCCCATCGATTTATAAATATTAAGAGTTATCAATTAAACAATCGATAATGCCATACTTAAAAGTGGATTTATATTTACTTAATCCACTATGCGGATTTACTCCATTAATTCATAAATACAAACTGGTTAAGTCTTTCGTAACCTCTTCAAATACCTGCTTTAACCACTGATGGCCAGTATCTGATTGCTGTGAATTATGCCATGTCATATAAACAGGCAGAAGATGAGATTCAAAAGGTAAAGGCAATATTGTTAATGGCAGCATTTTAGACATCATTTTTGCGTGCCATACACCGGTGACACATAACCAATCCATTTGAGCTGCCATCATAATAGAATTACAAGTAGATCCTGTAGCATAAGCTTCTTTTCGCTGAGGTAACTTATCAAGCACTAATGAATCCATGATGTAATTATCCATTCTTTGAGTTTTCCACAATAAGTGTTGCTCAGCAAAGAACTGCTCTTGAGTAATACTGTCTTTAATTCTTGGGTGGCCTTTTCTGCATACCACAACAAGCTGCTGCTCAAATAACAATTTATTATGATAGCCATGCTCTTCAAGTGGTACGGTTGCCAAAATTAAATCGACCTTACGCATACGCAAATCAGTCTGCCTGTCCTTTTCATTGAGATGCTCAATATCGGCTTTGAAGTTCACGTTAGGGGCAAGTTCATCTCGATATTTAATAAGGGGAGGAACGACCATTAGGTCTAAGTCTTTATGGCTTGAGATACGAAAGGTTCGCTGGCTTGTTGCAGGATCAAACGCTTGGCGAGATTTAGAACCATTTAACAATCGCTTTAAAGGCTCTTGGATTTCAGCATGCAACTCTATCGCAAAATTAGTAGGAACGATCCCTCTTCCTTGCCGAATAAATAACGGATCTTGATATTGCTCTCGTAAGCGATTTAATGTGTGACTAACGGCTGGTGCACTAATACCTAAATTTACTGCTGCCTCATTCACACTGCGTGTATTCATTACAACATCGAATGTTTTAAGTAAATTTAAATCCATGAATTCCTACCACATCAGTTATTTAGTGGTGTGATTATAAGCAGTTTTTCACTTAAAAATCTAACCTGTCTTGATGGGTTTTACTTTATCTTAGCAATACAACAAAATAACCTTACAAAAATAAAGTTTAATTTATAAGATTAAAGCGCATTAGTTGATTAATTTCTACTCATAATATCGCTTCATTGTTAGCCTTAATTATATAACAACGGATTGTTAATCTCAGTGGCTATCATTCTTTCAAAAGGATAGAGCAATGCGTGATCTTATGAATTATTTTTCAAACTCTGATATCAAAATCCACCACGATTTTGCTTCTTCGTTACGCCTTAATCCTCAAGTCTTTAATTACTGTAATTCATCATATCAATTACCAGTATCATCCAAGCAACGTCTAGAGCGTTATCTTGCTTTAGGGCAACCATTTCTGATGCCTTATGGAAATCTAAATCAAGCAGACACTTTAATTGCCTTTTCGTTTGGTGATAGCTCTGATGTGAACATTCAATTGAGTGAACTGGCTGAAAAAATCCAAGATTCATACCCCAATATTCATGTACAACTTCAACAAGAAATTGCGCTGCATTACCCTAGAAATAAACAAATAAATATTATTGAAAACAAGAATTACCAAACCACCGCCGATATTGCACGCGAAGCCTTAAATAATATTGATTCACGTAATGTTGTTGTCGTTGCTCAATCTTGGCATGCGAAACGTTGTATCGATACCTGTAAACAACAAGGCTGGAATGTCGTGGGTTTACGTTGTGTGGATTCCTTCCCAAGCCAAGACCCTCAACCTTGGGTCCAAAACCCATTAAATTGGTTAATTAAAGAAAGTCATAGAGAAATTGCGACAGGACAAGAAATCAGCCAATTATTTCAACTTTGTTGATAATGTAATAGACCGCGTTAAATTGTGCTAACCTTCTAATTGATATAAATAAAAGAACTTCGTTATTTCTCGTTCGAGAGTAACATCACGTTTTTATTTCCTTCTCAGACATACACTTCTTTGCTATTCATTAATACCGTTCAGCACCACTTAATTTTAATGCTGAACCACTTATATCAACGGCATCAGAAGGATTCTTTATGTCGCAGGTTTCTCTTAATGGCGATTGGACACTGACCTCGCCTACGCATTCACAACTCTCTATTCCAATGTCTGTTCCTGGAGATAATTATCACGCTTTATTAAAAGCCAATATCATTACGGATCCTTACCAAGAAACCAATGAAGAATTGGTTCAGTGGGTAAGGGAATGCGATTGGCATGTATCTCGCACCTTCTCCTTATCACAACAAGAACTCAATGCTTCTTCATTATTTTTAAATCTAAGTCGTCTTGATACTCTTGCTCATGTATTTATTAATGGTGAGTTAGTCTTACGCAGTACCAATATGTTCCAGTTACATCGCATCAATATCAAACCCTTTGTCGTACTTGGTGATAACCATATTGAAGTGCATTTCTCTCGTGTTGATGAAGAAGGTAAGCAACGAGCTAATGCCTTGCCAATGCCAATTCCTTGGGCGGTAGGCAACAACCAAGTTCCTCATATGAACCTAATCCGTAAAACTCAATGTCATTCCGGTTGGGATTGGGGAATTTGTTTATTGGTCTCGGGTATTTACGATCCTGTTTATATTGATGTAATTGAGCACATTACCTTGCTGTCTGTTCATACTGAACAAATTTGGCACCAAGAAAATGTAGAGGTAACAGCAACTATTCATCATGATCCAATCAGTGACCATGAAATTACCGTTAGCTTTGGTGACCAAATCCAAATGACCACCACCAGTGAAACTGGCATTACTACTGTTACTTTCCGTATCGACCAGCCTGAACTTTGGTGGCCTGCTGGCTACGGTAAACAGCCGTTGTACCCTTTACATGTAGATTTAAATAATCAGTCAATCTCTAAAAAAATTGGCCTTAGAAGTCTAATATTAAACAATAAGGTAGATACAATAGGATCGGCGATGGAGTTTGTCATCAATGGCTTCCCTATTAATTCAAAAGGGGCGAATTGGATCCCTATGGATGCTATGCCAAGCTTAGAGACTGAAGCTCGCTACCGTGAATTGTTAAGCAGTGCAAAAGACGCGAATATGAATATGATCCGCGTGTGGGGTGGTGGTCAATACGAGTCAGATATCTTCTATGAGATGTGTGATGAACTCGGCCTGATGGTATGGCAAGACATGATGTTTGCATGCTCACTCTATCCGTCGACAGAGGCTTTCTTAAACGAAGTTGAACCCGAAATTCGCCAACAAATAAACCGACTAAAAGACCACCCGTCTATTGTTCTTTGGTGTGGCGACAACGAAGTGATTGGGGCTATTGGTTGGTATGATGAATCCAAAAATAACAAAACTACGTATACAGTTAATTACGACCGTTTAAACCGAAATATTGCAAAATGGATTGCAGAAGAAGACCCAAGTCGTCGTTTTTGGACAAGCTCTCCTTGTAATGGAGACATGGATTTTGGTGACGCATGGCACAACGATAATCGTGGTGATATGCACTTCTGGGATGTGTGGCATTCGGGCAAGTCATTCAGTGCGTACTTAGATATTAAACCGCGTTTTTGCTCAGAGTTTGGTTTTCAATCATGGCCTTCTTTCGCGGAAGTGAAGCGTTTTGTTCCAGAACATGATTGGAATGTTACTTCCCCTACATTTGAAGCACACCAAAAGAATGGACGTGGAAACAGTATCATCACAGAAATGTTTACTCGCTATTTCCGTTTCCCATCTAACTTTGAACAGATGTTATATTTGAGCCAAGTTCAACAAGCTATGGCGATTAAAACAGGGTGTGAATATTGGCGTGCTATTAGCCCTATTTGTCGTGGCATGCTGTATTGGCAATTGAATGATAATTGGCCCGTCAGTTCATGGTCGAGCATTGAATACAGTGGTCGCTGGAAGCAACTTCATTACCATGCGAAACGGTTTTTTGCACCAACCTACATCCCTTTTGAGGAAACAGGCAGCGAAGTTAAGATCCGAGTCGTCAACGATTCTCGATTTGAAAACCATATCGATGGTGTCGTTTATTGGATGGACTTTAATGGCGAAGTGCTTGGCCAATGGACAATTAATTATTCTATTGAAGAAGATGGTAATGATGTTATTTGGTCACTAACAAAAGAGAAATTCCAAGTGAGCGCAAATAACAGTTTCTTCTTTACAGAGATAACAGTTAATGGAGAAAAGGTCCAAAATACTTGGTTTGCTACACCAACGATCAAACAATTAACGATTAAAAAAGCTAATATTGAAATAATACAAGAAGGGAATCGCATTACTCTGCGCTCTGATTATCCTGCTTTCTTTGTGCACCTAGAGCACGATGGAAAAGGCCGATTCAGTGATTCAAGTTTTACTCTTTTGCCTGAATATCCAGTTACGGTTGATTACTTAGGAAATGATTTAGAAACACTGATGAATTCCCTACGTGTGTACGATTTATCTAATAGCTATTAATTTCATTACCATTAGGAGGTACGGTCAATGTACCTCCTTTTTTATTTATATTCCGCTTTTACTCGCTCGATAATCAACTCTCTAAACCAACGATGAGAATGATCAAAGTCAAAATGTTTATGCCACATTAAAACATAGCACCCCGCTTCCATTGAGATAGGAGCTGGTAGTTTTCTTAATGGTGATCCTTTGAGCATGTTATCTACGTATTTTGAAGGTGCACATAAAATCAAATCACTGTGCTCGCATAACTCCATCGCGGAATGAAAATCCGTCAAGTTCACCGCAATATCTCTTTTTAAGTGCTGTAAGTTCAAGATATCGTCCAAAAGCCATTGCTCAATCCCTCCAAAAACCACTTGTAGGTGACGGTATTTTAAGAAGGTTTCTAGTCCCCACTCCTCATCAAACAAAGGATGGTCTTCACGCACTAAACAAACCGAATGATCTCGAACTAACTCAACATAGTTTAATTCTTTAGGTATATTTTCCATATGCCATTTAGATCGAGCATCCCACTCCCAACAACTGATCGCCATATCGATTTCACAACGCAATAATTGCTCTAAACTCTCTCTACGCCATGTTTTTGCATGCACATTCACTTGGGGGGCTTGCTTTAAAATCTCTGGCATAAAATGAGGGTATGTCAGTGAATAAGCAGGCTCTACCATATGAATATCAAAGGTTCTCTGACTTTCACTTGGTTCAAAAGAGCTAGGGCGAGTAAATAACTCTAAATGTTGAAGTACTTGCCTTAATTCTGGCGCTAATTGTTTTGCTCGTGGCGTTGCTCGTAATCCATAAGGCGTTCGCTCAAACAAAGGATCATCAAATACCTCTCGTAATTTGGCCAATTGCTTACTAACGGCTGACTGGCTTAAATGCAATCGCAAAGCGGCAGAGGTTACACTTTCCTCTTCAAGTAAGACTTCTAAAGTATTTAATAAATTATAATCAAATTGCTGCACTGATTGCTCTCCATTCCTTTATTTACTACAAACCTTTCTTTTATTAACTACTGCTCTACTAATGCAAACATTTCTCTTGAGGTATATCTAACAATCCCATTATCATGATTATTCTTTAACGCTAGTTCAAGCATACACTGTGCGACAAGCTCACCATGAATCGGTTTATAATTTAATAAAAATCCTTTCATTAATGGATTCATTACTTTCATAACCCCCTGTAAAAATGCCTCATCAGTTCTCGGTTCAGTTCGACTTCCGGATAAAGGCCCAGGCTGCATAAAGGTCACTTGCTTAAAGCCAATATCTGCCACCTTATCTTCCATCTCTCCTTTGCATTTTAAATAATGGGAGAATGCAGAACTTGATGCGCCAATACAAGACACCACATAAATCCGCTCAACACCAATATCATGCATTGATTGTGCAACACTCACCACCAGCGACACATCAATCGCTTTTAATGCACTCTTACTTCCTGCCTTTTTGATGGTAGTGCCTAACGTAATAAAACCGACCTTAGGCACATTATCTTTGACTTGCTCTTTATCAATGCTTAATTCAGGGTTAATCACCTGAATGAGCTTCGAGCATATATCATCAAGAGGCCTGCGAGTGAGACTATAAACGTGTTGAATCTCTTCATTTTTTAAGGCCGAATTCAATAAATGATGCCCTATTAATCCTGTTGAACCGGCAAGAATAATTGATGTTAAATCTGACATAATTGACTTCTTATGTTTCTACTACTGATACTTTAGCTTAATCCGTAACTTGCAAACTGTCTTGTTTTTTACATTAAAAAAGCCAGTGAGATGATCACTGGCTTATCAATTTACAAGGTAATATTATTCAGAACTAGATAGCCCAACCACCGACATAAAATACAATCAAAGCAATAGTAATCGAAACAATACCCACGTTTAATTTCTTAAACTCTCCAGCAAAAATACGACCAACAACTAACGTGGTAAAACCGATCATAATACCGGTTACAATATTTGCAGATAAGATAATGAATACCGCACAAACCAGGCCTGAAAGCGCATCAACTGAATCTTCAAAGTCTAATTTAGAAACGTTACTTAACATTAATAAACCAACGTACATTAATGCAGGAGCCGTTGCGTAACTAGGAACTAAATAACTTACTGGTGATAAGAAAATCATTACAAGGAACAACACCCCAACAACCGTTGCTGTTAATCCTGTTTTACCACCGGCTGCTGTACCTGCTGCTGATTCGATGTAAACCGCCGCAGGAGCGCCACCAACAAGACCTGCAACCATTGAACTTGCAGAGTCAGCCGTTAATGCCTTACCGCCATCGATGATTTGCCCGTTTTTATCAAGTAAGTTGGCTTGACCAGCAAGGGCACGAATTGTACCTGTTGCATCAAATACTGCCGTCATAACCAGCGCAACAACCACAGGAAGAATTGCAGGCGTTAATGCACCCATGATATCCATAGAACCAATCAGCGAGCTACCATCAGCGGTCTCTAAACTTGGCAGAGCAAAGAAGCCATTGTAAGTTACGCTTGGGTCAAAGATTAAGCCAATAATAGAGATAGCGACGATCACTAATAAAATGCCACCAGGAACACGTTTTTTCTCTAAACCAAAGATAGCAGCAAGACCTAATACCGACATGATTACAGAGAATGACTTAATATCACCTAGCATGATAGGGAGACCAGCGTGTGCATTTTTAACAATTAGGCCTGTGCCATCCGCGGCGATCAATAAAAGGAATAAACCAATACCGATACCAGTACCATGTGCAATGCCTGACGGTAGGTTATTCAGAATCCACTGACGAACGCCTGTTACCGTAATAAGGGTAAACAAAACGCCCATGATAAATACCGCACCAAGCGCAACAGGAATACTTACCCCTTGCCCCAATACCAAGCTAAACGCGGTAAATGCAGTTAATGAAATAGCACAACCAATTGCCATTGGAAGATTTACCCATAACCCCATTAATAGTGAACCAAACGCTGCCACTAAACAGGTAGCGACAAAGACAGCTCCCGTATCAAATCCTGCGGCACCTAACATGCTTGGAACAACAATAACCGAATAAACCATCGCTAAAAACGTAGTAAGACCGGCAATCATTTCTGTTTTAACGGTACTACCACGATCAGAAATTTTAAAGAAGCCATCTAGTTTTCTATCCATATTGGATTGTGGTGCCGTATTTTGCGCATTGCCCTGAGACATGGAACATTCCTTAAATAAGTAACATAAAAGTGCGGTTAATTTTCTGCGCGCATTTTTGCACAAATTGAGAGAAATATAAATAAGCAATCGTTATCGTCACCGTATTAGAATTAAAACAAAGCACTAATTAAGACCTGATATTTTTCATAAAATGAGCTTTTAGCACTTACTTCATCATTCATTTGTCATCTATGGCATAATCTGCTTTTCGCTAGTCTGTATTTAAAGGGACGAAAATGACTGCCACTACTTATCTTAATGACTTAAACCAACGTTATTTATCGATTCATCGCACCAAAGAAAACTTTTTTTGGGATACCTATATGGGTTTAAGCGATGATCACCAAGGCTCTACCCAAGCAGAAACTGCATGGACGAACTTTTTAAGTAATGCAGAGCAAATCTCCGCAATTAAAAAACAAATTACACTGGCTGAATCAATCACTGATAATGAAGAAAAAACACAAACCTTAATTGGTTTAAAAGGCTGGTTAGCAACATTTGAATCTCACGCAATTGAATCAGAACAAGCTCAACGTTTAAAAACCGAACTGATCAAATTTGAAGCGGGTCTATTTGAGAAAAAACAGAACCACACCATGACGTATGTAAACGAAGAAGGCGAAGCAGTTGAAGGCTCTCTTCCTGTACTCGCTTCTATTGTTCGCACCAGTGCTAATGCCGCAACACGTCAATCAGCTCATCAAGCATTTCTTGGCTTAGAGCAATGGCTATTACAAAACGGCTTTATTGAATTAATTAAACTTCGCAATAAATTTGCTCGCTCTCAGGGGTTTGATACTTTCTTTGATTACTCGGTAACAAAAAAAGAAAAAATGACGACAGATCAACTATTTACTATTTTAGATGATTTTGAAATTCGTACTCGTGATTGTCACCAACGTAGCTTAGATCAACTTGCAACGGATAAAGGCAATGAAGCCTTACTCGCGCATAACTTTGTCTTCTCGTTTGCAGGCGATGTGATGCGAGAGCTAGACCCTTACGTACCGTTCTCAAAATCATTACGTCGTTGGGTTGAATCGTTTGGCCGTTTAAATATTGAGTTCTCAGGCGCAGAATTAACGCTTGATTTATTGGATCGTAAAGGCAAATACCCTAACGGTTTTTGTCATGGCCCTATTCCTTCTTTTTATAATCAAGATCAATGGGTTGCTGCTAAAGTTAACTTTACTAGCAACGCAAAACCAGACCAAGTTGGCAGTGGTTATGACGGTATGAACACCTTATTCCACGAAGGTGGCCATGCGGCTCATTTCTCTAACGTGAAGATGAACGCACCCTGCTTTTCACAAGAATTTGCGCCTACCTCAATGGCCTATGCAGAAACGCAATCCATGTTCTGCGATAGCTTGCTAGAAGATGCAGATTGGTTAAAACAGTATGCGCTTGATGAAAATGGCAACGCTGTACCTGATTCGATTATCAAAGCAATGATCGACAGCAAACAACCTTTCCGTGCATATCAAGAACGCAATATTTTAGTGGTACCGTATTTTGAACGAGCGCTTTATCAATTAAGCGATGACCAATTAACACCAGAAAACATCACAGCATTAGCTCGTACTACAGAAAAGAAAATTCTTGGATTAGCGTGTAGTCCACGTCCATTAATGGCTATCCCTCACTTAGTATCTGATGAAGCCTCATGTGCTTATCATGGTTACTTGTTGGCACACATGGCGGTCTACCAAACTCGCGCCTATTTCACTGAGAAATTTGGTTACTTAACTGATAATCCTGAGATTGGTCCATTACTGGCAAAACACTATTGGAATGCCGGTAACAGCGTTAACCATAATGACTCAATCATAGCTCTTACTGGTGAAGGCTTTAACGCTAAATATTTAGCTGATAAGTGTAATTTATCTGTTGAAGAGGCGTGGAAATCTGAGCAAGAAAAAATGGCAGAGTTAGATTCTAGAACTCAAGCCGAAGTGGCACCGCTAAACGCAACAATCTCTATTATTGATGGTCCAAAAACATTAGCAAGTAATACAGAATCAAACAAAAAAATGTGTGACGAGTTTGAAGCCTATATTATGAAAACGTACGGACGCTAAACTGATTTCAGGGTGGTATTTATGCCACCCTGCTTATTTCAATATAGATAAATTAGAGCTATCGTCTTGAGAATAAAGTTGCTCAATTAAACGTACTTGCTCTAGCTGGCCAACCGTTCCATTATCAATCAGCAATTGTTGTTCTTTTAAGATATCAATCAAATCCGTCGGAACAGAATTACCATTACCGACAATCTCAACATGGCCTGCTTTCACAGTTATGGGATTCGCATGAACGACATCATCTACTTCTTGATTTGACTGCTCACTAACACTAAAAACGTAATCATCTTCAACGCATATTCCGTCATCATTGGTTCTTCGACACGTATTACGCTCATCCGTTTTTATCACTAAATGATGAGAAACAGAAGAAAGAAGTTCCCCCGGTTGTTCAATAAAATCAGCATTAGGTGGGATCTGTTGATACTTCTCTCCTGTCACGGCATAGCAGATCAAATCAACAATACCCAAAGACAAGATCCGTAAAGACGTCATGCCACAATGTGACGATATTTCAATGCCATTAAATGGCGAAGAGATGGTGGTAAGTTGCAATTGTTTTGTAGCGACTTTTTTCTCATCCTCTCTATCAACCGTAAGTGCTCTACGAGCGACCAACCCCCCCTGACTATGACCAATTACATGCAAAGATTGATGGGGGTTTTCAATTGATAATTTATTGAGAGCAGAAACAAGTTCGCCAGAGGTTTCTTCTAAACTCTTTCTGTCATCATACTCAAAACAAATTGCTTGCTGATCATATAAACCATAGACATCCGCTAAGGTTTTAAATTGACCAGCAGAAGCGAAGCAGCCATGAACGATAATGGTTAATGGTTCATCAGGATTTAAGTGAATGCTATCATCATTGGCATTATTGCAATGCTTTAGCCCTTCAATATTTAGGGTTTGCTTGGTCAACATCGTTGGTTCTTCAACCTCATCAATATCATTGACAGAGTTTGACGAGCAACCAACCAAGCCGAAAAGCACTCCAACACTGGCACATCGCAAAAAGTCCATTTGATTCATTAAGTTCATCCATAAACACAATATAAAATAATAATAGAGTATTTCTCACTCCATTATTACCCCAAAGCGAGAATCAAATGCATATATCAATGATTGCTGTGATGTTTATCGAAATTAGCTTTCTAGACTTTCTTTTTTAATCTTTAGAGTAACGGCTTAAAAACATTTTCGTCGTTTCTTCAACTAACTCTGTTTTTTCTTCTTCAGATAACACGTCTCTCATTCCCACAAGTTGTGGCCAAAACGCACTGCCTTTTAATAAGCTGTGCAGTTGAACACTGGCTTTATGTTTATCTTCAATGGTAAGTTTTTTTGTGTCCATCATCCATTGTAACCAACGAGACAATGCCGTTTCTTGTTGTTCCATTTTCTGTACATGCTGTTGTAGTTCTTCTGGTTTATAAAAGAAATGACCAAAGGCAACTTTGGCTAAATCTAAATAGGACCGTGATCCTATTACGTTTAACTCAGCCAGTAGCAGTTGTTCTAATTGAGAGTGAACACTCACCTTTTTTGAAAACTGAATATCAATATCTACCATTGAGTTCTGCCATAAATCAGACAGCAGTTCCATTACAAGGGCTTCTTTAGATGAAAAGTGATTATAGACCGTACGTTTAGATACCTGTGCTAATGCGGCAAGCTTATCCATACTGGTATTTTGGACACCCTCATCTTGATAGGCTTTTTTTGCGGCAGCAAGGATAGCTTCACGCTTTAATTCACTTCTACTTTTCTTCTTTTCAATCATAAAGATACCTTTGATTTAAGCTCATAATGACGGATTCAAACAATCATCACACTCAGTCATTTTACACTAACCAGTTTACTTTTCACTTTTTATAAGTAAACTATTCGGTGTAGTTTACTTATAAAAAGTGAAAACCATGCTAAGTAAACGACGAAATAAGGAAACTTAGCTACTCTACATAATGACGAGTAACTAAAAGGGACAAAAATGAAAAAAGAACGCACTTTAATTATCAATAAAAGAATCGCTTTATTAGGAGTTACCGTTATGGCCTTAACCTTTTCTTATTTTCAACAAGGTGAAAAGACTAAACCTGTCCGTTTTAAAAACAGTGAAACAGAATACACAACCAGTGCGAGTAATATTTGGGATATCGCTAAAGCCTACATTTCAACGACTCGAACTGAAGCTACACCAAAAAATACGGTACCTGTTCAAACGATTTCTATTGATAATTTAATGCAAGAAAAAGAAGCAGTATTATATCGTCTTGGTCATTCTAGTGTTTTAATTAAACTTGATGGAAAACTAATCTTAACTGATCCGGTTTTTAGTGATCGCGCCTCTCCTGTTCAATGGGCTGGCCCTAAGCGTTTTCATCAGGCACCAATTTCTATTTCTGATCTTCCAACAATTCAAGTGGTTGCTATCAGTCATGATCATTACGATCATCTTGATAAGCACGCGGTAAAATTATTAAACGACAAAGTCGAGCATTTTGTTGTGCCACTTCGCGTAGGCGCACTCTTGAAAAAATGGGGGGTCGCAGAAGATAAAATTACTGAATTTGATTGGTGGCAATCAACCACAGTAAGTAACATTGAGTTTTCATTAGCTCCTACTCAACATTTCTCTGGCCGTGGTTTAACGGACAAAAACAGCACATTATGGGGAAGTTGGGCAATTAAAGGTGAGCAAGCGAATGTCTTTTTCAGCGGTGATTCAGGCTATTTTTCTGGATTTAAAGAGATAGGCGAAAAATACGGCCCGTTCGATTTAACCATGATAGAAACGGGTGCATATAATGATTTATGGTCAGATATCCATATGTTTCCATCACAAAGCGTACAAGCGCACTTAGATGTAAAAGGCAAAGCCATGATGCCAATTCATAACAGTACTTTTGATTTAGCATTACACGATTGGCAAGATCCTCTTGAACAAGTGACAACAATCAGTGAAGAGAAAAACGTAAAATTAATCACACCAATGATTGGTGAAAAAGTAATAATCACAGAGCCAAAGCCAACCTCTCTCTGGTGGCGTAATATGTAATTCACCATTCATAATAAACACACGAATTGAGGGAAAATATTCACTCTCAATTCGTTTAAAACGTGAGCATCAACCAAGAACATTAACAACCTATTCGACAGCCTCTCCTTCCTCTGCCAGTCTTTTTCTTGCTCTGTAATTTATTTAAATTCAAGCACCTTCATCTATGTCCAATGAATACAATTAAGGAATCTCTATGCAGTGGAAAGCATCAACTCTCGCGCTATTAGTTTCGACCTCTCTTATTACTCCAATATCATTTGCAACTCAAACGGCGGACAATGTTGCCCCAGAAGCAGCAACAGGGTTAACCAAGCAGAACCTAGTTGAAGGAAAAGAGTGGATGATCGCATCAGCAAATCCTTATGCTAGTGAAGCGGGTGCTGAAATGCTGCGTAAAGGCGGTAATGCGATTGATGCAATGGTAGCAACACAACTGGTACTTGGGCTAGTAGAACCTCAATCCTCTGGCATTGGTGGTGGTGCATTTCTGGTGTACTGGGATGCAAAAAAGAATGCATTAACCACCTTTGATGGGCGAGAGACAGCACCATTAGAAGTGACCCCTCAATTATTTCAGGATGACAAAGGCCAACCTCTTAAGTTTTATGATGCCGTAGTCGGAGGGCGATCTGTTGGTACTCCTGGTACAGTAAAATTGATGTGGGATACTCATCAAAAACTAGGCAAACTGGATTGGAAAACCTTATTTGAACCCGCTATAAAACTGGCAATGAATGGATTCACTGTTAGCCCACGTTTAGCTAAACTGGTTGATAATGACCAAGAATTTTTACAACGTTCTGCTGCCGCTAAAGCCTACTTCTTTAACCAAGATGGTTCTCCAATTAAAGCAGGGCAACAACTTAAAAATCCAGATTATGCTAAAACACTACAGGCTATTTCTGAGCAAGGCGCTGTCGCTTTTTATCAAGGAAAAATTGCACAAGATATTGTTAACACAGTAAGAAATGAAACCTCAAATCCCGGAGTACTTAACCTCATTGATTTTACTGCTTATCAAATAAAAGAGCGTGAACCTGTCTGCGCCCCATATCGCCAATATGCCATTTGTGGAATGGGGCCACCAAGCTCAGGTGCATTAGCGCTTGGACAAATAATGGGAATATTAAGTCATTACCCAATCTCAGACATGGGCAAAGATAGCGTACAAAGCTGGCGCTTATTAGGAGATGCTTCTCGCTTAGCCTTTGCTGATCGCGGTAAATACATGGCAGACAGTGATTATGTCCCAATGCCTACTCAAGGACTTTTAAATCAAGATTATTTAAAACAACGCGCAGAATTACTCAAAGAAAAAAAGGCATTAACTGAAACCTCGGCAGGCTCACCACCGTGGTTTCATGCTAAGAATTACGCATTAGATGAAGCGATTGAATTACCTTCAACTAGCCACTTTTCGATTATCGATAAAGACCGTAATGTGGTTTCAATCACCACCACAATAGAAAACGGGTTTGGTTCTCGATTAATGGTTGGTGGATTCTTATTAAATAATGAATTAACCGATTTTTCTTTTAGAAGCCATGTTGATGGTGTCCCAATTGCCAATCGTATTGAACCGGGAAAACGCCCGAGATCATCCATGGCACCGACCATTGTAATGGAAGATAATAAACCGTATATGGCTATTGGCTCACCGGGAGGGAGCCAAATAATTGGATATGTAGCAAAAACTCTCGTTGCTCATCTAGATTGGAATTTAAACCTACAACAAGCCATCGATTTACCTAATATGAACAATCGATTTGGGGCATTTGAAATTGAAAAAGACACCACCGCTGAATCATGGGGTCCTAAGTTAGAAAAGCTAGGATTTAAAGTTCAAGTTAAGGAATTAAACTCAGGGGTTCAAGCGATTAAACTGCAAGGGAATTCTCTTGTGGGTGCTGCTGATCCTCGCCGTGAGGGTAAGGTGGTAACGCAATAAACGGGAGTTTAGTGGTAACAATAGCGAGTCATTGTTACCACTCTTTTCCTTAGAATAGTTAATTTTCTTCTAAAAATATACGAGGCATATAGAAGAAATGATATAACTATTCTATTGACAGAATATAAGAATAGCGTATTTTCACCTACTTTTTATTATAAAAATCAATAACTAAACAACACTCATGAACACAACATAAACCCCACCAAAGCACCCTTCTTTGTTAATGTTTTATTTACTTATGTAACTATATTTTTATATTTCTTGAATTCTTTATCCGTACAGCTCATTTATTATACGGGTAATATTTTTATAATGAAAAAAAATGACTCGAACTCATACCTATGGATTCACATTAATTAAGTTGATCTCGGTGATCGTTTTAATCTCAATTATATCGCTTAGTGCTAACAGCTATTTCTCCGGAATAAGCAGTGTGTCAGCCCAAACCTTACAGACAGAATTACTTCACTCTTTGCGTTTACCTCAAATTAGATCGATGAACCGCAGTGGTTATTGCAATCGTTGGTTAACCGATGAATCTAGAGCTCAACAAGTTAGTTTGGAGCAGCGTATAAATAATTGCGCAAATTCTTTTCCTAACAACCAAACAGATAATGATTATCTCGAAAACCAAGACATCAGCTATGTGGCATCACTTGCCAAATATGATGTCTATTTCTCTTTACAGCTCGGCTCAACACCTATCACATTGAACTCTCCATACGCTTTAGATTTTGACCCAATGGGAAGAGTAAAACAATGCCGAAATAGTGACTGTGAAATAGTAATTAACGGCGCTTCAACTCAAAAGATATGTATCGAAATGGAAGGATATATTCATGCGTGCTAATGCTAAAACTGGCTTTAGTTTAATTTCCATCATTCTTTCCATTGTTGTAATGAGTTTTGCATTAATGACATTAAGCATACTGCTTTTTCCACGAATTCAAGATAGCGCTCAAATAATACAATCAGCCAAAGCTGCTGAGTTAGGTGCCGCAATAATGGATGAAATTACAGGGCGTTCATATGATGAAAATAGTGGTCCTAATGGAGGGCTTCCTGAATGTAATCGCCCACGCTCATTCCCTTGAACAGCTCCAAAAAAATTAGGTTCATCGCGGCTTTCCGGGGAAAGCCGCGATGAACCTTTTTTATATATAAACAAATAAGTTACTAAAGAGAATCCCGTCACCTTTGATGCCATCGCTCAATAACCTAGCGACTAAAGCAGACCAAACCGAAATCCCATAAGAAGTTATTAAAAATATTTATTGACTGACAGTGAAAAGTAAGCAATAAAGTATTTCACAATGGATATACACAAAAACAGGAAAGTACTCACTAAATTTATGCTTATTTTACTTCTCTTAAGAACTTTTATCCGTAGACTGTCAAACTTTCATACGGTTAATATTTTGTAACGAAAAAAATGCATCGTAATCATACACATGGATTCACCTTAATTGAGCTTATTGCGGTCATCGTTTTAATCTCAATCGTATCTCTCAGTGCTAATAGCTATTTCTCCGGAATTAGTAGCGTATCGACGCAAACATTAAAAACAGAGTTACTGCATTCACTACGCTTAACACAAATTCGAGCCATGAATAGAAATGGATTTTGTAATCGCTGGTTAATTGATGAGCATAGAGCACAGCAAGTCAGCCTAAAGCTGAAACCAGATACGTGCTCAACGGCATTCCCTAATACTCAAAAAAGTAACGAATACCTTGAAAATCAAGACGTCACTTACGTTGCTTCACTAGCAAAATATAATGCTGTTTTTGCATTGAAGGTTAATTCAAATTTAATCGCTCCAACCACACCTTATGCATTAGATTTCGATTCAATCGGAAGAGTTAAACAATGTGCAAACACACGCTGTGAAATAATGATTTACGGCACATCAACACAAAAAATATGTATTGAGACAGAAGGCTATATTCATGCGTGCTAATCAACAAACAGGCTTTAGTTTAATCTCTATTGTTCTATCGATTATTCTTATTAGCTTTGCCTTAATAACATTGACCGTATTGTTGTTTCCGCGCGCTCAAAACAATGCTCAACTCATCCATTCAACTAAGGCAGCAGAGCTAGGCGCTGCGGTAATGGATGAAATCATCGGGCGTAAATACGATGAAAATAGCGGCCCAAATGGTGGGGTACCAGAATGTAATAGTTCATTAGGTAAAACTTGCACAGCTCCCGACCAACTAGGCCCCGATACTACCGAGGTTATCAATGGTATTCCCGATCGCACTTTATTTAACGATATCGATGATTTTAATGGATTATCAGGCAGCGTTAAAGATGTATTAGGTGATGATTTAGCTCTGGTTTACCCAAATTTTTCTATTTCTATTCACGTTTTCTATGATGCCAATATCAATCGAAAACTTGATGGCGTTCCAGATGTTATTTCAGGCAACAATAAACGTATTGTTGTCGATGTAACTGACCCAAGTAGACAACATTATGTATTCTCAGTTATTAGAGGGAATTTTTAATGCACTTACCTAATAGTGGATTCACACTTATTGAAATGACTATTTCAATTGTAGTACTTGCCATCATTGGTCTATCTCTTAGTGCCATAATCCAACACAGTATGACAATATATGCCGATACTACAGACAGAGAAGAACTGATTCTTCAGGGCCGTTTTGTCACAGAGCGTATGCATAAAGAGATCCGTGATGCTATTCCAAATAGTTTGCAAGTTAACTCAACTGGAACCTGTATCGAATGGTTGCCTATCGTCAACACAGCAGTCTATGAAACTCTACCAATAAAACCGATGAGTTCCTCTACCCTTCGAATCTTACCAGAAAGAGAGGTAAAATCGGGAGATCGACTTGTTGTTATGCCAACATCTGCAACAAACTTATTATCTGCGCTTCCAACAAATGGTCTTGGACGAACAGCTCAAGTTAAACAAGATGTGCTTTTTACCGCAGGTGAGGATGCAACAATGATCGATGTGACTCTAACTCAAGCAACGAGTTTTGAGGTCAGTTCACCTGCCCACCGTTTATATATATACAGAGAACCACTTGCTTATTGCTTAGAAGGAGCTCAATTATTCCGATACTCCGATTACCCACTATCACGTAGTGAATTATCCCCAGCAGGATTATCTAACGGAAAACGTCAACTCATGTCTGGTAATATCAAAAATGCATCCTTCCAAATTGAACACCCATCTTTGGTTCGTAACGGTTTAGTTAAGATGCTATTTATTTTTAGCGATAATAATGAAGAGGTAAGATTGGATCATGATGTTCTTATCTTCAACACGCCCTAGTCGCTCTCAGGGCTCAGCCTTAATTCTTACCGTATTTATTCTTGTTGTTGTGGCTTTTCTTGCCTTAATGATGATGAGAAACCAACAAAAGGTGAATACTCATACTGTCACTGCGGTAATGGGAACTCGCACCAACATGGCTGCTCAATCAGGAATACAACTTGATATTAGTGCTTTTTATATGTCAAACGCGGGCAGTTGTTTCGTTGCAAAAAACACTGCCGTTATTTATACCTTTGAAGGTGATGGTTTATCTCAATGTATTGCTAGTGTCACCTGCTCAACTAATGGCAAATTAGACTCCGGAATAGTTGTCCACCAATTAGTCAGTACAGCTCAATGCAAATTTGGCTCCACCTCCTTACAACGTATTATTGAAGTAGGTATTCGTGATGCAAGTTAATTTATCTTCTAAAATCGGCATTTTATCGGTTTTTTTTAGCGTATTTTCTCTCTCTTCAACTGCGCACGCTTTTCAAAATATTGACCGCGATACTTACTTCCCTGGCGTTGCCCAAGGGCATAAAAGTTATAATGAAAACTGCCCATACGCGCAATTAGAGCTCAATAACTCAGCTAAAATTAATGAAACTCAAGGTGCCTCTTTAAATTATTGCTCCAGTAACAAAGGCGCAGGATTACCAAGTAATAGCTGTGATGATGGGCGTGGTGGTTATCAATCATGTGAGATCACAGGCAATGTTGCACCTTCTCTATCGCTAGGGCACTTCCAAATAGAGCAAACCACCAGAAACAAAGTTTGTAATACAGGAAGCAAAGCATTTAAAGCAAAGAAATATAATCGGATAGAGATCCGAGATACTTGTCAGGTTAGTCTTAGTAACACGGGTAAATTAATCCATATTGCAAGTTTAGATCTCGAAGATAAAGCAAAGCTTACTCTGACTTCAGGAGATTATTGGATTAAGCAAATATCAACAAGCGGCAATGCTAATATCTATATTTCTGGTGATGTTCGCTTATTTGTTTATTATGATTTGCTTTTAAATAACGATACCAAAATCACTCTTGAAAATAATGCCTCTCTCACTGTTATTGGGTTTAATGATATACAGTTAAACAATAATTCCTCTTTAGAGGGAGACGTATACGCGAATAATCGTCTTTCATTAAATAATGATAGTTATATCAAGGGCCGAATATCGAGCAAAAAATTGTTCATGGAAGGCGATAGCCGTATCAATGATGAAGTAACACCTCCTGAACCACCAGCCTTCCCTGTATTATCGCTTCGCTTAGATGAAGATTCATGGGATGGTTCATATGGTGAAGTACTTGATAGCTCAGGAAATGGCTTTAACGGCACTACCAAAAACTCACCTCAACCAAGAAAAGACAATCCTGCGTTACCTATTGATATCAATAAGATGGGAACCTGTGGTTATGGAAATTTCAACCACTCTCAAGCGCAATACATTGAAGTGCCTCATAATAGTAAATTATCAAATGAAGATGAGATCACTGTCAGTGCATGGGTCAATCCTCGCTCTTACCCTCATAATGGTAGACTTTCTACTATTATTTCTAAAAACGGTAACTATGAATTTCACTTAAATTCTCGTGGTCAAATAAACTGGTATTGGGAACTAAAAAATACCAATTACCCAATGAACCTGACTACTTCTCAAAGCATTCCTGTAAATAACTGGTCTCATGTCATTATTCGCTATAACGCACACGATAGAAACAAAGCGTCAATATTCATTAACGGCCAAGAAGTAAAATCTATTGTTGAAGATGTACAACCATTACGACATCTAAAAGAAAACACTCAACCAGTGCAAGTGGCAAATGACTATGATTTATCTCGTACCTTTGATGGCTTAATCGATGAAGTAAAGATTTTCGATCAAGCGCTAAATGACACACAAATTCATGAATTATATGAACTCCGACACCCGTGCCCAGATAACGTTCTACCAACCTGTTACGAAGATGATTTTAACAACACTAATCTCAGCAGTAATTGGGTGACTAGCGCAAGTAGTGGTCGTTTTATCCCAAGAATTATTAATGGACGATTACAGCTAACACAAGCAACAAGAGCGCAATCAACAGCATCATCTTATCAATATCTTTACCCTGCTCTTGGTAACAAGATTGAGGTTGAATTTGATTATATGGCGTATGGCGGTAATGGTGCCGATGGCCTTGCTATTGTATTTTCTGATGCAAATATCACCCCTCAAGCTGGTGCTTTTGGTGGACCTTTAGGTTATGGATTTAAAAATAACTCAGAAGCAGTAAAACCTGGCTTTACTGGCGGCTGGCTTGGTATTGGTCTTGATGAATATGGTAATTACTCTAAAGAAGGTGGTTCAACAAATCATTCATCTTATTCCACAGATCAATCTGTTGTATTACGTGGTTCAGGACAAAATTATTCCGGTTATAACTACATTATCGGTAATAAAGTAACCCCTGACATTGATAATAATAACGGCAATAGCAAAACACATCGCTACCGCATTACTATCGATTCAAGAAGTAATAATACTGCAAATGTTACCGTTGAACGCAGTGTCCAATGGAAAGGGGACAGCCCTCGTTTTGGCACAATTATTGGTCCTATCAACGTGCTTGCTCCTCAATACAATCAAGCAGCAGTCCCTGATAATTTCATTATGTCGTTAACAGGATCAACGGGGCAACTGTATAACACTCATGAAATCGACAACTTCAAAGTGTGTGTTTTGTACTCAAAACCAATTGGAGAACAAATAGATCACTTTGAATTTGATCATTCAGGTGAAGGCTCTACTTGTGATGTCTCTGATGTGACTTTGCGAGCTTGTGTGGACGAATCTTGCTCTACCTTATTTACAGATGATGTCGATGTCACTTTAAGCACCTCAAACTTAGGGGGTGACGGTTATTGGTTAAATGGCAATCATATTACCATGCGTAATGGCGTAGCTAATTTATCTATCGGGAAACCAACACAAGGTAACGTAACCTTAGGGGTCGTGAGTTCTGAACCATCAACCAAACCATTTAGTGATACCTTATGTAGCATTAACGGCCAATCACTGAGTAAGAACAACTGTTCTTTAACATTCAAACCTGAAGGATTAACGGTGATTGTCCCTGATAAGTTAGCGAATAAGCCAGTCTATGCAACCATAAAAGGATGTGGGAACACCTTTACTGGCACCAAACAAATTCAGCTATGGTCTGACTATATTAATCCAAATACAGCGAACATTATTGGTTCTCCAACGGTTTCGATTGTTGAAAATAATGGATGGAAAACGATAGGAAAAACAGAGTCCTCAGCAACGTCAGTCTCTTTAAATTTTGTAAATAACGAAGCGAAACTCCCTCTAAATTACTCTGATGCAGGTCAATTACAATTAAATGTAAAACACACTCTACCTCAGCAACAAATCATTAGAGGCAGTGATACTTTTGTAAGCTTCCCTCTTGGATTGAGTGCATTTGTGGCTGACAGTAATAATTCAACGGCGAATAGTCGCTGCCCTTCAGAAGATCCAACTTGCACCATATTCGCTCATGCAGGAGAAGAATTTAATTTATATGTAAAAGCGCACGCATGGGTAAGCGATAGTGATATCTATATTGCAAACAACCCAACAACGCCTAACTATGCACAAAACATGCTGTTACTTGATCACCAATTGATCGCACCTATTGCGTCATCAGGTGGTAATGCTGGTAATTTATTAGTCAATGAATACAACCACACCGCATCACAAGATGGTACTTATCGCATTACACAAAGCATCAGTGAAGTAGGCGTTTTTGATATATCAATAACACCGCCAGATAATTATCTTGGCAGTACCGCTTATCAAATTCAATCAGCATCAACAGGCAGTATTGGCCGTTTTACGCCTGCTTATTTTGCAATGTCAGCTGAACAACCAAGCATTACCGATGCCTGTGGCTCTTATACTTACATGGGGCAAACCTTTGAATTTGATGATCTTCCCACGCTTGAAATAACACCGCTTTCTCAAACTGGTGGACAGCTTCAAAATTACAACATTGGTGATTGGTGGCTATACCGCAATGAATGGGATTTTAGAACGTACGCCGCAGCGCCTTCTGGAATTGAAGTTATCGATACGGACAGTCTATCTATTCTTAACCGTCGTAGTGGATTTGCTAAACCGGGCAATGTAGTGAAACTAACGAACAAAAATCAAGTTCAACTGCAAGATGCCGAATTACGCTATAAGAAACCTTTTGCTCCTCATGCGCCAACTAATGATGCCATTACACTAACCTTAACGGCTGATGATTTAAAAGATGCTGATGGCATTTGTTATAAAGTAAACTCATCAGGCACGTGTCTTAACTATCATTTCCCTGCCACATCGACGCATCGCCAAGAATGGGGACGTATTACTATGGCTGATTCTTATGGTTCTGAACTTTCATCTTTAGAATCAAAAATAACAACAGAATCATACATTGCAGGACGTTTTGAAAAGAATAGCGACAATTGCACGGTTCTAAAACCGAATTACTTCACCTTTGATGTAGGAAATGATCCTGCTGCATTACCAGTAGGAAAAGGAACCACATCTGCAAATTTAACAGGCACTGATGTTGATAATGGCTTAACAAGCATGGAATTTAGCGCTCCGGGGAATGGAAACAAAGGGAAAGTAATTCCTACTCTTTCTTTACTTAAATTACCTTGGCTACAGCAAGATGCAGATCGCGATGATTCATTTGAAGATTCAATTCAGGCCATGATTCATTTTGGAATTTATAGAGGCAGCGATCGTATTATATGGAGCCGCGAACAACTAAATTAGTGCTACTATGTCTTAGTATGCTCTACGGCATCAAAGCCAAATAAGAATAAAGGAAATTCCATGAAAAACGATTATACCTACCCAATTGGTACTCCAGGTAAAGCTTGGGGCGAAGCAGAAAAAGCAGCTTGGCTTGCAAGCATGACAGTAAAACGTTCATATCAGGAAGAAGTAGCAACCAAAATTCATGCGTTTTCTGATCGCTTCAATATCTCGCAATATGGTGCGCTATCATATGACGAAACACGCTTTCCACTGCTGTGCATTAAAACTCGCCAATGGGATAATGCAAAACCTACGCTATTGATTAGTGGTGGTGTTCATGGTTATGAAACTTCAGGCGTTCATGGTGCACTTCAATTTGTAGACACTAAAGCTGAGCACTATAGCCAATGGTTTAATATTGTCGTTGCACCTTGCGTTAGCCCATGGGGTTACGAAGTAATTAACCGTTGGAACCCAACAGCGACAGACCCAAACCGTTCATTTTATGCAGATAGCCCTGCTGAAGAGTCGTCAGGATTAATGGCATTAGTTGCGTCACTTGAAACGCCTATCTTTGCGCATATTGATCTGCATGAAACGACTGACAGCGATGAAACTGAATTTCGCCCTGCATTAGCCGCACGCGATGGATTAGAATACATCGAAGGCTATATCCCTGATGGCTTCTATACTGTAGGCGATACAGAAAAACCAGCAACAGCATTCCAAACAGCAATTATTGATTCAGTTCGTACTGTTACGCACATTGCCCCACCTGATGAAAATAACCAAATTATTGGCTCAGATGTAGTACAAGAAGGCGTTATTGAATACCCAACTAAGAAGTTGGGTTTGTGTGCAGGTCTAACCGATGCTGATTTTGTATCGACAACTGAAGTGTACCCTGATAGTGATAAAGTCACCGCACAAGAGTGTAATGATGCCCAAGTTGCGGCCATTGTTGGCGCATTAGAGTACCTGCTAGCTCAACGTTAACGATTACGTTCTCGTATTTAGAAAATAGATGAACTCACTCAATAAATCCAAATTTTGAATGATTCATCTATTCCCCATTTAACTATTGATCATTTATCCACCGATAGCGACATAATATAAATAGTTATCACTATTTAATAAAATAAAACCCTAAAAAAACCCTCTTACTTACACTATTTACACAATGAAACTTTAAGAATAACGTACTTTGTTACATTCTTTTGATGGTAAAATATTTAGAGTAATTACTTAAAAGAGAATCCTTATGTGGAACAAACTAAATAAGTCCATGATGTTTTGCCAAATGATGTTTGGCTTATCATTCTATGGCGTAATGGTTATATTAACTCGATTTTTCCTTGAAGAACTGAACTACAGCGAAGCTGACACCATGATGGTGGTAGGTGCTTTCTCATCAATAGGGCCTTTATTTGCTATTGCTGGTGGCTTCATTGCTGATAAATTCTTAGGAGCTTATCGTTCACTAACGATCAGTTATCTTGGCTTTTCTACGGGTTATGCTTTATTAGTTTTGGGCTCGTACACTACGAATGTTCCCATGGCACTGTGTGGTATCGCACTGGCAAGTTATGCTCGTGGTTTAATGTCGCCTTCTTACCCTAGCCTTTATAAACGCACCTTTGATACTCAAGAGCACTTTGAGAACTGCTACCCTGTTAACTACTCAGTTAATAACGTTGGTGCTCTATTAGGCCAATACCTATTCCCAATGTTTGTTCTTGTTATAAGTTTTCACGGAAGCTTCTTATTATCTGCTATTTTGGCATTCTTCGCTTTAGCTACTTTAGTTTTTTTCCGTAAATCACTATTAACCGTAGGCGCAGATATTGACCAAAAACCGGTAAGTTCTAAAAACTGGATTTCATTTTTAATTACTTCTGCAGCAATGATTGCACTTGTATTCTTCATGTTCTCAAATATGGATATTGGCCAAAATATCGTTTACGCCATTGGTTTAGCAGCGATTGGTTATTTCATTTTCTTAATGCTTAAATCTGAAAAACCAGATGCATTAAAAATGGGAACCATCCTTATTATGACAGTCTTAACGACAGCATTCTTTGTTTACTACGGTCAGATGATGACATCAATGACAATGGTAACCATCAATACTATGCGTGGTGATCTATTCGACCTTATCCCTATCGCACCTGAAGCATCAATGGCCATGAATCCATTATGGTGTATCGTTGCTGGTCCTGTAATCGCGATGATTTTCTCTGCACTTGAAAAGCGTGATATTCATCTTTCAACCGCAACGAAAATTGGCTTTGCATTCATATTAACGGCAATTGCATTTGGTATTTTAACCATGGCGGTGATGAGTGTTGGTGAAGATGCCGTTATTCGTCCTGAAGTATTCTTACTTATTCACTTCTTCCAAGCGTTTGCTGAAGTTATTGTAGGTAGTTTAGTCGTTGCATTTATTTTGTCTGTGGCGCCCAAACACATTGAAGGATTTTCAGTAAGTCTATTCTCAGTAGCAATGGCATTAAGTGGCATTATAGGTGCGGTATTCTCAACCTCTATAGCTCAAGAAAAAGGCCACGTAATCACTCAAGAATTTGTACAAACGATTTATGGAAATTACTTCCAACTATTAACCGTGCTTGCAGTTGTGATGGTTGTAGTTGCATTTGTTGCTTCGTTTATTATTCGTAAAATGCTTGAAAGCAGTAAACAAGCAGAAATTGCGTTATCTGAATCAAAAGCATAATACTTAATTAAAAAAAGCCCAACCCTCATTATGAGTGTTAGGCTTTTTTATAATCTATCGTTACCCGAAAAAGAAGAACAGCTCCATTTCATTAGCATTTTTTCTAACTCTTTGGCCTTATATGGTTTATGCAAAATATCATCCATTCCGGCATTCATACAGCTATCTACTTCTGTTGATGTTGTTCCCGCGGTCAAGGCGATTATCGGTTTACTGTACCCTTGCTCTCTCAACCTTTTTGTCGTTTCAAAGCCATCCATTATCGGCATTCGACAATCCATTAAAATAACATCAACCTCTTTCTGCTCTAAAAATGCCAAGGCTTCTTGACCATCGTTCGCAAAATCTGGCTGTATATTTACTTTAGCAAGCATCATATTCAAAATGACTTGGTTCATTTTAATATCTTCAACAGCCAAGACTGAAAGCCCTCCAATAGAATGAGAGCAATCAATACATTCTTTAGACTTCACTGTTTTTTTAGAAGCGACAATTAGTGGGATAATAGCCGTAAATACCGCGCCTTTACCTAATTCACTTTTTAACGTTAACTCACCTTCCATTTTATCAACGAGTGATTTACAAATAGAAAGCCCCAAACCAGTACCTTCAAACTGTCGTTGGCTTGAATTATCAACCTGAGTGAATGGGTCAAATAATGTTGATTGTTTTTCAAGAGGTATACCACACCCGCTATCAGAGACAGTAAAGTGCAACGCCCCCTCATTCCAAGAAATAGAAAAAACAATCTCGCCTTCTTTAGTAAATTTAATCGCGTTACCAATCAAATTTACTAATATCTGTTGAATTCGATCAACATCACCCCACAATTCAGTTGGTAGTGTATTTTCAATGTCAACGACAAAACTCAGTCTCTTCTCTTCTATCTGGTGAGCAAACATATGTTTAATGGTTTGAATCAATATCGCTGGTTCAAATTGAATGCTCGTTAACTGCAGCATTCCTGCATTCATTTTACTAAAATCAAGTAAATCATTAATAATAACCCTTAGCATTTCACCTGATTGATGAATGGTCGTTAATAACGTTTTCTGATAACTCGTTATTTTCGTGTCTTCCATCAACTCAGCAGAGCCTAAAAGTCCATTTAATGGTGTCCGCAATTCATGGTTTATCATGGCCACAAAATCACGGGTTGATTGCTCTGAATTCTCAGCTCTTTGTTTTTCTATCATTGTTTTTTCAAGCAATTGTTGACGTATAAATGCAGCACTTAACATCTCTGAAAATAAACGACATTGTTTCTCAATCGTTTGATGCCACGTCTTACTTGGTGGGTTATTAAACGTAAATTGCAATGAACCACATCGTTCATTTTTATGATGCAAGTAAACAATGATATGAGAGCCACTCAAGCTCCAATTAAACTCAGCGCTAGAGTGCTCTAATTCATCGTCACATAGAACAGTGTCTCCTGAAATTAATACAGACTGAAGGTGCCTATGAAGATTGAATTCAGGAAAAATAGTGAGACGTAATGTTGCGATACCATCAATACTAACTAGGTCATCTAACAAGCGTTGTAAGAGGATACTTGATGGTTCTTCTTGTAAAAAAGCTTGATTATAATCTAATAAAATAGCATCCAGATATCCTTTAAATTGAAGTAACACAACGTCTTTTTCGGCCTTTTCTTGAACAATAAGTAGTGTTTCTTCCACTAATTGCTTAGCCGTAAATAGCTCACGACTCTTTTGTTCAAGAAGAATTTCTGCTGCCTTACGAGCCGCTTTTTCTCGTTGCACTTTTCGATTTAATAGCTCGACCATTTTATCGTTATCCATAATCACCTCTTCACACAAATCATTGCATTTTTAAGGTAAAACGAACTTGAGAGCCATCTTCTTGGACTGACGCCATTTGAATATCTATTTTTTCATTGAAGTGTTCTGCGCAACCTTGAATTAAGCCAAAACAAACATGAGAAAAGCATCGTGCTGAGATGTAATCCATTACCATTTCTGAATCGGTATTAGAAATAAAAATGAATTGAGGAGGATTTGCGTCGGCATATAACTTTTTCACTTCTATATGAATATAGTTTTCTACTTGTCGAATAAAATCAAACGTCGAAGAGGACTTACCTTGTAAACCCGGCATACTATTAAACAAGGTTAAAAATACAGATTTACCATAGACTTCTTGTAAGTCTTCAATACTAATGCCTGTCAGTTTGCTCAAAGAAATAATTAATTTGACTAGATCTTTATGATCGTAAGTTCCAACAGAAGTATAAGCCCCTTCATCATTATTTTGATCGAGCATTTCTTGGCACACTTCTAACCCGAATGTATCTTCAACTAACTCTAAAAACTCTGAAAAAATAATCCCTTTCATATCACGTCCTTTTATCGCTTCGTATTTTTATGATGCCACTTTTCAAGTTTAGGTAAAAATAACGATAGAAGGTAATTGATATACTGATATTTATTCTGTTTTTGTCATTTACTAGACATGAAACCTGTATTTTTTATAAAAACCCAGCAACATACTATTTTAAAGTGCACTTAAGCAGTAAGCATCATTCTAAAGAGAGGGATACATGCATCAAGAAATTATTGATTTTTGGTTTACTGAATTGCAACCAAAGGATTGGTTTGTTAGTAATGAAATCGTTGATAATATGATTAAAACTCGATTCTTACCTGTACTAAAACAGGCGACTCAAGGTGAGCTTTTTTTATGGCGAAAAGAACCATTAGGCCGATTAGCTGAAATTATCGTACTCGATCAATTCTCACGTAATGTTTATCGCAATACTCCCCATGCTTTTGCTCAAGACCCTCTTGCATTAGCTCTTGCACAGGAAGCAATATCTCTTGGTATTGATGAGCATTTGTCAGATTTACAACGCAGTTTTCTCTATATGCCTTTCATGCACAGTGAGTCAAAAATCATTCATATCGAAGCCGTCACTCTTTTTAACTCACTCGATAGCAAGAATAATTATGAATTTGAGTTAAAACATAAAGAAATTATCGATCGCTTTGGCCGTTACCCTCACCGCAATGCTATTTTAGACAGAGAGAATACCGCTGAAGAGTTAGTCTTTCTCTCTCAACCTAATTCCAGCTTCTAATCTCTCGCAAGAAGGTAACAACGATGATGATTCTTTAAAAGAATCATCATAATTACATAGTTCCGCTTTGTACTTTATAAAACACGACACCAAATAATGCGGCAAAGACCAACACTGTAATGGCTACTTTTAACCAAATAAACTTCATATTTTTCCTTTTATCTATACATATAAATATTTTCACACCTTCATATCATAATAAACTTGAAGCTATAAGCTACAAACCAAAGTAATAATTGTCTCGTTTCTCTTTTATTTGGAATATTTATTAAAATAAAGGCACTTTTTTTTATGTAATCCTATAGACTTAATACTATTAATAGAATAAATAAATCATTCGAGCTCTACTCATGAAAACATTACTGTCTCTCATTCCATTTTTACTTTTTCTTAATGGTTGCCAATTAGAACAGGAGATTGAATCTGAAACCGTTGTATGCAACAAGGATGAATTCCTTTTTTCATTACCAAAGCATATTTTAGATTATAGAGATTCTATGGCGACTTTCTCGCAAGAGGGTGGCGAGAATCCATTAAACTCAGTTCAATTTGTGAGTGAATGCATACCTAAAACCTCATTTAAAGAACTTGCTGAGCGTAGCGCAAAAGATATTTTAATTTCAAATTATAAAAACTCAGGTCGAGTAACACACTTTAGAATAAGAGATAACGTAGCTTATGTAGAGCTAGCGGCACATACCGATGGTTGGCCTGGTGTAACTGCATCATTAGCTGCGGTAGAACCTATTATTAAACGTAATTTATTTCTAAACAGCAAAGTAGAAGACGTTGTTGTTGGTGAAATAATCGATTAATAAAATAAGACAATGCTTCTATAGAATCTATGCACAAAAATCATAGTAATCGTTACAAATAGTCATTTGCTTCATAGCCTCCCTTTCCCTACTATTCGCGCTCTTATTTTTAACCCTAAGAGCGCAGCATGTTTTCACAATCCATTTTCGCTCAATTGATCAGAATGAGTGTGTTATTAGTTTTATCCCTTATTGCCGTTCATAACTCACCTGCTTTGCTGAACTTATTAGCTCAACAAGCAGTAAATAGTGGGTGCCATCAGCAAACAGGTCAAGACGATAACCACCACCACTCTCATCACCACCATTAAGAGCACATTATGAGTATTTTTCGCTTTCCACCACTAGTATGGCTTGGGATCGGGATTTTAATTATCAGTCTAGGGATCAGACAATCATTCGGCATCTTCATGATGCCAATTTCAGACCATTTCCAAACAGGTCGTGAATTTTTTAGCTTTGCTATCGCACTACAAAACCTTTTATTTGGCATTTTTCAACCCTTTGTTGGTATGGCATCAGATAAGTGGGGCTCTAAACGCATTATCATGTTAGGTGCTGTCGCTTATGCATTGGGGCTTGTTCTTACGTCAATAGCGACTGAACCAAGCATGTTATATTTATCTCTTGGCGCATTAGTCGGCTTTGGTTTAAGTGCCACAAGTTATGTGATTATTTTAGGTGCTGTCGCTAAAGTCGTTCCTGCTGAACACGCAGCAAAAGCTTTTGGTTTAACAACCGCAGCGGGCTCTTTTGGTATGTTTGCTGTTATTCCTGGTACTCAAACCTTAATGCATGATTTTAACTGGCAATTTGCATTACAAATATTCGCCATGCTATGTACGCTTATTATTACTTTTGCTCTGTTTATGAAAACAGCAAAACCGTCTTCTCAACAATCAGTTGTAGAGGATACTCAAACACTAAGCGAAGCGTTAAAAGAAGCGTTTACTAACAAAAGCTACTGGTTAATCCACGCAGGATTCTTTGTATGTGGCTTTCATGTGATGTTCATTGCTACGCATTTACCTAGTTACTTAGCTGATAAGGATCTGCCCGCTTCAAGTGCGGCAATGGCATTAGCTTATGTAGGTATTTTCAATATCTTTGGTTCCTATTTCTGGGGTGTAATGGGCGATAAGTACAGCAAGCGACACGTAATGTCTGCTCTGTATTTTGTCCGTACTATTGTGATTGGTGCATTTGTAACGCTACCAGTTACTGAACACACAGCGGCTATCTTTGGTGGCGCAATTGGCTTCTGTTGGTTAGGTACAGTGCCATTAACATCTGGCTTAGTTCGTCAGATCTTTGGTGCTCGTTACCTATCAACTCTGTATGGTTTAGTGTTCTTTACTCATCAGGTTGGTAGCTTTTTAGGCGCTTGGGCTGGCGGTCGTATTTACGATTACTATGGCTCATACGAACCAATCTGGTGGTCTACGGTTGTTCTTGCTTTCTGTGCGGCGTTAATTCACTTACCAATTAATGATAAGCCAATACAAAGACTGAAATTACAAACAGCCTAACTTTCAAATAAAAAAAAAGCCGATACATTATAACGCGTATCGGCTTTTTTGTTATTTGAAGGTTTGATATCAACTCAATAATTAGGTCACAATTCTACTTACTAAAACTAATGTTAATAAAGATCTTCAAACTCTGGAATTGCAGATTTTCCTCTTAATAATAAAAAATTAAGAAAACGAGAAGTCGACGTTGTAAGTATTTTATTCTCTTCAACACCATACTTTGCTAGTAATGTAACTGCCAAATCTAACTGTGCAATTTCTTCACAAAAATGCGCATCAGATCCTGTTGTAAAGTACACTCCTACCTCTTTTCCTATTGCTACTATTTTATCGCAGCGAACATCACTTCCTTTTCGGCTCTTTCCTGTGAGCGATGTATTATTAACTTCTACCGCAACATTATATTCTTTAGCGCATTGCAGTACTCTCTCTATATCAAACGGATAATTTGGGTTTCCGGAATGACCCAATACATCAATACGCCCACTCTTAATCACATTAATAAGAGCTGCTGTATGTTCCGCTTCACTTGCTGGAGCAAATACTGGTTCATGTAAACTTGCGATGACCCAATCTAAATGTTGATCAGAAGATGCAGGTAAATCAATCTCACCTTTTACATTTAATATATTCGCTTCTACGCCACGTAGGATCCCTACATTATGAAGAAAGCGGGGTAAAATTCTTTGGTTATTGAAATACCAATAGTGGGGGGCACCTGGCATTTCAGGAGCATGATCTGTTGTACAAAGAAATTTTAACCCCTTATTCTGTGCTGAAAGTGCATTTTCAATAATCGTACTATAAGCATGACCACTGGCAAGTGTATGAGTATGGGTATCTACAACAATATTCATGACAATCTCCTATTGAATCTCAAACGAACCATTCTTATTCATGTATAAATTCAGATCAGCCCGAACAGATTGGGTTAAGACCTTATTGACATTAATGGCATCCGAATTTTCATAAAAAGTAACCGCTTCTTGTTCTGATGCACCACCTCTCACCTTTCTATTTACTAAGCGTTCTTTTAGAAAATCAGCATCGGTATCAATAAAAACAGTAAAGTCAGCAAGTTTATATAAATCACACCACACAGGTTCATTTAGTAATAGCCAATTCCCCTCGACAACAACAATATTCTTATCCACTTGAATTGCATCATCAACGGGATCATGTAGATTACGATCATAATATGGCCACTTTGGCGAACGTGTTTGGAGCTGCTTTAATTTATCGATGAGATCCGTCAAATTAAATGTTTCAGAAGCCCCTTTAATATTTCTAAGTGATATTGTTTCATTGTTTCGTTGAATGGTATTACTTTCTAAAATCTCATTAGTGTAATGAAATCCATCAAAAGGAAGGACCTGTAGTGGTTCTAATTGAGGTGACTGCTGAGATAAGTATTCCCAAAATGCCGCTAAGGTCGACTTTCCACTGCCGGGAGGCGCACATAAGAAGACTATCACCCTCTCTTCTTGCTCTTGATATAAACGAGTAAATTTCTCAACTAAGGGCTTATGAATTTTAGCTATGTCTTTATTCGAAAAAAATGCTTCTGTATCAAAACCACTCACGTTTAAGTTCACTTTCATTACGAAACCTTACTTCGTTATTTCCTCTTCGATTTTTTCTAGCAACATTTCACAAGACAGCTTAAGTACCGTTTTGATCAGAGATTCGTATCTCATTTGAGAGAAAATTTCAAAAGAAGAAAACTTTAATTGATTGATTGATTCAATATAAAAACTATCTTGCTGTGTTGAGAGTATCGCTTGATTTGTAATAAAGTCATAAACCATATCATGACCAAACGACACCTTATCTGACTGACTTTCTGCATATTCTAGCACTTGATGATATAGACCAATATCTGCGTAAGTTCCCAATGAAATCTTACCCATAGCTAAAATCAGTTTAGACATAACATCAGTCGTCACAAGCGGACCATCTTCTTTTAAAAGAGGCTCCACAGCATATTCCATAACCAATTTGTCTTGAACAAAGACGTTTGGAAGTAATGCTTTTAATTTGAGATTAATTAATTTGTTAGAAACCAGAAGAAAATCAGTTGCGTTTTCACATGCCTCTAGCCCTTCTAACAATTCAATTTTTTGTATCAACGTAAAACCTCTCTATTATATGTGGCGACCTCAAGCAGGGCTCAAGGCTACCACATAAACTTCATAGAACTAAACCGTAAAACTCACGTCATAAAACTCTAATAATGCTTTTTCTGCGTGCTCATTCCAGACATAGTTATTCTTCGCTAATATTGCGTCTAACTCAGTAAAAAATGAGTCTTGGTCCGAGAGTGACTTAAACTCATCAATTGCAGTTAACGGCAAATCTATATGAGGATAAATAAGTTTCTTTCCACCCGGAATATCCAATTGATTCAAAATAGTATGAGGCGCAGCTTGTAGTCCTCCAACGTGCGTAACCATAAAAGATGGATTGATATTATTGTTAGCTGATAGTTCAAGGGATTCCAACATATCTCCTGTCGAACCTCCTGACGTACCTACAATATGGGTTGATTCATAATGCACATTATAAAAGTTAAATGGGACTTTAAATGCTTTATCTGTTGGACCAGCAAAGAAATTTAAACAACCGTCATTTCCCAGAAGATCATCAGCTTGTTCAAGTACTTGTGCTACTGCTGCATACACCATGACATCATCATAGCCTTGATCATCGTTCAGAGATTTTAAGTAAGCTACAGGATCATCCATCTCAATAGTATTAACATAAATAAGTTCAATTCCTTGAGCTTTTGCCGCACTTACTGGAATTAAGCTTTCTGCACGAGACAGGCGCTCTTCATCAATATCAGTAACGACAATTCGTCTTGGTTTCACTGGGCCATTAATTGCATAATCAATAGCACCAATGCCCATAGGACCAGCACAAGCTAATAGAGCAAGCGTTCCACCTTCTTTGATACCCATTTCATGCTCATATACATACTGAGTTGTATGATAGCTTGCATGGAAAGCGCCAATAATACACGACATTGGTTCAGCTAAAGAGGCATTAGCAAAATATGATCCCTTGTACGGCAGCACACAGCCTAATTCAATCGCAATTTTAGGTATAATCGAATACGTTGCATTACCGCCAAATGTTTCATAGCTATAACCCGCGGAGTACCCTGTCGGTAATCCCATCGCGGGTTGAAGAACAAAAGGCTGCCCAGCAGTAAATTGTTCTTTTAAATTTTCACCAACCTCAACAATAATGCCTGCATATTCATGTCCTGTAATCACTGGAACATCAGCTATATTTTCAGGAACTCGTTTATGCTTGCTGCCAAGCAAAGCGGCTTTGTAAGTCGACAAACAAATACTGTTTGAAATGTTCTTAACTAATAATTCATCTGCTGAGATGTGTGGTAAATCGAACGTTCGTAATTGGATATTTTTTTCACCGCAAATAACCGCAGCCGTTGTTTGAACCATGATCGTATCTCCAAATAAAGAGGTGCTGTCCACCTCTCAAAAATTAATTTAGGTTAGGCCTGTTGCTGCTCAATCTTATTTAACAGTTCATTAAGCGCTGGGTCATTTAAGAAATTAGTAATTGTAATTACTGGTAAGCCTGTGGCTTTTATTGCTCTGTCTTCTAAGCTTTCATGGGTAATTACCACATCAGCATTACTTGGCACTTTTTCTATCGCGAAGTTCTTAACCTCAATGTCATACCCTGCTTGAACCAATTTACGCTTAAAAGTCGATGCTCCCATAGCACTTGAACCCATTCCTGCATCACAAGCAAAAGCGACGAATTGGATTGGTCGATCATTCTCCTTTTCTGTTACTGCTTGTGGTTGTGCTTTACCTTCTGCTTTCATTTCTTTCATATTAGTAATAGATTGTTCAAACTCATCTTCTGAACCTTCTTTCTTACTCATTTTAAGAATCGCACTAGCTACAAAGAAAGAGACAACCGCAGCACTTGCAACACCTGCAATCATCGCGATAAAGCCACCTTTTGGCGTTAACGCTAAGTAAGAGAAAATCGAACCTGGACTAGGACCCGCAACTAAGCCAGCACCTAGCAAGTTAAACGTTGCAATACCTGTTGCTGCACCGGCAATCATTGCCAAAATCATGATTGGTTTCATTAATACGTATGGGAAATACAATTCATGAATACCACCAAAGAAATGGATAATGATCGCACTTGGTGCTGAACGCTTACTTAAACCTTGACCAAATTTTGCGTACGCTAATAGCATACCAAGACCAGGCCCTGGGTTAGATGCCACCATAAAAAAGATAGATTTACCGGTTTCTGCGGCAGCTTGTAGACCTAAAGGATAATAAATACCTTGGTCAATCGCGTTATTTAAAAAGAGCACTTTTGCAGGCTCATTAATTACAGCTAATAAAGGCAAGAATCCTGTAGCAACAAGCGCTTCGATACCTGATTTCACAAAAAGATTCGCAGCAGTTACCGCAGGGCCAACAACTTCATAAGCAACCAAACAGCAAATCATGCCTATAATGCCTAATGAGAAGTTATTAACCACCATTTCAAAACCTGATGGGATTTTATGCTCAACCCTTTTATCAAACTGAACAATCGCCCAAGCACTTAGTGGCCCCATGATCATTGCACCAACGAACATCGGAATATCAGCCCCAACAATAACCCCCATCGTACCGATAGCACCGGCTACCGCTCCACGTTTATCACCAACTAACTGACCTCCGGTATAACCGATAAGTAATGGCAGTAAATAGGTAATCATAGGACCAACAATTTCACCAAACTGCTCATTTGGCATCCAACCAGTTGGAATAAATAAGGCGGTAATAAAGCCCCAAGCAATAAAGGCTCCAATATTTGGTAACACCATTGCGGTCAAATGACCACCAAAGGTTTGCACTTTTGCTCTAAAATTTATTGTCACGTGACGTTCCTTCTTAGTACGCTTTAATAATATCGAGCACTTCATTTTTTGAAGTGGCGGCGGTTAATCTTGCGATATTTTCTTCATCCACTAACATTTCACTTAACGCTTGAATGACTTCAATATGCGTATCTGGATCTGTTGCAGCAAGTGTTAATAAGATATTTGCAGGACCAAGGTCAGAACCAAATTCAATGGCGGTTGGAAATATGTGAATGCCTAAACCTGTTTTTAATACTCCCGCTTCTGGGCGAGCATGTGGCATAGCAATACCTGGGCAAAGAACATAATAAGGTCCATTATCATAAGTAGATTGAATTATCGCCTCGGCATAATTTGCAGTTACATAACCTTTTTTCTCTAGGTAACTGGTTGTCGTTTTCACTGCGTCTTCCCACGCATCACTATTGTGATTAACAACATCGATAAGATCATGGTCAATTAAATCGTATAACATGAGCGTGCCTTTTGGTTTGTATTTGATAGTTCTATTATCAATACATATGAGGTCACTCCGCAATGAACCAAGAGTTGTGACGAACCTCTCCAAATAATACGAGTCAATCATTTTAAAATGCCTCAACCCTCAAAATAGACATGAAATAAAATTACATATTTTATTTTTACTACATTTCAATAAGCTAAATCCGACATGACGCACATTTACAGTAAAATAATATAAAACCCACTTTGCGATACAAATCAAGCTTGACCAATTGACAGGTGTAAACTTGTGATAGCTGGCGTTTTTTACTTTTCTAATTCACCTAATGAATAAAGGCTATAATGTGAGAATCATCACTTTAGCTATATTTATTACTTCTTTTTGTCACTAAATAACCAATAAATGTCACTCCTTCCTCCTAAAATATAAGCCACAAAATAATTAACATTTTAAAATGTAATTTATTTCACGATCACTCGCATTTTGAATGAAATAAACTTCTGAAAAATATCTTAAATATAAGATTTAATTCAAAATACACAAAATGGGTATTTACTTTATGCCCTGCATTTAAATTAATTATATTTGGTGTTAATGGAACATTATGCCGACGCTATCTCGAATCCCATTTTTGTATGCTCTATGCCTCTTTATGTCTTTTCCTGTTATTGCTAATACAGAGGATGGATTCGATGAACTCGACGCATTGCTGAATATGCCATTAGACTCATTAGCTGACACCAAGGTAGTCACTGTCACTAAGACGTCATTGAGCTTATCTGATGTCCCTGCTTCGGTGCATGTTATTACCGCTAAAGAAATTGAGCGCTCTAGTGCTCGCTCAATCGCAGATGTATTAGTTCTTGCTCCTGGTCTTCATGTCACAAAGTACTCAGATTATGATTGGACGATTTCTGCACGCAGCAAAAACCAAGGTGAGAACAACACATTACTTGTCATGATTGATGGTCGCAGTGTCGTTAACCCCCTCTACTCTGGCGTAAATTGGGATACTCTACCTGTAAGCTTAGACAATGTTGATCACATTGAAGTTGTATTAGGACCTGTAGGTACTATGTGGGGTGGAAACGCAGTTAATGGCGTTGTAAATATCATCACTAAAGATGCTGAAAGTGCTCCTAAAGCACAAGTAAGTGCCTCAGTAGGTAATTATGATTATCGTGAATACAAAGCGCATCACAATATACAACTTAACGAGAGCACACATCTCTCTGGTTATATCGAATTATTAAACCACTCTCCTTTTACCGATGAAGACGCTCACCTTAAAGAATTACGTGACTTAAAAGTACAAACTGAGCGATTTGGCTTACGTGCTGACTACCAAAATCTTCAAGATACCGTTTCGATTCAATTTGGTGGTATTCGATCACGCGAAGACTATCAATGGTTAACCTATACTCCTGCATTTTTGGATCCGGCATCACATCAAGATGATTATGATGCGTTTATAACAGAAATGAATTCTCAAGAACTCTTTGCTGGCATTCAATACCTTCATGAAAAATCAGATGGCGACCAATGGGAGAATCAGGTTTGGGTAACCTACAGTGACTCTGATAGCACCAATGAACCGGCAAGTTTTACTCGTATAGATTTAGACAGTCGTTATACATTTAATACTCAAGATTGGGGAATACTGACTCTTGGTGCGAACGTACGTATTATCGATGAAGAATACGCACAATTTTCAGAGCAAGAACAATACCTATCGCCTTATGTCCGTACAATTGAAGAGCATGAATTTTTAAATGAAAGCTATGGTTTATATGCTAACTGGACCATAAATCTTACTGAATCAACAGAGGTTACATTAGGTAATCGCTGGCAGCATACCAATATAACTGAAGAGCTTTATTCTCAACCACAAGCTAGATTGCTGCAAAAACTGACGGATAATCAACGCTTATGGATAGGTTGGGGTCGATCGGTTATTACACCTGCTCGTTTAGAGTTAGATTCACAGTTTCAAGAAAATTACTCTTGTAGCTCATGTGGTTATTATGACCCAGCAACGGGAAATGTTTATGACAAACCTGTAAATGGCACGATTGGTCCTGTTGATTATCTGCAAGCCTATAAATACTTAGGTAATCGTGATCTAGAAATGGAATCCGTTGATACTTATGAAATTGGATATCGCTATTGGCAACATAACCAATTTCAGTTCAGTGTAAGCCTATTTTATAGTCAACACGATAATGTAAGGGCGTATCAGAATCAGGGGGGATTTGTTTATATCTCCCAAGATCATTCAAACGGTGCTATTGGTACTGTCATTCATGATATGTATGCCCAACTCATCGACCCTCTTTCTCAAGAGACGATGGGGGGTGAATTAAGTATGCAATGGCAGCCAATTAACGTATTGCAAGTTAATGCCAACTACAGCTATAAAACGATTAAAGGCGAGTGTTCTGGATCTGTTTGTGGTTCAAACGATCTACCAATATTAGATCTTGAAAACACACCAAATCACTATGCAACATTGCACCTGATGTGGGATATCCATCCAACACTTTGGGGTTCTTCTGTTGTTAACTACGTTTCAGCCTCTAAGCCTGATGACAAATTGGTAGCCGCATATCAAAGCTATGGCGAGGATTATCTTGTATGGCCAGAGTTAGTTACACTCGACATGTCAATTCACTGGCAACACAAACCAACATGGCCAAGCATAAAAATCAGTGCTGAAAACCTAGGAAATGACCAAGTAAAAGAATACTCAGAACAATTTAATCCTTTTGCTAACGGTACTCAATACTATGCTGAATTGAGCTGGAACTTCATATAGCTATGCTCAAAGTAAAAGCACGGGCAAGTTCATTATCACCACCATTTTATGGTTTTTTCCATAAAGTGATGGTGTGCCTGATCCTTTTACTCATTCTTCCAATCAGTAGTTTTTCGCTCCAAGCAAGTAACCAAAATATTCAAGACCATGAGCTAAAAGCCGTTTATCTCTTTAGATTCGCCTTTTTAACTTCTTGGGGAAACTTTGCACCCACAAATAAGCAATTCAACTTCTGCTCAGAAGCGTCCTTAGATGTCAGCTATACCCTAGAAGCTTTAATCAATAAAAAACCGGCTCAAGCCGTTTTTATACCTTATTCATCAGTAAATGATATTAAACAACATCACTGCCATATCATTTATTCAAATTCCAATAACCCACTTAAAATTCAACAATTTAAAACAGCGCAACCACATGCCATTTTAGTCGGTGATGGAAAACCCTTCATTTCGTCTGGGGGCATGATTGCTTTTATTAAAGTGAATAACCGAATCAAACCCTTAATCAGTTTAGAAAATCTAGCGCCAACTGAACTCTCTTTACGTTCACAGTTACTTTCCGTTTCAGAAATCGCTAGCACTAAGGAAAAACAATGATCCATCATTGGTTCAGTGCGTTACCACTACGCAAAAAAGTCATTTATCCTATTTGGACACTGTTAACGCTTAGCACCATCATTTTAGGTGCCAGCGTTGCTCATTTTGTTGGAATTACTCACAGTGCAAATTTATACACTCGAACGTCTATTTTAACTCAAGGAATTGCAAGCAACTTATCTGGCGCATTGATATTTAATGATAAGCAAACAGGGTTAGACCAAATGGATGCTCTGTCGTTTGACCCAGAAGTCATTGCTGCCTATGTCGAAGGCGCAAACAAAGAAGTGTTTGCAAAGCTTGATAATTTGCCAAGTAATTGCCAATGGATTAATCAAAATATTAACTGCCATAGTTCTATATTTTTTGCCATCACTCACCCAATAACACTTGATAATGAACATCTGGGAAACCTTACTGTGTGGGCGTCAAAAGACAAGATGTTTAAACAACGCAATCAAATAATCACCATTTTCTTATTCACAAGCGTATTGTTATCAGCATTTGCTTTGTTTTTTGCTCACCGAGTACATCGACTTATCGCAACCCCTTTATTATCTATCTTCCATTCGATGCAAAGTGTGATAAAAAAAGGGGTAACAAACCAACGCTTAGAAGTCATACATCCAGATGAACTTGGCATGGTGACTCGTTGTTTTAATGACATGCTAGATAATCTTAGCCATCGAGATAGCTTATTATCACAAGCATTTCAGCATTTAGAAGATAAAAACCATTATATAAACCAAGTGCTTGATTCTCTTGAACAAGGATTATTAGTTGTTCCCCCAAATAAAAAAATCACTTATTACAATCCAGCTGCTCGTCGATTATTGCCTTATATTACCCATGATGAGCAAGATGCGTCTACTGAACTTATCACTGCCCCACTTGGCGCCATATTCAATGATTTCGAACCTATAAATAAATTATTAGCACTAGAAGAACACATTGAACAACACAAACGTTTAGAACCGATCATAATTCGTCATCAACTGACCAATCAGTTATACCAAGTGTCGACCTACCCTATTGCAGGAGTCAACAACTCACTGATTCATATTGAAGACATCAGTGCTCGTTATCTTGCAGAGCAACGCCAACGCATGGCTGAGATGATTTTCGATCAAAATCCAAGCTCAGTCATCGTATTAACTAGAAAGCTAAACATAGAGACAAAAAACAACGCATTCATTCGCATTTTTGGTGATATTGATAATCTAAACAAGCTTTATTTACGCCAAACTCTCGGCCTGAATTTTTCTGTTTTTAAACAATTACTCACTCATGGATTTCTTAAAATCAATGCCGAAGTCTCTAGCTCTGAGCTATCCAATAACCTGAAAGACACTTCTGCTTGGCTGCCTTGTTTAGTTACCATAAAAACCATTAAGAATAGTGATAATAAAGTTGAATCATTTATCGTTTCAATCAGTGACCAAACTCAAATACTTGAACTTAAAAGACTAAGTTTTGAATCCAATCACGATGCGTTAACAGGATTAGCAAACCGTAAGAATGCATATCAACGTCTAATAAAATCACATCAACAACAAGAATCTGCTTATCTGCTCTTTGTTGATTTAGATGGCTTTAAAGCCGTAAATGATACTTATGGACATCAATGTGGTGATGAGCTATTAAAAGTAATTGCTCAACGACTAACGCACTGCGTTTGCCAAAAGGACCTTGTTGCGCGCTTATCTGGTGATGAATTCTTACTTGGTATTTATTTATCGAAAGAAACATCAACTGAAGACCATAATATTCATACTGTATTGCAGCATATTTTAGATACGATTAATCAACCAATCATAATCAAAAATAACACAGCAAAAGTCTCGGCAAGTATTGGGGTTTATTATTGGGATAAATACAGCAGAAGTGATTTAGAAAGCGCGTTACAACAAGCTGATAAAGCGATGTATCGCGCTAAACTATTAGGAAAAAATCGTTATCATTTAAGACAACAAAGTGAATTTATTTATGAATATTAAGCGGTTGGTCTACGTCTCTTTTAAGCATTGACGGAGCAAACTCACAACAGCTATTGCCTTGCTCTTTTTTCGCTTCGTACATAGCAATGTCTGCAAACTTAATTAGCTCCTCTCCTTTGACGCTATCATCGGGATAAATGGCCACGCCAATCGAAGGCGATATAAGCATCGAAGTCTCGTTAATTATAACGGGGAATTTGAACTGTTCTAACAATTTAGATGTCAGCTTTTTTATTCCAGAATGCTGTGAGATATCTTGTCCTATAACCAAGAATTCATCTCCCCCTAATCGAAAAACTTTATCTTTAGATCGAATTGTTTCAGCCAGAAGTTGTGATGTTTTGATTAATACTTGATCGCCGATATCATGACCTAGAGAATCATTTATCTCTTTGAATTTATTCAAATCTAAGAAGTAAACAGCAACTTTAGTGTTTGTTTTCTCTCCATGATGAATAGCGCATTGCAGCTCAGTATTCACCATGCTTCGGTTCTGTAACCCTGTGAGTTCATCATGATGTGCTTTATACGCCAGCACTTCTGCTTTTTCATGTACCACTTCATTCATTTTAAAGAAAGCCGCAAGCAGGTTGCCCATTTCATTTTTTTCTACCACATCTGCAATCTCTAATTTTTCACCTTGTTGCATTTTTTTAGTACTTAAAAGTAAAAGGTTGAGTGGATCAAACAAGTTACGCTTCATAAAGGAAATAGTGGCGATAGCTAAGAAGATTAATACTACAATCTGCATTTTAATTAACGTGACTAATTGCGTTCGATTTTCTTTAAAGTCCCCTTTACGCTTTTCAAGCAATATCATCTCAATGTTGATAAATTGAGTCAGATCAGCTCTTAAGCTATCCATATAATCTTTACCTCGATCTTCTTTTACCACTTTAAGTGCTTGGGATAAATTGTCGTACTGAGTCAACTCTACTGTCAACGCTAATTCATCAAACTTTAGTTTTATTGACTTATCAATATTATCAAGAGCGGCCTGTTGTTCTGGGTTATCTTTGGTTAATAACCTTAGCTCTTGAAACATTTTTTGAGCATTCGACATACCAGTGTAATAGGGCTCTAGATAAGTAATCTCTTGGGTTAACAAATAACCTCGCTGCCCTGTCTCGGCATCTTTCATGCTGCTAAGCAACTTTTCAGAATCAGTAATCACATTATGGGTATGAATCACCCAAGCAAGCTTCTCATCACCATAAGATTCCAATTTAAAGGTCAATATAGAACCAACAATAGAAATAGAGAATAAAACCAAAAGAAATAGAGCTAATTTTAAGCGAACATTCATTATATCAATCCTGATAATAAACATTTAACAATCCGTTATTCTGAATACTAGACCCTATCTACAATACTGACAATAAATCTTTTAAATTAATGGCTCAATGTCATTTTTTCATAAATAAAGATGGTAAATATTCCTTTTTACCTTTAAAGACAAAAAACGCAAGGCGATAATAAGTTATCGTTTTACGATAAATATTTATTGACATTTATTTTCCAGAGCCATATATTCTCACCACAAATAATGATTAGGGAATACCATGAATAACTTAAATAACATTCAATCTTTTAGTTCAAAACTGCTTATTGTCTTTGGATTTGCGCTTGTTGCCTTACCATTAATGGACACTGCCCTTTGGTTTGCCGCAACCCTTTATAACTCACAATCATTCCAAAGTACTTTTCCTATTGAAGTCACTCTTCCACTGTCTTTCACTCGTTCAGCGTTAGGTTATCTGCCAAGCATGCTACCAACGCTATTAACCTGCGCAATCTTATGGCAGTTAATACTTTTATTTCGTTTATACAAGAAAGGGCAAGTGTTTACGCTTGATAACACCATTAGATATCGTAAAATCGCTAACATCTTAATTATGATGCCATTTGTTAAAGTGTTATCAGATATACTCCTTAGTATTGCTCTCTCTTATACTGAGGATAATGTAGAAGGTGGGTTTAACATTTCAGACAGTGAAATCAGTATGTTAGTCGTTGGCTTAATCGTGCGAGTTATCGCGAAAGTGATGGAAGAAGCAAGCCTTATCCGTGAAGAACAAGAACTCACAATCTAGAGACGGTATGTATGCCTATAGTTGTAAACCTCGATATCATGTTAGCTAAGCGAAAAATGCGCTCAAATCAGCTAGCTCAATTAATTGGTATCACTGAGCAAAACTTATCTGTACTAAAAAATAGCAGAGCGAAGGCAATAAAGTTCTCAACCTTAGAAGCCATTTGTAAACACTTAGAATGTCAGCCTGCGGATATTTTAGAATACCAAGCAGAAGAAGAATAATATTCGATAATAAATAGCCATGACTCACTCATATGTGTCTCATGGCGTTTTTTTAATTTATGCGAGTAAATAACTCTGAATGCTGTTTCACAAAATCAATAAATGTCCTTATTCGCTTAGGTTGATAACGATCGCGATGATAAATAGCTGAGAAATCGACACTAGGGATCACCCACTCTTCAAACACTTGCTCAAGTTTCTTTTCATCCAATTCTTGTTGACAATAAATCAGAGGTACACGAATAATGCCGTTACCTGCTATTGCACCAGCAACTAATACCCGTCCATTTTTACACTGTAAATTTCCTTTAACCGTCACGTCATAATGTTCTTTTGTCTTAATTGATTCAAAATGCCACTTACGCACAGAACCTGTTAAACAATGGTGTTGATTTAACTCTTTAGGATGTAACGGTCGGCCTCGTCGAGCTAAATACTTTGGGCTTGCTAATGTTCCCATTTCTATAGTTAATAATTTTTTAGCGATAAACCCTGAGTCATCTAATACTCCCATTCGAAACGCAATATCAAACTCTTCCTCAATCAAATCAACTCGGTTACTACTAAAATCTAAACTGATCGACACATCTGGGTATTGTTGCATAAACGTATTTACGATCTCAGCAATAACAACCTCACCTAAGTGCCCGCCTACGCAGTTCACTTTTATCTCTCCTTGTACTTTTTCTACATCATCAACAGCAGATAACAGCGCTTGGTCTATAGTATGAAGGGCTTGTTCACACTGTTGATAGAAATGCTTACCCGCTTCGGTCATTCTTAAAGTACGAGTAGTTCGAATAAGTAGAGTTACTCCCATCTGTTTTTCAAGACTACTTATTTGTCGTGATACATGAGAGCGAGAAACATCTAAGGTTTCAGCTGCCTTAGTAAAGTTACCTAAACGAGCAATAAGTACAAAAGAGCGAATATCAGTAAGATTGATTTGGTTGATCATAAAGCCACCACAGTAAAGAGACCTCTTATTGTTGCAGTACAGCAACAGAGTTTCAAGCAAATGACTATATATCAACAATAAAGTTCTCAGTAATATACCTCCATCGCAACGAAGCAGGGTTCTGGTTCGATTGTTTATTGAATTTATTAAGGAAATAGAAGATGAAAAAATTAGTTGTTATTACTGGTGCAAGTTCTGGTATTGGTGAAGCAATCGCACGTCGTTTAAGCGATGAAGGTCATCCTCTGCTTCTTCTTGCTCGTCGTATTGAGCGTTTAGAAGCTTTAAACCTACCAAACTCACTTTCTGTAAAAGTGGACGTAACAGACAAAGCGTCTTTTGATGCTGCAATTGCTCAAGGTGAAGCGAAATTTGGTCCTGTTGATGCGCTAATCAACAATGCAGGCGCAATGCTTCTTGGTCAAATTGACACGCAAGATGCACAAGAGTGGAAGACAATGTTTGATGTAAACGTTATTGGTCTTCTAAACGGAATGCAAGCAGTTTTAGCTCCTATGATGGAACGCAATACAGGTACTATCATCAACATCAGTTCTATCGCTGGTAAGAAAACATTCCCAAGCCATGCGGCTTACTGTGGTACTAAGTTTGCGGTTCACGCTATCTCTGAAAATGTACGTGAAGAAGTGGCATTATCAAACGTTCGTGTTACAACGATTGCACCGGGTGCGGTTGAAACTGAGCTTCTGTCTCATACAACATCTCAAGACATTAAAGACGGTTACGGCGAATGGAAAGAAAGCATGGGCGGCGTACTAGCTGCTGATGATATTGCGCGTGCGGTTTCTTTTGCTTACCAACAACCTCAAAACGTGTGTATCCGTGAGATTGCTTTAGCTCCAACTAAACAGCAACCATAATAAGTACTAACTAAACGTAACTATATTATAGTTACACTATAAAAAATTAAGTTACAAAAAAGCCAAACAGGGATAATCTTGTTTGGCTTTTTATGGTCTTTTCTTTTATAAGCAAGGTAAAATATCTAGGATATATTCACCACCTAAACTTGTCGGTGGGCCATAACGAATAACACATTGTGTTTTATCATCATGTTCTTTTGGGGCAATAAAAATTTCAACATTACTAGAACTACCGTCACGTAAAATCTTCCAATCAGTCTCATCTTGATCAGATAAATTAGAAACAAGAATCGGTAACGACGAACTGTCTGCGTCAGGGTAAACATATCTAAAAGTACAGCTATTTGGCCCTCCAACTTCACACCCATCAAACGGGAGATCCTGCTTTGGCAACCCACTGCTTCCATCATCTGCAGTATTAGACACATAAGCTCTATTCTCTAAGCCGGCAATAACCATTGCACCGTATCCAAGCTCTAATGCAGAAGCAATCGCACCTTTCATTCCCTCTAGACGAGCGTCTCTGGCATCTTTTTGTATGCCTAAGAACTTAGGTGCAGCAATAACAGCAAGAATACCTAACAATATAATAACTACGACCAACTCAATTAAAGTAAATCCAACTTGTTTTTTCATATTTATCTTCGTAAAAATTAAACATAGCCTTATAAATTAGCGAGATAATTTACTATTATATAACGCACTAAATATTATTTTTATCATTATTGGTACATTATACCGTCAAATTTAACCCAAATAAGTAATTGAATCGTTAATTTTTAACACTGTCGCAAATTAAGTATAAAAAAACAGCATTTGTCGTTATTTCTCAAAATCAAGATTTTAAATACCAATAATATCCATTGCTTTACCCTAGAGAATGAATAAACACAGGTATAAAAAAAGCCAAACAGGGATAACCTTGTTTGGCTTTTTATTTTTAACTTAACTGAACGTGCCTTTTAATTAACACCCGTTCATTTCGTTATACCAATTAACGGCGGTAGTTACCACCACGGTTTTGAGAACGCGCTTGGTGTGCTGACGCTGATTTAGCTTGAGAAAGCAAAATTGATTCAACCGTCAATTCCATTGGTTCACGAGGCTCAAGACCATGAGCGAATGTGCGTGAACGTGGAGGCATTTGATATTCAAGATCAGACGCTTTAGGCATACGTTTAAAACGATACAAGTAGAAGTTTTCAACCTTCTCTCTTGCCCACTGTGTTTTCTTTAGATATTTAACACTACTCGCCATTGACGGGTTTGTGTTGAAGCAGTTTAAACGCATTGCGGTATCTAGAATTTCCCATCCGTAATGATCAACCAACTCTTGCAGTAAGATTTCTAACTTAAGACCGTGTAATGGGTTGTTCTGTTGCAGTTCAATTCTTTCTTCTTCAGTCATAACGAATTCCTAAGTTTAACTAACGCGTGAATGATTGTCTTAGAGACAATAATATTACCAGTAAATAGGCGGCGGATTATACAGGGTTATCACTCAAAATATAGTATTAACCCGTGAAATATAAGTAACTATCTTTAAGGAAATTATAACGTAAAAAACCAACCACAATAAACCCTAGGGCTATTGTGATTGGTGAGCAAAAAGTAACTCAAAGGCAGTGTTAGTTTATGCGTGGCTTGGTGCAGGCTTAATCTTAAATAAAATCGCGTACATTACTGGCACTACAATCAAGGTCAGGATGGTCGCAAAACCTAAACCCGCCATAATCGTAATAGCCATTGAGCTAAAGAACGCATCAAACAATAATGGGATAAGCCCTAATATTGTGGTTAACGCCGCCATACTTACAGGACGCACACGGCTGATCGCACTGTCAACTATCGCAATGTACGGATCTTTACCTGATGACAATTCAAGATTGATTTGATCAAGCAATACAATACCGTTTTTCAAAATCATACCGCTTAAGCTTAATAAGCCTAAGAATGCGGTGAAGCTAAACGGCATATTGGTACTTAATAAACCAAACGCCACACCAATGATGGATAACGGAACCGTAAACCAAATCACTAACGGCTTTTTAAACGAATTAAACAGCAACATTGTGATGATAAACATGAACAAGTAACCCATTGGCAGCGAACCAAATAGAGACTCTTGTGCATCTTTTGACGATTCATATTCACCACCCCATCTGATCTCATACCCTTCAGGTAACGGCATTTCCAACACTTTTGGTTGAACACGCGCCAACAAACTTGCAGGCGTATCATCACTTAATAAATCGTGATCGGCCATTACCGTAATGGTGCGTTTTCTGTCGCGACGCTGGATAAGAGGCTCACTCCAATCTAGGTTCACACCATCAATCACTTGGTCTACTGGAATGTAGCTTTGTAATGATGGACTCCAGATCTTCACGTTTTGCAGTGATTCAAAATCCACGCGCTCTACTTCTGGCAAACGCGCCACAATCGGCAATGTATGTGTCCCATCACGCAGCGTGCCTAATGTGTTACCACCAAATGCCATTTGCAGCGTATTTGATAGATCTTCTTTTGAGATCCCTAAACGACGCGCTTTCGATTCATTAAACTCAGGCGTTAACTCTTTAGTACGTTCACGCCAATCATGTCGAATGTTTCTTGAACCTGAATCCGTCGCTAGAATGTCTTCAACATCGGTCGCTAAATCACGCAAGATCTGAGGATCAGGCCCTGAAATACGAACTTCAATCTTAGACGCTGGCGAAGGACCAAATTCCATCATTTTGAATTGGAAAGTCGGTTTATCAAAACGTTTATCTAATGAGTTAGTCAGGTTTTCTAACAAGCTAAACATTGATTCGCGATCCGTGGTTCGGATCTGAAATTGCGCATACGCTTCATAGCTTTTTTCTGGTTGGTAAGTTAGCGCAAAACGCTGCATACCTTGACCAATCGACGCTGATACAAACTCAATGTTGTCTTGCTTGTTAATGTAGCTCTCAACCGCTTCTGATTGCTTAATTGTCTCACGAATATCTGTACCTTCTGGCATCCACATATCCACGTAGAACATTGGCGTGTTTGAGGCTGGGAAGAATTGCTGCTTCACATTACCAAACGCCATTACCGCAACAACAAGTAAACCCACTAGCGATGCCACGGTTAACCAACGGAAACGTAACGCTAATTTAAGCGATGAACCAAACGCGGTAAATAAGAACCCTTTGTAAGCGTCTTCTTCTTCACCCGTATTTTTATCTTCTTCTTTCAATAATAAGTTAGCTAAGAATGGGGTGATCGTAATAGCCGTTACCCAACTTAAAAACAGTGAATAACACAACACCCAATACAAATCGCCCATGAATTCGCCAGTGGCATCTTCAGACAGACCAATCGGAGCAAACGCGGCAATCGCGATCACTGTTGCACCTAATAAAGGCCACTGAGTTTGTTTTACAATATCTGCGGCTGCTTGAACTTTGGTACGCCCTTTTTTCAGGCCAACTAAAATCCCTTCCACCACCACAATGGCATTGTCTACTAACATCCCTAGCGCAATAATTAATGCACCTAATGAGATACGGTGAAGATCAATGTTGTTGTAACTCATTAGAATAAAGGTGCCGAATACGGTCAGTAGTAATACAACACCAATAATCAAACCACTTCGCATACCCATTGCAAACAATAGAACGACGATAACAATCGCAACCGCTTCACCTAAACTGATAATAAAATCACGAACTGACGTATCAACTTCTTGTGCTTGGTTATAGAAATAGCTCAATTCTAATCCAGCTGGCTTAATGGATTCTAAATAGGTTAATTCTTCTTGAACACGTTGACCAACTTCAACCACGTTTACGCCAGATGCGAACGACAACCCGATATTTAATGCATCTTTACCGTTAAATCGGATCACATTGCTCGGTTTCTCTTGCGTACCACGGCTGATAGTTGCTACGTCTTTCAAACGAATTAAATTGCCCGTATCACGACCATGAATAATCAAGTCTTCTAACGATTCAATTGTGGTTAATGTGCCGCTTGGACGAATGGTTAAGCTCTCACCATTCACCAATACTTCACCCGCCTGAACCACGTTATTTTGTTGGTTTAATAGGCCAGCCACGGTGTTCATGTCTAGGTTCAGTGCCGCTAAGCGATCAAGTGAGATCTCAACAAACAGCATTTCTTGTTGATCGCCCGCGATAGACACTTTACCTACGCCATCAATCAGTTCTAATTCACGCGTTAATGTGTCGGCATAACGTTTTAACTCTACATAGTTATAATCGTCACCCGTCAGCATCATCATTACGCCAAATACGTCGCCAAAATCATCTATGATCTGTAAAGATTGAACCCCTTGAGGCAAAGTTGGTTTCAAATCATTAATTTTACGACGCATTTCATCCCAGATCTGTGGCAATTCATCTGGACCGTAATCCATCTTCATACTCACCATGATCTGTGACATTCCATTAGAGGACGTCGATGTGATTTTATCGATGTAAGGTAATTTACGGATCGCTTTTTCTAACGGATACGTTAGCTCTTCTTCTACTTCTTTTGAGGTTGCCCCCGGATAAGTAGAAATAATCATCGCATCTTTAATCGTAAAGGCAGGATCTTCTAAGCGACCTAAATCTAAGAATGAGGTGATACCACCAATAGTTAGAATAACAATGAATAGCCAGCTAATGACTTTGTTTTTTATCGAATATTCAGCAATGTTCATTATTGTTTATTCTCCACTAATGTTACTTTTTTGCCTTCACGTAATTTTCGTAAACTTGAGTTGGCAAGAACATCACCTTGAGTAATACCAGAAGCCACAATTGCCCCTTCACCATTAATTTGGCGAATAGACACTGGAACTTTAACCGCTTGTCCATCACGTATGATCCAGACATAAAACAGACCTGCTTTTTGACCCGCTTGCAATGCCGTTACGGGTACATGGTAGCCATCAATTGAAGTGATCCCTGCTTCTACCATATCCACATTCACCGTAGCACTGGTACCCGGTAAAATCTCAGTACTCGGTTGAAGCATGGTTAAGTACATCTCGTAAGTTTGAGTTTGTTCACTCGGCTCACTCGTGTGCTCCAAGTACTCCATAGAATAAGAATCAGATAAACCAACAAATGTGGTCATTGGATGATAAGAGTCTCGATTGGTTTCAGGATTTATCATGGCTAACACGTTATCTGAAAGATCAATACGCACGTACACTTTATCGTTTTGATACAAATTCAGAATGGGCTCACCAGCGGCTGCGCGTTCAAACTGCTCTTTATAGACATCAAGCACTTTGCCGCTAAATGGCGCAACAAGATGAGTATAAGTTAATTGATTGTTTGCTGAACGATACGTCGCTTGAGCCAATTCTCTATTCGCAAATAACTCATCAAGTTCTGCTTTTGAAATCATAGCGCGACGGTTCAATTCTTTACCGCGTTGATACTGTTTTGACGCTAGCGAATACTGTGCCTTAGCATCATTAACCGCTTGTTTTACCTTGCTATCTTCTAGTTTTGCAATGAGTTGGCCCTGTTTAACCACATCTCCGGCTTTTACTAAGACCTCTTGGATCTCACCTGTTACTCGAAACGCAATAGGGGTTTGCTCAGCAGGAACCACTTGGCCTTTAAAAGAGCGAAATTGTTGGGTCACAGGCGAACCAACTGTAAAGCCAGAGATATAAAGTGGCTCACTGGTTTCTGTTACTTCTTCTTCTTGGCAGCCTGTCAGCATAAAAAGGCTCAGTACCAATAATGAATATAATGAACGCTTCATTAAATACCTTCCTCACGCTGCCATGCTTTTACTGTTTGACCTTCAACAAGGCTATCAACGCCGGCAATCACAACATAATCATTCGCGTTTAAACCAGATATCACCAACCCTTGCTCATTTAACGGTAACGTCGCTTTAGTGACGGTGTTTGTTTCATCATTCATTAACCACACTTGCCCTTGGTTGGTATTTTTACTTACCCACGCACTTTGAGGAAGCTGCAAATAATCAGAGCTTTTCTGTTTTGGGATATGAACTTGCCCTGTCATGCCCGTTAATAAATTGCGTCCTTCTGGCAAGGCCATCGTTACAATCGCTTCATAACTGTTCGTGTCTAAATTCGGCTGCGTTGAGATCTCTTTAAACCTACCATTAATTTGATTGTTAGGCTCATTATCCATGGTTACCCACATATCACTGCTGATTAATGCCGGAATAGAAACGGAATCTACATAGCTAATAGGTAAGGTTACCGACACATCCAATGTTGAGTTATCAATCAGATTTAAAATCTCTTGTTTCTCACCCACAATTTGATGCGGTTTTACGTAGGTATACGAAATAATGCCAGAGAACGGCGCATGAATTTCGGTATAACTTAAATCTGTTTTTGCTTGCTCGTAATTAGCCAATGCCGCTTGGTATTGCGATTCACGTTGATCGTAATCGTTGGTGCTGATTAGCTTCTTACTGTACAAACTCTTAGCCCGGTTCCATTGTGTTTTTGCCAATGAGAACTGCGCTTTAGCTGCATCTAACGCCAGTTGTAAATCATTTGGATCCAGCGATGCCAAGATGACAATGCACTGCTTGAGTATTTCTTAAAAACCAAGTGTGAATTTGAAGCGATTTTTAAAGGCTTATTTGAAGAGTACAACCAAGCTAATCCAGATGGAAAACTCGATATTTGGGAAACTAAATGGCAAATGCTGATTTTTGCTCATGGTGCATCCAGCTTAACGCCAATGATGTCTGAAACCTGGCCACAATTTGCAGATAACCATGAGAAGCTGTTACTTCAACATTGGAATCTATTTAATCAAAACATGGCGGCTAAGTTCTCAGTAACGAAAGAAGATATGCTTTGTCCAACTAAATTATCAGATCTTTTAATTGATATTGAGTGCCCGTTGGAGCAGGAAAATCTTATTGTTATCAATGAGTAATGTATATCAATAACAAGGATGAAAGATTGTCTCTTTTATCCTTTTTTACCCTTCAAGTCGTTAATCAAAAATAAACCTCTATTAGATATTATTAAATTTAATTAAACCAATGAAGTCGATATCATCCTTTTACTGACGATTTAAGAGGATAAGCTATGTGCGATTTAGATGAAAGTTTCGAAGATTTAGAGATAACCATTACCGAAGATGAAATTAAAATACTTGGTTGGGATGACAAAGAATGGTTTATTGAAAGCATCACTTTTATATCATCAATCATTCTACTGATTTATCTCTATTTCTTCTAACTTAGGCTAATTCAAGGCCATTTCTTATTTTGCAATGCATTCAATCACCTCAAAAAGCGATGATACAAGGCCCAGCGTATAAGCTAGGTATCCAACTTATCCCCTTTCATATCTCATGTTTAATTTTCACTATTAATGTCATCACAGTGAAGATTGCCTAAGCTCTACTCTAGGGGATAAAAGAAATAACGGTCACCTCTATTAAATTACATGATGATAAGCCCACCAAAAGAGATAGCAGCAACACAAAGTAGAACAATCGATAAACCACATTGAACTCGTGCCACGGTTACATAACCACTAAAGGATTCGGCAATTGCAAAATCCTTTCCTCCCCACTCCCTGACTTTAAAATTAAAACAAAGGCTAAGAAACAGTAGATGACTCGCTGTAATTATCCGAGCATAAAAAAAATCATCTGCACCAACAGCAATGGAGAACGATGCGACATGACAAATAACTAACGTCATTTTGGGCAAAGTGTGGCGATATTCAACTAATAGCAATTGAGTTAACCAGGCACCATAAATAACTATTAACTGCCACTGGACACTCTTCCCAAAAATCAAAACCCCTCCACCGTCTAACAATAAGGTTTGCGTACTTCCATTTATCCAAAAACCAATAGCTAATGCCAAAAATACAGAAATACAGAAATACATAACGATAAGTAAGCACGTTTTTTCCATTGAACCAACATGAAACCAGTGGCTTGAAGAATAAAGAAGAACACTAACGCTTTATCAATATATTCAAGGCTAATCCATTGACTGACAGCCAAAAAGCACAACAGATTAAATCCCGTTTCAAGTAATAAAATACGTTTAATCTCATGTGAATTATCTACAGGTTGAATCAAGGGCCAAAAAAAAACAGGAAGTATTAACGTCAAAACAAAAGCGCCCCAAAGAGAGCTTTGGACGAGAAGATAAAAACCACTGCCATAGATGAGGCAAATAAGTAAAAAAAAGACATTAGATAATGGAGAATAAAGAACCGTTTTCACACAACCTCCATGTCCAACAATGAAGCCTTCATTAATACATGTTCCATACATAAATTAGCCGTTTCAATACAACGCTCTAATGTCACTGGTACGCGCCACTTTTGTTTTGGATCATATAAATACTCACCGCTTAAAAAGACGTTAGAATAATTTTCAGCTATTAGTGGTAAATGACTTTTTGACGTTGGTTGTGTTAATGCATGTTGCACAACCCAATAACAACGTTCTCCCTCCTCATTACGGATCGGAGGGCCGAGAAACCAATCAGAGTAGTGAGTTTCGGCTTCATTTTTATTAACTATCTTAGCACCTAAACCAATATTAAACGCTTCATAAGTCGGGTCATCAAGTAAACTCAACTCACCAAATAATTGCGCTAGTAATTCATCCCTAACTTCTTCTTCACTACACTCGAGTACTGGCTGCAAATACATCACACCAATCGCTTTATCCAAATCGGTAGCAGTAACCGATAAACAAACATTACCTTCTTCACTCGTTGTTATGTGATAACTCAATCCCCACGGCGAATCAAGAACAAGCCCTACCGTTTTATCTTTTAATATTTCAGGCATAGAAGAAAAATGAAATTGAAAGCCATGACTAAAGACATAACGATAATCCAACGCTTTACTCGCTTTACCTAGCAATGATTGAGTAACATGAGCAGGCAGTGCCAATACATAAAAATCAGCTTTCACGGGATCGGTATCTTTAAGCTCAACATAATCCACATGTGTTTTTTCATCATTTGAATGCAAAACTCTGAGTTCATTCCCCAAATGAAACTGAACTCCTTTTTCTCGTAAATAATGCGTTAAAGGAGTGATGATGGCATCACCAATCGGTTCTCGAATTCCAAGGCTATAAGCTTGCGGAGCATCTGGGTGAAACTCACCTATTTTATTGTTCAATAAATCAAGAACAGACAACGCAGAAGTCTCATCTGTGCAGCCAATCCAACCTAATAAAACCGGCTGTAAAAATGCAGCTAAACTAGGTCTTGTTTGATACTCAAAAAATTCACCAACCGTTTTTTTAAGTAGCTCACTAGGGTCATAATCTCTTTGAATTTGTTTCTTAAACCACAAGATATCAATCAATGAAACTTGAGAATACACCATCGAATACGCAGATTTTGCATCATCTAATAACTTATCCAATCCTTTAAAATAAAGACGCTGAAATTGCATTGTTTTATTTTTCTTTCCCCAATGAAATTGCACTCTATTTTGAGGATATATAGAATCTAAACAACTACCTGTACTAGAGGGAATTTCTTTCAAAAAATTAATAAGGTGATGATTTTTAGCAAATAACTGGCGATGAGTAAGTTCATAGACCTTTCCATCAATCACTGTGCCTCTACACTTTCCTCCCGTACTCATTTCTTTATCATATACCGTGACTTCAAAACCTTGTTTAACACATTGATGTGCTATCGCTAACCCTGAAATACCCGCACCAAAAACGGCAACCCTAAGCGGTCTTTTTTCTATTTTACATCTATCAGTCATAATCAACTCTTGAATAAAGAGGCCAAATATTTCTATTTGGCCAAACATAAAGCATCTCGTATTAAGAAACTATGAATCCTATAAACTATCGTCTAAGATTTACGTGGTTAGCGACTTCAAGAAGAAACATCTCATGATTTGGTAGCTTATTTAATAGTGGATTAATATCCAATTCAAACGGGCTATTAACCAGTAAACGGCACTTAAGTAGATCATCTCCTACTATTTCTATTTTTGGAGTAGTGCCTTCCCAAACCAATTTAGCAGTTAGGTTTAAATCACTAATATTAATTCCACAATCATAGGTTCGAGATTTAAATATTCCATCCTCAATGTTATAACCACCAACAAGATCGACTGGGAGTTGTGCAGTAGGAAAAACAACTGGAATGAATTCACCTTTTTCTTCTAGCGGTAACTTGTTTTTCGCTACTCGCGTTTGAATATCTCTTACCGTCTCAACAATCCAATTATGAGCCCCCTCACGACCAAAACCTTCATAGAAAGTAGCTACGTTATACGACGCTGAATAAATATTGACAACAGAGCTTGCTACACCATAAATCTTGCCATTAAAAATAAGTGGGCTTCCACTATCGCCTCTAGTACTACCGTATTTAGTGATAAAACCGCTACTCTCATCTAAAGAATAATCTGGATGAGACGAAGGCAAGGATGGACTTTCAACACTAATCGTATATTGCGTTTGGCTTATCGGTTCTCTTGGATTTTCAAATGCCCACTCCAAATACCCACACCTAGCCTCATCTCCTTCTGATCTTGGTTGCGTATAATAACTATTTGAATAATTTGGAGAGTTACGGCACTCAGAAAAGAAAGCTTCAATATAATATGATTTAGAGTTTTCTTTTGCTGCCACTTTTGCTGCTATCGGCATCTTTTTCAATTGACCAGAAGAGTACCCAAGTGGGTACACCTCGGCATCTAATGGAATGCTATCATATGCCACAGGGAGGTATTCAACACCTTCAGGCGTGCTTTCGAGCTCTAAAATAGCGATATCATAGTACTTTCTAGGATCATCAAAGGTGTATAAATGGTTAATTAAATGAGATTTAACAACTTTGGTGCTTTTGCCATTTACTGTGCCATCTTTATTCTTCGAATATAGGAAATGAGCATTTAAATTACTGACACTGCAATGTCCTGCTGTTAGAACTGTATTTGGAGCGATGAGTGCACCACTGCACGTAGTGCCTCCACCTTCCAAATACACCATGTACGATTCATCTTTAGGGTTAACTTCAACCCCGTTATAGACAGCATGAGCTTGAGAGGAGTAAACACCAACAATAGTAACTAATGGCAGTAAATGAGAGGCTATACGATTTTTTTTCATAATAATTCCTTTTGAATATTTAAGTGATTAGCGACTTAAAGGAGAAATATTTTTCCCAAAACAACGCTAAATTAGGCTGTTAATTTTTCTTATATATTTCCCCATCACACTACTGGGAATGATCCCAAACGAGAACTTATATCAATTGGTAAATTAACGCAATAAGGCTATGTTCGATTTTTAGCGAAAAACACACGCATAAACCCACCGCAAAAACTCATAAAGAAACCATAAAACATAACGTTAAACTAAAATAAAATATTCACAACGAGAATGGATGCATAAGGAATAACATCCGAAAAATTTGCACTTGCTTCCATATTCATTTCAACATCACTGACTAAGTTCTGCTGTTTTCTTGATAAAAACTCATCATATTCTCTTCACTTAATGGTAATGCGTTAAGTCGTACTCCTTTTTACAATGTAATTCTTTTCACGCTTTTTATACCTTCACATCATTTCTAAGCATTTTTCCTAATAACTCTAAGCCGCTATCTCATGTAGCAGCTTCACCCAACCTCTAATATTTCAAGTGATCCCCCCCTAAAAAAAAACTACTTTCTTCCGAATCAATTCGAAGAGTTAACTACGGGAAAATTTGTTGATTGTCCTTTTTTATTTAAAATCCTAGCGGCTAATAAAGCACTATCAATTCAAGTTCATCTGAGTAAAAAAAAGCCGTTAGAAATCCTCTAACGGCTTACTTTTTTCAGTTGTTCTATACAGTTACTGCGCTTTTACCATTGGCAGCACTCGGTAGCCATCGACACGCACTTTATCACTTGGCTGGTAATGACGAATACCTAAATTAAACACACCCGAGTCGTTTGCTGTTTCAATATTGTTTGGGGCATCTGCACCACAACCAAAACTTACGGTATAAGTTCCATCTTTGTTTACCGTCGCCGTATTCGAGCTTACGTTCGCCACGTCATTAAACATAAAGCCTGCTTTGTTATAAACAGTGATAGACCAAAACGCTTTATTCTTAGGATCTTCAAACGTTGCTTGATAACAAGTATCTATCGGGTAGTTGCCTGACACTTCATAAATATTATCTATCATTTGAGCACCGCCCCAACCAATAGCAGCCCCAACTTCGTACTTCTCTTGAGTAAACAATTTCGTCGATTCATCATTAAAGCCAGTAAACATGCCTGTTAATGCTGCGCTGCCGTCACGCTTATTAATCATTGGCATTTTAGCTTTCAACTCATCTTCCACTTTTTCAAATGATGCTTGATTGACACTTTCAGAAGTAAACAGCTCTGCACTGTTTGCATTAATTTTCATTTGGTCTTGATACATAGCCGCTTCTTTTTCAGTAAACGTCGCATCAAGACGAATAACTAAATAAAGATGCTTACCCGTATGGGTTGATAAATCAAACGTGCCACCACCGTAATACATTGGTTGAATGTGGTGATCTTCTGTAATCGGTTGAACAGAGATGTATTTGCCTTCTGGTAATTCAGGCATTGTCACTGTCGCCCCTCTTGATACATCAACAACAGCCATCGAATAATAGGTATCACGGTTCATTCGTACCACTGGCTGTGCATCTGTTGGCGTAAGCTGACGCTTATGTAAAAGCTGATTCACACCAACTAGATCTTGATTCTTCAAAATTTGGTGAGCCGTTTCATCTGTTGGGTATGTCTGGGCTGTCACCATTTTTCCATCGGCGGTAAAAAACCCATCTAAACTTGTCGTTGACTGAGCCGCTGAAACACTAGTTGCCGTAACCATCGCGCCTAGTAAAACACTTTTTGTAATTAGGGAAAGTTTCATTTAATAGCTCCTCAGCTGTTATTCAATTCTGTTGGATTGAGTAAATAATAGACTGGAAATTTCATTTATAGAAATCATAAGATCACATAACTGATATGCTATGATGTAATATCACTGTTTATTATTAATACAATTAAGGGAAGATATGAAAACACTTGAACAGGAGCTTTCTAGAGTTGATCTCAATCTGCTTGTTTCTCTCAGTGTCTTGATTAAAGAAAAAAATGTATCAAGAGCAGCTGAAAAATTGTATTTATCTCAACCCGCAATGAGTCGGATCTTAGGTCGGCTGAGAGAATTATTCGATGACCCTCTGTTTTATAGAGAATCAAATGGCTTACAACCTACCGCTAAAACCTTAGAGTTAGAATCACAACTAGATAACCTATTATTCTCTATCGATAGCCTAATAAACAGTTCTACTTTTTCAGCAAAGACGTGTGAAAAAGCCTTTCGACTATCGGCACCACCTCTTATGAGTAAATTACTCACGGCCCCCTTAGCCAAAGCAATCCATGACATCGCACCAAAAGTTACCCTTGAAGAGTACCCTTCTGCTATCGACCCCGTTTTATTGTTAAAAGAAGGCCACGTTGATTTTTCAATACACATTGAAGATGTCGTTACCAGTGACGAATATCGCTCAGAAAAGATCGGGTATACCTACCCTGTTATTTATGGCGCTTCAGATCACCCTTTATTAAAAAAAGAAAACATCACTATTGATGATTGCCTTAAATATTCATTTGTGGAGTTGTCATTGGATATTCGCTCGACAGGTGAATACCTTAACCCAATAGATATTGAGTTAAGAAAACAAGGAAAATACAGAAACATTGCACTTAAATCAGGGCAATTATCGACACTAATAGAATCAATTAAAGACACCGATCGACTCATTATTGGTGGGCATTTACTAGGACAAGATCCTATTTTAGATTCAAACTTTAAAGCAATAAAAACGTTTGATAGCAAACCATATACTGTTGGTATTTATTTAATCGAACACAGAAGAACGCTTACTAGCTCACCTCATCGTTGGTTAAAATCGATGATCAGTGAATCAATAAAGACAAGCTTCCAAGATTAATAAGAAAAGAAGATGAAGCGGTAGGATAGGAAATTTAGCGGTCAAGTAGAGGGGTTCAGTTAGCTCACTAGCTTGTACTTGTACCGCTGACAATATATTTATGTTTTATACATTAGGACCAATCATTAAAACAGCAACAATAGTGGCAATCAATACACGAGGAATAACAACATCTTTATCAAGTTTCATCAAATAACTCCGGTTTACCTGTAGTTAAAATAAATCTAATTTTTCATTAAATATGAATAAATTAGACTTCAATCAGGTAATAGTATGATGCTTGATAACGAGAAACTATTGGTCACTGGCTATGCGATACATAGCTTTTATCTATGCATTTAGTGCTCAAGATAAAGTTAACATTCACGTCACTAGCAACATCGTTAACTTAATCTTGCCTTAATCTGCTCACGTATATATTTATGCGTTTTATTGGTGATATTACGGCGATGATAAATAAGCTTAATTTCATACGGTTGAAGTGGAAAAGGCGACTTCAATACTTTTAAACCGAGTTCTTTAGCTAAACCAAACATACTTTCAGCCACAATACAGATCGCATCAGTATGCCTTACACTCAACAATAGATTCGATGGACCACTCACTTCACGCACAATGTTACGCTCAAAAATCTCATCAGGACGCATTTCAAATGCACCCACGTTCTCATTTTTCAACTTAAGCATGACATGCTCAGCTTGATTAAATTGTTCTAAGCTTAATGAGTTACCCGTAATGGTTGGGTGATCACATCGACAAGCAAAGGCGATATCCAACTTGCCTAAGCTCTCAGTCACGAAGGTATAATCCGTCACCGTAATATCATCAATCAAGATATCGACTTCCCCTGAGCGAATTTTATCGAGCATTTGATATTCAACCGCAGGGCTTTCTGTCAGCAACGCATCGTCCATATCAGGCAGAGATTGCAATACAATTTCTGGCGCACTGATGATCAAACGACGTGGCGACTCCAATGCCACCACCAACTGTTCCATTATCGGACGTACTTGATAAGCTAATGAATGAGCCGCATCAGTTGGCTCAAGAGATCGTCCTACTTTTAAAAATAGCGACTGCCCATAACTCTCTTCAAACTTTTTAATCGCACTGCTCATTGAAGGCTGAGTAATATCCAAATGCTCCGCAGCTTTTGTCACGCTACCAAAGTCATATACCGCAAGAAAATGTTTGATAAAATTTAAATTCATTTCGCTTCCTACTCTATATCCCTAAAGAAATACCTAACTTAGGTTAATTAAATCGACGTCGAAACTCAGTCGGCGTCATCATTTTTAGCTCTTTAAATTGGCGGTTAAAGTTAGATATATTTTTAAATCCCGTTTTTTCTGCCACTAAGGCGATAGGAAAGTGAGTACTTGCTAACAGCTCACACGCTTTACCAATACGATATTGCTTTAGGTGATCAGAAAAACTCATTCCATAATGCTTCTCAAACATTCGATAGGCCGAGCTTTCACTCATATGAAGTCGCTTACATAAATCAGAGATCTTAATCGCATCACCATAATAGGTTTCTATATAACGCGTCGCTCGTTCAATTCGATGGTTTAATTCAGAATCATCGGAAAGCGGCTTAATTCTATAAGGTGTGGTTGATAGCTTTTTTGCTTTCGTATCATCAGAAAGACTGACTAATATCTCAATCACTTTTATCGCCTGTTGATGACGTTCTAAAGTACCTGCTTGTTTTAATAAACTTGATATTTGCTGCGCGGTATCAGCACTAAATGAAAGTCCATAGGCTGAATTATCTAATAACCGTTTTAGATTTCTGGCTTCAGGAATAAGCGCAATTAAGCGTTCGACCCAATGATGAGCAAACCAAATAATTAAAGTGTGATGTTTTGACTGCTCTAATTTTACGCTTCGCCCCGCCACCATATGAGGTAAACCCGGACCATATAAAAATAGAGAGTTATGATCTATATCGCCAATCGCATCTCCTGCAAAATAACTGCCTTGAAATGCCTCATCAGGATCAAGATACAACACCAATTCATATTCAGAATGATAATGCCACGAACACGCAAACTCATTGTCTTCTACACAACAATGAAACTCTCTGACTATCCAATCAAAACTCGGCACATTTTGTACGTGTTCTTTAAATGGTTTCATTCTTGGCCCTAACGGTTAATACCACTCTAAATAAATCACTCTCAGGCTAATCGTGTAAGCGTTATCTGTCAAAGGAAGATATCAAAATGACTGAATAGTATTAGAGGTAGCTCGAATAACATCAATCGTCCCCTCCATCATTAAGTAGACTACGCCTAAATAAAACGATTCAACCATATCCTATTTCGTACACTGGAGCTTCACTATGCCGCAAAACAAGAAGACATTTTTGTTTATTTTTACTGCCTTTATTACAGGGCTTTGTAGTGCATTTTTTTATCCGCTATCAAGTCTGTTTATTGTAGAGGAATTGGGCGCATCACCAATGATGCTTAGTTTATATATGACCCTTGCTGTCAGTAGCTCAGTGATCGTTTCTCAGTTTATTGCCAAACGCTCAGACACGCATTGGAACCGTAAAACCATTTTAATTGTCTCTTTAGCAAGTTACTTAATTTTGGTCGCCAGTTTTACCGTTATTCGTGATTATTGGTTAGCGATTACCATGGCAGTGGTCTTTGGTAGCGTCAGTGGTGCATCTTTTGGCCAACTGTTTGCCCTAGGCCGAGAATATGGTGACAGACACGTCGCCAACAGCACCAGCTTTTTAGCGAAGATGCGTGCAGGCCTTGCGATTGCTTGGGTATTTGGTCCACCTGCTGCATTCATGCTTAAAGCACAGTTTGGCTTTAATGCGGCGTTTGCGGTGTCTGCTATTACGGTCTCTATCGCGATACTCATCATCGCTAAATTCATCCCTGATAATGTCGTAACCAAAGAAGAGCGAAGCGCTACCGTTATTGAACATAAACCGTTAGGTCGTATGGTTGTTCTCTACTGTTTCATTATTGTGTGTGCTTTCTCTGCCAATAATTTATACATCACCAGTATGCCTCTGTATCTTTCACAAGAGTTGCAAGTGGATGTCAGTTGGTTAGGCCTAATGTTTGGTGTAGCGGCAGCTTGTGAGATCCCTGTGATGCTTGGTGCAGGCAAAATGGCTGAAAAACTAGGTACAACCAGAGTCATGACACTTGGTGTTTTATCTGGTGCCATGTTCTTTCTTGTTATGCTATCAACCACCAGCTTTACTGGAATGTTGATTGCTCAAGTTCTTAATGGTTTCTTCATTGGTGTGTGTGCCACACTTGGCATGGTCGCACTGCAAGACATGATGAAAGACAGATTAGGTACGGCCTCTACTCTGTTCTCAAACATGCTGAACATCAGCGTGTTGGTATCAAGCGTATTGGTTGGTGTTGTGGGTGAGTTATACAACTACTACAGCGCGCTGTATTTATGCTTTGTTGGTGCCGTTATCGCTGCTGTGTTGTTGATTGTGTTTGAGATATTAGAAAAGAAGCAGAAGGTAGTGATTGAAGGCCAATGCGCGGTGATAAACTCATAGCAACATTAGATTGCAGTGTCGGTTATGGTTACGAACTAACGATTATACCAATGCAACTAATTAGATGATCTATTTTTATTGCAATGAAATACGGCATTATTATGTTAATTTATTATCCTAATGATGCCGTATTTTCGCTTGTGATTATGCCGTATTTATTCCTATAGTAACAAGGTTGAGTTATACTTCGAACACGTTAAAAAGTTAGGAGGTTCAAATGACAGCCGTTGATCGTGTTTATCAAAAGATAAAGCGTTCCAGACGCTATGTTTTTGAGCGCAAAGACTTTGATGGTTTTGCTAGCTACGACCAAATTGGTCGAGTACTTAGGCAGTTGGTCAAGCAAGGTGAATTAATAAAGCTTGGTTATGGTTTGTACACTAAAGCAAGAATTAACAGCCTAACAGGCAACCCTATGCCCACTAACCCAGGGGGAAGCGACGCCCTTATGCGCGAGATATTAAAGATGAAAGGGGTCGATTTCGAGATGGACAACCTATCTTTACAAAGTCTATCAGGTAAAAGCACCCAAATCCCATCATCCATTCAATACTCATGGAATCCCAAGCAATTTAATCGCAAATTGGTTGTGGGTAACAGAATATTAAACTCGCCGAATTAATATGGAAAAGCTAAAACAACAATTCCTTGAGGTTTCCGATGCGCTTGAGCTCGGAAACCCAGCTATCATTGAAAAAGATTACTGGGTCGTTGCCTTGCTTGCCGAGCTAACAAAGGTCTCTCTAGGTCATCATCACATGGTCTTTTCTGGCGGCACAGCATTAGCGAAATCAAACGTAAAAATTCTAAGAATGTCGGAAGATGTGGATATAAAACTCATTCCAAACCAAGCATTTGACGAATTAAGTCGAACAAAAAAGAAAACGGCTCGAAAGGCATGTATTAACGAGATTGAACAGGCGGTTACTCAGTCAGAGCAATTTACAGTTGAAACGCGTAGTGTACGTGATGAATATCGCTATGCTGAGATCGAACTCAGATACCTGCAACAATTTAGCCAAGCGCCCTGCCTTCGCCCCATAATCAAGTTAGAATTAATCGAAACCATTCCATTACTCGCTGTGGAGTCACGTAGCATTCAATCACTGGTTGCAGAATTGTATAAACAATCGCACGAAGTGAATGCGTTTGATTGTGTGTCTATCCATGCCACATTGGTTGAAAAAGTCATTTCAATGTTACGTCGTACTATGTCAGTGAAGCGTAATACTGAACGCAAGGACGATACAACTCTTGTACGCCATATCTACGACGTTCACTGCATAACACAATCAGAAATTCCCGATAATGTTGTGCTTGCAGAACTATTTAAAATGGTGTTGAAAGAAGATATTGAACGTTTTGGCAACCAACATGCAGAGTTTGTCGCCAATCCAGAACAAGAGTTACAACTAGGTCTTAACGAGCTAGAGAAAAATCCAATTTTTCGCCAACGTTTTAAAGACTTTGTCACGCCAATGGTGTTTAACACCAAACCTCATGATTTTGATACTTGCTTTGCCTCATTTAAACGCATTGCCGAGTCATTAATCAGAAGCATTTAAAGAAGACTATAAAAAGAGCCCGTATTCTTAACTAACTGGCACTCAACCACCAGTTTTACAGGCATGCTAATTGCTCAAACATATTAAACATCAGTGTCTTGGTATCAAGCGTGATCGTGGGTGTGGTGGGTGAGTTATACAACTACTACAGCGCGCTGTATTTATGCTTTGTTGGTGCTGTTATAGCAGCTGTGTTGTTGATTGTGTTTGAGATACTAGAGAAGAAGCAGAAAGTGATAGGATTCACTTTCTCTAATACATCAAAACTGTAAGGGTATTTCTCTAACTATTTTTTGCTCAAAGACCAAGCAGTAATAACTGTTTTTGAATAAAGCGGTCTTTAATTTCTGTTAACGGGTAATCGTCTTTGGCAAATAAGTAGTTCAGGGCGATACCATCAATCTCAGCAATTATTGAGTGGCTATCAATTTGAGACTTTGCTGCTGGAATTTCGGCCAAAATCTCGATAAACGAACCCATCATTAATTGATACCGCTCTTCAAATAGGTCTTTCAGCAGCTCTCTTGTTGCAGGTTGACATAAAATTTGAAAATCAAACTGATAGTACAATTTATGCGTTGGAGAAGCCATTGAGGTAAAAATCGCTTCAAGGTAGTTCACTAACTTTTCTTTAGTACTTAATGTCTCCCCCATACCTAGACTCTCATCACCAACTTCATTGACAATCTCAGCCATGCGCATAAATACTTCTCTGAGTAACCCCTCTTTATTTTTAAAATGATGGAAAACCAAACCTTTGGATACCCCTGAATGCTCACAAATCGCAGCCACTGAGGTTTTTTCATACCCAATGGTTCCAAATAACTCGATTGCAGACTCAATGATTTGTTTTTTCTTATCCATCTTCTTACCCTTAGAAGTTTGTATTCCTCTCAAAACCAACCACTGACCAGTTGGTCAGTGGTTGTGTGGCGAAATATATCTGGGATATTACTAAAATGCAATCCCTCATAGTCCAAATAAAAATAGTAGGGTTTTCGGATTGATTTACATCTTGTTTGCTAAGTAACCTAAGTGACATTATCCACTATAGAAAAAATTTGACATCCGATGTGAAGCTCAATAATATCCCACCAACAAACTGACCGACCAGTCAGTCGACTAACGAAAGGGATACTTAACATCTTATCTAAAAGAAACCAAAAACAAGGTGAGAATCCCACGACGAAATAAAATAGGAATATAGAAAATGAAAACACCTTACGAAATTCAATATGAAACATTCGCAGTAGCAGGTGGCCTTTATGACGAACGACACGCTAAATTGTACGCAGAATTCGCCAATGACCTTATTATTGATGGCAGTTACTCCATTATCTACGAAGGAGTTGCACATGCATGTTATACCCGAATTACTATCGACGCAGCGCCAAATTTGAAGTGTTACGTAGTTGCCCCTTTAGCTGTACTTCCAGAGTATCAACGTCAAGGTTACGCCACTCGCCTGATGGAAAAGGCAGAGCAAGAATTAAAACCAGACGTGATATTTATCATGGGTGAATTCCATCATTATGGTAAACGCTACAACACACCACATAAAATCGGTTTACCTGTGGAGTCATTAGCACCACTAGAGAACTGGTTTGCACTAGCTTTAACCGAAGGTGCTCTTGATAATGTGGGAGAATCAACATCATCAATCGCTGGCCCTTATGCAGAACCACATATTTGGATGCACCCTAGCGAACAAGTCTGAGTTATTGCGGTATATCGTTCTTGTGTCCTACTTTAATCCCTTTAAGTTGGATATGACCCAAAAAATAAATTTTTTGAACGATAATTCGGTTATTAGCTACCGAACTAAGGCTATATGTTCATATCGCCAATAAGCTCTCCCCCCTCTCAACCAAACTAAAAATGCCAGTCAACTTAACTGACTGGCATTACATTACCCACAATAGGGGGGTTTATCACTAAATTTTACTTACTTGGCATTGGTAGAATCTCAAACATGCCATCAAACTTATCTAGTGAGCCAGCCAGTTGCTCTAGCAGCGATGCATCGCCTTTCACACCCGCTTGACCAGACTTGAATAATGCCTCTAGCGTTGTCTCACCAAGAACGACTTTTGTGAAATCTGCTTTGTTGATAATTAATTCAAAATCCACTTTTGGTAGCTTATCGACTTCAATGTTAGCCATATTCGCATTAGACACTTCACCATAGTAACGCTCTCCAAGATCTGGGTGGTAAACACCGAAGTTGAAGTCAAGACCTGCGGCTTCCGCTTTTGGTGCGTTCAAACTCACAGCAATAAAGTCTAAGAACATGCCTGTTGGAGTGTTCGCTATTACATCAGATGAAGCAAGCTTGATTGATTCTTGGATCTCACCAGTACGCAGTTCAACAGCGCCTTGCAAGTAGCTGTTGCGCCACGCCATCGTTTCAGACTGGTAACCTTGCTGTTCAAAGCTGTCTGCTAGTGCAAAACGGTAGTCAATGTTGTTCGGATTACATTGTACTAGGTCGTTAAACAGTTGAGATGATTCTTGATATTCACCAGCATTAAAGTGCGTCATACCCGCTTTATATAATACGTCTGCACCTGCTGCATTTACATATACACAAGATTGATCTTTAGTTTGCAATGGGTTGGTATTCACAGGGTTCATATCGTGGTAGCCAAGATACAGATTTACCACTGCACGAGCATTGTGGCTGTATTTTGGAGTTTGAACCTGAACATAGCCAGCGCACCTTTCGAATCTCTAGTCATAAAGACATTGATTTACTGATAGTGCCAACATTGGTCAAATATAAAGAACAGCACGCCCCGAATATAACCATCGCTGCCGATATCGAACATTTAAACGAACAAGATAGACAAGATGCTCTCCGTAACAGAAGTGTTGATGTTATCTTAGCGACCGTACCACTGACTGATCATGGTTATATTAATCACGTTTTATTTGAACAAGAGCTAGTGGTAACAGCAAGTAAAAAACATCCGAGAATAAAAGACATGCTAACGATGGAAAACTTCATGAATGAAAGCCATCTGGTATGGAAAACACAGCGATTAAATACCAATACACTTGATTCTTTGGTTATTGAAAATAACCTTCCAGCAAGAAAGGTGGCCTATAGAACGGGGTCTACCACTACGGCCTTAATGTTAGCCTCAGAAACAGACTGGCTATGTGTAACAAGTAAATGGCACGCCACAAAAGTTGCAGAAAGTTTTGGTTTGAATGTATTTCCAGTTCCTTTTGAAACCAATAAAGTCCCCGTTTATATGACGTGGCATCAAACCCAAAAAAACGATACTGGTCACCAGTGGCTGCGAGAGGCCATCATCAATTCAGTGCCTAAAAAGCAATAAACCGTTATTGTTATTCATCATGACCTCCTACAAAAAAAGGCGAAACTATCATCGTAGTCTCGCCTTTAAACTTAAGAGCTACTTATTTACCCTTCAAATACCCAGTTCTCCCAACTTTGCATTCTAAGTATGACTTTACGTACAAGGCTGAACATTTCCCACTTAGGTGAATACACTGCAACATGAGCATCAGTCCCCGAGGGGAGTGGCATTCCATCCATCAAAGATGGGTTATCAAGCTCAACTTTCACTAAAATTCTACCACCCTGACTAATGTTTTCAGGTGCTTGCATAACTCCAGATGGCGTAATCGCTCCTTGCGCGATGATATTATTTATCTGTACAACATGTGCTTTATACGCATGTCCAGGAATGGTATTAAAAGTAACTTCTGCAGGATAACCTTTCTTTATATATCGAGCAGGAGACTGCTTAAATGCGGCGAATAATTGTTTATCTTCTTTATGAACAAAGACAAGATTACCCTGAAAAGGAACGATTCTACTCTTCATCCCAGGTCTTAAAGCAACTTGCGTAACATAGCCATCAGTAGGGGCTATTACCCTTGTATGTTCTAAATTAAATTTCGCTAAATCAAGCTGTGTTAAGTATTTATTTTTATTTGCTTTTTGTTGTAATAATTGAGATTTGATATCATCAATATTTTCTTGAGAAGAGAACCCTTTCGTTCCTAATTTTTTATATCTAGCAAACTCGGCTTGGTAAAAATCAATCGCTGAATCTGTACGTTTGATATCACTTTTCACTCTATTCACTTTATCTTGAAAAGGGGTTCTATCTATTTGATATAAAGGATCCCCAGCTTTTAATTCTTGATTACCTTGAACAAATACTTTGGTTACTAAGCCTTCAACTTGCGAGGTAATTGACGTAGTCACACTATAGAGTCTCGCCATACGAGATACAGGTTGATACATCGCCATGTATAAAAATATCCAACCAACAAGGAACAGGCCAATGACAGAAGCCGTTGTAATCGTCCATTTATTTTTCGGAAGATTACAAACTTTAAAGATGATGATACATAAAGCGATGTAACTTAATATGATGATTGTTTCCATCTATTTACCCCTTAATATTCTTTTCTAATTCGTCAAGACGGGCAACTAAAGATGAATAATCTTCTGATGACACACTTTTTCTCTCTCCGAGCCACTCTTTTTTCTCACCGTTATACATCGTTGCCCAAATCCACAAAAACGGCCACAAAACATGAAGAAAAAACAAGCTAACCCAGCCTGCCACGTGAATGGCCTCTGCGTGAGGATGATCTCGCTTAAGAGCCATCTCGTAAGGGATATCATGCACAATAATTAAGCCGTAAATAAGTATTAATAGAACGGTAAAAAGTATTCCTAATGAAGCGTAGTCTAAGAATAGGTTCATATTATTCCTCTAGAATTATTTGTTAATTACCTTCATTGAGGTCTTTGATTAATACCAATTTAATTAGATACTTACTGAAATTGGTATTATTAATGTCGTGTTAAGATTTAAATAGTAACGACTACAGTTACTGGTAACTATTGATTAAACTTTAAATGTGGATTTAGTTCTGTTTAATTGAAGGGGTTATGAAAGAGAATTCACAATTAATCTAGATTTTACTCAGGCACAAAAAAACCGAGTTCATCTCTCACTCGGCTTTGGATTTTTAATATAATATTAAAACATCACTCTCTTATTTGCCTTTCACTTTACTCTTCAAGTTCTGCATAAAACTTTTAAAGTGAGGCATAAAATCAGCAAACAATTCATGTTTACGATTTGTCATCATAACCGGGCCTAGTAGACGTAACGCAACCCCAACTCTCGTTGCGACTTCTGGCTCTAAGCCACTCTTTTGCTTTAGCTTATCGACGATAGTAAATACATCTTCACGATCTTGAAATTCAAACGCCAATGTTTGAGCGGTTTCTTGCTCTGGTGTTATCTCTTCAATGGTCACTCGGTAACACTTATCTTTTCTGATTTTAGGGATCATAGTTCTACCTTCTAATAATCTAAATTGCATCATGATTAACAGCAAACCGATTTGAACTTCCTCTTGAAAGAACGCTCAATTAAGTTGATAATATCAACTATATATTTTTAGTTGATAAAGTCAACCACTTTTTGAAGGTGAGATTTTGATGTCAGAAAGAAAATCGTTAGATAGCTTGTTTACGTTAGTACATACACTAAAGCGTAATTTGCATGATCAAATTGAAGAGTTAAACCTTGGTATCACTCCTATGCACGTACGAGTTATCAAGATCATTAACCACAAACCGTACTGCACAGCCGTTGATATTGCTAACTATTTAAACCGTGATAAAGCTCAAGTCACGCGCCTTTTCAGCAGCTTATTAGCACAAGAACTCATCGTAAAAGAGCCAAACCCTGAAGATAAACGCAGCCAATGCCTTCGTATTGCAGAAAGCGGCAAAGAGATTATGAAAAAAATATCAGAGATTGATAAAACTATGTTTGAAAAGATGTCGATGGATCTTTCAGAAGCTGAAATCGCTGAATTTAAACGTATTGCAGAAAAAATGGCGAGCAACCTTAACGCTTAACGGCAAAACTGCGTTTAACGAATTAACTCTGGCTATAAATAAAATAACCCCGCTTATTTAAGTAGGGGTTATTTTAACATTCAAAAACCCAGTCTATAACCTATCTCGTACCACCGTATAATTTGGAAAAATTCGGTATATTTTTCTCCCACACAGGTAAATCCTCTCCAATAATTGATTTTAAAACATCGATAAATAACTTCGTTTTGATGGGCGCATCTCGGTGTGGGTACACAGCATAAAAAGTGCCAAAATCTTCAAGATTCAAATGCGTCATTATCGGGATAAGCTTTCCTTCAATAATTTCATTCTCAATCATTTGGGCAGTAACTACTGCAAGCGTATTACCTGCCACCGCACTTTTTACCACCATTTCAACATCATTTACTTTATACGCGACATTCAAATGAAACTGCTGCTCAACTTTGTTTTCATCAAGGTAAGTAAATTTATCAATAAATAAACCGGGAGCCGCATAAATCGTCGCTGGCAGTGATTCTAATTTTTCAATCGTCTCTATTTTCCCATGCTGTTGAATGAAATCAGGCGATGCGACAATTAACAAACGACTTCGGGCAATCTTACGAGAGATCAAACTGGAGTTCTTTGGCTTACCAATACGAAAGCCAATATCAAAGCCTTCTTGCACAATATCCACCACTCTGTCTTCTAATCTCAGCTCGCATTTCACATCTGGGTATTGCTTCTGAAAAACCGAGATCGCATCTTGAACATATTGTCGACCAAACATCATTGAACTCGTAATTCGTAATATCCCTCTTGGCTCTGAATGGTAGTTTTGCGCTAAACGCTGGGTATTGTTAAGCAAGTCACGTAACAGTTTTGCTTGGCTAACCATCTCATTACCTGCTGCTGTTAATGATAATGATCGCGTGGTGCGGTTAAGTAAGCGAACCCCTAATTCTTTTTCTAAACGACTTATCTGCTTTGAGATAACAGAGCGATCAAGGTTCTTTTGCTCGGCAACATTAGTAAAAGAGCCAAGTTCAGTGACTTCTAACAATAAAAGTAAGCGATTAGAAAAATCCATTTGAACCTCATGAGAATAAATAAAAACAGCATTGGTGCAATATTAGCATCAATCTTATGCCATTAACGGTATTTTTCTCACCTAATAGATTGCTTATAGTTATCTCACTGACGGAGAGGATACCCTCTTAGCGTAACTATATTTAACTAGCCGATAGGCGATTTAGAGGAAGTACATTATGAAAACATTATCAATCACGAATCAAAATGGTATCGCAACAGTTGCTATCAACAACCCACCAGTGAATGTATTAACCATTAATCTAATCAACGAAATTAATGAGTATGTGCTTTCTTTAAAAGATGACCGAGATACTAAAGTGGTGGTGTTTAAATCACTGCATGAAACCTTCTTTTTAGCGCACCTTGATCTAAACGTGATCAACGGCACGCAAGACGGTCAAGCAGCGTCAATTGAGTTCAACCACATGATCATGAACATCAAGGCGATGAAACAAGTGTCTGTTGCTTTGGTTGATGGCGTGGCTCGTGGGGGCGGTAATGAGTTTGTTATGGCGTGTGATCTTGCTTATGGCACCGAGAATGCAGCGTTTGCTCAACCAGAAGTGCACGTAAATATTCCTACTGGCGGACAAGGCGCAGTTCAATTCGCAAGAAGAATGGGCAAAAACAAAGCACTACAAGCTTTGTTATTGGGTAACGATTTTACAGCACAACAAGCTGAGAACTTAAATATCATCACTCAATTTGTACCTAAAGCGAAAATGGATAACTTTTTAGCGATGACTTTAGGTGTGATTAGCACATTAGAAGTGCGTGATATTGTGATGTACAAAGAGATCATTGCAGCATCAATTAAAGATGAAGACGCAGGTGCAGAGCTAGAGTTACGTTACTTTTTAGAGCGCGCTAAAGAGCAAAAAACAGCCGCTATTATCTCTGCATTTTTAAAAAACGGCGGACAAACAGAGCGCGAAGCAAAAGATATCCAAGGTATTTTTGTTGATACCGCGGCTGAACTGTCTAAATAAAATTAAATCACGCCATTATTAGCCGACACATAAAAAGGGCGATATTCGCCCTTTTTATTCTAAATAGCTTGCTCATTAACTTAGTGAGCTACATTAACTTTGTACGTCTGGTTTCATTGTCGCCTCTTCTTTCTCTTCAGCTTCTAACTCTTCTCCACGAGCGATTAATCTTTGAATCACTTTAGATAAACCTAAGGTCAATACCGCCATAAATGCCGCCACTTGCGCTAACATATAGAAATAGCTGGTATAGACCGTTTCCACCACTTCTGGCGTGAAAACGATGTCTTTAGGTAACGCGATTTTGGTTGCAATTACAGCGGCTAAAATACCACTTAATGAAATTGCTACCGCACGTAAACCAATCGAGAATGCCGCAAGATAACGAGGCACCATTTCAAAAATAAAGCCTGCACCTAAAGCCCCTACGATAAGCTCTGCACCTGATTGGAAGAAGTGAACAGATAAGATCCAGTTAGCCGAAATTTTACCATCTGGCCCCATTGAACCTGCTGATAATCCCAATAAAGCAAAGGCGATAGTACTTAGCATAAATGCGCCTGCAATTTTCGTTGGGATGGTTGGTGAATACCCTTTACGATCTAACCATGCGTACAGTTGGATCATTGGGCCGCCAAGCACAAAGCACCATAGCGGGTTAAATGCCATGTTCGATTCAGGGTGAATAGGAATAAAGCCAAGTAAGGTATCGCCCATTAAGTTAATTGCGTACATGTTCATTGACGTAAACATTTGGCCATAAAAGAAATAGAACACGATAAGAATACAGACGGTGATCAAAACAGCGACCATTTTGTATTGGAAAGCACGCGTTGCTTTTGTTATTTCATAAATGAAGTAGCCAATAGCGCCAAAACCTAGTTCATAAAGAATGTATTTACCCGTATCAAGGTTTGAGAAAATCCAAAATATTAAGCCAAGCATTGCTGCTGAACCGGCAAAGAATGATACCCAAGTTTTTACTGACAAGGGTGCTTTATCTAAATCATTACCGACACTTGCAAGCTCTTTACGGTACTTATAAAACAGAACCAAGGTGAGCGCCATTAGTATTGCTGATACAAAGAAAACACCTTGGTATGCTAAATAAGTAATTAAAAAAGGAAAAAGATATTTAGCAGAAAAAGAACCAAGATTATTAATTGAATAGTTAACCGTAAGGCCTTGTTGGAAAGCTTCACGGTTAGTTTCAGAATAGGAATTACCAAACAACACGGTTGGACACGTCGCAGACAAACCACGAGCAAAGCCAATTAATGCAATCGCTAAAATACTCATTGGTACATTAAGCTGACTTGCACCAATACCTAACAATAGAAATCCAACTAGATAGGTCGCATAACCAATATATACAGCACGGAACGCACCGATAAATTTATCTGCTAAAAAGCCACCTACCGCTGAAAATACAGGCCCTACGGCACCAAAAGCCCCCATCATCATAATGGTATCAGCTTCACTGTAATTAAGATCGTTAAGGAAAAATTTGGTTAAAAGGACAAAGGCACCATAGAAGGCGGCACCCCATAAAAATTGTCTAAGAATGAGAACTTTAGCTATCGTGGGAAATCGTGCGTTATGGTCTTGCATACTACTACTCCAGAATAATAACGACATTTACACTTACTATTTATAGGTGTATTTTTTTCTTTATATCATCTCGTTATTACTCGGTGTGATACACAAGTCCCAAACTGCCGAGTCAAGAAGTTCTCTTTTACAGAATGCGACATTAACCCTAATTTAACGTATTTTTAACTGATGTTAATGTTAATTACAGCTCAGTGTAGGTACCCCCAAAAAATACAATACAGAACAACAAATAGTTAAATGGATCATTAAGAAACCAGGAAATCACAGAACCTCAATCAATCGAAAACTTAAAGATAAAAATCAATTACTTACAAATAAAAACAAACCAAAACCCTCACTCACCACCATTAATACGAGGTGATTTACAGCACAGCAATAAGTTAAATAGCTCAAGCAGTGCATAAATAAAAGCGATTCTAATTCAAATATACAAAAAAAAATAATTCACACCATAAATATATCCTATGATAGCTTTGTTGATTTTATATATAAAACTCATGATTATTGTTCATAAGTTTATAAAATTAGCACTTAGCATATTAATGCTGAATAAGAATAATTTTATATTTAATGGAGTTCAAAATGAAAAAAACCTTATTATCGCTCTCAATATTATTAGCTACATCAACGTCTTTGTTTGCGGCTGAAAGATATGACCCAAATAAAAGTTATCCTACTAACCAACAAGTTGAATTCAATGGTAGCATCTATGAAACTCAATGGTGGGCAAACCCTGATGAATCACCAAGTGCTATGACACAAAATTCATGGGAATCACCTTGGATATTTGTCGCTAAATCCCAGCCAACAACACCTGAAATAACTTTGCCAACAGCTCCAATAACAGAGCCGACTCCATATATTGAAGAAACAAATAAAATCCAATACGTCCAAATTATGAATGAAATGGCAAAAAAAATGGTTCATCGAGTAAATGAGCTCAAAGAATTCGCAAAAAATCCAGATTTCTTCTTTTTTAAAGACGGTAAAAAATTCATAGAAATTAACGGCATTAATTATGAAATTGATGGACAGCATGGAACACCAATCATCCCACTACGTAATTGGGCTGATGATAGTGCAACGCGCAACTTATTCAGCTTCTTTGATCAAGATTGGGAGTTTTCTTGGTACGAAGGTGGCGCCGTTATCGTAAATAAACAATGGGGCAACTACAATTGGGGTAATGGCTGTGTACTCGAGTATTTACCGAATGGTCATCTTGAGAGTAATTTTATTCTAAATGAAGCATTAACTTGCTTTGATGGTTCAGAAACAAACGAACCTACCGATGCTACTTATATTGCTCCTTACAAATTTGGTGTAAATGCAGAATACGCCAATATGGTATCAATAGAACAGTTAGGTGATAAAGTCATCGTTGCTCATTCACCAATAGCTGAAAATAAACCTTACGATTCACCTATGGTTGGTATCTTTGACTCCAAAGCAAATACAACGACCAAAATTTTGGGTATTAACGAAGCTCAACCATACGAAAGCTTAGATGACCTTAGGGTTCACAAGTCGCAACTGTTTGTATCCGCGATTCAAGCTCATAACCGCATTGATGCATTTAATGGTGAAACCAATCAATATCAATACTCTTTGGCAGTTCAACATGACGGTAATGGTAGTATTGCAATCAATGACCAATATATTTTAGTCGCCGATGCAAACCAAATCACCATTTATCATAATGAAACAGCAAACCTAGGTGAAACAAAAACACTTCAACCTTTCGCTTACTTAGCATATACAAATGGACGTCCATCGACACTTGAATTTATTGGCCAGAAATTACTAGCTGGGGGGACACAAGGTTCAGCCGTTTACGATTTATCAGCCTTATCACAAGGTGTAACACTTCAACCAATAGTTCAAGACCTTGATGGATTTGAAGCTATGGATGCAAATAACGACTATATCTTTGTTAAAGAAAATAATGGCCAATACACCGAATCAACCACCCGATTTGCAATGTATGATATTCAACAATTTGTTGCTAACGGTTATCAATTCAAAGATGCAGAAAAAGCGGTTTACTTAATCGATCATTTTTGGGTAAATGGTAGTGATTTACTTGTACGTGATGACGAAATTGTATCCTTAAATAACTCGATTATAGAAAGTGTCAAGTTTAACAAGTTAGATACTCTTGAGTTTACTCCAAATGCATATGTACCTACTGCACAACTAGAGTTTGATGCATTACCAGAAGAAGCTAAGGTACAAAAAATTCTTCAAGACGGACTAAGCGAAGGCCTTTGGTCTCTATCGGCTAATACAGGCTCAATGGTAAATGTGCGTTTAATTGATCGCAACACAGTAGAAATTACTAACTTTACTGAAATCGACATGCACAATCTAAATCTAGATATTAAAGCACATAGTCAACATCGTTGGGGTCGCCTAGCAAATTTAAATAAATTACCAGCATACACGCGCATCACTCTGCCTATTTCAACTCTAAATATTGATAATAGCTTTAACACTACAGATGGTAGTGGGGTGTATAATTATACAGGGATGTTAAGTTCACTTGATGGCGTAGGTAATACTTATGGTCATTACGGTACACAGCACCTATTTGATTCACGTTTTTCAACCGATACAAAACACCCATTACTTGAAAAATTGAAAAAGATTTCAGTTACATGGGATATCGAATTTACCGATCGTTTACTAACTAATCCAACAGCAGAAGTGCCTTGGGATGCAAAAAGTGCGAAACGACATTTAGAGCTACTGTCTAATGTTGCCTATATTGTATCTAATGATTTATTTAAAAATAAACTAATGAATTATAAAGAAAATTATGGTCACGAAATGTATCTTTATGGTGCAACGTTTGAAACTGAAGAACAATATGCAAGCCTACTTGACATAACATCAAATTCAAATGCTTTTACTAATTACCGAAAAACATCAGGATTCCAAAATACATTTAGTTTTGGAAGCAATGCCGGAACTGTATTTGGATTATCAGATAAAGAATTAGATAAAGTTGAACGTGGTGATATATATGATTTTGCCCTATATCTCGGAGAACAAATAGGGAATAACTGGTATCCAGACTGTCCACCGGTGCCTTGTAATTGGACCGAAAAACATTTTGCTAAGTTATTCGTTGATGTGTACAACGAGCTAGCAAACGAACTACCTTACTAACAGTAAAAATATACTAATAAAGCCCCCATAATTAATAACATAACTATGGGGGCACTTTTAATAAGCTTAATCTAGTGAGCAACTCGACTCAATAATATTCAGCCAAAGAGCTCACTTAAAAATTAAACATTTGATTATTAAATACTTTCATTTCATTTTATATCAAAAATATTTATCCATTTATTGCGGGTTAAGGCCTAATTTTTCTAACACTAACTTAAAGTTGGCTTGACGTTCTTTAATATTATGAACATCGCCTGTAGAACAAGTCGTATCAGGGCAACCACGGTTTACAATACCAGAAACGTCATCAATAAATTGAGTACCTTTTAAGCCACTATCAACGTATTTTTTAATTTCATTATAGTAATTCCAATCCGCGTATTGCCCCCCGATATCTGAATAAGCTTGCACTGATGTTACCCAGTAAAATAAGCCTGCAATCCATTTAATTTCTTTATTCTCTTCAGAACTACAAATCAGTCCTGGATTCGAACATAGATCAAGATCTGCGTATAATGGATTTGTCGGTGGAGCTTCAACTGTTATGCCATCAATCGTTTTACCAATCGTCTCAGGGTCTACGTGTGAACGTCCTAAATAATGGTTCAACGTACCAAAGTTCTGACGTCCTGTTGTTTGAATAACACCACGCCCCCACCAACCACAGCCCTCTACACTTTCTTGGCTACTTCCATCCCATAGGAAAGAACCCGCTTTTTGACCAACGTAAATTTTACATTCGTCACGTTCCCATACTTGCTTCGAGGTATCTACTTTTTCTGGAACCGAATTACAGTGACCATTGTTTGTCCAGCGACCAACGCTACCATTAACAAGCAGGCCACGCTCTTCTAATACAGCATCTGGCGCTGCAAATACTGGAGCTGGCGCACCATACCATTTAGCATGCGTTAATGCGCTAACTTCCATTTTATTGTCACGAGGACAAGAATAAGCAAAGTCTAAACCGGAAACAGGATTAACGCCGTAATCTGCGTATTTTTGACCAAGCTGCCCACAACTCGCTGACATCGGGTAGTCTGTTGGTGCACCATATTTTACTTCAGACCAGTTGTTTTCATCACAAGCATTATAACGAATGGTTTCTTGCATGCTTTGAGCTAAAAAAGCAGCAATAGCAACTTTTGCATAAATGATGTTGGTGGCATCATCGACTTCGTCACTTAGTAGCCAGAATTTATTACCTGCAACACCAATATTGTGCATCGCATTTAGGCCATCAAGGAAATCAGGCCATTTATATACAGTTGATGGAACCCATTGAGATTGCGGTGTTTCATATAAGAACACTTCGTTATCCATCACATCGGTAGCATTGGTTAATTCGCTATTCAATGCTTCAATACGTGTTAATGAACCTTTTTCTAACTCTTCACCAACGTAGTATAGTGGCACTTTCGCATCTTGATAACGTTCAATTTTAGTTGTTAATTCAGCCGTATCTTTATCAAATAAAATAGCAAATACGTTACTGTACGCAGCTTTACGAATCTTTTGTTCTTTGGTGGTTTGGCCCATAAAATAGTCAGCAGCTTGAGTTGTTGACATATTAGCCAACATCGCGGGACTCTTCACGTAATCTGTAACTTGTTTCACATACTCAAGTGCGTTGTGCCATTGCTCACTTGACAATGCAGTGGCTGCACTTGATTTAGTGAAAGCTACAAAATCAGCTTTGGTTGCTGCTACTTTATAAAGTTCTAATTTATCAAGTACATCTACAGTATAATTAGATGCTGCATTCCACACAGATTGTCTTCCTGAATGTGTATCGTAAGCAAAATCACCAATACTTAAAGACCATCCAAAACTCGCTTCTGGCGCAAGCGTTGATACGATAAGGTTATGAGCTTGAGCCCACCCTTTCAGGTCATTGCTAAGTGCATTGACCTGAGTAATATCGATTTTACTGCCAGTAATATCTATCGCGTTTATTAGCGCCTCTTTAACTGCGATATTATCTATTAATACATTTTTATCTTGTATCGCTTTATCAAGCACATCACTGTTAATAATAATTGATGAAGAACTCGCTTGATCAATCACTTCAATAATAGATACAAACGTACTAGTTAGCTGATTTAAGTCGGTTAATTCTGTACTTTTGCTCGTCTCAACCGTTAACGTTGTAGGTGCTACTGATGATGGGCTAGCAACTACAAATGTATTTGGCCAGCCAGCAACTTCTAAACGAATAGGATCCATCGGGTTTGGTAACGAAAGAACCGGAGCGGTTCCTGGCTCTGAGCCATCACAATTTAAGTGAAGAGCCCATGAAGAATCACTACCGGGAACGGTTTGAGTCCAATAAACCGCAGAATAGGCGATGTTCTTATGAACCATAATATCACCACCGCCAGCATGATCACCTCGTGTCCAATCGGGATAAATATTAAAACTCTCACATAATCCACCTATAGCCAAAGGAGCAACTCTAGATGTCTGATTTTCATCAGAAGCATACACATAACCACTAAGCATCACGCTTAATATCGCTACTGTTATTTTATTTATTTTTATCATTATTTAATTACTTCCATGCTTACGCATTCCAACAGACTAATAATCTGATCCTCATTGATGATTAACACTTCACTCAGTGTAATTACCTTAAGATCATTGTTAATCTATGTAACATGGACAACTTCATACGACAATATTCAATTGATTTAATTAATAAAATATAAATGTCATGTCTAAAAAAAGTCGGTAATAAAAGAAATGATACTTTATAAATGAGAAGTAACTCTAAAATAGAAACTCGTTTTCCTGCATTCAATCACTACTCAATTAAAACCATTAAACACAAATAAGTATTCATAATATGTTAATGCTATGATCATAGGTCAGATGTACGTTACTCTTTAACAAGAGATGAATTAAATTGCCTCACTCATAACCTATGATTTATTAATAATGGTGAAAATAATAAATGCGTTACTGTCTCATTGCTTTTTATTTTAGCTGTTATAGCTTATCTCTGAATGCGACCCTATGGGAGTCAATGCAACTCCCGACGACTCAAGCGATTGAATCAATTGGGAGCTATGCGAATGGTTGTTTAGAAGGTGCGAAGGCGTTGCCTTTAACCGGAAAAGGCTATCAAGTGGTTCGTAGTGAACGTAAGCGTTATTTTGCTCATTCAGACACCATCAGTTTTATTCAAGATCTTGCTCTTAAATCAGAAATGAAACTCAATAAACAGCTTTTAATTGCTGACATGTCCTTACCACAAGGAGGGCGATTTTCTCATGGACATTCTAGCCACCAAACAGGACTTGATGTCGATATTTGGTTACGCTTATTAAATAAACCACTAACAGAAAAAGAGCTGAAACAGCCCTACTCGATTAGCCTTGTCGATAAACCGACATCAAGCATTCGCGATAAACAATGGCAACCAGAACACTTTGAATTAATTAAAATGGCAGCAAAAGATGAAAGAGTAGCTCGTATATTCGTTAACTCTGCAATCAAAGAAAAACTGTGCGAAGAAGAAAATAGGAATACAGAATGGTTACGCAAGGTGCGTCCTTGGTGGGGACACAGTGCTCATATGCATGTACGCCTTAAATGCCCACCAGAAGATAAAAACTGTATTAGCCAAGCCGAGCCACCAGAAGGGGATGGTTGTGGATATGAAGCTCAAAGCTGGCGAGTCAATCCAACCCCACAGAAAAAAAGAGCACCTGCACCCGTTATGCCAAAACAATGTACTGAAATGCTAAATACTCTTTAATTAATTTGTAACGATGAACTAATACTACTGACGATTCAATTGATGCTCGCTCGATTTACTCGACAGGCATCAATTCAATAAAATTCTGAGCCAACGATTGGCGAAAAAAATCAGGCATCGAATCCATAGAAAATACAGCTGCATCTTCTAAAATCACAGTAGAACCACTGAGTGTCCAGTAAGAGCTTCCTTTGCTTGTATTCACTTTAACTTTAAAATACTTTGGAGTGGTTGTGACCATTTTTCTGTTCCTTTAATGACATACCCAATCATGCTACCACTTTCATTTTATGAAACCAGATTTTTACCTTATGAATTACAAGGTTTTTTTATGTTTGTAATTACCGCGTAAACACAGATATTCAAACCTGTTAGGTTATTATTATTGAATTACACTCACCTTCCCCCTTCATACATCAATGCCTCTACGAACTTTCGTACAGATTAAAGATACGGTATCTACATTTTGCCTCCTACATTGCTTCTGTTTTTAATTAGTTATAGACGCTAATATAGGCAACTCTATTGTTAAAAAGGCAACAATAAGATTATGGATCAATTACGTGCTTTAAAATATTTCACCGCGACAGTAGAGGCTGGTAACTTTTCTGCTGCCGCTAAAAAGTTTGATGTTCCCGCCTCTTCTATCTCACGTCGAATCGCCGATCTTGAAGCCTCACTCGGTGCTCAACTATTAAAACGAACGACTCGAACCGTCTCTCTCACTGAAGTGGGCTTGCAATACTACAATCAAATTACGACACTAATTCAACAGTTAGAACAATGCGATAAAGCAGTAAAAGATTACCAAACCACACCAACAGGCACACTTAAAATAAGTTCTATGGTTGGTTTTGGTGAGCGTATTCTTGCTCCAATATTGGATGAATTTACACTCCTCTACCCAGATATTGTTTTAGATGTAGAGTTAAACGATCAACTCTCTAAACTAGATAGAGACGATGTTGATATTGCTATTCGTGGGGGCTTTGCACCTGATGAACGTGTGGTTGCGATTCATCTTATGGATAATCAATTTATTCCTGCAGCTTCTCCTGCTTATCTTAAGCAGTATGGACAACCTAAAAGCACAAAAGATCTACCTAATCATAAGGGCTTATTTTTCAAAACACCTCACGGTCCCACGCCTTGGTTAAGTGAAATAAACGGTGAGTGGCAAGACGTCTCGGCCCCTAGTTTACTCACAACAAATAATGGTCAGTGGTTGGCAGATAAAGCAGTAAAAGGCGATGGGATTATCATGATGCCTCGTTGGGTATTACAGCCTTATTTTGAGTGTAATGAACTTATTGAACTTCACTTTGATGAACCATTAAACATCACGCAAAACCAAACACTCGGAGTATATATGTTGTATCAAAAACTGGCGTATTCAACACCAAAAGTAAAAGCTGCGGTTGATTTTATTGTGGCGAGAATTAAAGGATAAAAAGAGAGATTTCACTTCCTATATTTTATCTTTATACGATAATTTATAGCATAAGCCAACAGGGTTAAGACCTCTCTTCATGGAAATGTCTTAGCCCTTTTAGTTTAATTACTAAATTGTAAATATTACTTTTCATCTTCTCCCAAACCAAACATTGATATAGCTCAAAAAAACACCTACTGATTAGGCGTAGATTAAAATGCACATTACATTTTTGAGGGAATGAAAATGACTATATCAAAAGTATTTCAAAGAGACCTTCTTGGTTTGATCTTGGTTGCTTTAACGGCTTTAGTTGCACTTTATGTTCTATTAAATATGCTTGCTCTATTTGCTTACTTAAATCAAGAAACACAGATTGCATCAACCTTCTTAGAGCAGTCTTTTTATCTTATCGTCTTTGTTATACCACCTTACTTTATCGAGAAGTATATCAAGCACCTGAATGTGCTAATACCGTAAACAGCATTGATATATGCAAAGAAAAATTAAAGGCTTGATTAGGGTGATAAAGAATGGATTGTGAAGGATATAACGTTTATTTTTTCATTTGCATTATATTTATCTCTATTATTTCTAATTACCTTTAAGCACCAATTAGAAAAATAGAGACAATATAACTCAATTAGTGCGTTGTGCGGTTTGAACCATTACGCACTAAGTCTTGGCCGGTTTGAAATACTTCTTCCGTTACCCAGCGAGATAAAAGCAATTGGTGCTTATCATCTAATACAGCAACAAAACGACGACCGTCTTTATTGTTAGTTGCCATTGCAATGCCAGCAACGTTAGTTAAACCAAAGCCGCCATTCTCAGCAGCAACAATAAATGTTTCTAGATCTTCTAGGTTCGTGATCATCTCTAATTCTTGGTTCATATTGCTATTCTCTTGTAGACTCAATCGATAATCACAGGATGGTACGATTTTTATCTTACCAAGGCAATATTGCTACCGTACAAAACGATTCTTTCTATCTCTATCACCTCAATTGTGATTCATTCTAAGTTAATTCTCTGAGCCCCACAGCCTTCTTCATGCAAAATGTCATCTGGGTTCAATAACTGACATTTTTCCATGCTCAAACAACCGCAACCTATACAGCCCGTTAAGTTATCTTTAAGCAATTGTATTTGATGTAATTTAGCGTCGAGATCTTTTTGCCATTTACTCGCTACCTTTTCCCAATCACGTTTAGTGGCCGTCTTTTTCATTGGTAAGTCTTCAAGCTCTTTAGCTATGTCTTCCAGTGTAAAACCAATAAGTTGCGCAACTTGAATAAGCGCAATTCGACGGAGCATTGAAGGGTGATAACGACGTTGATTACCAGAAGTTCGAATAGACGCTATTAATCTTTTTGTTTCATAAAACCGTAAGGCAGAATGCGCAACTCCACTACGTTCAGAAAGCATTCCTATTGTTAGTAACGTTTTTTCGTCCAGCATTTCTTTTCCCTAAAGTGAACATTAAAAAGAATCTTAACGTCACATTCTAAAAAAACAAAACTGCTCATCATAAAGATGGGCAGTTAATTTAATTAATATCCCTTTTTACGACTCCGAGATTCTGATTGGACGTTTCCTATCATTTTTCCAAAAGCTTTACTTTTTCGCTTTTTTTTCTGCAAGAGTCGCACCATTGAAAGCTTGTTCTCGCATGAGTTTTTGATAACTAGCAAAGCGACGCTCATCCAACAAGTCAGTTGTTAATGCTTTTTGAATAGCGCAACCCGGCTCTGTATTATGCGAACAGTCACCAAAACGACACTGTAAAGCGAGTTCTCTTATCTCACTAAACGTTTCACTCACCCCTTGCTCGCAATCACTTAACTGCAATTCTCGCATCCCTGGAGTATCCATCAACAAACCGCCCAGAGGCATTAGCTTAAGTGTTCGATGAGTCGTTGTATGACGGCCTTTACTGTCATCTTCACGAACACCACCTGTTTTCAATGCTTCAAAACCCAATAAACCATTTACTAAAGTTAACTTACCTACACCTGAAGAACCTAAAAAAGCCACCGTATTCCCATTTTTACAATAGCTATGCAGAGCAATCAAGTCATCTGTATCTAATGCATTAACAGTATACACACTCATCATTCGATTCAGCTTTTGAACTTGGTCATACTTATCATCAACATCGTCACATAAATCAGCTTTTGTTAGCACAATAACAGGCTCAACTTCTGCTTCTTTTGCGATAGCAAGATAGCGTTCAATACGGCTTAAATTAAAGTCATTATTTAAAGAACAAACAATCATTACACTGTCTACATTTGAGGCTATCAATTGTATTGTCACTTTTCAAGATAGCGATGCTGCGCATCGAGCGAGGCCGCGTTAAATTATGTATTCAACATATGATCCCTGCATCCTTTCTTATCTCGAATTACTCACCTCTTGCCACGCAACTACAGACGCCGACGTCATGCCCAAAAAGAATTTATCCCTCGTGCCACTAAGCTGCTTTTTGAAAAAGACAACGCTTGGGAAAAAACGCTATGGAAACACGCTCATACCTTCAGTCTGTGGCAAATAACTTGTATAGAAAGAATGCTTGCGTGTGGTACCAATGCGATAGGGGCAAAACACTACGGTTGTGAAAAATCAAACTGTCACTGCACGAAAGTAATATGCCAGAGTTGCAAGACGAAGGCGTGCAGCTCTTGTGGTACAAAATCTACAGAGCAATGGATAGCCACGCAGCTGGAAGTGATGCCAGATTGCGAGCATCAGCACATCACGTTCACCATGCCTAGTGAACTTTGGCCAATATTCGACGCAAACCCTGAACTCTTAAATGACTTATTTTATCTTGCTGCGAATACCTTGTTAAATTGGGCAAAAAAAATGGGCCTTGACGTCGGTATATTTGGTGCTTTACACACCTATGGCAGAGGCCTCAATTGGCATCCTCATATTCATTTATCCGTCACACGAGGTGGTTTAGATGAAAATGATAACTGGCAAGCCTATCTATTTCAAAAAGAAGCATGTGGAGTATCACTAGCGTCGAAGTTTAATTGATTTACTCAGACGAAAGTACGATGAGCTAAATTTATCAACAGGGAGCACTGAGCACATCCAGGATTACCGTCAATGGAATTTTTTCTTAGAGCGCCAATATCAAAGATATTGGAACATCCATTTTGCAAAGAAGACTAAGCTATTAAAGCAAACCGTGAATTATTTAGGTCGCTACCTAAAGCGCCCGCCGATATCTGCCTCAAGGCTGCATCATTATAGCGGAGGAACAGTGGTGTTTAAGTATTTAGACCATAGAGATGGTGAGCACAAGACAATGACTCTAACGCAAGAAGAGCTGATATTAACGGCAAAAGAGCTAATATGTCGGCTCATAGAGCAGATCCCAGATAAACATTTTAAGATGATCAGGTATTACGGTTTTTTATCGAATAAACGTAGAGGCGAAGCCCTACCGAAAGTGTATGATGCGTTAGAGATGGAAAGCAAGGACGCGCCAGCGTTACCTTGCTATGCAAGCATGTTGAAGCAACATGCTAATGTCGACCCGTACGCATGTTTGTTGTGCAATGACGGTCTAGAATTCGTTAGTTTTAGAGCAGGTGAATCACGCGAAGAATTGATAAGAAAGACGGTATTATACCAATTCCGTTAATTTT
>NZ_MSCO01000002.1:1350828-1449262 GCF_002954705.1 Aliivibrio sifiae
TAAGTTAATTAACGGAATTGGTATAAAAAGTTAAGAATATCTCCTAAAAAGTAAAAATTGACACAGTTAGTCCCCCTCAGAACCGTTGCATCAGATAGTTAGTTCCTGATCACCTGGACCAGTAGTTAAAGTTAGATCGAGTAGCATCGAGATTGGTTGATTTGGCACAGTGGCCAACAGATTGGTTATATCCCTCATTTGAGGAACAAAGTTGAAGAAGCTTTACAGCCATTTCAGAAAGCGATTTAAGGGCGGTGTAGTTCCCGTGTGCTTAGTGTTGAGAGCCAACACTGGGCTCTTTCATGGATATTGTAGCAAAAAAGAAACGGGCTTAAAATGAGAAAGCGGATCACAGGTAATAAAAAAGGTCGCTTCAAATTTGGCGACCTTTGGGAATTAGTAGAACGTGCGTTATAAAGCTTGACGCCTTAATGTGTTGTTATTTGTGCCGCGACTCATTTCGGTAACGTGGCTAGCAACGATACAATGAGTGAATACAAGGAATTTCCAGTAACCCCATAAAGTGCATTATCAACTAACTATTTTAAAGTTAGAGCCTTGTGATTATCTGTAATGTGCTTACTAATTTCTTCTTCTATTTGTTTTTTGCCAGTTCTGGGGGTTCTTTCTCAGTATTATTATCTAGCAAGTAGAGTAAGCTTATTAGTAGACTTTTGTACGCAGCGAATTGTGATGACAATTGTTTTTGCGAATAAGTCAAACTGTTACAGATTGTTCGCTGTAGTTCAACCATCTGGTTTTCATTTTGCTACAAAAACATCATTTTGCTTTAACTCCATTGCAGCCATTTCTAACTTCATCTGCAAGCGCTCTACATCGAATTTCGACTCCAGAATTTCATTTTCCTGTTTATTACCAACAATAACTTGACCAAATTCATGTAATGATTTTTCTATTTCTTCCACTTCACCAGACGGTGTTTCAACTATCAGACGCACCATATTTGGTTCTGTCGCATAGCAGGGAACTAAATCGTCCGTGTGATGCTCAAATTGAAACGCAAAGTATCCCCATCATGGCGCATGGATGAAACCTACATCAAAATTAAGGGCGAATGGTGGCATTACTACCGAGCCGTTGATAAATATGGTGACATCGTAGATTTTTATCTAAGCAAAGAACGCGATGAAAAAGCGGCGCAAACCTTTCTACGTAAGGCAATCAATACTAATGGATTGCCAGATAAAGTGGTCATAGATAAGAGTGGGGCCAATGCGTTGGCTCTACATAATCTGAACGTCAAATTATGGCTAAGCGTTGTTTTTATGCTAAACTTAATTGATATAGTCGATGTAAAATATCTCAATAACATCGTTGAGCAAAGCCATAGGCCATAAAGCAAAAGATGTATCAGGCGTTGGGTTGGAAATCTGTGGAAGGAGCAACTGCAACTATGTCAGGTCAAGAAGTTTGGACTCAAATTAAACGGGGTCAAGTTGGCGATGTAAGTTTACCCGTATGGGAGCACTTTTACGCGCTCGCTGCATAATTGTGTCTGGAGATCGGCATGCCTGTATCTAACTAAACCTTTGTGACAGAACCTCAGATCATGCACCCATTAAGAAATTGAAGCTACCGGCGGTTTCAAAATTCAAAAACGTGCTTGGTCAACAATTCAAGGGTTTGAATCATTACGGATGTTAAATAAGGGACAATTTGATTTTTGGTTGCGTAACGATAGACGGAAAACAATAATACGAGAGAGATCCGCCTTCATTAAGCGGCCTCTTTAATATTGAGATTATTTTACAATCATAATGAGACCATTGTAGGCCTCATTTATCTATTCAGATTATTTGCAACAACTCTGAGTATGTGATCACATATTCACTATAGACGCTGAATGATACAGTTTGCTTAATTGGGAGTTGGTAATGTAAAGCAAAGTCTTCATTTAAATGAAATACCATTTTAAAATTATCATCATCTACAAATTTTAACTTAGCCACCTCAAAGTCAAAATATTCATTAACATAGCTAAACAAAGATTTAAAAATACTTTCTTTTGCAGAAAAAATTAAAGAGAATACTTGCGATTCAGAATACCCACAACTTTTAAGCAGTGTATTTTCATTAATATCAAAAATATGACTTGAAACTTCATTCACAATATTTATTGGGCAAATATTTTCGATATCAACACCTATCGATAATCTATCTACGCTTTTTTTTGATACCATAACTAAAGCTGTATCACTAGTATGACTAATAGAACCTAAAATATTAGTTGGCCAGATAGGCTGACGAAAATCTCCAATTCCTATATCAAAACAATATTGACTATCACCTTTTAGATATTTTAAAGCAAACCTAGCAGATAATCTACCGGCTAAAAATTCCGCTTGACGCTCTTTTAATGATTTTAAAATCATTTTTGGTAAAAAAACATTAAGGGAGCTGTACAAAACCAATGAGTACTTCGCTTGTGAAAATGTCAAAGCAACTAAAATCTGTTCATTACATTCATTGATGAAAAGTGAACAATCATTAACAAATGGCGTGTTCAAATCTAACTTTTTATAAAATACAAATCCTGTTAACATAAATATCCATGTGAATTTTAACACACCATAGGAAAAAATAAGCTCATAACTGGGTCGTTATATATCAGCCCAAACAAAGCCAACTTTGTTAATTGATGCTTGAGAAGAAATTTACGATTTTTGATTTATAATAGCACTCTTCACCGTTGCAAAAAATCCACCTGAACTGCCAATATAATTGGAGAGCGCGATAATGATCTTATATTTGTCAGTGTATTCTCTTAGAATAGCTAAATCGTTGTCGAAAGGGTTGCAGCGTGGAAGCTGCAACCGAAGGTTGCTTATCTTGAATTAAAGAAAAGGCCACTCCGAGAAGAAGTGGTCCTTAATTCAATAATGCATACCAAGTAAGATTAAAATCGACTCATGTAAGTGAGTATAAGCCCTAATCCTCCACTGAAGCTAACCTAGGAAGTGCACCAATCTTTCTAAGCTTAGGAAAGCTCAAACCAACACCTGCAACAATCATGAGTAAAACGCCGCTTGCTATTAACGCTGTTTCAATCGATGTTTCAGCTATGGCAAAACCAAATATGCTCGCTGATACTGGAGTAAAACCTATAATGCAGAATAACAATATACTCATCGTTCTACCCATATACATAGCAGGGGTTCGTTGTTGGAACCATGTTGTACCAGCAACACTTATCAACCCTAGACAAAAGCCAATAATCGCTATATGTCCCATTGCTATATGTAATGCTCCAGCATGAGCGAGCGATACCAGAACCCCGCTAGAAATTAAGTCACAAACAACTAATACAAATCCTAATGATTTTGCAGGTATTTTAACTAGCATCGCTGTGATCGTCCCAATTAACAGACCCCCTCCCAATGCAGAGTATAGATTCCCGTAACCTGTAATCTCCGTCATAAATTTTTGTTTCGCTAAGAGTGGCATCGAAATAGCTAGTGGGCCATGTATGAAAAACGCTGCGGCCAACAAATAAACCATTATAAGTAGAATCGCTTTATCACGAAAACAAAACTTAAGCCCATCAACAAAAAATAAAATAAAATTATTAATTTTTTCTGATTTCACATTAGCCTTCAGCTTAATCCTTAAAACTAGTAGTAATGAAAGAGCCAGTGCAAACGCGTCAACTAAAAAAGCCAATGCGATACTGAATAAATGAACATCACCCTCAGCAACTTGATAATAGTTTCTAAAAGTATAAATAACCCAAGAAGCGAGTATCGGACCAACCACTTGTGCAAGTTGAGTTGTTCCCATGAAAATGCCATTACCTATGTTCAGTTTTTCCTCTGGGATAAGCGAAGGTAATAACGACTGACTAGATGACAAGGATATTGAGGAGAATGTACCAATGAAAAATGCGAACACATATAAATGCCATAGCACCATAAACTCAGAGGAAACCAAGGCAAACAATGCAAATAATGTCAAACAAAACAGAACTCTTGATATTATTAATACTCGATATGGGGAGTAGACATCAGAGAGCACGCCTCCAAATAAAATAAAGAAACCTTGAGGCAAACTCATGCAAACAATAACTGAGCTAAGTGTCAACGGATTATTATCGATTGACAGAACCAACCAAGGTAGTGCGACAAGGGTAAAAAACCCACCTATAGAAGCAAGAATGAAAGATATACAAAAATAGACAAAATTCGATTTACTCCAACTCATGATATTACCCTCAAAAATACATCACAATGTAATGCTGCAACGTTCAAAATAGATCTACTATGCTTTGGCATGATTACCTCTATAAGTTGTATCTATATAATTTTTAAATTGTCTAATTATGAATTTATATAACAGCAAAGTCACTATCAAGCCAATGTCTCGGCAAGGCAAAGCGATCTATATTACAGACATCACGACTAATAACTGTTACTGCGGACGAATATCCAACCTTTCGAACCATTGCCTTAACGCGTTCATTATGGTCACCATAAGGGTATGCAAAATGCTTAACCTCTGCACCTAAAACATTCTCCAACTTTCTTTTAGATTCTAATAATTCAAATTCAACATTCTGGCTCTTTAGCTGACTTAATCGTGGATGCGTTACAGTATGAGATCCAATAGTAACAAGCTCATTATTACTTAGTTCAATAACCTGTCGCCAGTTTAGGGAATAACGTCTATTTATAATTTCATCATCTACACCAATTAATTTTAATATCTCAAGTAGTTTTCCAGAATCATTGCCATCACATAATTCTTCAACCAGATTAGACAAAAAATAAATAGCTTCTCTCTTCTCAGACTTTGTCTCTGCTCTAAGTGAATAGTCCTTATTAGCAATAGAAAACTTCAATGATGGCAAGGATCTGACATGATCCTCCAGAATCCCAAAAGAGTGGATACATTTACTATCTGGGTAGCCACTAGTAAAATAAAGACAAGCTGGTATTCTGTGTTCTTTTATTATCGGGAACACAACATCATAGAAATCAACATACCCATCATCAAATGTTAAAACTATACACTTATTATTAGTTCCAACATCTAAGGATAAAACATCATCAATTGAAATGAATTCGTAGCCATTATTTTTTGAATATTTTATGAATTCAACCAAATCTCTCTCCGCCATTTCCATTATAGAAACTGGAGCAACTCTGTTGTCATAATCAACATCACTAAGTACTCGATGCAGCGCAATTATATTGATTGAATCATTTAAAAAATCGTAAGTTATCATACTTGCTCTTTAATATATTAAATTAGTGCACCTGTGGCTGAGAACAACCACAGGTCTAATTAAGTTATAATTTCATAGTTATTAAATAATACAGATATGTATATTCAATTATTCACTTGCATTGATGAAGGATTCTTTAATATTACAAATCAAATTGTCTATTGTTGACTTCTTGTAAAGATCTTTATTATAATTCATTTCAATATAGCACCCATCTTTTTTAATTGTCACTTCAAAGTAGAATAAAACCCCACGATTAAGCTCGCCACTTGCCCAATATTTATCGGCAACATTCTCATAATACCAATCTCCAAATTCCCATCTAGTATTACCACTAGGAAATATAAACAATTCGTCAGTAGATGATGCGCTATTGACATTAAACTCCGGCCTAATATTTATAGCCACCTGAGATGGTTGAATTACAGATATTTGCTCTTCTACCAAAGGGGCATTACATAAATATTTCAGTAGTGAGTAGTCCTCATTGTTATTCATCCCATTGTTGATTTGAGTAAAGGTATCCTTGCGACTAAGGTCAACCAATACAGGGTAATCCTCAGTGAAATAACCTAGCGTTGATGAAGCATCAGGCAATATGTCATTAGCTCTACGCCCATGGAATTGTAGATCAAACTGTAATTTACTAATCCCAGCCCAATCACCAATAGATCTAGCAATAAGTTCAATAACTTTCCTACTTTTATCTCCCTGTAGTTTTGAAACTTCTTTATCATCTATTAAAATAAGTTGAGTCCTACCGTTTTTGTATCGATTATTATCTAGATCTTGATTGTCAGTTTTTATTTCATCTGCACTTGACCAGTTTGATGACAGTAATTTTGGAAGCTGGCCTGTACACTCCTCACTTTGAGCATAATCATTTAGTTTGTGACAGTACTCTGCGAAGGATCCAGTGACTAAGCTAACCTCATTTCCAGAAATCATTGAGTTATATACTCGATTAACCTGTTGCATTAATAATTTAACACTCATGCCATCAAGTAATAGCTGGTGATGAGTTAATAGTAAAACTTTCTCATCAAAATCATCAGAACTAACTATATTAAACTTAAATGGTAGAGTGTGTAAGTTAATTTCAGAGATTGCACTTTGATATACTTTTTCATCAAATAAGTTGGTGGTTTTTATTTCACTAATTACCGACCCAATGCCATCATTGACAAATTCCACCATTCTTGACTTATCATTAATGTTCGATATTAACCTTAAAGAGTCGTTATCTTCCATCACCAGAAAAACTGCCGATTTGAAAGTATCTATATTGAATTTTGGATTTAGCCTCAAGACCAAACTTTGTGTCCAATGATTTAATTCATTCGCATCACAAGTCTGAAGTTGATTATTTACAACACTATAGCGACTAGGCAACCAAGGTGCATTTTTATATAACGATAAATCCTTATCTTTCGTCAATTCACTATTGAAGCTTGTTAACTCCTCAACAATATACGTGACAATTCTGTTAATTGTCTGATACTTACTAACAAGCGAACCGGATACTTTTAAAGTTAACTGTAGCTGCAAAAGAGATGAGAACTCAATTGACATCAATGAATTAAGTCCATAGTCAAAAACACTAACATCAGGTTCAATATCATCAATAGAGCCTAGTCCCAATATATCTACGAAAGTCTGAGATACAAGCGAAGTAACCATGTTGAACTGTTCAGTTGACGAACTGCGAGAGAAATCCCCCATAAAATCACTTGCCACATTGCCCTTTTTCTCTTCAACAAAATTAGAGAACACACTATGCTTCAATGGATTAGCAAACCTACTGACCGCATCTTCCCATACTAAGTCAAATACTCCGGCGTTTGGTACTCGGTAATTCAACAGATTTGTCATTTCATCAAATGCTTGCTCTGTGGATAAGAACCTCATACCGGAACTTTCCATCCGTCTCTTATCAACATCATCAAGATTTTTCGCCATGCCTGCACTGCCCCAAGGCCCCCAGTTTACACTCAGCGTTGGAAAACCTTGCGCATTACGCCAATGAGCAAAACTATCCATAAATGCATTTCCTGCGGCATAATTACTCTGTCCGGGCCACCCTATAATTGTCGCAATTGACGAGAAACAGATAAACAGATCCAACTTTGACTCGATGGTTGCGTTGTGCAGATTATAAGTTCCTTGAATTTTCGGAAGTAGCACATTAGCAAATTTATCTCTGTTTTGATTATTAATGGAAGCGTCATCTAGGACCCCTGCCGCATGAATCACCCCTCTTAATGGCGGCAAGTCTCGTTTGATTTCCTCTACTACTCTCACTACATCATTTAAATCACAAACATCAGCCCGCATAACAGATACATTAACCCCTGTAGCCTTGACATTTTCAATGGCATCAATGGCATGTGGTCTTGCATCGCTTCTGCTGATCAATACTATTGATTTGGCGCCATTATCCGCTAACCAATTCATTACTTCTAAACCTAAACCGCCTAAGCCACCAGTGACCAGATAGGTTGCATTTGAATATATAACTTCGTTATTACTTCCGAGAGTTACCACTGGTGGACGAGTACTCATACTGCAAATCAACCGAGAACCTGATTCATTATCATACAAACTTGCAGATTGAGTTAACATATCGTTTATAGATTTAGTCTGTCGTGCTAACGGCAAAACACCATCATCTAAATAGGTATCTATACACATTCGCAAAAGTTCGTTTAACCTGAAGTTTTTAATAGAAAGTATAGATGATAGCTTCAAAGGGTAATAAATAATTCCTTTTTGAGATATGACGTCAATCTGCTTTCTATTCAATGCAGCTTCAGTAGTAGTCAGATCAAGGAATCTTCCATTTTCTGCTATTACATCAATCGCCTTGGACACCATTCTCCCATTAGATTGATTAAAAATCACATCAACCGACCCAATATCTTTCAGCTGTTGAGAGAAATCATTATCACTTGAGTTTATTGCTATATCAGCCCCCCAGTTAAGAAGTTGCTCTCCATCTTTTTCTGAGTGAACAATCGCAACAACTTTCGCACCATTACGCTTAGCCACCTGAATAACTGCGTGTTCGAAGCTATTCAAAGTAGGTAATAGCAAAATTGTTTCGCCGCTAGTCAACTTTGAGCAATTTAACAGTACAAAATGTGCCTGAACAAAATCACTTATATAATGAGCTTTACCTAGTGCCGACTTAGTACTTAACTTAGTTACATGATTTCCATCCACATCAATCAACGATGCAATATCGCCATTAAATAAACAGTAGATTTTATCTCCAGCAGCTATATCATTAACTCCACCTCCAATCTCTTCTATAGTTCCGATGATACCAATCAGTTGAGAACTATTAGTGTCAATGGCACCCAAATCAAGATCACTACTTTCCACTCTAACTCTGACATTATAATTAGACAATGGAGGCAAAGATTGCTTAAAGACATCAATAGTTTTATTACCAAACTTTACTACATAATCATCTAGTACGTTTAGCTCAACTTTTCTCTCACTATAGTTAATCATATCTTTCATCGATAACTTACGTAATCGATTTACATAAATAGTATCTGATCGAATTGCCAATTCTTGCTCAGTATTATCAGCTAGCATACACCTAACAAGTTTAGAAAAATTATTATCCAACTGAGTAGAGTCATATGGTAAATCAACCAGATGTACATTCAGTTCAGGGTATTCCGAAGAATACACACGAGAGAACCCCCATATAGTAGCTTGCTCCGGATTAAACTGAGCATCACCGGGTAAAATAGCCTGTGAGGCGCTAGTAAAAAAGTATGTTGGAAGCCCCTTTAGGCTATCTATACCCACTATTGCTTGCGCTATCTTCAATGTTGAATCTGCAAGCTCAAGGGTTGAGTTGAATTTTTCTATCGCTTGTAAATGATCAAGAGGCCAGAGATAAATTACTTTTGTGATTCGATCATGAATACCATCCGTAAGCAACTCCAAAGCGTTAGACCATGAATAATTTGAGTCAGTAATTTCAAGTATTTGTTTTTTAGTAATCGACCTGTACTTTATATCGTGTTCACTAATATAACTTTCAAAATCTCCAGAGTTGTCACCTTCACCTGCAAGTACTAACCAAAGTTCATTTTTGCCATCTATCGCCTCACTAGTGAGTGATAACTCTTCCCATTGATAATCGTAACAAATCTTCTCTGCCGTCTTATCTGAACTCATGCTATTTGCTTTTAAAGACACCCCAATTACTTCAACTTGTACCTTTCCGTTACAATCCAATATTGTAATATTACCTAATATGTCAGTTTTAGTACGGTTGGTGGTAACAAGGTGCGCATAACAGCGAGGACTAGGCTTCTCATAGAGCCTAATCGCCTCAATAGCTACGGGCAAGAAACTAGTTTTGATTGTTGGGAATAAACTCTGAAATGCACAATCTAGAATGCAAGGATGTAACGAATATTCATTAGCATCTTTTGTTTCTGTACTACTCAAATCAATCTCAACTAATGATATTTTATCTCCATACCAACACTGATGAACCGATTGGAATGAATCTTCATAATTCATCCCCATCTGATGACAATGATTGTAAAAATCCACTTTTGTATAGTAGCTTTCCATTTCTGATTTAATACTATCTATATCAAATGTTTCGCTATCAGATTCATGAGTATCTAGAGTGACAACACCCTTCCCAAAAACTTCCCAATTTTCTGTAGCACTGTCTTGCGCTTGAATCACGTAACTACCAGAATATTCATCCAAACTAGTTTCCAGTAATATTGATTTCTTATTATCTAAATACAGAGCTCTATTAAATTCAATATCTTCAAGTACGATGATATTTTTTGAGGTTTTATGCTTAGCTAGCTCCATACCCATTTCGATATAACAAGCTCCGGGATAAATAATTTCAGTGTCTACTTTATGTCCACTTAAATACTCCTGTTTTTCTAAGTCAATTTCAGAATGCCAAATTAAATTAGTAGAGTTCAATTTAGCACCAAGAAGGTCGTGGTTACTCTTATGAAAGCCACCCTGTTTGCGAACATTACTTATGCGTGAAGATGCTACATCCTCATTTTCAATCCAATAAGAATTGTGATCCCATGCATAATTCGGTAAAGATACTGACTTAGAGCCGCGATTGCATAATTTAGACCAATCCACAGTGTAGCCAGATACATGTAGTTCCAGAATTGATTTCATGACCATTTCATGATCATTTTCTTTACGAATAAGCGAAGACACGACAGTACTCGCCTCCCCAGCTTCGTTGGAGTTAGCAATAATTGAACTCGACAATACAGCATGAGGGGATATTTCTAGAAATGTAGTAGTTCCACCTGACGTGATATTATCAATGGCTTTCTTAAACAATACTGGTTGTCGCACATTCTCAGCCCAATACACCGAATTCCAGCAATCGGGGCCACTGACATCACCCGTCACTGTAGAATATATTGGAATGCTTGGTACATGCGTTGTTATGCTAGATAAAGCATCAACAAGTGGCTCTTTAATCCTATCCATAATCGGACTGTGATACGGCACATTTACATTTAGCATTCTGGAAAACACACCGTCAATATCAAGCTGACTTGACAACTTTTCCAATTCAATCTCACATCCAGCAAGAGTTATAGCCCGCTCACTATTAATCGCGGCAATAGTCACCCTATCTTTAATATCCATTAGATACGGTGTTAATTCTTCTTCTGAAAGCGCAACAGCAAGCATTTTCCCTGAACCTTCAGTTGTATGCTGCAATCGACTACGATGATAAATCACCTTTATAGCATCATCAAAGGAAAGAGCCCCTGAAGCATAAGCTGCGGCTACTTCGCCAGCACTATGACCAACAATGCAACTCGGTTTAATTCCCCAACTTTCATAAAGCTCGGTAAGAGCAACTTGAGTAGCGAAGATTGCTGGCTGTGCAATGTTTGTAGTATGGATTCTATCTTTATTATCCATATGATAAATTTCATCTACTAAGCTAATATCGCTATACTTTTCTATTGCTGCACTACATCGGTCTATCGCAGCTTTAAACACGGGTTCCTTGATATATAGTTCTTTACCCATCCTTGCCCACGTTGTACCCATTCCCGAAAATGTAAAGCACAGGTCATTAGCATTAGATAAGTTAGCAGCACCAACTGAATAGTTTTCACTAGGCGAGTTAGATAAGAAATTTTCTAACTCTAATATTAATTTTGCTTTATTAGGCGCCTTTATGGAAATGCGGTGTTTAAAATGATCACGCTTAATACAAGCAGAATAACAGACGCTACTCAGATCGGATTCATCAATGTTAGGTAAAAACTGTAGCCAATTTTCGACTGTCGATTTCAAGCCAACCTTAGTTTTTGAACTCAACACGAGAATACTATTTCGATTGCTTACACTTTCAGTTTTTTTATTACTGACCATAGGTGCTTGTTCAACAATAACATTTGCATTCGTTCCACCAAATCCAAAAGAGTTGACGAGAGCGCGCCTTTTCTCACCTTTGCTAATAGGCCACTGAGTATTGCTGGATACGATGTCTACGTTCAGTTTTTTTAAATCAATAGCTGGATTAGTATCGTTATAATGAAGGTTGCTAGGAATTACACCACTATTCATCGACATCACAACCTTAATCAGACCAGCCACTCCAGCCGCCGCTTCTGTATGGCCTATATTACTTTTCACTGAGCCAATAAGGCATTTATTGGCATTTTCTTCTCTTATGCCAAATATTGAACCTAAAGCATTCACTTCAATCGGATCGCCTACAGGAGTCCCTGTGCCATGAGCCTCAATATATTGAATTTCATTCGGAGTAATGTTGGCTTTTTGTAGGGTTTTGTTAATAAGTTTCTTCTGTGCTTCACCATTAGGAACCGTAATTCCATTAGTATGCCCATCTTGGTTAATGCCACTAGATTTAATTACAGCTAGTATGTTATCGCCATCTATCAACGCAGATTTTAGGCTTTTAAGCATAACTAGCCCAGCCCCTTCACTTCGAACATAGCCGTTTGCTTTTGCATCAAAACTTTTGCATTTAGCATCTGGTGAGAGCATAGAAGCCTTACATATAGATAACGTTAACTCTGGCCTTAATAATAAATTAACCCCCCCAGCGATCGCTAATTTACTATCCCCATTGATTATTGATTTACAGGCCATGTCTATTGCAACCAATGAAGAAGAGCAAGCCGTATCTAACGCAACACTTGGCCCCGTAAAGTCATATATATACGATAACCTATTCGCCGTTAGGGTCATTGATGAACCAGTGGCTGAATGGTTGCAAATGTTACCATGTGCCATTGAATCTAACTGAATCTGCTCATAATCATGCATAAACTGCCCGATAAAAACAGCTGTATCACTACCTTTCAAGTCTGAGGCTTTCTGTCCCGCATTTTCTAGCAGTTCATGTGTGATCTCTAATAACCAACGGTGTTGTGGATCTATATGCGGAGCCTCATTAGGTGAGATACCAAAAAACTGTGGATCGAATTGGTCCAAACCAGATATAAACCCTCCACGACTAACAAACATTTTACCCGTTTTATTTTTGTCCTCATCATAGAATGCTTTTGAATCCCAACGTTCTCTTGGGATATCAACAATTCCATCGCCTCCATTTAACAGGAAATCATAATATAAATCTGGACTACTGCAATTTCCCGGCAGACGACACGACATACCTATAATGGCAATATCACTATTAGTTTGGTTACTCATTTTAAGACCCTATTAATACAACTATAGAAAAATGGAATACATCGAGTCTCATAATGTATGATCAAACGATTGAGATTAAAGCATTATTTTTTATAGAACAATTGCAATTGCGATTGACTTCAAACAATCAAAACACTAACTAACTACAAGGAAAATATTATAAGAGAATATCCAGAATGTGGATCTACCCGTATAGGTAAAGAGAAATGACATGACGCTGTACCAAATACTTTTGAAATACTAGGTTCCGCAGCTCTGGGACAAACTGGAGATCTTGTCTGTAACGATTGTAAACATACTTCTACACCTAATTGCTTCTAAACAAAAAATAACGACTGGGTAAAATCAAATAAAGGGGCGTGATGCCAATCAGTTGATCTCATGCTAAGATCGGAGGGGTTGTTGCAAAAAATTTAGTATCAGCCAAAATCCTTTCTTTCCCGATCTAATCGAGCGACTCAATGACCAATCCTGATTTTAAATGGAAACACTTTGCACCAGAAATTATACTTTGGTGTTTACGTTGGTATGGTTCAACGCCAATGAGTTACGCAAATCTCAGTGATATGCTCGCAGAGCGAGGCATATCGGTTAATCGCTCCACTATTTATCGTTGGTTTATTGAATATTCCCCTAAATTACGAAAAAAGTTACATCGTAATTATCAATTCATTAAAACCGACTCATCCTGGCAACTTGATGAAACCTACGTCAAAGTGAAGGGGAAATGGCACTACCTTTACCGTGCCATTAATAAGCAAGGAGATACTCTCGATTTTTATTGTTCCCACAAGCGCAATAAAGAAGCTGCCTACCAATTCCTTAAGCGTTGCTTAAGATATTACGACATAGACAATCAACCTAAAACGTTAAACACGGACAAACATTCCTCATACGCCAATGCTATTGCCCGATTGAAGAAGGAAGGACGACTACGAGAGGATGTCGAGCAGCGGCAAGTTAAATGCCTCAATAATGGCATTGAGTCCGATCATGCCCCCATTAAGAAATTGATCGTGGCCGCCGGTGGTTTCAAACTGAGGAAGCGAGCTTGGTCAACCATTCAAGGATTTGAATCTTTACGAATGTTGAATAAGGGACAATTTGATTTCTGGTTACGTAATGATAAACGTGAAACGGTAGTACGGGAGAGATCCGCCTTCCTCAATCGTTTATTCAATGTTGAGGTCGTTTTTCAATAATAATGAGTCGATAATAGGACTTATTTATCAACTCAGATTATTTGCAACAGCCCCCCCCTGAAGAAGGCATTAAGCTCACTTGACCTTTTTCACTCAAAACAATCACGCTGCTGCGATGTTGTTCAATAACACGTCCGATTTGAGAGTCAGTTAAATCACCTAACGTTAGTTGTTGTTGAAAATAAGGTCGCCAACCTAGTTGAGATAGCGTAAGAGGCTGTCCGCTCATTGATAGCTCCGTAATAAAATAAGGACCGAGATACTATGTATCCAATAAGTTCATAGTAGTAGAAACCAATAAGCAATGATTGAAAAAAACGACACATATAAAAAAACCGCCAATAAAATTAGCGGTTTATTTTGTAATTAATGTCGAATATTAATAAGCGTTAGACTCATAATCTTTTTTACGACTACGAGCATCCGCTATTGCGCCATGTACCATCTTACCAAACGCTTTATCTTTTGCGCGTTGCTCTGCCAAACTAGCACCATTAATCGCTTGTTCACGCATTAGTTTTTGAAAACTCACTAAACGACGCTCTTCAAGTTGGCCTAGCTCAACAGCTTTTAATACTGCACAACCTGGCTCTGATATATGAGAACAATCCCCAAAACGACATTTTTCGGCAAGATCCGTGATCTCACTAAACGTTGCATTTACGCCTTGTTCGCAATCACTCAGTTGAAGCTCGCGCATCCCAGGGGTATCCATTAATAGACCGCCTTGTGGCATTAATTTAAGCGCGCGGTACGTTGTCGTATGGCGGCCTTTGCTGTCATCTTCACGGATATTTCCTGTTTCTTGAACTTCAAAACCAAGTAACCCATTCACAAGTGTTGATTTACCCACACCAGATGAACCTAAGAAAGCAATAGTTTGTCCATTTTTACAATAACTATGTAAAGCAACTAAATCATTAGTATCAAGGGCATTTACACTGTAAACACTCATCATTCGATTCAGTTTCTGAACTTGATCTTGCTTGTCATCTGCATCGTCACATAAGTCCGCTTTAGTTAGTACCACAACTGGTTCTACTTCGGCTTCTTTTGCAATAGCAAGGTAACGTTCAATACGACTCAAATTAAAGTCATTATTTAATGAACACACAATCATGACGTTATCTACGTTCGCTGCAATTAATTGCGTTGCAACTTTTGACCCTGGGGCTTTGCGATCAAACAGAGATTGTCTATCCAATACGCGCTGAATTCGTAGATTTTCATCAAACAATACCCAATCACCTACACAAACACGATCATCCCCTGATGGTGGTAATAAGCTTACTTGGCCCTGTTCACTCAAAACAATAATACTGCTTCGGTGCTGCTCGATAATTCGACCCGTTTGTAAGTCAGTTAAATCATCTAGAGTCAGTTGTTGTTGAAAATAAGGACGCCAGCCTAGTTGTGATAGTGTGAGAATTTGCTCACTCATTTGTTGCTCCATACATATGGTAGATTGTTTACCATTGATAAAATAATTTCATTAAGTGACGTTACTTACGTGTCACTACACATCAATGGTAAACACTCTTTAGACCACTGAATTTATTACATTTTAGTTTCTAATTAAAGCGAGAGAATACTAGCATCTTCTATTGGATAAATAGCAACAATACTTACTCAGTTTGAGCTTCTTTTTGTCGTTTTAAGATCTTGGTAGCAATTATTTTGCTCTTGATCTTCTGTATTTAAGATTCTCAGTATTTATCGTCATTAAAACGTATAAAATATGCCTCACTTTTATTCATGTAAAACAAGTTTGTCTTGTGATTACGATAAAAAAAATTGATTAAAAAGAGAAAACCTAAAGGGTGCTAACAAGAAGTTTAAAGTGGGAGTAATTAAAAGTAGTAATAGAAGTACAAACCTAGTTACTACTTTTATTGTTTAATAAAAAGACAAAAACGTAACAAAAGCAATAAGGCCACTTTTAATTTTATTTTTCTGAAAAAATATTTGTTTGATAATTGTTAACTTTAATAACAAATTAGAGCATAAACTCAAATGATATTAATTATCAGTTACTTATTGGTAATTCTATAAACCGGTATTTAAGTCGCCACAAAAGAAACAATATATTTACAAAATACAAACACAAAACTACAACAACTCAATAATAGACACACTAAATGACTGGTTTTGTGATATTGCTCGCATAAATATTTTATTGTTAGAATAATGAATAATAATTATCACTTAGGTTAACTAATTTATGTTTCGATTAAAAAACATTATTCTTTTCATCATACCATTCTTACTTTTTTTGATATTAAATATACATACCGATCCGATAGGAAATTCAAATAAAAGTACGTCAGATCTATCCACTCTTACTATTCTAAATCAAAATAACAAGCATATTTCGAAACCAAAAATAACGCCACATATTGACATTGGCGAGCTTGAGAATGGATTAACTTATTACCTTGCTGAAAATAATACTCCAGAATCAAAAGTATATATTCGATTATTAATTAAAGCAGGAACAATCAATGAAGAAGATGGTCAACAAGGTGTTGCCCATTTTCTTGAACACATGGCTTTTAACGGAACCAAAAATTATCCACTACATACTCTTTTTACAACCCTTGAAAATATAGGTATTACGTCAAGTATTGATGTTAATGCTGCCACTTACTATGAAAATACAATCTATACCTTAAATCTGCCTAATAATGATAAAGAAACATTAGATCTCGCATTAAATATTATTTCAGATTGGGTAAGTCATATCACAATCTCGAATGATGAGCTTAATAATGAACGCGGCATTATTTTAGAAGAATGGCGGGCTTCTTTAGGTCCAATAACACGACTACATAATAAAAAAATGGCCATTGAAATGGCGGGCTCTCAGTATGTAATGCGCTCTATTCTTGGAGAGCCAAATTCAATAGAAACCATATCAAGACAACAGCTTATTGATTTTTATAAGAAATGGTATCGTCCAGACAATATATCAATTATCGTTGCTGGTGATATTAATACGACTGAAATAAAAAAACTTATTAGACAAAAGCTAGGTAACATACCAAGACCCAAAAAAGCATTAGAATCTATTAATTACAGTATTCCTATTAAAGATGAATGGCGCTCTGCAACCGTATCAGAAAAAGGGATCTCATTTCCGACGGTTGAGTTAAGTTTTTTTTCTAATTACCGACCAGAAAGCTCTGATGATCGCTATAAAGAAAACTTAACAAAAAAAATTGTCGTTCTTCTATTGAACCAACGTTTACAGCACTTAAAAGATACTGAAGAAAGCTCTATTAATTTTGCAAATTTCAATGTGACACCAGCAGGCAAAGAAACTGTTCAATCGATCTTTACTCTCCAATTGTTTAAAAGTGATTATGATAAAGCAACAAAAGAACTAATGACTTTTCTTGCGCAACTAAAACAACAAGGTTTTAATTCTGAAGAAGTAGACAACGAGATCACTCAACTAAAAAATTTAAACGAAATAGCAAAAAAAAATAGAACAGACAGCCTTGAACTCATTGATAAATTATTATTTTCAGCAGAAAACAATGAATTATATCGAAATAAAAAAGACACTTATGAACTTGAAAAACGCTTCTTAAATGAAATTACACTTACAGATATAAACAATGTTTTCCTTTCATTTATCGAAGCACAATCCAAATTATTACTAACAACTCAACCTGTTACTCAGAAAAAAAAGAGCATGTCTGCAGAGCGACTAACATCCTTATGGAAAGAAACAGTAACAATGTCCCAACCTCTTTGGCTAAAAAAAGAAAAATTTACAAACTTACCAGAGCTAACAATAAAAAAAGGAACAATAAGTAAAGAAAAAGAGTGGAAAAACTATAACATCACCGAATATCGCTTAAGTAATGGCAGCAAATTAATTTACCAATACAACGATACTGAAGCTAATAAAATCTATTTTCGTGCTCTAACAAAGGGGGGATTACGTTCAATATCTAAAGATAAATATAATCAATTAAGGGTAGCAACCATTTTAGTCGATGACACAGGTATTGGTGAGGTATCACAAGCGGATTTGCAAAATATCTTCCAAGGAAAGCCCGTCGCAATGTCTACTATACTGGCTGATTACCAACAAGGTTATTCGGGGTGGGCTGACAAGGATAATCTCGCGAATATGTTTATGTTATTTCACTTAAAACTGACTTCAAGTCCAATATCAAAACAGCTTCTTTATCAAAATAAAATAGAAGCTTCACAGTATAAAAATACGATAGATGGATATCATAAATTCATAAGTAATGTGTATTCATTACGCTATCCTAATATTGATACGGTATACAGTGAGAAAAATCTAGAAATTGCTGACTTTACTGCAACTATGCTTAGTAATACCTATGAAAAATACATCACCAATAAAACGGATTATACCTATTTTATTGTGGGTGATATTTCATCAAAAGAAGTGGAAGAATTTGCAGCGACTTATCTCGCTTCTATTAAGGTAAAAACACAAACTAGAGAGCCTTATTTTATGAGGGCTGTATCTCCTAAAGAGCGTTACACGGGCTTTTTTTCAAACGAGCAACGTGCAGAGGTGGAGCTTTATTTAACTCAATCACTTAAATGGGCAAGTATTAACGATTACTATTTAAGGCTTTCTAGTGAGATCATCGAGGAACAATTGCATCTAACACTACGAGAAAAGGCTTCTGGTACTTACTCTGTCACAAGTGAATTTTGGCAAAACATTAATAGCACACAAGCAGAAGGGCAAATTAAATTTATGTGTGCGCCAGAGCGAGTTGACGAGCTATTAAAGCTAACAAAACTCGTATTAAAAGAGATGGGAGATAAGGGTGTCGATGAGAGAATATTACATAATAAATTACAACAACACTCTGAACAGTTCGACCAATACCTACGATCCAATATAGGGGTATTAAATGCAATGGAACACAGTTATTTAGAAACAGACACTCCCGATCTTATGTTTACAAACTTAGAAGCAAACAGTACTGCGACAAAGGAAAAAGTTGATAGCATATTACGTAATTTTTTAACTAATGCGAGCCAATTCGAAGCCGTGCTATTACCCACAAATAAAAGCTAAAAGCCTCCCTAGATAAAATAAAAATACCGTCTCTATAGTACATACAGACGGTATTTTAATAAGAGAAAAAACTAAAGCCCATTCGACTTGTTCTTTATCCTAAACCTTATTTAATACGATCAAATATACCATCATTCTTTTTTAATTTAGTACACACCTCTAGTCACGTAGTTAATCTATGTGAGCTATGCTTTAGGGAGCCACATTACATTAATCTAAAGACAAATACTTAAGGAACAATGATGAATCAAATTAACCCTAAAAAACTACTAAACAGTAAATGGACAGCAGTTAATCCAGTAAAAAAAGAAAAGCACTTTTTAGTTACCGAGATTGAGTTTGAAGAAAATGAAGTGACACATTGTTTAATAGAAGCGGTAATGACAAAACGAACACAAGTCTTAAATTGGCATGAGTTAAAAAACCAAGAACATTGGCTTTCTGGCTGGAAATAAAAATCTACTTCATTCACCAAAGTAAACCTAATAGAGGCACCCTAGAAGAATCCAATTTTTCATCTGTTACCGTTATCTTCGAGACACCAATCTTATTCTTCACTGTTACTGTTATAGTTGCCTCACCTGCTGCTACAGGGGTTACTAACCCTATATTCGATACCGTAGCTACCTCTGGATTAGAAGATACCCAAGAAATATCAAACAACTTAGCATTCGTATTATTTGTATACTTTCCCATTGCCATCAAACGAATAGTATTATCTAACGACGTTGTACTTGAACTTGGTATTAACCGAATGGATTGTAATTTTACATCAACAACTTTAAAAACTATATTATTCTCAGACTCCATACCATCAAAATGTGCAGTTATTGCAGTCGAGCCTATACGCTGTGCTCTCAAAACGCCTTTGTCTACAGAACCATATACAGGATCAGAGCTGTGCCACTGAACCTTATTAGTCATATCTAATGTACAACCATTACTGTACTTAATAGCAGACTGAAGATTTTTTTCATCTCCAACAAAAACAACCAATCTAGATGATTGTTTAAAATCATTTTCATTTCCAAAATTACAAGCGAAAAGAACTCCGCTTACAATAATGATTAGGCAATATTTAGGAAATAACTTATGACCCATCAACATCTCTTTATTTTTCAATAACTTTAAAAAAGTCATAAAGAATATAATGCTACGATCCATTCTGTAACTGTCAATTATTACAGCTTTTCATCCAATGGGATAAATAAAAAGTAACAATAATGAGTGACCTATCTTCCCACTTAAAAACCAACAACTTATTAGATATGAAAATTAGAAAACCCCATTTAAATTGACCAATATAAAATCAACCCTTTCGTTTACTGTACCAAAAGGAACTTCAATTAACTCATAACCCGACTTTTCATACGCTAACACCATTTCGTTATAAGTATCCACCGCAACAAAAAAATCTTGTTTACGTTCACTATCATTGGTAAATATCTCTTTCCAAGGTGGAAAAATAAAGACTTTCGAATGGTATTTAAAATTAGATATCGCCGACGTTAATTCATCAGATAATTTGATTTGTTCAAGATTGGAATAGCCAAGAATATCGATGATACTTCGGTCAAAGAAAACCAGCCCATTTCGGCTTTGATACTGCTGATAAGATGCAATTTCAAATTCAAACATCAAATCACGAAAAGTTTCTTTATTAGCCCAAGGTAACGCATCACCTTTTTTCTCAACTTGAGTTTGAATGACTTTGCGACCAACCTCTTCAGAGCAAAAGAAATTTCGAGATTTCAACTCATTGATAACCGTCGTTTTTCCAGAACCTGGACCGCCAGTAAATACTATAAAATTATCTTGATACAAAACTCACCCTCGAAACAGCTAACGCCTGCATAACACGTTTACTACTATGCAATTATGCTTAATATTGTATAGTAGTAAAGGAGAAACACCCGACAACCTGAGATGCCGAGTGTAGTAAATCGTGTTGATGCGATTGCTATGCCTGTTGTTTCAACTTGGCACAAGACTCACCAGACAGAAAACCTTTAGTGATTAACCTAACTTTATTAATTACTTTTTCTGAACCGTAATCAGTTAAATCCATATGTTTCGAATTTTCAATTTCGACAATGCAACTATGATATTTACTTTGCTCTTTTTCAGTTAACAAAGCACTAGCCACTGTCGGGTATTCGGTCGCTCTTATTGATAATACTTGGATCCTAGCTGTTTTTGGCAGAGCCACTCTACGATGATCTAATGTGATGACTTTGCTTATGTATGACTTATTTTCAGAAGCTAGCCATGCTGATATATCACCGCCATTTGAATGCCCAACTAACAGAATATTTTGAAAATCATACTCAGGATAACGAAGTGATATATTACTTTGCAGAAAATCTAACGTTTCAGCACCACGCTTCCAATTTTCGATCCTAGTTTGATATAAATCCCCTTTTTTAGATAAAGGAGGATCATTTGGTAATTCATGATCAACAGCAACAGTTAAGTAGCCCATTTCATTTAAATTTTGAACCATCAACTGATATTTCAAATACGGGACTTTAAAACCAGCACTAACAAATGCAACCTTACACTTATTACTCGTAGTGCATAAATCCTTTTGGACAGGAAAATCTACCGTTATTGGAATATTTCGCTCTCGGCTAGCATCGTAGATATCCAAAGAAGTTGCCATAACTGAGCTAGTTAATAACGACAACGCAAGAGGTACTGCAAACTTCATAAATCTCCTCATTTATATCAAAACCATAGAAAAGCATAGAAAAGCATAGAAAAGCATAGAAAAGCATAGAAAAGCATAGAAAAGCATAGAAAAGCATAGAAAAGCATAGAAAAGCATAACACGTCTATACCATGCAAACCAACCTGAATATTCCCCTAAATTACGACGTAATTTAGGGGAATATTCAATAAGCCAACGGTAAATAGTAAAACGATTAACCAATATGCCTCGCTCTGCGAGCATATCACTGAAGTCTGCGTAACTTATTGGTGTTGAACCATACCAACGTAAACACCAAAGTATAATTTCTGGCACAAAGTGTTTCCATTTAAAGTCAAGATTGGTCATTGAGTCACTCGATTAGGTCGGGAAAGAAAGGATTTTGAGCTGATACTGCAACAAACCCGAATATTATAAGCATCATGTTGATGGCTTGTTATGCGCGCTCTATCAGTTGCCCACTATTTTACTGGACCTTTATCGAACTGTTTAAGACCATCATTAATATCAAACCAAGGCGCTTTTGAAGCAACAAAAATATGAAAGTTAGGTTTATGCGTTGGTGTGCTATCCAGAATACCTAAACGTATATTATGTTTACCGCCGGTGATTTTTCTAGAAAATAAGCTTGAACCGCAACACTTACAAAATGCTAGTTCTGTTTCTTCACTTTTGGAGTAAATGGAAACAAACTCCTCACCTTTTGTAAAAGCAAATTTTGACGATGAAACTCCACCAACTGATGAGTAATCTGAGCCAGTAAATTTACGACACTCAGAACAATGACAATTTCCCATGTAATCAAAATCATCAGGGACTTCAATTCCAATTTTCCCACATAGACACGAGCCAGTTAACATTTCCATTTTTTCTCCTAAGCGCATAATGCCTGCATAACACGTTTGCTACCATGCAGATTAAGCCTAAATTTACCACTTAATGCGGTAAACCCAAAGAAACCTAGAATGCCGAATGTAGTAAATCGTGTTGATACATTTGTTATACGCGTTGCTTAATTGAACTGCTAGCTAATTGTTTAGTTTCTGATAAGTTTTGATACCAGTTATTAAAAACCAATTCAAATTCAGTAAAAGATATCGTACCAAAATCAAAATATCTGTATCGATTTAATACATCAGTCACTTTCTTTTGATTAATTAATTGAGACGTAAATCTGACTGCTGTTACATGAGCTGTACTAAGTCTATATCTGCTATCAATCGTGGTGTGTAATGAAGATTCTTTATACCTATTTCTAAATTTATTTCGTAACTCATTCAAACCTTCCCCAATAGGAAAGCCTTGAATTAAAACGCAAGATGTTGAGGTTGTTACCCCCTCAAATTTAATATCTATAGGCTCTGAGCCTTGCATGCATTGTTTAAAAATTTTAACATATGAAAAATCGTCGATGTCATCCAATTGAAATCCAGATATGCAGCTAATGATAGAGAGAATAGTTAGATGTAATTCTTCTTCAGGATAATAATATTGCTCAGGTTCGACTTTCTGTAATTCACATAAGAAATCAGTTATCTTTCGACTAACTTCATTATCATTATTTTGTAGATAAGTTAAAACAGTAACACCTCTTCGAGTATCGCTGGGATCACTAATTAACGTATCAATATCATATTGACCACTTTCTATTTTTGGGTAGGAAGAATCCCACATTTTATCATAAATTGTCTTTAGCACAGATACTTCCTCATCAAATTAGCGTATAACGCCTGCATAACACGTTTGCTACTATGCAGGCTTAGCTGAATTTTACTACCTTAATCACTGAAACTAAAGGCAAACTGACAACGCCGAATGTAGAAAATTGTGTTATGCAGCCGTTACAAGTGAGTGCGGTGTGCTCTAAGTCATCGCTATTTTTTCTTTTCCGAACACACTGACAATGTAATCTGAGTTGATAAATAAGCCCTACTATTGACTCATTATTATTTGAAAATAACCTCAACATTGAATAATCAGTTCATGAAGGCGGATCTCTTCCCGTACTACGGTTTTACGCTTGTCATTACGTAAACAGAAACAAATTGTCCCTTATTCAATATTCGTAAAGATTCAAATCCTTGGATCGTTGACCAAGCTCGTTTCCTTAATTTGAAACCACCAGCGACCACGATCAATTTCTTAATGGGGGCATGATCGGACTCAATGCCATTATTGAGACATTTAACTTGCCGTTGCTCGAAATCCGATCGTAATCGTCCTTCCTTCTTCAAACGGGCAATGGCATTCGCGTATGAAGAATGTTTATCTATGTTTAACGTTTTAGGATGTTGCTCTTTGTCATAATATCTCAAGCAACGCTTAATGAATTGATAATTGCGACGTAACTTTTTGCGTAATTTAGAGGAATATTCAATAAACCAACGATAGATAGTGGAACGATTAACCGATATACCTCGCTCTGCAAGCATATCACTAAGGTTTGCGTAACTCATTGGCGTTGAACCATACCAACGTAAGCACCAAAGTATAATTTCTGGTGCAAAGTGCTTCCATTTAAATTCAGAATTGGTCATTGATTACGAGATAGTATGAAGGATTGTGGGATCTTGGCGTTAATCCTCATTTTAACACCAAGTTATGGCCTTTCTCCGATATTATCCTAAGAGCCATAACTGCCAGTTTTTAGAAAAATTGAAATAAAAAACGCGAGCTGATAATCAGTCTCGCGTTTTGTTAATCTTGATACTAAGTAATACTATTTCGTAATAGTAACCTGTAGCATTTTAGTTTGGTGATCTAAGTACTCTTCATAAGTACCTTGGAAGTTGACTATTTTCTTATCTTTAACATCAATAATTTGTGTCGCTAGAGAAGAAACAAACTCACGGTCATGGCTTACAAAGATTAATGTACCAGTGTACACTTTTAATGCTTCGTTCAATGCTTCAATCGCTTCCATGTCCATGTGGTTGGTTGGTTCATCCATAACAAGTACGTTGATGTCTTGCATCATTAACTTGCCAAATAACAGACGGTTTTTCTCACCACCAGAACAGTTTTTAGCTTGTTTATTTGTATCATCAGCAGTGAATAACAGACGACCTAAAATACCACGAACCATCAAGTCATCATGCTTAACGGTGCGCCACTGTGAAATCCAATCAAAGATGCTTAGATCGTTATCAAAATCAGCAGTGCTGTCTTGTGGGCAATAACCGAATGCTGCATTTTCAGACCATTTAACAATACCTTCGTTTTGTTGTAAGTCTTGAACTAAACAGCGTAAGAAAGTCGTTTTACCCACACCATTCTCACCGATAACAGCAAGACGAGTACCTGCTTCTAGTAATAAGTTACCGCCTTCAAACAGAACCTCACCATCAAAGCCGTGACCTAGATTCTCAAGCTCTAGTGCCTGACGATGCAGTTTTTTGCCTTCACCAAAGTTAATTGATGGGCTCATTCGGCTTGATGATTTCACTTCATCCAGTGAGATCTTGTCCATTTTCTTTGCACGAGAACTTGCTTGTTTCGCTTTCGATGCGTTAGCACCAAAACGGTTTACGAAATCTTGTAGCTCACTGATCTCTGCTTCTTTTTTCGCGTTACCCGCTAATAGTTGATCACGGATCAGGCTTGATGCTTCTAAGAAGTACTCATAGTTACCAGGGTAAATACGCAATTCACCGTAATCGATATCAGCCATGTGCGTACATACAGAATTTAAGAAGTGCCTGTCGTGCGAGATGATGATCATTGTACATTTACGCTTGTTTAGCTCTTCTGCTAACCAGTTGATCGTATTAATGTCCAAGTTGTTGGTTGGTTCATCAAGTAGTAAGATATCTGGATTTGCAAACAATGCCTGCGCTAGTAACACACGCAGTTTCCAGCCTGGAGCAACTTGCTGCATTAAACCAAAATGAAGTGATTCATCAATACCTGCTTGAATTAGGATATCACCTGCACGGCTTTCTGCACTGTAACCGTCCATTTCAGCGAATTCGCTTTCAAGCTCAGCCACTTTCATGCCATCTTCTTCACTCATTTCTGGCAATGAATAGATACGATCACGCTCTTGTTTGATTTCCCATAGCTTTTTGTCACCCATGATAACAACATCAACTACGTTGTATTTTTCAAACGCAAATTGGTCTTGGCTCAATACGCCTAACTTCTGTCCTGGCGTCATTGATACGTTGCCTGAACTAGGAGTCAATGCACCACTTAGAATCTTCATGAACGTTGATTTTCCGCAACCGTTCGCACCGATCAAACCATAACGGTTACCGTTGCCAAATTTTGCTGAAATGTTTTCAAATAAAGGCTCTGCGCCAAATTGCATTGTGATGTTGTTTGATTGTATCAACGAAATAATTCCTAGGGTTTACTGACAAGTCATGATTTGGCTATATAGAGCCACAAGATGAAGGACGAAAGTATGATGAATGAGAAAATCTAGCCGCGGATTATACAGAGATCTTGATCACAATGTCGAGGAATATGATGTTTTAATACACAATAAAAAAGCCCCGGAGAGATCCAGAGCTTTATGATGGTATTTAACGTCGTGATGATGCTAAAAAAGAACCATTAATTAGAATTTATAACCGACAGTAAGAGAAAATTGGTCAGCAAAAACATTGTCTCCACTCTCTTTCAAATTGATAAAATCCAGCCTTACATCTGTATAGAAATGCTGATTGAATGTGGCTCTTGTACCAATCCCAGCAAAAATGGTTGAATCATCCCACTTCCCGAAATCGACGCCAAGAATGCTACTATCTTCTTTAAACTTTGCAAAACCCAATACACCATAAGGTTTAATTGAGGCATTTTGCATATAAAAAGTATAACCAATATCAGTATCTAACTTAAAAGTTGATATATCAATATCAATATCAAAAAGAGAATCTGTACCACTGCCTTTATTTAAAGAAACATTAATACCAACAATGTCGTTAATGTCATAGCCGTAAGCCAGAGTAAACCCATTGGTTGAGTATTTATCATCAAAAGCAACATCATCAATACTGGTGGAGTTAAAGCCTAATCCAATTCGATGACCTTCTAAAACATTAGCATAAAGGGCAGTCGAAGATAAAAGCGAGGTTGCAAGAAGGGTTTTTAATACTAGTTTCATAATTACTCTCATTTTAAAATAATAATGATTTCATCCATGAATTCGTGTTCTTATTCGTTGAATAAATAATATAAAATTAAAGATATTAAGACTAAACAGCTCTCGTTATTACATTTATAAGCATTACTTATCACAAAAAGCCCTAAATTAGATTTAGGGCTTAAATACTAGAAATATCTGTTTAAGTGAGTACCCATTTGTTATCTTCTATTAACGCCAAACACCCCATTCTCCGGTTGTTCCTGGTTCTTCCCCTTTTGTCCACCACTGTGCTGTCCATTCTTTATTATTATGGCTAACTATATCCCCAGTATTATAGATTGAACCAGCTTGCCATGCGTTTGTTGGCTCTACTGGCGGCTCTACTGGTGGTGTTGTATCGGCTTTAATTAAAGAAAGTTGGTAACTTAAATCAGCATTTGGTGCAAACACTCGGTTAGCGTAAATATTATTAGTATCATACATATAATGATTCATTTCTTGGTGCCAAATACCAATAAACCATTCTTTATTTTTCAATTGGTTAAATTGTCCTGCCAGTTCCGCTGACCATGTCGCCGTATTGTTCACAGTAATGGCTAAACTGATGTCTGTCGTTTCTGCCCCTGTGGCATCAAACGTTCTGAATCGAACGGTATCACCTGATTCTACTGGTCCAAATCCTTGGCTAATGTAATAACCTAAATCAGAATATGATGGTGGTGGGTCGACTGGATCTGTCGGTTCTGGAGGTGTAGTCCCCGTTCCGTCAAATGAAATATCGCTGCAGTTATAAAAGCCTTCACCAGCGGCATCTTCACGCTGCCAACGAGTATAAAGAACGGCCGAATCAGCTCTATCCGCAGGAAGAGTAATATTAATACGGTATTTCTTATCTTCGCCTACAGGCACATTGCCTGCAGTATCAATTAGATCTAAGTCACCCCATGTTAGTGGAACGGTTGGATCGTAATTAGAATTAGATAAATAGAACTGCCAGTAAGAAGGGTTGTGAGGTGCAGTGGCATTAAAGATAAGTTCAATCTGGTTATTCTCATCTAAGGTAACCGCCGTTTTTTGCCAATGAGAAGAACCTACGTTTAGACCTGCTTTTGCATTATCGCCTGCTGAACATAAGTTACCATCACGAACAATGGCTTGAACGTGTGCCATGTCTTTATAGTTTGGTACATTGGCAGCAACTTCATTACGTTGAACAAAAGGAAACGCTCCTGATTCATCATACGCCGCCTGACATGCCTGATTTGGAATAGTATTATCCCAAAATCCGCCATCTAAATAACACGTATTTTGTCTTGCACTCGGGTACTCGACCCAGCCATGTGCCTGCGCTCCCATTGATGATAATGCACCAACAAAGGCAATAGTGAGCGAACTGATTTTTATTTTATTTTTCATGATTTCATCCTTGTCTATAAACAATAAAAATGAGGCGATTAACGCCCCACTTTCGTTTATAAAATTAGCAAGGATTGATGGATTGACGATAAAAACAGAGACAAATAAGCGCTTTATTTACACATTTGTTATCTGCTTTCCATCTAATAATGAGTTAAATGAAAACACATTATATTCTTTCGAGTCAGTTCATTATTTATGCTTTACCTCAACATCAAGCTCAATTTACTTAGCGCTTCTCTGTTGCTGTTTTCTCTCTTTCTTTTCCAGTTTACGTTGCTCAATCAACTTTGCAGCGTCACCACCAACGTGAGTTTCACCTCTTTCATCCGCTAATTGCACTTGTTTTTCACGCTCACGGAAACGAGACTTTTGCTCATCACTGTGCTGATCAATACATTTAGGGCAACTTATGCCTTTCTCAAACGCATCAGATTGTTTGTCTTCGTCTGTGATTGGCAAACGACACGCATTACACACATCGTAATGGCTTTTTTCTAATTGATGATTAACAGCAACTCGGCCATCAAACACATAACAATCGCCTTCCCATAAGCTGTTTTCTTCTGGCACTTCTTCAAGATATTTTAGGATCCCACCTTCAAGATGGTACACCTCATCAAACCCTTGTTCTTTCATGTAAGCTGTCGACTTCTCACAACGAATACCACCAGTGCAGAACATCGCTACTTTTTTATGTTTTTTAGGGTCTAAATTATCCGCAACGTATTGAGGGAATTCACGAAAGGTCTCTGTATTTGGATTCACTGCATGTTTAAACGTACCAATATCCACTTCATAATCGTTACGAGTATCAACCAACAATACTTCAGGATCAGAAATAAGCGCGTTCCAATCAGCAGGTTTAACATACGTACCCACCACGTGAAGAGGATCAATACCTTCAACGCCCATAGTGACGATTTCTTTTTTTAACTTTACTTTAGTACGGTTAAACGGCTGCACGTCATTGATTGATTCTTTGTAAACGACATCAGCTAATCGAGCGTCTTTTTTAAACCAAGCAAGTAGCGTATTAATCGCTTCACGAGAGCCTGCAACGGTACCATTAATGCCTTCACTCGCTAGCAGCAATGTGCCGCGAATATGATTCTCTTCTAATACTTGAGTTAATGGTTGACGAATGTCGGTGTAATCTTCTAATGAAACAAATTTGTATAACGCACAAACGATATATTGAGACATGGGTAACTTTCCTTTATTTGCGAGGCTGGATCGTAAATCCAGAGCAATGAGCATGTGCCTAACGGCTTATAATTGTGGAAGGAGTATAACGAAAGCTTATCGATACAAATACCGACAGTTTTTGTGGTTTTTCTAGTCACATTGAATCAAAAAAATAAAAAGTAATGACCTATAAAACAATAAGATACCTTAAATTTACAATCTAAACAGACATAAAAAAAGCGCTGAGAATAAGACTCAACGCTTTGATTTATAGTTACTTAATATAATAAATTACGAGCTAAATTCACTCACATCAATATCAAGTAACTTACCGATACCTTCGCCATAAGCAGGGTCGGCTTTATAACAATGTCTTAAGTGACGAAGTTGAATTTCTTTTGGCACGCCGTTTAAGTTACGCGCAGTGTTATCAAACAAAATCGCTTGTTTCTCAGCTGTCATTAGACGGAATAGATCGCCCGGTTGTGAGAAGTAATCTTCATCTTCACGGTGATCCCAATGTGCAGCTGCGCCATCTAAATTTAATGCAGGTTCTGCAAAATCAGGTTGCTCTGCCCATTGGCCTTCGTTGTTTGGTTCATAGCCTAATGTGCTACCAAAGTTGCCATCAACACGCATTGCGCCATCACGGTGGTAACTATGCACAGGACAACGAGGTGCGTTCACTGGGATGTGTTGGTGGTTTACACCTAAACGGTAACGTTGTGCATCACCATACGCAAATAGACGACCTTGTAGCATCTTATCTGGAGAGAAGCTGATACCCGGAACCACGTTTGCAGGGTTAAATGCCGATTGCTCTACTTCTGCGAAGAAGTTTTGTGGGTTACGGTTTAGTTCAAACTCACCCACTTCAATTAATGGATAATCTTTGTGTGGCCATACTTTAGTTAGATCAAACGGGTTGTAATAAACCGTCGCCGCTTCTGCCTCTGGCATGATCTGAACTTTTAATGTCCATTTAGGGAAATCTTGGTTATCTATGCTTTCTAGCAAATCACGTTGATGACTTTCACGATCATTACCAATTACTGCGCCCGCTTCTGCATCAGACAAGTTTTTAATGCCTTGTTGAGATACAAAGTGGAATTTCACCCAGTAACGCTCGTTATCACTGTTGATAAAGCTAAACGTGTGGCTACCAAAACCATGCATATGGCGGTAAGTGGCAGGAATACCACGATCACTCATCACGATAGTCACTTGGTGAAGAGCTTCAGGTAATGATGTCCAGAAATCCCAGTTGTTCTTCGCGCTTCGCATATTTGTGCGAGGATCACGTTTAACCGCGTGGTTCAAATCAGGGAATTTAAGAGGATCACGCAAGAAGAATACCGGAGTATTGTTGCCCACTAAATCCCAGTTACCTTCTTCGGTGTAGAATTTCAGTGCGAAACCACGGATATCACGCTCGGCATCTGCTGCACCACGTTCACCAGCAACGGTTGTGAAACGTGCAAACAGTTCTGTTTGTTTGCCAATATCAGAGAATAGTTTCGCTTTTGTATATTTTGTAATGTCATGAGTAACCGTAAACGTACCGTAAGCACCAGACCCTTTTGCGTGCATACGACGCTCAGGAATCACTTCACGGTCAAAATGCGCCATTTTTTCTAAAAACCATACATCTTGAAGTAATTGAGGACCACGTTTACCCGCAGTTTGAACATTTTGGTTATGTGCAACAGGACAACCTGCCGCTGTGGTTAATTTTTTACTCATTATTCATTCCTTAATATAGTAATAAAGCTCACGAAAAAACGGTTATAAAATAGGGTTATAAGCAAAAGTGACAGTTTTCTATATCTAATCCAAAAGTTCCCTCACGGCTGGATAAATGATCAACACCAGCGGACACTCCCATTTCATATCCTGCAATCAGTGTAGGAGATTTCATGGAAAGACGCTTAACGGCAAAGTCTTCAGGTGGAGCGATCACTCGAATCATCGTTCCTTCAGGAGGATTACGAATAAATTCCAATGATTGATTGTAATTTTCAGCACGGACAAGCATTGCTTGTGCTATTTGAGGGTATCGCGCTAATAGCTTAGTCATTAACCAAGGTGAACGTGCAGGTTTCATCTCATAGCTTAAAGGATGAGATAAAATCACCGTAATGTCTCTTGCCCCTCGACGATACGCTTCTTTTACTGGTATAGAATCTGCAACGCCTCCATCGGTATAGCACCCACCAGAAAAACACGGTGTTGATTTATAAGCGATAGGTAAGGCTGTTGTTGCTTCAAGTACATTATTTAAATTACTTTCTTTTACTTGGTAATAGTCAGCGTTACCGCTATCAATATTGGTTACCGCTGCATACATAGGAATAGAAGAAAATAAACGGTCTAAATTTAAAGGATGTCTTCTGTTCGATTCTTCAATTAGCCATTTAACATCGACTAAATCACCACCACGAGCAAATCGAGTAGGATTAAAAAAACGCTTATTGGTGGCAAGAGTAGTGATGACATCAAAGCTACGTTGTGGTGCATTAGAAAGATATCCGATGAGATTCGATGCTCCGGCAGAGACACCAATAGCAAAATCATAAGGCATAAATTCTTTGTTCATAAAAGCGTCCAAAACACCGCTAGCAAAAATGCCACGCATTGCTCCACCTTCAACGACTAATGCACTCTTCACCATGCTCTCTCTTTAACCCCTAAAAATACTGTGGGGATAGAATAAACACTTTAGAGAATAAGAGATAATCGCTTGTACTTATAGCTGTGATTTATAAAACCTATCAAAAATTAGAGGTAAGTCATGAAGCTTAGTTATTCTTACTATTAATACGAACAAGATATTAAAAGAATAAAAAGGGTATAGAAAAGTTTTCAATTCAAACAGATTAATCACAATCATGAATAATTAAAGGGGGCAACATAAATTCATTAAATAACAATAAGTTAATGTGATTCATATTTACATAGTTTTACCTTCACTTACATAAAATATCAAAGTATCTACTATACTTTTCAGAACTATTTTATTTGAGTACATTCTTATGCATAAAATTTTATTGCTTACTGTCAGCTTGTTTCTTATTTCAGGGTGTAATGACAATCCAACCCAACAAAAACAACCCCCAACTCTTCACGTGGATACATTAACCCTTCAATATAAAAATACTCGTCTTTCCAGTGAGTTACCCGGACGAATTTCCGCAATAAAAGAAGCAGAAGTTAGACCTCAAGTATCAGGCATTATTACAGAGCGATTATTCAAAGAAGGCAAAGAGGTCAAACAGGGAGATGTTCTTTATCAAATAGATCCTGCAACCTACCAAGCGAACGTCAACAGTGCAGAAGCAACACTTAATAGAACATTAGCCGATCAGAATGTGGCCAAGAAAACCCTAAATAGAGTGGCTGAATTAGCGAAAAAGAAATTAAGTAGCCAACAAGATTTCGATGACGCACAAGCGGCTTACGAACAAGCAACCGCTGAAGTAGCAGTGTCCCAATCAGCTCTTGACTACTCTAATATTCTACTCTCGTACACACAAGTTACCGCTCCTATTTCTGGTCGAATTGGCATATCACAAGTATCAGAAGGCGCATTAGTAACAGCAGAGCAAAGTAATTACTTAACCACAATCCAGCAAATCAATGACGTGTATGTTGATATGAGCCAATCTTCCCTTTCCTTATTAAAACTCAAACGAGAATTCCCAAGAAATAAAGATCACGAACAAGAAAGAAAAATTCCAGTTGATATAAAAATGGAAGATGGGACTGGCTACCCAGTGCAAGGGTACTTAGAAGCATCTGATATTTCAGTTGATGAATCAACAGGTAGCATGACATTGAGAGCAATTGTTTCTAACCCAAATAATGAACTTCTACCGGGTATTTTTGTTCGAGCAACCATCTATAGTCCATCAGAAAAAGATTACATTGTTATCCCACAATCCACTGTTGTTCGCAGTCAAACCGGAGAACCGTTTGTTTATATTGCAAATGATAAAAATATTGTAGAAAAAAGAGCGATTTCATTAGGTAATGAGATGGAAAATAATTGGATTGTACTTGATGGCCTCAAGGAAGGTGAGCACGTTATTATCAATAATTTACAAAAGATTAAAGAAGGTGCCCCTGTTGTTATCGATAATGCCACACCTCCTGTTGATGGCTCATCAGATGATCAATCTGCTGCCTCTGAATAACCTTGATTAAGGAATTATCATGTCTACATTCTTCTTAAAAAGGCCTATTTTTGCTTGGGTACTTGCTATCGTAACCATGTTGCTCGGTGTGTTATCCATCAAAATGTTGCCTATCGCACAATATCCAACCATTGCACCACCTGCAATTCAGATCAGTGCTAACTATCAAGGTGCATCAGCAAAAACCGTTGAAGACAGTGTCACTCAGATCATAGAACAGAGTATGACTGGGCTAGATAACTTATTGTATATGTCATCCATCAGTGATTCCTCTGGGAGTGCTTCAATTACATTGACCTTCAGTTCAGATACCGACCCAGACATTGCTCAAGTTCAAGTTCAGAATAATTTACAGCAAGCCACTAGCGGTTTACCTGCCTCCGTACAAAGTGAAGGGGTATCTGTACGTAAAAGCAGTTCTGGTTTTATGTCAATGATCACGATTTACTCTCCAGATGGAAGCATGAGTGGTCCTGATATTCAAGATTATGTAAACAGCTATCTTAAGGATCCAATTAGCCGTATTAATGGGGTTGGTGATGTTCGAGTCTTTGGCTCTTCTTATGCCATGCGTATCTGGTTAGATCCCGCGAAACTAAACAGTTACAATTTAACTCCTTCCGATATTTACAGCGCGGTAGAAAACCAAAACTCTCAAGTTACTGTCGGGCAACTAGGCGGAACGCCTTCGACAAAAGAGCAATTAATCAATGCGACAATTACGGCTCAGACCCTACTCTCAACAGTTGACGAGTTTCAAAATATTCTCTTAAAAGTGAATGAAGATGGGTCTCAAGTTCGTTTAAATAATGTTGCTCGAGTTGAATTAGCCAGCGAAGATCTCAGCGTTATACCCGCTTACAATGGTCAAGAAACCTCAGGGATGGGGATCACTCTCGCATCAGGTTCTAACTCCTTAGAAACACAAGAAGCGATTGATGCCAAATTAGCTGAACTATCGAAAAGCTTTCCTGCCGGACTTGTTGTAGATAAAGCGATGGACACTAACCCATTCATTCAACTTTCTATTGAAGAGGTCGTTAAAACTTTATTTGAAGCGATTGTACTCGTTTTCTTCGTCATGCTGTTATTTCTACAAAACGTTAGAGCAACACTCATTCCAACCATTGCTGTTCCTGTCGTTCTTTTGGGTACTTTCGGGGTTGTCGCCATGATGGGCTTTACCATCAATACCTTAACCATGTTTGGTTTAGTACTTGCGATTGGCCTGTTAGTCGATGATGCCATTGTTGTTGTAGAAAACGTTGAACGTATTATGCATGAAGAAGGGGTTTCAGCTCTTGAAGCTACCGAAAAATCCATGGGACAAATTACGGGCGCGTTGATTGGTATAACCATGGTATTGGCGGTTGTATTTATTCCAATGGCATTTATGTCTGGCTCTACAGGAGCCATCTACCGCCAATTTTCACTTACGATTGTATCTGCAATGGTACTATCAGTAATGGTTGCCTTGATTTTAACGCCAGTACTGTGTGCTACGCTATTAAAGCCAAAAACTAAAAAAGAACCAAATGCATTTTTCTCAGGATTTAATCGCATTTTTGACGCGTGCTCTAACCGTTATCAACAATCGGTTATTAACGTATTAAACCGCCCTACTCGTTTGATTTTACTCTATGTCGCGTTATTAGTTGGAACTGCGGGGTTATACCAGACCTTACCCAGTTCATTTTTACCAGATGAAGACCAAGGTAACTTCATGATCATGACCCAGTTGCCAAATGGCTCTACGGTCGCTCAAACCAAAAAAGTAATGGAAGACATTAACACTTACTTCCAAGAGGAAGAAAAAGACACCGTAAGAGCGGTATTTAACACCGCAGGTTTTAACCAAGCAGGGACGGGGCAAAATGCCGGAATGAGTTTTATCGGCCTAAAAGATTGGTCAGAAAGAACAGAAAAAGGGCAAGATGTTAATTCTATCATTCAAAGGGTCATGCAAAAATTTCAAAACTACAAAGGAGCATCCATTTTTGCGGTAAATCCACCAGCAATTAGGGAGTTAGGACAAGCAACAGGGTTTGATTTTTACCTTGAGGATAACGCCAGTCTTGGACATGATAAATTAGTAGAAGCTCGAGATCAGTTACTTGAACTTGCCAATAAAAATCCGATATTACAAAAAGTACGTACCAATGGGTTGGAAGATAATGCTCAATTCTACCTTGATATTGATTATGAAAAAGCAAAAGCCCTTGGAGTAAATATCCAAGATGTAAATAGCACATTATCGATTGCTTGGGGCTCTGCGTATGTAAATGACTTTATTGATAGAGGCCGATCAAAGAAAGTTTATATTCAATCTGATGCCGAATACCGAATGACACCAGAAGATATCAATGCTTGGTTTGTTAGAAACGACCAAGGGAAAATGGTGCCATTGAATACATTTACTCAATCACATTGGGGGAAAGGCTCTCCTCAACTGGTAAGATATAACGGAAACTCAGCTATCGAAATTATTGGTGAAGCAGCTCCTGGATACAGTACAGGTGATGCGATACAAGCCATCGAAGACATACAAGCACAATTACCCGATGGTATTGGTATAAGCTGGACAGGTATGTCTTACCAAGAATTAGAAGCAGGTAATCAAGCGCCGTTTTTATATGCCTTATCATTGCTAATGGTGTTCTTATGTTTAGCTGCTCTGTATGAAAGTTGGACCGTTCCTATTGCTGTTATTCTCGTTGTGCCGCTAGGTGTACTTGGTGCATTAACTGCGACGTACTTTAGAGGTTTAGAAAACGACGTTTACTTCCAAGTCGGTTTATTAACGACTATCGGTCTATCAGCTAAAAATGCGATCTTAATAATTGAGTTTGCTAAAGAGCTATATGAAAAAGGCATGGGACTAACTGAAGCAGCAATTGAGGCCTGTAAAATGAGATTGCGTCCTATATTAATGACCTCACTGGCCTTTATTTTAGGGGTACTTCCATTAGTTATCAGCTCGGGAGCTGGCTCTAATGCACGACATGCAATCGGTACATCGGTAATGGGCGGGATGATATCTGCGACTCTACTCGTTATCTTCTTTGTTCCTTTATTCTTTGTTGGTATACAAAAAATGATGTTGAAATTTAAAAAGCCATCATAGCAAATGAACAACCAGCGATAAAAAAGCCCCATGAGCATTATACTCATCGGGCTTTTTTTAAGAAAGGTAATCACTAAAGAGTTTATTAAAATTGATAATATGACCAGCTTCTTAACTGCATATTTAACTCAAAAAAATTCATTTTTCTCCAATCTATTAATTAAAAAAGCTACGGTATCTCTGATCACATGCCTGTTTAACTTTCAATGATGCTATTTTATTTTTAGAGTTTTGAAGGTTATCAAGTAAGCATTGATTATAATTGGCATCCTTTTCTTCTAGCATAAAATTGTCCATATAAAGTTTCTCACACGCATTGGTTAGCATAATTGAAACGCTAGGCTCTTCAGTCCCTGTAACATATTGAAAAATGCAATCTTGATATGCCTCTTTATCTTCTTTAGCTTGAACACTATTTGCAATAAATAGGCAAAGTAACATTAGCTTGAACTTATTCATGGTAATAAACTGACTCATTGAGTAAAAAAGACACTTATATTTAAGTAATGCCGATCAGTTAGTCACTTTATTGAGTAATTATGCACTATTTATTCAATGTCTAATAGATATGGCAAAGTACCCGTTAAGAGAGTGAAAGATAGATACAACAAGGGCTCCAGAATGATTGTAATAAATTCGTCTGAAGCCCTTGTTTTTATTGATGTTCGCTTAACTGACTGGCATTACTTATATTTAAGTGTTAACTATACATAGAAGACTAACTGAAAAGGGCTACAAATAAAAATTTATAACCCCTTTTTATATAAAGCAATTTAAAGACAGCTAAAAACTATTTAATTAAACAGATACAAATACTCTCCATAGCCTTCTTTCTCTAAATCTGCTTTAGCAACAAAGCCCATGGCTGCAGAGTTCATACAGTAACGTAGCCCTGTAGGTTTAGGTCCATCACTAAAAACATGCCCTAAATGGGAATCTGCAAATTTACTGCGGATCTCGGTACGTTTACTAAATAATGAAAAATCGTCTTCTTCGGTTATGTAGGCTTTATTGATTGGCTTGGTAAAGCTTGGCCAGCCTGTGCCTGATTTGTATTTATCGGTTGATGAGAATAATGGCTCACCACTAACGATATCAACGTAAATACCCTCGGCTTTATTATCCCAATACTCATTCTTAAATGGACGTTCTGTTCCCTCTTCTTGCGTTACATAATATTGCTTATCCGTCAGCATTTTCTTAATTTCTGACTCTGATGGCTTAGCATATGGCTTAACATTTTGAGCTATCTTTTGCTCATCAATATACTGACGTAATGTTTTTGGGTTATCTTCTCTGTCTTCACCAAAAACCAAATCTAGGTATTTATCACGCCCAGATCCGTGACGATAGTATTTATAACGAATAGGATTACGTTTGTAATAATCTTGATGATAATCTTCTGCCGGCCAAAACTTTTTAAACTCAATTAACTCTGTAGCTAAAGGCTTTGGATAGACTTTCGCAGCATCAATCTCATTCATAAACTCCTGAGCAATCACTTGCTGATCTTCATTATGGAAAAAGATAGCTGGACGATATTGTGGACCTCTATCCACAAATGAGCCTTTACTATCCGTTGGATCCATATGTCTAAATAGCTGATCAAGCACTTGCTCATAGCTAACGACCTTAGGATCAAACGTCACTTGAATTACTTCAATATGACCTAATTTTCCTGATGACACTTGTTTGTAGGTTGGGTTTTCAAGCTCTCCTCCTGAATAACCAGAAACCACATCCACCACCCCATCTAATTTTTCTAAATCAGATTCCGTACACCAAAAACACCCCCCCGCTAATGTAGCAACTTCGTAATTTCCATTCATTGGTTTAGACATATTGTCATCCGCAGTTGAAAAGAAACTCGTCATGGCAGCAAAAAATGAAGCGAACAGTAGAGCAGCTGTTGTAATTTTTAATCGGGATCTCATATCAACCTCTTTATGGTTTCTTATTAATATAGTTATCAGAGTGATGTGCTTTGAAAAAGTTGCAATTTGTTATTAAATATTAATTCTGTGTTATAGCTTTTCGTTATTAAGATATAGCTCATAAATATGATAGTGCTGTCGGACGATTTATTGATTCAGTGCATCTTTCTAAGCAATTTCTTTGGTTAGAGTGGTTTTCTGTTCCCTTTCAATATAGAAGATAAATCATGACTCAAGTGAATCAAGAGCGTTTAATTAATCACTTTCTAGATATTGTTCAAATCGACAGTGAATCAAAAAATGAAAAAGCGATTGCAGAAGCACTTGCAGAACAACTAGGTGAACTAGGCTTTACCGTCACTAAATTACCCGTGCCTGAGCACGTATCAAACGGCTTTAATATTTACGCAAGATTAGAAGGCGAATTAGAGGGCAGCATTGTATTTAGCTCGCACATGGACACAGTAACTCCGGGTAATGGCATTGAACCTATCATTGAAGATGGTGTGATCCGCTCTAAAGGTAACACAGTGCTTGGCGGTGATGATAAATCAGGTATCTCAGCGGTAATGGAAGCGGTGCGTGTTATCAAAGAAACAAATCAAGCACACAAAACGATTGAACTTGCGTTTACGGTTTATGAAGAAGGTGGTTTACACGGTTCTAAAAACTACGATATGAGCTACATTCAATCTAACCACGCTATTGTATTAGATTCAGGCGGCCCTATCGGTACAATCATTACCTCTGCTCCTGGTCAACAAAACCTAAAAGTAACCATCACAGGTCGTCCTGCACACGCAGGTTTAGCGCCAGAAGAAGGCATTAATGCCCTAACGGTTGCCGCGGATGCAATCATGAACATGACGCTTGCACGTATTGATGAAGAAACTACGGCAAATATCGGTGTGGTTCATGGTGGTCAAGCAACCAACATCGTTATGCCTGAGCTATACATTGAAGGTGAAGCCCGTTCTCTTGATGATGTGAAACTGGCAAAACAAGTTGAACACATGGAAACAACCTTTAAAGCTGCTACTGATAAACATGGTGCAGAAATCGAGATCATCTCTACTCGTGCTTATAACGCGTATAAAATTTCAGACGATAATGCACATGTTGCAAGCATTAAAGAAGCGTTTGAGAGCATTAACATTAACCCATTCACTAAATCTACTGGTGGTGGCTCTGATGCAAACGTATTTAATGAAAAAGGCTTAACAACGGTTAACCTTTCTACGGGAATGTCTAAAGTACACACCACTGAAGAGTTTATTAAAGTATCAGATATGGTTGATATCACTCGTTTCTTAACGGCGTATTTAACTCGTTAACTACCGACTTTGGTTGATACATAAATGGAAGAGCGACTCCAACTGAGAGTCGCTCTTTTTTTATGAAATTACCAGAGAAAAAGAAAGTGAAAAATCCCGTTAAAAATGAGAAGCCAACGGTAGATTGTTTTCTAAAATCCCTTATTATTGATAAATAACAATAATGAAAAAAACTTTTATTATTGTGTCTAAAAAACAAGTAAATGGTTACATCTAGCGGTCATTATCATTGATATTTCAATAAGGTAGGTGCAACATGAACATACCAAAAACAACAATCTTCTACGTCATCGCGTTTATTTTGATCAGTATCATAGGTTTTAGGGTTTATATGATTAAACAACAATTAATCCAGATAAATGAACACGTCCCTACCCAATCAGAAGCAACTCATATCTATGACTATTTACTCTTGAATCAACGTTAATGTATTTATTCATTGAGCGATGATTACGATTAAAAGAACAAGATAAAAATTAGAAACAATTCACGGAATTACCTTACAGAATAAAAGCTGTTATCAAACCCAGTTATGATGCCTTTTTACGATATTTTCATATTAAAGGATTATTTATGAACTTCGTTGACGGTGTATTACACATCGAGTCATTTCTTGCTATTACACTTGGGATAATTGTTATTTTCGCAATTCTTCATTACGCAACACAGGTTGATGTCTCTTTTGATTATTTATATAGCCACTGTTTAACTCAAGATTGTGAATATTATAGTTCTGATACGTATATATTTTTTGGAGCTCTCATAAATACATTGCAGATAAAAAACTAGTGGCAGCCACTGGAGAACTCAAAATAATAAAGAGGGCCAGTTAATTCATTCAAAGATTTAAACATTTACGAGTGTTAAATTAAGAAACAATTCGATTTCTAGTTGTACAATTCTAAACACACAATAATACAAAGAGACCCACCTTCATAATTCAATTATAAGTAATTATATTATCAACTTAGATCATCCCCCCCTATCAAACGAGCATCATCATCAAATACAAAAAATTCAACGATGATGCCAAAATTAAACAACCTGTTTAACGCATTATATTCTATTTTTTTTCGAGTTATAGCTCTTCATATAAATCATCAACTCCCGAAGTTAAAAAGCAATTAACAAACCTCTTTTCTTCTTCATAAATAGTAAGAAAATTAATAAGTTCATCCATCTCAATAAAGTTTGTAGCTAAATCAATTACGGTTCCTGAATGGTTACAATTAAAATTGGAACCAATTTTGATTATATAATGTTTGCCTACTAAGGATTTAAGCTTTGAAACTCGAGAAGCTCGGTTATTTATTAGATCATTCTGAAGAGGTTCATATGGGCAATCTGCTATACAAAAGTCAACATCAGACCTGGCTTGTAAAGCTTTTAAGTTCTTTGCTATTTGTTCAAAATTTTTATAAGTTTTTGTTGTCCCCATAAAAGTCGATTGACTTACAGGCTTTACTCGGGACTTCACAGCTGTCTTCATGGCGAGATTAATTGCACTTGAAGCTAAATCTTCTGCTGATTTTTCGCAAATCAGTCTTCCTGCTATTTTCGCATTACTCGATATGTTGCTTAAATCAGGAAACAATGTAGCCATTGTACTTCCAACATCTGCTCCTGAACCTTTAATTGCTAAATATCCTGTATTTCGAATAATAGCATCAGTAAAGGGCATTGCTCGAGGCTTGCTTAAGTCGTCATTTTTTTCATTAATCCATATTTTTATGTTTTTATAAGCATCAGTTGTATAGATTGATTTACTACCTCGTTTATAAATAATAATAAGTTGTTCAATTATACTATGTAATGAACCGGCTAATACTATATCCGAAACGGATACATCATACTTGCTCATTTTAATAAAACTAAGAGGTAAAGGTCTCTTAAATGCAAGTTTATTCCTAGGATCTAAGTGAGATACTCCCCCGTTCGTTTCATAATAAATATTAGCATCAGGAGATACTTTTTTCATAACTGCTTTTTTTAAATCTAGCATATATTCTCTCTATTTTTAACAAGTTAAATGGGATTTATTGGTGTTATTTTTAGATTAATTACTTAATATAACATTTTAAGATATTTACCATGTATAATCAGGAAGAAACTAAACAACTATTCTTCAAAAAATATCAATGAAGTCACACTTGCTTTATGAATCAACATTAATTTTTTATTTAAAGTTATTTACCACTCAAATACATAGCATTCTTTTACATTCCTAAAAAATAAAATTTTATTTACTCGACACCTCCTTATTATTTATATATTTTAATTTAGCATAGCCTCATATTAGTATGTATAAACTTAAAAAATAGTTAACAAATGCATATAAACTCTATAAAGCACATAGAACTCCCTCCTTTTAGAATTAAAAGCTCTTGTGAAGTACATATTTAGTACTTGTCACATAATTATTTACACCCACTTCATAAGTACATTTCTAATATACTTTGCTTTTTTTTCAACTTTTGGTTCAATTTTTATATCTATTAATTGTTCAATCATTTTAATTAATGCATACCAATCATCCCCTTTTTTTACTAATCCTTTTCCTTGTAATTGTGAAGGGCTTGCAAACGATGGAGTTGCTTGCCAACATGATAGTGTTTCCCGAGAAGTTCCTATACGGTAACTTGCACCAAAATCAACTAATCGAATCGAATCAAGTGCTGGAATAAACAAAATATTCGACGGTTTGATATCCCCATGTACCCATCCTTTATCATGGCAATGTTTTATTGCCCTAATAATATTAGGTAGTATCCATGTAAGCTGTTTTACATGTTCCTTATTAAAAGTACTTAATGGTTTTGCTGTTGAGTCATATTCAAAATAAATAACACCATTTGTGGTATCTAACATTAGTGGTTTTTTAACATAAAATCCTGCACATTCATTTACAGCTTGCCACTCTCTTTCCATGTCTTTTGAGTCAACATAATACTTCCCTATCTTAGATAAATCCCAATTTCCATCGTCTAATAAAAAACAATAAGAAAAGGATTTATAAGAAAATAACTCCTTTGAATTAATAATTTATAATTGTCTTGGTAATGCAAAAGAGGTAAACAATGATTTATTAAAGCTCTGATTGGCATCTCTCAAGGTGTAATCAAGAATAATACTATTGTCTCCAACTTTATACTTTAGCTTATAGATCAAGCGATCGGATGTCGCACTTGAATACCCATCAAATAGAGCTCTAAATAATGCCCACTGACCAGTGTATGATCGAGTTGCAATACGATTTCCACCTTGATAAAAATTAGTGGTAAGGTAACCATCAATTCCAGTTGTTGGCCAATTAAGATCTGTCCATATTCTTGGTCCGTGGCGGTAGCTAAAGATACTTTCTGATTCACGAATTTGAAAATCAGTGACAGCAGTACTCATAGAGTTAGGTCTAACTGCAAACTTCAAGGCTAACTCTTGCCCCGCAGCCCCAAAGAAAGTTTGAGTTAACTTATGTGATTGACGCAGTTGAGCCAACATTTTATTACTAATAGGTAATGCCAAACCATCAATCGTCTTGCGCTTCAACGTCCCATTATCCCAATAAACAAAAGGTTTTAACTGTTCATTAATAAACTTATCGACTAGCCCTTCTGGTTTAAAAAATTGAGCAAAATCATTCAGAGCAACTTCACCGCGACCATTTAATGCAAATGGAAAACGTCCTTCAATTGCTGAACCATAAAACTGATATACCTGTTCGAGCCATTGTTGATTTAAATAACCAACGCTACCATTAATGACTTGACTCCACGCTTTTTGTGATAAGTCTTTGGCCCATAGAGCAACTTGACTAGGTGCTTTTGCACCTTGACGTTGAAACTGAACAATCGCGTCTTGACTACCCGCAGCGTGTGCTAAAGCATATTCATGCATCATTTGAGCGGGGTCTGAACTCGATAATGCAACATCGAAATAAGTGCTCAAAGAGTCAAACTCTTGAATTAAGCTATCAAGAGGAATCGCCGTTCCTGCTTTTCCATTTCCATTTACGTAATTTCCATACTCAATAAAGGCTTCATTGACGACATAAGACGGCTGTAAACGTAACAATTTACCACCTACAGCACGGTTTATTTTATCTGCTTTACTTAAGCCTTTAGCCACTTTCTTAAAACCAAGTTGGCTAGCTATTTCTTTATTCCCCTTAGTATCAGGTTGTTCCTCTACTGCTAATGTCGTGTTGACAATAAGCGCTCCAAGTACATCAAGAACAGGACTTGTTGCTGGTTCTCGCGCATTTTTTAATGAATAAGCAAATTCAGCCTGAGAATTAAAATTTTTAACTTGAATATTGTTAACTAAGTCTTTCCAATAATAAATATAATCAGCAAAATATAGACGTTGTATCTGCTTACTTAATTCGGTTAACTCTGTTACCGATGCACCAGTCATATTTCCTTGAATCTCTTTAAATTCTCTTAATTGACGGCGTAAAAGTTCTGATTTCGCAGTTAAGTCAATTGAACTATATCCTTGCTTTGTATATATTTCAGGAATCAAATAACCATGAAAATCATTTGAAAACTCAAAGATAGTGTCAAATTTATCCCCAAGTTGACGACGAATATCAACCTGACTACGATATTTTGGCAACTCTTTTATACGAGCATAAATAAGACGCTCTGGAGATAGCTCCTTTAAATTATTAGTTGCTGCCGCAATAAGTGCATTATTTGGTTCTAAACGATCCTGATAATTACTATTAAACAAATCCGTTATTAATAGCGATAAAGCATTAATGTCATCTGATGAAATATCACCTTGGTCTTTCATATTATCGATAAGATAAGTTTGAATTTCATTAATATCTAGGCGCTGAGCGTCAAACAGCATTTGGTAATAACGTAATACTTCAAATATTTTACTTGGATTGCCTAAACTTACAAATACATACAATTCTGAACTAATTAACTCTTCAATTTTTGGCAGTAAAATTAAATTAAGTTGTTCTTCGTAAAATTCATAAATACGGTCAGCAGTTTTACTTTGTTTAATGCTGACTTGTTGATACCAAACTTTAGGTTTAACTCCCTTCTCTGAAACATCTCTTAATTCGTTAAGTAATACAATGATATCTGAAGTTGAATAATTATTACCAAGACGTTTTACATCATTACTGTATAACTTTAATTGCGTCATAGCATCTGCACGCCATTGTTCATCTTGATTCCAATTATTTTTTAATAAAACACCAGCATAGAAAATCGTCCCTACAACCAGTAAAACCATTGCACTTCGTACTACAAGATAACCTGAATGACGAAGTTCATTCACACCTGTAATACCTTTTTCTGGCAAAATAACATTGCTAAATAAACGAGTTGAGAAATAACTACGACGGCTTGATTTTTGCTCACGATGACTTTGAGAGTTAAACTCTGTTCGCTCAGCGATAACTTGCGTTAATAAGTCATGCTCTCTGCCTTTTTGACCGGACGACGATAAATAAGCACCACGGATCCATACAGCTTCACGAACTCGATTTTCATGACCAATATCTGCCAATAACTCATTAACTCGTTCAAGAAAAATACGCAATTGATAAGGTAAAGCAATTACGGAGTTCGACTTTTCACTATTAATATTACGTAATAACCCAAATTGCTGCTGAGCAACGGATTTAATTAGATCTTTACTTTGTTCTTCAAATTGGTATTTATCAAAACGACGAGATTCTGTACATGGGAAGGTCATCCCAAATGGGTTCTCAACATCACAACTCGAAAAGCCTTCAAAAAACTCAACAAAATCAGCAATGGTATCTGCTTTTGAAAAAACACTATATACAGGAAGTGCTAGATCTAACATTCCTCCCATTGACAAAATGGCTTCTTGATAAATATTGCTTAATTTTTGACGATCCTTTCGATCACTTTCAAGTAAACGGTCACAACCAATAACTAAAATAGCACCATTTAGACCTTGACGAGGACGGTATTTTAATAACTGATTCGCTAATACTTGCCATAATTGCTCGTCAATTCCTTCGTCAGAAAATAAACGGTGGCCACCTTCAATCACAACTATCTGGTCATTACTCCAAAATTTAAGGTATTGCTCGGAATCTCCACCTTCAAGATGTCTATCAAAGACAGGTTCTAATCCATTTTTCCGAAGTAGATCACTTTTTGCATCGCCTTTACCACCTAACATTAAGTACCAAGGTAGGCTGTACAAGCTATCTAGTTTATTTCGACCTGTACCTCGTATTTTTTTTGTCGCCACTTTAAACAATTGTTGGATAATACGTGTATCTTGGTTTAACAAAACCTGTTGATCGTGTTTTTTATTAACTAGTTGCTCTTTTGTATATTGTTTATACCACCACCACATCAAAAATAGAATGACCACGGAGCTAAGAACTGTCATGGTATATTTTATCAATTTCCATTCATCGTTAGATAAATAAGTCCAACATAATGTTGTTCCTGTGATCATCAATATCGCACATAAAACCGCACTGATTTTTTTCATCATATTATATCTATGCTCTCTTAATCGTAGCATTCAAGCCAAAGCGAATATTTAATTCATTTCTAATCTTTCGTATCACCGATAAATTATCTCCAGCTCTAATATAAAGCTCGACACCATGATCCGTTTCTCGTATGAATGGTTCGTATCCCGCTTGTTGTAATTCTGACGCTAATCGCACTGCATCTAATGAGCGAGTAAATACAGCAAGCACGACTTCCCATTTCAGAATTTCTTTAGATGCTTGTTTTTTATTATCAGCATCTGAGCTAAGGTAAATTAATTCTTTATTATTTTTCTTACTTACACTCGACATATCAATAGCATTAAATTGTGCAAGAATTGGCTGGCTACGGTTAAAATACCAATATTCTGATGCACCGTAAGCTGTGATTGTGCATAAGAAAGCAATTGCTAATGTTTTCGACATACTTAGCATTAGCCATGGTTGCTTACCTTCAATTAGTTCTGGTATTTTTGGTACAGGTAATACAGATTCACTGCGATAATGACAAATAATGGAATACACATTTGATTGTATTTCATGTAAAACACTTTCATCATCGTGACGGAAGCGTCCTTTAAATCCCAACATAAGTAAAACGTATTGTAACTCTAAAAAATCTACTAAGTTTGCTGGCTGTTGGCTCGCTTTATCCAATAATGTAAAAAAAGCCTCACCCCCGTTACGTTGAGAAAAAACTTTACTCAACAATGAATGGTTTTCCCAACGGGTACTTTCTCCCCATTGGGTATAGAGAATCGCTTCATCAAAAGCGGCACACAATACAAAACAACTTTTTTCTACAATGCTAGGGTGATATTCAAGGTACGCTCCACGCTGACGAAACACAGAGATTTCATCTAATAGACGCTGTCTAAAGCGATTAATGTCTCTTGGTTCTCCTTGACGAGGTAAGGTTACCAAAATTGCAAATAACTCAGTTGCAGAGTTCAGTAATGGGCTATTATAAACTGCAAGATTATCAATAAGCATCTCTGCACCTAAAAGATCAATATCCTTCAATTCGGCATTTTCTTTCTTTACAGGTATTTTTTCTTTTGTATGACGAACGACGACTGTCGCTTCTTCATTAAATAATCCACTCACAATTCACCTACCTAATTACATGAAATTCAATGTGTACGTCTTCGATGCGTTCGTCGATATGCAAAGCGATAGGCTCGTCTTTTTTCACTAAGGTTTGCCATAATTCAGATTTAGTATCAATCTCAAAATACGCAGCATCGTATTTAGATTTAAGCTCTGAAGGCGCATAAGGTAGGTTTCGTAACCCTACACCGGATAAAGCATTACGAACTAAACCTGCAATATCACTATTACCTGCAAGCTTAATTGCTTTAGGAAACTCTTTACTAAGGTACGAGGCACCTAAAGGTGACGTAGCAACCAAGATAAAACGTCCTTCATTATATAAACTGCGATCTTTAACTAGTGTTCGGAGTAAACGTCGGGAAACAAATAATTGTTTATCCCATGATAATGTCGTTAAATTATCAATTTGTACTTCACGTAGCAGCATTAATAACTCGGAGAAAACCATAGAAAAAATACTGTATAAATTGTTTTGGTCCCATACTGGAGCATCTTTAGGCACTTTCCCTTCAAGCCCCTGCATTTGACCAGCCATTGACAAGCATTCTAAATACAAATGTTTAGTTAATAAGCTACTACCTTGATTCCATTGTTGTAATTTAGGCATCCAAGCACCTAAGGCTTGCAACCATAAATAATCACGCATCATTGATTGATAACTTTTACTGCCATTTTCAATTTGTAGTCGAGTCGATATTGTCATTGCACGATACTGCACTTGGGCTAACACATCGGCCACACAATCTTTTAGATAATTAGATACACCAAACTGCAAACAGTACGGTACAAAAGCTTGATTAAGCAGTACTGCACCTTCTGATTTATGCTCACTTACCTCACAAACGGATATGAGAGTGTAATCTTGTAACTCTTCATCTTCTAATTTTAGAACAATATTAAGCTCAGCAACCTCTAACAGTACTGATTCACTGTGCTCACGACTAGTATCGAATACTGAATGCTCTACAGAAGAATGACGTAAGCGCTGATCAGCCCCAGCATCAACCGCACCAGGTCTTGATACAGATAAAGCAAGATACACTTTTTTGTGATTTGTATTTTTAGGTATATCTAAAACAAGACCACGATTAATTTCAAATGGCGTTCCATCTGGGAAGATCCCCCTTGCCCGACGAACAGAAACTTTACCTATATTAAGCATAGAGCGATCCAGTTCGAGTAAGGTTAATCCGCTCCCTTGAGGGGCAATCTGCTCTGTGAATTCACGAGTTAAATGTTCAACATAACGTGTTTGCTGTTGAAAATGCTGTGGAGAAAGAAACATGCCTTCACTCCAAACGACTTTTTTATTGTCCATTATTATTCCTCTTCACCTGATACTGATAGATTAATCCCATCTACTTCAATATTAATGGCTGTAATTCCTAAGATTATCGGTTTATAGATAACTTTATTTTTTGCTTCACGGTAGGCAGCAAACTCAGCAATAACACCGATATATTTAGTTTCTGCAGCAAGAGGAAATACTTCTTGACGTGTCTCTCCTGGTAAAATGCTTTCTAATTGGCGAGCAAGTAATAACTCTGCTTTTAAAACTCCCTGCTCATCATTATAAATTTGAATAAAATCTGCCTGTGAAAACGCTTGGCTATCAGTTAACTGATATACACGTAATTCTAACGGTGAAGGCTTTCCCATTACATTAGGGTTAATATTAGAAGCCGCTTTTATATTGAGTACAACTTGAGAAGTAAGGTCTGCACCACTAAAGCTACAACCTGATAATAACGAAACAAAAATAAATGATATTAACCACTTTCTCATTTGTTATCTCCTTCTAGGTTACGCTCTAGGCGGATTGCATCATGAAAATAAGCATGAAATTTAATTTGCCAATCTTTATTTTCAACTTGTCGAATAAAATAACGCTTATACATATTCCAATATTTAGGTTCACCATTAAAAAAACTGGGGGTTGAAAGCTCATCAAACATATCTTCCATTGCATGAGGTGAAATATCTGACAAAAAACGAGTTAACGCCATTTCTAAGGCTCTATCCAGATGTTGCTGCATTCGTTCTTCACTTTTTTGATAAGCTATCAATCCGTATTTATCATTTGCATTTTCTTGTATTGAAGCTTTACCTTCCTTTGACTCTAAAAATAAATTTGATTGAAGACCTGAACCAGAAAATGGATCATCATCTAATGCCACAAAGCTTAAATTTACTTCTTTATGTTCTTGTATTTCTTCTATTTTTTCTATATTAAACGGGTTATCGCCAATAATATTGCAATCAGAAAACGAAAAATCTAATTCAGGTTCAGGTTCAGGTTCAGGTTCAGCATGAGTAAGATTTGAAGAAAATGAAGACTCAACTTCAAAGATATTAAAAGGATCACCTCCTAATGAAGAATCTTCAGATAACGTTGATAAATCTTGAGTTTGAGCTTGCTCAGGAACAAAACAAGACACCAATAAGCGATAGCGACCGATATCAAGAATATCTCCATCACTTAATGTTGTTTGATTATTTAAACCAAGCGGTTTATCTGAACCATTAATAAATAAACCATTAGTACTATCATCGATAATTTGATACCCACGAGATGTTTTTTTAATAATTGCATGGGAAGCAGAAACTTCTCGAATAGCATCACTTAATTGAATAGAAGCACCAAAAGCACGACCGATACTCCCTCCTTCTTCAGGCAGTAATTTATTCCATTCAGAGATACTTTCTCCGTCTGGCGAACGAATAATTCTTATCGATATAGGCATATTATTTACCCTTACATTGTTGTATCGAACGGTTAAATTCAATTAAGACCCGTGTTTTTAAAACAAATAATTTCGAAAAATAAATTTAATTCATGTTTATTATCTAAGGTTCTGGCAATTTTGACAAAAGAGCAACATAAGGCCCAACAGCATTAATCCCTTATATAAGGTGAAATTAACTTATTGTTATAATTAACATCAGAACACTTATTTAAATAACCTGAAAAATATTTTATGCAATATCGATTTGAAATTTATTGTCATTAACGGTCAGTAAGACTTCACTTATTGACTGTGATTGACTCATTCTCACAATGCATTGATTCGCTAACTCGGGCATTAATTGACGATTAATTAATTGCTCAATTGCACGGGCTCCCGTTTCTGGTGATTGGTTCATACTGACTAACAATTCAATAACTTGAGCCTCGTAATCAAACGTCGCGTTATAATGTTGCTTAACTCTTTTTTCAATGCGACGTAAAGACAGTTGAGCAATCTTACTCATCTCTTCATCATTCAATGGAAAATAAGGCACTATTGTTGTTCGACCTAAAAATGCAGGTTTAAAGAAACTTTGTAGTTCGGGAAAAATAGCGCTGGTTAATGTAGGTATAGAAGGACGACCATCAGCACACCCATTAACTACTGCGCTATCGGCTGCATTGGATGTCATAATAATAATCGTATTACGGAAATCAATTTCACGACCTTCACTGTCTGAAATAGACCCCTTATCAAAAATTTGATAGAAAATATCATGAACACCTGGATGTGCTTTTTCCATCTCATCCAATAATAAAACGGAATAAGGGTTTTTACGCACAGCTTCGGTTAATACACCACCTTTACCGTACCCGACATAGCCAGCAGGAGAGCCAAGAAGCATAGACACTTTGTGTTCTTCTTTAAACTCGGTCATGTTGATTGTAGTAATATTACGCTCGCCACCATAAAGTAGATCCGTCAACGCTAATGCGGTCTCTGTTTTACCAACGCCACTTGGACCACACATCAAGAATACGCCGACAGGCTTACGGGGATCAGTCAACCCTGCGCGAGACATACGGATCGCTTGGGAGATCTCAGCAATAGGAGCAACTTGGCCAATAACTCGTTCACCAATATGATCCTCAAGGTGCATTAAGCGCTCAACTTCTTCTTTTAACATGTTGCCGACAGGGATCCCTGTCCATAAAGAAATCACTTCAGCCACTGTTTGTTGGTTTACCTGAGGAAGCACTAAAGGTTGCTCACCTTGTATTGCATGTAATTCTTCCATTTTTGTTGCTAAAAGCGCTTTCTCATCACTTTCTGATAAATCATCACCATTTAAAAACTGCTCATCCAATCTTGTTTGCAAAGAAATAATTTCCGCGGCTAAGATTTTTTCTTGTTCCCAACACTGGCCGATTTCTTGATGCTGCTCTTGTAGAGCAACTAAACGCTGTTGAACTTGTACTAAACGACCATCATCAATTGACCATAATGCAGCTTCATGATTCAGAGTTGCAATTTCATTTTCAACATAGCTGATCTGCTCTGCTACCACTTCTAATTGACGTGGTGTAGCACTCTGACTTAACCCAATTCGAGAACAAACTGTATCTAATAAGCTTATTGCTTTATCAGGCAATTTACGCTCAGGTAAATAACGAATAGACAGTAAAACTGCGGCATTAATTGCTTCTTGCATTACTTTTACATTATGGTGTTTCTCTAAGCTTTTCTTTACGCCACTGAGCATATGTATTGCATCATCTTCGCTAGGCTCATCAATCGATACAACTTGGAAGCGACGAGTTAAAGCAGCGTCTGATTCAAAGTACTGCTTATATTCAGCCCATGTCGTTGCTGCAATAGAACGAAATTCTCCACGTGCCAACGCAGGTTTCAAGATATTTGCCGCATCATTTTGACCAGCAGCGCCACCAGCGCCAATTAAAGTATGCGCCTCATCAATGAACATAATTATTGGCGTTGGTGATTGTTTAATTTCATTAATTACGTCTTTAAGACGATTCTCAAACTCACCTTTAATACTGGCTCCAGCTTGGAGTAGCGATAAATCTAAACTGCGTAATTCTACATTAGCGAGTGCCGGTGGTACGTTACCATCGACAATTTGTTGTGCTAATCCTTCAACAATAGCCGTTTTACCTACACCAGGATCACCGACTAAAATTGGACTATTTTGACGGCGGCGACATAAGATATCGATGGCCTTTCGAATTTCATTACCACGACCAGAAATTGGATCTAAATCACCGTTTCGTGCGGCTTGAGTTAAATTCTGTGAATATTTATCAAGAGCAGGCGTGCTCATACTCTCTTCGTCACTACCTACCATTCCTTGGCTTTGATCAGATAATACAGAGGTAGATGAAAATTGAGTTGCTGTTGTTGTAGCAATCGATTGGCGACTGAGCCACTCAGATGACAAGCTTTTTATCCAAGTTGATAATGCTCCATTATATGCACCTTGCTCAATCCTTTGTTTTAACACGATTAATACGTGAAACTCATTCATTGATAATTGGGCATGATTAAGAGACGCGATCATCCAAGCGTCTTTTAATAACTCAACTAATTGAGGAGAAAGCGATGGTGCACTGTCATTACCACGAGGTAAAGTAGCTAGATAATTATTCAGTTGCTCAAGAACACTTTCGCTTGCCATTCCAGCTTGCTCTACTGCTTTTTTCCACCCCATCATTGGCTGCTGCAGTAATTGAACAAACCAATGTTCAAGTTCAATTGAAAAATGATTACGTTGGACACACTCACCCGCAGCAGATTCAAGAGATGCCTTCATGTCCGGTGTTAATCTTTTTACTAGACTTTGCAATTCAATATTTATCATAATTTATTAACTCGTTGTTAGTAGCATTTCAACATACAGTTGATTATTTAAACGGCCATTCATCCAGGCTGACTGACCAACTTTTAAACCTTTGTCTGAGCTGCTAGTTAATTGAACTCTTGGCAAATAACGGCTGTCGACTTTCATATAGAGCTTATATTTAACGTTAACGCCCATGTAGCTCCGAACTAAGTGCTCAATGGCGCCAATCATTTCCTTATCACTGCGGATCTTTATATAGTGACTATAATTTCGAGGACATACTTTAATATGTAGCTTTTGACCAACCATAGGGGCACTTTCCCCAACCAATGCGCCAAGGCCTAATTGTCGATTCTGTCCGGTTTTTCCTAATTGAGTTAATGAACAAAGTGTTAAAGGCTGATACTCTAACTCACTTGTTTCTATAATAAATTCAGCATCAAAATAATCATCTAACAACAACTTGAGTGTAAACGGGCAGGTTAGTTTTAAACCTAATAATCCGGTATATTGAATTAAATGCTGTTTTGGAATTGCACTGTTGTTTTCTCCAAGGCCACATAAGCTCGATAGCATAGTAGTTAAGGATTTCTGGTGGCGATTCCATGCAAAAGTTTCTTCTTCTGCTTGACTACTTAAGTCGTGCTTTAACTCGGCTTGACAATACAAACGAAAATAACGGTTATTAAATACATCAAAAAAATCAACGGGGGCTTCATCACCCAAATCAAATTGAGCACACAATGCCTGACGATACATTTGTCTTGGTATTGTGCCTTTACAACCCGACAACGCTGGTAACGGGGTTTTGATTACATAACGACCGATAGTGTTGCTATATACTTCTGTAACTTGAGTTTGGTAATACGCAGGCAATAACTCTGCACTAAAAGCAACATTTGGGCGTACACCATGGCATTCAGCTTTATGCTTAAATAACTGCCATGCTTTGTCTAATTCAACGTTTTGTTGAGTATTATTTAGGCGTGCTACAGTAGACTTTTGCACCCAGCCCTCCTAGGGAAAGCCATGTAAAGTTCATCTTGTCCCTTCAGTTTAATATCAACCTGAGTAAAGCTATTAAACCCTGCAAAATATGCAAAAAATCGTTCTAGGAGGTGAGCAAATAAACAAAGCCCTCCATTTACACCAGTAGGATCAAGGGTGATTGTTATCTTAGTTCCATAAGCAAAACACGTTTTTCCAGACACTCTAATTGGAGCGACTACTTGCTCTTGCTCTATTGTCGTTACAGATTCAATATAAGCATGATTTTGCGCATTCTGATTGTGGTTATATAAATCAAATACATTTTTTAGTGTCTCAACAGGATCATCTGAACCTAAGATTGCATGATAATTAAAATGTAAATGACACAGTAAAGCCCATACATTTTTATTAGTTTCTTTGCTACGCATAGGCAGCGATGGTCGACGTAACAACTGAATATCTGCTGGAATAGTTAATGATTCACGACACTCAATTTCACTTAACAATGACAGGTGACTCGCTACCATACCATCTGTTACTGTTGCATTGACTAACCAAGTTAGAGGCTCGCTTTCTGCACTAATATGCTCAAGATCAGCAACTTTTAAAGCGCTCTCTAATAAACCATTCTCATGCAATGTTTGTATTAACTGCCAGCGTAGTCCTGATTCGTTTCTATTAAATTTTTCACCGTAAATTTGTGCAATTTTTGCTGACTCTGCTTTCGTAACATCCATCACTTCATCAACAGAAAATAACTCCAAATTATGGCCTTGGTTTGCATCAAGCACGATTGGATATTGTTTTTTTAAGAAATCAATTTCAAGTGGATCTGAAACCATTTGGTGTAAATTCACTATAGGTGTAGTAAATAACGAAAAACGTTCAACAGATAAGTTTCGAGCAAAATCTACGCTTAATTCATCAATAAATATTTGAAGCTTAAATTGATGACTACCTATCTGTTTTAACACATCCCCAAAATTGAACTTAAAACCATTAAATCGCTCTGAAAACATAAAAAATTCAGTTAATAACTTAAAGCCACCAAAGCTTGCCGCTTGATAAGGAAGAATCGTATCGCTTACATCAAAACCAATTGGCTCCATTGCATTTCTACCGAGTTCATAACTCTTACCCTGTGCTGATACACAAATTTGAGATGTATCCTGTGATAAAAGGTCAAACAATCGTAATGCAAAACTAGTTTCACCTTTAAAATGAAGTTTTAAAGATTCAATTAATAATTCTGACAATACAACTGTATCATCAACTGCGGATATTGATATTTCGATCAAGACATTTGATTGCTCTGCACCTTTTGGTTTAGCTAGTTCAAATGGAGCAAAAGAAACATTAACGTTCTCTATTTTTAAAGGGAAAAGAGTTACATCTTCTGTTGTGCGAAATATAGCGCTAGCGGTCTGTTCATCACGTACCTCAAACTCCGTACCTACTGGAATATGATGAGTAGCATTCGTACCATCATCCACTACAAAATCAAGCAAGCTATAAGAAGGAACTGGACGTAAGTAATGAGGAAAAAGCAAACGAATAAGACTTTCTGTAAATTCAGGAAAAGAATCATCTAAACGTTGTTGTAATTTACCATTCAAAAACGCTACGCTTTCAATTAAACGTGCAATTTGAGGATCATCAATGCTGTCTTTTTTTATGCCGAGTGCATCTGCAGCTCCCGGGTGACGAGCTGAAAATTGCGACGCTTCCTCTCGAATAAAACGTAGCTCTTGTTCAAAATATGACAGTAATGTATCAGACAAAATTTGATTTCCTTACATCCAATGTATTACGACTAAGATCCAAAAAAGAGTCCAATATAATGGCTTCTTCCCCTTGCTCAGACAGCATCGCCGCAGAAATACGAAACTGTAATTGATTTTTTAATTTTTCTTGCTCTTCTACTTCAATCAAGACATCAATTAATCTAGGTTCATAGCGACGGATCAAATAAGTAATATCAGCAATAATTACATCACTATTCGATTTACTCTGTGCGCGAGTCATATTACGTAATCCAACATATGCAATCGTATCAACTAACTCATCAGATGATTCTAATGCCGACCAAATTGGAGCTCTGCTTGATATAAGATCACAAATGTTATCAATAATTGCATCACGTACTGCATCTACATCATTCGTCCAAGATTGGGTTAATTTCGCCATTAAGCTCATGCTGATTCTCCCACTTCTTGATCTGACATAGAGGTAGTTAATAACACTTGAGCATCCATCATTTCATATTGGTACTGAGGCTGAAGCATGATTTCACATAAATAGCGTGTGCTGTCTTGGCTATCTTCTTTCATACGAACTTCACACGCTTTTAATGGATAACGAGCCATCACCGAGTCTTCACCATAATCAACTTCACTAATATAACGCTTTAGCCAATTCTCTAAACCCCGCTTACAATCTTCCATACTATCGTAACGGCCAATTTGGTCTCGGATCTGAACTTTAATATAGTGTCCAAAACGACATGCCATAAGATTTGTTTGCAACATGCCTAGCATTCGCAATTCTTCTGTCGGTGCCTTCCAAACAGATTGGTTACTGAAGAATCCTTTTTGCTCACTTAAATATAAGCTGCTTAGTGGAACAAAACCTTCTTCTGCCCAAAAACCATCATCTTCATTATAAATATCAACTTTAGCGATAAGTGGTAAATCATGTTGAATGATCGCTCCATATGTACCCGTTTCATTATATAAACGCAAAAAACCAAACCAACTAATACGTTCAAACTCTTGAATAACATTTCCTGCAAGTAAATAGGCACTATTTCCCCAAAGCGCATAATCACGCTCATTACTTTCAGTGAAAATAAACCCTGCCGCATAATTTTGATAAGGACAGCGTTGTAAATACTCAGGTAAAGCCAAATGTAAAAAACGAGAAGATGATTTATCTCTTAATAATTGCCATGAAAGAAAATCACAGCTCTCTAAAATACGTTTTGCTCGGGCGTTATCGTGCAGTTGTCGATTGGGATCATCACCAAAGAAAAACTCATCAACACCTAATATCACAGGACATAAAGATTTTTCTGCAAGTTCTGATAGTAATTGCAAAGTATAAAGGTCGTCATGTGCTTCATCTTCACCATAATCAGACGTTATTTTATGGTCGATAACAAGAAGCCCAAATGGAGTACCTCCCGCAGTATCGAATTCATTCGAATATAATTTTTTAAATAAAGCCGTGTGCTTTATATCAAATGAATAATTGAGATCATCTGACACCATACTCCAACTTAGATCTAATACTTTAACTTTAACTCTTCTCGGTGAGACTTGTTTTTCTGTCAATAACTGAAGATCAAACCAACTTGCTTCCAGTTGTTTAAAATATTTATGTTGCATGATCGTCGAAAGTTGATAGCTAATAATATGATCTAAATTAGCTATCAATTTAGTAAGTAATGCTTTGAATTGGGCAGTATTACCTTTTTGAGAAAGTGATAACAATTCCTCCCAAGGCAAGTCTAATGGAATCGTTATTGATTGATTGATTGTATTCATTGACTATCCAATTCAAAACACTTCGGAGGGATATATTCCCCCCGAATATTATTAACCAGGAATATTTGCAACCATACGTAATGATGTGCTTAATTCTTCCATTTGCAGCCAAGGACGTAGATATGCGACAGCAGAATACGAACCTGGACGGCCAGCTTGCTCTTCAACAGTCACTTTTGCTTCAACTAATGGATGACGAGCTTTTGATTCATTACCAATCGCATTTGGATTAACATATTTGTGGATCCAAGCATTTAGATCTTTTTCAACATCTTTAGGGTTGACATTTGATCCAATGAGATCTCTCCCCATTACTTTTAGGCATTGAGCTATACGGCTACTTGCCATAGTGTATGGTAGGCGAGCTGAAATAGCTGCATTTGCCATCGCATCAGGGTCAAAGCTACCTTTTGGTTTATGAGCCGTTTGTGCTCCCATAAATACAGCATAATTCGTATTTTTATAGTGTACTAGCGGAAGGAAACCAAGCTCACTTAATTCTTTTTCGCGTTCATCAGTCAAGTTAACTTCTGTTGGACACTTTTGCAGTAAGTCACCAGCATCTGAGTAATATGCAAAACTTGGTAAGTTCTCAACTTTACCACCGCTCTCAGTACCACGAACCGCAGTACACCAACCAAATTCAGTAAATGATCGTGTTAGTAGTAAACCGAATTCATATGCAGCATTACTCCAGACAAAATCTTCATCTGAACCTATAATTTGCTGACCATTATTACGTGTTTTCAATTCTTCAAAATCAAACGATTTTACTGGTACTGTTTGTGCACCATAAGGCTGACGAGCAAGGGTTTTAGGCAAAGTTAATGCCACATAACGAGAATCGTCACTTGCACGGAAAGCGTTCCAACTAACATAAGCTGGAGAATCAAAACCTGCTGCTACAGGCTTACCATCAGAAAAGGTTGAATAAGTCGTAAAATCAAACATGCTTGCACTTGCTGCTGCAATAAATGGGGCATGAGAAGCAGAGGCTACTTCACCCATATAGCGCAATAAGGCAACATCTTCGTCACCATAACCGAACTCATAGTCACCAATCAAAGCACCATAAGGTTGACCGCCAGCAGTACCGAACTCTTCTTGGTAAACCATATTAAAGAAACGACTACGATCGATTGCTGGAGCATCTTCAAATTGTACTAATAATTCATCTTTAGTATAATCTGCTAATTTGATTTTAAGATCAGCCCCAAGCTCACTATTTTTAACTAGTTTTTGTAAACCAAGCCAAGTCCCTTCTAATTTCTGAAAATCGCTGTTTTGCATAACAGATGAAAGCTGGTCAGAAATTTTAGTATCAATTGCGTTAATCGCTTTTTCGATAGTGAGAGTTAAATTTTTATCCCACGCAACCGTACCATCAAGTGCTTGCGAAGTCAGAATGCTCAAAAGCTCTTTTGTTGTATCAACAGGTGTTTGAGCTGTAGCGGTAATCGCACGATCAAGAATATTGATTGTTACTTCCGCTTCTACACTACCTTCTGGTATCGTTTGTTGTTCTGTAGACATTATTCTGCTCCTTCGTTATTCAGACCCAATTCTTGTGCTAAACCTTGAATTGCATCTGTACTTTGTAGGATTTCTTTTAATAGCCGCTCAAAATCTCTAGAACGATCAGCTTTACTTAATAACACTTTAAGTTGATTACGAGTTTCTACTAACTTCTTCAGTGGATCGATTTGTTGTACCACGCTCTCAGGATGAAAATCTTTCATTGAACTGAAATTCATATTCACTTCAAATTGGCTTTCATCATTCGCTAATTTATTATCAACTTTATAAGAGAGCGTTGGGGCAACTTGACCCATTACCATATCAAAATTATCTTTATCAATACTTGTAAATTCGCGTTCTTCTAAATCAACTTTTTCTGATTCTGGTTTATGCCCAGAAAAATCACCAATAACACCAACAACAAATGGCAATTCTTTGGTTTCTACCTCACCGTTCGTTTCAACATCATAAGTAATACTTACGCGGTTTTTACTAACACGCTTATGTTGTGAATTCAAAGCCATAGCTGTGCCCTCGTTTATAAATTAAATAGCAAGAGTAAAGTACCTCATTACGAGGTACTTAATTATAAAAATTACTGAGCGCCAGACAATAACTTACCTTGAGGTAGGTTATAACTAACGATGCCGCCATCTTTAATTTCACCACCATCTAATTCGTAATTGTGTTTCTGTGCGATCTCAACATAAGACAGTGCTATATTCTCATGTGGTTGAGAACCATCACTACCCGTAACATTATAAGAAACAAGACGTGCTTTAGATAATTTCACTTGGAAATATAATTTAGCACCTGAACCATCAGCTTCAGGTTTAGTAAATGCAATCTCTACTGTTTTACCTTCTTTACCTGGGTTGAATAGGTAAGAAAGTAAGTCTTCAGACGCTCCATCCACTTGTTTACTCAGGTTAATTTCACTCAATGCAACCATACCACCATCAGCATTATTACCATTACCTATGTCCATAGCTACATTACGTACCCCCCCCCAAGCATAAGAAGACAGTGCAAACCAACCTGCTCCCTCTAGACCTTCAACTGTCGCGCCACCTTTAACATCGACACTCTCAATACGCATATAAATACTAGCCATTTTTTCTTCCTTATCTTAAGTTCATAATATATTCACCAACGAAGCGCTGTAGGCCCCGAAGATGACTCTTCTTCATGTTGTTTTAGTTCAGTATCATTAATAGATACTTGATCTACTTTATCTTCAATATTTACAGGTTCTGAAATAGAAGAACTCTCAGTAAACGTTAAAGTATTTTTAATGACACTAGGAGGTACACTTACATCTGGTAGCAAAACCTGTTCAAAGTGATTCAATCCTGCGGCATTAAAAATTTTACTTACATTATCTCCATCCTGTTCTGTCATCATTTCTTGTAATAATTCAGGAAGAGATAAGTATCCCCAACGGATCGCCTTTTCTAATAAAAACGAAACGGGGCTATGTGGTTCACTCTGACGGAAATAATCAGATACTTCTCGAAGTAAATGGAAAGCTAAATCACGATTCATATTATTCGTGAAACCTGTTTGCGAAAGATTATCTGCCGTTAGTATCATAGACCTAGATAAATTGCCCACATGAGAATCAGCTTCTACGAACAAAGTATTTTCGTCACAAGTCTCAGCATTTTTCGATTGGTTTATTAAACATTCCTTTTCTTCATGACTTGTACTTTTCATTTCAGATTTCATGCCCGATAACTGCTGCAATGCGTTGTTATATTTAGTAAACAACGTTTTCAAAAAATTAAAGTTAGGAGCATTAATCCCTACAGATTGAGCATGCGTTTTGGTTATCGCAATTAAACGTTCAATTTGAAAAAGACACTCGACTACACTTTCTAATCGTTGTCGAACATTATTACGTTCAAGAGCAATTAACGAAGTCGCCTGTTGTTTAAGTTGACTTAATTCGCCTTTACGCTCTGCACTTTGAAAATCATAAAATGTAACGTGATCGACAAGTGGTAGCAGTAAAAAGGGGGTATACAATAAGCAACTTTCTTCACTATCCCCAAGTAATTGAAAAAACGCTTTCACTTTAACGTTATATTGCTCAGCTAAACGCTCTACATCTGAATCACTTTTTAACTTTTCTTCAGGTAATACAGGGTTAATGAAATTCCATTGTTGTTCCAATAAATCAGCAAACCAATTCATTGAATATGCAACGCTGCTAAGTGAGTTATCAAGTAAAATTTGAGAAGTAATAAACCACCCAATTAACTCAATATCTCTCGTCACATTTTGAAAAGTAGCCATTAAGCTAATTGATAACACTTGCCAATTTTCACGATTCTCATCTTGTAAAAGTTCTAACTCTTGACTGCTTGGGTTCTGGCTAAGTTTACGTAAAGATGTTTGAGCAACATTAAACTCATTACGTAAAGGACGAAATGTACTTTTATCTAATTTTAAATAAACTCCGCAAATAAAATCATCACTAATAGGAGTTTGAAACTCTAAAATATTTTTTTTTGTAAACTTCATTTATCCCCCAAATAATTCATCAATAAATTCGACGAAGCATATTTCATATACGTATAAGCGAAAATATAACTATTACAATTAATTTTCATATAGAAATAAAAATAGATATTTAAATAACATACATATAGACATTACAAATATAAGTATATTATTTATAAGTAAAATAAATTAACCACCAATCAGAACTGTTGGCATTCCCATAATTATAGTTCCACCGTGTGCAGTTATATCTCCCATACGAGCTGCTGGTTTATTATTAATTAATACTGTTGCACTCCCTTTAATTATGCTGTCAGGTGGCCCTATACAAATACACATTTGCCCTAAAGTAGCTGCTGGTAAATTACCAATCAGGACAGTTGTAGGAAAAGGTAATAAAGGGCCTCCTACATGTGGAATAGGTACAACGACAGGAGTTTGCATTGGACACATGTGCATATCAGTTGCTCTAGCTGCTGGTAACATTCTATTCTCCTAAATATCGCCATTTCCACCTTTAGCGATATCAAAACCAATATCTATAAAATGTTGATAACGTTCTATTGCCAACTGCCCTTCAGGTAGAACAGCACTTAAATCAATACAACCTGCAACCGCTTGGGCATATAAATACTGCGGAGGAGGAACTATTGGTTCGTTAGGTCTTGTTATGCTTCCACCACTCCAAAATGCAGATTGAGCAGCCCAACCAGCACCAGAATCAAGACCAGCTTTAAGTGCCATTGCTTCTGCAAATCGACGATTAGTTTCATCTGGGGTATGTACCCATGCTTTTGTTGCTCGAATTGCATCCCATTCTTGAGGATTCCAATCATCTCGATTATTTGTACAACAATATGCCCACCAAACGGCTTCTCGGACAGGAAGTGCATGTGCTAAATAGCAAACAACATCTGCATGTAATGATTGCTCTAATGCTACTTGGATCAATTCATAAGGTGTCATTGTATCCTCTGCTAACAAGGAGAAATCATTATTTGCAGAATAAAGCGCTAAAACATCAAGAGCTTTTTGATATGGGATCTTTAATAATTTCATTAGTTTACCTTTGTAATTGCACCTTTGATTTCAACCATAGCTCCCGCTTTTACTTGAGCGATAGCACTTGCTTTAAGAGCGACCGTTGCAGCTTTAATATTTGCTTTCCCTTGACCTTCAACTGTCACCATTGCTGCTTTCATCTCTGCTTTTGCTTTCCCTAAAATGCTAATTTGTGGCCCATCTATCTTAATACCACTAGCACTGATTTCTATTTTACTGGCTCCTACTTTCAGTTCTATTTTACTTTTTCCAGTAATCGCAATAGAACTACCATCAACCATAACCGATGATTTTGCTTCCAGTAACATTTTAGATCCGGCACCCAATTTAACTTCTTTGTCACTACTCGAAGACCAATTATCTTTACTGTTTATTTCTATTGTTTTTTCACTTTTAAGAAATACTCCCTCTTTTACTAATAGATCTGAGGTTTTATCTATTATTGTTGTTTGCTTACCTTTAACGGTTGTTAGCCAATCATTATTCGCATTCAACAATAGGTCTTTTTCAGCATGAAGAAATATATGTTCTTTATCTTTTTGATCTTCAAAACGCAGTTCGTTACCTTGTTTATTGTTACCTTTTGGCGTAGTCCGAGTTTTAATTCCACTTTGAGAAGCTGAAGAATAAGGCGTCCTATTCGATTTATTATAGATAGAACCGACAACAATGGGCTGATCAGGATTACCATCAATATATTGAACAAGTACCTCATCCCCAATACGTGGCACAAATTGCATACCAAATCCTTTACTCGCTAACCCTTGAGAAACAGGAAGCCAGCACGATGAATTCTCATCTTCTTTGCCTTTTTGATCCCAATGAAATTGTACTTTTATACGTCCCATGTCATCACGGTAAATTTCTTTATCTTTAGGTCCTGTCACTGTTGCTGCATGAATAGAATGCACTTGAGGTTTTGGTCTTAGTACAGGTCGATATGGCGATGATGTTATCAAACATTGAAAATGATTTTGATAGGCCACCTTCTTTCCTGATTCATCGCAGTTAATACTATGAGTGACCTTTGAAATTACGTATTCTTGGTTAAAATTGCTAACAGGATGCTTAAGTAATTTAAAACGTTTACCGCAAGAAAAAGCTGCTATATATGACTGAGAGATAGCTAATGTTTTCTCTATATCTAACGCTTCCATATGACGCTTAACAGCAGAACGAATATTCCCTTTATCGGTAAAGCCTTGCCCATAGTGGTAAGAAGAAAATGACGTAGGGGAATGAGTGAATTCACTTTTACGTTCACCACTACTGAAAACTTCTGCTAATTCTTGAGTATGATCCACTAATGATAATTTTGCAGTGCCTATACTTGTTTTCAGTTGCCATGTATTCACTGTACTCTCAGGATCGGAGCTTCCGTCTTGAAAGTACACAGAGTTTCTCTCAATTGATTTAAAGCCTTGATTTGAATCTGCAATAATAACAATAGCTTTACTGCCAGTATGATCAACATGGTAATGCCATCCTTCACTAGACAATAAGCGCTGTACAAACAATAAATCACTCTCATCTAATTGAGCACAATACTTATGTTTTTTACCATTTTCAGACAATGAGATTTTAAAATAACTTTTAAAATCAGACTCCCCAAGTACTTTATCTATAATTTGTTTCGTCGTCATATCTTGGAAAATTTGACGATTATAACGATATGCAAGAAGCGAAAGAGGATCAGAAGCTTGAATTTGATAAAAGAATAAAGACTTTTCTTCGCTGTAACCCATTAACTCAATACTAACTGCTAAGCCGAAAAAATGACGAGTTTCCTTTTCTTGTTTAAAAATAACATCAACACTTTTGCCTAATACTTTATCACTAATCTTAGTATTGCTCGCAACAGAAAATGTAAAATTAGTTCCTTGAGATAATACTTCCTCACATTCTAATTGAGTCACAGTATATATTTCATTATCAACTAACCTCACAGTCAGAGGGCGAAAATCATGTAATAATTGAGTCATTATAGTATTATTCCTTTAGTATAATAATTAAAATTAAAAGATATTTATTTTCTAAAACCATACAGACTGTCATACTATACTTATCTGTATATATTATTTACTAAACATAATAAAAACTTGTAAATAATTTAAACTATTAATTTATTATTACTAAAAAACAACCTCAACATAAAATAAGCGATTCATAAGAGCAGAGCTTTCTCATACAAAGTTTTTACATTCATCATGACGAATGTCAGAAAATAAACTGGCTTTTACTCAATAATCGTCATGATTAAAATCCTTGGATGTTTGACCAAGCTCGCTTCCACAGTTTGAAACTACCAGCGACCATAATAAATTCCGAACAATCTAGAATGAAATAGAGATAATAATTTTGCTTCGTTCTTACACTGAGCATAATAACGATTACGTCAGTTAATGCCTTTCAAAATTAGTCAGAAAATTTTAGTTCTTAGACATTTCACTTACCGATAGTCACTTGTTCATCTCCCGTACGAACTTTACTTGGTGTTGTACCAAAACGACGGCGATAACTCTGTGTAAAGTACGATTGGCTTGAAAAACCGGACTCCATCGCGACGTCCACAATACTCATTTTACTAGTCAGTAATAGCTTATGAGCATGCAATATACGACGCTCACTAATCCAGGCTCTCGGTGAAATACCATAGTATTCGTTAAAAAGCTCTTTAAACGTCGTAAGACTAGCACCAAATTCTTGAGCGTAGTCCGTCAGTTTCCACTCTTTGAGATAATGACGTTCCATAAAGCGACGTAATCGTTCTGAACTTTTGTTTGTCAGTTGTGACAACAAGGCATATAGGTGTTCACCCTGTTCACCATGTAATAATAGGATGAGCATTTCCTCATACTTTAATCGCATAATAGCGTCAGGATACGACTGCTCTTCTAATGTTTTCATTCCTGATAACGTTTGTTTAATCAATATATTAAGAGTAAACGAAAATAATCCAGATTGAATGTTCGCGACCTTTGGAAAAGACATTAAAAGCTCACTATGCTTTTGCAATAGTTTACTGACAAACTCGTTATCAAATTCAATAACTGAAGCCCTATATTGACCATCTATCGGTGTATATTCTAGTAAGTAATCACCTTGAGAAAAGTAAATACCACAACCAGCAACAACATTAAGTGTGCAATCTCCAGTTTTTACTCTCAATAGACCATTGTGAATGACAACAATCTGGGACTGACCAGAATGAAATACTTCATCTTGTTTTTCACAACAAATTTTTCGCGAACGCAAATTGCCCCCTTCAGTGTTAAATTAATCTAACACATCTATTCCTAACTAGAAAAATTGTCAAAGTTTGACTTAAATACGAACAACACAATTTTAATTAAAGAAGCATACATTGCACTACCATACCCTCAAATAAACAATGAATAGATCAAGAATTACCATAGACAGTAAAATAATATTTTAAAATAAATTTGCCCAATATTTTTGTATATTAATATTTATAATAACGATGAATCATACATTTAGATCATTAGCTCTAATTACACCATTAAACAGTTCCGCATACCATAAAAATAACAACTAGTGAAAATAATATTATTAATTTAAATACTAACTAGAACAATACATAAAAATAAATATTACTATGTAATATAAACTTAACAAGTTAATAAAAAAATAAATTATTATTTACATCCTTGACAAAGGCTATACTGTCACATAAATATAAAAAAGATCAACTATTTTTTATGTTAACCAAATAACCTATAAAATCAATAGATAACATATACTTATAAATCTCTATTACTTTATTTATTTCGCAAATAAAACTATATACGGAATTAAGTGAGAATACTCTTTGGAATTTACTAAATAAAACACCGTTAATATTTACATCACCTACAGAAGAAACATTCATATAAAAAATGCCAACCAAATTTGATAAACATACAAGCTGATTTTCATTTAATATACTCTTTATAAATTATAATTTAGCTCAAACTAATTATTAGTAATTATGTTTATAAATAACAACCTTACAGCCATTAATGGTTATAAGGTTGTTATTTTTTTTGTGCGAAATAAGACTATTGAGAATACAATCCAATAAGTCGTAACAATTAGGTATCGTGGATATCTTTATAAGGATAATTCGTTATGTTTAAACGATTTTTGATATTAAGTTTTTCGATAATGATTGCATTATCATTCTTTGCTTCCGTTTCTTCTTTTTTGGCTTTGTCTGATTTATCAAGTATGGCCATAAAGTATCGTTCTCAAGCTTTAAAGAGTACTGAATGGGGAAGAATCCAAGCTAATGTATTGGAAGCTAGAATCCAGGCTATTAAGTATATGAATAATACTAATCTTAACCAATCTAACATCGACCGTTTCAAGCAAAGGCTACAGGCTTCGATTGAAAACTCTTCTAATTATCCAAATATTCAAAGTGAACTAAAGTTATATAATGAGTCATTTCAGGAATACATTGAGACCAAGAAAGAATGGATATCTATAGAAGAAGATCGAAATGAATCATATAAAGAACTTATATCATCAATACGATCAAATAATTCAATATTATCAAAAAAAGTTTTGATTAGTCTTATCGAACTAGAAAACATGTACATTAAACTTTCACATAATCCAAATGATTTAGCCTTGAGCAAAAGTCTAAATATTGCTTTGGGAAAAAAGGACAATGAGACTCTCGCTTTATCTACTTATAAAACTTTGCTGTCGAAATCAGTGAAAAATTTGATTTTAATGAAATCGAAAGCTTCTTACTTGGATATTATTGGTCCGAAGCTATCATCAGAATCTGAAAATGAGAAGTTATCTAGTATAAAAGAACAAGATATCATTGGTCCTATACTCAATAAATTACTGACCGAATATAAACGTTATGCAATTTTCTTTGGGTTATTCTTTGTAACAATACTATCTTTTAATGCCAGAATAATTTTTAATCGGGTTTTTAATTCCTTAGGTGGAGAGCCAGAAAAGATCGCTCGCCTAATGAAAGATATTTCTCAAGGAAAATTAGTAAAAACTAAAGGCGTTAAACAAGCTAAAGGAATTCTTGGTGAACTTGCTGTTATGAGTGATTCTTTAATACATCCAATTGTAAGTGTTAGACAAGGAAGTGAGGGAATTAGATCTCAACAAGAGTCATTACTAATTTTAATGACAGAAAATAAAAATAATTCTTTAAACGAACTGTCTTCTGTAGAGCAAATTGCAACAGCATCGACAGAATTAGCATCGACAGCCAGTGATGTTGCAGATAATGCTCAAAAGGCTGAGCTAGCAGCTCAAGAAGCTAATGAGGTTATTTTATCAGGTCAATATACGTTAAATCATTCAACCCAAACAACAGAATCGGTTTCTAATTCTATTATTGAAGCACAAAAGATCGTTATCAATCTTAGAGAACATTCAGAGAAGATTAGTAGTGTTGTAGATGTTATTACTAACATTTCAGAACAAACCAATTTATTAGCATTGAACGCTGCAATAGAAGCTGCTCGCGCTGGAGAGCAAGGAAGAGGTTTTGCTGTAGTTGCTGATGAAGTGAGAGCTTTGGCTGGAAAGACTCAACAATCAACGATTGATATTCAAGAAATCATCTCTCAGTTACAGGAGCAATCTAAGCAAGCTGATGAATCAATGAGTAAAAATGTAGAGTTAATGAACATTACGAGGTTGGCAACAGAAGAATTGACTAAATCATTTGTCGTTATTTCAGAAAAAGTCGCAAGTATTTCTGACGTTAACGCCATTGTTGCAACGGCTTCAGAGGAGCAAAGTGCAGTAACAATGGATATTTCAAAACAGCTTGAAGGTATGAGCATTTTGGTTCAAAAAAATCTTGAAGGAATATACGAAACTGTTAATTCGAGTGATAGGGTAATGAAACTGGCTCATAATCTGAAATTAGATATGGACTTTTTTAACATTGAGAACACGTAGTTTTAGTGTTTCATAAATTTAAGGGCGGGATCGAACTTTAGTTATTGAAAATAAATAACTTTATTTTCAATTGGAACTTTTTCTGATAGTCGCGATCAGATCATGAAGTAAAAAACATGAGAAACTCGTATGATTATCATTGAACAGCTAAAAAAAGTGAAAGATACCCGTTCGCACATCAACCAAGTCTACCCTGTTATAGAAGTCGCTTTTGTTGTCATAACAGCCATGCTGTGTGGTCAAAATAAATGGACGGATATTAAGGATTTTGGTGAAGGAAATATCGACTGGTTACGTAAGTATTTCCCCTATGAAAATGGCCTTCCTACCCGACATAATATTGCAGCCATTATGAGGACTGTTGTTCCTGAAACGCTCTTAGATGCGATGGTGGGCTGGGTTAATTTGCATAGGGAGAAGCATGCTCAGCCCATCATCAGTGTTGATGGAAAGGTACTGAAAGGAGCTAAAGCGAATAAGCAAGATAACACTCTTTATATGGTCTCAGCATTCGATGTTGACGAGGGTTTGACTCTCACACATCAACCCTGTGAAGGCAAAGGAATGGAGCTAACAGCGATAAGAAACCTGTTAGATACTTTAGATATAAAAGGATGTTTATTAACAGCTGTTGCCCTGCATTGTCAGGTTGAAACTCTGAATAAAGTAGTTAATAAAGGTGGCGATTTTTTAGTGCAAGTCAAACTGAATCAGCGAAGTTTACTCGCAGAAGTGGATACACAATTCCAAGATTATTGGTCTTTGCCTGAAGATAAACAAGAGTCGTACATTACCGAAGATAAAGGCCATGGCAGAAAAGAGAGCCGTGAGGTTTACGTTCTCCCAGCAGCCTTCAGTGAAGCACTCAGAGAAAAGTGGTCTGTCGTTAAAAGTATTGTTGCAGTGGTGAGAGATAGAACTGTCAAAGGGAAAGGAAGTTATGAAACTTCATACTATATTTGCACAGACCATTTATCCTTAGAGTTAGCCTCCCAAGCGACCAGAAAACACTGGCACATCAAGAACCAGCAGCACTGGGCGTTGGATGTTATTTTCAAGGAAGATGAGCAACGTATTTATGCTGGAGACTCAGCATTAAATATGGCTTGTTGTAGACGTTTTGTTCAGAACTTGTTTAGGAAATCCGAAGGGAACTTGTCAGTACCAAGGAAGATGAATAAAGCTGCATGGAATAAAGATTACAGAGCCTCTGTTCTGTTTACATCAGATTAACAAAGTACATTCGTGCCCTTTCATAAATTTAACTAATGTACGATAAACATTTAACCAGAAAAAGCTGTCATGTACTAGCGATAATCAAAGTGGAGTTCTCACGCGCTGTCATTTTTAAATAAGTAATATGAGGGTAGAATGACAGCAAAAGGAATAAATCAACCGAACAAGTTAAATAACTTGGAATATTACAAATAGAAATGCAAGTTATTAGTCTCACTAGTATTTTTCCTGTGAATAGTTTCCTAGACCTTGAAAGTAACAGTTTTTATTATTGAATAATATTTATCTCTGCTTATCGGGGCCTTAATAGGATTTACATATTATTAAAATTTTAAGAGGTATATAATGACAAAGACACTTATTGCTAGCACTTATCAATCATTTATTGATATGTGCATTAACGAGTTGGTTGAGGATACAAATATTCATTGCACCTTTCCACTAATGACCAATGAAATTGAAAGTCTTAAAAAGTTATTTATTAAAAATAGTGGCTTAAAAATGACGGTTACAAAAACCTCATCTAAGTTAACACCTAATCAGATTTTATAACGTGGTTAACAAATTATGTATATAGAAGATATTAACAGTTTAAAGATCTACTACTCTGGTAATTTAAAGTTAAAGTCAGAAATTCATAAGCTAATAACAGGAAAAGGACATTGCAGTTATAGCTTATCTGAATTTTTAGTTTCTAGTTTCTCATATAATAAACAATCTAATCTTATAGATATAGAGCTAGAAAATAGCATTCAATTAAATGACTTTGATTTCAGCAATGAAGATATTGAATATCTAACCCTTTCGATTAATATAAAATATTGCCTAGCTAATAAACGGGTAATAAATATTACCTTTGAAAGTAGCTGTCATGATGTTGTAGCAAAGCTAATTGATTTCGAATTTCTCATTGATGCTAGATTAAATTTTTAATAGAAAAAAAGACTAAAACTATATTTAATATGGTAGGTTTATATTAGTTGATAAGTAATAAATATTACGCTCAGGAAAGAGATTGTTGCAAATGATTTTATTCTGTAAATAACCCTACAACAGATTCATTATTATTGAAAAATAATACCAACTCTAATAATTTTATAATCTAAAAGGAGCAGATATGACCCCTAACTTACCGACACTTACCAAGACCAGTAGCCTAAGTTTAAAAATAATGCTCTAGAAAAAGAACTTGCTGTAAATTTACCTTTTGAAATAAAGCCAAATAAACCTAACAGAAAAGGCGTGTTTTTAGTTCATGGTTTAGGCTATTCTACTGGTGCAAACCTAGTTACATCAGAAGCGCTAATGTATGGTTTTCTGATTATGGAGTTAAAGAAGAAGGGAAGATTTTTGCACGCTTAACTTATAACCCTTATTTTAAGCAAAGCATGGAAATTTTAGATCATGTTATGACACGTGAATAACGTCAGTAACGTAGTAAGGCCAACTCATCGATAGAATTGGCCTTACTGTTTTTAACCTAGTTAACTGTAATCGTTGAAATCGTATACCAGTTTTTTTCTTGGGGCATATCAATCGCCAGTTTAATTTTGGCTTCACCAAGATCATTGACTAAAGCGATTTGTAAATCATATTCACCGGCTAAAACTGGAACAGTTATGTCGTCATTAATAGCAATCACTGGTGCATCCCCCATTCTAGTTTCACCTGGTAACCAATCTAACACTTCTCTTGAAGTCTCTTCCTGTTTCTCTACATTCCCCGAAGAATCAACAAAACGATATGCAACGCGATAAGGATAATAAGATGGGGCAACCCCACTATTTTTCCATTCAGACATTATAGTTATTGAACTCCCACTAGGAGCAACTTTAGGGTGTGTTAACGATCTCAGCTCAAAGCGATAACCAAGCTTTTTAAGCATCTCTTGAACTTCAGGTTGGTACTCATTAGGAATACAGGGCGAACGCATGAGTTATCATTCTGTTAATCGTTACACTTATTTAACTCATAAAAATACTTACCAGCAAAAATAGAGGTTAATTCTTAATCAATTATTGGTGGTTAAGTGTGAATACAAAAACGCAGATTAGCTTCTATTTACATTTTCAACTCGTTTCGTTAACAAAAATTCTACTCATGCGTTCGCCCTGATTAGGAATAGGCTTTGATTTAGCATCAATTAATAGGGCGTGATGGTCTAGCGCATAATTGAATACCTCGATTACCTCTTTTTTACTAAAGTCATGCTCTGTTTTCCATTTTGTCATATCATCACATGTTTCAAATTGAACGGGAGCTTGTTTCCAAATACTTCGAATTTGAGACCCATTATTCTCAGCATTATCTAGCGCCTCAGGATAGCCTTCATCCATATGGCTCCATGAGTCAGAGAAGTAACCAATCAGGTAATTTACTTTCATTTGATCCATATCCTGTATTTTCCATAGCAATAATACGTAGAGCTAATTTTTTATTAACCACTTTAGCTTTATCAACAACCTTCTGAATCTCACTAAAATCAAACAAATCAGCATCTGTTGGCTGAATATCAGACCAATTCCAACGATAATAAACGGTACTAGTTTAAGGGTAAGAGGGAATGGGCTTCCATTGATTATCTTTAATGGAAATAGAATGAAAATCAGTAAAGCCAATATCAGGATTAATAAATACTTGGCAACTGATTTTTGGCTTAGTCGTTACCAAACCACCCTTTTCAGTAACCGAGCTTCCCATTGCTGTATCACAATAATTTATGGGATCTGTCGGCGAAGCATCATCAGAGCCACAGCCAGCCAAGAATAATGACAAAAAGAAGAAAGGTGACACTTTTAAGAAATACATAAATAAACCAAACAGATAAACTAGCTAAAGTTTACAAAGGAAAAGAAAAAACATGTGAACCCTCTGTCAGATCTTTCTTTATTCTTACTTCTAATAAAGAAAATAGAGATCAAAACAGAAGCATGATCAAGGTTACATTCTTCTGGATCCTTAATTGACTTATACTATGCTACAACTAATTCGAGACTGCTTAATGGACTAACTATGAAAACAGCTATTCCTCCCCCTCTCTTCATTTCCTTAATGGGCATCTGTTTATGTAGCTTTGCTGAAAACCCTAATGTATCAATACAATATTCAAAGCCTTTAAGTCAGCAAGAAGTTACAATTCAACAAACAATAAAAGAAAGTAGTATTAATGACACATTGATCGCTCTTTCTAACGACCATTTCCCATTTAAGAACAATAGGCGCCTACGGCGCAAATCAAAAGGACTCAACCCTCTTCCATTATTGCCAATAAATCGTTTATCCTATCGTCATACACGCATATGAGCCACTGAAACAAGTATTTAATAGTCAAAACAACTGGCTTAAACTTCTTCATGATAACAAAGCCAACCTAAGAGCGGTCGTGATTGAAAATGTCACAAAGATGCTGTCCTGTGGGACAGCGGCTTTTGGCTCTCGCGAATATCATTGCTGTAATCCTAACTGCCCCCATATCAAATATATTCACCAAACCTGTAAATCACGAGCGTGCAGTAGCTGTGGCATGAAAGCCACTGAGCGATGGATACAAAAGCAACAACATGTCTTCCCTGAATGCGAATACCAACACATCACCTTTACCCTTCCAAACACGCTATGGCCTATCTTTCGTCATAACCGCTGGCTGTTAAATAAATTATTCAAATGTGCGGCAAACATTCTGCTGGGATGGGCAAAAGAGAAAGGAATTGATATCGGTATCTTTTGTGCTCTTCATACTTACGGTCGAAAACTGAATTGGAATACGCACTTACATTTATCGGTCACTCATGGGGGAATTTGTGAACGTACTGGTTTATGGAAACCAATTTACTTCCAAATAAAAACGACAGAGCCTTGTTGGAGAGCGGCTATCGTCAGTTTATTAGGCAAGGCTTATGATGAGCTTGATTTATCAAGCAAAGAATGCCCCTACATCCGTAATAAAGCGGATTGGTCACGCTTTTTAAGCAGTCAATATAATCGTCGTTGGAAGCTTCATTTTACTAAAAAGACAAATAATGTAAAACCGACGATGAACTATCTTGGTCGGTATTTAAAACGGCCACCGATTTCAGCGTCACGCTTAAGTCATTACGGCAAAGGCGGAATGATAACGTTTGATTATTTAGACCATCGAACAGGAAAAACAGACAGCCTAACGTTATCACCAGAAGAGATGATAAGACGGATAGTAGAGCACTATCCTGATAAACATTTCAAGATGATCCGATACTACGGTTTTTTATCAATGCGTCGTCGTGGAGAAGCTCTGCCTAGAGTTTATGCAGCTTTAGGTATGACAATATAGAAGCTGAGCCGAAAATGCCAGAGTATGCCGCAATGTTAAAAGGATATGTAAAAGTAGATCCGTACGAATGTATTTTATGTGAAAGTCGTTTGGTGTTTACGAATTTCCGAGTCGGAAATTCGGTCAATGATTTAGTCACCCATGCGATAGTTCAGTCAGAATTGAGGGCTGCATAATAAGGTTTGTAGGATAAGTGTATCTAAAACTCATGAAATGAGATTAAAACGAACATAAAACCCGCAATCATGAGTATTTCTGTATCTATTAGATAATCCGGCACAATACAGTGTGTTATCGCAAGAATGGTTAGAACTTCGTAAGTAATTTAAAGATTATCCAATTGGTAAGAGAGCATACAAAAAAACTCAGAGGCAAAATGAATTTAAGTTGGTTAGGTGGGGAATATTGCTAACAACACATCAAGGTGTCTATAACATTTCTTTACGAATCACAGAGGTTGCCTAAATTTGTGGCTTTTTTTTGTTGCTCGCGATCACGTTTTATTTCAAATACCACGAAAACCAAGCATAACTTTATTGTCATATGACAGTAAGGGAGACTCTAATGTCACACCTCAAATCAAACAATAGACCGTATACAGATTAAGGAAAGTGTTTAAGTTAGAATAGCGACTGACATAAGTTTTGTAGACGGTAAATAGACGAAGACCCCGATAATTAATTTTCATTAACTAACGAGGTTAAATAATCGATTGAGAAAGGCGGATCTCTCCCGCACAAGGGTTTTACGTTCATCATGACGAAGCCAGAAATAAAACTGGCCTTTATTCAACATTCGTAATGATTCAAATCCTTGGATGGTTAATCAAGCTCGTTTCCTCAGTTTGAAACCACCAGTAGCCAGAACCAATTTCTTAATGGGGAATGCTCGGACTCAATGGCATCTAATCGATATATTTTCGAACCGTTATTCTTTATATGCGTGCACTTCTTACCTGATCAATCATTTTTGAAATTCTCAGAACTTCCCCGTCACTACCGTATGTATTACTCGGTATATAAGTATCCCAAGCTCGGTCATTAAACACATCTTGATAAAGAACTTCTTTATCTGCCACATAAAATTTCACATGATCAATTACAGCCTGCACATTCTTATGCCTATATAGCCAACGCAATTCTGCACTGGTTATACTTTCGCCATACCCTACTTTTGATACGACTGCATCGATCTGTAAATTGGTTATGATAAAATGTATTGTGCCCCTACTTTCTATGTGGAATTTTAGCCCGCATTTACTTGTACGTTGCCATGCATTTTTAGCTCTTTTTTGTGGATCTAATTCTGGATCATGCCGAGAAGCAACATTATAATAGGGATCATTTTCTATAAATTTTTTAAAAGCAACTCCTCGCGGACCATCAATTAACCCACGATTAATGCTTTTATTACTAAAATAGCTTTTGGGTGAACTTGGATCCCAGACCGCGTTAGTAATATCATTTTGAATAATTATGTGCCTTTTAATGGCTGTCGAGCCAAACAATCCACAGCAATAGGCTGTCGTTATTGGCTGAGTTCGATTTATACCTCGGTTTTTAAGTGTTGCTAATGCTACGGCTCGAGGAGAATCTAAACCGTAAATTACATCTCCGTCTTGAAAATTATCAGCTAAAGCTTCATAATCCATTTAACACCTCTATTTATTTCACTATGCTTATTAAAACCTTGGTGGCCTTCATATTAACCACGGTTATATGAAGGCCAATTTGTGATTTTATTCTTTAACTTACCTATCAAGTAAACCTCTTAGAATCAGTGATAATGATCTGATCACAAAATTTACGAAAGGTTCCTTGATTTAGTTAACAACGCCATTTTTAGATCGACAATTCCTGCTTCTAATTGAAGCGTTTCTGTTGCTGGATAGTAAATGAAATGCACTCTTAATTTCGTCAAAATTTAAAGTCAGTTCATCTTCAGTTAATTTTAATTAGGGCAAACCTATTTGATGAGTAAATCTAAGTAAAACCTCATCTATGATTTGGCGTGCTGATATAGAAGCAGTTCCTTTAATAGATTAAAAGGTAAATTAGATTCGATGTTTATCAGGTTTGGTTGGAGATTTTTATATTAAGATAAAGAATTTGAATGTTGCTGAGGTGGCATTGATTTATCGGGGTTTGTTACAAAAATTCAGTATCAGATCAAAATCTTTTCTTTCCGATCTAATCGAACAACTCAATGGGAGGTGTTGCAAATAATTAGAACCGTTAAATCATTGACTCAGCATTGGAACAAAGATCAAGTAATTGATTTATTAGATAGTTAAGTTTTATAAAATCATAAGAGATTTATTACATTCGGCATTTATTTTCATTTTCTACATTAATTCATCAAGATAAGCAACCTTCGGTTGCAGCTTCCACGCTGCAACCCTTTCGAATACAATAACGTGACAACATCACGTTAGCCTTTTCTATGTACGACCCTAATCATTTTAAACATCTATTTACTCTTGGCAGCTGCTTCTATAAAGCATACAAAGATAATTACCCTTTTCGCACTGTAGAATTAGAAGCCGTCGTAAAATATCTTTCTTGCAAAACAAATCGCTTAGGGAAGCTAACCTATTCATGCAGAAACAACGCCTGCTCACACGTAAAATACGTTTTTAGTACTTGTAAGAGTAAGTTATGCCTCGTGTGGCCAAAAGACCACAGAGCGTTGGATAGCAGCTCAGAGTGAAAGCTAGATTGTAAATTTCGCCATATTACCTTCACCATGCCAGGTCAGTTTTGGCCCTTATTTCAATTAAACCGGTGGCTCTTGGGGGATCTTTTTTCTATTTCTGCAAATACGTTACTCACTCAGGCGAAAACTAAAAAATTAACCATAGGTATTTTTGCGGCTCTTCATACCTATGGTCGGAAGCTAAACTTTAATTGCCATATTCACTTAGCATTAGCTGAATTAGGACTGTGGTTCAAAAATGTTTTTCAGCGGATTTATCCGAGGGCCTAAGCTTGGTCAATTGGTCAGTTCAATAGAAAACCTAGCGTTATTAAGGCCAATGTAGACAGCATGACTAGGATAGAACCGTCTTTTTGATGTCATTCTGAGTGAAAAACAAACAGATTGGGAATATCCAGAGAATTAGAAAGAATTGCTCTTATCGAATGTCCTTACAGGACTGAAGGTATGACTCGATATTGTTGTTGCTCTCAACTTTGAAATTCCTGTCCATAAAGAATCACTCGATTACTTTTCAAAAAATAAATACCAATAACGCTTTAATAAATCGCCGCAGCTAGGTGCGCTTGATACTTTACTTCATACTTTATTGCATGAGGCAGGCCATGCTTTTATCGCTGATCAGAACATTCCTGTTTTAGGAAAAGAAGAGGATGCTGTCGATAACTTTGCCACCATCTTATTATTACATTATGTAGATAATGGTGATGATATTGCGATAAGTGCAGCAGATATGTTTGCATTTGAGTCTGAGGATAGACCTGATTACTACGATTTCGGAGAGTACATAGATGAGCACAGCTTTGATTTACACCGCTATTTCTCTACCTTATGCCTTGTTTATGGTAGTGATCCAAAAAAGCAAAGTAATTTATTGGATGAAATCGAAAACGATTATTTGAAGGATAGAAAAGAGTTTTGCGAGTTTCAATTTGATTCATTAAGTCAAAGTTGGGAGCATTATTTTAAGCAAACAAACTAAATATACGAAGCATGATCAAGGGATCGCATCCTACTTGATCATGCTTCTGGATCAATAACAACGCTTATTGAATGGCTTTAATATCTTCAGCCATTGATATTAGAGTTGATAAGATCTTCTCCCCATCAACTCGCAAGCCATTGTGTTCATACTCACTGGTCATCCATGCTCTAGAGTTAGGAATAGACTTTAACGTTTCACGAGAGAAATCAAACTCAACAAACATATCATTAACATACGTTGCCGCAGCCATGGGAACCGTGTTCTTTGCTAATTGATCAGCATTGTATAAATTTGGCCAATCAGACTTTGCCGCCAAAAGGTCTGCAGTCTCTTTTAACGGCTTTAAGGTTTCAAGCTGGTCAAAGAACCATGGATAGACCATTTCACCGGTAAAACGCAATGGAGCGCCTTTTTGATGGTTAAATTCAGGGTAACTCTCCCTAACTCGGTGTGCTGACCACTTTGAAGCGTTATGTTGGCAATAAATCGACTCATGTAAAATCGCATACAGTGGGTTAGTTAAATGCGCTTGTTGTGAAAGTACATAATTTAAAAAGCCATAAGCTAACTCTTGTTGGCCATTCACTTCAACAAAAGCAGTTTCTAGTTGGAAATAGAGCTCTTCTGGTCCTCCCGCCATACCAAAACAGATCCCCATTTGTTGAAATTGCTCAACGGTGAAGATCTGGCCATTAGGCAAAGTAACCGAGTGATCTAGTAAGCGGTTCGCAATGCGATCACACAGCTCTTGTGCCCGTGGGAAGCGAGCAAAGAATTCACTATTTTTATCTAAGGTTCGTTTATATGTCGCATGATATACATCATCAATATTACGTGTAATAGAAGGGATCCCACCAGTAATATACGAAGCCAGTAAACTCTCTGGAAACATAGATAAATATGTTAGAGAACAGAAACCCCCAAAACTCTGGCCAATAATCGACCACTTATCAATATTAAAATGCTTTCTAATCGCTTCAGCATCACGAACAATGTTATCTGCTCGAAAGTGGCTTAAATATTCTGCTTGTTTTATCGGATCTAAATGTTGGATCGTTTGAATAGTGATCGGAGAGCTTAATCCCGTACCACGCTGATCCAATAAGATCACACGATATTGATCTAAGGCACGCTTTAACCAACCAGAATTACTGAGTGGACGAGCAGCAGGGAAACCAGGCCCACCTTGCAAATAAACTAAATACGGAAGATCCAGATCGCTGTTTTCTGCTTTTACTAATTCTCGAGCATAAACGGAAACATGATCAGGGTTCGCTGTGTAATCATCGTAATTAAGAGGCAAAGAGAAATGATGAGATTGATACTTTACACCATCAAGATAAAAAGCGGCTTCTGAATGATTGAGCATGACATTTCCTTATATCAATCTTACTTAGCTATCCAAAGATAAACTAAGTAAGTTATTATTTTAGCTATCTATTTTTTATTATTTTTCAGCAGCGACTACTGATATTTCCACAAGAAGCGCTTCACGAGCCATGCTCGCCTCAACACATGCACGCGCTGGAGCGTGACCTTCTGGTACCCATGCATCCCAAACAGCATTCATTTCAGCAAAATCTTTCATATCTTTAATATAGATCGTCGCAGATAGCATGTGCTCACGTGAACTGCCAGCTTGTTCTAATAATAGATCCACTTTATCTAGCATTGTCTGAGTTTGTTCTACGATGTCTTTTGTTGCATCAGCACACACTTGGCCACACAGATAAATGGTTCCATTATGTTTCACAATACGGCTCATACGTTGTTTTGTTTCTTGACGTTCAATCATGCTTACCTACTTCTAAAATATTAAGGTGTAATTTAGAGTGCTAGGGTAATAAAAAATGAAAGAAAATACGAGGACTCTTCGCGTTAAAGCCTTATTTCATAATGGAAGAATGATCATGGTCTCATAGGATACGGGGAGTGTGAAGAGGATTTATCGCTAGATAAAAAAACGGCGAGCACTAAGCTCGCCAATACGATTATTGAAAACAATAAAAGTTAGATGTGTAACAATATGAGCCAATCTTTCGATTGGTAAAGGACAAAGGTTGTCTATTCGTTTTTAATGATAACCTTCAGCCCTATTCTTTTGTCAGCACCTTGTCAGAGTATAGCTATAAAAATGTCAATAGACTGACTATCCCGCCATTTCATCCAAAGCTCGTAAAACGTCTTGATCATAGTTCTGAGAGTAAACTAATTTACTGATCTTCCTTCTTACCGCAAGACCTGCGATTAAGTTCTCAATAGATAAGTGTTTTCCATGATCTTGACTGTTATAAAATTCAATCGTTTTACTCAATGTTTCGTAAGGTAATATTTCTCCCCCTACTTTTAAGTAATCGAGCTTCTCTTGCAATTCTTTACACTCTTCAGAAATCGATGATGAACTGTGTCCAGTCATAGCAGACAACGCCGTAATACTTCTCTCTAATGCTTGTTCTGATGTGTATTTGGTTAATGTGATAGTCAACTCATCAGCGTTAATCTCAGCAGAATGCTTACGCAGTTTCACTCGTCGACCTAAACGGCCGGATTTATTAGCCGTATTACGTTTAATAGGCTCAAATTCACCATCAATAATTGTGGAAAGTTGATCAAGTTGCTGCTTAGGCATGATCTCATTACGTAATGGATTTGGCATTGTTGGTGCCATATTACGTTTTCCAGCATTTGTGGTTCTTGCTCGAGAATAACGGATCACTTCTTCAGGATAGCAACGAATATCTACCTGATAATCTGGTAATTTTTCATTACTATCAAGCATCGAGATCGTTAAATGGTAACCCCAAAGATTTACAATAAATAACTCATCAGTCACTTTATCTTTGGCGAGTTTTTTTAATTCTCTAATGAGATCTAAAGAAAATCGTCTCCAATCAACGTTACGAGCGAGTTTTTGGTTTATTTCGCTTAGGAGTAGGTTGTCAGTCATTCGGCGCGCTAGGCGGCTTCTGAAGAAGCTATAGAGCTGAAATACTAACGTATGTTGCTTCAAGATCTCTGGTGGGAATAAAAAGAAGTAATCTTTGGTCAATAATTCATCATAAAATGACGGTTCCCAAACCAAAATATACAAATTAGGTTTAATTTTAATTTCACCGTCTTTGCCTTCTTTTGGTGCTTCATCTGATGCTGTAATCGTTCTCGCTAAAAAACGGAAACGATCACTTTTGAAGCCTTTAGGCATATTTTCACTGAGCCAACGTCCTGTAAGCTCATGAAGTTGAAAATCTGTAAACTCAATACGATCAATACTTTCTCGGATAGAATCACGTGCAGGACCGGAATCTTTTTTCCCACGTAATGTTAAAATATCAGTAATGTAAATTGGGGTTTTATTCCCCATCGTTTTGGTTTGAATGTGATAATCGTCTTGGTGATGATCATGATATTGGACTGTCAGTGTAAACAGAGCAAAAAGAGTCATTAGATCATCAACTGTCATGATATTTTTTGATGATCTTGTTTCTATAATTGCTTTTGTTCCAGAAATCGCAACCATTGCTTTTTGATAATTCTTGCGTGTTCGTGGTGGTGCTAATGCTTGGTCTATGATCCCTGCCCAATTTGTTGGAGATACAACAAATTGATCAGCTTCATCTCTCATACTTGGAGGGATCGCTAATCCGTGTTCTGTTAAAAACTGACGATTCACTTGAGTTTGAGCTAATGCTTTTGAACGCTTTTGTTTTTCTTGTTCATGACTTTGTTCGGACTTTAAGCTAGTAATACCTAGCGTTGAAATTAACTGCGATGGATTAATAAATTTATGTAACATTGTTTTGCCTGCTAATCCCTGTTCGAAACGAACTGGATATTGTTCGAATAATCCGATACTTACCGCAGTACGTAAACGTTGTTGGATAGCTGCTCGTGTTAGATGCCCATCTGTTGTTTCTATAATTTCAGTTGTTGAGACTAAACCATCAGTGGATGAAAATCCTTTTAACGAAATTAGATTCATTAATTCTAAAATACTTTTTGTGACACCTTTAAAATGTTGATATTGAGTGATCCAATCAACTAAATTTGTAGGTATCTCAAATAAGTGTCCTCCCTTGTGATCTCTAGGAAGAGGAATATAGATCTTTTCATTATCTGCTGTTTTTATATGATTCATTTTCAACTGACATTCATTGTATTTTAATCATTCTTTCGTATAGGTTAAATGAATTGGATCTTTAAATAAAGAAAAAAATTATTATTCTTTTAAATTGATCTTTATGATTAATACTGATCTATATGATTATATTGATCTATGATCTGGTTGATTTTTTACTTGTAAGTTATTGTATGTATAGGCTTTATTTTTTTTCGCAATGAAAGCATGATCAAGAGTCTTTAGAAAGCATGATCAATACAAGTTCGGATCTATGATCACTAATATTCAAAAGCATGATCATCGTCAACATGAATCCATGATCATGAATATTATTGAAGAATGATCATGGTATTTGCACAAGTTATCCACAGATTGGATCTTCGACCGCTAATTTATTCCTTTATTTTTAGTCATTGATGCTTTTCTTAAAGTTTTTTTGTTTATAGATTCAAACTGAGCTCTATTTTGTTATTTTGAGTTTTATTTTCAACGAGTTTAGATCTAATTTAATACAAACTATGGATCCAGAAGAATGATCAAGTTGTATTTTGAATTTATCAATCCTATGTTTTATGAAGTGATCCTTTAGGAACCCTTATAGAATATACATTCACTGTAATTTATCAGATTGGTATCATGCTTCCGATAAATTTGTATTCTTGATCATGCTTCCTTTAAATTAAGTCCAATTTACAGTACATATATCTTCATTTCCCTATAATTCATACCTTGATCATGCTTCATTTTATCTAATTTTTAGCTCCCTTTTATCTCTCCATAAGATACATTTTTATCATTATTTTTCCCGTTTTTTTATTGAAAATACAAGCTCCGTAATATAGGGATTTAATTTCACGCTTCCGTAGAAATTTACACTGTAAATTTATATTAAGTGACGCCGTAACACTTTTACTATTTGGACTTTACCCATTAGTTATAGAGATAAAATCGTGATCTATTTAACATAAATAACAGCTTTGTTAGTTATTTTTTCTTTTTAATGTATATCACATAATTAAATTCATGTTCAGCAATTAGTTGAAATTCAAGTTTATTGCTGTACAATTCTTTTCATAGTTACATTACTGGCGGATATTATGAATAGAGAAAAAACCATTGCTAATTTAGCTGCATTGGCAGAACAGACTCAACAAGTGCAGTCTGATCGCATCGAGTTGGTTCTTGAAGAACGAAATAATGAACATTTCCCTCCAATGTCTAAAGCAATGATGGAAACTCGTTCTGGTCTAACTAGAAGGAAGTTAGATGAAGCGATCACTCGTTTAGAATCTGAAGGCCATCAATTTACAAAAAATAATGCGAATCATTATTCGATTTCATTAACTGAAGCACATATGTTGATGGATGCAGCAGGAATGCCTGCGTTTCATGAGCAGAAAAAAAATGTGAATAATAAGCCTTGGGTTGTAAATGTTCAAAACCAAAAAGGTGGTACAGGTAAGTCAATGAGTGCAGTGCACCTTGCTGCTTGTTTAGCTCTAAATTTAGAAAAGCGTTACCGCATTTGTTTAATCGATTTAGATCCTCAAGGGTCACTTCGTCTTTTCTTAAACCCTCAAATTAGTGTTTCAGAACAGGACACCATCTATTCAGCCGTAGATATTATGTTGGATAATGTCCCTGAAAACGAAGTTATTGATGGTCAGTTTATGGCTAAAAATGTACTTCTAAATACACAATATCCAAACTTGAAAACTATTTCTGCCTTCCCTGAAGATGCGATGTTTAACGCAGAAGCGTGGCAAGATCTATCAACAAATGGTTCTCTTGATATTGTTAAGTTATTAAAGGAAAAGGTGATTGACCCAATTGCTGATCAGTTTGATGTGATCATGATTGATACTGGACCACATGTTGATCCATTAGTTTGGAATGCAATGTATGCATCAAATTCACTGTTAATCCCATGTGCTGCAAAGCGCTTAGACTGGGCATCAACGGTGAACTTTTTCCAACACTTACCAACAGTGTATGAAATGTTCCCTGAAGATTGGCATGGTTTAGAGTTTGTTCGCCTTATGCCAACGATGTTTGAAGATGACAATAAGAAACAAGTTTCAGTATTAACTGAAATGAATTATTTATTAGCTGATCAAGTTATGATGGCGACGATACCACGCAGCCGTGCATTTGAAATTTGTGCTGATACCTACAGTACTGTTTTTGATTTAACCGCTGCTGATTTTGAAGGTGGTAAAAAAACATTGGCAGTTGCTCAAGATGCAGTTAAGAAAAGTGCATTAGAATTTGAGCGAGTACTTCACAGTCACTGGAATTCGTTAAATAAAGGGGAGTACTAATCCATGGCAATTAAAACTTCAGACTTAAATGCTAAGTTATTTGGTAAAACAAATAAGCGCAGAGCGACGACTCCAGTAGAAGCACAAAAAGCAGCAAAATCTCAAGCTCAAGTGATTGAATTAGCAGTTGCTGGTGAAGATATGGTTACCTTTGAATTACGTAAAATTCTAGCGAAAGACGTGCGTAATTCGACGGTTGTTTTTGCTGAAAATGCTCGTGAACAATCATTTCTAACTGAGCATGCTTTATCGGATATTTTAACGACACTACGTGATCGTGGACAGCAATATCCTGCTGTTGGTCGTATTGTTGAAGGTGGAAAAATAGAGGTTCTTGACGGTAGCCGTCGTCGTATGTCATGTATTTTGGCAGAACAAGATTTCTTAATTTACGTTGCTGAAGGGATTAATACAAAGCACGCTAAGTTTCTTTCTGATGTAGCTAATGCTCATAAACCACTTTCATTATATGAACGTGGTAAAGAAATGCATGCGATGCTTGCTCGTGGTGACGTTGCTGATCAAAAAGAACTGGCTAAAGTGTGTCAATGTAGTGAAGCTTTAGTGAGTGGCGCACTAAAAGCTGCGACATTACCTTTAGAATTGTTACAAGCATATCCAAGTGTGAGTGAGATTGGTCGTCCAACCGTTGTTAAGCTTCATAAGCTCTATAATACGCTGTCTGACGAGGAACAAAAAATCTTGCTTGGACAATGTGCAGGCGAACAAGGAGCGGTCTGGACGCGTTCTACTGCGCTTGGTGTGAGTAGAATGACGAAAGAAGTGACAGAACTTATTGAAGTTTGGGTTGAAGATTTATTACCAAAAAGAGAAGCGGCTAAGCCATTAAGTACTGAATTGGTAAAAGGTCGAGCTTCATATAAACGTAAAGGTTCGGCTTTGACTCTGAATTTGAAAAAAGTCGATGATGCATTAATGGAAGATATTTTGGCGTACATTAGTCAAAAAATATCTTAATACATTTATTAGCCATTAACTTTCAATAAAAAAGAGCCAGATTTAGTTAACTAAGTCTGGCTCTTTTTTATTTGAATCGTAGTTTGTCTTATTCTAAGATTAGACTAACGGCGCAAGATCTGCAGGTCGGTAGTTTACTGATTTTAAAACCTTCCCTTGTTTAATAACTTTATTTTCTAATTCTACGTTTTTAGCGCATTTAGCGATGATGAATCCGCCTTTTTCAGTAGACATCAGTTCAATGCCTTGCTCTGCGTAGAACGTTTTTGTTGCTTGGTATTCATCTTCTGTTTTACACACTTTACTCATGTTGCTTGAATGTACTTCATCCCAACATGGTACAAAATCGATATCTAAGTTTTTTGCAACGTTTAATAGAAGGTCAATTAAATATGAGATGCTTAGGTTGTTTTCTAAATTTTTCGTACCTAAATGTACTGCTCGTCCCATTAAAACATAAACAGTATCCACAATAGCATCAGCTTGTTCTATCTTGCTGTCTGCTTCAGCTAATTCCGTCAACTCTTCGATTGCTAAGGAGGTATGTAATAGGTCATTTTTTTCATCTAATGATTCAGGTGCTTCTACTGCTAAGTCAAAGGTACTTCTAAATTGTTCGATGTCTTGATATAGCTTTTGGTAGATAGGTTGAGTTAGTTGACTTAAATGCATGGTCATTCCTAAATGATGAAGGCTTAAATGTAATAAGCATTATACCTTCTCCGGATTTGTCTCGTCATACTTTCTTTTCTTAATAGATAGAAAATATTCATCTCATGCTACAATTTATGCATAATATCTTCTTATGTTAATGGACTTTTCTGCAATGCTTTTTGCGCTGTCATTTCTAAATACGTTATCTTCTTATGCTGCGAGTGGTTATATCCGTTATCCCATTTTGCTTGAAGGTTCAAAGCTATGGTGTGAATCATTATTAGATTCTTTTTTTATTCAGCAAAGTTCTCGATTTACTAACGTTGAATTATACGGTGATTTAACTATTTCTGGGCATACGGCTTTTCCTATTAAGTCTGCTTTAAAGAAATTAGGCCAAGAAACCGATTGTTTAGTTATCGATATTTCTCATGAATTTAATGCGAATGCCATTAACGCAGTATGTGGAACCGTTGTTGGTGGGGGGCTAGTTTTTTTTATTCGTACTAATACCTCTTCACTTTCTCCTGTGGTTAGTCATTGGTTATCGCACTTTGTAACTCAAATGGTGTGCTTAAAAGAAACGGGTTCCGATTGCGTATTACCTGAAAATCCTCTTTTAATTGATGATATGCCTAAATGGAATGATGCGGTTTATCGTTCATCGGATCAAGAGATCGCAGTAAGCGCTATTCAAAAAGTAGTTACAGGCCACTCAAAGCGGCCATTAGTCATGACTGCCGATCGTGGGAGAGGTAAGTCATCAGCCCTTGGAATTGCAATTGCTGAGTTAGCAATGGAACGCTCTTTAGTTATTGGTGTAACGGCACCACAACGTGCAAGTGTCGATGAAATCTTTATACATGCTGAACGTATTGCACGATTGAAGAATGTTGATGTAAGTAATCAAAAAAATAAATTAATGATTAATGATACTCAAATTGTTTATATCGCCCCTGATGAATTATTGAGAAACCCTCAGTATTTAGATTTATTGTGTGTGGACGAAGCCGCTGCTATTCCTGCTCCTATATTACTTTCTTTAGTTGAACAATATTCACGTATGGTTTTTTCCACAACGATTAATGGTTACGAAGGAACTGGGCGTGGTTTTGAAATTAAATTTAAGAAGCAGTTAGCACAATTGCGACCTAGTTATCGTTCTATTGAAATGCAACAACCGATCCGATGGAGTATTAATGACCCACTTGAGCTTTGGTTGTCTGCTGTTTTCCTATTAAATCATCTGGAAGATCTATCCTCTTCATGTGAAGAGTTGTCTCTATCATCGATAGATTACTTTTCTTTATCTATTTCAGACTTACTAGATAATGCTGAACTTGCTCAATCTTTATTTTCGCTACTTGTCTCTGCTCACTATCAAACATCTCCTAATGATTGGTTATCATTATTAACGGATCCAACACTTTCTTGTTGGATAGGTGTTGATACTGACTCAAAAAGGTTACTTTGCTGTGCTTTATTATCAAAAGAAGGCGAGCTAGATAGTGATTTAGTTAATGATGTTCAATATGGCAAAAGAAGACCTAAAGGGCATTTAGCGCCTGTATCTCTAACCCAAACATTATGTATTGATGAGCCAGCACTTCAAACTAGCATTAGAGTGATGCGAATCGCGGTTGCGGTTGGGCATCAACATAATGGAGTTGGCTCTCATTTTATAGAAGCGATTGAAGATTATTACTCAGAAGAGGGGATCAATTATCTCAGTACTAGCTTTGGCTCAACACCTGAACTTAATAATTTCTGGCGTGCTCTTGGTTTTGAATTTGTTCGTTTAGGCATTAGTAAAGATAAAGCCAGTGGTACGCATTCCTTATTAGCAGTGAAATCATTAAGCTATGATGCTGAGACCTGGTTACCTGCAGCTAAAGAGTATTTTAGAACCTCTTTTCCTGAGCAGTTAATGTCTACTTTTTCAGAGTTGAATTATGATGAGGTTCTCAGCTTACTTGCGGATATTTCTGATATAGAGCCAATAAGCCCTTTAATGAAAAAACGCATTACTATTTTTATTGAAGGGGGAGGAGGTTTTGAATTGCTTCAGTATGAATTACGTCATTTTGTATTATCTAATATTGAGGTCTTATCTTCGTTAAGCAATCAACAACAAAAAGTTGTTATTACGAAAATAATTCAGAGTCATGATTGGCATTCAGTTATTGCTCAATGTGAGCTAATTGGCCGTAAGAATGCAGAAGCAGTACTTCGAGAGTGTATCAAAGTCATGGTTCATAATTTACAGTGTAAATCCTAATTCCTTTGATTTTAAATCCCACCTTAATTTACAGTGTAAATCGATTCCCCTAATTTTAATTTACACTGTAAATCAACCTTATAAATTCTTTTCTCATTTTGTAACCAAGCCCATAAAATATAGACAATTAACCTAGTGAGTTATTCATAAATGCTATACTCTTAATGTAATAAGAATGTTATTCATTTATACGATGTCTAGGGATACAGAAATGAATGAAAAAGGATTTAATAATTTAAAAAAAGAAGAGCTGGATTTTGTAGACGATAGAACAGCTGCTTTACTTTTAAATACGCCAACAAACGCTAAAATAATTTTATGGATAATTGCTATTTTCTTCGGCATCGCGATTGCTTGGGCATCGTGGGCTGAGATCGACAAAGTTACTGTTGGTCAAGGTAAAGTGATTCCTTCATCTCAATTGCAAGTTGTTCAAAACCTTGAGGGTGGACTAGTAAAAGAGATGCTAGTCAAAGAAGGCGATAAGGTGACAAAGGGTCAACAATTATTATTAATTGATGATACTCGTTTTCGCTCTGATTTTAGAGAAAGGAAAAAACAACTAATCAATCTTACTGCAAGTGCAATGCAATTGTCTGCTTCAATGGACAGTATTTTAATTCAAGATATTAATAGTAAAAAACGCTGGAAAGAATCAGTAATTCTATCTACTGATAAATTAAAATTTGAAGAAGAGTTTATTAAAGAAAATCCAGTTGTAGTTAGAAGACAAATGGCCGAATACAAAGCGGACATGAATAATTTAAAAAACCGCATTAATGTATTTGATCAGCAAGTCAGACAAAAGCAACAAGATCTCGTTGAAATCAAATCTCGTGTTAGAAGTTTAAAAGGAAGTTATGGGCTGGCTAAGAAAGAACTAGATATAACTAAACCGTTAGCAGACGAAGGTGTTGTTCCTAGGATTGAGCTTCTCAAGTTACAGCGACAAGTTAACGATACAAAACGAGAGTTAACGTCGACTGAATTAAAAATCCCAGTATTAACTTCAACCATTCAAGAAGCGGTATTAAACCGAATAGATGCAGCCCTTAAATTTCGTTCAGAACAGCAAGAAAAATTAAACAGCATACAAGATAAGCTTTCTGCGTTAACAGAGTCACAAGTTGGATTGAAAGATAAAGTAAATCGAACTATTGTGCTTTCTCCTGTAACAGGAACAATTAAGAAAATCTATATTAATACCGTAGGTGGTGTTATTCAGCCAGGTATGGACTTAATTGAGATTGTACCTACAGAAGATACTTTGTTGATTGAAGCTAAAATCGCACCACAAGATATTGCTTTTTTAAGACCGGGCCTTCCTGCTATTGTGAAATTTAGTGCTTATGATTTTACTCGTTATGGTGGGTTGAAGGGAACGTTAGAGCATATCAGTGCTGATACTATTCAGGATGAAGAAGGAAATAGCTTTTATCTGGTTCGGGTACGAACTTCGCAAGAAGATTTAGCAGAGAAAACACAGTTTTATATTATTCCGGGAATGACAACTTCTGTAGATATTATTACTGGAAAGCGAAGTGTTTTAGATTACTTACTTAAACCTATAATTCAAGTGAAAGGGTCTGCATTTAAAGAGTGATAATGAATAAGGAGAGTAATAAATAATGAGAGCTAAGTGGTTATTCATTATCCCTCTCACTATATTCTCTCTAGCAACAATCGCTTTAACCAAACAAGATAATCTTTGGATTAAAGCAGTAAAAGAAGAGTATGGAGAGAGAGCATCAAGGCGAGTTAATGCTTGGCGTGAACTCATATCAGAGTTAGATAATAAAAAAGAGAAAGAACAGTTAGTCGGTATTAATCAATTTTTTAATCAATTGTATTTTGTCGATGATATTAAGCTTTGGGGGAAAAAAGATTATTGGGCTACGCCACTAGAGTTCTTGGGAAGTAATGCAGGAGATTGTGAAGATTTTACTATTGCAAAATATTTTTCTTTATTAGAACTTGGCGTACCGGATAAAAAATTAAGATTAATTTATTTGAAAGCGTTAGAGCTAAATCAATTTCATATGGTGTTGGCGTATTATCCAACACCATCTTCGATCCCTTTAATTTTAGATAATATAGATAAAGAAATAAAGCCAGCCACAGAGCGTACCGATTTATTACCTATTTATAGTTTTAACGGTCAACATCTGTGGCTAATGAAAGGTAAAGGAAACGGACAACAGGCAGGTAAATCTTCGCGACTAAGCTTATGGAATGATTTACGAGCAAGAAATAAAGGCCTGAGATTAAACCACCCAATTATAAATTATGATGAGTAGCCAAATGACATTATATAAACAGCTAGTATCATGGATGACAGCCGTCTTTTTAATATTAATGATCTCTGTCTTTGCCATTGAATTTTTTAATACAAAAGCATTTTTGGAAAACCAGCAACGCTCGGAAGTAAATAATAGTATCAATACTGTTGGTTTAGCACTAGCCCCATATCTAGAAAACGAAGATAAAGTTGCTGCTGAATCTGTTATTAACGCTTTATTCGATGGTAGTTATTATTCTGCTGTACGTTTAACGTTACTCAGTACTAATGATGAGATAGTTAGAGTTTACCCATTAAGAATAGATACAGTGCCCCAATGGTTTTCTGATCTGCATTTATTTCGTGTTATTTCAGAAAATCGTACTATTACTAGTGGCTGGTTACAGCTGGCAGAAGTAGAGATTGTGACTAACCCTGCTTATGCTTATCAACAGTTATGGTTGGCATTCACGCAGCTACTAACTACTTTTGCAATCATTATGTTGGCCGGCGTTATTATCATTGTTTTTGTTGTTAAGAGGGCATTAGCACCATTACAATTAATAATTGTGAAGATGAAAGAGGTTTCTGAAAATAATTTTAGTAATGAATTAGAGAAACCAAAAACGAAAGATCTTGAAGCTGTGATTGTTGGTATAAATTCCATGTCATCTCAAATAGCACAAAGCTTTAAGTCCCAAGCAAAAGAAGCAGAGAAGTTGAGAGATAAAGTTTATCTTGATCCTATTTCAGGATTAGGAAATCGAGCTTTCTTTATGGCTCAACTTAATACTTGGTTATCTGAGTCAGCTAAAGGTGGTATTGCTTTATTTAGAGTTAATTTTATAAATAAAGTGTATGAAGAAGAAGGTTATGAAGCTGGAGATGAAAAAGTTAGAGAGCTTGCGGATTTGTTAAAAATCACACTGCCTTCAACAAATGTCATCCTTACTCGACTTAACTCTTATGAATTTGGTTTTATTTTTCCAAATATAGAAGAAGAAGAACTGAAATTAGCCGCAGAAAATATTATTGCGTATACCCAAGATATTAAAGGTGATCCAACAGCTACTGCCCCTATTGATGCTAATCTTGGTGTTGTATTTAATGAATCAAGAAAAACAACAACAGATATATTATCGTTAGCTGATAATGCTCTAACTCAGGCTCATACGAGTCCAGAATTACTCTTTGGTTATATTGCAGATGAGAGTGAGCATGAGTTAATGGGTAAACAACAATGGAAACAATTTGTTGATGAAGCGATAAATGAGCATTTGTTTGATTTTACATTGCAACTAGCGACAACCCGCGATGGTGCTGTTTTTCATCAAGAAGTATTTTCTGCTATTGAAAAAGATAATCAACGATACTCTGCTAATCAATATTTATTTGCTCTTGAACAATTGAATGAAACAACTTCTTTTGACCAGTTTGTTATTCGTTCTATGATTGAGCGTATTGTTAGCGGAGAAATAACTCAACCAGTTGCTATTAACTTAGCGAATCGAAGTATTGAGGATCCAAGTTTTGTTCGTTGGTTAACAAACTCATTGAAAAAGCATAAATCAATTGCACAGCTACTTCACTTTGAGATCCAAGAAACGTCATTTATTGATAATGAAGATCATACTGCATTATTGTGTAATGTGATTCGTTCATCAGGTTCTGAGTTCGGTGTTGATAATTTCGGACGAAATTTTGAATCATTAGAATATATAGAAACGTTCAGGCCTAAATACGTGAAATTGGATTATTTATTTACTCATCAACTTGATGATGAAAAGCAACGTTACATCGTTGCTTCTATTTCTAGAACTGCTCAAAATTTAGGGGTTATTACTATTGCGTCACGAGTTGAGAATAAAGAACAACTTGAGCTGCTCTCTGAACATCATATTGATGTTTTCCAAGGCTTTTTTGTTAATGAAAAAGTAAAAGGTGAATAAAATGAAAGATTCATTACTGCATTCACTATGCTACGTTGGCCGCTATTATGGCCAAGTTAACTCACCTGAGGCTTTGATAAATGGTTTACCCTTACAAGATGGTAAATTAACGCCTTTTCTTTTCTCTCGTGCCGCAGAGAGAGCTGGATTAGTTGCAAAAGAAAATCAAACTGAATTGTTAAAAATCCCTCAACTTGTATTACCTGCAGTTCTTTTACTTAAAGGCGGTGAATCTTGTGTATTAATTGGTTTTGATGCTGATAATGAACATGCTGAAATAATAACCGCTAGCTCAGGAATGATGCCGATATCGATCTCAATAGAGGAACTCTCTATTCAGTATGTTGGTCGGTATTTTTTGTTAAAAAAGCAATTTAGATATGATGACCGATCCCCTGAAATATTAAAGAAGCGGGAAGGGCATTGGTTCTGGAGTACTTTGTTTGAATCTAAACACATCTATCGTGATGTGTTTATCGCGTCTATATTGATTAATATTTTTGCTATTGCAACACCAATGTTTACACGGTTAGTCTATGACAAGGTTGTTCCTAATTTAGCTTTTGAATCATTATGGGTATTAGCGTCTGGTATTTTTGTAGTCTTTATTTTTGATTTTATTTTGAAATATGTTCGAGGCTATTTTATTGATGTTGCTGGTAAAAAATCAGATGTATTAATTTCATCTAAATTATTTCAAAAAGTATTAGGCATTAGGATGGAGGCTAGACCTCCGTCTGTTGGTGCTTTTGCGAGACATTTACAAGAATTTGAGTCAATCCGAGAGTTCTTCACTTCAGCTACGATAGCTGCATTGATTGACCTGCCGTTTGCTCTATTATTTTTGTTTGTGATTTATCTTGTTGCTGGCCCTATTGTTCTTGTTCCAATTGTCGGTATTGTTTTGCTATTGATCCATGCTGCAATTATCCAAGGGCCTTTGAAGAAGACAATAGAAGAAGGTTCTCGACTTGCCTCGCAAAAATATGCCAATTTAATTGAAAGCCTAGTTGGTTTAGAAACATTAAAGATTTTTAATGCTCAGAGTCAATTTCAATATAAATGGGAAGAAGCGGTAACTCATATTTCAAATTGGAGTATCAAAAGCAGACGTATTACTGATTCAATTCAAAATATGGCTGGCTTTGTACAGCAAGCGGTTAATATCGGGATGATTATTGTTGGTGTTTATCTGATTGCTAATGGTGATTTAACTATGGGGGCATTGATTGCTTCAACAATGCTTAGTGGCAAAGCCATTGGGCCATTAGTTCAAATATCACTGTTATCTACACGTTATAATCAAGCTAAATCATCAATGACGATTATTGAGCAATTGATGGCAATGCCTGATGAACAAGAAGAAGAGAAGCGTTATATCCATCGCCCGATACTTCAAGGAAAAATTGAACTAGATAAGGTGAATTTTAGTTATCCAGAATCTCAAATTTCAGCGGTTAGAGACATTAGCCTTACGATTAATCCTGGAGAAAAAGTAGCCATTATTGGCCGAATTGGCTCAGGAAAAACAACGTTAGAGCGCCTTATTATGGGGTTATATCAAGCCACAGAGGGTTCTGTTCGAATAGATGATACAGATATCTCTCAGCTTCATCACGTTGATGTACGACGCAATATAGGCTGTGTACCGCAGGACATTACCCTATTTTATGGCTCTATTAGAGAAAATATTATTTTAGGGAGAGAGTTGTCTGATGATGCTGAAATGATGGATGCAGCAAACCGAGCTGGTGTTACTGCATTTACACAGCAAGATCCTGCTGGATTAGAGCGCCAAGTTGGAGAGGGGGGGTTATTACTTTCTGGTGGTCAGCGTCAATCAGTTGCGATTGCTCGAGCTCTTATTGGACGCCCACCTGTCTTATTATTAGATGAACCAACAAGTAGTATGGATAATCGTTCTGAGATGTTATTTAAGAACCAGTTATCACACTTAAAGCCGTCTGAAACCTTAATTTTGATCACTCATAAAACGTCAATGCTTGATGTCGTTGACCGTATTATTGTTATGGAAAAAGGACATATCATCGCTGATGGGCCTAAAAATCAGGTCTTAAATGAGTTGAAAACAGGAAAAGTAAGAGCGGTTAGTTAGTTATTACTTTAATAAAAAAGAGGCTGTGAATTCACAGCCTCTTTTTTGTCTACAATACTGTTATTTGCGTTCTATTTTTTCTTGCGTGTAAAGATATTCCATTCATTTACAACGTCACCTTTAAAACCAACAACAGTAGCAACAACACGACGGTTTAAAGCATGGCTAACAGCAGAATCGCCTTTTGCTGTTAGTAGGGTATCTCCAAAGCCTATGGTTTCTATTCTATCTGGTTCTACGCCATATTCGATTAATGCAACTCTGACTGCTGATGCTCGTAACTCTGAAAGACGAATATTATATTCAGCATTACCTTGTTGACTTGCAAAACCTTGCAGTTGGATTGAGGCTTCTTTATATTCATTTAAGAATTCAGCCATCGTTCTAATTTCACTTTTAAAAATAGGTGAAATTTCAGATGAGTTATTTGCAAAAAGAATTTTAAGGTCTTTTTTATCTGAATGTTCGACGTATTCAGCACAGCCATCATTGTCAATTTCAGCACCTCGAGGGGTTCCCGGGCAAACATCTCTTGCGTTAATTACGCCATCGTAATCATCGTCTCTTAGATCGGCAATTTGATCGGATTTTGGAGTTTCAATGTAATCTTTATCTCCAGATACACAGGCAGTTAAAAAAAGAGACGTAATAAGTGTTGGGTAAATTAGATTTTTCATTCTTATTTCTCCTCTTCTTCAGACTTGTTTGGATTCCATTCTTTTGGTGTATCTATCAATAATGAAGGTATAAGTGTGCCTGTTGCATGTAAAACTCTAAATTTTGCAAATTGTTCAGAATAATGGGCATCTAAATAAGACTTACGAGCTTCAAACAATTCATTTTCAGTATTTAATAAATCAAGTAATGTACGCTTTCCTATACGATATTGCTTCTCGTATGCAATAACGGTGTCAGAGGCGGCATCAACATGGTCTGCTAGAAATTCTTTTTGCTGTAGAGTTAAATCTAAAGCACTCCAAGAAAGGCGAAACCCTTCTTCAACATTACGATAAGCACTGTCACGAAGGTCTTTTGCCATATTTAATTGATATGCGCTTTTATCTGAAAGGGCACTGTCGCTACCACCGTTATATAAATTATAGCGCATGCGGATCATGGCAGAAAACTCATCACTATTTCCTTCTATACCACCAGCATCATCACGCCATGTTTGAGCAGCTTCTAACGAAAAGGTTGGATAGTTTGTACTTTTTGATTGTGCATATTGATATTTAGCAGCTTGGATATCTGATTGTGCAGTCAAAATAACAGGATGATGCTCATAAGCTCGTTCGATACCTTCCTGCAAACTTAGAGGGAGAGTATTAGCATCTGCTCGAGGATAAATTAGTGCCTGAGGTGGAGAGCCTACAATTTGTGTAAATACAGTATGTGTATCAAATAAGTTATTCTGAGCTGCAAGTAGGTTACCGTGAGCTCTAGCAATACGTGCTTCTATTTGCGATACATCAGCAGTAGAACCAATTCCAGAATCGGCTCTTTTTTTAATGTCTTTGTAGATTTTTTTATGAATAGCAAGATTACTTTCAGATAGAGCTAGAATTTCAGTTGCTTTTACTGCATCCAAATATACTTGAGAAACGTCTAATGCTTTATTTTCAGCTAAAGAAATTAGTTGTAAACGAGCTGATTCTGCTTCTGCATCAGTTCGATCCATATCATTAATTGTATTCGAACCGTCCCAAATTAATTGGGTTAAGGATAAGGTCGCATCTTTACGTGTGAGATCTGTATCATTTCCACTCGCTGGGTTGATCTGCTCATAACCAATACCTGCATCTAAGTCAATTGATGGTAAATAGTTTCCAGAGACGCTATCATTATCCGCCACAAAACTTAGATAAGCATTATATGCTTTCTTTACTTCAGGATTGGTTGTTAGTGTTTGTGATATTGCTTGCTCTAACGTTTGTGCTTGAGCTGATACACTCAAAACTAGCAAGCTACTGTAAGTCGCAAGTTTCATCCATTTCAAAGTGTTTCTCCTAAATCACTGAATCCTAAAAATAGAAGCAGTGAGCATGACATTTGGTTTAAAAGTAGCTAGTTTGTAGTGATACAATTATCATTACTGTATGTATTTTTGTTTTTCAATATCAAAGAAATGCTACGTGATATCTATTTAAAAAGCAAAATTTAACTTATTGAAAACTGATAAGTTAATAGTTTCTCATATTAAAAGAATAGTTAACTTAATGAGGTTTTTAAAATCACAATATAAATTTAAATAAAAAAAGTATTACATATAAGACTTTGATCAGGTTTTTTATGTTAATTACATTCGGAATATGTATATCTAAGTATTTCCTTTGTATAAAAATGGAATTAATCTCATATTTTGTGATCTGGTTAGAATAATTGAGAATAAAATTGATTTTGGACGTATTTCTCTCATTGTTTTCTATTTTTTTCGTATGTGGTCGATTTGTTGCGTATATGATAAAATTAATGGGTATTGTGATTGGCTTAGCTTTAATGGATGCCTTTTGATTATAAATGGATTTGGGAATTAATATCATGGCTCTAATGACATCAGAAAAACAGATCATCACTATTGATAAAAACGGTAACCTGAAATTGATTAATTCGGGTGAGCCGATACTGCCTGGTGACATTGTTATAGAGTATGAATCAGGCGAAGTATCTGTTGATTTGGCTGATAATTCTGAAAAAAACAATGATATTAATAACATACTTAACGCTATCGCTAGCGGTGAAGACCCTAGCGTTATATCCGAAGCTCCTGCTGCAGGTGAAGAGGGGGGATCGAGTTTAACTGCCTCTACTGAGATTGAGCGCATAGGGAAAAGTACGATTGCAGAAACTAATTTTGATACATCCTCACTCGAAACCATTGGTTTATCAAGAATTCAAAGTTTAACGTTACTAGAACAATATAAGTCTTTTAGAGAGACTGGTGATTTCCAAATAACGATCCCAAATAATGAGCTAATTAAGTCTGCTCCTAGTATTTTCATTGCTGAAATTGATGAAAATGGTGTGATTAATGAAGAGCGAGTGGAAAACGGTATTCAAATAGATATTACATTACCTGAAGGGACTGAGGGCGGTGACATAATTGAGTTGAGTGATGGTACAGGTACTGTGGTTGGAACGCATTTAATTACAGAAGATGACATTACGAGCGGTAGTGTTGAAATTACAGTATCAGCACCTAAACCAGATGGAAGTTATGAATACGTAGCTGAGATTACAGATCCTGCTGGTGATATAGGCCCAAGTTCTAATAAAGTAGAATTTGAGTTAGATACATCAGCGGATGCAGGCACCGTAACGGTGGCAGATATCACGGCAGATGACGTGATTAATGCAGCCGAAAGTGGGCAAGTGATTGCGGTGACAGGTACAGCAACGGGTGGCGACATCAGTGAAAACGATGTGGTCACCATGACCATCAACGGTACTGACTACCAAACCACGGTTGATGAAAACGGCAACTGGAGTGTCGATGTTGCGGG
>NZ_MSCO01000003.1:0-167404 GCF_002954705.1 Aliivibrio sifiae
AATAGGTTTCAAATTGTTAAAGAGCTTTTCTTCTACTTTCAAAGCTTTTTCGCTTTTCTGTGAAGAGGACGGTCATTTTATCGATTTAAGTCTCAGTGTCAAGCACTTATTTGAAACTTAATTCTGAACCATCTTACCAACTCCGATTGCTAACCCTTATGGGATGGGCTCTCCGTGTCAGTGAGGTCGCATTATAGAGAGTTCGATCACATTAGCAAGAGCTTTTTTAAGATAATTTCATATTTATGTTTTTATGGTTAAAGTACGAACAAATCAGTGTTAAATTATCTTAACTAGCTCATTTCATTAACAGTAAGTTATCATATTTAAGGGGTATCGTATGAAATCGTCATTACGCAGTTATAAATCTATCTTTCCTACTATTGGTTTACGAGCTTATATCGATCCATCCAGTGTTTTAATAGGTGATATTAATATTGGTGATGATTCTAGTGTTTGGCCTTTAGTTACAGCAAGGGGAGATGTTAATTCTATTATTATTGGACTTCGTACTAACATTCAAGATGGAGCCGTCCTACACGTAACCCATAAAAATCAAGATAACCCTAAAGGTGCACCATTACTTATTGGAGATGATGTGACAATAGGACATAAAGTAATGCTTCATGGTTGTGAAATACAAAATCGTGTACTTGTAGGTATGGGAAGTATTATTTTAGATCATGCCATTATTGAATCTGATATAATGATTGGCGCTGGTAGTTTAGTCCCACCAAACAAAACACTCAAAAGTGGCTACCTTTATATAGGTAGCCCTGTAAAGCAAATTCGTGAATTATCTGTAGAAGAAATTGCCTTTTTAAAAACATCAGCGATGAATTACGTTTCATTCAAAAATGACTATATAAAGGAAGAAGCTAGTTAATGATAATTTCACCAGAAGCATTGAACTCTTCATCTTCAATCAATGCTTCTGCTTGCTCCTCAACATCAAAGCGATACTCTTCAAAAATACGTAACGCATCAGAGTCATTTATTATCTGCTCTCCACTTTCAGATTCTAACCATGAAGTTGTGACGCCACATTGAATTAAATTTCCCATCTGCTGAGCAGAGAATAAGACAGTTTGTGTCTCTTCATTCCATTGAGCATCGTCACTAAAAAGGATTGACTGATTCATTTAAATACCTTCTAAGTTTTTTCGTAATTCACGCAATATCTGTTTCCCACCAGGACGAAGACCTCGCCACACAGTAAAACTTTCCGCGGCTTGCCCAACGAGCATTCCTAGTCCGTCATAAGCTTGGTGTGCATGGTGTTTTAATGCCCATTGGTTAAATACCGTTTTTCCTTGACCATACATCATGTCATAGCTAATCGTATTTTTAGAAAAAATTGTTGCACTGATATCTGGTAGCTGTCCAGATAAGCTTGCTGACGTCGAGTTAATAACTACATCAAATGATTCATCAACCTCATTCATCCGTACTGCATTAATAGTTCCGTAATTTGAAAAGATAGTAGCCAGTGTTTCTGCTTTTTCATAAGTACGATTTACGACAGTAATAGAAGAGGGGTTTTGCTTTAATAAAGGAAGAAGCACTCCACGAGCCGCACCGCCTGCACCTATTAATAAGATGCGCTTACCTTGAAGTGGGATTTGGTATTGCAGTAAATCTTGAACCAGCCCTTCGCCATCAGTATTGTCGCCCAAAACAATTCCATCATCTAATTTCTTTAATGTATTAACCGCACCAGCTAGTTTTGCTCGCTCTGTTAATTGGTTTGCAAATTGAAATGCTTCTTCTTTAAAAGGGACAGTAATATTACAACCTTTCCCACCGTTAGCAAAAAAATCAGTTACTGCATCTAGAAAACCATCCACAGGAGCCTCAATAGAAACATACTCTAAAGATTGAATTGTCTGACGCGCAAATAAGGTATGTATAAAGGGAGATTTACTTTGTGTTATTGGATTACCAAAAACAGCATACTTATCCATAAGTGATTCCTTTCAATAAATAACGTTAATTAAGTCACCTTACCTTAAAGAAATAATAGATGCATTAGCCTTGGCGTAATGTGTTTCCTGTTTTTGCATCACGAATTTCCGTAGGCTGAGTTCTATTACCTACCTCTCCCTCAAAAATAACGACTCCGGTATCACCTAACTGTTCCTTAACTTCAGATACGGTTCGACAAGGTTCATAACCAGAAAGATTTGCGCTTGTAGAGGTAATCGGTTTTCCAAATGCTGAACAAATCGCTTTAACCTGTTCATGAGCAGTAACTCGAACTGCGATACTATCAAACTGACCAATAACTAAAGAATGTGTCTTTTGGCTTACAGGAACAATCCATGTCACAGGCCCTGGCCATGTCGATTTTATCTGTTCTATTTGCTTATTCTCTAGCTGAGAAAAATCAACATAAGGAAGTAACTGCTCAATAGAAGCGGCGATCAATATTAATCCTTTCTCTTGAGGGCGTTGTTTAACCACTAATAGCTTATGGATTGCAGATTCATTATCTGGATCACAGCCAACACCAAAAACACCTTCTGTCGGGTAGGCGATAACATCACCATTATTTAAGGCTTTTACGACTAGATCTAGATTCTTCACTCTTACACCATTAATTAGACTAAATTAGTCTCTCTATTCTATTGATAAGATGAAATCAAACAACTGCTTTCCATTTTTCAATTGTCAATAATCGTTAATAACTTGTACTTTTCCTTACGCAAACGTTTCCCTTGACATCAAATACCCATATAATGCTGCCAACTTTTTATATATTGCCAATATCTTTATCCAAGGAGTTCACAATGAAAGTCGGTATTATCATGGGTTCAAAATCAGACTGGCCAACAATGAAACTAGCTGCTGAAATGCTTGATCGTTTTAATGTTCCTTATGAAACAAAAGTAGTTTCAGCTCATAGAACTCCACAGCTACTTGCTGACTATGCAACCCAAGCAAAAGATCGTGGTATCAAAGTTATTATTGCTGGAGCAGGTGGGGCTGCTCACCTCCCTGGAATGGCCGCTGCATTTACTAGCATTCCCGTTCTTGGTGTTCCTGTTCAATCTAAAGCATTAAAAGGAATGGATTCTCTTCTTTCTATCGTCCAAATGCCAAAAGGCATCGCAGTAGGTACTCTTGCAATTGGTGAAGCAGGAGCTGCCAATGCAGGTATTCTTGCAGCTCAAATCATTGGAACATCAAACGAAGAAGTAATGGCCTCTGTTGAAGCATTCCGTAAAGAGCAAACAGAGACTGTATTAGCAAACCCAGATCCATCAGAGGACTAATCATGAAAGTGCTTGTACTCGGTTCAGGTCAACTCGCTCGTATGATGGCGCTCGCAAGTGCACCATTGAATATTGAAATTATTGCTTATGACGTAAATAACCAAAATGTTGTACATCCATTAACTCAGCAGCTTATTAATTTATCATTAGAACAAGCTATTGATGACGTTACGGTAATTACTGCTGAGTTCGAACATATTCCACATGATATTTTAGATATATGTAGCCAAAGTGGAAAATTTCAGCCAAATCCTGATGCAATAAAAGCAGGAGGAGATCGTCGCTTAGAAAAAGCTCTTTTGGGCAATGCTAAAGTATCTAATGCCAAATACCACATCATCAATACAAAAGAAGATTTCTTAAACGCAATTGATATTGTTGGACTTCCAATGGTATTAAAAAGCGCACTTGGTGGCTATGATGGCAAAGGCCAATGGCGCTTAAAAGAACACGACCAAGTAAACCAAGTTTGGAATGAAATGGAAGAACTTATAAAGAGTTCACCAAACCAAGCAATGGTTGCTGAACAATTCATTCCATTTAACCGTGAAGTTTCATTGATTGGTGCTCGTAATAAAAACGGCGAAATGGTGACATATCCTCTGACTGAGAATGTTCACGTTGATGGTGTACTTGCACTATCAACAGCCTTAGAAGGGAACTGTGAATTACAACAACAAGCTGATGAGATGTTTTCAGCTATTGCTGATGAACTCAACTATATTGGTGTACTTGCAATTGAGTTCTTTGATGTAGATGGTCAGTTATTGGTAAATGAAATTGCACCACGAGTTCATAACTCTGGTCATTGGACGCAGCAGGGTACTGATATTTGCCAATTTGAAATGCACATACGAGCCGTATGCAATTTACCTTTAAATGGCACAAAACTGCTTAGATCAACAGCAATGATCAATATTCTAGGCGAAGACACTTTACCTGAAAATATACTCCTGATGTCTAACTGTCATGTACATTGGTATGGGAAAGAGAAAAGGGCAGGAAGAAAAATGGGACACATCAACGTATGTGCCTCATCTTCAGAAAACCTACAAAAAGAATTGACTAAACTATCAACAATATTAGACAGTAACGCTTTCTCTGCTCTTGCATAACATTATTGATATAGAGTAACTCTGTCTATTTTTAAGAATAGATACGAGTTACTCTTATTTTTGTATCGTGCTACATTTTTTATCTGCACAAACAAGCTTTACCCCTGTTACCATCTCTTTCTTCAACAACAAAGAAAAGCCACACTCTTGGCAATTACCACTCTGAGGCTCTAAATTAACGATAAAACGACAATTTGGATACCCATCACACGCATAAAATGTTTTACCAAAGCGTGATTTTTTTTCATGTAAAAGCCCTTTATAACAGCTTGGGCAAGCAATATGATCTTTGGGTTCTTCTTTTTTCTGTTCTAGCGACTCAATGTGTGTGCATTCAGGGAAAGAAGAGCAACCAATAAACATCCCATAACGCCCTTGCCTTAGTACTAATTCACTTTCACACTCAGGACAAGGTATACCAAGCTCTTTAACTACATGCCCATCGTTACTTTTTAATGGGTGGATATAATTACATTCAGGGTAATTTTGACACCCCAAAAACGGGCCTCTTTTACCGTAACGAATAGTTAATTCACCACTGCATTCAGGGCAAAATTTATGCTCTAAAGCTTGTTCATGAGCTTTAAATAATTGCTTATCTATTTTTCCAGACATTCAACAAAGCCTTAATGTGTCATGCCTACATCAGCAGTATAAAGTAGCTCTTCCATCTGTGTATAAGCACTCTCTTGACCAGGAACGTTAAATAACACCATTAACACAACCCACTTCAAGTCATCTAAAGATAGCTCATCCGTTTCTAAAGCCATTACTTGCTCGATAACCATTTCTCTGGTTTCACTGGTCAATACTTTAATTTGCTCTAAGAAAAGTAAAAAACCACGACAAGCAGTATCAATACCCTCAATTTCTTGTTGAGTATAAATACGCATTGAGGTTGATGTACTTTTTTCTATATGTGTATAAGAATCATCTTCTTGTAAACGCGCTAAATCTTCCAACCAATCCAGTGCTTTATAGACTGCGTCTTGGTGAAACCCCGCTTTAAGTAACTCATCTTCTAGTTTTTCTTGATCCACACTGAGTTCAACATCACTATGGATATATGTTTCAAATAGATACATAAGAACATCCATCATGGCTAGCCCCTCCGCTTTTTAATATAACCACCTGGGACTGCAGCGATGAAACCTTGCAACTCTAATTCAAGTAATTGCATCATGATTTCATGTACAGGCATCTGACACCGCTCTGCGATAATATCAACAGGCGTCGCCTCATTGCCTACGGTAGCGAACACTTTAGGAAATGGCAATTGTTCTGTGATAACTTCTTGCTCGAATAATGACGGTTGATGAGATATTGCACATTCAGTTAATGCTCCTATTTCATCAAAAATATCTTCAGGAGAAGAAACTAACTTTGCTCCAGCTTTTATTAATCCATTAGACCCTTTTGCTGTTGGATTTTGTATTGAGCCCGGAAGAGCAAACACTTCACGACCTTGTTCATTCGCATATCTTGCTGTAATTAACGATCCTGAACGTTCCGCAGCTTCAATTACAAGAACACCAGTTGATAACCCACTAATAATACGATTGCGTCTTGGGAAATTATCAGCCCTTGGTGGTGCATCCGGACGAAACTCAGAAACAAGTGCACCGTTATCAATCACTCGGTCAGCCAATAGACGATGTTTTGCCGGATATATTTTATCTAATCCAGAACCCAGCACGGCTATCGTTTTTCCCTTAGCTTCAATCGCTCCATGATGAGCATAACCATCAACCCCCAGAGCCAAGCCACTAGTAACAACATAATTATGTTGAACAATGGAACGCGCAAATTGCTCAGCACAATCTAAGCCTTCTAAACTGGCATTACGACTACCAACGATTGCTACTTGCGGTTCTGATAGCGTAAGAGGACCTCCTTTAATAAATAAAATTGGAGGAGGCGCACTGATCTCTGAAAGCAACTTTGGGTATATAGGACTACTTAATGGCAAGATAATATGAGTATCATTTTTCTCCTGCCACTCTAAACACTTATTAACCTCTTTATGCTCTGAGCATTGAAGGTATGTTATTTGTGCTGACGACAACCCCAAAGCAAGCAATTGTTCTGTACTGTATTTCAATATATTTTCTGGTGAATCAACCGCCCGTAAGCGAGTCATCACTTTTCCTCCAATTCGAGGGCAAAAACATAAGGTAAGCCAAGCTGATAAGTGTGCTTCTGACGTTGTCACTATGCATCACTCCTTATTTGGAGAGACCGCTATCACCCCTTTGTGTATAGGCATTTCACTTCGAGTTATAAGAGCTAAACTGAACCTCTCATAAGGTCTAATAACTATTAGCTCTCCAATTTGTGTTTGTGGTAATTGGAGGCTATTTTTATTTTTTCCTTTATCAAGATCATAATAATATTCTCCTTTATTTCCTTTAACGATATTTCCTTCTTCTCTTAAGGAAAACATACTGCCTTGCAATAAGCCGTCCTTGCTTCCTCGATCAATAACCGCAACCTGATTTACCGCTAAGTAGTCAGCCCCATCTATTGAACCGAGAATAGACACGCCCATTCCTTTTGGTGCAGGTTGTGGGTAAAAAGTAGTGGTTAGTTCTTTATTAATATCACCAGATGTAATTGGAAGAACTACATCATTAATCGCAATTTCTTGTTGCTGCTTAATGACTTTTAATCCACTCATCTCCTTTGTTGTTTCAGCTAATTCGGCCAAACCGACGAGTCGAAGTGCATAAGAGGTTTCTTTCGTCTCTTTTCGAGAGAATTTATTTACTGTACGGTAAATTCCCCATTCCTTATGTTCTAATTCAGCATCGACATATACTCGCTCATTCCCACTCAAGAATTTTCGTCCATCACTGGTCCCAAGAACTCGATATGCTTCTCTATAATTAGTAGCATCAATCAATCGATCCGATTGTAAATAAGGAACAACCAAACTAGTTGGCAAGGTCGGTACAGGCTCTTTAATTACTGTTCTCATCTTAGGTGAGAGTTTTTTTAATGGTTTAACGCTCAGCACAGGGTTGCCATTCTGCCAACTCAAACTCAATTCATCTCCTGGATAAATTAAATGAGGGTTATCTATCTCTGGGTTAATTTTCCATAATTTTGGCCAAAACCAGGGATTATCCAAAAATAAAGCGGATATATCCCAAAGCGTATCACCCTTTTTAACGGTGTAATTACTAGGATAATCTTGTTTTAACACCAATTTTTCTTCACTTGAAAATGAAGGTAATGAGAAGATAATGGCACTAAAAAATGAAGTGAAAATGAGTAATTTTTTAAACATGGTCCGCTTTCCTTATCAGACATTTGAACCGATGCTGTCATTTGCTTAATAAAATGTCTAGAATTGGAGCTATTAGGTTTATGCCGTTTACGGCGCAGTTCAATATTTAGAGTAATTATGGCTTTATTAGAAGTATTAACGTTTCCGGACGATCGTCTACGTATCGTAGCAAAACCGGTTGAAGCAGTGACACCTGAAATCCAAAAATTCATCGATGACATGATTGAAACCATGTACGACGAAGAAGGCATTGGCCTTGCTGCTACGCAAGTTGATTTCCACCAACGTATTGTTGTTATCGATGTTTCTGACACTCGTGACGAACCAATGGTATTAATCAACCCCGTTATCACTCAAAAAAGTGGCGATGATGGCATTGAAGAGGGATGTTTATCTGTTCCTGGTGCAAAAGGAATGGTTCCTCGCTCTGCAGAAGTATCAGTAACCGCTCTTGATCGTGACGGTAAAGAATTTAGCTTTGATGCTGATGACTTATTAGCTATCTGCGTTCAGCACGAATTAGATCACCTTGATGGCAAACTTTTTGTTGATTACTTATCGCCGTTAAAGCGTAAACGCATCAAAGAAAAGTTAGAGAAGATCAAAAAATTCAACGCTAAAAACTAGCCATAACAATCCAAATAATTACTAAGCTACTTATTTGGATTGATATTAGAGATACCGAGGTCAACTTGAATAAACCATTACGCATTATTTTTGCGGGCACGCCCGATTTTGCCGCTCGCCATTTATCAGCACTTATCGACTCTCACCATGAAGTGATAGGCGTATATACTCAACCGGATCGTCCTGCGGGCCGTGGTAAAAAGCTGACGGCGAGCCCAGTAAAAGAACTGGCTCTTGAACACAACATTCCCGTGTTCCAACCAGAAAACTTTAAAGCTGACAAAGCAAAGCAAGAACTTGCCGATCAAAATGCAGATTTAATGGTTGTGGTTGCTTACGGGCTGCTATTACCACAAGCGGTACTTGATACACCTAAATTAGGTTGTATTAACGTTCATGGTTCAATTTTGCCTCGTTGGCGTGGCGCTGCTCCAATTCAACGCTCAATTTGGGCTGGCGATGCCGAAACCGGCGTAACCATTATGCAAATGGACATTGGTTTAGATACAGGCGACATGCTAAGTATTGCAACGCTACCGATTGAAGCAACAGACACAAGTGCGTCAATGTACAACAAATTGGCAGAACTTGGTCCTGTAGCTTTAGTTGAATGTTTATCAACAATTGCTGACGGTACCGCTATTGCTGAAAAGCAAAACGATGAACTGGCTAATTACGCAAAGAAACTCAGCAAAGAAGAAGCTAAGATTGATTGGGCAATGGATGCAGATGCCATTGAACGCTGTGTTCGTGCTTTTAATCCTTGGCCGATGAGTCACTTCTCTGTTGATGATAAAGCGATTAAGGTGTGGCAATCTCGCGTTGAAAATTACCAAGGTAATGCGGCGCCAGGTACCATAATCCAAGCCGATAAATCGGGTATTTATGTAGCTACCGCTTCAAATGCAATTGTATTTGAACAACTGCAAGTTCCTGGAAAAAAAGCGATGGGTGTTCAAGATATTTTGAACTCTCGCAAAGAATGGTTCGAAGTAGGCAATATACTTAACTAATTTCTTCAAAATATAAAAGGTGGCATAATCGCCACCTTACTTTTTAAATGGCAAATATCGTATTTGCCATTTTATTTTTGCCAATCATATTTTAGGTGATGACATGAACGTTCGTGCTGCGGCAGCAAAAGTTATTTATCAAGTTGTCGATCAGGGTCATTCTCTCTCTTCTGCACTTCCAAAAGCTCAAGCCGAGATAAAACCTCGCGACCAAGCTTTACTGCAAGAGATTTGTTATGGCGTACTGCGCTTTCTTCCTCGTTTGGAATCGGTTGCTCAATCTCTTATGGATAAACCGCTAAAAGGGAAACAACGTGTTTTTCACCACCTGATCTTAGTCGGTATTTACCAATTAAGCTTCATGCGTATCCCTGCTCATGCCGCGGTTGGCGAAACAGTTGAAGGCACTAAGAACCTAAAAGGCCCAAAACTGCGTGGCTTAATTAATGGTGTTCTTCGTAGCTACCAACGTAGCCAAGAAGAGCTGGATGCCAAATCAATCAGCCACGACTCGGGTAAATATGGTCACCCAGGCTGGTTGCTTAAAATGCTAAAAGAAGCGTATCCAGATCAATGGGAATCGATCGTTGAAGCCAACAACAACAAAGCACCAATGTGGTTACGAGTAAACAGTCAGCACCACACTCGCGATGAATACATTGCACTTCTTGAAAAAGAAGAAATTGAAGTAACCCCACACAGCCAAGCAACAGACGCATTATTATTAGATAAAGCGCGTGATGTATTTACATTGCCTGGCTTTGAGCAAGGCTGGGTGTCAGTTCAAGATGCTGCCGCTCAACTATCTGCTGAATATTTACAACCTCAAGATGGTGAACTCATTCTTGATTGTTGTGCTGCTCCTGGTGGAAAAACCGCTCATATTTTAGAGCGAACAAAAGACACTAGCGTTGTTGCTATCGATTGTGATGAAACACGCTTAACTCGCGTGTACGAAAACTTAGAACGCCTTAACTTAACCGCAAAAGTTATTTGTGGTGATGCTCGTTATCCTGAACAATGGTGGCAAGGTGAGCAATTTGACCGTATTTTATTAGATGCACCTTGTTCTGCAACCGGTGTTATTCGTCGTCACCCTGACATTAAATGGCTACGTCGTTCAGAAGACATTAAAGCGCTTGCTGAACTGCAAAGTGAAATCTTTGATGCAATGTGGCTACAGTTAAAATCTGGTGGCACCATGGTGTATGCGACGTGTTCAATTACACCACAAGAAAACTGCGATCAAGTAAAAGCCTTTTTAGAGCGCACAGAAAACGCCTCTTTGATAGATAATACCTATCCAGTAAAACCAGGGCGTCAAATTCTTCCGGGTGAAGAAAATATGGACGGCTTCTATTACGCTGTTCTACGAAAAGCATAATCTATATACGAGCGAGCAAGCGGTATGAAAATCATAATCTTAGGTGCAGGACAGGTTGGCGGCACATTAGCTGAAAACTTAGTTGGCGAAAACAACGACATTACGGTTGTTGATAAGAGTTCTGAACGACTGCGTGAGTTACAAGATAAATACGACTTACGTGTGGTTCAAGGGTTTGCGAGTCATCCTGACACATTAAGAGAAGCAGGCGCGCAAGATGCTGATATGTTGGTTGCGGTAACCAACTCTGATGAAACCAATATGATTGCTTGTCAGATCGCATTTACCATTTTCAATACTCCTAACCGTATTGCTCGTATTCGTTCACCTGAATACTTAAAAGAAAAAGAGCGCTTATTTCAATCAGATGCGATTCCAGTTGACCACTTAATCGCACCAGAAGAGCTGGTAACAGGCTACATTGAACGACTTATTGAATACCCTGGCGCACTTCAAGTGGCGAGTTTTGCAGAGAAAAAAGTTAGTCTTGTTGCAGTAAAAGCCTATTATGGTGGTCCACTTGTCGGTAATGCTCTTTCTGCACTTCGTGACCACATGCCTCATATTGATACTCGTGTTGCTGCGATCTTTCGTCAAGGTCGTCCTATTCGTCCTCAAGGCACCACCGTTATCGAAGCCGATGATGAGGTTTTCTTTGTTGCGGCAAGTAACCACATTCGCTCTGTCATGAGTGAATTACAACGTTTAGAGCGTCCATATAAACGAATTATGATTGTTGGTGGCGGTAATATCGGTGCAGGTCTTGCTAGACGTTTAGAGCAAAACTACAGCGTTAAGCTCATTGAACGTAACATGAAACGCGCAGAGCAGTTATCAGAACTGCTTGAAGAAAGTATTGTCTTCTGTGGCGATGCTGCCGATCAAGAGTTACTTAGTGAGGAGCATATCGACCAAGTGGATGTTTTCATTGCTGTAACCAATGAAGATGAAGCAAACATCATGTCAGCCATGCTTGCGAAGCGCATGGGGGCTAAAAAAGTAATGGTACTGATCCAACGTGGCGCTTATGTCGACTTAGTTCAAGGAGGCGTAATTGATGTTGCCATTTCTCCGCAACAAGCAACTATCTCAGCACTATTAACGCATGTTCGTCGTGCTGATATCGTAAATGTATCTTCTCTTCGTCGTGGGGCAGCAGAAGCGATTGAAGCAATTGCTCATGGTGATGAAACGACCTCTAAAGTGGTTGGTAAAGAAGTACAACACATCAAACTTCCACCAGGTACAACCATTGGTGCGATTGTTCGTGGCGAAGAAGTCCTCATCGCACACGATAAGACTGTGATCGAACAGGATGATCACGTTGTTATGTTCCTAGTGGATAAAAAATACGTTCAGGATGTTGAGCGTTTATTCCAACCGAGCCCGTTCTTCTTGTAATTATGGTTAACTACAAACCGATCTTATTTGTTATAGGGCTTGTGCTGTCTAAGCTAGCCCTATTCATGTATATCCCAACCCTTGTTGCCTTATTTACTGGTACAGGTGGTTTTATCGAATTTGCACAAGCGGTTGCTATTACACACATAGTGGCATTTGCTTGTTTAACTTTGGGCCGCAGTAAGCAGTTTAAAATGAACGTACGGGATATGTTTCTTATCACTACACTCGTATGGACAATAGCTAGCGCCTTTGCAGCTCTGCCTTTTGTATTTATTAACCATATTAGCTTTACTGACGCTTACTTTGAAACCATGTCAGGGATAACCACGACAGGCTCAACCGTACTAAGTGGTCTTGATGATATGGCTCCAAGCATTTTGTTATGGCGTTCGACATTACAATGGCTTGGTGGTGTCGGCTTTATCGTAATGGCTGTAGCGATTCTACCTATGCTTAATGTTGGCGGTATGCGATTGTTCCAAACAGAATCCTCTGATTGGTCAGAAAAAAGCGCACCAAGAACCAAATATGTAGCCAAATACATAGTCAGTGTCTATTTAAGCTTAACGCTCTTATGTTTTTTAAGTTACTTGGTTACAGGGATGACACCGTTTGAGGCAATAAACCACGCTTTTACCACGTTATCCACGGGTGGTTACTCTACATCAGACAGCTCTATGAATCGATTTTCCAATAGTACTCATTGGGTTGCTTCTTTCTTTATGTTTGCTGGTGGTTTGCCTTTCTTACTGTTTATTCAGGTGCTTAAAAAGCGGGATCCTAAGGTTCTATTTAAAGATGCTCAAGTCGTTGGTTACCTTAAGTTGGTCTTAATCACCAGCTTATTAATTGCAGCTTGGCTCGTTGTTCATAATGATTATGAAATCATGGATGCCTTACGTGTTTCTGTATTCAATATCATATCTGTTGTTACAACCACAGGATTTGGTTTGGATGATTTCACTGCTTGGGGTGCCTTTCCTGCCATCATTTTTGCCTTCGTAATGTTGACGGGGGCATGCTCTGGCTCAACAGCGGGCGGAATTAAAGTTTTCCGCTTTCAAATTGCCTCAACCATGCTCAATAAACAAATGATGAAATTAATACACCCGTCAGGAATATTTGTTCAACGCTATAATGGACGTCCTGTAACTGATGATATCGCCCGCTCAGTGGTTGCCTTAGTATTTACTTTTATTCTTACCATCATCGTTATCTCAGCCCTATTAGGTAGTTTAGGTCTTGATCCTGTTACAAGTATAACCAGTGCAGTCACAGCAGTGGCTAACGTAGGTCCGGGAATGGGAAATATTGTTGGTCCAACAGGAAACTTTGCCACATTGCCTGATACGGCAAAGTGGATATTAAGTATTGGTATGTTAATGGGACGCTTAGAAATACTGACGGTATTAGTTCTTTTCTTCCCCGCGTTTTGGAAGGGTTAATACCTATTACCGTAATATAAAAAATGACCTAGTGTTTACGCACTAGGCCATTTTTTATAATCAGAAAATTGTATTTAAACTGGTTTTACGTAGTAATAGATTGATAGAAATTGGGTAATACAACCACCTAATACAAACAAATGCCAAATTGCATGGTTATATGGGATCTTCTTCGCGACATAAAAAATAACCCCTAAAGAATAAATCACACCACCAAGGCCTAATAAAATAACGCCATTAATATCGATATGAATGACTAACTGATAAACCGCAATAACGGATAACCAACCCATAACAAGATAAGTGATTAGTGACAATTTTTTAAACCGATACACAAAAACAATCTTGCCTATAATTCCAATCAAAGCAATAGCCCAAATAACAGCCATCAACCAATAGGCTAGAGGGGTACGCAAACTCACTAATAGATAGGGAGTGTAACTACCCGCGATAAGCAAAAATATGGCACAGTGATCAAGGGTTTTTAATAAACGCTTTGCTTTAGGTGCTGCAATAGAATGGTATAGCGTTGAAGCCAAAAACAGTAAAATAATACTAATACCATAAACAGACATACTTACCATTGTAAGCCAATCTGCATCAACAGCATATGCCTTAACAAGCAATAATATTAATGCAACAACACCAAAAATAAGTCCTAAACCATGAGTTAGGCTATTGGCTAATTCTTCTTTTTTTGAATAAGGGGTAAGAGTAGACATTAATTATCCCATAGAGTGATTACTCGATAAGATAAGTATGCCACATTTAAGCGTACAGTTGTAAGCTTAAATGTGGCGATTTTTCACCAAAATAATGAATTATGTTGTTTTATTTAAGAAATCAATAACTTGTTGGCCAGCATCTTCTGGGGATAATTTTGTTGAGAGCACTAATTTACGCTTTAAATCCCCACTAATTAACACTGAAGATAATAGGTTCAATACTCCTCCTTGGTGTCTTCTATCAACCTCAAACCACAACTCTAATTCGTCATTATTTCTATAAGCGATTAACTCAAGTTCACGCCAGCGACCATGATATGGGCCATCAAAAGGAACAAATTCAAACTCTTGTACAAAAGGTAAATCAAACCCTTCAACATGCTCGCACTCAACCTGACGAATGCGCAGCCCTTCAGTTTCTAACGCTGTTAGCACCCCATCAAGTAATGCTTCTGGACGAACGGTAATCGGATCTTTATCTGTTGGATCCAAGCCTAAAGAAATATCTAGTCCTGTTTGTACCCACACTTTAGATTCACCAATAGTCACCGGAGTATTGAGTGGTAAATCTAATTCTATTTCAAAATTTCGTGCTTGTTTGGGCTCTATCATAAACGCATAAGGTAAGCTCCAATCGGCCAACACATGAGTTTGTTTGATAATTTGTGTATGTGAGCTGTTATCACGATTACGTTTAACTTCTTTTTTATATTGGCAGCATAACTTCAAATCAATATTATCAATTTGCTGAGCCGTTGCCCCACCAGTCACTTCTATTGTCACCGACACCTTTTGTCCAGGGATCAATACTTCATGATGAATGATCGTGTCAACATTCGCAGAACCAATGCCTAATGACGCCAACGTTTTCTTAAAAAAAGACATTCTTATCTCCTAACTCATCCATGTTTTTATACAGTTATTATTACCTAGATCGTAAAAATACGTTGAGATGCACCTCGACTAATTAACAGTTTATGATACCCTTAATGGGTGTTTTTTAAACACATAATCCTGACTATTTATATGGATTGCGAAAGCTAGAAAAGAGTTCCACCTTGGTGTAACTCATAAATAGTTAGGTCATTAATTTGGCCAAGGAAGTGCCTGGCTATAGAGATCGACAATGCGTCCTATGACTGTCAGGTTCTCACGCTCTGCTTCAACGCACAGCGTGGATCGTCGTCGCAGCCACTTTGTAAAAGTTGCGGTAACGAAAAAGAACGTCCCTGAAATGACTTTAGTAGTTTCAGAAAAACCAGAAACTCTAAAAGAAGTTTCATTTGCGGCATAATTAAAAAGCGTAGCCTATTGGTTACGCTTTTTTTTTCTAAGAACAACCATTACATCCCGCTTAACATCTTTTATAACTTAGATATACTAACCCTAATAATTATAGGGAGAATGCTCAATGAAATGCCACCGCGTTAATGAATTAATCGAATTAATCCACCCTGAGTGGAAAAAAGAACCAGAACTAAATCTTATGCAGTTTATTATGAAACTAGTTGAGGAAACTAAGTACGAAGGCAAGTTAGAAGACCTAACCGATGACGTTCTTATTTATCATCTAAAAATGCGTAACAGCGAAAAAACAGAAATGCTCCCTGGTCTTGCAAAAGACCAAGAAGATGATTTTAAAACCGCTATTTTAAGAGCTCGTGGACTACTATAAGTAACCAACAGCACTAACTTCTACTCTATACCCAAGTAATTTCTGAAACGTTTCAATAACTCTTACTTGGGTATATCAATAAAAATGATCGTTTTCTCCTCAAATAAAACACACTTTTTTAACTAAATTTGAACCTTCTTACGAACTCCACTTATTCATCAGGCTATAATTCAGCCGCAATGTCTTAATATCTCAAACAAATAAGTAGTTATGCTCAATAAACTACCTTGGGATACCCACAAAAATAATAGGAAGAATAATGAGTCAGGATAAGATCGACATCAAAGATGTGACTCCAAAACAATTTAATCCCAAAACACATAAGTCTAGCAGTGATCGCTTTAACCCTAATTCCGGTATTTATGTGCGTCAAAGTAAAGGGGCATTTCAAAAACTACGCCGTTATGGTGGCTGGTTTTTACTTGCTCTCTTTATTTTAACACCTTGGATTTCATTTGGTGATCGCCAAGCCATTTTATTAGATATAGGTAGCCAACAATTTAATTTTTTTGGCACTACGTTATTCCCTCAAGATCTCACATTACTTGCTTTATTGTTTGTTATAGCCGCTTTCGGTCTCTTTTTTATTACCACCTTTTTAGGCCGAGTATGGTGTGGTTATCTTTGTCCTCAAACCGTTTGGACCTTTATGTATATCTGGTTTGAGGAAAAGCTAGAAGGTCCAGCCAACAAGCGACGTAAGCAAGACCAAATGCCAATGACCTCAAATTTATTGGTAAGAAAAACCATCAAACACATAGCATGGGTAGCGATAGCTATCGCAACAGGCTTAACCTTCGTTGGCTATTTCGTTCCAGTCAAAGAGCTTGTGATCGATTTCTTCACCTTCAATAGTGATTTTTTACCAGCATTCTGGGTACTCTTTTTTGCCGCCTGTACTTACGGTAACGCAGGATGGATGCGCTCTATTGTTTGTTTACATATGTGTCCCTATGCTCGCTTTCAATCTGCAATGTTTGATAAAGATACTTATATTGTTGGCTATGATCCCAAGCGAGGCGAAGCTCGAGGACCAAGATCCCGCAAGAAAGATAATAAAGAACTAGAGCTAGGCGACTGTATTGATTGTAATTTATGCGTTCAAGTTTGCCCTACAGGTATTGATATTCGAGACGGCCTACAATATGAATGCATTAATTGCGGAGCTTGTATTGATGCATGTAATGAAACTATGCATAAAATGGGTTACGAAAAAGATCTTATTAGCTATACAACCGAACACAAACTTGCAGGACATAAAACTCATATTATGCGTCCAAAACTGATTGGTTACGGGCTGGTGATGACTTTAATGATGGGTTTATTCTTTGCTCAAATTGCAACAGTAGATCCTATGGGACTTGATGTATTACGAGATAGAAACCAACTATCTCGGATTAACAATGCTGGATTAGTTGAAAATACCTACACACTAAAAATCATCAACAAAACGCAACAAAAACAAGATTACCACCTGTCTGTTGTTGGTTTAGAAGGAGTGACTTGGTATGGTTCTAATAGTGTAAATGTCGATCCCGGTGAAGTGTTTAGTTTACCGATCAGCTTAGGTATCAGTGCTGATAACTTAACAACACCAATTACTACCATTGTTTTTGAAATTAAAAATAATGAACAACAAGTAATAAAAGCAGAAAGCCGTTTCTTTAAACCGCTATAATTACTCTATTATTGACTCAAAGGGCTCATAATGAGCCCTTTTTATTTGAGAATAACTATGTCTGAACATGCCTTTAATTTCAGTACCCTCACCCCTGATATATTATGGAACGCCCTTGCTGATATCGGTATTCGAGCTGAATCAGGTTTTTTAGCTTTAAACAGCTACGAGAATCGTGTTTATCAATTCACAGATGAAGAAAGACGTCGTTATGTCGTTAAATTCTATCGACCTCAGCGTTGGTCTGAAGCTCAAATATTAGAAGAGCATCTTTTTGCTCAGCAACTTGTTCAACAAGATATTCCCATTGCCGCCCCCGTAGAAATAAATGGTAAAACGCTTCACTTTGCTAACGGTTATTGGTTTGCTCTATTTAATAGTTTAGGTGGTCGCACATTTGAAGTGGATAACTTTGATCAACTTGAATGGGTGGGTAGATTTTTAGGCCGAATTCATAAAGTTGGAGAATCCGAGCTATTTACTCACCGCCCAACATTCGGACTAGACGAATATCTATATCAACCTCGTAAATTATTAGAGAATAGCTCTTTCATCCCATCACATTTAGAAAATAGCTTCTTTTCTGATCTTGATATGTTAATTGGCCGAATAGAAGAACATTGGCAACCAAGTAAAGCAATCCGTTTACATGGCGACTGTCATCCTAGTAATATTTTATGGCGAGATGGTCCACTATTTGTTGATTTAGATGACGCAAGAAACGGTCCTGCAGCCCAAGATATTTGGATGCTTTTAAATGGAGAGCGACACGATAAATTAGTTCAGTTAGATATTCTCGTTGAAGCTTATTCTGAATATTGCGATTTTGACCACAACCAACTGAAACTAATTGAGCCTTTACGTGGTCTACGAATGGTACACTACATGGCATGGCTAGCAAAACGCTGGCAAGATCCTGCTTTTCCTATTGCATTTCCATGGTTTGCCGACGCAAAATACTGGGAAAGCCAAGTTCTAGGCTTTAAAGAACAAATTGCAGCCTTAAATGACGCACCTTTAGAGCTAATGCCACAATGGTGATATCGTTTAAATAAGCTGCTATGTCTGTAAATGACATAGCAAGCTAACATAATAAAACAAACACAAATGGATTGGAGAAAGTTACACATGATGAAGAAAATGATGGCACTGTTTGGTGCTTTAGCGCTAAGTTTTTCAGTTAACGCAGCAAACTTTACAGAAGGGGATTACTATAAAGTTTTAGACCTTCCTGAATCAAAAACACCAACAGTAAACGAGTTCTTTTCTTTCTACTGCCCGCATTGTAATAGCTTTGAACCACTGATTCAGGGGTTGAAAAAAACACTGCCAGATAATGCGACTTTTAAGAAAACACACGTTTCATTCATGGGTGGGAAAATGGGCCTATCGATGAGTAAAGCTTATGCAACAATGGTATCTCTTGGTGTTGAAGATAAAATGATTCCTGTTTTTTTCAACCGTATTCATGCCATGAACAAGCCACCACGTAATGAAAAAGAAATTCGTCAAATCTTCTTAGATGAAGGCGTGAACGCTGATGAATTTGATGGTACTTACAATAGTTTTGCAATTAATTCTATGGTTAACCGCTTCGATAAAGCTTTCCAAGACAGCGGCCTAACGGGTGTTCCTGCTCTTATCGTTAACAATAAATATCTTGTTGAAACTGGCAAAATTCAAAGTTCAGAAGAATACTATGAATTAGTTAACTGGTTACTTAAAAAGTAGTTAAACGGTATTACCCTGAAAAAACAGATACTAAAAAGGGAGCGAATTATCGCTCCCTTTTTATATATCTAAATTCATTTATTTAAAATACCTTGCAAGTACTCATCCTTCTCTTTCCATAAATCATTTATCCACTTATGGAAGCTGCGTTTAAACGCTTTATCACCAAAATAATCACCATTCACTTTCTCATCATTTTCGTGCAAATTAATACGAACAACCACTTTAGTCAGCTTGCCTTGCAACATATCAATAAAAGGAGAATCCTGATTATCAGGGTAAGCTAAAGTAACATCCACAATACCATCAAATAACTCCCCCATTGCAGAAAGAGTAAAGGCTATTCCACCTATCTTTGGCTTAAATAAATGCTGATAAGGCGTACGTGCTTCTTTTAATTTTTCTGGTGTTGCTCGTGTTCCTTCAACAAAGTTAACCACGGTTGTTGGTACTGAACGAAAGTTTTCACATGATTTTTGAATCGCTTTAAAATCATCTTCACGGCGTTCAGGATCACGACGCATAAAAGGCATATCAGCCCCCCAGCACGCTAGACCTACAAACGGGACATAAAGTAATTCATGCTTTAAAAAGAATTTGGTCATTGGTATTTTATCTTTCATCACCGATGACAATATAACAATATCAGCCCAGCTAACATGGTTAGAAAGAAGCAAATACCATTTATCTTGAGAAAGTTCATCACCACCATCAATAACCCATTCAATGGTGTTATTCACATTCAACATCCAAAGATTCAATGTAGCCCAACCCCATAAGGTTTTATTTGCCATTGATACTGTGGTTTTTTTTATAAAATAAAAAGGAAGTATGAGTTTGATAACAGCAAAAAAACTGATAATCAAAGAGGTTAACGCTGTATTAAGCATAACAAGCAAAACACTGATAACCAGTCGAATATTAGCAAACATAAGGTTCTTCATTTATTAACAGGGTGAAAATTGCTCATATCATAACAAGCCTCACTTTGTTTTTGTAATCATCTTTACGCCCATCTAGATAAAAAAGTACTACACAGCCTGAGCAGTAAGTTGCTTTAACAAACGGTCCATTGCTCTATATCCAACAGCTTCAGCAAGGTGAATCCGTTGAATTTGTTCTTCTCCTGCTAGATCTGCAATGGTTCTCGACACTTTAATTATTCGATGATAAGCACGAATAGAAAGACCAAGTTGATGAAGTGTATTTTCTAAAAATGCCGCATCTTCCTTTATTAATGGGCAATATTTCTCGACCTCTCTGCTGCCTAATAAAGCATTCACCTTATTACTGCGTTCAAGCATTCGGGCGCGAGCAACAAGGACTCTCGCCTTTACTTTTTGTGTCGACTCTCCTCTATCTCCTCCTTCTGTTAGTGTTCCTTTAGGTAATAGAGGTATCTCTAATGACATATCAAAACGGTCAAGCAAAGGGCCTGAAATTCGATTGAGGTAACGGAGTATTAATTGAGGATTAGTACGAGTTTGATTCCCTTCATAATATCCTGTAGGACTAGGATTTAATGCCCCAACCAATTGAAAACGAGCAGGGAATCGAGTCTTACTTGCTGCACGGGAAATGACAATCTCTCCAGACTCTAATGGCTCACGCAGTGAATCAAGCACCTTTCTTTCAAATTCCGGCATTTCGTCCAAAAATAAAATACCATTATGAGCTAGTGAAATTTCTCCCGGTCTAGGAATTGATCCGCCACCAACCAAAGCGGCCATAGAGCTAGAATGATGTGGAGAACGAAAGGGGCGAGAGCGCCAATTAGATTCCGTAATATTTTGATGAGTTAATGAAGCCACAGCCGCGGTTTCTAGCGCTTCATCATTAGTCATCTCCGGAAGTAAATCACTCATACGAGAGGCCAACATTGTTTTCCCTGTCCCCGGAGGGCCAAGGTATAAAAGATTATGTCCCCCCGCAGCAGCTATCTCTAATGCTCTTTTTCCCTGTTGCTGTCCGATAATATCTTGAAGATCACGATCAAGATATTGTATAGGCTCATCTATAGGAGAAGAGGTTAATAACCCAAGCTGTTGTTGACCACATAAAAACCCACACACAGATAATAGGTGAGGTGCTGATTTATGAATATCCTTGCCAACTAGCGCAGCTTGATCACCATTATCGTCAGGTACAATTAAACAACGATTGGATTTTAATGACGCTAACGCCGCAGGTAACACGCCTTTTACTCGACGTAACTCCCCAGAAAGAGCAAGCTCTCCCACAAATTCATGTCCTCGCAGTTTTGTCTCAGGGATCTGATCTGAAGCGGCAAGAATACCAAGCGCAATAGGGAGATCAAATCGCCCTCCTTCTTTGGGTAAATCTGCAGGAGCTAAGTTAACTGTAATTCGTTTTGATGGAAACTCGAAGTTCGCATTAATGATTGCACTTCTTACCCTGTCTTTTGCTTCTTTTACGGTCGTTTCTGGTAACCCAACTAAACTGAACCCTGGCATTCCATTACTAATATGAACCTCAACAGTGACCTCTGGCGCCTCTACACCTACGCATGCTCGACTGTGTATTATTGCTAATCCCATTTCCCTACCCAATTATTTATAAAGCGACTATTTCGAAAAATTTTATTGATTTGTTATATATAAGCGCTAAATGAACGAGAATTGTGAATAAAATGAGAGTTTTTTCTTGTCATGAGAGCCATGTCTGTGTTACCACTAAGTTAATGTAACGAATTATCAAAAAAAACACGTTTACGGATAGATTAAATGACCTTGTTTGCTCAACTTAATATTCTAATTATTAACATTCTCGTGGTGATTCTGGTCACCGCGCGGGGATAAGTGAGCAAAAAGTAGCAACAGCAACGCACACTTAAAACCCCCAAGCTAACAAGCAAGGGGGTTTTTTTATAGATTCAGGAAGAAATGGGAGCACATGATGTGCAAGAATAGAGAAACAATCACTCACGCAGGGAGCGACAGTGTATGAATGGCTCACAGTTAGTAGTTAAAGCCTTAAAAGACGAAGGGATCACCACCGTATTTGGTTATCCCGGAGGGGCAATAATGCCTATCTATGACGCTTTATATGATGGCGGTGTAGAACATATTCTATGTCGACACGAGCAAGGCGCTGCGATGGCGGCTATTGGTATGGCAAGAGCAAGTAAAGATGTTGCTGTTTGTCTTGCGACGTCAGGGCCAGGAGCCACAAACCTCATAACAGGTCTTGCTGATGCAATGCTTGACTCTATTCCCCTTGTCGCCATTACAGGCCAAGTTGCTAGTCACCTCATTGGTACTGATGCCTTCCAAGAAATGGATGTCATTGGTATGTCACTTTCTTGTACCAAACACAGCTACCTTGTTACTGATATCAACGAATTAGCCCCAGTTATTGCTGAAGCGTTTGAAGTTGCTAAATCTGGTCGCCCTGGACCCGTATTAATTGATATAGCTAAAGACGTACAAGTTGCAGAAGCTCCTGTAACAGCTCTTCCTCATTTTGAAGCACCAAGTATTCCTATTGTATCTCCTGAAAGCATTGAAGCAGCAGAAGTCATTTTAAAATCAAGCAAAAAGCCGGTTTTATATGTTGGTGGTGGCGTTCAATTGGCTCATGCTACCGATGCCGTTCGTGAATTTTTAAACAACAATCCTATGCCTTCAGTCAGCACACTAAAAGGATTAGGATCAATAGCTCGTCATGATCCTCATTACTTAGGTATGGTAGGTATGCATGGTACTAAGGCTGCAAACCTTATCGTACAAGAATCTGATTTATTAATCGTTGTTGGTGCTCGCTTTGATGACCGAGTAACAGGCAAACTTGAAGGTTTTGCCCCTCACGCCAAAGTGATTCACATCGATATAGATGCTGCAGAATTCAATAAACTTCGTCACGCTCATTCCACATTACGTGGCGACATTAATGTTGTTTTACCTCAGTTAAGTGCATCTCAAGACATTACCCCATGGTTAGAGCATGTTTCAGCTCTGCGTACTGAATTTAAATGGCGTTACGATCATCCCGGCGATCTAATCTACGCACCATTATTACTAAAGCAGCTATCGGACATGATGCCAGACAACTCTATTGTTGCTACCGATGTTGGCCAACATCAAATGTGGGCAGCTCAGCACATTCAACCGCGAGCTCCTGAGAATTACTTAACCTCCGCAGGTCTTGGCACTATGGGATTTGGCTTACCTGCAGCAATGGGAGCTAAAGTCGCTCGCCCTAATGATGAGTCCATTCTTATCACTGGTGATGGTTCATTTATGATGAACGTTCAAGAACTAGGCACATTAAAGCGTAAGCAAATTCCTGTAAAAATGGTGCTATTAAACAATCAGCGTCTAGGTATGGTTCGTCAATGGCAATCACTTTTCTTTGATGGCCGTCATAGTGAAACTATCCTTGATGATAATCCTGACTTTGTCGCATTAGCTGCTGCCTTTAATATCCCTGGAAAAACGATCACTCGTAAAGAAGAAGTAGAGCCTGCACTAAAAGAACTACTAGAAAGTAAAACAGCGTATATGCTGCATGTGCTTATCTCTGAAGAAGAAAATGTATGGCCACTTGTTCCGCCAGGTGCCGCAAACCAAGATATGGTGGAGGGTGAATAATGCAGCGTTATATTTTAGAAATTAAAGCGACAGATAAACCAGTGCTATTAGAACGCGTATTACGTGTTATTCGTCACCGTGGTTTTTCTATTAAACAGGTACTCGCAACCCAGAATCAATCTGATGGTGTTGCCGCTATCGAAATTATTGTAGAAAGTGATCGTCCAATTAGCCTTCTAACCAATCAAATAGAGAAGCTTTGGGATATTACCGCTGTAAACGTATCTACCTTACATCGCGCATAAAAATTTAAAGGATTAAAATAATGTCTACGACTCCTAAAAACAAATACCGTTCAGCCACCACAACCCATGGCCGTAACATGGCTGGTGCTCGTGCACTGTGGCGCGCTACAGGCGTAAAAGAAGAAGATTTTGGTAAGCCAATTATTGCAGTAGTAAACTCATTTACTCAATTTGTTCCGGGCCACGTTCATCTAAAAGACATGGGCCAGCTGGTTGCAGGAGAAATAGAAAAAGCAGGTGGTATTGCTAAAGAATTTAATACCATTGCTGTTGATGATGGTATTGCAATGGGTCACGGCGGTATGCTTTATTCACTACCGTCACGTGAACTGATCGCGGACTCTGTTGAATACATGGTCAATGCTCACTGTGCCGATGCTATGGTTTGTATTTCTAACTGTGACAAAATCACTCCTGGAATGATGATGGCAGCAATGCGCCTTAACATTCCGGTGATCTTTGTGTCTGGTGGCCCAATGGAAGCTGGTAAAACTAAGCTTTCAGATCAAATAATCAAGCTGGATCTTGTCGACGCAATGATCCAAGGCGCCGATCCAACTATTTCAGATGAACAAAGTGAGCAAGTAGAACGCTCTGCGTGTCCAACCTGTGGTTCATGCTCTGGTATGTTTACCGCTAACTCAATGAACTGCCTAACTGAAGCACTTGGCTTATCTCAACCGGGTAATGGTTCAATGTTGGCGACACACGCCGATCGCGAAGAGCTATTTATCAATGCCGGTAAGCGTATCGTTACTCTAACAAAACGTTATTACGAACAAGGTGATGATTCTGCTCTGCCACGTAATATCGCAAACAAAGCAGCATTTGAAAACGCAATGGCATTAGATATTGCAATGGGTGGTTCAAGTAATACGGTACTTCATCTTATTGCTTCAGCTCAAGAAGGTGACATTGATTTTGATATGGATGATATCGATGCCATGTCTCGTCGCGTACCTCACTTATGTAAAGTAGCGCCATCAACACCAAAATATCATATGGAAGATGTTCACCGTGCAGGTGGTGTTATGGCTATCCTTGGTGAGCTTGATCGTGCAAATCTACTTAATAGCGATACTAATACCGTGCTTGGTTTAACGATGAAAGAGCAATTGGCTCAATACGACATAATGCAAACTGAAGATGAAGCGGTACTTAAGTTCTTCCGTGCAGGTCCTGCGGGTATTCGAACAACCAAAGCCTTCTCACAAGATTGTCGTTGGGATCGTCTTGATGATGATCGCGAAAATGGTTGTATTCGAACCAAAGAGAATGCCTTTAGCCAAGAAGGTGGACTAGCGGTTCTTTCTGGTAACATCGCCGTTGATGGCTGTATTGTTAAAACTGCCGGTGTTGATGAAGATAACCTTAAATTCCAAGGTCCTGCCATTGTATTTGAAAGCCAAGATACCGCAGTAGAAGGAATTTTAGGAGGAAAAGTAAAGGCAGGTGATGTGGTTGTTATTCGCTACGAAGGTCCTAAAGGTGGCCCAGGCATGCAAGAAATGCTGTATCCAACCACTTACCTTAAATCAATGGGACTAGGCAAAGCTTGTGCATTACTTACTGATGGTCGATTCTCTGGTGGCACATCTGGTCTATCAATTGGTCACGCCTCACCAGAAGCAGCAAGTGGCGGTACTATTGGTTTAGTAAATACAGGCGACATCATTACGATTGATATTCCAAGTCGCTCAATTACTCTTGATGTATCTGACGTGGAATTGGCTGAACGTCGAGTGAAGCAAGACCAATTAGGCTGGAAACCCGTCAATCGTCAACGTGAAGTCTCTTTTGCATTAAAAGCCTATGCAATGATGGCAACTAGTGCAGACAAAGGTGCAGTACGTGATAAATCTAAGTTAGAGGGATAAGTTTATGCCTACACCTTCTAATCAAACTGGCGCAGAATATCTGCGTCAGATCTTACGAGCACCGATCTATGAAGTGGCCACAGTGACACCACTTCAAGATATGCCTCGTTTGTCAGAACGTATTCAAAACCGAGTTCAATTGAAGCGAGAAGACCGTCAACCGGTTCACTCATTCAAGCTTCGTGGCGCTTACAATATGGTTTCTAGTCTAACTGAAGAGCAAAAGAAAGCTGGCGTTATCGCGGCATCTGCAGGAAACCATGCTCAAGGAATGGCGTTATCTGGTACTAAACTTGGAATTCAAACCACAATAGTTATGCCACGCACCACTCCAGATATAAAAGTAGAAGCGGTAAAAGGCTTTGGCGGCAATGTGGTTCTTCATGGCAGTAATTTTGATGAAGCCAAAGCAGAAGCAGAACGCTTATCAGAACTCCATGGTTATACATTTGTTCCTCCATTTGATCATCCACTTGTGATAGCTGGTCAAGGAACAATAGGAATGGAAATGCTACAACAAAATGGGCATTTAGATTATATTTTTGTTCCTGTTGGTGGTGGTGGTTTAGCCGCTGGTGTTGCTGTTCTTATTAAACAATTAATGCCTGAAATTAAAGTCATTGCTGTAGAACCGGAAGACTCAGCTTGTTTAAAAGCCGCGTTAGATGCAGGAGAACCCGTCGTTCTAGATCAAGTAAGTATGTTTGCTGATGGTGTCGCCGTAAAACGCATTGGGGATGAAACATTCCGTTTATGCCAAAAATATATTGATGGACATATTACCGTTTCTAGCGATGAAATCTGCGCTGCCGTCAAAGACATTTTTGAAGATACTCGTGCAATTGCTGAACCATCAGGCGCATTAGCACTCGCAGGTCTCAAAAAATTCGCCGATAAACATCAACTGAAAGGTAAGCAGTTAGCGACGGTTCTTTCTGGCGCAAATACTAATTTTCATGGCTTACGTTATGTTTCTGAACGATGTGAACTTGGTGAAAAAAGAGAAGGGTTGTTAGCGGTAACGATTCCTGAACGCCAAGGTGCATTCTTCGAGTTTTGTAACCTTATTGGTGGTCGAGCAGTTACTGAATTTAACTATCGTTATAACGATGATAAATCAGCTAATATTTTTGTAGGTGTTCGATTACAAGAAGGGCAGCAAGAGCTAGATAATATAATTAATGACTTACAACAAGGCGACTATCCCGTCGTAGACCTATCTGATAATGAAATGGCAAAACTCCATATTCGCTACATGATTGGTGGAAAACCATCTAAATCATTAAAAGAAAGATTATATAGCTTTGAGTTCCCAGAATACCCAGGAGCATTGGTTAAATTCTTAAGTACCTTAGGCACTCATTGGAATATTAGTCTCTTTAATTATCGTAACCATGGCGCTGATTACGGTCGTGTTTTATGTGGTTTTGAATTAACGGATTCCGATCTTGTTAGTTTTTCAAAACACCTTGAAGAGCTTGGTTACCAATGGAAAGATGAAACAGATAATCTAGCTTATCGATTCTTTTTATCTTAAGACCGTACGGCGTAATAAGGCTAAGTAAATTTTAGCCTTATTTTCATTCATTTTTGAAATTATGCTATACAATCGGTTAAAAAATGCTATTATTTTTCTCGGCCTGTAAACAGACCTATTTATCTGTAATATTATGCTTTTGAAACCTTCGTTATACTGCTTTACCAGTTATGCTTGAAGCTTTTTATACATATGTTTTACCTCAAATAAATAATTCTTTATGGCTACAACTTCGCATTATGCGAATTATTTAATTAAAAAAATTAGGATATATATTATGTCTAAAACAACTGGTATCGTTAAGTGGTTTAACGAAGAGAAAGGTTTCGGCTTCATTACTCAAGATAACGGCGGCGCTGACGTATTCGTTCACTTCCGTGCTATCGCATCTGAAGGCTTCAAAACTCTGAAAGAAGGCCAAAAGGTTTCTTTCGAAGTAGAACAAGGTCAAAAAGGCCCACAAGCAGCTAACGTTGTTGGTGAGTAATTCGAATTTTCGAATTGAATTCTAAAAAATGCTGACTTCGGTCGGCATTTTTTTTATCTGCAATTTGAGTAAAACAATTAAGCACAAATTATAGACATAAAAAAGAAGCCTAAGTGACTTCTTTTTTACTATCCATACACTACAGATTAATTATTTTTTAACAGGACGCTGCCAGTTAGCAATTCGACGCTCTTTCGCACGACTAATGTATAATTCATTTTCACTAACGTCTTTAGTTACTGTTGAACCAGCACCGACTGTCGCGCCATTAGCGATAGTAACCGGAGCGATCAGTTGACTATCAGAACCAACAAATACATCATCACCAATGATTGTTTTAAATTTATTGGCACCATCGTAATTACATGTAATGACACCAGCACCAACATTTACACGTTGACCAATTTCAGCATCACCAAGGTATGTTAAATGATTTGCTTTAGAGCCTTCACCTAAACGTACATTTTTCACTTCAACGAAGTTACCTACGTGAGCATCATTACAAAGCTCAGCACCTGGGCGTAAACGAGTAAATGGGCCAACGGTACAATCTTCACCAACTGTTGCACCTTCAATAACACTGTATGGACGAACAATTGTATTGTCATCAATCTCACAATCTTTCAGTACACAGCCTGCACCAATAACAACATTATCACCCAGAGTTACATTACCTTCGATGATCACGTTCACATCGATCTCAATATCCATACCGCACTGTAATGATCCTCTTAGATCAAAGCGACTAGGATCGCGAAGCATAACCCCTTGCTCTAATAACTTTTGTGCTTGTGCTAATTGGAATGCTCTTTCTAAACGAGCAAGTTGAGCACGATCATTCACACCTTCAACTTCAATCGGGCTAACAGGGTGTACCGCTTCTACAGCACGACCTTCATCATGAGCAGCAGCAATAATATCAGTTAGGTAATATTCACCTTGTGCGTTTTCATTTTTAAGAGCTGCTAGCCAACGTTTTAAATCGCCGCCCGTAGCAACCATTACACCAGTGTTAATCTCTTTAATTAGCTTCTGTTCTTCTGTTGCGTCTTTCTGTTCTACGATAGCGATAACAGGACCATTACGACGAATAATACGTCCATACCCTATAGGGTTATCTAAAACAACAGTAAGTAAAGCTATACCACCAGTTGGTTGAGCATCTAATAAGTTTTCAACTGTTTCAGCGCTAATCAGTGGAACATCACCATAAAGAATTAATACTTTCTCATCATCAGCAAATTCTGGCGATGCCTGATTAACCGCATGGCCTGTGCCTAATTGCTCAGCTTGAAGAACCCAAGTTACTCGTTCTTGACCTAACTCTGCTTGCATTTGATCACCACCATGACCATAAACAAGATGAATGTTTTTAGCACCAAGACCTTCACATGTATCAATTACATGCTTAGCCATTGGTTTGCCCGCTAAAGTATGAAGTACTTTAGGTTTATTTGAATACATGCGAGTGCCTTTACCCGCTGCTAAAATTACTGCACTGAAGTTCATAGGAAGCCCATTTTATTTTTATGCTGACTTAATTTGCCTAGCTCGTTAATACCAAAAATACTAAATCCATTACTTACTTCATCATTTTATTAATGAATAACCAATGGGATTAATATGCGGGTTAAATTATATGCTAAAAAATACGCGATGGGGTGAGAGATTAGTAAGAATTACAGCGAACAATAAAGAAAAGGCGACCATATAGGTCGCCTTCTTTCTAATGGTGCTTGATTAACGCGAACGTTTTGTCAGTTCGATAACTCGAAGCTGTGCGATCGCTTTAGCCAAATCACTGGCCGCTTGAGCGAAGTTAATGTCGCCATGCTGATTACGGATATTCTCCTCAGCCTTGCGTTTAGCTTCTTCTGCCTTAGCTGCGTCTAGGTCTTCACCACGGATAGCGGCATCTGCAAGAACAGTTGCCGAACCAGGTTGAACCTCAACAATACCACCAGAAATATAAATAATTTCTTCGTGGCCATGTTGTTTAACAATACGCACCATACCAGGCGTGATAGCGGTCAGCAGCGGTGCGTGACCATGGAAAATACCAAGTTCACCTTCGCTACCGGTCACCTGAATCGTTTCAACTAGTCCTGAGAATAGTTTCTTCTCAGCACTTACAACGTCCAAGTGAAAGGTCATTGCTGCCATATCGCCTCCTAATCAGCCTTATAGCTTCTTCGCATTCTCAAGCGCGTCTTCAATTTTACCGCAGTACATGAAGGCTTGCTCAGGAACGTCATCGTAATCACCAGCTAATAAACCTTTAAAGCCAGCTAATGTGTCTTTAAGTGGTACGTAAATACCAGGGTCACCCGTGAATACTTCAGCTACGTGGTAAGGTTGAGTTAAGAACTTCTCAATTTTACGAGCACGAGATACAACTTGCTTATCTTCTTCAGACAGCTCGTCCATACCTAGGATAGCGATGATATCTTTTAGCTCTTTATAGCGCTGTAATGTTGATTGAACATTACGAGCGATATCATAGTGCTCTTGACCAACAACAAGTGGGTCAAGTTGACGAGATGTAGAATCTAACGGGTCAATCGCTGGGTATAAACCCATAGACGCGATATTACGGTTAAGTACAACTGTCGCATCTAAGTGAGCAAACGTTGTTGCTGGAGATGGATCCGTTAAGTCATCCGCAGGTACATATACCGCTTGAACTGAAGTGATAGAACCACTACGAGTTGAAGTGATACGTTCCTGAAGAACACCCATCTCTTCAGCTAGTGTAGGTTGGTAACCTACCGCTGATGGCATACGACCTAGTAGAGCTGATACTTCAGTTCCCGCTAGTGTATAACGATAGATGTTATCAATGAATAGTAAAACGTCACGACCTTCGTCACGGAAACGTTCTGCCATTGTTAGACCAGTCAAAGCAACACGTAAACGGTTACCTGGTGGCTCATTCATTTGACCGTAAACCATCGCTACTTTTGATTCTTCAGGATTCTCGATGTTTACAACACCAGCTTCCTGCATTTCAAAGTAGAAATCATTACCTTCACGAGTACGCTCACCTACACCTGCAAATACAGATAGGCCAGAGTGTTGTAGTGCGATGTTGTTGATAAGTTCCATCATGTTGACAGTCTTACCTACACCAGCACCACCGAATAGACCGATTTTACCACCCTTAGCGAATGGACAAATTAAGTCGATTACTTTAACACCCGTTTCTAGAAGTTCAGTCGAGTTAGACTGCTCTTCATAGCTAGGCGCTTCGCGGTGAATTGAATAATGCTCTTCAGCACCAATCTCGCCACACTCATCAATCGCGTCACCAAGAACGTTCATGATACGGCCTAAAGTTTTAGTACCCACTGGAACAGTAATTGGCGCGCCAGTATTTTCTACTGTTAAGCCACGACGTAAACCATCTGAGCTACCCATTACGATACAGCGCACTACGCCGCCACCGATTTGTTGTTGCACTTCAAGAACAAGACGTTCTTGTGCATCAACAACATTCAAAGCATCGTATACACGAGGTACATTGCCTTGTGGGAACTCTACATCGACTACCGCACCGATGATCTGTACGATCTTACCTGTAGTCATCGTTAATCCTCTAAACTGTTTAAATACCTATGCTTAAACCGCTGATGCGCCTGAAACAATTTCAGAAAGCTCTTGTGTAATAGCCGATTGACGGGCTTTGTTATACACAAGTTGCAGTTCATCAATGATGTCACCAGCATTATCAGTTGCTGCTTTCATCGCAATCATTCGCGCTACATGTTCACACGCCAAGTTTTCAACTACACCTTGATATACTTGTGATTCAACGTATCGAACCAATAATGTATCTAGTAGTAGTTTAGGCTCAGGCTCGTAAATGTAGTCCCAAGAATGAGTACGTTTCATTGCTTCATCTTCAGATTTAGGCAAAGGAAGTAATTGGTCAATTGCTGGCTCTTGCACCATTGTGTTAATGAACTTATTGTTCACTACATATAGGCGATCCAACTGGCCTTCATCGTATTTCTTCAGCATAACACCAACACTACCGATCAATTCTTCAAGACTTGGGTTATCGCCTAGTCCTGAATTTTGAGCAATAACATTACCGCCATAGCTGTTAAAAAATGCTGTTGCTTTTGAGCCGATAACGGCTAAATCAATTTCAACACCATCTTTTGACCATGTATTCATTTCTGCCATGACTTTTTTAAACAAGTTAATGTTTAAGCCACCACATAAACCACGATCACTAGAAATAACAATGTAACCAACACGCTTAGCTTCGCGTTCCTCAAGATACGGATGACGATACTCAAGGCTACCAAGCGCTAAATGACCGATTACTTTACGTATTGTGTCAGCATATGGGCGAGATGCTGCCATCGACTCTTGCGAGCGACGCATTTTAGAAGCAGCTACCATTTCCATTGCTTTCGTGATCTTTTGAGTGCTTTTTACACTCCCGATCTTGTTACGAATCTCTTTCGCACCGGCCATCGTTACTCTCCGTTTTCGGGTGACCCGTAACAGGCCACCAACGAATTACCAGGTCTGGGTTGCTTTGAAATCTTCAACCAGTTTCACAAACTGAGCTTCAACTTCATTATTCCAAGCACCCGATGAGTCGATCTCTGTTGCTAGATCGGCAAATTGACCACGAGCATACGACAGCAGAGCTTCTTCAAAATCAGCAAGCTTAGAAAGCTCAACATCATTCAAGTAGCCTTTCTCAGCGGTAAAGATAACTAACGCTTGATCAAAAACAGACATTGGAGCGTACTGTTTCTGTTTCATAAGTTCAGTTACTTTTTCACCGTGATCAAGTTGCTTCTTAGTCGCGTCATCAAGATCAGATGAGAACTGAGCAAATGCTGCAAGTTCACGATACTGTGCAAGAGCAGTACGAATACCACCAGACAGTTTCTTAATGATCTTAGTTTGCGCAGCACCACCTACACGAGATACAGAAATACCAGGGTCTACCGCAGGACGAACACCAGCAGTGAACAGTTCTGTTTGTAGGAAGATCTGACCATCGGTAATCGAGATTACGTTGGTTGGTACAAATGCAGATACGTCACCAGCTTGAGTTTCGATGATAGGTAGAGCAGTTAAAGAACCAGTTTTACCTTTCACTTCACCATTAGTGAATTTCTCAACATACGCTTCGCTTACACGAGCAGCACGCTCTAGTAGACGAGAGTGTAAATAGAATACGTCGCCAGGGAATGCTTCACGACCTGGTGGACGTTTCAGTAGTAGAGAAATCTGACGATAAGCTACAGCTTGCTTAGATAGGTCATCATAAACAATCAGAGCATCTTCACCGCGGTCACGGAAGTATTCACCCATCGCACAACCTGAGTACGGTGCAAGATATTGCAGCGCAGCAGATTCAGAAGCAGAAGCAACAACAACGATAGTGTTAGCTAACGCGCCGTGCTCTTCTAATTTGCGAACTACGTTAGCAATTGTTGATGCCTTTTGGCCAATCGCAACATAGATTGAGAAAATACCAGAATTTTTCTGGTTAATGATCGCATCAATCGCCATTGCTGTTTTACCAGTCTGACGGTCACCGATGATTAGCTCACGCTGACCACGGCCGATTGGGATCATTGAGTCAACTGACTTGTAGCCAGTTTGTACAGGTTGGTCTACTGATTTACGATCGATTACACCAGGTGCAATCACTTCTACTGGAGAAGTCAGTTTCGCATCAATAGGGCCTTTACCATCAATTGGCTCACCAAGTGTGTTTACAACACGACCTAGCATTTCAGGACCTACTGGCACTTCAAGGATACGACCAGTACCTGTTACTTTCATGCCTTCCTGTAGGTCAGCATATGGGCCCATTACAACAGCACCAACTGAGTCACGCTCAAGGTTAAGTGCTAGCGCATAACGGCCACCCGGTAATTCAATCATTTCGCCTTGCATAACATCTGCAAGGCCGTGGATACGAATGATACCGTCGCTTACCGAAACGATTGTACCTTCATTACGAGCTTCACTTACAACGTTGAATTTTTCAATGCGTTGTTTGATTAGATCGCTAATTTCCGTGGAATTAAGTTGCATGCTCCATTCCCCATCAAGACTGCAATGTTTCACTCAGGCGGCTTAAACGGCCACGTGCTGAGTTATCAATGACTAGGTCTCCGGCTCGAATTATGACCCCAGCTAACAGGGCCTCATCTACGCTACAATTCAGCTTCACTTTACGCTCTAGACGAGCTTCAAGTTTGGCACTAATGTCAGCTTTTTGCTGTTCAGTCAGTTCAATTGCTGAAGTAACTTCAGCATCAATTTCTTTTTCAAGCTCATGCTTTAAAAAGATAAATTGCTCTAACACACTAGGTAAAATCTTCAAACGGCCGTTTTCAGCCATAACATGAATTAGATTTTGTCCAAACTCGTTCAGTTGTTCACCACAAATTGAAATAAAGATTTCTGACAGTTTATCTGATGCAATAGCGCCATCCAGTAACTGAGCAACATCTTCATTTTTTGAGACTTCTGAACAAAAAGTTAGCATTTGAACCCATAGGTCCAATTCGCCTTTTTCGACCGCAAAGTCAAAAGCTGCTTTCGCGTAGGGGCGTGCGATGGTTGTCATTGTTGACATATCTTGCCCCCTTTTACTTACAATTTCGCAGTGATGTTATCAAGAATATCTCTTTGAGATTCTATATCAATAGAACGCTCCAAGATCTTCTCGGCACCAATCACAGCCAGAGTTGCAACTTGTTTACGCAGTTCATCGCGAGCGCGTTTACGTTCAGACTCAAGTTCAGCTTCACCTTGCGTAAGAATTTTTTGACGTTCAGTCAAAGCTTCTTCACGAGCTTCATCCAAAATTTGGCCTTTGCGTTTATTCGCTTGTTCGATGATCTCAGTTGCAGCGCGTTTTGCTTCTTTCAGTTGATCAGAAGCATTGGCTTGTGCCAAATCAAGGTCTTTAGCTGCGCGTTCAGCGGCAGATAAACCGTCAGCAATTTTCTTCTGACGTTCCTCGATCGCTTCCATGATTGGTGGCCATACATATTTCATGCAGAACCAAACAAACAGTGCGAAAGCGATTGCTTGACCAAGCAGAGTTGCGTTCATATTCACAACAGCTACCCCTCGTTAAGAATCAGCTACAAAAATTCAATTAGCAAAAGGCTAGATTAGCCTGCTAGTTGACCAACAAATGGGTTAGCAAATGTGAATAGTAGCGCGATAACGATACCGATCATTGGAACCGCATCCAATAGACCAGCGATGATGAACATCTTAACTTGTAGCATTGGAGCCATTTCAGGTTGACGAGCTGCGCCTTCCAGAAACTTACCACCAAGAATAGCAAAACCAATTGCTGTACCTACAGCACAAAGACCAACAATAATAGCTACTGCGATAGCTGAAAAACTAAGAACGGTTTCCATTTATATTCTCCAATTGAATAGATAGAGTTGTATTAAAAATTTAAATTAATGATCGCCATCTTCATGAGCCATTGACATATAAACTATAGTCAACATCATGAAAACAAATGCTTGGATTAAGATAACCAAAATATGGAAAATAGCCCAAGGTAACGCACCGACCCATTGTAAATACCACGGTAACATTGCAGCAATTAGGATAAATACCACTTCACCAGCAAACATGTTACCAAACAAACGCATACCTAACGAAAGAGGTTTAGCTAATAGCGAAACTACTTCAATAAGTAAGTTGAACGGGATCATGAGCCAATGATTAAATGGATGTAATGCTAATTCTTTTGCAAAACCACCTAGGCCTTTTACTTTAATGCTGTAATAAATCATCAAAGCAAACACACCAAGAGCCATCGCCATAGTAATGTTTACATCAGCTGTTGGAACCACTTTAAGATAAGGGATACCTAGCAAATGTTCAGCAGAGTAAGGAATGAAATCAATAGGAACTAAATCCATGACATTCATTATAATTACCCAACAAAATATGGTTAAAGCTAATGGAGCAACCAAAGGGTTTCTGCCGTGGAAAGTCTCTTTTACGTTACTATCAACGAATTCAACTACCATTTCGACGAAACACTGTAATTTACCTGGTACTCCAGTCGTTGATTTCTTAGCTACAGAACGAAATACCCAAAGGAATAACACACCTGTTAGCACAGAAAAAAACAAACTGTCTATATGCACATTCCAAAAACTTAATTCATCAACAATGCCTAACTTCCCTAAAGAGAGATTCTGCAGGTGATGATTAATATATTCAGTAGGCGTTGACGCAGACATAACTTTTCCTATTTCCTGTTGTTAATAAAGAAAACTGGTGCAAAGATATTACTACCCAGTACCAGCAAATAGGTTAGTTTGAGGGGAACAAGTTCCACCTCCGTATACACGTAAACAATAGAAAATAAGACAATTGTTATAAGAATTTTAAGCACTTCACCCAAATAGAAAAAAGCAGCAACCATTTTAGCCGCTCTTGCTCCACTGAACATAAATGCGCATTTTGAAAACACTGAATTCGCAATAATAAAAATACTACCGCCTATCAATGCAGACATTCCCCAACTAGCACTAACGGCTATGCTCATCCCTATTGTCATAACTGTAGTGACACTAAGCTGAATCAATAACAATCGCTTAGCAAGCAAACGCCCAGGTTTAGCTAGCGTAACTACCATGTATTCTTCCTTTTAAAGCACCTTTGCTTTGATATATATCAACATAAAGCAAAGATTTTGCAAAAATTATACGTTGCACCGATATGAATGCAATCAAATAGCATTAAAAAGTTACATTTATGAGAACAAAGCAGTAACTTTTACGACGTAAAATACAATTTTGCTTTTAAACACCGTTTTATATCACACTTAGCTTTCTAGCTTTGCGATAAGTTGTTCTAATTTGTGAGCCTCGTCAAAGGTAATAGTTACCTTACCTTTACCCGATGAGTTTCTATTAATCACAACAGTAGACCCCAAAATAGTCGATAATTTACTCGACACTTCTGTCATTTCAAGATCTTCTCTTACTGGTTTTATTTCTTGTTTAGGTGACAACAAAGCTTTCACTTTCTGTTCTATTTGACGAACAGTCAGCTTTTTCTTTATGACTAAATGAGCAAGTTCTATTTGAGATTCAGACTCTAATGCTAGTAGTGCTCTCGCATGGCCCATTTCTAACAATTTACTCTCAACAAGTACTTTAACTTCATCAGAAAGAGCATTTAAGCGTAATAAATTCGTCACCGTTGTACGAGACTTACCAATCACTTCAGAGATCTGTTGATGTGTTAATTCAAACTCTTGTTGTAAGCGCTCTAACGCTTGTGCTTCTTCTATTGCATTTAAATCTTCACGCTGAATGTTTTCAATCAACGCCATTGCAATAGCAGCTTTATCTTCAACTGATTTAACAACACATGGAACGTGTTTTAATCCCGCTTTTTTTGCTGCTCGGAAACGTCTTTCACCAGCTATTATTTCATATTGTTGATGGGAAATTTGACGAACAACGATAGGCTGGATAATGCCTTGAGAACGAATGGAAGCAGATAATTCTTCTAATGCTTCTTCTTCCATTGTTTTTCTTGGTTGATAATGACCCGCATTCAGTTGATAGATACCCAACTCAACTAATTGAGTTTCTTTTGAAATAGATTCACTTTGTTCAGCTGCAACTTGCTTTTCGCGAGCCAATGAACTTGTTGCTAATAGGGCATCTAATCCTTTACCTAAACCACGTTTATTTCCCATGAATTTCTGTTTCCCCTTCTTTTTCCACTTCGTCACGGCGAATTATCTCTCCGGCAAGAGCTAAATATGCTTTTGCACCATTTGAGTATTTATCATAATACATTGCAGGTTTACCATGACTTGGCGCTTCTGCTAAACGCACATTTCGAGGAATGACGGTGCGATACACTTTATCTCCAAAATGTTTTTTTAGTTGATCCGATACATCATTAGCTAAGCGATTGCGAGGATCGAACATAGTTCTTAATAATCCTTCGATCTTTAAATCAGCATTCACTACAGCGGCTAATTTACCAATAGTATCAATTAAAGCGGTTAGTCCCTCTAGTGCATAATATTCACACTGCATAGGGACTAATACAGAATCAGATGCTGCCATGGCGTTAATTGTAAGGAGATTTAGAGCGGGAGGGCAATCAATAAAGATGAAATCATAGTTACCACGAATTGGGTAGATCATGTTACGCAGACGAACTTCTCGCGCAAACACTTCCATTAACTTAATTTCAGCTGCAGTAATATCACCATTTGCAGCGATTAAATCATAGCCACCAGATGTTTTCTCTATTACAACCTTTTCAAAAGGCACTTCGTCGACCAACAACTCGTAAGCGGTAGCATCAACATCATATTTATCAACTCCACTGGCCATCGTCGCATTACCTTGCGCGTCTAAGTCAATAAGTAGAACTTTTCGATGTGTTGCTGCCATAGAAGCGGCAAGATTCACCGCTGTTGTTGTTTTTCCTACGCCACCTTTCTGGTTCGCAATAGAGATAACTTTTCCCACACTAACCTCTTATTCCATTATTTTTTTCCGGTTAAGGTGACTAAATGTCTTTCACCTTCTAACTCCGGAACGATTAATGTCGCCACATCTCTGACCGAACACCACTCAGGAAGATCATTTGCTTCATCTTCTGAGTAGATACCTTTTAATGCCAAAAATACACCATCTTCTTCTTTAGGTAGATGATGACACCAATTCACCATGTCTGTCATTGATGCAAATGCACGACTTAGGACTGCATCAAACTTTTCTTCAGGTTGAAACTCTTCAACACGACTTTGAATTGGACTGACATTGCTAATTTTTAGTTCATGAATCACTTGTTTAATAAAACGAATTCGTTTCCCTAAGCTATCTAGCAGTGTAAATGATTTCTCTGGATTCATGATAGCTAACGGGATACCTGGTAAGCCAGGTCCTGTACCAACATCAATAAAACGCTGACCTGATAGTTTTGGACTAACAACGATACTATCCAAGATATGTTTAATAACCATTTCACTTGGATTTCTTACAGAAGTTAAGTTATACGCTTTATTCCACTTATGAAGTAGAGCTACATAACCAAGTAACTGCTCTTTTTGCAATTCAGAGACAGTTAAATCAGTTTGAGCAATCAAACGATCGAATTGTTGAGATAAATCGGTCACGTTACTCACCTTTTTTTAATAAACCGTGTTTCTTTAAATGAACCAATAAAATTGAAATCGCAGCAGGAGTGATACCTGAGATACGAGAAGCAATACCAAGAGTTTCAGGTTTTGCATCACTTAATTTAGCAACCACTTCATTTGAGAGACCTTTTACTTTGCTGTAATCCAAATCTAATGGCAGTTTTGTATTTTCGTGGCGTAATGATTTTTCAATCTCATCTCGTTGACGCTGAATATAGCCGGCATATTTAACTTGAATTTCAACTTGTTCTGCAGCTTGCTGATCTTCAATCCCTGGACCAAAATTTTCAAGTGACACTAAAGAGTTGTAAGTCACTTCTGGACGACGAAGAAGATCCTCTCCATTTGCTTCACGAACGATCGGGGTTTTTAAGATCGAATTTACTTGATCAATATTTTCAGATTTTGGGTTAATCCAAATATCTTTTAAACGTTGATTTTCTTTTTCAATATTTTCTACTTTTTCGCTAAAGCGAGCCCAACGAATATCGTCAACTAAACCAAGAGCACGACCTTGTTCAGTTAAACGCAAATCTGCATTATCTTCACGTAAAGATAAGCGATATTCAGCGCGAGAAGTAAACATACGATATGGTTCTTTTGTTCCAAGCGTTGATAAATCATCAATCAGAACTCCCATGTACGCTTCATCACGTCGTGGACTCCAGCCTTCTTTGCCTTGAGCAAATAAACTAGCATTTAAACCTGCCATTAGACCTTGAGCAGCAGCTTCTTCATATCCAGTTGTACCGTTGATTTGGCCTGCAAAGAATAGACCTTCAATAAACTTAGTTTCATACGTTGATTTTAAATCACGAGGATCAAAGAAATCGTACTCAATTGCGTAACCAGGACGCACGATGTGTGCATTTTCGAAGCCTTTCATTGATTGAACAATTTGTAATTGAACATCGAATGGTAAACTTGTTGAGATACCATTTGGGTATAATTCGTGTGTAGTTAGTCCTTCTGGTTCAATGAATATTTGATGGCTATCTTTGTCAGCAAAGCGCATTACTTTATCTTCAATTGAAGGACAGTAACGAGGACCAATACCTTCGATAACACCAGCATACATAGGGCTGCGATCAAGGTTTTTGCGAATTACATCATGGGTTTTTTCATTGGTATGAGTAATAAAACAATTCACTTGTTTAGGATGTTGTTCTCGATTACCTAAAAATGAAAATACAGGCGTTGGGTTATCACCTGGTTGTGCCTCTAATACTGAAAAATTAACAGTGCGAGCATCGATACGAGGTGGGGTACCTGTTTTTAAGCGCCCGATCCTAAATGGACGATCTCTTAATCGTTGGGCTAAAGTGATCGAAGAAGGATCTCCTGCGCGGCCTCCAGAGAAGTTTTCCATGCCAATATGTATCTGACCCCCTAAAAAGGTTCCAGCGGTTAATACAACTGATTTAGCACGGAATTTAAGGCCCATTTGAGTTACAGCACCAACAACTTTGTCGTTTTCAATAATTAAGTCATCTACGGCTTGTTGAAATAACGTTAAGTTTGGTTGATTTTCTAATACTGAACGAACAAATGCTTTATACAGTGCTCTATCAGCTTGAGCACGAGTCGCTCTTACTGCTGGGCCTTTTGAAGCATTTAGGGTTCTAAATTGAATACCACCGTGATCAATGGCTTGTGCCATTAATCCACCTAAGGCATCCACTTCTTTTACCAGATGGCCTTTGCCGATCCCACCAATAGCAGGGTTGCACGACATTTGACCTAATGTGTCAATGTTATGAGTGAGGAGAAGTGTTTTTTGACCTGTTCTTGCCGCAGCAAGTGCTGCTTCAGTACCAGCATGACCACCGCCAATAACAATGACATCAAAGTTTTCTTGGTAAAACATGATTCGACCTTAGGTGTAATGAAAAGAGTTAGAAGAATTTAACTTAAGAGATCTATTTTACCCTTTTTCTAGCTTGGAAAGAAACGAAAAAGTGACGAAGTTCAAAAAAGAAAGATCGCTTAATATATTTAAGATCTTTTAAAGAGATCTTTTATTAGATCTATTATATAGATCATCGATCTCTGTGGATAAGTGGTAAATGATCAATTGGATCATATACTTTGGATCGATCTAAAGTTGTTACTTTTCTTTGATCTTCGATCGGATGGCTTGAGGATAAAAGAGCTTGTTATCCACAGGGGGTAGTGCAGTAGATCTTATTCAATGGATAACTATAACTTGATCACTGGATCTTTCTATAGTTATCCACATAGTAGATGTTTTCTATTTAATAACTTTTCATCATGATCCCAAATGAATTATTAACAAATATATTCTTTTAGCCATAATTCTGCCGGTTCTTCTGGGATACTATGTTGGGTTACATCTATCTCTAAAAGTGGAAATTCTTCAGTTGCCCCTAATTTTAGAAGCGTGTTTTGCAGTGATTTACCAGCTGCACAGAAAGTGTCGTAACTTGAATCACCAATGGCAACTATTGCAAACTTTACTTTTGAGATGCTTGTGTTGTTCTCGATGAGCTGCTGAATGAAAGGCTTGATGTTATCTGGATAGTCTCCCGCACCATGAGTAGATACGACTACAATCCAAAGGCTACTGTTGTCTATTTCGTCTAAATTAGGTTGATTATGGATATCGGTTGTAAAGTCCATTTCCTCTAATAAATCAGCGATATGATCGCCAACATACTCAGCACCACCTAGGGTGCTACCTGTAATGATTGATGCATTTTTCATGAATTTTTCCTATAAAAAATGGGCTGTAATAGCCCATTATTGTTTGTATTATTTAGTGTTATTTACCAATACAGAAAGAAGTAAATATACGTCCTAGCAGGTCATCAGAAGTAAATTCACCTGTAATTTCACTCAGGTGTTGCTGTGCTATTCTCAGTTCTTCAGCAAGAATTTCACCAGCCATATAACCTTCAAGTTGTTGCTGGCCTATATCTAGGTGTTGAGAGGCCTTTTCTAGTGCTTCTAAATGGCGTCTACGAGCCATAAAGCCACCTTCTTGGTTACCCGAAAAGCCCATGCACTCTTTTAAGTGAGTACGCAGAGCATCAACACCTTCGCCTGTTTTGGCTGATAATCGGATAAGAGTAGGATCATTTACGTGGCAAATACCAAGTTCTTCACCTGTTTGATCTGCTTTATTGCGGATCACGGTCATTCCCATATTTTTAGGTAAACGATCAAGAAACTCAGGCCAGATTACTTTAGGATCTGTAGCATCAGTTGTTGTGCCATCAACCATAAATAAAACGCGATCGGCTTGAGCAATTTCATCCCATGCTCGTTCAATACCAATACGCTCTACTTCATCAGAGGCTTCACGAAGGCCAGCAGTATCAATGATATGTAAAGGCATACCATCAATGTGAATATGCTCTCTGAGTACGTCACGGGTGGTTCCTGCAATATCTGTAACAATAGCGCTGTCTTTACCTGATAAGGCATTGAGCAGGCTGGATTTGCCCGCATTAGGGCGTCCAGCTATCACTACTTTCATACCTTCACGCATGATCGCACCTTGATTCGCTTCTTTACGAACTGCGTTTAGGTTATCAATGATCCCTTGTAAATCACCACTGACTTTACCGTCAGCAAGAAAATCGATTTCTTCTTCTGGGAAATCTATGGCGGCTTCAACATAAATTCGAAGGTAAATAAGGGATTCTACTAAGGTGTTAATTTTATTTGAAAAGACACCTTGCAGTGAATTTAATGCAGATTTTGCTGCTTCTTCAGAACTTGCATCGATTAAATCGGCAATGGCTTCGGCTTGAGCTAAATCCATTTTATCATTCAAAAAAGCTCTTTCTGAAAACTCACCAGGCCTTGCAGTTCGAATGCCATCTATTTTCAAAATACGTTTAATGAGCATATCCATGACAACAGGGCCGCCATGACCTTGAAGTTCTAGAACATCTTCACCAGTAAATGAATGTGGGTTAGGGAAGTAGAGGGCGATGCCTTGATCAAGCTCTACACCGCTTTCATCTTTAAACGGGGTATATTCTGCGTAACGAGGTTTAAGTGTTTTTCCTACTACTTCTAAAGCAACTCGTTGAGCTTTAGGACCTGATACTCGAATGATGCCTACGCCGCCTCGGCCAGGGGCTGTTGCTTGTGCAACTATGGTGTCTGTATGTAATGTCATGATAATTCTTAATGTCTATTGCTTGAGCATATTGTAAGCCGATAAAACAAAAAAGGCGACCAATGGCCGCCTTTTGTTTATTTCTTTAGAAATTCAACTTACTTAGAGTGTAAGCCTTTTTTCTCAAGTGCACGGTAAATCAGAGTTTGCTGAATTAACGTTACGATGTTTGATACTAACCAGTAAAGAACTAGTCCTGCTGGGAACCATAAGAAGAAGACTGTGAACATAACAGGCATGAACGTCATGATCTTCTGTTGCATTGGATCCGTTACTGTCGTTGGGCTCATCTTCTGGATTAAGAACATACTCGCACCCATTAGTAATGGCAGGATGTAGTATGGGTCTTGTGCTGATAAATCCGTGATCCAACCAAAGAATGGTGAATGACGAAGTTCAACTGATTCCATTAGTGCCCAGTACAGAGAAATGAAGATAGGCATTTGAAGAACGATTGGTAAACAACCACCTAGTGGGTTTACTTTCTCTTTCTTATAAAGTTCCATCATTTCTTGGCTCATACGCTGACGGTCATCGCCGATGCGTTCACGCATTGCTGCCAACTTAGGTTGAAGCATGCGCATTTTAGCCATTGATGTGTACTGTGCCTTCGTTAGCGGGTACATAGCACCACGAACGATGAACGTTAAGAACATGATCGCTAGACCCCAGTTCCCAACAATACCGTGAATGAAAGACAGTAATTTGTGAAGTGGAGAAGCGATGAACCATAACCAACCGTAATCAACACTTAAATCTAAGTATTTAGCAGTTGCAGCCATTTCTGGTTGAAGTTTTGGGCCTGTCCAAAGCGTTGCTGTAAGCGTAGCTTCTTGGCCTGCAGGGATTGTCACTGAAGGCATACGAACGCCAATGTAACCGTAATCGCCAGCAACACGTGAAGTCAGTGTTGCGTCATTTACGTTACGTGGGATCCAAGCAGATGCGAAATAATGTTGCAACATACCTGCCCAACCTTGACCATTTGTCATGTCGATAGATAAATTCTTATCTTCCATGTCGTCAAAGCTGTATTTTTTATAGCGTGTATCTTCAGTAGAGTAAGCGCCACCACGGTACGTTGGCATTGTTAAGCTGCCACCGTCATCCAGTAAGTTTTGCTTTAAGTTTGCGTACATTTCTACTGTTGCTGGTGCTGAAGATTGGTTATCAACCGTGTAATCAACATCAATAGCGTAGCTGTCACGTTTAAGCACTAGTGTTTTAGTATAAGTAATACCATCTTTCACTAATGTTAACGGAACGCGTAATTCGTTTTGACCATCCGCTAAAACATAATCTGTTTTTTGCGTTGTAAATTGTGCACGACCAGTGTTCGAGTCGATGCCTTGAGGACCGATTAAACCACTCTGAGCAATATAGCTATGATCAGCATCGTTTTTAAGAAGAACAAATTTTGCTTTAGAGTCTAATTCTGCATCGTATTTATTAAGAACAGATTCAATGATGTCACCACCCAACGTATCTACTTTTAAAGTAAGCACATCAGTTGTGATTGTAATCAGCTTGTCAGATTGTGCTGAATCCGCTGGAGTATCACTGTTTGCTGTTGAAGAAGTTGGAACATCACCATTCGTGTGAGTTTGTTGAACGGTACTAACTGTAGCTGGTTGCTGCGGATTAGTTTCTACTTGCCATTGTTGGAAAAGTAAAAAAGAAACTAAAGCCAGTGCTAGCAACAGAATATTACGTTGGGTATCCATCGTTATTGTTCTCTGTCTTTATGCTGCTTGGGTGGGACGGGGTCATAGCCCCCATCATTCAAAGGATGACATTTTAATAGACGTTTGCCAGTTAGCCAACACCCTTTTACTAAACCGTGTGACTTTAGTGCGTCAATTGCATAATGTGAACACGTTGGAGTAAATCGACAGCGAGGTCCAATCATTGGACTGATGACGAGTTGATAAAAACGGATTAGACCGATAGCTATCCACGAGAAGGGCGAGACAGGCGATGCCATAATTTATCTAGTAGCTTGTTAAAGTCTTCGTTACTCAATTCTTGAGCACTCTTTTTAGCGATAACCACAAAGTCTTTCGCAGGTAATGAATGTTGCTTATTGCGGAAACTTTCACGAGTTATACGTTTAAACTTATTGCGACCAACAGCAGTTTTAATTTGCTTCTTAGGAACAGCAAGACCTAAACGAGGGTGTGATAGTGAATTTTCTCTGGCAAGAATGGTGAAGTGAGGTGAGCCGGCTCGATGAGCTTGCTTGAAAACTGATTTGTAATCCTCGGGAGTTAACAAGCGTAACTCCCGAGAGAAGTCGTAATTCATCAAAATAATCTATTGATTACTTAGATAGACGCTTACGGCCTTTAGCACGACGAGCGTTGATTGTGTTACGACCGTTCTTAGTTGCCATACGAGCACGGAAGCCGTGAGAACGTTTACGCTTAAGAACTGAAGGTTGGAAAGTGCGTTTCATGGTATTACCTTATTACTGATCAGTAGTTATTAGGTTTAATTAAACCCGGCGTGGGACGTACATTCCGACGCCTCTCAACAAAGAGGCGGAATTGTAATCATTGACAGAAAAATAGTCAATAAGAGGTTCCACGTATTTTCCGGACGATGAATTATACGTTTTGTGAGCGAGAGCGCAAGGATCTTTATGCGATCCCAACTTGATTTAAGAATTTCTGTAATTTTGGATCCTGTGGATAACCAAAAATTTGTTCAGGCGTTCCTTGTTCTACGATCTTTCCATCAGCCATATAGATAACTCTATCGGCAACTTCTTTAGCAAATTGCATCTCATGGGTAACAACTAACATGGTTTGATGTTGAGTAGCGAGTTTTTTCATTAAACTCAATACTTCATTTATCCATTCAGGATCTAGCGCTGACGTGGGTTCATCAAACAATAATAGCTCAGCTTCTAATGCCATTGCTCTACCAATGCCTACACGCTGTTGCTGGCCACCAGAGAGGGCTGCAGGGTAACTATCTCCTTTATCACCAAGACCAATATCATCTAATATTTGTTGAGATCGTTTGAGTGCTTCTGCCTTATTCCACTTGTGGACAGTTATTAAGCCTTCAGCAATATTCTGTCGTGCGGTTAAATGAGAGAATAAGGCATAATTTTGGAAGATAAAGCCTGTTTTTCGTCGTAACGCTAATATTTCTGCCTTGGTATTTTTTTCAGCATCAACGCTGACATCATCAATACTGATAGTTCCTTTGTCGGCTGTTTCAAGAAAATTAACGCATCTTAGTAATGTGGATTTGCCTGTGCCACTAGATCCTATGACGGCAATTATCTCACCTTTATTAATGGTAAGGTCAATACCTGAGAGAACGTCAGTCTCACCAAAGCTTTTATGTAGGTTGGTAATTTTTATCATCGTACATAGGCCTTATTAAGTTTAGTTTCAGCCCAAGTTTGTACTCGGGTAAGAATAACGACAACACCCCAATAGATTAGCGCTACGGCTAAAAAGGCTTCAAAGAACTTAAAGCTGGAAGAGGCTTCCATTTGAGCTTTCGCCATTATTTCAGATACACCAAGTGTAAAGGCCAAAGAAGTCGACTTGATCATATCGATAAAGTAATTCATTAATGAAGGTAAAGCCACGCGAGTTGCTTGAGGTAGAATAATACGACGCATTGCTTGGGAAGTTGTCATACCGATAGACAAGCTCGCTTCCATTTGGCTGCGATCGACACCGATAATAGCTGCACGAATACTTTCAGCCATATAAGCTGCAAAATGAAGTGTTAACCCGATAACGGCAGCACTGAATGCATCCAACCCTACAAAAATTGGAAACACTTGCGGTAGGCCATAATAAAGTAGGAATAACTGAACAAGCAATGGTGTTCCACGAAAGAAACTGATGTAAAGCTGGCTGAGTTGATCCAATACAGGGACTTTAAATACTCTTAAGTTAGCAAGTACTAACGCGAGAGCTAATGCGAAGAATAATCCCCATATTGCCATTTCTAGTGTCGTACCTAAATACTTAAATAGTATAGGTAAGAGCTCAATCATATACGTAAAATCAAATCCCATGATGTCTCTCTATGTATTCGTATGAAGAAAAGTGACTGTTGTTAGTGTCAATGAAATAAATGAGATAAGCAATAAACACAAAACCCACTAGAGTTGATAGTGGGTTTTGATCGTTCTTCTGAGTGAACGCTTACTTAACATAAGTAACAGATTATTTTGTTACGTCAGCATCAAACCATTTTTGAGATATTTTTGCTAATGTGCCATCTGCACGCATTTCAGAGAGGGCTTTGTTCACTTCTTTCTGAAGTTTTTGTCCTTTCTCATTTTTAACAAAAGGCCATGCATTTTCGATCGTTTCAAACGGTTCACCTGCTAATTGTAGTGGTAAACCTGACTTTTTGATTAATTGTGCCGCAGATAAACGATCCATCACAAATGCATCAGAGCGACCTAAAGCGACATCATGTTCGATACCAGTATCGTAAGTTTTGATGTTAATTTGGCCTGATTTATCATTATCTCTTAGTAATTTCTCAAAGTTCGATCCTAAATTCACCGCAACGGTTTTTCCTGCTAAGTCATCAATACTTTTAATGCTATCGTTACCTTTACGAACGGTAATTTGAGCACCATCAACAACATAAGGATCAGCAAAAAGATACTTTGCTTCGCGTGCTTCTGTTTTTGTTATTTGATTTGAAATTGTATCAATACGACCGGTTTCTAATAAACCAAATAGGCCAGAGAAGCTCGCTGTAACGTACTCCACGTTGTAATCATTACGACGACCAATTTCATCCCACAAATCAACTTCAAAACCTTGTAATTTATCCTGCTTAACAAAGGTAAATGGGAAATAACGACCAGACATCCCTACTTTTACTTCAGTGGCTGCTTGAGCAAACTGTGTTGCTGCTAAAGTTAACGCTAATCCAGTAAGGATATTCTTTGTCCATTTCATGATTGATACTCCCATTATTCATCAGTGGGATCATCATACTTTTTTTGCGATTCACCTCTAAATACCCGATGGTTATGTGTAATAACCAAATACTCAATAAAAGTCTGTTTTTCAATCATTGTTGATTAATGTGGGTATAACTAAGGTAAAAAGTGTGTTGATCTAGGTAAAAAAGCGTGATCGGTGTGAATAACTTCGATCTTATTCACTGGATCATCGATCTAACACTGGCACAATAGTTATCCACAGTATAAAATCGACAACCTTTTAAAATAATTATGAGTGGGGTTGTCCGTGTCTTCATCGCTTTGGCTGCAGTGTTTACAGCGCCTTCAAGAAGAATTACCTTCCGCAGAATTCAGCATGTGGGTTAGACCACTGCAAGCTGAATTAAATGACAATACCCTTACGCTATTTGCGCCGAACCGTTTCGTGTTGGATTGGGTTCGTGATAAGTACCTAAATAGCATTAACTCATTATTAAATGAGTTCTGTGGTAGTGATGTACCTACATTACGCTTTGAAGTGGGAAGTAAACCTGTATCTGCTGCACCAGCGCCTAAAAGAACGGCTGCGGATGTTGCTGCTTCAACCTCAGCACCTGCACAACTTCAAGCTCGACAATCAGTAAATAAACCATGGGAATCCCAGAGTTCAGAACCGGTTTCTGCTGATTTAAATCATCGCTCTAACGTTAACCCTAAGCATAAATTTACTAACTTTGTAGAAGGTAAATCAAACCAACTTGGTTTAGCCGCTGCTCGTCAGGTTTCTGATAATCCAGGAACGGCATATAACCCACTTTTCTTATATGGTGGAACTGGCTTAGGTAAAACCCATTTATTGCAAGCCGTAGGTAATGCGATTCTTGAACGTAAACCAGATGCTAAAGTTGTATATATGCATTCCGAACGTTTTGTTCAAGATATGGTTAAAGCACTGCAAAATAACGCGATTGAAGAATTTAAACGCTATTATCGTAGTGTTGATGCCTTGCTTATCGATGATATTCAATTCTTTGCGAATAAAGAGCGTTCTCAAGAAGAGTTCTTTCATACTTTTAATGCACTATTAGAAGGTAACCAGCAAATCATTCTGACGTCAGATAAATACCCAAGAGAGATTAATGGCGTAGAAGATCGCCTTAAGTCTCGTTTTGGTTGGGGTCTTACGGTTGCGATTGAGCCGCCAGAATTAGAAACTCGAGTTGCTATCTTGATGAAGAAAGCAGAAGATCATCAGATTCACCTAGCAGATGAAGTTGCTTTCTTTATTGCAAAGCGTTTACGTTCGAATGTACGTGAATTAGAAGGTGCACTTAACCGTGTTATCGCTAATGCAAACTTTACTGGTCGCGCAATTACGATTGATTTTGTGCGGGAAGCATTACGAGATTTATTAGCTCTGCAAGAAAAGCTAGTGACGATTGATAATATTCAAAAAACCGTAGCAGAATACTACAAGATTAAAATGGCGGATTTATTATCTAAACGCCGTTCTCGCTCGGTTGCTCGCCCACGTCAACTTGCAATGGCACTGTCAAAAGAGTTAACTAACCATAGTTTACCTGAGATCGGTGATGCGTTTGGTGGTCGAGACCATACAACTGTACTTCACGCTTGTCGTAAAATAGCTCAGCTTCGTGAAGAGAGTCATGATATAAAAGAAGACTACTCTAACTTGATTCGAACGTTATCATCGTAAGTCATTATCTACTTTTAAATAAATGAGTATTATGAAATTTTCTATTGAACGCAGTCTGTTGTTAAAGCCACTGCAACAAGTATCTGGTGCCCTTGGGGGCCGTCCATCATTGCCAATTTTAGGCAATATTTTACTTCAGGTAGAAAATGGTCAGTTGTCTATGACTGCAACCGATTTAGAAGTAGAATTGATCAGTAAAATTACGTTAGAAGGAGATTTTGAAGCCGGTACTATTACGGTTCCTTCTCGTAAGTTTCTTGATATCTGTCGTGGTCTTCCTGATAGCGCCAACATTACTATCGCATTAGAAGGCGATCGTGTTTTAGTACGTTCTGGTCGTAGTCGATTTACATTAGCGACTTTACCTGCGAATGATTTTCCAAATATTGAAGGTTGGCAGAGTGAAGTAGAGATCACGTTATCTCAAGCTCAACTGCGTAAGCTAATAGAAAGCACACAGTTTTCTATGGCGAACCAAGATGTTCGTTATTATCTCAATGGTATGATGTTCGAAACTCAAGGTAATATCTTCCGTTCTGTAGCAACCGATGGTCACCGAATGGCAGTATGTAATATGCCAGTTGAATCTGAACTACCTGAACAACAAGTGATCATGCCACGCAAAGGTATTCAAGAGCTTGTTCGTCTTCTTGACTCGCCGGATCAGAGTGTTACTTTACAGTTTGGTAATTCAAATGTACGTGCTGAAGTAAATAATTTTGTGTTCACTTCCAAACTTGTTGATGGCCGTTTCCCTGATTATCGCCGTGTAATGCCGCAGAGCAGCAACAAAACATTAGAAGCGGACTGTGATGAATTGCGTCAAGCATTTGCGCGTGCCGCTATTCTATCGAATGAAAAATTCCGTGGTGTTCGTGTTAATTTAGCGAATAACCAAATGCGTATTACTGCTAATAACCCAGAGCAAGAAGAAGCAGAAGAGATCTTAGATGTAGATTTCCAAGGCGACGATATAGAGATTGGGTTTAACGTTAGTTACGTATTGGATGTATTAAATACATTGAAGTGTGAGCGTGTACGTATTTCAATGACAACCGCGAACGCGAGTGCGTTAGTGGAAGATTGTGCGAATGATGAAGCACAATATGTTGTTATGCCTATTCGTCTATAAAGACCATAATAAAACATGCCATTATCACGTTTAATCATTAATGATTTTCGCAACATTAACTCATGTGATATTCAATTATCTACAGGGTTTAATTTTGTTATCGGTCCTAATGGTAGTGGGAAAACCAGTGTCCTTGAAGCTATTTATTTGCTCGGGCACGGGCGTTCTTTCAAAAGCTCGTTAACAGGTCGAATTATTCGAAATGACTGTGACGAGCTTTTTATTCATGGTCGATTTACCACGCCAGAGCAGTTTGAATTGCCAATAGGCATAAATAAACAGAGAGATGGCACAACTGAGGTAAAAATAGGCGGAGAAAGTGGACAAAAACTGGCACAATTAGCCAAGGTTTTACCACTTCAATTGATTCACCCTGAAGGGTTTGAATTAGTTACCGACGGCCCTAAATTTCGCCGAGCATTTATTGATTGGGGGGTGTTTCACGTGGAACCTGCATTTTATGATGCATGGAGCAGGGTGAAGCGACTGACTAAGCAGCGTAATGCGTTATTAAAAACGGCACAAAGTTATCGAGAGTTGAGTTACTGGGATTTGGAACTTGCACTGCTAGCTGAGAAAATCGATCAGTGGCGAGTGGATTATATCAATCACATATCTGAAGCAACTCAACAAATATGTCAGGCATTCTTACCAGAATTCGACATAAAGCTGTCATACTACCGAGGTTGGGAGAAAGATACTCCTTACGCGGAATTGCTTAAACGAAATTTTGAGCGAGATAAACAGCTGGGTTATACCGTCGGCGGCCCAAATAAAGCCGACTTACGAATTAAAGTTGCAGGCACTCCTGTTGAAGATGTGTTGTCTCGTGGTCAACTTAAGTTGATGGTATGTGCGTTACGATTAGCGCAAGGACAACATTTAACGGAAGCAACAGGAAAGCAGTGCATCTATTTAATAGACGATTTTGCTTCTGAATTGGATAGTCACCGTCGCCAATTGCTGGCTCAATATTTGAAACAGACAAAGGCACAGGTGTTTATCAGTTCAATAACTGCTGAACAGATTGCAGATATGCATGATGAAGAAAGCAAGATGTTTGAGATAGAACATGGCAAAATAGCCCAAGGATAAAAACGCGAGAGTAACTCATGTCAGAAAATTATGATTCATCGAGTATTAAAGTACTAAAAGGTCTGGATGCGGTACGTAAACGTCCGGGTATGTATATCGGCGATACCGACGACGGTACTGGTCTTCACCACATGGTGTTTGAGGTTGTCGATAACTCAATCGATGAAGCTCTTGCTGGTCACTGTAATGACATTATTGTAACGATTCATGAAGATAACTCTGTTTCGGTTAGTGATGATGGTCGTGGTATTCCAACTGAAATCCATGAAGAAGAAGGCGTATCAGCAGCAGAAGTTATCATGACGGTACTTCACGCTGGTGGTAAGTTTGATGATAACTCATACAAAGTATCGGGTGGTCTTCACGGTGTTGGTGTTTCGGTTGTAAACGCATTATCTGAAAAAGTTGAACTAACGATCCATCGTAAAGGTGAAATTTTTCAACAAACGTATTGTCACGGTGAACCTCAAGCGCCATTAGCGGTTGTGGGCACAACAGATACAACAGGTACCAAAATTCGTTTTTGGCCTAGTGACCAAACATTCACAAACGTTGAGTTTGTTTATGACATCTTAGCTAAACGTCTACGTGAACTTTCTTTCTTGAATTCTGGTGTGTCTATTATTTTACAAGACATGCGTGAAGAAGATAAATCTGATCACTTTATGTTTGAAGGTGGTATTCAAGCGTTTGTTACTCATTTAAACCGTAATAAAACGCCAGTTCACCAGAAAATATTCTATTTTGATGCAGAGCGTAAAGAAGACGGTATTGTTGTTGAAGTAGCGATGCAGTGGAATGACTCTTACCAAGAGAACATTTTTTGTTACACCAATAACATCCCACAACGAGATGGTGGTGCTCACTTATCTGGCTTCCGCTCTGCGTTAACTCGTACATTAAACACGTTCATGGACAAAGAAGGCTTTTCTAAGAAAGCGAAATCATCAGCATCAGGTGATGATGCGCGTGAAGGTCTAACGGCGGTTGTTTCTGTTAAAGTTCCTGATCCTAAATTCTCAAGCCAAACTAAAGATAAACTGGTTTCTTCAGAAGTGAAGTCTGCGGTTGAATCGGCAATGAATGAAAAATTAGCTGAATTCTTAGCGGAAAATCCAGGCGAAGCAAAAATGGTTTGTTCTAAAATCATTGATGCGGCTCGCGCACGTGAAGCGGCTCGTAAAGCTCGTGAAATGACTCGTCGTAAAGGCGCGTTAGATATCGCAGGTCTTCCTGGTAAGCTTGCTGATTGTCAGGAAAAAGATCCTGCACAATCTGAACTATACATAGTGGAAGGGGACTCTGCTGGCGGTTCAGCCAAGCAGGGACGTAACCGTAAAAACCAAGCGATCCTTCCGCTGAAAGGTAAAATTCTAAACGTAGAAAAAGCACGTTTTGATAAAATGATCTCTTCTCAAGAGGTTGGAACACTAATTACTGCATTAGGTTGTGGTATTGGTCGTGACGAATACAATCCAGATAAACTACGTTACCACAACATCATCATCATGACCGATGCCGATGTCGATGGTTCTCACATCCGTACTCTACTTTTGACTTTCTTCTACCGTCAAATGCCTGAGCTGATTGAACGTGGCTACATCTACATTGCTCAACCACCACTTTATAAAGTGAAGAAAGGTAAACAAGAGCAATACATTAAAGATGAAGAAGCGATGGGTGAATACCAAATTACGCAAGCATTAGACAATGCTGCGTTATTTGTTAATCCAAATGAATCTATCTTCGGTCAAGAGCTTGAAAACTTAATTCGCACGTTTAATGGTGTGGTTAAATTGATTGAGCGTATGAGCCGTCGTTACCCATTACCGCTATTAAATCGTTTAGTTTACACGCCTCGTTTAACTCAAGAAGAGTGTGAAAATGAAGCGACAGTTCAAGCATGGACTGAAGCATTAGTTGCTGATCTTAATGAGCATGAAACAGGTGCAAGCCAGTACAATCCGGCACTAGACTTTAACGAAGAGTTAAACATTCACCAGCCTAAGCTTGTTGTTCGTACTCACGGTGTTCAACATGAATACGTATTAAGTGCTGATCTACTGAACTCGAAAGAGTACGGTCGTATTGCTGATTTATCAGAAGCACTTAATGGTCTGATTGAAGAAGGTGCTTATGCACAACGTGGTGAGCGTAAACAACCAGTAGAAACACTGGATGAAGCTATTGCATGGTTGATTAAAGACTCTCGTCGTGGTGTTTATTTACAACGTTACAAAGGTCTGGGTGAAATGAACCCTGAGCAGCTTTGGGAAACAACGATGGATCCTGATTCTCGCCGTATGATGCAAGTAACGATTAATGACGCAGTAAGTGCGGATGAGTTGTTTACTACGCTAATGGGTGATCATGTTGAGCCGCGTCGTAACTTCATTGAAGAGAACGCATTACGTGTAGCTAACTTAGACGTATAAATTTTTAATTCTATATTTTGCCAGTTAGTCCTACTTCTGCGTCGAAGGTGCTCGCTTATATTCATAAGCTCCGCGCCTTCTCCTTGAACTAAGCGATTACAGCGGCAATTTATCTCAACTTAGAATTTAGATATATTAGGAAGCATTGCTGTTGGCGGTGCTTTTTTTTATCTGGAATTTGGGGGTTGTTTTCGTTTGTAGTTCAGTTGTTTAGTATTAGTTTTGAATGGGAGTGGAAAATATTTTTGGTTATATCTCTTGAAAATAAAATTACTGAGCCGCATATCTAATTATGAAGAGGATGCCGAAAGGGTCTTTTGAAAATGACTTGTCCAATATGGAAAGTCTTATAATTTGATAGAGGCAACTAAGGACCCAAGTTTGGGGTAGTTGTACTCACTATTGCTTAAAGTAAAGGATAGTATTATGCGTAATGTAGATTTCACTCCACTGTACCGTTCAGCAATTGGTTTTGATCGTCTTTTCAATCTAATGGAAAACAACACGGCAAAAACAAATGGCGGTTACCCTCCGTACAATATCGAGCAAAAATCAGAACATAACTACCGTATAACCATGGCGGTGGCTGGTTTTGCTGAAGAACAAATCGATTTAACTCAACATGAAAACATGCTGATTGTACGTGGTGAACGTCCTGATGCTGATGAAACTAAAACCTATTTATATCAAGGTATTGCAGAGCGTAATTTTGAGCGTAAATTCCAATTAGCGGATTACGTGAAAGTGGTGGGCGCAACCATGGAGAATGGTTTACTGCATGTTGATTTAGAACGTGAAATTCCAGAAGCGATGCAACCACGTAAGATTGCGATTAACGGCAATAACTTACTGGAAAGCTAATCGTAGATTGGTAAGAATTTGAAATGAAGGCGCTGTGATAGCGCCTTTTTTGTGTCTGTATTTTATTACTGCGGGTCTTAGAAATAGTGATGACTTATTGCTTTGGAATCACCAATGCTGTTTGTCATTGATGATCATTCAACACTTGATATTGCCATTTGTTGGTGATGGAAAAGCAATGAGTCATGAGTACAGAGTTTATCTACTCTGAATACGCCTTCAGCACTTCTTCTGCAATAATATCGATGCCTTTTTGCATCATGGCTTCATCTTGTACGTAGTTCATGCGTAAGCATTGGTGAGCATGATCCCAACTGTCGTCTTGGCCGATAAAGAAATACTCTCCCGGAACAATTAATACGCCACGTGCTTTCAAGCGTTTGTACAGTTCCATCGTTGTGATTGGCAGTTCATCAAACCATAGCCACAAGAAAATAGCGCCTTCAGGTTTATGAATACGAAAACGAGGATCGGTAATCGCGGTTTGTAGCATCTTAACTGCGGCTTGAGATTTATGGCGGTAGAAAGGCTGAATGACGTCTTCACTTAAACGTAATAAATCACCCGACCTAATCATGTGCAGACCCAACGCAGGCCCCATGCTTCCCGGCGCTAAACTGATAATGCCGTTTAGATTGGTCATCGCTTCCGTCATTTTCTCATTGGCAATCACAATGCCACAGCGTAAACCTGGTAAACCTAACTTAGACAGACTCATGCATAGAATGGTGTTTTCATTCCAAAATGGCGTAACTTCTTCAAAGATAATATTAGGAAAAGGGGTGCCATAAGCATTATCGAGAATTAATGGAATATTATTTTCACGCGCTAGTTTATCCAGCTTAATCACTTCATCATCAGTGATTACATTACCTGTAGGGTTTGTAGGGCGAGAAATACAGATAGCGCCAACAGAATCATTAACTTTTAGTTGGCTAAAATCGACGTGGTATTTAAATAAACCGTTGTCGAGCAATTCAATCTCTGGACGATAAGAAATGAAGCTATCAACTTCTAACTCAGAATCGGCATAACCAATGTATTCAGGCGCGAGAGGTAATAAGATTTTCTTTTTAGAGCCGTCAGCGTAAGTACCCGCTAATAAATTGAATAAGCTAAAAAAAGCACTTTGAGAACCGTTAGTTAGGCTGATGTTTTTGGAACTGATATCCCAACCATAGGTCTCTTTAAGTAGTTTCGCCAATGCCTTTACAAAGCTGTCTTTGCCTTGTGGCCCATCATAGTTGGCCATTGCTGCTACTAATTCACCAGAATCGAGCATTTTTTGTGAGGCGTTTTTAAAGTAGTCGAGCATGGCGGGAATGCCTGCAGGGTTACCGCCACCGAGCATGATCGCGCCAGGGGTGCGTAAGCCATCATTTAGGTCATCCATTAATTGGGTGATCCCACTGTAACGAGTAAATTTTTCGCCAAATTGAGTAAACTTCATTACGACTACCGTGATAATTAGAGAGTGGATGTATTGATTGTTTTAACAACATACCTCAACACCAAACAGAGATAAAGAGCCAAGATAGGCTCTTATTTCATTGCTTAGGCCGTAAACTGAAAGTGAATTTTGAGAAAGTGCTTATTTTTGCTACTCCCAAAGGGGTCTGCGAGGTATACTTCTTGGTTATATTTATCAACCATCGCGCGAATTAAATTATGCAAAAATACGATATCAAAACCTTCCAGGGAATGATCCTCGCGCTGCAGGATTATTGGGCACAACAAGGTTGTACGATTGTACAGCCATTAGATATGGAAGTGGGCGCAGGTACGTCTCACCCAATGACATGTCTGCGTGCACTTGGCCCAGAGCCAATGGCTACCGCTTATGTTCAACCATCTCGTCGTCCTACGGATGGCCGTTATGGTGAAAACCCTAACCGTCTGCAGCACTACTATCAATTTCAGGTAGCGTTAAAGCCTTCTCCAGATAACATTCAAGAGCTGTACTTAGGTTCTTTAGAAGTGCTTGGTATCGATCCTCTTGTTCATGATATTCGTTTCGTAGAAGACAACTGGGAAAACCCAACATTGGGCGCTTGGGGTCTAGGCTGGGAAATCTGGCTAAACGGTATGGAAGTAACGCAATTTACTTACTTCCAACAAGTTGGTGGCCTTGAGTGTAAACCAGTTACTGGTGAAATCACTTACGGTATTGAGCGTCTTGCTATGTACATTCAAGAAGTAGATTCGGTTTACGATCTTGTATGGAACCATGGTCCTCAAGGTGTAGTTACTTACGGTGATATTTTCCACCAAAACGAAGTTGAGCAATCGACTTACAACTTTGAACACGCAGACGTTGATTTCCTATTTGGTTTCTTCGATCAGTGTGAGAAAGAATGTAAAGAATTGCTTGAGCTTGAAAAGCCGCTACCTCTTCCAGCGTACGAGCGCATTCTAAAAGCAGGTCATGCATTCAACCTGTTAGATGCTCGTAAAGCTATCTCAGTAACTGAGCGTCAGCGTTACATTCTTCGTATTCGTAACCTAACTAAATCGGTTGCTGAAGCATACTATGCATCACGTGAAGCGCTAGGCTTCCCTATGTGTCGTTCTAATAAACCGACAGCAACTGAGGAGAAGTAATCATGGCGAAGAATTTTCTAATCGAATTAGGTACTGAAGAGCTTCCACCAAAAGCACTTCGTTCATTAGCTGAAGCGTTTGCTGCTAACTTTGAAGCTGGCCTTAAAGCGGCTGATTTAGCACACCAAGGTGTTAAATGGTATGCAACGCCTCGTCGTTTAGCGCTTAAAGTGGCTGAGTTAGACGAAGGCCAAGCAGACAAAATCGTTGAAAAACGTGGTCCTGCAATTGCGTCTGCATTTGATGCTGACGGTAATCCGACTAAAGCAGCTCAAGGTTGGACTCGTGGTAATGGTATTACTGTAGAACAAGCTGAGCGTCTAAAAACAGACAAAGGCGAATGGTTACTTCATAAAGAAGCAGTTAAAGGTCAACCGGTACAAGAGCTTATTGTTGAACTAGCAGCAAAAGCACTTGCTGGCTTACCAATTCCTAAAGCGATGCGCTGGGGTAACTCAGACATTCAATTTATTCGTCCAGTGAAAACACTGACTATCCTATTGGGTGATGAATTAGTTGAAGGTTCTATCCTAGGTGTTGCTTCTGCTCGTACTATCCGTGGTCACCGTTTCATGGGTGAAAGCGAGTTTACGATTGATTCTGCTGACCAATACCCTGCGATCTTAGAAGAGCGCGGTAAAGTAATGGCTGACTACGATGCGCGTAAAGCGATCATCCTTGCTGATGCTCAAAAAGCAGCTCAAGAAGTGGGTGGTATTGCGGATCTAGAAGATGAATTAGTTGAAGAAGTAACGTCTCTGGTTGAATGGCCTGTTGTATTAACGGCTAAGTTCGAGCAAGAGTTCTTAAACGTTCCTTCAGAAGCGCTAGTTTACACAATGAAGGGTGATCAAAAGTACTTCCCAGTATACGATCAAGAGAAGAACTTACTTCCTAACTTCATCTTTGTTACTAACATTGAATCTAAAGAGCCTCGTCACATTATCGAAGGTAATGAGAAAGTGGTTCGTCCGCGTCTTGCTGATGCTGAATTCTTCTTCAATACAGACCGTAAGCGTCCGCTTATCGACCGTCTGCCTGAACTAGAGCAAGCTATCTTCCAGAAGCAATTGGGCACAATCAAAGACAAAACAGACCGTATTACTGAGCTTGCTGGCTACATCGCTGAGCAAATCGGTGCAGATGTTGAGAAATCTCAACGTGCAGGTCTACTTGCTAAATGTGACTTAATGACATCAATGGTATTTGAATTTACAGATACACAAGGTGTTATGGGTATGCACTACGCAACACATGATGGTGAAGATTCTCAAGTCGCATTAGCGCTTTACGAGCAATATATGCCTCGTTTTGCTGGTGATGATCTACCAAGTACTGATGTATCTGCATCTGTAGCAATGGCAGATAAGCTAGATACACTTGTGGGTATCTTCGGCATTGGTCAAGCACCAAAAGGTTCTGACCCATTTGCACTTCGTCGTGCTGCACTGGGTATCCTACGTATCATCGTTGAAAAAGATTACAACTTAGACCTAGTTGATCTAGTGGCTAAAGCGCAATCTTTATTTGCGCTAGAAGATGGGTCAACTAAGCTAACGAATGCAAACGTAGACACTGACGTAATTGATTTCATGCTAGGTCGTTTCCGTGCATGGTACCAAGATGAAGGTTTCAGCGTAGACATCATCCAAGCGGTACTTGCTCGTCGTCCGACTAAGCCTGCTGATTTTGATAAGCGTGTGAAAGCAGTATCTCACTTCCGTGAACTAGACGCTGCTGAATCTTTAGCGGCTGCGAATAAGCGTGTAGGTAATATCCTTGCGAAATTCGATGGCGAACTGGCTCAAGAAATCGATCTTGCTCTTCTTCAAGAAGACGCAGAGAAAGTCTTGGCTGAGAAAGTTGAGATCCTAGCGGAAGCACTAGAACCTGTATTTATGGCTGGTAACTACCAAGAAGCATTAAGCCGCTTAGCTGAGCTACGTGAGCCTGTTGATGCTTTCTTTGATGGTGTGATGGTTATGGCTGATGATGAAGCGCTTAAGATTAACCGCCTAACATTGCTTAACAAACTACGTAACTTATTCTTAGATATTGCTGATATTTCTCTTCTTCAAAAATAGAAATTCATATATCTGATGAAATACCTCGCTCTGGCGAGGTATTTTTTGTCTAAATATCGAATTTTCGAAAATTAGAGGTTAATTATATAGCGAACAGTGACTACAATTGACATTCTTCTCTTTATATTAGGCTGCTGATTTCGATGAAATTATCTGTGTGCGCAACGCTTATCTCCCTTTCTCTTATGGTTGGGTGTCAAAGTACCTTATTACCATCTACGGATAATGCAAATTCTTCTTCACAGAATACTCCTGTAGTCTCAAGTGATTCGACGAATCAAGTCAGTGTATGTCCTTCATTGGGCATTCAACCTGTGACGGTTACCGTTTCAGAATTGTGGTCAGAAGGCGCGGTCGTCACAGATGCTTACTCTGGCAACATTGCTCAAGTGAAGGATGGTCAGATAACACTAACACCAAGCCGTCATAGTGGTGGATTACTGTTATTAGAATCAAACTCGGTACAGGAAGTTGAAGCAAAGAAGAACCATTTCCAATGGAAGAGTGCCACGTTTTATCATATCGCAACTGATCGTTTTTATAATGGAAACAGTTGGAATGACCACAGTTATGGTCGTCAAACCTCAGCACAAGGTTTTAAAGGCGGTGATATTGCAGGGTTAACGCAAAAACTGGATTACTTAGCTGAGCTAGGCGTTGATGTACTTTGGCTTTCGACACCATTAGAGCAAGTTCATGGCTGGCTTCCTGGAAAAAATGGCAATACACCAGAATACCCATACGCAGGTGGTGCCACATTAGATTGGACACAGCTTGATACAAATATGGGATCAGAGCAAGAGATGAGAACCTTTATCGATTCAGCTCATCAATTGGGAATGCGAGTGGTGTGGAGTATTGATACCGTTCCTTCTCAACCAAGCCTTGCCGATTTACAGCAATTCTCTATTCAACCTAAAGACAGCAGTGAACTGCCAAGTTACTGGAATGATTGGCATCCAAAAGAAGATCAGAATCTAACGCATTATTTAGATGCATTTAAAGGTGAAGATGGTCAGGTCCCACAATGGTGGTCTTCTGATTGGTTTAATCTAAATTATGAAGGGGTAGTGTCAACACCAATCTTCTTTACTAATAAACCGACAACTGCAGTGAGCCAAGTCAGTCAGGATAAATACACATTATTAACACAATGGGTGACTGAATGGGTAACCAAGTTTGGTATTGATGGCATTGTTTTAGCTCAATCAACGCCTAAGTTAACAAAACAATTTGAAGAACAAGGCAGTAAGGCATTTGAAGCATGGAAGAAAGACAATCAATATAAAGCGCTTGAAGGGGCTTCTTTTATTGTGGTCGATTTAGAAAATAATAACCATTTTATCCATCAAAAACAGTCAATTAATCCTGCTGAAAAACAATGTTTAACGTCATTAAATTATCAAATTGGTACTTCAGAGGAAAATGATGTATCAACATTAACATGGTTTGATAAAGATAAAAAACCAGAATTAAGCTCTGAGAATTACGCTCAATATCGCGATGCTGCATCAACCTTATTGTTGTCTAAAGGCCGTGTTTCTGTGTGGTATGGTGATGAAAGCGCTAAAGCTGGAGATTTGTATAGCATGATGAACTGGGATGAAATGACAGGAAAAAACAGGACATTAGCGGCTCACTGGAAGAAGTTACTTACATTTAGAAGCAATCATTCCTCTATTTCACAAGGTGAAAGCCAGGTTATTAAGCAAGAGCCTTACTATGCTTTTATACGTAAAAACGATACTGATAAAGTGATGGTTGTTTATACGGGAGAGTAGAACTCTCATGCTGTATTTCTTGTGTCATCAAAGTTTAATAACATCAGGATCAGAGTGTGATACTAGACACATAGCTTTTGATGTAGAGGTGATAATCTAGAGCTAGAATTAGTTGTATTGGTAGATGTTTCTTAAAGGATAGGAGCTTATCATGACTCGTTTTTTAGCTATCTCACCGCAAAGTCAGTGTTATCTATTTACCGTAGCGTTAGGACTTAATTTATTGGGTATGGTATTAACTGATATGTGGGTACCTATGGTGGTTGGGGCTATTGTGACAACTGGGCTTTCTGTTGATGCTTGGGTCCGTGTTCATTATGTATTGCCAATGAAAAAAGAAATGCGCAATTTGCAACACGAAATAGAAAGCATTCAAAAGCAAGTTCGAGACATCAGTACGCAAACTCAATAAATAGAATAAAGGCGATCAATGCGGTCGCCTTTATTGCTTCTTAAACTGATAATCCTTTTCGGATCAAAAATCGATAAGGGAGGGTATCTGTCTCTTCTGCAAGTAACTCATGATCCATAAAGCGGCAAAAGCTTGGAATATCACGAGTGGTGGATGGGTCATCTGCTTTAATTAGCAGAGTCTCGCCATCTTGCATCTGTCGGATTGTTTTTCTAACCATCATGACAGGCTCAGGGCAGCGTAATCCTTCCGCTTCTAGTGTTTGGGTTGCTGTATCAAAGTTGATGGTCATTGCTGTATCTCTTTACAATTAAAGGCGACCAAGATCATACTGCTGTAAAAAAAATAATCAATACACATTGGCAAAGAACTGAAAAGAGAGTAATTTATTTATTAACAATACATTAACATTTGACGGTTAACGTATTGTTTTAAATGTTCTTGGTTATAGAAAAAGTAATAGAAGGATCGCCATTATGCTTACTCAAATAGATCGCTTAACTATTTATTGTGTTCTTTGTTTTGTTACGATTTGTTCGTTAGTGCTGCGCACACCAGAAGATATTAACCTTTTCCCTTTAATTAGCCTTGCCTCCGTTATGGTTGCTCTTACTATCGAACTAAAAACATGGTCAGAAAGTGAAGCAGCAGAAGAGCAAGATTATTAATCCAGAATTAATACAATAAAAGATAACACACACTTAATTTTCCCGTCTCTTTATCATTCTTAACCCCAAACTAAGAAGTGAATAAATTGCGGGATTTTTTTTATTTTAAAAACCGTTAAACTACTTATTCGACCATTCGGTTATTTCAGATATAGGTTAGGTAATGGAACTAGAAGAAGTGTATCGCCGTGATTTAAATTTACTTATCGCACTCAAAGTTTTATTAGAAGAAAACAGCGTAAGCCAAGCTGCGATCAGATTGAATTTAAGTCAATCGGCAATGAGTCGAGTATTAGGTCGATTACGTGACTTGCTTGGTGACCCATTATTTACACGTCAGGGACAACATTTAGTCCCAACACAAAAAGCTTTGGAGATTAATACTCAAATTAATCAACCATTAGAGTCACTTCGCCAATTGCTTACTCCAAGTGATTTCACACCAATGCATTGCGAACAACACTTTTTGATTGCAACCACTGACTACGCAATGCAAACCATCTTGCCTTATGCGTTACCTAAAATTTATGAGCAAGCGCCGAATATTTCATTAGAATTTACCTCTCTAAATCATGAGAATTTGTTTAAACAACTGAGTACGGAAAAGGTGGATATGGCGATCTGTCGTCCGATAGGATCTGTGTCTCCATTAAAACAGGATGTGTTAGGCCAAGTTGGGGTACTGTGCTTACTTTCAAAAAATCATCCGCTTTCAGGCTCTCGCTTAACCTTAGATGATTATTTGTCATTACCTCATGCGATGATTGCAATTAGTGATGGTGTAAAAGCGTTATTGGATAATGCGTTATTAGGGCAGAGAGAGAGAAGGCAAGTATTGAGGGCGTATCATTTAGAAGCGGCATTAGCTATCGTTGATAAAATGCCATTAGTGATTACCGTTCCTGCAGATCTCGCTTATTTAATGGCAGATCGTTATGACTTAGTGATTAAGCCTTTACCGTTTGAATTTACCCCATTTGATTATTCTTTAATTTGGCATTCTCGTTGTGATTCTTCGCCAGCACAAACGTGGCTTCGACGCGTAGTAAAAGAAGAATGCGGTAAGTTAATTGAAAAACGTATTGAAGATATTGGGTTTGTATAACTTATTCTTTAGATAAGAAAAAGGCAGTGATTAAGCTGCCTTGGTTTACTGATGTTTTCACATTAACGCTAAGCTAGGTAGGGCTCAGCATTAAATTCTTTTAGCGAGTAAGACTAAATTTTGATAACTACACGACCCGTGATTTGACCGTTAGTTATGTCTTCTGCTGCTTGAATCGCATCATCAAGAGAGACTTCTTTAGTCGCTTGAGTGTAGAACGACTCAGGCAGAAGTTCGGCAAGTTGCTCCCATGCTTTAATGCGTTTTTCACGAGGGCACATTACAGAGTCAACACCTTGTAGGCGTACATTACGTAGAATGAATGGCATTACTGTTGTTGGTAAATCAAAGCCACCCGCAAGACCACATATTGCTACCGCGCCGTTGTAATCAATTTGCGCTAAGACTTTAGCTAATACTTTGCTACCAACCGTATCAATTGCGCCAGCCCATAGCTGTTTTTCTAATGGTTTTGCTGGTTCTTCTAGTTCACTGCGCTCAACAATGCGTGATGCGCCTAATGATTTAAGCAATTCACCATTTGAAGAAGCTCGGCCTGTTACCGCTGCAACTTTATAACCAAGTTGGTTAAGAAGAGTAATAGATACGCTACCTACACCACCGCTTGCGCCTGTGACTAGGATCTCACCGTCTTCTGGTTTGATACCTGCATCAACAATCGCTTGAACACATAACATAGCAGTGAAGCCTGCTGTACCAATCGACATGACTTTTTTAGCGTCTAAGCCTTTTGGCATTGGTACTAACCAATCACCATTTAGGCTTGCTTTTTCAGCCATGCCACCCCAATGACCTTCACCAACGCCCCAGCCAGTAAGTACAACTTCATCGCCTGCTTTATAACGAGCATCGTCTGATTGAGAAACAACACCAGCTAAATCAATACCTGGTACCATAGGGAAATTACGAACAATACGCCCTTTACCAGTAATCGCTAAGCCATCTTTGTAGTTTAAAGAAGAGTAGCTAACATTGATTTTTACGTTACCTTCAGGAAGTTGAGATTCATCGATCTCAGTAACAGCAGCAATAGTATTTCTTTCTTCTTGATTTAAAACGAGTGCTTTAAACATAATAAACTCCAATGAGATTAAATAGAGAATCAAATTTTGCATTTGATTGATGAGTTAAGTATAGGCGAGGCTTTTTTAGAAAAAAAATGATACTTAAACATGGAAACTATGCATTCTATGCATAGATGGTGTTATTAAAAAAATTTTAAAAAAAGCAAATAAGATCTTTACTTTTTATTGGATCGTGTTATTTTTCATCCTTGCTCTGATGTATAGAGTTATTAATACAAGCAATAAGTACAAGTAAAACCCTCAGAAAAATATCTTCGAAAAAGCTATTATCTCCGTGTTTCATTTCACTTTTCCAATCATTAATAATTGAACATTTCAGCAGATCGTTAGCAACGAATAAGCCTAACTGGATCTATTTATAATGTAATATGACCGTGTGCTATCGAAGTTGTGAAAATGCGTTGGCTTTATACCTAATATCGTTATTGGGCTATCTATTGTTCTAAAGACAAATAGATTGATGAGGTAAAGAACGTACAACTTCTCTATGTATAAATTACATAAGATAAATATCTCTTCTCAGGCTAAACAAGCGCATCGTATTGATGCATGTTTATACTAAAGTTAAGAAGGATATCTCATGTCTAAATCAACAGGCAGAAAGCGTTTTTGGTTCCACCAAGCGCGTGATACAAAAATCATCTCTAAAAAATAAGATGATAAAAGCGATACCAAATTAGGTATCAACTCGAAAAAAGTCGCCCAAGAAGGCGACTTTTTTAGTTTTTACGGTTTAGAATGTTTTGTCTAAGGTCGTTCGAATACCGTTGCGATACCTTGACCAAGGCCAATACACATAGTCGCAACACCAAGTTTAGCCCCAGTACGTTCCATGTTATTGATTAACGTTGTGGCAATTCGAGATCCAGAACAACCTAATGGGTGCCCTAGTGCAATAGCCCCACCATTCAAGTTAATTTTCTCTTCCATTACATCCATTAAGCCTAAATCTTTAATGCATGGTAGGGATTGAGCTGCAAACGCTTCATTCAATTCGAACAAATCAATCTCATCAACCGACAAACCTGCTCGCTTTAGTGCTTTTTGAGTTGCGGGTACCGGTCCATAACCCATTATTGATGGGTCACAACCCGATACCGCCATTGAGCGGACTTTAGCACGAATGGTTAAACCGAGTTCATTAGCTTTCTCTTCGCTCATGATTAACATTGCTGAAGCGCCATCAGAAAGAGCGGATGAACTACCTGCTGTTACGGTACCATTCGCAGGATCAAAGGCCGGTCGCAGTGCAGCTAACCCCTCAAGTGTAGTTTCAGCGCGAATGACTTCATCATGTTTTACCAAGGTGAGAGCACCATTTTCATCGTGACCTTCAATGGGTAATATTTCAGAATCAAAATGACCCTCAACCGTCGCTCTGTATGCTTTTTGGTGTGAAGCTAGTGCAAAGGCATCTTGTTGCTCACGAGTAATACCGTGCATCTTACCTAGCATTTCTGCCGTTAGCCCCATCATGCCAGAGGCTTTAGCCACACTTTTTGATAAACCAGAATGGAAATCAACCCCGTGATTCATAGGTACATGGCCCATATGTTCAACACCGCCAATAATGCAGATGTCAGCATCACCAACCATGATGGCGCGTGAAGCGTCGTGCAGTGCTTGCATAGATGAACCGCACAAGCGATTAACTGTTGTCGCAGCAATAGATTTTGGTAGGCCTGCTAATAATGAGGCATTACGAGCAATATTAAAGCCTTGCTCTAACGTTTGCTGAACACAACCCCAGTAGATGTCTTCGATTTGATTCGGGTCGACGTTTGGATTTCGCTCTATTAAGCCTTTCATTAAGTGCGCTGATAAATCTTCGGCGCGAGTATGACGAAATACCCCATTTTTAGAGCGACCCATCGGAGTACGGATACAATCAACAATAACTACATTTTTCATGATAAATCCTTCCTTAGAGTGATGCCGATACAGAGGGTGCTTTAGGGGCTGGGTAATAACATTCTCCTGCCGCCGCTTTTTGTTTAATGCTTTCTGGTACTTGGTAAACCGTGCCAAGTTGCTCAAACTCTTTTGCCATCTCTAAATAGGTCGGCAATCCAATAGAATCAAGGTAACGGAAAACCCCGCCTTTAAATGGAGGGAAACCGAGTCCATAAACCAGAGCCATATCGGCTTCAGCAGGTGAGGCGATAATACCCTCATCCAAGCAGCGAATGACTTCATTAATCATCGGGATCATCATACGAGCACTGATCTGCTCTGAGGTATAAGGTTGAGTTGTGTCTGTTACTGTTGCAATGATCGCACTGGTGCCATCATCCACACTTTTCTTTGGTTTACCTTTTCTATCTACGGTGTAAGCATAAAATCCAGTCCCATTTTTTTGACCGTAGCGGCTTTCATCAAACATCGCATCAATAATATCACGACCGTTTTTAGCCATGCGCTCTGGAAAACCTTGTGCCATCACCGCTTGAGCGTGATGAGCTGTATCAATACCGACAACATCAAGTAAGTAAGCTGGTCCCATTGGCCAACCAAATTCTTTTTCCATCACTTTATCGATCTGTTGGTAATCACCACCATCACGGAGTAATAAGCTAAAGCCTGCAAAATAAGGGAAAAGAACACGGTTTACAAAGAACCCTGGGCAGTCATTAACAACAATTGGGGTTTTACCCATTTGAGAGGCGTAAGCAACGACGCGATCAATGGTTTGTTGTGAGGTTTTCTCACCACGAATAACTTCAACTAATGGCATACGATGAACAGGGTTGAAGAAGTGCATACCACAGAAATTTTCAGGACGCTTGAGTGATTTTGCTAATAACGAAATTGGAATAGTTGAGGTATTCGACGCTAAGATTGCATTTTCGTTAACTTCACCTTCTACTTCTGATAAAACAGCCGCTTTGATTTTTGGATTCTCAACCACAGCTTCAACAATGACGTCTTTGCTCTCAATGCCACCATAGCTTAAAGAGGGAGTAATAGAAGAGAGCACTTGTGCCATTTTTAAACCAGACAAACGGCCACGCTCTAATTGCTTATTAAGCAGTTTAGAGGCTTCATTCATTCCGAGATCTAATGATGCTTGAGCAATGTCTTTCATTAGAACAGGCACACCTTTCGATGCCGATTGATAAGCGATACCACCGCCCATAATGCCAGCACCAAGAACCGCAGCGTTAGTTACGGGTTCACTGTTTTTAACCGCTTGTTTGGCTTTGCTTTTCACGAACTGATCGTTTAAGAAAATGCCTACGAGTGATTTAGCAACATCAGTACGAGTTAGAGCAACAAAGTGCTTGTTCTCAATCGCTAGAGCTTCATCACGACTCATACCAGCACTTTGTTCTATCGATTTAACCGCTGTAATTGGCGCTGGATAATGTTTCCCTGCCATTTTCATTATCATGCCTTTAGCGACATTAAATGACATCGCAGCTTCTAATGGTGATAGTTGTAATGGGGCTTTCTTTTGTTCGCGGCGTTGTTGCCAATTTAGTTGGCCACTTATCGCCTGCTTAAGCATAGAAACAGATGCGTCTATCAAGGTTTCACGTGAAACAACACCATCAACCATACCTAATGTTAATGCGTCTTTAGCACGTTTTGGCTTACCTGTCGTGATGACTTCCATCGCAGGATCGGCACCAATTAAGCGAGGTAAACGAACAGACCCGCCCCAGCCAGGCATAATACCGAGTTGTGTTTCAGGTAATCCGATCGATGCGGTTTCATCCGCTAAACGGAAATCGGTAGCAAGTACACATTCACAACCGCCACCAAGAGCAAATCCAGTAATTGCGGTTAGCGTAGGGACAGGAAGGTCTTCTAGTTTATTAAAGATAACGTTGGCTTGATGAAGCCATGCGCTGAGCTCTTCAGGCGGAGTATCAAATAACCCAAGAAACTCAGTAATATCCGCACCCACAATAAAAGTATTCTTACCAGATGAGAGTAAGAGTCCTTTTAATTCTTTCTGTTCGTAAAGTGCATCAATGGCTTCGCCAAGCGATGGTATAGTGGCAAGGTTGAGCTTATTAACACTGCCTGTCGCATTAAACACTAAGTGAGCAATGCCTGATTCGATATAGTCTACAGAGAGGTTTTCACCTTGATAAATCATTTTCTATCTCCATGAAATAAAAACCAGATCCGAGTATTCGTTATTATAATAATCTGGTTTGACCAGTTAATAGTGGTGCTAAAGTAAACAGATATCAAATTAAACTTAACATTTTATTTACGTTTATCTTGGTTGATCACAAATTTTCTTTCTTCGGTTGGCGAATAAATATCAGCATAGAAAGCGTAAATGTCACCAGAAGTGATACACTTTAAGGTTCCGTTTTTAGTATCAGTGTAGTCTATGAGTGATCAGCCATATCAAGTCCCAAAAGCGATGGCAGTATTTGAAGAAGAGATAAAAAAGAGCGTTTTTATTACTTACCTTGCTAGAACCGCATCGATTGATGAGGCAAAAGCGTTTGTGGCAGAAATAAAAGCGAAGCACTCTGATGCTAGACATAATTGTTGGGGCTTTGTTGCTGGAAGGCCAGAAGATTCGATGAAATGGGGCTTTAGTGATGATGGTGAACCCTCAGGTACAGCAGGAAAGCCGATACTTGCTCAATTAAGTGGCTGTGGTATTGGTGAAATTACAGCGGTAGTGACTCGCTATTCAGGTGGTATCAAACTCGGTACTGGCGGTCTTGTTAAAGCGTATGGTGGCGGAGTTCAGCAGGCCCTGAAATTGATAGAAACGGAAGAAAAACGCATTACTGCTCATATTATTTTGCATTGTGACTATAACTTAGTGAGTTTGGTCGAAACATTACTGTACCAATATGAAGGACAACAGGTGACGGCGGATTATAGTGATAAAGTTGTAATGACATTAGAATTAGAAAAACGTGTCATTACTGAATTTAAAACCGCGGTGATTAATAAAAGCGGTGCCAAAATTGAATTTCCAACAAAGTAGTTCAATTCATATAAACCATTAGGATGTGAGTGACGCAAAGCGTTCAATAAATCATGCAGTTTCGTTCAATTATTCGAATCGTGGGTACCTTACTCGCGGTTTTTAGTTTTTTTATGTTGGCTCCGGCTCTTGTCGCGTTTATTTATCGTGACGGTGCTGGTGTGCCGTTTGTTATTACCTTTTTCCTATTGTTAGCTGGAGGCGGTGCGCTTTGGTTCCCTAACCGCCAACATAAACAAGAGTTAAAATCTCGTGATGGTTTTCTGATTGTTGTTCTCTTTTGGATGGTAATCGGTAGTGCTGGTGCGCTTCCATTTTTGCTATCAGGAACACCTGATATTTCGGTAACTAATGCCTTTTTTGAATCTTTTTCTGGGTTAACGACAACAGGTGCAACAGTTCTTACTGGTCTTGATCATCTTCCTAAAGCGATTCTATTTTATCGTCAACTTCTTCAATGGTTTGGCGGTATGGGTATTATTGTTTTAGCTGTTGCGATTCTTCCGGTGCTAGGCATCGGTGGTATGCAGCTTTATCGTGCTGAGATCCCGGGGCCAGTAAAAGATTCAAAAATGACACCAAGAATTGCAGAAACCGCAAAAGTGCTTTGGTACATCTATCTAACGTTAACTATTGCTTGCACTTTAGCGTTTTGGGCGGCAGGAATGGATTGGTTTGATGCGATTTCTCATAGCTTTTCAACTATAGCTATTGGTGGCTTTTCTACCTATGATGCGAGTATGGGACACTTTAACAGTCCTGTAATTAATGCCATTACGGTTGTCTTTTTACTTATATCGGCCTGTAACTTCTCGCTGCATTTTGCAGCGTTTGCTTCCGGCGGTGTTCATCCAAAATATTACTGGAAAGATCCAGAGTTTAGAGCCTTTATCTTTATCCAAGTATTATTATTTTTAGTTACCTTTTTATTGTTATTAAAGCACAGTACTTACGATTCAATTGGCGCAGCAGCAGACCAAGCATTATTCCAAACCGTATCTATTTCAACAACGGCAGGGTTTACGACAACCAGTTTTTCTGAGTGGCCATTATTCTTACCTGTTTTATTGCTATTTTCTTCGTTCATTGGTGGTTGTGCTGGGTCAACCGGTGGCGGGATGAAGGTTATCCGTATATTGTTACTTTCTCTGCAGGGGATGCGTGAACTAAAACGCCTTATTCACCCAAGAGCTATTTTTACGATTAAGATTGGGACAAAAGCTTTACCTCAACGAGTAGTTGATGCTGTGTGGGGGTTTTTCTCTGCTTATGCATTGGTGTTCGTTGTTTGTATGCTGGCATTAATTGCGACCGGCATTGATGAATTAACCGCGTTTTCAGCGGTGGCTGCGACACTAAATAACTTAGGTCCGGGATTGGGGGAGGTTGCGGTACATTTTGGTGAAGTAAATGATTCAGCAAAATGGATTTTAATTATCTCAATGCTATTTGGTCGTTTAGAAGTATTTACGTTACTTATTTTGTTCACGCCGACGTTTTGGCGTAGTTAGTTTTTAGTATTAAAAAGATTTAAGAGGTTACTGTGGAAAGAGTATTACTTCTTCACTCAAGCCGTGAAGGTCAAACGATTAAGATATTAGATTACATTGCGACTAAGTTAGGAAGTAATGTTGATTGCCAGTTGGTTGATTTACATCAACCAGTAACGGTATCATTTTCAGATTATGATCGTGTTGTGATTGGTGCTTCTATTCGTTACGGTCATTTGAACAAGAAACTGTATCAATTTATCGCTCAGCATCAAGTGGCTTTAGAGCAAGCCAAGGCTTCATTTTTTATTGTGAATTTGACGGCTCGAAAAGAAGGGAAAGATACACCAGAAACCAGTGCTTATTTTAAGAAGTTCTTATTAAAATCACCATGGGTTCCTGTCCTACAAGATACCTTTGCCGGGGCGCTGTTTTATCCTCGTTATAACTTCTTTGATAGATTTATGATTCAACTAATCATGAGAATGACCGGTGGAGAGACCGATCCGACGAAAGAAGTTGAATATACGAACTGGAAACGAGTAGATCAATTTGTTGATAAGATAAAACTCGGTTAAATTCTATTCGTTTTTAGTAAAATAGTGCGATAGAAGTAGAATTTTTAGTTTAGATTCATATTTTTAGCGTGCAAAGTATGGATTTTATTGTGGAAGTCATTACAATAGCACGCACAACAGGGGTGTAGCTCCAACTGGCAGAGCAGCGGATTCCAAATCCGCGTGTTGGGAGTTCGAATCTCTCCACCCCTGCCATATTTAGAGAAGGCTCATATCGAAAGGTATGAGCCTTTTTGCTATCTGCGGTTTGAGAAAAGAGCTGCGGATTCCCCCACCATAAGAACGCGCGTGTTGGGAGTTTGAGTTTCTCCACCCCTGCCATATTTAGAGAAGGCTCATATCGAAAGGTATGAGCCTTTTTGCTATCTGCGGTTTGAGAAAAGAGCCGCGGATTCCCCCACCATAAGAACACGCATGTTGGGAGTTTGAGTTTCTTTACCTTTGCCATATTTAGAAAGCATGATCTTTTGGGTTTAGAAAAGTGTGGTTAATTTCGCAAGTAACAAAAAAACATTGAGAATAATAATCATTTAGACAATGCCCTTGCATTTATACATTATTTATATTTAGATCAGAACCTTATAAAATATAAATATAATTACTAGGATGCATTATGAAAACTTATTGGTTACCAATAGCTTTTTCTTTATTCGTTACAGGCTGCGCAACTCACTCCGTTACACCAATAAAAGCAGACCCTCACTGGGTCAGTGAACAACTTGATAATGGGCTTCGTTATCATATCTATCCAGATACCGAAAAAGAGGTCTCTGTGAGGCTAATTATTCACGCTGGTTCATTTCAAGAAACACAAGATCAAAAAGGGTATGCACACTTTGTAGAGCACATGGCTTTCAATGGAAGTGAACATTTTTCTCAAAATGACGTTATTTCTTTATTTGAAAATGCAGGGCTTAGCTTTGCTGCTGATATTAATGCGTATACTTCTTATGAGGAAACCGTTTATAAACTAGATCTTCCCAATAATAGTGAATTAAATAATGCACTCACTTGGATGCGAGATATTGGAGATGGTATTGAGCTTTCTTCCCAAGAAGTAGAAAAAGAGAAAGACGTTATTCTTGGTGAGTTTAGATATTCTAGACTTGAAGAGAAAGATGTATCGACACAGTTTTATGAGCATATGACTAACAATTCATATGATGCTTATGATCCTCTTGGGAATGAAGAATCTGTTCTTTCAGCGTCTTCAGAAACATTAAGAGAATTTTATAAGAAATGGTATCAACCGCAATTAGCAGAAATAGTGATTACGGGGGATGTTACCTTAGCACAAGCGACTGAGCTCGTTAAAACACATTTCTCTTCATGGGAAAAAGGAACTACCACGGTAACGACAATGGAAAAGGAAGTATTAAATACCTCTGATTTTATTGGTTATATTGCGGGTGGTGAAGCTCCAAGTATTAACATGGTTATTGATCGTGGAAATTCGAATATTCAAAGCAGAGAACAGCAACATCAACTTTGGTTAGATTATATTTCTCAAGAATTAATTAAACAAAGAATGAATGCTGCATTTTTAGATGCAGCAATGCCTGCTCAATGGATTTATTCAACGGAATATTTTGTTTCAGACAGTCGTTACTCCATTTCTTCAGTATCATTCCCGGCACGTTATAGAGATCAAAGCGAAACGCAATTTTTAGAGGTGTTGGCTTCTTTGCGTGATTTTGGTGCAACGGCTAATGAGCTAGAAGACATAGTAAAATACTATCAATATGAATTAGATTATATTGTTAAAAACCAAGATGATTTGAACGCTGTTAATCATGCAGAAACTAAATCAATGAATATTGTTAACCAACAACCAAGTCAGTCTATTTTAGATTATAAGGAAAGTTTGGAAGCTTTTCTTTCTATGGTCGACCTTAAGGTTGTTAATCAACATATGCATGATTTCCTATCAAGCTCTTACCAGTTTGGTATTGGCTTAGGTGCGAGTGAAAGTATTAATGCCACGAAACTAAGGATCCCTGAGTTAAGGTCTCTGTATAATAAGAAGGGTAATAAACCTTTGCTTAATAATATAACCTCTGCTTTCCCTGTTCCTGCTACGGCTGGAGGCATTCTTTCTGAAGAATTGATACCGAGTGAAAGAAACCTAACAAGCTGGACGTTAGATAATGGTATAAACGTATTGTATTTAAGAGATGCAAATTCTGGGGATGACATCAGTATTTCGTTAGCGAGCAAAGGGGGAATGGCAGCATTGACTCCAAACCTTATTCCGGCAGCAAACATTGCAATTCCTGTTGCTAGTCGTAGTGGGTTAGGCAAGCTTACTGGATCTCAGCTAGATGCACATTTAAGACGTAATGATATTGAGCTTTATCCATATATTAACTTTACTCATCATGGTATTGAGATTTTCACTGATAGAGAAGGGGTTGCTGAAAGTTTTGCTGTTTTATCAACATTGATGTCTGAGATTAAAGTCGATGCAGATCAGCTTAAAGCGGTAAAACAAGAGTTTAATCAAAATCGCAGTGCATACCTAGAAACACCATTGGGTAAATTTACTCAAGCGATTAACCATAATACGTATGTAGTAACGAGCAGTCATCGATTACAGGAAGGTGATGGGGTGGTTGATGTAACTGATGAACAAATAAAAAAAATTCACCAATTATTATTCCAACAGAATAGAAATTATCAATTAGTGATTGTTGCTGATCTTAAACCCACAGAGTTAAAACCGTTATTACGTCAGTATGTTGCGAGTATCCAATTAGCTAACTCTGAACCTGTTAACTATGCTGCTGGCTATAAAGAATCATTTAAACCTAGCTTTACAATGGCAGTTAATACCGAAAATAATAGTCATTATATCGCTCATTTTATTGCGAATAAGGTTGATGAGAATCAATCTGCAAAATCCTTGTTTATGGAAGATATGCTGCAGCGTATTGTTTCTAAACGTTTGATGTCTTATGTGCGTGAAGAGTTAAGCTTAGACTATGCGCCTTATGCCGAAATTATCAACTCTGATGGTGAATTACGAAGCAATTGGATTGTTGGTGCTCAGGTGGCTCCAAAAAATGCAGAGCTTATTGAGTCAGCGATAGACAAAGTGATTAGCGATTTATTAGGGGGAGTATCTGAGGAGGAAACCCGTTCTGCTGCAAAACAGTTAGTGGTTGATTTATCTCCGATGAAAAATAACTCATCACAACAAGCTTGGCTATTTACGCGATACACAATACATGGTTATGGAATTGATGCGCTATTGAATATTCAAAAGACGGCAGATTCGATACATTCACTGGAGATGACTGCATTAATTCAGAGCACATTCGGAGAAGGGGTTCGCAAGTCAACATATCTAGCAACGCCAACAATTCGATAATTTCTTGCTTTGTTATGAAAATAAAAAAACGTGATCTATATCTTGTTTTTTGGGGTGTAAGCAGTACAATTTGCTGCTTAATTAATCTCTAAGGTTTTATAACAATGAATTACGATTTAGGTGCTGTATATCTTGGTCAACTTGCTGCAAAGAATATGCTAAACGAAGAAATGTATGGCAAACAGCAATCAAGAAAGAAAAAAACAGCGGTAATAAAAAAACTTTGGAAAGGATTCGAAAGCGTAAATACTAAGATGGTTAACGCGGTGAGTGGTTACACTCCAGTGCTGACTTGGTAAGTATTTACGAAATGATAAAAGGCGCTTAAATAATTAATCGCCTTTTATTTGCCATTTATAAATGATAGGAGTAGCATTTCTCTCATTGATTGGTGTTATCGTCGATCTCAGGTGATGGATTTCCACCTTTAACCGCTCTAATTTAGAGATAATGATTCCTACTGTAGCGTATCCTGATCAGATGATTCTGATTCTATTGGGATAGATCCGTCTATAGTAGAGTTGTTTGTTATTTCTCTTCTCTTCTAAGATAGTCTATCCTTTTGATTAACCATTATTAAAAGATAGATATTCATGGTACATCCTTTAAATCGAAATTTTCAAAACCTTTTTCAAGTATTCCGTTGGTCTTTACTTGTACTTCCGGTTGCTTTGCTTGTTGGTTCATTTAATGCCTTCTTTCTATGGTTGCTCAGTGAAGCAACTCAGACTCGGATCAACAACCCTTGGTTAATTTACCTTTTACCTCTTGCTGGATTAGTGATTGTCTACAGTTACCGTAACTGGGGTAAGAACTCTGCGGGAGGTAATAACCTGATTATGGATGAAATAAATCAAGCAGGAGAAGGGGTTCCAGTCCGAATGGGACCTTTAGTTTTGATAACCACGGTAATTACTCATCTGTTTGGTGGCTCAGCGGGTCGTGAAGGAACAGCCGTTCAAATTGGTGGGGCGACTACTGATTGGCTTTCTAAGGTGTTTAAACTTTCCGAACAAGACCGTCGAATGATGCTAACTGCAGGTGTTGCTGCGGGCTTTGCGTCTATCTTTGGCACGCCATTTACTGGAGCTATCTTTGCGCTTGAAGTGTTATTTATTGGGCGTATTAAATTTAATGCAATTATTCCTGCGTTATTAGCGGCAATTTTAGCAAATGCTGTTGCTTCGGCATTGGGTGCGCATCATACGCATTATCTAATTAGTTTTGACCAGGTTAGCACTCTGTTTGGCCATGCGGTTGATATCGATTTAGTCTTGATGGCGAAAGTGATTGTTGCGGCGATTGCGTTTGGTTTGGCTGGTTATCTGTTTGGTGAATTAACACATGGTTTTAAAGACCTATTTAATGCCACACTAAAAAATCCATATTTGATTGTGGTCGTTGGTGGTTTGATGGTTATCGCAATTACACAGTTAATTGGTAATTACGACTACATTGGTATTGGTGTCTATCCAAGTCGTGATGGTGGTGTAAGTATTACCTCTGCTTTTTCTGCGGGTGGTGCAGAGTGGTATAGTTGGATTTTAAAATTATTACTAACCGCGATCACATTAGCAGCAGGATACAAAGGTGGTGAAGTAACACCTTTATTTTTTGTTGGTGCGACCTTGGGTAATTTCCTTGCTTGGGCGATGGGGGCTCCGGTTGATCTATTTGCCGCACTAGGTTTTTTAGCTGTGTTTGCTGCTGCGACTAATACACCTTTAGCTTGTACTATTATGGGAGTTGAGTTGTTTGGAGCTGATTACTTACCGTATTTTGCGTTAGCGTGTTATATCGCGTATTACTTTAGCGGCCATACGGGAATTTATTCTTCTCAGCGTGTTGCTGTATCAAAAACATTAGAGCACGGTCGTGATCATGATGGCTCTAATAAAATTGGTTCTTACCGTGAGCATCATTCTTCGTGGCTAAAACATCTAGCTAAAAAGTTGACGAAAAAAGAAGACAAATAGTTTCACGTGAAACATCTAGATTAGAATCTAGTGTGCTTCTCCACAAAAAAGAATATTGCATTTGATAGTGTCAGAACTATGGATGACAAAGGTATTTTTTTGCTACGAAGCACACAAGGTTCAATATGAATTGTTATATACAAAGCTCAATATGCGTTCACTCACAAACTCAGCCAACCACTTGATAACTTCCTTTTCTGCCATTTCATTTCTTCTGTACTTTCTTTATACTCCGAACACATTCAGGTTTTTCATTAGAAAAACCTGAAAGAAACTTGTCGGAGTGCTTAGTATTTTATAGTACGAGCTGAGACCGCATTGCGGGATCCGTAGAACCTGATCAGGCTAATACCTGCGAAGGGAACAAGAGATAATTTAACTCTTAGTTTATTAGTAACTAGCCGAATTATTTAATGATAAATCGTAGCTGAATTTTAGCTTTAATTTATTTGTGTAATTCATAACATATAGATATGTAGGTTTATCTGCTGTTGTATCTAAAACTAAGAATCCTCTTGCTACAACTCAAATCCGACAAGCAATTATTCTATTTTAATCAAGGAATTTTGCTATGTCGTCAAGTCGTAAACAAGCACGTTTAGATGCTAAAACTAATATCGAATCGCTTTCGATTCAACCATACCCAAACTCAAGTAAAGTTTATATCGAAGGTTCTCGTCCCGATATTCGTGTACCTATGCGTGAAATTTCTCTGGCTGATAGTTTAGTCGGTGGCAGTAAAGACAACCCCATTCTTGAGCCAAATGAACCTATTCAAGTCTATGACACTTCTGGTGTTTATACAGACCCAAGCTATGAGATAGATGTTTATCAAGGTTTGCCAAAATTACGTGAGCGTTGGATAGAGGAGCGAGCTGATACAGAAATGCTGAATGGTGTTAGTTCGGTTTATTCTCAAGAAAGATTGGCCGATGACACCTTAGATGAACTTCGTTATGGAAACCTACCAACAATTCGCCGGGCTAAACAAGGCCAGTGCGTTACTCAACTCCATTACGCTCGCCAAGGCGTTATCACTCCCGAAATGGAATACATTGCGATCCGTGAAAACATGGGACGTCAAAAGTTTGCAGATGAGCAGTTAAATCATCAACACCCCGGACACAGTTTTGGGGCTAACTTACCTAAAGAAATTACTCCTGAATTTGTGCGTAAAGAAGTGGCAGAAGGCCGCGCTATTATCCCATCAAACATAAACCACCCAGAAGCAGAACCAATGGTCATCGGTCGTAACTTCTTAATTAAAGTTAACGCCAATATTGGTAACTCGTCTGTCAGTTCATCAATTGAAGAAGAAGTAGAAAAGCTGGTTTGGTCGACGCGGTGGGGTGGAGATACTGTCATGGATTTATCCACTGGCCGAAATATTCATGAAACCCGTGAGTGGATTCTACGTAATAGCCCAGTACCCATTGGCACCGTTCCAATGTATCAAGCGTTAGAAAAAGTGAATGGTGTTGCTGAAGAACTAAATTGGGAAGTGATGCGAGATACTTTAATCGAGCAAGCTGAACAGGGGGTTGATTACTTTACCATCCATGCAGGTTTACTGCTTCGTTATGTTCCTATGACAGCAAAGCGAGTGACCGGTATTGTTTCTCGTGGCGGTTCAATTATTGCTAAATGGTGTTTGGCTCACCACCAAGAAAGCTTTTTATATACGCACTTTCGCGAGATTTGTGAAATCTGTGCTAAGTACGATGTGGCCTTATCTTTGGGTGACGGACTTCGTCCGGGGTCAATAGCTGATGCTAATGACGAAGCGCAATTTGCTGAATTAAGAACGTTAGGTGAGCTAACCAAAGTTGCATGGGATTACGATGTACAAGTCATCATTGAAGGCCCTGGTCATGTACCAATGCATATGATTAAAGAGAACATGGACGAGCAACTTAAACATTGTCATGAAGCACCATTTTATACCTTAGGTCCATTAACCACAGATATTGCTCCTGGTTATGACCATATCACTTCAGGTATTGGTGCCGCCATGATTGGTTGGTATGGCTGTGCCATGTTGTGTTATGTGACGCCAAAAGAGCATTTAGGCTTACCAAATAAAGAAGACGTTAAGATTGGATTGATTACTTATAAATTAGCCGCACACGCAGGGGATTTAGCTAAAGGTCATCCTGGGGCACAAATTCGTGATAACGCTTTATCAAAAGCACGATTTGAATTCCGTTGGGAGGACCAATTTAACCTATCACTTGATCCCATCACCGCTCGTGAATTTCATGATGAAACTTTACCGCAAGAATCAGGCAAAGTTGCTCATTTCTGTTCAATGTGTGGGCCTAAATTCTGCTCTATGAAAATCTCTCAGGAGGTTCGAGAGTACGCCAAAGATATTGATCAAGTTGCATTAGACCAAGCGATTGAGATCAAAATGATTGATGATCCACTCGAAGGTATGCGTCAAAAATCAGCAGAGTTTAAAGCGTCAGGTTCTGAACTTTATCATCCTGCGGTGGAAGCCGAATAGGGCTATGTCCTTTTTATTATTACATTAAACCGTATTTATTAAGACCGGTGTTTCACGTGAAACACCGTTTGGAGATAGCAGTATGTATTCGTTTCCTTCAATAGATAAAAAGAAATTTAGATTGTATCCGGTCGTCGATGATGTGTTATGGATTGAGAGGTTATTAAAGCTCAATGTTCAGACTGTCCAATTACGTATTAAAGATGCAGGTCAACCTGACTTAGAGCAGCAGATAGCCAAAGCAATAGAACTTGGTCGTTACTATAACGCACAAGTATTTATTAATGATTACTGGCAATTGGCCATAAAGCATCAAGCCTTTGGTATTCATCTTGGTCAAGAAGATATAGAGATAGCGGATTTACAAGCAATATCGGATGCTGGTATTTGTTTAGGATTATCAACTCACGATGACTGTGAGTTATTAAAAGTAAAAGCCTTAAACCCAAGTTACTTAGCGCTTGGTCATATATTTCCAACACCAACCAAAGATATGCCATCTCAACCTCAAGGTTTAGATAATCTTGCAAACAATCAAAAACTCGCTGGAGATACACCAACCGTTGCCATTGGTGGAATCGATCTATCAGTCGCTGAAGTAGTATGGCAAACCGGAATAGACAGTATTGCTGTCGTTCGAGCTATCACTCAAGCAAGTAATATTGAGGGCACCTTGGCTCAGTTTAATTCTATTTTGGCTCAATCTAGATCTGAACCAAAGAGGGAAAGCCAAGCGATGAGCGACGTAGAGGTGATGGATGAGTAACCTGTTAATGGAAGGCCTCAATGACCAAGACTTCTTGCGTTACAGCCGTCAAATAATGCTGCCTGAGTTTGGTGATAAAGGACAGTTATTACTAAGAAATAGCACTGTGTTGATGATTGGTTGTGGCGGACTTGGTTCTGCGGTTGGCATGTATTTATCCGCTGCAGGTATCGGGACGTTAATTATTGCTGATGGAGATAATCTTGATCTTGGTAATTTGCAACGACAGGTTATTTTCCGTAAATCAAACCTTAAACAAAATAAAGCCATTGCGATGGCACAACAGATAAAAGAGCTAAATGGCCAAGTGAATGTGGAGGTGATTAATCATCGCTTAACTGAACCTGAGTTATCTCGCTTTATTAATCAGGTCGATGTTGTCCTAGATTGCACGGACAATTTAACCACTCGCCATGAGATAAACTCTGCTTGTGTTAAGCAACAAATCCCACTCATTTCTGGAGCAGCAATTGGTTGGCAAGGACAGTTGATGTTGTTTTCCAATCAACCAACTATTGAGACAAAACAATCAGCCTGTTATCACTGCTTGTTTCCATTCGCTCAAAGTCAACAAACTCAAAACTGTCAATCTTTTGGAATTATTGGCCCTGTGGTTGGTATGGTCGGTAATCTACAAGCATTAGAAACGATTAAGTACTTAACCCAACCTGAATGGATGACGTGGAATTCATTTTATCAATTTGATGGAAGAACTCTGGCATGGGCAACCATTCATATCCCTAAAGATCATAGTTGTCCTGTGTGTGGGTCGCTAACTGATTTACAAGATGTTTCATGTGAAACATATAACAAGAGAGTATTGGTCAGTGAATAATTTAATTAGTATTGAACTAAACGGTGTGAAGTATCGAGTCGATAAGACGTTCACTTTATTTGCGTTTCTATCTCAACAGCAGATAGATACCCAAGGGTGTGCTTTAGCTATTGACCAACAAATTGTTCCAAGAAGTGAGTGGCAGCAACGTGGTTTATCTAATGGCGAATCAATCTCTTTATTTCAAGCAATAGCAGGAGGCTAAGATGAACGAATCATTAATCATTGCCGGTAAATCTTTTTCATCACGTTTGTTTACTGGTACGGGAAAATTTCCTAATTCATCAATAATGCAAAAGGCCTTAATTGAATCGGGTTCAGAGCTAGCAACAATGGCATTAAAACGAGTTGATGTAAGTAATCCAGAAGACGATATTTTAAAGCCAATCGTTAATGCTGGTATTAATTTATTGCCTAATACGTCAGGAGCAAAGAACGCAAGAGAAGCTATCTTTGCCGCTCAACTTGCCAGAGAAGCATTGCAAACTAATTGGCTAAAATTAGAAATTCACCCAGACCCTAAGTATCTGATGCCCGACCCAATTGAGACATTAAAAGCAGCAGAGGAACTTGTTCGCCAAGGTTTTATCGTCTTGCCTTATTGCCATGCAGATCCGGTTTTGTGTAAGCGATTAGAAGAGGTGGGTTGTGCTGCTGTGATGCCATTAGGTGCACCCATCGGTTCAAATAAAGGGATTGTGAGTCGTGATTTTTTAGAGATTATTATCGATCAAGCGAGAGTGCCTGTTGTGGTTGATGCCGGGATTGGTGCGCCATCTCATGCGGCTTTTGCTATGGAGCTTGGTGCTGATGCTGTGTTGGTGAATACCGCAATTGCAGCAGCAAGAAATCCAGTGGCAATGGCAACAGCATTTAAGTTATCTGTTCAGTCTGGACGATTAGCGTATGAAAATGGTTTGGCGTCTGTGAGTTCTCAAGCGGTGGCATCAAGTCCGTTAACGGCATTTTTGGACTAGCAACCTAATTTAAGGAAAGGCGATGACGTTTACGAAAGAATGGAAAAACTTGAATTGGGATGAGGTAAAGCTCTCAATCTATAGTAAAACAACACATGATGTAGAAAGAGCATTAAATAAGTCAAAGCGTAATTTAGAGGATTTTAAAGCCTTAATCTCTCCTGCAGCAGAAGCCTATTTAGAGCAGATGGCTCAAGAATCAGCGCGCTTAACTCGCCAACGCTTTGGTCATACGATGGGATTTTATATACCTCTTTATTTATCGAACTTGTGTGCGAATGCTTGTACGTATTGTGGGTTCTCTATGGAGAATCGCATTAAGAGAAAGACACTTAATCAAGATGAAATAGCTCAAGAAATTACAGCAATTAAAGCGATGAATTTTGATAGTGTGCTGTTGGTAACTGGTGAGCATGAAACTAAAGTTGGGATGAATTATTTTCGTCAAACACTTCCGCAAATAAAGCGCAGTTTTAATTACGTAGCTATGGAGGTGCAACCGCTTGATCAATCTGAATACGCTGAATTGAAAATCTTGGGTTTAGATGCGGTGATGGTGTATCAAGAAACTTACCATCCATCTACCTATGCAGAGCATCACCTTCGAGGCAATAAAACGGATTTTAACTACCGGTTAGAAACACCGGATAGATTAGCTAAAGCGGGGGTTGATAAAATTGGCATAGGGGCGTTAATTGGTTTGGAGGAGTGGCGAACGGATTGTTTTTATGTTGCTGCACATTTAGATTATCTTGAGCGTACTTATTGGCAAACAAGATATTCCATTTCCTTTCCACGGTTACGCCCGTGTGAAGGGGCTTTGCAACCTAAATCAATCATGAGTGATAAACAACTTGTTCAACTCATTTGTGCTTATCGATTATTAAACTCTGAAGTTGAATTATCATTGTCTACCCGTGAATCGGAATACTTCAGAGATAACGTATTACCTCTAGGGATTACATCTGTGTCTGCGGCATCAAAAACTCAGCCGGGTGGCTATGCTAATGATGACGAAGAATTAGAACAGTTTGCTATCAGTGATGATCGTTCAGCAGCTAAGGTTGCAGAAGCGGTTCAGGCTAGGGGGTTTGAACCTGTTTGGAAAGATTGGGAACGGAGTTATTCTAACTAGTGTTTCACGTGAAACCTGTATACGTAGTGAGAGCGATTATGACAAGAACACCACTTAAGTTTAAGTGGTGTTCTGCTTTTATGAACCTTAATGATTATCTTTTATAGATGTTATTTACGAAGCTGACGTATCAGTTCTTCGGTTGGACGAACAATGGCTACGATCATCTCATCATACATTCCTGATGCATTGGTAGTGATCGTTAATAGATTATCCAGTTGCTTTGATGTTGGCTTCTTACCTTTTTCAAGCTCTTGAATAACACCTAATGTTGCTGTTGCTACTTCAATATGTTTTGTCGCTAATGGTGCCGTATCAAGAGAGGCGATATTGTTTTTAAAGATCATCTCTGATGTTTGTGCACTATTTAGAACAGTTTGATAGTGCTGCTGTAGCGCTTTTAAATCAGCCTTATTATTTACTGCTGTTTCTGCAAGTTTCATCATACCTAGTACTGCAAAGCTTTCTACAGGAACGGCGTCAGCAAAACGATTCAATCTTTCATATTGATTGTATAGTAACTAGTTATGAATTAACTTTCGTAACTTAATTCAGTGGTCGCTTGTTTAAGCCATTCTTTTACTTCGCCATCAACTAATGGGCTAACTTCGTCCCATACTTTTTGATGGTAATTGTTTAACCAAGCAAGTTCTGGACGGTTCAACATATCAATATTGATTAAGCGTTTATCAATCGGGCAACGAGTTAGTGACTCAAAACCAAGCACTGAAAAGTCACCTTTAGTTTCAATTTCAACAACCAATTCTAGGTTTTCAATACGAATACCAAACTCATCTGCACGGTAGTAGCCTGGTTCGTTTGATAGCACCATACCAGGAAGAAGCGCGGTATTGTTTACCACTTTAGCTATGCGTTGTGGCCCTTCGTGAACACTTAGGAAGTGACCAACTCCATGTCCTGTACCATGATCATAATCGTAGCCTTGTGCCCATAAATGTTGACGAGCAAGAATATCTAGTTGATGACCACATGTACCTTTAGGGAAACGAGCAGAAGCCAAACCAATATGGCCTTTTAGTACCAGGGTAAATTGCTGTTTGATGTCATCACTTGGTGTGCCAACCGCAAGAGTTCGAGTGATGTCTGTTGTTCCGTCTGGATATTGGCCACCTGAATCAACGAGGTACAAACTGTTCATTTGTAGCTTACCTGGCTCAGGTTGGTTTTCATGATTATAGTGGCACATTGCGGCGTTGCCTGCGGCGGCTGAAATGGTATCAAAACTTAAATCAGCTAAACTTGCATCTTCTTCGCGGAATCCTTGAAGTTTATCAGAAAGTATCGCTTCGTCATGTAGATTACCGGCCTCGATTTCTGTATCAAACCACGTTAAAAATTTCACCATTGCAGCACCATCACGAACATGACACGCTTTCATGCCTGCTTTTTCGGTGTCGTTTTTAGCCGCTTTTGGCAATAAGCATGGATCAGATGCTTCAATAATATCGGCACTAGCACCAGACAGTACTAATGACATCCACGCGTTTGACGTTGCAGAATCAACCAATATTTTTTTACCTGTTAGTGATTCTAAAATTGATTGCAGTGCTTCTGGGTGATGAACTCGCACACCTTGGCCTACATGCTCACTGAAATTTACAGGAAGACGACCTGGATCTAAGAAGAAGTCGACAGTTTCATCGGAATGAATGATGGCGTGAGACAGAAGTACTGGTAGGCGAGATACATCTAAACCACGTACATTCAATAACCAGCAGATTGAATCTAATTGCGTTAATAAAGCAGCATTCGCGTTTTTCTTTGCGACTGCTTGCGCGATTTGTTTACGTTTATCTGTGCTTGATTGACCAACTAGGTCAATAGGCATTAAACGAACATCTGACACTTTTACTTCTGGGCGGTCTGCCCAAGAAAGGTCAATAGGGTTAGTTGTAATTACTTCTAAAGAAACAAAACCATCAACCGTTATCGTTGCATTTTTTAACCATTGCGCTGTATGCATTCTAGGATCTACTGCGACTTTTGAATTAGTAGCAAGCGTATCTTTTATCCATTCTAATAATGGTTCTTCATGTAAATGGCGGTACTCAAACACATCCGCTGGAACTTGTTTACGAACCTGAACTGTATAGCGACCATCAACAAAAATTGCAGCTTTATCTTTGGTTATCACCGCTGCACCAGCAGAGCCTGTAAATCCTGTTGCCCATAATAAACGTTCATTATGTTCAGGAATATACTCGCCTAAAAACTCATCTTCATGTGGAATGATAAGTGCGTCAAAATCTTGTTTAACAAGCCATGAGCGAAGTTGCTCAATGCGTTGAGAAGTCTGTGGGTGCATCTGAGTATCCTTATTAGTGTTCTGTCCATATATGGCAAGGCAGAAGCGGGATTATTATTTGAGTTATAACCTAGCGTTTTTATCACGCATCTGCAATTGTTGATGCTGATAAATCTTTACAGCGATTAATTATGGTATTGCGCAGCCAGCAATTTGCAGCATCACTCTCTTTTTGTTGATGCCAGAAAAGCGTATAAGCCATTTGCGGTAACTCGGTAGGCAAAGGTAAAACAATCAAATTAAGTTGTTTTGCTATCAGCTTAATAAAGTGACTAGGTGCAGTGAAAATGAGATCGGTATGAGTGCATAAACTTGCTGCACTATTAAAGTCAGGCACAATGATACCAATACTGCGTTCAAGTCCTTTATCAGCCAATTTATAGTCAAGTAACCATTGATCTTTGCCATCACAGCGAACTTGAACATGGCGCTGTTGAAGGTAAGCATCTAAGGTCCACTCTTGAGTTAATACGGGATGGTTTGGTCTAACCAAACACATCTGACTGTCTCGGTAGATCTCTTGCCCTCGAATATCTTCTGGCATCTGCATTGTGATATTCGCGTATTTAGGGTCGAGGTCTTTCCCCGTAATTCCAATATCCATCTCACCTGATTGTAATTTTTTTAAGGTTGTCATGTCCCAAGGGTGAGTATCTAACATGACATTAGGGGCTTTATTTAAAATATAAGACATGAAGTGTGGCAGTAATAATGGATAAGTACTCTCCACTAGCCCTAATCGGAATCGATAATGGCTGTGCTGAGGTTCAAAACTGGATGCTTCAGTAATGGTTTCTAAATGACTTAATAATGTATGCAGTTGACCTTGCAGGTTGCGCGCTTTGGCAGTGGGTTGCAGACCATAAGCGGTACGAGTAAATAAGGGATCATTAAATTGTTCTCGTAATTTCGCTAAGTTTTTACTGACTGCGGACTGACTTAAACATAAACGTTGAGATGCCCGAGTAACGCTTTTTTCTTCTAATAATAGGTGCAGAGTCAAAAGTAAGTTGAGATCGATCTTAGCCAACTTTTCAAAGAACATAGAGATATTCCAAATTAGAATGTTAGATTTGAATATAAACCATTTCTGTTCATATCTCTAATTAAGTACACTTCTCAAACTATTTTAGGAGTTACACATGCACACGCCAGTTTCAGCTCAATCAGCGACATCGCTAACACAACAATCAGATAAAAAGATTATCGCTCTAATGGTTATCTTGGTTTTATTCAGTCCATTAGCCATTGATATTTATCTTCCTGCTTTGCCTATGATGGTCAGCGAATTTCAAGTTGATCCAACATTAGGTCAAGATACTATTACGTGGTTCATGTTTAGTATGGGTCTTGGACAGTTATTTGCAGGCCCATTAGCTGATCGTTATGGCCGTCGACCAATAGCATTAACGGGGATTATTATTTATGGCTTGAGTGCTGCGTTAGCGTACTCGGCTCAAGAAATGGAAATGTTATTAATTGCTCGATTATTGCAAGGTTTCGGTGCATGTGCGACAGCAGTTGCAGCATTTGCATCGGTTCGTGATTCATTTGGTGCAGAGAAAAGTGGACGAATGATCAGCTACCTTAATGGCGCAATCTGTTTTATTCCTGCATTAGCCCCAATTTTAGGCAGTTACTTAACAGCTCATTTTGGATGGCGTTCAAACTTTAGTTTTATGGCTGGTTTCGCATTAGTGGCTTTAGCGTTGATCGTTATTAATTACAAAGAAACAAAACCAAAAGAGACAGTACAAACGGGGCGCTTGATCAGCCCATCACGTTATTGGTCTGTATTACAACATCCAACCTTCTTACTGCACGCGACATTATGCATGTTATCGATGGGTGTTATTTTAGCCTATGTAACTTCAGCTCCTGTATTCCTGATTGATAAATTAGGATTAACAATGAGAGAGTTTACCAATTGGTTCGCGGTTAATGCTGTGATTAACATTGCTGTGTGTTTTATCGCGCCTAAATTCATGCTCAAATTTGGCACGAAGAATGTTTTATTATTTGGTTTATTCGTATTAGTCATCTCTGGTGGCTTAATGTTAGGTTTTCAACATATTCAGCAAGCTTGGGCATTTATGATCCCAATATTCTTTGCTTCTGTAGGCTATGCATCAGTGCTAGGTTCTGCGGCAGGCAAAGCGTTAGCACCGTTTGGTGATAGAGCGGGTACAGCCGCGGCATTATTAGGGTTATTTCAAATGAGTGGTGCAGGCGTCATTGTTGGCACAATGCAAAGATTAGCACTCCCTTCTGCACAACTCTTAACGCTAATGATGTGGCTTCTTATCCCAGGCTTGCTGATCCTATTAACGAAAACAGGTCAACGTTGGCATTCAGGTGTTACTGAGAAGTAATTCCTATAAATTGAACAGAAAAGGAGCAATTTTGTTTCTTAATATATTCAGTTAATGTGACTTTCAGTGTATATTCAGCACTATTACTAATATTGACGATTGAAAGGCAAAACACGCAATGTCGATGTCTATTATTGAAATGGCTCGTGTTCTAGAGCAGATGGAAGAGTCACCAGAAAAATTAATGTTTGGTAAGCTCTTATCTGAGTTAGGAAACCAAAGCCAAGAGCGCGTAAGAAGTGCTGCGCGCCAAGTGTCTGTTCCTACATTGCGTGATCTTATTTACCAATTTCAAGTGGTAATTGAAGAGCGCAAAGGCGAAACAACAAAGAAATTAGCTGAAGAGATGGCAAAAGAAGGGGTTTCTTTAGAAGACTTCCAAGCTTATCTAGCAAGCAAATAAGTTACTTTAGTAATACCAATTTCACTAATTATCTGTTCATTTTACTGGTTAAATAGATCATCTAATTAATTACATTGGTATAAATAAAAAAAGCAGCGAGCGATCGCTGCTTTTTTATGCCTAACGTTTGAGTTCGGATGGTGTTATCTTTCTGTTACTTTCGCTTGTTCTTTTTCTTACCATAGAATTGCTGTATCAATAATCCACATACAATCATAATTAAACCAATTAGAGTTGATGGATGTATTTCTTCACCGATAATATTCGCGAGTAGTAATAAAGAAATAAAAGGAGAAGCAAAAATCAGGTTACTAATACGGGCGGTATTCTGAGTTAAACGTAATGCAGATAGCCATAAAACAAAGGTGATCCCCATTTCAAATAGCCCAACATAAGACACGGCCAACCAACCACTCATTGGGATATGAGCCCAAGGAGCACCTTCATAAAAACTTAAACCTATTGCTACTGGAAGCGCGACTAAGAAACCGAGCAGTAATCCTAAAATTGGGTCCGCTTTATTCTTGGTGTTCAGTATCCAATACCCAGCCCAAAGCAGTGTTGAAAACAACGCTAACCCCACGCCTAGTGGGCTATCAAACTCTAGCGCCAAGACGTTACCTTTGGTTGCAATTACTATCACACCTAAATAACCCAACACACAAGCAATCCAATCTTGTTTTCTGATTTTTTGACCAAGAAAAACCGCAGCCATTAATGTGAGTGTTATTGCCCAGCTGTAATTTAGAGGCTGAGCTTGAGATGCGGGTAATAAATCATAAGATTTAAATAACACCAAGTAATAAGCAAGAGGGTTAATTGCGCCAAGTAAAATGTAATACAAAGGGTTGGCAACAAAAGTATCAACGAGTTTAGATAATGTTTTTTGGTAGGCAGCAACAGCAACTAAAGCAAGGATAGATACTGCACTAGCAATTGTCAGCATTTGAGTTGGGGTAAAGAACTCCAATGTAATTTTAAAAGCGGTGGCGACGGTTGACCATAATAGAACCGCAGCGATGCCAAATCCTAAAGCGCGACGTTCGTTCATTGTTATTATTCTCAATTAGAAATCCATTTAAGGCAGGAGTTTACCTGTGCTTGTAAAATAGTGTTAACTGGACATTTATCCAGTATCAAAATATCCTATAAGAATAAGTTTTTGTATTGAGTGAGTTATGGAATTTTTGAATCAATTTGGTGGCCATTTATTGTTTGGTTTTGTTGGAGCAAGCATTGCTTATGCTGTCGCTCATGTGTTGGCTAATAGCCGAAATCAGCAAGAATTAGCGTTGTTAGAGCATGAATTAGAATCAGAAAAAAAACTCAACAATAATCAATTGAGCCAATTAACCCAGCAATTAGAAAAACAGCAAACAGAACTCGATGAGTTAGATGGTGAAAGAGATCAGTTAGCGCAAGAACAAAAGCAATCACATGGCCGTTTAATGGCAGCGATGGAAAAACTTCGTTATTTTGAAGCAATTCAAAAAGAAAAAGAATTTCTTACACAGCAACTGGAGTTTTCTCGCCAAGCAAACTCAAATATCGAAGCTGAATTACGAGAGCAGGAAGCTCGTCATGAAGAAGAGCGCAAAGCCAGTTTAGAAAAAATGGAATTATTAGAGCGTGCTGAACTACGCTTAAAACAACAATTTGAAAATTTAGCTAACCAGCTGTTTGAACAAAAAACCAAAACGGTCGATGAGCAGAACAAAATTAGTTTAGAAGGTTTGCTGTCACCATTGAAAGAGCAGTTAGAAGGATTTAAAAGACAGGTTAATGATAGTTTTGGTTTTGAGGCGAAAGAACGCCACACCTTAGTTCATGAAATTCGAAGCTTACAGCAACTTAATGAGCGAATGACACAGGAGGCGGTAAACCTGACCAACGCGCTAAAAGGTGACAATAAACAACAAGGCAATTGGGGTGAAGTTGTTCTTGCGCGAGTTTTACAAGAATCAGGCTTACGAGAAGGTCATGAATACGACACTCAAGTCAGTATGGATGATGAAGATGGCAAACGTTTTTATCCCGATGTGATTGTTCACTTACCTGATGAGAAAGATGTCGTGGTTGATTCAAAAATGACCTTGGTTGCGTATGAGCGATTTTTTAATAGCGATGACTTTAATCAAAAAGAGCAAGCACTTGATGAACACTTAATGGCTATTCGTGCGCATTTACGTGGATTAAGTAAAAAGGATTACCACAAATTAAATGGCTTACGCAGTTTAGATTATGTATTAATGTTTATTCCTGTAGAGCCGGCATTCCAAGTTGCAATTGAAGCCGATCCATCATTAATTTCGGACGCGATGGAGCAAAATATTATCATCGTAAGTCCAACGACGTTACTTGTAGCGCTAAGAACCATCAGTAATTTATGGCGTAATGAAAGACAAAATCAGAACGCAAAAATCATCGCCGATCGTGCCAGTAAGTTATACGACAAAATGCGTTTATTTGTCGATGATATGGAAGCCGTCGGAGGTGCGTTAGATAAAGCGAATCAAAGCTATCAAGGTGCAATGAATAAATTAGCAACAGGGCGTGGCAACATTATTCGTCAGGCTGAAAGCTTTAAAGAATTGGGTGTTGAGGTAAAGCGAGATATAAATCGTCGTCTTATTGAACAATCTTTTGAAGCAGATACGATGCAAACACTTGGTGATAATGGGTTGGATAAAGTAGACTAGAGCGCTGTTGAATTCAGAGTGTAGGGATTCAGCGAACAATCTCTAGAGGACGAAAAATGACGGACAAGATGAACATTGCTGAAGAAACAACGCACTTTGGCTTCACTACAGTCGCGAAAGATGAAAAAGTCGCGAAAGTTGCAGAAGTATTTCACTCTGTAGCTGCAAAATACGACATCATGAATGACCTTATGTCTGGTGGTGTACATCGTGTTTGGAAACGATTCACTATTGATTGCAGTGGCGTACGTCCTGGCCATAAAGTTCTTGATTTAGCCGGCGGTACTGGTGACTTAACCGCTAAGTTTTCTCGTATTGTCGGTGAAAAAGGTCAAGTTATCCTAGCTGATATCAACAACTCAATGTTGAATGTTGGTCGTGATAAACTGCGTGATATGGGTATTGTTGGTAACGTAAACTACGTACAAGCAAATGCTGAAGAGCTGCCATTCCCTGATAATCATTTCGATTGTATTACTATCAGCTTTGGTCTTCGTAATGTTACAGATAAAGATAAAGCATTACGTTCGATGTTCCGCGTATTAAAACCGGGTGGTCGTTTGTTAGTTTTAGAATTCTCCAAGCCAGTTCTTGAACCACTATCAAAAATCTACGATGCATACTCTTTCCATTTATTACCTAAAATGGGTGAGTTAATCGCGAACGATGCAGATAGCTACCGTTATTTAGCTGAATCTATCCGTATGCACCCAGATCAAGAAACACTGAAAAGCATGATGGAAGACGCTGGTTTTGAGCAAGCAAACTATTACAACCTTACTGGTGGTATCGTTGCGTTGCACCGTGGCTATAAGTTTTAAAGGATAAAATAATGCCATTAGAACCGTTTGTAACAGGCGTAATGGAAACAGGGTTAAATACTCTGTTAAAAGAATCACCTGATAGCAAAGCTGCGCTGCTTAGGTTAAAAGAAAAAATCATTCATGTTCATTTAAATGAAGTGAACAAAGATTTGTATTTTATTTTTAGTCAGCAGCAAGTAGATATCCTGTCAAAGTTTGAAGGTGAGGTCGATTGCTACCTTGCTTTAAACCTTTCTGTTTTGCCGCAACTGCGTGAGAAAAACAACATAACTCAATTAATAAAACAAGATAAGTTGGTGCTTGAAGGTGATCTTAACCTCGCACAACAATTCTCTGCGTTATTAACTGAGCTTAAACCGGATGTGGAAGAGAAACTTTCCCAATATACTGGTGATATTGTTGCTCATACTTTAGTGAGTGGTGTAAAAAACAGTGCGTGTTGGGTAAAGAAACAAATTTCTCGTCAAACACGTCACGCGGCAGAAGTGTTAACTGAAGAATGGAAAATTGCACCAGCGCCGTTAGAAATTGCGCATTTTTGTGATCAAGTTTCTGATGTTGATACTCAACTTGCGGATCTTGATGTTCGTTTAACGCGATTATTGAATGCTTATCCAATGGAGCGCGCATGACACCATCAGAGCTAAAGCGTTTATATCACATCACCAAGGTTCAGCTTGAGTATGGATTAGATGAACTGCTGCCTGATCACGCGTTAACTCAACTACCAAAGCGTTTACGTCGAGGGCTTTTCTGGATAAAAAATAAATATCCAGAGAAACCATTAGGTGAACGCTTACGTTTGGCGCTACAAGAGTTAGGACCTGTATGGATTAAATTTGGTCAAATGATGTCAACTCGTCGTGACCTTTTTCCTCCTCATTTAGCCGATCAACTGGCATTACTGCAAGATCAAGTCGCTCCATTTGATGGCCAATTAGCTAAAGATCAAATGGAAATTGCACTGGGTGGGCCATTAGAAAATTGGTTTACTGAGTTTGATATTATTCCTTTAGCCTCTGCCTCTATTGCTCAAGTACATACAGCAAAGCTAAAAGAGTCAGGCCGAGAAATAGTACTTAAGATTATTCGTCCTGATATTCGTCCAGTTATTGAAGCTGATATTCGATTAATGTATCGAATGGCAGGGTTAGTTGAGCAACACATTCCAGAAGCTCGTCGTTTAAAGCCTGTTGAAGTTATTGAAGAATACGAAAAAACCTTACTTGATGAACTAGACTTAAGAAGAGAAGCCAGTAATGCAATGCAGCTGCGCCGTAATTTTGAAGGCAGTGAAGAGTTGTATGTACCAGAAGTTATTTTAGATTTAAGCTCTGAAAACTTGATGGTGTCTGAGCGTATCTATGGTATTCAAGTTTCTGATATTGAACAATTAGAAAGAAATAACACCAACATGAAGCTATTAGCGGAACGTGGTGTGTCTGTTTTCTTTACTCAAGTGTTTAGAGATAGCTTTTTTCATGCGGACATGCACCCAGGGAACGTGTTTGTAAATCCAGATAATCCAGATAATCCACAATGGATTGGATTAGATTGTGGTATTGTTGGAACACTCAATAAAGAAGATAAGCGCTATTTAGCTGAAAATTTATTAGGCTTTTTTAATAGTGATTATCGTAAAGTCGCACAATTACATGTTGATTCAGGTTGGGTTCCGGCGGACACTAATGTCGAAGAATTTGAATTTGCGATCCGCATGGTATGTGAGCCAATATTTGCAAAGCCATTAGGTGAGATATCTTTTGGGCATGTATTATTGAATTTATTTAATACAGCACGTCGTTTTAATATGGAAGTGCAACCGCAATTGGTTCTATTGCAAAAAACATTGTTGTACGTAGAAGGATTAGGGCGACAGCTGTACCCTCAACTGGATCTATGGGCAACCGCCAAACCGTTTTTAGAAACGTGGATGGCAAAACAAATTGGACCGGCAGCCTTCGTGACTGCTTTGAGTGAGAAAGCGCCATTTTGGGCTGAAAAATTGCCAGAACTACCAGATTTAGTTTATGACAGTTTGCGCCAGGGCAAAGTTCTCAATCAACGAATGGATAAACTCTACGCAGGGTATCGTCAAAGTAAGCGTCAACAAGCGAAAGGACAATTCCTATTTAATGTTGGAGCAACTCTGCTGATTTGTTCTGCGGTGTTATTAACCAGTAACATTACTGCGTTAGCATCAATTAGTGCTGCTACAGGAATCACGTTTTGGCTATTAAGCTGGCGAGCATATCGTTGATAAGCGTTATTCTGATTAGCAATTTTTTAACCCTAACACGCTGAGGAAACAAGCATGGGTGGTATTAGTATTTGGCAACTTCTTATTATTGCAGTAATTATCGTTCTGTTATTTGGTACGAAAAAATTACGCGGTGTAGGCAGTGATTTGGGTTCTGCAGTTAAAGGCTTTAAAAAAGCGATAAGTGAAGAAGATACAGCAAAAGATTCGAAAAAAGACGCTGATTTTGTTGCTCCTCAAAACTTAGAGAAAAAAGAAGCAGAGACAGTAGAAAAACAAAAGCAAAACGACAAAGAGCAGGCATAACACGTGTTTGATATCGGTTTTTGGGAACTGATACTGATCTCTGTTGTTGGACTCGTTGTATTAGGACCGGAACGTTTACCAAAAGCGATCCGCTCTGTGGCTCAGTTTGTTGGGGCAGCAAAAAGCATGGCGAATAACGTCAAAGATGAGCTGACACAAGAGCTGAAGATACAAGAGTTACAAGAAAATTTGCGTAAAGCAGAACAGATGAATATGGAAGACTTAGCGCCTGATCTTAAAAAATCAGTAGAAGAGTTAAAGCAAGCGGCAGCTGATGTCACTCGCCCATATGCAAAACCAGAAGAAACTGTAGATACTCCAAAAGTAGATACAGAAACGCCGGTAACATCTGATTCAACTTCTAAAACAAAAGCAGAGTAATTATGTCATCAGTTGAACACTCTCAGCCGTTGTTAACTCACCTATTAGAGCTAAGAAACCGTCTATTAAAGGCATTAATTGCCGTAATCGTGGTGTTTTTAGGTCTGGTCTGGTTTGCTAATGACATTTATGAGTTCTTATCAGCGCCGTTGGTAGAAAGATTACCAGCCGGTGCAACGATGATAGCAACTGATGTCGCGTCACCATTTTTCACGCCTATAAAGCTGACTTTGGTGGCATCGATATTTGTCGCTGTTCCAGTGATTCTTTATCAAGTATGGGCATTTGTAGCTCCTGGACTGTATAAGCATGAAAAGAAACTGATCATGCCGTTATTGTTCTCAAGCTCAATGTTGTTTTATGCAGGCGTTTCTTTCGCTTACTTTATCGTTTTTCCGTTAGTGTTTAGCTTTTTTACAAACATTGCACCGGAAGGCGTTCAAGTTGCTACGGATATCGCCAGTTATCTTGATTTTGTTTTAGCTTTATTCCTTGCCTTTGGTATCGCGTTTGAAATTCCCGTCGCCATCATTTTATTATGTTGGACAGGAGCAACAACACCTGAAACCTTAAAGCAAAAACGTCCATACATTGTTGTCGGTGCGTTTGTTGTGGGTATGATGCTAACACCGCCAGACATTATTTCTCAAACCCTACTTGCAGTACCTATGTGTATTCTGTTTGAGTTCGGTTTGTTCTTCTCTCGTTTTTATGTAAGGGAAGAAAATGAAGATGACATGGAAAAAGACGAAGCATAATACTTGTTAGAATAAATAAAATTGAAAGCGCTGATACTATATCAGCGCTTTTTTTTATTCTTTTTTAAGCCATAAATAGGGCGTTATTTTATTTTATTCGGCTATAGAGTGATCAGTATCACGGTTAGATTTTTAAGGCATGAGAGATAGTAGAGATAAAATGGAAAAGCCGTGTGCGAGATCTCTTACAAGTTAGTGAGATTTGGCGCTTTATTTGTAGTCGAAAATTATCGGTTTTTAGTTAACCTGTTGAAATTTAATACTTTTGTTTTTCGTGGTAAATAACGTATATTTTTTTTGCAAAAATTAGGATTTAGTCTATTGCTGAAATAGGTGAAAGGCGTAATCTCAATGGTGTCGGAAGGATGCTGACACGGAACAGGAACTAGCCAAGGATTTGGTACGCTTCAGGATGAGGCACTCGGTTACTTAGGATTAGTAATCGGCACGGATAGCGAAATGGACATTGAATGGACGCAATAGTAACTAGGATGGTTACTACTAAGGAAAGACAATGGACACCTCTAGGATTGAGGTAAATGGACTGCACATCAGGATGATGTAACGGACACCGCTCAAGGAACAAGCGAAGAGAGTTAACTACGGACTGTTAACGGATCAGGATAAGATCAAGGACACCGCTAGGATAGCGAGAAAGGAATGCACTGAAGGAATCAGTATACTATCAAGGATTTGATGCATGGAGCACCATTAGTAGCCGGATTGCTGCGAGTAAAGTTATAACCCCGTTAGACGAGAGTCTAGCGGGGTTTTTCTTGTTTGGGGTAAAGTAAAAAAGCAGGGTTCAGATCGGTCGCAAGCTCCCTTAAAGGTTTCAGGGGGATGTGTGATGAGTTTATCTATATTCGCTAGAAACTATACACTTCGCTAACCAGATACTATAAGAGCGAGTGTTTTGACGGTGGAATAGCAGCGTTGAAGAATCAAATTTTTCTCTTATAGAAGCGTTCTAGCCTCTAGTTAGCGAAGCGTATAGGCTCTTCCTGAAACCTTCAAGCGAAGCGATCTGAATCCTTATTACCAAAACGCCACGACCCGTGTGCGAGATCTCTTACAAACAAGTGCGCATTTTCTCTTTATTCATATCTAAATTGAACTCATTGTAAAATAAGTTATTGATAATAAAGAGCTAAGTTTGTGGTGGTAAAAGTAGGATAATTCTTTTTGCAAAAGTTTGAATTTAGTCTATTGCTGAAAATAATGAAAAGCGTAATCTTATTGGTGTCGGAAGGATGCTGACACGGAACAGGAATTAGCCAAGGATTTGGTACGCTTCAGGATGAAGCACTCGGTTACTTAGGATTAGTAATTGGCACGGATAGCAAATGGACATTGAATGGACGCAATAGTAACTAGGATGGTTGCTACTAAGGAAAGACGATGGACACCTCTAGGATTGAGGAAAATGGATTGCACATCAGGATGATGTAAGGGACACCGCTCAAGGAACAAGCGAAGGAGAGTTAACTACGGATTGTTAACGGATCAGGATAAGATCAAGGACACCGCTAGGATAGCGAGAAAGGAATGCACTGAAGGAATCAGTATACTATCAAGGATTTGATGCATGGAGCACCATTAGTAGCCGGATTGCTGCGAGTAAAGTTATAACCCCGTTGGACGAGAGTCTAGCGGGGTTTTTCTTGTTTGGAATAAAGTAAAAGCCTATACGCTGCGCTAACTAGATACTATAAGAGCGAGTATTGTTACGTTGGAATAACAATGTTGAAGAATCAGATTTTTCTCTTATAGAAGAGAAGCGTTCTAGCCTCTAGTTAGCACTGCGTATAGGCTCTTCCTGAAACCTGAACCCTTCGAGCGTAGCGATCTGAACGCTATTGTTTTCTCTTAAATCCCAAAAAGTCTTTTCGCATTCGCTGTTGTAATCGCATCCACATCCGCAAGACTCATCTCACGTAAATCAGCCACACGTTGAGCAACTAACTGTGTATATGCAGGCTCATTACGCTTACCACGATGAGGTACAGGGGCTAAATATGGGCAATCAGTCTCTAGAATTAAGTAATCCATATTAAGATGAGGGATTATTTTATCCATACCACCATTCTTAAAGGTAGAAACACCGCCTAAACCAAGATGAAAGCCTAAATCATTAATTGCTTTAGCTTCGTCAACTGAACCACCAAAGCAATGGAAAGTGCCTGATAACGAGCCATCTTGCTCTTGTTCAAGAAGGGTTAATGTCTCTTCAATAGAATCACGAGTATGAATAACAACAGGCAGTTTCATCTCTTTTGCCCAATTTAATTGGGTGATAAAAGCCATCTCTTGTTCAGCTTTAAAGGTTTTGTCCCAGTATAGGTCAATACCTATTTCACCTACCGCAATGAAGTTGTGTTTCTCAAACCAAGAGTGGATTGTCGCTAGGGTTTGCTTAACATCAGCATTCACATAGCAAGGGTGTAATCCCATCATCGAGCGACAAATATCAGGGTAGGCAGCCTCGGTTTTTAGCATAGGTTCGATAGATTCTAAGTCGATATTTGGTAATAAAATTAGATCAATACCTTGTGCTAAGGCGCGTTGAACCACTAAATCTCGGTCTTCATCAAATTCTTTTGCATATATGTGAGCATGAGTATCAATCATAATTAAGGCTCTTTTATTAAAATTATATTTTCTATCATACCAAGTTAATCGTAAAAATCAGATCTCTAAGAAAATTTGGATTCAAAAGGCGATGGGTATATATTGATCGCATCATAAATACAAAAGGAGCTCAGTGTGTCTGTATCCATTCAAGGTGCGTTTCCAAACCGTCGTATGCGTCGTATGCGTAAGCATGAATTTAGCCGTCGTCTAATGGCTGAGAACCAATTAACCGTAAATGATTTAATCTACCCAATGTTTGTGCTTATGGGTAAAGATCGTCGTGAAACCGTAGATTCAATGCCAGGTGTTGAGCGTTTATCGATTGATTTACTACTTGAAGAAGCACAGCGTTTATATGATTTAGGCATCCCTGCGATTGCACTTTTCCCAGTGGTTTCTCAAGATGCTAAAAGCTTATGTGCAGCAGAAGCTCACAATCCTGAAGGCTTAGTTCAGCGTGCTGTGAAAGAATTAAAAGCTCACGTACCAGAGCTAGGTGTGATTACTGATGTGGCATTAGACCCATTCACGACTCACGGTCAAGATGGCATTATTGATGAAAATGGTTACGTGATGAATGACGTAACGACAGAAGTTCTAATTAAGCAGGCGTTATCGCATGCTGAAGCCGGTGCTGATGTGGTGGCTCCGTCAGATATGATGGATGGCCGTATTGGTGAGATCCGTAAAGCGCTAGAGAAAGCGGGTTATGTTCATACGCAAATCATGGCGTATTCTGCAAAATATGCGTCTTGTTACTACGGCCCGTTCCGTGATGCAGTCGGTTCATCGTCTAACTTAAAAGGTGGTAATAAGAAAAACTACCAGATGGACCCAGCAAATAGTGATGAAGCAATTCATGAAGTTGCAATGGACATCAATGAAGGTGCAGATATGGTAATGGTGAAACCAGGCATGCCTTATTTGGACATCGTTCGTCGTGTTAAAACTGAACTTCAAGTTCCTACGTTTGCTTATCAGGTATCGGGTGAATACGCGATGCACAAAGCCGCTATTATGAATGGTTGGTTGAGTGAGCGTGATACGGTGATGGAATCTTTATTATGCTTTAAGCGCGCAGGTGCTGATGGCATTTTGACTTACTTTGCGAAAGATGTCGCTGAGTGGTTGGCGGAAGAGAAATAAGAGTAAGGTTCAGATCGCTTCGCTTAAAGGTTTCAGGGGTGAGTGTGGTGGGTTTTGGTGTTAACTAGAGACTATACGCTGCGCTAACTAGAAACGATAAGAGCGAGAATCTTGTAAGTTCTTTAATCCTAAAAAAACAAAAAAGCATGATGATTTTAGTTAATCATCATGCTTTTATTTTTTCTGAATCCTGAAATTAGTACCAGTAAGGCTCTTGCTTTTGCTCTTATAGAAGCGAAGCGTTCTAGCCTCTAGTTAGCGCAGCGTATAGGCTCTTATTCGCTTTTAGCGTCGATAACCAAATCCCAACCAATATTGGTCTGCTTATCCGCTTCAATTTCTAGTTCAGCTCTTGTTAGAGGATTGGCAGCCAACCAAGTGGCATCAATCGTCAGCGACAGAACATCGTCGTTTTCAGACAAAGTGACAGCAGGTGCTAAATTTACATCGCGACGATGCGTTAATATCAGTGCTAAACGAAGTATACGTAGCATACGTTGCGCAGAGGTATCTGAAACAGCATGTTGGGCAGGCATTGCTGAAAACGATTCACGGTAACGGCGTAATAGTTCACCAAGTAAATGTTTTTGAGCGCGGGTAAACCCTGGTAAATCAAGCGCATTAATTAAATAGGCAGAGTGATCTCCACCTTTTTTATAATCAATACACATACCAATTTCATGCAGTTGAGTTGCAGCCGTTAGTAAAGGCAATGCTTGAGGTTCAACAAGCCAGCTATCACCACACTGTTGAACGAGTTGGGTAGATAAGTCTGTCACTTGTTGTGCGTAATCAACATCTAGCTGATAGCGTTGTTGAACGCTTTTAATCGTACGTTGACACACTTCATCGTGCTGCAATTCATCGATCATGCCGTAGCACAGACCTTCACGCAAAGCGCCGCCAGCTAACGTCATAGAATCGATGTCTAATAATTCAAAAATAGCAATAAGGATGGATAAACCGCTCGGGAACACGAGTGCTCTTTCAAGAGTCAATCCATCGATATCTAATTCTTCTAGGTGTTCATATTGCATTGCTTGTTTTTGAAGGCGCTTAAGCTTGGCTAAGGTAATAACCTCATCCATGCCTTGCGCCAACATAATTTCTTGCAATGCTTGAACCGTACCACTTGCTCCAACACAGGTTTGCCAACCAAGGTCGGTATACTGTTGTAAAATTGGAGCTAACGTCTCTTTTGCGCCAGCAATGGCCGCATCAAAGTTATTTTTGGTTAATGCACGGTCTTTAAAGTAGCCTTCAAGCCAAGTAACACAACCCATTTTTAGGCTTGTGAGTGCCTGTGCTTCAAAACCCTCACCAATGATAAGTTCTGTACTTGCACCGCCTATATCGACAACTAAGCGACGGCCATTACCACCAGAAGTGTGTGCAACTCCTTGGTAAATAGTGCGAGCTTCTTCTTCACCTTCGATTACGTTAATGTCATGACCTAAGATTTTATTGGCTTTTTCTAAGAATACATCCACATTGGTAGCGACGCGCAATGCTGCGGTGCCTACAATGCGAATGTTTTCTACTGGGATGTCTTGCAAGCGTTCTGCAAATAAGCTCAAACAATCCCACCCACGCTGCATAGCTTCATGGTTGAGTGTGTAGTTTTCATCTAATCCAGAAGCCAAACGAACTTTACGTTTAATTTTGGCCATGGTTTGCACACTACCATTTATATGACGCACAACAAGCATATGGAAGCTATTGGACCCTAAATCAATGGCGGCATACATAGGTGATATCGTTGAACTTTTCATAACATCCTTTTAATTTTTCCGTAGAACTCAGATTATGCCTGAGGGCTACGAGGTTGACGTGGGCGAGAGTATTTACGATTTCCGCCTTGACGTTGACCATTGTTGTTGCCGTTACGACGATTTTGCTGCGGACGACGTTGTAGACGTAATGGTGCAGGCAAATCTTCTAATAATGCTGAAGAGTCGTAATCAGATTGTGGGATTGAATGCTCAATGTATTCTTCGATTGCTGGAAGATTAATTGCGTATTCTTCACACGCGAAGCTGATTGAGTTACCACTTTCACCAGCACGACCTGTACGACCGATACGGTGAACGTAATCTTCAGCTTCGTTTGGTAGATCGAAGTTAAATACATGAGTTACTTGTGGGATGTGTAAACCACGAGCGGCTACGTCAGTAGCAACAAGGATATCAACATCGCCTTTTGTAAACTCTTCTAGGATGCGTTCACGTTTCTTCTGTGGGACGTCACCAGTAAGAAGACCAACACGGTGTTTGTCAGCGGCTAGATGGCCCCAAACAGATTCACATTTGTGTTTAGTATTAGCAAAAATGATCGCGCGGTCAGGCCATTCTTCTTCAATTAATGTTTGCAGAAGTGCCATTTTATGATCGTTTGAAGGATAGAATAATTCTTCCTGAATACGATGACCTGTCTTTTGGTCTGGTTCAACAACAACGTGCTCTGGCTCTTGCATATGTTCAAAAGCAAGCTCTTGTACACGGTAAGATAGCGTTGCAGAGAACAGCATGTTTAGACGTTCTGTTGGCGCTGGCATACGACGGAAGATGAAGCGAATATCTTTAATGAAACCGAGATCGAACATGCGATCGGCTTCATCAAGGACAACCACTTGAATCATCTTAAAGTCAATGTGACCTTGCTTATAGAAGTCGATGATACGACCGGTAGTACCGATCAAAATATCAACACCTTGTTCAATGACTTGCTGTTGTTTTTCATAACGTTCGCCACCGTAAGCTAACGCGGCTTTTAGGCCAGTGCTTGCGATTAGTGACTCTGCATCATTGAAGATTTGAATCGCAAGTTCACGCGTCGGAGCCATAATAATGGCACGCGGTTGCGTAATTTTACGACCTTCAGGAGCAGGTGTCGTTAATAGGTGATTAAAAGTAGCAGTAAGGAACGCTAGCGTCTTACCTGTACCCGTTTGGGCTTGGCCTGCAATGTCTTGGCCGGCGAGCAGTACCGGCAATGCCTTAGCTTGAATAGGAGTACATTTAATGAACCCTTTTGCATTCAAACCATCAAGGACCTGAGGCTCTAAACCTAGGTCGGCAAACTTTTGCTCTGTGATGTGCGTCTTTTTCATTGCTATAGAATATCAGTTAAAGCTTGCAATACGAAACGTATTCCATTCAAATAGGGCATCAATTTGCTGGTTATCATCAAATCAGCCTTTAAATTTAACGTTGGAGTTGACGATGAGCGACAAAATTTTGCAGCTTACAGATGGCGGTTTTGAAGAAAGTGTGATCAATGCTGCAGGCCCAGTACTAGTAGATTTCTGGGCAGAATGGTGTGGTCCTTGTAAAATGATTGCTCCTATTCTGGATGAAATCGCAGACGAGTACGAAGGTAAGCTAACGATTGGTAAATTAAATATCGATCAGAATGCAGGAACACCACCAAAGTTTGGTATCCGTGGCATTCCAACGCTTCTTTTGTTTAAAGATGGTGGCGTAGCTGCAACGAAAGTGGGTGCACTTTCTAAAACTCAACTTAAAGAGTTTCTTGATGCAAACCTATAATATAGGGTGCAATTAAGTCAGATAGAACCGTATATAATGAGAAATTATGTGCGGTTTTGTTTTATCTGAGCTAAGCTAAGCTTAGAAATCAGGGCCAAGCCCTAGACTCAAATGCGAATAAGTGATAATTTATCTGGCGTATTTTATACGATCTCATTTCTTGACCGAGCTCGAAGGTCATTCATTCTTAAATCAACTAAAGATAGAATCTGATTTTGACTAAACAACTACCTACCACTATGAATCTTACTGAACTTAAAAACCGACCTGTATCGGATCTTGTTGCTCTTGGCGAATCATTGGGCCTAGAAAACCTAGCTCGTCTAAGAAAACAAGACATCATCTTCTCCATCCTTAAGCAACATGCGAAAAGCGGTGAAGACATCTTTGGAGATGGTGTTCTTGAGATTCTTCAAGATGGCTTTGGTTTCCTTCGTTCAGCAGATTGTTCTTATTTGGCTGGTCCGGATGACATTTATGTCTCTCCAAGCCAAATTCGTCGCTTTAACTTGCGTACAGGTGATACGATTTCTGGAAAGATTCGTCCACCTAAAGATGGCGAGCGTTATTTTGCCCTTCTTAAAGTAAACGCAGTTAACCATGACCGTCCTGATAATGCTCGTAATAAAATCCTTTTTGAAAACCTTACTCCTCTACACGCGAACGATCGTTTACGTATGGAGCGTGGTAATGGTTCAACTGAAGATATTACAGCACGTGTTCTTGACTTAGCATCTCCAATTGGCCGCGGCCAACGTGGTTTGATTGTTGCTCCGCCAAAAGCGGGTAAAACAATGCTACTTCAAAACATTGCTCAAAGTATTGCTTATAACCACCCTGAGTGTGAGTTAATGGTTTTACTTATCGATGAACGTCCAGAAGAAGTAACTGAGATGCAACGCCTAGTTAAAGGTGAAGTAATTGCATCAACGTTTGATGAGCCTGCATCTCGTCACGTACAAGTTGCTGAAATGGTTATTGAGAAAGCAAAACGTCTTGTTGAACACAAGAAAGACGTGGTTATCCTACTGGATTCAATCACTCGTCTTGCTCGTGCTTATAACACCGTTATTCCATCGTCTGGTAAAGTGCTTACTGGTGGTGTGGATGCAAACGCATTGCACCGTCCTAAGCGCTTCTTTGGTGCAGCACGTAACGTTGAAGAAGGTGGTAGTTTAACTATCATTGCAACGGCATTGGTTGATACTGGCTCTAAAATGGATGAAGTTATCTACGAAGAGTTTAAAGGTACTGGTAACATGGAATTACATCTAAACCGTAAAATTGCGGAAAAACGTGTATTCCCTGCAATCGACTTTAACCGTTCAGGTACTCGTCGTGAAGAGCTTCTGACTAAGACGGATGAGCTACAAAAAATGTGGATTCTGCGTAAAATTGTTCACCCAATGGGCGAAACAGATGCAATGGAATTCCTAATTGATAAATTATCAATGACAAAAACGAACGATGAGTTCTTTGATGCGATGCGTCGTCAATAATTGAGTCTTTACTCAGTAATTGATACTTAGTTCTATAAATAATAAAACGCTGCCTACTTAGGTGGCGTTTTTTGTTGCTTATTTGTTAATTTGACGGCATCATCATCTGTACTAAGCTTTGGAATAGGAATGTCCGCTTAGTTTATCTAAAGGAGCAACATATGCGACAAGGACTGTTAGCATCGATCCTCCTCTCTGCAAGTTTGCTGGTTGGTCACGTATCAGCGTCAGAAATTCAACCTAACTTTGCACAAAGTTTATTAGTTGATCAGCAACTTAATAAGAAGGTGGATGAACTACATCAATATTTGATTGATGGAGATATCATTACTCTCAACTTTTCTCTTAACCGCCTTTCAATGCCGCAACAAGAAGCGGTTCGTTTTATGTTGCTACAGCAAATAGAGCAACAAAATTTAGTTTTAGATCCCAAAGTCACTCTCTGGCTAAAAGAACAATTATCTATTCACCCAACGTATACAATTAAAGAGCAAGGCAATGGGTATGTCGTGACTAAACTGGCTTTTGATTATTCGAGTATAGTTTCTCGTGTGTTAAGCCAAATGTCGAAAGACCAACAAGTTTTAGATTTTATTCTTGCATCAGAAGAGCATCGTTTAGTGTTGTCTGAATGGCTAGTAGGTGAACCCCATGAGGTTCGAGTTCGTCAATCTATTGTATTGGCAGAGTTAGACAGTTTAACGCCTGAAGCATTGGACAATTTAGTTTCTCAAATTACTGGTGATCCATTATCAGTATGGCTACCAACGACAGAGGTGATGGTGCGTTTGGCACAGTTATCTAAAAGTAATGATATGTATAAAATCTTATGGAAGATGCGTACAGATCAATACAGTATTTCTGAATTGGAGCGTTTATCGAATGCCGCGCCAGATCCATTTGCGACTCAACAATTAATGGCTGCAACGAATAACCCTTCGTTAAAACAAAGTGCGTTTGCCTCGCTTGCAAAGCTTCATCCGCTTCCTCAGGAAGTTCAAATTTTTCTATTAGCTAAGATTGATCATATACAAGATGGTGGTGCGGTTGCTATGCATCTGGCGAATTACGGTCATGTTCCTTGGTTAGAGAGTTTATCAACAACGAGAAACAAGGTACGCCAACAACATGTACGTTTAGCATTATCACAACGTTAGTGTAATTAGACTTAACTCCAGTTAATGGCTTTGAAGTAGGTTGGGGATATGAGGGAGTTTGGGTATAATCTATCCAAACTTCACTACATGTAGATAGCGATGCAATATAAGGATTTACGTGATTTTCTCGATCACTTGGAAGAGATCGGACAGTTAAAACGCATTTCACACCCCATTGACCCTCATTATGAAATGACAGAGATCAGCGATCGTACTTTACGTGCGGGTGGTCCAGCATTGTTGTTTGAAAATCCTATCGGTTACGATATTCCTGTATTAACGAATCTATTTGGTACACCTGAACGTGTTGCGATAGGTATGGGACGTAAAGACGTTCTTGAACTGCGTGAAGTGGGTAAATTACTGGCGTATTTAAAAGAGCCTGAGCCACCAAAGGGTTTTAAAGACGCACTAGATAAATTGCCTGTATTCAAGCAAGTATTGAATATGCCAACTAAGAATATTCGCAAGGCAAATTGCCAGCAGATTGTTTGGCAAGGTGATGAGGTTGATTTAGATAAAATCCCCGTAATGAGTTGTTGGGCAGATGATGTTGCCCCGCTATTAACTTGGGGTTTAACTATCACTAAAGGCCCAAATAAGAAACGTCAGAATTTAGGTATTTATCGTCAACAGAAACTGAGTAAAAACAAAGTCATTATGCGTTGGCTTGCTCACCGTGGTGGTGCGCTTGATTTACGTGATTGGATGGAAACCAATCCTGGTGAACCTTTCCCTGTCTCTGTCGCATTTGGAGCCGATCCTGCCACTATTCTTGGCGCAGTAACGCCTGTCCCTGATACCTTATCTGAATACGCATTTGCGGGTCTTTTGCGTGGTAGTCGAACTGAGATCACCAAATCTATTAGTAATGACTTAGAAGTCCCAGCCAGTGCTGAAATTGTATTTGAAGGTTATATCGACCCAACAGAATTTGCCGATGAAGGTCCTTATGGCGATCACACCGGTTACTATAACGAAGTTGAAAAGCATCACGTATTTACCGTAACGCATATCACCATGCGTAAAGATCCTATCTATCACAGCACCTACACAGGCCGTCCGCCAGATGAGCCAGCTGTGCTTGGTGTGGCATTAAACGAAGTGTTTGTGCCGATCTTACAAAAGCAGTTTCCTGAAATTATTGATTTCTATTTACCACCAGAAGGCTGCTCGTATCGCATGGCGGTAGTGACGATGAAGAAACAATACCCAGGCCATGCAAAACGCGTGATGATGGGTGTGTGGTCGTTCTTACGTCAATTTATGTATACCAAATTTGTATTAGTGTGTGATGAAGAGGTGAATGCACGAGATTGGTCACAAGTGACAGCAGCAATGTCTCAGCATATGGACCCATCACGTGATAGTTTGATGATAGAGAACACACCAATCGACTCATTAGACTTTGCTTCGCCAGTCGTTGGTTTAGGCTCAAAAATGGGCTTAGATCTTACTAAGAAGTGGGATGCTGAATTAGCGCTGTCACCAGATGTTGAATGCTTACTAACCAATAAAGAAAATATTGAAGGTTGTCTGGCTGAAATTACTAAAACGTGCCCTGAAATCATTGATATTCATTTGCAGAATGACAATGCGAGCATGGTAGTGGTGTCTATTGATAAACAAATCTCAGGTAATGGCAAAAAGGTCATGGAGGCTGTTTGGTCTCAATTTGATGAGAATAAGTTTGTTATTGTATGTGATGGCGATGTTGATGTGAGTGATTGGAACGACATTATTTGGGCGGTCACCACTCGAATGGATCCAGCAAGAGATACGCTGTTCTTACAAAACGGAATTAGTCATTCAAAAATGGGGCTAGATGCGACCAATAAATGGGAAGATGAGTGCCTTCGTGAGTGGGGTACACCAATCAAGAAAGACCCAGAAGTTGTTGCTAAAATCGATGCTATTTGGGATGAATTAGGTATTTTCAAATAAGTATTGGTTTACTACATATTTTAGTGAAGTGTAATGTCTTGTAGCAAAACAGCTGTTGTTATCGATAAGCTATCAACACTAATTAAATCCATTCTGCTTTTGCGGAAAGACATTTCATTTCACTGGATAAAGTAAACGAAAAGGTATTTCATTAAGCTCTGAAAAAGATAAAGAAAGGTGTGATGAAAAAAATAACCTTACTCCCACAGCAAAAAGAATTTAACATCGAAGAAGGGCAAACCATCTTAGATGCGGCATTAGAAGCGGGGATAAACTACCCAAATCGATGCCAAGTAGGTGCATGTGCCATGTGCTTATGTAAAAAGTTAGAAGGGGAAATAGAATACGATTTAGAACCGCTTCTAACCGACAAAGAACAACAAGAAGGGTGGGTATTTGCGTGTCAGGCAACAGCAAAAAGTGATTTAGTGCTGTTGTTAGAATAAATCCTCCCCGTATAATTAGATCTTAATGCTCAATACACATAATAATTACAGCGTATAAATACCATTTTAAATAGGTATCAGCTGAAAAAGGAAAGTCATGTCAATCAATTGCAAAGTAAAGTCTATCGAGCCATTGGCTTGTAATACTTTTCAAATATTACTTCACCCAGAACAGCCCATTGCTTTTAAAGCGGGTCAATATCTAATGGTTGTTATGGGAGAGAAAGACAAACGCCCATTCTCAATCGCTAGTAGCCCTTGCCGCAATGAAGGCGAAATTGAGCTTCATATTGGTGCAGCAGAGCACAATGCTTATGCGGGAGAAGTGGTTGAATCAATGAAAGCCGCGCTAGAGAATGGCGGAGACATTCAAATTGATGCGCCTCATGGTGAAGCATGGATCCGTGAAGACAGTGAGCGCTCAATGCTGTTAATTGCTGGCGGTACAGGTTTCAGTTATGTGCGCTCAATTTTAGATCATAGCATCAGCCAAAATATTCAAAAGCCAATCTTCCTATACTGGGGTGGCCGTGATGAATGTCAGTTATATGCTAAAGCAGAGATTGAAGCGATTGCCGCAGCACATGAACACATTACGTTTGTACCTGTTGTTGAGAAAGCAGAAAACTGGGCAGGAAAAACAGGTAATGTACTTGAAGCGGTAAAAGCCGATTTTAATTCTTTAGCGGAAATGGATATTTATATTGCTGGTCGTTTTGAAATGGCAGGCGCTGCGCGTGAACAGTTCATAACAGAGAAACAAGCGAAGAAAGAGCAATTGTTTGGTGATGCATTCGCTTTTATCTAATTTTAGCTTTAGTTAATACAAATAAAAATGCCACTTTTGAAGTGGCATTTTTATGAACAGTATTTAAGTATAATTAGTTGTTATCATCAACCATAGTTAATGCTTTACGAGAAAGATCAGCCGCCGCTTGCTTGCGGTTTTGTTTATCTAGCACTCGTGCAAGGTAGGCGTAATCAGACATATTTTCACGTACTTCCAATGCAGCTTCGAAATGTTCACGCGCAGGCTGCCATTTTTGCGTCCGCATATAAAGCTGGCCAAGTGTACTTTGAATCACAGGGTTACGAACATCGTAATTTGCCATGTCTTCAAGCAATATCGTTGCAGGGTGATAATCTGCAAGATTTAGAGTCGGTAATAATTCAACTAAGCGATCATCACTGCGTTTTTTTAGGTTATCTCGCAAGATAATATACGCTTCAGAATCGGCTTTACGAGCATGTAATTGTTTAATTAAACATATCAATATAGGAATGTGCTTCTTTAGTTTTTTAGGTAAAGAGTTCCAATGTTCTAATAAGCCAGCAGTGCCTTTGTTTGCCGCAATAAAGGCCATCAATCCGCATTCAGCTTTCTCTTCTAATTCTAAGGCTTGCTGCTCAGAGATTAACTTGGCTTTGGTTAATGGATGGATGATGTTTTTCAATGCTTGCCATTCATTTAAGGCTAAATAACATTCTTTAAGCAACTCTAATAAAACAGGGTTGCGAGGGTAATCGACTTTTACAGATTGGAGTGTAGCAAGAGCCAATTCATATTGCTCTTCGCGCATTTGCAGTTTGGCACTAGTGAGCGCAACAGCGAGTGTGCTATCAGCTTGCTCTGAGGCTAATTGTAAGTAGCGATCACGTTGTTCTATTTGTTGGCGACCTTGTGCGGCTTCTGCTGCTGCAAGGTAATTCAATAATGGAAAGTCGTTGTAGCGACCGCCTTTAGTGATTAGACGTTCCGCTTCTTTCCATTCACCTTCATGCAGTTTAATCATACCTTTGAACGTGTTGTAGCGTGCTTTTCGTAAATGACGAGCACTAAACCAACCACGGGTAAAATTACTGACAGAGAGAATACGTTTAACTACTATTTCTAATAAGAATAATCCGGCGATTAGCGCACCGATAAAGAGAACTAACGTTGTTAAGCTCATTTCAACGGTTGTATTTGCGACTGAAATTAATACATAACCTTGTTGATCGGCGAACGTCGTTCCCACGATTAATCCACCGACTAAGACTATTGCCAGAAGAAGTAATCGGATCATGATTTATCTCCTTCAACCATTTCAGCTTTTTTTGTTGGCGTTGCTTTGACTGGATCGGACCCAACGGCTTGAACATTTCGGCGTAAGCGCTCAGAAATGAAGTCTGATAATAAAGCCTGTGTTTCCATTTTTTGTGGGTAGCGAACATCAACCTTGAATTTTGCTAGTGAGTCTAATTGCGCCATGAAACTCTTAACCGCGGGATCATCTTGCTGGAAGTATTGAGAAGACCATAGCTTAGCGCTCTCTAGTGAGGTCGCATAAACTTCACTTTGTTCACGATATAGCGCTTTAGAAGCAAGCAGTAGTTTTCCTTTGATGTTCTCTTTTAGGTAAAAATGTTGTTCGGGACTAAGCAAAGGAATGACATTGCCTTCACGGACACGATAAGTAATGAAATGACCAGCAAAGTCATCCAGAGACTGCATTAAGTTTGATTGCCAATCATTAATGTTAGTTGACACTTTCTTTTGTTCTACTGCATCAGCTTCAGGGAGTACAGCGCTAGCAAGAGGCAGTTTATTAATCTGTTGTTCTAGGCTATTCAGTTTTAACACCAAGCCATCACGGTCAATTAATGGAATAGCTTTTAACGTAGCAATATCGTCTGCCATAGCACGGCGAAGAGGCGTTAGGCTTGGATCGTTAAGTGCGGAGATACGTTGATCGGCATTTTCCATCAAACGCGTCGCACTGACGACATCATGTTCAAGCCATAATTTACGACCTGCCATTTTTACTAAGTAATCAGCCTCTGCTAGCAACCAATCATTTGGACGACGGCCTTTAACGTCAGCAATTGCTAACTGAAGGCTAGCGATACTTTTATCTTGTTGTTGCATCAAAACCGTCGCTTTACGTACGATTTCATCTGCTTTACCTGTAATACGTTGCTCTGCTGTTACCAGCTTTGCATCAAAAGTACTGTCAGCGCTGATTAGTTTTTGTTCTAACTGAGCAATTTTTATTTGTTGTTGGGTTACTTGTTGCTGTGATGCTAAGAAAGCACCACCACTTAATAAGATCGAAATAATAATCGCAACAGTGCCTAAACGACGTCCTTTTTTATCAACAAGTTTTTCTTGTTTTTTAGGTGTCGCGGCAGAAGTTGAATGCGTAGTTGGTTCTGTTTTTCTCTGCTCTTGTGCAACTGAAGAAGACGCGATAACCGGCGCTGCGTTTTCTTCGGCAGGCTGTGGCTTATTGTTATTTTTTGTCATTTGAAAGTCCCATCATGATGATGCTCACTGAGATAGTGCAGCAAGTCGGAATTAGAGGCTCCGCCAACCGTTTCAATATGTTGATAACCAAGCTGTTGTCCAATTTGGTTAATTCGTTCGCTAGGCACTAATAATCGACACGTTAATACCCAATTTAAGTCTGTGTTGGTAAATTGTGAAGTGAAAAAAGTGAGTTGTTCACCACTGGTTACCACCAATGTATCTACGTTTTTCACTTGCCACTCTTTGGTTTTTATTGAACCATTAAATGACGTAAGTTGTCGTTGATAAGTTTCACAATAAGTAACCTTTACCCCAAGGCCTTCGAGTGCTTGATAAATAAGGTCTCGTCCACCATTGCCTCTTAGAATTATAGCTCTTTTTCCAGTAACGTTTTCTAAGACAGGAAGTGCGAGTAAATGTTCACTGTCGCTTGGTGTTGGAAAGTGTACTGGATCTGAGATATAGGTTTTGAGCTGTTGAGCGCTCTTTTGACCAACCGCTATATAATTAACACCTTTTTTCCACTTTTTGTTCTGTTTTTCAAGGAAGTTTTGTGCGTGTTCAACGGCATGTTGACTGACTGAGATGATAAAATCACCATCAGACAAAGAAGAAAAAAGCGATGGTAACAGAGGGAGTTCTTTTCCTGGGTGAATAGTTAAAAGAGGATGAGAAATAGCATGATGCCCTAATGCTTTCAGGGCATCACACAATGCTTGGCTCTCTTGCTCAGGGCGAGTCACCAATATGGTCATATTAAGCGTCTGCGTATAGGCGATCTAAAATATCTTTCGCGCCATCGTTAAGTAGTTGCTCAGCCAATTGCGTACCTAATGCTTCAGCATCTGACACTGGCCCCGTAATTTCGCCACGAACCATGATAGTGCCGTCCGGTTCTCCAACTAAAGCGCGTAACCAAATCTGGTTACCGTCAATTAATGAATAACTACCGATCGGAACCTGACAGCCACCTTCAAGACGGTTGTTCATTGCTCGCTCACACAATACACGATGTGCTGTTTCTGGGTGATTAAGTGGTTCAAGTAGAGCACGAATACGAGTGTCATCTAGGCGAGTTTCAATACCGACAGCGCCTTGGCCAACAGCAGGTAACGATTGCTCTGGTTCAATTGAGCTTTTGATTCGATCTTCTAGACCAAGACGAATAAGACCTGCACAGGCAAGAATGATCGCGTCATAATTACCATCGTCTAATTTCTTTAGACGAGTACCTACATTACCGCGAAGTTCTTTAATAATTAAATCTGGACGCGCTTCTTGTAACTGGCATTGGCGACGTAAACTACAAGTACCAACAACTGAACCTAGTGGTAAGTCTTCAATACAAGTATAAGTATTAGATACGAATGCATCTCGTGGGTCTTCACGCTCACAAATTGTGACTAAACCTAATCCTTCAGGAAACTCAACGGGCACGTCTTTCATTGAGTGAACCGCAAGATCTGCGCGACCTTCTAGCATCGCAACTTCAAGTTCTTTTACGAATAATCCTTTTCCGCCAACTTTTGCTAATGGTGTATCAAGAATGATGTCACCTTTAGTTACCATGGTAACTAATTCTACTTCCAAACCAGGGTGAAGAGACTGTAGCGCGTCTTTAACAAAATGAGCTTGCCATAGAGCTAAAGGGCTTTTACGAGTGGCAATACGAACTGGTAATTGCTGTGACATAGTAGTATCCGATCAAAATAATTACCTTATCCTACCACTACTTGAGGGTGAGGTGAAAATACAGGATGACAACAGTGTGATTATAGGTTAAAAACAACACCGCAATTACTAGGAGACCTAGGATTGCGCTTAATGCGTAAACTTTACGCCAGTAATGAAAAATGTTATCTTGATCACGTTTTATAGTCGGTATTGGACGAGTTATGTTCAATATGAATCGTCATCATTGATGACAAAGATGAGCCAGGCTTTCTATTTGCAAACCTATATTGAAACATTAATCGCCCGACAACAGCGTCTTACTGAACAGCGTATAGATCGCGCGTTAGCATTAATGAAACCACTTGGGCAAGAGATCTTCCATCAATTGCCATTGCTGCTGCATTTCAATCACTCGGAGCTTCCGGGGTTTATTGAAGGTGCACCTAGTGGTATTAAACAATTTCATGCAAATAAGAAACAGCGTGAGTGGATGGCTCAACTGACGCTTCGTTATCCTCTTTCTACTTCTAACCAAGGCAATATTCTTGGTTTGTATTCAATGGGCAGTACTTCATCTATCGGACAAACTGTCACCAGTGATCTTGATATTTGGGTGTGTATACCAGAGCACCTTCCAGCAGAGAAAAAAATCCTCTTGCAACAAAAATGCGATGCTCTGACTGAGTGGGCTGCGCAGTTTTATATTGAAGCAAATTTTTTCTTGATGGAACAAACGCGTTTCCGTGACACTTATTCTGAAGAAATGACAGGAGATAACTGTGGGTCTTCACAGCATCTGTTGTTACTTGATGAGTTTTATCGAACCGCAGTATGTCTTGGTGGGCAACAATTATTATGGCAGATCATTCCTCCAGAAATGGAAGAAAGCTATGACGAATATGTTGATCAGCTTTGTCAGCAAGGTGTAATTAGAAAAGAAGAGTGGATTGACTTTGGTCGTCTAAATCATATCCCTGCTGAAGAGTATTTTGGGTCGAGCTTGTGGCAACTTTATAAAAGTATCGACTCACCGTTCAAATCGGTATTAAAAGCGATTTTATTGGAAGCCTATTCTTGGGAATACCCACACACTCAATTATTAAGTATTGATAGTAAACGTCGTTTTTTTGCCGATGAGCCAGATCTCTATGGTATGGATGCGTATTATTTAATGCTAGAAAAAGTAACGCGGTACCTTGAGCGAACCAATGATATGGCTCGTTTAGAACTTGTACGTCGTAGCTTTTATTTAAAAACTCATGAGAAACTGTCTCGTAAGCAAGGACAAGGTTCAGTTGAGTGGCGTCGTAAGGTGTTAACAGAGCTAACATCACAATGGGGGTGGTCTCAAGCAACGATAGTTGAGCTTGATTCTCGTCGTACATGGAAGGTTGAGCAAGTTAAAAAATCACATAATGATTTGCTTGAAGCCTTAATGCAAAGTTACCGTAACTTGATCCGTTTTGCGCGTAATAATGACATAACATCGTCGATTAGCCCCGAGGATATCAGTATTCTTGCTCGTAAGCTTTACGCTGCATTTGAAGAGCTTCCTGGTAAGGTTACTTTACTTAATCCACAAATTTCCCCTGATCTGCATGAAGCTGATTTAAGCTTTATTGAAGTGCAAGATACTAGCGTTAATAAAGCGGGTTGGTATGTATATAAACAACCATTAATCGCTAAAGAATTGATGGGTGCAAAGCAATTAGAGCATAATAGATACTTAAGTAAATTGGTGGCGTGGGCATTCTTTAATGGGTTGCTGACAGAATCAACACGATTAGATGCGGTTGTACGCCAAGCCGACCTGAATATTGATAAGTTTTACCAAATGGTAAGCGACTTAAGAAATACATTTTCTGTGCATATGCCACAGCCGACCAAAGAAGAGTTAGGTAGCCCATGTGAGGTTCGCCAATTATCAATATTTATCAATTTAGAAAGTGATCCTACTGAAACATTGAAGATGAAGCCTGAGCGTATGAATCAGACGGATGCAGATATCTTTAGTTGCGGTAGCGAGCAGAACAATCTTATTGGTAGCGTGGATTTAGTATATCGAAACTCATGGCATGAAGTTAGAACGCTTAATTTTAGTGGTGAGACGGCAATTCTTGATGCTCTGAAAACGGTATTATGCAAAATGCATCAAGATGCAGCTCGTCCTGAATCGGTTGATGTTTTTTGCTATAGCAAACAAATGCGTGGCATTATCCGTAACAACATTTACCAACTATTGGCTGAATGTATCGAACTTCGTTTAAAACCTGTCGAAAATAACGAAAAGCGTCGTCGCTTTAAGGGCATTAAAATTGGATCGACTATGTATGGCTTGTTCTTTGAGCGTCGTGGTGTATCTATTCAGAAATTAGAAGATTCAGTACAATTTTATTCAAGTATTTCAACTAATAAAGCGATTGGTTCAACGACAATACCTTTAGGTGATAATAGTGGTGTTGTTATTCCTGATGTCGTGGATTCATTTGCGAGTGAAGGACTCATTCAGTTCTTCTTTGATGCCTCAGACTATAATGATGATGGTTTTAATATTTACGTCTTAGATGAAGATAATAAGATTGAAATTTATCATGAGTGCTACGGCAGCAAAGATGACATGGTGAATAGTATTAATCATTACTACACCTCAAGTCGTAATAATATTGATTTAGAATTCCCAGATAAAGTGAACTTTAATTTACCTCAATTTTATGAAGTGGTTTACAGTGATATAAAAGAAGCGTCAGTGCTTTCTTACCGCAGTGGACAGCAACAATGTAAATCAAAGCAAGTGTAATTTATCTCTAAATAAAGCATAAAATAAACAAAGTTAGGCTGCTAGTCAGTCTTAGCTTTGTTCAATTCAAAAGCAAATCTGACCTCTAGGTTGGGTCTCACCTCATTTCAGTATATACTTCACTCACATGTATAAATAACCAGTGTGATGTGATGGACGTTTCTTTTCTTCTTGATGGTCTTAATGACAAACAGCGCGAAGCCGTAGCCGCTCCGTTAGAAAACATGCTTGTACTTGCGGGTGCTGGTAGTGGTAAAACTCGAGTACTTGTTCATCGTATCGCATGGTTAATGCAAATCGAGCAAGCTTCTCCCTTCTCTATTATGTCAGTGACGTTTACTAACAAAGCGGCAGCAGAAATGCGTGGTCGTATTGAAGAGTTAATGCATGGCAGTGCGGGCGGAATGTGGAACGGTACTTTCCATGGTATCTGTCATCGTATTCTTCGTGCACATTATCTGGATGCGAAATTACCTGAAGGCTTTCAAATTATAGACTCTGATGATCAACAACGTTTATTGAAACGTTTGATCAAAGCTCAGAACTTGGATGATAAGAACTGGCCTGCGCGTCAAGCAGCTTGGTTTATTAATGGCAAGAAAGACGAAGGATTACGTCCTCATCAGATTAATACCTTTAATGATCCTATCGCTCAAACATGGTTAAAAGTATATACCGCTTATCAAGAAGCGTGTGATCGTTCAGGTCTGGTTGATTTTGCTGAAATCTTACTTCGTGCTCACGAATTACTGCGTGATCACAAACACGTTCGTGAGCATTATCAAGCGCGTTTTAAGCACATTTTGGTCGACGAATTCCAAGATACCAACAACATCCAATACGCATGGTTACGTATGATGGCGGGTGCTGATTGTAAAGTGATGATCGTGGGTGATGATGATCAGTCTATCTATGGTTGGCGTGGTGCTCAGATCGAAAATATTCAGAAATTCTTAGATGAATTTGTGGGAGCAAAAACCATTCGCTTAGAGCAAAACTATCGCTCAACAGCTAACATCCTAAACGCCGCCAATGAACTGATCAGTAATAACACTGAGCGCATGGGTAAGAAGTTATGGACTGAAGATGCTGATGGCGATTTGATTTCTATTTATTCTGCTTATAACGAAATGGATGAAGCTCGTTTTGCTGTAGGTAAAATTAAAGAGTGGCGCGATAACGGTGGCACTCTGCAAGATTCTGCATTCTTATACCGTAATAACGCCCAATCTCGTGTATTAGAAGAAGCCTTAATTCAAGCAGGATTACCGTATCGAATTTATGGTGGTATGCGATTCTTCGAACGACAAGAGATCAAAGATGCTTTGTCTTACCTTCGTTTAATGAACAATCGCCATGATGATGCGGCTTTTGAGCGTGTTGTAAATACACCAACGCGTGGCTTGGGTGATAAAACATTAGAAACGGTACGTTTTGCTGCGCGTGAACGTGGGACGACCATGTGGCAAGCCAGCCTTGCTTTGATTGAAGAGCAAGTATTACCGGGTCGTGCTGCGGGGGCGCTAAGCCGTTTTATCGAACTAATTAATGCATTAGAAGACGATACTCGTGATTGTCGTTTACATGAACAAACGGACCAAGTGATTAAAAGCTCAGGACTGTTTACCATGTATGAGCAAGAGAAAGGCGAAAAATCAAAAGCACGTATTGAAAACCTGGAAGAATTGGTAACGGCGACTCGTCAGTTTGATAAGCCAGAAGAAGCGGAAGAGATGACTGACTTAACGGCTTTTCTAACTCATGCAGCATTAGAGTCGGGGGAAGGTCAAGCGGATGAATTTGAAGATGCAGTTCAACTGATGACCTTGCATAGTGCTAAAGGGTTGGAATTCCCATTAGTATTTATGGTCGGAGTTGAAGAAGGTATGTTCCCAAGCCAAATGTCGGCAGAAGAAGCGGGTCGTTTAGAAGAAGAGCGTCGTCTTTGTTATGTTGGTATGACGCGTGCGATGGAAAAGCTATACATTATTTATGCAGAAACTCGCCGTGTATATGGTCAAGAGAAATACCATAAGCCGTCACGTTTTATTAAAGAACTACCAACGAATTGTGTTGAAGAAGTTCGTATGAAGGCGAAAGTAAGCCGAACGGGTTCTTACGGTAGTTATGGTTCTCAAGAAAGTTCATCTGAGGGTCGATTTGGTCAAAAAGCGATTAATAATAACTTTAATGAAACCGGTTATGCACTAGGTCAACGAGTTAAACATCCTAAGTTTGGTGAAGGTACGATCATTAACTTCGAAGGTGCAGGTGCACAAGGTAGAGTACAAGTTGCCTTTAATGGCGAAGGTATTAAATGGCTTGTTACTCAATATGCGAAGTTAGAGTCAATGTAATATAAAGTTATACGTAGAGTATAAAAAAAGAGAGCGAATTCGCTCTCTTTTTTTATTTTGCCATGTCTGTTTTTACTGAATCAAAGGGACTCGTAAATTGTAATTCATTACATTCATGACATTTAAATTTCTTTGTGTTGCGTTGTGTTATATGTCTTTCTACAAAGCTTCTTTTAGATGGTAATAACGGTAATTCCGCTTTACAATTTTTACACCTAGTCATAGTTTCAACCTATTTACAATACTATCAATTATTTATAATATTATTATTGGCTTAGTGTCACATATTAAGGGGTAAATTTCACGGCTAGGTTTGGTTTTCTTTGTTAAAATGACAAAAATAAAACATAAATCGAAAAAACACAGTGTAAATGCTGTAATTTTGTTTGTTTATTGTTTTTGCACTAGGGTTGTATTTGTTTTTTCTTTTTGTTGATGATAAATGCATCAGTTGTAAAGATAATCAATGCACACCAAATGAATCCAAAGGTAGTGGCCTTATCTGCACTAAAAACTTCATCGTATAAACCAACCGCAAGAATAAACATCAAGCTTGGTCCAACATATTGAAAGAAACCTAATGTGGTTAGTTTTAATCGAGTCGCAGCACCAGTAAAGCAAAGTAAAGGGACGGTTGTGATAATACCTGCAGCAATTAATAGCAAATTTAGGTTTGTGGAATTCGTTGTGAAATCAGAAGTCGGAGAATTTGCGATAAATAATAAATAAGTTGTAGCTATCGGCAATAGAACTAAGGTCTCAATAAATAAGCCTGATTGTGCATCCATAGCGACTTTTTTTCGTAATAAGCCATAAAAACCAAAGCTACAAGCTAGCGCCAATGCCACGGTAGGGATTGAGCCAAAGGTTACTAGTTGGATTAGCACACCAATAGCAGCAAAAATTACAGCAAGCCATTGTAGTTTTCGTAGCCTTTCCCCTAAAAACAGCATACCTAACATGACATTAAAAATAGGATTAATGAAATAACCAAGACTGGCATCAAGCATGTGGTCTGCGGTTACTGCCCAAATAAAAATTAGCCAATTTGCTCCTATTAATACGCTACTTGTCATCAAATAACCCATTTTTCTTTTATCTTTTAGTGTATTAGCAACGGTTTTCCAGCCTTTAGATACGCATAATAGTCCAGCAAGAAAAAAGAAAGACCAAATAACACGATGACTCAAGATTTCAAAAGGAGAAACTTCACTAATGGTTTTAAAATAAATAGGTGCAATGCCCCACATGGTATAGGCGCTAAGAGCAAAAAAAACACCCTGACGAGTGCGCTGTTGTTCGATTTCAGTGGTAGGCATAAGCAAATTCTTAACGAAGTAATGTAATAAAAAAGGTGTTTTTATGATCACACCTTGTATGAATTGTTGTTGGGGGAGTATAGAGGTCAGTGTCGAATGTGCCTAGTATTTTCCTATTGCTCTTTTCCTCACCAATAAGCATAGGTAGAATGAGCCTCCCATAGTATTGATGAGTTTTTTATGTCCAGCATTATCGCAGAGCAGCCAATGAAACAGGTATCGCAGAGTTACACTGTTTTAAAAGACGTTTTTGGCTATCAAGAATTTCGTGTTGGGCAAGAAGAAGTCATCAATGCTGTCCTTGATGGTCAAGATAGCTTGGTTATTATGCCTACTGGTGGTGGTAAATCACTGTGTTATCAAATTCCAGCATTGGTATTTGATGGATTAACGTTAGTTATTTCACCATTAATCTCATTAATGAAAGACCAAGTTGATCAACTTAAGGCTGATGGCGTCAAAGCGGAGTGTTTGAACTCGACGATTGGTCGTGATGAGCAGATCGCGATTTGGAATCGTATTAATTCAGGCCAAGTTAAGATGTTATACGTCTCGCCTGAGCGTGTGATGATGCGTGATTTCATGGAACGTCTTGAATCTTTAAATCTTTGCATGATAGCGGTCGATGAAGCGCATTGTATCTCACAATGGGGGCATGATTTCCGTCCAGAATATGCGTCACTTGGACAAATAAAACAGCGTTTTCCTAATGTTCCAATTATGGCACTGACGGCGACGGCTGATGAAGCTACTCGTAAAGATATTTTAAATCGTCTCTCATTACCTAATCCTCATGAATATTTGGGTAGCTTTGATCGCCCTAACATTCGTTATACCGTGTTAGAGAAACACAAACCAGTTAGCCAAATTGTTCATTATCTTGCCACGCAGAAAAATCAGTGTGGTGTTATTTATTGTGGCAGTCGTAAAAAAGTAGAAATGCTGACTGAGAAACTCTGCAATAACCACATTCGTGCAGCTTCTTATCATGCAGGTTTGGATTTGGATGAGCGAAATTATGTTCAAGAAGCATTTCAGCGTGATGATATTCAGATCGTTGTTGCTACGGTTGCCTTTGGTATGGGGATCAATAAATCAAACGTCCGTTTTGTCGCACACTTTGATATTCCTAAGAACATTGAATCTTACTACCAAGAAACTGGTAGAGCAGGACGTGATGGTCTGCCTGCTGAAGCGGTGATGTTGTATGATCCTGCAGATATAGTATGGCTAAGAAAACTGGTAGAAGAGAAGCCAGAAGGGCCACAAAAACTGGTAGAGAGTCATAAGTTAAATGCCATGACCGCCTTTGCTGAAGCCCAAACTTGTCGTCGCCAAGTACTCTTAAACTACTTTGGAGAATACAGCGCTAAGCCTTGCGGTAACTGTGATGTGTGTTTAGACCCACCAAAACAATTTGATGGCACAGAAGCGGCGCAAAAAGCATTATCTTGTGTATATCGAGTAAACCAAGGTTTTGGTGTTGGTTATGTGGTGGAAGTACTCAGGGGACTAAAAATCGCCCGTATCCGTGAACATGGTCATGATAAGTTATCGACTTATGGTATTGGTAAAGAACACAGTCATGAGTACTGGGTTAGTATTATTCGCCAATTGATTCATAAAGGCTTATTAGCTCAAAATATTACCCGAAATTCGACACTGCAATTAACCGAAGAAGCTCGCCCAATTTTAAAGGGGCAAGAAGCGTTAGAACTTGCCGTTCCGCGATTAGATACTGCTGCGAAAACGGCTAAGTCAGAGAAATTAAATAATCGTCATTATGATAAACAGCTGTTTGCCAAGTTACGAAAATTGCGTAAATCGATTGCAGATCGTGATGATCTGCCTCCTTATGTGGTGTTCAGTGATGCAACCTTAATGGACATGGCTGATATCACGCCGACCTCGTATGGTGAAATGTTGGCGGTTAATGGCGTAGGGCAAAAGAAACTAGAAAAATACGCCGATCCATTCTTGGATTTAATTGAAATGCACATTACCGGACAAGGATAAGTCATGAGTCTATTTTCAGTGGTTGAGTTTGATAAAGACGCAGGACGGATCATCTTTTCTATTCCAGAGTTTGATTTTGATTCTTTTGAGACGATAGGTAAGCAGTTAGTGAGCGCCATGGATGCCAAAGTCACAGAACAACAGATGGATGCAGACTTACATTCTTGGTTAATCGACTTTGAAGGCGCACAATTTATGCTACGCGCTGAGCATTATTCGAATTCGGTATGGCTTGAAGCCTTAGCTTGCACCGAACATCAAGAAGAGTTGGCGTTTATTGCAGGTTTGTTTTAAGCGGCTCTTGTGATCAAAAGCGGTTAATGTATAATCACCGCCCTGAAAATTGGCTAGAGTCATTACGTAAATAAACGGTGATTTTAGCTTTGTGTTTAATTTGGGTTCCCTCGCCCCCAATGACAAAAAGGTACTTATATGAGTACATTTACGCCCGCGCAACAGCGCAACGCTTTATCTTTCCTTGTAGTATTCCACCTTGTAATTATTGCATCTAGTAACTATTTGGTTCAGATCCCATTCACTTTGTTTGGGTTTCACACCACATGGGGTGCATTTACTTTTCCCTTCATTTTCTTAGCAACAGACTTAACGGTTCGTATCTTTGGGGCAAAAATGGCAAGAAGTATCATCTTCTTTGTTATGTTGCCTGCATTAGCGGTCTCTTATTTCTTATCGGTTATTTTCTTTGAAGGTCAATATCAAGGTTTTTCACAACTGGGTGAATTTAACTTGTTTGTTGCTCGTATTGCGATCGCAAGCTTTATGGCTTATTTACTTGGACAGATATTAGATGTTCATGTGTTTAACCGTCTTCGTCAGCTAAAACAGTGGTGGGTTGCTCCAACATGTTCAACATTGTTTGGTAATGCGATAGATACCTTAGCATTCTTTGCTATTGCTTTTTATCACAGCCCTGATGCTTTCATGGCAGAACACTGGACTGAAATTGCGCTGGTTGATTACGGTGTAAAATTAGTGATTAGCTTAGGCTTATTTGTTCCAATGTATGGTGTGCTACTGAATTACTTGATTCGTAAGTTAACGTCAGAAGGGCATCAATTAGCAACTCAGCCTTCTCAGTCGTAGAGTTTCACTAAAATGTATACCAAGGTCAGCAATTTGCTGGCCTTTTTTATTTTCTATCTTATTGATTATTAATGTGTTGAAAAATTAAGTGAGATCTTTTCTCATTTAACCATTGCAATGCAAGTGAGAATGGTTATTATTACCTTGTCTTCAGGGAATAACGCAAACACAAGTTACCCCGCACTATTTCAAGAAGGCACGACATTGCTCACATTGCTTCCAGTGTAAATCAGCTATATGAGTAGTGGTGACGTTTCTAAGTTAACGACTGCCATTATTCTCTTTTTGCTGAGCGGCGCTTCTTTACGAAGACGCCGCTTTTTTTTGTCTTTTTTTTGAGTTGTTAGCCCATTTTTTAGAAAAACATACGCTTTTAAATGATCAGTTTTTTAATAGTAAATGTCATGGTTAATATTATTGTCCACAAGGGATGATCAAGTGAGGATCTCTTTGTTGATCGTTTTAGTTGAACTAAGTTTTTGATTTTTTGGTTTTTAATCTGCTTTTTTTGAACTGATAAAATAGTTATTAATTGCGCGAAAAATAATTACAAACAGAGTTATCCACAGATGAGTTATAAATGTAATGTGAACTTTTGATAAATAAAATGAGAAAAAAGGAATGAAGAGCAGCATTTTGATGTGGCTTGGGTATAAAATGAAACTCATTGATCATAATAACTTCTGGATAATACCGACTATGGCAAGAATTCCTGATAATCCATTCATCTTAGTGGATGGCTCTTCGTATCTTTTCCGTGCGTATCACGCAGCGCCTAATTTTACTAATGGCGACGGCCAACCAACGGGTGCGGTGTATGGCGTTATCAACATGCTACGTAGTCTTCTTAAACAATTTGAAACGGATCGTGTTGCGGTTATTTTTGATGCGAAAGGAAAAACCTTCCGTAATGATATGTATCCAGAATACAAAGCAAATCGTCCGCCAATGCCAGATGATTTACGTTGCCAAATAGAGCCTTTACATAAATTGATCAAAGCAATGGGCCTACCATTGATCTCTATCTCAGGTGTAGAAGCCGATGATGTGATTGGTACATTAGCATCTCAAGCATCGAAAGCGGGTATTCCAGTACTGATCAGTACTGGTGATAAAGATATGGCACAGCTGGTTGATGAAAACGTAACACTTATTAATACCATGACAAATGTGATCATGGGGCCTGAAGGCGTTGAAGAGAAATTCGGCGTTCCACCAGAGCTGATTATTGATTATCTCGCACTAATGGGTGATACCTCAGATAACATTCCGGGCGTTCCTGGCATTGGTGACAAAACAGCAAGAGCACTATTGCAAGGTGTGGGTGGCTTAGATGCGCTTTATGCCAACCTTGATGATATAGCACCATTAGGCTTCCGTGGCTCAAAAGGCATGGCGAAGAAGTTAGAAGAGAATAAAGAAGGGGCTTACCTTTCTTATGAACTAGCAACGATTAAGCTTGATGTTGAATTAGAGCAAACCCCTGAAGATCTTGTAAAACAAGAGCCAAATGTGGATGAGTTAATTCAGATGTTTGGTCAAATGAATTTTAAGCGTTGGCTTACGGAAATGCTGGACGGCAGTGATGGCAAGATCGTTTCACATGAAACATCAGCAAATCGAGCGGTAAGCTCATCATCAGACAGCGCTAATGAAGCTGAAGAAGAAACAATTGTTGCAGCTCAAGTTGATCGCTCAAAGTATGAAACTATCTTGACCCAAGACGCTTTCTTGTCGTGGTTAGAAAAATTAAACAATGCTGAAGTGGCTGCATTTGATACAGAAACTGACAGTCTAGATTACATGGTGGCTAACCTAATTGGTCTGTCATTTGCCATCGAAGAAGGTGAAGCGGCGTATGTGGCTGTTGCTCATGACTACCTTGATGCCCCTGAGCAACTTGATCGTGATTGGGTTCTTGAGCAATTAAAACCGTATTTAGAAGATGACAGCAAAGCAAAAGTGGGTCAAAACTTAAAATACGATGCAAGTGTATTGGCGCGTTATGATATCGAAATGAAAGGCATTAAATTCGATACCATGTTGGAGTCATACGTTTATAACAGCGTCGCTGGTAAGCACAACATGGATAGCCTAGCACTGCGTTACTTACAGCATAATACGATTTCATTTGAAGAGATCGCAGGTAAAGGTAAGAAACAACTTACGTTTAACCAAATTGCATTAGATGAAGCGGCACCTTATGCGGCGGAAGATGCTGACATCACACTGCGTCTACATAATGTATTGCACGCAAAATTAGTAGCGGATGAAAAATTAAATACCGTCTTTACTGATATTGAGCTTCCTTTGATTTCTGTTCTTTCTCGTATGGAAAGAAAAGGGGTTTATATTGATGACATGCTGCTTTCTGCACAATCACTTGAGATTGGCCAGCGTCTTGATGAGTTAGAAAAAGCGGCGTATGAAGTTGCAGGACAAGAGTTCAACATGAACTCTCCAAAACAGCTTCAAGCGATTCTATTTGAGAAAATGGAACTACCAGTTATTAAAAAGACGCCATCAGGTGCTGCATCAACCAATGAAGAAGTACTGCAAGAATTGGCTTTAGAGTATGAACTTCCTAAGCTGATTTTAGAATACCGTGGTTTAGCCAAGTTGAAATCAACCTATACAGATAAACTACCGAAGATGATAAATCCGTCTACGGGTCGTGTACATACCTCTTATCATCAAGCGGTAACAGCGACGGGGCGTTTATCATCGACTGATCCAAACTTACAAAATATTCCAATTCGTAACGAAGAAGGTCGCCGTATTCGTCAAGCGTTTGTGGCTCCTCATGGTTGGAAAATCTTAGCAGTCGATTATTCTCAAATTGAACTTCGTATCATGGCGCATTTATCTCAAGATAGAGCGTTACTAGAAGCGTTTTCAGCAGGTAAAGATATTCACTCAGCAACGGCTGCAGAAGTAAAAGGTGTACCGATTGAAGAGGTGACATCGGAAGATCGTCGCCGAGCAAAAGCCATTAACTTCGGGTTAATCTATGGCATGAGTGCGTTTGGCCTTGCGAAGCAAATAGGCATCCCTCGTGGTGAAGCACAAGATTACATGAATGTGTATTTTGAGCGTTATCCTGGTGTAATGCAGTATATGGAAGAAACTCGTTTGCTAGCAACGGAGCAAGGTTATGTTGAAACCCTATACGGGCGTCGTCTGCATCTACCTGAAATTAACGCTCGTAATGGGATGCGACGTAAAGCTGCAGAACGTGCAGCAATCAATGCGCCAATGCAAGGTACTGCAGCGGACATTATCAAAAAAGCGATGATTCTAGTGGATAACTGGATTGAAGCGGAAGGTAATGGTCGAGTTAACTTATTAATGCAAGTACACGATGAATTAGTATTCGAAGTGAAAGAAGATGCATTAGAGGAAGTTATTAAACAAGTGACAGCATTAATGGAAGGAGCAGTGACGTTAGATGTCCCATTAATTGCAGATAGTGATTTTGGTGATAACTGGGACGAAGCACATTAATCCAAAGTGCTAATCATGAAAGATGAGTAAAGTGTTACTGATTAGATTGTAATTCAGTTACACCTGAAATTAAAACTATGAGCCAGCGCACGCGTTGGCTTTTTTTTGCCTAAAATAAAGTGAGCTATGTCAGGTGTTTGTTGTGTTTTTATGAACAAAACTGAAAAAAAATTACAAAAAAAGGTTTTCAAAACTGCTCGTTTGTTGTACATTTATCTGCGTAGGGTACAGAGGTAAAGATGTTCTATCTTTCAGACCTTTTGTTTCACGTTATTGGATTTGGCTAAATTCAACCGCCTCAGTCAACCTTTTTGACTGGGGCGTTTTTTCTTTCTGGCCCCTTCAAAATTAATCTTCCAATTTTTTCTGCATTTTCTATTTCTTCTTATTTTTCACTTTCTGTAATTTTACAACAAGTTATGATATTGATAATTAATTTACATAATTATCTTAACTCATTATTTTTAAACAAATAAAATTTTTAATGAGTGGTTTTGAGGCGAATTTATAGCTTTGAAATGCGTTATTGGCTTAGAAGGAGAATTTGAATTTTATAGGGGTTTGTTTCAAAGGGAAGATTGTTGCATTATGCGCGGAAGAAAAACAATAACACCTCTTTATTTCTCCCATTTCCCCACCTGCTATAGGTGGGGGTTTTATTTTGTCACAGGCTGTATCTACGTATGCTTTTTATTCAGCATCTAGACCTTCGATGAATTCCTCATCAATTTCAAAAGCCGGTGCAAACCATGTGTCTAGCTTCGCGCGAAGAATATCAACACCAATGCCCTTCAATGAAGAAAACGCATCAACAACCACTTCACCACCAAAATCAACTGCCGCTTCACGTACTTTAAGTACTTGAGCTTTACGCGCGCCGCTTTTTAGTTTGTCTGCTTTTGTTAACAAGATTTGTACTGGAATATTTTGGTCAACCGCCCAAAATACAAGTTGTTGGTCGATGTCTTTTAACGGATGACGGATATCCATCAATACTACTAAGCCTTTTAAGCACTGACGTTTTTGTAGGTATTCACCTAAAGACTTCTGCCATTTCTTCTTCATCTCAATAGGAACTTGAGCAAAGCCGTATCCTGGTAAATCTACGATATGGCAGTTTTCATCAACTTTGAATAAGTTAATCAACTGCGTACGACCAGGAGTCTTAGACGTTTTTGCTAAGCCTCTTTGGTTTGTTAAGCGGTTTAATGCGCTTGATTTACCCGCATTCGAACGGCCAGCGAAGGCAACTTCAATACCTTCATCTTCAGGTAGATGGCGAATATCTGGTGCACTCGTAATGAAGTGCGTCTTTTGGTAGTGAATGATTTTGCTCACTGTTAACTCCGTCTCGAAGGAAACCAAGCTGTAGATAATGATCCAAGTAGGATTATTGTAGTCAGCTGATTACTTTTTTGTGAAAATGTGTAAAATAACCGCAGTAAGGATGTCACAATTAACGTTGTAGTGACAAACTTGTAATAAAAACGGTAAAGGTCGCTCATTGTACCATGCTGTAGCCAATTTAGAGCGGTACTGGAAGCTTAATATCCAACACAATGTAAATAAATCCTGTTTACAAGGATAACTCATTGTGAGGGAACGATAATAATAAAATGGAATGTCATGAAAAAATTAGCGCTGATATTAACTCTCCTAGCTAGTTGCTCAACATGGGCTCAAGGAGATATCGAAGCTGGAAAGCAAAAATCTGCAACATGTACAGCTTGTCATGGTCAAGAAGGTAACAGTACTTTGACTCAATACCCTAACTTAGCAGGCCAACATGCAGGCTATCTTGAGAAGCAAATCAATGAATTTAAATTGGGCATGCAAACTCAAGGTAAACAAGGTCGTATGGATCCTGTAATGGGTGCAATGGCAATGGGTGTTGATGAGCAAGGAGCAAAAGACATCGCAGCGTATTATGCTTCTTTACCAATGGCCGATAATACAACGCCTGAAGAATCTATCCCAGAAGGCAAAGCTTTGTATTTAGCGGGTGATATGGAGCGTGGAATTACAGCGTGTGTTGCTTGTCATGGACCTCGTGGCAATGGTACATCACTGTCAGGGTTCCCTAAAATCTCAGGTCAACATTCTGATTATGTTAAGGCACAGTTAGAAAAATTCAGAGCGGGCGATCGTGCAAATGATATGAATGGCATGATGCGCGATATCGCGAAAAAGCTGACTGATGAAGATATTACAACATTATCTAAATATGTTGGTGGCCTACATTAATTGTTAATGTAAGCTCGATAATTAAGAGCAAATTTGAAGAAGCAGCTCTCGTAGCTGCTTTTTTTTATGAAAAAGGCGTTAAAACGATTATCTTTGCACCAGTATCGGGTATACTTCCCGCCCTAGAATTTTCAGGCAGTGGAGTGAGTTTATATGCAATCTTGCCCTTTGTGTCAGCATTCACAGGCTGATGACTTCCATCAAGATAAGCGTCGACGTTATTATCGTTGTCAGCAATGTTATCTTGTTTATGTGGATGAGGCGGATCGTTTAGACCCAGAGACAGAGAAAGCTCACTACGATCTCCATGAAAACAATCTTGACGATGAAGGGTATAGAACCTTCTTATCACGATTTGCTGAGCCTTTGTTATTGCGTGTTGGTGAGACACCTCAACAGGGACTAGACTTTGGATGTGGCCCTGGACCATTGCTTGCTCATATGATGAGAGAAGCGGGTCACCATGTCGAACTCTATGATATTTATTACGCCCCAGATAAGCACGTGCTTACTAAGCAGTATGACTTCGTCAGTTGTACAGAAGCGATTGAGCATTTTTATCAACCTCAAAACGAATTGGAATTGTTATTGAGCTTGGTGAAACCTGGTGGTTGGTTAGGTATCATGACGAAACTAGCCAGGGACGAAAGCGCGTTTGCCACTTGGCATTACAAGAATGATTTAACCCATGTCAGCTTTTTCAGCAGAGAAACGTTTGAGTTTGTAGCAAAGCGCTACCAACTTGACCTAGAGTTTGTTGGAAATGATGTCATCTTACTGAGGAAAACCCAGTAATGAGCCGTACTAAAAAAGCCCGTACTCCGGGAATGGCGAGTGAGCCAGTTGTTGTTACACGTAACCGTACCGATCGTGACGTAGACAGTCGTGAAATTAAGCGTAAAAGAAAACGTAAAGGCCTAAAAGCCGGTGCTCGTAATGCTGAAAGTAATGCAGAACAAGCGCGTCGTTTCGCTCAGAAAAAAGATCCTCGTATTGGTAGTAAAAAGCCAATTCAACTTGTTGTTGAAGAGAAGAAGAAAACAAGTAAGCAAGAGCGTCGTCTAACGAACGAACAAGAGTTAGCAATGCTAGAAAATGATGCACAGCTAATGGTTCTTCTGGATCGTATCGATAATGGTGAAAACCTAGGTACAGGTCTTCAGAAATACGTAGATGAGAAATTAGCACGTATCGAACACTTAATGGGTCGTTTAGGCTTATTAGATGACGAAGAAACAGAATCAGAAGAAGAGATTGCAGAATTCCCAGAATTTGAAGATCGTAAAGCGAAAAGCGATGATGATCTACTGGCAGAATTCGATAACTTCAATATGGACGATTTTAAATAATTATGTCTACAGTAACCCTGTTAGCACTGCTTGGCGGTGCAATTATTCTTGCGCTAGCTGGTTATGCTGGCAGCTTACTGATGAAGTTAAAAAAGCAGAAGGAACTGCAAGAACAACACAGAAAATTGGCGATACAAAAACGTAACGCCAATATTTTTGAGAATGTGGTTTTACTTTGCCAAGCAGGAATGCAAGAGCAATGTGATTACTCTGAGCTGTCTATTCGCTTGTACAGCATTATGGATTATCTACAAGAAGATGACCGTATTGATGTAGAGCAAGATTACCCGGCCTTATCTGAATTATTTCATGTTGTTAAAGACATGCCACGTGGTGATGCAAGACAAGAACTCGCTAAGCAAGAGCGAATGAAAGATAATTTAGTTCGAACTAAAGCGGAAGCTCGTCTGCAAGATACGATTAAAATTGAAATTCAACAATTGCATGATCGTATTAAGCCACTGAATCAAAAAATTGATATTAAAATGATCTGATCGACACTTCTATTTATCACTGCATTGAAGTCATCGGCTTTGTGAAGCAAATGCTTTATGATGCAGGAATAGTGTCAATGCAGATATAAAGAGATGGAAGTTAGTCATGTCAAATCAACAAATAGTATGGGACCAAGAGATCATTGAGAAGTATAACTACTCAGGTCCACGTTACACCTCTTACCCAACCGCTTTAGAGTTTCACGAAGCTTATACTCCTGCTGAATTCGATATGGCGTGTACTCAGTACCCTGAGCGCCCATTGTCTCTTTATATTCATATCCCATTCTGCCACAAGCTATGCTATTTCTGTGGCTGTAATAAAGTGATTACTCGTCATCACCATAAAGCGGATATTTATTTAGATTCACTAGAACTAGAAATCCGTCAGCGTGCAGCACTGTTTACTGAACGTAAAGTAACGCAATTGCATTTTGGTGGTGGTACGCCTACCTTTTTAACTAAGGTGCAATTTACGCGTCTTATGAATTTATTACGTGATGAGTTTAACTTTGAAGAAGGCGCAGAGATCAGCATTGAAGTTGACCCGCGTGAAATTGAATTGGATATGCTTGATCATCTACGTGATGAAGGCTTCAACCGTTTAAGTATTGGTGTACAAGATTTCAATAAAGAAGTTCAGCTTTTGGTTAACCGCGATCAAGATGAAGATTTTATTATCTCTATGGTACAACGAGCAAAAGACTTAGGTTTCCGCTCAACCAATCTTGATTTGATTTACGGCCTACCAAAGCAATCTGCAGAATCTTTAGCGTTAACCATTAAGCGTGTGCTTGAGATGGAACCGGGTCGTTTGTCTGTGTTTAACTACGCACACATGCCAACTTTGTTTGCCGCTCAACGTAAGATTAAAGACGCTGACTTACCAGCACCCGCTGAGAAGTTAGTCATGTTGCAAGAAACCATCGAGAACTTAACAGGCGCAGGCTACCAGTTTATCGGTATGGATCACTTTGCACTACCTGATGATGAACTAGCAGTTGCACAACGTGAAGGCATTCTTCACCGTAACTTCCAAGGGTACACCACTCAAGGTGAGTGTGACTTATTGGGGATGGGCGTATCAGCTATCTCAATGATTGGCGACAGCTATGCACAGAACAAAAAAGACTTAAAAGAATACTACGCTCAGGTTGATGAAAAACGTCACGCTCTGTGGCGTGGTGTTGCGCTTGACCAAGATGATTTAATTCGTCGTGAAGTAATCAAACAACTTATCTGTAATTTCACACTAGATACCAAAGCGATTGAAGCGGAGTTTAATTTAGACTTTGATAAATACTTTGCTGAAGACATTAAATTGCTGCAAACGTTTATTAACGATGAATTAGTGACAATGCATGAAGGGCGTATTGATGTTGAATTACGCGGTCGTTTATTGATCCGTAATATTTGTATGTGTTTTGATAAGTACTTACGAGACCGTGCGCGTCAGCAGCAGTTTTCTAGAGTTATCTAAGAGCGGATAAAACGGTGAAGAGCGGTCCTATGGTCCTGTGAAAACCTAATTGTTTGTTTAAGAATTTGAAACCGTAGGTGTTGATGCACCTGCGGTTTTTTTTGGAAGCTAGAAACTATACGCTGCGCTAACTAGAGGCTATAAGAGCTAGTACGGTTGATGTGAATCGCCTTTATTACATCGTCAGTGCTTTTGTTTTTATAGTTTCTAGAGCGAAGCGTTCTAGTTAGCGCAACGTATAGTCTTTACGGCTTCACATTCCTACTGATCGGATTCTGCAACGAAATCAGCGTCTCTGTTGATTGCACTTCTTCAATCGCCTGTAGCTTGTCAATCAATACAAATTGAAGCTCTTGAATACTCTTACACATCAGTTTCACGAAGATATTGTAAGCGCCAGTCGTGTAGTACGCTTCGACCACTTCTTCTAAGGCATCTAATTTAGCGAGAGCTGAGTGATAATCACGAGCTGCGTATAAATTAATACCAATAAAACAACACACATCGTAACCTAAGGTTTTAGGATTCACGATAACTTCAGTGCCTTCGATGATTTTTGCCGATTTCATCTTTTCAATTCGTACATGGATAGTTGCAGGGCTAACGTCAAAGCGCTTAGCTAATTCAGCGTAAGGGGTTCGAGCATCATTCATCAAGGCTTGTAGAATTGCTCGGTCAAGATCATCGATTTTACTAGTGTTGTTCATGAGGTGCTTTATCCCTGTACCTAAAAGTATCTAACTATTTAAACTACCCTAAGATAAAGCGTTCAGCGAGCACTTTATCTAGTCGTTTTTATTAATATCTATTACCATAGGCGCTTGTTGTTCCTAATTGATTGAGCCTGTTGGAGTACCCTGTGCAAATAGTGTTATTGTGTGAAGACCAAACCCGTAAACCTGAGTTAGAGGCGATTGCCGCTCGCTGGGGGTTAACGCATGACGAAGAGAATGTTTTTGCATTGGTATTAACCACAGAGCAGCTTGAGCTACGAAAAAGAGATGAATCTAAACTCGGTGCAATATTTGTAGATTTAGTTTCAGGTGCGGTTGGGCATCGCCGTAAATTTGGTGGTGGTAAAGGGCAGTCAATAGCAAAAGCAGTTGGATTGAATAAAGGGGCAACTCCGATTGTTCTCGATGGTACGGCTGGATTAGGCCGTGATGCGTTTGTATTAGCTTCTTTGGGTTGTAAAGTGCAAATGGTAGAGCGTCACCCTGTGGTTGCAGCTTTGCTTGATGATGGGTTAGCCCGTGCAAAACAAGATGCAGATATTGGGGCGTGGGTTTCTGAGCGAATGTCTTTGTTGCATGCGTCGAGTCATGATGCACTAGCTCAATTAATGGCTCAAGATGATTTTGTTCAGCCTGACGTGGTTTACCTTGACCCAATGTACCCGCACCCAGAAAACAAAAAGAAAAGCGCATTAGTAAAAAAAGAGATGCGAGTTTTTCAATCATTAGTAGGTGCAGATAATGATGCCGATGCATTGTTAGCGCCGGCATTATTAATGGCAACCAAACGTGTTGTTGTTAAACGACCTGATTACGCTGAATGGCTAGATAATCAAAAGCCATCAATGGCAATCGAAACGAAAAAGAACCGTTTCGACGTGTATGTAAATGCAGGTATGAAGTCTTAGTCTTTAAATGGCACAACCAATACATCAATTGGGCAGGTATTAATAACTTGTCTGGTTGATGATAATAACTTACTCCAGAAATCTTGGTGATGACCACACACGACAAGGTCGACATCAAGATTATCAATAGCCTCACATAATTCATTACTTAAATCGCCACTGCTGACCAATGTTTTATGAATAGGGTACTCAGCAAACTCAACCAAGTGCTTCATTGCTTCTTTCGAGGCTTCCATCGCTTGGTGCTGTGTTTCAGCAAGGTTGATATCAATTAAGCCGGTATATAGTTCTGCATAGCTCACATCAATGTGAATAAAAGAAACTTTAGCCTCTAGCGCTTTGGCTAAGCCCGCAGCTTTAGTGACCAATGATTTACTCTCTTCTGTTAAATCGACAGCGACAAGAATATGTTGGTAACTCATGATGTTTCTCCTATAAATCCAATATGGAATCTGTTCATAAACATAGATTAGCACCAGATCTATTCTTTTTTTGTCGTTTAGATCTCGTTCTGATTGATGATTATTGATTAATCAAGTCATGGGTGAGTTATGTTATAGTTGTATGAATTTTGAATGTAAATAGCTCATAAAGGAACCTGAATATGTTAGCTAAAACGATGATCGATCATCTAAATGCACAAATTAACCTAGAATTTTTCTCATCTAACCTATACTTACAAATGAGTGCTTGGTGTGAAGGTAAAGGATTTGATGGTGCTGCGTCATTTTTTAGAGCGCATGCAACAGAAGAAATGGAACATATGCAGCGTCTATTTACTTATGTAAGTGAGACGGGAGCAATGCCTATTTTAGGAGCGATTGAAGCACCACAATCAGAGTTTTCTGGTTTAGGTGATGTATTTCGTACCACGCTAGAGCATGAGCAAATGATCACACAAGAGATCAATAAACTGGCTCATGTAGCCTTTACTTCTCAAGATTACTCAACGTTTAATTTTCTTCAGTGGTATGTAGCAGAGCAGCATGAAGAAGAGAAATTATTCAAAGGTATTTTAGATAAAATTGACTTGGTAGGTGAAGACGGTAAAGCGTTATTCTTTATCGATAAAGATTTAGCGGTATTAGCAAAATCTGGCTCTACATCTATTATGGATAACACTGCTGGGTAAGTTTCACCCCACATGTAGTAAGCGCGTAATATCTTCTATAGATACATAAGCGCATAGGGTCGTTACTTTCCTAAGCACACAGAACAAGTATGTCAGAGGTGATTATGATAAGTGGCGACCTTATATTATTAGCATTATTTTCAGTAACGGGTATCAATATTATTCGTTATTTGAGCACATTAAAAACACTCCTTTTTGTGATGAAAGAAGCCCACCCAATGCTATACCAACAGGTGGATGGCCGAGGTTTCTTTACTACTCACGGTAACATCGGTAAACAAACCAAACTATTTCAGTATCTCTGGCAAGAAGAGTACCTGGATCATTACGACACACTCTTTGTCTTCAAATGTGAAAAAGCACGTTATTTATTTATGCTCTCTAGTGCGTTGCTGCTCGTAAGTGTAGCGGTGTTTTTCTTAGTAATTAGTTTGGGCATCTAGCGCCGATAATAGTACACTCCCTGCCAATTGAATTTGTGGTTGAGAGTGACATGAAAAAAGTAGACGTAGTAGTTATCGGTGCCGGTGCTGCGGGATTAATTTGTGCAGCAGAAGCAGGTAAGAGGGGCCGCAGTGTATTAGTGGTTGATCATGCTAAAAAACCTGGCCGAAAAATCCTGATTTCAGGTGGTGGTCGCTGTAATTTTACTAACTACGATGTTACTGCTCATAACTATGTTTGTAAGAATGCGCATTTTGTAAAGTCTGCATTATCTCAATACACTAACTGGGATTTCATTTCATTGATTTCTAAGTACGGTATTGAATTTGAAGAACGCGATCATGGACAATTATTTTGCGTTGATTCAGCGAAAGAGATTGTCGATATGCTGCTTAAAGAATGTGAATTGGCGGGTGTTAATTACCGTTACCGTTGTGCTATCTCAGACGTTATTAAGAAAGACTCTGGTTTCTCATTAAAATTAGATACCGATACTATTGAATGTGAGTCTCTTGTTGTTGCAACAGGAGGTTTATCTATGCCTAAACTTGGAGCTACTCCGTTTGGTTATCAATTAGCAGAGCAATTTGGTTTGGCTATGATACCGACAACGGCTGGTCTTGTTCCATTTACCCTTCATAAAGAAGATAAAGAGGCTTTTTCTGAGCTATCAGGGATAGCAATCCCTGTTGTTGTAGAATCAGAAAGTGGTGATTCTTTTAAAGAAAACTTACTCTTTACCCACCGTGGTTTATCTGGCCCATCTATTTTACAAATATCTTCATATTGGAACGCAGGTCAAAAAGTAATAATAGATCTATTACCTAATGACGACTTATCTGAAGAATTAGATAAGATGCGTGAAGTCCATCCAAATCAAAGTGTTAAAAACTCATTAGCTAAGCTTTTACCAAAAAGAGTCGTAGAAACGTTATTAAATAAGACGATTTTTCAAGAACGCTCTTTGAAGCAAGTGAATCATAAAGAGCAAGAGCAATTGTGTTCTTTAATTCATCAATGGAAAGTATTACCAAATGGTACTGAAGGGTATCGTACGGCCGAAGTCACTCTTGGCGGTGTCGATACAGATGAATTGTCATCAAAAACAATGGAATCAAAAAAAGTATCTGGTTTATACTTCGTTGGAGAGGTGATGGATGTGAGTGGGTGGCTTGGTGGCTATAATTTCCAATGGGCATGGTCAAGTGGTTACGTTGCCGGGATCAATGTGTAAGCTTATCGAATTATTGTTAAGTTAATATTGACTGATTCTGGAAGTAGAGGTGCGTACCTATTTTTGTGCAGCGTATTAAACAGGTGTTTACAATAATAAGGGCTTAATTAACAATGCAAACTCTCTCGTTTAGTGTTCAAGGACTTAAACAACTTAAAGAGGAGTGTGATTCCCTATCTATAGAGCTGGGAACTGCGTGTTTAATTCAACTATTTTCTTCTCAACAACCAGAGATTGTTGATGAATATTATGCTTACCTACAGCATTTTTTCCCTAATTCTGAGGTGATTGGACTTAGCGTCATTCATTCAAGTATTGGTGCTTCTATTTTTACTGATTCAACCGTAATCAGTGTTTCTATTCTCAATGTATCTCAGCTTACTTCTGCTTCTGTTTTCCATTCTCAAGATGAAAATCGCGTCGGTCATCATCTATTAAAACGACTCTCTATTGGTGATGCAACAAAAGCGATCATTGCTTTTGGTTGTCATGGTTCAGCAAGCAATTACCCTCTTTTTGATGCCTTTTCTGAGCATGAGAATCAAGTACCAGTCTCTGGAGGTGTTGCTGCGGATACTGGAAAAGGAACGTGGGTATTTTTAAATGGTCAATTTTACCATGACCAAATTGTTGCCGTTGCATTGCATGGTGAGCAGTTACAAGCGTGGTCTGAGGCGTTTGTTGAATGGAACCCAATTGGTAAGCGCTTTCGCATTACTTCCTCAGAAGGTAACGTTGTAAAAACGATAGATAATATTTTAGCGTATGACTTTTACTGCAAGTATCTCTCAGATAAAAAATCGACGCAGCTAAGTCAAATCCAAGCCTTTCCTTTAATGCAAGAAGAAGATACTGCGCGTCACATTAATGCGGTTGAAGAAATAACAGAAGAGGGTTACCTTAAATTTGCTTCAGCTGTACCTGTCGGCAAAGAAGTGAGGTTATGCTATTACCATCCTTCTCTAACTCAAGAGCAAGTAAATCAAGGAGCTATGAGGCTCGCCCAAAAGCAGCCTGAGTCTATTTTCATTTATAATTGTGAATCTCGAATAGAAAGCAGCTCTGAGTCAACAGAACTACAAACTTTTTCTGATATTGGCCCTTGCCAAGGGATCTATGGTATGGGGGAGTTTTTCCGCTCTCATAAGCAATTAATTTTGCACCATAGCTTAACGTATTTGGCATTAAGAGAATCCGAATTAACAGCAATGGACTCTTTATATTCTCATTCACCGAGAGAGCATAATTTAACGCCGTTATTTTCATTAATAAAAAACTCAATTCAAGACGTTGACCAGATGACGCTTGCGATGGAGAAAAAGATTAGTGACCAATCCATGCGTTTAATGCATACCTATCGTACGGATCGACGTACGGGGTTATTCAATCGAATGGTTTTAAAAGAGCGTCTTGAAAGCATTACTCGAACTGATCATTTACTGTCTTTTAAGTTAACTAATTTAAGTCAAGTGAATGAAAAGTATGGCTATCAGGTTGGGGATAAATTACTGCAAGACGTAAGTCATTACTTAGATACTCACTTATCCGATGCAGTTCATACACCAATAGAGCTTTATAGTATTGGTATTGCTGAATGGGGAGTCGTATTTAATAGTGATACTAATAGTGAAGTGCTTCGTAAGTACATTACTGATTTTATAGAAGATATTGAGCACTTCAGTTTTGAGCCTTATGGACTTAGTGATGTCGATTATCTTAGTGTTTCTATTTCAGGCGGTCTGATCAGTCGTCGAGATTTTATAAACACTGCCGTAGAAGAATTAATTTTGAAGACGGTAGAAGCTCGTCGAATTGCGATGCGTAGAAATCGCCATCTGTGTAATGCGCGTGATTTATTAAAAGAAGAACGTTTACGTCAAAGCCAATTAGATTGGTTAACAAGCGTCAACCGAGCGATTTCTCAGAAAGGCGTTTTAGTGTATGGGCAGCCAATTTTTAGTGCTGGTAGCCATGAGCTAGTCTCTACAGAGTGTTTAATGCGTATTTGTGAAAATGGACAGGTGTTTGCTCCGGGGCAGTTTTTACCTGCGGTTGAGGGAACTCATCTTTATACCCGTTTAAGCAGAGAAATGATCACTCGTACGTTTGAAATCATGCAATCGAATAATATGGATTTTTCAATCAACCTCTCTCCTCAAGACTTAATGAGTGACCGAACATTGGATTTGTTAGAATCATCTGTCATTCGTTTGGATAATCCTTTTCGAGTGGGGTTTGAAGTATTAGAAACAGAACAAATTCAGGATTATGACCGTATGATTGAGGTATGTAATCACTTTAAACGTTTAGGGGCTCGTATTATTGTTGATGATTTTGGTTCGGGCTATTCTAACGTTGATGAGATCATGAAATTAGAGCCTCAAGTGATTAAGCTTGATGGGTCGATTATTAAGAATGTACATCAAGATAAGCGTCAGCGTTTGATATCTCAGCAAATGGTACAGCTTTGTCATGCACTAGAAGCCAAAGTGGTGGCTGAATTTGTGCATAACAAAGAAGTTTGTGACATTGTTGAAGACATGGGAGTTGATTACTTACAAGGGTACTTCTTAGGTGCACCTAAGTCGCTCATGTCATAACATAATAGAACGCTACTCTTCTGACTTTTTATGGGCATCGAGAAATTGATGCCCACTGCGTTCTGCTTGAAATACGGTTAGAAAGCGTTCGTAATAATGAGCAATCGCTTGAGCATGTTCAGGTTCTTTGACCATGTCTAATATTTCAATTCCTGCTTCGCAAGTACACAAATTACCTTCACTTTGATTTCGACGTAAATGATAACAAGAAGTTGTCGTTGCCTGTATTTCGAGGCAAGGTAAGTGTTTAAGCCAAGGGGTCTTATTGACCATTTTCTTCGCTTCTTGCCATGTAGCATCTAAAAAAATAAAAAGCTGTTTCTTGTTTGAAGAATGGCGAATTGGGTAATCGCCGCTTAACGTAGAAACCTCATTTGGAAATAATAACCAAGTTTCAGTATCCTCCTGATTTATTTTTTTAATTAAAGTTTCAGGGTGTTCTTTTCTTTTCCATAAATAGCTTTTGGCATTAGGTAGGCTATTTAATAATAAACGGCCCGTATTGGTCAGTTTATTCATCTCGTTTTCGTGATAAAGCAAGGCAAATTCAACCTGTGAATTTAAGGTTGGTTGATGGTCGCAGATGCAATTATGTATAAAGCCACATCTTGAGCAAGGATCTTTTTTGTCCATTGTTATTTATTTAATTCCGTCGGTGTAGAGTAGAGAGTTAATCCTGATTGAATTGGAAAGGTAACGCCATTTACTGTTTCATTTTTGGTGGATAGTTTGTTTTCATCTTTTGAAAAGGTTCGTTCTGAAATCATATATTGACGCTGATGACGACTCATTAAAACATGGACTTTATCGTTATTGGTTGCTTGCCACACTCCAGTTTCAACGAGTTGCGGCTCATCGGTATTGTAATCATAGGTCGTAATAGCTGAGTGGTCGGCATTGAGTGTTAATCCAACAGTTAACCCTGAAATGCTTGTTCCAGTGTAAGTATTGGCCCAGTTAAGTGTTGTGTCTTTAGCTGAAAGCGTAGCGCAACCTTGATATGTTTTATCATGAATGACCACTTCGGAATTCCATCCGTAAATTGATTCAACCATGTTGTCTTTACAGATCCCTTTAGTCATCGTTAATGAGAAATCATCACTTTGGTAGTGACGTTTGTTCACTGAAAATTCTTGGTCCGTGATTGACTGCTTCTGCTTTGATTTTCCTATTTCAGAGAAAACTAAAGAGCCATCAACTACTTGAATATTCCAAAACGGCTCATTACCAAACGCTTTGGTTGGTTGAATGCCCTTTTGACAAGAAGCCCCTTCACCAGCAACCAATGTGTTGATTTGAGAGACGACAAAACGAGCTGGATAATCATTAGCAAATCCACCTTTAGGTGGTGCTTCAAAATGACCAATTAATTCGCCATACATCGCTTGGTAAGGGGTAGATTGGATATCATTACCTGCCTTCCATTGTTTTGGGGTTAGGTTTATCCAATATTGTTGGTCACTGCCACAAGGTTGAATACTTTGAGATTCATGCCCAATAATAACAGTGCCACGCAGTGTAAAAGTATGAGGGACTTTTGGTTCGTTTGCATTGCTATTTTTAGGTTCTGAGTGGGATGCCCCCGCCGAAAACTGTTGGCTACATCCAGCTAAAAATAATAAAGGAGCTAAAGCCAGTAGTGATTTTTTCATCCTATTTTCCTGCATGATTAACATAAAGATTAGTATGCCATATGACACTAAAAATAGATTGGAATTCACCTTTATCAGAGCTATTGATAATAAATTAGCGTAAAATGGTGGGGTTATTTAAATAAGCAAAGAGAGCTAAGAGCAATATGAGTTGGAACCTTTCGCCTTCAGACGTATTTAGCGCATCACCAGTTGTTCCAGTTATGGTTATTGAACAGCTTGAAGATGCGGTGCCAATGGCTCAAGCATTAGCCGCTGGTGGCATTAATGTATTTGAGATTACCTTACGAACTGCAGTTGCTTTAGAGGCGATAACCGCAATTCGTAAAGCTATGCCAAAAGCACTGGTTGGTGCTGGTACAGTGATCAGTACTCAACAATATGATCAAGCAGTTGAGGCTGGTGCTCAATTTATTATTTCACCAGGATTTACTCCAAGCTTATTAGCACATGCAAAAACCGCTGACACTCCATTGATTCCAGGGGTTGCAACACCATCAGAAGTAATTCGAGCTATCGAACTTGGTTATGCGCACTTAAAATTTTTCCCTGCAAGTGCATTTGGTGGTCCATCAGTATTAAAAGCGATGGCAGCACCATTACCTCAAGTTCAATTTTGCCCAACCGGTGGCATTAATCCACAGAATGTTAATGATTATACTGCGTTAGATTGTGTTGCGACGGTGGGTGGCTCTTGGATGCTGCCAAAAGAAGCAATAGCTAATAAAGATTGGGCTCAAGTGATGAGACTTGCAAAAGAAGCGGTTGAATTGATTAAGTAAGTATTGATAAGCCATGCGCTTCGCTAACTAGATACTATAAGAGCAAGGGAAAAAAGATAGGATTCAGGGCTCAGGCTTTAGGAAGTTCAGAAGCAAAAGCTCCTGAAACCTGCAAGCGTAGCGCCCTGAAACCTGTTTTATTAGCGTTTTGCTGCAATATCACGCAATGCTTGTTTCTCAGCATCTGATAGGAAAGCCAGATCCAAACCATTAATTTGAATTTGACGAAGTTGTTCCTGAGTTAGACCAACTTTTGGTGCCGCAACTTCGTATTCATGAGGCAGTTCAATGCCTTCTACCGCCGGGTCATCTGTATTTAAACAAACCTTAACACCGTGAGAAAGGAAGGTTTTGATTGGGTGAGATTCAAACGAAGCCACTGTACTTGTTTGGATGTTAGATGTTAAACATGATTCGATACCAATATTATTTTTAGCTAAGAATTCCATCAGTTTAGGGTCTTCAATGGCTTTCACACCGTGGCCGATTCGAACCGCCCCAAGCTCATTGATTGCTTGCCACATGCTTTCTGCGCCTGCCGCTTCGCCGGCATGAACAGTTATACGTAAATCGGCATCACGTACTTGTTTAAAGTGGCTAACAAAACGATCGCCAGGTTGACCGAGTTCATCACCAGCAAGGTCGATAGCAACCAGTTTGTTCTTTTGAGTTAATAGACCATCAAGTTCTTGCTGACAGGCATCTTGGCCGAAAGTACGGCTCATAATTCCGATTAAATTAGCTTTCACACCAAAATCACGACAACCCGCTTCAACACCATCAACAACAGCTTCAACAACACCTGCAATTGACAGGTTATGTTTCATTGCCATGTAATATGGTGAAAAACGTAGCTCTGCGTAATCGATTTGTGCGTTCATAGCATCTTGTACATTTTCATAAGCAACACGTCGACAAGCGTCTAGATCGCCCAATACAGCAACACCCCAATCAAGTTTAGATAGGAAAGCCACTAAGCTAGGCTCTGCTTCAACGATCTGAACGTGTGGGCGTAGCGCTTCTAAGTCATAAGCGGGTAATGCAAGACCAAATTTTTGGCCTAGATCTAAAATGGTTTCAATGCGAATGTTGCCATCAAGGTGACGGTGAAGATCCGTAAGAGGGAGTGTTTTAGTTATCATTATTGAACTATTCCTACAAAGGAGACGTGAATGCGTATAAATATTAAGAATAAGTATAGAGAGTCGTGATGGTTATGTCAGCAGTAAAACGAATGAAAACAGCGCAATTTTAGGGATTACGCTGCGATGTTTACTTATTCTGTTGGCCACTCAGTCAATGGTAATGGTCGACTATAAAGAAAGCCTTGGGCGTGGTTATAGTTTAATTTTGCTAATAGATCTGCTTGCTCTTGCGTTTCAATTCCTTCGGCGACAAGGGTAATATTAAATCCTTTTGTCATGTTATATACGGCTGCAGCAATGGAAGATTCAACATTTTCAGCAGTCAGATCTTTAATAAAGGTGCGGTCTACTTTTAATACATCAAAAGGTAGTTTATGGATGTAGGCTAATGAAGAATAACCAGTACCAAAATCATCAATGGCAATTTGTATTCCTAAATCACGAATTTTTTTCATGGTATTGGTAGTACTTGTATCGTGATTCACTAAGCGAGATTCTGTAATCTCAAGGGTTAAGTTTTGCGCTGGTATTTTAGTTTGTTGGAGTATGCTGCTTAACTCATCTAAGAAACCATCTTGGGTTAATTGGCAGACAGATAGGTTTACGTGCATATGGAAATCTTTCGGCCACAATCCTTTATTTATTCGCTCAACTGTATCCAAACAGGCCTGAGTTAATATTTGAGTGCCTATTGGAATGATCATACCGTTGTCTTCTGCTAGAGGTATGAAATCTAAAGGAGAAACTAAGCCTCTTCGTGGATTCATCCAACGGATAAGAGCTTCAGCGCCAATAATTCTCCCTGTTTTAAGATCAATAATGGGCTGATAAAAAGGCAGCATTTCGTTATTTTCTATTGCAGAAGCGAGCTCAGCTGTAATGTTCGCTTTGTGCTGTGAAGCTATTGCCATTTCTGGGGCGTAAAGAGAAGTATCTAAATTATTTTTCTTTGCTTGGCTTAAAGCAATGCTGGCATTTCTTAGCCATAGAGTCATGGCATCGCAATTTAAATCATCGTAGACAAGCCCAATTGATATCGAAATGAATGTAGGGTTTGCGCTGATATGAAAAGGCGTCATGAAGCAAGCGTGCACATCGAGCGCATGTTGTTGTAATTGCTCAGTGCTATTTAAATTGGAAAAGAATAATCCAAACTCATCCCCACCAACACGAGCAATCGCTATGTTTGATGTATGGAAGCTAGCTTTTAGGCGCTCAGTAATGCGTTGTAGTAATTGGTCACCCTCTAAGATACCTAAACTGTCATTAATGTCCCTAAAGTTGTCTATCCCAATTAATAATAAGCCTTGCTCGTATTCTTTTTGTGTACTAAGCATGGTGCGACTATGTTCGATAAGACCTTGCCTGCTGAGTACTTGAGTTAGAGGATCAAAGAGTATTTGTTGGCGCATGGTTTCAAACGAAGATTGCAATTTATGAGTCATGTCATTGAAGGCATTTATTAACAAGGTGGTTTCATAAATACTGCCTTTGGCTTCAACGTTATTATTCCAATTCCCTTTGGCGATATTTCTGGCTGCATTAGCCGCTGTAAAGATCGGTTGAGTGACTTGAGTAATAGTGTAGATACCAACAAGTAACCCAGCGAAGGCGAGTAATATACCAAAGAGTAATCCTTTACGTTGCTCTTGTTGTAGGTTGCCGAGTAAATCACTTTCGACAATAGATGTGATAATGTACCAGTTGATGCCGTGATTATCGTTATATGGTGTAATTTGACTAAAGTAGCGTTCACCCTTGTAAGAAAAATAAAAAAAGTTAGCTATTTCCTTGTTTAATAATTGGTGTTTTTGGATATATTCAGCGCTTTTTTGTATTGCGATATCGGAGCTTTCTGTTGCTAATAATCGTGCACCATAAGGGCTTTGCTTTGTTCCTGGAGAAATGACGCTATCAATATTAGAGTGGGCAATAAGACGTTGTTGATTGTCGATAAGGTAAATTGAACCTTTTGTGTCTTTTATTTTTTTTTGGAGAAAGTCATTAAAGGCGTCTAATTTTATATCTGCAGCGAAAACACCGACAAAATTTTTCTTATAAAAGACAGGGTGCATCGTAGAGATGGTTATTTCTTTAAGCTCGTCAGCATTGGTATAAATTTGAGACCATCTTAAAGTTAAGGAATTAACAACAGGTGTGTACCATGGTCGTTGGCGGGGGTCGTAATTAGGTATAATTGAGCGAATATCGTTAGATACTTGATTACCATGATAAATAATCAGATCGTCATCCGTTCTTTCATCCTGAAGCATGAGTGATAGGCCGTTATCACTGTTTCGACGAAAACCAATGTACTCTTTTTGCTCTCCACCAAATGAAAGTACATCCATTTGTTTTAAATCGGTATATACCTCACTCAAGCTGTGTCTTAAGTAGTCTTGAATATTTTCAGTATTATTTGGTTGATATATTTGATAACGCTGGATTTGATCAACCATATTTTGAACCGCGACATAGGGTGCTTTTAAGAAAACATTAAGGTCGGCATGAGTATTTTGGGTGTAAGAGGTGAGTATTTTTTGGCTTACATTATCAACCAGTTTTTCATAACTTTTATTTTGGGTGTAAAAAACCACGCTGAGCGTTAACAGTAACACCGTAATGAAGGGGAGCATTACGGCGGTTCTTAAAGAAAACTGTTTTTTTGTGGTTAAATTATTCATAACGCTTTTGTTTACACCATCCAATTTTGTTTATTGCGAACGATTAATTCTATGCAAAGATAGTTATGTCTACTTACATCGCTTTCTATCTACATAAGTATAAGTAAGTTATCGACGACAATAAAGAAAACTTCAGTGGAGTTATCACGTTATATGAGCGTTTCCTTCTTTATTAGTTATAGTGGTTTGATTAACTTATTGTTTAAAAAGTACTATTCAATTTCTTTTAATTTTCTGGTTAAGGTGTTTCTTCCCCAACCAAGCAGTTTCGCTGCATCTTGTTTATGCCCGTGAGTATGATGAAGGGCTTTTTCTAATAAAATACGTTCCACGTTAGGAATTACTTTATTTAAAATATCGACCTCTCCTTGAACGAGTTGCTCTTCTACCCATTCACTTAATTGGGCTTGCCAATCTGATGTACCTTGTTCGGATGCGGTGATGGTTGTGAATAGTTCTAGTGGTAAGTCAGAGGCAAGCACCTCTTGGCTGCTTGCCATTACGGTTAACCAGCGGCAGGTGTTTTCTAGTTGTCTGACGTTGCCTGGCCATGCGCATTCGCTGAGTTTACTACTCGCTTCTTTGCTGAGTGTTTTGCATTCAATCCCTAGCTCTTTAGAGGCTAAATGTAAGAAATGTTCTGTTAATTTTGTTATATCTTCACGACGTTCACGTAGGGCAGGAATGTGTACCCGAATAACGTTTAATCGGTGGTATAGATCTTCTCGAAACCCCCCATCAGAAACCAACTTTTCTACATTTTGGTGTGTTGCTGCGATGATTCGCACGTCAACTTGAATTGGTGAATACCCGCCAACACGGTAGAACTGCCCGTCAGCAAGCACACGAAGCAATCTTGTTTGAATATCTAATGGCATGTCGCCAATTTCATCTAAAAATAAGGTGCCACCATTTGCTTGTTCAAATCGACCTTTACGAACCGAATTTGCACCAGTAAATGCGCCTTTCTCATGGCCAAATAGTTCCGATTCAATTAAATCTTTTGGGATAGCTGCCATATTAAGGGCGATAAATTCACTACTTGCTCTAGGGCTGTGACGATGAAGCGCGTGGGCAACTAATTCTTTACCGGTGCCTGATTCCCCATTAATTAGTACTGAAATGGAAGAGCGAGATAACCGACCAATGGCACGAAAAACCTCTTGCATTGCAGGTGCTTCGCCAATAATTTCAGGTACATGATGCTCTTTATTTGGTTTATTAGTACTTTGTTTTTTTTGCTCTTGGCTATGGGCGAGCGCGCGTTCAACCAGAGTGAGTGCTTCATCAATATCAAATGGTTTTGGTAAGTATTCAAAAGCGCCTTTTTGATAAGCGCTGACAGCTGCATCGAGATCGGAGTGAGCCGTCATGATGATTACGGGTAATTCGGGGTAGTTTTCTTGAACATGATTCAAGAGAGATAAACCATCCATTCCAGGCATTCTGATGTCAGAAATGATCACATCAGGAACATTACGTTCTAATGCTTGGATAACACTTTCAGCATCGCCAAAACTTTCACACATCATATTGGTGCTTGTTAATGTTTTTTCTAATACCCAGCGAATAGAGCTGTCGTCGTCAACAACCCAAATAAATCCTTTGCTCATAAATTCTTCTCCGCGGTGTTTTTCAAGATAGTTGTCACTTATAAATTTATCTTCATTGTGGTGGTTATTTTTATTATTTAAGTGGTAGGTAAACTGTAAATGTTGTTTTTCCAGGCCAACTGGTGACATCAATTTTACCGTTGTGTTGATCGATTAAGTTTTGTGAAATCGAGAGTCCAAGACCGGTGCCTCCTTCACGAGCACTGACCATGGGATAAAAGAGAGTATCTTGGATATGATTTGGAATGCCTGGGCCATTGTCGATGATTTCTATTTTGACGGCGAGACGATGACGTTGACCGTGAATGTTAGTTTGGTAATCAGTGCGAGTTCGTAGCGTAATACTACCATCGGGTTGATCTTTTAATACCTCTGCTGCGTTACTGATGATATTTAATAGTGCTTGTTCTATTTGCTCTGCATCCATATCAAAGTCGGGCAAGCTAGGGTCATAATCTCGAATAATACGAACCTGATAGCTTGAATTTAATTCAATTAATTGGCGTACTTTTTCGATAATTGCGTGTAGGTTTTCAGGCTTTTTTTGCCCCAACTTTTGCGGACCCAGCAAGCGATCAACGAGATTACGTAATCGGTCGGCCTGCTCGATTATTATTTGGGTATATTCATGTAAATCAGGGTTTGGTAGCATTCGCTCTAGTAATTGAGCCGCGCCACGTAAACCGCCTAATGGGTTCTTTATTTCATGCGCTAAGCTACGTACCAATACTTTGGCTGCTTGTTGCTGGGCGTGTTGATTAATTTCCTGAGATAAACGACGTTGTTGTTCTATTTGGCGAATTTCGACCAAAAGATACAATGATTTCTTTATTTCAATAGGGCTTGAAGTGACTTCTATGTATAAGGGACAGTTGTTAACGCTCATGCAAACATCGCTATCAGTAACACTTTGCCCTGTATCTAAAGGCAGCATTAACGTCGATAGAGCAAACTTAGTGTGCTGAAAAAGATCATCAAAAACATGAGCGGCCATTCGCTGGGCGCTTTGTGAAAAGAGTTGTTCAGCAGCAGGGTTGGCATAATGAATATTACGTTGGTCATCAAGCAGCAAAATAGCAGTGACTTGGTTATCCAGTAGTTGCGTTGAAAAATCCATAATCGAGCCACATCCTTGTCATCACATTTGAATGCACCATTCTAGTGCATCGTTACCTTTCTTAAAAGGCAGTGACTCTCCAAATTACGTGAATTTATACGCTCTTATTCACTATATGTACTTATAGTTTGGATGGTCGATGCAAGTGCACAGTCAGTATCTTTGATGATGCAATTCTCTTGCCGTCTTTTTGTGCGATAACGGTAATGATGTGAGTACCTCTTTCTATATTTGTAAGCTTCCATTCTTTAGAAGTCTGAGGTAAACCATAAGGTGAGCCATCGAGAATTAATTGAAGTTTTTCACCGACAACAAGTTTACGAGTAAGGTCTGTTAGTACCATTATATGGCCTCGTGAACTGCGAATAGTTTCTTCTTGAGAAAGGTTACTTATAGAAATATCTAATGGAGCTAGTGGTTCTTTAGATTTACTTTTTGCTTTTTTAGAGGTGTTTTTTTTCGATGCAGAAGGTGTTGGAATATTTTCAATTTCATTGGGTTCTGACGAAAATGAGAGTTGTTTTGATTTTACACTGCTAGGAGGTGGAGTATCACTGAAATGCCTAACGCCTTTACTGTCTTCCCACGTATATACGGCATCTGCCATTGCTGGAAGAGAGAAAAGACTAACAAATAAAAGAATTATGTAGGTATGAAGCATAGTTCCACCATTGATGATGGTTATTATTTGATTTCAAAACGGCTTTATATATGAAATCTCGTTTAGGTTATGTAATACATTAATTATCTGATCATTATTACTGGTTAAATAACTCAATAGCTATGTTAAAAATTATTGTAGAATAACTACTTATAAGCATTTTTGTCTTACTCTTAAGTGATTTTTCTGCGTAATAAATAGATCATCTAATTAGTTACATTGGTATAATTCAATACAATAAAACGTCAGTTATTTATTGTATGAATAAGAGTTAGTGTTGCGCGTAAACGAGGTTTTGCCAATATAAAAAAGGCCCGCTTGTGAGGCGAGCCTAAAAACATTGATTTGATTTCAATTTGTTACGTCAGAATTAAACTGAGTAATACATTTCAAACTCAAGTGGATGAACTGCAGTGTTGATAGCAGCAACATCTTGAGCTTTAAGGTTGATGTAAGAATCAATGAAGTCATTAGAGAATACGCCACCAGCCGTTAAGAATTCACGATCTGAATCTAGAGCTTGTAATGCGATATCTAGAGACTCTGCAACTTTTGGAATTTCAGCAGCTTCTTCCGCAGGAAGGTCATATAGATCTTTATCCATTGCTTCGCCTGGATTGATCTTGTTCTTAATGCCGTCAAGACCAGCCATTAGCATTGCAGAGTAGCTTAAGTATGGGTTAGCTGCTGGGTCACCAAAACGAACTTCGATACGACGTGCTTTCGGGCTTGGTACCACAGGGATACGGATAGAAGCTGAACGGTTACGTGCAGAGTATGCAAGCATAACAGGTGCTTCAAAGCCAGGGACAAGACGCTTGTATGAGTTCGTTGTTGGGTTAGCAAATGCATTGATTGCACGAGCATGTTTAATGATGCCACCAATGAAGAAGATAGCCATTTCAGATAGGCCGCCGTACTTATCGCCAGCAAATAAGTTTTGTCCATCTTTGTTCAATGACATATGAACGTGCATGCCTGAACCGTTGTCACCAACAAGAGGTTTTGGCATGAAAGTCGCCGTTTTACCGTAAGCGTGAGCTACGTTATGAACAACATACTTATAGATTTGAGTTTCATCAGCTTTGTTTGTTAGCGTATTGAAGCGTGTTGCGATCTCATTTTGACCCGCAGTAGCTACTTCATGGTGGTGCGCTTCAACAACAAGGCCCATTTCTTCCATGATTAAACACATAGCTGAACGGATATCTTGAGATGAATCAACAGGAGCTACTGGAAAGTAACCGCCTTTAACGCCAGGACGGTGGCCTTTGTTGCCGCCTTCGTATTCCGTACCTGAGTTCCATGCTGCTTCAATATCATCAATCTTAAAGAAAGAACCTGACATATCAGTATTGAAACGAACGTCATCAAATAGGAAGAACTCTGGCTCAGGACCAACTAAAACGGTATCAGCAAGACCTGTTGAACGCAGGTAATCTTCTGAACGTTTTGCGATTGAGCGAGGGTCACGGTCGTAACCTTGCATTGTTGTTGGTTCAAGAATATCACAACGAACATTTAATGTTGGATCAGCAGTAAACGGGTCAAGAACCGCACTTGCTGCATCTGGCATCATTACCATGTCAGATTCATTAATGCCTTTCCAGCCTGCAACTGAAGAACCGTCAAACATTTTGCCGTCTTCGAAGAAGTCTGCATCAACTTGATGAGAAGGAATTGAGATGTGTTGCTCTTTACCTTTTGTATCGGTAAAGCGTAAATCAATAAATTTTACTTCGTTCTCTTGAATTAGAGCTAATACGTTTTCTACTGACATGTAGGATAACCTCCAGTGTTATAATATAAATATTGGCCAGCTAAGCTGTTATTTACTATATAGCTAGAACTGTGCCAAAAGTAATAATCCTTTAATATTAATGGCTTATATTTAATTCTTCTGTGGTGGGTTTTATTTTTGCACCAACTTGATCTCTGTTTGCACTATTTTGGTGCAACTTTGAACTGAGATAAATAAAAAATAAATAGTCATTAATTTACTTCTAATCGCTATTCAGCAGTGAAATCGTATATTTGTCAATCTAATTTCCTTGTAAAATGTATGCTAAATTAAATATAATTTAATTAACTGTATGATATAAAATAAATTTTGTTTTTTGTTTCAAAAAATAAAGTGAAGAAAAAAATCGAATAAATTATGACTGAATTGTTCTTTTTTTCGTCGTTTTTGTGGGCTCTATTAAATTAATTGAAAAAAAATTGTGTCTTCAATCACATATTTCGTGGGTTTTGCTCTAAAATCTGTTAAATTATTGACCGTTTTTAAACCAAAGTAGCGCCAATGGTGGCTCTACACGCTCTGAGTGAATTTGAATCCATGTCTACTCCACAGATTGATAAACTAAGAAATATCGCAATTATTGCGCACGTTGACCACGGTAAAACAACGTTGGTTGATAAGCTATTACAACAATCAGGCACACTAGAATCATCTCGTGGTGAGACTGAAGAACGCGTAATGGACTCGAACGACATCGAGAAAGAGCGTGGTATTACGATCCTTGCTAAAAATACAGCAATTAACTGGAACGATTACCGCATCAACATCGTAGATACTCCTGGACACGCCGATTTCGGTGGTGAAGTTGAGCGTATCATGTCTATGGTTGATTCAGTTCTTCTTATCGTAGATGCCGTTGACGGCCCAATGCCTCAAACGCGTTTCGTTACACAAAAAGCATTCTCACACGGCCTTAAGCCAATCGTTGTTATCAACAAGATTGACCGTCCTGGTGCTCGTCCTGATTGGGTTATGGATCAAATCTTTGACCTATTCGACAACCTAGGCGCAACAGATGAGCAACTAGACTTCACAGTTGTATACGCTTCAGCTCTAAACGGCTGGGCTACAATGGAAGAAGGCGAAGTTGGCGAAAATATGGAACCATTGTTCCAAGCAGTAGTTGATAACGTAGATGCTCCAAACGTAGACATCGAAGGTTCTCTACAAATGCAAGTTTCTCAACTTGATTACAACTCTTATGTTGGTGTTATCGGTGTTTGTCGTGTTACTCGTGGTTCTGTAAGAGCAAACCAACAAGTAACTATCATCGGCGCTGATGGTAAGCAACGTAATGGTAAAGTAGGTACAGTTCTTGGTTACCTAGGTCTTGACCGTCACGAAGTTGAAGTTGCAAATGCTGGTGACATCATTGCAATCACAGGTCTTGGTGAGCTGAAAATTTCAGACACAATCTGTGACGTAAACAACGTTGAAGCGATGAAGCCACTGTCTGTTGACGAACCAACAGTTACAATGACTTTCCAAGTAAACAACTCTCCTTTCGCTGGTAAAGAAGGTAAGTTCGTTACTTCACGTAACATCCTTGAGCGTCTAGAAAAAGAACTAGTTCACAACGTAGCATTACGTGTTGAACAAGCGTCAGATCCAGATAAATTCCGCGTATCAGGCCGTGGTGAACTTCACCTATCTATCCTGATCGAAAACATGCGTCGTGAAGGTTTCGAGCTAGCAGTATCTCGTCCTGAAGTTATCATCAAAAATGATGAAAACGGTAACCTAACAGAACCGTTTGAAACAGTAACTATCGATGTTATGGAAGAGCACCAAGGTGCAATCATGGAAAGCATTGGTATCCGTAAGGGTGAGCTAACAGATATGGCTCCAGATGGTAAAGGCCGTGTTCGCATGGACTTCATGATGCCTTCTCGTGGTCTTATCGGTTTCCAAACTGAATTCCTAACAATGACGTCTGGTTCTGGTCTAATCTACCACTCATTTGATCACTACGGTCCACACAAAGGCGGCGAAATCGGCCAACGTGCTAACGGTGTATTAATCTCGAACGGTATGGGTAAAGCAGTAACTTACTCTCTATTCAACCTTCAAGAGCGTGGTCGTCTATTTGCTGAGCACGGTGACGAAGTATACGAAGGTCAAATCATCGGTATTCATAACCGTGCTAACGATCTGACTATCAACTGTCTACGTGGTAAGCAACTGACTAACGTACGTGCATCTGGTACAGATGAAGCACAAACGCTTTCTCCTGCTATCAAGTACACACTTGAGCAAGCTCTAGAATTCATCGATGATGATGAGCTAGTAGAAGTAACACCAGCAAGCATCCGTATCCGTAAGCGTCATCTTACAGAGAACGATCGTAAACGTGCTGGTCGTGCACCTAAATAATTATTGATTTAGAGATTTAGCTTTCGTTAAATCACAAATCGAATAAAATTTAAAATCCCTTTGTAGGCAACTACGAAGGGATTTTTTTTATCTGTTATGATAATACCAACCCAAATAAGTTGGTGACCATTCTTGCTTGTTCTAATCTATTTTTTCTACGCAATTATCTGGACACACACTTACTTGAATTGGTATATGTAAAAGCTGATATTTTTTTAAGAGTAAATCGATGGAAGAGAAATTTAAACATACGCTAAGGATTAGCTGGTCATACTTTTTATTTTTAAAGCAGCGAATCCTTCATGACAGGCTGACCGTTAGTGCTGGTTATATGGCTTACATTACGTTGCTATCATTAGTACCTTTGATTACCGTATTACTTTCTGTGCTTTCTCAATTTCCTATATTTTCAGGGGCGGGAGAAACGGTTCAAGCATTTGTGATTCAAAACTTTGTACCGGCAGCCAGTGATGCTGTTGAAGGGAGTTTAAAAGAATTCATTTCCAATACAGGTAAAATGACAGCAGTAGGCTCTGGATTCTTATTTGTTGCCTCTGTGATGCTGATATCAGCAATTGATCGTAGCCTGAATTACATTTGGCGAGTGAAGAAAAAGCGTCGTCCAATGTACTCCTTTTCTCTTTATTGGATGATTCTAACTTTAGGTCCGCTATTGGTTGGGGCAAGTATTGCAGCGACTTCGTATGTAACCTCTCTAAATATAATGGAAGATGAAATCGTCTCGAGTTTTTATCGGACTTTATTAGGATGGTTGCCTATTATATTGTCATTCTCAGCTTTTGTTGGGTTGTATTTATTGGTACCAAATAAAAAAATACGAATTAGGCATGCACTTATCGGGGCTATGTCTGCAGGTTGTTTATTTGAGATCAGTAAAGTGGGTTTTGCTCAATATATTACGCAATTTCCTTCTTATCAGGTGATTTACGGTGCGCTAGCTGCGGTACCTATTTTATTTGTTTGGGTTTATTTGTGTTGGATTATTGTTTTGATCGGTGCAGAGATCACCGCTAGTTTAGGTGAATTTGATGAATGGTTAGCGGGTAAAGTTAGCTCCAATGTATTGGAATCCGATATTAAAGCATTAACACAACAGCAAGGATTTATAGAAAGTGATAGCACTGATCCAGAGAGTAAGTGAAGCCGCAGTAAAAGTTGATGGCGAGATCACCGGCGAGATTAATCAAGGGTTATTAATTTTACTTGGTGTGGAAAGAGAAGACGATGAAGCTAAAGCAAAGCGTTTAATGGAGCGTGTACTGACTTATCGAATTTTTGAAGATGATGACGGTAAGATGAACTTAAATGTGCAACAAGTCAGTGGTAGTGTACTTGTAGTTTCACAATTTACCTTACCGGCAGATACTAAAAAAGGTACGCGCCCAGGTTTTTCTAAAGGCGCACATCCTGCCGATGCAGAGCGCTTGTATGATTATTTTTCAGATCTCTGTGAAGAGAAATTAAATACGCAAAGAGGGCGATTTGCTGCGGACATGAAGGTATCGCTAGTGAATGATGGACCAGTGACGTTCTGGTTGCAGGTTTAAAAGTAGGGGCTAGATTCTAGGAGGAGTAACAGCTGAGAGTTTAGATGCGTTTGCTGTTTTGCTCCTCCCCCTTAATAAGGGGGAGGCTGGGAGGAGGTCAAGAACTAACAGCGTATAATCAAGGTAGATTGGCATTAAATTCTACCTGTATCGCAATAACCCCTCCCTAACCCTCCCCTTATTAAGGGGAGGGAACAGTATTATGAATGCTGAAATGACAACGATCTCCCTTGCTCTCTCAGCTCTTCCTCGAGGACGAAGTCCGTACTTGTATCTCGAAGCGTAGCGCCCTCGCCCCTAATCACAATAAAAGGATTTATATGTTTCGATTGATCACTCCAACCACAGAGGCTGAACTTAATGCCTACTACCATTTCCGTTGGCAAGTATTGCGTGAGCCTTGGCGTCAACCTGTGGGTTCAGAACGTGATGCGTATGATGAAATGAGTCAGCATCGAATGATTTTGGATGGTAGGGGTCAACCGATAGCAGTAGGGCGCTTATATTTAACTCCTGATAATGACGGTCAAATTCGCTATATGGCGGTTTCTTCTAATTATCGAGGGAAAGGTATAGGTGCACTGATAATGGTCGCTCTAGAGTCTTATGCGCGGCAAGAAGGAGCAAAGCGATTAGTATGTAATGCTCGTGAAGAAGCGATTCCGTTTTATGTGCGAAATGGGTTTGAAAGCCAAGGCGAGCTAAATGATGAGCGAGGTCCGATTCGTCATCAGCAAATGCTTAAGCAACTTGATCCTCTAGCAGATGTTTTACTCCGTCCAGATTGGTGTGCAGAACTACAAGACCGTTGGGAAAGTGAAATTCCAATCAGTGATAAAATGGGCATTAAAATTATCCAATATACAGGTTATCGCTTTGAAGTTGGTGCAGTACTAAATGCCAATTTAAATCCTCACAACACCATGTTTGCAGGAAGTATTTTTACTATGGGGACGCTAACTGCATGGGGAATGGTATGGTTACTTTTGAAAGAACGGGGTTTAGATACGACGAGCATCATGTTAGTGGATAGTCATATTCGCTATCGACAACCGATCACTGAAACCCCAAAAGGCATTACGTCATTAAATTGCCTACAAGGGGATTTTGATCGCTTGAAATCAGGTAAACGAGCAAGAGTAAAAATAACTGTAGATTTGTGTAATGGGGATAAGCCTGCGGCCGAGTTTTCAGGAACGTTTATGTTGATGAGGGAGTAAGAGCAGGGGCGAGATCGCTTCGCTCGAGGACGGACTTAGTCCTAAAGGATTCAGGAAGAGCTAAAAAAGCAGAGCTCAGAGGCTTTATTTTTGGCTTTTAGCTCCTCCCCCTTACTAAGGGGGAGGCTGGGAGGGTCAAGAACCAACAGCGTATAATTAAGGTTGATTGGTACTCAATTTTACCTGTATCGCAATGACCCCTCCCTAACCCTCCCCTTATTAAAGGGAGGGAACAGTATTGTAATCTCTGAAATCACAACGATCACCCCTGAATCCAGTAAGAGAGCTTGCGACCGATCTGAACCCTAAGATCTCGCTCTTAATCCGCCGCCTGCATTCTTGCCCACCAAGCGTCATCTGCAACAATCTGTCCCGTCTCATCCAATTGAGGGTAAGCAAGACCTTTACGCTTTGCTACTTTGGCAAGAACTGGGTGACCACGTTCAAATAGTACGTGATTAATATACTCTGCAGGTAGTGTGCTCTCTTCACGGTCATACATGCCCGCTAAATCACGCTGACGCTGTGCTTCATATAAAATTAACGCACTAGCTACAGATACATTTAAAGACTGCACCATGCCAACCATAGGGATAATAATGTCATGATCAGCCATCGCTAATGCTTTCTTGCTGATCCCTGTTTTCTCACTGCCTAAAATAATAGCTGTTGGTTTGGTGTAATCAATTTCACGAAAATCAACCGCAGTGTCTGATAGATTCGTTGCTAGGATCTGCATCCCTTGGCTTTTTAGCACAGCAAAAGCATCATCAATATTTTTATGTGTTTCAACATCAACCCAGTTACGAGCTCCAGCCGAAGTGTGCCCTAACATTTGCATTTGCTCTGTTGGCCATACGGCATGAATTTTATGTACGCCAGTCGCATCAGCAGTGCGAACAATCGCAGAGACATTATTGGCTTTATGCACTTCTTCTAGGCAGAGTGTAAGGTCAGTTTGACGAGATTTTAATACAGAAGTAATTCGTTGATAGCGTTCTAAGTTCATGGTTTTTATTTCTTGGAATAGGTTAGAGGGACTAGGTTCTAGGGACGAGAAAGAGGTAGCCAAAATGGAACTAGAAACTATACACTAGCGCTAGCTAGAGACTATAAGGGCATTATATGACTAAAGTTGAATGTCATTCTTAAATGGGTAATGCTTTTGATTTTATAGTTTCTAGAGCGAAGCGTTCTAGTTAGCGCAGCGTAAGCTCTTACTAAAAGGACGAAGTCCGTACTCGAACCTCGTCCCTTCATTTTCTGCTTCTAGTTCTTATGTCTACGAACTTTAAGTGCGTGTGGCATGACACGAATACGGCGCATGATTTCAGCTAAATGCTTGCGATCTTTTGCCGTTAACTCAATAGTTATAGTATACAAACGTCCGTCTTTTTCCTCGGTAGTAATACCGCGGATATTAGAGCCAGTGTCTGCGATTACATTCGCTAAATCAGCTAGTGCACCTTGGTGGTTCTGAATATCAATATCTAATGCAGTAGCAAACTCTTGATCAAATTCATCAGCCCACTCAACACCCATGTATTTATCTAGTTCTTTTTGATAACCACGAACGTTGGCACACTCTTCCATATGAACCACAAGACCACGACCAGGACTTACATGAGCAATAATGTGATCACCTGGAATAGGGCGACAACAGTTTGCAAAGGTTAGTAAAATACCGTCCGCACCACGAATTGGTAATTTCTTACCTGTAGACGTTTCGATACTTGAAGAGTCTTGCTCTGTTAGTTCATCCGCATCACCAAGAAGACGGCGAGCAACCACAATGCTCATTAACTCACCTAAGCCAATGGCTGCGAGTAAATCATCAAACTCGGCAAGTTTTAGATCAGAAAGAACATGGTTGATGTTGTCTTGTGAAACATCATCAAGCGATACATTATGACCAAGCGCATGGTTAAGTAGACGGCGACCTAAAATCACAGAATCTTCTTTACGCATTGTCTTAAGAACTTGGCGGATTTTAGTGCGGGCCTTTGATGTCACTACATAGTTCAACCAAGCTGCGTTTGGACGCGCGCCAGGAGCACTGATGATCTCGACCGTTTGACCGCTCTTAAGAGGTTTACTTAATGGATAAGGCTGACGGTTAACACGAGAACCAACACAGCTGTTACCAACATCAGAGTGAACGGCATAAGCAAAATCAACCGCTGTTGCACCAACAGGCAATTCAAAAATACGGCCTTTTGGTGTGAAAACGTAAATTTCGTTCGGGAATAAATCCGATTTTACGTTTTCAATAAATTCAAATGAGCTACCTGCACTTTGTTGCAGTTCAAGTAAGCTTTGCATCCAACGCTGAGCGCGGATCTGTGCCGTAGTACTAGAGTTATCACCCTCTTTGTACGACCAGTGTGCTGCTACGCCTTTATTTGCCATCTGTTCCATGTCTTCAGTACGGATCTGAACTTCAACTGGAACGCCGTGAGGACCAACCATTGAGGTGTGAAGAGATTGGTAACCATTGGCTTTTGGCACAGCAATGTAATCTTTAATACGGCCTGGACGAGGTTTATAAATACTATGAACCTGACCTAGTGCGCGATAACAAGTATCGATATTGTCAGTAATCACTCGGAACGCGTAGATATCCATAATGGTATGGAAACGCTGCTCTTTATTTTTCATTTTATTGTAAATAGCGAACAGGTTTTTTTCTCGACCAATCACACGACCTTTAATGCCAGCTTCAGCAATACGGCCTTCGATTTCAGAGTGGATTTTTTGGATCATCTCTTTACGGTTACCACGAGCTGACTTTACTACTTCTTTTAATACGCGATAGCGATTTGGGTAAAGGGCTTCAAAACCTAGCTCTTCAAGCTCAGTTTTAATATTATGGATACCAAGGCGATGCGCCAAAGGAGAGAAAATTTCTAAAGTTTCACGAGCAATGCGGCGACGTTTATCAGGGCGTAAAGCACCCAGTGTGCGCATATTATGAGTTCGGTCAGCAAGTTTGATCAATATAACGCGGATGTCTTGCACCATCGCCATGACCATTTTTCGGAAGTTTTCAGCCTGTGCTTCTTTTTTATCGCGGAACTTAAGTTTGTCCAGCTTAGAAACACCATCCACTAATTCGGCAACCGTGTCACCAAATTGCTCAGCGAGCTCTTCTTTGCTTACTTCTGTGTCTTCAATAACATCATGAAGCAGCGCAGCCATCAGCGTTTTATGGTCGAGCTTCATTTCTGCAAGGATTCGAGCCACAGCTACTGGGTGGATGATATAAGGTTCGCCACTTGAGCGAGTTTGCCCTTCATGGGCTTCTTTTGCTACCAGATAAGATCGACGAAGAGCCTCAATGTGAGGCTCTGGCAGGTAATCTTTGGCAACATCTTTCAGGCTATCGAATAAATCCAAATTTCGCCCCGTCAGGTTTGCTGTTTTACAATCTACAAGAGATTATAAAGATTAACGATTGTGTGTGATTGAGCTTACTGCTGCTAATTCAGCTGCGTCTTGCTCTTGTTGCTCTTGGCGCTCACGAGCATCTAGTAATTCTTTAGTGATTAGGCCTTCTTCAATTTCACGAAGAGCGATAACAGTTGTTTTATCGTTCTCTTCAGGCACTAGCGCATCTTTACCACCAGTTTGCATTTGACGTGCGCGACGAGAAGAAATAAGTACTAGATCGAAACGGTTGCCGATTTTCTCAACTGCGTCTTGAACGGTTACACGTGCCATGAGGACTCCAATTTATTAACAAAAATAGTTATATGATGAGAAAGTATACAAGTAACCCGTATAAGTTTCTAGCTAGGGTTACAAGATACTCGTAGAAATATGAAGAAATTAGTCCGCTAATAGCGCTTCTAACATGCCTTTATATTTCGTTGTTTGTTTGTCTTGCTTTAAGCGCTCTGCACGGATAATTGAACGGAAGTCCATTTGTGCAGTATCAAAATCGTCATTAATGATCACATAATCGTATTCATCGTAATGTGAAATTTCAGATTTTGCTTCGCTCATGCGCTTAGCAATAACAGCGTCGCTGTCTTGGCCACGTGCATTTAGGCGTCGTTCTAGTTCTCCATTTGATGGAGGCAGAATGAATACGCTTTTTGCTAAAGGCATTTGTTCACGGATTTGACGAGCACCTTGCCAGTCAATATCTAAGAACACATCAATACCTTTATCAAGGGTCTCTTCGATCCATACTCGAGATGTTCCGTAGTAGTTACCGAACACTTCGGCATATTCTAAGAATTCACCTTTTTGAATCAGTTCTTCAAAATGCTCTTTCTGAATAAAGTGATAATGAACACCATCATTTTCTCCTGGGCGCATACCACGAGTAGTATGAGACACAGAGACTTTCATAGCATAAGTTGGGTTGCTTTCTAACAGTGCCGAGATCAAACTCGACTTACCAGCACCACTTGGCGCTGACACAATATAAAGTGTACCTTTACTCATGATAGATTCTCTTGGGAGTTATGGCATTTCTCTTTACGTTACACTTTAAAAGGTAAAAAAAAGATGGATGCGAAGCATAGAAAATTGGGTGGCGAAGAATAGCACAATCAAGAATCAATTTGAATGAAATAAATACGCTAATTGAAATAATAATTTTGTGTTAACTTGTCTTAGCACTATCATTAGAGTGTAACCAACTAATTATCATATTTATTATAGCAGTAACGGTGGATAACCCTTTATGCCTTCACATTTACCTAAGTCGTTTAGTAAACCTTTCTTAAAGGTATTTCATATTTTAGAGGCGGTTTTATTGGTTGCAATAACACTCGCCACTTTATTTGCCATGATGAATGAGTTTGTTCATGTTTTTGTAGAACAACAAATTCAACTTACCGACATATTATTGATGTTTATTTATCTCGAAGTGTTGGCTATGGTGCAACAATTTGTGATGAACGGTAAAATTCCTGTACGTTATCCTATCTATATCGCAATGATGGCTATCGCGCGTTACATTACGCTTGGAATGAAAGAATTAGATGCGGTATTAATTGTATGGTTGGCATTGGCAGCATTCATTCTTGCTGCGGCAACATTATTGATCCGAGTAGGGCATCATTATTGGCCGTATGAGGTCCATGAAAATAATAAAAAATACGACGAGTAGTATTTAGGTACCATTAGATAAACAAAAAGCCTCTCTGATTATATCAACGAGGCTTTTTTAATGGTTAACAATCAGAATTGATTATTCAATGTTCTGAATTTGTTCACGCATTTGTTCGATAAGTACTTTAAGCTCAACGCCAGATGCCGTTACATCAGTGCTGATAGATTTAGACGCTAGCGTATTCGCTTCACGGTTAAATTCTTGCATCATGAAATCAAGTTTACGGCCACAAGCGCCGCCTTTCTTCATTACATTAGTGGTTTCTTTTACGTGTGAATCTAAACGGTCTAATTCTTCAGCTACGTCAGATTTTTGAGCAAGAAGGATAAGCTCTTGTTCAACACGAGAAGAATCTAATTCAATTTTCGCATCTTCAAATTTAGTTAGAAGACGGTTACGTTGCCATTCTAGAATCTCTGGCATACGAGCGCGAACTTTTGCTGCTTCTTCTGTGATCGCATCTAAACGCTGAACGATCAGTGCTTTCATGTTTTCGCCTTCGCTCGCACGTGCTTCAACAAAATCATTCACAGCCAGTTCAAATTCCGCCAATAATTCTTTATTGATAGAGTCGAAATCTTGCTCTGGTGCTTCCATTACACCTTGCCATTGAAGAACTTGGAAAGGGTTAATGCCGCCTTCGCCAGATTCTGTTTTCACCCACTGCGCCGCTTTAATTACTTGGCGAGCTAGGTCTTCATTGATTCTTAATTCACTGCTTGCTGCATTGTTTGCTTCAAAGCGTAAGTGACATTCCACTTTACCGCGAGCAAGACGCTTACGGAAACGCTCACGTAATACAGGTTCTAAACCGCGGAATTGTTCCGGCATGCGAAAATACGTTTCTAAATAGCGTTGGTTCACTGAGCGGATTTCCCACACAGCAGTTCCCCAATCGCCTTTTACTTCGCGGCGTGCGTAAGCTGTCATACTGTAGATCATGTAAGCGTCCTCAAATCATCAATAGGAAGGATGATGAATAAAAATATTGGGCATACTATAGCAGATAAGCGCTTTAGGAAGTAAGTGGCGCTTATCAAAGAAACCGACGCTATGCTTTATTCTTGTACTTGGGTATAATCGCCGACAATTTGTCATAATTAAGGTATCTGCCATGCGTCCTAGCGGAAGAACAGCTCAGCAAGTCCGTCCAATTACTCTTACTCGTAACTTTACTGCGCACGCAGAAGGTTCTGTATTAGTTGAATTTGGTAATACAAAAATAATTTGTACTGCAAGTGTTGAAGAAAATGTTCCTCGCTGGTTAAAAGGCAAAGGTAAAGGTTGGGTAACGGCTGAATACGGCATGCTACCTCGCGCAACGCACACACGTAACCGTCGTGAAGCGGCAAGTGGTAAGCAAGGTGGTCGTACGATGGAAATCCAACGTCTGATCGCTCGTAGCCTACGTGCTGCTGTTGACCTAGAAGCGTTAGGTGAGCAAATGATCACGGTCGATTGTGATGTTATCCAAGCAGATGGCGGTACACGTACTGCTTCTATCACAGGCGCAAGTGTTGCATTAGCAGACGCTATCAACCACATGATTGCATCGGGTAAGTTAAAAACAAACCCAATGAAAGGTCATGTTGCTGCGGTTTCTGTTGGTATCTACAACGGCGAAGCGATTTGTGACCTTGAGTATTTAGAAGACTCAGCAGCCGATACCGATATGAACGTCGTAATGATGGAGGATGGTAAGATGATTGAAGTGCAGGGCACGGCAGAAGAAGCGCCGTTCTCTCATCAAGAATTGTTAGACATGTTGGCTCTGGCGCAACAGGGAATCAATGATATCATTGAGAAGCAGAAAGCGGCGTTGGCCGAATAATTGATTTTTTAATGGCTCCTGATTCAGGGGCTATTTTTTTATGTGTCAAAAAGAAACAGCTAGAAACTATACGCTACGCTAGCTAGAAACTATAAAAGCAAGAGCACTGATTATGTGAGTGCTAATGTTTAAGATATCGATGTTTGCTCTTATAGTATCTAGAGCGAAGCAATATAGTTAGCGTAGCGTATAGTTTTTTATTTGAAATATCACAATATCAAAAAGAGAGAATGAAAATGAAAGCATACCAGCGTGAGTTTATTGAATTTGCACTTGAGAAAGAAGTATTAAAGTTTGGTGAGTTTACTTTAAAGTCAGGCCGTACAAGCCCATATTTTTTCAACGCTGGTCTATTCAATACCGGTCGTGATTTAGCGCGTTTAGGTCGCTTTTACGCAGCAGCACTAGTTGAATCAGGTATTGATTACGATGTGCTATTTGGCCCTGCATACAAAGGCATTCCAATTGCAACGACAACAGCTGTAGCGTTAGCGGATCACCACGACACAGACAAGCCATACTGCTTTAACCGTAAAGAAGCAAAAGATCACGGTGAAGGTGGCAACCTAGTCGGTAGTGCTCTTGAAGGTCGTATTATGCTAGTGGATGACGTGATCACAGCAGGTACTGCAATCCGTGAATCAATGGAAATTATCCAAGCAAACGGTGCTGATCTTGCTGGTGTTCTTGTGGCAATCGATCGCCAAGAAAAAGGCAAGGGTGAGTTATCTGCGATTCAAGAAGTTGAACGTGATTTTGGCTGTTCAATTATCTCAATCGTAAGTTTAACTGACCTGATCTCTTTCTTAGAAGAGAAGGGCGGCAATGCCGATCAACTTGAATCAGTAAAAGCGTACCGTGCTGAGTTTGGTATCTAACTGTAGATTCAAACAAATGTGTTAATAGCGTTTTTTAAGTAAAGAACGATAAGTGGTTGGCTTCGGCTCAGCCACTTTTTTTGTTTCTAGGGCTGGCGTTTGTGGTGGCGTCATATCGACATTAAGCCATTGTTTCATCTTCTGCCAAAGTTCTTTATCTAATTCAGGATGGTTAATCAAAAAACTGTTCTTTTCAGAAAACATATTTTGATACGCCTGACTCTCAGACATAGTACCTAATAGCGGGTACTTCATGTGTTGCAATACTTTATGAACAAACTCAGTGCCTTGTTTATCTTCTTTGCAGCGAGTAATAACAAATGCCAACTCAACTTTATTGTTTCTAAAAGCAGGCGATTTAATTAAGTCTTTAATAAACCCCAGCATAGAGTGAACATCAATCGGTGAGGGTTGAACCGGAAAGACGATTTTATCCACCATCGAGATATATTTTTCCATTTCAAATTGGCTGAAGTTAGAGGGAGAATCAATGACCGTAATTCTGGTGTCAGCCTCTAATCGTAAAGCCAGAGAGAAAGGAACATTAGAAGAGGGTAAGAACTTAGTTGTTCTAACACCATCGTTTTTACTTCCCCAAAAATGACTGGTTCCTTGCGGGTCAAGATCGATGATTTCAGTTTTCACATTCTGATGAGCATAAAAAGACGCCATTGCAATTGCAAAGGTGGATTTACCTGCACCACCTTTACGGTTGATGACAAGAACCTTTTTACATTGTGCTCGTTTATATCCGACTAACATATCAGTGAACCTGCTAGATTTATTGATTATCTATTAACTAAGCAATCAATATGCCATGTAAATAACCTATAGTACTGCGTTCTATGTTTAAAATTTGAAGCTGTTACATAAAAAGTAACAATTTCACCTCTCACTTTTCATGAAATAGTTCTTCTTTTGCGCTCACTTATGAGTAAACTGAAATAAGACATATATTGAGGTTAAGCCCATGCAAGAAAACCATAAGATTTTAGTTGTTGATGATGATGCTCGTCTTCGTTCTTTATTAGAGCGTTATTTATCAGAGCAAGGCTTCCAAGTTCGTAGTGTGGCAAATAGCGAACAAATGGATCGTCTGTTGGCACGAGAAACGTTCCACCTAATGGTATTGGACTTAATGTTACCGGGCGAAGATGGATTATCTATCTGCCGTCGTTTGCGTAGTAATAATAATATGCTGCCAATTTTAATGCTGACAGCAAAAGGCGATGAGATTGATCGTATTGTTGGTTTAGAAGTGGGTGCGGATGATTATTTACCGAAGCCATTTAACCCGCGTGAACTGTTAGCGCGTATTCGTGCTGTTCTTCGTCGTCAAGTTATTGAAGCACCAGGAGCACCAAGTGCTGAAGATAAAATGGTTGAGTTTGGTGAGTTCCGTCTAAATTTAGGTACGCGTGAAATGTTCCGCAACGAAGAGCCGATGCCACTAACATCTGGTGAGTTTGCAGTACTTAAATCATTGGTAACGAACATGCGAGAACCAATGTCGCGTGATAAGTTAATGAACATGGCTCGCGGTCGTGAATATTCAGCAATGGAACGCTCTATCGATGTTCAAATTTCTCGTCTTCGCCGTATGATTGAAGAAGATCCAAGTCGCCCTCGTTATATTCAAACGGTATGGGGATTAGGCTATGTGTTTGTGCCGGATGGGGCAGAAGCGTAGAGCAAGAGCAGGGACGAGAATCGAGTACGCTTCGCTTAAGGGGCGAGGAAGAGCGTTAAAAACAGGTTTCAGGAAGTAAAGAGCAAAGGCAGAGTTCAGATCGGTCGCAAGCTCCCTGCAGATTTCAGAGGCGATTGTTGTGATTGCAGCGTGTAAAATACAGTTCCCTCTCCTTGATAAGGGGAGGGCTAGGGAGGGGTTATTGCGATGAAGGTTGATTTTATTCATAGTTAACTTTATTTATTTATTTGTTGTTAGTTCTTGACCCCCTCCCTGCCTCCCCCTTAGTAAGGGGGAGGAGCTAAAAGCCACTACCTATGAACTCTGCTCTTCCTGAAACCTGCAAGCGAAGCGCCCTGAAACCTAGAATTTACTACACTACCCATACTCGATCTTATAGTTTCTAGCTAGCGTAGCGTATAGTCTCTAGCTCTCTTCAAATTAACAACCACGAGAACTCCCATGAAAAGTACCTTCGCCAGAACACTATTACTCCTCGCATCACTTCTCATTGCTAGTCAAATATTTTCTTATCTTGCTGTGTTTAACTATGCACTATTACCAAGTTTACAGCAGTTTAATCGGATCTTAGCTTATGAAGTGCGCTTGATGCTGTCAGAAGACGTTACTTTGGATGATGGAGAAAATATTCATTTAGATCAGCCTTTACGTCGCCAATTATTAGAGCAATTAGGGGTGAGTATTCATTCTGAGAATGATCCTGAGCTAAGAGAATATTACCAAGCTAGCCCAATCGCTTTTCTGAGTGAAGAAATGACACAAGAGTTAGATTCACCCACTGAAGTTCGTTTAATTTTAGGTGCTGATAGCTATGTTTTATGGATGAAGAGTGACGCTATGCCTGAATATTATATGCGAATTCCTCTTTCTGAATTACAAGAAGAAGACTTTGCCCCCTTATTTAGAAACAGCTTAATCATAGCCTTACTTGTTATTCTTGGTGGCTGGGCATTTATACGAATTCAAAATAGACCGCTCATGGCGCTTCAAACTGCGGCTCGTAAAGTGGGTAAAGGTGAAATTCCTGACCCATTACCAGAAAGAGGGGCATCAGAGATTCAAGCAGTAACTCGAGCTTTTAACCAAATGTCCAAAGGTATTCAACAGCTAGAGCAAGACCGTGCTTTGTTAATGGCAGGGGTCAGTCATGATATTCGAACCCCATTAACTCGCATTCGTTTGGCTACAGAAATGATGTCGCCTCAAGATGATTATCTTGCAGAAAGCATGATTAAAGACACTGAAGAGTGTAATGAGATCATCGGTCAATTTATGGATTATTTAAAGCCTGTTGCGAAACAAGACTTTATTGATGTTGATATTAATACCATTGTTAATGAAGTGATTTTATCTGAGGGTGGTTATGAACGAGAGATTAAAACCAACTTGGTGGATATACCAAAACCTATCCATGGTAATGGGATCGCGATAAAACGAGTTATTACTAATTTAGTCGTTAATGCGATTCGTTATGGTGGTGATTTAATCTCAGTAACGACAAGAGTATCTGCTGATCGTAAAACTGCATGGGTAATTATTGAAGACAATGGTCCCGGTATCGATGAAGCACAGCTAGAATCTGTCTTCGAACCTTTTACTCGTGGAGATACCGCCCGAGGAAGTGAAGGTACAGGATTAGGTTTAGCGATAGTTAAGCGTATTGTAACTCAGCATCAAGGTGAAGTGAACTTGTCGAACCGTCGAGAAGGTGGTTTGAAGGTTCAGGTTGAGTTTCCATTGGGGAGATAGAGTAGGGACGAGATTCGAGGACGCTTCGCTCGAGGGGTGAGGGAGAGAAAAAGCGGAAGAGCTAGAATTTAGATCGCCTTGCTTGCAGCATGCGCAATACAGTTCCCTCCCCTTAA
>NZ_MSCO01000003.1:169123-216211 GCF_002954705.1 Aliivibrio sifiae
AAGGGTTAGGGAGGGGTCATTGCGATGAAGGTGGAATTGAATTCATCGCTAACTTAATTTATACGCTGTTAGTTCTTGACCCCCTCCCAGCCTCCCCCTTAGTAAGGGGGAGGAGCTAAAATCAAAAGCGAGTACACCTGAAACCTAAAAACTCATCACATCAGCCATACTCGCTCTTATAGTTTCTAATTAGCGCAGCGTATAGTCTCTAGTTCTTTCTTCCCAAACATAAAAAAGACCGCAGACGATAATCATCTGCGGTCTTTTTTGTTTTTACTTGTCCCTCGAGCGAAGCGTACTTTTTCTCGCCCCTGTTCTTAGATCTTCGCTTCTTCTTTCTCGTCTTCAAACACTTCATTGCTTGGAAGAATAATATTCAGAAGAATCGCTGTCACACCACCTGCAGTTACCCCTGATGAGAAGATATTTTTAATCATCTCAGGCATGAACTGAAGGATTTCAGGTTTTTGTGCCAAGCCAAGTCCCATAGAGAAAGACATTGCCATGATTAGGATTGCACGACGATCTAGCTCAACACGAGAGATAATACGCACGCCTGCCGCCGCAATCGTACCGAACATCACAATCGTTGCCCCGCCAAGAACAGGTTCTGGAATAATTTGCACCATGCTTGCCACTCCAGGGAATAAACCAAGAATAACTAGCATACCCGCAATAAAGTAACCAACATAACGGCTAGCAACACCAGTTAGCAAAATTACGCCGTTGTTTTGGCTAAACGTTGAATTAGGGAAGCTGTTAAATGCGGCTGCAATGGCTGAGTTTATGCCATCGGCTAATACGCCACCCTTAATACGCTTGATGTATACCGGTCCTTTTACTGGTTGCCCTGACACTTCAGACGTTGCAGTGATATCGCCAATCGCTTCTAGCGCGGTAATTAAGAAAATTAGAACCAAAGGAATAAACAGAGACCAATCAAAGCTTAGGCCATATTGCATTGGAATTGGCAGCGCGATAAGTTCAGCATCGTGATCCATATTGGTATTAAGCATTCCCATTGCCCATGCAGCTAAAGTACCAACAGCCATTGCTATTACGATAGATGCCATACGTAGGTAGGGATTAGTTGCGCGGTTAAGCACAACAATAATTAATAAAACAGTACCAGCAAGCGCCAGTTTATCTAAGCTACCAAATGTGCCTTCACCCATAGCAGAATAACCTCCCCCCATAGAAACTAAGCCTACTTGAATAAGCGTTAAACCTATTAAGGTAACGACAATGCCAGACACTAATGGAGTAATGATTTTTTGTGCGTATTCAAGGGCGCGAGATAAGAAGATTTCAGCAGTCGAAGCAACCAAGATAGTACCGAAAATGGCAGCCATCATTGTTGGAACATCAGCACCGCCAGCTTTAAGCGCTAAACCTGCACCAATGATTGGGCCTAAGAAGTTAAAGCTTGTGCCTTGAACAGAAAGAAGACCTGAACCAATTGGACCAAAGGTTTTGATTTGAATAAAAGAAGAAATACCAGAAGCGAACAGAGACATACTAATGATGGTATTAGTTTCTGCTGCTGGAACACCAAGTGTCTGACAAATGATCAGAGAGGGAGTAATAATCGCGACAAACATCGCCAATAAATGCTGAAGTGCAGCAAATAAAGTTTGCGGTAGCGGTGGACGCTCATCTAATTGATAAATCAGTTCAGATGGTTTTGTGGTGTTATTTTTAACGGTCATGGCCGATATTCCTAATAGTATAACGTTGTCTTCAAAGCTCGCTGAATGGGAGTTTGAAGTGAGTAGGTGTCAATCTGTGATTGCTGTTAATCAGAACCTATCTCTATTGGGATTGGTTGATTAAAATGAATTATTAATCAATTGGGACGGTATTCTATAGATAAACAAATGAAAAGCAATCGTTTGCTAAAATTTTTAAGAGCAGGGTGAAAAAAGAGGCGAGAATCGAGGACGCTTCGCTCGAGGGGCGAGGAAGAGCAAAAAATGAGGATTCAGGTCTCAGGTTTCAGGAAGGGCAAGAGTAGGGTTCAGATCGGTCGAGGGCTCCATTGCAGGGTTCAGGGGTGATTGTTGTGATATCAACGATCACAATACAGTTCCTCCCCTTGTTCGAGAATGTTACTTGGCAGTAATTGTTAATATAAGGGGAGGCTAGGAGGGGTTGTAAATGATGAAGTTTAGTTTATCTGAATAAAAGTAAAGACAGCATAACCAACCCCCTCTAACTCCCCCTTGTGTTCACTATATCGATCTCATGGTTATAGCGATAAAGGGGGAGAACTATTCTTTGTCGTTGTGATTTCATTGTCATCTCTGAATTCTGCCAGCGAAGCGATCTGAACTCTGCTTTTGCTCTACTCAAGCGAAGCGTCTCAAGGACGGAGTCCATCTTCAGCAACTTGTTGCGTCCTGCTCTTTACTTTTCCCTGTCCTACAAATCGCATAAATATCAATTCGCTCAACCCCTGCCTTCCTCAGCTCAATGCACAGCAGATTAATCGTTGCGCCGGTAGTCACCACATCATCCACAATGGCTACGTGTTTATCTGTAATTGGTTTCATGACTTTAAATGCACCAACAAGGTTAGATTGGCGGAAAGAACGAGATAGTCCTTGTTGAGGGCGAGTCGCTTTAATGCGTTTTAAGATTTTAGTCTCACATCGAACAGCGTGTTTTCTATGATTAAATTCTCTTTCTAATGTCCATCCTAAGTGATCGCTTTGGTTGTAAGAACGCCACCAAAAGCGTTTCCAATGTAAAGGAACTGGAAGAATGAGAGGGGCGGGATCTGGAATGTAATTACTGAGTAATACTCCTAAATCTTGAGCCAACCAAAATTGTTGAGCGTATTTAAGTTTGCCGACGTACTCCCTTAATGGTTCAGAATAATCACTGATACAAAATAAGCGGTCCCATTGTGGTGGGTGAATTAAGCAATCACCGCATACATCAGTTTCATGCTCGGTTTGTAAGCCACACTTTTTGCAGCGAGGAACCTTTAGGATTAAATCCAAACACGGCTGACACCAAATGGTATCGGATGGAGGCATCGCTAAACCACAGTAATCACAATGGCTCATACCTAAACTTTGCATTGACCTTCGAAGTAACCTGATGAACACTTAACCTCCTATGATTAATTAAATACGAATAGGTAGTGTAGATGACAGCTCCTCTTTATTGGCAAACAGAAGGTAAAGGTTCCGATCTGGTTCTCATTCACGGGTGGGGAATGAACGGAGCTGTGTGGCAGCCAATTGTCGAGCAATTACGTTCTCAATACCGAGTCCATACCGTAGATCTCTCCGGCCATGGGCACAGTGCAGAACTCGGCAGTGCTGATTTTAATAAAATGGTGCAGCAAGTATTAGCTCAAGCACCAGAGAAAGCGGCGTGGTTAGGTTGGTCTTTGGGCGGATTAATTGCGACTCAAGCAGCGTTACTTTCACCTGAGCGAGTGAGCCAGTTAATCACTGTGGCAAGTTCCCCCCGCTTTTCTGCTGAGAAAGGGTGGCGAGGAATTAAGCCTGTTGTTCTCTCTTTGTTTACTGAGCAATTAAAAGATGATTTTAAATTAACGGTTGAGCGCTTTATGACCCTACAAGCAATTGGGAGTCCAAATGCGAAGCAGGATATCAAGCAAGTAAAGCAGGCTGTTTTTTCAAGACCTGCACCAAATCAAGACGCTTTAGCTACAGGTTTAACTATTCTGGCCGATATAGATTTACGAGAGCATTTATCTCAATTACCCATGCCGGTGTGCCGAATGTATGGTCGTTTAGATGGATTAGTGCCAATTAAAGTTGCTCATGATATGGATGAATTGATTCCACATTCAGTTAAAGTTATTTTTGATCAAGCCTCTCACGCTCCATTTATTTCACATAGCGATGAATTTATTACGGAATTACATCGTTTTTTAGCTCGATAAGATTAACTTTTAATTTAACTCGCTTAGTTTTTCGATAAGGAAACGTTTTATGATCTTTTCACCTAACAGTGTCAGCGTGCCACTTATTGCACCCTCTGTTAATTTGCCAACAGAACAAGTAGCACGTGAAAATCGTGTTAAAAAGCCTGTTGTGCCAACGACAAAGATGAGCGAAACCACGTCTGAAAAAGCAATTAAAGGCGATGATAAACAGCATAAACGTGATTCGTGGGAACCATCAGATCATCCCGGTTATGATGTGATGGAAGAGAAAGAAGAGTCCAAGCCTCGTTTTGGAACCTTGTATGATATTGATGATGACTTGGCAAAGTTAGCCAGATTGTTGTCGTTAGATACTTACGCTCAGGGTGAGGGGATGGGCTACACCATGCGTTTTAATTTGCCAAAAGAGTTATTAGAAAAATTGGCAGAGATGGGAAGAATGGTTCGTCGTAGAAGTGTGATTAGTTTTCATTATGATAAAGCGGTAGTGCCGAATAATCCGTCAGATATATTGGCTGTGTTGTAAAACGGGAAGTGCGGGTTAAGAGCGTTCCTATGATCCTATGAGGAAAGCCCAAGGACCATAGGACCATGTTTTCCGTTCTAGTTACTTCTTCGCCTTCGCAAACGCCGCTGCAAACGCGCCACCCATTGCCGCATTGCCAGCATCGTTATTTGAACGTTGCTGTGGTTTATTTGATTGACGTTGAGGGCGGTTATCTTCCCCAGGCTGATCATTCAAACGCATAGAAAGCGCGATACGCTTACGTTGTGCATCCACTTCCATCACCTTCACTTTTACGATATCACCAGCTTTAACTACTTCACGAGGGTCAGAAACAAACGTATCGCTCAAAGCAGAGATATGAACCAAACCATCTTGGTGAACACCGATATCAACAAACGCACCAAAGTTAGCTACATTAGATACCACGCCTTCTAGAACCATACCCAGTTCAAGATCCGACACCGTGTTTACGCCATCTGCAAAGGTTGCCGTTTTAAACTCAGGACGAGGATCTCGGCCCGGCTTATCAAGCTCAGAGATAATGTCCGTTACCGTTGGTAAACCAAAATCAGCACTGATGTAATCGTTAGCAGCAACCGAGCGTAAGAACTCAGTGTTACCAATAATAGCATCAATGGCTTTATTGTTTTTCTCTGCCATCGCTTTAACCACGGGGTAGGCTTCAGGGTGAACCGCCGATGCATCCAGAGGGTTTTTACCATTCATCACACGTAAGAAACCAGCACATTGTTCAAACGCTTTAGGTCCTAAACGAGCGACTTTCTTTAAGGTAGTACGGTTTTCAAAACGTCCATTTTCATCGCGATAATCAACGATATTTTGTGCGATCGTCGTCGATAAACCAGCAACTCGTGTTAATAATGCAGAAGAGGCCGTATTTACATCAACACCAACGGCATTTACACAGTCTTCAATTACCGCATCTAATTTTTTCGCTAATTGGCTTTGACTAACATCGTGTTGATATTGCCCTACACCAATCGCTTTCGGGTCAATTTTCACTAGCTCTGCCAATGGATCTTGCAAGCGACGAGCGATAGAAACCGCACCACGGATTGATACATCTAAATCGGGGAACTCTTTTGCGGCTAATTCAGATGCTGAATAGACAGAAGCTCCTGCTTCACTTACGATAATTTTCGTTGCCGATAAGCCTGATTGCTTTAGTAAATCACCAACAAATGCATCGGTTTCGCGTGAAGCCGTGCCATTACCAATCGCAATCAAATCCACGTTGTGTTTTTTCATTAACGTTTCAATTGTGTGTGCAGATTTAGCAATTTGGTTGTGAGGTTGGTTAGGGTAAATAGTATCTGTTGCCAGCACTTTACCTGTCGCATCAACCACCGCCACTTTAGTACCAGTACGTAAGCCTGGATCTAAACCTAATGTCGTTTTAAGACCAGCAGGTGCAGCCATTAATAAGTCTTTAAGGTTAGTGGCAAAAACATCAATCGCTTCGTTTTCAGAACGCTCTTTTAATGCCCCCATTAACTCCGTTTCCATGTGCATTAAAATTTTAATGCGCCATGCCCAGCTGATCACTTGTTTACGCCATAAATCCGCAGGTTGAGACCCTAGAGTGATACCGTAATGATTAGCGATGATGATTTCACAGTAAGAGCCACGAACGCCTTCTTCTTGATTTGGATCGGCATTAAGAGAAAGCTGTAAAAAACCTTCATTACGGCCACGAAGCATAGCAAGAGCACGGTGAGAAGGAACGCGCGTTAGTTTTTCATTATGTTCAAAGTAATCTTTAAATTTCTCGCCTGCGTGTTCTTGGCCATCGACCATTTTAGAGCTTAGTTCTGCATTCGTAGTTAAGTAGTTACGCACTTTCTCTAATAAGTTCGCGTCTTCAGCCATACGCTCCATCAGAATGGCACGAGCACCATCAAGTACAGCTTTGGTATCTGCAAATCCGTTATCAGCGTCAACATACGATTGAGCGACATCTTCAGGGGTATTTTCAGGTTGTGTCCACAGTAAATCAGCCAGTGGTTCAATACCTGCTTCAATGGCAATCTGACCTTTAGTACGACGTTTACGCTTGAACGGTAAGTACAAATCCTCAAGACGAGTTTTGCTATCTGCACCTAAAATCTCACGCTCTAACTCAGGCGTCAGTTTTTCTTGTTCTTTAATCGATTTTAGAATCGTTTTACGACGGTCATCTAATTCACGTAAGTAAGTTAAACGTGTATCCAGCGTACGAAGTTGAGTATCGTCCAAACCTTCTGTTACTTCTTTACGGTAACGAGCAATAAATGGAATAGTGCTGCCTTCGTCAATCAATTGAACAGCAGCGGCAACTTGTTGAGGGCGAACGTTAAGTTCTTTAGCAATTATATTTATTATCATTTTTGATTCTTTTTATTTGTTAGAAATTTTAAAAGAAGACGACTTCGTCTTGAGAGCGCTTCGTTTAGCTCCTCCCCCTTACTAAGGGGGAGGCTGGGAGGGGGTCAAGAGCTAGCAGTGTATGATTTAGTGAACTATGTACTCTTATTTGCTTTCATCGCAATAACCCCTCCCTAACCCTCCCCTTATTAAGGGGAGGGTACTGTATATTGAACGCTGTAATTTCAACGATCACTATTTCGCTCTTCCTGAATTCTTAAGGACGAAGTCCGCCCTTCAGCAACTTGTTGCGTCCTGCTCCTAGTACCTAATCGAATTCACAAACCACTCTTTATCTCCTTCCGGTGTTTTCACAATAGCTTCTTCATCCACCTCTTTTTTGATGAGTGCGCGAGCCATTGGAGAATCTATGGAGATGTAATCATGGCGGCCAAAAATTTCATCTGGACCAACAATGCGAAAAGAGAGGGTGTCGCCTTGTTCGTTTTCAATTTCAACGAACGCACCGAAAAAGATTTTGCCATCTTGTTGAGGGGAATAATCGACCACTTTTACTTGGTCTAAACGCTTACGAAGGTAGCGTACACGGCGGTCGATTTCACGAAGACGCTTTTTGTTGTATTGATAATCTGCATTTTCACTGCGATCACCTAAGCTTGCCGCCCAAGTCACTTTTTTTGTGACTTCAGGGCGTTCTTCTTTCCATAGAAACGTGAGTTCATCTTGCAGCTTATTGAAGCCTTCACGTGTGATTAAATTGGTTTTCATTATTGCTGAATTAAACTCCGAATGACGATACGCTACTAATCATAGCGAATGCCTTTTTTAATGTTTGGATCTTCCATGGTTTTAAAACGTTTATGTAGCCACATCCATTGAGGAATACAGCGAAGAATAATACGTTCAACCGCTTGGTTCATGACAGTTGCAGAACCAACAGGGTCTTTCTGCGGGAATTGGTCACTAATATCATTATCAATTTGTAGGTGATAATTATTATAAGTCCTAAAGCCAGAAGCAGTGACAACAGCACATTTACTTGCACTGATTAAAATATCAGATCCGACGGTAGTACAAGCATCAGGAACGGCAAAGAAAGGCACAAAAACCGATTTATTACGGTTATAGTCATGGTCCGGCATGTACCAAAGACGTCCACCTTTACGTAGTACTCGGAGCATGCCTTTAATGTCTTTACGATCAATCATTTGATTTCCATTATTGGTACGACCCCAATATTGGATGAAATCATAAGCAGGGTTGTTATGTGGTCGATACACCCCATAACCAGGAGAGAAGAAGGTAAATGCACGAGCTGTTAATTCCAGATTAAGCGCATGCACACAAACAACAAGAACACCACGGCCTTCTTTTTCAAGATCTAACATGTGTTGTTTGTTTTCAAAGCTAAAATGCTTTTCGATACGCCAGTTTGGCCATACCCATGCCATTGCTGTTTCAAAGATAGCTAAGCCAGAGTTTTTGAAATTCTCAACGATGATGGCTTCGCGCTCTTTTGCTTCCATTTTAGGAAACGCCAATTCCAAGTTACGACGAGCAACATGAGAGCGAGATTTTCCCATTTTTAAACCCAGTAGACCAAGCCCTCTTCCGAGCTTATATGTCATTTTGTAAGGCAATAAAGTGACAGTAGCGAACAAAAGCCCAAAGCCAAACCATACCCCCCAATATTTAGGATGTAGAAGAGCGATAGAGAACTGAGGGGCTTGGTATTTTGACATCGTAAACCTATTTAATTAAATGGATTTATTGGATCTGAGCACTAAGGAGCGCCCAATGTTCGTTGAAATTTGCTGTTGGTTGATATTTAAAATCAGAACGCACAAAGCGACAGAAACAACCTTCTACTTGGCTAATAAGCTGTGCAGATAGAATCGCTTCATCAACGGGAAACGATTTTCCTTCGCGCAACATACGTTCGCGTAGGATCTGCTTAAACTGAAGTTCAATACGTTCAAAAATTTGATTAATACGGTTACGTAGGCGCTCGTTTTCAAACATTAGGGCATGACCCGTCATAATACGAGTAAGGCCTGGATTGCGTTCAGCAAATGCTAAAAGCAATTTTAATAATAGCTCAATACGTTTTAAGGTATCTTTTTCTTCCTCGATAATGCGATTTATGCGCGAGAAAAGAGATTCTTCAATAAACTCAATCAAGCCTTCAAACATTTTCGCTTTACTTGGAAAATGGCGATATAACGCCGCTTCAGAAACTCCCACTTGTTTCGCAAGCTTGGCAGTGGTAATACGAGAAGCGCCTTCATTTGACTCTAGCATTTCGGCTAAAGCTTGTAATATTTCATCACGACGATTTGTTTTTCTTGGGGTCGTCATTGTTGTTCCTTTGTCTTTTTATTTTTAAGTGCAGAGTTCAAAGTGAGTATTGAAATATCAGCGAATATAAAACAATTCCTCCCCTTGTATAGACTACATCGATCTCATAGCAATAACGATAAAGGGGGAAAACCATCTCTGGTGCTGTAACTTCAACAGCTATTTCTGCTTTTATAGTTTCTAGTTAGCGCAGCGTATAGTCTCTAGTCTTTCAACTACTTCCAACATAATCGCCTTACTCAACTCAGATTTCGTCGTTAACGGTAATGCTTTATCTCCATTTTTCCAATATAGGTGGAGGGCATTATTATCGCTATTAAAACCTTGTCCCTTAATTGAGACATCATTAGCGCAGATCATATCGAGTTTTTTACGTTCTAATTTACTGCGTGAATACTTTTCAACATCTTGAGTTTCAGCAGCAAAACCCACGGTAAATGGACGTTTTTCTGTCATAGCAGCAACAGAAGCGACAATGTCAGGGTTTTTCACCATATGAATCGTCATGCCATCTTCATCAGCATTTTTCTTTAGTTTTTGTTCTGAAATTAAGCTTGCTTTAAAATCAGCGACAGCAGCGCATGCAATAAATATAGAGTGTGTTCCCGCATTATCCATTACTGCGTTATGCATTTGTTCAGCACTTTCTACATCAATGCGTTCAACATTATCAGGTGTTACTAAATTCACAGGACCGCTAACAAGAGTGACCTTTGCACCTAACTTTGCGGCGGCATCGGCAATCGAAAACCCCATTTTTCCAGAGCTATGGTTTGAGATGTAGCGAACGGGATCAAGTGCTTCTCTAGTTGGTCCGGCAGTAATGAGTAAAGAAAAGCCTTGAAGTAGCTTCTCATCATTTGTGTGAAAGAAATCCTCACATAAATGTACTAAATCCATTGGCTCAAGCATTCTGCCCATACCGACATCGCCACACGCTTGTTGGCCAGCTGCAGGTCCCCAGATATTCATACCACGACGAGAAAGAGTCGCAATGTTCTCTTGTGTTGCAATATTCGAATACATTTGTTGATTCATCGCAGGAGAAACCGCAATCGGAGAATCAGTCGCAAGCACTAGTGTTGATAACAAATCATTGCCCATTCCAGCAGCCATACGAGCAATTAAATCGGCAGTGGCAGGTGCGATTAGTACAATATCAGCCCACTTCGCTAATTCGATATGCCCCATTGAAGCTTCTGCAGCAGGATCTAATAAACTGTCAGCAACAGGGTGGCCAGAAACGGCTTGCATCGTTAAAGGGGTGATGAACTCTTTTGCTGCGGTAGTCATCACAACGCGAACTTCTGCCCCACGTTCAATAAGTCGACGAGTTAGCTCTGCACATTTATATGCAGCAATGCCGCCACTAATACCAAGAAGGATTCGTTTCCCTGAGAGAGATGCCATGACACTAATAACCTTTAAGTGATTCATCGTAATGCGCTAACCATATCATAAATCTTTTTTGTAGGGATGCACTTCAATCGGGAATTCACATGACAAAGCAAGTAAATGACGGAAAACATAATTGCAATCAAGGTTTGAACTAAGCCGAAGGGGAGCAAATGGAGAAGGCAGCCAATACAGATTGATCGTAACCTGTATAAATATCATTCACCGTATGGGGCATTTATGTCTTTAATGAACTTACCAGAAGAATCTCGCCCCAGAGAAAAGCTACTCGCATTAGGGCCAAAATCATTAACCGACGCTGAATTGTTAGCTATTTTTCTTCGCACCGGTATTAAGGGGATGAACGCGATCGAATTGGCTGATAAGTTATTAAAAGAGTTTGGATCCTTAAGAAAGTTATTAGGATCGAATGAAAGTGAATTTTGCAGCCATAAAGGATTAGGTTCTGCAAAATTTGCACAGCTACAAGCGGTAGTAGAAATGACGGAGCGCTATTTATTTGAAAAAATTGAAAAAGAAGATGCTTTGACAAGTCCAGAGCATACTAAGCGTTATTTAACTCGAGTATTGAGAGATCGACACAGAGAGGCCTTTTATGTTCTTTTTCTTGATAATCAGCATCGAGTGCTTAAAGGAGAGGTATTATTTGAAGGAACAATCGATGCAGCAGCAGTTTATCCGAGAGAAGTTGTAAAAAGATCGATAGATTATAATGCAGCCGCCATCATTTTAGCGCATAATCACCCATCTGGTGTCGCAGAGCCAAGTCAAGCTGACAGAAGGATAACAAAACGTATCTCAGATGCAGTAGAATTGGTGGATATCCGAGTCCTCGATCATTTTGTGATTGGTGATGGAGAAATAGTCTCTTTTGCCGAAAGAGGATGGATTTGAGTGTTTTTTTAAGCAATTGAATAAAAAAAACACAAAAAACAGTAAAAATGACCCCTTAGGGTCTTGAGCAATGCGCATTCAGTTAGTATAATGCGCGACCTTTGATAGCCTTGAATTAGAACTTTCACATGAAATGCTCTAGTGGTTTTTTGCCACCAAGGTGATATCGAGCTGAAACGATTTGGAGAAGACAGCAATGTCCCGAGTATGCCAAGTAACTGGTAAGCGTCCTGCAGTTGGTAACAACCGCTCACACGCAAAAAATGCCACCAAGCGTCGTTTTCTGCCGAACCTACAAACTCATCGTTTCTGGGTAGAAAGCGAAAAACGCTTCGTTAAACTTCGTCTTACCGCTAAAGGTATGCGTATCATTGATAAGAAAGGCATCGATGCCGTTCTTTCTGACATGCGTGCTCGTGGCGAGAACGTTTAAGAGGAATCTGAAAAATGGCTAAAGGCGCACGTGAGAAAATCAAGTTAGTATCAACTGCTAACACTGGTCACTTCTACACAACTGATAAGAACAAACGTAACATGCCTGGCAAAATGGAGATCAAAAAATTTGATCCTGTTGTACGTCAGCACGTTCTTTACAAAGAAGCTAAAATCAAGTAATTCGATTACTGATTGCAACTTTGATAATATTGAAAACCCAGCCCTGTTGCTGGGTTTTTTTTTGGATTAAAGAAAGCGAAAGACGCAGCAAGTTGCTTGAGGTCGCTTCGCGAGAGACGGGCTTCGTCCTTGAGACACTACGCTTAAGAAGTGCTAGGGTTCAGAGGCACTTGCTTCTAGCTCCTCCCCTTTATCGGTATAGTTACTTGGCTGATAAAGTAAATATAAGGGGAGGCTGGGAGGGGTTGCTAGTAAGGAACTAGAAACTATACGCTGCGCTAACTAGACCGCTTGGCTCCTATAAAATCAAAAGCAGTAGAGCAAAAATTTAGATTTATTGCGCTTGATAACAGCGTATACAAAACAGTTCTCTCCCCTTATTAAGGGGGAGGAGCAAAAAGCGCTCGTCCCTGCACTTAAAAAAGGATTTAAAATGAAAAGACCATCACGTCGTAAATACAACAATATCCTCATGATTGCCGTTTTAGTTTTTATTGGCGTCCTACAAGCCCCTCAGTTAATTAAAACGTATCTATTAGAACCAGAACAAGCAGTTACAGTTAACACTGGCGTACAGCCTTTATTTGAGCGCGTTAAGCCGATTAAGAAAATGCACTTTGCAGATTATGATCTTGCTTCCGATACGTCAGAAGCAGATAACCAATTGATCGAGCGTTGGTTTACTCTTGAGGGAACATTACTTACTGATGAATCTGTCAAAGTACTTAAAACTAAATTGCCCGCGCCAAGCTCTGTAGAGGTATGGTTTGAAAACCAAGAAGAGCCACAGCGAGTGACAATCTACCAAGCTCCGAATTTTTGGATGATGCAGAATTGGCAAGGTGAATGGATAGCCGTGAGTGCAGAAGAAGGGTATTTGTTTAGATAGAAGAGTAGGTGTGAGAGTCGAGGACGCTTCGCTCGAGGGACGAGGAAGAGCGAAAGAGCAGGATTCAGATCGCTGCGCTTGCAGATTTCAGAGGCACTTACTTCTAGCTCCTCCCCTTTGCCGGCATAGTTACTTGGCTGATAATGTAAATATAAGGGGGAGGTTGGGAGGGCTTGCTAGTAAGTAACTAGAAACGATACGCCGAGCTAACTAGAAACTATAAGAGCATGTATGGTTGAAGTGGTAGGATAATTGGTTTCATGTGCATTCGCTTTTTATCTTATAGGAGCGAAGCGGTCTAGTTAGCTTCGCGTATAGTTTCTAGTCTCTCAGCGATCACCTCTGAAACCTGCAAGGGAGCTTGCGACCGATCTGAACCCTAAGTTCTTATTTTTAAAAAGGATCAAAAATGCCAGAACTACCAGAAGTAGAAACCAGTCGCTTAGGAATAACACCGCATCTACAAGGCCAAACCATCAAAGCGATCACAATCAGAACAGAAAAACTGCGCTGGCCGATCCCACAAGAGCTACAAAAACTCGTAGGGCAAAGAATTCAATCCATTCGCCGTCGCGCTAAATACTTAATGATAGACACTCCAGAAGGCACAGCCATCATTCATCTTGGTATGTCGGGTAGTTTACGGATACTTGATGAGGCGATCCCACCAGCGAAACACGATCATGTGGACCTTGTTTTAGATAGCGGTAAGCTTCTTCGTTATAACGATCCTCGTAAGTTTGGTGCTTGGCTATATTCTGAAGTAGGCGTATCACACGATGTGCTTACTAAGCTTGGTCCAGAGCCACTTACTGATGTATTTAATACTAAATATCTAGCAGAAAAAGCAAAGAATAAAAAAGCTGTCGTAAAGCAGTTTATTATGAATAACGTCGTTGTGGTGGGAGTTGGTAACATCTACGCCAGTGAATCTCTTTTTATGGCAAAAATACACCCTAAAACACCAGTAGGCACATTGACGTTAGCCCAAATTGAACGATTAGTATCTGAAATTAAAAAAGTATTAGAAACGGCAATTAAGCAAGGCGGCACTACCTTAAAGGATTTTAATCAAGTTGATGGAAAGCCAGGATACTTTGCACAAGAATTGCATGTGTATGGACGTGCTGGAAAAGAGTGCTTAATTTGTCACTTACTTATTCAAGAAGAAAAAATTGGACAGAGAAATACATTTTGGTGTGAAAACTGCCAACCGTTTGACCTGTAAATTATTATCAAAATACAAATAACATAGAGAGTTAGATGAATTTTCAAGAAAATTATAAACAACTGAGTCGAGTCATTTGGTTATCTGTTTTTATTGCTGTGACGATACTTTGTGTTGGGCGGTTGATCTTCTTATTTAATATTGCAGATAGTGCGGAGCTTGCTCAGCGAAGTACAGATCTGTGGCGTGCTTTGTTTATAGGCCTTCGTTTTGATTTGAAAGTTGTAGTTATCGGTTTTGCACCGTTATTACTTATTGGTTTAATTGTTGCCGCTTTTCCAAGACTCTATCGAATATTGGCAAAAATTTTCCCTTGGTATGCAGGGCTTATTTTCTTTTTAGTTACCGGTTTTTCAATTGGTAATTATTACTATTATCTTACTTATGGTAATCATATTGATGTCTTTATCTTTGGTTTAGCTGATGATGACACCAAAGCAGTATTGGCGAATGCATGGGCTGATTATCCTATTTTCTTATCTTTTATGAGTAGTGTCATTGTGGCTTTTCTTTCCGCGATTCTTGTTCGTTTCGCGATAAAGAAAATGGCGTTATGGTCGTGGAAACCACAGCATAAAGGACTTACTGGCATCTCTGTTATTGCGATGATTTTAACCGTATTCTTTTTTGCTAGAGGTACATTAGGTTCTCATCCATTAAAACGTTACCACGCTCAAGTATCTGATTCTAAAATTTTAAATAGCATTACACCTAACGGCTTAGTTGCTCTTGAGTGGGCGAAAAGTGATTATAAAGAGCAAAATAAATTTCACTCGGTCAGTAAAGCCCAACTTGAAGAACAATTTAAAAAAGTTGTCGGTAATACAACCGGTCAATTTAGAACACCCTATAATGCCTATTTAGCAGAGAATAAGCCTCATGTTGTAATGACTCTAATGGAAGGTATGGGAATGAACGTATTGGTTGAAGATGATTATCCAGAGAATGATCTTTTAGGTGCATTACGACCTGCTTTTGAGTCTGATTTTGTGTTTACTCGATTTTTAGCAGAAACAACCGCAACCATTAACTCCTTAGTAAATATGCTAGGCCAAAGTAACGTTCCTACAATCAGTCATTCTTCTGCACAAAAAGTACAAGTTGCAGCAGCAGCAGCTCGACCTTATAAAGAGGCGGGTTATAAAACCATTTTTATTACGGCAACTAATGGAATGTGGCGGAATGTTGCGAATTATTTACCATCTCAAGGGTTTGATGAAATCCTTGATGAAAATGCGATATTAAAAGCATTTCCAGAAGCTGAGGAGTTTCGAGGAGAGTGGGGGTTATCTGATGAATATACTTTTAAGTTAGCTGAGAAAGTATTGAAAGAAGCGAAACAACCACTGATGATTTATATTCTCACTATTACGAATCACACGCCTTATCAAGCACCTGAAAATTATGATGTTAAGCCATTAAAAGTCAGCGAACGCTTACTTAATCGAATGAAAAAGGGCGAGGAAGAGGCCACTCGATTGTATGAAACTTATCAATATGCAAATAATGCATTAGGTCAGTTTGTGGCAGATATAAAAGCATCTCCATTAGGTAACTCAACATTAATAGCAGCTACAGGGGATCATAAGTTGAGAGGGTTTACGATGAAGTACCCTGAGGATCTTGCAGTGACTAACTCGGTACCATTCTATCTTTATGTGCCTAAAGAAATTAAAGAAAAAGTAGAGTATCAATACAACAAAGAACGCGTTGGCTCTCATAAAGATATCTTTCCAACTTTATATGCTTTTAGTTTATCTGATGCTAATTATTACAGTTTAGGCGGTGCTAATTTACTAGGAATGGATTCAACACCACGTTTTGGCTACCACCCAGAAATGACATATACCGATAAAGGTGTGTATTTAAATGCATATCCTGAAAAATTATATTCTTGGACATCTGAGCTTGAGGTGGATAAGACTTTTACATCTAATGAGAAAATACATATTGGACCGGAGTACCATCAATTACAGACGTTGTATATTAATGGGCAGATAAAAGGTACAAAGTAAAACAATGAAAATAGACCGCACTCTTTATATGGTTAAAAAGAGGTGGTCTTAATTTATTTAAATAGATTTTTGGTTAAGTATGCTATTTAGGATGTATCTTACTCTGTAGTGCATTATGGACAGTTGTTGGGACAAAACTTTCAACACTTCCTCCATGGAGAGCTACTTCTCTTACTATCGTTGATGATAAGAATGCATACTCTTCAGAAGGCGTTAAAAATACACTTTCTAATTCAGGCATGAGTTTTCGGTACATATTAGTTAAACCGAATTCATATTCGAAATCCATCGTTGTTCGTAATCCACGAACTAGTAAATTAGCCTGTTTTGCTTTTGCAAAATCTACCATTAACCCGGTAAATCCTTCAACAGAGACGTTAGGTAGAGATTGAATAGAGTCTCGAACTAACGCCACTCTTTCTTCAAGAGTAAATAAGGTTTTTTTACTTGGGCTTGCAGCCACAGCGACAATTATCTCATCAAACATAGCTGCTGAACGTTTAATTATGTCAAAGTGCCCATTTGTGATTGGATCAAAAGTTCCTGGATAGATTACTCGTGTTGTCATGAAGCTTTCCTTGCATCAATAATCGTTTGGTAAACATCACGATAAAGTGAGCAGGTATATTTGATATCAAACATCGCAAGCTTTTCTTGACCGCCTACAATTAACTTATTGCGTAAAGGCTTGTCTGTCGCTACTTGGTAAATTGCATCAGCAAGTGCTTGTGCATCTTTTGCTTCAACCAATAGGCCTGATTCTTGATCGTCAATAATATCAGGTATACCACCGGCATTACTGCCAATAACAGGAAGCTTAGCTCCCATCGCTTCTAAAATAACCGAACCTAAACCCTCGCTATAAGAAGGGTGAATTAATAGATCCGCAGCTGCAAACCAATCACCCATGCGATTTTGTTTACCTAAAAAATGCAGATTATGTAAATCGTACTCTTTTACTAAGCCTTCTAGTTTCTCACGTTCAGTACCATCACCAAGTAGAGCGATATGGATATTAGAATCCATTTCTTGCAATAATTTAGCAGCTTCAATAGTGGTTTCATGACCTTTATGATGCAGTAAATTAGCAGCTTGAATAACTAAAAATTGGTTTGAAAAACGTCGCCAAATAGTGTCTACATTATCTTGTTCTACCGAGTAACTTACGGGAGAGCTTGGAATTTTATAAACTAGCTGCTCAGGATGAAGCTCTTTAATTTTAGAGATAATTTCATTGCTTAAACCGACTAAGGCTGTTGCGCTTGAATATGCAAGGTTTGATAACCATTTGCTTTTCATTGGATTATCAATTCGGCGAGTCACAATGTAAGGTACGCCAAAGCGCTTAGATTGAATCAGAGCCCAATAAATTGCACGGCCTTCATGTACATGAATAACATCACAATCTGCAGTAATTGATTTCTTATGCTGTTTTGAAAAGTGGCTAGCAAGTATTAACTTACAATTCAGCTTTTTGATTTCATCAACAAAAGGACTTTTAGGGTTTGCGACAACAGTAAGTTGATAACCTTCTTTTAGCTGACGAGTGATCAGTTGTAAGGTTTGGCGTTCACCGCCACTAAAACCAGAAGCTAAATTTACATGACAAATATGCATAGTCTTTACCAAACCTTATTAAAGTCTTCGTTTTCAAGAACTTTAGGATCGCGTTGATATTCAAGTAATTTAGCATATTTTAAGTAGCTATTAATTGCAGAACTTAACGCAACAGTCATACCGTCAACACCCCCTAAAAAACCTCTTTGAAGAATATATTTGCGAATGAATGCATTTAAACCATGAGCAAAAGGAGACAAGCTATTTGCACGTTTCCCTTTTTTATACATGATTTTTGCCGCTCGGCCACTGAAGTTACGACCCGGCTTTGCAAATAATTGACCTAAATTTTCAAAAGAATAATGAATAATATCAGCATTGATGCGATCTGGATTTTTAGCTTGAACTGATGCATGCTGTTTTACATCAGCAAAGCGTGTTTTTGTACGGTCATAAAGACGAATACAGAAATCAGGATACCAACCGCATTGCTTAACCCAACGACTGCCAATGTAATTACGACGGCGGAAAGCAAAGGCATCATGCTTTGTCGAAGTTAAATCTAATGCTCTGATTGCATCGATCATTTCATCAGTTAAACGCTCATCTGCATCTAAGCTTAATACCCAATCATTAGCCGCATAATCAAGACCAACGTTTTTCTGGATGCCATCTCCAAGGTAATTTTGGGTGATAATTTTAGCACCAAGTTGCTCTGCAAGCTCTACGGTATTATCAGAACTATTTGAATCGACAATGATAATTTCAGAACAGACTTTTTGTAGAGATTGAATGCAATCTACAATATTTTTAGACTCGTTAAGAGTTATAACAATGCCAGTAATCATAAAAGAGTACACCTTTAAAAATATTAATATGGTTCTATGAGTTAGCTCTGCGTAAAATAAGATGTTTTGATTTTATTTGATATACTATTAAATACAGAGAGTTAAGTGCAAATATGTTAATGTTTTTTTTGTTTTTTTACATATTCCCTTAGCCATAGATCAATATAACGAGTAAAAACAGTATTGGCACTAAGAATAGCTAATATCAAACCATGGCGACCATCTAAAAAACCACGTTTTAGGATATACATCTTAAAGAAGCGAAAAAAAGCATGAGAAATTGCACTACTCAAACTTGTTTTCTTTTTTCCTTCACGTTGATCTGCCCATGCTTTCATGTAATGACTTGTTTTTTTTGTATATTGGTGTAATTCATCGTAAGTGTAATGTAATAGCCTACCATTTAAGAATTCTATTTTTAGACTCGTGGGAACTATCACACTCTCATGAACTAATGCATCGTTATATTGTGTTTTGTTGGTTTTATATAAGCGTAAAACCCAATCAGGAGACCAGCCTGAATGCTTAATTTTTTTTCCGAAAGCGGTACTTAAGCGATTCACTTTATGAACGGTATTGGACTTATTGGCTTTTACTGCATTAAGCACGTCTTGTTTTAGCTCTGGTGTCACACGTTCATCAGCATCTAACCATAATACATAATCAGAAGTGATATGTTGTTGTGCTAATTGACGTTGTTTACCAAAACCAGGCCACTCTTCATTTACTATGAACTTATCAGTAAAGCTTCGAGCAATTGCTTCTGTTGAATCGGTACTGCCTGAGTCCATAATAACTATCTCATCGACCCAGTCTGCAACGGTCTCAAGACAGGCTTTTAAATGTATTTCTTCATTTTTAACAATAAGAGCAACCGCTAAGGTTGGAGGCGTTGTTGGTACTGTCATTATATGCCCTCTTTGGCGGTGTTATTGAGATTAGTGGTTAAATGTTCAAACACAGTTGTGATCATATCAAGACTAATATCTTGCATGATATGGTCGCCTTTAACGCGAGTACTCCATTTTAACTCATCAATCGATTTATTGTGTTGTGTCGTTACGTGTTGTTCATACACACTAACGACATAAGGTAAGCTGTTATAAGGGCCTGTTCGTTTGGGATTACTGTGGCCATATAGCCCAACAACAGGGGTGTCTTGTGTGGTAGCAATATGAGCGGGTCCTGAATCAGGAGCAATTACAACCTGTGCTTTATTTAATACCGCAGTTAATTGCTTTAACGAGGTTTGACCTATTAAATTAATAATAGGTAGCAGTGTTAAAGATTCAATATTTTTACCAAGTTGTTTCTCCCTCTCACTTGGCGCTCCACATAATATCACTTGATAGCCATGCTCAGTTAACCAATCAGCCAATTGAGCATAGCGCTCAGGGAGCCAGTTACGTTCATCTTTACTTGCAGCAGGGGAAATAACAACATAAGGCTTATTTGTTGGGATATGTTCATCAACAAAAGATAAATCTGCACTGGATAATGGAATATTCCAAGTTGGCTTACTCTTTGGTACACCTAAATATTCAACAAAAGAGTAAAAACTGTCGAGAACATGTGCCGATGCAGTATCTTCAATTTTACGATTAGTGAATAGCCATTGGCCTTCTTTCGCGCGCTTACGGTTAAAGCCCACTTTATATTTGGCTTTAATACCGAGGGTTAATACGCTCGCTCGTAGTGCCAATTGCATATGGACTAAAGCATCAAAATGTTGATTTTTTAATTGTGCCCAAATTGCTTTCATGCCTTTAAATCCCAATTTTTTATCAAAAGGGATGACAGTAATATTGGGTAAATCATGAATTAATTGCGCTTCTACTTTACCAACAATCCACGTTATTTTAGTACTTGGCCATTCTTTTTGAATTGCTTGAACTGCCGCTATAGCATGGCAAACATCCCCAATTGCAGATAAGCGTAGGATGCAGAGAGAGTTAGGGGCAGAAGTGAATAAAGCCATAGAGATGTTAACCCAAGAAGAATGAGTTAGAATTATGCTATTAACGGTCATAAATGTAAAATGGCAGAGCGAGAAAGAGACTAGGAACTATACGCTACGCTAACTAGAGACTATAAGAGCAGGGTTCAGAGGAGCTTGCTTTTAGCTCCTCCTCTTTATCGATATAGCTACTTGGCTATAAATGTTGATATAAGGGGAGGTTGGGAGGGGTTGCTAGTGAATGACTAGAAGTTATAAAAATACCTAGCTTTTGATCTTATAGTTTCTAGAAGCGAAGCGGTCTAGTTAGCGCAGCGTATAGTCTCTAATTATTTAATATTGGAGTGTCTGTAACATGCAAAAAATCCAAACAAAAAAACAAACCATTTGGTATGACGACTCAATCTTAGCAGCCCCACCAGAACAGTGCTGTGATCCCGAATTTTGGCAGCAACAAGATAAGGTAATTGGCTCAGCTCAAGGGCGTGGTACAACATGGTTTGTAGCATTAGATAATATGGACGCTGCGCTGCGTCATTATCGCCGTGGTGGGTTGTTTGGAAAGCTAATTAAAGACCACTACATTTTTACTGGTTGGGAACAAACACGAAGCTATAAAGAGTTTCAGCTTCTTAACACCTTAATAGAAGCAGGTGTTAATGTACCAAAGCCAATTGCAGCGAGAAGTGTAAAAAGAACTTTTTGTTATCAAGCGGACTTACTAAGCCAAAAGATCCCAAATGCTCGTGATCTTGTGGCTATTTTGCAAGAAAAGCCATTATCAAAAGAGATCTACCAAAAGATTGGTAATGAAATTCGTAAAATGCACGCAGTTCAAGTGAACCATACAGATTTAAATATCCACAACATTTTAATTGATGATAACGACAAAGTTTGGATTATTGACTTTGATAAGTGCTACCAACAGAAAGGCGATGAGTGGAAGGAAAATAACTGGGATAGATTAAAGCGCTCGTTTATTAAAGAGGTTAATAAAAGAGGCATCTATTGGAAGGAAGAAGAATGGGCTTACCTTCTTTAAGGTTATGGAAAGGTAAGGCCGTTCTTTATTATCTATTAAGTTGAGCTAAAGCTAGTGAAACGACTTTATTAGTCGTTATTGCGTTAATGCATTTATCCTCTTCATTTGGAGTAATGGCCCAAGAGTGCTCATGTGAATAAAACCATTCACTCATCGTATTGTATGGTGAGGCCTTTGAATTTTTCCATCCCCATAAAGTAATTAATGGGACGGTTAACATTTGGAAAATATGAGTTGGTCCACAATCATTAGCAATAGATAGCTTTGAGGATAGAGCTAATTCAATCAAATTAGGCACTGTAGGGCTATGATGAATTTTGGTTGGAATATTTGCAATCTTGTTTGGAATACTTTCTTCGTAATGCTTTTCGTCTGGCCCAAGAACCCAGTTAATCACAGTTAACTTAGGATATTGTGTCGCAATTTTATCTACAGCTGCTAGATAATGCTTTAGATTCCATCGTTTATAATCACCGGCACCACCACCTGGGAGTAAAGTTAATCCCATACTTTCTTTTGAGATGTTAGTATCTACTAGCGATTTGATAATATTAGGAGTGTAATGTCTGCTTCTAATAGTATTGAGTAGAGCTAGATGGCTGTTCGCAATATATTGAAATCCCTTATGAACTTTTAGGTGTTTTTGGTAGCAGCATTTGTGTAATTTACTATCACTGTGGCCAAAGGTTTCTTTTATCTTACTTAACCCAATAGCCATATGCACTTTGTCGGAACCGGAATATAAGTTATAAGCGACATCATATTGCTGAGCGTTAAGTTCATTAATTAATTTAATAAAGCTGAATTTTTTATAATTTATGAGAGAGTCTGCAGCATTCACGGTAAGTAACAGCTTGCTTTGTTCGAATTTTGACCATATATCTATTATTGCATTAGGATACTCTTCTTTTAATGCACATAAAAAAGGCAGTTGAGTTAGAATATTCCCAAAGTGTGGTCTACTTGGGACAAAGACCGCTATTTTCATTGTGACTTTCCTTTTGTTTCTACAATCGTATGAAAGTTATTATATAACGTTTAAATTTTTTCAGTACAGAAACTAAGGAATACATCAGGTTAATTATGTTGATAGCATCTAACTTTAAGCAAAAACTTCATAGCTATGGCTGGTTCATTTTAATCAATAGCTTAGTTGCAATGGTAATTGCGACTCGTTACTTCGCTTTTTTGCCAGAGATCCCAACTGACGTATTGGGGCTAAGTTTTCTGGTCTCAGGCACTTTTAGCCAAATGGTATTACTTGCTGGGGTAATAGGCTTAGTTGCACTTCCTACACTCTTTATTTCAAACAATAAAATTAGAAATGGATTGCAAGCACTTATAGCTTCGCTTGGTATTGCTGTCTTATTTATCGATACGTTAGTGTTTGCACAATATCGGTTCCACATTAATGCGGTTGTGCTTGAGTTAGTACTATCTGGACAAGTAGTGAGTTTTCCATTTATTACATGGATAACAGTTATTGGTGGGGTGATTGCCCTTGTTGTAGGTCAATATTTATTGATTTCATGGCTAGAAAAACCAGCAGCGATAACACAACATAAGTTAGGCCGTAAATTTGCTCTTATTACATTCTTCGCATTATTAGCAACACATGGTATTCATATTTGGGCAGCAGCGAATGCTTATCAACCAGTGACTACCGTTAAGCGTTATTTACCCGTGTTTTATCCTGCGACATCAACAAGTATGATGAAAAAATATGGTTGGGTAAACGAGGAAGCTATTGCTCAACAAAAAGCCATGAAACTTAATCGTAAGAGTGATTTGAATTATCCATTGGCACCATTACAAAAAGAAGCGGTTGAGAAGCCAATTAACATAATGATCCTTGCTGTTGATTCATGGCGTGCAGATACATTCAATGCTGAAAATACCCCAAACATGTGGCAATACGCACAAGATGGGATGATTTTTAATAATCATATAGCAACAGGTAATGCGACACGTACCGGTATCTTTGGTCTATTTTATGGTATTCCAGGAACGTATTGGCATGGCTTCTTAGCGAATCAAAAGTCACCAGTGTTGATTGACCGCCTTCAAGAATTAAATTATGAAATGGGAATATTCACAGCTGCTCAGCTTGAGAAGCCTGAATTTAATCAGACTGTATTTAAAAATATCCCTAATTTACGTATTAAATCAGAAGGGAACTCACCATCAGAGTTAGATAAAGATTTAACTAAAGATTGGTTAGAGTGGTACAGCAAACGTGATACTTCCAAGCCTGCATTTTCATTTTTATTTTACGATGCACCACATGGTTATGATTTTCCTAAAGACTACGAACATCGTTATGAACCAATGTTAGATAATATTAACTATTTAGAATTGAATAACGATAGTGATCCAACACCTTTCTTTAATCGCTATAAAACCAGTGTCCATTTTGTTGATAGTGTAGCAAAACACGTATTAGATAAATTAAAAGAAACAGGTGATTTAGAGAATACGATTGTGATCATTACAGGGGATCACGGACAAGAAATGAATGATAATCGCATGAATTTCTGGGGACATAACAGTAACTTTACTAATGCTCAAGTAAACGTACCCTTTGTGATCCTTGCCCCTGGGGTAAATGGTAAAACATTAGATTGGAGTGCGGATGATTTAACCAGCCATCAAGATGTAGTGCCAACATTAATGAAGCACTATCTGGGTATTACTAATAATATTAAAGATTACTCAGTTGGTGAAGATTTACTAGGTAAGCATGTAGATAGAAATTGGATTATGTCTTCTAATTATAGTGGCTATGCAATTATTGATAAAGAGTCTATTTTAGAAGTTGGGGCGACTGGTCAGTATCAACTGCTTGATAAAAAGAACCGTCCATTAAAAGATGCGAAACTAAATTATCAGCATCTTCAAGAAGCGTTAGAGCAGATCAGTCGATTTAGTAAATAATTACTTTGAATGCAATGGCATAAAATAAGCTTGCTGTATGAATAATTGGCTCTGAAGCTAAGTTGATTGGGGATATTACAATTGATGAAAACTGTTTTATTGGAGCTAATGCTATAATTACAAAAAATATATATGGAAATAGTTTTGTTGTTGGGAATAATAAATATATAAATTCTAATGGTTAACTAATGTTTTTCGTCTTATTATTTTTTAACTATAATGTTCCCATGAATTTTACAGCGATAAGGTATTAAATAGTCTATGAAAGACAAGTTAATTATTATAGGTGCTGGTGGCTTTTCTAAAGCCATAATTGATAGTATTGATCATGACATTATAGATCTTATTGGTTTTATTGATACTTATAAAAGTGGCAATCATCAAGGTTATCCTATTATAGGTAATGATCTCAATGATATTAATCGCCCTCAAGATTATGTCTATTTTATAGGGGTTGGAGATCCTAATATTCGTTATGATTTTTTATCTTTATTAAAAGAAAAAAAACTACCAATTATTAATATAATCGATAAAACAGCAATTTTATCTCGTAATCTTGAATTAGGAGATGGTATTTATATTGGAAAAATGTGTATTGTCAATAGTGATACAACGTTGCGAGATGGTGTTGTTATTAACACTCGAGCATTAATTGAGCACGGAAATATAATTGGGTCTTGCAGTAATATATCAACAAATGTTGTTTTGAATGGCGATGTAAGAGTTGGAGAAAAAACGTTTATTGGAAGCTGTACAGTCTCTAACGGACAGATAAATATTGGTTCAAATAGTACTATTGGATCAGGTTCAGTTATAATAAAAAACATACCAAATAATGTAGTTGTTGCAGGATCTCCAACTCGTTTAATTAGAGAGCTAAAATAATGAATAAGATTTATATTGTTGCTGAAATTGGTTGTAATCACAATGGTGACTTTAAACTAGCTAAAAGAATGGTTGATGAAGCTAAACTTGCAGGAGTTGACGCTGTTAAATTTCAAACGTTTAAAGCAGACCAATTGATATCTAAAATTGCACCAAAAGCTGAATATCAAATCAAAGTAACTGGTAATGAAGAGTCTCAATTAGACATGACTCGTAAGTTAGAGTTGCCTTATGATGAGTTTATTAAGCTTGAAATATATGCAAAAGAGCTAGGCTTAGATGTGTTTTCAACGCCATTCGATTTTGATTCTATTGATTTTTTAGCAAGTCGAAATCAAAAAATGTGGAAAATTCCATCGGGAGAGTTACTCAATTTACCTTATCTAGAAAAGATAGCTCGTTTACCGATAGAAAATAAAGAAATTGTAATATCAACTGGAATGGCGACAGTTGATGAAATTAAGCTAGCTCTTAATGTATTAAAAGAGAATGGGATTGAATCTGAAAATATTACGATTTTACATTGTAATACAGAGTATCCAACACCATTTGAAGATGTAAACCTTAATTCAATTGCAGGGTTTAAAAACACATTTTCAGAATATAAAATAGGTTTTTCCGATCACTCTCCTGGCTATTTTGCTGGTATAGCTTCTGTACCTTACGGTATTACTTTTATCGAAAAGCACTTTACGCTAGATAAAAACTTTGATGGACCAGATCACAAAGCATCGGTTACCCCTGAAGAGTTAACTTTATTATGTCAAGGTATTCGTTCAGTCGAGCAAGCGCTTGGCAGTTATGAAAAGCTAGTTACAAACTCTGAGCGTAAGAATAAAATTGTTGCTCGTAAATCGATAGTTGCTAAGTCTGATATTAAAAAAGGAGATATTTTTACGTTGGAAAATATCACGACCAAACGCCCAGGAAATGGCATTAGCCCTATGTCATGGTATGAGGTATTAGGTAAAAAAGCAGAGCAAGATTTTACAGAAGATCAGCTTATTGAACATTCTGAATTTATTGCACAAGAGGCATAAGCATCATGACTCTCAAGAAAATAGCAATTATTCCAGCACGTTCGGGATCAAAAGGTTTACCGAATAAAAATATTTTAATGTTGTTAGATAAACCTTTAATCGCTTACACCATTGAAGCTGCAATTAATTCTGACTTATTCTCGAGAGTCATTGTTTCAACTGACTCATTAGAATACAAACAAATTTCAGAGCAGTATGGAGCTGAGGTCATTATGCGAACGGCGGAGCTTGCTTCTGATACTGCTACATCGTTTATGGTTATTGAAGATATTCTACAGAAAACGTGTGATTTTGATTATTTTGTTTTATTACAACCAACATCACCATTTCGTAATGCTAAGCATATTCAACAGGCGGTCGACTTATTTGAGAAGTCTGTAGATACTAATTTTGTAGTATCAATGTCAGAAAGTAATAAAGGTGCGGATCTAATTAAACCGATTGACAGTGATTTAAGTTTAAAGCATTTCGATTTAGATTTTAGTAATTATCGTCGTCAAAATAACAAAGAATATAGCCCAAATGGTGCTATATTTATTGCTAAAAATGATGCGTATTTACAAAGAAAGCATTTCTTTGGTTCTGATAGTTTAGCCTATGTAATGAATAAAACAGATTCTGTTGATATTGATGATAGGTTAGATTTTGAGTTAGCAATTAGTATTCAAACGAATAAGAACAAGAAAAAAATATTACTTGATGCCATTCATAAGCGAATTTTTGAAAAGAAATCAATGATGCACCGTGGCTTGCCGATTACTTTGATTGGACATTCTATTTTTGATTATTGGAATGTAGATACATTAAATGATCAAACTGTAAATAATTTAGGAATTTCAGGAATTAACAGCCAAGAGTATTTAAATTTTATTTTAGATGAAAAATTAATTACGACAGTGGGTGATAAGGTTATTTTGTTTGCAGGAACAAACGATATTGTTATTGATGGGTGGGCACAAGATAAAACGATAGATTGGATAACACAAACGATTACTAAATTAATGGAAATTAATCCATTCGTTCAGATTTATTTACTTTCAGTACCACCAGTTAGAGGGCGTATTGATCGCTGTAATAATGTCATTAAAGAGTTAAATTCATGTTTAAAAAGACATTTTGATAATCTTGATAATCTTGTTTGGGTTGAATTAAGCTCATCATTTTATGATGAATTTGGTAATTTATCTGCTGCATTTACCCATGATGGTTTGCATTTTTCTGAGTTAGCATATCAACAATTAGAACGAGAAATCACGGAAGTATTAAAATGAAAAAAATCCTTTATGTAACAGGGTCTCGTGCTGAATACGGGATAATGAAGAGATTATTACTTTCTCTTAAAAATGATGCGGATCTTGAATTAACGATCGTCGCTACAGGGATGCATTGTGATCCTAAGTATGGATTAACTTATAAGGTGATTGAAAGTGATGGCTTTAGTATTGATAAGTTGATTGATATTGATATAGATACTTCTAATAACGCTAAGATTTTACATTCAATGTCGATTTGTCAAAGTGAATTTGGGAAATATTTTCAGAATGAAAAATTTGATGCTGTGATGATTCTGGGTGATCGTTATGAGATTTTTTCGGTTGCGATAGCTGCAGCAATGCATAATTTACCAATTATTCACTTACACGGTGGTGAAAAGACATTGGGTAACTATGATGAGTTTATTCGTCACGCGATCACGAAAATGAGTAAATTACATCTAGCATCAACAGAAGAATATCGTCAACGTATAATCCAAATGGGTGAATATCCTGAGACTGTTTTTAATATTGGCGCATTAGGGGCTGAAAATAGTTTATTGATGGTTCTCCCATCGAAAACTGAATTATCTCAACGTTTTGGGCGCTTAGATAAGCCCTATTTTATGATTGCTTTTCACCCTGAAACATTAACGGTAGTTTCCGTTGTGGAGCAAGTCTGCGAGTTATTAAATGCATTGAGTAAAGTGAGTGATGAATATGATTTTGTATTTATTGGGTCAAACTCAGATACTGGCTCAGATGAAATTACGATAAAAATTAAAGAATTTTGTAATTTAACTCAATCTCGTTATATGACATCAGTAAAACCAGAAGAATACTTAGCCTTAAATAAACATTCTCTTGGTTTAATTGGTAACTCGTCATCGGGGTTAATTGAAATTCCATCCTTACAAGTAGCAACGATTAATATTGGAGACCGCCAAAAAGGTCGAGTTAGGGGACAAACCGTAATTGATTGTCTTTGTATTGAAGAAAGAATAGTTGAATCGATTGTTTTGAGCCAAAGCAATGAGTTTAAAGAACAAGTAAAGAAGGCAGTAAATCCATATTATCAACAACGAGTATTAGAAACGGCGTTAATGCATATTAAGGTATTTATGCACACGCCATCACTTGAATATAAAGACTTTTATGATATTAATCACTGTAATTAATAACATCGATCTCTTTTAGTTGTTTCTGCAATGTATTTTGAAAGTTTGTATTCGGATGTGTGCTGAAGAACGCATAAATAGGCATGTCTGGATACAGTAATTTACATGTAAACATAACAGTAGAATAATTCCCGATTAATGCTGATAATTGTATTTTTTTATCAATCAATTCAATTTCTAACGGGTATTCGCTGTCATGGTAAATTATTTTTTTATTTTGTTTCAACAGATTACAAACTTCTTCTTTTTCAGTTCGATGAGGAAAATAAATTATTTCCTTATCAAACTTACTAACAATATTATCTAAAATCTGTAGATATTCGTCGATTGTTTTTTGATTTTTATCTCCAATCGCGCCTTGTCCTATAAAACCAATAGGTGCATTTTCATTATATAATTTAGGGTTTCCATAACGGTTTTTTAGCTGTTCTAAACTATTTTTATGAACTTTAAATCCTGCGTTATCTAATTTAAATATACTGAATATTTCTAGCTTCTTCGATTGAGGTAGTAAGCCAATAGGCTGACATCCATTGAATCTTATGATTAAGTCTTGAAGGAATCTGGGGCGATTGAATGGTATTTTAGGAATAATATAGGTAGGATATTCAAGAAGCGTTAAAGTACCATCATCAAAATATACTTCTGTATTTATAGGTAAGTTTCTGATGAGTAATTTAGTTCTCCAGCCATTATATTCTGCATAAAAGAAACGCTCAATATCTTGAGAACCAATCAGTTTTTTTATTTCTTTGATTGCCTTTGGGATAGATAAACTTCTATTACCTCTGTTTATCGATATTATATGATTCCAATCATTCTGGTTAATTAAATTGTGCTGCTGCTTTAATCCTGAAGCACTTTTTTGATTTACTAGTAATAGGATATTATTTTCGCAATTAAAATAATGCTTTGCTTCTAATACACAAATATATTGTAAAGGTGATGTGACTAAAAATAAATTCATAATATTATAGTTTTATATAATTAACTGTATTTAATAAAGCACCTTGATTGAGTTTAACAATACGTGCTGCATTTTTTATCATTGAATTGCATCTTTCATTGTTGCAAAACAAAGTTGAAAGGTTTGATGGCAATTGTTCTGGTGATGCTACTATTTCTAATGCTGAATTATTTGATAATAAATCGACTATTTCTTCAAAATTAAAGTAACTAGGACCAGTAATAACTGGGATACCTAGAGCTGCTGGTTCAAGGACATTATGCCCGCCAACTTTATCTCCCAACAAGCTTCCACCCATAAAGCAGACATCTGATGCACCAATCAACGTTAACATTTCACCCATAGTATCACCAAGATACACTTGAGTATCGGAGCTAATCACTTGGTTTGAAGTTCGTTTAACACAAGTAAACCCTGATTGTAGACATAATTCAAATACAGAGTTAAAACGCTCTGGATGTCGGGGCACTAAAATGAGTAGAGCATTAGGAATGGTTTTTAGTAATTCTTGATGTGCTGCTAACACCTGCTCATCTTCACCTTTATGAGTACTAGCAGCAATCCAAACCGAGCGTTCAGAACCTAATTCATGACGAAGTTGTTTTCCTGATTCAATAACATCATCTGTAATTTCAATATCAAATTTTACCGAGCCAGTAACATGCACTCTTTTTTCATCAATACCTAAAGCTATAAAACGGTCTGCATCATCTTGATATTGACAACAAACGTGAGTTAAGTGCTTACCCAATAAATTAAATATCGGTTGAACTTTCTTATAACCTAAATAAGACTTTTCAGAAAGGCGAGCATTTAACACTGAAATAGGGATACCAAATTTGGCAACGGTATACAGTGTATTTGGCCACAGTTCTGTTTCCATAATTAGCATTTTTTTAGGGTTAGTGGCTTTTAAAAAACCACGTACAGCAAAACTAAAATCAACCGGCATATACCTATGCTCAACTAAATCACCTAGTTTGTTGATTTGCTCTGCTCCTGTACTTGTTGTCGTAGTAACAAGAATTGGTTGCTCTGGATTCTGTTTTTTTAATGCCTTAATTATTGGAGTTGCAGCGATAGCTTCACCAACAGAAACCGCATGAACCCAAATAGGGCGCTTCGTTGTTTTGAGAGGTGGTGTAAAACCAAAGTGTTCTTTCCAGCGAGATCCAAAAGGCGGCTTTCCCTCCTTTTTCTTATAAAGAGAAAGAAAAAGAAAAGGAGATACAATGCTTAAAAGTAATGTATAGATAAAGCGAAGCATGGATTAATTAAATTCCTGAATATATTGATTTATGATGATTTTCCCATCAAATTTATTTAATGTCTCTTGAACAAAAACAGCAAAGTTGTCGTTCCACTCTAGAGATAAAGCGTGATGTATTTTTTCAGCAAGAGCTTCGGGGGTTTCTCTTGCTAAGAAAGCTTCCAGCTGCCCGTTCATTATTTGTTTTACACCGCCTTGGCTATCAGTTGAGACAACTCTTGTCCCACACGCTAGAGATTCAATGAGTACCATACCTAGGCCTTCGAATTTTGAACTTAAAACAAATAAGTCAGCCTGTTGATACCAAGGAAAGGGGTTATTTTGTTGCCCTTTAAAGTATACTCGATCAGATAAGCCAAGCTCTTCAACTGTAGCCTTTATATTAGATAAGTCTTTACCTGCACCAACAATAACAAGGTCTTGCTCAATCTTATAATTAGATATTGCATGATGGTAAGCGCTAACAAGAAGAGTAAAGTTTTTTTGAGGGACAAGGCGACCTAATCCTAATATATATGGATTAGGATGCAGAGGCTCGTTTCCCGATTCGGCATCTTCTTTGATTTTATTAAAATCATTAGGGTTATTAAGTGTTATTGCTTTTTGTGGTGAAATATCATGAGTTGCACACATATCATTAAAACTGTCCAGTGCACCATTTGAAACACAAACGACATTTCTTTCTTTAAATAATTTTGTAAAAATCCATTTCGATAACTGGCCATACATATGCTTTTTTTGAACATTTTCACAAACATAAACAAAACGTTTATCTTGTATTGGCCAGATGTGTTCAAAAGTACCTTGGCCTCGAAAAATAATTAAATCAAATTTGCCATTGTGTTTTTCTAGATTTTTTAACTGTCTTTTAAATGCAATCGCTTCTGCGTACGCAAACCAAATTGGAAGTGTTTTTCTAAAAATAACATTTAAAAATTGGCAGATGATAAACCAAATAACGCCAATACCACTTGATAATACCATTTTCTTAAGATTAAAAAGTCGTAGTGGTATTGCACTATTTCTTGGCTCTATTTCTTTCTTTCTGTTTTTTAGATAAATCAGATCTGTAGTATGTCCAGCTTCATGAAATGCATCGGCTAAATTAACAGCGACGCGCTCCATACCACCCATCTTTAAACAGTTCACGACTACAGCTATTTTCATATCATATCCTTATAATAATCGAGAGATTACCTTTTGAGGAGGAAGATCTTTTAAACACTTCAAATGTCCAAGTGGGCATTCACGTTTAAAACAAGGGCGACATTTAATATCTGTACTTACTATATCCACTTTCTCAGCTAATGGCGGAGTATACTTTGGTGATGTTGAACCATATACACCAACCACATGACAACCTACCGCCGCAGCAACGTGCATTAAACCTGAATCATTACTCACAACCGTTTTACAAGCGGCAAGTAGATCAACGGCTTCAATTAAGCTTGTATTGCCAGCTAGATTAAATACTTTAGCTTGGTTATCTAAATCGACCAAAGATTTAATGGTTTCAGTTGTCTCTTTATCTTTCGCAGAGCCAAATAGCCATACTTGGTGGCCTTGGTTAATCATTTCGTTAGCCACTGCTGCATAATGCTCAACAGGCCACTGTTTTGCAGGGCCAAATTCAGCGCCCGGGCATAAACCAAGTACAGGTTTTTCCATAGATAGAGCAAACTTAGCAAGCGTTGCTTGTTGAGTATTTGTATCAATAGAAAGCTTAGGCCGAGGTAAATTATTTAATCCACCTAATGAATTTGAATTAATCATTTCAGATTTAGGGTGTGCTAGTGCCACATAGCGTTCAACCATATACTGGAAGGCTTTTTTATTTGGACGTAAATCATTAAGTAAGCCGTAACGCATTTCGCCTTTCCAACCAATACGTTTTGGAATATCAGCAAACCAAGGGATCAAAGCTGATTTAGCAGAGTTAGGGCAAATATAAGCATGAGTATAGTTATTGGCTTTAAGCTGTTTACCTAAACGGCGGCGTTCAAATAAATCAATATCACCATGACCAAGTGGCATTTCAATTGCTTGATTCACTTCTGGCATACGTTCCAAAATAGGTTTACACCATACAGGAGCCATAACATCGATAATGGCTTTAGAGTGTAGTTGTTTTAATGTGATATATAGTGATTGAGACATCACCATATCACCTACCCAAGATGGGCCAATGATTAGTATTTTCATGAATTCTGTTCTACTGATTTATTATCTATTGACATTAATAGTATATAACAAATAACAAGGATTGTTTTTGCACCAAAGGTGGTTAATGGAACATCAGTTAATCCGCTAATAAAATAGCTTGTGATAAGAGAGGTGCCAGCAAAGGCTATAGATAGATTCTCTTTCCTGATGTGATAGAAAGCTTTAGTAAAATAAAAATAGAACAGGGTAAGGAATAGAACGCCACATAGTCCATAATATGCATACATTTGTAAATATTCATTATGGAAATGATTGTAGCTATTTATCCATTTGGATAAAGGGTTATGTAACAGATATTGTTGGTAATTAGAATAGCCAATTCCAAAGATTGGAGAAGAAGATCCCATTTCGAATGCTGTTACCCATAAACCAAATCTAGTACCAATAGAACCATTATTTTGTAATTGATGCGCTGTTTTTTCATTAGTTATGCTAGAGTCTTCTTTAATTGTTTTCTTTATAGTAACAGTTGGTTCTTTTTTTATTATATTGACACTTTCAACGACTGAAATGGATTTAGATACTTCATTTTTAGCTACGTTAAACCTATCTGTAATTGGTGAGTTTAATGTAATTATTACCATTAATGATATTGTTGATATCGTTAATAATTTATTCTTGTTATAGAATAAAGCAGCAATAATTAAAAGTAATGTAGGTACAAATGATAAAAATGAGCCTCTTGACTGACCAAACAATACGACTTGATAAGACATTAGAATAATTATTGCTATAAATAAAGCCATTTTTTTATTTTTCTCGAATAAATAAAATGATGCAAATATAGCGGAGATAGCTGCGATTATACCGGTGTAAGTTATAGAGCTAATGCCAATTTTAGGTCTTGTGATTCCTAGGTGTAAATAATAATTAAATATTGAAAAACAAAGTATTATAAATATTCCGAGTACGTAGATGCAGGTTGTTTTCTTTATTTTTAATTGTTGTAAGGAAAAAATTGAGAGAGTAGCAATGATAAGATAAAAATCTTTTTCTAGATACTTACCTGATGTATCCCCCATTATTACGCTGATAAATACAGGAGTAAAAAGAAAAGCAAAAGGTAAGAAGTAAAATTTATGATTACACTTCTTTTCTTTGATTAAGAAAAGTGAAATTAGAGATAATATAGAAGTTAGTATTAATGTTATTTTATAATCTAATGTATTTAGAGAAAAACCAATCAATGTTAATAACATTAACACAAGGATTAAGTAATTCAGTTTATTATTTTTCATAAGAAGACTTTAAATTTAGGTATGTGTTTTTAATAGAATAAAGAAGCTCGGCTTCATTAGATATATCATTAATACAGATTATTAATGGTTTTGTTTTTTCTATAATCAAAAGTTCATTTAAATTTCCATTTGTTATATTTAAAAATGTATTTTTAAATATGCTATTAATGATTGATCTAGATTTTATATTTTTTTGATAAATTGGCTTTGCTTTTTTAACTGCGATTTCATGAAATGCATAAAGAGCATGAATTGAAACTGGAGTTTGTCTAAACTTTTCATGAAATGACTTTTCTAGTTTATTGAAATATAAATTATATATTTTTTTGTATCGTGATTTTACACAGCACCTAATACCATGTTTTATATTGTATCGGACAAGCACTCCTGTTTCTTGTTCAACTAGTACTCTTGCATTAAAAATAGATTGTTGATTATAAGTGAAATTGTTTTTTAATTTTATTTTTTTTGGAAATAAAGTGGATGTAAATATTACAGGTTCACTTTGTTTAAAAAATAATGAAGAGGAGCACTCTTTTCCAATTAATACATCATCGTTTAAATATAAATAATGCTCTGATAACGAATCGATATTATGAATATGAGCTTCAATAACACTAGAGTTAAATGTTGGTAAGTATTCATTAGGTATAATGTTTTTATGATCAATAATAGTGATGAAATCATTTGAACGTAACCAACTAGGAATTTGCTCGTCCGTAATAATGTAGATATGGTTTATCCATGGTGCATTTCTGGCTACTGAACGTAATGAAATTTTCAATTCATTATTATCTGCATATCTAATACTTTCATTATTTTTGCAACATGGGTTATGTAAATTATAATAATGCTCCTTTTTTTTATTCCAAGAAGCATCATTATTATTGACCCAGCAATAAACAAGATCTATTTTCATTATTTTACCAAAACTAATGCATTATAAGTTTAATTCACAATCGCCATATACTCAGCAACGCCTTCCGTTACCGATTTAAATTCCACATCACAACCAGCAGCACGAAGCTTAGTTAAATCAGCTTGAGTAAACTCTTGGTATGCGCCTTTTAAATGCTCAGGGAAAGGAATGCTTTGAACTTCGCCTTTACCGTGGTGCTTGATAACCGCATCAGCAACAGCTCGGAATGGTTCAGCTCGGCCAGTACCACAGTTATAAATACCAGAAACACCGTTTTCTAAGAACCAAAGGTTAACCGCAGCAACATCGCCAACATAAACGAAATCACGCTTAAATTGGTCACTGCCTTCAAACAATTTAGGATCTTCACCGGCATTCATTTGGTTGTTTAAATGAAAAGCAACAGAAGCCATAGAACCTTTATGTTGTTCACGAGGACCATACACATTGAAGTAACGGAAACCAGTAATTTGAGAAACAGTCTCACCATGTTCTTCAGCATCAGCCCATAGGCGACGAACGTAGTTATCAAACTGTTGTTTAGAATAACCATATACGTTTAACGCGCCTTCATACTCACGCTCTTCAACGAAAGTATCAGTATCGCCATAAGTCGCAGCAGATGATGCATATAAGAACGGGATCTCACGTTCGATACAAAAATGAAGTACTTCTTTAGAGTATTCATAGTTGTTCATCATGATGTATTTGCCATCCCATTCAGTCGTTGCAGAGCAAGCACCTTCGTGGAAAATAGCATCAATTGTACCGAAATCATCACCCGCCATAATTTGAGTAATGAAGTCTTCTTTATCCATGTAATCAGTGATATCAAGATCAACTAGGTTCTTGAATTTCTTGCCATCTTTAAGGTTATCAACCACTAAGATATCGTTAAAGCCTTTGTCATTTAAAGACTTAACAATGTTGCTGCCAATCATGCCAGCGCCGCCAGTTACAATGATCATTTTGATACCACGATTTATTAAGATAATTGGTTGAATTGTAGCAAAGAAAGGATCAAAAGGCAGCGGTAATTTTATGAGTTAGCCATTGTTACTAGAAACTATACGCTTCGCTAACTAGAGACGATAAATGCATATCGTTGTGAGTGACTCATGAGATATGAACCGAAAAGCAAGTTGTAAGTTGAATGAATGAAGCAGATTAATTAAGTATCGGATACGTAATGAATAAAAATTGAGCTATAAAAGTTAATAGCTAGAATGTATGAGTTAGTGATGAATTTGATTAATCAGTATTACTGGCTTTTATATATAGTCTCTAGTCACGCAGTGAATACAGTTAGCAAAGCGTATAGTTTATTTGAAATGGAGTAATCATGCTAACACCCCCAAAAAACTCAACCCAAGCAACAAATTTTGAAATCACCCTAAAACACCACGGCGGCAAACTCGGCGTTACTGGCTCTTGTCACGAACTTACCATTAATAATAACGGTAACAATCATGGAATACTTATAGATTGCGGATTATTCCAAGGCAAAGATGCGAAAGATAAACACGGCAATGAAAGAAAACTGGATATTGAATTTCCTATTTCACACCTAAAAGCACTCATTCTCACCCATACTCATATCGATCATATCGGGCGACTGCCTTGGTTATTAGCAAAAGGCTTTAAGCAACCTATATACTGCACACCCGCCACCGCAGAGTTAGTACCATTAATGCTAGATGATGGATTAAAATTGCAACTCGGGTTAAATAAAGGCCAAAGAGCAAGAGTATTAGAACTAATAAGAAAACAAATAAAACCCATCCCATACAACCAATGGCACCGAATCCCACTCTCTTCTATCTCTCGTTCTTTACGCTCTTCCTCGCCCCTAAAAACTAGTTCCTCATACTTGCTTCTCCGCTTCCAACCCGCAGGTCATATCCTCGGCTCCGCCTATGTCGAAATAAAACTCCCCAACAATGACATCGTCGTGTTTTCAGGAGACTTAGGTCCCTCAAATACCCCATTATTACCCGATCCAATCTCACCTAAACGCGCAGATCTTTTAATAATAGAAAGCACCTACGGCAATAAAATTCACGATAGTGTAGAAACCAGAGCGAAGCGTCTACAAGACATTATTGAGCGTTCTTTAGAAGATGGTGGCGCAATTATTATCCCCGCATTTTCAGTCGGAAGAACCCAAGAGCTATTGTTTGATATCGAGCACTTAATCCATCACAACAACATTGACTCAAAAATCCCAATAATCTTAGATTCACCACTCGCCAACAAAGTCACCAAACAATACCGACGCTTTAAAAAATTATGGAGTAAAGAAGCCAAGATCAAGCTAAGTAACCAACGTCATCCACTAAACTTTGAACAATGCATCACCATAGAAAGTCATAAAGAACATATGCAAATCGTCAATCGCCTAAAAAGTACCGCCGAGCCTTGCATCATCGTCGCAGCCAGCGGCATGTGCGCAGGTGGCCGGGTTATGAATTATCTAGAAGCGTTATTACCAGATAAACGTACAGATATCATCCTTGCAGGGTATCAAGCCCACGGAACACTAGGGCGAGATCTTCAAAATAAAAAAGAAACCGTCTGGATAGATAATCAACCGATTGATGTTAATGCGCAAATCCACACCATGTCTGGGTATTCAGCTCACGCCGATCAAGCAGATTTGATGAAATTTGTTGAGGGAATTGAGGAGGGGAAGAAAGAGGTTGTTGTAGTGCATGGTGAAGATAACGTTCGCGAGGAGTTTGAGAGAGTGCTGGAGACTAGAAACTATATGCTGCGCTAACAGAGACTATAAGAGCAGGTATGTATATGGATGGTGTTTATTTACTTACACAATATGAAAGGAGTAAAGTGTGTTATTTGAAAAGTTAAAAGTATGGCAGCGTTCTGCTCGATTGGCTTGTGATGTTATTGAATTATTTGAAGGAAATAAGAACTATGCATTAAAAGATCAAATCCTACGTTCTTCGTTATCTGTGCCGTCAAATATATCAGAGGGGGAAGAACGAGAGACAATAAAGGAGAAAATTCGATTTTACTATTACGCTAAAGGATCATGTGGAGAACTACTTACGCAGCTATTGATAGCAATTGAAACCTCAAGTGTGCCAAAAGAACCCGCGCTTATTTTAGTTAAAGAAACACGAGAAATTGCAAAAATCATCGCAACAATCATTCAAAAAGATAAGAGAAAAAAGTGAAATGTGTTTTTTTGATCTTATAGTCTCTAGTTAGCGCAGCGTATAGTTTCTAGTCTCATATAACTTTTTCGGTTACAATTTTTAAATACTTGAATTTATTTGGCACGGGAAAGAGCAATGAAAACAAAAGACAGGATCATTCACGGCGCCTTAACCCTCTTCAATGAAAATGGCGAACGCAACATCACCACCAACCATATCGCCGCGCACCTTGAGATAAGCCCAGGCAATCTTTATTATCACTTCCGCAATAAAGAAGAAATTATCCATTCTATTTTTAATAATTATGCTCAAGAGCTAAAGATTCGTTTTCAGCCAATTCACTTAGATGAGCAAGCAAAAACACCAAATTTTCAGGTGATGCTTAACTATTTAGATTCTATTTTTGTATTAATGTGGAGTTATCGATTCTTTTACGCTAATTTACCTGATATTTTAGGCAGAGATCAAACTTTGCAGCTAAAGTACCTTCAAGCTCAACAAGATCTAAACGATAACCTTATAAGCATAATGAATAATTTTCGTCATGCTAAATTAATAGAGTTAGATGATGATGAGCTTGCTGCATTAACGAAAACGTTGCATTTAGTGTCATCGTGTTGGATTAATTATCAGACAGTAATGTCATCTGACGTAAAAATCACAGAAGCCGTTATTTACCAAGGTATGATTCAAATGTTGAATGTTGTGCGTCCGATAGCGACAGATTTAGGACGCCAGCAGATTTTAGAGTTAGAAAAACATTATAAAGAGCGGATGAAGTAAAGCATCAGTTCTGAATTGATCAATTTAGAATAAAAATAAGCATTATAAAAAGCCATTTTTTACAGGAACACAAATGAAGCAATCATCACCGCAATTACCTGATTACCCACAATCATCATTTCAAAACGATGAGATTGATCTTAAAGAGCTTTTTATCGCGCTTTGGAAAGGAAAAATCACGATTATTTTATGCACTTTAGTGTTCGCTATTGGTGCTGTGCTTTATGCTTTAACCGCTCAAGAGTTGTGGTCATCTAAAGCCAAAGTGATGATCCCACAAGTTCATGATTTTTCTGAGTATCGAGATCAAGTAAAACAATATCAACCAATTTTTGATATTTATCAAGATGATGGAACAGTATTAGTAAGTCAAGAATTAGATTCATTGGTTGATAATAAAGTGTTATTTCAAGGTTTTATTAGTGCGTATAACTCTTCTAATAATAAAAACAGATTTTTAGATGGAAGTGTCGAATTTCAAGCATTTAAAGCTCAACTTGATACTGATACTGATACTGATAAGATTGAAGCAACTCGTAATCTATACTTTGAGTGGTTTCAAAAGATAAGCGCCACTGCTGTTGATAAAAAATCAGGTGTTTCTCCATATACTATTAGCTTACAAGCAACGACAAAAGAAAGCAGCTATACGTTATTAAATGAATACATTTCTTCAGTAAAATTGGTTGTATTCAATGATGCTTTAAGTAACCTTCAAGCTGTGGTAAATGGTAAACGTAATGAGTTACGTCAACAAAAAACAATCTTAGAGGCGCAAGCAAAAAACCGTTTAATTGTCGAAATTGAGAATTCACAATACGGGGCAGAAATTGCAAAAGCTGCACAACTGAATAAGCCGATTCAAAATATGGGAAATAATGAATTATTTGAGGTTGGCTTAGGTGCTCAAGCATTAAAAGCGAAGATTAAAGCCCTTAAATCAGTGACAAATTTAAGTGTCATTGAACCACGCTTACAACAAATTGATGCGAAACTTGAAATGCTTAAATCGATGAAAATTGATCGAAATATTAAGTTTCAACCTTTTCGTTATTTAGAAAACGTAGAACAACCTATCACTCGAGATAAGCCAAAACGTGCGCTAATCGCTGTATTAGGAACCTTATTAGGCGGAATATTAGGTGTTGTGATAGTTTTAGTTAGGTTTGCATTTAGAAAAGAAGATTAGGAGCTTAGGATTCAGATTGGCCACAAGCTCGCTTGCTGAGTTCAGAGGTATTAGTTGTAACTTACATACTTAAGTCAACACTTCTGAATTCTGCTAGCGAAGCGATCTGAACTCTGTTTTTTACTCTTAGCTCTTCAGGACCATAGGACCGCTCTTCCCATCTCTTCCGCTTTTATCTAGTAAACCACGGCGATCTCTCATCCGTCAATTCATACAACTCATGCTGTTTATTTAGCATCTGTCCACCATCGCGTGTCAGTGGCTGCCAATTAAAGTTCGCACGGTTCTTACTTGGTTTCACTGTCATAATGTCGAATGGGATCGAAATATAGAATCCTTTGGTGTAACTACCTTCACCAAACTCCTCAGCAGATAAATCGGTAAAGCTTGCATACGCACCGGCGATAACGCCAGAATCAAACTGTTTAGAGAAATCAACACGCGTCCCTTTATCGCCCGCCAAGAATTGACCAACGCCAACTTTAAGCAATGTATTCTTTAAGAAAGTCCATTGTGGCGCATAGTAAGCGGTTGCAAACCCCGTTACGCCACTAGAGACAACAGTATAATCTCGGCCATACTCTCCACCATCTTGTTGGTCTTGCTCGTAAAAACCAAACCACTCACCCGGAGTACGTTGTTTAATATAAGTCGCATCAACGCCGAACGCCCAATTTGAATTCAATGGGCGATACATTACTTCAGAGCCGATACCACCAAACATACTTTCTAAATAACCACCGTAAACTTGGCTATAAAAACCAGAGCCATACTCTTCAAACCAAGTCAGTTGAAGGCTATTCATACGCACCGGGTTTTCATGAACATAAGCACGGAACATAGTACGAACACGAGGAACCGAAGTGCCATCAGGTGGCGTAATGTAATTAAACTGGTCATAGTTATCAACCAAATTAAAATACAAACTGCCAGAGGCTTGCACCTTATCAGTTAACCATACCGAGCCTGCTGTATTAATCCCAATTGCATAAAGGTAAAAGTTTTCAGCACTGCCAATAGATTGCGCTAAGGTTGGCGAAATAGAGTAATCCCAACGCTCAAGGTTATCGCTTTTAAGTTCGCTTTCTAAAGGTGAATAAATGACTTCATCGGTTTGGCTTGCATCGGTAATATCGGCATCGAAATAGTCGTTATTCGCCACTTTTTTATACTGTTTAGCGTCAATCACCGTTTCAGACACTGGCATCGATTGATTGGTTTCAACAATACGATAGGTAGAAATAGTCGCGGGAACGTTGTTCGCTAGAATACGAGAAGCACGATCATGGGCTTCATCGCTATCACGGTATTTGTTTTGCTCAGCGACAATCGTGACTGAATCTTCATTCGCGTAAATTTTGCTTTCTTCATAGCCAGCGTTACCATTTAACTCTTGGTTAACGCGTTTCCAATCAACGTCATCAATAGAGTCATGAGTTGATTCGTCATAAGGTTCGATAGGTTCATCACGCCAAATCGCTTTCATGCTATTAAAATTAGTACTTATGTTTACCCCAAGCGTAAGCGTATCTCCACGCTCGTAACTCACCTTAATATCGCCCCAATCACCTAAGCCATACAGAACACCAAAGTTCCAAGGGGTGTGTTGAGTCATATCGACTTTACCGCGAGTTACAGGGAAGTCTTGGCTGTAATCATTACTGTCATACTCCACCTTTAAGCGCAGTGGTTGATAAGGGGTTTGATATTCTAAACCACCATAAATAGCGGCAGGGCCTTTAAACCAACGTTCAAAAGAAACGCTACCACCTCTATCTTTTGTTTCAGTTGAACGAGAACAAAATTTATCTGACGCTTTACAGAAAGGGTTGGTAATATTGCCACTTTGGCCTAAGTAACCCCAGCCCATGCCCACCGTCACATCAAGGTTGCCGAATCGTTTGGTTGCCGCCACAAATTCGCCATCAAATAGACCTGTGCCACCAAAATCACGAACCCCTACTGATGTTTCAGGCAGCCATTGGCTCTCTTCCAGTAAACGGATTTTAAAATCAATGCCTTTATCGGTGTATTTAGTGCCGCCACTGAAGCTTTCGTCACTGCTATACAGTAAATCTTGCACCAAGGTGTAACGAATGGTGGTTTCTAACCATGGCATCACCTGCAAAGAAACATTGTAGTGGTGGTATTCATTATTAAGTGTTGCGCCAATATTGAACTCGCCTTCAGGCGCCATACGGCCAGATGGCATTTGCATTAAGCCCACGCCACCAAAATCCGTTTGTGAGGTAGATAACGTAACTGGTTCAAACTCATTAGCCAAAGCTGAATAAGGCAAAGAAGAGGCAATAACCCCCGCAATAAGGGAGAGAGAAAACTTAGGAGCCATCATAATTAAAACGCCTTATTACGAAGCAATTGAACAATAGAATCATTTAAAGAAGAGTAATCAGCAGGGAGGTCGGCAAAAGGGATAAACACAATAGCCCCAGGCGCTAAATACACCGGATTGTTTTGCCATACCGAAAACTCAGTGTGTTGAACCTCACCATTAGGCTGAATAACATAAATAATGGAGGTGTCAGCAACCGAAGAAAGAGGCAGTGTTTCAAAATAATCATCAATAATGGCATGTTCAATTAATGGCAATTGAATACTTTTATCTGAATCAATGGCACCAAAAAAAGAAACGCTAGTAGGACGATCTCCTAAAAATAGCTGGTAGTGACCAGATAAAAGAGGATTGGCTTTGTCATTAATTCGCAGTAAATCGAGATCAAATGACGTGAAAATACGATTAACAAACGATGCTTGCTCTAATTGTAAAATGAGTTGCGTCGCAGATTTATCATATTTATTTTTAGATGAAAAGAGTGATGTCTCTCGAGAAAGTGAAGATAGCGAGTCAATCACGTTATTTCGCAGATCTTCACTGTTTTTTTGTTTATTTTTATCGCCTAACACCACGCCTAAATTATAAAAGTCAGCCTGAGTATTTGCATCAACAGCGACTTGAGACAACCTGACTGGCTGGCTGTAATTAAGCTCTACACCTTGTTTAACTAAGGTTACGGTGAGTGGTTTTTTTGCATCAGAGGCGTGCTCTGAGGTGTTTGCAACACTGTAGGTCGAGACCGACAATGTAAGCAGAATAAATAAAGAAGAAAGGAAACGCATAATCACTCCGAGCTGCCTGACGTGTTGATTTTATATGGCTTATAAAGCAAAAGGTTTTAAAATTGTCATTTCAATATCACCCATATCAGGGCCTAAATATTGATGAGATTTCACCACGTTCGCATCACTGTCTATCCAATATTGATTGGTGAATGACGCGCCTAAAGAAGGGATAGATACCACCTCTACAATCTCAGTAACCTCTTTCTCCCACACCGCCGTTTTTAATTGTGATGTTTTTCTTAATACAGGTGTAACAGTCGCTTCATAATTGAATAAATAGCGATTATCCGTCTGCCAATCATAGCGGGCAGACCAAATCGTTTGTTTTTGGTTTATTGAAGCAAAAGAAGGTAAAGAAAGCTGGGTTATAGGAGTTATCGCGGTTAGGTTTTTTTGTGCTAAACCAAGGGTTTTTACTATACGTCCGTCCTCAGTTACCACCATCGCTTTATCTGAAGAAAGCCACTTTAATTGCATTACCCCTGTTTTAGGGTTTGGCTCTGCAAACGCCAATACCATAAAGAGTTTAGCGCCACCATTAATGCGTACAAAACTGCTCGCATAAGGTAATTCAGAAATTTCTTGCGGAGAGAGAGTCACATCATCAGCCCCAAAAACCGCTTCATCAAGAGTGGCATTCACATCATTAAATTTTTGAGTACAAGCAGAGAGTGCAAAAGTGATAAGTAACGTATTAACAGTTTTGAATATAAATTGAGGCTTAAGAGCGGAAAACATGATCCTGAGGTCCTGTCGTATTTGCTGTAAAAAAACAGATAAATTAAAAGCTTATCTGAAGTTGACCATAGGACCATAGGACCATAGGACCGCAGTAATAAATACACAAAAACCATCAACCGAAGTTGATGGTTTTAATATACTTACAACAAAATAAGTGGATTATTTAGTCGTTACAGAGGTTGTCGTTGAGTCAGAACCTGAATCAGCAACAGCAACAACAGCAACAGTAGCAGCAACACCAACAGCGATAGCTGTAGTTGTAGCAGCACCAGCAGCAGCAGCAGAAGCGCCAGCAGTACCTGCAGCAGAACCTGAAGTAGAAGCAGCAGTTGTTGTTGCTTCACCAGCTGCAAATGCAGAACCAGCAGTCATAGCTAGCATAAGAGCGATAGCAGTCTTTTTCATGGAATGAACCTTATATATTTTATGTTACATGGTGAATATTTACTCAGTTCATGAGCAAACTTCGAGCAAAGTACCATATCAAGTTCTATATGGTAAATATAAAAATCATAGCTTATACAAAAATAAATTCCTTTATATGTTACAAATTCTCAAAAATGCCACCATAATTACCACTATTGATAGAGTTATCTATTGTTTTTTTGTTTGATTTATGCTCGTAAAATAGTGAGAGATATGTATAATGCCGCGCTTATAAATATCTATAATCGCGCTGAGAGGGAATGTGCCTAACTACCTCTGGGCGGTAGCGTCTCTAAATTTTGTCATCTCTAAGTTGAAATCATGCTCATTAGTAAAACACATCAATCGTTAACCGCTGGCGTATTCCTGTTACTGCTAAGTGGCTGTACTGTTTTTCCCGGTTCACACATGTCAACCTCAGACAAAAATAAAGTAGAAGAAGAGCAAAGCGAAGACGCGAAAGAAAACTATTCTACCGATGTAAATGTCTATGAATTAACGCCTCAAAAAGTGGCACAGTATCAAATTAAGCAAGCATCAGCACAAGCCAATACAGAGCTTGAACAGCAGGTGGCAAGTTATGAATACCGCGTCGGCCCTGGTGACATTTTAAATGTCACGATTTGGGATCACCCAGAGCTAACAATTCCTGCGGGTTCGTACCGTAGCTCAAGTGAATCAGGTAACTGGGTTCATGCAGACGGCACAATATTTTACCCTTACATTGGCACTGTTGCTGTTGCTGGTAAAACAGTGCGAGAAATTAGAGCTGATATTGCAACCAAATTAAGTAAGTTTATTGAAAGCCCACAAGTTGATGTCAACGTTGCTGCGTTTCGCGCACAAAAAGCGTACGTAACAGGTGAAGTTGATAAACCAGGCCAACAAGCTATTACTAACATTCCACTAACGTTATTGGATGCGATTAACCGTGCAGGTGGGTTAGCAGAAGAAGCCGATTGGCGTAATGTCACTCTTACCCGTAATGGCAAAGAAGAAACATTATCGTTATACGCATTAATGCAACGTGGCGATTTAAAGCAAAACCGATTATTAGAATCAGGCGATATTATTCATGTTCCTCGTAACGACACTCAAAAAGTGTTTGTGATGGGGGAAGTGAAAGATCCAAAATTACTTAAGATGGATCGCTCAGGCATGAGCCTAACCGAAGCGTTAAGCAGCGTGGGTGGCATTAATGAGCTATCGGCAGATGCAACTGGCGTATTTGTTATTCGCTCATCAAGCCCTGAAGATAAAGAAACCAGCATGGCTGATATTTATCAATTAAATATCAAAGATGCATCGGCGCTTATTATCGGTACAGAATTCGATTTAAAACCTTATGACATCGTTTATGTTACCGCCGCCCCAATCACGCGTTGGAACCGTCTAATCATGCAATTAATGCCAACCATCTCAGGCTTTAATGAGCTAACTGAAGGCGCATTGCGAGTTAAGAATTGGCCGTAAGGTAGAGCGGAAAATAAGGTAAGAGCGGTCCTGTGATCCTAAGGAGAGCTTAGAGCTTAATCTTAAATACATAGGACGGCTTTTATATGATGAGAACATTGGATTTTGAAAAATTAGAAGTGTGGAAAAAAAGTTCACGCTTGGCCGTCGATGTTGTTCGTGAGCTTGATGGTTGTCGTAATTATGGTCTTGTTGATCAGTTAATGCGAAGTTCATTATCTATCCCTTCAAATATAGCCGAAGGTGAAGAAAGAGAAACAATTAAAGAATCTGCCCGTTTTTTGTATTATGCAAAAGGTTCATGCGGTGAAATGATTACACAAATATACATAGCGACAGAGCTAGGCTACATATCAAAACAAAAGAGTGTAGTTTTCATCAGTGAAGCAAAACACATATCAGTGATGCTCGCAAAACTAATTAAAATAAGAAAAGGAATAGTAAGGTAGTGCGGAAAAGAAGGTAAGAGCGATCCTGTGGTCCTAGGTAGAGCTTAGAGCTTAATCTACGATCACTTTAAATACATAGAACCGCTCTTCCCGCTCTAGCTGATAGGACCGTATTTCCGTTCTTATTCTATAAACCCATTAAATAGGATGGGGAGGCAGTAAC
>NZ_MSCO01000003.1:216743-268223 GCF_002954705.1 Aliivibrio sifiae
AACCCATAGGACCGCTTTTACCCATGTTTAACAAAATTCTCGTCGTCTGCGTTGGCAATATCTGCCGCTCTCCAACAGGCGAACACATACTAAAACAATTACTCCCAAACAAAACCGTTGATTCAGCTGGTGTTGCCGTTGAAAAAAGTCGTTTAACGGGCAAACCTGCCGATGCAATGGCAACCGAAGTGGCGTCAGAGCATGGCGTGATTATTGATTCACACCAAGCACGCCAATTAACCAGTGATGTTTGCCGAGATTACGATTTAATCCTAGTAATGGAAGCGGGCCACAAAGAAGCCGTAACCAGTTTAGCACCAGAAGCAAGAAGCAAAACCATGCTGTTTGGGCAATGGATAGGGCAACAAGATATCCCCGATCCATACCGCCAAAGCCGAGAAGCATTCGATCACGCTTACGGATTAATAGAAAAAGCAGCCCAAGAGTGGGCGAAGAAACTATAAGAACGGTAATTAAAATGGGGAAGAGCGGTTCTATGGTCCTATGGCCTAAAATCTGCGTACCTTTTTTTATTACTTTGAATCTTAAATAAAACAGCAAGAGTAGTGAATCTTATAATTTGAGTGTTATATCCAACAGGATAGCGCTTTACATAGGACCGCTCTTCCCGCTCTAAACCTCAGGACCGCCTTTAGTCATGTCACAATCAACAAAAAACACCCACGAACAATCTCCCTCTGACGAAATCGATTTAGCAAAACTGTTTGGTCAACTCATTGATGGCCGTTGGTTAATTATGTCAGTAACCACTGCATTTGCTGTTGCCGGTATCGCGTTTGCACTTTTATCTACCCCAATTTATAAAGCCGATGCCCTTGTTCAAGTCGAGCAAAAAAGTAATGGCGGCATGTCTGCCCTTGTTGGTGATATGGGCGAAATGTTTGCGTCTGAATCATCATCAACTACTGAAATTGAAATAATCAAATCTCGTATGATATTAGGTGAGACGGTTGATAAATTAAACTTAACCACAGTCGCTGCACCGCAATACATGCCTATTATTGGCAAAGGCTTATCTCGCTTAATGGGTGAAGATAAAGCCATTAACGTAAGCCGCTTTGATATTCCAAGATACATTGATGAACCAAACTTCACTCTAGTGTTAGACGATGCAGAAAAGGGCACTTATACCCTATTTGATGCAAACGAACGCAAGGTATTAACAGGCAAAGTGGGTGAATTAGCTGATAACAAGGATTACCACTTATTTGTGATGCAATTATCAGGTAACACAGGTGATGTGTTTGATGTGGCTAAAACCTCTCGTTTTGATGCAATTTTAACATTACAACAAACCTTATCTATTAGTGAAAAAGGCAAACAATCAGGCGTATTACAGTTTTCTCTAGAAGGTGAAAATAAAGCCAAGATTGAAGCCATTATTAATAATATTAGCCAAAACTATTTTTTACAAAACATTGCCCGCAACAGCGCAGAAGCAGAGCAAAGCCTTGAGTTTTTAACTGCACAACTGCCTGCGATTAAAGATAAATTAACTGCATCTGAAAACGTATTAAATGATTACCGTTTAGAGCGTAAATCGGTTGATTTAAGTTTAGAGGCTCGTTCAGCTCTTGATACGATGGTTACACTTGAAGCGCAATTAAATGAATTGACCTTTAAAGAAAGTGAGATTAGCCAACGATTTACTAAAGACCACCCGGCGTATAAATCATTACTTGATAAACGCAGAGTGCTATTGAGTGAGAAAGAACGCTTAAACAAACAAGTACAGAAATTACCAAAAACACAACGTCAGGTACTGCGTATGCAGCGTGATGTTGAGTTAAACCAGCAAATTTATATTCAACTGCTAAACAAAACTCAAGAGTTAAACATTGTTAAAGCCGGTACTGTCGGTAACGTGCGTATTTTAGATACTGCACAAGCTTATTCTCATGCAGTAAAACCGAAAAAACCATTAATTGTAGTATTAGCCACGTTATTAGGTGGCATGTTAAGTGTAGCAATCGTATTGCTAAAAGCCGCATTTCACCGTGGGGTAGAAAACCCAGATGAGATTGAAGCGCTAGGTATTCCTGTTTATGCGAGCATTCCAAAATCAACATGGCAAGAAAAGCTAGATATCCGTTATAACAAAAAGAAAGTAAGGCACTTAGAGACGCTATTAGCTGAATCTAACCCCGCTGATTTATCTATTGAAGCTCTGCGTGGATTACGCACTAGCATGCACTTTGCCATGATGGAAGCGAAAAATAACGTAGTGATGATTACCGGTCCTGCGCCAAACATTGGTAAATCTTTTGTGGCGGTGAACTTTGCTGCGGTTATTGCCAAAACAGGTCAAAAAGTATTGGTTGTGGATGCCGACATGCGTAAAGGCTATATGCAACGTTACTTTGGTATGAAGTGGGATAACGGCTTATCAGACTACTTATCAGGCAAATTAAGTTTAGAACAATCTATTCAAAAATCAGAAGTACCAAATCTAGATGTATTAACTCGTGGGCAAGTGCCGCCAAACCCATCTGAACTATTAATGACAAAACGCTTTAGTGATTTTATTGATTGGGCATCAGCAAATTACGATTTAGTATTGATTGATACACCACCAGTACTTGCGGTAACTGACCCAAGCATTGTAGGGGCACTAGCTGGCACAACATTAATGGTTGGGCGTTTTGATCAAACATCAGTTAAAGAAATTGATGTAGCAAGACACAGATTTGAACAAGCAGGGATAGAGGTGAAAGGCTTTATCCTGAATGCAGTAGAGAAGAAAGCAAGCAGCACATATGGTTACGGTTATTATAACTACAGTTATGATAGTGATAAGTGATAATAATGGATAAAGTAAATATAATAAACAAAGATACTTTCTTTTACTTTGTAAAAGGAGATTTCAGTTGTAATTCTTTTATATCAGGAATTACACTCTTTATTTATAGATTAGAGAACTATGTATGGACTTGTAATAAGGGGCTTCATAAGATTATTCATCCAATTTTTATTTTTATAAAAAGGATTTTTAATATACCTAGTCAAATATCGTATAAATGTAAGTTAGGTTATAAAATAAGGTTACCCCATAAAGGTGATGGTGTCATAATATCAAAATATGCAGAAGTAGGTGATAATGTAACGATATATCATCAAGTAACATTAGGAATTAATGAAAATAAAAATGAAATAGAACGAAAAATAATAATTGGGAATGATTGCTACATATCGGTGGGAGCTAAGATTATATCTTGTAAATTAGGAGATAGAGTTAAAGTAGCACCTAATAAAGTAATATATTTTGATTGTAAAAGTGATGTTTTTGTTAAATGACTTATATAGAATCAGTTTTAATATTTAGCGTATTTATACTTTTTATTAATTTTGAGCAACAAAATTCAAAAGTGGCATTATCGCTTAATAGTATGCTTTTGCTCTATGGGGCATTATACTCATTAGGTTCTCTATATGATTATGATGCTATTAATAAAAATATAAGCTATTTGTTGATGATATCTGTAATTATCACGTATATATCGGCTAAATTTACTGAATCAATCTTATTAACAACTACGAATCGTGAGGTTAACTATAGATTAGATTTATATTTTACAAGTAAATTTAAAAATAGCATTATAATATTGACGATATTATGCGTAATTATGTTCTTTTATTTGTTCTTTGTAAAAATAAACATTGTGGAATTCATATATTCAACTCGTGGTGGTAGATCATTATTACTTTCTGGTTATGGCCCTTTAATGTTTTTCAAAGATACACTATCAGCTATTTATATAATATCTCTTGTATTGTATTTATATAGAATGAATGATTTTTTTTATAAGCGACTATTAATATTCTGTGGTTTATTTACTTTAGTTTATTCAATTATTACTATATCTAGAGCTCACTTTGTTCTTGTAGCTCTTTCAACATTGTATATGTTATCATATACAAAGAGATTAAGTATATTTTATGTGAATTTGATTTTGGTTGTAGGTGTTTTTTTAGCTATTTCTTGGAAGTGGATGTTATCATCATTGATATTTAAGGGAAGTATTGATTTCTCAAGTTTTGAATTGGAAATCCCATCAGAGTTGGTTCATTGGAATAATATAACAAATAATATGCTCCAGGAAGATATTATCATGGGGCGCTCGTTCTTGGATGCAATATGTAGTTTATTATACCCTTTTTATGATACAACGCCCCTTTCAGTTTGGTATGTAAATAAATATGAACCTCTTGTTGCATCTATTGGGGGGGGGAGAGGTTTTTCATTATTGGCTGAAGCAATATTGAATTTTGGTTTATTAGGAATACCGTTGGTTTTTTTAATATTAGGTATATTTATCGGTATTATAAATACATTCTCAAAAAAATATATTTATTTTCTTTTTATATCTGCAACACTAATTCCAATAATGCATAAAATATTTCGTTCTGAATTATTATCATTAACAAAAGTTTGGTGGTGGTATTCAATTGTACCGATTACATTAATAATTTTAATTTCTAGGTGTAAGTTTAAATGATTTTTGTCGTTGCTCTGATTTCAAAGTTATTATTATTTTGTATAGAAATAGTACCAAAAGCTTTTGTTGATACTAATGTTTATGGTTATTTTGCTCTTAATTTAGCTCAAATAATGTTGTTGTCATCGTTCATATCATTTGGCAGTGTTAACTATTTATTAAAAGATATGGCCACGTGTAACAGTAAAACAAAATCATTAATATTGTCTTGTTTGATTTCATTTATTATAACTTCTATAATATTAATTGGTTCCTTTTTTGTTTATGTAAATAAATACGTTGTATTTGGCTCGTTATTATTATCATTGATAATGATACTTTCGACGTATTATAGATTTAATAGTATGACGATAAATTGGTATATATTAAAGGATGTTGTTAGATCATCTTTTTTTATTATATTGCTTTCAATGACTTTTTTTATTGGATATCAAATAGATCTTACGATTTTATATTTCATTTCTTTATTTTTATCTTTTATTATTTTGTTTTTTCTTGTGTTCAAGAAAATGAAATTTAATAAAATAAATCTTAATTCATTTAAAATTAAAGATATAACGAGTAGAATTGTTCTTTCTTCTCCTATTGTATTTACTGGCATTTCATATTTATTAGTATCAAGAATAGATACATTTTATGTTAGCAAATTACTTGGAATAGATGTTCTAGCTGATTATAGTTTTGTAAGTAGAGTAATGTATCAATCTCTATTTTTCATGCAAATTATACAGGCAAAACATTTACATAAAATAGCAAAAGAATTCTCACAAGCGAGAAATTTTGAAGCATTAAAACTATCGAAAAAAATAAGAAGAGAATCATTAATACTAACAGCTATTTTATCTTTAATAATACTTTTAGCCTTGAATAGTTCAATTGTAGTAAATACATTCAATATTAAAGTTGATAATGTGTTTGAAATATCTCTGATATTCTTAATCTTACATATTGGAACTGCATATTTTGGTCTTTATGGATACATGCTTTTATACATAGATAAGCAGGTATATTCTATTTTTAATAGTATAATTATTATATGCCTCTCTGTTTTGTTGTTGCCATTTTTTATAAGTGTCTTTGGCTCTATAGGAGCTGCAATAGCTACAACAATATCTATTTTGATAGGTAATTTTTTGGAAAAAATTCAGTTTACATATTTTTTTAATATAAAAAAGAGATGATGATGAATAATATTAGCGTATTACATATTGTTCAGAATAATGGAATAACAAATATGGGATATAATGATTTTTATTTATTCTGTAAAAATAAATTTGTTGATTGTGTTTATTTGTTTGAAGATGGAGTTGATAGAGGTTTAATTAAATCATTTTTTTTGTTTTCTAAAATGTTTTATAAACACTTAAAAGATGCGAATGTAATTCATTATCACTCTCATCAGCTTGTTATTATATCGCAAGTTATTAATAAACTAAGTTTTTTTAACATTAAAAGTATTTATACTATTCATACATCATATGAGAATTTAAAGGGTAAGAATAAATTATTATTCTTATTGAATTTTTTTTTAGTTAATAAAGTTGTTTTTTGTAGTAAATCAAGTTATTTGTCATTTCCTAAGATAATTAGGGAAAATAAAAAGAGTTGTTATATTGTAAATGGTGTGGATTTTGAGATTAAACCATTTGATAATATAAAGTATGGTTTTATTTCCGTTGGTAGGCTTATTTCTTTGAAACGTATAGTTAATGTAATCTCTATATATTTGTCGGGTAAGTTTAAGAATAAGTTAAATGTTGTAGGTGCTGGTGATAAATCTACTGAAATAAAAGAAATGTTGAAAGGGAATTATGATGTAAATATACATGGGTTACTCCCTAGGCATGAAGTATTAAAGTTGCTTTTAAAATCAAAATATTACATATCATATTCCTCAATAGAGGGAATGCCTATTTCTGTATTAGAGGCTATATCTATGGGATGTGTCCCCATTTTGTCAAATATAGAACCTCATAATGAAATTTTTTCTATGGGTATTAAAGGTTTTATTGTTAATAACGAAAATGAATTGAAAAATGCTTTAGTGCAGTGTGAGTTAATGACTGATTTTGAATTTTATAACATTATCGATAATAATATTATTGTACTTAAGAATGAATTTTCATTAAAGACTATGCATGAAAAATATTATAGAGAATATGCTGAGTTGTTGCTATGAAAAATATCGAATTGGTTGGTATTCCTTGTTGTGGTAAAAGCTATATTTGTGCAAATAAATTTAGTAATATCCGTTATTTGTCTGGAAGGAAAAATATAATATATGAATTGTTGTTATTTATATGCGGTATTTTAACTTTAAAAATAGAGGATATAAAGTTCTTTATATCTTGTGTGCGTCGTGAAAATGTGAGCTTTTTATTTAAAGTGAATATTTTTAGGAATATAGTGAGAAAGTTTGGTTTAAATAAAATATATCGTAACCGCGGTTATATCATTGATGAAGGTGTTTCCCAAATACCATTTAATTTATTGAATTCAAATGTGGATGAGGTATTTAAGGTTGTTTTTCCATATTTAGAAAGTAAAGTATATTTTATAAATAGTGCTAATGATTCTGAAATAAAGAAAAGACTGATAAATAGAGGTCATACAAGATTGTTCTTTATTAATATTGATGATTTTATTTCTATAAATAGAAGTGTAGAGAATAATGTTATAAATAACTTAAATAAGTATTTAGTGGATTTCGAGGTTGTAGAAAATGCTTAAGGTATATATTGATTTATTTAATGAATTAAAAAGATTAAATATTTTCTACTTAAGTTGGAAAAGTAATCATGAATTGAATAAGGCTCTTGATGGTAATACTGATTTAGATCTTTATGTATCATATGACTCTAAGAGTAAGTTTCATAAAGCAATAGTAAATAAAAAATTTAAGAAAATGAACACTACAGTTTCAAATCATCCCTATATTGCTCATTATTTAGGTTATGATGAGGTAGAAATGAAAACTGTACATTTGCATGTTTATTATAAAATTGTCACAGGGCAAAGTAATTCAAAAAACTATATATTACCATTAGATGACTTTTTTAAAGAAAACTGTGATAATGGTAGGGAGTTTCCGGTCTTAAATTCAGATGCTCAAGGCGTTATTTTTTTAATAAGATATTTTTTGAAGTTTGGTGGTGCATATAATACATTTTTATTGATTAGAGATCGTGAAAAATATAGTAAAGAGCTTGAAGGTGTAACTTTTGATTATAATGGAAAATTACCATTAAATATAAATGATTTAAGCTATAAAAAAATGATTTCTTCATTCAAATCAAATAATATTATATGTAAATATTATACATCTATAGTCTTAAAACTAACATTTTCTGGGTATAAAAGACGTGGTTTCTTATCTTATATTCCATTTTTATACGTTAATTTTTTTAAGCGTACGGTAAATAAAATTTTCTTTAAAAAGAAAAAATATTTAGATTATGGTACGGTGGTGTCAATTTGTGGGTTAGATGGTTCAGGGAAATCAACGATGGTTGCATCTTTATCTGAGCTTTTTTCCGATAAAATAACAGTTAAGAAAGTATCAATCGGTAGACCAAACCCGACTAAATTGACATTTGTTTTTTGGTTTTTTATTCGTTTTATTGAGTTAATAAAAAATACAAAAAAAGATGAATCAAAGCCAATTGAAAAATACTTCCCTAAAAGTAATGTGGGTATTATTTCAGCATTTAGATATTTTTTATTATCCTATGAAAGAAAAAATGCGATTATAAATGCGCATCGATATGCTGAAAAAGGTTACATAGTGTTGACTGATCGTTATATAACGACCGATTATGGTAAAATGGACAGTCCAAGAATAGTATGTAGTATAAGAAAATCAAAATTATATAACTTTTTAAGTAAGTTAGAAATTAATAATTATAAAACGATGTATCCTTCTGATGTAGTTATTAATTTAGATGTTCCTGTTAATGTATCTATCGAGCGTAACCAAAAAAGAAATAAAATAGGAAAAGAAACTGATAATGAAATTAGAGCAAGGCATATTATTAATAATAATATGAACTATATATCAAATATATATTTTTCAGTTGATGCAACAAGTGAATTTGAATTTGTTAAATTTAAAGTTTTTTCATTGGTTTGGGATAATGTTTAATATGTCTAACTTGAAAAATGTTTTATTAACTGCTAATACTAGTTGGTATCTATATAATTTTAGAAAAAATACGATTATAGCTTTGATTGAAAATGGTTTTATTGTTACAGCTCTTGCTCCAAATGATTCATATTCAGAAAAACTTGAAACGCTAGGTGTAAAGTTTATTGATATTTCTATTGACCAAGGTGGTACAAACCCAATTAATGATCTCAGAACATTAATTCAATTCAATAAAGTATTCTCTTCTAATAGGTATGATGTAGTTTTAAATTTTACCCCTAAGAATAATATATATAGTACTCTTGCTGCTAAGATAAATAAAATCAAAGTAATAAATAATATAGCAGGTCTTGGGATCTTATTTATTAATGAAAGTGTTACATCAAAAATTGCTCGCCTACTTTATAAAATAAGTCAAAGAAATGCCGATAAGATTTTTTTTCAAAATGAAGATGATAAGAAACTTTTCTTAGAACATAATTTAGCTAATGAATCTATTACTGCTCGTTTACCAGGTTCTGGTGTCGATCTCAGTCGATTTGAAGTTATCCCTTCTCAAGATGATGGTGTTGTAAGGTTTTTACTTATTGCTCGTATGCTTTATGACAAAGGCATTGGGCATTATGTTGAAGCGGCTCGAGTGTTAAAAGCTAAATATGGTAATAACGTAGAGTTTAATCTTTTGGGGTTTCTTGCTGTTGAAAATCCATCGGCGGTATCTGAAGTTGAAATGCAGAGCTGGGTTGACGAAGGAATTGTTAACTATCTTGGTGTTTCGGATGAGGTTGAAAAAGAAATTGCTAAAGTTGATTGCATGGTACTTCCTTCATTTTATCGTGAAGGTGTGCCCAAATCGCTTCTTGAAGCTGGTGCCATGGGGAAGCCAATCGTTACTACTGATAATGTAGGTTGCCGTGAAACAGTTAATGATGGAGTTAACGGTTTTCTATGTGTACCTAGATCAACGCAAAGTTTGATAGATAAATTAGAGCTTATTATTCAGATGAGTCATGAAGAACGCTTAACTATGGGACTTAAAAGTCGAGAAAAAATTGAGAACGAATTTGATGAATCAATAGTTATAAACTGCTATTTAGATGCGATTAAAGAAGTTTTGGAGAAATAAATGAAATATTTAATAACAGGTGCATCAGGTTTTATTGGTAGTCGAGTTTCTGAGGTTTTAATTGAAAAGGGACATTATGTTGTTGGTATAGATAATAATAATGACTATTACGATGTTAATTTAAAGTTTGCTCGATTAGATAGAATTAAGAGTGATAAATTTGAGTTTATCAATATGGATTTTTCAGATAAGCAATCTGTAGATTCTTTATTTGATACTCATAAGTTTGATCGTGTTATTCATTTAGGTGCACAAGCGGGTGTTCGTTACTCAATTGAAAACCCAATGGCATATGCCGATTCAAACCTAGTAGGACATTTAAATATCCTTGAAGCTTGTCGCAATCATAAAATACAGCATTTAGTTTATGCTTCTTCTAGTTCTGTTTATGGTTTGAATGAGAAAACACCATTCTCAACATCAGATTCTGTAGACCACCCTGTTTCATTATATGCAGCAACAAAGAAATCAAATGAGTTAATGGCACATAGCTATTCTCATCTTTATGGGATTCCAACAACGGGTCTTCGTTTCTTTACTGTTTATGGTCCTTGGGGACGTCCAGATATGGCACCATTTATCTTTACTAAAAAGATCCTCGATGGTGAAACAATCGATATTAATAACAATGGTGATATGTGGCGCGACTTCACTTATATCGATGATGTTGTTGAGGGTGTAGTACGTATTGCTGACGTTATACCTGTGCAAAATAATGAATGGAAAGTCGAGAGCGGTACTCCTGCCACCAGTTCTGCTCCTTATGCGGTATATAATATCGGTCATGGTAGCCCGATCAATTTGATGGAGTTTATTTCAGAGATTGAATCAGCGCTTGGCATTGAGGCTAAAAAGAACTTCCGTGAAATGCAAGCTGGTGATGTGTATAAAACTTATGCAGAAACGTCTGATCTGTTTAAAGTTACAGGCTATACACCTAAAGTAGGGGTAAAAGAAGGCGTTCAGAAATTTGTAGAATGGTACAAAGAATTTTATAACAAATAAATATTATTAATTGGTTAGGTAAAAATGAAAATTGCAATTGCTGGCACAGGCTATGTTGGCTTGTCTAACGCTATGTTATTGGCACAACACAATGATGTTATTGCGGTTGATATTATTGAAGATAAAATAAATCTTCTTAACGATAAGCTATCACCTATTGTTGATGCAGAAATCACCGATTTTTTAAATAATAAAGAATTGTCATTTACCGCAACGCTTGATAAAGAGTGTGCTTATAAAAATGCCGATTTTGTTATTATCGCAACACCGACAGATTACGATGTAAAAACAAATTACTTTAATACCTCATCGGTTGAATCTGTCATTAAAGACGTAATGGCAATTAACCCACAAGCGGTGATGATCATCAAATCAACCGTTCCTGTTGGTTATACGGCACAAATCAAACAAGAGTTAGGCTGTGATAACATCATGTTCTCTCCTGAGTTCCTACGTGAAGGTAAAGCGCTGTACGATAATTTATATCCGTCCCGCATTATTGTTGGTGAGCGTTCTGAACGTGCACAAGCTTTCGCAAATTTGTTAGTTGAAGGTGCAGTCAAACAAGATATTGATGTGTTGTTTACTGATTCAACTGAGGCTGAGGCGGTTAAGTTATTTTCAAATACTTATTTAGCGCTGCGTGTGTCTTATTTTAATGAACTTGATACTTACGCTGAATCGCACGGCTTAAATGCTCGCCAAATTATTGAAGGGGTAGGTTTAGACCCTCGTATTGGTAATCACTACAATAATCCATCATTTGGTTATGGTGGTTACTGTTTACCAAAAGACACTAAGCAATTACGAGCAAACTACAGTGATGTACCAAATAATATTATTGGTGCCATTGTAGAGGCAAATACAACGCGTAAAGATTTTATTGCTGATAGTATTTTAAAACGTAGCCCAAAGCGTGTGGGTATCTATCGTTTAGTGATGAAATCAGGCTCTGATAACTTCCGTGCATCAAGCATTCAAGGTGTGATGAAGCGCTTAAAAGCGAAAGGCATTGAGGTTGTGGTTTATGAGCCTGTTCTGCAAGAGAAAGAATTCTTCAACTCATTGGTGATAACAGATTTAAACGAATTTAAATCAACCTGTGATGTGATTGTGTCTAACCGTATGGACCAAGAATTATCAGATGTAGAGTCAAAAGTGTATACCCGTGATTTATTTGGTTCTGATTAATCATTCATTTTATTAATAATTAATGTCGGATAACTATTGATAATCTGCTCTATTTTTGTACAATACCGCACGTTGTTTTTTCTTTGGCTAAAAAACAAACGTGGCTCGTGTTTTATTTGTATCGTTACATTGATAACTGAATAAAATGCGAGCAAATAGACCACGTAGCAACTGCGTGGTTTTATGCAATACTCATCTATATATAATTAAAAGATAACTACATTCCTATAGGAAGTCTATTTATGATTAACGCATATTTATTTGTGTTTCTCGTTTCATTCGTCAGTTTATTTATCATGCGCAAAGTGGCTAAGCGCGTAGGATTGGTTGATAAACCCAATGAGCGTAAACATCACAAAGGAGTGATCCCATTAATTGGTGGTATTTCTATATTTACTACTTTATGTATTGGATTACTTCTGTTTTTCCCAGCAGATGAAAACTTACTCATGTACCTAAGTTGTGCAGCAGTACTGGTAGTATTAGGCGCATTTGATGACTTTTACGACATCAGCTTTAAAATCCGTTTAGTGGTTCAAGTTGCCATTTCACTTATTATTATCTTTGTTGGTGGACACAGCTTACATCACTTAGGGTTTTTAATGGGCAGTGAGACCATTATGTTGTCTTCGGTAACCAGTGGCGTCATTACCATTTTAGGTGTGATAGGGGCGATTAATGCCTTTAATATGGTCGACGGCATTGATGGTTTACTTGGTGGTTTGGCATCGGTAACGTTCGCAGCATTGGCTACGGTGTTCCATTACAGTGGTAATGATTACTTAGCGCAGGTGTGTGCATTAATTGTTGTCGCAATCATCCCTTATATTATGCTTAACCTTGGTTTTCCATTAGGGCGTCGTTTTAAAGTCTTTATGGGTGATGCCGGCAGTATGTTCATTGGCTTTACTGTGGTATGGATGCTTATTCGTGGTTCTCAAGAGCCATCGGTCATTGCATTTAAACCGGTAACTGCATTATGGCTAATCGCTATTCCTCTTATGGATATGGCTACCATTATGATCCGCCGTGTTCGTAAGGGCCAATCGCCATTCAAACCAGACCGCGAGCATTTACACCACATTTGCCAGCGTTTAGGGTTATCTTCGCGCATGACGCTGTTCCTTATTTGTACAGTAGCGACGATTTGTGCTTGTTACGGTATTTGGGCAGATCTAAACGGGATACGAGAATCAGTCATGTTCTTTAGTTTCTTGGCATTGTTTGCTGTGTACTTCATGACTATCAGTTACATCTGGCGTATCACAACCTTTGTGCATAAGCTTTTGGGCAAACGCATGTCGATACAGGTTCAGGCTGAAGTTGGTAAGTAACTCTCTTTTGAGTAGCACTACAATTTGAATACATAAAAGCGGAGATAACTGGCTAAGTTGTCTCCGCTTTTTTTTGTCTAATTGTTGGTTAGGTACAGCATGGGCTTACAATTTATCAATTGATAATGCTAAGTTATTGGTGTTTTGATACGATATGAGGCGTTAAAGTGCATGTTGTTAAGGTTTTATGCACATTTAAACAATAGTTTGATAGCTATCATGGATGATTTTCGTGATTCTGTTTTAATAGGGCTTAAAGAGCGAACTAAAACTTTGTATTTAATGGTCTCTTATTTGAAGCAAATGTTAGACAGTCATGCTTTCTTACAAAGAAATAACAGAAGGCACTATTTATCAAGGCATGCTGTAAAATTTTAAGTGTTATAAGGCCAATAGCGATAGTTCAAGGGCTGTATCATCCCTCTGAATTATAAACGATTTACCAAAGTAGTTTATAAGCTATTAATATACTGGCATATAATTTGCTGAGAAAAAAACAAATTTGTAATACAATGGCAACAGCCAAAAAATAGACTATAAAATGCTAACGCGATGGGGATGCGTACAGGGCTGACGCATGTATAAAACGCAGTATTCGTTACTATATCAGTTCTGCTGAATTAGATGCAGAGAGCTTTGCTCATTCTGCTCGTGGCCATTGGGGTATAGAATCGATGCACTGGTCTTTAGATGTCAGTATGCGAGAAGATGAATGCCAAATATTACTTGGAAATGATGGCCAAAACTTTGCTCGTTTTCGTCATATAGCGCTTAATTTACTGAAGAAAAATAAAGGTAAAGACAGCGTAAACTTAGCTCAAATGAAATCATTAATGAATGATGAGTACAGAGAAAAGCTAATTTTTGGTTAAAAAATGTTCACGCGTTTGCCGTGATTTTATAGGTTCTAGAGCTAAGCGTTCCAGTTAGCACTGTGTATAGTTTCTACCAAAATACACATCAATAAATTATATACGCCTTGGGTATGCGTTAGAACCTATAGGCGGTAGCGTACTTGAAATTTACAAAAAGGATTAAAAATGTATTTATTTACCAGTGAAGTAGTAGCTCCTGGGCACCCAGATAAATGTGCGGATATCATCTCAGACTCAATTGTCGATGCGCTTATTATTCATGATTCACAGTCGCGTGTCGCAAGTGAAGTATTTGTTGCTGGTAAAAACATCATCATCGGTGGCGAAGTAAAAACAACCGCTAGCCTTTCACAAGCTGATTATGAAAAAATTGTAAAAAATGCATTGATTAAGATTGGCTATACAGGGAAAGGGGCTTTTACAAAAGAGCAATGTTTACACCCTGATGATATTAATGTTCAAGTATTATTAAATCAACAATCACCAGACATCAATCAAGGCGTTGACCAAGAAGATGGTGAAACAGGTGCCGGTGATCAAGGTATTATGTTTGGTTATGCTATAGCTGAAACAGCAGATTTTATGCCTTCTGCAATTTCTTACGCTCGTATGCTTAGTGATAAAGTCTACCATTATGCGCTAAATCATGATCACAAACTTGGCGTTGATATTAAAACGCAAGTAACTATGGATTATGGCAATAAAGAAAACTTTGAAAACGGTAAACCTCAAAAAATTCATACTATCGTTGTTTCTGCCCCATCAGTAGAAAACATGCCAATTGAAGAGGTTCGTACTTTAATCCAAGGCTTAATTGATGATACAGGTTTACCAACGGATCTTTACAACCCACAAGAAACGATTATTCATATCAACCCAACTGGTCGCTATGTAAACCACAGTTCACTGCATGATTCGGGTTTAACTGGTCGTAAGTTAATCGTAGATTCATTTGGTGGTTATGCACCTATTGGTGGCGGTGCACAATCATCTAAAGATTACACAAAGGTTGACCGTTCAGGCTTGTATGCCGGTCGTTGGTTAGCAAAGCATGTTGTAGCAGCGGGCCTAGCAACTAAATGTATTGTTCAGCTTTCTTACGCGATTGGTGTAGCGAAACCAACGTCAGTATCCGTTGATACCCAAGGTACGTTTACAAAAGTAGATGATGATGTGTTATCGCAGTTTATTATTGATAACTTCTCTTTAACGCCAAACTGGATTACTAAGAAATTTAATCTTGATAAACCAAGTGCTGAAACCTTCTTATATGCCGATGTAGCATCTCGTGGTCAGGTCGGTCAAAGTGACTACCCTTGGGAACAGTTGGATGAGTTAGAGAAGTTTCAGTCAATTTAAGCATTGTTATAGCGGTAATTAATATATGAAAATACTCGTTACTGGTGGTGCTGGCTTTATTGGTTCAGCAGTTACCCGCCATATTATCAATAATACGAATGATCTTGTTGTTAATGTAGATAAGCTAACCTACGCAGGCAACTTGGAATCTCTTTCTGATATTCAAGATCATAAGCACTATGCATTTGAGCAAGTGGATATTTGCGACCGAGCAGAGCTAGAACGAGTATTTTCAGATCATACACCTGATGCAGTGATGCACTTAGCCGCTGAATCTCATGTTGATCGATCTATTGATGGCCCTGCTGCATTTATTGAAACCAATATTATTGGTACTTATGTTCTATTAGAAGCTACTCGTAATTATTGGAATTCTCTAAGCAATGAGAAAAAAGCAGGATTTCGTTTTCACCACATTTCAACAGATGAAGTATATGGTGACCTAAAAGGCACTGATGAACTGTTTATGGAAACTACTTCTTATGAGCCATCATCGCCATACTCAGCATCAAAAGCGTCTTCTGATCATTTAGTTCGCGCTTGGTTACGTACTTACGGCTTACCAACAATAGTAACCAATTGCTCAAATAATTATGGTCCGTATCATTTTCCAGAAAAGCTTATCCCTTTAATGATTTTAAATGCTTTAGATGGAAAGCCATTACCAGTTTATGGCAATGGTATGCAGATCCGTGATTGGTTGTTTGTAGAAGATCATGCTCGTGCGCTATATAAAGTTGTTACAGAGGGTAAAGTCGGAGAAACCTACAACATTGGTGGTCATAATGAAAAAGCCAATATTGATGTAGTAAAGACTATTTGTTCATTGCTTGAAGAGCTCGCACCAAATAAACCAGAAAGCGTTAATCAGTATCTTGACTTAATCACGTATGTTACAGATCGCCCTGGTCACGATGTTCGTTATGCTATTGATGCATCAAAAATTGAGCGTGAATTAGGTTGGAAACCAGAAGAAACTTTTGAATCAGGGATTCGTAAAACGGTTGAATGGTACTTAGATAACAAGCCATGGTGGTTACGCGTTTTAGACGGTTCTTATGCAGGAGAACGTTTAGGTGTGTATTCAGAGTCTAAAGTAATAGAAAAGGTGGCTAAGTAATGAGAGGGATTGTTCTCGCGGGGGGCTCAGGCACTCGTTTGTACCCAATCACTATGGGGGTATCTAAGCAGTTATTACCCGTTTATGATAAACCAATGATCTATTATCCTCTATCAGTTTTAATGCTAGCGGGTATTAATGAGATATTATTGATTACAACACCTGAAGATTTAAGTAGTTTTCAACGTTTATTAGGTGATGGTTCTCGATTTGGTGTAAAACTTGAATATGCGGTGCAGCCAAAACCTGAAGGATTAGCTCAAGCTTTTATCATTGGTGAAGAATTCATCGGTGACGATAGTGTTTGCCTTGTTCTTGGCGATAATATTTTTTGGGGACAAGGTTTTTCGCCATTACTAATTGAAGCGGTAAACCAAGACCATGGTGCAACTGTATTTGGCTATAAAGTACATGATCCAGAACGATTTGGTGTTGTAGAGTTTGATGAACACCTTAATGCCGTATCAATAGAAGAAAAACCTTCTAAGCCTAAATCTGATTTTGCTGTAACAGGTCTCTATTTTTACGACAATCAAGTCGTTGAAATAGCTAAAAAGGTAAAACCCTCTTCACGTGGCGAGCTTGAAATAACCTCAATTAATCAAGAATATTTAAAACAAGGCAATTTAAAGGTCAAACTACTTGGTCGAGGGTTTGCTTGGTTAGATACAGGAACACATGACAGCTTGTTAGAAGCAGCACAGTTTGTCGAAACTATAGAAAAACGACAAGGATTTAAAGTGGCTTGTTTAGAAGAGATTGCATTGCAATATGGATGGCTTAATAAAGAAAAAATCATAAAAAATCCATATTTATCAGATAAAACAAGTTATGGAAAGTATGTATTGAATATGTTGAAGAGTAAATCTTATGACTAAAAAAGTAGCTATTTCACAATCAAACTATATTCCATGGAAAGGATATTTTGACTTAATTGCGAGTGTTGATGTTTTTGTATTATATGATGATATGCAATATACAAAAAGAGACTGGCGAAATAGAAATAAGATTCAAACAGCAAATGGTCCTCAGTGGCTAACTATTCCTGTAGATGTAAAAGGAAAATACTACCAAAAAATCAACGAGACTTTAGTTGCTGAACAATCTTGGCGTAGAAAGCATTGGGCTGCAATTTGTCAGAACTATTCAAAAGCGCCTTATTTTAAAAGTTATGAAGAAATCTTTAAAAACTTATATTTAGAATCTAGTGAAACGTCTCTTAGTAAAATTAATTATGAATTTTTAAAAGCAATTTGCAATATCTTAGGCATTGATACAAAACTGGTTTTTTCTGATGAATTTGAACTTGTTGATGGGAAGTCTGAAAGACTATTAGGTGTGTGTAAAGATCTTAATGCTGATATTTATCTCAGTGGGCCAGCAGCAAAAGACTATCTAGATGTAGAGCTATTTTCTAAAGAAGGTATTACTGTTGAATGGATGGAGTATGGTAATTACCCTGAGTATTCTCAACAATACTCACCATTTGAACATTATGTAACAGTGTTAGATTTGATTTTTAACGAAGGATCTAATGCTAGAGATTATATGAGAGTATTAGATGAAGCTTAGTATTGTTACAACTGTTTTTAAGTCGAGTCGATTTATTGATGAGTTTTATAATCGGATTTCTAAATCAATCGAAGCTCTGCTCTTATCTAATGATTGTGAGATTATTTTTGTTAATGATGGTTCTCCCGATGATTCTTTAGATAAATTAAAGAGATTATCTGAACAGGATGCTAGGATTAAAGTTATAAACTTAACTCGTAACTTTGGCCATCATGCCGCGATTATGGCAGGGTTGAACCATTGTGTAGGGAAACATATTTATTTAACTGATATTGATTTAGAAGAACCACCTGAGTGCTTAGTTGAATTTTATAGGGAAATTAATGAAAAACATAATATGGATGCCGATGTTATCTATGGAACTCAAGCTATACGCAGCGGTAAAGGATTGAAGAAATATGGGGGTAAAATATTCTACCGATTATTTAAATCCCTTTCTAATGTAGATATAGATGATAATGTTATGACATTAAGAATTATGACTAGTCGTTATGTTTCAGCGTTGCTCCTACACAATGAAAAAGAACTATATTTGGCTGGTTTATTTGCGATTACTGGCTTCAATCAAGTTGCTAGAAAAGTAGAGAAAAAATCACGTGGTGATACGTCGTATACTGCTTTAAAACGAGTTCGTCTTTTTGTTCAAGCTATTGCCTCATTTAGCTCTCTGCCTTTAGTTCTTTGTTTTTACTTAGGCGGTACCTTTTCATTTCTGTCCTTTGTATATTCTTTTTATTTAGGAATCCGTATATTTAGTGGTACGTACATATTGGAAGGTTGGACTTCATTAATTATATCAATATGGTTTTTATCTGGAATTATTCTTATGGCACTTGGTATTCTGGGTATCTACATTTCAAAAATATTTAATGAAGTAAAAAATCGGCCTACTTACTTAGTGAAAGAGATCTATGCTAAAAAATAAATTAGATAAGTCTATTACAGCTTATAAACAGTCATTTTCCTATGAGCTTGATAATCAGTTGATGTTAAACTGGTATCCTAAACGAGTGGCAAAAAAGATGGTGGATGGCAAACTTCTTGAGCTTGGTGTTGGTCATGGCTACAGTTGTAAGCAGTTTGCAAGGCAAGTTGATGAGTATACCATTTTGGATGGTTCTCCAGCGGTTATAAGTCAGTTCAGAGAAAATAATCCAGATTTAAACCATATTAAGATTGTTGAAACATATTTTGAAAATTATGAATCACCAGAACTATATGACAATATTGTTATGGGTTTTGTGTTGGAGCATGTAGAAGATCCTGGATTAATCCTTAGAAAATATAAGAAATTTTTGACTACCGAAGGTCGTTTATTTATTTCAGTTCCCAATGCTAGTTCACTGCATAGACAATTAGCTCATTTAGCTGGGATGTTACCTGATATTAAGAAATTATCAGAATCAGATAAAGAGCTAGGTCATTTAAGATATTTTACCGTTGACAGTTTAAAAAAATTAGTTGAAGTAAGTGGTTATGAAGTGATTAGTATCGAAGGTCTATTCCTAAAACCATTTACTACAGCACAAATAACCTCGCTTGATCTTGATGATGAAATATTTGATGCTTTGATGAAGAAGGGAGTTGATTATCCAGAATTGTCGACCGGAATCTTATTAGAAGCGAAAGTTAAATGAATGTATGTATAGTTGGTAGTTCAGGGTTAGTTGGCTCTCAACTAAGAGGCTTACTTAGCTCGAAACATAAGATAATTGAACTAAATCATCATAAATGTAATATTGAAAGCTTTGATGTTGAAAGCTTAGCTAAAATGCTTGGTAATATTGATTGTATAATTAATTGCGCTGCTATATTTGAACAAAATGATACAGCTAAATTATTATCTATAAACTCTCTTGGAGCACTAAATATAGCAAAATTGGCAGTTTTACTTCAGGCTAAGCTGATACATATATCGAGCACTTCTTGTGAACAACACTCAGATAATGAATATTTTAATAGTTATGGCATTAGTAAACTAGCCGGTGAATTATTGATTAAGGATTATCTTGCAAAACAAAATATTGAATTCAGTATTGTTCGTTGTAGCCAGATCTATGACCTTAATTGGAAGGCCAGTAAGAATCAACCATTTTTTTATAACTTAATCAGTAGTGCCAGTCATAATAGTAAGGTTATCTTCTATGGTAATGGGGATGTAAAACGTAACTATGTGTCTTTGGAAACTGTAGTTAATAGCATTAAATATATCGCTGAAAACAAAGTTGATGACTTTGGCTACATTATTGGGGAAACACTTAGGGTTTCAGAGTTGATAAAAAAAATGTCTCAGGCATTAGATAAACCAATTGAAATTGAATGGGATAAAGGAAAACCATCTTTAAAAACAATTCATATTCCGTATCTTTGCCAAAATTTTTCTGAGCATTTTCAGACAAATTTAATTTCTGACATAAAGGAGATGGTTACCAATGAAAAGAATTAAAGTTCTAGTTACAGGAGTTGGTGCAATCATTGGTTATGGTATTATCAATTCTTTGAAAAAAATACCTAACTTAGAACTACATATCGTAGGGGTTGATGTTTTTCCTGATGCGGTTGGCCGACATTGGTGCGATACCTTTGTTCAAGGAGTTTATGCACAATCCGAGCAATTCAGTGACTTTATTATTTCAATAGTTAAACAGCATAAAATAGACCTTATTATTCCAGGTATTGAACAAGATGTAGATGCATTAGCAAAGTTAGTTGAAATTGGGAAGTTACCCAAAGAATTAGTAGCCATAAACTCAAAATGTGGTTTAGCGACATTTCAGAACAAACTCAATACGAGTAACGTTCAAGTTGAATTAAACATACCATATATCCAGTTTGCAGACGCATCCTTAAGTAATAAGAAAGAAGTTATTGATAAATGTGGTCTACCATGCATTTATAAGCCATATAGTGCATATGCAGGTAAAGGTTTAGCGATTCTTCACACAGAATCTGAAGTAGAAAAAAAATGCGAGCTAAAAGAAGGGATATTTCAGAGGTATATTCGTTCTGATAAGGAGTATACAGTATCAGTTTTTGGCTTAGATGATGGGGGTTTTATTAATCCAATCGCTTTTGAGCGTCGTCTTGGTCCTGATGGTGCTACACATAAAGCCAAAGTAATTGATTTTGCTCTATTCGAACTGGTTGTGAAGCTGCTTTGTCAAAAAACAAAGCCGAAAGGGCCAACTAACTTTCAGTTTATTTCAGATGACAGTAGTGACGATATCTTACTTTTGGAAGTTAATCCAAGGGTCTCTTCATCTACTTCAATACGTCAGAAGTTTGGTATTAATGAAGCTGAAATGTGTTTGGAATTTTATCTATTTAATGAAATACCTAAACAGCAGTTCGTAAAATATGGTTCAGCGGAACGATTTATCGATGAGGTTATAGTCTATGATAGCGATAATATCTGATATTCACGGAAATCTACCTGCATTAAATGCTGTTTTAAATGATATTTATCTAAATAAGAATGTAAATAAAATAATTTCTCTTGGTGATGTATCTGGATATGCCCCATTTGTGAATGAATGTATTGAAAGGCTTATTGACGTTAATGCAATCAATATAATGGGCAATCATGATTTTTATCTTTTATCTGGATTAGGGTGCCCTAGGTCAAAAAGTGTTAATGAATTGAGTGAAACTTTCTCGAATAAAATAACAAAGAACTCTATTGATTTTTTGAAAGTGAGTCCTCTTTTCTTTAGTGAAAACGATGTAATAATGGTGCACGCTGGATTCCAAAATCCAATTGATGAGTATTTATATTCTATATCTCAAAGCTATTTCGAGCGTTTTAATTATAAGTATTTTTTTTCTGGGCATACTCATGTTCAGCATGTTGAGTATTTTGAAAATGGCCAAGTTTATTGTAATCCAGGATCTGTAGGGCAACCAAGAGATGGAGATGCTAGAGCGAGTTATGCGTTATTTTCCCCAGATTCAGGTGAAATAACTTTGAAACGAGTCGAGTATGATGTGAACTCTGTTATTAACGAATTGATCAAATTTGGCTTTAGTGATTATTACTATAATAACTTACTTAAGGGTTCTAGAATTGGCGGGAAAATTGATAAAATTAAAGGCAGCTAGATGCAAGGACACCTATACATACTTGCAACAATAATATTAACAGTTTATGGACAAATAGTCATGAAGTGGCGAATAGCTAAATTTGGTGCTTTCCCTGACCTTTGGTTTGATAAAGTAAAGTTTTTATTTAGCGTTTTATTTGATCCATTTGTCTTCTCGGGTTTTGTTGCTGCTTTCTTAGCTTCATTTGCTTGGATGGCTGCAATGACAAAGTTTGAAATTAGTTATGCATATCCTTTTATGAGTTTAAACTTTGTACTTGTGTTTTTAATTAGCATCCCATTATTTTCTGAAACATTTAGCCTCTATAAATTATGTGGAGTGATACTTATCGTTTTAGGAACAATATTAGTGGCAAGGTCTTAATTTATCTATGAAAAATCAACAGATCCCCTTTTCAAAACCAACCGTTACGGGTAAAGAACAGCAATACATTGAAGAAGCAATAAAATCAGGTTATCTTTCTGGAGATGGTCCGTTTACCAAAAAATGTCATCAATGGTTTGAAGAGCATTTACGGTGTGAGAAAGTACTACTTACGCCAAGTTGTACCGCTGCATTAGAAATGGCTGCAATCTTAATTGATATTCAGCCTGGTGACGAAGTCATTATGCCAAGCTACACGTTCGTATCTACAGCAAATGCTTTTGTTTTACGTGGAGCAAAAATAGTATTTGTTGATATCCGTCCAGATACAATGAATATTGATGAAAACCTAATAGAAGAAGCCATTACATCTAAAACCAAAGCTATTGTACCTGTTCATTATGCAGGTGTTGCCTGTGAAATGGATACGATAATGGAGATAGCATTACGTTATGAGTTGTATGTAATTGAAGATGCAGCCCAAGGAATGATGTCTACATATAAAGGTAGACCTCTTGGTACGATTGGGCACTTAGGTGCATTTAGTTTCCATGAAACTAAAAACTACACCTCAGGTGGTGAGGGTGGCTTATTTATTATTAATGATAAGCAGTTTATAAAAAAATCAGAAATAATTCGAGAAAAAGGCACTAATCGTAGCCAGTTTATTGAAGGTATTGTAGATAAGTATACTTGGGTAGATATTGGAAGTAGTTATTTACCAAGTGAGATTCAAGCAGCATATTTATATACACAATTAGAAAACGCCGAGAAGATAAATAAAAAACGTCTAGAGTTATGGAATAAATATTATAGTGAACTACTAGAGTTATCAAAGTTAGGCGTAATTGAACTACCAACAATTCCAGCGGAATATACTCATAATGGACATATGTTTTATATCAAGTTAGAAGATGTTGATGCGCGCTCTAAATTTATAAAATATATGAGAAATAATAAAGTGTCAGCAGCATTTCATTATATTCCATTGCATTCTTCTATCGCTGGTTCTGAGTTCGGAATGTTTAATAATGATGATGTGTTTACTTCGAAAGAGAGTCAAAGATTAGTCCGGTTGCCGTTGTATTATAATATGAGCAATTCTGATTCTTGTTTAGTAATACAGATTGTTGTTGATTATTTAAATTCTAAAGTTAATCGTTAATAGGAGTTATATGTTTTATTTAGGTAATGATAAAAGAATTAGTGCCCTTGCGCTCTTTTTGTTTTCCTCTTTATTAATTATTTTCTTAATTACTCAAATTTTACCTTGGGAAAATGCAATTATAACTGTGCATGATAACCTTGATTCTAATCATGTTTATTATAAAACATTAATGGAAAGTGGTTTACTATATAGTGGTGGGGATTTAGACTCATTTTTAGAGTTGGATAGAAATACGTTTCCAAGTGAACTAAACTTAGCAACACAGCTATATAATATATTTCCACCATTAACAGCATATTATTCAATTTTAATACTGAAAGTACTCATCGCAGTGACTGGCATGTATTTGTGCTTAACTTCTGATTTAATTAAGCTAGATAAAACTGTAGCATTTGGAGTTGGTTGTGCATTCGCAGTTTTACCAGGTCATCCAGCGTCATATCTTGCACAATCTAGCGTTCCATTAATCTTTTACATGGTTTACTTTGGTTTTAAAGTTAATAACCTAAAGATGTATATAGCATCATTATTTGTTCTATTTAGTCTCTCTTTTTTATCAAGCCTTTTCTTGTATGGCGTGTTTGTATTAATAACGTTATCTTTTTTATTCTTGTTTCTTTTTTTACTAAAGTATGAAAAATCTAGTCGTATAGCAATATCAATTATTATTTTATCTTTGGGTTTTATAATAAGTGAATATCGAATTTTTGAACTTCAGCTCTTCGGTGGATATGTATCTTTAAGAGAAGAAATTTTAAGAGCTCCGCAGTTATTTTTAAATACATTTATAAATATAATAACTAAAGGTCAATATCACTCTGAAATATTTGCAATCAATGTATACTATGTTGCTTCTATAATAATAATTTTTTACGTGCTTAATTATTTTTTATTTAAACGAAAGTTATCGGAGGGTAGGGGGAAGTTAATTCTATTGCTTCTTTCTTTATATGTTATATTCGCGGTTATAGCTTCATTTTCTCATACAGCATTTTTTTATTCGATGGCTGAAAATTATAAATTAATATCACTACTCAATTGGAGTAGATTTACTTTCATAATGAGCTTTTTTTTATATATAATGCTTGGTGTGCTTTTATGTGATTTTAATAAATTCTTGTCATTGCTATTTGTGATTTTATTAATATCCTTTAATATGATGAAACCTGCGGTTTACAATGATTTTAAAAAGAACTTTGATAATATGACAGGTGAGAGCAATCAAAAGTATGTGACCTATAAAGAGTTCTATGGAGAAGAGGTTTTTTCTAATTTAAAAAATAAAATAAATTATAATCATGAAAATTCATTAGCAGTAGGTTTTTATCCATCCGTACTGAAGTATAATAAAATTAGTACATTAGATGGATATTTTTCATATGCTCCACTATCTAGAAAACACTTATTTAGAACTTTGATATCACCCCAGCTTGAAAGTAACATAATACAGAAGAGTAGTTTTGATAATTGGGGAGCGAGAATGTATGCTTTTGAAGACTCCAATAATTTTAAGAAAACAAATAAATATGGGGACTGTGAACCTATTGAGCTAAAGTTAGATATGAATGTATTCAAATCAATAGGTGGTGAGTATATATTTAGTATATGCAAGTTGAAAAATATGAAGGAACTTGGATTAACAAAAGTTAGTGAGGCTTTTTGGCGTCCATATTCTATGTTGTATTTGTATAAGATAAAAAATAAACTTTAATCCTTTGTATAATTAAATTGACTATTTAGGTAAGGTTTCCAACATTATGATGGATTTGAACTAATGAAAACAATTGCAATAATACCAGCTCGTGCAGGCTCAAAAGGGATACCGAATAAAAATATTCGGCTGGTAAATGAGAAGCCTTTAATTTATTACGCGATCAATAATGCACTTTGTTGTGAAATGATTGATGAGGTTATTGTCTCTACCAACTCTAAAGAAGTGCAGATTATAGCAGAACAAATGGGAGCAAAGGTTCATTGGCGTAATGAACAGCTTTGTGGAGATGAGATAACTCTTGATGGGGTTATTTACGATGCAACCACTAGCAGTTCGGCAGTTGATACTGATATTGTTATTACAATGCAGCCGACATCGCCAACACTAAGAAAAGCAACTTTGGAATCTGCGTTAACGTATTTCAAAGAGAGTACATTTGATACACTAATATCTTGTGTCAATAAGCCACACCTAGCATGGCGTCAAGATGATTTAGGAAACAAATATCCAGATTACCAGAAACGACTTAACAGGCAGTATTTACCTCCATATTATTTAGAAACAGGAGCTTTTTTAATTACTCGAAAAGAGTGTGTAACTCCTGAATCTAGATTAGGTCAGAATATTGAAGTTTTTGAAATCAGTGACGATGAATCTATTGATATTGACACTTATTCAGATCTCAAAACAGCAGAACATGTTTTATCAAATCAACGAGTTGCATTTTATGTAAATGGGAATACGAAACGTGGGCTCGGTCATATTTATCGATGCCTTGAACTTGCTGATGAATTTTATGTTAGTCCTGATATTTATTATGATATTAACCAAACAACACGAGAAATTTTTGGCGAAAGTACCCATAACTTCATAGGTGTGAATGGTATTGGGGAGTTGTTTCAGACGTTATCTAATAAGAAATATGATGTTTTTATAAATGATGTATTAAATACGACGATTGATTACATGATTGCGCTGAAAGCTTGTAATCCTGCTAAAAAAATCATTAACTTTGAAGATGATGGTGAAGGAGTGTTGAAGGCTGATTTGGTTATTAATGCATTGTATCAAAATCCTACAGTACCACAGATGAAAGCTGGTGAAGATTTTTATATATGTGGAAAAACCTTTTTGTTTTATGACCCAATTGAAATAAAAAATGATGTGAAAAATGTGTTTATTTCTTTTGGTGGAGCAGACCCTCAAAATTACACAGATCGAGTTCTTGAGATAATAAAGAGCCCAGAATACCAAGGTTATAACTTTATTGTAGTTATTGGTAGAGCTAAGGAAAATGTTGAAGCTCTTTTGAAATATACCGATATTGATAATATTGAAGTTCTGTATGATGTTCGTAACATGCCTCAATTAATGTCTAAATGTGATATTGCGATAACATCGAGAGGAAGAACAGGATATGAATTGGCCCTCTTAGGTATACCAACATTGGCAATGGCACAGAATACTAGAGAGGAGAAGCACGGCTTTGTAAGCCAAGAAAATGGTTTTAACTATTTAGGATTGAATCCCAATAATAGCGTGATAAAAGCTAACTTAGATTTATATTTATCGCTTGAGCAAAGTGAAAGACAGAGAATTCACAAAAAATTACTAGAACACGACCTCAGAAATGGTAGAAAGCGTGTTCTTGGATTAATTAACAGCCTATAGAGGATATTATGGACAAACCTTACCTTATTGCTGAAGTTGGTGTTAACTTTTTTGATACAGCTAAATCATTAAACATTACACCGATGGAAGCTGCAAAGCTTTATGTTAAGGAAGCAAAAGAGAATGGTGCAGATGCTGTAAAATTTCAATCGTATAAAGCAGATACTATTGTTTCAAAAAACTCTCCTGCCTATTGGGACCTGTCAAAAGAATCGACTCCTACACAACATGGTTTATTCCAGAAGCATGATAGCTTCAATAAAGAAGACTACCAAGAACTATGTGATTATAGCAGAGAAGTCGGTATAGACTTCATGTCGACTCCATTTGATTATGCATCGGCAGATTATCTGTATGACATGATCGATATTTATAAAATTTCTTCTTCTGACTTGTCAAATACTCCATTTATAGAGTACATAGCCAAAAAAGGTAAGCCTGTCTACTTATCAACAGGTGCTGCATATATTTCAGAAATTGAAAAGGCTGTACGTGTGATTCTGGATGCTGGTTGCACTGAACTCTGTGTTATGCACTGTGTACTTTCTTATCCAACAAAAAATGAAGATGCAAATTTAGGCATGATTAAGCATTTGAAAGCTATCTTTCCTGAATTGAAAATAGGTTATAGTGACCATACATTACCAGATCCATCAATGACGATTTTAACAGCATCTTATATGCTAGGTGCAACAGTAATTGAAAAACATTTTACGTTGGATAAATCATTGCCTGGTAACGATCATTATCATGCGATGGATTGTATCGACCTTAAGAAAACTAGTGAAAACTTTAATTTATTAACACAAGTTTACGGCTCTGAGGTTAAATCAGTTCTACCTTGTGAGATGATACCTAGACGTGAAGCTCGACGTTCTCTTGTTTTAACTCAAGATTTGAAAGAGGGAGAAAAAATCACCTCTGATCATTTGATGACTAAGAGACCGGGAACTGGTATTAGCCCTGATTATATTGATATCGTCATTGGAAGAACGGTAAAGCAAGACTTGCAAGAAGATACGGTACTTACCTGGAATATGGTGTAGTTAATTAAAATTTAGACATAAGAACTATTAAACCAGTAATTTACTTGCTGGTTTCTAGGTTGAATACGATGAAGAAAAATCCATATTATGTAATCTTAACTGGCTCTAAAAATAATGCCGGCGACTTTCTTATAAAATATAGGGCAAAATCTCTTTTTAAAGAGCTAAGGCCAGACCGAGAAATTATTGATATTGATGGCTGGAAGCCTTTTGATGAGGATACTTTGACATTAGTTAATGGTGCTGAAGCATTATTATTAATGGGGGGGCCTGCTCTACAGAAAAATATGTATCCAAGTATTTACCCTTTGGTTGATGATTTATCTAAAATCACGACTAAAATAGCCTTAATGGGAGTTGGTTGGAAATCTCATTCTGGGTTATGGGGAGATTCACAATCATATCCGTTAAGTGATAAAACGAAAATACTATTAAAACGAATTCAGTCTGATGGGCTTTTTTCTAGCGTTCGAGATTATCATACTTGGAATGTACTCAGTAGAAATGGCATATCTAATGTATTGATGACAGGTTGCCCGGCAACATATGTTACTTCTGCTTTAGATGAATCTTTTGTCAAGCCAGAAAATATTAATAAAGTTGGTTTTTCGTTGGGGGTATCCTTTATTGAGTCTCCTGAAATGCTTGATCAGATGAGGAATACAATTTTAACCTTAAAAGAATACTTTGGCAGTGACGTAAACTTTGAAGTTGTTTTCCATCATTCAACGAAAAAAGAATTTTTAAAGACTCATAATGCCACCTCTAATCATTTAAAATCGCATTTAAAATTCATTGACTGGTTGGGCTGCAACGACGTCAAACATATTGATATTTCTGGTAGTGCAGATAATTTAATTAATTATTATTCATCTTGTGATTTACATATCGGTTATCGTGTCCATGCTCACATTTTTATGAATAGTATTAATAAAGCTTCAGTACTTATCGCAGAAGATGGTCGAGGCAAGGCATTAAGAGATGTATTTGGTGGATTAGTTATTGATGCTTTTAATCATCTTGATACAAGCTTTTTAGGGAAAGTACTACGTAAGTTGAAGCTCAAATCAGGTTATAAAGCTTACAATAAGCAGCATGAAGAGACTTTAGACGTAATTAAATATGAAATTGAAAATGATTTCCCACGTTTAACAGCTTCAAGATCTTCAATTAATGCAAATTTTGAAGTGATGAAGCAATTTTTGAATAAATTGCCTTAAAGAAATCGAATATTATGAAAATCATGCTTAAAAATGTGGTTGCTAAGTTTATCTTTCGAAATAATAATATAGCATCTTATAAAGGGTTCTCCCTTTTTGCTAAAGCTAGTAATTCTAGTTTTAAAGTGGGTGCTAGATTAGCGCCCAATGCTGATGTCAGAAGTTCTTTCATAGGAAGATACAGTAGCATTGGTAGAAGTTCGAAATTATATAGGGTTAAGATGGGGGATTTTTGTTCGATTTCATGGGATGTAACTATAAATGCTAGAAATCACAATTTATCAGCACTGACTACTAGTGCTTTCCCATATGTAAAGAGAATGGGTTTTGTTGAAAAAGACCATATTGAATATCAATGGGTAAATATTGGCCATGATGTTTGGGTGGGGACTGGAGCTATTATATTACCAGGTGTTGATATTGGAACTGGTGCGGTTATTGGGGCTGGTAGTGTAGTAACTAAAGATGTTTTACCATATGATATTGTTGCCGGTAACCCAGCAAGAGTTATTCGAAAAAGATTCTCAGAAGATAAAGTCAGTGAGCTGTTACAAATGAAATGGTGGGATTGGGATGATTTTAAAATTAAAGATAATTTAGAAATTTTCAAATGATAAAAAATGCAGTTGTATACTTAATTTCGGGGGTAATATCTAAGTCAGCTCCTTTTTTTACTTTGATATATTTAACAAAGTATTTAAGTAATGCTGAATTTAATTATGCTTCGTTACTAATTTCAGCAGTTACTATAGTTAATGTATTTATAAGCTTTGGAACTCAAGCAACTATCCCTAAATTTTACTTTAAAAAACAAAAGGATGATGAGTTTAAAAATTATATATTTAGTATAATTTTAGTTGTCACTTCTGTATTTATCTTAATCAATGTTTTAGTGATTTTCGCTTCGATTAGTCTTGATGTTTCGTTAGATTATTATATTGTTGGGTTAGTTAGCTTCACTCTTGCTATATATAATATTTATTTAAGTCTTTTAAGAGTTAAGGAGGCGGTGAAAAGATATTTTTTTCTAGAACTATCTTATGCGTTAATATTTGTAGTTTCAGTGCTATTGTCTATCCATTATTTTGATAATTTAACTTATCAAGCTTGGTTTTATAGCTATGCTATAGTATCTGCGATATTCTTTATGATTGCTGCTACTGCAATTTATAAAGAATGTAAAGGAACTGATTGTAGAAATGTCCTAACAATAAAAGAAGTTTTTAACTTATCAGCCCCGTTGGTTCCACATTCTTTAGCTTTAATAACTATTTCAATTTCTGATAGGTTTATTTTAGAAAGATTTGTTTCTACACATGAACTTAGTGGGTATATATTGGCAGCAAATGTCGGCTTGGCAGTCAAGGTGTTTAGTGATGCATTGATGAAGTCATGGAATGTTTTTTATGCTAAAAATCATTCAAAAGAGTATATATATAAATATAAATTAGCAATAGTATTACTTGTATTAATTTTCTCTTTTGTAGTATATGCCTTTTTCTCATTAATTTTTGACTATTATTTTGATGATTCATATAGAGATTCTTTAACCTACCTACCCGTACTATTGTTATCTTTAGTTTTATTTAATCTTTATCAGATTAATGTATCTAGACTGATTTTGGAAAGTAGAACTAAAGTGTTGCCGTTAATAACTCCCTTTTCTGCTTTCGTTAATGTATCTATTAACCTTTTATATATTCCTACATGGGGGGCGCAAATTGCAGCATGGTCAACATGCTTGGCATACCTTCTGATGTCCTCACTAGTTTATTTATACTTGAGAAAAAACAATGCTTAAAGAAAAAAACATTGTCAGTGAAGTAGTGCAAATATTTAAAAATTTTGAACAAGACTTATTTATTGCCTCTGGGGCTGATGAGATTCAATGGAAGAATATTCGTTCCGGTGTTTACTATCGAGTGTCAGAAATAAAGGGGTACTTTAAATCGGTTAAGCCTAATTTATCTAAGTTGGATAAAGTACAATCGCTAATAAATATTATTGTTAATAGTGTTAAGAGTCGAGCGACCAAACCAATTACTACAAAGTTGGTTGTGATGCATCCTAGAACGATAGCAATCAGTGATAAATGGATGGATGCTTATTCATACCCTTATTTTAAAAATGATAAGGATGTTACCTATTGGTCTAGAAGTTCAATTGGTGAACGACAAAAAAGCCTTTCTAAAGACTCCAAGAGTTTAGATTTTATGTATTGGCCTTTTATGCTGTTTAAGTTATTAGCGAAACTGCCTTTTAGAAGTCGTGAATTTAAATGTTTTTATAAAAGCCTTTCTCCATTATTTGCTAATTTAGAATGTGAGCAGGCAGACTTTGAGGAATACCTATACTCCGAGTATTTAAACTTTAATTATCTTCGTAATCGATATTATGAGCTATTATCGAATTCTCCAGTTAAGGAGTTATATTTGGTTGATAGCTACAGTAAAAATGCAGCAATTATTGATGCTTGTCATCGTTTAGGCATTCTGGTTATCGAGTTCCAACATGGCATTATTTCTAATTACCATCTTGGTTATAGTGTAGGGCAACCGAAACGTAATTTTAAGCTCTTTCCAGATAAGTTCTTAGCATGGGGACCTCAGTGGATTAATGGGTGTCATCTTCCTGAATCTATTAACATTGATTATATTGAGCCTTTTTATAAAAGAAGAATTCAAAATGTGACTAAAAAAAATAAGTTGGTTATTATTAGTCAGTCAGTTATCGGCGAGGAGCTGGCAGAGTTTGTATTAACTAAGCTTAATTTAGATTCATTTGATGAGGTAACATTTAAACTTCACCCAAGTGAAATATCTAAAATGGAGATTTATCAAGTTTTGTTTAGTCATTCAAAAATTCGAATGTCTAACCAAGATATATATCAAGAGCTAAATGAATCAACAACGGTTATTGGTGTTTTTTCTACAGCGATTTTAGAAGCTGTAGATTTTGACTGTAAAGTTTACTTTGCTCCTTTACAGGGCGCCGAGTATATAGCTGATAATCCAATACTAGAAAATATTATTAATTCAGAATTTTATGTTAACGATTAAATTTGGCTACCAAGAGTTATTTAAGCTACTTCTTACTTTTTATAGTTTAATTGCTGTGTTATCTGTTTTAACACAAAGTACTTCATTGCTGTATACTGTAGTGTGTTTATTTACAGTTTTGTTAGTGTATTTTTTGCTACTGAAAAAAAAGGTAAGCAAGACCGTATTTTTAGGATTTTTAGGATTTTTAGTTCTAATGAGTGCCAGTATTCTGATTTTTTACAATAAAACTGGAACAGTAGGAGCTTTCTTTCCGACTTTCTTTTTTTTATATTTGGTCTGTTTCTATGTGTACTTTAAATCTCACAAAGTAAGTATAGAGGAATTTTTAAAAGTTATTAACTATAGTTATGTAGTCTATTTTTTTTCATCTATATTTTGTTATTTATTTATGAGTGATTTCTATCGTTCAATTTCTCTTCCTGGTTTTAGCTTCCGAGCATTCCATGGCATTGAAGGGTCACCCGCAAATATAGATTCATTCTCTACCTTTGTTATATTGATAAATTTCTTTTTTAATCAGTTTAAATCACGCTTTCTTCTATATGGTTTGGCATCTTGTATCATATTATTCTCAGGTACAGTGACGCCTATTTTGATTTTCTTAGTTGTTATGCTCTCGGCTATTTATCTTAGGCTTTTTAGGCATTTTTCGAGTTTGATTATTTTGTTTGTTATTGTTCATGTGTTTATGCTGTATTTATCATTATCCTCTGAATATATTAATGATTTACTCGGGGTTGCGACCAATGGCCGTAATTTTATTTGGAATACACAATTAGAAAATATGACTAGCTATAGTATTTTATGGAGTGATGTTGAAGCTGCAACTGTTCCGATTAGTTGGTCTATTGGTGAAACTAATAATTCTCATAATGCTTTTTTATTTTTAATTTTTCGTATTGGTGGTTTATCTTGCTTATTGCTTTTTCTTTCTTTCTTTATTAAGTCGTTTAAATCTACGTATCATAATAAATTATTACTAATGGCTTTTTTAGCTGCAGGAATATCGAATAGTAATATGTTATATATTGGTAACCCTATTTATTTCTATATAGTATTTTTTGCTTTGTTTTATCGTGATGAAGAATTTTCTTAATTTATTATACCTGGGGTGAGTGAAGTTGTAAGTTAAGTTGTTTATTATATGCAGCACAGATCGATTAGATGTATGCAACCTGTATTTTTAAGCAAGAAATATTAAGAGTTAGAAGCCGTGCTAAGTGTTATTATCGCGTGTTGACCGATAATGTTGATAAAAGGTAAAGTAAGTGAAGAGTATTGCTATTGTATTTGGTTGTGGTGGACATAGAGCTCAAGCTGGTAGATTCTACCAAACATTTTCTCAAGATGAATGTGCTGATTTTTATGGGGTTACAGATGAAGGACAAGCTCCTGATTGGAGTAAAGAGTTTTTATTATTGGAACCATTTCGGAATAAGTACTCCGGGAAATGTGTTTCTCCAATAAAATTTATCTCTAATATAATTATTTCGTATAAATTTTTACGTGATAATAATATATCTACTTTGGTTTCTTTTGGTCCTGGAGTCGCTATTTTTGTTGGTGTTGCGGCAAAAATTGCTGGTTGCTCTATTATACACTTCGAAACATGGTCTAAGTTTTACTCTCCAACAATGACGACGAAGGTGATGAAATATTTAACTAAGAATATTTTTATTCAAAATATAGAACTAAAGGACTCTGTTCCTTATGGGAAATTTGTAGGTAGATTTTAATATGAATATATTAGTTACGGTTGGTACTACTGCATTTGATATGCTTATTAAAGCAATCGATAAGTTATTTGAAGGTGATCAATCAGTTAACATTGTTGCACAAATATCATCTAGCTCCAGTTATAAACCAAAAAACTTTCAATCATTTGCGTTTAGCGATGAGTTTCAATCGTATGTTGATGCCGCAGACCTGATTATTACTCATGCTGGGGCTGGTTCAGTCTATTCAATGCTTGAGAATAGTAAAAAATTAGTTGTTATACCTAATTTAACGCGTGCCGATAATCACCAGCTTGAATTAGCTAAATATGTCCATGACAATAACTTTGCAGTTTCTTGTTTTGACTTAACAGATATTAAACGTTGTGTCATTCACGCTAAGAATACTGAGTTCGAACCGTATCAATGTGAGAAGTTTTTTGGTTATAGTATTATCAAGGATCTACTAAAATGAATTTACTTGTAACAGGGGCTTCCGGTTTTATAGGTAGTAAGTTACTTGAAAGGTTAAACTTATCATTAGTTAAAGCATTAGGACGAAATTTACCAGTAAACCTTCCTTGCTCTCAGTTTTATAAACAAGATATAGGTAACTCTACTAATTACTCTAAAGTTTTATGTAATATTGATACAATTATTCACATTGCAGCTCGTGTACATATTATGAGTGACGAATCTAGCACTCCTCTTAATGACTATCGTGAAGTAAATACAGAAGGTACTCTAAACTTAGCAAGACAGGCGATTGCTGCTGGCGTTAAACGCTTTATCTTCATTAGCTCAATAAAAGTGAATGGCGAAGCAACTGAGTTAGACTGCCCATTTAAATCTGAAGATATAAGATCACCTAAAGATTTTTACGGTCAGTCTAAATCAGAAGCAGAAGAACAACTGTTACAACTTTCTAAAGAAACAAGTTTAGAGGTTGTAATTATTCGCCCAACATTGGTTTATGGTCCAGGTGTTAAAGCAAATTTTGCGTCTTTATTAAATTTAGTTTCGAAAGGGCTACCACTACCGTTTGGTTGTATTACTAATAATAAACGCAGTTTAGTTTCTGTTAATAATTTAGTCGATTTGATCGTGACTTGCATCGGTCACCCTAAAGCCGTGAATCAAGTTTTTTTAGTATCTGATGACCATGATGTATCAACATCAGAAATGGTTCGTGAAATGGCAAAATCGCTCAATAAGCCTCAATGGCAACTTCCTATTCCTAAATGGTGTTATAGATTAGCGGGCAGTATTTTTGGTAAGCAAGATGTAGTTGATAGGCTATTAAGTTCATTGCAAGTTGATATTACGCATACCAAAGAGACACTTGATTGGAAACCGCCGCAAACATTAGAAGAAGGTTTCAAAGAAACTGCTGAGGCCTTCTTGTTAAATAAAGAGAACAAGCAATGATACGTACTATCGATTTCCTCGCCGCTTTTTTCGGCTTACTTTTCTTATGGCCAATTCTGCTGATTGTGGTCATTATTGGCATGTTTGATACTGGATCACCAATCTTCATTCAAGAACGAGTAGGGCGTAATAAAAAACCATTCAAGCTAATAAAGTTTCGTACTATGTCAGTCGAAACCAAGTCAGTAGCCAGCCATTTAGCAAATAACGCATCAATTACAAAATTGGGTAATTTTTTACGTAAAACCAAAATTGATGAACTTCCTCAGTTAATTAATGTGGTTAAAGGTGAAATGAGCTTGGTTGGCCCTCGTCCTAATTTATTTAACCAAGAAGAGTTAATTAAAGAGCGTGATGCATTAGGTGTTTATGATGTTTTACCGGGTGTGACTGGTTTAGCTCAAGTTCAAAATATCGATATGTCGACACCTGAGTTATTAGCCAAAACTGACAAGCAGATGATTGATAGTCTAACCATTAAAGATTACTTTAAATATATCATCATGACAGCGACAGGCAGTGGCTCGGGTGATGCAGTAAAATAATGTTTATATTTTAATTCTCAAAGGGTCTTTTGGGGGGGGTTATATAAATAAATATTCGCGGCTTAATTTAAAATAATAACGATGGTTTCTATGTCTAATTTAAACGTCATTTGGTCTCTTCCTCGCTATAAAAAACGCCTTATAAGTATCGCAATTGATTTTTTCTTTATTGTTGTTTCTTTTCTTGGTGCCTATTGGGTTCGTATTGGTAAATTCCAAATTTTACCATCGGCAGAGAGTCAATATGTCCTTTACGGAACGATACTCATTACTTTAATTTTATTTACTAAGTTAGGGTTGTACCGAGCAGTACTGCGTTATCTTGGTTTACATGTATTAGCTTTAGTCGGTATTGGTACTTGGCTATCAGCCGTTTTAATGGCTGGATTGGCCTTTTGGTTTGATGCCGCTATTCCTCGTTCCGTTCCTATTATTTATGGTGCTTTTCTAGCTATTAGTGTTGGTGGTAGTCGTTTAATTGTACGCAGTCTAATCGCGCAATCATCAAATAAAACAGGTAATCCTGTCTTAATTTATGGAGCGGGCAGTGCGGGTCGTCAGCTAGCGTTAGCACTACGCCAATCAGACAGTCATAAAGTTGTTGGCTTTGTTGATGAAGATCCTACCTTACAAAATACAATTATGATGGGTTTATACGTATATACGACAGCTTGTGCTGAAAAAGTTATTATAAAAAATGGCGTAAAACAAATATTACTAGCTATACCTAGCGCTTCTCGTCGTCGTCGTAAAGAAGTGTTAGATACTGTTTCATTATTACCTGTTGAGGTTTTAACTGTTCCTGATATGTCTGATATCGTTGCAGGTAACGCAAGTATTGATGAGTTAAAAGATGTCTCTATTGATGATCTCTTAGGTCGTGATCCCGTTGCACCACAGCAAGCCTTAATGGAAGCAAACATTAAAGATAAAGTGGTTATGGTAACAGGGGCTGGGGGCTCTATTGGCTCTGAGCTGTGTCGTCAGATTGTTCGTAACAAACCTAAAGCGTTAGTATTATTTGAGTTATCTGAGTTTGGCTTATATCAGATTGATAGAGAGCTATCTTTGCTTGTTGATGCAGAGGGTTTAGATATTCAAATTATTCCTCTGCTTGGTTCGGTTCAACGTATTAACCGTTTATCAAAAGTAATGGGAAGCTTTAAAGTTCAAACCATTTATCATGCTGCTGCCTATAAACACGTACCCTTGGTTGAATATAATGTGGTTGAAGGCGTGCGTAATAATATTTTTGGTACTAATTACACTGCACGTGCAGCTATTGAAGCAAAAGTAGAGTCGTTTGTATTAATATCTACCGACAAAGCCGTTCGTCCAACCAATGTCATGGGGACAACCAAGCGTATGGCAGAATTAGGGTTGCAAGCGTTGGCTGAGCAACAAAATGCGATTCGAGAAAAAGACGCTAATGCAGGGACTCGCTTTTGTATGGTGCGTTTTGGTAATGTTTTAGGGTCGTCTGGTTCGGTTGTTCCTGTATTTAAGCGTCAAATTGAAAATAGAACTCCAATTACCGTTACCCATGAAGATATAACCCGTTTCTTTATGACGATTCCAGAAGCCGCGCAACTAGTAATCCAAGCAGGAGCTATGGGAAAAGGCGGCGATGTATTTGTACTTGATATGGGGGAGTCAGTAAAAATAGTTGATTTGGCAAAAAACTTAATTAGTCTTTCTGGTTTGGAGGTGAAAGATGAAGATAATCCATATGGTGATATTGAGATTCACTATACGGGCTTACGCCCAGGTGAGAAGTTGTATGAAGAGTTATTGATTGGTGACAATGTTGGTTCTACCGCACATGAACGGATTATGACCGCACAAGAAGACTTTTTACCTCTTGCTGAATACAATAATTTATTAAGTAAATTAGATTCTGCTTGTCATGAATTTGATCATGAAGCTATTCGTCAGTTGCTCCTTGATGCACCGACTGGTTTCGCGCCAGTTGATGGGATTGGTGATTTGGTGTGGAAGGCACAAGATCAGACGCCTTCGGCTTGAGACGAGCTTCGCTCTTGAGAACGCTGCGCTGAAGACGCAATAAATTGCTTGAGGAAGTTAAAAGAAATAGCTTTTGCTCTCCTTAAGCATGGCGTCTCTAGGACGAAGTCCGTCTTAAGCGAAGCGTCCTCAAGCAACTTGTTGCGTCTACTCCATTCCCTTATAATCCCCTAAGATAAATTCTCCTACAGGATAAATAATAATGAAAATTGCTATTGCAGGTACAGGTTACGTTGGCCTTTCAAATGCGGTGCTATTAGCTCAACATAATGAAGTAATTGCAGTTGATATCATGGCTGAAAAGGTTGAGTTGATTAATAATAAGAAATCGCCGATTTCTGACGTTGAAATTGAAGATTTTCTTGCTAACAAGGCGCTGAATCTTACTGCTACCTTAGATAAAGAGTTAGCCTATAAAAATGCTGAGTATGTAGTGATTGCAACACCAACTGATTATGATCCTACGACAAATTACTTTAATACAAGCTCAGTTGAAGCGGTAATTAAAGAAGTCATGACGATTAATCCAAATGCGATAATGGTGGTTAAGTCGACGGTTCCTGTTGGGTATACTGAGCGTATTATGCAAGAATTAGGTTGTGAAAATATTATTTTCTCTCCTGAATTTTTACGTGAAGGTCGTGCGCTGTTTGATAATCTTCATCCGTCTCGCATTATTGTTGGTGAACAATCTGAGCGTGCTGAAGCTTTTGCTAACTTGCTTGTTCAGGGGGCAATTAAAGAAAATATCGAAGTATTGCTAACTCATTCGACAGAGGCTGAAGCGGTTAAGTTGTTCTCTAACACTTACCTTGCTTTGCGTGTGGCGTACTTTAATGAATTAGATTCTTACGCTGAAGCTCATGGTTTAGACGCTCGTCAGATCATTGAAGGGGTTGGTTTAGATCCTCGTATTGGTAATCACTACAATAATCCATCGTTTGGTTATGGCGGATATTGCTTACCAAAAGACACTAAGCAGTTATTAGCAAATTACCAAGAAGTTCCAAATAACATTATTGGTGCGATTGTCGATGCAAACCGCACACGTAAGGATTTTATTGCTGACTCTATTATGAAGCGTAATCCAAAAGTTGTGGGTATCTATCGTTTAATTATGAAAGCGGGTTCTGATAACTTCCGTGCCTCTTCGATTCAAGGCATCATGAAACGCTTGAAAGCCAAAGGCATTGAAGTGGTTGTTTATGAACCAGTCTTAAAAGATGCGGATTTCTTTAATTCTCGTGTTATTGAAGATTTGAATGAATTTAAGCAAGTGTCTGATGTGATTGTCTCAAATCGTATGATGGAAGAGCTGGCAGATGTTGAGGGTAAGGTTTATACCCGCGATTTGTTTGGTAGTGACTAAAAGCAGGGCGCTTCGCTTCGAGAGACGAGGACGGACTTCGTCCTCGAGGGGCGAGTAAGAGCAAAACCAGAGCAAGAGCGGTTTTGTGGTTAAGATTTAAAAGAAAGGCGGATATGACTGGTTTGGTTGTGTCCGCTTTTTTGTTTTGAAGGCGGAAGGGCAGGACGCTTCGCTTCGAGACTAGAAACTATACGCTGCGCTGACTAGAGACTATAAGAGCAAAAACGGGTACTACGCTTGCTTTTGATCTTATAGGAGCGAAGCGGTCTAGCTTCTAGTTAGTGCAGCGTATAGTTTTAAATCATTTATAACCAAGCCCGAGATCGAAGAGGTGATGGAGGAGCTGGATAACTGGCAAGATGAACTTGGGTTGAAAAACTGGTATTTGCGCGATAAGGAAGGCTATAAAGGACTTCACATTTATTTTAAAAATAGAAGTAATTTTTACTTTCCGTGGGAGCTTCAAATTTGGGATAAAGAAGATTTGAGGTCGAATGTCGAAAACCATGAGAAGTTTAAGCGAAGCTTTATGTAAGGTTCATCACGGCTACGCTGCGACGCCATATGTGATTTGTTTGGTTGTGATTACAGCGAGTAATATACAGTTCCCTCCCCTTAGCAAGGGGAGGGTTAGGGAAGAGTAATTTCGATAAAGGTAGAATCGAGTGCATAGTTAACTTGATTTACGCGCTGTTCGTTCTTGACCCCCTCCCAGGCTCCCCCTTAGTTAGGGGGAGGGGCAAAGAGCAAAAGCGATCACCTCTTAATTTTGCCAGCGAAGCGATCTGAGCTCTGCTTTTGCTTTCCTCAAGCGAGCGCTCTTAAGCAACTTGTTGCGTCTGTCTCTTTATAGTTTCTAATATCTAGCCTGAATTGCTACAATAATGGCAATTAATTCATAAAATACTATAATATTGTTACTATAGTAACAGTTAGGTTTAATATGCTATCTCTTCATACCGCTTTTGATGTTCAACTTGAGTTAAAAGATTTTATTAAACAACGTCGTAAACAACAAAAACTCAGTGTGGAGGCGTTAGCTGAATGCTCTGGTGTACCTTATAGCACAATTCGAAAATTTGAAAATACTGGGAATATCTCTTTAAGGCAGTTTCTCATGTTGCTTGAAAGTGTTGGCAGCCTTAACGATATACACAATTTAACAAAGCCATCTAATCAAGAACCGACGAGTATTGAAGAGGTATTAAGAAATCTTTAACTGTAAAAAGAGCATTGTTTAATTACATCACAGTTAATCAGGATGATCACAGCAAGAATTTCGCCTTTCTCGCCGATGATAACGATAATTGGAGATTGTCGCCATTTTACGACATCGTTTATAGCCCTTGCTTTTGATCTTATAGTAGCGAAGCGTATAGTATCCGTATTTTATTCTTCAATAGATTTCAGTGAGATCGTTGTGATTACAGTGAGTAATATACTGTTCCCTCCCCTTAGCAAGGGGAGGGTTAGGGAGGGGTAATTTCGATAAAGGTAGAATCGAGTGCATAGTTAACTTGATTTACGCGCTGTTCGTTCTTGACCCCCTCCCAGCCTCCCCCTTAGTAAGGGGGAGGAGCAAAGAGTAAAAGCGATCACTTCTTAATTCTGCCAGCGAAGCGATCTGAGCTCTGCTTTTGCTTTCCTCAAGCGTAGCGTCTCTAGGACGAAGTCCGTCTTAAGCGTAGCGCCCTAAACTCTGTTATAGTATCCAAATAAACAACAATAATGGATTGAGTATGATTGATTCTATCGTTAGTTTGGCCAAAATGGATGAGAGTATTGAACTTGTATGGCTATACGGCTCACGCGCTCAAGGCACGCATCATCAAGAGAGTGATTTTGATTTAGCGGTGGCATTTAATGACCATTCACTATCTACTTTTGCTTTGCGAACTCGTCCTGAGTGTTTGGCTATAGAATGGGCTGAGCATTTGAACCTACCCTTAGATAAAGTCAGTATCGTAGATATTAATCACATACCGATAGCCCTTGCATTTAATGTCATTGAGTACGGGAAACTGATTTATAACAATAATCCTCTTCTGTTTTATAAAGAGCAGAACCGCATTAGCTCAATGTTTGAGTATCAATTGATTGAAAGCAAAAGAAGTGCATCGTATGAATAAAGGGCTTGAATTATATCTAGCGGAAGTTGGATCTCATAAAGAAAAATACCTCAAAGAGTTAAATGAACTTCGTTTTGACCTAAATCAGTCGGGTTTAAAAAGTCGTGATTATTTAGCTGCCGAGCGCCTATTACAGGTTTTTACTGAAATGTGCATTGGTTTATCTAAGCACATGGTTAAGAAAATCCAAAATAAAAGCCCAACTGAAGCCTATCAATCATTTTCTTTGCTAAAAGAGCATGGTCTGATTTCTAGTAATGAGTTACGTACGTGGAAACAGATTATTGGTATGCGTAATGGTCTGGTGCATGATTATTTAAATATTGATTTATTGATTGTTGAAGATATTTTACGTGAAGGCCATTATCAAGCTCTTGCCGATTTTACGGAGAAGGCGGTCACTTTTTTATTGTCTGAGTAGAAGTGATAAGAGCAGAATTCAGATCGGTCGCGGGCTTCCTTGCTGAGCTCAGAGGTGATCGTTGTGAAACTAGATATTATGCGCTGTGTTTATTTGATATTGTGAGATTAAAAGCGAGTACCCCTGAAACCTCTGCCCGTAGCGTATAGTCTCTGTATTTTATTCTTCAATAGATTTCAGTGAGATTGTTGTGATTACAGCGAGTAATATACTGTTCCCTCCCCTTAGCAAGGGGAGGGTTAGGGAGGGGTAATTTCGATAACGGTAGAATCGAGTGCATAGTTAACTTGATTTACGCGCTGTTCGTTCTTGACCCCTCCCAGCCTCCCCCTTAGTAAGGGGGAGGAGCAAAGAGCAAAAGCGATCACTTCTGAATTCTGCCAGCGTAGCGCCCTAAACTCTGTTATGGTATCCAAATAAACAACAATAATGGATTGAGTCTGATTGATTCTATCGTTAGTTTGGCCAAAATGGATGACAGTATTGAAGCTATGTGGCTTTATGGCTCACGTGCAAAAGGGAATGCGAGTAAAGAAAGTGATTATGATTTGGCTGTATTGTTTCGACAATTTGAGCAAGATCCACTACAACTACAGAGGCGAACTCGGCCTGAATGCTTAGCTCTTGATTGGGTTCACTCTCTTGGATTGCCCCTATTCCGTTAGCGATGGCTGTTTTAACCACTGGTCGTCAGTTGCTATCACGAAATCAGTCTAAAGAGTTGTTTGTAACACAGCGAATCTTGTCTAAATGGGAGCTTGATTACCAATATCATTATAAAAACTATGGGGAGGGTTAGTAAGGGGGAGGAGCAAAGAGTAAAAGCGGGAACGGCACTTGCTTTTGATCTTATAGTAGCGAAGCGGTCTAGCTTCTAGTTAGCGCAGCGTATCGTTTATTGTTATAGTGTATTTATTAATCAATTCTTTGAGATGTACTTATGAATGAAACAGTAAATAAAACAGGATTATTTGATTCTCATTCTTTTGTTAAAGGACTAATGGAAAGAGGAATGGATGAGAAGCAAGCCGAGTTTCTTGCTGAGCAGCAAAGGGTCATTCTTGATACACAGATAGCAACAAGAGCGGATATTTATCAAGTTGAAAAGAATTTAGAAAAAAGAATTGAATCAAATTCAAATAAGATTTTAGCGGTTATAGCGATTGCCGTTGCTTTTTTAGCTTTATTTTTAAGTTAACTTTAAAAGAAAGAATTTAGATCGATCGCAGGCTCCCTTCCTGATTGGTGGCCTTTATTCAAATTTTTAATATTTAATTTTCTTAGAGGTCGATTAAAGGTAGAGTATTGTTATCATTCTCAACCGTATCACAGCTATGACTACTGTAATTCTTTCTTCTTTAACGACCACGCAATCTACTAAGACCAAAAAGAGTAAGCTTAATCAACTATGGAGCGATGTTGAGAAAAAGCGACAACGTAATCAACGCTATCAAGCTAAATTAGATGATTTTTATCACTACTTCAAAGCGTCCACAGAAGAGCAAGAGCAAGAAGTTTGTTTTGCGGCTGAGAAGTGGATCCATCATTTGTTTTCTTTTATCCCGCGTAAAACAATTAAAGGGGCGCAACGTGAAGCGCTGTACGATTGGATACAAGAAGAATTGGCCGTTTTAGAGGCGAACCCATTCAATACGGTTAATACGATAGAGTTACGTGACACTTTTACTGAAGCACTTATGGCTGATTCAGCAAACCAATCCGAAACAGATTCGATCACAGATGAGGAACTAGGTTATTTCCGTGAGGAGATGTCTATGATGCTCGGTTATGATATTGATATCAGTGATGAAGAGTTATTGGAGATGGTTAAGGAGCCCCAGAAGTTTCATGATTATCTACAAGAATTAATAGCAGAAAGAATGGAAGGTGAGCACTCAGAAGGAGAGGACGAGATTGATTGGGGAGCAGATGGCTTTTTCTCTGAAGGGAATGGTCAAGCAAATGTTGACTCGTCACATAATGAGACCAGTAAAGCGTTTTTTAGCGATAAACAGATAACGAAGCTCTATCGCCAGTTAGCAAAGCAGCTGCATCCCGATAGGGAGATGGATGAAGTCAAGAAGTCAGAAAAAAGTGCTTTAATGCAGCAATTATCACAAACCAAGAAAGAGAAAGATGTGATTGCCTTGCTATTGATGGCTCAGCAGTATCTTCCTAATCATGAGATGGTGATGGATAAAGATATGATTGAGCGTTTGCAAGCGACGCTTAAAGAAAAAATTAGACAATTAAATATCGAGCATCAAGATCTTCAATATGGTAATGATTTAAAGAATGTTATTTGGCGAAAATTTGGTGGTGGTAACAAGGCGGTTCGTGAAAAAGAGTTAAGACAGTACCGAGATACGTTACTGAGAGAAACGAAAGCGTTATTTGAAAAGTGCCAAGAGATAAAAACAGTTAAACAATTACAGTTACATTTAAAAGATCGAGTTAATGCTTCTCGCTTTGGGGCTCAATTTTTGAGAGTGGACCCTTCAGAGTTGTTTGGTTTCGATGACGATTGGTTTTAATTTCTCAGCATTAACTATGCCGATTTTATGACTATAATGTTTAAGGGAGAGAGCAGAGTTTAGGTCTCAGGTTTCAGGAAGATCAAAAGCGAGTACACCTGAATCCTAGTTTTTTATAACCAACCCCTCCCAGCTTCCGCTTATATTGATATTTTTAGCCAAGTGACTAATGGTGATAAAGGGGAGGAGCTGTATTGTGAACGCGGTAATTTTAACGAGCACCTCTGAATTCTGCTAGCGAAGCGATCTGAACTCTGCTTTTGCTTTCCTCAAGCGTAGCGCCCTTAAGCAACTTGTTGCGTCTACTTCAATCTTATGACCTTGACTCCCAGTCAGGAGCATAGGACCGCTCTTCCCGTTCTTAAAAAGGATTTTCATGAACTACGATATCTTCAACGGTGACGCTGACGGCATCATCGCTCTTCTTCAACTTCGTCTGGCTAACCCTCAAAAATCAACCTTAATTACTGGCGTTAAGCGTGACATCAATTTAGTAGCTAAAGTTAATGCTAAAGCAGGTGCTAAACTGACCGTTCTTGATATCTCAATGGAAAAGAACATGGTAGCTCTAAAGCTCGCTTTGGTCTCAGGCGCTGAAGTGTTTTATGCAGATCACCATCGTGCGGGTGATGTTCCTGAACACGAGAATCTATCTGCTCATATCGATTTAGATGCCAATACCTGTACTGCCTTAATTATTGATAACCTATTAGATGGCCAGTTTCACGCATGGGCGATGACGGCTGCTTATGGTGATAATTTAATTGCTAAAGCTGATGAGTTGGCGGATATAGCTGGTTTATCTGTTGAGCAAAAAATACAATTAAAAGAGCTTGGGACATTAATAAACTATAATGGGTATGGGGCGAGTGTTGAGGATTTACATTTTTCTCCGGCGGTTTTATATCAAATGTTGTTAAAATATGCCTCCCCATTTGATGTCATTGCCGATAAAGCATCCCCTTTTTATCAGCTACAAGCGGCGTATCAATCGGATATGAATAATGCGCTGGCGATTAAAGCGCACTACAAAAGTGAGACATTGGGTTTATTTGAATTACCAAATGAAGCATGGGCACGTCGTATTAGCGGTGTTTATGGTAATCTTTTGGCTAATTTATTACCAAATTCAGCTCATGCGGTTTTAACGAAAAATACGAATGGCTCTTATATGGTGTCATTGCGTGCGCCACTGAATAATAAACAAGGTGCAGGTGAGATCTGTAGCTCGTTTGCAACCGGTGGTGGTCGTGAAGCGGCGGCGGGAATTGATGCGTTGCCGAAAGAGAGAATTGCTGAGTTTATTGCTGCGGTTGAAGGGAAATATTAAGAGCAGGGCGCTTCGAGATACGAGGACGCTTCGCCGAGGGGCGAGTAAGAGCAAAGCAGAGTTCGGGAGTGATCGTTGTTGTTTCAGCGAACGCAATACTGTACCCTCCCCTTAATAAGGGGAGGGTTAGGGAGGGGTTATTTCGATGAAGATAAATCGAGTGCATAGTTAACTTGATTTAGACGCTGTTAGCTCTTGACCCCCTCCCAGCCTCCCCCTTAGTTAGAGGGAGGAGCAAAGAGCAACAACACACACCTCTGAATTTTGCTAGCGAAGCGATCTGAACTCTATTAACAGGTTTACAATATTTTGAATTTAGAAGCTGACAGTACTCGCTTCTGAACATAATAATTAGGATACATAATGAACATATTAGTCACTGGCGGAATGGGTTACATCGGTAGCCATACATGTGTACAAATGATTGAAGCGGGCTTAACACCAATCATTCTAGATAACTTATACAACAGTAAAGAAGTGGTGCTTGATCGCATTGAAGCTTTGGTTGGTGTAAAACCTAAATTCTATGAGGGTGATATTCGTGATCCTCAAATCTTAGCGACTATCTTTGCTGAAAACCAAATTGATAGCGTGATCCACTTTGCTGGCTTAAAAGCGGTGGGTGAGTCGGTTGAAAAGCCAATCATGTATTACGATAACAATGTATCGGGTACATTAGTTTTAGTTGAAGCGATGCGTAAAGCGGGCGTGAATAGTATTGTATTTAGTTCATCTGCAACCGTGTATGGTGATCCTGCTTCTGTGCCAATCAATGAAAATTTCCCTACATCAGCAACCAATCCTTATGGTCGTAGTAAGCTGATTGTTGAAGAGTGCCTAACTGATATTCAAAAAGCGCATCCAGAAATGAGTGTAACGCTGCTTCGTTACTTTAATCCGGTTGGTTCTCATAAATCAGGTACTATGGGTGAAGACCCACAAGGTATTCCAAATAACTTGATGCCATTTATTTCACAAGTTGCGGTTGGTCGTCGTGAGTTCTTATCTGTCTTTGGTGATGATTATCCAACGGTAGATGGCACGGGCGTTCGTGATTATATCCATGTGGTGGATTTGGCTGATGGTCACTTAGCAGCATTGAAGTACAAGGGTAAAGAAGCAGGTCTTCATATCTATAATTTAGGTACAGGTAAAGGCTACAGTGTGTTACAGATGGCAGAAGCTTTCTCGAAAACTGCGGGCGTTCCTGTTCCTCACAAAATTGCACCACGCCGCCCAGGTGATATTGCCGAGTGTTGGGCTGACCCTGCTAAGGCTCGTGAAGAGTTGAAGTGGGAGGCGAAGTTGTCTCTTGATGATATGACGGAAGATACGTGGCGCTGGCAGTCAAATAATCCGGAAGGGTATTAAGAGCGGAAGAGCAAAGGCGGGGTAAGAGCGGTCCTTTGGTCCTATGGTAAAGGCTTCAAGAAAGAGTAGGGTTCAGATCGGTCGCAAGCTCCCTTAAAGGGTTCAGAGGTGATCGCTGTGATTGCGGCGATCATAATACTGTTCCCTCCCCTTAATAAGGGGAGGGTTAGGGAGGGGTTGTTACGATGACGGTGAAATCGAGTGCATAATTAACTTGATTTATATGCTGTTAGTTCTTGACCCCCTCCCAGCCTCCCCCTTGTTAAAGGGGAGGAGCAAAGAGCTGAAGCCCCTACTTCTGAATTCTGCTAGCGAAGCGATCTGAACTCTACTTCTTCTAAAATAAAAAATGCCCACAGACGACAAACCTGTGGGCATTTTATTATGTATTTGCTCTTATAGAAGCGAAGCGGTCTCGCTTCTAGTCAGCAAAGCGTATAGTTCTATTTAAAAAGAATCTCACCAGACATCTCAGCAGGAATTACTGTATCAGTTAGCGCTAGCATAGTAGGAGCTAGATCAGAAAGCTTGCCGCCTTCTTTAAACTCAACCGCTTTACTACCAACGTAGATAAGAGGAACAGGAAGGTTAGTGTGAGCTGTATGAACGCCGCCTGTTTCAGGGTCGATCATCATTTCAGCATTACCGTGGTCAGCAGTGATTAGCATTTGGCCATCCACTTCTTTGATCGCTTCAACGACTTTGCCGATACACTCATCAAGCGCTTCCATTGCTTTAACCGCAGCTTCGTATACGCCAGTGTGGCCAACCATATCACAGTTAGGGAAGTTACAAACGATAGCGTCGTACTTACCAGATTTGATTGCAGCAACTAATTTCTCAGTCAGTTCAGGTGCACTCATTTCAGGTTGTAGGTCGTAAGTCGCTACTTTTGGAGAAGCAACTAGTTGACGCTCTTCGCCTTCAAATTCGTCTTCGATACCGCCATTGAAGAAGAAAGTCACGTGTGCGTATTTTTCTGTTTCAGAAATACGTAGTTGAGTTTTACCTTCTTTAGATAACCACTCACCGTAAGTATTTGCTAGAGACGCAGGAGCGAATGCACAAAGAAGAGGGATGTTTGCTGCGTATTGAGTCAGCATAACAAAATCGATTACTGGGAATACGTTACGAGCAAAACCATCGAAATCAGGAACGAATGCACGTGTAATTTCACGAGCACGGTCAGCACGATAGTTCATGAAGATAACTGCATCGCCATCAACGATAGCTGCTGACTCTTCGCCGTCCGCTTTGATTTCAGTTGCTTGTACAAACTCATCGTTCTCTTCACGAGCGTAAGCCGCTTCAAGGCCTTCAACTGCTGTTGCAAAAGTGAATTCTGCTTTTGCTTCTGTCATTAAATCGTAAGATTTTTGTACGCGATCCCAGTTGTTATCACGGTCCATTGCGTAGTAACGACCAATTAGAGAAGCAACACGGCCTTTGCCTAATTTAGCGAATAGCTCTTGGAAGTTTTTCAGAGAGTTTTCAGCTGAACGAGGTGGAGTATCACGTCCGTCTAGGAAGCAGTGTAGGTAGATTTTTTCTGCGCCACGTGCTGCTGCCATTTCTACTGCTGCGTAGATGTGATCTTCATGAGAGTGAACGCCACCTGGAGACATAAGACCCATGATGTGTACTGCTTTGTCTGCTTTAACTGCTTTGTCGATAGCGTTAACTAGTGTTTCGTTTTGTTGGAACTCACCATCAGAGATTGCTTTAGTGATGCGAGTAAGGTCTTGATATACAACACGACCTGCACCGATGTTTGTGTGACCCACTTCTGAGTTACCCATTTGACCATCAGGTAGACCAACGTCCATACCTGAAGCTGAAATTAGTGTGTTTGGCTGAGTTGCCATTAGGCCATCAAGAACTGGCGTGTTTGCGTTTGTGATTGCGTTATCTGCTTGAGCTTCACGGTGACCGTAACCATCAAGAATAACTAGAGCCATAGGCTTTTTAGCTGACATAAAGGTGTTCCTCGTCAATAACTTAATAAATTCGAATAAATAACTTTGTGTAATTTTACTACAAAGTTTGAAAATGGGCCAGAGACTATACGCTGGGCTAACTAGAGACTAGATCGCTTCGCTTCTATAAAAGCAAAAGTTAAGATCAAAGAGTTCAGATCGCTTCGCTTGCAGGATTCAGAGGTGATTGCTGTTGCTTTTAGCTCCTCCCCCTTACTAAGGGGGAGGCTGGGAGGGGGTCAAGAACTAACAGCGTATAATTAAGTTAGATTTGTATTCAATTCAACCATCATCACAACAACCCCTCCCTAACCCTCCCCTTGTTAAGGGGAGGGAACTGTATATTATTCGCTATAATTTCAACGATCACCTCTGAACCCTAAGATCTTATAGTTTCTAGTTAGCGAAGCGAATAGTCTCCAACAACTTACTATGCTTCACAAATATCCAGGCACTAACCCCACCCATCACATTTCCAATCGCAATCCCAACAAACAATCCTTCCATACCATAGAAGTGACTGCCAACCCAAGCTGTTGGTAGAGTAAATACAAACAACCTCATGAAACTCCAACAGAAAGAATGTAACGTTTTTTGCATCGCATTCAAGCTGCTAACAAGTACCATCACAATACCTTGGAATCCATAACTGAATGGTACACAGATTAGGTACATCCATAAGCCATGTTGTACGGCGTCATCTTGGCCAAATAGATGAGAGAGCGGAATGCTGAGTGGAACAATCAAAATATAAAGAAATAGTTGGAATAACACAGAGAACTTCATAGCTAAGAAGATCGCTTCTTTGACTCGCTCTGGTTGTTTAGCTCCAAGGTTTTGCGCCACAAATGGGCTTAATGAAGAAGTCAGTGCCATCATCACTAATAGCATTAATGATTCGACTCGTTGCGCTGCACCATAAGATGCGACCGCCACCGTGCCTTGGCTAGCAAGCATCATCATTAAAATAGCACCAGATATTGGGTTTAATGCATTGGAGAGCGCTGCTGGTGATCCGATTTTTAAGATTTGGTGCCAATCTTGTTTCATCTCTGATGGTTTTGGTGGGGCAAGTAATTTTACTTTTCGGGTTAAGACATAAAAAGACGCACATAAAGCACCAAACCAACTGATGCCACTGGCAATGGCTGCACCTTGAATACCTAATTCAGGGAAAGGACCATAACCAAAGATAAGTAATGGGTCGAGTACGCCATTGATTAGCCCTGCTAGCATCATGATTTTTGCAGGCGTGGTGGTATCGCCCGTGGCACGAATGGCACTGTTGCTCGACATTGGGATGACAAGTAATGGGATCGTGAGATACCAAATAGACATATATTCGTGAATAAGAGGCAATAGCTTGTCTTCTGCGCCTAATAATCGAAACAGTGGGTCAATGGTAAAGAAGCCAATGACACAAGCAATAAGGATAAGAATGACCGCTAAGATTAAGCCGTGCGTGGTTAATTGACCAGCGTGTTTACTGTTGCCTTGTCCGAGTAAACGTCCAATCGAGGCAGATAAACCAACCCCAATGCCCATCGTAATGCAGTTAACAGCGAAAGTGACGGGAAAGGTAAAGCTCACTGCGGCAAGAGCATCTGTACCAAGCAGTGAGATAAAGAAGGTATCCACCAAGTTGAACAGAAGAATCGCAACCATACCGAACACCATTGGGGTGGTTAGTTTTTGTAATACGTCGGCGATAGGTTGGGTTAGTAAACCGTGTTTATCTAGCATGGTTTTCTCGAATGGTGGTGGGATGAGTAGTGTATAGGAAATAGGGACGAGATTCGAGGACGCTTCGCTCGAGGGGCGAGGAAAAGCTAAGAGCTAGGAAGAGCAGGATTCAGATCGCTACGCTTGCAGATTTCAGAGGTGAATGCTTTTGATTTTAGCTCCTCCCCCTTACTAAGGGGGAGGCAGGGAGGGGGTCAAGAACTTGCAGCGTATAAATTAAGTTAACTATGTATTCGATTTACCTTCAGCGCAATAACCCCTCCCTAACCCTTAATGCCGATCGTTTAGCTACTTGAACGATCCTTC
>NZ_MSCO01000003.1:270541-272895 GCF_002954705.1 Aliivibrio sifiae
ATCCCTAACCCTCCCCTTAGTAAAGGGAGGGGACAGTGCATCATTCGCTGTAATCACAACGATCACCTCTGAATTCTACAAGGGAGCCTGCGACCGATCTGAACTCTGCTCTTTCCTTTAAATATTTACATCATAAACCCTTGCAATCCCCCCCTAAAAACCCCATTAATAAATCAAAGCCAAATCATGGCACTTTATTCTTAAATGGAAAATTATCAGGAGACGCCCAATGAATATCCGTCCTTTACATGACCGTGTGATCGTTGAACGCCAAGAAGTTGAATCAAAATCTGCAGGTGGCATCGTGCTAACTGGCTCAGCGGCTGAAAAATCAACGCGTGGTACGGTTCTAGCTGTTGGCAAAGGCCGCATTCTAGAGAATGGTTCAGTACAACCATTAGACGTAAAAGTTGGCGATTCAGTGATCTTTGCAGAAGGCAATATCAAGGCTGAGAAGATCGAAGGCAAAGAAGTATTGATCATGTCTGAATTTAACATCCTAGCGATTGTTGAATAATAAACGATATTAAGAAAAGAATTTAAAAAGGAAATTAAAGATGGCTGCTAAAGACGTTAAATTTGGTAATGATGCACGAATCAAAATGCTAGAAGGTGTAAACGTTCTGGCTGACGCGGTAAAAGTAACTTTGGGTCCTAAAGGCCGTAACGTTGTTTTAGATAAATCATTTGGTGCACCAACAATCACTAAAGATGGTGTTTCTGTTGCGCGTGAAATCGAACTTGAAGACAAGTTCCAAAACATGGGCGCACAAATGGTTAAAGAAGTGGCTTCGCAAGCGAATGACGCGGCGGGCGACGGAACAACAACTGCAACAGTTCTTGCTCAAGCTATCATTGCTGAAGGCCTAAAAGCCGTTGCTGCTGGCATGAACCCAATGGATCTTAAACGTGGTATCGACAAAGCAGTTGTTGCTGCAGTTGAAGCACTAAAAGAGCTGTCTGTTCCATGTGCTGATACAAAAGCTATCGCGCAAGTAGGTACTATCTCTGCAAACTCTGACTCTACTGTTGGTAATCTTATTGCTGAAGCAATGGACAAAGTAGGTCGTGACGGTGTTATCACTGTTGAAGAAGGCCAAGCACTTCAAGACGAATTAGACGTTGTTGAAGGTATGCAGTTTGACCGTGGTTACCTATCTCCATATTTCGTAAACAACCAAGAAGCGGGTTCTGTTGATCTAGAAAGCCCATTCATCTTACTGGTTGATAAAAAAGTATCAAACATCCGTGAATTGCTTCCAACGCTAGAAGCTGTAGCGAAGGCATCTCGCCCTCTTCTTATCATCGCTGAAGATGTTGAAGGCGAAGCACTTGCTACTCTAGTTGTGAATAACATGCGTGGTATCGTTAAAGTTGCTGCGGTTAAAGCGCCTGGTTTTGGTGATCGTCGTAAAGCAATGCTACAAGACATCGCGGTTCTAACTGCGGGTTCTGTAATTTCTGAAGAGATTGGTCTAGAGCTTGAAAAAGTAGTTCTTGAAGATCTTGGTCAAGCGAAGCGTGTAACTATCACGAAAGAAACAACAACTATCATCGATGGTTCTGGTGAAGAGACAATCATCTCTGGCCGTGTTACTCAAATTCGTCAACAAATCGAAGACGCAACGTCTGACTACGATAAAGAAAAACTTCAAGAGCGTGTAGCTAAACTAGCTGGCGGTGTTGCAGTAATCAAAGTTGGTGCTGCGACTGAAGTTGAGATGAAAGAGAAGAAAGACCGTGTTGAAGATGCACTTCACGCCACTCGCGCTGCGGTTGAAGAGGGTGTTGTTGCTGGTGGTGGTGTTGCACTTATCCGCGCTGCATCTAAAGTTGCTGGCCTTGAAGGCGACAACGAAGAGCAAAACGTAGGTATCCGTGTAGCACTCCGTGCAATGGAAGCGCCTATCCGTCAAATCACTAAAAATGCGGGTGAAGAAGATTCAGTAGTTGCTAACAACGTTCGCGCTGGTGAAGGTAACTACGGTTACAACGCTGCAACTGGCGTTTACGGCGACATGATCGAGATGGGTATTCTTGACCCAACTAAAGTTACGCGTTCTGCACTTCAGTTCGCTGCATCTGTTGCGGGTCTTATGATCACAACTGAAGCGATGATTACTGACAAGCCACAAGATTCTGGTCCTACTATGCCTGATATGGGCGGCATGGGTGGAATGGGCGGTATGATGTAAACGTCCCCATAAACTAATTCACTTTATAGTGTAATGTGTTTGAAGAGCCGAGGCAGAGATGTCTCGGTTTTTTTGTATATGTTTTAAGAACACCCCCTCCCAGCCTCCCCCTTATTAAGGGGGAGGAGCCGATTGTAGTTGTTGTAATTTCAGCGATCA
>NZ_MSCO01000003.1:274923-297563 GCF_002954705.1 Aliivibrio sifiae
AAGGGTTAGGGAGGGGTTATTGCGATGATGGTAGAAGTTATTCTGATTTTAATTGTTCTATATGCATTAAAATAAATTCGAGGACACCATCAATATTGCTCATGACATCCTGGTTTGTGAAGCGCAATACTGACATACCAAGATTGTGCATATATTCATTTCGAATAGCATCGTAGTTTTCAGCTTCCGGATTAAAGTGACTATCACCATCGAGTTCAATGACTAATTTATATTCAGCATTATAAAAATCACAAACATACCGACCAATACCATATTGGCGTCGAAATTTAACATTGAGTTGATTTCGTCGAAGTTTATTCCACAATACACGTTCTGTTGTTGGCACTTCAGATCTAAGCTTTTGCCTGAGTGTTTTGTGTTTTGATTTATTATAAATAAGTGTCATTAGAATTTAGACTTATATCGGTAAATACGATAAACCATAGAAGTCGTAAATGGTAAAAGATAATGAACAGTAAATAATTTCGATGGAGTTCAAAATTAGCGCTTTTGCTTTTATTGTCTCTAGAGCGAAGCGCTCTAGTTAGCGCAGCGTATATTTAACAACAAAAAAAACCGCAGATGCTTTCACATCCACGGTTTTAAATTGTTCACAGAACCAAGTTTTTTCTCGCTCCTAGAGCGAAGCGTCCTAGTCCCTAAAACTTATAATTAAGCTTTTGCTTCAGCTGCTGCTTTAGCGATAGCTGCAAAGCTTTTCGCGTCAAGAGCTGCGCCGCCAACTAGAGCACCATCGATGTCTGGTTGAGCGAAGTAAGCTGCAGCGTTTTCAGGCTTAACAGAACCGCCGTATTGGATAACAACGTTCTTAGCAACTTCTTCAGATTTCTCAGCAATGTGAGCACGGATTTGAGCATGGATGCGTTGTGCATCGTCAGCTGTAGCCGCTTTACCTGTACCGATAGCCCAGATTGGTTCGTAAGCGATGATAGCGCCTTCAAGAGCGTCAACACCTTGAGTGTTGATAACTGCGTCAAGTTGACGTGCACAAACCGCTACAGTTTCGCCAGCTTCGTTTTGTGCTTCAGATTCACCGATACAAAGAACAGGAGTTAGACCGTTCTCTTTTAGGAATGCAAATTTCTTAGCAACAAACTCGTCTGATTCGTTGTGGTATTCACGACGCTCAGAGTGACCGATGATGATGTGAGTAGCGCCGAATTCTTTAAGCATAGCTGGAGACATGTCGCCAGTGAATGCACCGCTGTTGTTTAGGTCAGAGTTTTGAGCACCTAGGATGATTGCGCTGCCTGCTTCAGTAAGCGTACGCTCAGCAAGGTCAACAAAAAGTGCTGGTGGAGCAACTGCAACGTCTACGCCTGTAACGCCTTCAAGTTCAGCGTTAAGACCGTTTAGTAGATCAACAACCATTTCTTTGCTGCCGTTTAGTTTCCAGTTACCCATAACTACAGGATGACGCATAGGATTATCTCCAATTCAAATTAATGTAAAAAACTTGCGTAAAAATATAACAGATTTTACGACAGATTTAGTGTCTAAAATCATTTTTATGCATAATTTTAATGCTTTTATTTCGAAGTGCGAAAGATTATTAACTGAATGGGAGATATTTATGACTGTTCTTAAGTGTGATTCGTTAGGCACTTTTCTATTGAGAGGATTGTAACTTATTCTCTTTGCGCTAATGATGGAAAAGTAATCACTTAATCAGCCGTATAAAAGGAAGTCACGATGCCGCATTTAGTTATGGAATATTCAAATTCAGCCGAAGAACGCTTAAATATGCAAGGTTTGCTAGAAGATTTACATCAAGTAGCGATTGATTCGGGATTATTCTCAACTAAGGATGTGAAATCAAGAGCGGTTCGAGTGCACTCTTGGTTGGTGGGAGATAAAGGGAATAGTGTTGATTTTATTCATCTCACTTTGGAATTATTATCAGGTCGTACTGCAGAGAAAAAAAGAGAGTTAAGTCGTGCTTTGATGGATGTATTGGCAGATCAAGCCAGTCACATTGATAGTTTAACTATCAATGTGAGAGATATGGAGCAAGAGAGCTTTCAAAAAGTAGGGTAGAAAATAAGATTAACTCTCTTAATGTTTAGGATTATTTGATGGGCGATTGTTGGAATTTGGAAATTGAATAACATCTGCTGCTTGATGCTCATTAATGGGTTTGTTTAATGAATTGGCAAAGCGAACAAATTGTTTTCCTAACTCATGCCCTAGTAATATGTTGATGTGATTAGGGTTGTTACCTCGTTCAATGATTCTATCAATGTGATTTTGTTGGGCTAGCAATGGTCCTTGATGATCTTTTGGTACGCTCTCGATGAATTCCATACTCAGTTTATGGCGTAACTCTTCAAGTTGTTTGGGGTCTTTTTCTGCTAATGCTTTGAGTTCGTCAAATGAAGGTAAGACTGTTTGATGATATGAATGCGGCATTGGCTGACTCCTTGTCTTTTGAACAATATATTTAGCTTAGTTGGCGTTTTTAGATTTTGAGAAAGTGGAATAAGGGATATTGAAGGGGCGTCTCTATTTTGAGAAGGAAGGGCAGGGTTTAGATCGCTTCGTTTAAAGGGTTCAGAGGTGATCGCTTTTGGCTTTTAGCTCTTCCCCCTTACTAAGGGGGAGGCTGGGAGGGAGGCAAGAACTAACAGCGTATCAATCAAGTTAACTATGAACTCATTCCAGCTTTATCGCAGTAATCCCTCCCCTTGTTAAGGGCAGGGGACTGTGTATTTGTTGCTGTAATCATAATGACAATTTTTGAATTTACCCTTAATAGAATCGAAGCGGTCTAGCTAGTGCGTGTATAGCATCTAGTCTCACAACGATCACCCCTGAACCCTGCAAGGGAGCCTGCGACCGATCTGAAACCTGAACTCTCTAAAACAAAAAAACCGCAGGTGCTTTCACACCCACGGTTTCAAATCAGGCAAAGAATTTAGCTCTTCCTCGCTCCTCGAGCGAAGCGTACTCGCCTCTCGTCCCTACTCTTAAAGAATAAAATCTCTAACTTCTTTATCTTTGCGCTCTAGGTAGTGAATCGACTTAATACGGCGAATTGTACGGCAACGACCACGGATAAGTAGAGTTTCAGTTGTCGCGATATTACCTTGGCGAGTAATGCCTTCTAGCAAATCACCTTTCGTGATACCAGTTGCTGCGAAAACAACATCATCGCTGCGTGCCATGTCAGTCATTTTTAAGATAACGTTCGCTTTCACGCCCATTTCTTCACAACGCTTTAATTCTTCTTCACCATGAATACGGTTTTCTTCTGTATCACCTTTTACTTCATGACGAGGAAGAAGGCGAGCTTGCATGTCACCATCTAAAGCTCGAATAACCGCAGCAGAAACGACACCTTCAGGTGCGCCACCGATACAGTACATTACGTCAACTTCGCTATCTGGCATACAAGTTAGAATTGAAGCTGCAACATCACCATCTGGCACAGCAAAAACACGAACGCCCATCTTTTGCATTTTAGCTATCGTTTCGTCATGGCGAGGTTTAGCAAGTGTGGTTACTACGAGTGTATCCAGTGTTTTACCTAATGCTTTTGCAATGTTCTCTAAATTTTCTTCTAGAGAAAGCGCTAAGTCGATTGCGCCTTTAGCACCAGGACCAACAACCAATTTTTCCATATACATGTCAGGTGCTTTTAAGAAGCTTCCTTTCTCACCTGCTGCTAATACAGCAAGAGCATTTGATTGGCCCATTGCAGTCATGCGAGTACCTTCAATTGGGTCAACTGCGATATCAACCGCGTCGCCACCAGTACCTACATTCTCACCAATGTATAGCATAGGTGCATCATCGATCTCACCTTCACCAATAACAATCTCACCACTGATATCAGTTTTGTTAAGAAGTGTACGCATTACTTCAACAGCAGCACCATCAGCAGCGTTTTTATCGCCACGGCCAAGCCATTTGTAACCTGCCAGTGCGGCACCTTCAGTAACTCGAGAAAAAGCCATTGCTAAATCGCGTTTCATATTTACTCCGAATAAATCGATGAATTTAAAAATCGCGAGGATTTTATCACAACAAAAAGGGAAACGTTTGCTTTTTGGTTGGCTAATCTTATATTTTAAAAATTATTAGGCTGGTTTATAGAGGGGACCTTATGCTTTAATTCAAATAATGCATTGAAACATCTAGTTTTAGTATGCGGTTCGTTTTAATCTTAAGAAAGTAAGTCAGATGTTGGTAAAAATTGCTGTTTTTTTGTTCATATGATGCATTTTAATGAATAACACTATGGCAGAATTACAATTGCTGAGTAGAATAGAAAATAAGTCGGCAGAGAAAGATAAACTCTCTGCATCTCAATGAAGATTACAGTTAAGGTGGCAGGAATGTCTTTAGAAATATTAGAACAACTAGAAGCTAAAGTTCAGATGGCAGTAGATACAATCGCACTGCTACAAATGGAAGTTGAAGAATTAAAAGAAGCGAACGCTGAGCTAACTCAAAATCTTGAGCAAGCAAACAACGGTCGTTCTGAAGTTGAGCAAGAAGCTCAAAAAGCACGTGATGATCAAGCTCAATTTGAAGCTCGCATCCGTGGTTTACTAGGTAAGATGGAAGAAGTAGAGTAATTCTATTTTTTGAGTCGTAACTCTTCCATCTTCTGTGTTGTCGGTGCTCACTTATTATCATAAGCTCCGCGTCTCCGCCTTGAACTAATGGAATCTATTTAGCCAAAATTTAAAATTGGTTAACGAGTAAATTTGAAACCGTAGGTGTGAAAGCACCTGCGGTTTTTTTTTGATGAAGAAAGATCAGTGCGTTTTGGTTTTTTAGCTCCTCCCCCTTAGTAAGGGGGAGGTTGGGAGGGGGTCAAGAACTAACAGCGTATAAATCAAGTTAACTATGGACTCAATTCAACCTTTATCGTATTACCCCTCCCTAACCCCCCCCTTATAAAGGGGAGGGGACTGTATATTTGTCGTTATAACTACAACGATCACCTCTGAATTCTGCCAGCGAAGCGATCTGAACTCTAGCTCTACTCTTCCTCACCCATCTCTTCTAATGGTTCTTGAGAAATAATGATCCCAGTTGAATCTGCATACAGGTGATCTTCAGGTAAGAAGGTTACGCTACCAAAGTTAACGGCTACATCAATTTCACCAATGTTTTTCTTTGCTGCACCAACAGGAATAGAGGCGAGTGCTTGGATACCGATATTAATTTCTTCTAGATAATCGACTTCACGAATACAGCCATAAATCACTAAACCTTCCCAACCATTATGAGCGGCTTTAGAGGCTAAATCGGCGTCAACAAGAGCGCGACGTAATGAACCGCCACCATCCACTAATAATACTCGGCCTTCGCCTTTTTCATCCAGTAATCGGCTGATTAACCCATTGTCTTCAAAACACTTAATCGTTGTGATTTGTCCAGAAAAAGAGCTTTTAGCACCATAATGGCTGAACATTGGTTCAACAACATCAACGAGATCTAAATAAATGTCACAAAGTGCAGAAGTATTGTATTCCATGATGATGCCTACCTTTTTTGGTGTTAGTTCTCTCTAGAGCTTCTTAATATACGGGCTTAATAAGTCATTACTATGATAAATAACAAGCTTATATGGATAAATAAAGACCGATTGAAAACAAAATATTAGTGAACAACGCACATTGGACTACTGTTCCCATCATTGGGCGAATGTCTTCGCCGCTCGGTGCGCGAATAACAGATACCACATGATTAACAACGAATGGGGTAATCACTAAAAATAACCATCCCGTTAATGAGTGGATCTGAGTTGCACTGAAAATGGCAAGACAGATAAAACTGAGTGCCATAATGATTGCGTGATATTTACGACCCCAAGCCGCACCCATACGGACAACGAGTGTCATTTTTCCACACGCTTCATCATTTTCAATGTCTCGTAAATTATTAATGTTTAAGACAGCAACAGCTAATAAACCACAAGCAATCGCGGGTAAAAATAACGCTGAAGATAAATGACCTGTATGTAGGTAATAAGTACCAGCAACACCAAGTAAGCCAAAGAAGATAAATACTGAAATGTCACCTAACCCACGGTAGCCATAAGGTTTGTCTCCCATGGTATAAGCAATGGCTGCAGCAATTGCCAATAAGCCAAGAGCAATAAAACCAATAATATCCATGGTTTGGTGAAGAGAAATGAATACTAATGTTAAGCCACTAATAATTGTAAGCACAATATTAATGCCAATGGCTTTCTTCATTGTCGCTTGCGTGACTAAGCCTGATTGCATTGCTCGTTGTGGACCAAGACGGTCATCATTATCGGTGCCTTTTACTGCGTCACCATAATCATTAGCAAGGTTAGATAAAATTTGTAATAAGGTTGCAGTAACAAATGCCATGAGGGTGATGGTTGCAGAAGCATGGTTATTCCAATATGCCAATGCCGAGCCTGTCATAATTGATGCAAGCGCAAGGGGAAGTGTTTTAGGTCGAGCAGCACTGAGCCAAATAGTAAAAGGAGAAGTTTTCATAGCATCGCAAAAATAGTGAATAGACTCTCTATTATTCACTATTTTTGGAAGAACCCCAAATTTGTAAGCAAAAGAGGAAAAGGATTACCCTATTTTTCCCGTTTCAATCAGTTGCTGAAGTAGTGGACGAATGATTAATTCCATCGCAAAACTCATCTTTCCACCGGGAACAACAAGCGTATTGTGACGAGACATAAACGATCCATCAATCATGGCAAGCAGGTAAGGGAAGTCAACATTACGTATGCCGCGGAAGCGGATCACCACAAAGCTTTCATCTAAGCTTGGAATACCTTTGGCATTAAGTGGGTTTGAAGTATCAACCGTAGGTACGCGCTGAAAGTTTATATGAGTACGAGAAAATTGCGGTGTGATGTAGTTGAGATAATCATCCATTGAGCGAACAATGGAGTCCATTACCGCTTCTCGAGAATGACCGCGATCTCGAGTATCTCGAACGAATTTTTGGATCCATTCAAGGTTTACAATTGGTACCATGCCAATCAATAAATCAACGTGCTGAGAAACATCAATCTCACCGTCCATGACTCCACCATGTAATCCTTCATAAAAAAGAACATCAGTATTATCTGGAAGGTCTTGCCATGGAGTAAATGTGCCAGGCATTTGATTGAATGGAACGGCTTCATCAAAGGTATGTAAATAGCGACGATATTGTCCAGTTCCATCAATACCATATTGGTGGAAGAATTGTTCAAGTGCGGGGAAATCATTGGCTTGAGGGCCAAAATAGCTGATATGCTTGCCTTGCTCTTTTGCTTTACGAATTTCGACATCCATTTCAGGACGAGTGAATCGATGGAAGCTATCGCCTTCAAGCCATGATGCTTTGATGTCCATCATATTGAACATCTTACGGAAGGCTTCAGAAGTGGTGGTGGTGCCTGCACCGGAGGAACCAGTAACAGCTATAATTGGATGCTTTGCGGACATGACAAACCCTGTCTATATTTCCTGATAGCGAAGATGTTATAACAGGGTTGATTTAAATGATACGTTATCGTTTAAAATTTGTGATTGATTGAAAATGATTATTCAAACTCATGATTGGTGAGGTTAGGGTTAAAGCGGGCTTTGGTTTGAATATCTACGGTTTCGTGTAGTTCAGAGAAAACGACCATCGCTTCACCATTTTTTAATAACAGGGTTATTTGCTCGATCTTATCTTGATGGCTGCATTCCATTTCACCGTAATCGGTGCCTTCACGAAGAACAAATTCTGAAATCAAATTTTCTAAAGTTTCTGGTGCGATATCTTGCCAAGGAATGATCATACTTCTTACTCATCCATTTTATTAATTACTAAGGCTAGAGAATTTTTTGAAACCAGTGGTTTACGCTATTTTCTAACCAAAATGTTGGTTTGCTGAACGAGCCATTAATAAAGCCAACATGGCCGCCATGTTCTGTTAGTTGATAGTGTACACAGTTAGGCAGAGCTTGAGTAGGTATCACTGCTTTTGTCATGAAAGGATCGTCTTTTGCGTGAATGATCCGTGTTGGTATATCGATATGCTCTAAAAACTGTAAACCACTGCATTGCTGATAATAGTCTTGTGCATTTTCGTAACCGTGCATAGGAGCTGTGAGTAAATTATCAAACTGCAATAGGTCAGGAATTGCAGCTATCATGGCTTTATCTAAGCCTATAATTGCTTGTCTACTTCCGTTTATTTTTCTGATACTACTGGCTTTTAATGAGCGCAATAAATAGGTTTGATAAACACGAGAAAAACCGTGTTGAATGCGTTCTGAGCAGGCGGCTAAGTCTAGTGGTGCAGAAATCACGGTGGCTGCATTCAATAATGTTTTGGCGCTGTATTTAGCAAGATAATTTACCAACATATTGCCGCCAAGAGATATCCCTGTGGCGACTTTTATTCGGTTTGGAAAACGTTTATCTAGCATTTGAATAAAGAAGCGAGCGTCTTCCGTTTCTCCTGAGTGATAAGCTCTAGCTAAACGGTTAGGTACGTCACTACATCCTCTAAAATGCATCATTACGCCAAGCCAACCTTGTTCTTTAGCGGCGGCTAATAATCCATTCGCGTATGGACTCTCAAAGCTGCCTTCTAACCCATGAAATAAAATGAAGATGGGTTTATCTCCGGCTTTATTTGGGTTTTCACTCCACGCTAAATCGACAAAATCACCATCAGGTAACTCTAAACGTTGCCAATATGCATTAAACAAAGGATTTCTACGCAGTAAACGTGGCAATAAAGTTTGGATGTGTGCGTTGGATAATCCTGAGGCAGGAGTAAATGAGTCCATCATGAATTATGCTCCTTTTTTGGCTTGTAGAGAAAGGTATAATGATTCGGCATTAAGTGAGCAACAATAAATGTGTAGTAAGCTGTTCTGCTGGTTTGCTTGCTTCAACTCAATACGTAGAACTGTTTCAATAAGATCAGTTTGTTGCTGTTTTTCTAGGTGTAATTCAAATTGTAGAGCTTGCTGATAAAGTTCAATAACACCCGTTTGTTTAATTTTTTTTCTTAATGCTCGATAAGAGGTAAGTAAGGCATCTGTTGTATTGAGTGAGCTTTCAAGAAGTGTAATGTGTAATGGTGGAAATTGAATATTGAGAGAATCAAGCCAGATCAAAAGTAGGGCAAGATTTACATTGCCTTTATGCTTATCTTGTAAGGCGAGAGCGGCGGATTGTACGCCTTGTTTTTTATAATGAGATAATGAGAAGGTCCAAAAGGCTTCGCAAGTAAGCAAAGCCTTTTGTTGTTTATTGATAGGGAGGTTACAGTTGAGAGGCATTCTCTTTTTCTTCAATTTGTTCTTGAAGATCCATCCATTCCATCTCTACTTCTTCAAGCTCTGACTTTGCTGATGCTTGAATGGCCAACACTTCGGTTAAACGTTTTTTGTTTTCAGCTTCATATAAAGACACATCACCCAGCTCTTCTTCAGATTGGCTTAGCGCCTCATTTAGCTTATCCATTTTCTTTTCAAGCTTAGTTACTTCTTTACGAAGTGGCGCTATCTGTTTTCTGAACTCTGCTTCTTTACGTTTCTGCTCTTTTTTGTCTGCGGCACTTAAGCTTGTTGAAGTGCTTGGGCTGTCTTGCTTATCTTGTTGAAGCTGCTCTTTACGTTCTGATTTATTTTGTTCGGTAAGCCATTTGTAGTAATCCGTTAAATCACCATCAAAAGGCATAACTTGGCGATCATGAACTAAGTACAGATCATCAGTAGTCGCTCGCAGTAGGTATCTATCGTGACTGACGATAACCATTGCACCTTCGAAAGTCTGCAAAGCCATGGTTAAGGCTTGGCGCATATCCAAATCAAGGTGGTTGGTCGGTTCATCGAGTAGCAACATGTTGGGTTTTTGCCATACAACAAGTGCTAATACTAAACGTGCTTTTTCGCCACCAGAGAAAGGCCCAATTTTATCGAGCGCTTTTTCACCTTGAAAACCAAAGCTGCCTAAGTAATCACGCAGTTGTTGCTCTGTATGATTTGGGGCAATCTGCATTAGGTGCTGTAGTGGTGTCTCTTCTACGTGTAGAGTTTCTAATTGATGCTGTGCAAAGTAGCCAATTTTTACACCTTGAGAATAGCTAAATACGCCACTTTGTGGAGCTAACTCTCCAGAGAGTAATTTAATTAGTGTTGATTTACCGGCACCATTTCGACCCAGTAGACCAATACGACTGCCTGGAACAAGGTTCAAACGAATTTGTTCTAGAATAGTATTGTTTTCGTAACCAGCACTCACTTCGTCCATCATTAAAATTGGGTTTGGTAGCGCATCGGGTTCTCTAAAGTTAAAGCTGAATGGGTTATCTAACTGTGCTGGTAGCACTTTTTCCATCTTCTCTAACGCTTTAATACGGCTTTGCGCTTGGCGCGCTTTTGATGCTTTATAACGGAAGCGGTCTATGTATGACTGCATGTGTGACATGTTCTTTTGTTGCTTCTGATATTTCGCTTGTTGCAGTATCAGTTTCTCAGCACGTTGCACTTCAAATGACGAGTAGTTACCTGTGTATTCGTTTAATTGTTGGTTCTCAACATGAATAATACGGTTAATAACAGGATCAAGAAAATCACGGTCATGAGAAATTAGCATTAAGGTGCCAGGGTAGTTTTGTAGCCAACGCTCTAGCCACATTACCGCATCTAAATCTAAGTGGTTGGTTGGTTCATCGAGTAGCAACAAATCGGAGCGACAAATCAGGGCTTGAGCTAAGTTTAAACGCATACGCCAACCACCAGAGAACTGAGTTAAGTTCCAGTCCATTTGTTGTTGGGAGAAACCTAAACCGTTCAGTAATTCAGCTGCACGTGAGTTAATCGTATAACCACCAGCAATGTCTATTTTACTGTGAAGCTCAGCAACTAATGTGCCGTTATCTGCTTCTTCAGCTTTGAGTAACTGTTCCTCTAAACCACGAAATTCCCGATCACCATCGATAACATAATCAATCGCTTTGCGTTCTAACGCGGGAGTTTCTTGCGCTACCCATGCCATTTCCCAGTTTTGAGGAACACGATTTGAACCTGCATCAACGCTTAGTTCGCCTTTAATTAGGGCAAAAAGAGTGGATTTACCACAGCCATTTTTTCCGACTAAACCGACTTTGTCACCGGGATGAATGGTGGCAGAGGCTTGTTCTAATAATGGCTTACCGCCACGAAGTAATTGAATGTCTGAAAACGTAATCATGCTGTGGTGTGCTTCTCTTGTTGGCAAAATGGTGAATACGGTAAGCATAGTAGGCGTAAGAGCGAAGATTGTCGATATAGAAATAGTCTGTATGATGGAGTAGAAGTCCCATTTAAAATAATAAAAAGTGAAGTCTAGAAAGGAATTTATGACTCAGTTGCCTAGAATATTAGTGATCCTCGCTCATCCCGATCCTGAACACTCGGTTGCCAATAAGGCGATCTTATCTGCGTATCAAGATTTATCACATGTCACTGTGCATGATCTTTATGCTCATTATCCTGAATTTTTTATTGATGTTATTTACGAGCATGAATTACTTGCTCAGCATGACATTATTATATTTCAACACCCACTTTATCTTTATTCGTGTCCAGCGCTGTTAAAAGAGTGGATGGATTGCGTACTTGGAAAGGGATTTGCCTATGGTGAGGGGAATGCTCTAAAAGGTAAGCAATGGCGCAGTGTCATTACCGCGGGCGGGATTGAAGAGGCGTTTTCTGCGACAGGCTATAATCAACATTCCATGGATGAGATCCTTGTGCCATTTAAGATCACCGCAGCATTATGTCAAATGGAATGGCTGACACCATCAATTCAATATTGGGCTCGAAAGATCACAGTAGAAAAACGTCAGCAGTTTATTGATGATTATAAGTTGTGGCTATCAAACCCTAGAGGAGAAAGCTAATGGCGGGAGATTGGTTACATACCAGTTCAATATTTTTAGCTGCTGCGGTTGTTACTGTTCCTTTGGCGCAACGGTTTGGTTTAGGCGCAGTGCTTGGTTACTTATTGGCAGGGATTGCAATTGGCCCGTGGGGATTGAAGTTGATCTCTGATGTGGATGCGATTTTACACTTTTCAGAGTTTGGTGTGGTGCTACTGCTGTTTCTCATAGGGTTAGAATTGAACCCCAATAAGTTATGGAAGATGAGAAAACCGATTGTTGGATTGGGTGGTAGTCAAGTGGTGGTGACCTCCTGCGTCATCACTGCTGCAATGATGCTTTATGGCTTAGAATGGCAAGTAAGTGTCGTGATTGGAATGGGGCTTGCCTTGTCATCAACCGCGATTGCTTTGCGAGTGATTGAAGAGCGTAAACTATCGGCTTATGAAAGTGGTCAGTCTGGTTTTGCTGTGTTGTTATTTCAAGATATCGCGGTGATCCCAATGCTTGCGATATTGCCAGTGCTTGCTGGTGGTGCGAGTGGTAATTGGCTAGACGGTTTATGGATTTTGGTTGGTGTGATAGGTATTTTCACTCTTGGTCATTTTTTATTACGACCGTTATTTAGTTATGTTGTGAAGAGTGGGGCCCGTGAGTTGTTTACGGTAGCGGCTCTGCTTTTGGTTATTGGTATTTCTGCTGCGATGAAACAGTTGGGATTATCAATGGCGCTTGGGGCATTTCTTGCTGGTGTTTTACTTGCTGAGAGTGAATTTCGTCATGAGCTAGAAGTGGCGATTGAACCCTTTAAAGGTTTATTGCTTGGATTATTTTTTATTGCCGTAGGGATGTCGGTTAACTTAGGCCTGTTACTGCAGTACCCACTTGAAATATTAGGGGCTGTTGCCTTATTAGTGACCTCAAAAGGTTTTTTACTCTATGGCTTGGCGCGTTTGTTTGGAACCAGAGCAAAAGCACGTAGTCAGATGGCAATGATATTAAGTCAAGGTGGTGAGTTTGCATTTGTATTGTTTACTGCAGCGCAAATGGAAGGCCTGTTAAGTCGAGAGTTGACCGCCTTCTTATTGGTAGTGGTCAGTTTATCTATGATGACGACTCCTTTACTTCTTATTGCTCAAGATTGGTGGTTTGGTAGAACCTTAAACGGCGAAGAAGAAATGCCACAATCTGATTTTACTCATGCAACTCAGCCACAAGTTATCATTGCGGGCTTTGGTCGTTTTGGACAAATTGTCGGGCGTTTACTGTTTGCTAATAAAATTAAGCTAACGATTCTAGAGGGCGATCCAAGTCAAATTCGTTTGTTGAGAAAGTTCGGGTATAAAGTGTATTACGGTGATGCAACCCAAGTTGAGTTATTGCGAGCAGCAGGAGCTGAGAAAGCAGAGGCGATCGTGGTTTGTAAGACTGACCCTCAAAAAGTGATGGATGTTGTTGCCTTATGCAAACAGCACTTCCCACATTTAAAAATTCTAGCAAGGGCCAGAAGCAGAGTTGAAGCGTATGAGTTACTAAATGAAGGGGTAGATCACTTTTCACGAGAAACTTTTTATGGTGCCCTTGATTTAGGCCGACAAACCCTCACATCTTTGGGTATGCATCCTTATCAGGCCAAACGCGCAGAATCGCATTTTAAAAAGTTAGATGTTGCTATGCTAAAAGAATTGTTACCATTGCATTCAGATGACAAGGTTCTGGCTTCTAAGGCGAAAGCGGCTCGAATAGAGTTAGAAGAGATTTTTGGTTTAGAGATGGAAAGCGAACGATCAAATCAGAACGATTGGGATTAAGACCAATATTGACTAAGATTGGTACTATTAGCACAAGGATAATAACCGTGAAAAAACGATTTATTGCAGGTGCGGTTTGCCCATCATGTAGCACGACGGATACGCTACGTTGGTGGGAAGAAAGTAATATTGAACATGTCGAGTGTGTGGAGTGTGGTCATACAGACCGTAAAACACCCAAATCGATAGAAAAAACCAAACATGCGCAAGATGATGTTATTGGCGTTTTTAAGCCTGAATAGTATTATGTCGCAACACTGAATACCATCCACTAATGCCAAGTGCATCCGGAGTTAAAATGAAAATTGAAAAGAACGTTGTTGTAAGTCTTGCTTACCAAGTAAAAACTGAAGAAGGCGTAGTTGTTGATCAATCAACAGTTGAGGCTCCTCTTGATTACCTACATGGTCACAACAACCTAATCGTTGGTCTTGAAAAAGCACTTGAAGGTAAAGTTGCAGGCGATAAATTCAGCATCACTGTTACTCCTGAAGAAGCATACGGCGAGCACATGGATGAGATGGTTCAACGTGTTCCTGCAAACGTATTCCAAGGTGTTGAGCAAATCGAAGTTGGCATGCGTTTCCTTGCTGATACAGATCAAGGTCCAATCCCTGTAGAAGTGACTGAAGTTGATGGCGACGAAGTTGTTGTTGATGGCAACCATATGCTTGCTGGTCAAACACTAGGTTTTGAAGTTGAAGTTGTAGCACTACGTGAAGCAACTGAAGAAGAAGCTGCACACGGTCATATCCACCAAGAAGGCGGCTGTGGTCACGATCACGGACACGACCATGATCACGAAGGTGGTTGTTGTGGTGGTGAAGGTCATTCTCACGATTACAAAGAAGATCACGAATGTTGTGGTAGCGGTAACTGTTCTAAGTAATCTTTTAAGAGCAGGGTTCAGATCGCTACGCTTAAAGGATTCAGGGGTGTATGCGGTGAGGTTTCTATTATTAACTAGAAGCTATACGCTGCGCTGACTAGAGTCTATAAGATCAAATGCAGAGCTGAATGTTGTATTTAGAATTAGAAAGACCACAGGTGTTGAGCCTGTGGTCTTTTTTTTGCTAGGAACTATATGTAGCGCTAACTAGATACTATAAAAGCGAGTATGGTAGGTGTTTTGAGTCGCTTTTGATTTTCCTGAAACCTGAAACCTTCGTTTTTTGCTTTTTGCTTTTATAGGAGCGAAGCGGTCTAGTTAGCCAAGCCTCTAGTAATGCGGTGGTGGTGTCTCTTCTGACGTATCCGCCATATTCGATGAATCCATGGTTTTCATCTTACCAACCATAAACTTCATTTGAACTTGCATATTAGTGATCAGTAATTGTTGTTGAGATAACGCATCGTTTAACTCTTCGACCGTTTGCTCTTGGAACGCCATTTGGCACTCTAAATCACTGATTTTATCTTCTAATTTTTTAATATCTGTCGTCATTATTCTATCAACCAAGCTTGAGCGATTCCGGCTGAGGTAGCGGAAATGACTCGTTGTTTTTTATCAATGGCGACATCATACACTACCGCTGTTGGTGGGCGTGCATCTTTTAATGGCTCGGCGCGCCATTGTTCTTGTTTCTTACCTGAGAGAGTATCCCATAACATGATGCTGCCAGCGGGTGAGCCTGTGATTAGATACTTTCCATCATCGCTAAAACGAGCACTAGAAAAAACTTGTTGGCGAGCAAAGGTACTGAGTTCTGTAATTTTATCCCCAGTTTTTAAATCCCAAATAAAGGCTTCATTACCACCATCAGCTGTGAGTGCGTATTTTCCGTCTCGTTGTAGAGCGATTCGACTAACGCGTTTTTCATGCTCGAATGTACGTAGAATTTGACCTGTTTGAGTATCCCAAAAATATGCAAAGTGATCGTTACCACCTGAGAGAGCAAATTTTCCATTAGCTGATAAAGCCACTGAATTTACTTTTTCTCGATGGGCAAGAAATTCAAGCCTACGTCCTGTGGCTAAATCAATATAAATGGCTTTGCCGTTAGATAAACCAAGCAAAACTTGTTGACCATTACTTGCAATATCAACATCGCGAATGATGCCATCAGAGATAGACCATAAACCTTCGGAGATCCCCATCCCTAAATCCCAAACTGCAAAATTAGTTTGAGTTGCTGTAATGGCAAAGCGAGAGTTGTCAGAGATAGTCATATGGGAAACGGTAGAATCGTGTTGATCTTGAGCTCCGAAATAGGTCAATTCTTTATTATCGACAAGATCCCAAAAATGCAATCCACTTTTTATTTCACTGTTCGTATTAGCAGCATTTGATCCTTCTTTGACAAAGAAAAGCCCAAAGCGAGCATCACGACTTAACGCGAAACTGGTAGTGCCTTGTGTTGCCATTTCCCATCGTTGAACGTCAGAGTTATTAAAGAAACAGCCCACTAATGTCAACGTAATGAAAAAAATTGCAGTGTATTGAGAGATAACGCGCATCAAATTGAACTACTCGTTTGTAATGTGTCTATAAGTACTAGTATATTGTGATGAACAGTATTTCACATCTTTATCTAAAAATTGAATAAGAAATTGAGGCAGGACCTCAAATAACCGGAGTTTTGAAATGAAATCTATCTTTAAAGTGTCGTTACTTGCTGCAACTGTTGCATTCGTTGTTGGTTGTCAAAAAGAAGAAGCACCAAAAACAGAAGCAACAACATTACCTGCAAAAATTGAAGCATCAGCAGAAGGTACAACGGCATCAACGTTCGCATCTGAAGATGAAAAAGCAGGTTATGCAATTGGTGCATCATTAGCTAAATACTTAAACTCTAACCTAGAGAAGCAAACAGAACTTGGCTTAGACCTTAAGAAAGCTGATGTACTTGCAGGTGTTACTGATGTATTCAACGGCAAAGAACGTCTAACTGATGAAGAAATTCAAGGTGCTCTACAAGCGCTAGATCAACGCGTTGCTGAAATTGCACAAAAGAAAGCAGCGGCTGAATCTGAAGCAAACATCAAAGCTGGTGCAGATTACCGTGCAGAGTTTGAAAAACAAGACGGCGTAATGAAGACTGAATCAGGTCTTTTATACCAAGTAATTACTCCTGCTGAAGGCCCTAAACCAAAAGCAACAGATACTGTAGTTGTACATTACTCAGGTACACTAATCGACGGTACTAAGTTTGATAGCTCTTACGATCGTAACCAACCAGCAACTTTCCCTCTAAATGCAGTAATTCCAGGTTGGACTGAAGGTGTTCAACTAATGAATGTTGGCTCTAAATACAAGTTTGTTATCCCAGCAGAACTAGGTTACGGCGCTCAAGGTAATCAATCTATCCCTGCAAATTCTACATTGGTATTTGATGTTGAGTTGCTAGAGATTAAAGACGCAGCAAAACCAACAAAATAATCTTTACGGAGATTAAATAATCTAAACTTTGTTTTAGATCACTGAATTAACCCCGGCACTGGCTGGGGTTTTTTATTTTCATGCAAATATTCTGATAAACTTGATGGAATTATTTTAAGCAACAGGCTTTTTTTGCTCGTTGGATAAATGGATATTAAGTTGGTGTATATGAATATTGAGAATATCGCAGAAGAAAGTTTATCTGAGGTAGTACCATTTACTGAGTTTGATCATCATATTCTACGCTCGTATGAAGCTGTTGTTGATGGTATTGCTAGTTTAATTGGTAGCTATTGTGAAATTGTTCTGCACTCATTAGAAGATATCAATAAATCAGCGATTAGAATTGCTAATGGTGAGAATACTGGTCGTAAAGTTGGCTCTCCTATTACCGATTTAGCTTTGCAAATGTTGAAAGATATTCAGCGTTCAAAGCGTAATTTTTCACGTTCATATTTCACTCGCGCTAAAGGCGGGGTGTTAATGAAATCGATCACCGTAGCTATTCGCAATGGTGATGAAAGAATTATTGGTTTGTTATGTATTAATATCAATTTAGATGCACCGTTTTCCCAAGTTTTACATTCTTTTATGCCAAGTGAAGAAGCAAATGAAGCGGCTTCAAGTGTAAACTTTGCCAGTGATGTTGATGAATTAGTTGATCAAACTGTTAAACGCACCATTGATGAAATTAATGCAGATAAAGAAGTCGGTAATAATGCTAAGAATAAACAGATTGTAATGGATTTATACGATAAAGGTATTTTTGACATTAAAGATGCAATTAACCGTGTCGCTGATCAGTTGAATATCTCTAAACATACGGTGTATCTCTATATTCGCCAGAGAAAAACAGAGGATGGTGAAAAGTGAGTTTATGCTATGGGGTGGTTGTTAATGGTCCTGCTTATGGAACTCAAGCATCTAGGCAAGCTTTTCAGTTTGCACAATCGCTTATTAAGCAAGGTCACCAGTTAGAAAAAGTCTTTTTTTATCAGGATGGAGTATTGAATGCTTCATCATTGATTTTACCTGCTAATGATGAATTTGATATAACGAAAGCATGGCAAGCATTGGCACAAGAACACAATGTAGAATTAGATACTTGTGTTGCGGCTGCATTACGTCGTGGCGTCATCGGTCAAGAAGAAGCTGAACAACATAAGATAGAACAGCATAACCTAGCACAAGGCTTTCAACAGGCTGGTTTAGGTGGTCTAGCTACGGCATTGCTGAAGTTTGATCGTGTGATTCAATTTTAATTTTTGAGTATTAGTATAATAGGCAAGTCATGAATCGTATTGGATTTGTATTTCAAAGTTCACCGCACTCAACGACGAAGGGCAGGGAAGGGCTAGATGCTATTCTTGCGGCTTCTGCATACAGTGAAGATATTCAAATTTTCTTTATTGGGGATGGGGTATTCCAATTATTAGAAAATCAGCAACCAGAACTTGTATTGTCACGTGATTATGTTGCGGGATTTAAAATGTTGTCGTTATGCGATCTTGAAGAGCTATATGTATGCCAAACCGCATTACATAATCGTGGCTTGAAAGAAAAAAATTTATTGATTGATGTTGATGTTATAACAAATCAAGAGATTAATGAGAAATTATCACAATGTGCTCAAGTAATGGTGTTTTAGGTTATGCTGCATATTTTAACGAAAAAAGAGAACATTCAAGCGCTTTGTTGTAATGAGTTGCCAATAAATACCACACATGACGTGCTTTTATTAACGCAGGAGAGTATTTATGCGGGAATGTTGGATCATAAAGATCATTCATTGATCCTTTCGTTTAAGCAATGCTATTTATTGCAAGAAGATGTAGAAGCTAGGGGCGTTAAATCATTAATTGATGATAAAATTCAACTGGTTAGTTATGACTTCTTTGTATCGTTAACCCAAGATCACTCACCTGTAGTGACTTGGTAATCATGTGTTATGTTCGAGAAACATAAATTATTTTTAAATTGTTTATTAATAGTGCTGTATATTTCTTGACACATATCACGTTCAGCCTTAGAATTTCGCGTCCCTATTTCCATAGGGATATAGATTTTTCAAAAGTTTTCGAACCTCTAATCAGGAGCTATTTTAATGGCAACTATTAACCAGTTGGTACGCAAGCCACGTGCAAAGCAAGTTGTTAAAAGCAACGTGCCTGCGCTAGAAGCGTGTCCACAAAAACGTGGTGTATGTACTCGCGTATATACTACTACTCCAAAAAAACCGAACTCAGCTTTACGTAAAGTATGTCGTGTTCGTTTAACTAACGGCTTTGAAGTTACTTCATACATCGGCGGCGAAGGTCACAACCTTCAGGAGCACTCAGTTGTTCTTATCCGTGGTGGTCGTGTTAAAGATTTACCAGGTGTGCGTTACCACACTGTTCGTGGTGCACTTGACTGTGCAGGCGTAAACGATCGTAAGAAAGGTCGTTCTAAGTACGGTGTGAAACGTCCTAAGTCTTAATGGAATCCGTTAAGTAAGGCCAAACACTAAATATTTGTAATTTGAAGAAACTGAAAAGTTTTGGATAACCTGAAGACAACAACGGAGAAATTCCATGCCACGTCGTCGCGTAATAGGCCAACGTAAGATCCTTCCAGATCCTAAGTTCAAATCTGAGCTGTTGGCAAAATTTGTAAACATCGTAATGGTTGACGGTAAGAAATCAACTGCTGAAAAAATCGTTTACGGTGCACTAGAATTAATGGCTGAGAAATCTGGTAAAGATCACTTAGCTGTATTCGAAGAAGCTCTTGAAAATGTTCGTCCATCGGTGGAAGTTAAATCTCGCCGTGTGGGTGGTTCAACTTACCAAGTTCCTGTAGAAGTACGTCCGGTTCGCCGTAACGCACTTGCTATGCGTTGGATGGTTGAAGCTGCGCGTAAGCGTGGTGAAAAATCTATGGCTCAACGTCTTGCTAACGAAATGTTAGACGCGTCTGAGAACAAAGGTACTGCGGTTAAGAAACGTGAAGACGTTCACCGTATGGCTGATGCTAACAAAGCATTCGCTCATTACCGCTGGTAATACCGAAGGTGCAGCAGTCCTTGCTGCACCTTACTTCTTTCTTTCCCATTTAGTAAAACACTTAGCCATTATCGCTATTTCAATGCATTTGCGTTGGGAAATAGCAATAATCCCTAAGATAAGAGGATACAACCGTGGCTCGAAATACACCTATTGAGCGCTACCGTAATATCGGTATCTGTGCTCACGTAGATGCAGGTAAAACTACTACTACTGAGCGTATTCTATTCTATACTGGCCTTTCTCATAAAATCGGCGAAGTTCACGATGGTGCAGCTACCATGGATTGGATGGAGCAAGAGCAAGAGCGTGGTATCACTATTACCTCTGCGGCAACTACGACTTTCTGGCGTGGTATGGATGCCCAATTTGACGATCACCGTATTAATATCATCGATACCCCTGGACACGTTGACTTCACTATCGAAGTAGAGCGTTCTTTACGTGTACTTGATGGTGCGGTTGTTGTGTTCTGTGGCTCATCGGGTGTAGAACCTCAATCTGAAACAGTATGGCGTCAAGCGAATAAATACGGAGTTCCTCGTATTGTATTCGTAAATAAGATGGACCGTGCTGGAGCAGATTTCTTACGTGTTGTAGGGCAAATTAAAAATCGTCTTGGTGCTAACCCTGTTCCAATCCAATTAAACATTGGTGCAGAAGAAGATTTTAGAGGTGTTGTTGACCTTATCAAGATGAAAACAATCAACTGGAATGAAGCCGATCAAGGCATGACCTTCACTTATGAAGATATTCCAGCTGATATGCAAGAGCTTGCTGATGAATGGCGTCAAAACCTAGTTGAAGAAGCAGCTGAAGCCTCTGAAGAACTGATGGACAAATACCTTGAAGGTGAAGAACTGTCAGAAGAAGAGATTAAAGGTGCATTACGTACTCGTACATTGAATAACGAGATCGTATTAGCAACTTGTGGTTCGGCATTCAAAAATAAAGGCGTTCAAGCAGTTCTTGATGCTGTTATTGAATTCTTACCTGCGCCAGTTGATGTTCCTGCAATTAAGGGCATTGATGAAAATGAAAATGAAGTTGAGCGTCATGCTGACGACAACGAACCATTTGCAGCGTTAGCATTCAAAATTGCAACCGACCCATTTGTAGGTACGTTGACTTTCATGCGTGTTTACTCTGGTGTTGTTAATACTGGTGACGGTGTTTACAACTCAGTAAAACAAAAGCGCGAACGTTTTGGCCGTATTGTTCAGCTTCATGCAAACAAGCGTGAAGAAGTGAAAGAGATACGTGCTGGTGATATCGCAGCGGCGATTGGTCTAAAAGACGTAACTACGGGTGATACACTGTGTGATCAAAACGCAAAAGTAATTCTTGAGCGTATGGAATTTCCTGAACCGGTTATTCAGATTGCAGTTGAACCAAGAACACTCGCTGACCAAGAAAAAATGGGTATTGCACTAGGTAAACTAGCGGCAGAAGATCCATCTTTCCGTGTAGAAACGGATAAAGAATCAGGACAAACACTGATTTCTGGCATGGGTGAGCTACACTTAGATATTATCGTTGACCGTATGAAGCGTGAATTCAGCGTTGAATGTAACGTTGGTAAGCCTCAAGTAGCGTACCGTGAAACTATTCGCGGAAGTGCGGAAGTGGAAGGTAAGTTCGTACGTCAATCTGGTGGTCGCGGTCAATACGGTCACGTATGGCTAAAAATCGAACCATCACAACCAGATGAAGGTTTCGTTTTTGTTGACGAAATCGTAGGTGGTGCTGTTCCTCGTGAATACATCAGCTCTGTAGCAAAAGGTATCGAAGAGCAAATGAATAACGGCGTGTTAGCAGGCTATCCTGTACTCGACGTTAAAGCTACGCTGTTTGATGGCTCATACCACGATGTTGACTCCAATGAAATGGCGTTCAGGATCGCTGGTTCAATGGCATTCAAGAAAGGTGCGCTTGAAGCACAACCTGTTATTCTTGAGCCAATGATGAAAGTTGAAGTAACCACTCCAGAAGACTGGATGGGTGATGTTGTTGGTGATTTAAACCGTCGCCGCGGCATGATTGAAGGTATGGACGATGGCATTGCTGGATTAAAAACAATCCGTGCTCAAGTTCCACTTTCTGAAATGTTTGGTTATGCAACATCTCTACGTTCTGCGACTCAAGGTCGAGCATCTTATTCTATGGAATTCTCCGAATATGGCGAAGTTTCGAAGAATGTTGCCGACAGAATCATCGCTGAACGCGGATAAAATACTCAATACCCTTGCGTCAAGAGCAATTGACGCATAAAATAGCAAATTCTGGCGCGCCTTATCACTGTTCGGTAAGGCGAATCATAACTAGGAAGGAACACGATCGTGTCTAAAGAAAAATTTGAACGTACGAAACCGCACGTAAACGTTGGTACTATCGGCCACGTTGACCACGGTAAAACAACTCTAACTGCTGCTATCTGTACTACACTTGCAAAAGTGTACGGTGGTGTTGCTAAAGATTTCGCATCAATCGATAACGCTCCTGAAGAGCGCGAGCGTGGTATC
>NZ_MSCO01000003.1:298896-363542 GCF_002954705.1 Aliivibrio sifiae
TGATATCACACTTCCAGAAGGTGTTGAAATGGTAATGCCTGGTGACAACGTTCAAATGACGGTTGAGCTAATCGCTCCAATCGCAATGGACGAAGGTCTACGCTTCGCAATCCGTGAAGGTGGCCGTACAGTTGGTGCTGGTGTTGTTGCTAAAATCTTCGCTTAATAGCTGAAGATTTTGCGATAAATCGCATGACTAAAAAAGGGAAGCTTAGGCTTCCCTTTTTGTTGCCCATAAATAAATACTATCCCCTTCGCTAACTAGAACGCTTTGCTCTAGATACTATAAGAGCAAGTAAATGGTAGTGATACCAATAACAAGGATCTAATTAATCACGTTGGTATTATTTAATATGTCATTTTTTGTTGAAATGAAAATATTACTTAGAGAGGAGGGGCTTATGTTTGATTGTTTCTCTCATCGTTTCTAGTCATGATTTTTTTCGTTTGTTTTTCAAACAATGCTTGCAACTAAAAGTGTGATCTGTATAATGCATCGCACTGGCTTAAGTCAGTTGTGAACCAATGAGCAGCGAGGAAAGTGCTGATTCCTACAGAGTAGGGTTAGTACTTAGAATGAATACTCAGCTTATGTTCGCGGTTAACATTATTTGAAATTAGACTGTTGAGCAATCATTAGACTAAATTCTAATATAAGTTAACTGACAATGTGTCCTAATTTTGGACCTATGGTTTCACATAAATCAATCGGCATTCTCTCGTTTTAACGGGATTGAGTGGCGATATTGTTTGTGTATTTATTATTGGAGCTCTGTCTCATGCAGAACCAACGTATACGTATCCGCCTAAAAGCATTCGATTACAAGCTAATCGATCAGTCTACAGCGGAAATCGTTGAAACAGCTAAGCGCACTGGCGCTCAGGTTCGTGGTCCTATTCCACTACCTACTCGTAAAGAGCGTTTTACTGTTCTTACTTCTCCTCACGTTAACAAAGACGCACGTGACCAGTACGAAATTCGTACTCACAAGCGTTTAATCGACATTGTTGAGCCAACAGATAAAACTGTTGACGCACTAATGCGTTTAGACCTTGCTGCTGGCGTTGATGTTCAAATTAGCCTAGGTTAAGGGGAGATTATTATGATTGGTCTAGTCGGTCGTAAAGTGGGCATGACCCGCATCTTTACCGAAGAAGGCGTTTCTATCCCAGTAACAGTAGTTGAAGTTGAAGTTAACCGTGTTTCTCAAGTGAAAACTGTAGAAACAGATGGCTACAACGCAATTCAAGTTACTTGTGGTTCTAAGAAAGCTAACCGCGTATCTAAGCCTGAAGCTGGTCACTTTGCGAAAGCAGGTGTTGAAGCAGGTCGCGGTCTTTGGGAATTCCGTTTAGAAAGCGGTGAAGAATTCGCAGTTGGCGCTGAGCTAAGTGTTGAAATCTTTAACGAAATCAAAAAAGTAGACGTTACTGGTACATCTAAAGGTAAGGGCTTCCAAGGCGCTGTTAAGCGTTGGAACTTCCGTACTCAAGATATGACTCACGGTAACTCTTTGTCTCACCGTGCTCCGGGTTCAATTGGCCAATGTCAAACTCCAGGTCGCGTATTTAAAGGCAAAAAAATGGCAGGTCACATGGGTGCTGAGCGTTGTACGACTCAAAACCTAGAGATCGTACGTGTTGACGCTGAGCGCAATCTGCTTCTTATTAAAGGTGCAGTACCAGGCTCAACAGGTGGCAACGTGATCGTTAAACCAGCTGTTAAAGCATAACGTCTTAGGAGTATGTAATGGAACTAATGGTTAAAGGTGCTGCGGCACTAACTGTTTCCGAAACTACTTTCGGACGTGAGTTTAACGAAGCTCTTGTACACCAAGTAGTTGTTGCTTATGCAGCAGGTGCTCGTCAAGGTACTCGCGCTCAAAAAACACGTTCAGAAGTATCTGGCGGTGGCGCTAAGCCATGGCGTCAAAAAGGTACAGGCCGAGCTCGTGCGGGTACTATTCGTAGCCCAATCTGGCGTTCAGGTGGTGTTACTTTTGCTGCGAAACCACAAGATCACAGCTTAAAAGTAAACAAAAAAATGTACCGTGGTGCTCTAAAGAGCATTCTTTCTGAGTTAGTTCGTCAAGACCGTTTGATCGTTGTTGACAACTTCTCTGTAGAAGCACCAAAGACTAAAGAGCTAGTTGCTAAGCTTAAAGAGCTTGAGCTTAACGATGTTCTTATCGTAACTGGCGAAGTAGACGAGAATCTATTCTTAGCTGCTCGTAACCTATATAAAGTTGACGCACGTGACGTTGCTGGTATTGATCCAGTAAGCCTAGTTGCATTCAACAAGGTTCTAATGACTGCAGCTGCAGTTAAGCAAGTTGAGGAGATGCTGGCATGATCAGTGAAGAGCGTCTACTAAAAGTCCTACGTGGCCCACATATCTCTGAAAAAGCAACGATGGCTGCTGAAGGCAATAACACTATTGTTTTCAAAGTAGCAATCAATGCAACTAAGAAAGAGATTAAAGCAGCAGTAGAAAAGTTGTTTGAAGTTGAAGTTAAGTCTGTAAATACCCTTATCACTAAGGGCAAGACCAAACGTCAAGGTGCACGCCAAGGCCGTCGTTCAGACGTGAAAAAAGCGTACGTAATCTTGAAAGAAGGTCAAGACCTAGACTTCGTTGGCGGCGCGGAATAACAGGAGTAGTTAAAAATGGCTATTGTTAAATGTAAGCCGACTTCCCCTGGTCGTCGTCACGTTGTAAAAATCGTTAACGCTGACCTACATAAGGGTAAGCCATACGCACCTCTTTTAGAGAAAAACTCTAAATCTGGTGGTCGTAACAATAACGGTCGTATTACAGTACGTCACGTTGGTGGTGGTCATAAGCAACACTACCGTCTAATTGACTTTAAACGTACTAAAGATGGCATCCCAGCTATCGTTGAACGTTTAGAATACGATCCAAACCGTAGTGCAAACATTGCACTTGTTCTGTTCGCAGACGGTGAGCGTCGTTACATTATCGCACCAAAAGGTATTAAAGCCGGCGATACAGTTCAATCAGGTGTTGATGCGCCAATCAAAGCAGGTAACTGCTTACCATTGCGCAACATCCCAGTAGGTTCTACTGTTCACTGTGTTGAATTAAAACCTGGTAAGGGCGCGCAAGTTGCACGTTCTGCTGGTGCATACGCACAAATCATTGCTCGTGATGGCGCTTACGTGACATTACGTCTACGCTCTGGTGAGATGCGTAAAGTTCTTTCTGAAGGTCGTGCGACTATCGGTGAAGTTGGTAACTCTGAACACATGCTACGTGAGCTAGGCAAAGCCGGTGCTACACGCTGGCGCGGTGTTCGTCCAACGGTACGTGGTGTTGCAATGAACCCAGTGGATCACCCACACGGTGGTGGTGAAGGTCGTACATCAGGCGGTCGTCACCCAGTATCACCTTGGGGTATGCCAACTAAGGGCTTCAAGACTCGTAAGAATAAATCTACTGACAAGTACATTGTACGTCGTCGTAACAAATAATCTATAAAGAGGAATCGCCATGCCACGTTCTCTCAAGAAAGGTCCTTTTATTGACCTACACTTGCTGAAGAAGGTAGAGAAAGCGGTGGAAAGCGGAGACAAAAAGCCTATTAAGACTTGGTCCCGTCGTTCAATGATCATTCCAACTATGATCAACTTGACCATCGCTGTCCATAATGGTCGCCAGCATGTACCAGTTTTCGTTACAGAAGACATGATTGGTCACAAGCTGGGCGAATTTGCACCTACTCGTACTTATCGCGGCCATGCTGCAGATAAGAAAGCTAAAAAGCGTTAGGAGGTAGAATATGGAAGCTATTGCTAAACATCGTTTTGCCAGCATTTCTCCACAAAAGGCTCGCTTAGTTGCGGACCAAATTCGTGGGAAATCAGTAGACCAAGCTCTTGAAATTCTTACTTTCAGCAACAAAAAAGCTGCAGTATTAATTAAGAAAGTTGTTGAGTCTGCTATCGCAAACGCTGAACACAACGAAGGTGCAGATATCGACGATCTAAATGTCGCTAAAATCTTCGTAGACGAAGGCCCTATCATGAAGCGTATTATGCCTCGTGCTAAAGGTCGTGCAGATCGCATCTTGAAGCGTTCAAGCCACATCACTATCGTTGTAGCTGATCGTTAAAGACTAGGAGATTAAGCAAATGGGTCAAAAAGTACATCCTAATGGTATTCGTCTTGGCATCGTTAAGCCTTGGAATGCTACATGGTTTGCTAGTAGCCAAGAGTTCGCTGACAACCTAGACGGCGACTTCAAGGTACGTCAGTATCTTACTAAAGAACTGAAAAAAGCATCTCTATCTCGCATCGTTATCGAGCGTCCTGCGAAGAGCATCCGTGTGACTATTCACACTGCTCGTCCAGGCGTAGTAATCGGTAAGAAAGGCGAAGACGTAGAAAAACTACGCGCAGGCGTAGCTAAAATCGCAGGTGTTCCAGCGCAAATCAACATTGCAGAAGTTCGCAAGCCAGAGCTAGACGCTCAACTTGTAGCTGATAGCATTGCTTCTCAACTAGAACGTCGTGTTATGTTCCGTCGCGCTATGAAGCGTGCGGTACAAAATGCAATGCGTCTAGGCGCGAAAGGCATCAAAGTACAAGTAGGCGGCCGTCTTGGCGGTGCTGAAATCGCACGTTCTGAATGGTATCGTGAAGGTCGTGTGCCTCTACATACTTTACGTGCTGACATTGATTACGCAACTTCTTCGGCTCACACTCAATACGGTGTGATCGGCGTTAAAGTTTGGATCTTCAAAGGTGAAGTTCTAGGCGGTATGCCAGCTGCTAATGCAGTAGAGCCTAAGGCTGACAAGCCTAAGAAGCAGCGTAGAAGCCGTAAGTAAGGAGCTGACTGATGCTACAACCAAAACGTACTAAGTTCCGTAAGGTTATGACTGGTCGTAACCGTGGTCTTGCTAAAGGTACTGAAGTGAGCTTCGGCGAATTCGGTCTTAAAGCTGTAGGCCGTGGTCGTCTAACTGCTCGTCAAATTGAAGCGGCACGTCGTGCTATGACGCGTCACATTAAGCGTCAAGGTCAAATCTGGATCCGTGTGTTCCCAGACAAACCTATCACAGAAAAACCGCTTGAAGTTCGTCAAGGTAAGGGTAAAGGTAACGTTGAGTACTGGGTAGCCCAAATCCAACCTGGAAAGGTTATGTACGAAATGAACGGCGTACCTGAAGAGTTGGCACGTGAAGCGTTCCGCCTAGCGGCACGTAAACTGCCTATCAAAACTACTTTTGTAACTAAGCAGGTGATGTGATGAAAGCACAAGATCTACGCGAGAAAAACGTTGAAGAGCTAAATGAAGAGCTTTTGAATTTGCTACGTGAACAGTTTAACTTGCGCATGCAAGCTGCGACTGGTCAACTACAGCAAACTCATACTCTGAAAGCTGTACGTCGTGATATCGCACGTGTTAAAACTTTACTGAATGAGAAGGCTGGCGCATAATGAGCGAGAAAATTCGTACTATGCAAGGTCGTGTAATTAGCGACAAAATGGACAAGTCTATTGTTGTTGCTATTGAACGCATGGTGAAACACCCGATCTACGGTAAATACATCAAGCGTACGACTAAGCTTCACGCACATGATGAAAACAACGAGTGTGGCCAAGGCGACCTAGTTGCGATTCGTGAATGTCGTCCACTGTCTAAGACTAAGTCTTGGACTCTGGTAAACATTATTGAAAAAGCAAAAGCTTAATTTTTGCTGATTCGATAGCGATACATGTAAACAGCTCCAATTAATTTTTTTTGGAGCTGTTTATTTTTTGACTACCTTTATGAAAAGAATGGTGATACACTCCCCATCCTCTTTTAGAGAGGCAGTCCGACCCGTGATGGGTCTATTTAAATATTTAGCGGAGCACTAACAATGATCCAAATGCAAAGTACACTTGACGCTGCAGATAACTCTGGCGCGCGCAAGGTAATGTGTATTAAGGTCCTGGGTGGCTCTCACCGCCGTTATGCACATATCGGAGACGTCATTAAAGTTACTGTTAAGGAAGCAATTCCTCGCGGTAAAGTTAAAAAAGGTGATGTTCTGAAGGCGGTAGTAGTGCGCACCCGTAAAGGCGTTCGTCGCCCAGACGGTTCTATCATTCGCTTTGACCGTAACGCTTGCGTATTGTTGAATGACACTACTGAGCAACCAGTCGGTACACGTATCTTTGGTCCAGTGACTCGTGAACTTCGTAATGCGAAATTCATGAAAATTGTTTCACTAGCACCAGAAGTTCTGTAAGGAGCGGTCAGATGGCAGCTAAAATCCGTCGTAATGACGAAGTAATCGTTCTTGTCGGTAAAGATAAAGGCAAGAAAGGTAAAGTAACTAAGGTTCTTGAGACCGGTAAAGTTATCGTTGAAGGCATCAACCTTGTTAAAAAGCACCAGAAGCCAGTTCCGGCTCTTGGTCAACAAGGTGGAATCGTTGAGAAAGAAGCAGCAATTGATGCTTCTAACATCGCGGTCTACAATGAAGCAACTGGTAAAGCGGACCGTATCGGTTTCCGTTTTGAAGATGGTAAGAAAGTTCGTTTCTTTAAATCTAACGGCGAAACTGTTTCTAACTAATAGAAGTAATTTGGAGTTCTACTATGGCGAAACTGCATGATTACTACAAGTCGTCTGTAGTCGCTGAGCTTACCAAAGAGTTCAGCTACACAAGCGTCATGCAAGTCCCTAGGGTTGAAAAAATTACCCTAAACATGGGTGTTGGTGAAGCAATCAACGATAAGAAACTACTAGAAAACGCTGCTGCCGATATGGCAATTATCTCTGGTCAAAAACCATTGATTACAAAAGCACGTAAATCTGTTGCTGGTTTCAAAATCCGTGAAGGCTACCCAATCGGTTGTAAAGTAACCCTGCGTGGCGAACGTATGTGGGAATTCTTAGAGCGTTTAATCTCTATTGCACTTCCACGAGTACGTGATTTCCGTGGTGTTAGCGCGAAGTCTTTTGACGGTCGCGGTAACTACAGCATGGGCGTTCGCGAGCAAATCATCTTCCCTGAGATCGACTATGATAAAGTTGATCGTGTACGCGGTCTTGATATTACTATCACGACGTCAGCGAATACAGATGCGGAAGGCCGAGCTCTGCTGACTGCCTTTAACTTCCCATTCCGTAAGTAAGGTGAAGGGTTACTGTTATGGCTAAACAATCTATGAAAGCACGTGAAGCTAAACGTGCAAAACTTGTAGCTCAGTTCGCTCAAAAGCGTGCTGCGTTAAAAGTTCTAATTAGCGATGTAAATGCTTCTGAAGAAGAGCGTTGGGATGCAGTTCTTAAATTGCAAGCTCTACCTCGTGATTCAAGTGCATCTCGTCAGCGTAATCGTTGCAACCAAACTGGTCGTCCACACGGTTACCTACGTAAATTCGGTTTAAGCCGTATTAAGGTTCGCGAAGCTTGCATGAAAGGCGAGATTCCGGGTCTTCGTAAGGCTAGCTGGTAATTGCCACTTAATCATTTGGAGTAAATCTTATGAGCATGCAAGATCCGATTTCGGATATGCTGACCCGCGTTCGCAACGGTCAATCAGCAAATAAAGTTGCTGTTAAAATGCCTTCTTCAAAGCTTAAAGTTGCAATTGCTGCACTTCTTAAAGCTGAAGGCTACATCGCTGAATTCGCTGTTGAAGGCGAAATCAAACCTGAGCTAGAAATCACTCTTAAGTATTTCCAAGCTAAACCAGTTATCGAGCAAATCCAACGAGTTTCTCGTCCAGGTCTTCGTGTTTACAAGAAGAACGACGCGTTACCATCTGTTATGGGTGGTCTTGGTATTGCTGTTGTTTCTACATCAAAAGGCCTTATGTCTGACCGCGCTGCGCGTAAAGCTGGTCTTGGTGGCGAAATTATCTGCTACGTAGCTTAATAGGAGTAGGATATGTCTCGTGTTGCTAAAGCACCTGTGGTTCTTCCTGCTGGCGTAGAAGTTAAACTGAACGGCCAGGAAATCACTATTAAAGGTGGTAAAGGTGAACTAACTCGCGTACTTAACGACGCTGTAGTTGTTTCACAAGAAGATAACTCTATTGTATTTGGTCCACGCGAAGGCGTTGCTAATGCTTGGGCACAAGCTGGTACAGCTCGTGCACTAGTAAACAATATGGTTATCGGTGTAAATGAAGGCTTTACTAAGAAGCTAATTCTTAAAGGCGTAGGTTACCGTGCTGCTATGAAAGGCAACGCTGTAGGCCTTACTCTTGGCTTCTCTCATCCTGTAGAGCACGCTCTACCGGAAGGTATTAAAGCTGAGTGTCCAACTCAAACTGAGATCGTTTTAACTGGTTGTGATAAGCAATTAGTTGGTCAAGTTGCTGCGGACCTTCGTTCATACCGTCAACCTGAGCCTTACAAAGGCAAGGGTGTTCGTTACGCCGATGAAATCGTGCGTACTAAAGAAGCTAAGAAGAAGTAGGGTATCACTATGGATAAGAAAGCATCTCGCATCCGTCGTGCTACACGTGCACGTCGTAAGATTGCTGAACTGTGTGCAACTCGCCTTGTAGTGCACCGTACTCCGCGTCATACGTACGCTCAGGTAATCGCACCAAACGGCTCAGAGGTTATCGCTGCCGCTTCTACTGTAGAAAAGGCAATCCGTGAGCAAGTTGGAAACACTAGCAACAAAGCGGCTGCTGAAGCAATTGGTAAACTGATTGCTGAGCGCGCTATCGAAAAAGGCATTACTAATGTTGCTTTCGATCGTTCTGGTTTCCAATACCACGGCCGAGTAGCGGCGCTAGCAGATTCTGCTCGCGAAGCTGGTCTGAAATTCTAAGGTAGGGTTGGAAGATGGCTAAAGAACAACAACAAGCTACAGATTTGAACGAAAAGCTAATTGCTGTTAACCGTGTTTCTAAAACGGTTAAAGGTGGTCGAATCTTTAGTTTTACTGCACTAACAGTTGTTGGTGACGGTAATGGTCGCGTAGGTTTCGGTTACGGCAAAGCCCGTGAAGTACCTGCAGCGATTCAAAAATCAATGGAAAAAGCACGTCGTAACATGTTTACGATTGCACTTAACGAAGGTACTCTTCACCACTCTGTTAAAGGTCGCCACACTGGTTCTAAAGTGTACATGCAACCTGCTTCAGAAGGTACAGGTATCATTGCTGGTGGTGCTATGCGTGCAGTGCTAGAAGTTGTGGGTGTCCGCAACGTACTAGCTAAAGCTTACGGCTCTACTAACCCAATTAACGTTGTTCGTGCAACGATTTCTGGCCTAAGTAGTGTTAAGTCACCTGAAATGGTAGCTGCTAAGCGTGGTCTAACTGTTGAATCTATTTCGGAGTAAGTACCATGTCTAAAACTATCAAAGTAACTCAGACTAAAAGCTCTATCGGTCGCCTACCTAAGCACGTTTTGTGTCTTAAAGGTCTAGGTCTTCGTCGCATCAACCATACAGTAGAAATTGCTGATACTCCGTGTAACCGCGGTATGATCAACAAAGTTCGCTATATGGTTAATATTGAGGAGTAATCAGTAATGTTTTTGAATACTCTATCACCGGCTGCTGGTTCTAACGCTTCTAAGAAGCGCGTAGGTCGCGGTATCGGTTCAGGCCTAGGTAAAACTGGTGGCCGTGGTCACAAAGGCCAAAAATCACGTTCTGGCGGTAAAGTTCGCGTTGGTTTTGAAGGTGGTCAAATGCCTCTGAAACAACGTCTACCTAAATTTGGCTTTACTTCACGTAAGAGCCTAGTAACTGCAGAGGTTCGTTTAGGCGAACTTGCTAAAGTTGAAGGTAACGTTATCGATCTAAACAGCCTTAAAGCTGCTAACGTAATCACTAAGAACATTGTGTTCGCGAAAGTTGTACTTTCTGGTGAAATCGCTACTGCTGTAACTGTTAAAGGTCTACGCGTAACGAAAGGCGCTAAAGCTGCGATTGAAGCTGCAGGCGGTAAGATCGAGGAATAATCCTCGAAGGATGAGGTACAATGGCAAAGAAACCAGGAAAAGAAGTAAATAGTGCTCAGAACGGCCTAGCTGAACTGAAATCGCGTCTGTTATTTGTTATAGGTGCGCTTTTAGTGTTCCGAGCAGGCTCATTTGTGCCAATTCCTGGGATTGACGCTGCTGTCCTTGCTGATCTTTTCGAACAGCAGCAGGGTACCATCATTGAACTGTTTAACATGTTCTCTGGTGGTGCACTGTCGCGTGCCTCAATTCTTGCTCTAGGTATTATGCCGTATATTTCGGCATCTATCGTTGTTCAGCTGTTAACAGTTGTTCATCCACCTCTAGCAGAATTGAAAAAAGAAGGTGAGTCTGGTCGTCGTAAGATTAACCAGTACACACGTTATGGCACCTTGGTGCTGGCGACATTCCAAGCAATTGGGATTGCAACCGGTTTACCAAGCATGATTCCAGGGTTAGTTGCTAATCCTGACATGATGTTCTATCTGACAGCTACAGTAAGTTTAGTAACTGGTACCATGTTCTTAATGTGGTTAGGTGAACAAATTACTGAGCGTGGCATCGGTAACGGTATATCTTTGATTATTTTCACAGGTATCGTTGCAGGTTTACCACCAGCTATCGGTGAAACGATCCAGCAGGCGCGTCAAGGTGAACTGCACGTGCTTCTTCTATTACTAATTGCAGTGTTATCGTTTGCAGTAATTTACTTTGTAGTGTTCATGGAACGTGGTCAACGTCGTATTGTTGTTAACTACGCGAAGCGTCAGCAAGGCCGTAAGGTATTTGCAGCTCAAAGTACTCACTTGCCTCTTAAAATTAATATGGCTGGTGTGATTCCTGCAATATTTGCATCTAGTATTATACTATTCCCTGGGACATTGGCTCAGTGGTTTGGTGGTAATGGTGAAGGAACATTCGGTTGGTTAACTGATGTTTCCATGGCGTTAAGCCCTGGTCAGCCGTTATACGTAATGCTTTATGCAGCAGCAATTATCTTCTTCTGTTTCTTCTATACAGCGTTGGTGTTTAACCCGCGTGAAACAGCTGATAACTTGAAGAAGTCTGGTGCATTCGTACCCGGAATCCGCCCAGGTGAACAGACTACGAAATATATTGATAAAGTTATGACCCGTTTAACCTTAGCTGGTGCGATGTATATTACCTTTATCTGTCTGATCCCTGAGTTTATGATGATAGCTTGGAACGTTCGCTTTTATTTCGGCGGTACTTCCCTACTAATCGTAGTTGTTGTTATCATGGACTTTATGGCACAGGTTCAGACTCATCTGATGTCTCAGCAGTATGAGTCCGTTTTGAAGAAAGCTAATCTGAAAGGCTACGGCCGTTAATTTCAGGTCCATTTACGGAGTTTAGCAATGAAAGTTCGTGCTTCCGTTAAGAAAATCTGCCGCAACTGTAAAGTTATTAAGCGCAACGGTGTTGTGCGTATAATTTGTGTTGAACCAAAGCATAAGCAACGCCAAGGTTAATTAGCAGAAATTTTTACTTGATATATTAAGTTAGGCCGAGTATTATTCTCGGCCTACCTTTTGTGTGCAAAAGAAGTAGTTATAGTCGCAACGTATCCTCATCGGGCTTTGTTGTGACTCTTCTTAAGAAAAAGTACTAGGAGTGAATAGTGGCCCGTATAGCAGGCATTAACATTCCTGATCATAAACACGCAGTAATCGCTTTAACAGCGATTTACGGCATCGGTAAGACTCGCTCGCAAGCTATTTTAGCTGCAGTTGGTATTGCTGAAGATGTTAAGATCAGTGAACTGAATGATGAGCAGATTGATATTCTGCGTGATGGTGTTGCCAAATACACTGTCGAAGGCGACTTACGTCGTGAAGTATCGATGAACATTAAGCGTCTTATGGACCTTGGTTGTTATCGTGGTCTTCGTCACCGTCGCAGTCTACCATTACGTGGACAGCGTACTAAAACCAACGCACGTACCCGTAAAGGTCCGCGCAAGCCGATCAAAAAATAATCGGATAAGGTAGAGAGTACAATGGCAAAACAACCTACTCGCGCTCGTAAGCGCGTTCGCAAGCAAGTAGCGGATGGCGTAGCGCATATCCATGCTTCTTTCAACAACACAATCGTAACCATTACTGACCGTCAAGGTAATGCACTAGCTTGGGCTACTGCAGGTGGTTCTGGTTTCCGTGGTTCTCGTAAATCTACTCCGTTTGCTGCACAAGTTGCTGCTGAACGTTGTGGTGAAATGGCCAAAGAATATGGCGTTAAGAACCTTGAAGTTATGGTTAAGGGCCCTGGTCCTGGTCGTGAGTCAACTATCCGTGCACTAAACGCTGCTGGATACCGCATCACAAACATCGTTGATGCTACTCCGATCCCTCATAACGGTTGTCGTCCACCTAAGAAACGTCGCGTTTAAGTTTCGTTTCTAGGAATATTGGAGAAAGAACATGGCAAGATATTTGGGTCCTAAGCTGAAGCTTAGCCGTCGCGAAGGCACTGATTTATTCCTTAAATCAGGCGTACGTGCGATCGATACCAAGTGTAAGATCGATAACGCTCCAGGTGTACACGGCGCTCGTCGCGGTCGTCTATCTGAATATGGCGTTCAGCTTCGTGAGAAGCAAAAAGTTCGTCGTATGTACGGCGTTCTAGAAAAACAATTCCGTAACTACTACAAAGATGCTGCTCGTATTAAAGGCAACACAGGTGAAAACCTACTTCAACTTCTTGAAGGTCGTCTAGATAACGTAGTTTACCGTATGGGTTTTGGTGCTACACGTGCTGAATCTCGTCAACTAGTTAGCCATAAGTCTATTCTAGTTAATGGTAAAGTAGTTAACGTTCCTTCTTTCAAAGTTGCGGCTAACGACGTTGTTTCGATTCGTGAAAAAGCTAAACAGCAATCACGTATTAAAGCTGCTCTAGAAGTTGCTGAACAACGCGAAAAACCAACTTGGATTGAAGTAGATGCTGGCAAAATGGAAGGTACGTTTAAGCGTCTTCCTGAACGTTCTGATTTGTCTGCCGACATCAACGAACACTTGATCGTCGAGCTTTACTCTAAGTAAGGCTTAAATAAAGAGAGGACACAATGCAGGGTTCTGTAACAGAATTTCTAAAGCCGCGTCTAGTTGACATCGAACAAGTTAGCCAGACTCACGCAAAAGTAACTCTTGAGCCGTTAGAGCGTGGTTTTGGCCATACTCTAGGTAACGCTCTACGTCGTATTTTACTATCTTCAATGCCGGGTTGTGCCGTAACTGAAGTAGAAATCGAAGGCGTATTACATGAGTACAGCACCAAAGAAGGTGTTCAGGAAGATATCCTTGAAATCCTTCTAAACCTTAAAGGCCTTGCCGTTAAGGTTGAGGGTAAAGATGAAGTTATCATTACTCTTAACAAGTCTGGTGCAGGCCCTGTTGTTGCAGGTGACATCACCCATGATGGTGATGTTGAGATTGCGAACCCAGAGCATGTAATCTGCCACTTAACTGATGATAATGCTGAAATTAGCATGAGAATCAAGGTAGAGCGTGGTCGCGGCTATGTACCGTCAACAGCGCGTATCCATACTGAAGAAGATGAGCGTCCAATCGGTCGTTTGCTTATCGATGCAACTTACAGCCCAGTAGATAAAATTTCTTACTCGGTTGAAGCGGCACGTGTTGAGCAACGTACTGACTTAGACAAACTTGTTATCGATATGGAAACAAATGGTACACTTGATCCTGAGGAAGCTATCCGTCGTGCTGCTACAATTTTAGCTGAGCAACTGGATGCATTTGTAGATCTTCGTGATGTACGAGTTCCTGAAGAGAAAGAAGAAAAGCCAGAGTTCGATCCGATCCTACTGCGTCCTGTAGACGATCTTGAACTAACGGTTCGCTCTGCTAACTGTTTGAAAGCAGAAGCGATTCACTACATTGGTGATCTGGTGCAGCGCACTGAGGTTGAGCTACTTAAAACGCCAAACCTTGGTAAGAAATCTTTAACTGAAATTAAAGATGTTCTAGCTTCACGTGGACTTTCTTTGGGCATGCGCCTAGAGAATTGGCCACCAGCGTCTATCGCTGAAGATTAATCAGTTCACTAATTATCTAGTTAGAAGGATTAGGTCATGCGCCATCGTAAGAGTGGTCGTCAACTCAACCGCAACAGCAGCCACCGTAAAGCTATGTTTAGCAATATGGCTTGCTCTTTGGTTCGTCACGAGATTATCAAGACGACTGTACCAAAAGCAAAAGAGCTTCGCCGTGTAGTTGAGCCTTTGATTACATTAGCTAAGACAGACAGTGTTGCTAACCGTCGTCTAGCATTTGCTCGCACTCGTGATAACGAAGTTGTAGCAAAACTATTTACCGAGTTAGGTCCACGCTTTGCACAACGTGCTGGTGGTTACACTCGTATTCTGAAGTGCGGTTTCCGTACAGGTGATAAAGCGCCAATGGCTTACATTGAGCTTGTAGATCGCCCAGAAGTAGAAGCTGCAGCTGAGTAATCAGTAGTAGTTTCAAGAAAAAACCGAGTCTTAGGACTCGGTTTTTTTGTATCTGAATTGTGGCAAATTAATGATTAATCTTGCCATTCATCAAGAAAATCCTGAACTTTATCTACCATATTGCTAGAGCCAACAAAGAAAGGGACTCGTTGATGTAATTCTGTTGGTTTGATATCAAGAATACGTTGTTCACCATCTGTCGCTTTTCCCCCTGCCTCTTCAATTAACATTGCCATTGGGTTGCACTCATAAAGTAATCGTAATTTACCGTTTGGATAGGCTTGAGTACTTGGATAAAGGTATATTCCACCCTTCAGTAAATTTCTATGAAAATCAGCGACAAGGGAACCAATGTAACGTGAAGTATATGGACGGTTATCTTCAGGCTTCATTTCTTGACAATACTTTAAATACTGTTTAATTCCTTCAGGGAATCGGATGTAATTTCCTTCATTAATGGAATAGATGTTCCCATCTTGCGGTACTTTCATATCTTCATGAGATAGACAAAATACACCAAGGGATGGGTCATAAGTAAAACCATGAACCCCATTACCTGTTGTATAAACTAGCATGGTAGAAGAACCATAAATAATATAGCCAGCCGCGACTTGCTTGTTACCTGGCTGTAGGAAATCTTCCTCTATTGCTGGTGTCCCGATTGGAGATATACGACGATATATTGAAAAAATGGTTCCAACAGAGACGTTTACATCAATGTTTGATGAACCATCTAATGGATCCATTAAAACAACGTATTTAGCGTTTTGATTGAGTTCTTTATTAAAAGCAACCGCTTCATCTTCTTCTTCGCTGGCTACACCACAAACTTGGTCACGGTTTTCTAATGCAGCTTTAAATTTGTCATTAGCGTAAAGATCTAGCTTTTGTTGTTGCTCACCTTGAATATTCTCTTCACCAGAAGCCCCCGTAATATCAACAAGTCCCGCTTTGTTAATTTCACGGTTTACAATTTTAGCTGCCAACTTAATTGACCCAATTAACGATGACAACTCTCCACTTGCATGAGGAAAGTCATGTTGCTTTGCAACAATAAACTCACCGAGGGTTCTTATTTCAGACATAGTTATTCCTTTATTCTCTGTTATTAGATATCAATGATAAGTGGGGTCAGGTACTGATTTATTTTTACGGTAGTTGTGTTACTGTTTGCTGTAATTCATTCTATAGCATAGAACTTTTTAAGAGTATTGAAGTAACTCTGTATCGGGATTACTCACTTAATTTAATATAAGACGGTTTTTATTATGCATATTCACATTCTTGGTATTTGCGGCACTTTTATGGGGGGCGCTGCGACATTAGCTCGTCAACTTGGACACAAGGTTACTGGATGCGATGCTAACGTGTATCCACCAATGAGCACATTATTAGAATCTCAAGGTATTGAGATTATTGAAGGCTTTGACCCAAGTCAGCTAGAACCTGCGCCAGACCTTGTTGTGATTGGTAATGCAATGAGCCGCGGTAACCCGTGCGTTGAATATGTATTGGATAAAAATCTGAAATACACCTCAGGGCCACAGTGGCTTCAAGAGTTCTTATTACAAGAACGCTGGGTAATGGCGGTTGCCGGAACCCATGGTAAAACGACCACCGCGAGCATGCTTACATGGGTACTTGAAGAGTGTGGCTATAAACCTGGTTTCTTAGTGGGCGGTGTACTTGGTAACTTTGGCGAATCGGCTCGTTTAGGCGAAAGTATGTTTTTTGTTGTTGAAGCTGATGAATATGATAGTGCTTTTTTTGATAAGCGTTCAAAGTTTGTTCATTACCGTCCTCGTACGTTAGTTCTAAATAATCTAGAGTTTGATCATGCTGATATTTTTGATGATCTTGCTGCTATTCAACGTCAATTTCATCATTTAATTAGGACGGTTCCTAGTACAGGGCGTATTTTTGCACCTGAGCAAGATAAACCACTTGAGCAGGTTTTAAAGCAGGGCTGTTGGAGTGAACTTGAATTTACCGGTGAAGATGGTCATTGGAAGGCAATAAAGCTAAAAAAGGATGGCAGTCTATTTGAAGTTTATTTTGAAGGCGAGAAAGTAGGACAAGTTCATTGGGACTTAGTAGGTGATCATAACGTCAGTAATGCGCTTATGGTTGTCGCTTCTGCTCGTCACGTTGGGGTTACTCCTGATCTAGCGTGTGAAGCTTTAGGTAAGTTTATTAATACTAAGCGTCGTCTTGAGTTTAAAGGTGAGGTGAACGGGGTTACGGTTTATGATGATTTTGCTCACCACCCAACAGCGATTGATCTAACCTTAGGTGGCTTACGTAATAAAGTGGGTAATAAGAAAATTATTGCTGTACTAGAGCCTCGTTCAAGTACCATGAAGTTAGGAGTGCACAAGGATACGTTGGCAGCTTCTTTGCATGCTGCTGATAGTGTTTACCTTTTCCAGCCTGATAATATTTCGTGGTCAGTTAAGGATGTAGTACAGCAGTGTTCTCAGCCTGCATATACTCATAATGATATTGACTGCTTTGTTGATATGATTGTGGCCGAAGCGCAACCTGGTGATCAAATATTAGTTATGAGCAATGGTGGTTTTGAAGGGATTCACGGTAAATTACTTGATAAGTTGAGCCAATAAATGAAATCTCAAAAAAAAGCAATTACATTAGCTATGACGGGAGCTTCAGGCGCTCCTTATGGTTTACGGTTATTAGAATGTTTGCTTGCTGCTGACTATCATGTTTATTTTCTAATATCATCAGCTGCTCGTGTAGTGATGGCGACTGAACACGATTTAAAGTTACCAAGTGGCCCTGATGCAATGAAAACAGCATTGGTTGAACATCTTAAGTGTAATGCTGATAATTTAACGGTTTGTGGTAAAGAAGATTGGTTCTCACCGGTTGCTTCTGGATCTGCAGCACCAAAGAAAATGGTCGTGTGCCCATGTTCTGCTGGTAGTGTTGCTTCTATTGCCCATGGCATTTCAGACAACCTTATTGAACGGGCTGCCGATGTCGTATTAAAAGAACGTGGCCAACTGATTATGGTCGTAAGAGAAACGCCATTTTCGACGTTGCATTTAGAAAATATGCTTAAGTTATCTCAAATGGGAGCAACGATCATGCCTGCAGCTCCTGGTTTTTATCATCAACCTAATTCTATTGAAGATTTAATTGATTTTATGGTTGCTCGGATATTAGATCATTTAGGCGTTGAGCAAGGGCTTGTTCCTCGTTGGGGGTATGATCAGCGTCAGAGGGAATAATAAACCTCTGGCTCAATAAAGCATTCACACATACAATATGCCCTCTCATCGGGGAGCAACCTATATCAACTAGTTATCTAGATTGGTATTCGCTGAGATTAGTAAGCATTGGATAATGCTCGCTTAAACCCGTACTACCTGACTCAGATAATGCTGGCGTAGGGATTGAGATGGCATCCTCTTAGAGAATATCACCTTAATTCTGTGCCGCTCAAAAGGATGTAAGCGCACATAATGAACACTCTTTCTATTTCCTCTCCATTTAAATTATTACCGACAGCGTTAGCTATCATTGCGACGTCTTCTTTTTCTGTTTCTGCTGCAGATACAGAGACTCTAACCGTTTACACTTATGACTCTTTTGCGGCTGATTGGGGCCCAGGACCAACGATTGAAGCTGCATTTGAAGCTCAGTGTGAATGTGACTTAAAGCTAGTCGCTTTAGATGATGGCGTGTCTATTTTAAATCGTCTACGCCTTGAAGGTAAAAATACGAAAGCGGATGTTGTTCTTGGTTTAGACAACAACTTAATGGCGGAGGCAAAAGCGACAGGACTATTAGCTGAGCATCAAATTAGTACTGATTCAGTAACTTTGCCTGGTGGCTGGAATGATACAACGTTTGTACCTTATGATTTTGGTTACTTTGCGTTTGTTTACAATAAAGAGAAAGTAGCAAATCCTCCAAAAAGTTTGAAAGAGCTAGTTGAAATTCGTAATGATTTAAAAATTATTTATCAAGATCCAAGAACCTCTACACCGGGTCAAGGTTTATTGCTATGGATGAAGTCAGTTTATGGTGATGATACAGCACAAGCATGGAAACAGCTTGCTAAGAAAACAGTGACAGTAACCAAAGGGTGGTCTGAAGCTTATAGTATGTTCTTAGAAGGAGAGTCTGATTTAGTTTTGTCTTATACGACATCACCAGCCTACCATTTGATTGCTGAAAAAGACGATCGTTTTGCGGCAGCTAACTTTTCAGAAGGCCATTATATGCAAGTTGAGGTTGCTGCTAAAGTGAAAAATACAGCGAATAATAAATTGGCAGATGAATTTCTGGCCTTTATTTTGAATGATAAATTTCAGTCAGCAATGCCTACAGGAAATTGGATGTACCCAGTAACCGATGTTAAACAACCTGATGGTTTTGAAACATTAACGGTACCAAATAAAGGGTTGTCGTTTAGTTCACAAGAGATCTCACAGCAACGTAAATCGTGGATCCGTGAATGGCAACACGCTCTGACCTTCTAATTTTAAATAAGGGGTGCTGGTGTGCTCCTTTCTTTTTGGTAACTATGAAAAATACCTCCTCTTATAATTCAGTCCCTATTTGGGGATATATTATTGCTATTATTATTATTGGCTTTGTTGGTGGTGCTATCAGCGCCCTGTTTTTAGAATCACCAAGCCTAGATTTAAGTCTAATTTGGTCTGATCCTTATTATTTGTATATTACGAAATTCAGTTTATACCAAGCTTTTCTATCCACTTTATTGAGTATTAGTCTTGCGATCCCCACTGCGTATGCATTATCACGCCGACAATTTATAGGCAGAGATTTGCTGCTTAAGCTTTGTGCTACGACACTTGTACTTCCTGTATTAGTAGGTGTTTTTGGTTTACTTTCTATTTATGGTAATAGTGGCTTAATCGCTGATTTGTTCCAAAGGTTTGGTTATTCTCTTCCTTTTTCTATATATGGCTTAAATGGCATTTTATTAGCACATGTTCTGTTTAACTTTCCTTTTGCCACTCGCCTTCTTTTACAGACATTAGATTCTATTCCTGCTGAGCAACATCAACTATCTGCGCACTTAGGGCTTTCAGGATGGAATAAATATAAATTAGTAGCTTGGCCTAGAGTGAAGCAACAACTTCCTCATGTCGCAGGTTTAGTTTTTATGTTGTGCTTTACCAGTTTTGCAACGGTAATGGCACTGGGGGGAGGACCTAAATCAACCACCATTGAACTTGCTATTTACCAAGTAATTAAATTTGATTTTGATTTGCAGTCGGGTGCCATTTTAGCTTTATGGCAAATGCTATTATGCGGTGTACTTTCTTTAATTATCCAGCGTTTCTCAATCTCAGTTGCCATTGATTCTGGCTCTTCTATACATCAAGCAGTGTTGTACCAAGATTCAAAACAAGAGCGATTATGGGATAGAATTTGGATTGTATTTCTTATTCTCTTTTTATTGCCACCACTATTTATGGTCGTAATTAGCGGTCTAAATTCAGAGTTGACGACAGTATTAGTATCGCCTGAATTTTGGTTAGCATTGGTCAATTCTTTGATTGTCGCGTTAAGTGCAGCAGTATTAGCTATGATTTTTGGTGTTATTTTATTGCATACGACAAGAGCATTAAGATTAAATGAAAAACGTTTGTTGGCTGATAAATTGGATTTGATTGGTACGATGATCTTGGTTACTCCCGGATTAGTGATTAGTACTGGATTATTTTTGTTATTGCGAAACATTACAGATATCTTTTCAATTGCGATTTGGATAGTGGTATTAGTTAATGCATTAATGGCGTTGCCTTATGTGATAAAAACGCTTGCTCAGCCATTACTTCATATCGCACAGCAATATCATTTACTATGTGGAAGCCTAGGCTTAAATGGCTTTACTCGTTTTCGGTTAATTGAATGGCGAGCGTTAAGAAAACCAATGGCTCATGCGTTTGCAATAGCATTTATTATGTCGGTAGGAGATTTAAGTGCAATTGCCTTGTTTGGTAGTCAGGATTTTCGGACATTGCCTTTATATCTTTTTCAATTATTAGGCAGTTATCAAATGGAAGCTGCAGCGGTTATCTCTCTGAGCTTATTGGTACTAAGTGTAGGAGTATTTGCTGTGGTGGAATGGTTATTTTCTTCTAAACGTAAAGGTGAAGCGTAATGTTGAATTTTTCGGGTGTGAAATATCGTTACTATTCAGAGTTGTTTGAATTTGACTTAACTGTGAATGAAGGAGATGTGGTCGCTATTCTCGGTCCAAGTGGTGCAGGAAAAAGTACGTTACTTAGTTTGCTTGCAGGATTTATTGACCCTGAATCTGGCAATATTAGTATTGAGCAACAATCGTTGTTATCACTAGCGCCTCATCAGCGACCATTGTCTATGTTATTTCAAGAACATAATCTTTTCGCTCATTTATCGATTGCCGATAATATTGGCCTGGGAATTAAGCCTAATTTACGTCTCAGTGATAAAGAAAAAGAGCAAGTCACTCGCGCCGCTCAGCAGGTGGGGGTAGGTGAATTATTACATCGATTACCTGAACAACTTTCTGGTGGCCAAAAACAACGAGTCGCTTTAGCTCGTTGCTTAGTCCAAAAGAAGCCTGTTTTATTATTAGATGAGCCTTTTTCTGCGCTTGATCCTATGTTGAGAGAGGAGATGATTGCATTAATCCGAGAACTCATTAAGAGTCAAAAGTTAACGGTACTCATGGTGACGCATAGCATTCAAGATGCCAAAGCACTTGCTTCTCATTATGCTTTTGTCTGCAGCCATAAAGTATTAAGTTATGGTTTAATATCAGAGTTAATGACGCAAGTAACGCCTCCAGAATTAAGCCGATATTTAGATGCGGTTAAGTAAACTTTTCGCTCTCAAGTTAGGTATAATCGTCTACACTCAGTTTTATGATAAATAGGCGTGACCTAACTGCTCTCATACAGTAAGATTGGCGCCCTTTTGAACCTCGCCATTTAGGCTGTCTATTCTCGGTTCTAAAATTCTCACTCTATATAAAATCAATTAATTAATTTTGAGGTGTATTACTACTATGTCATTTGCTTTGGGCCAACGTTGGATCAGTGATACAGAAAGTGATTTGGGTTTAGGAACAGTGGTTGCTGTTGACGATAGAACCGTATCCATACTTTTTGCCGCATCAGAAGAAAACCGTTTATACGCAAAACACGATGCACCCGTTACCCGAGTGATGTTCAATAAGGGAGACACAATTGAAAGCCATGAGGGCTGGTCACTTGAAGTTGAAGATGTTATTGAAGACGGTGGACTACTTACTTATATAGGTACTCGTGTAGATACAGATGAATTAAATGTTGTTCTTCGTGAGACGTTATTAAGTCACCAGATCCGCTTTAATAAACCTCAAGACAAATTATTTGCAGGTCAAATAGATCGCATGGATCGCTTTGCTTTGCGTTATCGTGCACTTCAAAATCAGTATGAGCAACATAAAAATCCAATGCGTGGTTTGTGTGGTATGCGCGCAGGTTTGATCCCGCACCAATTATTTATCGCTCAAGAAGTTGGTCGTCGTTACGCACCGCGTGTTTTACTGGCTGATGAAGTTGGTTTAGGTAAGACAATTGAAGCTGGCATGATCATTCATCAACAAGTGCTTTCTAGCCGTGCTGAGCGTGTATTAATTGTTGTGCCTGAAACATTGCAGCACCAATGGTTAGTTGAAATGATGCGTCGTTTTAACCTACATTTCTCTATTTTTGATGAAGAGCGCTGTATTGAATCTTATGCTGATTCAGAAAACCCATTTGATACCGCACAATTGGTACTGTGTTCATTAGATTTTATTCGTAAGAGTAAGCGTCGTTTTGAGCAAGTTGTTGAAGCTGATTGGGATCTTCTTGTTGTTGATGAAGCTCATCACCTTGAATGGAACCAAACAAAACCAAGTCGTGAATATCAAGTAATCGAAGCGATTGCAGAAGAAACCGCTGGCGTTTTACTGTTAACGGCAACACCTGAGCAATTAGGTCATGAAAGTCACTTTGCTCGTTTGCGCCTATTAGATCCAGATCGCTTCTATGATTACGATGCGTTTGTTGAAGAAGAGCGCCAATATCAACCTGTTGCTGATGCCGTTACTGCTTTGATGAGCGGTGATAAGTTACCGAATGATGCAAAAAATCGAATTACAGAGTTACTTACAGAGCAAGATGTAGAGCCGCTATTTAGAATTATTGAATCATCAGATTCAGAAGAACAACAAAGCCAAGCGCGCCAAGAATTAGTCGATAATCTAATGGATCGTCATGGTACTGGTCGAGTGTTATTCCGTAATACTCGTGCTGCTATTAAAGGTTTCCCATTACGTAACTTGAACTTAATGCCAATGCCTTTACCATCACAATATGCGACTTCTATGCGTGTGGCGACGATGATGGGTGGCCGCATGAGTGATGAAGCTCGTGCAATGAAAATGCTTTATCCTGAAGAGATCTTTCAAGAGTTTGAAGGTGATAGTGCAACGTGGTGGCAGTTTGATCCACGAGTTAACTGGTTGCTTGAGTTATTAAAAGAGAACCGTAATGAGAAAGTACTAATTATTGCTTCTCGTGCTTCAACAGCGTTGCAACTAGAACAAGCGTTACGTGAGCGTGAAGGTATTCGTGGTACGGTTTTCCATGAAGGTATGTCTATCATTGAACGTGATAAAGCAGCGGCTTACTTCGCACAAGAAGAAGGTGGTGCACAAGTACTTATCTGTTCAGAGATTGGCTCTGAAGGTCGTAACTTCCAGTTTGCTAACCAATTGGTGATGTTTGATTTACCGTTTAATCCTGATCTACTTGAGCAACGTATTGGTCGTTTGGATCGTATTGGTCAAAAACGCGATATTGAGATTCATGTTCCGTATTTACAAGGCACATCTCAAGAATTATTAGCTCGTTGGTTTGATGAAGGTTTAAATGCTTTTGGTGAAACCTGTCCAACAGGTCGAGCGGTATATGAAAAATTCTCTGATACGATCATTGCCATTTTGGCGACGGGTAAATCAGATGGATTAGAATCTTTGATTGAAGAATCTGCAGAACTTAATAAAGAATTAAAAGGGCAATTAGAGCAAGGTCGAGATCGCTTATTAGAAGTTCACTCTAATGGTGGTGAGAAAGCCAAAGCCCTTGCTGAGAAAATTGCAGCAACTGACGGTGATACGAACTTAGTTAATTTTGCATTAAACCTATTTGATACGATTGGTTTGAATCAGGATGACAAAGGCGAAAATGCCATTGTTGTTACTCCGGCAGAAAATATGTTGGTCTCAAGCTACCCAGGTTTACCTTACGAAGGTTGTACGATTACGTTTGATCGTGAAACGGCACTTTCTCGTGAAGACATGAATTTGATCAGCTGGGAACACCCAATGATCCAAGGTGGTATTGATTTAGTATTAACTGAAGGTGTGGGCGCTACGGCTGTTTCTTTATTAAAGAACAAAGCTCTACCAGCGGGTACTTTATTACTTGAATTGGTTTATGTGGTGGATGCACAAGCGCCTAAGCAAAGTGGTATCGGTCGTTTCTTACCTAAAACGCCAATCCGTTTAATGATGGATGGTAAAGGTAATGATCTTTCAGCTCAAGTTGAGTTTGAAAGCTTTAATCGTCAGTTAAGTCCGGTCAACCGCCATATGGCAAGTAAGCTTGTGAACTCTGTTCAAAAAGAGATCCATGCGCTAATTGATACGGCTGAAGTAAGCATTGAAGATCGTATTGAAGCGGTTCGAGTCGATGCAAACGCAGAGATGAAAGCTGCATTAAATGCAGAGCTAGAGCGTTTACAAGCATTGAAAGCGGTAAACCCAAATATCCGTGATGAAGAGTTAACTCAAATCGAAACTCAAATGAGTGAGCTTTCTGGATACATAGGTAAAGCGCAAGTTCAGCTTGATTCACTGCGTTTAATCGTTGTGAGCCATAACTAATCATGGCAATGCTTGAATACAATCCACCAATGGAACCGCTTGATATTGTCTATCAAGACGAAGCGATTCTTGCGGTGAATAAACCTGCCGGATTACTCTCTAACCCCGGCAGGGCGCCAGAGCACTATGACAGTGTATGGTCCCGTGTTATTGCTGAGTTTCCAGAAGCTCAACTTGTACACCGCCTTGATATGTCGACGTCTGGACTGATGATTTTTGCTTTATATAAAGAAGCTGAAAGGCACATTAAAAAACAGTTTCAGTACCGTTTAACTCATAAAGTGTATTACGCACGAGTATGGGGAAAAGTCGAGAAAACAGAAGGTCATATTGATTTACCGCTAATTTGTGATTGGCCAAATCGTCCACGCCAAATGGTGTGTTACGAGCATGGAAAGCCATCACAAACGGGGTATCAAGTGATACAGGTTGAAGATAAGACAACATTAGTGCGTTTATTACCGATTACGGGCCGCTCTCATCAACTGCGTGTGCATATGATGGAAGAAGGTCATGAGATTGTCGGTGATGAGTTTTACGCATGTGAAGAGGCTCTGGCGTTTTCTGAACGTTTGCAATTGCACTCAGCTGAATTGAGTTTTTATCATCCTGAGACTGAGCAATTTATCAGTTTATTTGCGCCTTGTGAGTTTTACCCAGAAGCAAAATCTGGTGTGTTAGATTTAATGGATATTGCGCCAATAAGACCTGATTATAAAACTTTACCTAAGCAGTAAGGGTTTTCATATACGACTAAAAACAAAAAAGGAGCCGATGAGCTCCTTTTATTTTTAGTTACAGATAAGTTAACCTTGAGGTTTAACTACCATAACGTTGATTGGAGAGTTTTCGACTACTTTACTCGCTACAGAACCGAGCATGACTTTATCTATTTTAGAGCGTTTATGACTTGGCATTACGATTAGGTCTGCGCCTAGACGTTCAGCATAATCTAAAATAGTGACGTAAGGTTTACCTTCCGCAACGTGTACTCTATATACCACGTCTTCATCTACAAACTTAGCCGCAAATTCATTCAGTTGTTTTGATACATCGTCTTTCATTTGCTTTGCTGCACCTTTAGGAAAATAAGTCGACACCATCGACATATGAATCCCAGGTAATACATTCAGCAAATGAAGTTCAGCATTAGAATGTTTTGCGTGCCAAACTGCTAGTTCAACCGCTTTATCAGCAAAGCCTTTATCATTTAAATCTACTGGAACCAAAATTTGTTTATACATAATTTTTATTACCTAATTAGGGGAGTACTTCTCCCCTTAGATTCCATTCATTAATTTATGCCGCTAAGTTTTCCTTTTTAGCTCGGCGACGCTGATTAAAGCCTAGTGCAAACAATAAAAGAAGAGTTGGTACAAATACCCATTCTTTTAATGGTCGGTCTGCATCAAGAACCACATTCTTTATTTCCCAATCAAAATCTATTCCTGAAGCTTCAGCAGGACTGCCAAACTCGACCATGTCTACGATCATTTTGTTATCAATCTCAGATAACATAAGTCCCATAGAGCTAACTCGATCTTCACCAGTAACTGCTCGATCTTCAAAAGGCAAACGAACCGTTTTACTTACGACATCACCTTCAAGATTCTGACCGACAACTTCTAATGTCAGTGATTGTCCCACATTTAAGTCTTCAGCAATTTGAGCAATCTCAATACCTTGATAATAATCTTTGGCAGGATAGATCTTATCCCACCAAAAACCAGGACGGAATAATGAAAAAGTGATCAGAAGTAGTAAAACGACCTCCCACCATTTTGTTTTCGTAAACCACCAGCCTTGAGTTGCCGCTGAGAAGGTCAACATAGCAATGATAGAAGAGATAATTGTTAGAGCTAAATGCCACCAAGAATCAATGCCCATTAGCAATAGTTGGGTATTGAAGACAAACATGAAAGGCAAAATAGCGGTACGAATATCGTAGGTGAAACCTTGAATACCTGTGCGGATTGGATCTGATTTAGCAATCGCGGCAGCTGCAAATGCGGCTAGACCTACAGGAGGAGTGTCATCGGCTAAAATACCAAAATAAAACACAAATAAGTGAACCGCAATTAATGGAATAATCAAACCGTGCGCAGCACCTAGAGTTACAATAACTGGAGCCATCAAAGTGGATACAACAATGTAGTTAGCCGTTGTTGGCAAGCCCATTCCTAAGATTAGGCTAATTACCGCGGTAAATAACAGCATAAGAATGATGCTACCACCAGAGATAAATTCTACAAAGTCAGTCATGACTAGTCCGATACCCGTTAAGGTTACGACACCAACAACAATACCAGCCGCTGCGGTCGCCACACCAATACCAATCATGTTTCGAGCGCCTGATACTAGGCTCTCTAGTAAATCATCAAACCCTTGTTTTACTTGTTCAGCGGCATTGCCTTCTTTGGTAAAGAAACCAATTAATGGGCGCTGAGTCAGTAAAATGAAAATCATAAATACTGATGCCCAAAAAGCAGACAAACCCGGTGAGAAGCGTTCAACTGTTAAACACCATACTAATACGACGATTGGTAATAAGAAATGCAGGCCAGATTTAATGGTTGGTCCTGGATCGGGTACTTCAGTCAGTTCTTCATCAATCGCCATCATGGCATGTTCTTGATATTTTGCAGAGATGCTAACTAAGCCAACATAAGAAAGTAATAGAGCAACGGTTACAATTGGGGTTGCGGCATCACCAAAGGCATCTTTAGTCCAGCCAATACCGTAATAAACAGCAGCGCTCATAACACAAAGACCTAAAATGGTTCCTGTGAATGAAAGTAAGCTGTGAAGTAACTTTGGTGTATGGCGACGAGGAAGGCCGGTCATTCCTGCTTTACATGCTTCTAGATGAACAATGTAAAGTAGGGCGATATAAGAAATTAGGGCGGGTAATAACGCAGCTTTAATTACTTCTACATAAGAGATACCAACGTATTCAACCATTAAGAATGCTGCTGCACCCATAATTGGTGGTGTTAACTGTCCGTTGGTTGAGGCGGCAACTTCGACAGCTCCTGCTTTTTCACCAGAGAAGCCAACACGTTTCATTAGTGGAATCGTAAACGTACCTGTGGTTACGACGTTAGCGATAGAAGAACCAGATACTAGGCCAGATAAGCCAGAAGCAACGACCGCCGCTTTTGCTGGACCGCCTTTCATATGACCAAGTAAAGAGAAAGCCACTTTAATAAAATAAGCACCTGCGCCTGCTTTTTCTAGCATGGCACCAAAAAGCACAAATAAGAAAACGAATGAGGTTGAAACGCCTAAAGCAACGCCAAAAACACCTTCAGTTGTTAACCATAGGTGTGACATTGCTTTGTTTAGGCTCGCGCCCTTGTGTGCAATTACATCTGGCATATGAGGGCCAGCAAAGGTGTAAAGCAAAAATACTGCAGCTACAACCATAAGTGGTGGACCTAAAGCACGACGAGTTGCCTCAAGCAATAACACCATACCAACGACTGATGCAATGATGTCAGGAGTTGTTGGTGCCCCTGAACGATCAGCAAGTTGTGCATAAAAAATATAAATATAAGCAGCAGAAAAACTACCAGCGAAAGCAAGAGCCCAATCAATGGCTGGAATACGATCTCGTGGTGAGTTTTTTAAGGCGGGATACGCGGTGAAAGCTAAAAAGATAGCAAACGCTAAATGTACTGAGCGAGCTTCTGTATCATTAAGTATGCCGAAATCAAAAATGAACGGTAAAGGGGAAGCATACCAGAGTTGGAATAGAGACCAACATAGTGGAACAAACCATAGAATTCGGCCTGATAATCCTTGCGGTGAACGGGCACCTGTATCAGATTGGGCCACCATTTCTTGCACATCTTGTGACGTATTTGACGACTGCGTCATGTACTTTTCCTTAGTGATGGTCGAATCTAACACTCAATCATTAAGTATTAGATTACTGAATATAAGCCAATATATAGGCTAGAAATAACCGATCTTCAAATCCGTTTTATTATTGATTGTTATCCGTTGTATGGAAAGATCAGGGGGGAGCGAAGAAATGAAGAGACCAATGGCCTCTTCACTTTATAGTCACGTTACTTATCAAAAGTTACGTACGTAGAAGAAAAACTATTTTAGTAGACCAACTTCTTTGTAATATTTCACAGCACCAGGGTGTAGTGGAATAGAAAGACCTGCTTTTACCATGTCTTCTTTTTTCAAGGTTGCAAATGCAGGGTGAAGGCGTTTGAATGTATCAAAGTTTTCAAACACTGCTTTTGCTACGCTGTAAGCAACTTCGTCTGAAACATCTGATGTTGTTACCATTGTTGCTGCTACACCAAAACTATTAACATCACCTTCTGTACCACGATACATACCTGCTGGAACTGTGCTGTATGCATAGTAAGGGTTATCAGCAACGATTTTATCAATCTTAGGTCCAGTAGCAGATACTAGTTTTGCGTCACATGATGTAGTTGCTTCTTTGATTGAGCCATTTGGGTGACCAACCATGTAAATGAAAGCATCAATTTTATTATCACAAAGAGCTTGAGAACGCTCTGAACCTTTTAGCTCTGAAGCAAGCTTAAAGCTATCATTTGTCCAACCCATGGCATCCATTACGACACCCATTGTTGCACGGTCACCAGACCCTGGATTACCAATGTTTACACGTTTACCTTCAAGATCAGCAACGTTGTTAATACCTGAATCTTTACGAGCGATGATGTTAAAAGGTTCTGTATGAAGAGAGAACATCGCACGGAGTTTCTTATAAGGGCCTTGAGCTTCAAATTTACTTGTGCCGTTGTAACCATGGTACTGCCAATCTGACTGTACGATACCAAAGTCCAGTTCGCCTGAACGGATAGTATTTACGTTATAGATAGAACCACCAGTTGATTCCACAGAACAGCGAACATTATGCTCCTTGCGATCTTTATTCACTAATTTACAGATAGCACCACCCGTTGGGTAATAAACACCTGTTACAGAGCCTGTTCCAATAGTAATGAAATCTTGAGCACTTGCTGAGCTCATGCCTGCACCAAACATTGCTGCAGCAATAGCGCTTGCTTTAATTAAGGTTTTTAATGCCATGTTATTCCTTTCCTTATTATTGTGTTTCTTTACTGTTTTAAAAGATCTCTAAAAGTGAGAGATAATGAAAGTAAGAAACCGTATTTATTCACTTCATTGTAAAGTGTTTTAAATTTCCTGTTACAGAAATGGCATGTGAATGATAGCAAATTAATGCGCACTTTTTAAAATAGTGTTAATTAAATTATGTCAAAACTGTGAAATAAATAACTATTGATTCTATTAATAATTAGCACAATGTGTGGTTTTAACATTTCTGCTGTATTTACTAATGATTTTAATGGAGAAGAATATACGGAGAGAGGTCGCTTTAATAAAAGAAAAGCGACCTTTATAAAGAAGCTGGTTTAAATACTGTATTCAAATAGGTCACAAACAGAATCGAATAACTTCGAGACTTCAATGTTTCTGGTTGGTGTAATGAAGATAGTATCATCGCCAGCAACGACACCTAAAATACCTTCAGATTTACCTAAAGAGTCTAATAAGCGAGCAATTAATTGAGCAGCGCCAGGGCCTGTGTGAATAACAACTAATGCATTGTTGTAATCAATATCCATCACTAGTTCACGTAAAGAGCTTGAAACCGTAGGTACGCCAAGTTCAATGGGTAGGCAATACACCATTTCCATTTTGGCATTACGAGTTCGAACCGCGCCAAACTTAGTTAGCATTCGTGATACTTTTGATTGATTTATGTTATCGAAACCAGAGATACGAAGGGCATCAACAATTTCACCTTGCGAACCAAATCGTTCTGCTTTAAGAATGGATTTAAATTCTTTAACTAATAGTTCTTGCTTTTCATTATTTCGCATGATGTTTTGATTCTTTTTGCAATAATTATAACTATTCTCGCATAATTATTTAAGTATAACCAAATCAAAATGGCATTTATGTGAATACTTACTCATGAATTATTCATTTCTTTTTGCCCAAGATCTCTAATTCGTTAGACAATTTCATTTACAAACAAGGATAAATGCAAGTAGAGTCGCGTTCAGTTTGTAGCTGGTTAGGATGTCATTGCGTAAGGTCGCAAAGCGAAGCAAATAGCATTGAATTTAATTTGAGCTTGCTATAACGTCACTTTCAGTTTGAAAGTAAATTAATAATAAAAATATACCTCTACCACTCAAGGAGAACGAACATGAAAGTTGCTGTTATTGGCGCCGCAGGAGGCATCGGACAAGCGTTAGCATTACTTCTTAAGAATCGATTACCAGCAGGATCTGATCTTGCTCTTTATGATATTGCTCCTGTAACACCTGGTGTTGCTGCGGATCTTAGCCATATCCCAACACCGGTTTCTATTAAAGGTTATTGTGGTGAGGATCCAACACCAGCTCTTGATAACGCCGATGTGGTTTTAATTTCTGCTGGTGTTGCTCGTAAACCAGGAATGGATCGTTCAGATCTTTTCAATATTAATGCCGGTATTGTTAAGTCATTAGCTGAAAAAATTGCAGTGACTTGCCCAAATGCATGTATAGGCATTATTACTAATCCGGTAAATACAACAGTAGCAATTGCCGCTGAAGTATTAAAGAAAGCGGGTGTATACGATAAGAATAAGCTATTTGGTGTCACGACATTGGATGTGATCCGCTCTGAAACATTTGTAGCTGAGTTGAAAGATAAAGATCCAGGTGAGATCCGTGTACCTGTTATTGGTGGTCACTCTGGCGTAACAATTCTTCCTCTTCTTTCTCAAGTTGAAGGTGTTGAGTTCACTGCTGAAGAAGTTGCTGCATTAACTCCACGCATTCAAAATGCGGGTACTGAAGTAGTAGAAGCAAAAGCGGGTGGTGGTTCTGCAACGCTTTCAATGGGTCAAGCAGCATGTCGTTTTGGTTTATCACTAGTTAAAGCGCTTAGCGGTGAGAAAGGTGTTGTTGAATGTGCTTATGTTGAAGGTGACGGTGAGCATGCTCGTTTCTTTGCGCAACCAATTTTACTTGGTAAAAATGGGGTTGAAGAGATTCAGTCTTATGGTGAGTTGAGCGCATTTGAACAAGAAGCACTTGATAGCATGCTAGAAACGCTACAAGCAGATATTAAAATTGGTGAAGAGTTCGTTAAATAATACCAATTAGAGTTATTAAAAGAGAAAAGGCAGATAGTTATTTATCTGCCTTTTTTATTTTCTTATTTTTAAGCGTAAAGTGTTATTTACTGCGTTTAACGGCTAAGTGCGCTAACGCTTTTAATGCTTCTTTATATTCAGATTCGGGTAATATAGTTAACTCTGCAATTGCTTTATCTGCTTCTTCATCTGCTTTTTGTTTTGTATATTCTAATGATCCCACTTCTTTCATACAAGCAAGGATAGGCTCTAATTTATCTATGCCATTTCCTTTTTCTATTGCTTCACGGATCATTGCTGCTTGTTCTTCATTACCATTATTCATAGCATGTAATAAAGGAAGTGTTGGTTTACCCTCAGCAAGATCGTCACCGACATTTTTACCCATGTCTTCGCCATCTGAAGTGTAATCCATCACGTCGTCGATCAATTGGAAAGCCGTGCCTAAATATTTACCGTAATTTTGTAGTGCTGTTTCGATTTCTAATGGAGCGTTATTTAGGAGCGCGCCGATCTGAGTCGCCGCTTCAAATAAGCGAGCAGTTTTAGAATAGATTACTTGCATGTAACTTTCTTCGGTCGTATTAGGATCGTTGCAGTTCATTAATTGAAGAACTTCACCCTCAGCGATCACATTAACTGATTCACTCATTAAACTAAGGATCTTAATGGATCCTAAGCTTGTCATCATTTGGAATGAGCGAGTGTAAATAAAATCGCCAACGAGTACACTTGCGGCATTACCAAATTCAGCATTAGCCGTCGCTTTACCACGACGCATATCTGATTCATCGACAACGTCATCATGAAGTAATGTTGCAGTGTGAATAAATTCAATAAAGGCAGCTGCCATTGTGTGGTCTTTACCTTCGTATCCAAGTGCTTTTGCAGATAAAATGGCAAGCACAGGACGTAAGCGTTTTCCGCCGCCGCTTACAATGTAGAAACCAAGTTGGTTGATAAGCGCAACATCTGAATTTAGTTGGGCTAAGATAGTTTCATTTACGATTGCCATGTCATCAGCCGTGAGGGCTTGGATAGCTTTAAAATCCATTATTCTTCCAGCAAGGTTAGGGCCTAAGTTAGGCTTTATTTTAATAAGTGATAACATAAATAATACACTAAGTTGAGGGTCGCAATACAGTCGAAAATTCCTCTCTTTTAGCCGATTGAGTATTTCGTTTATCTTTTCATCATTTTTCTTCAATTTTGGGTTGTCAGATTGAAATCATTCGCGTAGAATCCACGCCCTATTGATGACAAGTTTAACGCACACCAAAATTGTTGAGTAAACAAATTAAATGGTAGTGCGAAAGTAGCGGAGTAAAATATGTACGCTGTTTTCCAATCTGGTGGTAAACAACACCGTGTAAGTGAAGGTCAAACTCTTCGCTTGGAAAAATTAGACGTTGAGACTGGCGCAACAGTTGATTTCGACAACGTTCTTATGATTGCTAACGGTGAAGAAATCACTGTTGGTGCACCTTTAGTAGCTGGCGGTAAAGTAACTGCGGAAGTAGTTCAGCACGGTCGTGGCGATAAAATTAAAATCGTTAAGTTCCGTCGTCGTAAGCATTCTCGTAAGCAACAGGGCCATCGTCAATGGTTCACTGAAGTCAGAATCACTGGCATCAGCGCTTAATTTAAGGAGAATAACAAATGGCACATAAAAAAGCTGGCGGTTCTACTCGTAACGGCCGCGATTCAGAAAGCAAACGTCTTGGTGTTAAGCGTTTCGGTGGCGAATCTGTTCTTGCAGGTAACATCATCGTACGTCAACGTGGTACTAAATTCCACGCTGGTACTAACGTAGGCATCGGTAAAGACCACACTCTATTCGCTCTATCTGAAGGTAAAGTGAAGTTTGAAGTTAAAGGTCCTAAAAACCGTAAATTCGTTTCTATCGACGCTGAATAATCGTTTTTAAAAACTAATTTTAAAAGCCCTGCCACTTGGCGGGGCTTTTTATTTATGGATAGTCACCAGTTAATTATTTTGTCGTTTATACTTATTTTAGGTTGGTATAACTAATGAGTTTAAATGCTAGAATACTTACCTAGTGACTATATTGATATATTACGTAGCGTAAAGATCATAGAAGATCCACTCTCATAATGTCATTTTGATTTGCAGTAAATAATCTGTATCAGAATAGAACAGTTAATGAAAAGATTACCAGCGCTACAGCTCGGAGAAGAAAATGAAATTCGTTGATGAAGCGACAATTAAAGTAGATGCAGGCGACGGCGGTAACGGTACTGTTAGTTTTTGGCGTGAAAAATTCGTAGCTAAGGGCGGCCCAGATGGCGGCGATGGCGGCGACGGTGGTGATGTTTACCTAGAAGCGGATGAAAATCTAAACACCCTAATTGATTACCGTTTTAACCGTTTTTATGATGCAGAGCGTGGTAAAAATGGTGGTGGCACAAACAGTACTGGTCGACGTGGTGCAGATATTACGTTGAAAGTACCTGTTGGTACGCGTGCTATTGATATTGATACTGGTGAGAAAGTTGCAGAGCTAATGGCTCATGGCATGAAGATCATGGTTGCTAAAGGCGGCTGGCATGGTTTAGGTAACACTCGTTTTAAATCATCTGTTAACCGTGCACCTCGTCAAAAGACAATGGGAACAAAAGGTGAGGTTCGTGAACTTCGTTTAGAACTTCTTTTGCTTGCTGATGTTGGTATGCTTGGTTTACCAAATGCTGGTAAGTCGACATTTATCCGCGCTGTATCTGCTGCAAAACCAAAAGTAGCTGACTACCCATTTACTACGCTTATTCCTAGCTTAGGTGTTGTACGTGCACGTGGTAATAAGAGCTTCGTTGTTGCTGATATTCCTGGTCTAATTGAAGGGGCTGCTGAAGGTGCAGGTCTTGGTGTTCGTTTCTTGAAGCACCTTGAGCGTTGTCGTGTATTGCTTCATGTAATTGATATCCTTCCAGTTGATGGCAGTGATCCTGTTCAAAATGCACTAACTATCATTGATGAATTAGAGCGTTACAGTGAGAAAGTTGCTGGTAAGCCTCGTTGGTTATTATTTAATAAGACTGATCTTCTACGTGAAGAAGAAACTGATGAAAAGATCGCTGAGATCTTAGAAGCACTTGCTTGGGATGATCGCTACTTTAAAATTGCAGCGGTAAGTCGCACTGGTACTCAAGAAGTATGTGATGAGCTATCTGACTTTATGGATACTCTACCAAAAGAGATTCAAACTGATGAAGAGAAAGCGGCTGATAAAGTCGACTTCATGTGGGATGATTACCATAAAGATGCTATTTCAGGTCAAAACGTTATTACTGAAGACGGTGATGATGATTGGGATGACGAAGAAGATGACGGTCATGTTATCTATGTCCGTGACTAAATCTTAATCAAGATAATTATTATAAAAAACCGCACTTGTTGCGGTTTTTTTTATTTAGGTCATTAAAGATAGAAATGAATAGCATAGAATAGAGGATTCATTTAGTTAACTATTACGAATAAAATGGACGAAAAACAAAGGGAAATATCACGTTTAGTCGCTAAAGCTGGGCAGATGTTACTTCAGCATGGTGCTGAAAGTAGTTTAGTATCAGATGTTAGTCGACGATTAGGACTTGCAGTAGGTGCGGATGATGTTGAAATTTCATTATCAGCCAGCTCACTTGTTATCACAACAATGATTGATGAACATTGTATGACAACTGCCCGAAGAGCGCCTGATCGTGGGATTAACATGCGAGCGGTCACTGAGATTCAAAGGATCTGCATTATGTCTGAAAAGGGCTTGTTAGATCGTCATGAAGCTGCAGTAAAATTAGATGCTATTAGCCCTGAAAGATACAATCGTTGGTTGGTGGTTGTTATGATCGGACTTTCTTGTGCTAGTTTTAGCCGATTGGCTGGCGGTGATTGGCCAGTATTTATGATGACATTTCTTGCTTCTTCTCTCGGTATGATTGTGAGACAAGAGATTGGACATCGACATTTTAATCCCTTACTTAACTTTGGCATCACAGCTTTTGTTACCACTCTTATTTCTTCTCAAGCTGTTATTTACAATATTGGTAATATCCCTTTTCTCGCAATGGCCTCGTCCGTTTTGATGTTAGTTCCTGGCTTCCCGTTAATTAATGCTGTGGCTGATATGGTGAAAGGCTACGTAAATATGGGAATAGCACGCTGGACATTTGCCACCTTACTTACTTTATCAACCAGTATCGGTATTGTTGGTGCAATGAATTTAGTCGGTGTATGGGGATGGATTAATTGATGAATAGTGTAGCGATGAGTTCTTTTTTTGATTTATTTATAGCGTTATTAAACGATATGTTTTTTGCAATGATCCCTGCTGTTGGTTTTGCTCTGGTTTTTAATGTTCCAGTGAAAGCATTAAAATATTGTGCAATTGGTGGAGCGATTGGCCATGGAACTCGATTTTTATTAATGCATTATGGAGCACCATTAGAGTGGGCAACGTTATGTGCTGCAACAACGGTAGGTATGATTGGGGTACACTGGTCACATCGTTTTCTTGCCCACCCTAAAGTATTTACAGTCGCAGCCTTAATTCCTATGATCCCTGGTGTATTTGCCTTTAAAGCGATGATCGCAGTGGTAGAAATTAACCATCTTGGTTATTCTCCAGAATTATGGGCCATGATGATTGATAACTTAGTGAAAACGTTATTTACCATTGCTGCATTAGCAATTGGCCTTGCTATGCCGGGGCTGCTGTTTTACCGTAGAAAGTCGATTGTTTAAGTGTTTAGTGACATAAGGAATTATTGTGAAAATTAGCATGATCGCCGCAATGGCAAAGAACCGAATTATTGGTGTTGATAATCAAATGCCATGGCACTTACCTGCTGATTTTGCATGGTTTAAGCAATGTACTATGGGTAAACCAATTGTGATGGGGCGTAAAACCTATGAGTCGATTGGTCGTCCTTTACCGGGTCGTTTGAACATTGTATTAAGCCGTGATGCGAACTTGAAGATCGAAGGTGTTACTTGTGTGACTTCAATTGATGAAGCGAAACAAGCCGCCAGTGATATTGAAGAGCTAATGATCATTGGTGGTGGCTCAATTTACCAAGCCTGTCTTACTGATGCTGACAAGCTGTATCTTACGTTTATTGATGCGGATATTGATGGTGACACTCAATTCCCAGATTGGGGTGAGGGTTGGAAGCAGACTCATTCTGAAACGTATTCGAAAGATGAAAAGAATAAGTACGATATGGAGTTTGTGGTTTTAGAACGATAGAGACTATACGCTGCGCTAACTAGAATCTAGAGCGCTTCGCTTCTATAAGAACAGGGTTCAGATCGCTTCGCTAGCAGAATTCAGACGTAGTCGTTGATATTTCAGCGTTTAATTCTGAACTCTACTAGGGAGTTTACGACCGATCTGAATTCTTTGCTCTTATAAGTCTCTAGTCAGTGAAGCGTATCGTTTCTAGCTCAACGCTTTTTGAGTAAAATACTTCCCATCATCAACACGATACATCGTCATATACTCCCCCCAGACACAACCTGTATCCAACGCTATCACGTCATTCCCTTCATACCCCATCAATGCAGCCCAGTGGCCAAATATGACTTTATGAGTCAGAGGAAGACGAGAGCTTAACTCAAACCACGGCACTAATTTATCTTTATCTTCTGATGATAAGTCTTGTGGTGGTTGTTTACAGTCCATATCTAAACTTGCGTTGTGAAGACAGAAACGCATGCGTGTAAAAGCATTGATAATATAGCGATAGCGCTCAATACCAGTAAGATCTTCTCGCCATAAATCGGGTTGGTTTTCGTACATGTTCTCTAATAACCAAGTCCATTTATCTGATTGTAAAACCGCTTCAACTTCACGAGCGCATTTAATCGCGGTATTAATGTCCCATTGAGGAGAAATACCTGCATGAGTCATAACAACTTTATGTTCAGTGTGAATTGCCAATAATGGCTGTTGGCGTAGCCAAGTTAATAACTCTTTGCTATCTGGAACCGAGAAAATAGGGGCTGTTTTATCTTTTTCTTTTACACGAGAAATGCCTTGAGAGACGGCAAGTAAATGCAGATCATGATTGCCAAGAATAGTAACTGCTGCTGTCCCTAATGATTTCACAAAGCGAAGGGTTTCTAATGATTTTGGACCGCGAGCGACGAGATCTCCTGTTAACCATAGTTGGTCTTTTTCTTTATCAAAGCTAACTTGGTCTAACAATAATAATAGTTCGTCTAGACATCCTTGAATATCACCTACAAAATAGGTCGCCATGTCTCTTTCCTCTCATCTCATTATTAAAGCTTAGATAGAAAAAAGGTGACAATGAAGTCACCTTTATATTTAACTGTTATTGATTATACGCTTAACTTAAGCTGATTCTTTTGATTCAGCTTGGAAGTTGTCATTTAACCAGTTTGCCATCGTTACAAATTGTTCTAACGTTAGGTTCTCAGGACGAAGAGAAGGGTTAATACCTAATTCTTCTAGCTGTTCTTTTGTTAGCAATGCTTTAAAACAGTTACGAATTGTTTTACGACGTTGATTAAAGCCCTCACGACATACACGGTCTAACCATTTCAGGTTTTTAGCCGGGTATGGAAGTACCTCATAAGGTACTAAGCGAACAACCGCTGAATCCACTTTTGGTGGCGGAACAAATGCAGTTGGCGGCACTTCAAGTACAGGCATAACTTTACAGTAATATTGAGCCATTACTGTTAAGCGGCCATAAGCTTTAGTACCAGGTCCTGCAGCTAAACGGTTTACCACTTCTTTTTGTAGCATAAAGTGCATGTCTTGAATGTCTTTATGGAACTCAAAAAGATGGAACATTAACGGTGTTGAAATGTTGTATGGCAAGTTACCAAAAATACGTAATTTATTACCTTCTTGGATAAGTTGCGTGAAGTCGAAGCGCATTGCATCGCCTTCATGAATAGTTAGTTTGCTACCCAATTCAGGGTGAGTGCGCAAACGAGCGGCTAAGTCACGGTCAAGCTCGACAACCGTAAACTTATCAACTTCACGACCAACTGGCTCTGTGATAGCGCCAAGACCAGGACCAATTTCTACTAGGTTTTGACCTGATAAAGGGTTAATTGCAGATACGATTCCATCGATCACATAAGGGTCATTTAAGAAGTTTTGACCAAAGCGTTTTTTCGCTTTATGGCCTAGATGGACATCATTTCTTGTACTCATTTATTTTCTACCAGTTCAATTGCATGGGTTAGTGCGGTAATAAAGCTTCCTGCATCTGCTTTTCCAGTACCTGCTAATTCCAATGCAGTACCATGGTCTACTGAGGTTCGGATAAACGGTAAACCTAATGTGATGTTTACTGACTTTCCAAAGCCTTTGAATTTTAGCACAGGAAGTCCTTGATCGTGATACATTGCAAGTACCGCATCTGCTTCTTGTAAATATTTATCTTGAAATAACGTGTCTGCCGGCAATGGACCAATAAGGTTCATTCCTTCTTCTTCACGCAAGTTATTTAATGCTGGGGCTATGATATCAATTTCTTCACGTCCAAGACAGCCATCTTCGCCTGCATGTGGATTTAATCCACAGACAAAAATGGATGGGTTAGCAATTCCAAACTTGGTGATAAGATCTTGATGTAAGATTCGAGTAACTTGTTTTAAGCGATCCGCTGTAATGGCCTTGGCAACATAAGCAAGAGGTATGTGAGTAGTTACTAACGCAACACGTAACCCTTTTGTCGCTAGCATCATTACAACTTGCTGTGTATTGGATTGCTCAGCAAAAAATTCAGTGTGGCCACTAAAGGCAACACCTGCACGGTTGATAACGCCTTTATGCACAGGACCAGTTACGACTGCGTCAAATTCACCGTCCATATTACCTTGTGCTGCTCGACGCAAGGTATCAAGAACATAATGACCATTGGCTTCATTTAGCTCACCTGCAACGACATCGTCATTCAATTCGATATTATCGACAATTAAAGATCCTGCCTTATGCATTTTTGCTGGTTCATGAGCGTTGTAGTCTTCAATAGCAATATTAATACCGAGCAGTTTGGCTCTCTGCTTTAGTGCGTTTTTATTACCACAAATAACTAATTGGTGAGGCCAATCTTGTTGTGCAATAGTTAAAACAAGATCTGGTCCGATACCTGCAGGTTCTCCTGGAGTAACTGCGATACGCTTAATCTTATTCATTATTTTCTTCACCATTATCATCTTGTAGAATTTCAACATAAGCACTTGCACGGATTTCTTGTAGCCAAGCCCCGGCTTCTTCATTAAATTTACGACTCATTAGGATGCGATAAGCTTTGTTTTTCATTGCGGCATCAGTTCTATCGACTTGGCGACGCTCTAATACTTCAACAATGTGCCAACCATGAACCGTTTTAAATGGTGCGCTGATTTGATCTACAGGCAGTGTTTCTACTTGATGTTTAAATTCAGGTACGTATAAATCAGGAGTTTGAAAACCTAGCTCACCATCTCTTGCCGCTGAGCCTGGATCTTGGCTATAGCGTTTAGCCATTTCACCAAAAGTAGAATTACCCGCTTTTATGTCTGCGATAATATTATTTAATTGGCGCTTTGCACCTTCATCACTCATGATTACTGAGGTTTTGATCAGGATATGGCGCGCATTTACTTCGGTAACTGCAATCGTTTCAAGTCCCTTTACATCATCAATCTTAAGAATATGAAAACCTACGCCTGAGCGGAAAGGACCGATAATGCTATTCTTTCCTTCTCCTGTGATCTGGTCGGCAAAAATGGTCGGCATTTCTTCTTTTCGCATCCAACCCCAATCTCCACCTTGCAGAGCTTTAGGACCTTTTGAGTAGGTGTATGCCATAGTGGAAAAATCTGCACCTTGCTTTAAACGCTCAGTTAAATCTTTAGCCTGTTGTTCTACCGCTTCTTTATCCGCTTGGGTCGCGCCATCTTCTGTTCTTAGTTGAATGTGACTAATTTTGTATTGAACCGTTGCTTGTGTTTCTTCAGACAGTAATAAAGCAAGGCTTTCTACTTCTTGAGGAAGAATATTAATACGACGACGAACTTGTGCGTTTCGAGCTTCACTTGCTGCAATCTCCTTACGGATTTGTTCACGAAAACTTGCATACGGTAGCCCTTGAGCTGCTGTTTTTTGTTGTAACTGCGCAAGAGTCATGTTGTTTTCTTTTGCAATGCCTTTTAGTGCTTCTTCTAAACGAGTGTCGTCAATTCTAATCCCCATTTTTTCTGCTTGTTGGCTTTGAATGGTATCTACAATTAGTTTTTCAAGTACTTGTTCGCGAAGTACTGATTCTTCAGGTAATGGTTGGTTTTTTTCCTGAGCGTTAATTTTTACTGTTTTAATTGATGTGTCGATATCACTTTGAAGGACAACACCTTCATTAACAATGGCAACAACTCGGTCTAATTCGACAGGAGCAGCTTGTACATTTATAGCTAGCATCATTAATAGAGTGCTAATAAATGGAAATTTCCAGTTTTTCATAGTGTCATCCAAGAGTAAGGAGCATGAAATGCCTTTAGGGAAACAGCATTCCATGTATATCCATATAAATTAATTATTTAAATAAAACGGGCGACCATAGCCTAAAGCGTTGGTTGCTGAACCAGAGGTGATGCCAGTGTTAGTGCCTAAACCTCGAATCGCGATGGAAAGCATGAGGTTACTTTCATATTCTGGTTCGTAGCTTCCAATTAAACCTGAGGTTTCTGGTGCAATAATTTGATCGCTATAGGTTAAGCCAAATGACCAACAATCACTTAAATAGGTCGCGCCAACTAAAGTTTCTAGCATGAACTCTTCTTTTGTATCGTAAAAGTATTGAGCATTGAGATTCCAATTATTACCAATGTTGTATCGTGCTAATAAACCTGCTTGATAAATACCATAACGTGTCACAGATGACGGTCCAGGATCAGAATAGGATACATTATCATCGATATAACTCTTACTAACATAACGGTAGTTAGCTTGAATATAGCCACGACTGTGGCGGTATTCTAAGGTACTGTTTGCTACTTGTAGTTCACTTTCGTTAGAGTCGTATTGAATACCACCATGATAGAATAGATAGTCATTATAGTTAAAATCACTTTCTATCGCCCATGCAGATGAATTCTTGTTATCATTATTTTTAGATGTACCAGAACCATCCATATATAATATCTGCCCAAAAGATATATTCATTCGTTCTTTATAAGAATCATCGTAAAATCGAGATGTTGCGCCAATACTAAATTGGTTTGCAGCGGCAATATAATCAACACCACTGTATTGACGATCTCTGAATAGGCCATAATAATCTAACTGAAGTTTACTACTATCGTAGCCACCTTCACCTTGACCGCCATAGATCTCACTTTGGTCAACTTCTGGTACGTATAAGTATTGAATTTTTGGCTCGAGGGTTTGTAAATACTCTCCCAAGAACTTCTGTGTACTGTCTAAATAAATAGCACCATTAACCCTTACTTCTGGAATGGTTCGTGATGTATCTTCTTCCAAGCTGGATAGAGAAGGATTATTCTTATCAAAATCTTGAGTATAGTGGGTATAAAGTAAGCTGGCTTCAGGGGTTAAAGACCACCAAGTATCACTCAGTGGTAAGCTTAATTTAGGTTCCATATGAACTCGAGTTGCAGATGGTTTGGTTTTATCATCTGTGGCAAATTCACTAACATGACTATGAAAATTAAAATCTAGAGAATTATAAAATTGCGGAGCGTAGTAATTAAACTCAACCTGAGGCATTAGTCTATATGGTTTTTGATTTTCGACTAAAACCTGAAAATCACGCACACGCATGGTGAGATCCCAATCTTGAGAACGATATGAGACTTCCCCTGATTGTGTCAATTGACCTTCATCACGTGTACCAATACTAGAGTTTAAATCCTGGAAGTAAGTAACATCACTAACCTGAGCGTATTCAACTTCAAATTTCCAGTGTTGCCTAAATATACCGGAATGATTCCAACTGGCCCCCCAACGAGCGCCTTTATCTTGGTTTTTGGCATCGTCCCCAAGATATTCTGCATTTAATTCACCAACGCCTAAATCGGTTAAATAGCGGAAATTACCTTCTAATTGAGTACCACGTTTTTCCATATAATTAATCGTGGTAATCGCATCGTAATTTGGTGCGATATTCCAATAAATAGGGACTGAAAGTTCAAAACCATCTTTACTGTCTAAACCTGCACTTGGAATTAATACCCCTGTTTTACGCTTATCGCCAACTGGAACGGTAATATAAGGAAGATATAAAATCGGCACATCAAGAACTTCAAAACGTGCATTATAGAAGGTTGCCCATTCATCAGATTGATCGAGTTCAATATCGCTGGCTTTAAAGCGCCAACTGTTATCGTCTGCCGGACAAGTAGTGAATGAAGCATCTTCTAACTGATAGATTTCTTGACCGGTTTTTAATACACGGCTAGCAGTACCACGAATTGGTTGGCATGACATTTTATAGGCCGCATTAATCATTGTGGTATCTTCGGTGCTTAAATCAGTAGTGACTTTGTCTGATTTTGACCTCATTTCCATGCTTGAATAGTCAACGTTACCTTCTGCAATCGCAATGTTTTCTTGTTGGTGTAACGTTATGTTATCTGCTTTTATTTCTTGACGACCTTTAATAATATGAACATTACCCTTATAGGTCGCCTTAGAATTATTTTTGGCTTCAACGCTGTCAGCTTGAATTAGTACTGGTTGTTGATCTTCTTCCTCTTTTGACATTTTTTCAGGCACCGGGCAAGAATTAACTGCGTTGGTCTGTAAAGGGAAGATAATGCTATTTTCTGGAGGTACGGTTGTGCTTCCATCATCAGCAATGACGGGAGAACCGTAAAGAAGGCATCCAGCAAATGAAGCAAGTAGGCTGCGAGAGGTAAAAGGCATCGAGTTAGACGTTCCTGTTCGTTATATTAATCCGCTGATATACTCAAAGAGACTAGACAGAGTCACTTGTTTATAATAAAGCAAAAGCTATGCCCAAACCACCTATAAGATGTCGCTATCATCTATTAATGGTTGTAAAGTAGTAGGCTGCGTTTGCTCATTATGTGACAGAGTAAAAATAAAATAATTCATTAATTGGAATTTAAAATGCAAATATTCGGCAAGATATTGGGTGGTTTTTTTGGTTTTCTATTTGGCGGCTTTTTTGGCGCGGCATTAGGGATCTTTATTGGCCATCAATTTGATAAAGCAAAGCGCATGGCAAACAGTGGCTTTACTTTTCAAACTGGCGGGGCTTCTCAAACTCAAAAACAAGCAGAGTTTTTCCATGCGGCTTTTGCCGTTATGGGTCATGTAGCTAAAGCCAAAGGGCAAGTTACTGCTCAAGAAATTCAGCTTGCTGCGATGATGATGGATCGTATGAATCTAAGTGCTGAGCAAAAAAGAGAAGCTCAAGAAGCATTTAGAGAAGGGAAAGAAAACGATTTTCCATTACGTGAAACGTTACAGAAAATCCGTTCAATTACCGGTGGTCGCTATGATCTGTTGCAGTTCTTTTTAGAGCTTCAGATAGCATCAGCAATTGCAGATGGTGATATTCATCCAAGTGAAAGAGACATTTTACACATTGTAGCTGAAGAACTTGGCTTTAGTGCTGAACAACTTGAAAAACGTTTGAAAATGCAAGAAGCGGCCTTTCGTTTTCAGCGCAGTGGTGGTTTTTCTGGTCAGCAAGGTGGCTCTCATCAAGGTCAATGGCAGAAAGCAAGTTCTGCGGACCAATTGAAAGATGCGTATAATTTACTAGGTATCAATGAAGATGCGGATGCTAAAACCATTAAACGTGCACACCGTAAGTTAATGAACGAGCATCATCCTGATAAATTGGTAGCAAAAGGATTACCACCAGAGATGATGGATATGGCTAAAGAAAAAGCACAAGAAATTCAAGGCGCTTACGATTTAATTAAAAAAGCAAAAGGGATTAAGTAATCCCTTTTAATTTTTATTGTTTATTTAACTTCCAATTATAGTCGTAACTGATATCGCCTTTGAATTGTTTTAATTCAGGGCGATATTTTTTTAAATGCTCAAAAAGTTGCTGCTGATTACCAAAATCGACCGCAAACCAATCATAGATAGATGAGAGTTGGATTTTGTTATCAGTAATAAGTATGCCTTTTTCACTATTAATGAATTCAGCTGCGGCTTTATCTAATAGCTTATCGCTATTTCTGGCGGTAAATGCTTTTGATTGTAAGTTAGGGCAACCTAAGCTTGCGCAGTTCACCGCGTAATGCGTTCTAGGATCGCTCCATATTGGGCGAAGAATTCTGTGTTCGATATCGTTAAGGGTTAATGTTTTCCCTGCAACAGTAATGACGTCTTCATCCCAAGGCCCAAAGCTAAATAGCCCTCCTAATTTAGTAATCGACTTGATAGGGTAATTATCTAAAATTATTTTTACTGTAATTGCATTATAAAGGTTTACCCAATAAGCGTATTGTTCAGATTTTTTGTACTCTCTTGGGTCAATTCGTCGAATTTGGCGTAAGTAACTATTTAATGTTCGCTCATCTGCATCAGTGATGTTGCCATAATCAAAAAGGGTATATTCCCCTTGAGTGATAAGGTATTTATCTAAGGTTTGTTGCCAATATTGATGTGAAATAGTGGTGGCATTTTTTTCATTACTGACATCCCAATAATCCCATAACTCAGATTGTGGTGCAGCGAACGTATTGAATGAGAAAAGCAAAAGTAACGAGGAAATAAGGGTTTTCATAGAAAGGTACCTGACTTTTGTTTACTAATAATTATTTATTATAGATGGCCTGTGTTTTATAGACAAAAAAGAGGTTGATACGTTCATATCAACCTCTATTATTTCCTGAATCCTATTTTAAGAAACTAGGGATCTTCGCTTCATATTCTGAAATTTTATCCGCGTGTTGTAACGTCAAACCAATATTATCTAAACCGTTCAGTAAACAGTGGCGGCGGAATTCATCAATCTCAAAGCGGTATTGCTTATTGTTAGCAGTTACTAACATTGCTTCTAAATCAACGGTAATTTCAGCACCTTCATTTGCTTCGACGAACTGGAAAATATCATCCACTTCAGCGTCAGTCAAACGAACAGGGATCATTTGGTTGTTAATTGAGTTGCCATAAAAAATATCAGCAAAGCTAGGTGCGATCATTACTTGGATGCCATAATCCGCTAATGCCCAAGGAGCGTGCTCACGAGATGAACCACAACCAAAGTTTTCACGAGCTAGCAGAATACTGGCACCTTGATAGCGTGGTGCATTCATTACAAACTCAGGGTTTGCTTGCTCTCCACCATCATCTAAAAAGCGCCAGTCATGAAATAAATGCTTACCAAAACCAGTGCGATTTACTTTTTGTAGAAATTGCTTTGGAATGATCGCATCGGTATCAATATTCGCCGTATCTAAAGGAACGACTAGACCTGTATGTTGCTTAAAACCTGACATAGTAAATTCCTTTATGCATTTTCAGTAATAGTACGGATATCAACAAAGTGACCAGCAATTGCGGCAGCAGCAGCCATTGCAGGGCTCACTAGGTGAGTTCGACCATCACGGCCTTGGCGACCTTCAAAGTTACGGTTTGATGTTGACGCACAGCGCTCTTGTGGACCCAAACGGTCATTGTTCATTGCAAGGCACATAGAACAACCCGGTAGGCGCCATTCAAAACCGGCTTCTTTAAAGATCACATCTAGACCTTCTTTTTCCGCTTGTGCTTTTACTTGCTCTGAACCCGGAACAATTAGCGCTTGAACATGAGCGGCAACTTTATTGCCTTTTGCTACGGCAGCAGCAGCACGCATGTCTTCGATACGTGAGTTAGTACAAGAGCCAACAAATACTTTATCTACATTGTAATCAGACAGAGATTTTCCAGCTTCAAGTCCCATGTAAGCTAATGCTTTTTCAGCCGACGCTTTTTCTACAGGGTCAGAAAAACTCTCTGGAGCAGGGATAGGTTGGTCAACGGCGATTACTTGACCTGGGTTTGTGCCCCAAGTGACTTGTGGTTTAATTTCAGAGGCTTCAAGAGTAACTACGGCATCAAACTCTGCATTATCGTCCGTTTTTAGTGACGACCAATATTGAATCGCAGCCGTTAAATCTTCCCCTTGAGGTGAGAATTTACGGTCAGTAATGTAATCAAATGTCGTTTGGTCTGGTGCGATTAGGCCCGCTTTAGCACCTAATTCGATTGCCATGTTACATACCGTCATACGACCTTCCATCGTTAGGTCAGTAATTGCTTCACCACAGAATTCAACCACGTAACCAGTACCACCAGCAGCCGTTGTTTTACCAATGATTGCTAGCACGATGTCTTTAGCGGTAATGCCTTCGGCTACTTTACCTTTAACTTCGATTTTCATGGTTTTAGCACGTGCTTGTTTTAGCGTTTGTGTCGCTAAGACATGCTCAACTTCAGAGGTACCGATACCAAAAGCTAATGAACCAAATGCGCCGTGAGTGGCAGTGTGTGAATCACCACAAACAATCGTCATGCCCGGTAGAGTAATGCCCAGTTCAGGACCCATAACGTGCACAATACCTTGGTATTTATGGTTTAGATCGTAAAGGGTCACGCCAAATTCTTCACAGTTTTTTGATAGCGTCTCCATTTGGATTCGAGCCATTTCACCAGAGGCATTAATGTCTTTGGTTTGTGTCGATACGTTGTGATCCATCGTTGCGAAGGTTTTACCTACTTGGCGAACTTTACGTCCTTTTTCACGCAGGCCATCAAAGGCTTGTGGTGATGTAACTTCATGAACCAAATGGCGGTCGATGTATAAAATTGGGTTTTCGCCTTCTGCCGCTACAGCAACATGGGCATCGTAAATTTTTTCGTATAATGTTTTTGCGTTAGACATTGCTTCTTCCTTGAATTACGAATTCAAAATGTACTCAGCGATTTTATCGCCCATTGCTGATGTAGTTAGTGCTGGTTTATCGCCAGCTAAGTCAGCCGTTAGCTCGCCTGCTGATAGCGCTTTAGATACGGCAGCTTCAATACTTTGTGCTGCTGCTTCTTCACCTAGGCTATAGCGTAGCATGAGTGCTGCAGATAAGATTTGAGCAACAGGGTTAGCAATATTTTTACCTGCGATATCAGGCGCTGAACCACCTGCGGGTTCATACAGACCAAAGTTGCTCTCATTCAGACTTGCAGAAGGAAGCATGCCCATAGATCCTGTGATCATCGCGCACTCATCAGAGATGATGTCACCAAAGATGTTTGAACATAGCATCACATCAAACTGAGAGGGATCTTTGATGAGCTGCATGGTCGCGTTATCAATATACATATGACTTAGTTTTACATCTGGGTAACCTTGTGCCACTTCTTCTACCACTTCACGCCATAGGATAGAGCTTTGCAGAACGTTCGCTTTATCAATTGAGTAGACGTTTTTATTACGTAGACGAGCAGATTCAAAAGCAATCTTTGCGATACGTTCGATTTCGTAGCGGTGGTAAATTTCAGTGTCGTAGGCTTTCTCTTGAGGACCTTCACCTTCACGACCTTTTGGTTGGCCAAAGTAGATACCACCAGTAAGCTCACGAACCACGACGATATCAAAACCGTTACCAGAAATATCAGCACGCAGTGGAGAGAAGTTTTCTAATCCTTTGTGAATTTGTGCAGGACGTAAATTACAAAATAGCTGGAAATGTTTACGCAGAGGAAGTAGGGCGCCACGCTCAGGTTGATCGTTAGGTGGTAAGTTTTCCCACTTAGGACCGCCAACCGAACCAAATAATACAGCATCTGATTCTTCACAGCCTTTGACTGTGCTTTCTGGTAGCGGGCAACCATGGTTATCAATCGCAATGCCGCCAACATCGTGCTGCTCGCGTGAAAATGAAATGGCGTGTTTTTTCTCAATAGCATCTAGAACTTTATGTGCTTGTTCCATCACTTCTGGGCCAATACCATCGCCCGGTAAAATCGCAATTTTGTATGTTTTATTCGTCATGTTAATCCTTTAATCTTTTTATTTAATTTGGTTAATCAGGAAAGGTTTGTATTTCCCTGATTTAAAATTTGTTTCGGCTCTTTTAAACCGTAGCTACTTTCTTTTGTTTAATCTCTGCAATTTGGTCTGCACGGTGAATGCTGTTAATAACATGAAGCAGTGCCTGACCAGAAGCTTCGATAATGTCTGTTGCTAGGCCAGTACCGTGATACTTACGACCTTTATAGTTCGCAATAATATCCGCTTGACCTAAGCCATCTTCACCTTCGCCTTTTGCTGTTAGATCAAACTTATCTAGGACGATTTCATAGCCTGTTAGTTTGTAGATACATTGGTAAAGGGCATCAACAGGACCATTACCGACAGCGGCTTCACATTTTTCTTCATCACCACAAAGTAGTTTGATACTAGTTGTCGCCATTACGCTGCCAGATTGAACGCTTAGGTAGTTCAACTTATAGAAGTCATCTTCATCACGTAAGTTAGCAAAATGCATTAGGGCTTCTAAATCGTAATCAAATACTTGGCCTTTACGATCCGCTAGCTTCACAAAATCTGCATATAGAGTGTCTAGATTATATTCTTCGTTTTTATAACCCATCGCATCCATGTGGCTTTTAACTGCAGCGCGACCAGAACGACTGGTTAGATTTAATGCTTTGTTTTTAAGGCCAATAGACTCTGGCGTCATGATTTCATAAGTGTTTTTATTCTTAAGCATACCGTCTTGATGAATGCCTGAAGAGTGGCTAAAGGCGTTTGCGCCTACGATAGCCTTATTGCTCTGAATTGGCATATTACAAAGCTGACTTACTAATTTACTGGTGCGGTGGATTTCATCATTTTTAAGACCCGTATGAACGCCTAGGTACTCTGAACGAGTTTGCAAAATCATCGCAATTTCTTCTAGAGAACAGTTACCTGCACGCTCACCAATACCATTAATTGTGCCTTCAACTTGACGAGCTCCGGCTTGAACCGCAGCAATAGAGTTAGCAACAGACATTCCTAAGTCATCATGACAATGAACAGAGATAATTGCTTTATCAATGTTTGGAACTCGGTTGAATAATTGCTGAATAATGCCACCAAATTCACCTGGAATGGTGTAGCCAACAGTATCTGGAATATTAATTGTATTTGCGCCAGCATTGATGGCAGCTTCTACCATGCGACATAAATTATCAATTGGCGTACGACCTGCATCTTCACAAGAAAACTCAACATCATCGGTGTATTTACGTGCGTGTTTAACGGCTCTTACACCCATTTCAACCACATCATCGTAGCTACGACGTAATTTATCTTGAACATGAACAGTAGAAGTTGAAATAAAGGTATGAATTCGGAACGCTTCTGCGACTTTTAATGCCTCAGCTGCGGCATCAATATCTTTAGGAACGGCTCGGGAAAGCCCACAAATACGACTGTTTTTAATGTGTTTTGCGATGGTTTGAACTGACTCAAAATCACCAGGAGATGAAACAGGGAAGCCTGCTTCGATGACATCAACTCCCAGACGCTCAAGCGCATACGCAATCTGCAGTTTTTCTTTTACGGTTAAACTTGCTGATAGTGCTTGTTCGCCATCTCGTAAGGTGGTGTCGAAGATAATGACTTGATCGCTCATGGGCTTGCTTCCTTGTGTATGTCGTGCGCTTTAACGACGGTTTTCCATAAAAAAACCCGCCATGTTCAGCGGGTTTTAAAATTTGGTTTATGGCTTCTTTTGTTCCACAACCTACCCGCGTGAGATGTTCACGATCAGGAGGAGGTTTAGAAATAAAGAAGATGCTGTTTTCATTTGAAATACAATCCATAAAAATAATTAACAAATTAATATCGCACTCAGTAAGTATCGTCAACCCCTAAATCCCATTTTCACTACTTATTAATGTTTTTTTGCTTAAATGTTACAAAATAGGAAGAAAAACGATTGCTGTGATGGATTACTGCACAAAAGAGATGTTTTTTTTGAATAGTAGAGATTAATTAATCAAATGATTAAATATGGATGAATTAAAGGGATCGCACAATTTTCTTACTTACTTATAATTAATCGTGTGATTAATAATCATAAATTGAATGTAGTGTAAATAAGGTGTTATCAATGGCAAAGCAATTAGGCAGACCAAAAGGGGAATCAGAAGTGAGAGAGCAGCTCATTTTTCATGCTCGTGAGCTTTTTGTATCTCAGCCTTATAATAAAGTATCAACAAGGTTAATTGCTGATAATGCGAAGGTAAATATCGCAATGATCCGTTATTACTTTGGTAACAAAGAGGGGTTGTTTGAAGCAATGTTTAAGGAAACGATATCTCCAGTGGTAAGTCAGTTTCAATTAGCTTTAGTCAATAATAGTGAACAAGATTTGGTTGATTTCATGCGTGCTTATTATCAAGCAATGATAAAAGTGCCAGCATTTCCTAAACTGATACTAAGAATTATGGAGGCGGATAATGAACAGCAAGCCAACCTTCAGCAAATTATTTTTGGTATTTTACAACCGATGCAAGACAAGCTATTTGCACCAGATATGAGCCATGCATTATTTAAAAAAGGGGTCGATCCAAGTAAAGCTAGACTATCAATGATGAGTTTGATGGTTTTTCCTTTTTTGGCACCAAAGAAAATGTTGGATTTTCATAATATTGAGTTAAATGAAGCATTTTTAACTGATTTACTCGAGCATAATATCCGATTGTTAACTGAAGGTTTGTTACAAAATAAGAGAGATAATACTAATGAAAATAAATAAAAAACTCCTTTTTTTTCCTGTGGTTGCTGCGGGTGTCATTATTTTAATTACGGTCACAAAATTGCGTCCATCAGCTGAAGTAAAGCCATTAGAAGACCGTTCAAAAATTGTGAAAACTCTCTCTTTAGAACAACAGAATATCGCTCCTCAAGTGATTGGTTTTGGCAAAATAAGACCTAAATTTGAATGGAAGGCGATTGCAGAAGTTTCGGGTAAAGTCGTGTATCGCCATCCGGATCTAAACAAAGGTAATGTCTTGTTAGCGGGAACTGAAGTCTTACGCATAGATCCACTCGATTATGAATTAAAGCTTGCTCAAGCTGAGGCTGATTTGGGTTCGAGTGAAACACAGTTAGCGAAAGTCGATCTTGAAGAAAAAAACATTAGAAACACGTTAAAAATTGAAAAAAATAGATTATCCATCAGTAAGAAAGAGCTAAATCGTAAAGTAAATCTACAGAAAAAAGGGCTAACTTCTCAATCGGATCTGGATCAACAAAATCAATCGTATTTAGCACAACAGAAAGTCGTGCAAGATATTCAAAACCAAATTTTGTTATTGCCAGATGAGCGGAAAGTCGCTCAAGCAATGGTCAAAGTGAATCAAGCAAAGTTAAAGGAAGCACAACGATCTTTAGATAAAACCTCCATCGTATTACCTACAGATGTTCGTATTTCAGAAGTGAATATTGAAGCCGATCAAGTGGTGAATCTACAACAAGAAATGTTTATTGCACATGGCATTCAAACCATGGAAATGGAAGCACAAGTATCGATTCATGATATGCAAACTTTAGCGCAAAGCTTTCATGTATTTCTGCCTAATGAGCAAGGAATGCCAAATATTGATTCATTACCGCTTCAAGCAATAGTGCAGTTGAGCAGTGGTCGTTTTAATGCTCAGTGGAAAGCTCAAGTTGAGCGTATCAGTGAAACTGTCGATCCAAACCAAGCGACTGTTGGTGTAATTTTAGAGATCCAACAAGACTATAAAATGCTTAAGCCAAGCTCATTACCTCCGTTGGTTAATGGCATGTTTGTAAAAGCATTAATTGAAGGAGAGGCTTCACCGCAGTGGGTGATCCCAGAAAGTGCCCTTCATGGTGATAAGATTTATTTGTTAAATCAAGATAATCAATTAACTATACTTCCTGTAAAAATAGTCTTTAGAAGAGATAATCAAGTGGTCATTTCTGGTGGCATTAATGAGGGAGATTTATTGATTTTAAATGATCTTCTTCCTGCTATTAATGGCATGCAGTTACGTTCAGTCGTTCCTAAGAAGGAGCTTGTGGAATGATTAAGTTTTTTGCAAGACACCCAACGGCAGCCAATTTATTAATGCTCTCTATATTGCTGCTTGGTTTAGTGTCCTTATCTCAATTAAAGCGTGAAACGTTTCCTGAATTTAGTCCGCCTTATATTTTGGCTGGTGTTGTTTATCCTGGTGCATCGCCACAAGAAGTGGAGGAAAGCATTTGTGTTCGGATGGAGGATGCCGTTGATGGCTTAGGAAATATAGAAGAAACAAAATGTGAGGCAATTGAAGGCTCTGCTCGTTTAGTGATTAAGCTGAATGAAAAAGCAGATATAGGGCGAATGCTGGTTGATGTTCAAACTCAAATTGATTCGATTAATGATTTCCCTAAGGAGATAGAATCTCCGATAGTTCAAGAGCTAGATTGGAATGAACCTGTGGTGGATGTTGCTATTACTGCGGATACTACATGGCCAGAGTTGAAAGCGTATGCGGAAAAACTTAAACAAAGTTTAAAGCTTGATTATGATGTTTCTTTGGTTGAAGTAAGTGGGTTTTCTGATCATCAATACCGTGTTGAATTAAATGAAAGTGCGATTCGTCAGCTTGGCTTAAATGTCAGTGATATTGCAAATAAACTGGCTGAGCAAAATGTAAAGCTACCCAGCGGTAGCATTGAAACACCAGAAAAAAACTTTTTAATTCGTTTCGATGAAAGAAAAACAACGCCTCAAGAATTAGCTAAAACGGTGATGGGAGCATCGGATAATGGCGCATTGATCCGTTTAGGTGATATTGCCACGATAACCGATCGCTTTGAGCTTGATGAGCAAAAAGTATTGTTTGATGGTAAGCCGTCAGCCTTACTTAAGATCAGTAAAAACAAAGAAGAAGATGCCTTACGAATTAAAGATCGTGTGACTGAGTTTGTTAAATATCAGCAGTCCATCGCTCCTGATGGTGTCGCATTAGAAATGACCAATGATCTTTCTTCTTTATTATGGGATCGATTAACCATGATGGTGAAAAATGGTTGGCAAGGGATCATTCTTGTATTTTTAACCATGTGGTTATTTTTTACTTTCCGTTACTCTTTTTGGGTTGCAGCAGGTCTGCCAGTTGCGTTTCTTGGTGGCTTATTTTTAATGGCGAGTTTAGGACTTTCTATTAATATTATGTCACTCGTCGCACTGTTAATGGCAATAGGGATCATGATGGATGATGCCATTGTAATTGCAGAATCGATTGCCTCACATTTAGATCGAGGACAAGAGATAGATGATGCGGTGTATAACGGCGTCAAAAAAGTCTTTCCCGGCGTATTGTCTTCTTTCTTAACGACAGTATGTATTTTTGGTAGCTTGATGTTTTTGCAAGGAGAGATGGGGGCGGTACTGAAAGTTATTCCTCAAGTGCTTATTCTTGTATTAACTCTGAGTTTAATTGAAGCATTTTTAATTCTTCCCAATCACCTTAGTCACTCTTTACATAAGGCGAAAAAAGACAAGCCAATTACCGGTTTTAAAAAGAAAATCTTAGATCGTTTTGAATATTTTAGAAATGTCACTTTAGTGAAAGCAGTAACAAAAGTGGTGGAATGGCGTTATGCCTTTTTAGGTGCCGTGATTGCCAGTTTATTGATTTCTTTTTCACTCATTTCTGGTGGCGCGCTTAAGTTCGTGGGTTTTCCTGAATTAGATGGCGACATTGCGGAAGCTCGAATTATTTTGCCACCGGGTACCTCACTTTCTCAGACTGAAATTGTCGTAGATAAAATTGTTTCTGCTGCCGAAAAGCTAAATAAAGAATGGAGTGACAAGAACGAGGGGGGACGTCAACTTGTTGAGCATATTACTCAGCAATTTAATACCAATGCTGACGCGAGTGAATCAGGACCTCATCTGGCGACCATCCGTTTAGATTTATTAGGGGCAGAAAAACGAAATACACTCATTGATGATTTTATTGATGCGTGGCGTGCAGAAGTTGGAGAGTTAGCTGAGCCAATTACCATGGTTTATAAACAACCGACGATGGGGCCGGGTGGTCGAGCGATTGAAATTCGCATGATGGATGATGATTTACATACGCTAAAGTCTGCCTCCCTAGAAGTACAAGCTTATCTCAATGAGTTTGCAGGGGTTTATGGTGTGCTTGATGATATGCGAATGGGTAAGGAAGAAGTGCTTGTGAAGCTTCGTCCTGGGGCTGAAACCTACGGGGTTACAGGCCAATTGGTTGCCAATCAATTACGTGCAGCGTATTTCGGACAAACGGCCGATGAGATCCAACTCGGTGTTGAAAATATTGAAATTGAAGTTCGTTTAAATAAAGAGCAAGCAGGTAATTTACATACGTTAGAGAACTTTCCTATCATTTTGCCTACAGGAGAGCAAATACCTCTAGCCTCTGTTGCAACATTAGATTTTCAGCGTAATTATGTTCGAATTCAACGTATCAATGGATTAAGAACCTTAAGTGTCTTCGGTGATGTTCATGCTTCACAAGTGAGCTCGGCCGAAGTACTAAATCAATTTAGAAAAGAGCTTGCTCCTGAACTTCAGAAAAAATACCCAAGTTTACGTTTTGATTTTGAAGGGGAAGCGAAGGATACCGCAGAAACAGGGCAATCAATGGGCACGGGATTCATGCTGGGTTTATTTGGTGTGTTTGTTATCTTAAGTTTTCAATTCAGAAGCTACCTTGAACCCTTTGTGGTTATGTTAGCTATTCCATTAGCCTTGATAGGTGTACTGTGGGGGCATGTATTATTAAATCATCCATTAAGTATGCCGAGTATTATGGGATTTGTTTCTTTGGCTGGGATAGTGGTGAATGATTCTATTTTATTAGTGCAATACATTCGACATCATGTTGATGATGGAGATTCGGTATATGAATCTGTTGTAAAAGCGAGCCAAGAAAGGTTTAGAGCGGTATTTTTAACGTCAATAACAACGGCAGCAGGGTTACTGCCACTGTTATTAGAAACCAGTTTACAGGCTCAAGTTATTCAGCCTCTTGTCGTTTCTATTGTGTTTGGTATTTTTACTTCAACGTTATTAGTGCTCTTCATGATCCCTGCCGCTTATGCAATATTGGCGGATTTTGGCTTAGTAAAGAAACATGAAGAACTGCACTAATAGAGATAGGTACTTAAAATAAGAAAAGTAAATTAACTGAAAAAACAGAATCGGTTTTACTTAGTCCGGGAGGTACACGATCTAGATACTCTTGAGATTGTGCTACTTTCAGGGCTATTTCTTCGGTAATGTTATTCGTCACGCTGATTTCTGAATCGACACGAGTGTTGCTTTTACCACTAATAACGGTGACTTCAGAGGCTAGTGTCATAACGTCCATCGGTTTCCATGATAACGTCATGTTTGTTCGTATAATTGCCTCGGCAACGGTTTCTGGAAAGATAAGATCATCATCATCAATTTCATCAAGGTTTGGATTTTGATAACGGTAACCAGGACCTAATTCCAGTTCTAATACTAAGGTTTCGGTATTACTTGCTTGGTAACCTAAACCACCTGAAAAGGTATAATCTTTAAAATAGGCACTATATTTGGTCTCTAAACCTTTAAAGTTGGCATAAAGGTAATAATCAGGGCTTATTTTATAGTCACTCTGTAAATTAAGGCTTAATTGATCTTTATCTGTTTCGCCATCATCTTTTGATAAGTAATACTTAACCTCGCCGGTGTGACGATGTTGTCCTGCGGTGTAACTTGCTTCTAGACGACCATTGAGAGACTGGGAGTCATCGTTACCTTTACTTGATTGATAACCAAATTCGACTTGGCTTTCCCATGGTGAAGGTGGGGTTGTATCCTGTTCTTCAGCTTCTATTTCACTGGCTATAGGGCTAATACTTGGTTTTTTTTCAAGAGTAAGCTCTTCTGTCTCGGCTTCACAATCATCCTTCGACAAGTAATATTTTACTTCATTGGTATGAGTGTTCTCTCCAGAGGTATAAACCGGTTCTAGGCTACAATTAAGAGATAGTGAGTTGTCGCTTCCATAATCTATTTCGACTGGGTTTTCCCTAGGAGAGGGAGGTGACGTATCCGCGTCTTCAGTATCGATCTCACTTGCATGAACAGATGCATTAATTGCGATAAGCCCTGTAAGTAAAACTTTTTTTAACACGTATCAATCTCAGAAAAAGTAAAGAGGTTAGATAGTATAGGTTTTTTATTGGATTAAAGAGTTAAATTTGAGTCAAAATCTTTATTTTGCGAATGGTGAGGTTGGTATGGAAGGATTGTTATTTCATCCATGTTTCTTTTGGTTATAATGTAGAGCTAAATTTAGGATGGTGAAAAAGTAGTAATGGCCGATAATCGAAATCAAAACCGTAAACACGATGCACAAGTTGATGCGTTAAAAGTACCGCCGCATTCATTAGAGGCAGAGCAATCTGTACTTGGTGGTTTACTACTTGATAATGAGCGTTGGGATTCTGTTGCAGAAAAAGTAGTGGCTGGTGATTTTTATAGCCGACCACATCGACTGATTTTTGAATCAGTTAAATCCATCCTAGAAAATAGTATGCCTCTAGATTTGATTACTTTATCTGAGCATCTTGAACGTCATGAAAAACTAGATTCAGTGGGTGGTTTTGCCTATCTTGCTGATTTAGTCAAGAATACCCCAAGTGCGGCGAATATTAATGCGTATGCAGATATTGTTCGTGAACGTGCCATGGTACGTAATCTTATTGGTGTAGCTAATGAGATTGCAGATGCTGGTTATGATCCTCAAGGTCGAACGTCTGAAGATTTGCTTGATATGGCGGAAAGTAAAGTATTTGCTATTGCCGAAGAGCGTACGACTGAAAATGAAGGTCCACAGAATGTCGATTCAATTCTAGAGAAAACATTAGAGCGTATTGAAATCTTATACCAGACACCGCAAGATGGCGTGACTGGGGTTTCTACTGGTTTTACTGATCTCAACAAGAAAACGGCTGGTCTTCAAGGTTCTGACTTGATCATTGTCGCTGCTCGTCCATCGATGGGTAAAACCACCTTTGCAATGAACTTATGTGAAAATGCGGCAATGGATCAAGATAAACCAGTGCTTATTTTCTCGCTAGAGATGCCTGCTGAACAATTGATGATGCGTATGTTGGCATCGATGTCTCGTGTTGACCAAACTAAAATTCGTACTGGTCAATTGGATGATGAAGATTGGGCGCGTATTTCGTCTACGATGGGTATTTTGACTCAAAAGAAAAATATGTATATCGATGATAGTTCAGGTCTTACACCAACAGAGCTTCGTTCTCGTGCTCGTCGAGTTGCGCGTGAAGCAGGTGGTCTAAGTATGATCATGGTCGATTACCTTCAGTTAATGCGAGTGCCAGGCCTACAAGACAACCGTACTCAAGAAATCTCTGAGATATCTCGCTCTTTAAAAGCACTTGCGAAAGAGCTGAACGTTCCTGTTGTTGCTCTATCTCAGTTGAACCGTTCCCTAGAGCAACGTGCCGATAAACGTCCAATTAACTCGGATCTTCGTGAATCTGGAGCGATTGAGCAAGATGCCGATTTAATCATGTTTATTTACCGTGATGAGGTTTATAACCCTGAGAGTAATCGTAAAGGCATTGCAGAAATTATTTTGGGTAAACAGCGTAATGGTCCTATCGGTTCGGTAAGTTTGACATTCCAAGGACAATTCTCACGCTTTGATAACTACGCAGGTCCTGCGTTTGATGATGAATAAGGCAATAATATGAGCTACATGAAAGCGGCGGCTGCCCAAGTTGATATGTCAGCTTTAGCGCATAATTTGCAAAAGATTAAACAACAAGCACCAAACAGTAAACTTCTTGCTGTAGTAAAGGCCAATGGCTACGGCCATGGTTTACTTCATATCGCAAAAGGGGCACAAGGTGCAGACGCTTTTGGTGTAGCTCGTATTGAAGAGGCTTTACAGCTTCGCGCTGGCGGTATTGTTAAGCAAGTATTGTTACTTGAAGGTTTTTATTCTGCTTGTGATTTACCTATTCTGGTCGCAAATAACATTCAGACTGCGGTACATTGTAAAGAGCAATTAGAAGCATTAGAAGGCGCAGAGCTTGAAGGGCCAGTAGTTGTTTGGCTTAAAGTGGATTCAGGGATGCATCGTTTAGGTATCCGCCCTGAAGAATATCAAGAGTATGTTAACCGTTTGCATGCATGTAAAAACGTAGCTAAACCATTACGTTACATGAGCCATTTTGGTTGTGCTGATGAACTTGATAACCCAACAACCAATAAGCAAATAGATACCTTTATGTCATTAACGGATGGTTGCCAAGGTGAGCGTTCTCTGGCGGCATCTGCAGGGTTATTAGCATGGCCTGATAGCCAATTAGACTGGGTTAGACCTGGTATTATTATGTATGGCGTTTCACCATTTGCGAATCAGTCTGCACAAGAGCTAGGTTACTTGCCTACCATGACCCTTACCTCTCATTTAATCGCAGTTCGTGATGTGAAAGCCGGTGAAAGTGTTGGCTATGGAGCAATGTGGACCAGCGAACGTGATACAAAAATTGGTGTCATTGCGATTGGTTATGGCGATGGTTATCCAATAGCCGCTCCTAATGGTACGCCCGTTTTGGTGAATGGACGTAAAGTTTCAATTGCTGGTCGTGTTTCTATGGATATGTTGACGGTTGATTTGGGACCTGATGCAAAAGATAAAGTGGGCGATGAAGCGGTTTTATGGGGGCGAGATCTTCCAGCCGAAGAAGTTGCCGAGCATATCGGAACTATTGCTTATGAGTTAGTGACTAAACTAACATCACGAGTACAGATGCAATACATTTAATGAGATCTACTTTGAATTTGTTTTCACTTAAAAGCGCTACTGGTTTAGCGCTTTTTCTTATTCTCCCTTTTTCTTTTTTCAGCAATGCGTTTGCAGAAGAAGATATCTGGCCAACTTCATTACCAGAAACATCAGCGGTACCTTTTATGTTTTCGTCTGAAAGCTTGGGGACTACGATAGGCGCTGCCGCTGTAATGAAGGGCGTAGGCCAACCTCAAGCGACATTATTTGCTGCGGGACTCTATTCTAATAAAGGGTCTTACATGACATATTTGTCTGCTAATAACTTCCAAGTTGGTCATTCATGGTTGGTGGGAGCCAATGCTTATAATGCTAATTTTAAGGATATGGATTACCACCTTGGATCTGCTGGTAGTAACAGCTCTTCTGTTGATGATGAAGTTTTTACTGATGGCGTTGAATCACAATATCACCTCACGGCTAATTATATTCTTCCGATCGGTAATGCAAAAGATATAGGTGCAAAAGCCGCTTATATGCCTAACCGAGAAGTGAAAAGCTATAACCCATTAGAAAGTGGTGTCTCTAGTATTGAGTTGAGTCCTTTCTATTATTCTCGTGTTTTATCCGATGTTGCGGGATGGGATGAGCCCGACGCTAATTGGGGCATGAAGGTAAATTTTGATTGGGATAATCGAAATAGTGTCAGAAACACGACTCACGGCTCGCGAACAGAATTAGATTTTACCTATTCACCAGAAACTAGTGCACAGGAAGAGTGGTGGACGTGGGAGTTTCAACAGAGTGCTTTCTTTGATTTAGGTAGTTTGGGAGATGTGATAAATAAACAGGTTTTGGCCTTTGATTTTTATGTCGCGGATACACCAAGTTGGCAATCTGATTCGCATCAACCTCCAGAATATGCAGGCATAAAACTGGGAGGACTTTATCGTTTACGAAGTTATGGTAGTGGACGGTTCCATGGGCGCTCAGCCATTAATTATTCTGCAGAATATCGAGTAATGCCAGATTGGCAGCCTTTGGAAGATTGGCCTATTTTCAACCTTTACGATGTGCCTTGGTGGCAGTGGGTTGCATTTGTTGATGCTGGGCGAGTTGCTGATGAGTTTTCATTTTCTACATTGCATGATGATATGAAATGGAGTGTAGGCGGAGCAATACGTTTTCAAGTTGAAGGTATTGTTGTGAGAACTGAATTATCAAAAGGCACTGAAGAAAGTCTCTTTCGAGTTATGATTAATCAGCCATTTTAATTGATTAATCACGAGAAAAATGACTTGAGTACTAGAGTTCTGTAATTTTGATAGAGATAATGTTCACTTATAGAAGTTTTAATGTGACCTAACTCAAAAAGGGTGAGCGTAGTTTTGGTCATAATATATAAAGTTCACCATATTTTTTAGATTCGTATAAACGGGGCGTTCAGAAATTTATTTTTGAGCCAAAAAACCTACTACACGGGATATTTTTACCATGTTAAAAAACATCAACCCAACAGAAACTCAAGCTTGGGCAGACTTAACTGCACATTTTGAAACAGCACAAAACATGAATTTGTCAGACTTGTTTGCTGCTGATGCTCAACGTTTTGATAAATTCTCAACGACGTTTGGTCAAGATATCTTAGTTGATTTCTCTAAGAATTTAGTAACAGAAGAAACAATGAAAAATTTGTTTTCTTTAGCTGAGCAAACTGAATTATCAGAAGCAATTAGCGCGATGTTCAGTGGTGAAAAAATCAATAAAACGGAAGGCCGCTCTGTACTTCATACAGCACTTCGTAACCGTAGCAATACTCCGGTAATCGTTGATGGCGAAGATGTAATGCCTGCAGTAAATGCGGTATTAGATAAAATGAAAGGCTTCACTGAGCGTTTAATTTCTGGTGAGTGGAAAGGTTATACTGGTAAAGAGATTACAGATATCGTGAATATCGGTATCGGTGGTTCAGATCTTGGCCCTTACATGGTATCGGAAGCACTTGCGCCATACAAAACTCGCTTAAACATGCACTTTGTTTCAAACGTGGATGGTACGCACATTGTTGAAACGCTGAAGCCGTTAAATCCAGAAACAACGCTGTTCTTAATCGCATCGAAAACATTCACAACTCAAGAAACAATGACGAATGCACACAGTGCACGTGATTGGTTCCTTGCTGAGGCTGGCGATCAAGCACACGTTGCTAAACACTTTGCAGCACTATCAACTAATGCACCATCTGTGTCTGAGTTTGGTATCGATACAGACAATATGTTTGAGTTCTGGGATTGGGTTGGTGGTCGTTACTCTTTATGGTCAGCAATCGGTCTTTCAATAGCACTAGCGGTTGGTTTTGATAACTTTGTTGAGCTGCTTGAAGGTGCTCATGAAGTGGATAACCATTTTGCTAATACCGAACTTGAAAATAACGTACCTGTTATTCTTGCACTTATTGGCCTATGGTATAACAACTTCCACGGTGCAGAATCAGAATCAATTCTTCCATACGATCAGTACCTACATCGTTTTGCTGCGTACTTCCAACAAGGCAATATGGAATCAAATGGTAAATGTGTAGACCGTAACGGTAACCCTGTAGATTATCAAACGGGCCCAATCATTTGGGGTGAGCCAGGTACAAATGGTCAACACGCGTTTTACCAATTAATTCACCAAGGCACTAAATTAATTCCTTGTGATTTTATTGCGCCTGCAATCAGCCACAACCAAGTGGGTGATCACCACCAAAAACTGATGTCTAACTTCTTCGCACAAACAGAAGCATTAGCATTTGGTAAAACAGAAGAAACGGTTCGTGCAGAGTTTGCAGAGGCAGGTAAAACAGAAGCAGAAGTTGCTGAGTTAGTTGCATTTAAAGTATTTGAAGGTAACCGTCCAACAAACTCTATTCTTGTTAAACAAGTAACGCCTAAAACACTAGGAAACTTGATTGCAATGTACGAACACAAAATCTTCGTACAAGGTGTGATTTGGAACATCTTCAGCTTTGACCAATGGGGCGTAGAACTAGGTAAGCAATTGGCTAACCAAATTCTTCCAGAACTGGCTGACGATAAAACGGTGACTTCTCACGACAGTTCAACTAACGGCTTAATTAACGCATTTAAAGCATACAAAGCATAGTTGTTGAATTACAACATTTACTAATAAAAAGAGCTGACCTCGGTCGGCTCTTTTGTATTTATACCAATCCACATAAATATTTGATCATTCTTGCTTGTTAAAATCGATTATAGCTGCGTTATACTTTTCTATTGCAAAAATTAGGTGTAATTAGAGCCACTAGTTACTACAATTTATGCCTTGCTCTAATCGATTTTTCCTACGCAATTATCTGATCAACTACTTATTTGGATTGGTATTATTTATCTATATTACAATAAAAAAGGCTGATACCTAAATATCAACCTCCATCACTTCCTGAATCCTGAATCCTTTAGTTCTTGCTTTTGCTCTTATAGAAGCGGAGCGTTCTAGTATCTAGTATCTAGTATCTAGTATCTAGTATCGTTACTCAAAACAGATCTCAATAAACGCATTACCCCATTCAGAAGTAAATGGCATGATAATAATCGCGCCATCGCATTTATGAGTAATGGTATGACCTTTACCAGAAACAACCATAGGCGTAGCCATATTAAATTCAAAACCGCTTTCAGAAAGAATACGTTTCGCACCACCAGTAACCATATTAGTGATTTCACCCACCATATCAGTGACTTCTTCATTAATACTGTTTGGGCGTTCACCCAACATGTTTTGCATAATTTGCAGTGCAAGTTGCTCGTCAAAAGTAATAGACATCGATCCTTTACTTTGTGATGCCACCATGCCGATTAAACCAGAAATATCACCACGAGCAATTTCATCTTTTTTAATACGAGGTTTCTGTGGTTTCAAATCCATTGAAGCCATCGTTTTAAGTACATTCATTAATGAAGCTAAGAATGGGTTTACAAATTCAGCGCGCATCGTAGGGGTGTCCTTTAATTAATTTTTATTAATGCTATCTATACAAGCTTTGCAAGTTCCATGAGTTTCAACAATATGATTTTCAACAGAAAAACCAATATTTTCAGCATGCTTTGTTAGCTGTTCAGTAATCTTAATATCATGGAACTCAACAACATCATCGCAAGTGCGGCAGATAAAAAGTTGTGAGAAATGGGCATGTTCGCCAATAACACAACAAGAAATATAGCTATTGATTGATTCGACTTTATGGACAAAACCCTGAGTCACTAAAAAATCTAAAGCACGATAAATAGTGGGTGGTTTTGCCTGAGGCTCTATTTTTTTTAATTGCTCTAAAAGATCATAAGCACTTACTGCACCATGATGGGTAACAATAAGCTCTAAAACAGTTAATCTTTGTGGAGTCAGTCTAACTCCACGTTGTTGGCATAACAGCTCAACTTTTTCTTTTTGAGAACTATTCAAGGATATATGTCTTATTTATGAACAAGTGAGGCAGTTTATCATAAATTTTTTGATTTTAACTTCACTATTTAGAGAATTATTATTTACTGAAGTGAATATCCTTGATGAGTAAAAGAAGTAATAGGTTGGCTGTTTGTGTTCTGATTATGTTAGAATTGAGTATAACGATGATAGTGAGCGGTATTATTTTGATGCACTGCAGTCATCCTGAGCGAATGCATTCGTTCTATATTTCTTCCCCTCAAATAAAGACGTACCGCACTTTGCTTCGGCTCTTGCTCTTAAAAAGAAGCGGAGCTTCGCTCCTTAGAGCACTGAAAATAACGGTAACTCACTTCAAGAAAGCCCCATTTCAACGTTAGAAAAAGCCCTCATGGACATGACAGGTTGGAGCATTAAAGGCGTTCAATGTTTGATTAAGCCATTGGTTAGAATACTTGGGATGTTATCTAAGGCTGTAAAGTGAAAAAGTTGTTTAGCATCTTTTATTGAAGCCATTATTATTACCTTATATCAACTGAGTAAAGGTATAAAATACAGTGTGTCATACATAAATAAAATGGGGAGCCTCTCATATTATGATGTGAACCTATTTACTGACCTTAGATGTACCTATTCTGCTTTAGAAAAGTTAACTTATTTTTAATTTAATTAGTTTTTCATGTAATACGCACGTTTGCGATCTTGTTTTTATTTACTTGCCTTAAGCCTTTACCTGATAAGGTTTAGACGCGATTTATCTATACAGCTTATTGTTCGTTTATTTCGGTGCGGAGGGGAGGGTGCA
>NZ_MSCO01000003.1:365125-403542 GCF_002954705.1 Aliivibrio sifiae
TGGAGGGTGAGTCTGAACAAGGCTTGTGCGCCCTTCTCGATTACTTAATTTTGACCTCTACAATTTTCTAGAATCCCAATACCTCGTTGAGCAATTAGGCAAAGCAGCTACACTTGAGTTTGATAATGTTAAGCTCAAAAAATCAGGCTCTGATGTTTGGGAGTAGATTTACTCTAAAGTAAATGAAACAAAGACACTGAATACATTAAATGGAGTAGAAAACATTTCGGTATTAGAAAGTCGCTCTATTTCTTTTTTATCTAATGATTTTATTATTACCTTTGAATCTTCATACTCATATGATTCGTGGCTTATCATTTTTAATGTTTTGAGTCCTTCCTCATCCTGAGTTCTAATAACAAATTTAAAATAAGCTGCTTCTTCATATGCAACACATTTATCCAACGCTTTAAAATAAAGAATACCTAAAGCTCTTCTTTTCTGCTCATCGTCAAGAGAGTTGAAATAAATATCAGTAACATCTTTAATCTCTCTTTTTGATAACTACCGACAATAAGATGATTTATTTTCATACGCTTTAAATTGTTGACTATCTTCTAGGGAGCTAGCATTGACCTTAAATGTTAAAATTAACAAAATTGCGCTAATCCTAGCGAAGAGCTTTATGCATACATTTCCAAAATTCACGCTCTTCTCCTTTGGTATTTTCGTAAGCTTTATATGTTACTTTCATTGCTGAATTCCTAGTCATAAGACGAGTCCCAAGCAATGATTTACTGAACTCTTCCCAATCATTAGTGGTGATATTCTTCACTACTTTGTAATACTGTCTATCTGCGAAAATATTCACAAACTCAACAGCAGAAACACCACCAGCAAGGTAATTCCCTAGACTTGCCGTGTCCTCTATCTATCGCAAGTAAGTAATAGATTTACTACTAAATTATTAATATTGCAAAATTCGCTATTTTTCACACTAAAATATTCCTAGCACATAAAAATCAAATCATTATTCTAACTAGAACTAGTGAATTAAATCTCACTGTTTTCATAGGTATTTCACCTATTTTTTAATTTATTGTCGAGTAAATCACAGTGTTTAGGAAATCCAATTCGTTTTCAGTTGGTCGCCTCGTTCTTTTTTGACTCTTTCCTATTAGATTCATATCAATCAGGATAGGGATCGCTTCATCAAAAATAATGTAATTAGATTCAATATTAAAAACAGGTTTTGATTTCTTCATGACAGAGCGAAGATAGGCTATATCATGGTAAATAGCTGCGGGCTTTGTGCCTGTTCCTTTTCGGTTTCGGCAATGCTCAATTAAGTCACTCGTTTGGAGTTCGTGACTGTTAATTTTGGCTATATCGCAATCTCTAAGCATTTTTATTACAAATTGCTTAGTTCTTCCTGTGTTATCCCATAAATCCCTATCATTGATAAAAAGGTCTAGAAGAACGGCTAACGTGCTTGTTTTTAGGTTCTTTTTTAGTCCGTTAGCCTCAATCTCAGCAACTTGTTTGATACCAAATGACTTAGCGAGTGATTTCTTTTTAAAAGTTTTGCTTTCTCTGTGTATAATTGCGGAATTCTTTTTAACTATAATGGTTACTTTGAATTGAGATTCACCGTTCTGAAGTTTTCGTGTTTCTACTGTATAGCTTGCCATTTGTCCTACTCCTAAAAGGGGTACTCAAGGGGTACTAGTTAAAGAAATTCAAAGAAATTCTAGGTTATTCACTGTGTATTTGTACAGTATTTTTTTAAGGCTAAATTGTGTCAAACCCTGAGAACACCAATAAATATCCACTACAACGCTTTTCCGTTGCCCCTATGCTTGATTGGACTGACCGTCATTGTCGCTATTTTCACCGTCAACTATCAGAACATGCTTTGTTATATACAGAGATGGTAACGACGGGTGCGATCATTCATGGTAAGGGAGATTTCCTTGCTTACAATGAAGAGGAGCATCCAGTTGCATTACAACTAGGTGGTTCGAACGTTAAAGATTTAGCTCATTGTGCGAAATTAGCGGCTGATCGCGGCTATGATGAAATTAACTTAAATGTAGGTTGTCCATCAGATCGTGTGCAAAATGGTCGTTTTGGTGCTTGTTTAATGTCTGAGCCAGAATTAGTTGCCGAATGTATTGCAGAGATGAAAGCGGTTGTTGATATCCCTGTAACCGTTAAAACTCGTATAGGTATTGATGATCAAGATAGCTATGAATTTTTAACTCGCTTTGTTTCTGTTGTTCACGAACAAGGTGGATGTGATCAATTTACTATTCATGCTCGTAAGGCATGGTTAAGTGGGTTGAGCCCTAAAGAAAACCGTGAAATTCCACCGCTAGATTACCCACGTGCGTATCAAATTAAAAAAGACTTCCCTCAATTGGTTGTTGCTGTAAATGGTGGGATTAAAACCCTCGAAGAAGCAAAAGAGCATTTAGCGCATTTGGATGGTGTGATGATTGGTCGTGAAGCGTATCAGAGCCCATATTTATTAGCAGAAGTCGATCAACAATTATTTGGTAGTGATAAACCAATTAAAAAGCGCCGTGAAATTGTTGAATCAATGTACCCATACATTGAACGTCAATTAGAGAACGGAGCACACCTGGGCCATATTACTCGTCATATGTTAGGTTTATTCCAAAGTATGCCAGGTGCTCGTCAATGGCGTCGCTACATTAGTGAAAATGCTCATAAGCCAGGTTCGGGAATTGAAGTTGTTCAAACTGCTTTAGCTAAGATCCCTGCAGAATTAGATGTATAACCTCTTATCTATTACCGTTGATAGATTAGTTATATAAAAAAGAAGAGTACATAAATAAACCAAATCGTTTATTATGACCAAATATGAACCAAATAGCGTTTCAAATGGAGACTACGCATGAATAAATTATCCCTCGCCACTGTTGTTGCTTCTGCTGCCTTAGTATTGGCAGCTCCTGCACACTCGACAGAAAAGGAGTTTACAACAAAAGTGGCAATTGATGCGTGGTTCCCTGATGGAAAAGTTGGGTCTAAAGATGGAGCGGTTCGCGATAATGATGTCGATGCTTCTCAAGCATTTTCAATTGCGTTTGAGCACCCATATCCATACCTTCCTAACCTAAAAGTACGTTACACACAGGTCAAAGCCGATCGTTTTGAATACGACCAAATTGATTATACTGGTTACTACAAATTATTAGACACTAATGGCCTTCAGTTTGATGTGGGCTTAACATTAATGCAGTTCGCTAATGGTGAGTTTAATAAAGGGGGCTCTGTTGACCCTAATAAACTAGCAAATCAAAGCTTTGATGAAACTGCATTAAACATGTATGCCGATGCGTCTATGCATATTCCTGACACTAACTTCCACATTTTCGGTCAGTATGATTTTGGTAGCAGCAGTGATACTCGCACTATGGATGGACAAGCAGGGGTTAAATACATTCTTCCTGTTGATGCCGTTGATGTTGAGTTTAAAGTCGGTTATCGCGTGATGGATCATGAGTTTGGGTATTTTGAAGGTTTTGATAGCGACCAAGCTAATGTCATGGTTGATGGTTGGTTTGGTGGCTTGTCATTTGATTTCTAATCAGAGACAGCAAGAGTATTAAAAATAGCGATTCAGGTGACTGGGTCGCTATTTTTTTATTTTAAATTTGCTCAATTTCAGTTTATTGCCCATGCTTATAGAATGGATATTACTATGATATTCATATTTGGTAAGGATGTAGTTATGACGACATTAAGTGAATTAAAATTGATGTACCAAGAAGATCAATTAGTTGAAGCAGTAATCGAACCTGTCATGGTTGAAGATTCTTGGATTGTAGAATTTCGCCATGTACGTGGAGGCCTTGTTTTACTTACGGATTTTAAAGGTGGGGAAATGAAATACAGGGATTTAGAGTCTGCCTCAAAGAGTGCGTTAGCGGTTGGATTTAGTCAAGTCAGGATCAATGATTAGTTTATTTTCAGTATAAATTACGTAACGCAAACTTTTCTTTCTTCCAAAAAGTTATAAAACATACCTATCTATTCTTTCTTGTTATAGAAAAGAGTCGCTAATCTAATATGACGCAATGAATAGGGATGTCGTCATGTTATTAAAGGAACTCTCCGCACTCGCTAGCCCACTTAATGACCAACAAATAGGTCAATTACAGCTAGCTGCTTCAGAATTATCTCCACAACAACTTGCCTGGGTAAGTGGTTATTTTTGGGGGGTAAGCCAAACTTCTGGTGCTGCACAACCAATCAACCAAGCCGCAGCTGCGGTATCAAATGAACCGGCAGGCAAACTGTCGATTATCTATGCTTCCCAAACAGGAAATGCGAAAGGTGTGGCTGAAGCACTAAAAGAAGAAGCGTCTGCTTCTGGAATTAGTGTTGAGCTGTTTGATGCGAGTGATTATAAAGGTAAAAATCTTGCCAAAGAAACTCACGTTATTATTGTTGCATCGACTAATGGTGAAGGTGAAGCGCCAGATAATGCCATTGAATTGCATGAATTTCTTCAATCTAAAAAAGCACCAAAATTAGATAATTTAAAATACGCGGTCATTGGTCTAGGTGACTCGAGCTACGAATTTTTCTGCCAAACGGGTAAAGACTTTGATGAGTATTTATCTAAAAAAGGCGCGACACCATTTATTGATCGTATTGATCTTGATGTGGATTATGAAGCTCCTGCGGCAGAATGGCGTAAAGAAGCATTAGAGAAAGTAAAAGAAACTTTATCAACTGGTGATGAGCCTAAAAATGGACAAGTAGTGCAATTACCTGTTGGTCAAGCTGCGCATAGCCACTCTCAATATTCAAAACAAAACCCTTATACAGCTACGCTATTAGCTAGCCAGAAAATCACAGGTCGAGATTCTGGTAAAGATGTTCGCCATATTGAAATTGATTTGGAAGATTCCGGCTTAACTTATCAACCGGGTGATGCACTTGGTGTTTGGTTTGAAAATAGTTCAGAGTTAGCTGCTGCTATCTTAAAACAAGTAAGCCTTACTGGTGAAGAGCAAGTTGATGTGGATGGAGAGTCAATCTCTCTACAAAAAGCGTTAGTTGAGAAATATGAAATTACCTCATCAAACCCACAGCAAGTGGCTAAATTTTCAGAGTTATCAGGCAGTAAAAAACTAGATAAATTGGCACAAGATAAAGATAAATTACGTCATTATGCAGCTAACACTCAAGTTATTGACCTGCTATCAGAAAAGAAAACCAAATTAACGGCAGACCAATTAGTTGGTTTACTTCGCCGCCTAACGCCTCGTTTATATTCTATTGCTTCAAGCCAAACAGAAGTGGATGAAGAAGTTCATCTAACGGTTGCTGTTGTTGAATACCAACAAGGTGATGACACTCGATTTGGTGGTGCTTCTAGTTTCCTATCTCATCGTCTAGAAGAAGGTGATGAAGTAAAAGTATTTATTGAACATAACAATAACTTCAAACTCCCTCAAGATGATAATGCTCCTGTGATCATGATAGGCCCTGGTACAGGGATCGCACCATTCCGCTCATTTGTGCAAGAGCGTGACAACTGTGATGCAAAAGGTAAAAACTGGCTATTCTTTGGTGATAGAACCTTCACACAAGATTTCTTATACCAAGTGGAATGGCAGAAATACCTTAAATCAGGCGTTGTAAATCAACTAGATGTTGCCTTTAGTCGAGATCAGCAAGAGAAAGTGTATGTTCAACATCGTATTTTAGAACACTCTGCACAAGTGTGGCAGTGGCTGCAAGATGGCGCTTATATCTACGTGTGTGGTGATGCAACTCGCATGGCAAAAGATGTACATGATGCGTTGATTACTATTGTTGAACAGCAAGGTAAGAAGAACAGAGAAGAAGCAGAACAATTTGTAAATGATCTGCGTAAGGCGAAACGTTACCAAAGGGATGTGTACTAATGAGCGAAAAAATTGCAGTAAAAACCATCTTATCAGGCACTGAACTTGGCCCATTAGCGGATAACGAGCGTCTAAAGCGTGAAAGTAAAAATCTTAGAGGGACGATCGTAGAAGATCTTCAAGATCGCATTACAGGTGGTTTTACTAAAGATAACTTCCAGCTGATCCGTTTCCACGGTATGTATCAACAAGATGATAGAGATATTCGTGCTGAGCGTGCAAAACAAAAATTAGAGCCTCTGCATAACGTAATGCTACGTGCACGTATGCCGGGGGGAATCATTACCCCAAAGCAGTGGTTGGCGATTGATAAATTTGCTGAAGAAAATACTTCTTATGGCAGTTTGCGTTTAACCACTCGTCAAACGTTTCAATTTCACGGTGTTCTGAAACCAAATATTAAATTAATGCACCAAACATTGAATAGTATCGGTATTGATTCGATTGCGACAGCGGGTGATGTAAACCGAAATGTTCTATGTACCACGAACCCTGTTGAATCAGAGCTTCATCAAGAAGCTTACGAGTGGGCGAAAAAAATCAGTGAGCATTTATTACCAAAAACGCGTGCTTATGCTGAGATTTGGTTAGATGGTGAAAAATTAGAAACGACTGATGAAGAGCCAATTTTAGGCAGTAACTATCTTCCTCGTAAATTTAAAACAACGGTTGTGATCCCACCGCAAAATGATGTCGATGTGCATGCAAATGATCTCAACTTCATTGCCATTGCTGATAATGGAAAGTTGATTGGTTTTAATGTTCTTGTGGGTGGTGGCCTTGCAATGACCCATGGCGACACTGCAACTTACCCACGTAAAGCAGATGATTTTGGTTTTATACCATTAGAGAAAACATTAGAGGTAGCTGCAGCAGTTGTGACAACTCAGCGTGATTGGGGTAACCGTTCAAATCGTAAAAATGCAAAAACAAAATATACGTTAGATCGTGTAGGTGTTGATGTATTTAAAGCGGAAGTTGAAAAACGTGCAGGTATTCAATTTGAAGCAAGCCGCCCTTATGAGCTTACGGAACGTGGTGATCGAATTGGTTGGGTTGAAGGCATTGATGGTAAGCATCATTTAGCATTATTTATTGAGAATGGTCGTTTATTAGATTATCCGGGAAAACCACTAAAAACAGGAGTCGCTGAAATAGCTAAGATCCACCAAGGCGATTTTAGAATGACTGCCAACCAGAATTTAATTGTTGCAGGTGTACCTGCGGAGCAAAAAGATCAGATAGAGCAAATTGCTCGTGAGCATGGCTTAATTGATGATGGGCATTCAGAGCAGCGTAAAAACTCAATGGCGTGTGTGGCGTTTCCTACTTGTCCATTAGCGATGGCTGAGGCTGAACGTTTCTTGCCTGAATTTGTTACTGAGATTGAAGGTGTGCTGAAAAAGCATAACTTGCCAGAAGAAGACAATATTATTTTCCGTGTCACGGGATGTCCAAATGGTTGTGGCCGTGCAATGCTTGCTGAAATAGGTTTAGTAGGTAAAGCGCCTGGGCGTTATAACTTCCATTTAGGTGGCAATCGTAGTGGTACTCGTGTGCCTAAAATGTATAAAGAGAATATTACAGACCGACAGATTTTATTTGAGATAGATGAACTTGTTGGTCGCTGGGCAACTGAGCGTAAAGGTAATGAAGGCTTTGGTGATTTTACCATTAGAGCTGGAATCGTAGATGAAGTGAAAGTATCAAAAAGGGACTTTTATGCCTAAATTGCAACTGTCAGAGCTGCTGTCATTAAATAAAGTTGAGCAAATTTTACGTTTAGCTGAAATTAATACCGAGCTTGAAAAACTAACGGCTCAAGAGCGAGTTTCTTGGGCTTTAGATAACTTAGAGGGTAAGCCTGCGGTTTCTTCAAGCTTTGGGATTCAGGCTGCGGTTATGTTGCAATTAGTTACGGAGATTAAGTCTGATACTCCGGTAATTTTAACCGATACGGGTTACCTTTTTCCTGAAACGTATCAATTTATAGATGAGTTAACAAAACGGCTGAGTTTAAATTTACAGGTATTTTCTGCTGATGAAAGCCCTATGTGGCAAGAAGCTCGTTACGGTAAATTATGGGAACAAGGCGTTGAGGGGCTAAAACAATATAATCGCTTAAATAAAGTTCAGCCAATGAGAAGAGCATTAGATCAACTAGAAGTGAGTATTTGGTTTTCTGGTCTACGACGCGATCAATCTTCTTCTCGTTCGCATTTACCGATTTTAAGTATTCAAAATGGAGTATTTAAGTTTTTACCTGTGATCGACTGGAGTAATAAAGACGTACATTATTATCTAGAAGAGAAAGAATTGCCTTATCATCCATTGAGAGAGGAGGGGTATTTATCTGTCGGTGATACACATACCACTCAAAAATGGGCTCCAGGAATGAAAGAGGAAGATACTCGATTTTTTGGGTTAAAACGTGAATGTGGTTTACATGAAGATGATGCAGAAGCTGAAGGTTCTGGTATTTAATTCTAATAGTACTGCAATTAATAAATAAAAAGACAGCGAGTAAAATCGCTGTCTTTTTTATTTACGGTAAAAAATGATTATTTCCACAATGAGGTTAACGAATCTAGTAGACCTGAGCTTGCATCTTGAGATGTTAAGTATTGCGTAATTAAAGGCGTGAATTGTGAGATAAGGGCAGGGTCTAAACCTAGAGCAGAGAATGCGGCTTTCACACTGTCCATATTAGAAATCATACTGCTAAGCCCACCTGGAATTGCACCAGTTAACGATTCAAGGCCTGGGATCATACTATTAAGTTCCGAATTTTCAGAACTAGATAAGCCACTACCAGCCATTGCTAACAATGCACCTGCGCCACCAGCAGCTTGATCTGCTGAAATACCTAAGTTATCCGTTAGCATTCCAACCAGTGGGTTCGATGCTGTTGCTTGTTCTGTACTTGCTTCTTCATCACCGCCACCAAATAGGTTTGAAAGAAAAGCATTGGCAGGCGCTGCAGCAGTAAGAGAAAGCGCTAGAGTTGATAAGATTAGAGTTTTTTTCATTGTCATTTCCTTTTAACATTATGGTTTTGTTTTTATAACATTGTAACTAGAGTATGACATAAAAAAAAGCGATGCCCATAGGCATCGCTTTTTAATTTTATTTTTAATCTTTTTTGAGAAAGATTAGATGATGTCTAGTAGTTCTACTTCAAATACTAGTGCTGCATATGGAGGGATTGCAGCGCCAGCGCCACGCTCACCGTATGCAAGGTCTTGTGGGATAGCAAGCTTCCACTTAGAACCTACAGGCATTAGTTGAAGAGCTTCAACCCAACCAGCAATAACGCCAGTTACTGGGAATTCAGCAGGTTGACCACGCTCAACAGAGCTGTCAAATACTGTACCGTCAGTTAGCATACCGTGGTAATGAACACGTACTGTTTTATCAGAAGTTGGAATCTCACCAGTACCTGCAGTTAGTACTTCATATTGAAGACCTGATTCAAGTACAGTTACTTCTGAACGAAGAGCGTTGTCAGCTAGGAAAGCTTCGCCATCAGCAGCTGCTGCTTTAGATGCTTCAGCACGAGCTTCTTCAGCACGCATGTGAAGTGCTTGAAGTGCTTCGTTGATAGCGTCAACTTCGATTTCTGGCATGTCGCCAGTTAGTGAAGTAGCGATACCTTTAGCGATAGCTGCAACGTTTAGGCCTTCAAGACCAGATTGTGCAAGTTGTTGACCCATTTGAAGGCCAATACCGTAACTTGCTCTTTGCTCTACTGTTTCTAATTTAACTTCAGACATGCTGTCTCTCTTTCTTTATATGGTATAAACGAAAGACTAAAGGATACAGAGATCTAAGCTTAAGGTAAACTTTTGTACTTATTTGTACTCTGATATTAGAATAAAACGTGAGCTAACCAGTTTCGCATGAGGCGATGTCATGAATAAAAAGAAAAAAGTGAATATAAAACGCCCAGACTTTTCTGAGCAGTTGGCAATAATGAAAAATAAGTGTGAACCGATTTTAGAGAAGGTTTCTCCTTATTGGCAACGCTTGCCTGCTTTTCATCAAAAAGCATTACAGATTTTAGTTCCTGTTACTTTTGTTTTAATTTTATTGCCAAGTGGTGCAGAAGAGGGGCTTGAGAGCATTCAGCCTACAGTGATCCCTGCACCTGAAATGCAAAGGCAGAGTGTTAGCTTAAACTTAGAGGGACTGAGTGAACAAGAAGCAGCACTTCGTAACGCGCCTTCTCCTTATGAGTTAGAAAAAGAAAAAAGAGAAGCAAAACATGTAGAAAAAACAGTGGCAGTGAAAACTCCCGAACCAACTCAAAGCTCTGAAAAATGGCATGATTATCAAATCCAAGCCGGTGATACGCTTTATCAAGTCTTTAGAAAAAATAACCTTCCGCTTACCGAGTTAAATAAAGTGGTAAAAATAGAAGGCGTTGATAAGCCATTAAGTAATGTTAAAAAAGGCCAGCTTTTTCGTTTTAAATTAAATACAAAAGGCGAATTAGATATTGTTCAGATCGAGCGTCAAGGTGAAGCCATTATGTTCTTTAGAATGTCTGATGGAAACTTTGGGCGCAGTAAATAGTCTTTCATCAACGCCCTTCGATTAAAGCTCTCTTTTTCCTTTTATGCGCCTAAGCCATCTTTTGGGCATAAGAGGAAAAATAATTAGTCCGATTCCAATTAGAGTTAACCTGTCTGGCGCTTCATCAAACCAAATTATTCCAAATAAAACTACAAATATAAGCCCTGAATATTCTGCTAAAGAAACCTGAGTTGCCGGTGCTTTTTTATATGCCATGGTTGCTAGGCCGTTATAGCTAATAATAAAAGCGGCGCTTAATGCAATCCAAAGTACTTCTTTATAGTTTAAGGGTTCCCAATAAAACCAAGCTAAACTTCCAGAAACAGGCAGAGATAAACAGGTTGTCCAAAATAATGTAGTAATAACGGATTGATCATTGGGAATTTTTCTAACTAACAGATTGTACAGTGCTAATGTTGTTGCGGTTCCCAGAGCAAAAATAGCCGCCCAATGAAACTGAGAAGGGCGAAGAATAATTAGAGCACCAATAAATCCAATAACCGTTTGCAACACCTTTTTTGTTGATGGCCTTTCATTAAGCAATAGTATTGAAAGAGGGATCATTAATAGTGGCGCTGTGTAAAAAACAGCATTGGCTGTAGCAAGTGTTAAATAGGTGATTGATACCACCATACAGCAACTGCCAATCAAAAGAATATGAGCTCTTAAAACAGTTATTTTGGGATTGCTCAAACTCCTTAGTCTTGATGGTTGGCGTATCCAAAATGGAAAAAGAAGAACGATAGAGACTAACTGGCGTAGGAAAATATATTGAAAAGGTGAGACTCCACCATCAAGGACTTTTACCGCCACATCAGATAGCGATGCCAATAAATTACCTAATATAAGCAAGGCAATAGCAAGATTGATTGGGGTCATCATAGGCTTCATTATCGTGCTACTTGGTTAATCGCATATCGACATGAGGAATATCATCTTCAAGATACATATCAGAGATCACGTTAAACCCATGTTTTTGATAAAAGTGAGTTAAATGTTCTTGAGCTCCAATATCAATAGTTTTACCCGGCCATAATTCTTCACAACTAAGTAAAGCTTGAGACAGAAGGTCGTGCCCTAGGCCATTACCTCTTGCTGTTTCTTTTGTTGCGACACGACCAATACTTACGTTGTTATAACTGACGCCACTTGGTAATAATCGAGCACAGGCCACTATTTCATTATTTTTAGTACCAATTAAATGATAAACCCCATCATGACAATCTTTACCATCTAATTCAGGGTATGGGCAGGTTTGTTCTACGACAAAAACATCGACTCTCAAACGAAGTAGTTCATATAATTGAGCGGTAGTTAAGTGGTTAAATTTAATTTTTTTCCAATGAATCATAGACGTTATCTCGATGAAGAAAGAAGATCATAAAGATACCGATTTCAGAATGTTTAGGCATTAACTTATGTTAACTTTTTAATTCTATTTTTAATTCGACTTAAACTGATGTGGGTGATGCCAAGATAAGCAGCTACTTGATAGTCACTTAATTGTGCCCGAAGGTTAGGGTAATTGTTACAGAAAATCTCATAACGCGATTGAGGTGAGTTAAGTAACATAAAACGTTCTTTTCTTTCTTTATATACTAATTGAGTTTCGATTAGCTTCAGATAAAAAGGATGCGATTGTGATCGCCATTGCTGAATATAATCAATCGGCAAAGATAACAGCGTTGTTGAGGTCAGTGTTTCTAAAGTATAGGGGGATTTTTCATTATCAATCACCCCCTCAAAGCCAACAACCCAATCGCCTTCCCAGTAAAACTCCTTACTGAATTCTTTACCATGTTCCGTTAAATATGAAGCATGACAAAGTCCTTCTAATAAAAAATAGAAGGACTTTGAATTGTCATTTTGTTTTGCAATGATGTGTTTTGGCTTCAAATGATCTAATTTGCTACTGCGGATTAGTTTTTTAATTTCTTCAGCCGTAAAATTATAATTTTGAAGTTGGTTAATAAAGTCGTTGAGCATGAGTAAATGGTACTGAATTTATTTAGTTACAATGATGTTTTTCAAGGTAGCACATTGCTTCTTCTTTCCCCATGTATTTACTTAATGTTTTATGTGGCACATTGCTCATATCAACCACAATTAATCCATCTAGAGCATCATTAAAATCTGGGTCGACATTGAAGCAAACGAGCTTCCCATTAAGGCCTATATATTGACGAAGTAAAACGGGTAAGCCTTTTCCTTTTTCAATCCTGTTTAACACTTTAGATAACAACTTAAGGTCTCCGAGTAGAGATAGCATATCGCCGTTCCATACTTTTTTAAGTGCAGGTTTTAATGGTGTTGTTGCCGATACTAAAGCGGCTTTTTCATTATCGTAATGATGGATAGCAAGTGTAGATGCGATTAGTTGACGTGCAGATAAACTGTAATCATTACTAATACTCACTGGGCCAAATAAGTGGGTGTATTTAGGCCGCTGATAAACAAACGTTGAAATTCCTTTCCATAATAAAAGTAATGAACTGACATTTCGTTGGTATTTTTTTGCAATAACAGATCGTCCCACTTCAATTGAATCGTTAAGCGTATCAATAAATGGTTGTTGATAATTAAATAGGCTTCGAGAATATAATCCATCCAATCCAAACTCAGATATGAGCTCGTCGACTAATCCTAACCGGTATGAACCTACAATTTCTTTATTATCTTGATGCCAAATAAAAAGATGATAATAGTGCGTATCATATTCATCTAAATCACAAGCAAGACCTGTACCTTCACCGACTTCTCTGAAAGTAACCTCTCTTATGCGCCCTATTTCTTGCATTATATTGGGAATAGCCAGGCTTTTACTGCAATAAACAGAAAGTCCATTTTGTTCTAATAATTTGGCATCATTAGGTAGTGATGCTATTTCGTGCTCTAAAATCGTAATATTAATTGGTGCAATTACAGGAGGTAAAGTTTGAGCCAGCGCTTCTACGGGCGTTTCAGTGTCAGTATTGGTTGCCAGTAAATAGGTATTGAGCCTTAAATAATTAATCGTTTCAATTGGAGACCTAAAACCAGAGAGTTCTTTATGAGGAATAGCGGTTCCGATAGATAGATGAATTGTGTTCTCTTTTTTATTGAGCATTTCTCGACCCAACATTAATGTTCTTAATAATGGATGGATTTTTCCAGCAAGATAGAAGGTTTGGCTATTTTTACCATCAATATAAATAGGGACTGTCGTGGCATTGTGTTTTTCAATAAATTTCGCAGCAGAATAACTCCACCGTTTATCGGATAATAGTTTTGTTTCTTTATTGTAAGTAGACACTTCTCCTGCTGGAAAAATAATTAAAATCCCCTCATCTGCTAAGTGCTGATGGGCTTCTCGTAAAGCGTTGGTATTGGTTTTTTTTGCCTGCTTTGTTTCAAAAACATCTACGCCGATAAACAATTCACTAATTTCAGGTATTTGTTTTAAATACTCATTGGCTAATACTTTTACATCAGGACGGACGCGTCCGACCATTTCAGCTAATATTACTCCTTCTAAAGCCCCTAATGGGTGATTAGCAACAATCACGACAGGACCTGTTTTGGGGATGAACTCTAATTCCCCCTGATGGATATCATAAGTTACATTCAAGCGCTGAAGGGTGTAGCGCATAAACTCAAAACTATTTAATCCCAGGGGACGATTTTGATAATGGGTATCTAAACGATTTAGTCCTGTGACCCATTCAGCAAAAGATTCCCCAACGCCAAAAGGCGTGATCCTAGGAAGTCGAAATGGACTATTAATCATAAATTACAGTCCTTTTGGTTTTAGTAATAAAGCTAAGAAACTATCTTCAGATCTTAAGTCTTTTAAAGAAAGAAAAGCGCTGCATAACCAAACTAAGCAAGCCATTCCAAAGAGTAACCCACTATCATGGCCTATGATGTTCCCTGCCGTATCAAACTCAGGCATTTGAATACCAAGAGGGGTAAATAGATGAAAGAAAATTGCACCACTCATGATGCCGAAAGCCATGATGGCACCTAATCCATGAAAGCGAGTAAATAAAAGAATAGAGGCAATTAACTCAGCGGTGCCGATTAAATATCCACCATAGATACCAAACCAAGTAAAACCAGACCATTCAGCCAAGACGCCAAAAATATGATCAGTTTCATAAGATCCTGTGAACTTGAAAAACAACGATTGAATAAAAACAAAAGCGATAAAAATAGAGGGACCGTATTTTACTAATTTTTCTTTCATCATTATTTCCTTCTACGATTTTAGGGGGCTGTCTTTTTTATTTAAAGTCGTTATTTTTAGCGCTTATTTTTTAGTAGCTTAGGCCAATTTTTATCGCCTTGCGTAATGAAGCCTTGAATGTCTTCTTCCCATAAACCTTTAACTTGAGCGTCATAATTTAAATACAGTTTTCCAGCTACAATTGAAAATTGATTCGGATCACCTGGTGCTCGATCATTTTTTTCAGCGACAGCCCAAGCGCAAAATCCACCGTATTGAGGCGCGTATTTTGTTGGGTTCGCGCTAAACAAATCTAAGTTTTCTTGAGACGAAAAATACCAATCAGCGTCCATATAAGAGGTGACAAATTCAGAGTGTCCTTTTAGTGGTTTATCTGCTGTGAAATAACTGACACTGTCATAACCGTCAATGGCTTTATTGCTAAAAAAGCCAGTGTAAACAGCATCTGATGCAAAGGTAGCGTGGCTAAATAATAATATAAATAAACAGAATAACTTTTTCATAATCATGACCTTATGGTTTAAGTGTATGAATGAGTGTTGTCGTATGTACGGAAAGGAACATCATAGGCCAAATACTTTCTTGTTTGGCATGGTGAACCAGGAAGATAACGTAATGTGTTTTTTTTATTATCTACAATGATATGGGTAAAACTGACGGTTTGGGCATCTTGACGATGCATACAAGGAGACCGATGCCCTAGCTTAGGGTGGTGATGTTGATGGAATTGATTTAATGTTTTTCTATTTACTCCGGAGATAGTTAGTTCTTTATAAATCGATAAGCGATGTTCTATAACATTATCAGCATCGACAGATGAGGAGAGCATGGGTGAGCGAGGGCTAATTGATCTAAATGCTTTTCCATCCCAGAGAAACCCTTGAATTTTTTTATGTTCAACTGAATGATTAGGATGAAAGATTAATAAAGTAAAAGAGGCAAAGCGTGATGGTTCTATATTGGCGATCATTTTTTGAATGGAATGAATATCATCACAAGATGCTAATTCTTTTATAAGTAACCCACGACTTAGTGCATTGTTAGGGGGTAATTTTCCTTGGTAGTAATTCAATAGGCAGACTGAGATCCCGTGGTTATTTAGTGAAATCCAACTGCCTCCACCGACAGGATCGATTGGCATAATGTAATTAACATTATTTTCTTGGAACAATTGGGGGGATAATGCATCGGTTCTAGATCGTTGCTCATCTCGATTGAAAAATAATTCATAACCCGTTGAGGTGCTAAACCAAGACAGAGTACACATTAGACTTCCCCTCGTACATAACTCGTAGTCGTCGGTGCTAACCCAAAATTTGATTGAGTATTTATGCCGATTGAAAGGGTGATGATTTTAATTAATGCGTAATGATGAGAGGCATGAAGAGAGGCGAAGGTAATTTCTCGTTCAATGCTTGAAAGCATAATATGGTCTTTTTTCCTATAAGGACAAACTTCGGTAACTAATGAAACTGTAGAAGCTAGATTGCGAATAGGAAAAAGAGCCAACCAACGAATTACATCATTCAGTTCTGTGATGGCGAGTTTTTTGTTCGTTTCTATTTCATGACCTCGACGACGCACATTGTAATTAATTGGCTCATGGGGGGATTTTTGAATTAACGATTGAAACAAATCTAATATATGTCGAAAATGTTCACCGATAGAGCTTTCTATATGAGGTAATGCGAGGTGAACGTAATCACTATCGCTAATGGAATTGAGCAAAGATATTCCTTTTTTCAATTCATCAATACAGCCATTAATGACTGGAGATTGATGTGTATCTTGTAATGCTGGTGTCGGCATTAAAAACTCCTTCTTCTAATCGGTTGATGGGTATTGAAGAGTTAGTTGCTTTTCTTCTTTCCATGCCGCTAATAATTCTTTTATTTTTGGAGGGTGATGGCCCTGTTCCTTTTGCTGTGCGCCAATTTCAAATAAAATTTTGTATTGTTGTAATAGGGTTGAAAAGATCGTTTTTAGAGGCGTATTTCTATCCCAAATATGAGCGGCTTCACTGCTTGCGCCATTTATTTCTAAAATCGTAAAATCATCACCATTCATTAAAGAGTTCATATCTTTAAATTTCACATCTAGCCTACCGTAGTGAAATCCCTTTAAGTCATCAAAAATAGTATCTAAACGCTGGGCTAATTCATCTGTGATGTATTGGTTTCCATCTCTAAAAATAGAACCTCGACTATGGCTACCGGCAAACGCGAGTTGGAATTCTTTTCCTTCTTCTAGGATAGTCTCTAATTTTTCTTTATGGCGTGGTAAATACAAATGAGTTAATTGTCCGGCTCTACTGTCATTTTCTATTAACTGTTTTAATGTGCTGATGCCGTCCCCCATAACAAGCGGAGAATATTTAAGAGTAATCGAAATTATTGTCCCTTTTTTCTCGTTTGGATAACGGACATAAAAAATACCAGCCTCAGCAGAGTAAGGTGCTTTTTCTTGGATTAAAAAACGAGCATTGATAGGGAAGCTTTTAAAGTATTCACTTAATTGTTTTGGTGATTGAATTAGCTTAACGCCAACACCGCGACAACCTAGATCTGGTTTAGCAACAATTGGAAAAGAAAGATGTTGTTTATCCATTGCTTCAATGGCGTTTTGGGTTTGTTGTAAAATAGGGGTGTTAGTCGTTGTAATTGTAGTAAACGGAGATATCCATTGCTTAGCTATTGGGCCTGCAAGAGTTAAAATATCGTGTTTAGATTCACCAACCATTCCACTTAATTTTATTGATGGATTAGCAATCAGAGGAAGTGCAAAATCAAAATGTTTTATACCAAGACAAAAGCTTTGTATTACCACTGGAGTATAAAAAAACCAGCTTGGTAAAAACTCATAAGGAGAGATACTCCTATGAGTGTCGGGTTCTAGTAGAGGCATACCTGCATTGATATGACCACTGGTAATCGTATTGATGCTATTAACCATTACGTCAATTCCTTTGAAATTTTCTTTTTTGCAAATCGATTTGTGATAAATAAAACCAATGTCATTATTGGAATTAATAGCCATTGATGTTCACTGGCTCTTACCCAATGACTACTCCCTAAAAAGTACACACTAGGAAAAATAATAGCGGTCCATACTGCCGTTGCGCCCATCACAGCGATAAAAAAGGTGAATACACGAATATGAAATACGCCACTCAATGTAAAGCCAATACTCCTTAATCCCGGAATAAAGCGAATAATGAATAAATTAAGCATAGGATTGGATTGGAGTTTTTTCCTTAAGTAGCGTAAATGAGTATTGGTTAGAGTTTTGTATCGAAGTAATCGAAAGCGAGTAGAGAGTCGACCTAAAAAATATAATCCTAAATCGCCACTAGCAATACCAATAAAAGCGGCCATTAGGCCTATGGTAGGCGTAACCATTTCTTGTGCTGATAGGCTTGCTGCCGTGATGATTGCCAAGTCTTCAAGTAAGTAAGAAAGTAGAACTATGCCGATAAAAATAGAGAGTTCTGAGCTATGAGACGTGAATAATGCTTCTTGTATATTGGTGATTAAATCATTCATAGACCCTCCTTTTGTTATTTATTTAGAGTGGTATTTTATTATAAAAATGTAAAAATATGTTTCTCACTCGTTTTAATTTAAGCTCATTATTAATGATTGGTTCATTTTTATTTGGGTTTCTTATGAATGTGAGGTTTTGGTTACATCTTGGTATTGCGGCGGGATTGTTTGTTTTTTTCTTTATTGCTGCTTTCGTTTTTCATATTTATGAAGTGTTTTATTTTTTTTCATTTTTGGCTTATGGCATTTTAATTTTTAATTTACTTAGTGCTATCGTACATGCTGATAAATGGTTTCATTATGTACTTTGCAGTGTGCTATTAATTATTTTAGGGACGTTTGCATCAATAGATGTACTGTCAGCAAAAGAAGAGTTATTAGCGAGCTGGATAGAAATAGAATGGCTAGGGTTAACTAAAGAAAATATTGGTGATTATATTCAAGTTTTACTTATTTTAATTAATATTTTTACGGGGAGTCTGGCTGCCAATACGCTATTTTATGGCTTATGTAAAAAAAATAGCACCGTTAAATAACGATGCTATTTCTATTTTCAATCATTAACACAATAATTTAACGAGATTATTTACCTAAATTAATGTTGTATACCGCAAAACCAACATCATCAGTTGCGACTTTTTTCATTGGGTATTGACCCTTATTTTTAATGAATTGAGCTGCTTTTTCTGTTGGTGATGTTTCAAAGCGGATGTCCAGTTTTTCTCCACCTTCAATTGGAGCAAAAGACCAGTTGTTATCTGCTGATGGCTTAACTTGTCCCTCTTCTTTGCTTACTCGTGTTATGTAGTTAGAAAGAACGGTACGGTTTTCATCTGGCGAATCAAACGCGATAAAATCAGTGCCAGTACCTGGGAACTTATTGCTGTAAGCTCGGTAGTTATTAGTTGCGATAAGGAAATCTTGTTTCGCATTAATCGGTTTGCCTTGATAAGTTAAACCGACAATACGTTCAGAATCTTCGTTAATGACGTTACAGTCTCCATCATATTTTGCTGGTTGAGTAATATCAATTTGATAGTTAACGCCATCAATGACATCAAAGTTATAAGTACGGAAGCCATCCCAATTAATTAACTGTTGAGGTGCTGTACTATTGGTGTCGATTTGTTGGAATTGACCAGCAGAACACTCAAGCCATTCTTTCACTTCTTTACCTGTTACCTTCATCGCAACTAGCGTATTAGGATATAGGTATAAATCAGCCGCATTACGGAACGTTAATTGGCCCGATTCAACTTCGGTGAAGTTTGTTGGGTCATTTCCACGACCGCCTGCTTTAAATGGAGCAGCAGCAGAAAGTACAGGCGTGCCATCTAGATCAGGATCACCTTGGATGAAACGTTCTACGTAATCTTTTTGCGCTAGGTTCACGATTTGAACAGTAGGGTCATCTTGCACTAATGCTAAGAAGCTATACATAACATCGTCAGCTTTACCAATCGGTTGGTTAACAAAATCACGAGTGCCTTTATGATCTGCTTTTAATGCGTTTACAATCCCTTTATCTGCAGCAGCTAATGATTTGTTATTTTCTTTATCAAAGATAGGGCGAGCTTCCGACTCTCCGTTAACAACCGACCATTTACCATCTTTCTGTTTAAGTGTTAAATCCATAACACCGACGTGGCTACCCCAACGTCCCGGCATTACTGCTGCTACGCCATTCATCGTACCGTTTTCATTATCGATACCTTGTAGGTTGTCAAACCCTTTACCAGGGAAAACTGCATGAGAGTGACCAAAAGCAATGGCATCAATACCATCTACTTCTGAAAGGAAGTAAGTAGAGTTTTCTTCACCTTGTTTGTATGGGTCTGTTGAGACACCAGAATGAGGAATAGCAACGATTACGTCTGCACCTTCTTTCTTCATTTGTGGGATCAGTTCTTCCGCTGTTTCTTTGATATCACGAGCGAATACTTTTCCTTCAAGGTTTTTCTTATCCCACACCATAATTTGTGGCGGGACAAAACCGATATAACCAACCTTAATTTTATGCTCTACACCCGCAGTGTCTTTAAACACGTGAGTTTTAATTACATAAGGCTTGAAATAATGTTCTTTTGTTTTTGCGTCATAAACATTAGCGCTGATATAAGGGAAATCGGCGTCATTGATAGATTCCGCTAAGAAATCTAAACCGTAATTGAATTCATGGTTACCGATGTTGCCCGCATCGTAATCTAATTGGTTCATTGCTTTGTAAGCAGGGTGAACTTCGCCAGCTTTCAAGCCCTTATCTGCCATATAGTCACCCATTGGACTACCCTGAAGTAAATCACCATTATCAACAAGAACACTGTTTATCACTTCGTCGCGAGCTTCTTTTACTAGTGTTGCTGTACGTGCTAAACCAATTTTTTGAGAGGGTTTATCTTTGTAGTAATCGTAATCCATTAGATTGGTATGGATATCTGTTGTTTCTACAACACGCAATTTAATCACTTCGTTTGTATCTACTGGTGACGGTGTGCAGCCAGAAATTGTGAGTAAGCCTAAGCCAGCTAATACAGCAAGTGAAACAGGTTTAGCAGAGAGTTTCATGGTGTTCTCCAAGGGTGATAATCATAAAAGCGCCAATAAGATAACAGATTGATAATGTTATAAATGTAATCGTTCTCTCAATGTGTGCTGCTGATCTCGTTCCCGTGTGCTTTACGGTAACTAGATCACAGCTTAACTATAAATTCATCTTCTGCTTTTAATTTGCGATTTTTGAAATGAAACCTTTTTATTCGCAATCGTTAGCATTAAATCGAATAAAAAATGAAATTTTAGAATTTCAGGTAATAAAGTAACCCGTCTATAGTGCTTCTATTGGAATGAAAAATAGCCACCTAATGGAAAAGAGAATTGATGCAACCAAGATGCAATCAATTTCGATAATAGGTGCCATTACCAAATTTAGCCTAAAGGACAAAACACATGGACGCACAAAGACTAACCCACCTACAACAGCTAGAAGCCGAAAGTATTCACATTATTCGTGAAGTGGCTGCTGAGTTTGATAATCCAGTCATGATGTATTCGATTGGTAAAGATTCTTCAGTAATGTTGCATCTTGCTCGTAAAGCTTTTTATCCAGGCAAAATTCCATTCCCACTTCTTCATGTTGATACGGATTGGAAATTTAAAGAGATGATTGAGTTTCGCGAGAAGACCGCACAAAAGTATGGTTTTGATCTATTAGTACACAAAAACCCTGAAGGCATGGAAATGGGAATTAACCCATTTGTTCATGGGTCATCAAAGCATACCGACATCATGAAAACTCAAGGGCTAAAACAAGCGCTTAATAAATACGGTTTTGATGCTGCATTTGGTGGGGCTCGTCGTGATGAAGAAAAGTCTCGAGCAAAAGAACGTGTATATTCTTTCCGAGATAAAAATCATACGTGGGATCCGAAAAATCAACGTCCAGAATTATGGAATACTTATAACGGCCAAGTGAATAAAGGGGAGAGTATTCGAGTATTCCCATTATCAAATTGGACTGAGCTTGATATCTGGCAATACATCTACTTAGAGAACATTGAAATTGTTCCTCTTTATTTATCTGAAAAACGCCCAGTTGTTGAGCGTGATGGCATGTTGATCATGGTAGACGATGAGCGCTTAGAGTTAGAAGAGGGTGAAGAGATTCAACATAAAGACATTCGTTTTAGAACCCTAGGTTGTTACCCATTGACAGGGGCTGTGGAATCTACCGCTAATACCTTACCTGAAATTATTGAAGAGATGTTAGTTGCGACCTCTAGTGAGCGTCAAGGACGGGCGATAGACCATGATTCATCGGGGTCGATGGAGCTGAAAAAACGTCAAGGTTACTTTTAATATCGGGCATCTAAGAAAGGATTAAATTATGAATAGTGCAGTAGAGCAGCAACTGGAAGAGCTTGGTATTGAAGCTTATTTGAAAGAACATCAATACAAATCATTACTTCGATTTTTAACCTGTGGTTCGGTGGATGATGGTAAAAGTACCCTCATAGGCCGATTGCTACATGATTCAAAACAAATTTATGCAGATCAACTTGATGCGGTTCATGCCGATAGTCAGCGAGTGGGGACAACGGGCGATCGCCCTGATTTAGCTTTGTTGGTTGATGGCTTACAAGCTGAGCGTGAACAAGGGATCACGATTGATGTTGCTTATCGTTATTTCTCAACTCAAAAGCGTAAGTTTATTATTGCAGATACTCCGGGACATGAGCAGTACACTCGTAATATGGCAACGGGAGCATCAACCTGTAATGTTGCTGTTATTTTGATTGATGCGCGTAAAGGTGTACTTGACCAAACTCGTCGTCATTCTTATATCGCGAACCTTTTAGGTATCCGTCATTTTGTTGTAGCGGTAAATAAAATGGATTTAGTTGATTATTCTGAATCTCGTTTTGAAGAGATTAAAGAAGAATACTTAACGTTTTCGAAAAAGTTGAATAATCCTAATCTAGAAATTTCTATTTTACCGTTATCTGCATTAGAAGGTGATAACGTTGTTAACCCTAGCGAAGCCTTAGCTTGGTATCAAGGTGCTCCGTTATTAGAGGTTCTTGAGAATATTGATATTGATGCTGATCGAGGTAATGGCGAATTTAGATTCCCAGTGCAGTATGTGAATCGCCCTAATTTGGACTTTCGTGGTTTTGCTGGAACCGTTTCGGCAGGAGGGATTTCTGTTGGGGATGAGATCATCGCTTTGCCATCAGGGAAAAAATCAAAAGTTGCTCGTATCGTAACGTTTGATGGTGATTTACTTTCGGCACAAGCTGGCCAAGCAGTGACGTTAACGTTGGAAGATGAAATTGATGTTAGCCGTGGTGACTTGTTAGTTAAATCGAATACAAATCTACAGGCGACAGATCAATTTAAAGCTGAAATTGTATGGATGACAGAAAAAGGCTTACAACCTGGTCGTCAATACGATATCAAAATTGCAGGTAAGAAAACGGTAGGTCAAATTGATGCCATTCATCATCAAGTGAACATTAATAGTTTAGATACATTTGATGCCACAGAGCTACCATTAAATGGTATTGGCTTATGTGATGTATCACTAACTGAGACGGTAAGTTTAGATCGCTACCAAGATTGTGCAGATACTGGTGGTTTCATTTTTATTGATCGCTTAACGAATGTAACGGTAGGGGCAGGGATGATCCAAAACCTTTCTGAACTGAGTGATGTGAAACCTATTAATGATAATGTCAGTGCGTTTGAGGTGGAGTTAAATGCGTTAGTTCGTAAGCATTTCCCTCATTGGGGAGCACAAGATATTTCTAAGCTGTTAAGTTAATCGCTTAAAAGGAATATTTTATGGCATGGGAACAAGGATTCGTTCTAGCATTGTTGGCATTTATTATCGTTAGTTTATTAGCGAGTAAATTAAAACCTAGTGTGATTTTTGCGGGCTCGGCGTTTATTGCTTTTATGGTAGGGATGCTTGATTTACCTAGCTTGGCAAAAAACTTTACTAACTCGTCATTATTGACATTAGTGCTATTGATCCTGAGTTCTTGTGCTTTAGAAAAAACACGTCTTATCAGTTGGGTAGGGCGTTATATTTCAGAAGGAAGGCTAGGGAGTGTGGTAGGCAAATTAGGTCTATCGACTGCTGTCCTTTCTTCTTTTACTAATAATACCGCGGTAGTGGTTTCTTTAATTGGTGCAATAAAACGTAATCAACGTCATGCACCATCCCGTCTTCTTATTCCTCTTTCTTATGCTGCTATTTTAGGTGGAACACTGACCCTAATTGGCACATCAACCAACCTTATTATTAATAGTTTTGTTGAAGATGCTGGCTTACCAAGTTTGAGTTTCTTTGCTCCAACCGCAATTGGACTGGCGGTATTGTTTGGTGGGTTATTAATTTTAATTCCATTGAGTTATTTATTACCGGCATACGATGAAGGTAGTAATGATGAATTACCTTATTTTTTAGAGGCGAGGGTTGAAGGTGGCTCTCCATTGGTTGGTAAATCAATTGCAGAGAATAATTTACGAGCTTTACGGAAGTTATTTTTAGCAGAAGTGATAAGAGAAGGGAAAACCATTGCATCAGTTGATCCTGAAATGGTGCTGCTTGCAGGAGACCGACTGCTTTTTTGTGGTGATATTGAAAGCGTTACTACGTTGCAAGAAATAAATGGGTTAACACTTTTTGGTCAACATCATTTAAATGGGCAAAATTTAATTGAAGTCGTGGTAAGCCAGTCAGCTTCTATTCGCGGGAAGAGCATTAAATCGTCACAATTTAGAGATCGGTTTGATGCAGTAGTCGTAGCTATTCGACGTGGGCACGAACGCCTTGAAGGTGGCTTGGGGAAAATTGAATTGCAAGCTGGCGATACGTTAGTCTTAGTGCCAGGTAAAAATTTTGAACAAAGTAAACAGCAGCTTAAGCGAGAGTTTGTCATTATTAGTGATTTAGATTCAGCAGCAAAACTAGATGGAGATAAAAGCGCTTTAGTTTTATTAGGGTTTGCAGGAGTTGTTGCCGCTGAGTTGTTAGATATATTTCCAATTATTAAGGGGTTGTCTGTTTATTTGTTGGCTCTTTTAGCGTTAGGAGTGATTAATGTTGGTGAGTTACGTCGTCGATTTCCCATTGATATCGTTGTTATTGTTGGCGCCGCATTATCAATCGCTCAATTGATGTTGTCATCAGGATTGTCAGTTCAGCTTGGCGATATGTTTATCACATTGTTTAATGGATGGGGAGTGATGGGGGCGTTAATTGCTGTCTATTTGATTACTCTCGTATTAACGGAATTAATTACTAATAATGCAGCAGCGGCTCTCGCTTTTCCTATTGGCTATAGTATGGCGCTTGGCTATGGTGTTGATCCTATGCCTTTTATTATGGCGGTTCTTTTTGGAGCCAGTGCGAGTTTTATTTCTCCCTATGGTTACCAAACTAATTTATTAGTATTTAGTGTGGGTAATTACACGCTACTTGATTACGTAAAAGTGGGATTGCCGATGTCGATTATTTATTCGATATTGGTATTGACGCTAATCCCTTATTTTTTCCCATTTTAATTCAAGGACGAAACATGACAGTTAAAGACGTTGTTAAAAATGAAAATATCGTTTGGCATCAACACCTAGTAACGAAAGAAACTCGTTCGATACTGAAGAAACAAAAACCCGCAGTGCTATGGTTTACGGGATTGTCAGGCGCAGGGAAATCAACCATTGCTGGTGCATTAGAAATTAAACTTGCTGAGCTTGGCTATCATACTTATTTGTTGGATGGTGATAATGTTCGCCATGGTTTATGTCAGGATCTAGGCTTTTCGGATCATGATAGGCAAGAAAATATTCGACGTATTGGTGAGCTAGCAAAACTAATGGCAGATGCGGGTCTAATTGTATTAAGTGCATTCATCTCACCTCATAGAGCTGAAAGAGAAATGGTGAGAAATTTATTACCTAATAGTGAGTTCTTAGAAGTATTTGTAAACACATCATTGAGCGAGTGCGAAAAAAGAGATCCGAAAGGGTTATATAAGAAAGCAAGAGCGGGAGAGATAAAGCATTTCACAGGTATTGATTCAGAATACCAACAACCGCTCAATCCTGAGATTGATTTACCAGCTGGTAGTCAGTCAATTGATGCACTTGTTGATCAATGCCTAAATGAATTAAGAGTTCGAGAGATTATTTAACTTTAAAATGAATAATATTTAAGCGCCCAAACCGAGGTAGGTTTGGACGCTTATTTTTAAGCCATGGTTGAAATGCTTTTCTTTACGTCAGTTTCCACAATAAACTTTTGGCTGAGTAAAGCGATGACATTATCGTAATAACTTTCGTTGGGTTTGTTACCTAATAATTTACACAGTTCTGCACCTGTTGGGCTAAAGCGATAATACACAAGGCGAGAGCCTTTTTGCATTGGCTTTATTGCTAATTGTTTTCCTTGATATTGAAGGGGCAGTGCTGGTTCAAATTCAATTTCACCAGATTCAAGTTCAGTACCAAGTAATAAACCGAGCTCAATTAATAACAACAAGCTTGAATAGGGAAGTTTATAGTTACCTAAGTGAACTAATTGTGGGCCGTCAGCTTTATAGAAATTGAATAAAGTGCCTGCACACTTATAACCTAACAAAAGTTTTTTGCTATTGTCTTGCCCAAAACTACAAGCTAATGATGCCGCACGCTGAAAAGTTTGAGCTTCACGTTGAGTCATGTCTTTTAATACTTTTAATGCTTTCATTGAGGTAGAACCAGGAGTTATTACCTCTTGTTTGAAAATTTGACTCCATAAGCGTTGCATTGAGGGATCATGAATGTCTTGGGCCATTTCAAAGAATCGATGGAGCCAATCAGGATCAGGATCTCCGGCTGTTTCATCTTTACAATAATCGTGAGCAAACTTGATAATTTGTTCTAAGTTTTGTTGCTGTTGTTCTCGTAGGATCTTCTCTCTATACAGGGCACGTTTTAATAATGTTTCTTCTGGTTTTGGTGGATGAAGTTTAGCGGCTAAACCTTGTTTTAGTGCGATTTCTTTTAGGCGCCGAGCACTACTAACAACATAGTGTTCTTTTTTATGTGTTTGTTGTTCTTTAGGTTGTTCATCTTTTGTGATGACACTTTGTTGTGAGCTCATGGGATTGCTTAGCCTTAATCACTAAATGGTTCTATTTTTATATTATCGGTATTAGGAAATAAAAACTTTAATATCGGAGCAATATTTAGAAAATACTTATAAAAAACCACTTGGAATGTAGCCAAATGATAAATATTTGTTAAAATATTGATTCGTTAGTTGTGCTAGATAGGAAGAGTTATGAAAGGATTAAGTTTTAAAAAAATATTACTTGGCGTTATCTTAGCTAGTGGTTACGCAATAACACTGGTTTATCTTTCTCATTACGTATGATTATTTAAAATAAACCAGTGTTTGCAATTATGTTGCCGCTATTTATTCGTCGTCATATTCTTCTAAGCGAACACCTTCGATAAGATACCCTGTTTCTGCAAGTTCACTATTAATAGTTTCAGTCTTTAGCTTTCCAACAATGTAAATCACATCCCATAGTTGTTGAATCGGAGCGCCTTTCTCAAATTTTACGTAGATGATCTGGTTTGGTGGTGGTGGTGGAACATGGATGCAAGCACCAAAATAAGGGACAAGTAAGAACTCGGTAATCATTTTGTCATCCCCTTCAAGTGGAATAACAAAGCCGGGGATCTTCACCATACTTCCGTTTAACTCTTGCCTAACCCCACCAACAAGTGATTGCTGCATGGTACCACCATTATGGTCTATTTTTGGCATACCTACGGAATCAAATTGGTGACGTTCTTGCTGTGGAATTAAATCGATCCAATCCAGTTTTAATACATCATCACTGTGTGCGAATAATGGCAATATGAGTAAGATAAAAGCGAGCAGTTTGTTCTTCATGGGATACCTCTTAAAGTCTAATGGTCATGCCGTCGCTGAGTGAGTTTTTATAAGCTTGAATAGCCGGAATTACCCCAATAATAAAGCCAGATAACAAAACAACAGCGAGTAATTTTAACTCATATAATGTTGGTAGTGTTAGTTCAAGGGCTATGCCATAATATTGCTGAATTATAGGCTGTAATATTGCTAATGATAGGTATAAGCCTATAAGACCTACGATGATCCCAAAACTGGTGATGACGATTGCTTCGCTAACCAGTAAAGTGAAAATATGCTTAGGTTGCGCTCCCATTGATCTTAGAATAGCCATCTCTCGACGCCGTTCTTGTAAGCTCGTCAATAAACTGGTTAGCATTCCCATTAAACCTGCTACAACAACAAAGATAGAAACAGCAAGCAATGCTTGTTCTGCTACAGACATCATTCCCCATAATTCATGTAAGGCTATTCCTGGAAGGATGGCGCTTAGTGGTTCTTTTGTGTAGTCATTGATATAGCGTTGCAGGGCAAAAGTCTGGATTTTTGAATTAAGTCCAAGCATAAATGCTGTGATTTCTTTTGGTTCAAATTTATGTTGTTCTAAGATTTTTGCATCTGGCGTATTGCCTAGATGAGCCCCACTTTCCCAACCGACATGTATTGCTTCTATTGCGCCAAGTGAGACATGTAATGTTTTATCTACTGGAGTTCCTGTTGGTTTTAAAATACCAGTCACCGTAAAGGGTAATTTATCATGGCGAGTGAATGATTTATCACTAATTCCATGGGCTATAATTAATTTATCTCCAAGATGATAGTTCAGTTTTTTTGCAACATCTGCACCGAGGACTACATCGAATAATTGAGTAAAAGGCTTACCTTCTTTAAAAGCTAACGGTTGTTTTTTTCCATATTGATAAAACCGGAAGTAATCTTGATTGGTTCCCATGACTCGAAAGCCTTTGTGTGAATCACCAAGAGAAATAGGGATTGACCATTTTACAGAGCGTTGATTGCTAATCTCTTGATAACTTTTCCAGTCAATATTGTTGGTTGCATTACCGATTCTAAATACAGAATAAAGTAAGAGGTTTACTTGTCCTGAGCGTGCTCCAACGATTAAATCTGTATTGGAAATTGTGTTGGCAAAGCTTGTTTTCGCTTGTGTTCTAATGCGTTCAACGCCCATCAATAACATGACAGAAATAGCGATAGTTACAATGGTTAGAATTACGGTTGTTTTGCGGTTTTTTAAACTTTTCCAAGCCAGCTGTGCGATACCTATCATGTGATATCTCCTACGTTATTCAGTTCTCTCAAATCAATACTGTGGTCAAACAAAGACTCTAAGCTAGGATCATGACTGACAAATAACAAGCTTGCGCCACTTTCTTCACACTCATTCATTAAGAGCTGAATAAAGGCAAATCGAGTTTCGTGATCTAATGCTGAGGTGGGTTCATCCGCAATAATTAATTTTGGCTTTCCAATAAAGGCTCTTGCTGCTGCGACTCGTTGTTGTTGGCCAATACTGAGGTCGGTTATTGGCTTATCAAAATGAGAAGAAGGTAATTGAAGCGTAGTTAAAAGACGTTTCGCTTCATTAATGAGTTCTTGTTTTGATAACGATTTTTTGGAGGAGAATTGATACGGCAATATAACGTTATCAATAACCGATAAATAAGGAAGAAGATTAAACTGTTGGAAAATATAACCAATATGGTCAGCTCGAAATCGATCTCTTTGGTTCGATGTAAGTTGATTGATGTCTATACCGTTAATGATAACGGTCCCTTCCGTTGGCGATAATATCCCAGTAAGTAGACTAAGTAAGGTTGATTTACCACTGCCGCTAGGACCTTTGATAAATACTTTCGACCCCTGATTTTGTTGATAAATTGGAATGTCCAGCGTACGTTCTGTTTGATTTGGCCAGTAAAATGTAAGATTTGATAATTCAATAATATTCATCATTATTATGGCGGTGTTACCACCGCCATGCCTGCTTATAAGTTTACAGTCGGTGCATCAGCAGTGAGGGTTGTAGCTTTCTGCCCTGAGTTACCTAAATATTGAACTGTCATTTTTTGGCTATGAGTAAAATGCTTAAACCATTGAGTTTCAATTTCATTTAGTTGTGAAATGGCTTCACAATGGTATTCATATTGGGCATTAAATTCGCCATGCTTGCTATGTTCTTTATGGTGTTCACCATCATGCTGGTCGTGGTCGTGGTCGTGGTCGTGGTCGTGGTTATCGTTAGTTAGATTATGAGAAACATGAACCTCTTCTAAAGTACATTTCGCATCTTTTTGCAGTGTGAAAATCATGGTTGGATTATTTAATGTTTTTACTGCTTGAGAAAGAACTTGTTTTTGTTCTTCGTTTTTAGGGGCATGCTCAAAACCTACAACATCAGCACCTGGAGCTGTAATTTCAAATAGTAGGTGTTCACCATCTTGAGCAATATTAGTCTCTATGACACCATGAACATGTGCTCCATGTTGGCGATGTTCACTTCCGTGATCATGATGGTCGTGGTCATTAGCGTTTGCAGCATAAGAAATTGAAAATAAAGAGCTAGAAATAGCGATACTAAGTAGCATTTTTTTATTAGAGATAAGCATGTGTGCTTCCTATTATTTAAGAGTGATAAATTAATGTATTTATTGAATTAAAAAATAAGAAAAGGTGGAGCGCGTGAGTGTACGGTAATAGACGATGGGTCATTATTTTCTACAATAGAGAATAATGAAGATATGATTTGTTGAGGAATAATTGGAAGAGAGACAATATGAGTAAGAACGCCTGAACCCATTGAGTGAAATAATTGGCAATGGTGATTTTCATGGTGCTGTATGTTTGAATCTATTTGGTGGTTTGCAATTTGAAAACCAAACAGCACTAAAAGAGTAACAAAACTCCAAGTCAACCAGCGCTGTTTAGTAAAAAAATACGATCGCATTATACCGCCCTAAAGATATCTAGAGTTGTAAATGTAATAATATAACATTTTATAAGCAAGCCATTTATTTAAAGCTGACTATGAATTAAGTCGATCACTTGCTTTATTTGATCAACGGATAACTTTCCTTCCTGAACAAAAAGAACGCTTCCTTGTTGGTCTTGAACAATGATGGTTGAATTTTCTTTTTTAAGATCCCAAGCTTTAGCTACGGCACCATTTTCATCAAGAACCATAGAAGACCACGAGAATTCCTTTTTACTTTCTTCAGCCGAAGATTTTACAAAACCACCAGTACCCCAAATAGAATCGTCTTGATTGATGATAGTTGTTGTTTGATATTTTGTTTCGGGGAACTTTTCTAGCGTAATGGCACTCATAAGATCAGCATTCATTGCTTTAGCGCTACTGCGGCCTGCAATAACTTGCAGAACTCTTACTTTTCCTTTGAGTTGTTCTGTATCCCACTTGCTATATTGGAATGCATTATCAACATAAAAAATCTCTCCATATTGGGTTACTGAGATTGATGGTACTGGTTGATTTAGCACAATGTTGTGAGCAAAAGAAAGGGAAGGTAGTAGGCAAGCTGTGAGTACTAATAGTTTTACTTTTTTCATTATAGTTATCCTTAGATATGAGTTTGGATAGTGTAGTGCAGAGAAAAAGAAAAAGCGATTCGACCAGTAATATGTAATTATTGATATTTGTTAATTAAATGTGAAGTCTAACTTGTTGTACGCTGTTCTGTGTCTTATAATGTTATTCGATGTCTCTCAAAGACATTTTTAGGTAAGGCATAGTGACGATGTACAATATGTTTTGATGGACTATTAATAAAACCTTATATGGATTATTGAGGTAATGGCTATGTTTAGAAATTTTAAGGCTTATCGACCACTTCAAGTAGCTCGGTTTGTAAAAACGTTATTTAAAGGAAAGCTTCATATTGAGGGAGTTGGTTCATTCGAGTTTGACGGAGGGAAGCTCCTTATGCCAAATAATGAAAATAAAAAAATGCTATCAGTTATGAGTGAGGTTAATCAGCATATTCGTCAACTTTCTCTTGCTCCAGCCTAAAACCAATGAATAAAAAGAAAAGGTGCTTCTGAAAAGAGCACCTTTTTTAATTATATGAAACAAACCCCAGTCCCACCTAGGCCACAGTATCCATTTGGATTTTTGGCTAAGTATTGTTGGTGTTCTTCTTCTGCAAAATAGAAGGTTGATGCTGCCTTAATTTCAGTTGTAATAGGGTGGGTAATGTTTTGTGCTCGTAAGGCGGTTTGGTATTGTTGTTTTGTTTGTTCGGCAATTAATTGTTGATGATTGGAATGAGTATAAATTACGGATCGATATTGTGTGCCGATATCATTGCCTTGTCGCATTCCTTGAGTGGGGTCGTGCTTTTGCCAAAAAGAATGAAGCAAGGTTTCTATAGATATGATTGAAGGGTCAAAAATGACCTTAACAACTTCTGCATGTTCAGTACTACCTGAGCAAACCTCTTTATAAGTAGGATCTATTGTTTTTCCTCCGCTATATCCAACAGCGGTAGAATACACGCCTGGTAATTGCCAAAAGAGGCGCTCAGCTCCCCAAAAGCAACCCATCCCAAAATAAATAACATCATGCTCTTTAGGCTGGTTATTTAAATTAACGTTAAAGATAAAATGAGGGGATAGATTCATCGCGTTACTTTTATTTATCGTCATGTCGCATCCTTCACCTGAGTCATTTGGAAGAGTTTTACCTTGTGCTACTCTACAAAGCGAGTAAATTACCATTACATAGAATGTATTATTGAATCAATAGAATAATTATCAGTATGACAAAGAAGTTACCCCTCTTTTTTATTTCCTGTTTGTTTATTATGCCAGCTTACGTGATAGCCGAAACAGAGTTAGACATTGAGGGTTTAGAAGGACCTTTATTGAGTAATGTAGAAGCTTACATCTCAGAAATACCAGAAGAAGATTATTCCGTTTCTCTTCGCTTTCAATCTCGCCTTGAGGAAAGCATTAATGACGCACTCAAAGCGTTAGGCTATTACCAGCCAGTAACTACTTTTACCGTTGAAGGGGAAGAAGGAGATCATACTCTTTTAATCACTATTGACCCTGGAGAGCCTGTTTATATCTATGTCAGTGATATATTAATTACGGGTGAGGCTAAAAATGATGTCGATTTTATTCAAGCTGTAGATAATTCTGGTTTGAATTTAGGGCAAGTATTAAATCATGGTAGTTATGAAAGTTTGAAAAGTACATTACAAAATTTAGCGTTAAGGAAGGGCTATTTTGATGGAGACTTTTCATTAAATCAATTAGAAGTTGCTCCTGGGCGACATCAGGCAATGGTGCGTTTGCATTATGATAGTGGCCAGCGCTATAGCTTTGGTGTAACGACGATTAAAGGAAGCCAGATTGAAGAAAAGCGTGTCCGCTCAATTATTCCTTTTAAAGAGGGTGACCCATACCTTGCAAGCCAAATTGGCGATCTAAACCAATCACTTTCTAATACTGAATGGTTTTCCTCTGTTTATGTTGAGCCTGATCTTAACTCTGTAGGAAAAAGCCGGCAGTTACCGATGAAAGTTCATTTATCACCACAAGTACGTAATCAAATCGAAACAAGTATTGGTTACTCCACTGATGTTGGTGTTAGAGGTAAGATTCGTTGGAAAAAACCATGGTTAAATCAATATGGGCACAGTCTAGATAGCGCTATTTCTGTCTCAAAGCCAGAACAAGAAGCAACAGTGTCATATAAAATACCTCTCGAGCAAGTGCTTAAAGATTATTACATTGTTAAGTATGGTTTGAAGAATGTAGATAATAGAGATACCGACAGTTTAGAATCAAATTTGGCTTTTGAAAGGCATTGGGTATTTGATTCTGGGTGGCACCGTACTATTTACACTCGTTTTCTTTATGAAGAATTTACCCAAGGTATTCAAGATGGTTCTGCATGGCTAGTGCTTCCTGGTATTTCGTTTTCGCAGACACGGAGCCGTGGTGGCACGATGCCAATGTGGGGGGATAAAAAAGCCTTCACGATTGAAGCTACAGATCAAGCTCTAACCTCTGACGCCAAACTACTTCGTCTTCAAGCCCAGGGAGCGATTATTCGTAGCCTTGGGGAGAATCATCGAGGTGTTGCTAGGGCGGAAGTCGGGGCAATTTATACAGATAACTTTTATAAATTACCACCATCTATCCGATTCTTTGCAGGTGGTGACAATAGTATTCGTGGTTATGGTTATGAAGAGGTGTCTCCAAAAGATAGCGAAGGTTATTTAACTGGTGGTCAATTTATGGCAACAACAAGCCTAGAGTATCAATATCGAGTTGTTGGCAATTGGTGGTTAGCAACATTTGTGGATTACGGTGATGCTTGGATAGAAACACCTGATTGGAAAATGGGGGCGGGTATGGGGATTCGATGGGCCTCTCCTGTTGGACCTGTTCGATTAGATTTTGCGTGGGGCTTTGATGCTGAACCTGGTGATGAATTTAAAATTCATTTTACGTTAGGGCCTGAAATATGAGTTCTTTAGATATAGAAGCAAAGAAAAAAATATTAAAAAAGAGGCATAAATTAAGCCGTCATTGTATTTGTTTAGCGTTATTTTTACCAAGCTTCCTACTAATTACTCTCTTATTGATAGGAGCATTAGTTTTTACTAACACAGGATTAAAATTGATTGTTTGGGGGGCCGAAAAAGCATTACCTCAACTATCAATAAAAAGTACAAAAGGAAGTTTGCTTCCTGAATTCTCTTTATCTGGCGTATCTTATAAGGATAAAGAGCTACTTAATGTTGATATCTCTGACTTTCATCTAGCAATTACAGCTAAATGCTTAATGCAGCCGTCTATTTGTATTGATGATATATCTATAAATGGATTGACTTTAGACTTCCCTAAATTACCACAACCGACTGAGCAATCAGTTAATGAAAAAGAGGAGGCACCAAATAAGCTGCTTTCTATTCCATTACCCATAAATATATCCAATATTACTCTTAATAATGTTAATGCTAATATTTTAGGTAACCATCTTCAATGGAATACGTTTTCTACAGGTATAGAGCTATATAAAAGTGATTTAACTATTACTCCTTTGAAGTGGCAGCATATCCGTGTTGAGTTAGCTAAGGGTAGAATCAAAGGGCCTTCAACAGAAAAAGTCCCTGCACCGGAGGATGAGACGACAATTACTCTACCAGATGTTTATATCCCTCTTAATATTAACGTTGAACAGTTTAAGTTACGTGATTTCATTTTAGAGCAAGAGGTCCCTGTAGAGATCAATCAATTAAACTTTAAGGGATTTGCTGGTGAATCTAATGTACACATTTCAGAGTTTTATTTAGATATGCCCCAAGTAGATGTGTCTTTAAAAAATGACATTACTTTAAAAGATGATTACCCATTAAACCTAGAAGCAACTGCTGAATTAAAAGAAACTGAATTAAAAGGACATAAAATTAAACTGATTGCGGGAGGAAGCATTGCAGATTTAGATGTTAATTTGCGCATTTTGGGTGGGTTAAAGGCGACGGTAGATATAGATGTTCAACCATTAGAGAAAACGTTGCCTTTTGAGCTTCATGTATCTAAGACCGATTTATATTGGCCATTAATCGGAGAAAAAGAGTTTAAGTTATCGGTCCCTAATATAAAGGCAAAGGGAGAGCTTGATAAATACCGATTTTCGGGAGCTTTATATATAGACGGGAAGGCTATCCCTCAAACAGACCTTCGACTGGAAGGTAAAGGGAACTTACAGGAAGTTAATTTTTCTGATTTCATGATTGATACATTAGGCGGAACTATTTCTGGTAATGCTGAAGTTAATTGGGCTTCTTTAGCTAATTGGAAAAGTACGGTTTATTTACAAAATATTCAACCAGGACTTCAATGGACTGCAGCAGAAGGTAACATTAGTGGGAAAATCGTGACTGCTGGAAATCTAACAGAAAAAGGTGGCTGGGAGGTAAGCACGCCTATTATTGATATTAATGGTATATTTAGAAAATATCCGTTGCATATTAATGGTGTCTTAAATGCCGATGATATTAATGGCGCTGGTGAACCACACATTGATATTTCACAGTTAACCCTAAATCATGGCGATAATGGACTTTCTATTTCAGGTTCTTTAGATAAAGAGTGGAATCTTGATGTTGATATTGATTTCCCTGAGTTGTCAGATAGTGTCCCAGAGGTTCTCGGAAAGATCGTTGGTAATATTGAATTAACGGGAAAACTAGCAGAGCCACGAATTAATATTGATATAGATGCTTTAGGTCTGAAAGTTAAAGAAGGCACATTAAAAAAAGCGTCGATTCAGGGATATATTATACCAACACCTATGATTGATGCTGATGTGAGTATCAATCTATTAGATGGCCAATATCAAAAGCACGCCCTTAATGATTTGGTTATCCGTTTTAGTGGTAAAGAACATAATCATAAATTACAAATTGATTTAGATTCGAATGTGATTGATTCCCATCTATTATTTAAAGGTGCACTAAACCGAAATAAAGGATGGCAAGGTGAGTTGAGTGAAGCTGATGTTAATACTGATATTGGCTCATGGAAATTAGATAAGAAAGCTTCTCTTGCTTATGATATTAAAAAAGAAGAGCTTTTTGTACAGGCGAATTGCTGGAGTCAGGGGAATACTTCTTTATGTCTTAATAAAGATTTAAGAACTGGAAAATCAGGTAGTGCAGACGTGAGTATTAAGCATTTTGAATTCAATAAAATTAAGAAGTTCTTACCTGAAGAAACTGCTATTACAGGAGAGGTTAACCTTGATGCATTAGCCAAGTGGTCGAGTGGCACAAAACCATATATTAAGGCTGCCCTCTATCTACCAGAAGGTAATGTGCAACAAAAAATGGAGGAAACACTTAAAGTAGGGTGGGATAAAATTCTTATTAATGCAGAAATGCAAAATGATGAACTATCAACCGATTGGTTAATTTCATTAACGGGCAATGGTCTGCTGAAAGGAAACCTTAAGATAGATAATCCTACTGGAAGCAAAGAATTAAGTGGTAACTCAAAGATCGAACAGCTTTCATTAAAGATGCTTAAACCCCTTCTTGGTGAATACAGTCAATTAAACGCAATGATTAATTCTGATATTAATATCTCGGGTAAAGCAGAACACCCTAAATTATCAGGGGACCTTAACGTTGAGAATATTGAAGTAAAGGGGGAAGTGTCACCTGTAGACATTAATGACGGAAATATAAATATAAACCTTGCTGGTCATAGCGGGAAACTAACATCAGTGATAACTACATCAGATGGTGACCTTAATATTACAGGAACTGGTGATTGGTCTGACTTAGCTAACTGGAAAGTAGGATTAGATGTTTATGGCAAAGAGCTTCAAGTTAATGTTCCACCTATGGTCAAATTAAAAGTAAAACCTGATATGAAAATTAGGATAATTCCGACATTGGCAAAAATCACAGGCTCTATTGGTATTCCATGGGGAAGGATTGTAGTTAAAGAATTACCTGAAAGTGCTATTGGGATATCAAAAGACGAGGTCATTTTAAATGATGATTTACAACCAGTAGAAAAAAGCACTGCATTACCAATGAAGGTTGAAACTGATATCAATATTAGTATTGGTGATGATGTCCTTTTATCAGCATTTGGTTTAGAGGGCGGCTTGATTGGTAAGTTGAACATCACTCAGAAGAATAAAGGCCCGTTTATTACTGGAGAGGTAAACATTAAAGACGGAACGTATCGCTCGTTTGGTCAGGATCTTGAGATTACTAAAGGTAAGATATTATTTAATGGCCCGGCAGATCAACCTTATGTTGATATTGAAGCTATTCGTAATCCTGATAATACTAGAGACGATGTTACTGCTGGAGTTCGAGTTAATGGCCCTGCGGATACTCCCAAAATAGAAATTTTCTCTTCGCCTAGTATGCCACAAGCTAACGCTCTTTCTTATTTACTAAGAGGGCAGGATATTGGTAGTGATACTGGTGGTAATGCAATGACGACAACTTTAATAGGATTAAGCTTAGCAAAGAGTGGCAAAGTCGTTGGTGAAATAGGCCAAGCGTTTGGAGTTCAAGATCTGCAATTAGATACAGCGGGATCAGGAGAGGAGTCTCAAGTAACAATTAGCGGTTATATAGCACCAGACTTACAAGTTAAATATGGTGTTGGTATCTTTAATTCTATTGGAGAGTTTACATTAAGGTATCGAATTCTCAGTGATCTATATATAGAAGCAGTTTCTGGAGTTGATGGTGCAGTGGACTTAATTTATCAATTTTCTTTTGATTAAACATTAATTGTGGATAAGTCTGTGGGAAAGCTGTGTTCCCCGTAAGGGTAATAAAGTATAACTTTACTATCGTTTAAATGACCATCAAACAGTAAGAAAATATAGAAAAAAGAGCATTTAAAGCTTGCTAATATGATCGAGCTCTCTATAATGCGACCTCACTGACACGGAGCGCTCAACATAGAGCAGCTAAGGGTTGGTTATAAAAACGGTTCAGAATTAAGTTTCAAATAAGTGCTTGACACTGAGACTTAAATCGATAAAATGACCTTCGTCTTCACAGAAAAGCGAAAAAGCTTTGAAAGTAGAAGAAAAGCTCTTTAACAATTTGAAATCTATTAATCTGTGTGGGCACTTGTGAGTTGATAATCACTAGTTTGTTCTTGCTTCTCGAAGTAAGACAAGCAAAATAATCAATGAACTGAGTGACTACACAAAATTACTTTTATGTAAT
>NZ_MSCO01000004.1 GCF_002954705.1 Aliivibrio sifiae
GAATTTTAAAAAGCCATCTTAACGGATGGATTTTTTCGATTACATAAGTAAATAGATATTGCTGATATAGCTCAGCCCGGTAGAGCGCACCCTTGGTAAGGGTGAGGTCCCCAGTTCGAGTCTGGGTATCAGCACCATTTACTGACAGATTTTGCTTAGCGACCATAGCGTTATGGACCCACCTGATCCCATGCCGAACTCAGAAGTGAAACGTAATAGCGCCGATGGTAGTGTGGGGTTTCCCCATGTGAGAGTAGGACATCGCTAGGCTCAAATTTTAAAAGGCTTCCCATTGGGGAGCCTTTTTCCGTTTCTAAACCTAAATAAATGTATTTTCTGCTATTTGCCATAAAGCTTGAACTACAGGGTCATTAAGCTTTGATTTTTTACAACATAGCCCTAATTTAAATGGTGCTATAGGTGTAGTATTTAAGCGTTGAATTTTGTCTTTTACAGGGCTGTTATTAATAACCACATCTGGCGCAATTCCAATCCCACAACCTAAAGCCACCATGCTGACAATAGCTTCATGTCCTGAAACTTGAGCGTAAATTGTTGGTTTGATTTTTTGTTCTTTAAACCATTGATTTGCTCTGTTTCTAGCGGTTCCAGATTCAGGAAGAATGAAAGGCAGTGAATTCCAATTTGTATTTTCTTTATTTATATCGCCAATAAATTGATTATTTCCTGTAGGGGCAATTACAGATAGTGGTATTTCACTGATGATTTCAAAAGCTAATTTATTTGAAATCTTCTCTGGAATCGCAGATATAGCAATGTCAGCATCTGAGCTTTCAATTTTTTCTATTGCTTGTGCTGGATCTCCAGTAGATAACTTAATGTCTATATGAGGATAATTAACTTTAAAATCATTTAGTAGTTGAGGGAGGTGACTATAGCTAGCAGTTACGGAGCAAAATAGTTTTAACTGCCCTTTCAAAGCATTATTTACAATATTTGAATGTGTTTTATAACTATTCCATTCTGAGCATATATTCATTGCGACTGGTATTAATTGTTTGGCTGCGCTAGTTAATTCTACACTGCGATTGTCTCTGATAAATAAGGGATGTCCTATGTCCTCTTCAAGTTTCTGAATTTGCCTACTTAATGCTGAAGGACTTAAATGCATAGCTTTAGATGTATAAGTAAAACTATGGCTCTCACAAAGGTGTAGAAATGTTTGTAGTAATTTTATATTCATATCGTTGCTATTTTTGCAATCATGTGTTGCTAATATATCACTTTTTACAATGTTAATCTTTCGTTATTATCTTTGTATACAAAGAATCATCCTAATGGATTAAATGATATTTACGGAGTTTTATCATGGCTAACTACTTTAATACACTGAATTTACGTGAGCAATTGGATCAACTTGGTCGTTGTCGTTTCATGGGCCGAGAAGAATTTGCAACCGAAGCTGATTATCTAAAAGGCAAGAAGGTTGTAATTGTTGGTTGTGGTGCTCAAGGGCTTAATCAGGGCCTTAATATGCGAGATTCAGGTTTAGATGTTGCATATGCACTACGTCAGGCTGCTATTGATGAACAACGTCAATCATTTAAAAATGCAAAAGAAAATGGGTTTGTAGTTGCTAGCTATGAAGAATTAATTCCCCAAGCAGACCTTGTTGTTAACCTAACCCCAGATAAACAACATACGAATGTTGTTGAAACAGTAATGCCATTAATGAAAGAGGGTGCGGCATTAGGTTATTCTCATGGCTTTAATGTTGTTGAAGAAGGCATGCAGATTCGTAAAGACATCACTGTTGTTATGGTTGCTCCTAAGTGTCCAGGTACAGAAGTTCGCGAAGAATATAAGCGTGGCTTTGGTGTTCCGACTTTGATAGCTGTTCATCCTGAAAATGATCCAAAAGGTGAAGGTTGGGATATTGCAAAAGCATGGGCTGCTGGTACTGGCGGACATCGTGCTGGTTGCCTTGAGTCTTCTTTTGTTGCTGAAGTTAAATCTGACTTAATGGGTGAACAAACAATTTTATGCGGCATGTTACAAGCTGGTTCAATTGTTTCTTATGAAAAAATGATTGCTGATGGCATTAAACCTGGTTATGCCGGTAAGCTATTACAATTTGGTTGGGAAACTATCACTGAAGCACTTAAATTTGGTGGTGTTACTCACATGATGGATCGTTTGTCTAATCCAGCTAAAGTTAAAGCTTTTGAACTTTCAGAAGAGCTTAAAGATTTAATGCGCCCTCTATACAATAAACATATGGATGACATCATCCAAGGTGAGTTTTCTCGTACAATGATGGCGGATTGGGCAAATGATGATGTTAACCTTCTAGGTTGGCGTGAAGAAACAGGGCAAACAGCTTTTGAAAACTACCCTGAGTCTGATGTTGAAATCTCAGAACAAGAATATTTTGATAATGGTATTTTGTTAGTGGCAATGGTTCGTGCTGGTGTAGAGCTGGCGTTTGAAGCAATGACGTCATCGGGTATCGTTGATGAGTCTGCATACTATGAATCACTGCATGAGCTTCCATTAATTGCAAATACAGTAGCTCGCAAGCGCTTATATGAAATGAATGTCGTAATTTCAGATACTGCTGAGTATGGCAACTACCTATTTGCTAATGTAGCAACACCGTTGCTTCGTGAGAAGTTTATGCCATCTGTTGAGACTAATGTAATTGGTCGAGGTTTAGGTGAAACATCAAATCAAGTTGATAATGCAACGCTAATCGCTGTTAACGAAGCCATTCGTAATCACCCAGTAGAGTATATTGGTGAGGAGTTGCGTAGCTATATGAGTGATATGAAGCGAATTGCCGTAGGCGGTTAATTCTAATTGAATTAATATCTGAATTAAAAAGGCTTGGTTTAATGACCAAGCCTTTTTTGTATCTTTTGGATAACGTAATGATTTATCCTAGTCGTATATAAATACGATTTTATTTTTCTGACAATTTTTCTTCTATTTCAGTAAGTTTTTGTTCCATCGCTGTTAGTTTCTGACGGGTACGTAGGAGAACTTGTGTTTGAACATCAAATTCCTCTCTACTCACCACATCAAGTTTATTCAATTGCCCCTGAATTACTTGACGTACTTTTTGCTCTACATCACTACCTAACTCTTTGACTGGTTGTGGCATTGAATCATGAATCTGTTTTGCTACCTGCTCTAACTTTTTTGGATCAAACATCATTTATTCCTTGGTCGATACTTTTCTTTATTTTAAATAAAGCACAGCTCATTGTCGCTATTCAAATATAAAAAAGGCTACCGAAGTAGCCTTTAAAATTTTACTTACCTTATTCTTGAATTTCTTTGCCTTCTTCAAAAACAGGTAGTGGTTTATGTTCACTTGCTAAGTAGCTGTAAATTACAGGAAGTACAAATAGAGTAAACAGGGTACCAATTGCTAGTCCCGCAACGATAACAATACCAATACTAAAGCGTTGTGCTGCACCTGCACCAGTTGCGTACATTAACGGAATTAAACCGGCAATCATTGCAGCTGTTGTCATTAGGATCGGGCGAAGACGAACTTTTGCAGCTTCGGTTACCGCTTCCATACGAGTTTTTAGATTGTGTAATTGTTCTTCTTTGGCCACTTCACAAATAAGAATACCGTGTTTTGTAATTAGACCAACCAAGGTGATTAGGCCTACTTGTGAGTAGATATTCATTGTTGCGGCACCCCAAGCAAGTGCAATTAATGCTCCACAGATTGCTAATGGAACAGAAACCATAATTACTAATGGGTCTCTAATTGATTCAAATTGAATCGCAAGAACTAAGAAGATGATCGCTAACGCTAAACCAAAGGTTGCATATAATGCGCTACCTTCTGTTACATATTGGCGAGCTTCGCCCATGTAATCATGATTGTAACCACTTGGTAGTGTCGTGTTTGCTATATCTTCAAACCAAGAAATCGCATCACCCATAGCCACTCCTGGAGATGGTACAGCTCCAACGGTAGCAGAGTTTAACTGATTGAAGTGAGGTAAAGAACGAGGTTCAGCAATTACATCAATAGAGACTAAGCTACCTAATGGAACGGCTTCACCACTGAGAGAGCGAACATAATAACTGTTCATTGATTCAGGGTTTAAGCGGTATTTACGCTCTACCTGAGGGATTACCTCATAAGATCGTCCATTTAGATCGATACGGTTAACGTAGCCATCAGCCATCATTGTACTTAACGTAATACCAATATCTTGCATGGTTACGCCATAAGCTCCTGCTTTGTCTTTATCGATATTGATTTTCATTGTTGCTGAATCAAAGTTTAAATCGATATCAGAATAAACAAATAAAGGACTACCTTTAACATCAGTTAATACTTCGGTTGCTATTTGGAATAGGCTCTCAAAGCTATTTGGTGTTGTAATTACAAATTGAATTGGTAAACCAGAACCAGCTCCTGGCAGTTCAGGCATTTGGAAGGCAGTTACAGCCATACCTGGAACATCTTGTACTAATTTGCCTACACGACCAGTTACATCAGCTTGACTTGCTTCTCGTTGGCTCCAAGGAACCATTGATGCAATACCAAATGCTTGATTTGAGTTAGGTACCCCAGTAAATACTTGAGCAAAGGCAATTTCAGGTTGGTCTGAAAGAATTGCGTTAACATCATTCATTGTATTTTGTAGATAATCTAAGTTAGCGTTAGATGTACCAGTACCCATCAGCATTACAACTCCTTTATCTTCAGAAGGAGCGAGCTCACTTGGAATGAACTTGAATAGCAATGGTAGACTGGCAAAAACGATAACAGCGAATGCTATGATTACTGGACGGTGTTGCATTACCGAACCGAGGATGCGCTCATATTTGCTTGTCATGCCATCAAGGAAGTGATGAACTGTGCTTTCAAACTTACTTGGTATTTCATTTGCTTTAAGCATCTTAGAACACATCATTGGAGATAGTGTTAGTGCGACGATCCCTGAAACAAATACTGAGCCAGCAAGGGTTAAGGCAAACTCTTTAAATAGAGAACCAGTAATACCGCCCATCATAGCGATAGGAGCATATACGGCACCCAGTGTTAAAGTCATTGCAATTACAGGTATCGCAATTTCACGCGTACCAATAATCGCAGCCCTAAATGGAGTCTCTCCAAGTTTGACGTGCCTATCTACGTTTTCAAGTACAACGATAGCATCATCTACTACCAAACCAATGGCGAGAACCATGGCAAGAAGTGTCATCAAGTTCCATGAGAACCCCATAGCTTGCATTACCATTGCAACACCAACAAGAGATAATGGGATCGTTACAATAGGGATGATTACTGCTCGGAATGAACCTAAGAACAATGTGATAACGATAAGTACGATAACAGCCGCTTCAACAATGGTCTTAATTACTTCATGGATTGATTCGTTAATCGCAATCGTAGAGTCGTACATGATGTTCATTTTGATGTTTTTAGGAAGGTTTTTCTCTAGTTGAGGTAACAGTTCCAAAACATCTGCAGCAATGTTAATCGGGTTAGCGCTTGGTGCAGCATTGATTGCAGCAACAACAGCTTCTTTACCGTTAGCACTTGCTCGGTATACATCATGACTTTTTTCTAGGGATACTTTCGCAATATCACTTAGACGAACAACTTCACCATCTTCACTTTTAATAACTAAACGTTCAAGTTCTTCTACATTAGAGACTTGTGTGTTTGCGCTACCATTATAAAGAACGAACTCACCGGTTGCTTGACCTGCTGCTGATTGGAAGTTATTGGCATTTAATACACCCATAACATCAGTTGCTGTCATATTTATTGCAGCCATACGAGCAGGGTCTAACCAAATACGTAACGCATATTTCATACCACCATAAAGGTCGATTTTTGAAACACCATTCACAGTAAATAGTTGAGGATTAACCACTCGCTCTAGGTAATCGGTAATTTGACTTGATACAAGCTCATCACTTGTAAAACCAATATAAAGTACAGCAGTTGTAGAGCCTGTCGACATAGTAACTGTTGGATCTTCGGCTTCTTTTGGAAGCTGAGATCGAACAGAGTTAGTCTTAGCTAACACATCAGACAATGCGGCGTTGGGGTCTGTATTTAATTTCATCGTTACCGTAATAGTCGATTGACCCATTACAGATTGTGACGTCATGAAATCTATATTATCAGCCTGAGCCACCGCTTGTTCTAAGGGTTGAGTGATGAAACCTTGGATAAGGTCAGCACTCGCACCGTAGTAGCTTGTTGTTACCGTTACAACGGTATTCGTCATTTCAGGGTATTCACGAACCTGCATTTTGAAAATAGCTTGGATACCAAGCAAAGCAATCAAAAAGCTGATTGATACCGCTAAAACTGGACGTTTAATAAAAACATCAGTAAAGCGCATAGTTCCTCCGGTTACAGCATTGGTGTTTCAGCAGGTGGTGTTGTTGCATCGCTTTCAACGATACGTACTTTCGCGTCATTACTTAAACGAACTTGGCCAGATGTAACAACAACATCGCCAGGTTTAACACCGTCAAGAATGTGTGCGATAGCTTCTGAACGCTCACCAACTTTTACTACATGCTGTTGAACACGCTTATCACCGTCTTTTTCAGTAACGATGTAAACATTGTCACCATAGAGAGTGTAGGTAATTGCTGTTTGCGGGATAACAACTTGGTTCTCTAATGTAGGTAAGATGATATCTGCTTGAGCAAACATACCACTACGTAGTTTTCCACCATTATTAGGGATATCAGCTTGAACTTGAATTAGACCACTTTGAATATTTACCGCTGGCTCAATCGCGCTAATTGATCCTTTAAATACATCATTAGGGTATGAGTCAACCGTAATATCAATATCTTGGCCAATGTTGATACGAGAAATATCCGTTTGAGGAACAGTGAAACGTAAACGCATGATGCTAGTGTCTTCTAAACGAACGATATCAGTACTTGGTTGTAAGTATTGACCAAGATACACGTTACGAATACCAACTACACCAGAGAAAGGTGCTTTAATCTCACGACGCTCAATTGATGCTTTCATACCTTCAATATCAGCAGCAAGAGAGAAATAATTCGCTTCAGCTTCATCGTATGATTCTTTAGAAATAGACCCTTTTTTGTACAAGCCTTTATAACGCTTATATTTTGCTTCAGCTGCAGGTAAGCGAGCTTGAGTACTTTTTAAATTGGCTTTTTCTACTTTAGAGTCAAGAGAAAGCAGTAATTGCCCTTCTTTTACTTGGCTGCCAGAATCAAAGGAAATCTTATCGATTACGCCATTAACTTCAGTGGTAAGAGTTACACCTTGGTTTGGCTCAATGAAACCAATCGCTTCGATAGTTGGAGTCCAAAGAGACGAAGTAACCGTTTCAACCGTAACAGGAAATTCAGGTTCAGGTCTGTTTGCCATGTACTCAGCAATTTTTTGTTGTTTAAACATGTTAAAACCAATAACGCTACCAAAAAGAAGTAGCGCAAGAAGTAACATAAAGAAAGTCCACTTTTTCATTCTGATTAGAACTCCAAATTAGTGTTTAATAATGGCATCCCAACTGGCTTCAATTGCCGCGTCAAGATCATCGTTTGTTAAAGTAAAAAAACCTTGAGCATGTTTTCGAGCTAAACAAACACTCGCTTCTAAACTAAGGCCAGTTAATATTTCTACGCTAAGAGGCTTAAAGACACCTTGCTCAAGTCCATCAATAAAGAGTTGATTAACTTGGGCAAACATTTTTTCCTCTAGTTCCTTTAGTTTGACTAAATCAAAGCAAGGAAGTGAATCGTATTGATTGCGGTTCAAAAATGTATTTCTTTCTGAAATAGCAAAATGCCAAATATTTAACCACATAGTACGAAAACGGACTTTAATTGGATCTGAATCTAGTACGTTTTCTTGAATAGCAAAGGCTACTCGTTGCATTATATTTAGCTTTATTTCTTGGATTAATGCTTCTTTATCATCAAAGTAGCGATAGATAGTACCTGCGGCAACACCCGCTTGGTTTGCTACTTTTTGCATGGATAAACCGCTAAACCCATCGGTGGCTAACAACTGTTCAGCTGACTCAATGATGAGTTGGCGTTTTTCCTTCATAAATAGATCCTTATGAAATGAATGAACGTTCATTCATTATTCTAGGACACGACGAATAAAATGTAATCTATTTTTGTGTCAAGAAACGTAAAGGTCACATTTTTTGATTGATTGTTTACATGGTATTCCAAAGTAGACCGCTTTATTATAGACCCAAATAATTCATTATCGATTTAATAGGTGATTCATGAGACTTAATCCACAGCAGGATGAGGCAGTTAAATTTGTCTCAGGGCCATGTTTAGTATTGGCTGGTGCAGGGTCAGGTAAAACCCGTGTAATCACAAATAAAATAGCTTACCTCGTCCAGACGTGTGGTTATAAAGCGAGAAATATTGCAGCGGTAACATTTACCAATAAAGCGGCACGAGAAATGAGAGAGCGTGTCGGGCAAACGCTAAACAAGCAAGAGTCCCGAGGGTTAATGGTTTCTACTTTTCACTCATTAGGCTTAGATATTATTCGACGTGAATATAAAGTACTTGGCTTGAAAGCTGGTTTTTCTTTATTTGATGATCAAGACCAGCTGGCTTTATTAAAAGAGTTAACAGAAAAGCAGATTGATGGTGATAAAGATTTACTGCGTCAGTTATTAAGCAGTATATCTAATTGGAAAAATGACATGCTGACACCTGCGCAAGTTAAAGGCTTCGCTCGTTCAGAGCAAGACCAATTATTTGCCTTTTGTTATGAGATGTATCTAACACAAATGAAAGCCTATAACGCGCTTGATTTTGATGATCTTATTTCATTACCTGTATTACTGCTTCGAACTAATCAAGAGGTTCGTGAGCGTTGGCAAATGAAGATCCGCTATTTACTTGTGGATGAGTACCAAGATACCAATACCAGTCAGTATGAATTGGTGAAACTATTAGTCGGAGAAAGAGGCCGCTTAACAGTCGTAGGGGATGATGATCAATCAATCTACTCATGGCGTGGTGCAAAACCTCAAAATTTGGTGCTATTAAACGAAGACTATCCAAATTTACGAGTGATTAAATTGGAGCAAAATTACCGCTCGACCAGCCGAATTCTACGAGCAGCTAATATATTGATTGCTAATAATCCCCATGTATTTGAAAAGCGTCTTTTTTCAGAGATCCCTGATGGTGAGCAAATAAAAGTACTTACTGCAAAAGATGACGAACATGAGGCCGAACGAGTGGTGGGTGAAATCATTGCTCATCGATTTTTAAATAGAACAGACTATAAAGATTATGCCGTATTATACCGTGGTAATCACCAATCACGTTTGATAGAAAAATCGTTAATGCAAAACCGAGTGCCTTATAAAATATCAGGTGGGACTTCCTTTTTCTCGCGAGCTGAAATCAAAGACATCATGGCGTATTTACGCTTGCTAACAAACCCTGATGATGACAATGCATTTTTACGAGTGGTAAATACGCCTCGCCGTGAAATTGGCCCTGTGACGTTAGAAAAATTAGGTACTTACGCCAATATGCGCGGAAAGAGTTTGTTTGAAGCCAGTTTTGAAATGGGATTAGAGCAAACTCTTACAGGGAGAGGATTAGAATCACTACGTCGTTTCAGTCATTGGATTGTTTCTATTTCTGAAAATGCAGAACGGGGTAATACAGTAGAAGCGGTGCGTTCGTTAGTAAAAGACATTCATTATGAAGACTGGTTGTATGAAACATCAACCAGTGCAAAAGCCGCTGAAATGAGAATGAAAAACGTCTCAGATCTCTATTCATGGATTGTTGCTGATTTAGAAGGTGATAATTACGATAATGAAGAGAAGACATTAAAAGAGGTGGTACAGCGCCTTACACTTCGGGACATGATGGAGCGAGGTGAAGACGAAGATGGTGCCGATCAAGTTCAGCTAATGACCTTACATGCATCAAAAGGTTTGGAGTTTCCGTATGTCTTTTTAATTGGTGCTGAAGAGGGTATTTTACCTCATCAAGTTAGTATGGATGAAGACAACGTAGACGAGGAGCGTCGTTTAGCTTATGTAGGAATAACACGAGCTCAAAAAGAACTGACTTTTACATTATGCAAAGAACGTCGACAATATGGTGAATTAATTCGTCCGGAACCAAGTCGTTTTCTAGAAGAGTTACCACATGACGATTTAGATTGGGAGATGAAAAAACCAAAGCCAACTCAAGAAGAGAGAATGGAAAGAGGGAAGAGTAATATTGCTAACCTTAGGGCCATGCTTAAAAAGTAATAGAAAGAAAAATGCCCACAGCTATTTAGTTGTGGGTATTTTTGATTAACTTATTTGTTTGGATTAAGTCAGTCTTAATTTACTAACCCTTTAACTAGGTAATTAATTGCATCGACAACTTCGTCATCAGTACAATTCATACAAGTACCACGAGCAGGCATCGCATTAAAGCCATTAAGAGCGTGCTCTTTTAATACGTCCATGCCTTTTGCTATACGTGGGGCCCAATCTGCTGCATTTTGAGTTTTTGGTGCACCAGCAGCTCCAGTTGAGTGGCAAGCAGTACAAAATGTTTTGTATACTTGCTCCCCTGAGCGAGGTCCTGTCGGCTCTTCAACCACAGGAACGTCACTTGCTAGGTAAACTTGACCTACAGGCTTAATTCGTTCAGCTATTGCATCATCAGAGTTACCCGCTGCAAAAGAGGTAGTTGAAAAAGTTAATGCAGCAACCGTTGCAATAATGATGTTACGAATAGATTTTTCCATAAAGCTCACTTTCCACTCCCAGTTATTATTATTGGCTTCAGCCCATTTTATTGTATTTACCCAGTTGAAAAGCGAACTTAATAAAATAGCCGCGTTAACTTTGTGTAAACATTGAGTGAGTATATCTGCTTAAATTGTTGCAATAAACCACTAGAGCTAAAGAAAATGAGGATAAATAGGTAGAAATTGTTGAAAAAGAGACCAAACGATAAAAAAAGTAAAAAAAACACTAGACGCAGGTCACGCAGATCCGTATTATTCCTCTCCGCCGATAGGGTATACGCCCGTAGCTCAGTTGGATAGAGCGTTGGCCTCCGGAGCCAAAGGTCGAAGGTTCGAATCCTTTCGGGCGTGCCATCCGGAATATAAATTAAAGGCGAAAAAAAGTAGTGGTGGCTATAGCTCAGTTGGTAGAGCCCTGGATTGTGATTCCGGTGGTCGCGAGTTCGAATCTCGTTAGCCACCCCATTATTTTGGTAACCAAGTTTTATGTAGTGAATAAGGTTTCCAGTTTTGATTCAAGAAACACCCCAAGAATCGAAACGAAATTTGTCGGTGAATAGCGCAGCTTGGTAGCGCATCTGGTTTGGGACCAGAGGGTCGGGGGTTCGAATCCCTCTTCACCGACCACTATTTCAATAATCGCAATAGCGGTTATATAAAAAATTAGTGGTGGCTATAGCTCAGTTGGTAGAGCCCTGGATTGTGATTCCGGTGGTCGCGAGTTCGAATCTCGTTAGCCACCCCATTAATTTTGGTAACTGTAAAAGCAGTTTCCCTTTTGATTCATTTATACCCCAAGAATCAAATAAAAGCTCGGTGAATAGCGCAGCTTGGTAGCGCATCTGGTTTGGGACCAGAGGGTCGGGGGTTCGAATCCCTCTTCACCGACCACATTTGAAAGCCTCGTCAGAAATGACGAGGCTTTTTTCATTTCTGCTTTATATTATTCTTATCTTCATCACAAAATCGCTATTTTACATTACGTTCTATGCCTCATTTCTTTCTTTTTTCTTTGAGTTCCAACTGCTTCTATTTATCTTTATTTTGATAGCTTGCACTGATTATTTATAGTTAAATCAATATAAAACACTGACTTTTACTTCTAATTCCAATTAAAAAGTTGTTTTAAATGTTAAATTTATTTTTGTCTATTTATCTAAAGTGAGATGGGTTTTAGATAAATCACTATCTTAGTAGTTTATTTTTAACTGTATGTTTTATTTGGTTGTTATTGCTATTTAAAATAGTTCTTCATATTAGGCTAGGTTACGTAAAGTGAATTTTTATTCAATATATTGGCATGTATTAGTTTTATACTCTTTGATTGTTGCTTTTTTGTGAACAATTGACTACATTGGTGTCCTAGTCAAGTTACAGTACTTATTGCTGTTTCGAATGGAATCAATGTGCAGACAGGGCAGGATGCTGCCGAGTAGTCGGAGTCTGATAATGTCACTTTTAGAAGTTAAAAATTTACGTATCGAATATCCATCTCGTCATGGGGTTCATGCCGCGGTTAAGTCGCTGTCGTTTTCAATAGAACGCGGTGAGATTGTTGGTGTTGTTGGAGAGTCTGGTGCAGGTAAGTCAACTGTCGGTAATGCTGTAATTGATTTATTAAGCCCTCCAGGTGTTATTGCTGGAGGTGAGGTATTTCTTGATGGCGAAAAAATATCAGGTCTAACAACAGAAGATATGCGTAAAGTTAGAGGTTCTAAAATTGGTTTTATTTTCCAAGACCCAATGACCTCGTTAAACCCTTTATTTACGGTTGAGCAACAGTTAACCGAAACCATTCATGCCAATTTAAAAATGTCATCTGGAGAAGCTTATGCGAGAGCATTATCTTTGATGGAGCAAGTTGGTATTCCGCAACCTGAAAATCGCTTAAAACAATATCCACACCAATTTTCAGGTGGCATGCGTCAACGTGTTGTTATTGCAATAGCATTAGCCGGTGAACCGGACCTTATTATTGCCGATGAACCGACTACAGCCCTAGATGTTTCGATTCAAGATCAAATCTTAAGTCTTATCCGAGATCTTTGTGTTAAGAAAAACGTAGGTTGTATGCTTGTTACTCATGATATGGGGGTTGTATCAAATGTAACGGATAAAGTCGCGGTAATGTACCGTGGTGATTTGGTTGAGTTTGGTAAGACAGAGAAAGTATTAGGTAATCCTGATCACTCATACACTCGTAGTTTGATTTCTGCGGTTCCTCGCTCTGATGTTAAGTTAGAACGTTTCCCGTTAGTGAGCTATATCGAAGAAGCTGTTCAACACGACCCTATTGATGTAAAGAATCATTGGTTAGGTCAAAGCCAAGATCAGCGTGAATACGTAGGGCCGTTATTAAAGGTAGAAAATGTAAATTTACGATTTATAACGAAAGACTCATTTTTCGAAAGTCGCCGTGAATACGTTCAAGCCTCTAATAATGTTAGCTTTGAAATTCATGAAGGGGAAACATTCGGCCTTGTTGGTGAGTCTGGTTCAGGTAAATCTACCATTGCCCGTATTATCTCTGGTTTATATCCGCCTAATTCCGGTTCTGTTATTTTTGAAGGCATTGACCTTACAGCGTTGAAATCAGAAAAAGAGCGCCGTCCTATGCGCCGTCAAATGCAAATGGTGTTCCAAAACCCTTATACGTCGATGAATCCTCGTATGAAAATTTTCGATATCATTGCAGAACCGATCCGTTTTCATAAGCTAACGCGTTCAGAATCAGAAACGCAACAGATCGTTAATGATCTTTTGGATCATGTTGGTTTGGGAAGAATGGCTGCATTGAAGTATCCACATGAATTTTCTGGTGGTCAACGCCAACGTATTTCTATTGCTAGAGCATTAGCAACGCGCCCACGTCTACTTATTTGTGATGAACCTACATCTGCTTTGGATGTATCAGTTCAAGCTCAAATCCTCAACCTATTAAAAGATTTACAAGATGAGTTAAACCTAACCATGTTGTTTATCAGTCATGATTTACCTGTTATTCGCCAAATGTGTGATCGTGTCGGTGTAATGCAAATGGGAACACTTTTAGAAGTGGCTCCAACGGAAAATCTTTATACCAACCCACAGCACGAATATAGCAAGCAATTGATTTCGCTTATGCCTGAGTTTAAAGGGTTAAGAGATGATCTAGCAGCGGTTTAAACCGTCTAATAATAAGTATAAATACAACAAATTAGGGATAAATTCCCGCATAAGGAGTTATGCAATGAAAACCATGAAGACAAAATTAGCTATCGCACTTATGGCTGCTGGCCTAAGTTTTAGTGCGGCAGCTGCTGACATTACTGTTGCTTACGATGCCGATCCAGTATCACTTGATCCACATGAGCAATTGTCTGGCGGTACACTACAACTTTCTCATATGGTGTTTGATCCCCTAGTGCGTTATACGCAGTCATTTGATTTTGAACCACGTCTTGCTGAAAAGTGGGAACGTATTGATGAAAAAACATTCCGTTTTAATTTACGTAAAGGCGTTAAGTTTCATTCAGGTAATGAGATGATGGCTGACGATGTTGTTTGGACGTTTGATCGTCTAAAAGACTCTCCTGATTTTAAAGCGATTTTCGAACCTTATGAAAAGCTAGTTAAAATTGATGATTACACGGTTGAACTTGTTTCTAAAGGCGCTTATCCGTTAGTTCTGCAGACAGCAACATACCTTTTCCCAATGGACAGCAAGTTCTATTCTGGTAAAACAGAAAATGGTAAAGATAAGTCTGAAATTGTAAAACACGGTAATTCATTCGCTTCAACACACATTTCTGGTACGGGTCCATTTGTTGTTAAATCTCGTGAGCAAGGCGTAAAAGTTGTTTTTGATCGTTTTGATGGTTACTGGGATAAAAACTCTCCAGGTAATGTAGACGAATTAACTCTTGTTCCAATTAAAGAAAATGCAACGCGTGTTGCAGCTCTTTTTTCTGGTGATGTTGATGTCATAGCTCCTGTGGCCCCAAATGATCACAAGCGAGTAAAAAATACCAAAGGTATTGATTTAGTTACGCTACCAGGAACTCGTTTGATTTCCTTTCAAATGAACCAAACAAGTAATGAAGCACTAAAAGATGTACGTGTTCGTCAGGCAATCGTTCATGCAATTAATAACGAGGGCATCGTTAAGAAAATCATGAAAGGTTTTGCTACTGCAGCTGGCCAACAAGGACCTTCAGGTTATTCTGGTTATGATGCTGACTTAGTTCCACGTTATGATCTTAAGAAAGCAAAAGAGCTAATGAAAGAAGCGGGTTACGAGAATGGCTTTAAACTTAGCATGATGGCGCCAAATAACCGTTACGTAAATGATGCAAAAATTGCTCAAGCTGCTGCGGCAATGCTGTCTAAAATTGGCATTAAAGTTGATTTAAAAACTTTACCAAAAGCGCAATATTGGCCTGAGTTTGATTTATGTTCAGCGGACATGATGATGATTGGTTGGCATTCGGATACAGAAGATTCAGCGAATTTCTCTGAGTTCCTAACAATGACGCGTAATGAAGAAACTGGTAAAGGTCAGTACAACTGTGGTCATTATTCAAACCCTGAAGTTGACCGTTTAGTCGAAGCGGCAAATGTAGAAACTGATCCAGCTAAGCGTAGCCAAATGCTAAAAACAGTAGAAGATACACTGTATAACGATGCTGCGTTTGTTCCACTACATTGGCAAAACCTTGCATGGGGTGCGAAATCTAACATTGATATCAAACCAATCGTAAATGCAATGGAATACCCATACTTTGGCGACCTAGTTGTTAAATAGTCATTAAACAAAAATAAGTAGGTTGCTTTGAATGAATCAAGGCAGCCTTTATTTTATACCCACAGCAATAACAACAATGTGTTAGGCATGAAAATAATCATGTCATTCTTAGGATAGATTAAGGGGACAAGGAATGTTTACGTTTCTGGTCAAGCGCCTGTTTCAGGCACTGATAGTGATGTTTGTGATCAGTCTGGTTGCGTTTTCCATTCAAGATAACTTGGGTGACCCGTTACGTGAATTGGTTGGACAATCAGTTTCAGAAGCAGAGCGTCAAGCTCTGAGAGATGATCTTGGGTTAAATGACCCATTCATTACAAAGTATACTCGTTTTATTACTAATGCGGTTCAAGGTGATTTGGGCACGTCTTATTTCTTCAAAAAACCAGCAGTTGAGGTCATCCTTGATAAGCTCGTTGCAACCCTTGAGTTAGTACTGGGTTCTGCGGTTATCATTATATTTCTCTCAATCCCTCTGGGCGTATATTCGGCGATTCATCCAAAAAGTTTTTTTACTAAAGCCATTATGGCGTTCAGTAGCATTGGTATATCGATCCCTGTCTTCTTAACCGCAATAATGCTGATGTATGTTTTTTCAATTGAATTGAATTGGCTTCCGTCTTATGGACGTGGAGATACCTATAATTTACTTGGTTGGGAATCAGGTTTTTTTACTATTGATGGTTTAGCTCACTTAGTATTACCTTGTATTTCATTAGCTTCCATTATGTTACCCCTATTTATTCGTTTGGTGCGTTCAGAAATGCTTGAAGTATTGAGTTCTGAGTACATTAAGTTTTCAAAAGCTAAAGGTGTCGCAACGAATAAAATTTATTATCAGCACGCATTAAAAAATACCATGTTGCCTGTCTTGACGGTTGGTGGTGTTCAAATTGGTACTATGGTGGCATATACAATTTTAACTGAAACTGTTTTTCAGTGGCCGGGAACAGGCTCTTTATTCTTAGAGGCGATTAACCGTGTAGATACTCCTTTGATTACCGCTTACGTTATCTTTGTCGGGTTGATCTTCGTCGTAACGAATACGATTGTTGATTTATTATATGGACTAATTAACCCAACCGTAGATATTACAGGTAAAGGAGCGTAATCATGAACACTACAACTAACCACGTTCCAACTCGTTGGGAGCGATTTAAATCTTCAGATTTTTTGTATTATTTTTTACGCGACAAAGTGGCAATGTTTAGTTTTGCTGTCTTTTTGGTCTTTGTTCTGGGGGCATTACTTTCACCAGTTATTGCTCCAAGTAATCCATATGATCTTAGTTCAATTGATATTATGGATTCAGAGTTACCTCCTTCTGGGATGGAAGAGGGAGATGAACGCTTTCTTTTAGGCACTGATGACCAAGGTCGTGATGTATTGTCGACCATTCTTTATGGCTCGCGTTTATCATTAACGATTGGCTTCTTAGCTGTAGCAGTACAACTGACATTAGGTATTATTATTGGCTTATCTGCAGGTTATTTCGGTGGTCGAATAGATAGCTTTTTAATGCGATTTGCTGATGTGCAGTTGTCTTTTTCAACCATGATGGTTGCAATCATTGTTTCTGCTATCTTTAAAGCCAGTTTTGGAACAGAGTTTTTTAGTCAATATGCCGTCGTAATGTTGGTGGTTATTATCGGTATTGCTGAATGGCCACAATACGCACGTACAATCCGTGCGTCAGTATTGGCTGAGAAGAAGAAAGAATACGTAGAAGCAGCGAAAGTGATGGGCTTTCGTTCTCCGAGAATCATGTTCCGTCATATTCTGCCTAACTGCTTATCTCCAATTTTAGTTATATCTACAGTACAAATTGCCAATGCGATTATGTCTGAAGCTGCGTTGTCTTTCTTAGGTTTAGGTTTACCGGTAGACCAACCCTCATTAGGTTCATTAATCAGTATTGGATTTAATTATATTTTCTCTGGTTCATGGTGGATTACCGCTTTCCCTGGATTAGTTTTGGTTACTTTAGTCTTGGTAATTAATTTACTTGGTGATTGGTTAAGAGATGTATTTAATCCTAAAATCTATAAAGGTTAATCATAGCTAACTAATAAAAAGCGATGATTTAGTCATCGCTTTTTTTTCATTTGTAAAACATAAACAATGTCTTACAGATAAGGAAATTTCGCTTGTTTTATTGTTTTTCTGGCTTATTTACCGCTTTTACTGGTAATAATTTGCTCAGTTGTTAGGATCATAAGGTGTGTTTAAATATTTTAAAGCGAGTATTTGAATTAAACCAAAACAGAGAGCTAAGGCTCGAAGTGAGGAATAATGAGTAGAAATAAGGACAAGTACAGTATAGATAATACAGATTATACTGTTGGACAGGATAACGTTCAAAAATGGGGATTGGATATTCATAACTCCGTCTTCGGTATTAGTGCTGGCTTGATTGCACTCTTCTTAATAGCAGTTGCAGTGACGGATCCTGAAACTGCAAAAACAGTGCTAAATGGTTTGAAATTACAGATTATCAATGCATTTGATGGTTTGTTTATGTGGTCAGCGAATATCTTTGTTATTTTCTGTTTAGCATTGATTGTCTCACCATTTGGTAAAATTCGTCTTGGTGGTGATAAAGCAAAACCTGATTACTCGATGGTCTCTTGGATCGCGATGTTATTTGCTGCTGGCATGGGTATTGGTCTTATGTTTTGGGGTGTATCAGAACCGGTTGCTTACTTTACTGGTTGGTTTGAAACACCACTAGGCGTTGAAGCGTATACACCGGAAGCAAAACAATTAGCACTTGGTGCAACCATGTTCCATTGGGGTATTCATCCATGGGCTATTTATGGTGTTGTTGCCTTGTCATTAGCTTTCTTTTCTTACAATAAAGGCTTACCACTTTCTATGCGCTCAATCTTCTATCCAATTTTAGGAGATCGCACATGGGGATGGCCCGGTCATATTGTTGATATTCTTGCTGTTCTAGCAACGTTATTTGGTCTTGCTACCTCTTTAGGTCTTGGTGCTCAACAAGCAGCAAGTGGCTTCCAACATGTGTTTGGAATTGAAGGTGGATTAGGTTTACAAGTCGCGATTATTTTCATTGTTACCTTGCTTGCTGTTGTTTCAGTAATGCGTGGTATTGATGGTGGTGTAAAAGTCATCAGTAACATTAATATGATTATTGCGATTGTATTAGTTGTTTTTGTTGCTTTGGTTTCATTTTCTGTCTCGATGGGGACGATTCCAACGACAGTTATGGGCTACATTGAAAATATTATTCCATTAAGTAATCCACACGGTCGTGGTGATCAAGCGTGGATGCACGGTTGGACTGTTACTTATTGGGCGTGGTGGATTTCATGGTCTCCATTTGTAGGTATGTTTATTGCTCGAGTATCTCGTGGTCGTACTGTTCGTGAGTTCTTGATTGCAGTATTAGTTGTACCAACTGTATTTACCGTGCTTTGGATGTCTACGTTTGGTGGTGTTGCGATTGATCAGGTGATCAATCATGTAGGTACCTTAGGCTCTGAAGGGTTAACGGATGTCTCTCTAGCTATGTTCCAAATGTTTGATGCTCTACCTATGGGGAATATTCTTTCTCTGATCGCGGTTGTGCTAGTGTTGGTATTCTTTATCACCTCATCAGATTCGGGTTCATTAGTTATCGATAGCATTACTGCTGGTGGTAAAGTTGATGCGCCTGTACCACAACGAGTGTTCTGGGCATTTATGGAAGGGGCAATTGCAGTTGCTCTGCTATGGGTTGGTGGTACTCAAGCAATTGAGGCTCTTCAAGCTGGGGCTATTTCAACAGCCTTACCATTCACCATTATATTGCTTGTCATGTGTGTGAGTTTACTTATGGGTATGAGAACTGAGAAACATAACCGTTCTTAATTTTTTAGTGAACAAACAATAAAAAGCCGATGAGAGATAATCTTCATCGGCTTTTTTGTTTTTAGGTTGAACGGTTTTTATTATTGCCATAACTTACGAATAGGGTCATTCTCCGAGAAGTGATGACGCACTTGAGCCTGAAATAATTCAGCTGTCGCAATCGCATCAGTTAATGCGTGATGAGGAGGGTAAGCCGGTAGGCCATAACGTAATCGGCTATTTGCCAAACGGATTGATTCAGGACGCTTTCCTTTAAGCCAATTAATTAGGCCTTTAGATTGACCTTGTTGATAATCCCCCTCGATTTGCATTGTATCGACCACTGGAAAAACAATACCCTCACCAATCAAGCTTCGTAAATTAGCATCAAAAAAATCACGTTCTATTTTTCGGTAATGAACCACTACGACTTTTCCTGCTAACGCATCGAGCACCTTCTCTAAGATACGACGTAAATCAGGAGCGCCTTGTAAGTCAGAGTGAGTAATTCCGTGAATGACAACAGAATTTTCCTCTAAGCTGTCTTGAGCTTTAACAAACCAATGTTGAGATTCTCGACAACGAATACGCTGTAAAGTAAATGGCACTAAACCAATACTAATAATGCTGTTTTGATTTGCATCTAATCCTGTTGTTTCAAAATCTAAAGCAACAAATTCAATATCTTTGAGTGGTGTTTCTTCTTCATACGTTCCGGTTTGGTAAAAATTTTTAAGCCGTTTATCTTTACTCATTTCAAACTTATGCGTAAAGAAAGCAGGCCAGTTGAGAATTTCTTGTTGAGTGTTCGATATCATCATTCACTCCTAAAATTTGTTAGCGCTATAACGGAACTTAAGGAAGTTTTGCGCATTACTCAGTACTTGGAACGCATCTTTTAGATTTCGACGTTCAAAGTCAGACATGTTCTCTGGCTCTATATTGTTATCAGGTTCTATCCCCGCTTCGACATCTAATGCCTGATGGCGTAGACGAACCAATGAAATTAATTCCATTGCATGGTGAAGATCACTGCCTTTTGATTTAGGTAAAATACCAGCTTCAATAATATCGTCTAAACGTTCAAATGAGTTTTGTGCTTGAGAGCCAATCGCTAATGCATGAACTCGGATTAAATCAGCAAGAGGTGCTGTACCACGGCGTTTTAAATTTATTGAATTATTATGGCGGCCATCTTTCTCCATCACAAAATCCTTAAAGAAACCCAGTGGTGGTGTTCGGCGTAAACCATTTCGAGCAAGGCAAGCAAGGAAACGGTTATTTTTCTTTGCTCGACGGACAATAAATCCATTGAGTTGTTCTGCCCATTTGGTTCGGCCATAAACGCCATTTAAGTCAAAGAAAATAGAACTATTTAATAGTGCTTGTGGATCTGGGTTATCAATCCAATCGGCAAAACATTCTTCCCATTCTGATTGCGTTTTACGCCATTCAGGATTCGTTGCCATTATGTCGCCAGTGCAGTAGGTATATCCACACGCAGCTAAACCATCACAAACAAAAGTAGATAATGCTTTAAAGTATTCACCATGCTCTTGTTCGTTATAATCATTATCTAAAATAATCGCGTTGTCTTGGTCTGTAACAATTAACTGCTCATCACGAGCCATAGAACCAAGCGCTAAGAAGCAATAAGGGACTGGAGGTGCACCTAGTTCTTCCTCGGCCAACTCTAATAAACGTTGTTTAAAGCTTCGACCAATCTCAGACATCGCGCTACCAACCATGTGAGAATTAGCGTCTTCATTTACCATTCGAATAAAGCAATCTTTCAATTGGCTAGATAAAATAACCAAGTCTTCGATAGTTTGTTGTTGGAAAATACTGCTTACGAACAACAGGCTATTTTGAGATTCGTAACGTACGATGTCAGACACCTCTAGAACACCGATTGGTTGCTTATTTCTCAATACTGGTAAGTGATGTACGTTGTATCGAAGCATCATGAGCATGGCTTCAAATACATAGGCATTATGGTCGAGTGAAATCAGCTCTGTAGACATGACTTCAGATACGGGGGTTTCAAAATCTAACCCACAGGCAAGCACTTTAGTACATAAATCACGGTCAGTAATAATACCGACAAAATCATTGTCTTCTTCTTCTGTATCGATTTCAGGATCGGTGATTAATACCGCAGATACGTTTTCTTCTGCCATGGTTTTAGCGGCGGATTGAATTGTTTCGTATTTGGTAATCATGACCGCTTCACGAGTCAGTAATGTTTTTACTTTGGACGTGGTTAGATCGTTAGCGTCATCATGATTGTTTTCAACCGCTTGCTTTAAGCGAGTGGCATCTTCTACTTCAACAAAATCTGAGAACTCATCATAGCGTTCACAGAAATCATCAAATACCGATTCAGGGATGCAATATAATAAAGAATCGTTCAGAGCCTTGGCTGGGAAACGAACCTTATTATTCATTAATAGGCCCATTTGCCCGAAAATACTGCCTTCATCAAGTCGGTTATAAAGCTCGCCATTACGACGATAGACTTCAATTATTCCGCTGCGAACCATATAAAGGTCTTTGATCTCATCACCAAACCCAATCACCATACTTTCTGTACGGTAATAAGATATTTCTACGCTTTGAGCCGCTTCTTTTATTGCCTCTTCAGGTAATAAGTTAAAGGGCGGGTATTGTGATAAAAAGTGTTGGATCTCTAACAGTTCAACTTCCATGCGTCACTCAACATAAATTAAAGGAGAATAGACTATAATTTTAGTTTATCGCTTTATGGATAGCTATGTTAATTCAATTAAATTGAGTGAGACGAAGGCATTGGAAATAGGATCTCGGATCTGAAACAGAACTTTTGCTATGCTGATAATATTGTAAGTTTGTTTGGAGAAGTCTAGTGGCTAAATTAATAAAAAGAACAGCAATATCATTAGGTGTTCTCGGTAGTTTCGTAGCAGTCGCAAGTGTATCTGCGAACGAAAAGGCGACAGAGTCAGAAACTCTAAATAAAGGTGTTTTATCTGCGGTTTGCTTTTCTAAAGGAGACAATAAAAAAGAAGAGCATATTTTGTCTGAACTTTGCCCGATAGGGGAAGGACTATGGGGAAGTCTACCTACAAAAGAGAAAGTTGATAATAGTGAGTACTGGATCCAATGTGGCCTGTTTAAAAAAGAGTTAACTAAAGACGCTATTGAACAAATTAATCGCGCGGTAGATATGCCAATTAATATGAAAAAAGAAGGAGAGCTTAACCGTTGTTTAGTTGGTCCGTATATTGATTATTTTATAGCGAATAAAGAATTGAAAGCTTTACAAAATCAGCGGTTATTTAAACATGCAGGACTGCGTGAAGTCGATTTATCAGATGTTAATAAAGAAGCACTGATGCCTGAAAAGGTAATAGAACCAGATCCGATAACTATTCGTAAAGAAGTGATTATTAACCAAGTTCATTTTGCAGTGCCGTTTATTGATAATGGAAATGAAGGCTTCTATATGGAAAATAAAATGCCTTGGTTAAGAGTAACAGCACAAAATGCTCACACAGTTTGCCAAAAAATAGAGATGGATTTATTGACGAAAGAGCAATGGCAAATACTAGTTGATTCAACGATAATGACAAAAGATAAATGGCCAATGCAATTACCTTATTGGGGCGCGGATAATATCGGTCTCTTTAAAGGGGGTACAGCCAGAAAATTAAAAAACACATCGATGCTGAATGTGGTGTGTACTAAGAAGATAGAGGATAAAGTCGTTGGAAATTCAATTTAAAGGTCGTTGGGACAGTAAATCTCTGGCTGAGAACTTACAAGAAGCATTAGAAACATTAGAAGAAGAGTTTGGCGTTAAGGCGTTATCAGATATTTCATTAAATATCTGTCTGGAAGATGAGCACAAAGAAGAGCTCGCACTGCTAAGTCCAACAGGTCGAGCATTAGATTTAATCGTGATTAATAACCCTAAAGATGTGAATGACGGTGAAAAAGCGCCAGTATTGGAGTTTAAGCCGCGACCGTAATCTCTTTTCTATAAAAATCCCAGTTATGCTGGGATTTTTTATACTACCAATCTTTTTTTCTATTAAACCAACACTCTTTCGCTACGTATTGAAATTCTTCATACGATAAACAATCAAGAATGGTATCCACTGCTTTTCCATTCATGAAGGTCACGAATAAATCATAAAGGCTCATCGCTTCTTCATAATCATCTTTATTTATCGCAAAAAGAAAAATGACATGCGCTATTTTCCCATTTCCCCAATCAACACCATGAGGTGAGATAATGGTGTATACCTTGGTCTCATTGGCTAATAACCCCAGAGAGTGAGGGATAGCGATACCCTCCCCTAAAATAGTCGATGTAATATTTTCACGTTCGATCACTGAATTATAAAATCCAGTTGGGGTGATATTGTCTTGAGTTAAGTGGCTCGAGAAGGTTTTTAATAACTCTGCTTGTGTGGTTGGTTTTTCGAGCACAGAAAAATAACGATGATCAAAAAACTTATCCAACATATAGGGATGAGAGCGATTCATCAGTATCAATTTATTTACTTGTTCTATCTGAAAACTGGTTGGTATTGGTGATACTGCGATAGTCGGTTTATTTTTTTGTGATACTTTTTCTGTAGAGATAACAAAGTCAGCATCTATTTTTGTTAACGCTTCATATTCTCTGACAGAGCCTATTTTTTGGATATCTAATTGCGGTAAAGATCTAAGTAATTGAGATTCAAGCAGACGCATAATAGAAGTACCAGAATCACACACCAATAAAGCTCTAGGAGGTTGCTGTTCTTCTAAGGCAAAATTTCGTTCTAATCCAACCCCAATATGCATGACTAGATAACCTACCTCTCCATCAGGAATTAAATGTTTCCCCCAATGAGAAATAGCGGCTACGGTCATATCGTAAGCGAGTGGATAGTAGCGTTTGATATGATCTACTAATGGATTTGGAATGGTGATTTGGTATTTTACACGCAATATCATCGTCGTGATATGACACAATAAATCACGCTTCAGTAATTCGTCGTTACGTAAATCGTAATTATAATGCTTGTTAACGTAATCCAATAAAAAATTCGTTAATTCTAACTGTTCTGTATGCTTTTCTGTGTCGATCACTGTGACCCATGTAACTCGACGAGCTGCAATTTGAATACTTAAATAATCTATCTCTGATTGAGGTAAAGGAGCTCCAAGTAAGATTTCAATCGTTTTACTGAGGTCTAACGCGGCACTTTGTGCTTCATTGCTGAGTTGTGGTTGATGAACATGATGAATAATGGCATTTAATTTAAGTCGATGTAAGGTAACACCGCAATATACTAATAAATGATGAAGTCCTTCATCAGTTAATTTTATGTGATTCTGATTAATTAAATGAAGTAAGTCTTCGCGTAAAGAAGGAAGGTTTATTTCAGGAAAAAAATGCTCACATACATCAACAAATGTGCGATCACTGGGTTTGAACTGAAACAAGACATGAGCGATGCATCCTCGAATAGCTTGTTCTTCACCAAACAACTTCAACCCATGGTGGGCTTTACTGACAATTTCTAAATTATACTGCTCTAATATTTCACGAATTTCGCTCATGTCTGCCTGTAAAGAGGTTCGGCTAACAAACCACTGATTGGCTAAGTCATCTAATTTGCATTCTTCCTCTTGAGAAAGAAGACGCATAATTAAATACACCACGCGATCTTTTGCATTTCGTGGTGAGGTTTTCATCTTTTTTGTTTGTTTTTCAATATCAGAAAATCGTGTTTCATCGTAAATATCGAAGTAATAGCCTTTTCCGCGTTGATGCTGAATTTGAGCACCATAAGAGGCTAAAATATCATTTAAGGCAGAGATATCTGTACGAATGGTTCGAGTTGAAATATCACAGCGCTGTGCAAGCTCTTGTTGAGGAAGAGCTTCGTATCTAAGAGCTTCAAAGATGATGTTAAGGCGTGGATAAGGCAATTGAATCATAAGAAAACCGATAAAGTTAATTGATGTTTATTAACAATAATATCAACCAGTTTTAAGTAACTAGATATCAATATTTATTGAATGTGTGATTGCTATCTTGAGTTATTTTTTTTCGACTAAAAATAAGTATATTTTTAGAAAATAAAAAAGCCAGAAACCTGGGGGCAGGGTTCCGGCTTTGGAGGAGCAAACTTAGTTAAGCAATTTTTTTGTCATCTCAAGTAGAGTTGTTACGTCTTCTGGGCGGGTGTTTCCTGTCGCTTTATCAATAATCGAGCTATAGATGTGAGGGATGATTTTACTCACGCCTGCATCTAATGCGATTTGCATGATTTCTTCGTAGTTTTCAAGATCAATACCGCCAGTTGGTTCTAACCAAAAATCTTGTTCTGCACAAGCTTTAGCAACGTACGCAAATTCTTCGCGACTTTCTAGGCCACCCATTGGGAAGTATTTTACAGAGCTTCCGCCCATGTCTTTTAGCATCGCAATCGCGGTTTCAACAGGAACAATCGCATCTTCAGCTCGAGAGCTTAGTGGGCCCGTTGAGATTTTCACCATACCAACAGTACCTGTTGGTGAAATTAAACCATTAACGATACTTTTATCTTGCCCAACTAGTGCTCTGCTTGTGGCTACACCCGTAAATACTTGGTTGATGTGTTGTGGCTGTACATGCTGAGAGATAAGAGAAACCATCATTGATTGATTTGGATCGCCAGCGCCCAAGCCAACAGAAACGGCATTGTTTGTTACTTCGCTGTATTTTTTCATGTCACTAACGGCAGTATCAACATCTGGGTAGTTTTTAGATAAAACACCAACCAAAACATGGCCTTCTGCGGCGTCATAAATTTCACCTGCATTATCAACAGAGCCTGCTAATACGTTTAGGCATACACGATTTTTGTAGAAGTTAGCTTTTAAAGTCATGGAGTGTCTCTCTTAAAATAATTCGTTAATTTTTACGAAAATAGTATTAAGCTGAGTAGCGTTAACACTACGAACGTCAATTTCGATAATGCCTTCGTTGGCTTTGTAACCGCGGCAATAGATTGCTGGGTTACCGTGATTTAATCGTTTAACAATATCTGTTGTGGTGGTACTTAAAACATCATGGTCAAATGCGATTTCAGCTCTTGCAATATCACGACCCGCACTGTCCCATACCACACGAGATTTAACGCCGTTAATGGTATTGATATCAAAGATGAATTTTTCCATCTTAGCGACCATCTCTTGGCCTGTTTCTTTTTCAATTGTCAGGTAATCAGTAATGGCATGGGTTAGTCCTAGGATGCCTTCTTTGCCAACCTTCATTGCTCGACCAATACCTTGAGATTGTTTTCGCACCCAATCTACATATTGTGTTTTACCTACAACCAAACCACTTGTAGGGCCTTCAATTGCTTTCGCGCCACTGTAAATAATTAAATCAGCACCCATAGCAAAATAGCCTTGTAAATCTTCTTCAGCAGCGGCATCAACAATTAATGGCAAATTATGTTTTTGTGCGACAGCAACGGCTTGTTCAACCGTTAAAATACTTTTTTGAACACAATGGTGAGACTTTATATATAAAATAGCTGCGGTATTTTTTGTGATTGCTGCTTCTAGCTGCTCAGCGGAACATTCATTGGCATAACCTGCTTCTTTGATAGTACCGCCGCCTAATGTCACCATGGTGCCGACTGGAGCGCCAAAGTTAACGTTGTGGCCTTTTGGAAGAACAATCTCAGAAGGAACATCATGCGCGTGAGCGTGTAAGTTTTCTAATCGATATTGGCTGTCTTTCACAATCACAGCGGCAACAGATTGAGCGATGCCCGCAGAGGCACAAGAAACAACAACGGCTGCATTAACATTTAAAAGGTTTGCAATATATTCACCGGTTTTTATCACCAGATCTTTCATATCAAAATATTGACCAAGGCCTTCTTTCACCGCATTTACAACGTCTTCGTTTGGCGTTGAAACCCCTAATGCTGTCATTCGACCTGATGCATTAATCACTTCAGTAAGACCGTATTTTTCATGCATTGAAGACATTATGTTGTTCCCCATGTTGTGTAGTAATTAGTTTGCCTGAAACAATACAGGCTAGCGGTAAAAAGGATTCAGAGCCTTTGCGCGAACCTTGCTCTGAGTCTTCAAAGGTACAAGGTTCATTGAGAATATTAAAAATAGTGATATCAGCGTCTTTGCCTACTTCTAATCTCCCTTTCGTTGTTATTTTTAACGCATTAGCAGCGTTGGTGGTGACACATTCGATCACTTGTTCCATTGGTAAGCCAATAGTTAAAAACTTCGACATAATATGAGATAAGCTACGTACAGGGCCCGAGATTCGATTTTTACAGTAAATATCAGAGCTTATAGTGTCTGGATAAATACCTTTCTTAATTGCCTGCTCAGCAACATCAAAACTGAAACTGGCACCGCCATGACCAACATCTAAAATAACGCCGCGTTTAATCGCTTTTTTCATCGACTCTTTTAACTCACCCTCAGGGGTTAAAATTCGGTTTGGTTTCCCGTTATAACAGTGTGTAATGATGTCACCTTCTGTTAGTAGCTCGGCAATATCATCTAAATTTGGTGGATTATTTCCAACATGCACCATTAAAGGTAGGTTGTTATTTTGAGCCTGCATTTCTTTGGCTCTAACCAGTGGTGCTAATCCGTTATTTTTTACTACGCTGCCACTCATTCTTGCTTTAATACCAACGACAAAATTGGAATGGTTAGTAATGGCGGTTTTTGCAACATCTAAATCAATATCACTCATGTCAGCCAGTTCATCTTGTCGTAATAAACCAATGCGAGAGATATTTAAAATACTGTATACGTTAGTTGCACTTTGTTGAGTTAAACGATAAAAATCATCGATGTCATCAGCACCAACACTACCGGCATCAACTACGGTAGTAACGCCATGAGTAACACCAATTAAATCTGGTTCGTCGTTGTAGATTGGCGATAAAGGGTAGCAATGAGTGTGTAAATCAACCCAACCAGCACTAAGGTAGTGTAAACCTTGTAAATCTATTGCTTTAGTCGCTACTTCGTTGATATTAGAGCCAAGTTCCGCGATTTTTCCATTTAGAATAGCTACATCGATAATGTCGCCATTTGTTAGTTTTCCGTTTTTTATCAGTAAGTCATACATAATTCTTACCTGTATTACTAATGCCCTCTCTTATTGAAAGAGCATTAATGTGGAGAAGATTAGCCAATAGCGACTGGGAATAGAGAACCAAATACCATTGCACCGATAATTGCACCGCCAGTGATTGGCTTTTGCCATTGATAGAATGCAAGCGCACCAATTAATGAACCGATACCAATTGGAATTGACGCGGCAATTGCAGATAGAACAATCAGTGGACCTAAGAATCTACCTGATGAGTTACCTGCACCCATCATGACATCAGCACCATAAGTCGAGTTACTTTGACCAATGGTATATTTACGAGCCAAGATAATGATGTAGCCAATCGCTAAGCCTAGTAAGAAGCCGACAATCAATGAAGCGACGAAGTTTTCTAATGGGTAAACGATACCAGCACCGAGCAGCAGGGCAGGAACACCTAAACCAACACCCGTTTGAACCGCGCCACCAATATCTAAAATACCAACCAGTGAACCTTCAATGATTCGAGCGAATAAGAAGCTCGCACCAAAGGCAGCTACTGCACCATATACACCACTGTCCATTCCTGCGCGTAACATCGATACGAATGCCACTTCATTAAATGCGCCAATGCCGTATAAATAGTACATGTGTGTACCAGCAAACACGCCTGAAGACAGCAGACCTACGAAGAAAGGAAAAGACCAATCTGCGTACCAAAAGTTATTCTTTAATTTGTCATCCATTTTCAACTCCAGACTTACTGATTGCCGCTAAGGGTGGTATGAACATTCTCTAACCAAGTAGGAACGGTGAGCCTGAAAGACTCGATAAGCTCAATGTCGAATCCACGGAAGAAGGCACTCATAACAAACAGAGTGATAACCGCTGCCAGCATGATTTTAGTAACTTTATTCCATCCGCCATCTTCAACGCCTTTACCGATTAAGATGCCAAGAACAAGGCCTGGTACAGCGTTACCCATGATCATTTGAGCAAGGCCACCAAAAATAGTTGCCCAAAAACCAGAGCGACGGCCTGCTTCGATAGCGGCTAACCAGAAGATTACTGGCATCGCAATGTTTACGAGTAAATTAGCGGCAGGAACTAGAACTTTTACCGCGGTAATTTGTAGGCTCTCAGGAACAGCAGACGCAGTTGAGTTTAAAAATGCCACGACAATCATGCCGATAATGCCACATGCAATACCCATTTTTTTTGGATCATGCATTGTCTCTGCAACATTTTTGTTTTTAAACATTAGAGCTGCAGCACCCCAGTGAGGGATGATTCGATGGTCAACATCTTGAGTGAAGGCACCCGCTGCAACAGAAGACGCCCATGCGTTAAAGAAGAAGCCAAGGCCAAAAGAAAAGTGAGATGCAGGATCGCCTTCACAAGAGTTAAGTTCACCAAGAGTACGGAATGCGCCCATACCTTGAACGGTTGGAGCGTGGAACATACGAGCGGCACCCACACCGACGCCCACGCCCACTAAAGCCCCTATTATTAGAGACTTCATTAATATAATTAAGAACATCTATATATACCTTCCATTTATATATTTAAATAAGTTTTACTATTTAAAGCGAATAGGTTTTTATATTGATTTAAAATCCAGTTGGTCAATATTAATAATGGTGACATTAACAGTGACATCTAATGTTACTGAATACGTGGCTTTATTTCGTGGTAAAAAGAAAAACATAAACTTTTCTATTCTTTCTTTTTTGTCCGCAGTAATTAATTTCACATCAACAGGTTCTATACGTAAAATAACTTGTTCATTATCTTTAAGAATTGTTTTTTGAATATTATTTAATGCGGCACTGAAAGCTGATTGTTTTGTATTTCCATCACCACTAACCGTTACGGTTGTTGTAATAGATTCTTTCATATTAGCTTCTGTATTTTTTAACAAATGCTTCAACCAATTTTTGGCCAAGTTCTTCTTTATCCATGAAACCAAAACCTAAAACGTTGTAGCCTTCATTAATAGCTGTTACGCCTTCTTCAACAGAACGCATTCCATATTTTGCTTTGTAGCCATATTTGTTTTGAGCTGTGATTGCACCAGCGCCGCCGCTGCCACAGAAAGAAATACCAAAGTCTGCTTGCTCTTGGTTCATGATGTCACCAAGCTTCATGTCTGCAGCCATTCCAGGAATAACGGTAACAATACCACCTGCTGCTTCAGCGCCTAAACCTACTTTTTGCCCTTTACCTAAGCGGTCGCCAATCACTACTGTTATATTTGTCATGTTATGCTCCAAATTCTTCGGTTAATTCGTTTTCTTTTGCCACTTCAAAGTGAACAGATAATAAATAAGATTCTTCGTACGCTAATGTTGGAAATAAATTAACAACATCTTCTGCTAATTTGTGTGATGATTTTGATATTTCATCAAACATGTCAATTTCAACTTCGGGTAATGGTTCATGAGTATGAGATCTAATTACCATTGCTTTTAAGTGAGAATAAAGCATTTGTTTTTGAACACTGTCTGGAAATATTTTCTCAGCTCTTAAAATAGAAATTATTTTATTGAACGTTGAATCTACTTCTTCAGTGAATAACTCTTCATTAATTTCTAGAGTAGGACTATCCACGTTTTATATTTCCCTTAAATAATAAGTTTTTGTGTTTAACTTGATGATGAAAGAATATAAGTGGAAGGGAAAAGTGAACAGGGGTAGTTTTTCCACTTTGAAGTGGAAATTGGAAGGTGTTGGTGGGGTGAGTTCAAAGTTTTAAATTTATTTACTTAAATATTATAGGGTTATGAACTGGAAATCGCAGTAATGGAAAGTGGAAGCTAAATTGAGAGTAATGAGTTTTGTGATTCTGGTTGGATTTTTAGATTGAATTGGAAGTTAAGGTTTGGGTCGTAGATAAAAGAAACCCCGACGAGTGTCGGGGTTTATCATAAATCATTAGAATTAGTCGTTGATTGCAGGACCAGTCCAATCCATGTTGAAGTTGATATCACTAAGAGCTGATCCCCAATCATTAGAGACTTTACCCATAATGCTGTAGGTTTCATTCGCATTTAATTTGTAGTTGTTGTTCATACCAAGTAGGAATGAAATAACAGCGTTTGGTGTTCCATTTTCTTCCGAGGTAAAGCATCCAGAGTGATGTAATTGGTTACTGTACTCATTATTCCGAGAAATTGAATCGGATGTTACGATGAATTTTTCAAAGATAGGACCGTCACCATCGATACCTTCGAATAAACCGTCACAGCTCACACCATTAATCCAAACTTTAATATAATCATGACTGTTGCCAGGGCTATTTTCTGCTGTATTCATTTGCAGTGATGTTGATCTCAGTACATATTCACCATCTTGCTGACCTGGCCAGTATAGAGGTGCATCACGTAACTCTGGACCGTCATTTGAGTTTACATTAATGCGTTTTTCTGCATCTACGTTATCGGCAAAGAATGTTTTTGTTTCATGCTCAATTTGACCTTGTTCTTCCATTGAGAAAAGAACTGATTTAGAACCAATTGAGATTTCATCCATTGGTGCATTAGTATCGTCATTAATTGAGACAGTGAAGGTCTCTGTTAATTGTTCGCCATTTTCGATGAAAGTAAATGTAGCAACAATGTTGTTATTTTCATCAATTACGTATGTACCATTGTCATCTTGTGCAAAAATTTCATCTGAACAGGTATTTTTATTTATTGATGAGCGATTATTACTTAATACTATCCCGTTTTCAAAACTGTACGTATCACACCAAACACGCGAGTAGTTGTTATTGTCGATACCGTCACCATCATCACTACCACGCTCTAAAACATACCAGTTTTTATTTTCAAGAGGGTGTTTTCCGGCTGGTGGTGGTGTTACTTCATCTGCTGGTTGAACATTTGGAAGTGTTAACATCACCATTTCTGATTCAATGTCATTATCTTCGCCACCAGAGAAGTTGATCCCTTGAGCTAGATATAGAACAACACCATTGGTTACTTTAGTTGGGGTACCTGTTAATGTAACTAGACCACTTTGATCAACGCTTACTTCAACGCCGTTAATTGGGTTTTCTGGTAGTGTATTATCATACTCTGCGTAGTTAGCATAATATTGAACATCACCATTTACTGCAGAATCAAACAATTCGTTAATGTTTAATGTTTGGTTAAATTCAGTGCCAACTTTTAATTTCCATGCTGCTGCTTTCGTTTGTAACTTGGCTTTAGCATTTGTATTTATTGTGATTTCACCAGCCTCAATAGCAGGTAATGTGAAGTTTGCAGCTTCAGAAGCTAGTCGAGTTGCAGGGTGACCATCATCAGCCGTAATCGTAAATACTAATTGGCCTAAGTGATTAGGTTGAGGGTTACCTGAAATAGTGATTTTGCCAGTATTTTTATTAAATGCAGATGTTAAACCTGATACCACTGAATTAATGTTCGTTGTATAAGTTAAAGCATCACCTTCTCGGTCATCAAATAAGCCATCAACAGAGAAAGTTTGTGAGAATGTGGCACCTTGTTGTAATTCCCAAGAATTAACCACAGTTTGAATGCTTGCTTGAGTTTTAGTGTCTACAACTGGGGCTGTGTTTAGCATCTCAACTTTAAATGAGAATGTTGTGCTTAGTGTATTTAATACTTCAGTGTCTGCCTTTGCTTTATCTTCAGCTGTTAGCGTAATGGTATAGATATCTGACGTTGGTTGTAGATTTTCAGCTGAAAGAGTTAGTGTTTCACCTACTAAATTAGCTGTAATTTCACCTTTACCGTTAATTTCTACCACTGCTTGTACATTAGTTTGCGTATTGTCGTACTTGTCTTGGAATAGGTTTGCAGGAATAGTAATTGTGGTATCTAGAGATTGACCTTCAGTGATAGCTAATGCACTAATTTCTTTTTGAATGGCAATTTTAGCGCCTTCATTCACTAATAATTTGTAGTTGGTAATAATAACATCTGGCTCTGAAGGATTAATAACAGGCTTTTGGTTTAATAAATCATCAGAACCCATTGTTTCATCAGTTACGATTTTTTCAGACTCTTCTTGAGCAACGGCAGCAATTTCAGCTGAATTTTTCTCATAAACAGCAGGGTTCTTTGCTTTTGATTCTGTCAGAATTTGTGCTGTTTTGTGTAATTTAGCGCTTTCTAAATTTGTCTTTGAGTCTTTTACGAAATCAGAGAATAGATCAATAGGCTGCTCTGTTGTGCCACCAAGCGCAGTGGTTACTGCTGCGATTGCTGCTTCTTCACTTACTGGATTTTCAGCAGTGCCTTTTGCCATTTCGATAGCAACAAGGTCAGTCAGTGGAGAAATTACAGCGGTTTTATCTTCAGCTGAAATAGGTGTACGGAAAACCACGGCATTAGCCATTGGTTGACCTTCATAGTCCATATCCGTTGTGTATGTATTCATGAAATCAGCGTAAGAATCAGCAGCAGGACTTAGTGCTGCTAGTTTTATTGCAAGATCTTTGTCTGTATCGCCTGGTTTTAATGTTTTAAGAGCAAGAGAACCTTGGATTTTTACTCCCTTTGGTAGAGTAATCTTACCGTCAGCCTTGGTAAGACCAAATACAGTATCAACATTAACGTCTAGAGAGCCGTTGTTGTTTACATCATCAAACACCACTGCATTCTTAAAGTAACCATCAAAACCGGTAATAACGATACCACCTGCTGAAGGAGTTTCAGTATTTATATTATGATCTGAACCACCGTCAGAACCTCCATCAGAACCACCACAACCTACTAACGCAAATGCCACTGACGCTGCTAATAAACTTACCTTTTTCATTCTGTTCAATCCTTTTTGGTGAGGGTAGCCTTCCCCTCAATAGTGTTTATTTATTTGTAAAACTCAAAAGTGCGACACTTTTACGCCGATTCAAAAAGCAAAACAAGACACGAGAAATAGGAAAAAAACCGTAAAATTTATTTTATTTTTTTATCAACCGTACTATTGGTTTTTTGGAATGAATCACTCATATTTCGCACCCAAAAATACATATAGGGATGAACAATGAAAAAAATATACTGGTTAGGTTTATTGCCATGTTTTGCAATGGCACATGAGGGAGAAAAAAACTATGGGTATTCGTATTTTACGTTTGGTTTAGAAAATGTAACGTATCAAGAATATTATGGAGGGGTGCAATCAAAAGTCACTATTACAAACCCGGTGTTAAATAGTGGTGGTTTGTATTACATCAATGATAATTTTGATTTTTCGATAGATGCATTAGCTTCTTTTTCACCTCAAAGCGCAGAGGAGGATTGGGAGTATTACAGCCATTTAATGCAAACTAATCAGTTTGAGTATTTAAAAACGGCGACCAATATACAATTGCACTACAAGCTTACTGATGAGTGGCGAGTAATAGGTGGACCAGCACTTACTTATCAAACCTATACTCGTTACGGTATGAGAAATCATAATGGGTTCACCAATAAAGCGTTTTATGGGACATGGGAAGAAACGTCGACCGATATTTTTGTCGATTTAGGTGTGGCTTACGATAATGGTTCACTGTTTAGTGATAAAAAATGGAAAGTAAGCGGACGAGCTGTACTAGGTATGCCAATTTATAGTGTGACTAAAAATACCAAATTTGAAGATAATACTTTTAATGATTTTGGTATTAGGACATCCATTGAAGGAACCGTTAGTTATGAAATAATGAAAGGGCTTCACTTGGGATGGTACGCTATGCTTGGTTATGAAAAACGTTTTGAAACCGATAAACAAAAAGTACAGTTTGAAACGTGTGTCACTATGGTTGATGGTGAATGTACAGAGCGTGAGAATAAAAGTGGATATGCGACGTTGCCAGAAGCTGATACGTACACCTTCAGTACTGGCTTTCAAGCACTTTGGAGTTTTTAGCCTACGATAGGTCAACAACTAAAAGAGCCATGGGCTTGCTCTTTTAGTTGTTATTTATTAATGAGTTAGTTTAGATTTGGTTCGTGATAAATTAAATTGATCTTAAACTCTTCAACTAAATGAGCAAGCTCTGGTTTAGGCTTGAGAACGTAACTGTAAACTTCTCCATTTACTAACTCATCATAATTAGAATAATCTAAATCCAGATAAGAATAGCGTTTTCCTGTTTCTGAGTTTATCCTTTCTTCGCATTCTATAGGATCGATATTATTTGGTGCCAATGAACTTGTTGTTATATCTGCATATACCCCCTTCCCACCTAGTATTGAACTTTGGTAAAAAGACAGAACATGCTTACAAGTGACATCATGAGTATCTGAATTAATATTTAAGTCTGAATCTAAATCTCGCCAATTTGGGTTTATTAGACGTGAATCCATCATGTACATACCAGCAGTCCCCTTAATGTAATGACCTTCCATATCTTTAGGCAAAAAGTATTCAAACTTTTCCATTTGGTAAGGGTATTCACCTGTTACTACATTAAGTCGCGATTCCATTGCAGCTTTATTTTTTAATATTGTGTAGGTTTCAAATTTTTTTCCATTATGGACGGTGGTGAGCAGGCTTTCTCCTTTTTTGTGACTGGATTTATATTCATGTTTAATTTCCCAGTGCTGCTCTGCGTTAAATACTGAGCCGTTACTAGTTAAAATTAGTTGATTCTCATCGGCTTGATAAGTTCCTATTTCGGTTAAACGATCCTCTTTTGGGCATGTTTGTTTATTAGTTGATGCTGCATAGAAAGCAATATTATTGATGAACTTAAATGCTTCACAATAGACTATTTCATAGTCGTAACTACTACCGAGAAAATTTTTGGATGTTTCTAGGCGGTACAGTGTTTGTCCAATTAATGCATTTTCACCTATAAGGTTCGAGTCTTCGGTTGAAGGGAGTGAAAAGCTTACTTGTGCCCAAGAGCTTTCATCTTCTCCATGATGATCATCTTTAGCTGAAATTATGAATTTAGTTGGTTTTTTATTTTTTATAGGGGTACCAACCAAAGTCAGCCCTGCTTTATTGATTAAAGATAAGCCTGGATATGAAAAATGTATTTTTGTGGTAATAAAATCATCGTCTTCATCATAAAAAAGTCCATGGATACTGAAAGAGTACCTGATGGATGTTGATTCAGTTAAGTCCCATGCGTAAATCATTGTTTGAAGTTGCTGTTGGATTTCTTTATTGATTTGGGGCTTTTGATTCCCTTTTGACCCTAATTTGTCAGCGTCCTTTAATAAATTATCTTCTTGAATGTTGTATTTTTCATGCTCGTTATTCTGTAAATTTTGTTTTTCAATTTGAGTAGGCGAGGATTTTTCTATTTTTTTATTTTTTGTAATGGTTTTTTTTTCTTGTCCATGTTTTTTAATCTCATTATTTATGAGTATTTTTTGTTTATCAAAGCTAGAAAGAAAAGCTTCATCAGAAGAGGGTTCTTTGATACTTGCTTGTGTCTCTTGCTCTATTGGTTGAGTGCTATTGGATGGTGAAGATAGAGCTGAATGTAGCCAAAAGCCACTCAATGTAATTATTACTATTGGAATTAAAGGTAACGCGTATTTTTTCATATTTCTTACATCATGCGAGTTTGCAGCCAGCTGCGTGAAAATTTTAAATCCTTTTCTATTAGGCTTGGACTGCATTCTAATAATTGGCAGATTTCAGTATTTTTCATCCCCATTAAGTACTTTAATTTTAAAGCGCTGGATTGGCGAGGGTAGCGAACACTAAAGCTATCTAATGCTTTGTCCATTGTAATTAGTTGTTCAAATTTATTATGCTCACCTTCTATTGATGTTAATGGCTGACGTTTTTGAGCTTGTTGTGAACGAGCGTTATCAATCAATATTTGACGCATTACTTTAGTCGCCATTAAGAAAAAATCACGTTTTGTTTTTATGTCGGTTAATTCTGCATTTGATAGTTTGATGTAAGCGTCGTGTATTAATGCTGTTGTACTATTTACGCTATCAGAAAGTACGTCATTATTTTCACCGTATTTTTCTGCATTACGCTTACGTTCTTCTTGAGCGATACTATGTAATTGTAAATAGGCGAATTGATATAAATGACTTTCGGCTTGTTTATCACCAGATTGCCAGTTTTGAATGATTCGAGTTAATTCTGTTGTTTTCGTCATGAAAAGGATCCCGTTATATTTTGCTAAATTCAGAGACAGTAAACGTATTTATTTCTTCTGTGCCATCAGATTGTCGTTGAACGGTTTGTCGGTACCGATAAAGAATGCCTTGGTTCCATTCTTCTCCTGCTGGTAAGTACTCCCACGTTGTATGTTGTGGTTGATTTCCGTTTTGATACCAACGAACGAGTAAGTTCATTTGTTCTAAATGTGCGGTTTTATTTTCGTTATTAATCCACCACATATCGGGATATTTTTTCGTTACATTGAGAACGTAATGCTTTTCATTTTGAGAGCAAGAATCTTTGACTTCTGGATCTTGAAAAATAACGCCTTGTTTTATTAATAAGCAATATGAATTAATGGTTTTACCCTGATATTGGGTTTGGCGCCAAATCCCCTCGAAAGGAATGTTTTTTCCTTTTTCTTTTGGGTAAGTAAATATTATTTTTTCACTTTGATTTTGATGTTTGATGTGTTCATTTGGACCAAGTCCTTGTACTTTTTCCATAAATAATTCAGTTTCAGGATCAAAATTCATTGCGGTTGTGCGATATTTCCAATCTCCTTCATCGTTGTAATTATCTAAAGAAAAACCATTTAAATCATTACGAGTACATCCTGTATTTGCACAGCCAATCAATCCTTCCCAATGTTTAAATTGAGAGATATGTGTTTTTTCAGAAGATAATGATTTTGTTTTATCTAGAAAACAGCCATTAAAATAATCACCAACGCTTGGGTATTGAATTAAATGTGTTTTATTGATTGTATATTCTATATTGCCAAAAGGAGGGCTAGATCTAGGGTGGTTACGGTATTTAAGGTCGTATGCACAAAGCCTTCCTTGTGAGTCTTTCTTCTTAATGATGATATGCTCAAGGCGTTTATTTATTGGGTGGTAGATGATTTCATTTGATGTGAAATTATTTTCTATGTATTGCTGACTTTGGTTTAAATGATTGACTGCTTCTTTGACTGACACTAAATTTAAATTGAGATCTTTTGTTGATTGATCCAATACATTAAGGTCAATGTTTTTTAACTGTTGTTGAAAATTGATATCAGAAAGCATTTTACTCGCTAAAATAATTTCTTTTCGATCGTTTGGGGTGCTATCAAGAGAAAGAAGCAATCGAGTAAGGTTAATGCTTTTGCTCGGTGTTGTTGTTGTTAATGTAGGCGTTATTACTTCTTGCCCTGATAGCGTGCTAACCAAATACCCATTCTCATCTTTTCCTAAAAAAAAGCGAACAACATCTCCTGAGCGATAGTTAAATGCGCCTTTATTTGTCGTCCCTGAAAGTTCAGAGCTTGTTTGGTAGTAAAGTCCAGTCACTGGTGAATCAATAAAATAACCAGTATGAACTTCAGTTGCAGAAGCGGCTGAGATTGTTTCTATAACTATATAAATTAGTAATAGAGATGAGGGTATTGTCTTTTTCATTAAATAGACCTTTTCTTACTGAAATTCTTACAGTGTTTGTTGTTCTTTTTCTATGTTCTCGCTGATTACTTTGTGCTTTGTTGGTATTGGCGTCATCATAGCTAGCAGCATTTTTTGTTTTATATGAGTCGGTAAATCTGGATTAGAGAGGATCCTACGTCGAGTTAATTCCAGCATCGAGTTGATAGATACTTTAGAAACATCTCTTCCTTTTGAATGAAACAATAATTGTGTGACCTCATACATCATATTTTCAGCAACTATTTTTTCTTGTTCTAATTGGTGGTTTTTAAAGATCAAAAGGCCAGAAAAAAGAAGGCCTGATAATATTAATAAAACCAAAAGAAACGATGGCACAGGCTTTCGTTTTAGTAAGCAATGAAGCACATATAAAGGATTTTGTTGTTTTAATGTAATCGGTTGAGAGCTGACGACTGATTCAATGTCGTGACGCAGATCTTCTACGGAGTTGTAGCGTTTAGATAAATTTATTTGCGTTGCTTTTTGTTGTATACAAGCAATATCGTGTTTGCTTTCTAGATCTGGGAAAAGAAGGTGTAAGATTTTTCCGAGAGAATACACATCACTTAATGACGTTAAGTAATCTCCTTTTTTTTGTTCTGGGCTGGCAAAATGCTCACTATAAGCAACAAGTTCTTTAATACCACGGCCTCTACTGTTCTGTACTTTTTGAGTTAAGTTAAAATCAATCAGTTTTGGGCAGTGTTGCTTATCGATTAAAATGTTTTCAGGTTTTAAATCTGCATGTAAAACATCATTTTGATGTGCATGTTCTAAAGCTTGGCAAATTTGGCTAAACAACAGCAATTTTTCTTTTGGTGATAACGGTGTGGAGTATAAAAATTCATTGAGCGTTGTCCCAATAACTTTTTCCATAACGACATAAACCGTTCCTTCATGCTCTCCACCATCAAAGACTTTTGCTATATATGGGTGATTTAAGCGTGCGAGTAATTGCGCTTCTTCAAATAGAGCATGTTTATCTAGCAAGTTATTAAAATCAGGTTGAATGAATTTAATCGCAAGTTCTTGTTCAAACGTTCCGTTATTTCTGTATGCAGAATATACGACACCCATCCCACCACGACCTAACTCTTCTGTGATTTGGTATTTATCAACGATTTGGTGGCTAAAGTCCCATTCAACATGAAAAGCTTGTTGCGCGTGAAAGCCAAACAGATCTGAGAAGTGGTCTGAAGTAGTTATATTAAGTAATGGAGTGACGTCACGATAAATATCAGGATGACTATTTTTTAGGTCATCAAGCATCTTTCGTTGTTGTTCGTCATCAAGATCCATTAAATGATAAAAGACTTGAGTTGGAGAGGTTATTAGCTGCAAAGAATTAATTTATAAGAATTATTTTCGCGTACTGTATAGATTTATATATGGAATGTGAATGATTTTTATCATTTTTGAGAACAATTAAGACGTTTTATTTAATTGCGTTTTTAACGATTGAAAAACAGGCTGAAAATTTTGTTTTTTGCCTGATTTATAGTCATTGAAAAGGCTTTAGTTCGTATATATTAAATGTGAATGACGATAACTTTTACATATACGTAATAGTCATTTGCCTTTTACTGGGATAGTCATTTCTCAAATAAAGATTACACTTATCTCATCAAATCGAGCTAAGAATCTACTAAGGTAATCATTATGGCTGAACACAACACTCCGCAATTTCAAGTTGGACAAACGTTTACAGATCACCCATTTCAAGAAGGTGATGGCGCAATGCTTGAGTTGTTCCGTAATGACTTACCAAATATGCTTTATGTTGGTTTGGGTAATATTACCGCCGACGAACAAGCGATGTTAGGCCAAACTGGCGCGCAACTTGGTGTAATTACCTCTGATAATGGGGGTTGTTTAGTTGTCGTTAGCTTTGGTGATCTAGCGTTTGAAATGCAATTAAACTCAGCTGCTATTCCTGACGATTACTTCACTGTGACTGAAGATAAAACATTGTCTGTTTCGATGATTGCAGTAGATACAGCAACCAATTTGTTATGTGCGATTCGTGAATTTAAGCTACCTGAAGAGTTAAGCCGTCAGTTTATTGAAGTAACTAAAGCACAGCGTGAGTTGGGTAATGTGGATGCGGTTAATATGGAAAATATGCAGTTAATAAACTCGTTAACGCCAGAAGCCCTGCAAGAAAAAATGGAATTTCATCCACTACAAAGTGTGATCGCAGCCCCAACGTGTGGTTGTGGACATAGCCATCATCACGATCATTCGCACTAAATTTAAATATCTGAACTAGGAAACTATTTATAGGAACGTTTGTCCTAATGGCACTCATTCCTATTTTGGTAGCTAACTAGTTTATGCAACTTGCGCTTTACAGACATAAATTTCTTAGATGGCCCCTCATTCTCGTGTGTTGGGTTATCTTTGTCTGTGCGGCAAATAATATTGGTTTATTGAGTTCGTGCTCTTTGCCGTTGAATGATCCTGCATCTAATTCGGTCCAGCAGAAGTTAGACGCAGAGCAAGGTAAAAATGGGTTAACCGACAAATGTGAGTTATCGGATCATTTAGTCCATTTTGAACAACATCAAGTTGGCGAGCATGTACTTATTGTGCAGATATTTACAGTCCTATTAATAATAGGGTTGCTGTTATCTTTTAGTTATACCTCCTTATTTACAGAGCCCATTCTTCATAAAGGAAGGCGGCTTCATCTCAAGTTCTGTGTTTTTAGAGAATAAATAATCGAATGTTTTTATCGACATTCGACGTATATTTATTTTTTAAAGGAAACACAAATGCAAAAATCAGTAATGACAGCACGTATAGTCCTCTTTGGGCTATTCGCGATGCTGTGCAGCGTATTTATATCCGTTGCTCAAGCAGAAACTCCGAATACTGGGTGGCTTAAAAACCCAAATCATACCCCGATTGAAACTCGTTTTGTTCTTACAGGGCAAATCAATAAAGTTGATCAAACCGTTGCTGGATTCTTAGAAATTCGTCTTTCGGGCGATTGGAAAACCTATTGGAGAAGCCCTGGCGAAGGGGGAATAGCCCCTAGTATGGATTGGGATGACTCTCAAAATATCCGTAATATTGATTGGTATTGGCCTTACCCAAAACGTTTCGACCTACTTGGTATTGAAACCTTAGGTTATAAAGGAAGTGTTATTTTTCCGATGACGCTCCATATTGACGACCTCAATAAGCCAGTTACTTTTAAGGCTGATCTCACCTTGTCATCTTGTACCACTATCTGCGTACTGACTGACTATCCATTTGAACTGACGTTCACTCCTACCGATTTAACGCTTTCTAAAGAAGCGATGCACGTTTATGCCCAAGGGCTAAGTCAGGTTCCGAAAGAATCGGCATTGATCAGCGATGTGAAAGCGGTGTGGGATGCGACAAAAATGCAGCTTCAGGTTACAGCAACCAAAAAAATGGGATGGATTGCGCCTGATGTCTTGGTTGATGGCCCTTCCGATGAAATGCAGGATGATAATTTCTCCCGTCCAAAGATTGATGTGGATGGCGATAATATTACCGCAACTTTTGATGTGAGTAGTTGGATGGGTACCCCCGACCTAACCGGTGAAGATATCAGTGTTACCTTAAAAGATAAGGAATTCATTGCTGAACAACCTGCAAGTATTGCTGATGGAATGATCACAAGCAGTAATGGACTCCAATCCATCGTAAAAATGATTCTATTTGCTTTATTTGGAGGTTTACTTTTAAACGTAATGCCATGTGTATTCCCTGTACTGGGAATGAAGTTAAGTAGTGTTATTTCAGCTCAAGGCCTTGAGAAAAAACAGATTAAATTGCAGTTTTTAGCTTCTGCAAGTGGGATTATTTTCTCTTTTTGGCTTCTTGCCTCTTTCTTAGTTGTGCTCAAGTTATCGGGGAGTGCCATTGGGTGGGGGATTCAATTTCAGAGTGCGTGGTTTATTGGCATTATGGCTCTAATTACGGTGCTATTTGGTGCCAATATGCTGAGCTTATTTGAAATCCGATTATCATCAAATACCAATACTTGGATAGCATCAAAAGGGAATAACTCCTATTTTGGTCACTTTATTCAAGGAATGTTTGCTACCTTACTTTCTACTCCTTGCTCTGCGCCTTTCTTAGGTACAGCCGTTGCTTTTGCTTTAGCAACAAATATTCCAACCATGTATGGCATATTCACCGCGTTAGCGCTTGGTATGGCGTCTCCGTGGATATTGGTTGCTATCTTCCCATCTATAGCTCTTTCGTTACCAAAACCCGGACCATGGATGAGTAAGCTGAAATATCTCTTTGGTGGAATGATGTTAGTTACCAGTATTTGGTTGTTGAATTTACTTTCTAATCATCTACCTGAACTTTGGATTTATGGTATTGCAGTGATAGCGGGAGGCGTAATTTTACTGAGAACCGTTCAAGTTCACAGTAAAAAAGCGGTGGGGTGGTTGAGTATTTTATTTGCGGTCACGTTTGGTTTTGGCACCGTGATAGACAGTATGACCTCAACGGATCTCCTTCCTGCTGAACCTCAATGGGTCCCCTTATCGAGTGAATCTATTCAGCAATATGTCAATGAAGGGAAAGTGGTATTTGTTGATGTTACCGCTGATTGGTGTGTGACGTGTAAGGCGAACAAAATTGGAGTGTTGCTTCAAGAGCCGGTTTATAGCGAGTTAAACAGCACCAATGTTATTGCTATGCAAGGAGACTGGACAGTACCTAGTGAAGAGATTACTACTTATTTGCAAGAGCATGGCCGATTTGGTGTGCCATTTAACGTGGTTTATGGCCCTAGTGCGCCAAATGGCATCGAACTTCCGGTTATTTTGAATGAAAAAGTCGTTATGGACGCGATTAAAAAAGCGGGAAGTAAGCAGTAATGAGAAAGAAAATGAAACGTTGGGGTAAAGAGACACTTATTTATCTTGTTGTGATCATTGTTCTTAGCATTGCTGTTGATGCATGGAGAACCAAAGATATGCCAGTTAATACCGCCCCTGTTCTTGAGGGGATAAGTGCTACCGGAGAGGTTATTGATGTCATTGCTATGAGTCAAAAGAAACCAGTCATCGTTTACTTTTGGGCGACGTGGTGTGCAGCGTGTCGATTTGTGACGCCAACGATTAATTGGTTCAGTGACTCTTATCAAGTTGTAGGAATAAGTACAAGTTCAGGAGAAGACAGAAGAGTATCTGGCTACATGGCATCTCATAATTATACCTTCACCAACATTAATGATACGTACGGTGATATTTCAAGAACGTGGGGTATTCGAGTAACCCCAACGATCGTCATTATCGATAAAGGCGAGATAAAAAATATCACCACGGGGATAACAACACCTCCGGGCTTACTTGCTCGCTTATCACTTATTTAACGAATAAATTTGGACAATGAATATGAAATTTAAAACGAAATTAATCACAACACTGGTAATGGCATGCTTATTTTCTCCTTTTGCTTCTGCAATGACTCAGTCAGAGAAAATTGAAGATATTAATGAGATGCTTAAAGGAAATCCTACGATTATTGATAGTCTTCATGAAAGTTTAGCGATGTATATTGTTCAACAAGGTAACTATCAAAAAACATTGGCGGATTATCATGATTATATGTACAACAATCCAGACCTTCCGTCGTTTGGTGCCAAAGATCCCAAGCTAACTATTGTGGTGTTAACTGATTTAAGTTGCCCGTGGTGTAAAAAATTAGATCCAGTTTTAATGAAATTGGTCGATGAGCATCCTGATGACCTTAAAGTTATAAACATTTATGTGCCACTTAAAGAGGGTTCAAATCCGACGAACTCGGCAACCTTTGCAATGAGAGTATGGAAAGAAAGCCCTGAGAAATTTAATAAGATCAATGAAACCTTATTAAGTAAACCTGGAATTCACAATATGCGCTCTATTATGAAGGTCGCTAAAGCAAATGGTGCAGAAAAATACGTATCAACTAATAACGAAGTGAAAGATATGGTGGCGAAGAACTACCAACTATTTACGGACTTAGGTGTGCGAGGGACACCTGCTATGTTGACCGATGGCCAACTTCTTCCGGGATATTTACCTTATGAAAAATTAGCGCCAATGGTTGAAGCTAAAATCGCAGAAAAATCGGGTAAATAGTTACTTTAGAATTGAGTCTACCGTGATTTAAAAACAAAAACGCCGCCAATATTAACTATTGGCGGCGTTTTTTATCGTTAAAACAGTCTAAAAATAGACTATCGCATCGTTACAAATTCTTCAGAACCTGTTGGGTGGATAGCAACAACTGCATCGAAATCAGCCTTAGTTGCGCCCATCTTCATTGCTACTGCAAAACCTTGGATCATTTCATCAACTGTGAAACCGATACCGTGTAGGCCAACGACTTTCTCGTCTTCACCCGCACAAACTAGTTTCATTTTACAAGGTTGACGGTGCTTAGTTACCGCTGTGTACATTGCAGTGAAGCCTGATGTGTACACTTTTACGTTGTCTTTGCCGTATTGCTCGTCAGCTTCTTGTTCAGTAAGACCAATCGTGCCAATCGGTGGGTGGCTAAATACAACAGTAGGAACTAATGTGTAGTCCATTTTTGCGTTTGTTTGACCGTTGAATAGACGCTCAGACAATAAACGCCCCGCTTTAACTGCGATAGGAGTTAGCTCAATACCGCCTTCCATGATGTCACCTACACAGTAGATGCCTTTCACGTTAGTTTCTTGGTATTCATCAACTTTGATGTAACCGCGATCGTTAGTAGCAACGCCTGTTTTTTCTAGGTTGATAGCATCAGTCGCAGGGTGACGACCAATTGCCCAAATTAGCGTATCAACGTTTTGTGTTTCACCATTTTCTAGGTGAAGTGTTAGGCTGCCATCCGCTTCTTTCACTACTTCTTTTGGTACAGAGTGAGTATGAAGAGTTGGGCCTTCTGTGTTCATCACTTCAACTAGCGTATCGATGATCATTGGGTCAAAGCTACGAAGAGGAGATTCTTTACGGCAGAATAGGTGAGTTTCAGTGCCTAGAGAATGAAGAACACCAGCGATTTCAACCGCAATGTAACCTGCACCAATAACCGCAACACGTTTTGGTTGCTCCATTAGTTCAAAGAAACCGTTTGAATCGATACCGTGTTCAGCACCTGGAATATTTGGGATTGATGGACGACCACCAACAGCAATAAGAATATGATCCGCAGTGTAGTGTTCGCCATTAACTTCAACAGTGTTTGCGTCTACAAACTTAGCGAAACCTTTAATTACATTGATTTTATTGTTACCAAGAACGCGATCGTAAGATTCATGAATACGACCAATGTAAGCTTGGCGGTTTTCAACCATTTTGCTCCAGTTGAATTTTTTCAGTTCAACATCAAAGCCGTAATCTTCAGCGTATAAGTTAATCGCTTCAGCAACTTGTGCACCATGCCACATCACTTTCTTAGGAACACAACCTACGTTTACACAAGTGCCGCCAAGCTCTTGCGCTTCAATAAGAGCAACTTTTGCGCCGTGCATAGCCGCACGGTTTGCTGATGCGATACCGCCAGAACCACCGCCGATACAGATATAATCAAAATGCGTAGCCATTACTTTCTCTCCAATAATTTTTTAATTCTTTTTACATACTATGTATGAAATGCGACCAAATTTTTCTTTTTCAAGGTCTATTAGGTTTCAGGTCGCTTCGCTTGCAGGTTTCAGGAAGGAGATAAAACTGAGCAATGCTATCTGCTTTTCCTGAATCCTTTGAGGGAGCTTGCGACCGGCCTGAACCCTTATTTTTTATTCTGGAACAATCCACTCAACTTTAAAGTGACCTGTTGCTGGTGCAATTGCTTCTTTTAAGAAAGGCAAAATAGTGTTCATTTGGCTTTCTAATTTCCACGGTGGGTTAATGACGATCATGCCAGATGCTGTCATGCCACGCTCGTTAGTATCTGCAGAAACACCCAACTCAATTTGTAGAATGTTACGGATATCTAATTTTTTAAGTCCTTTAATCATATCGTCGATGTCACAACGATTAACCACTGGATACCAAATCGCATAAATGCCTGTTGCCCAGCGCTTGTGGCTTTGGCCAATAGCGTTAACGACATCGTAATATTCTTTTGCAAGCTCATAAGGTGGGTCGATTAGGACTAATCCTCGGCGCTCTTTTGGTGGAAGACTTGCTTTTAATCGTGCAAAGCCGTCTTCTTTATAAATAGACACTTGGCGATCACGGTGGAACTCTTGCTCAAGCAGAGGGTGATCAGCAGGATGAAGCTCGGTTAATACCATACGATCTTGACGACGCAGGTGAGCATGACCAACACGAGGTGAGCCTGGGTAATAACGCAGCTCTTCACCGTCGTTTAATTCAGTGATGGCATTTAGGTAGCTTGTGATCTCTTCAGGAAGGTCAGTTTGCTCCCAAATGCGAGCGATACCTTGCTTGTATTCACCTGTTTTTTCAGACCATTCATGCGTTAAATCGTAACGACCAACCCCTGAGTGGGTGTCGTGATAAACAAATGGCTTATCTTTTTGTGTTAATGAATTAAGGATAAGGCTTTGAACAATGTGTTTAACCACATCGGCATGGTTGCCTGCATGAAAACTGTGACGATAACTTAGCATGGATGAACTCTCACTATTGGAATCACATGATTATACCCAAGTTTATAGCTCAATGTGTCTACTCTTGCATCAACCATTGAAATTTTATCCATTAAGCACCATCTTTAAGGGATAAGCCGATCCTAAAAACGAAAAATAGAAAAGGAATGAATATGTCTAACCCGTTACTTACCTTTACTGACTTACCGTTGTTTTCTCAAATTAAGCCTGAACACATTCAGCCAGCGGTAGAACAAGCCATTGCTGATTGTCGCGCGAAAGTGGAAGACGTATTAGCGTCTGATGCTGTTCCAAGTTGGGAGAGTATTATTATTCCTCTAGCAGAAACCGATGATCGCCTAAGTCGCATTTGGTCACCAGTGAGCCATTTGAACTCAGTACAAAATAGTGAAGAACTGCGTGAAGCGTATGAAGCGTGTTTACCTGCGTTATCTGAGTACGGCACGTGGGTTGGTCAACATAAAGGACTGTACGAAGCATATAAATCGATCAAAGAGAGTGAGACGTTTGCAACCCTATCTCAAGCTCAACAAAAAACCATTGTTGATGAGCTGCGTGATTTTGAATTATCAGGCATTGGTTTACCTGCTGATCAACAAAAGCGCTACGGTGAGATCAGTAAGCGTACTTCAGAATTAAGCTCAAATTTCAGCAATAATGTGCTTGATGCAACCATGGGTTGGTCAAAACACATTACTGATGAAGCTGAATTATCAGGTTTACCAGAATCAGCAATGGCAGCAGCAAAAGCCGCGGCAGAAGCAAAAGAGTTAGACGGTTGGTTACTAACACTAGAAATGCCCTCGTACATTCCGATCATGACTTATGCTGATAATAAACCACTGCGTCGTGAAATTTATGAAGCGTTCGTTACTCGCGCATCGGATCGTGGTCCAAATGCTGGTAAATGGGATAACACCGATTTAATTTCTGAAGAGTTGCAACTTCGTCATGAAGTATCACGTCTATTAGGTTTTGCTTCTTACAGTGAAAAGTCATTAGCAACCAAAATGGCGGAAAGCCCAACGCAAGTACTGGGTTTCTTAAATGACTTAGCAGCGAAAGCGAAACCACAAGGCGAGCGTGAAGTACAAGAGCTAAAAGCCTTTGTAAAAGAAGAGTTTGATATTGATGAGTTAGATCTGTGGGATGTGACTTATTACTCTGAAAAGCTAAAACAAAAGCTGTACCAAATCTCTGATGAAGAGCTACGCCCTTACTTCCCTGAATCAAAAGCAGTATCTGGCCTATTTGAGGTCTTAAACCGTCTATTTGGTATGACAGTGGTTGAACGTGAAGGCGTTGACGTATGGCATGAGTCAGTGCGTTTCTTTGATATCTTTGATTCTACCAATACCTTGCGTGGTAGTTTTTACTTAGATTTATACGCGCGTGAGCACAAACGTGGTGGCGCATGGATGGACGAGTGTCGTGTGCGTCGTATTACTGAAAATGGTGAACTGCAAACGCCAGTGGCGTACTTAACCTGTAACTTCAGTAAGCCTATTGGTGGTAAGCCAGCGCTGTTTACTCATGATGAAGTGGTTACTTTATTCCACGAATTTGGTCATGGTATTCACCACATGCTAACGCAAATTGATGTGGCGTCAGTGTCTGGTATCAATGGCGTGCCTTGGGATGCGGTTGAGCTACCAAGTCAGTTCCTAGAAAACTGGTGTTATGAAGAAGAAGCGTTGGCGTTTATTTCTGGTCACTATGAAACGGGTGAGCCACTGCCAAAAGAGATGCTAGATAAAATGCTTGCGGCGAAAAACTTTCAATCAGCGATGTTTATTTTACGTCAGCTAGAGTTCGGTATGTTCGATTTCACGCTGCACACAAATTACGATCCTGATTTAGGTGCAAAAGTATTAGAAACGCTGGCTGAAGTAAAAGCGAAAGTCGCAGTATTACCAAGTGTTGAGTGGAACCGTTTCTCTCACAGCTTTAGCCATATTTTTGCAGGTGGTTACGGTGCGGGTTATTACAGCTATCTATGGGCAGAAGTATTATCGGCAGATGCGTTCTCTCGTTTTGAAGAAGAAGGTATTTTTAATACGGAAACAGGTCAAAGTTTCTTAAATAATATTCTTGAAATGGGCGGCAGTGAAGAGCCAATGGAATTGTTTAAACGCTTCCGTGGCCGTGAGCCACAAGTGGATGCGATGCTGCGTCATGCGGGTATAGGGGCTTAAGGGATAAGACGCAGCAAGCTGCTTGAGGGCGGCTTCGCCTTGAGACGAGCAAAGCTCTGGAGAAGGACTTTACTCTCAAGGGCGAAGCCCGTCTTTAGAAAATTTATTTTCTTCTTAAGCCGCAGGCGTCTTAATTAAGCCCACTCAATCTCTTCATCTGCGTGCTTCTGGCACTCTTCTTTTACCATCTCGATAAACTCCATGCCCGTCTTAGAACATGTCCATTTCTCATCAGTATAAGCAAAATGGAAGCCGCCAGATTTTGATGCTAACCAGATCTCGTGCATTGGTTCTTGTTTGTTGATCACGACTTGGCTGCGGTTTTCAAACTCTAGTGTTAGAACGTTACCCGTGATTACTGGTTCAATATCTGCACCAGATTCATCAATCATATCTTCGATTAATTGCAGTTTTTCATCAACTAGTTCGTGAAATTCAGTGTTATTCATCTTATTTATCCTATTGCTTTTCTTGGCTGTGGTGCGATTATAGAGAGCATAACCAGATATTAACACTAATGGTAAAATCTTATGCAAAAAAGAGTGATAGCGTTAATGCTATTGAGTGCCTTAGCACTTGCCGGTTGCGGTCAAACTGGGGCGTTATATATGCCTGCGGATGATGCACCAAAAACAGAAGCAGCAGAATAATTTATTTGTAGCCAGTGTATTTTGTAATGACTGGCTAATGAACACTGAACTAGACAAGGAAGATAACATTGGATTATTTCAATTATAAGGATGATGGACAACTTTGGGCTGAAGAGTTACCTGTTGCACAGTTAGCAGAGCAATATGGCACGCCATTGTATGTGTATTCTCGTGCGACATTAGAGCGTCACTGGAATGCGTTTGATAGCTCTGTTGGTGAGCAACCACATCTTGTGTGTTATGCCGTTAAAGCAAACTCAAATATTGGTGTGTTGAATGCACTTGCCCGTCTAGGCTCTGGTTTTGATATTGTATCTCAAGGTGAACTTGAGCGCGTTGTTGCCGCGGGTGGCGATCCAACAAAAGTTGTATTTTCAGGGGTTGGAAAAACAGCCGTTGAAATGCGTCGAGCGTTAGAGCTTAATATTAAATGTTTTAACGTTGAATCTGAACCAGAGCTTGAGCGTCTAAATGCAGTGGCTGTTGAAATGGGTGTGATTGCGCCAATTTCATTACGAATCAATCCCGATGTTGATGCTAAAACGCACCCTTATATCTCGACAGGACTGCGTGATAATAAGTTCGGTATTGCGTTTGATCGTGCTCCTGAAGTGTATAAGTTTGCACAAACATTATCGAATTTAGATATTCAAGGCATTGATTGTCATATTGGCTCTCAGTTAACGGATATTACCCCGTTCATCGATGCCACTGATCGTCTTCTTGCCTTGATTGATGATTTAAAAGCACAGGGTGTGAATATTAGACACCTTGATGTTGGTGGTGGCTTAGGCGTTGTTTACCGTGATGAATTACCACCACAACCATCAGAGTATGCGACAGCGCTATTAAGTCGTTTAGCTGGTCGTGAAGATCTTGAACTGATTTTCGAACCAGGCCGTGCGATTGCAGCAAATGCAGGTATTTTAGTAACTAAAGTTGAATTCTTAAAGCACACAGAGCACAAAAACTTTGCCATTATTGATGCGGCAATGAACGATTTAATGCGTCCAGCGTTATATCAAGCATGGCAAGATATCGTGCCTGTTGCACCTCGTGAGGGGGACGCTCAAAGCTATGATTTAGTTGGCCCTATTTGTGAAACGGGTGACTTTTTAGGTAAAGATCGTGACTTAGTTCTCGAAGCTGATGACTTGCTTGCAGTTCGTTCATCTGGAGCCTATGGTTTTGTGATGTCATCAAACTATAATACACGTACTCGCGCCGCAGAAATTATGGTCGATGGGGACCAAGTTCATCTCGTTCGTAAGCGAGAAGAGTTAAGCTCTTTATGGGAGCTAGAATCCATCTTACCAAGTTAACTTAGATTAAAGAGCAAGGACCTGAAGGTTACTTGCTCTTTTGGTATTCAACCTAAAAATATAAAAAGAAGAACAACTATGCACTTTCATTTTTCTAAAATGCACGGGCTTGGCAATGACTTTATGGTGGTTGACTGCTTAACTCAAAATATTTTCTTTTCACCCGATTTAATTCGTCGCTTAGCGGATCGTAACCGCGGTATTGGTTTTGACCAGCTATTGGTGGTTGAAGCTCCCTATGATCCTGAAACTGATTTCCACTACCGTATTTTTAATGCCGATGGTACAGAAGTAGAGCAATGTGGTAATGGCGCTCGCTGTTTTGCACGTTTCGTGCGAATGAAAGGCTTAACCAATAAGATCAGCATTTCAGTGAGCACTAAAAAAGGCAAAATGACCTTAAAAGTGGAAGATGATGATCAAATAACGGTAAACATGGGTGAGCCAGTATTTGAACCAAATAAAATTCCATTTAAAGCAACTCAAGCTGAGAAAACCTATTTATTACGAGCAGACGATAAAACACTTTTCTGTGGTGCAGTAAGTATGGGTAACCCACACTGTGTCACGGTTGTGGATGATGTTGATAACTATGACGTTGATAAATACGGCCCCTTAGTTGAAGGTCATGATCGTTTTCCTGAGCGTGTGAATGCAGGCTTTATGGAAATCGTGTCACCTAATGAAGTGAAATTACGAGTTTATGAGCGCGGTGCCGGTGAAACTCAAGCGTGTGGCAGCGGTGCGTGTGGTGCTGTTGCTATTGGTATTATGCAAGAGTTATTAGGTGAAGACGTTAAAGTTTCTTTACCTGGTGGTGATTTACAGATTTCATGGAAAGGTCCGGGTTATCCGTTGTTTATGACAGGACCTGCAGCTCATGTTTATGATGGTCAATTATCAATATGAATGATGTCGCACCAATAGAGCAGCAACCAACTCAGATTACTGAAGACGTTGTTGCTCAATTTTTAATGGACCATCCGGATTTTTTTCAACAGCATCCAGAGCTGCTTGGGCGAATTAAAGTAGACACGCCTGAGCGAGGCGTGGTTTCTTTAGTTGAAGTACAAGTCAGTAAATTGCGTGATCGTATCGGTGACTTAGAAGAAGAAATAACTCAACTTATGTCACTTGCTGCGAAGAATGATCGATTATTTCACGATTTTTCGAATGTACAAAAACAATTACTCGCGTGTGAGGATTTTTCTCAAGCAGTAAAAATTATTGAGCAGAAAGCACTTTCTCTAGGTTTAACTGCACATATTAAAATTATTGATCATTCTCATCCTAAGTATCATGTCGATAAAACTGCACTCGATAATTTTATTAAAAAGTTTTTGAATGGACACTCTGCGTATTTGGGGCGCTTGCGTCAAGCAGAGCGTGATAACTTATTGGCCTATGGTGGGCTAAACCAATCAAGTGCTGAATTAGGTTCATTTGCGGTTCTTCCATTAGGTCAATCTCAACCGATTGGGGTTATGGTTTTTGCTAGTCGTGATGGTGGGCATTTCGAACCTAATATGGATACCTTATTTTTAGAACAGCTGGTTAGTGTTTTCCATTATTTATTAATGCAATGGTCGAAATCTTCTCATGAGTGATGTACTCCCTCTTCAGTATTCAAAACATCTTGATGCCTTTTATGAGTTTTTACGTAATGAGAAAGGCTTAAGTATTTATACTCAGCGTAGTTATAAACGCCAACTCACCACGATTGCTGAGCAGTTGGTTGAGTTAGGTGTTGAGTCGTGGCAAGACGTTGATGCGGGTTGGGTGCGTCAAATTACCAGTAAAGGCATGCGAGAAGGATTAAAGGCGAGTAGCTTATCTACTCGGTTATCTTCACTGCGCAGTTTTTTTGATTTTCTTGTATTACGTAACGTATTAGCGGCAAACCCAGCTAAAGGCGTTTCAGCGCCTCGTAAGTCACGTCCATTACCAAAAAATATCGATGTTGATGAAATGGGGCAGTTACTCGAAGTAAATGAAGATGACCCATTATCTATTCGTGATCGCGCCATGATGGAACTAATGTATGGTGCAGGCTTACGTTTGGCTGAATTGGTGGGCATTGATGTTCGTGATATTCAATTACGCCAAGGTGAATTACGCGTCATTGGTAAAGGCGATAAAGAACGTAAAGTTCCTTTTTCAGGTCAGGCGAAAGAGTGGTTAGGGCATTGGTTGCAAGTTCGAAATCAGCTTGCTAAACCGGAAGAAACTGGATTGTTTGTCTCTAAATTAGGGGTTCGTATTTCGCATCGAAATGTACAAAAACGAATGGCTGAATGGGGAATGAAACAAGGGGTTAATAGTCATATTAGTCCGCATAAATTACGTCACTCATTTGCAACTCACATGCTTGAATCGAGTGGTAATTTACGTGCCGTTCAAGAGTTACTTGGGCATGAAAATATTTCTACTACGCAAATTTATACCCATTTAGATTTTCAGCACCTTGCTCAAGCGTATGACCAAGCGCACCCAAGAGCGAAGAAAAAATAATCTGGGTAGTTACTTATTTAGATTGAGAGCAACATAAAAAAGCCAGGTGCGAATTATGACGTATCTGGCTTTTTTTAGGTTTGATAGTTTTCACTTTAAACTTTTATAACTACTTGTTTTAAAAGAGTAGTTAACTATTTGGCCTATGATGGACCAAGTGAGCTATAAGCTTACTTTAATAGTAGGTTTTCTAAGTAATGAGCAACCGCTTCGTCGGCAGACGAGCCAATAACTTCATTATTTGGCAGGGCTTTTTTTACTTTCTCATGCGATGTACCCATCACGATCCCTTTGCCTGCCATGCTCAACATTTCATAGTCATTCATGCCATCACCAAACGCGATGCAGTTATCTAACGTTTTACCAAGTAACTTAGCAACCGCTTCTAATGCTGCGCCCTTTGAGACTTCAGAGGCCATTACCTCTAAACACCAAGGGGTAGAGAAAGCTACCATTAATTCATCACCAAATTGTGCTTTTAGCTTAGTCTCATATTCTACTAAGTAGTCATGCTCTGGCATAGTTACAAAGATTTTTGCGATATTTTCAACTGGTGGTTTATTTGCATCAAATAAGGTGTAAGTGAATCCATTATCATGAAAATCTTTTAGGCTTTCGTCTTCTTTATGCATAAACCATTTATCGTCTGAGTACATATGAATAGATAAAGATTCATCGTCTTTTAATAGATTTAGTACTTGTGGAATAAAAGCTTCAGGAAGGTTTTTACTGTAAATAAGATTGTCGTTGACATCATGAACACGAGCGCCGTTAGAAGTTATCATGTAAGCCGGGATGCCGACATCTTTACGAATATTACCAACATCAATGTGGTGGCGACCAGTAGCAAAAATAAACGTTAGGTCTTGTTGGTGAAGTTTATTTAGCGTTTTTTTAGTGAAATCAGCAATTTTGTGTTCAGGAGTAAGCAGTGTGCCGTCAAGATCAGATGCAACAATAGTAATCATAAAGCCTCAGAGGAAAGGAAAAGAAAAGAATAGACTCGAAGTTAATTGAATTTAGTTTACGTGACTTTATAAAGAAAAAAGAGGGTAAAGATAACAATATTAGCCTTCCTCTTTTTTCTTTGGTGGGGTGTCACGCTTTAATTATTTTGTGTGCTGAGAAAAAAAGCTGAGGATCTCGCTCAACGCTTGATTTCGGCATGCATCTGATTCAAACAGAAGTTCGTGTTTTGCGTCTTTAATTGTAATTAGCTGACAATTGGCCGCTTTTTTTTGGAAGGAGATGTGCGCATTATTATCGACGATACGATCATTCTCCCCTTGTAATAATAAAGTTGGAATAACACAAGATGGCGCGTGTTTAATACAACGTTTTGCCCCTTTTAACCCTTGATTTACCCAGTGATTACTTGGACCACCGATTTGCAGCTCTGGTTTTAAGGCGTATAGCTCTCTAAACCATTGGTAGCGGATCTCACTTGTTGTCAGTGTATTATTTAAAAAAGGCTTCGCATGATAAGGTTCTTGCCCTAATGCGTAAGTAGGGTGTGAAGCCCAACGACTTAAATAATGACTGACTGTACCTGCTATTGGTTTTAACCAAGGTTCAATATGAATGCCATGCATTGGAGCGCTTAACGCTAATGCTGAATATGGGTGAGAATGAGTTTCTACGTATTGAGTGGCAATAGCGCCTCCCATGGAATGGCCCAACAAATAGCAATCTTGATAATGTTCAGGCGTGATCAAATGGTGAGTCATATTGTTGAGATCTAGTACATAATCATTAAAATCTTCGATATGACCAATATCACTGTTTTCTGTTAATCGATCAGATAAGCCTTGCCCACGATGATCAAATGAATAAATGTCATAACCTTGGCAAAAGAGGTCATAAAATAGCTCTTGGTATTTATAAACACTTTCAATGCGGCCATTAACGATCATAATGGCTTTCTGATTTGTGGGGCTAGTAAAGCTAACCCAATGAAGTTGTGTTTCTTTTTCACCTTGGTAAAAACCATGCTGACGCTTCTCCCAAAAAGGAGTGATGTGGTTTTTTATTGTTTCTAGGTAGTTTGTTTCTTGGGTGAAATCGTTTTTTTTCATTGGGCTCACTGCATGATTATGAATGCGGGTTCAATCTTATTATAATAACAATAGTGAAATGTGTATCATATTTTGGTAAGTTCTTGCACAGTTCTTAAGCAAGCGCATTTTTTTACTCATTTGATTAGACTACTATGTTTTTTTAGTAGGTCGGCATTAATTTAAATTACTCAAGATTCGAAGTAATTAGCCGATATAATTATTTATCATACCTATATATTTTCACAGGATACCGCTTTCAAGTTATGTATGCATACGTTGCCCGACAACCGATACTTAATCGAAAAAAACAGACGATAGGGTATGAGTTACTTTTTCGTGATGGTGAGACTAATGCGTTTCCAGATATGGAAGCGAATCAGGCTACGTGCCGATTATTAGTTGAAAACTTTATGTCGGCGGGCAGTAACCCTGCATTAGAATCTCCTCGTAGCTTTATAAATTTCCCTCAAGAGTCTTTGATTTCTCTTGTCCCTACAGCTTTCCCTAAACGTAAAATTGTCGTTGAAGTATTAGAAACTTGTATTCCTAATGATGAGCTTTTTAGTGCGATTAAACACCTTCATCGAATGGGGTATATTATTGCGTTAGATGACTTTAGTTTGGATGCGGAGTGGGACAGATTCTTACCTTATTCACACATCGTTAAATTAGACATTATGCAATTAGGTATTGATGTTGCTTGTGATTATGTGAAAAAGAACAAACAGCAAGGCTGTAAGCGTCATTATCTTGCTGAACGCGTAGAGACTTATGAAGAGTTTGAGAAAGCGTTTCAAGTAGGCTTTCATTTTTATCAAGGCTACTTCTTTAGTAAACCACAAATTATTAAAAATCGAGTTGTGAAGCCAGAAGAAGTATTAACGATGCAACTGTTTCAAGAAGTGTGTCGTGAAGAAGTAAACTTTGCTCGGATTGAACAGTTAATTGCTCAAGACGTGTCATTGTCGTATCAGCTTCTGAAATTTGTAAATACCGCTTCTGTACGACTTGAAAAACCAATCTCGTCATTTAAACAGGCATTAGTCTATTTAGGTGAAGAACAAATAAAAATGTTTGTGACCTTAGTAGCAACCGCGCACGCTGCAATTAATAAACCGAAAGAATTGTATAAACAATCGTTAGTGAAAGGTCGTTTTTGTGAATTAATGATTTGTCGCTGCCAAAATGGAACGCCAGGGCAGCAAGCATTTATTGTTGGTCTGTTTTCACTGCTTGATGCTTTGCTTGATCGGAAATTAGATGATGTGTTAGAACAACTTTCGTTAACGGATGAAATTGAACAAGCAATATTACTTCGTGCAGGTTTATTAGGATCAATGCTAAAGCTATACGAAAGCATTAAGTCTGGTGATTGGACTCAGCTTGATAAGACAAGTCGTTTGCTTGGTTTTTCTCCAAAGACGGTAGAAAAGACATACCAAGAGGCAGAAAATTGGTATCAAGCGATTCTTGTTAAATAAAGTCACTCTAACTTAATACAACGAAGCCCCATCAACCGTAATGTTTGATGGGGCTTTTGTTTTCTAATTTTTTAAAGATTACTGACAATAATTGATGATTTGAACTTCTTTAGAAAATAATTTCTGTACTAACTGATGACACTCTTGAGTGATAGAAGTAACGGTTTGAGCGTTTTCTGGATTGACTAAATCGTAATCACCTTCAATGTTGTAATTAAAACCGTCACCAATAATGGTTATGGGTGTGATTGAAATTCGCCCTCTGTTAGCCACTATTTTAATTGGCTCCACTTGTATTGGATAATGTATAGAAGAGACTTCCTTATTAATGTCATTGCCATTAGATGAAATATTAGGATGATCTTCGTCAGGGGTTAATCCTAGTTTAAATTGCCACAGTTCTTTCGCTGTTTTGGTGGTTGTCATCTCTCTTGGAATAATATTTAACTCACCATTAAAGCTGTAATTAAAACTGTCTCTATTAGCAGCAAGACCATTCGCATTTAAGTTAAATTCAGCAACGCCTTCTAGAGGTATAGTATTTGGGAAAAAAGTGGTTAGGTAACTGATTGGTAAGCCATCGCCATAAGCCTCTAATTGCCAGGGTTGGCTATCTTGAGTTAAATAAATACTGCCATTTAATCCAACAAGTCCTTCAGCTAAAGGGAAAAGTGCTCGCTCTATTGTCCATAATCCATTTTCAGCGTTCATTTCTATTAATAGTTGTTGAGTTAATAGGTAATTAAAGCTGGCGTTAGAGGCACTAAGAGATAATTTTCCATCCCATAATCCCCATTGATAATAGCGCAATAAATCGAGATCGTGACCTTCAGCATTAACTCCTGAAACTTGATAAGGGTGTTGATTATCAAGTTGAATCAGTTGAATGTTATTAATGTCCAGCTCCGCTATTTTAATTTGCTCAAGTTGTTTAATATATTTTTGAATAGTGGACACTTCTCTTTCGCTAAGTAACCATTTTATTTGACTTAACGTCAATGATTTTAAGTTAATTTCGGTAGGAGATATTTTACCTTCAAGTTGAACATTTCCATCAAAAATATCAAAAGAAAGTGTTGAGATATTGGCTTCTTTACCATTTAACATTAGGTTGAAAATAGGCTTTTCAATGATGCGCTCATTCCATACTAAGCTATCTGCATTAAAAGAAATATTCGCATTACTTTGTTGCCATAAATGGTAAGGCAGCAACACATTCTCCGCAGATAAACTTAAATTATTTACCGAGAATTGAGGGAGTTCAATATTAATATCTAACAGATCAATTCGTTCAAATTGATAGGTGAAGTTTTGCTTAGTAAGCCATTCCAATGGTTTACCGATAATGTCTGCATTGTCAGATTCTAAATTAAATTTTCGCAGAGTGAATTGAGGGATAACCCATAGTTTGTTGTCTTTCAGCTCAGCTTGAGCTGTGATAGTACTGTCACGCCAAGTGAGTGATATTCCATGTAATGCAGTGTAATTTTCACTGTAATAACCATCAATTAACACATCGTCAAGGGCTTCACCCTGCCAATATAGTTGTTGAGTTGAAAATTGGAAATCACCTTCAAATGGCACTGTTTTTTCTTGTTCAACAGACCAATTGGTGAGTTGGACTTGTGCGTCACGAATAACTAAGTCGTCATTGGCAAAGTCTAAATTAGAGATGCTTAACTGGGCAATAGAAATCCAATCGAGATGCTCTGTTTTTGGTAATCCATTTTGTAAACTTAAGCCATCAATTTTAATGCTATTAAATGCTAACTTACCTTGTTGGATAGGGTGCTGAGAAAGCCAAAAATCAACATGCTGTACGAACAATTCATTCTCAGTGCGGATAGTGACTTCTGACAGAGTAAGGTGAAGAGGATCTTGAATTGAGTAATTAAGCTCACCAAAAGAGATTTTTTGATCTGATAATTTTTCAACTAATGGGTTTAATAATGGTTGCGCATAAGGAGTATGCAAAAGGGATAAGAATGCGACCACAAGTAGTAGGAAGAAAGTAATAAACCAACCAAGGCTTTTCAGCGTGGTATACATTGTTAACTCCAGAAAGAAATAAGAATAGAAAGAGTGGATTAAAAGTGAGATTCAATCAAGTTATTGTAATGTTTTACTTAAAGGTAATCACTGTTTTGAAAGCAAGATAGGGATCAAATAGAATAAAAAAAGCCCTTCGTTATCGAAGGGCTTGAATTTATCGAGGTATTAACTTGGGTTAGTCAAGTTGAGGGCCTGCTTTCACAAGCGCCTTACCTTCATCGTTATCTGTGTATTGAGCAAAGTTTTTGATGAATCGTTGTGCAAGATCTTCAGCTTTACTGTCCCACTGTAGAGGGTCAGTGTAAGTATCACGAGGGTCTAGAATCGAAGTATCAACACCTGGTAATGAGGTTGGGACTTCAAAGTTAAACACTGGGATATTTTTCGTCTTAGCGTGGTCAATTGATCCATCTAAGATTGCATCAATGATGGCACGAGTATCTTGAATAGAGATACGTTTACCCGTACCGTTCCAACCTGTATTGACGATATACGCTTCTGCGCCAACCGCTTCCATACGCTTAACTAATACTTCTGCATATTGTGTTGGGTGTAGCGTTAAGAACGCTGCGCCAAATGCTGCAGAGAATGTTGGTGTTGGTTCAGTAATACCACGTTCTGTACCCGCTAATTTAGCAGTAAAGCCCGACAAGAAGTGGTATTTAGTTTGTTCTGGCGTCAATTTCGCAACAGGCGGTAAAACACCAAATGCATCAGCCGTTAAGAAAATAACTTTATTTGCATGGCCTGCTTTTGACACTGGCTTAACAATATTATCAATGTGATAAATTGGGTAAGAAACACGCGTGTTTTCTGTTTTTGAACCATCATCAAAATCAATCGTGCCATCGCTACGAACGGTTACATTTTCTAGTAGTGCATCGCGGCGGATTGCATTGTAGATATCTGGTTCAGCTTCTTTAGATAGGCGAATTGTTTTTGCGTAACAGCCACCTTCAAAGTTGAAGATACCGTCATCATCCCAACCGTGCTCATCATCACCAATCAGTTGGCGTTTAGGGTCGGTTGAAAGCGTTGTTTTACCTGTGCCTGATAAACCGAAGAATACCGCGACATCGCCTTCTTCACCCACATTGGCAGAACAATGCATAGAGGCAATGCCTTTCAGTGGAAGAAGGTAGTTCATCATTGCGAACATGCCTTTTTTCATTTCACCGCCGTACCAAGTACCACCGATAATTTGAACACGTTCTGTTAGATTGAAGGCAACAAAGTTTTCAGAGTTTAGGCCTTGTGCTTCGTAATTAGGGTTTGTGACTTTCGCGCCGTTCATTACCACAAAATCAGGTTCAAACGTTGCTAGCTCTTCTTCTGTTGGACGAATGAACATGTTTTTTACGAAGTGTGCTTGCCATGCAACTTCAGTAATAACTCGGACACTTAAGCGAGTATCAGGGTTTGCACCACAGTAACCGTCAATAACAAATAGACGCTTACCAGAGAGTTGCTCTGTTACTAGGGCTTTTAGATCATCCCAGACTGCAGGTGTGATAGCTTTATTGTCGTTTTTACCTTGATCAGACCACCATAATGTATCTTTAGTTGTCTCATCTTTTACGATGTATTTATCTTTTGGTGAACGGCCAGTAAAAATACCAGTATCTACCGCAACCGAGCCAAGCTCAGTCATTACACCGCGCTCATAACCTTCTAGGTCTGGACGGGTCTCTTCTTCAAACAATTGGTCATAGCTTGGGTTACGAAGAACGTCAGTAACGCCAGTTAGGCCATGTTGAGTAAGATCAAGTTGTGCAGCCTTTTTGTGTTCCATAACAGTCATAGGTGCTCCTTAAAGGAATTTTGTAGGGATTTTAATATTTTGTAATTATTTATTGTCTGCTAAACATGCTATCAATGCGGTAAATTGAAAACAGGGAGATAAATCATAAATTAACCACAAAGTAGTAGTGGTTATTTAATCAGCATCACAAAATAGCAATTGCCCTATTCTACTCTTAAAGAAATCGATTGCGCTAGATGTAATTGATTATTATTTAAGCAAAATTAAGTGTGGATAAGTGGAATTAAAAACGTGGTTTATATCAAATTTAGTTATAAAAAAAGCCAACCTAATGGCTGGCTTTTGTAACATTTCTACAACTTATTCTATGCAGTAAATTAATGAACGGTGTCATTACCTTTTGTTGCTTCTTCGAATATGTTGGCAACATCAATGCTATCAAAATCGTAGCTTGTGCCACAGTAGTCACAATGAAGAGATACTTTGCCTTCTGTTTTTACAATATCATCAACTTCAGCACGTTCAATTGTTACGATTGCACCTGCACTGCGCTCACGAGAACAGCCACAGAAAAACTCAACAGTTTGAGGTTCAAAAAGTTGTACTTTATCTTGATTATATAAACGGTATAGAACATCTTCAGCTTCTAGGCCAAATAGCTCTTCGTTTTTAATGGTATCTGTCAATTGCTCTAAATGTTCAAAGTCATCAGCAGAACCTGTGCCGTCAGGCATGACTTGAAGAAGCATACCTGCTGCATGAGGTTTACCTTCAAATTCACCAAGGCGTAACCATAGACGAGTTTTTAATTGTTCTGAACGCTCAAAATAGCCTTCAAAACAAGCTGCTAAATCTTTGCCATCAAGAGCAACAACACCTTGGTAACGCTCACCATCTTTTGGAGAGATCGTGATAACCAAGTAACCTTTACCCATTAATTGGTGCAAGGTAGCATCGTCAGCAATATCACCCTCAAAGCGAGCTACGCCACGAACTTTTTGATCGTTATCGCCATTGATAACAGCCAGTGATACAGGACCATCACCTTGAAGTTGAAGAGTAATAGATCCTTCAAATTTTAATGTCGCAGTTAATAGCGTCGTTGCAACTAATAGCTCACCCAATAAATTCTGAACTGCTTTTGGGTATTCCTTGCTAGAAATAATTTGTTGGTAAGCATCATCTAGTTGAACCAATTCACCACGAACTGATAAATCTTCAAATAGGTAGCGATGCAGTGTGTTATTTGCCATGAAATACTCCAGCAATTGTATTAGAGGGGTTGTCGTTACTTATAGTATAGCGAAGACAACCGGTATAAATAAGGGATGAAACAGAAAGACAAGTCTATTGCTGTTTAAACTTCATAATATCACGTCGCTGCTTCTTATCAGGACGTTTATCTGGGTGCGGGCTACCAAGTGAATTGAGCTTGCGTAATTTCGCGTTTTCTTCACGGTGCTCAATACTATTTTGTGTTTCTTTGTAAAGAGTTTGTGCAACAGGAGCGCCACGGCGTTGATCGGATAGGATCTCAATGATCACGACGATTTCTTCGTTATTGCCTTGGCGAAGTTTTACCTCAGCGCCTACTTCAACTAATTTACTTGGTTTTGCACGTTGTCCATTATAATGAACTTTCCCGCCATCAACCATATTACGAGCAATAGAACGAGTCTTGTAAAAACGAGCCGCCCAGAGCCATTTGTCGAGCCTGATACCATCGCTAGTATTGGATTTTGAACTCATTATGGGTACCTAATGTCTTATCTCTGCTTATTAAGATGGTGTTAGTAAAATTTTTTTCAATCTTTTGAGGTGAATTAATCAAAATTGATAAGCAACTAGAGTCATTAATGAGAAATAATGCTCTAATACAAGGTCATCTGCTTAAATTACGTGATATGGCTGCGAGGAATTTAAGAAATCGGCATCATTTGCGGAAATTATGCCGGGTTATTTTATAATTCATAAATACATCAGATATTTAATTGCTCTGTGAGACAGAAAAGGAAGATCAGTACCTACATGATAGCTAATATGAAAATCGAAAAAGTTTCTCAATATTGGTCAACATATCAATCTGCAATTTCAAAAGGCTTAACGGTTATGTTAGTGGCTTGCTTTGCGTGGATCTGTGGTTCTCTTTTTTGGTCGATATTAGCCCCACAGACATCGGTTTCTCAATGGACACCGAAAGCGGTCGCTATTAACGGGTCACCAAAGAAAAGCAATGATGATTCTTTGTCTGGTTTATTAAACGGCCAAGTTTTTGGGCAGTTTAATCCTGAAAAAACAGTAGAGCAGCCAAAGGTTGTTGAAGTAAAAGACGCACCTAAAACCAAACTGAACTTGACTTTATCTGGTGTGGTAGCCAGCTCTAATTCAAAATTGAGTTTAGCTGTTATCGCGAATCGAGGTAAACAAAACACGTACGGTATTGATGAAATGATTGATGGAACAAGAGCAACAGTAAAAGCGATTAGTGCCGATCGTATTATTATTTCAAATAATGGACGTGATGAAACATTGATGCTTGAGGGTGTTGAGTACACCAAAATTTCGGTAGAACAAAATCGTACTGGTAGTTCTGGTACGGTATTAGGGAATAATCGTCAGAATTCAGATCAAGATGAATTAGATACAATTCGTCAAGAGATGGCGAAAAACCCTCAATCAATCTTGAAATATATTCGCCTTTCTCAAGTGAGTAATAATGGGAAAATTGAAGGTTACCGAGTTAATCCAGGTAAAGATAGAAAATTATTTGATTCGGTGGGTCTGAAGCCGGGTGATATCGCAACAAGTTTAAACGGGATTGATTTAACCGATCCTGCTGCAATGAGTGCATTGTGGAAAAATATGTCAGAAATGACAGAGCTTAATTTAACCGTTCAACGTGACGGACAACTACATGACATCTTTATCGGTTTATAACTGGTAGATGAAAAAATGAATAAGGGTGTATTGTGAAAAAGTGGATGGGCAAGGGAGCCTTATTACTTGCGGGTAGCATGATGTGGACATCGGCTATCGCAAATGACTTTAGTGCCAGCTTTAAGGGAACTGATATTCAAGAGTTCATCAACATTGTTGGTCGAAATCTAGAAAAGACCATTATTGTTGATCCGTCGGTACGGGGAAAAGTGGATGTTCGTAGTTACGATCTTTTAAACGAAGAGCAATATTATCAGTTCTTCCTTAGTGTGTTAGAAGTGTACGGTTATGCTGTTGTTGAAATGGACAATGGCATTTTAAAGGTAATTAAAGATAAAGACGCAAAAACATCGGCGGTTCCTGTTCTTGGTGCAAAAGACAAAATAACCGGAGACGCGGTAATTACGCGTGTTATTGCGGTTCGTAATGTGTCGGTTCGTGAACTTTCTCCTTTATTACGTCAACTTAATGATAATGCAGGCGCGGGTAACGTTGTTCACTATGATCCTGCAAATATCATTATGATTACTGGTCGTGCTGCTGTTGTTAATCGTCTGGCTGAAATTATTGAGCGTGTTGACCAAGCGGGTGATAAAGAAGTTGAAGTGGTTGATTTAAAAAATGCTTCAGCCGCTGAAATGGTGCGAATTGTTGATGCGCTAAATAAGACCACTGACGCTAAAAATACCCCAGCGTTTCTACAACCTAAATTGGTTGCTGATGAGCGTACCAACTCGATCCTTATTTCGGGTGACCCAAAGGTACGTAATCGCCTTAAAAAACTCATTAAGCAACTTGATGTTGAAATGGCGACGAAGGGCAACAACCAAGTTGTCTATTTACGTTACGCCAAAGCAGAAGATTTGGTTGATGTATTAAAAGGGGTTTCTGATAATTTAACCGCAGGTAAAGGTGGCTCCCAAAAAGGAAGTTCAAATAATCGTAGTGACGTAATGATCTCTGCTCATGCCGATACTAATGCCTTAGTGATTACTGCGCCGCCTGATGTAATGCGTGCGGTGAAGGATGTTATTGCGCAGCTAGATATTCGTCGTGCTCAAGTATTGATTGAAGCGCTAATCGTTGAACTTGCTGAAGGTGATGGCATTAATCTTGGTGTGCAATGGGGCAACTTAGAAACCGGTGCGATGATCCAATACAGCAATACGGGTGCATCGATTGGTGCCACCATGGTTGGTTTGGAAGAAGCAAAAGATAAAACGACGACCACTGCTGTTTATGATGACCAAGGTGATTTTGTTCGAAATGAAACCACAACAGAAGAAGGTGATTATACTGCGTTAGCCTCTGCGCTTGGCGGCGTTCAAGGTGCGGCGGTTAGTGTAATGATGGGTGATTGGGCTGCGTTGATTACTGCTGTGTCTACTGATTCAAACTCCAACATTCTGTCTTCGCCAAGTATTACCGTTATGGATAATGGTGAGGCTTCATTCATTGTGGGTGAGGAGGTTCCGGTATTAACGGGGTCAACATCTGGTTCAAATAATGAAAACCCATTCCAAACGGTTGATCGTAAAGAAGTGGGTATCAAACTTAAAGTTGTTCCACAAATCAATGAAGGTGATTCTGTTCGTTTAGATATCGAGCAAGAAGTATCGAACGTATTGGGCGCTAATGGTGCGGTGGATGTACGTTTTGCTAAACGTCAGCTAAACACCTCAGTAATGGTACAAGATGGCCAAATGTTGGTGCTAGGTGGCTTGATTGATGAACGTGCAATGGAAAGCGAATCAAAAGTGCCTTTCTTAGGCGATATTCCAGTATTAGGTTACTTATTTAAATCAACCAGTACTCAGGTCGAGAAGAAAAACCTAATGGTATTTATCAAGCCAACTATTATTCGAGATGGCATGACTGCTGATGGCATTACCCAGCGTAAATATAACTATATTCGCGCAGAGCAGTTGTATAACGCAGAGAAAGGCTTGAAGTTAATGGATGATGCTAATATTCCAATCTTGCCTAAGTTTGGTTCTGATGTGCAGCACCCTGCAGAGATCCAAGCTTTCTTTGATCAGCTTGATGATGAGAATAAGGATAAATAATGGCGGATATGCTATTTCCTGCTCCTGTTGCCGTTTTACGTTTGCCTTTTTCATTTGCAAAAAGACATTCCGTTGTTATTGAAGCAAGTTCTGAAGGGTGGGTTTTGTATTATGCAGTAACCCCCTCGCCAATTGTATTGTGTGAGATCCGCCGAGTATGCAAAGCGAGTTTTTCATTAATTCAATTAACCAAGGATGAGTTCGATACCAAAGTTACTCAAGTCTATCAACGTAACTCATCAGAAGCGCAGCAATTGATGGAAGACATTGGGGCTGATAATGATGATTTCTTCTCATTAGCCGAAGAGTTACCAGACAATGACGATTTACTAGAATCAGAAGATGATGCGCCAATCATTAAATTGATCAACGCCATGTTAGGTGAAGCGATCAAAGAAGGGGCATCAGATATTCATATTGAGACATTTGAGAAAGTTCTGTCGATTCGTTTCCGAGTTGATGGTGTATTACGTGATGTTCTTAGCCCAAGCCGTAAATTAGCGCCATTATTAGTGTCGCGTGTAAAAGTAATGGCGAAGTTAGACATTGCAGAAAAACGTGTTCCTCAAGATGGTCGTATTTCATTACGAATTGGTGGTCGAGCGGTAGACGTTCGTGTATCAACCATGCCGTCTTCTCATGGTGAGCGAGTTGTAATGCGTTTATTAGATAAGAACGCAACACGTCTAGACTTAAACAGCTTAGGAATGGAAGAAAAAAACCATCAAAACTTCCAGCATATTATTAAGCGACCTCACGGTATTATTTTGGTTACTGGTCCTACGGGGTCGGGTAAATCAACGACTTTGTATGCCGGGTTAGGAGAATTAGACAGTACTCAATCAAACATCTTAACGGTTGAAGACCCAATCGAATTTGATATTGATGGGATTGGACAAACACAAGTTAACCCAAAAGTAGACATGACATTTGCTCGTGGGCTACGTGCCATTCTTCGTCAAGATCCAGATGTGGTGATGATAGGTGAAATTCGAGATTTAGAAACCGCAGAAATTGCTGTTCAAGCCTCTCTAACTGGTCACTTAGTTATGTCGACACTTCACACTAATACTGCTGTTGGTGCGATTACTCGTCTTCGTGATATGGGAATCGAACCTTTCTTAATTTCGTCATCTTTATTGGGTGTTCTTGCTCAGCGTCTAGTTCGTACTTTATGTAAGGAATGTAAAACGCCTTATCAAGCTGATGACGAGCAGAAGAAACTCTTTTCTTTATTACCCTCTGATGATTTAGTGCTTTATAAACCAGCGGGTTGTGAGCACTGTAATGGTAAAGGTTATCGCGGCCGTACTGGTATTCATGAATTGCTAGTGGTGAATGAAAAAGTACAAGAATTGATACATAAAGAAGTGGGCGAGCAAGAGATTGAAAAAGAAGTTCGTAAGAGCACTCGTGGTATTCAGCAAGATGGGCTATTAAAAGTTCAACAAGGTATCACTACGCTAGAAGAGGTGATGCGAGTCACTCGGGAAGGGTAAATGGCAGCATTTGAATACAAAGCCCTCGAAAAAAATGGCAAACAGAAAAAAGGCGTAATGGAAGGTGACAATGGTCGCCAAGTTCGTCAACGCCTCAAAGAGCAAGGGCTTATTCCTGTTGAGGTTATTGAAACTAAATCAAAGCAGCAGAAAAACGCCTCTCAAGGTTTAAGCTTTAAGCGTGGCATTAGCGTTAATGATTTATCGTTAATTACGCGCCAGCTAGCCACCTTGGTTCAGGCGGGTATGCCATTAGAAGAGTGCTTGAAAGCTGTCGCAGAACAAGGTGAAAAAGCACACATTCGCAGCATGATGATGGGTGTTCGTTCAAAAGTGATTGAAGGGTATCCATTAGCCGAAAGTTTTGGTGAATATCCTCATGTGTTTGATGATTTGTTTTGCTCAATGGTCGCAGCGGGTGAAAAGTCCGGTCATTTAGATACGGTATTAAATCGGTTAGCGGATTACGCTGAGAATCGCCAGAAGATGCGCAGTAAATTACAGCAAGCGATGATTTATCCAATCATGCTGACGTTGATTGCGATAGCGGTTATCTCCTTTTTGCTTGCTACTGTGGTACCGAAAATTGTCGATCAGTTTGTGCAAATGGGGCAAGGTCTTCCAACCGTGACTGAAATATTATTGGCTGCCAGTAATTTTGTTGTTCACTGGGGGTTGTTGGTTGTTATCGCTGTTGTGGTGTTAATTGTAGGAGTGAAGTGGTTACTTACTAAGCCTCACTTACGTTTAGCGTGGGATAAAAAAATATTACGGCTACCTGTTATTGGTAAAGTGGTTTGTGGCTTAAATACCTCTCGTTTTGCTCGAACATTATCGATCTGTACTTCAAGTGCTATTCCATTACTGGATGGCATGAAAGTCGCCGCAGACGTAATGAGTAATAAGTATTTTAAACAACAAGTATTAGAAGCGGCGGATAATGTTCGTGAAGGGGCAAGTTTGCGAATTTCGCTTGAGCAAACCAAATTATTCCCACCAATGATGCTGCATATGATTGCCAGTGGCGAGCAAAGTGGTGAGTTAGAGCAAATGCTAACACGTTCGGCTGATAACCAAGACCGAGATTTTGAATCATTAGTGAACATGGCATTAGGCATTTTTGAACCCTTGCTTATTGTCTTCATGGCAGGGATTGTACTCTTCATTGTTGTTGCGACCTTGATGCCAATTATCGAATTAAACAATTTGGTTGGGTAGCATTCACTGCTATCTATTTTTCTTTTATTTTATATATGAATTTTTAACGTTAGGAGTTATTCCATGCAAGTCAATTCAGCTCAACGTAAACAAGGCGGCTTTACTCTTTTAGAAGTTATGGTTGTTATCGTTATTCTTGGTGTGTTAGCGAGCTTAGTTGTTCCAAACTTACTGGGTAACAAAGAGAAGGCCGATCAACAAAAAGCGATTACTGATATCGTGGCACTAGAAAACTCATTAGATATGTACAAGCTAGATAACAGTGTGTACCCATCAACAGATCAAGGGTTAGAAGCCTTAGTATCTAAGCCATCAGCAACGCCTGAGCCTCGTAATTACCGTGCTGACGGTTACATTCGTCGTTTACCAAATGATCCATGGGGCAATGAGTACCAGTACTTAAGTCCTGGTGATAACGGCACGATTGATATCTTCTCTTTAGGTGCAGATGGCCAAGAAGGTGGTGAAGGTGCGAATGCAGATATTGGTAACTGGAACATGCAAGACTTTCAATAAGTCATGAGCTTATAGCTAGATAAGAGCAATGATGAAAATAAAACGTGAGGCTGGGTTTACCCTAATCGAAATTATGTTGGTATTGGTGCTGCTGTCGGTGAGTTCGATGGCGGTTATCATGAGTTTGCCTGAAAGTAGCGATGACCAACTTGAAGAGCAAGCCTCACGTTTTTATCAATTAGTACAACTTCTTAATGAAGACGCTTTACTCAACGGGATGGATTACGGCATCTATTTTAATCAAGAGCGACAAGAATATCGCTTTATGACATTGAAATCAGATGGCTGGCAGCCTCTTGAGAAAAGTCGCTTTTTTACCGAAGTGAAGATGGAAGACGACACTCGATTTGAAATGGAACTTGGCGGTTCTGCATGGGCTGATGATGATCGTTTATTTGAACCCGGTTCTTTGTTTGATGAAGAAATGTTCGCGGATGTTGAAGAAAAGAAAAAACCGAAACCTCCTCAAGTGATGGTGTTATCAAGTGGAGAAATGACCCCGTTTATTGTTCGTTTTTTACCGAGTAATGAGCGCGGTAATTTAGATGATAAAACATGGACAATTAACGTAGATGAATCGGGATTGATCACTTTAATTAAGCCTGGAGAAGAAATTGATGAGTAACTCTTCATCAAGTAATCGATCATTAAATAAAGGCATGACTCTGCTTGAGGTTTTGGTTGCTCTGGCTATCTTTGCTACCGCAGCGCTGAGTGTGCTTCGCTCAGTGACGCAGCACATTAATACGTTAAGTTATTTAGAAGAAAAAACATTCGCCTCTATGGTGGTTGATAATCAAATGGCATTAATGATGCTAGATAAACCGCCAACCTCGGTAAAAAAAGGGGAAACAGAATTGGCAGGTCAAACATGGTATTGGACTATTGCCCCAGTAAAGACGACCTCTGATATTTTAAAGTCGGTCGATGTGTCTGTTGCAACAACCAAAGATCAAAAATCATCATTATTAACGGTAAGAACCTATGTTGCGCCGTAATTCAACGTGTAAAAAGTCGCGCGGTTTTACCCTTATTGAAGTGATGGTAGCAATCTCTGTGTTTGCCACGTTAAGCTTTTCAGCCTACCAAGTGGTAAATCAAGTTCAGCGTAGTAATGAACAATCATTGGAAAAAAGCAATCGAATTAAAGCCTTACAACGAAGCTTGGTTTTTTTAGATAATGATTTTCGACAAATAGTTGCTCGCCAATTCAGAATTAATGGGGAAAAGGCCGACGGGAAATTACTTTTGGCCGGTGAGTATTTATTGGATTCAGAATCTCAAGGCATTTTATTTGTGCGTTTAGGGTGGAAAAACCCTCAGCAGGCTTTCCCTCGTGGTGAAATTACTAAAGTGGGTTATCGAGTTGTTGAGAATAAACTTGAACGACTATGGTGGCGCTACCCTGATACTCCGGTAGGTCAGAAACCAGTAGTAACGCCATTAATTGATGGCATTGATGAACTGAAATTTGAATTTTATGATGGCAAGAAATGGCAGAAGAAATGGGAAATAAAAGATCAATTACCAAAAGCTATTAAAATGATTGTGACATTTAAAGATTATGGAGACGTCGAACGAATTTATCTTACCTCTGGCTATAAACTGGATCAAAGTGGTCAGAATGATGATGACACTAAGAGTGGTGGGTAATGACAATACACACTAAAACGCAGAGAAAACAGAAAGGCGTCGCATTAATCGTCGTCTTATTATTGTTGGCTATTATGGCGACAATTGCGGCTCAAATGTCAGAGCGTTTATTTATTCAGTTTCACCGTGCTGAAAACCAAATAAATCATCAGCAAGCTTATTGGTACTCTATTGGTGTTGAAGCGTTAGCAAAAGCTGGAATAGAAGAGGCATACAAAGATGGCGACACCATCAATCTTAGTCAAATGTGGGCAACAGAAGAAACCACTTATCCGCTTGATTATGGTGAAGCACTAGGCAGCGTTAAAGATAAGCAAGCTTGTTTCAATTTAAATGCATTAAGCAATATAGAACCACAGACTGATCCTTCTCAACGTCCATTTTTGGTCAAAGTTTGGATTAATTTATTGGAGTCTGTAGAGGTAGATAATTATTTAGCAGAAGTGATTGCAGACTCCAGTTGGGAGTTTATGGATGAAGACGATATTGTCCGTTCAATGACTGGAGTTGAAGACAGTACTTACCAATCGTTTAAGCCTGCGTATTTAGCTCCGAACGGCTGGATTGCTGATGTTAGTGAATTGAGAGCGATTAATGGCGTGACTGCAGAAGTGTTTAATGCCGTCTCTCCTTTTGTATGTGCAATACCAAGTGCGAATTGGTATTTGAATGTGAATACAATGCAACCAGAGCAGGCAAAAATATTAGTGGCGTTATTTTCACCGAATTTAAGTGATAATGACGCTCAAGAAGTATTAGAGAATCGTCCTTTTGATGGCTGGGCAAGTGTTGATGATTTTTTAGCAGAATCTGCGATTAGCCAAGTTGATGAAAAAACAAAGAAAGAAGCAAAAGCCTATTTATCCGTAGATAGTCAGTTTTTTGAGTTAGATGCTCAAGTATTAGTAGAAGATTCGCGCGTACGTGTGCGTTCTTTATTGCATAGCAGTGATAAAAAAGTGGTGAACGTTATCCGTCGCCAATATGGAGGAATGAATGAGCGAACATCTGATAATAAGGCTGAATAGTCAGTCGTCAGATCCCATTCAATGGATAGTCTGGTCACCAGAAAATAAAGAAGTGATTGCATCAGGAGAGTTAAGCTCTTCTGAAACCTTAGAGTCATTAACTCAATACAGTGCTCAACGCAGTGTATCGGTGCTTTTACCAAGTAGCGATGTTTTATTGCGTGAAGTCTCTATCCCTGAAGGGGCTGCTCGACAGTTTCCTTCTATGCTACCTTTTATTATTGAAGATGATTTAGCGCAAGATGTAGATGACTTACATATTGTGATTTTGAAAAAAGACAGCAAGACAGCTCAAGTTGCGGTTGTTGAACATCAAAAAATGGAAAGATGGATATCTCTACTAGCGGATGCTGGAATTCAGACTAAACGATTTATTCCAGATGTATTGTCATTACCTTCTCATCAAGATGGTGTCGCTATGGTTGAGTTAAATCAACAATGGTTGTTACGTTATGGTGAATATCAAGGTGCTATCGCTGAACCTGAATGGCTATCAATGCTGCTGAATGGCTTAGTGAAACATGCCGTTCAAACCGCCGATGGCATTGTTGTTCAAGAAGATAAGGAAGAAGAACAAGAGGAAAGTGATGAGGTGGATGATGTGCCGTGTTATGCGCTTCATAGTTACTCACCTTGCTTGGTTGAAATTGAAAACACAAAGTATGTTCAAGAAACACCAGAGTTGGTGATGCAACTGCTTGCAGAGGGTGTTTTAACATCGAGAGTAAATCTACTTAGTGGTAAATACCGTCCTCAATCGTCATGGCGAAAGCATTGGCGAATTTGGCAAAAAGTGATTTTAGCGTTTGGTTTGGTCATGGTGGCCTTTGTTGCTCAACACGTTTCAGAAGTACAAAAATTGGAACAACATAGTCTTGCATTGCGTGCTGAAAGCGAACGCATTTTTAGGGATGTGTTCCCAGGAAAACGTAAGATCCCAACCATGAGCTATTTGAAATCCCAAATGAAAAATGAAGAATCACGTTTACAAGGTGGTTCGGATGGAGATGACTTATTAGCGTGGATGTCAGAGTTGACGCCATATTTAATAAAAGTACCTCAAGTGAAGTTGCAGAGTTTAAAATTTGATGGAAAACGCGATGAATTACGCCTACAAGCAAGTGCATCCGATTTCCCATATTTTGAGCAATTAACGTCAGAGTTAAATACCAAGTTTGACGTTGAGCAAGGTCAATTAAATAAAAATCAAGGCCAAGTGTTTGGTGCGATTATTATTAGGAGAAAATAATGAAAGCCTTAATGACCTGGTGGCAAAGTATCTCACCACGTGAACGTGTTTTGGTTGGTGGTGGCAGTATAGCGTTAGTGATTGCTGCATTGTATTGGGGTGGAATTAAGCCGTTAAATGATCGCGCTGAAATTGCTCAAAACCGAATCAATAGTGAGAGAAGTTTATTAACGTGGGTACAAAAGAAAGCCGATGCGATTGTGACATTAAGAGGAGGGGCGTCATCAACCTCTCAAACGGCAATTCGACCAATGAATCAGGTAATACCAAGCAGTACTCGTCAATTTAAGATTGAATTGATCCGTATGCAACCTCGTGGCGAGCAAATGCAAGTATGGGTTAAACCACTTCCATTTAATACGTTGGTAAATTGGTTAGCGTACTTACGAGACTCTCAAGGCATCAATGTTCAGTTTTTAGATTTAAATAAAACCGATACGGAAGGTGTGGTGGAAGTGAACCGTCTGCAATTAAGTCGAGAGGCATCATGAAATTTAAATTATTGATCGCGACGGTATTTTCTACGTTTTTTACTTTTAGTGCCTTATTACACATTCCGATTCAGTGGGTAGTAGAGCAAGCACCAAAAGTAAGAGGTTTATCGTTAACAGGATTATCAGGGACACCTTGGAAGGGACAAGTGGATTCTCTTTCTTGGCAAAGAGTGAACTATGGCCAAGTTCAATGGCAGATTGACCCATTTGCTATTTTAAAAGGGCATGCGGTATTTTCTGTGCGCTTTGGGCGTGGTAGTGAATTGGAATTACGTGGTAAAGGTATTGTTGGTTATAGTGTTTCAATGGGAGCTTACGCTGAGAACATGGTGGTTTCTTTTCCTGTCTCTAATGTGATGAGTCGATTACCAATGGCATTGCCTGTTTCTTTGCAGGGTCAGGCAGAGATCAGTGTTAAGTCTTTTCAACAGGGTCAGCCTTGGTGTAAGCAGGCAAGTGGAGAAGTGGTTTGGTCTGACGGGAAAATTATTTCGCCGTTGGGTAATATTGACCCTAAAACGGCAATAGCAGAAGTGACTTGTGTTGATAACAAAGTTACATTGATTAGCAAACAATCATCAGAAGATGTCGCTAGCCAGTTTAATGTGGTATTGAACTCTAACCGTTCTTATCAAGTGAATGGATGGTTCAAACCTGAGGCAAACTTCCCTTCCAGCTTAAGAAGTCAGCTGAAATGGCTAGGCAAGCCGGATTCAAAAGGGCAATATAAAGTAACTTATTCAGGACGTTTGTAAGGAAATACAATGGCTAAAAAACAATTGCCGACAATTTTAGATAAACGCGTTGAAGCACAATCAAAGTTGTTTTGTATTGAATCGGTAGATTTACGTTTTTCTAATGGGGTTGAACGAACCTACGAAAGAATGAAACCGAGTGGACGTCATGCCGTGATGATGGTTCCTGTGACCGAGCAGGGTGATCTATTATTAGTTCGGGAGTATGCCGTGGGTACAGAAAGCTATGAGTTAGGCTTTCCTAAAGGACTCATTGACCCAGGCGAAACACCATCAGAAGCCGCAAACCGAGAGTTAAAAGAAGAAATTGGATTTGGTGCTGAAACATTAGCACCATTAAAAGAGTTGGTGTTAGCGCCGTCTTATTTCTCAAGTAAGATGACGTTATTTGTCGCTCAAGGTTTATATCCTGAACAACTTGAGGGTGATGAGCCTGAGCCGTTAGATATTGTTCGTTGGCCTTTGGCGCAAGCGTCAGAGCTATTGCATCATCTTGATTTTTCAGAAGCGAGAAGCATTAGTGCGTTATTGCTTGCTCAACAATTTTTAGCAAAGGAGTGATATTGATGGATTCTACACTTTCTCACCTGCTTCCTGAGGTGATCAATATTGCACGAGCGTCTGGCCAGCTTATTCTCGATATTTATGAGAAAGGTGATTTTGAAGAATTTACTAAATCGGATGATACTCCGGTGACTAGTGCAGATTTAGCCGCTCATAAATTAATAATGGAAAAGCTATCTCAACTGACGCCAGATATTCCAATCTTGTCAGAAGAAGATGCGGATATCGCATTAGAGCAGCGTGCTCAGTGGGATCGTTATTGGTTAGTCGACCCATTAGATGGTACGCAAGAATTTATCGCTCGTAGTGGTGATTTTGCGACGATCATTGCGTTAGTGGAAAATAACCGCCCAGTTATGGGTGTTGTTTATGGTCCCGTTTCAGGTGTGACTTATTATGCTTATGAAGGCAAGGGTGCGTGGAAAATTCCAGATATGGATGAAAGTATCCGTATTAGCACTTTAAAGCATGAAGAAGAAAAGCAGCCAATCGCAATTGCTATCAGTCGTCGTCAAAACATTAACAATATTACGCGTTGTATGAGTCCAGAATGGAATTACGATTTAGTTCCTTTAGGTTCTGCGGCATTAAAAGCGTGTCTTGTGGCAGAAGGTGCAGTAGATTGCTATTTACGTTTAGGCCCTACGGGTGAGTGGGATACAGCAGCAACACAATGCATTGTTCAAGAAGCGGGGGGACGTATATTATCAACTGAGCTTGAGCCTCTTTCTTATAACGAAAGAGAGTCTTTAGAGAATCCAAATTTTATCGTATTAGGTGATGAAAATTTACCATGGAATAAAATTCTTACGTGTAAATAATCGATCTAATCTTGATAAATTGATCATTAAGATTGCTATAATTTGAGAACGCTACTCGAAAATATTCCTTTTTCAGAGTACAATCCTTAATCATACTAATTTAGTCGGGTATTACTTGTGTCTTCAATCAATATTACTGAAAGTGCCCAAGAGCATTTTGCAAAACTTCTAGCGCAACAGCCAGAAGGGACAAACATTCGTGTATTCGTGGTTAATCCAGGTACGCAAAACGCAGAGTGTGGCGTATCTTACTGTCCACCAGAAGCAATCGAAGCAAATGACACTGAGCTGAAATTTGAAAAATTATCAGCGTATGTTGATGAGTTAAGCTTACCTTTCCTTGAAGATGCTGACATCGATTATGTTACTGATAAAATGGGTTCTCAATTAACATTGAAAGCGCCAAACGCAAAAATGCGTAAAGTAAACGATGATGCACCTTTGTTTGAGCGTGTTGAATACGCAATTCAAACTCAAGTTAACCCACAGCTTGCTGGCCATGGTGGTCATGTTAGCCTGATGGAAATCACTGAAGCAGGCATTGCGATTGTTCAGTTTGGTGGTGGTTGTAATGGTTGTTCAATGGTAGATGTGACTTTAAAAGAAGGCATCGAAAAAGAACTACTAGTTCAATTTGAAGGTGAGCTGACAGCCGTTAAAGATTTAACCGAGCATGATCGTGGTGAGCACTCTTACTACTAAGAGCCTACTTAAATCAATGCATTAAAAAGGTGAGTGTGTACTCACCTTTTTTGTCTCTGCTATTTAGATAATATTCTTTTACTTACGCATTGGCGTAAATATCTCGTTCTCCTAACCAACGTAAAATTATGGCTTTGGCATTACTAGGGTAATTATCGTGTAAGTGACGAGCGATACGTTGCACTTCAGGAATTAAATGTTGGTCACGCACTAAATCTGCAATTTTAAAATCAGCCAGTCCTGTCTGTTTTGTTCCCAGTAATTCTCCCGGTCCTCGGATTTCTAAATCTCTTTGAGCAATTACAAAACCATCGTTACTTTCGCGCAGAACGCTTAAGCGCTTTTGAGCTGTTTTCGATAATGGGGAGTGATATAACAAAACACAATGGCTTGCAACTGAGCCTCGGCCCACTCGGCCACGTAATTGGTGTAATTGTGCTAAACCTAAACGTTCAGGATTCTCTATGATCATTAAGCTAGAATTTGGTACGTCAACGCCCACTTCAATAACCGTAGTAGCCACTAACAAGTGAAGCTTTCCTTCTTTAAATTCTTGCATGATTTGCTGTTTTTCTTTTGATTTCATTCGACCATGAACTAAACCAATATTCAACTCAGGTAGCTGTAAGCGTAATGCGTCAGCAGTATCTGAAGCCGCTTGTGCTTCAAGAACTTCAGAATCATCGATTAGAGTACAAACCCAGTACGCTTGTCGCCCATCGTTCATACAGGCATTTCTGACTTTATTGACGATTTCATCGCGTCTTGTGTCTGGTAAAGCGATGGTTTGAATTGGCGTTCGTCCTGGTGGAAGTTCATCAATCACGGAAGTTTCTAGGTCAGCATAGGCTGTCATTGCTAAGGTTCTTGGAATAGGGGTTGCAGTCATGATTAATTGATGTGGGTAAGCGCCATCTTTCTCGCCTTTCTCTCGTAGCTCTAAGCGTTGATCTACCCCAAAGCGATGTTGTTCATCAATAATGACTAAAGCAAGATGATGAAACTCAACGTGCTGTTGAAAGAGTGCGTGAGTGCCCACTATCATTTTCGCTTCACCATTGGCAATGCGAGCCAATTCTTTTTCTTTTGCTTTACCTGTCAGTTTGCCAGCTAACCAGCCAATGGGAATGCCCATGCTTTCAAACCAATTACCAAAGTTTACTGCGTGCTGCTCTGCTAATAATTCTGTGGGTGCCATTAAGACGACTTGATAGCCATGTTCAATCGCTTGTACGGCTGCTAGTGCGGCAACTAAGGTTTTACCTGAACCAACATCTCCCTGAACCAAGCGCATCATTGGGTGTGGTTTTGCTAAGTCTTGTTCTATTTCCGCTACAACACGTTGTTGAGCTCCTGTTGGAGTAAAAGGTAATTGAGCTAATAGTTTGTGCTTTAAATCTGTCACTGTTGCTAATGGTAAGGCATTTTCTTGTTGGCCTTTACTACGAACTGAAAGCATCGAAAGGTTTTGAGCCAATAATTCTTCCATAATTAAACGTTGTTGTGCAGGGTGTTTTCCTTCATCAAATGCATCAAGGTTAATTGAAGGATCTGGGCGATGAATAATATGCAAAGCTTGGTTGAGTGTAATTTGGTTGTTGTACAAACCTTGAGGTAATAACTCAGTAACGGCAGCTTTATCTAGTAATTCCAATGCTTGGTCGGTCAAACTACGTAGCGTGTTTTGACGTAAACCATCTGTGGTTGGATAGACTGGTGTTAACGTGGCTTCTATATCTAAAGATTTAGAAGGGGTGTGGAATTGATATTCGGGATGAACGATCTCTAAGCCATTTCCGCCACGTTTAATTTCACCATAGGCATGAACCACTTTTCCTTCGCTGAAACTATTTTTCATTCCAGCATTAAAATTAAAAAAGCGTAAGGTAATGGTTCCGTTGCCGTCGCTTATTTTGACTAACAGCATTTTCCGTTTACCAAATTGCATATCGCAGGACATCACTTTACCTTGAACGGCAGCAAATAAACCAGAATGAACTCGTGCCATTGGATAAACACGAGTTCTGTCTTCATAACGAAGAGGAAGGTGGAAAAGGAGATCTTGAATAGTGACCAACCCAATTTTTTCGAGCTTCTCTGCTACTTTGGCTCCAACACCAGAAAGGGAGGTTAATGGAATAGCAGAAAGCATTGCGTTGGTCATAGTGAATTTCCTAGAGTTAATCTCGCTTTAAAGCAAAGTGATGAAATTTTCGCCCTTGATAGGTCATTATACCTTTATCTCCAGGATTTAAAGCATGAAAATAATGAACGCCGATTTCAAATTCTCTTTTTGGCCCGAATTTACCTTTTTGTACGAATATCCAAAACTCTTGGTTTTCTTCTCCGGGTTGTGTATCTGGGATTTCGACTATTTGCTTATCTAGAATCGTTACCTCTGCTTTCATCTCGGGAGCGTTATCACCCAAAATAAATTTAGTTTGAAAGCGCTGGAATAATATCGCAGCAACCAAAATAAATACGAGCAAAAGAATAATATAAGTAACTGGCATGATTTTCCTTAAACTTGCGAGTATGTACGTAGTGGGTTGAGAGTGAGGGATAACGCTAAAAAGTCCTCGTCTTTTATTGCTCATCATTCTAACTTTTCTTTATCGATAGATAAGGAGTATTTGTTCAGTTTGTGCGGGTTTTCAGATTATTTTATCGATATTGTTTTGAGATCAAAAAAATCAAGTGTGAACTGGGATCTGGCTCGAATACTATTGACTCATTATCTCCTATCCTTTTATCTAGAAACTTAAAGCAATCTTAAGGATCAGTAAGAGAAATCGATGCGAGAGTGGTATAAAGTAGAAAAGAGACATTCAGAAAAAGATTAGGAGAGTGATATGTCTGATATTGATCTTGTTGTAAAACAAAGTCGAAAAATTGAATCTTTATTAAAGACACATTATCACGCAGAAGGAAAAGGACTTCATCAACTTATCACCAGTTGTGAGGAGCGTTTACCGCATGGAGTGATCGGGAAATTACGCTTTATTGCGACTATGAGGAATAAGGTAGTGCATGAAGAAGGGTATAGGTTGGAAGATAAATCGAGCTTCAAAGCAACATGCAATGAAATGAACGATATTTTAACACCAAGAGCAAGCCGTTTTTTATGGAAACTGGTTGGAGGGATTGTTTTGATTTCAACCTTGATATCTGTTGCTATCTATTTGATTCATTGGGATAACATTGTAAATTTATTTTAGACTTAAATTTTTAATATAAAAAAACGGACGCAAATGCGTCCGTTTTTTTATAGAAACTTATTTGAATGTATATTAGTACATCATTGGCAGAGTCATTAGTCCAACAACTACTGCGATCATCATAAGTCCTTGTTTTTGCGATGAAGTAATCATTACTATGCTCCTTTAATGTCTTCAATCATTGCTTGATAAATAGAATAACATCGTTTTTGGTTGTTGATCAAGTGTGTAATGATCAAAAGCTTAAAAAAATAACTTTTCTATGACAAAAGTAGCAGTCTGCTTGTTGGTTAAGGTGTGTTTTTGTCTGTTGGTATTGTGGTTTATTCTGTATTCTTTGTGTTAAATCAATATAAGCTATTGATTTTAATGTGTTTTTATGGATTTTTTATGGTTTAATAATTAAGCATATAGTTTGTTGGTGATTTTGCGCTTTAACCTTGCTATAGACTTCGAATTATACTTTTCTGTTTTTCATAAACTATATATTTATCTCTTTGTTACTAGTAATTGTATTATTAACTCATATAAGGTCATTTTTTTTATCTAAGTAGTATATTTAGAAGTGAACTTTAATGACTTTATTTTTATAAAATTAATATTTAAGGTTTTTATCTTATTGTTTTTTAATTTGTTTATTTTGATTATCTTTCTTTATGTTGCTGTTTGATAAAGCAGCAATTGTTTAACTACTTGTACTTTTGCTAAGTTGGTACTATTAGAGTGATTAATTAGCTCTTATTCTGAGGCTTATATGAAGTGTTTCAATGAATGAGATTGATCATAAAGGGAGGGTAATTCTTTTGTTATGCTATCTACTTCGTTTTTTAAAGAAGAATAAAGTATGAAACAAGATATCCATGGTCATGTCGTTCTAAATCTCTTATTGGACGCTCCTGAGCCTCTTTCTCGTTTAGCCCTAGAAGAGAAGATAGAAACAGAGTTTGGTAGTGATGTGTGTTTTCATACTTGCAGCCAGCAAGATTTAAGCTTAAACGAATTACTTGAGTTTCTTTTATCTAAAAGAAAGATCGTAGAAGTTGGTGCGGGTTTAACAGCAAACCCTGACCGTATGTGCAATCATTAATTTGCATACAAAAAAGGCCGCACTGATGCGGCCTTTTTTGTAACACGGGAGGTTATGCGTGCGAAAAGTAGCTTGTAATACCATCTAAGAGCATTTGTACTGAAATCATAAGTAATAACATTCCCATCAGTCTTTCTATTGCTGCTAAGCCCTTCTCTCCCACAATGCGCTGGAATAACTCTGAGAACATTAAAATAACTGTTGTTAAAGACCAAGCGCCTAATAACGCTAAACTCCAGTCAACCATACGATCTGGTTCTTGATGGGCAAGTAATAATAGTGTTGCTAGAATTGAAGGACCGGCAATCATCGGGATAGCTAAAGGTACGATTAAAGGTTCATCTCCAGCACCTAAGCTCGCTCCTAATCCTCCTTCTGGAGGGAAAATCATTTTTAAACCAATTAAAAATAGAATAATCGCACCCGAGATAGAAACCGCTTCTTTTTTCAAACTTAAGAAATTGAGTATCTGCTCTCCCATAAATAAGAATGCCATCATAATTGCAAGAGCGATCAATAATTCTCTAATTAAAATAATACGTCTTCGTTTCTTTTCGACATGTTTAAGGATGGAGGTAAAAACAGGTAAGTTACCCATTGGGTCCATGATTAGAAAAAGCATGACCGCAGCTGAAAGTGTTTCCATAAATGAGTACCAAAATTAAAATCATAAAAATAAGATAAGATCATAACATAGATAATTAATTGAAATAGGAGTAAGCATAATGTTGAGGCGTAAAAAAGGAGCTGTACATGCTCCTAATTGAATCATTTGATGAGGTGTTATTTATCCATCATATGTTTTTTTCTAATATCAAGTAGTGCAAAAACACCAAAGATAAGAATGGACCACTTCTCCCATCGACTCATTGATATTTTATCGCCAAAAGCACCAATGAAGATAAGCATTTGTAGACCGTGCATCATAAATAAAAATGCAGTTAGGATATAAAGTGCAATTGCCCCTTTTCCTGGAAATGGCATAAATAGGTTAAGTAATAGTATTAACCAAACGCCTCCAAGAGCGATTTTGGTTAGAATGATCAATCCTTTCATCTATTCCTCTCTTTCATATAATTTAAACGTAACCTGCCCAGCTGTTTTATCTCGATGTAAATGCCAATGAGCGGGTACGGGTAATGAGCTGAGTTCTTTTTCTGCTTCAATGTATATCATGGCATTTGCAGCTAACCATCCATTATTTTCTAATTTTGTTAGCGTTGCTTCTAATAAATCTTTTCTAAATGGAGGATCAATGAAAACCACATCAAATGGTGTTGCCGCTTTATCTAAAAAGGTAAGTGTATCGATATGGTGAAGTTCGATATTATCGGCTTTTAAGCTTTCTGCATTTTGCTTTAATTGAGAGTGTGCTTGTTTGTTTAATTCAAGCATGACTACTTTTTCTGCACCGCGAGATGCAGCCTCAAAACCTAAACCACCGCTGCCTGAAAACAGATCTAAACAACGAGCGCGAGGAATATCTGGCGCTAACCAGTTGAAAACTGTTTCTTTTATTCGGTCGGTTGTTGGTCTTAATCCTTCCGCATCATGTACTGGAAGTTTGCGTCCGCGCCAGCGTCCGCTGATAATACGAATGCTTCCAGAGCGACCATTTGTGCCAGAAGTGCGAGATGAATGTTGTTTACGTTTAAGCATAGATTTTTTGACCGCTCAGAAAGTGATAGTATACGAGAAAATGGTACCAATTTAATTCTAGGATTTCCCAATGACAGGCAAAAAGAAACGCGGATTATTGTCTTGGTTAGGTTTTGGTGATGAAGAAAAAGCCGAACAACCAACCGTAGAACAACAATCAGTAGAAAATACCGATACTCTTTCTCAAGCACCATCTCTAGAAGACAGCGCTGCAGAGAGTGTAGTGGAAGACGTTGAACTTGAACAGCGTAAAACTAATGAAGATTTAATAGAAAGCAACGATAGTGTTGTTGAGACTATTTCTGAAGAAGATGTAGAAAAAGTAGAAGAACCACTTGTTGAATTGAATACTGAGTCTGTAATAGAAGAAGTACAAGAAAAACCAACAGAAAGCTTTTTTGCTCGATTAAAACGTAGCTTACAACGCACTAAAGAAAATATTGGCGCAGGTTTCTTTGGTTTGTTCAGTGGTAAAAAAATAGATGATGATCTATTTGAAGAATTAGAAGAGCAGTTATTGATTGCTGATGTGGGTATGGATACCACGGTTAAAATCATTAATAGCTTAACGGAGAAAGCAAGCAAACGTGATTTAAAAGACGGTGAAGCTTTATATGGCCTATTAAAAGAAGAAATGGCTGAGATCCTAGTTAAAGTAGAAAAACCGTTAGAAATTGATGAAAAAAACATGCCTCACGTTATTTTAATGGTTGGGGTTAATGGCGTTGGAAAAACAACGACAATTGGTAAGTTAGCAAAACAATTCCAGAGTGATGGTAAATCAGTCATTTTAGCGGCGGGCGATACATTCCGTGCTGCTGCGGTTGAGCAACTTCAAGTATGGGGTCAACGTAACGATGTGCCAGTGATTGCACAACACACAGGAGCAGACAGTGCTTCGGTGATTTATGATGCAATTGAAGCGGCAAAAGCACGAAAAGTGGATGTTGTTATCGCAGATACTGCGGGTCGTCTCCAAAATAAGAGCAATTTAATGGAAGAATTGCGTAAAATCGTACGTGTAATGCAGAAGATTGACCCAACAGCACCGCATGAAGTGATGTTAACGCTTGATGCCGGTACGGGGCAAAATGCCATTAGCCAAGCCAAATTATTTAGTGATGTTGCGCCAGTAACTGGCATTACGTTAACTAAATTAGACGGTACAGCAAAAGGTGGTGTTATCTTCTCTATTGCCGATCAATTTCAAATTCCAATTCGTTATATTGGTGTTGGTGAAGGTATCGATGATTTACGTCCATTTGTGGCGCAAGATTTTATTGATGCACTGTTTAGTCGTGAGGAATAACGTGTGATTCGATTTCAGCAAGTATCAAAAGCCTATCGAGGTGGTCGCCCAGCATTACAAAAAGTGAACTTTCACCTTAATAGAGGTGAGATGGCTTTTTTAAGTGGTCATTCAGGTGCAGGTAAAAGTACCTTGCTGAAATTGATCTGTGCGATAGAGCGACCAAGTGATGGCAAGATTTTATTTAATGGTCATGACATCACTAAGATCTCCAATCAAGATATTCCCTTCTTACGTCGTAATATCGGGATTGTCTTTCAAGATCATAAATTATTAATGAATCGAACTGTATTTGATAACGTTGCATTGCCAATGCGTGTTGAATCGGTTCGTGAAAATGATATTAAACGTCGTGTGTCTGCTGCTTTGGATAAAACAGGTTTGTTAGATAAAGCTAAAAGTTACCCAATGCAGTTATCTGGTGGTGAACAACAGCGTGTTGGTATTGCTCGTGCTGTGGTTAATAAGCCAATGTTATTGTTAGCCGATGAGCCAACAGGTAATTTAGATCCTCAGTTATCTCGCCAAGTATTTAATTTATTTGCTGAGTTTAATCGAGTGGGAGTGAGTGTATTAATGGCGTCGCATGATTTGTCGTTAATTGGTGGTAATAAATACCGTCGTTTTGATTTGCACCAGGGTTGCTTGCGTGAGGTTTCTGATCATGGCTAAACGTAAACCAAAAAATACCCAAGGAGCATCAAGCGATGGTTTTTGGGCTACTCACAAAAAACAAGCAAAATTGTCTTTTCAAGAGTTGCTGCGTCGTCCTCTTGGTAATATGTTGACGTTAGCCGTAATTGCGATGTCACTCACTTTGCCATCGACTATGTATTTAGTTGGTAAAAATTTAACGATGGTTGCTTCTAAATGGCAAGCGCCTTCGCAAATAAGTTTGTATTTACAACAAGAGACGCCAGAATCAAAAGTAAAGAACTTACAATCTGAGCTAGAAGGGTGGAAAGAGATTGATGCTGTTCAATATATTTCACCGCAAGAAGGTTTGAATGAACTGAGTGAACATTCAGGATTCGAACAAGCGTTAACATTACTTGATACTAATCCACTACCATCAATATTGATTGTCTCTCCTAAAAGTGAGTGGCAAAGTACCGATAACGTAAATCAGTTAGTCAGCCGCCTTAAACTTCAATCTAATGTGAGTGAGGTGCGTTTAGACGATGATTGGCTGCAACGTTTAGATGCGATTAAACATGTAGCGGTAGTGGTTGCAACTACCTTGGCGATTTTGATGTTTATTGCTGTTTTCTTAATTGTGGGTAACACCCTACGCTTTAATGTATTAGAGCAAAAAGATGAAATACAAGTAATGAAATTGGTTGGCGCCACTAATACTTTTATTTTACGTCCATACTTATACACTGGAATGTGGTTTGGTTTGCTAGGCGGTTTCGTTGCTTGGTTATTGACCGCGATCATTACCGTAACGCTTAATGGGGCGGTAGATAATGTAGCCGTACTTTACGACAGTGTATTTCGATTGATTGGCCTAACATGGGATGAAAGCTTGTTATTGCTAATGTTATCGTCATTTTTAGGCTTATTAGCCGCTCGTATTTCAGTATTGCGTCATCTAAAAGAGATTGAGCCTGTTTAACAATAAAGATCATATCGACATTAACTAAGATCTTATGAGCCGTTAATTCATTGAATTAGCGGTTTTTTTGTATTCATTTTGTTAAAAATTGAACTTAGTTAACAGAATTTAGTCCATAAAGTGTGGATAATTTTCCGCCTTTCACTTGCAGTCTGTTTATTTTAAGTACATTATTGCAAGGTTAAGTTAAGTAACACCTAGATATAAATGGGGATTTGAATGTCGAAAGAGATGTATTCAATGGCTGCTATTTCACAAGATAGTGTAGATAGCTATCTGCGATCTGTTAATAGTTATCCGATGCTAACGGTAACAGAAGAACGTGAATTGGCTGAGCGTTTACACTACAAAGAAGAAATAGAAGCAGCGAAAGAGCTAATTTTATCTCATCTTCGTTTCGTCGTGCATGTTGCCCGTGGTTATTCTGGTTATGGCCTACCTTTAGCAGACCTTATCCAAGAAGGTAACGTTGGCTTAATGAAAGCGGTAAAACGTTTTAATCCAGAAGTGGGCGTTCGTTTGGTTTCTTTTGCTGTGCACTGGATTAAAGCTGAAATTCATGAATACGTATTAAGAAATTGGCGTATTGTGAAAGTAGCAACGACGAAAGCACAACGTAAACTGTTTTTTAACTTACGAAAGAATAAAAAACGTCTTGGTTGGTTTAATAATGGTGAAGTTGAAGCGGTTGCTAAAGATCTTGGTGTTGCGCCCTCAGAAGTGAGAGAGATGGAATCCCGCCTTGCTGCACAAGATTCTACGTTTGAAGCGCCAGCAGAAGATGATGACCGTGATATGGCCTTTACGGCGCCAGTTTACTATTTAGAAGATAAGCAGTCAGATGTTGCTCATTCTTTAGAGGAAGATAACTGGGAAGATTACACCAATAATCGTCTAGCGAGTGCAATTGCAACCTTAGACGATCGTAGTCAGCATATTGTACAATCTCGTTGGTTAGCTGATGAGAAGGTAACGTTGCAAGAATTAGCTGATACTTACCAAGTGTCTGCTGAACGTATTCGTCAACTTGAGAAGAATGCAATGAAAAAGCTAAAAGACGCCGTTGGTGATGTGTTTTAGTTAAATAGAATTCGATAGAAGGCTGATCTCGAAAGAGGTCAGCCTTTTTTTTATCTTAAATAATGGATCGAATTTTATATACTAGGATATTATTTCTTGTGTATAAGTAGGGAATTATCTGTTTAGATCTTACTATTTTTCTGATAATACTAGGGAAAACGGACGCTTGGCGCTAATATTTATATCCACACATTAAAAAGGATCTTTACTACATGTAGTGGATCGAATTCATTAAAAACACTTTATCAACGTAATCCACAAGCTTTTCCACAGGAGGTTGAAAAATGACCACTAAGTATTCTCGTTAAAAATAATGTGGATAATAAGTCTGTGAATAACTTTGTTTAACCCTTACATACTCTGTGTTTTTCTTGTGGTTAATCGAGAGTACAATGAATAAAAAATAGAGAGAAAGGCTCAAATGGAACAGTTTCAGCATATATCGGTCGAAGACGCACAAACAAAATTAATGAATCAAGATCTCAACGCAGTGATCGTTGATATTAGGGATCCTCAATCATTCAGCCGTGGGCATGTAGAGCGTGCTTTTCACTTAACTAACGATACTGTTGTGGAGTTAATGAATACCGTTGATTTTGAACAGCCAGTATTAGTGATGTGCTATCACGGTCACAGTAGCCAAGGTGCAGCGCAATACCTTATCAACCAAGGTTATGATGAGGTGTATAGTGTAGATGGTGGATTTGAAGGTTGGCATAAAGCAGGGTTGCCTGTGGAGAAATAAAATTATATGCAGAGATTAATGGCATTATCTAACCCAAGAGCAGGGCAAGCGTTTATTGATTATATGGCTTCTCGTCAAATTGATATTCGTATGATGCCGGAAGGCGAGGGACAATTTGCGTTATGGGTTGTGTCTGATGATACGTATTTATTAGAGGTTGAATCAGAGCTACAAGCTTTTTTGAATAACCCTAATGATACTAAATATCAGTCTGCATCATGGGAAATGGCAGATACCCGAACGGCTAAATTTACTTATGGCTCTCCAAATCTGCTTAAGATGATCAAAGTCAAAGCTGGTGCTTTTACTTTGTTGGTCATGGTTGCTTGTATTGTTATTTTTGCTTTACAGCAATTAGGTTGGAATAATTCGATTTTCCAAGCGCTACATTTCCCCGCATATCAAGGGCAAAGTATCGAGGTGTGGCGTTGGTTCTCTCATGCATTACTTCACTTCTCTGCAACCCATATTATTTTTAATTTATTGTGGTGGTGGCAACTTGGTGGTGATATTGAACTGCGGCTAGGTAAGACAAAACTTGTTCAGTTATTTTTGTTTTCCGCTCTGTTTTCTGGTTTAGGTCAATTCTGGATTGAGGGGGCTAATTTTGGCGGCTTATCAGGGGTTGTATATGCGTTACTTGGCTATTCTTGGTTTATTGGTTGGTTAGCGCCAGAGAAAGGTATTTCAGTCTCTAAACCTATCGTTGGTTTTATGTTAGTGTGGTTGATCTTAGGGTATGTTCAGCCATTTATGGCGATTGCGAATACAGCGCATCTTGCAGGATTAATTACGGGGTGCGCGATTGCATTTATTGATAGCAAGTTGAAGAAAGCGTAGCCACAGAGCCATCTCTAGAAAATGAGCGAGGTAGAAATACGTCGCTCATTTTTATTTCTGGTTTTAGTTTTTTTATTGATAAATATACTTAGTAAAAAGTAAATCTACGGCTAAGGTTTTTCCTGTTTCAGTTAATAAAACTTCATTGATTGCTGTTAAGCACTCTTTTCGGATCTCTTCTCGACCAGCCAGTGATTTAATGCGTTGCTCTGGTTGTTGACCAAGAACTTCGACTAATGCATTTCTGATTTGTGGGTTATGGTGTTCTAAGTTTGGTAACTCACGGTTATCTGCCACTAGAATATCAACTCGAACTTGAATGTAGCCGAGTTTTTTTCCTTTCGTGACAAAGTTGGTTGTTAAGTCCGGTGCCAAAGTAAAGTAGCCCATTTGAGGGGCCGCGTCTTCTTCTGCAAAAACAGCAGGAGAAAAAAGTTGGCTAATAATTAGCAGCAACCCTACAAATAATGATTTCTTTGTCATTTTCTAATCCATTCGTCAGTCAATTTATTATATTACTTGTTACAATAGTCGGCCGTTGTGAGAAAAAATTAACCGTAATCTCTCAATTTAATCGATATATGTGAGAGATGTTATAGAGAATATGTCAGAGATCAATTCTTGGTGTGCTTCTGTGCTTAAAAAAGTACGGTGGCAAGATGCCGATACCTTTGAGTGTCATAATGAATGGCAGCAATACTGGCTGCTTGGATTAGATTCATTATCACGCCGTTTAGAGCAACATTGCCAATTGTTGTCTGTATCGGTATTAGATAATACACACGTGAGCCCAGACACATTAACCGAAGTGGAATTAGATCTTCTTGGTAATGAAGTATGTTTACGTCGAAAAGTGATTTTAAAGGGAGATCTAGAGTCGTGGGTATATGGTAGAACATTAATTCCATTGTCATCACTTCAAGACCAACCACACGATTTGACTCGTCAAGGTCACGTACCATTAGGTATTACTGTTTTTAGTGCTCAAAGTGCACACAGAGATAAGCTGCAAGTTGGAAAGATTGAAACAGAGAAAGGAATGCTATTTGCTCGACGTTCTCGTTTATGGATGAATGAAAAACCTATGTTGGTAGCGGAATTATTTTTACCTAGCGCACCTATTTACTCAAAGGAAATTGAATAATGACCACGTCAAAAGCACAAGCGTTTTGGCAATTAACTCGAATGAATCGTCCTATCGGTTCTTTATTGCTTTTATGGCCAACGCTGTGGGCATTGTTTTTGGCTGCAGATGGGCTACCTGATTGGCATGTATTGATTGTATTCGTATTGGGCGTTTTATTTATGCGTTCTGCTGGGTGTGTAATTAATGATTTTGCTGATCGTAAAGTGGATGGTCATGTAAAGCGTACCGCTAATCGTCCATTGCCTTCTGGATTAATCTCATCAAAAGAAGCATTAACGCTTTTTGCTGTTTTAGTGGTGTGTTCATTTTTATTGGTGTTAACCATGAACACATTGACGATTATGCTTTCTGGGATTGGTATCGTTCTTGCTGTTGCCTATCCTTTTATGAAGCGAGTGACGTATTTACCTCAGTTTGTTCTTGGCTTGGCATTTAGTTGGGCGATTCCAATGGCGTACGCAGCAGAATCCAATCAAGTGCCCCCAGAGGCGTGGCTGCTGTTTGTGATTAACGCATTATGGACTATTGCTTATGATACTCAGTATGCAATGGTGGATAGAGACGATGACCTAAAGATTGGCATTAAATCAACTGCGATATTATTTGGTCGTTTCGATAAGCTCATCATAGGCCTACTGCAATTAAGCGTATTGACGTTATTGATTGTTCTTGGCTCTGAGTTAGCACTTTCAAGTGTGTATTATTGGGGAGTGTTAGCGGCGGCTGGCTTTTTTGTTTATCAACAATGGTTGATTAAAGGCCGCGAAAGAGATGCTTGTTTTAAAGCGTTTTTAAATAATAATTATGTCGGTGGTTTAGTGTTTGTTGCCATTAGTGCAAGCGTTCTGATTTAACTTATCTTCGTATATTAAAAAGAAAAGCCAGTATGAGCGTTTCAATAAGAAATGTCATACTGGCTTTTTTGTATCTAATTATTGGTATTAGTCTTCTTTATTCATAACCGCTTGGATTGTTAATTTAATCTCAGGACTTAATAATTTCGATATGTCGTGTGCGAATGGTGCAACTTTTTCAAGTACAGCGTTTCCGTCACTATCTAGATAGCCTTCGGTTTTTAAACTGTTAAACAAGATACCAAAAACGCCTTTGTCGAAGAACTCTGGAGCATTGATACCATGTAAACGACTTAGACGCTGAGCCATGATCTGGCTTTGCTCTTCTAATTCGCTTTTATCTAATTCAGGCGACGCTTGCAGGTGCGTAAGAGCAATTGCGTAGCGCTGTAGTGTTTCTGAAATAGTGTGAGCTAATAGGTGAAGCTTACGAATATTAGTCGAGTTAAGTTGTAACAGCCCATTTTCTTGCATTATCAACTTTTGACGAACCAATTCTTCAATATGTAGATTCACAACATCACTTAACTCATCTTGACCATAATGCAAAAATAATTCTGCTTTTAAGAATGGATAGATTTGTTGAATTTGTCGTTGAATATTCTCTACAGAAATAGAACGAGATTGCACCACTAATTTTGCAATTAATGATGGTAATGCAAATAGATGAATAATGTTATTACGGTAATAGGTCATCAGGATAGATTGGTTTCTATCTAATGAGATTATTTCGCCTAACGTATCTTTCTCTATAACGAACTTATCTAAAGCAATAGCATGTTTTAAGAGTGCTTCTGCATTTTCTGATGGCACTGTTGCTGTGTTTGAATAAGGAATATTACGAAGTAGCTGTAAATAACAGTCTAATTGTTCAGTAAGATCTTCTTTACTTAGTGCACGTTGACGAGCAGCGAGTAAAGCGGTTGCACATAAGGTTAATGCATTGGCCGCCGCAGCATCATTAATGTGCGTCATCATCTTATTCGCAATGCCATTAACGACTGGTGTCATCCATTCTGGTTTCTGTGGTTCAATTGGATTAATTGATTCAGACCAGTTTGGTGCGTGCTCATTTAAGTAATGATTTAAAGAGATTGGCTCACCAAAGTTTACATAGCCTTGGCCAAAGTTGCGTAGTTTTCTAAGTGTACGTAATACTTGCCCGGCATTCTCTTTTTCTTTGCGCTTACCTTGCAGTTCTTTAGCGTAAGTGGTCACTTCCATAACGTGTTCATAGCCAATGTATACAGGCACAAGAGTTACAGGGCGATTTAAGCCACGTAACATTGCTTGTACTGTCATTGCTAACATACCGGTTTTTGCTTCTAATAAGCGACCTGTACGTGAACGCCCACCTTCACTGAAATATTCCACAGAATAACCTTTAGCAAAAAGCTCTGCTAAATATTCACGGAAAATCGTTGAATAAAGACGGTTGCCTTTAAAGCTACGACGAATAAAGAAAGCACCGCCACGACGGAAGATTGGTCCTGCTGGGAAGAAGTTTAAGTTAATACCGGCCGCAATATGTGGTGGAACTAATCCTTCATGATAAAGCACATAGGAAAGTAACAAGTAATCCATGTGGCTACGATGACAAGGAACATAAACAATCTCGTGACCTTCTTGTGCTAATTTACGCACTGTCGCCGCGTTATTGATGTTTAAGCCTTGGTATAAGCGGTTCCATAACCATTTAAGTAGGCGATTACCATTTTTAATTAATGAGTAAGAGAAGTTAGTTGCGATTTCTTCCATGATGCTCATGGCTTCTTTACGAACTTTTTCTACTTCCACATTGCGTATTTTTGCTTCTTCTAAAATTACTTTTTCTATCGCTTGAGATTTTAATAAGCGATTAAAGAGTGCTTGGCGATTAGGAAGATTAGGTCCTGACGCTGCTAACTTTTGACGAGAAAAGTGAATTTTCGCTACACGAGCCAGTTTATGAGCAATAGCCTCATCTGAACCGTGATTGTCAGCCATGTAACGTAAAGATACGACTGGGCTAATACGCACTGTAGAATCACGACCGGCTTTAATTAGCGTGATGAATTTTTCCGGTCCATTAAGTGGCATTAAATGAGGTTTACTCGTGCCTTCTTTACCTGGTTTTCTTCCCCATAAAATAGATGTAGGGATCAGTTGGAAATCAGCGTCTTTATTTTCTTCGTGATGCTTTAGAACTATTTTAAATAGATCTAATGATTCTTGCGGTAGGTCTTCATCGGTATCGAACATTTTTGGTCCGATAGAGGTGAATACATAGCGCGGGTATTCAACCCCGTCTATTTCAAGTGGAGAAAGAGGGTCCGGTAATCCTAATTCTAACGCGCTTTTTTGTAGTGTCAGCAAATCAACATGCGAGCGAAATGGCAGCGCATAAATGATTGGTCGCTCAAGATCGATCTTAAGGTCTTCAATTGGATTTGATGGAATTGAGCTACTCTTCACCATTACCGATAGCGGTAATTTTAGCAAAGAATGATAAATAGTTTGTCCTGTAGACATAATGACAATAACGCCTTAGTTATGTACCGAGCAGTCGGTTATATATAGATGCTTACAATTTGTTGGCAAGAATAGCAGAACTGGTCAAACCTTTTAATAGAAATGAACACATAATCCCCAATAGTACGACTAATATGACAGAAAAGAGGCTCAGTTTGTCTTATTTTTAATCAGTAGGTCTTTCAAAGCATAGCACAGCTGTATATACTCACAGTTAACTGTATAAACAAACAGGTGAGTTATGAAGCCACTAACGGCAAGACAGCAAGAAGTCTTTGAGCTAATCAAAGCAAAAATTGATGACACTGGAATGCCACCGACACGTGCAGAGATTGCTCGTGAGTTGGGGTTTCGTTCAGCTAATGCGGCAGAAGAGCATTTAAAAGCCCTTGCTCGTAAGCAAGTTATCGAAATTATTCCTGGCGCCTCTCGAGGCATCCGTATTCTTTTACAAGAAGCTGAAAATGAAGAGCTTGGCGTACCTTTGATTGGTCAAGTCGCTGCGGGTGAGCCTATTCTTGCTCAAGAGCATGTAGAGAGCCATTACCAAGTTGATCCTGGTATGTTTAAACCACAAGCTGATTTCTTGTTACGAGTAAACGGCGAGAGCATGAAGAACATTGGTATTATGGATGGTGATTTACTCGCGGTGCATAAGACTCAAGATGTTCGCGATGGGCAGGTTGTTGTCGCTAGAGTCGATGATGATGTAACTGTTAAACGTTTAGAGCGAAAAGGTTCTATGGTTTTTCTTCATGCAGAGAACGAAGAGTTCTCACCAATTGAAGTAGATTTAACCTCACAAAGTTTAAGTATTGAAGGTCTTGCTGTCGGTGTTATCCGTAGTACGACATGGATGTGATCTAAAAACTAAGAGAATAGCCTGAGTTATTTCTTAGGAAGTTATTATTAAATTGTCATTATCGCTTGTTGTGGTGAAATAGCGCTTTACAAGTGGTAATGATAGTTATTATCATCTAATTTCTTTCATAGGAGATGATAATGACACAGCTCGGCCATAAAGTTCCTTCTCGCTTACTTCAACCTCTTTGGTTGAGAAGTCGCGAAAGTATGATCGACAATGGGTTAATTTATGATCCTATCGCTGCTGCTGCATGTCGACATTGCCACCTTTCTTCTGAATGTCTTTCTGGAGATATCGATCAAAAGCAACTATTACACGCTACTCTCACTGTCCAATGTGACCAGCAAGTATCTCAATTCCTTAAACGCCATCCTTCGGGTTGGGTCGTTAATGTTGGTGCAGGATTGGATACCCGATTTTATCGTTTGGATAATGGTCGATGTCATTGGCTTGAATTAGATATCAATGAAAACCTTCTTTGGCGTCAAAAGCTGTTTCATACCAATGAGCGTTATTACTTACGCTGTGGTTCTGCGACGGAAGACAGTTGGGTTGATAACCTCCCTGTTCCTAATGAAGTACCTTTAATGATTGTTTGCGAGCATGCCTTACTAGAGTGTAATGAAATACAATTAGCTAAATTTATTCAATTACTAGGTCGCCGCTTTCATCATGCTGAAGCACTATTCGTAGTGGCGGGTGATCGTTGTAATACTATGATAGGCAAAAAGCTTGGTTGCATTGAATATAAGCACGGATTGCATCAACCTAAACAACATTTTACAGGTTGGTTACCGTGGATAGACTGTTTATCAGTCAAATCACCTATTGAGCATGATTGTGGAAGATGGAAAGTATGGCAGCGATGGTTAGTTAAATTTCCATTATTTAAACATCGTGTTACTCCATTGCTAATTCATATGAATTGGTAATTATGTAATACGGTATAGCTAAGCAATAAATTCAGTTAAGCAAAGGTTTAGGATCGAAAGAAAGTAAGTAATAATGTTGTTACTTTTTTCAATCGGTATGTTCCAATGTGGCAATCATTAAGAAATATCTCTTTGCATCGGCAAGTTTTGGCTTTAGCTATTCCGATGGTTCTTTCAAATATCACAATACCATTATTGGGGTTGATTGATGCTGCTGTTATTGGGCATTTAGAACATGCGTGGTATTTAGGGGGGGTAGCCGTAGGCGGCACGATGATCAGTGTGACGTTTTGGCTGCTAGGGTTTTTACGTATGGCAACCACTGGGCTATCGGCTCAGGCGTATGGTGCTGAAAATAAAACAATGCTGAGCCAGACCTTTTCTCAGGGCATTTTTTTAGCTCTGTGTTTTTCATTTGTTTTGCTTCTTTTCCATCAACCTCTTTCTTACGCTATTTTTTCTTTCAGTAATGCTGCGCCAGAAGTTAAGTTATATGCAGAGCAGTATTTCTCTATTCGCATATGGAGTGCGCCAGCTGCTTTGAGTAATTTAGTTATTATGGGCTGGTTACTCGGAACACAAAATGCGCGTTATCCTATGTGGCTTGTGATTATCACTAACAGCATTAATATCATTCTCGATTTACTTTTTGTTGTCGGTTTTAATTGGAAGGTTGAAGGGGCAGCATTAGCTTCTGTGATTGCGGATTATTCTGCGTTTGTTATTGGTTTATTTTTCGCTCTTAAGCAAAGTAAAAAATTGGACTTACCGCGCTTTATTATGCCATTTGCTGATCTTATCTCTGGCTTTAAGCGCTTATTTAAATTGAATAGAGATATTTTCTTACGATCATTATGCTTACAAGCTTGTTTTACTTTTATGACTTTCCAAGGTGCATCGTTAGGGGTTGATATTGTTGCTGCGAATGCCGTGTTGATGAGCTTTCTAATGATGATTTCGTATGGAATGGATGGCTTTGCGTACGCTATGGAAGCCATGGTAGGAAAAGCTATTGGAGCTAAGAGTAAATCACAATTATCAGATTCTTTAATAGGCACTACTTTTTGGAGCTTAGTGATAAGCCTTGTACTAAGTTTGGTATTTGGCTTCTTTGGGTATCAATTAATTTCGATGATCTCTTCGATTGAAGAAGTGCAAAAAACAGCGATGATTTATTTACCATGGCTAGTAGCAATGCCATTAGTATCTATGTGGTGCTTTTTATTGGATGGTATTTTTGTAGGAGCAACAAAAGGCTCTGAGATGCGAAATTCAATGTTTGTGGCGATGCTGACTTTCTTTTTAACATGGTGGTTAATGCAAGATTATGGCAATCATGCATTATGGGCAGCGATGTTATCTTTTATGGCGATGCGTGGAATTAGTCTGGCGATCACTTTCTCTATTCAATGGAAAAAAGCAATTTTCCTATCATAGGCCAACTACTCTATTTGTTTGATAGTTAAATAAAAAGGAATTAAGTCATGCTAATCCCTTTTTATTACTCTCTTCTTTTGGTTTAAAAGAGTCGGTTTAATCCATTTAGAGCGGCAACACGATAGGCTTCAGCCATTGTGGGATAGTTGAATGTGGTATTAACAAAATACTCAATAGTGTTGGCTTCGCCTTTTTGTTCCATAATGGCTTGACCGATATGAATGATTTCAGCAGCACGCTCACCAAAGCAATGTATACCTAAAATTTCTTTGGTTTCACGATGGAAAAGAATTTTTAAACTGCCAATATCCATTCCTGCAATTTGAGCGCGAGCTAAATGCTTGAATGATGCTCTTCCTACTTCATAAGGTACTTTTGCAGCGGTTAGTTCTTGTTCTGTTTTCCCAACTGAACTAATTTCAGGAATGGTATAAATACCAGTAGGAATATGATCAATCAATTGAGCCTCCGCTTTTCCTTTGGTAATCGCTTGAGCAGTAAAGCGACCTTGATCATAGGCGGCACTCGCAAGGCTAGGGTAACCAATAACATCACCAACAGCATAGATGTGTTCGACAGGGGTTTGGTAGCTGCCATTGACTTTAAGTTGCCCACGCGAGTCAGCTTCGAGTCCAACTGCTGATAGGTTTAATTTGTCCGTATTTCCCGTTCTACCATTGGCAAATAAGATGCAGTCGGCTTTCATTTTTTTACCAGACTCAAGGTGCATCACTATGCCGTCATCACTGGCTTCAATCTTTTCAAAGGTTTCATCATTACGGGTAACAATCCCGCTATTCCAAAAGTGATAAGAGAGGGCATCAGACATTTCATTGTCTAAAAAGGAGAGCAAACGATCGCGAGTATTTACTAAGTCAACTTTCACTCCTAATCCTCTAAAGATCGACGCGTATTCACTACCAATAACGCCTGCTCCATAAATAATGATATGGCGCGGGTCATGCTTTAATGACAAAATTGAGTCACTATCATAAACACGGCTATGGTTGAAGTTTACACCGGCTGGGCGGTAGGGACGAGAGCCTGTTGCAATAATGAACCTATCTGCGGTATAAGTTTCTATCGAACCATCTTTTGCGGTCACTGCAATCGTATTTTTTTCGACAAAACTGGCTTCACCAAAAATGAGTGAGCATTGGTTTCGATCATAAAATCCTTGCCTCATTCTTGTTTGTTTATCGATAACACTTTTCGCATGCCCTAAAATATCCGAAAAAGTAGAATGAAGACTGGTATTATTCTTACAGTAAAGAGGATTGGAGTTAAATTCGATAATACGGCTAACAGCATGACGCAGTGCTTTTGATGGAATGGTTCCCCAGTGAGTACAACCGCCACCAACACTTGGTTCTCTTTCAATAATGGCCACATTTAGGTTTGCTTTGGTCAACCCCATTGCCGCTCCTTCTCCCCCAGGACCACTCCCTATTACGATGGCATCAAAGTGGGTTGAATGTGTAGGGGTCGAGTTAGTCATTATTGGCGCCTTATTATTATCAATCTCGCAACATTGCTAGCTAACTATATTAACCTTTTCATTCGTTTGGTAAATCAAGTGAGTAAGATAGAGTGGAGAGGATCACGTTGTTTATGGAAATCTAGGTGATTATGGATTTCATTATTTACATCGCTCGATAGAAATTCATAATGTGAGTTAGCGAAAGTTTGTGATACCCATTTAATTAAATTGTGAAATATATGGTAAAGAATATGTATCCTGAATTTGAAGCGGATGATCTCAATGCAGTATCAGAAGTAAAGCGACCAGTAAGTACCAAAGGTGTGAGAGCACAACAAAAAGAAAGAACACGCAGAACCATTATTGATGCAGCTTTCTGCCTACTATGTGCCGAAAGAGGTTTTACGAGTTTAAGCCTACGCGAAGTGACCAGAGAGGCTGGTATTGCGCCAACCTCATTTTATCGTCATTTTAAAGATATGGACGAACTTGGCTTAACTTTAGTTGATGAAGGTGGCTTAATTTTACGCCAATTAATGCGCCAGGCTAGACAACGTATTGTGGTTGAAGGAAGTGTAATACGGACATCAGTTGAAACCTTCATGGAGTTTATTGAGGGAAGTCCGAATGTATTTCGACTGTTATTACGTGAGCGTTCAGGTACGTCACCTGCATTCCGAGCAGCAGTAGCAAGAGAAATTCAACATTTCGTTGCGGAACTTACTGAATATTTAATTGCCACAACAGGTGTTGCTCGTGAGGAAGCATCGGTTCAAGCTGAGGCATCAGTAACCTTAGTATTTAGTTCAGGGGCAGAAGCTCTGGATCTTGATTCCCCACATAGAGAAGAGCTTTCTCGACGATTAATATTTCAATTACGCATGCTATCTAAAGGTGCTTATTGGTATCGGAAAGAAAATGAGAAATAGAATTTAGATGCATTGGTCGCAGTGAACCAATGTCTATACAAGGTGGTAAACATGACACATGAAAATAGTAGAAATGAACGCAAAACATTAGCGCTATCCGTGGTGACAGGTCTTTGTTTGAATGCCGTTTGGGTTGGTTTTACGGTGACAGAAGTCACATTTTCAATCTTTCCAATCATCGCATTGGTTCTAGCTGCTCAAGGTTTGTATCAAGAATATTTACGCCAGCCTGCAAATGACGATACTTCTCTTGTTGCTGTCGCTTGTTTTTTTGTTGGTTTATTCGGTCATTCTGCTTTCGTCAAAGCACAGTATCCTGAAATTGGTTCAAACTTCTTCTCAATTATGGTGGCATTAGGCTTGTTGCTTTGGATTGGCGTGAAGATGGGTGTCTTGAAAAAGAAAGAAGAAGTGACAGAACTTTAATTACTCGTATTTTGATAAATATGAAATGAATTAATATTAGAATTCAAAGAAAAGGCTCAGGATATAATGTTCTGAGCCTTTTTATTTTTAAACGTTTAGAGTTATTTTCTTTCTAAGAAAACACCTGCCTCCATATGATGTGTATATGGGAACTGGTCAAAAAGAGCAAAGCGAGTGATGTTGTGTGTTTTGCTTAATATCTCAAGGTTTTCCTTTAATGTGTCAGGGTTGCAAGAGATATACATTATACGCTCGTAACCTTGAACCATTTTACAAGTGCCCTCATCCATACCAGAACGTGGTGGATCGACAAAAATGGTATTGCAGTTGTAGCTTTTCAAATCAACATTTTGATCTTTTAAACGTCTGAATTCACGTTTACCTTCCATTGCATCAGTAAAATCTTCTGCTGACATACGAATAATTTGTACATTATCAATATTATTGGCAGCTATATTATATTGAGCTGAGTCTACAGAAGGTTTTGCAAGTTCAGTAGCAAGTACACGATCAAAGTTTTTAGCTAACGCTAAAGAGAAGTTACCATTGCCACAGTAAAGCTCTAGTAAATCGCCTTGGCTGTTTTGAGTACAATCTACCGCCCATTCCAACATTTTTTGAGCAACAATACCGTTCGGTTGTGTAAAGCTATTTTCAACTTGCTTATAAGTTAAAATATCATCATTAACTTTTAGTTTTTCTATAACGAACTCTTGGTCTAGAACGATTTTCATTTTACGAGCACGACCAATAAGATTTAAATTAAACCCTTCATCATTTAAGCGTTGTTTTAATGCAGCGGCTTCTTCCTTCCAAGCATCATCTAATTGACGGTGGTAAAGCATAGAGACTAAGATCTCACCGCTTAGTGTTGATAAAAAATCGACCTGGAACATTTTATAGCGCAGTGTTTTACTTTCTTTTACTGCTTCGGCAAGTAGTGGCATTAAGTCATTAATAAGACGAGTAGCAGGTAAGAAATAATCTACACGGTATTTCTCTTTTGTTTTTTGATCGAACATGACGTAATACATATCGTCACCTTCGTGCCAAACTCGAAATTCTGCACGCATACGGTAGTTTTCAGCAGGAGAAGAGAAGACTTCCAATTCTGGAACGTCAAATTCAGAAAATAGAGCAGACAGTGTTTCTGCTTTTTCATCTAACTGTACTTGATAATTTTCTGGGTTCATGACGGATTGTGTCATTGTCTTGCCTCGCGCTGCTCAAAATAAGAGCGCCGATTTTATGCGATAGAGATCTGTTGTCCAGTATTTGTGTGTGATTGGTCGAAACTAATTGGATTTGTGCTGCGATATTAAGCGCATAAACCTAGACAAATATAACGTACGCTATTACTATTCCGGCCATGTTGGTGCGCTATTTTCATTTTTGATAATAGCCTGAAAAGGGAATCTGGTGGAAATCCAGAACTGACGCGCAGCGGTAAGAGAGAACGAAGGTACAACTATTATTCACACTGTTATTTTTCTGTATGGAAAGGATATAGAGAAAAATGATGGGAAGTGAGTACCGTAGGTTAACTGCTCTCAAGTCCGAATACCGGCCAACAATAAGTAATGCATTATGCATTGCTATATGGACTTAACGCGATTTTAGGAAACAATGGAAATGAAAAAAACTGCCCTTGCGACTGCAATAGTGTCGCTGCTTTCTCACGCCTATACTTCTCCTGTATTTGCTCAAAACACTACAATTGAAACCGATGAAACAATGGTTGTCACTGCTAATCGATTTGAACAATCAGCGAAAGATGTGATTGCGCCTATGAGTGTCGTTACAAAAGAAGAAATTGTTCAAATTCAAGCAAAAACAATTACAGATATTTTAAGGTTACAACCAGGAATAGAAGTCGCTAATAATGGTGGCATCGGTCAAAATGCGTCAATTTTTATGAGAGGAACCAACTCCGACCATGTTCTTGTTTTAATCGATGGTTTTAAAATGAATAGCTCGATTAAAAGTGGGATGAATATAAATAAAATCCCTGTAAACCAGATCGAAAGAATTGAAATTATTCGAGGTTCCGGTGCAGTTATGTATGGTTCTGATGCGGTTGGGGGGGTTATTAATATCATAACAAGAACTTCTCAAAATGATGTATCAAAATCAGCAACGATTGGAGTTGGTAGTAATAAATACAAAGAAGGCAACTTTGCAGCAAACACAAAAGTTGGAGAAAATGGGCATCTCAAAATGGCTGCCGGATTTACTCAGACTGAAGGGTATAACGTAAACCCTCAACCGGGCAAAAATGATGGCGATAAACATGGTTTTGATAATAGCCAATTTATGCTTAATTATGAGCACCAGATTTCATCTTATTTAAGTCTTTTTACTGGTGTTAGATGGTTCAATAGTACTTCTGAATATAATCATTATACCAACACTAAATCTCAATCAGAGTCTGAATCGATAACTTATTCAACAAAAGCATCTTTCCATAAAGATAACTTATCATCTGACTTAAGTCTTAATTATCAAGATAATCAAAATTTAGAATATCTTGAAAATGGTTCTTTAGATTCAGAACAGAAAATAGATCAACTTAATGCTCAATGGACAAATCAGTATAAGCTAATGGATTCATGGTCCATTAATGGAGGTATTGATTGGAGTAATGAGCGAGTAAAAGCTGATATTACAGATTGGTCTAATAAAGTTATTATTGATGAAGGTGAAAGTAGAACATCTACAGGTATCTATTTAGGAACAACGTACCGACTAGAGCAATTGACTCTAGAGGGGAATACTCGATTTGATAAACATGATAAATATGATGAATACACGACATGGGGTGTCGGTGCGAGCTATCAAATTAATGATATTTATAAAATACGTAGTGCCTATAATACTGCCTTTAAAGCTCCATCTTTCTATGATTTATCAACAGAACCTGATTTAGAGCCTGAAACATCGAAGAATATTGATATTGGCGTCACTGCAGAATATGAAATTGTTAACGTAAATTTATCTTTATATAAAAATAAAGTCGACAATTTAATTATTTATTATGACGCACCAAATCACCAAGGCTATAGTGCTAATGTTGATGCTGAGATCAAAGGTGCTGAGTTAGAATTGTTATTTGATACTGGTATTGTTTCACACACTGTCGTTGCTGAATATAAGGATCATGAAGATACACAAGGTCAGCAATTAGCAAGAAGAGCTAAGCAAAACTATAAATGGGTTAGTAATGTTAGTTTTGGAGATTTAGATATGAATCTCTCTTATATCTATACAGGAAAGCGTTCAGATCTACCTTCAGCTCCTGGTACGACTACGAACTACTTAGCCCCTTATTCTTTATGGACCATTGCAGGAGCTTATTGGCTTACTGAAGAGTTGGCTGTCCGTGGTCGAGTTGAAAATTTACTGGATGAAGAATATGAAACGGCTGGTGGTTATAAACCTGCAGAGCGCTCATATTATGTTAGCTTAGATTATCAATTTTAATTTTCTCTAAACCGCCTTCATCGGCGGTTTTTTCTTTTCTGAGGTTTATATGAAAAAGAAAGTCATTATCAGTTGGTCTTCTGGGAAGGATTCAACACTTACGCTTATTCGTCTACTTAATAATCCTAAATATGAAGTAGTGGCTTTGTATACAACCCATGTGGCAAATGAAGTCCCTTTTCAAGTAACTCCTATATCTGTTGTTCAAATGCAAGCTGAACTGGCGGGATTGCCATTAATTATGATTGAATTACCTACCGTGTTTCCTGCTAATAATGAATATCAAAGTTTAGTTGTAACTGGTCTAAAGGAGTGCGGAATTGAGTTTGAGGCTGTAGCTTTTGGAGATATGTTTTGTAATGGTATCGTAGAGTATCGAAAAAGCTATATAGAAGAGGCGGGTTGGGAATGTGTTTTTCCTCTTGTTGGTCAATCTAGCTATGATTTGGCAAATGAGATCATTTCGTGTGGGATCAAAACAATTTTAGTTACAACAGATGGTACTCAGCTAAGTAACTATTTTTGCGGTAAAGAATATACCAAAGAGCTATTAATAGAATTACCTGAGAAAGTTGACCCATGCGGTGAGGACGGTGAGTTTCATACTTTAGTTATCCAAGCGCCTTGTTTTAAGGGGGCTATTAAATTATTTGATCTTAAGATTGATGAACAAGAGCGTTTTACTCATTTACGCTATAGCGCTTCTATTTTACAAAAATAGTGCAAGCGGTATGATAAGCGTCTTAAGTTTTCATATCTATTTAAATAGAGTCTGTGGTTTTAGTTATGCCAAAACACATTTTAATTTTTGATTCAGGCGTCGGTGGGTTATCTGTATATAAAGAGATCCAACAACAATTACCTTCAGAGAAATATATTTACGCATTCGATAATGCAGCATTTCCATATGGTGAGTTAACTGAATCTGTATTGATAGAGCGTACAACACACATAATAGCTCAACTATGCAGCCTCTTTCCTATTGATATTGTTGTTATCGCGTGTAATACCGCAAGTACAATTGTTTTACCTACCCTTAGAGAAAAGCTTTCTATTCCTGTTGTTGGTGTTGTCCCTGCGATTAAACCTGCAGCGTTGGTATCTAAGAAAATTGGTTTGCTAGCGACCCCTGCGACAGTAAAGCGCAGTTATACTTATGATCTTATCAAATCTTTTGCTCCGATATCCGATGTGCAACTATTAGGTTCAACACGTTTAGTTGAAATGGCAGAAGAGAAGATGATTGGAAAAAACGTAGATTTAAAAGAACTAGAAGAAATTTTATTACCATGGAAAGAGACGGTAGATACTATCGTTCTTGGTTGCACGCATTTCCCATTCTTAAAAAGTGAAATTAAAAAAGTACTTAATAATAACGTTTTACTTATCGACTCTGGTGAAGCCATTGCAAGAAGAGTGACACAGTTATTAGGGACGATAGAAAGGGGAGGTCAAAGTGAACAGAAAGGAGAAGTGTATTGTAGTGCCCCTACAAAGAATGAAGAGGCACTAAATAAAACATTTAGAGAACTAGAATTTAGTCCTCTTCAATATTTGGATTACCCGAAGTTTTAGGATCGTTAGCAATACGAACTTTAAGTGTACGCTGATCAAATTCGTTATTGTTTAAGTTTTCGATAACGTTATCCGCATCTTTACTTGCAACAACAACAAAACCAAAGCCTCTTCGTTTACCTGTACGTTTGTCTTTCATTAAACGCACGGCAAATACATCACCGAATTCAGCAAATAGATCTTTTACATCTGATTCATTTGCACGGTAAGGCAAATTACCAACATAAAGAGTTGTACTTGCTTGATCTGTTGTTTGAGTATCATCAACAGATGTCTTTGTACTTGGCTTAGTTGGAGCTTTATTAATAGTTAATAATGTAAAACCTGTAATTACTGCGCCAAAAGCGAAAGCAAAAGCGGGAGATACCGTTGGGAATAGCGACATTGCACCTGCACCTAGTGCAGCAATAGCAATAATAATAATATTTGAGTTAGTAGATTTCATGATAAGTAAGGTCTAATAAATAAATGGAAAGTGATGAATTAACAATAAAATCACATTGATACTACTTATATTATTTATCAATTGCCAACTAATTAAGCCATTGTTCATTTCTTGTAGGGCTTTTGTTTGAAAAAAAGTGATCTGTGTAGAAAATAATCACTTAGATTGGAATATTGAAAAAGTACTTGCGAAACACTTTTAGCTCCCTATAATGCGCATCCGTTCCCAAGGGAAAAGTAATAGCTTAACCCTGAAGAACATTAAGTTTTGAGTATTTAAAATTAGTTTTAAATAACCCTTGACTTAAAAGTCTGGCTAGGTATTATACGCAGCCTGAAACGACGAAGCTGAAACGCTAAGTGGTTGAAAGACAACGCTCTTTAACAATTTAACCAAATCAATCTGTGTGGGCACTTGTGAGTTGATAATCAACTAGTTTGCTCTTACTTCTCGAAGTAAGACAAACAAAATAATCAATGAACTGAGTGACTACACAAAATTACTTTTATGTAACAATCAGTATTAATCATTGAGCCGGTTTTGTTTCTGCTGAAACAAACCAC